>NZ_CP123619.1:0-3062246 GCF_045011645.1 Akkermansia sp. BCRC 18949 | reverse complement strand
TTCTTGATGGAACGATCTTCCTTCCTCCGGCTAAGAGGAACATTTGGTGCATGCCGCCTGTCCGAGCCGTCGCGTCTTTGCTTCCTCCAAGCTCTTCGGTAAAAAATCAATAAAGCGGCTATGCTGTCCATCGGGAGCATAGAAGAAGAACTGGTCTTTTCCTTTTCCTCCTCCTTCCGGCTCCCATATCCGGCAGTTGACGATTGAAAAGGAAAATTCCGGCAGTTATAGTTGTGTTCCTGCAATTGTAACTCAAATGACCTATCTGCTGTCCTTCCTGTTCCTGTGCCTTGTTTCGGTATGCTCCGCAAAAGAATTGAAGATTTTTTTGCTGACGGGCCAATCCAATTCCCTGGGAGCCGTGAAGGGCAGTCCCGCTTCTCCGGAGTTGTTGAAGAAGTATGAGCCGAAGAATACGCTCTACTGGCATGAGAACTTCGGCCAGAGGGAAGGGGTGTTTCCCGGGGCTTCCACGTCCTGGGAGCAGGTACGGCCCGCCATGCCGCGGTATAACGGCAGTTTGTGCATGGGGCCGGAGTACGGGTTTGCCTTTACGCTGGAGAAGAACGGATGGTTCAGGGATGCGGACGTGGCGGTCGTGAAGGCTTCCAGGGACGGCGGCGACAATTCCCACTGGCAAAAGAACGGCCAGGCTTACAAGGCGCTGGTGCAGGCCGTCAAAAACGCCTGTGCCGCGGTAGACAAGTCCAAGCACTCCAAAGTGGAGTTTGCCGGGCTGCTGTATTTGCAGGGGGAAAGCAATATCGGCGCTTCCGTGCCGGAGAGCGCTTCCCGTTTTCTGGAGCTTCTGGGCAATCTGGCGGCGGACTTGAAACCGTACGGGGATACGTCCGCCCTGGCCGCACAGAGAGCCGTCATTGGCGAGAATGCCAACTGGGCCGGAAAGAATGAAAGCGATCCGGAGACGGGCAATGTTACCGGCGGCCTGGAAGGGCGCGATACCGAAGTTCAGGGAAAAACGACCCACCAGGTGATGAAGGAGCTGGCCGCCTCCCGTCCGTCCCTGGGCTATGCCCCTACCAGGGACCTTCCCAAGCTGACTGCCGGCGACCAGATGGGGGTGCATTACAACGGCCAGTCCCAGATCAGCATCGGCGCGCGCTTTGCCTATGAAGCCGCCCGTCTGGCCGGGAAGGATGCCGGCTCCGTCCGCAGCGGCCGTTATGAGGCTCCTCTCGGTTCTCCGGATGCCTGGATGAATCGGAAAATGCCGGGGAAAAACGTAGGCGTGTGGAACTTGGCTTCTTCCGTAAAACCCAGCATTGTATCGGGCGTGGTGAAGCTGTTCGGCATCCGTGTGGAGGACCCCGCCGTTAATACCGTGATTATTCAGAGCAAAGGAGGGGGCTCCGGCGACCGTTTGGCGCTTGGGCCGGGAGGCATCCGGCTGGCGGAAGGGAAAAATTTGCAGTTGGAGACAAATGTACAGCTTGCGGGCCGTCAGGCCTGGAATATTCCGGGAGGCTCCACCGTGGAACTCAAGCCCTCGCCGGTCCAGGACAAAGCCCACCCCGTCCGCTTGTCCGGACAGGCGGAAGTGCAGGTGGTTCGTGCGGAAGGCGGAGGGGGAGCGGAGGGAATGGCCCGCGTCGTGTTGGAACGGGTGCTGCCCGCTTCCTTGAAATGTTCCTGGATCTTGTCCGGAAAGGTGGAAATGTCCCTGGAAGGAATGGAGGGGCAGGCCCTGAATCTGGGCAGAGTCCTCGTCAAAGACGGCGCTGTGTTGAATCTGAATGGCGCCAGGCTGGCTGCGGGCAGTATCGTCAATCAAGGCGGAACGGTGAACCCGTAATGGACGGCCATGAACGACCCTGGCGCGAACCGGAATCCGTTCAGGGCTTTTCCGGTTTTTATTCCGGTGGGAGGAGAGCATAAAAAATGTGTCTTCACACCCGGAGTACATGGAAGCCTGCCTGCCTCTTATTCACAATTCCGGCATTTCCGTCAACCCGTGCGGAAACGCGGACGGGAGTATTTTTGTCCCCGGCTTATTCACAGGAAGTCTTGGTTGGGAGATGCTGGCCATTAAGGCCTCTGTACTATATTTGGCGTACTTTTTCCTTTATGGATGCGTTATGTAGTAGTATGGTCGTGCCATGAGATGCGTTCAGTGCGGTCATTTGGAGGATAAGGTCATTGACTCCCGTATGTCCAAGGACGGGACGACCATCCGCCGCCGCCGCGTGTGCCTGAGGTGCGATTACCGTTACACGACCTATGAGCAGATTGAACGTACGGAGCTGCGCGTTGTAAAAAGAGATAACCTGCGGGAAGCCCTGAACCGCGAGAAGATTTTGCGCGGCCTGGTGAAGGCCTGTGAAAAGAGGCCCGTGAGCATGGACCGCTTGGACCGCGCCGTGGAAGAAATTATTTCCGAATTGCACCGCGACCATTTGCGCGAAGTTCCCTCCAGCGAGATCGGCAAAAAAGTGATTGAAAAACTTTACGCCATCGATCCCGTCGCCTACATCCGCTACGTGTCCGTGTACCGCCAGTTTTCCAATGTGGAGGAGTTCATCCAGGAGATCACGCAGATGCGCCACCAGACGCTGATTGATCCCCTCCAGCGCAAGCTTCCCATCCTTTAAATTTCCCCCTTTTCCCTGTTCCATGATCGGCTTCCGAAACAACAGACCGCTGCTCAAGCTTGGTGATTGCCTGATCACCGAGTACGGGGAACAGTGGCTGGCGGATGCCCTGGAACATGCCGCCCGGCGCGCCGGAACCACCCTGCCGTTCAAGGATGACCTGCTGGCCTCTGTGCGCTATTATCTGGAGCATGAGTGCGACCTGTCCGTCATGCAGGTGTCCGAGCTGTATGAACGCCTGCGCCGCATGCTTACGGAGGTAGGCCTGGCGCACCTGGCAAGGGAGCTGAAGGAGGAAACGCCCCCCATGACGGTCAGCGTGGCGGAGATTGCCCGCAGCGTGCCGTTCTGGCTGTTTTTTGCCTGTGAGCTGAAAAAGCAGGTGGAAGAATTGCAGGTGCACGGCATTACCAAATACTGTTTTACCGGGAGAAAGGAATGCGTGATGGCGCTCCAGGGCAGGAAGCGGTGGGACCGTTCCTGCCAGACCCTGCTGGAAGACCTGGATTTCCTCCTTTCCCGCTATGAGGAGCAGGAAGCGGACCGTTGACGGGGAAGCTTACCGGAACCTGATTTTACGGCGCTTCCGTTCCGGCATGCGTTTGAGCTGTACGGTGGGCATCCCCAGCACAAGGGCCTGATGGACCGCGTGCCCTTTCGGCAAATCCAGGGCGCGGAGAAGCGGCTTGTACTTGAAAACCCTGCATCCCAGGACCAGGCCGCCCATGTAGCAGCTCCCCAGCCCCAGCGCGGTCAGGGCCACCATGATATTATGGGAGAGGACCGTAGCGTCTTCCCGCGCGGTTTGTGACGCCGAGCCGGTCAGCAGGAGCAGGGCCGGGGCGCTGTACAGTACGGGGTCTTCCCCCCGTTCCGCCGCCTGCCTGCGCAGGGGCTGTGTAGCGGTTTCGGAGATGACGGCGTGGTAATCCTGCGGGGAGAGGGCCAGCCGGGCGGCCAGGCGGGTGACGGGGAAGGCGGCCAGCCTTTCCAGCTTGTCGTACATGCGGAGCAGGGCCTTTCTGATGCCGGAGAGGGTATCCGGGTCTTCCACCGCCGTCAGGCGGATGCTCTGGGCGTTCAGGCCGGACTGGGAGTATTCCGCCGCTCGGCGCAGGACGTTCCACGTTTCCCGGCTGACGGGGTCCGGTTTGAAGTGCCGCACGCTCCTGGTTTTCATCAGCAGGTTCAGCACTTCCGCTTCGCCCGGAACGGGGCCTATGGGTTCCGTGCTTTTTACTCCGGAGTGGGTAATGGCCTGCCGCGGGCAGACGGCTACGCAATGGCCGCAGCCGATGCAGTATTGTTCCGCAGCTCCTTCCAGGGAATCGAAGCCGCAGAAGCAGATCAGGAAGCAGGCCTTTTCACATAAATGGCAGTGGATGCACTTGTCTTGGTCGATGGTCAGTTTCATGGCTGTGTGGATTGGAATTCCCGCCAGCATAGGGAGACAGGGAGTTTTTGACAAGTAGGCACTATTTTGTAATATAGTGTCAAAAAAGATACTGTAACGATGAAAAAGCCTTCCTCCTCTTACCGTTGTCCCTGCGGCGTCACGCTCTCCCTGATTGGGGGAAAGTACAAGATCGTGATTCTCTGGCACCTTTACCAGAAGGCCCCCGTGCGATTTAACGAGCTGCACCGGATGATTCCGGAGGCTACCACCAAGATGTTTACCCAGCAGCTCCGGGAGCTGGAGGCGGACGGATTGGTAGAGCGCAAGGCATACCCCGTCATTCCGCCCAGGGTGGAGTATTCCCTGACGGCCTTCGGCAGGAGCGTGCTGCCCGTACTGGAAGCCATGAATGAATGGGGCGCGGCCTACCTGGCCGCACGGGGGGAGTAGCCGCCGTTACAGGTGTTTGGGCGCGGGACCGTTGATGATCTTGCGGGCGCGGTTCAGGGCGGCGTCAATATTCTCGCAGATGTTGTAGCGTTTCAGCTCCCGGTAAAAGGGCGCGTGGCGGATGACATCCAGGGGTTGCGGCTGCACGCCGCAGACCAGCAGGGTGGAGCCGTGCTCCCGGCACTGGTGGCAGAAGTCGGAAAGAACATTCAGTCCGGTGGCGTCCAGCGCGGGAACCAGGCGCATGCGCAGAATGACTACCTTGGTATCGTGCTCCAGCGTTTCCAGCACCTGGTCCTTGAACTGTTCCACGGCGCCGAAAAAGAAGGGGCCCTTCACGTCAAAAACTTCCACGCCTTCCGGAATGCTGAGTTTGGCCGTAGAACGGTCTTCGTCGTCTTCCTCGTCGTTATCCAGCAGCTCGTTTTTAATGGCGGAAACGTCGCTGATCTGGGCCATGCGGCCCATGAAGAGCAGGGCGGCAAGCACCACACCCACCTCCACGGCCACGACCAGGTCCACAAAGACGGTCAGCAGGAAGGTGATCACCAGCACCGCCGCATCCTGCCGCGGCCCTTTCAGCAGGCGGCTGAACGTGTGCATTTCACTCATGTTGTAGCACACCACCGTCAGGATGCCCGCCAGCACGGCCAGAGGAATCTGCTGGGCGTACTGGGCAAAGGCCATCAGGATGGCAAGAAGGGTCACCGCGTGAATCATGCCGGAAACCGGGCTTTTGGCCCCCCCCTTGATGTTGGTGGCGGTGCGGGCGATGGCCCCGGTGGCCGGAATGCCGCCGAACAGGGCGGACCCGATGTTGCCGATTCCCTGGGCAATGAGTTCCATATTGGGTTTGTGGCGTCCTCCCGTCATGCCGTCCGCCACGGAGGCGCTCAGCAGGGATTCAATCGCCGCCAGCAGGGCGATGGTGAAGGCCGGGGCCGTCAGCGCCCCCAGGTTGTGCCATTCAATGTGGGGCAGTGAAGGGAGGGGAAGCGTGTTCGGAAGGCTGCCGAAGGCCTGCCCGATGGTGGTTACGGGCAGGGAGAAGGCTACGGAAACGGCGGTCATGCCCAGCATGCCCACCAGCATGGCCGGCACCCTGGGCCAGAAGCGGCGGCTCAGCAGGGTGATGGCGACGGTGCCGACGGCCAGCGCCAGCGCCGCCCAGTTGATGGTGTGGAAGTAGTTGAAGTAGCACGCCCATTTTTCAATGAAGTCGCCGGGGATTTTTTCCGTGATGGTGAGGCCGAAGATGTCCTTGATCTGCGTGGAGAAAATCACCACGGCAATGCCGGAGGTAAATCCCGTGGTGACGGGGAATGGAATGAAGCGGATAAGCGCCCCCATGCGGCAGAAGCCCAGGATAATGAGAAAGAGGCCCGCCATCAGCGTGCAGACCAGCAGTCCGGACGCGTGGTACTGTTCCAGCACGCCCATGATGATGATGACGAAGGCGCCGGTGGGGCCGCCTATCTGGTACTTGCTTCCGCTGAACAGGGAAATGAGGAAGCCGGCCACGATGGCGGTGATGAGGCCCTGGGTGGGAGAGAGCCCGCATGCAATCGCAAAGGCCATCGCCAGCGGGATGGCCACCACGCCGACGGTGAGCCCCGCGAAGAGGTCCGCCAGAAAAGTTTGCTTGGTATAGGTCTTGAGAGAGGAAAGGAGAGCAGGTCTGAACATGGCTGCCGGGATGTTGGCCGGCTGCGGTGGAATGCCGCCGCCGGAGGGGTGTAAAACGTCTCCTTCCTGCACCCGGAGGCGCGCCGCGGAGACGGACGGCAGGTTCCCCGTTCCGTCCGCTCCCCGCAGGCAGTGTTATTTGGAAAGAATGTCTTCCCAGTAGGCGATGCGGCGGCGGGTGTTCCCGGAATTGGGAGCCCCCGGGTTGGTACGCTGGGCGAAGGCTTTTGTCAATTCAAATACGTCGCGCGCGTCCGTTCCGTACGCGTCTGAAATGGAGGCGAACTGTTCGTCGCTCAACTGGTTGAGGGGCGTACCCGTGGAAATGCTCATGGCGACGGCTTTTCCGACCAGTTCGTGAGCCTTCCGGAAGGGAACGCCGCGGCGAACCAGGTAGTCCGCCAGGTCCGTAGCCAGCAGCATGGGATCGGAAGCCGCTTCCAGGGCCCGGGCCGTGTTGACCGTCATGGCGGCCATCATCTCCGCGTTGACGTCCAGGGCCAGCTTGATCGTGTCAATGGAATCGAAGAGGGGTTCCTTGTCTTCCTGGAGATCGCGGTTGTAGGTCAGGGGCAGCCCCTTGACGGCCACCATCACGGCGGTAAGGTTGCCGTACAGGCGTCCCGTCTTGCCGCGGGTCAGTTCCGCCACGTCCGGATTCTTTTTCTGGGGCATCAGGGAGGAGCCCGTCGTATGGGCGTCAGAAAGGGTGGCAAAGCCGAATTCCGCCGTGCACCACAGGATGACGTCCTCGCTCATGCGGGAAAGGTGCGCGCCGATCACGGCCAGGTCAAAGAGGGTTTCCATGATGTAATCCCGGTCCGCAATCGCATCCATGGAATTCTCCGTTACGGCGTCAAAGCCCAGTTCCGCGGCAATTCCGTGGCGGTCCAGGCAGATGGTGGAACCGGCGATGGCTCCGGAACCCAGCGGGGAAACGTTCAGGCGCCTGCGGCAGTCCGTGAGGCGGTCTGCGTCCCGGTTCAGCATTTCCACGTAAGCCAGCAAATGGTGGCCCATCGTGACGGGCTGGGCGCGCTGCAGGTGGGTGTACCCCGGCATCATGGCGTCCGCGTATTCCTTCGCCTTCATGACCAGCGCACGCTGCAAATGGCGCACTTTTTCCAGGATTTCATCAATCTCCGCCCGGCAGTAAAGCCGTGTGTCCGTAGCCACCTGGTCGTTGCGGGAGCGTGCGGTATGCAGCTTGGCACCCGGCGCGCCGATGCGGCGGGTCAGCTCGCTTTCAATGTTCATGTGCACGTCTTCCAGCTCCCGGCTCCACGTGAAGCTGCCTGCCTCAATGTCCTTCAGAATGTCCTTCAGGCCGGATTCAATGGCGCTGAATTCCTCCTGCGAAAGCAGGCCTGCCTTGAGCTGTGCCCGCGCATGGGCGATGGATCCGGCAATGTCCTGGCGGAAGAGCCTCCAGTCGTAGGAGACGGATTCGCCGTAGCGTTGAACCAGATCAGCGGTGGGTTTAGAAAATCTGCCTTTCCACATGACCCACATGTTGTGCCTGAAGCCATGTTGTTTTGAAAGCTTGAAATAGGTAATGTGGACGGATTTGGAATGGAGTTTTTATTCTACCTAGTTCTATTAAATTTTAGATAGAACTAGGTAGAACTAGGTAAGAAGAGGTAAGAAGAGGTAAGAAGAGGTAAGAAGAGGTAAGAAGGTCTAGTAAGTTCTACTTGAAAAGCCTTAGAAGTATACTTACTATAACGGGCTATATTATGGATGAAATAAAAAATCCCTTTTCACCAGGTGCTGGCTCTCCTCCTCCCGAGTTGGTAGGGAGGTCCAGCATTCTTAGACAAACAGAGATTTTATTAGGGCGTACTTTGAATAGGAGACCAGAAAAAAGCATGCTTCTAACTGGTTTGAGAGGAGTAGGGAAAACGGTTCTACTCAATGAAATGGAACGATTGGCGCAACAACATGGATATCATACGATCTCGATTGAAGCACATGAAAATAAATCTTTAGGTGCCAGTCTTGCTCCATATTTGAGGAGGTTGTTTTTTGAATTGAACAGATTGGCCGGAACAGGTGATAAAGTTAAAAGGGGGCTGATTGCTCTTAGAAATTTTATTGGAACTATCAGAATTAACTATGGAGATTTGGGATTGGACTTGGATCCGTTACCGGGTGTAGCGGACAGCGGAGACCTTGAAAATGATTTGCCTGAGCTTTTTCAGGCATTGTCGGAGGCAGCCATGGAAAAACAATCCGCTGTTGCCATTCTTATTGATGAAATCCAATATTTTAAAGAGAAGGAATTAAGTGCATTGATTATGGCAATGCATAGAATTCAACAGAAACAGAGTCCTATTGTCTTATTAGGTGCCGGGCTTCCTATTTTGCCAGGTTTGGCCGGAGATTCTAAATCCTATGCTGAACGCTTATTCAGTTTTCCTGATGTTGGAGCTTTATCCCAGGAAGATGTTGCTCGCGCATTGCAGGAACCGGCCAGAAGGGAGGGAGCTGTATTTGCAAATGATGCTCTTGATAAAATATATGAACTTACTCATGGTTATCCATATTTTTTACAAGAATGGGGATATCAGGCTTGGAAACAGGCGCAAACTGAAAATATTACATTGGATGTAATTAATCGGGCAACGGAGAAGGTTATAGAGAGATTGGATCAAAATTTTTTCCGTGTAAGATTTGATCGGCTTACTCCGGGAGAAAAAAGATTCCTGAGAACCATGGCAGAATTAAGATCTGAAAGGATGCGAGCCGGAGAAATTGCACATGCTCTGGGAGTTACTGTGAACAAGATAGGTCCAACCCGGGCTCATTTAATGAAAAAGGGAATGATATATAGTCCTTCTTATGGAGAATTGGCATTCACGGTACCTTTATTTGGAGATTTCATGCTGAGAACAGTTCCTAAAGAACATTAGTGAATGATTTATAAGCCGTTCTTTATGGAATAAAAGGTAAAATATCATATGTGTGAAAATGATGGCATGCCCCTGAAACGGGCGGATTTGCGGAAACGCGCGGAGGAGAAGGCGGCGGAACTGGCCGCGGAGGGGATGGAGCTGCATCCCGTGACGGCTTCCGGGCGCAATCTGGCGAAAAAGTTCTGGGGAAAGGAATGGATGAAGAGCCTGGCCGCGTGCGAGGTGTACGGGCTGCGGCTGGCCCCCGGGCGTACTTATTTGCGCTATGGCTGCGTTCTGGACGTGAAAGCGGCTCCCGGCCGCATTGACGCGCTGGTGATGGGGGAGCATTTGTATGAGGTCCGCGTGCATGCCGCCCCGCCTGATGAAGAGGCGCTTGCCCGGCTGCGTGCGCGGTGCGCCGGGCATATCGGTTCCTGGATTGACTTGCTGAAGGGGAACCTCTCCCCGGAGCTGCTGGAAATCCTGTGCGATCCGGAGGGCGGCCTGTTCCCCGCGCCGGAAGAGTGGCGTTTTTCCTGTTCCTGCCCGGACTGGGCAGATTTGTGCAAGCATGCGTCCGCGGTCCTGTACGCCTTCGGCGTGATGCTGGACGAACAGCCGGAACTGCTGTTCACCCTGCGCGGAATGGATGCTTCCGCCCTGATTCCGAAGGCTCCGGAAGTCGTTCCCGGAGGAGAAGCCGCGCTGGACAAGGATGCCGGGTCCCTGTCGGACATGTTCGGCATCAGGCTGGATTGATTCCCGCCGCCGTGACGTTATGGCCTTGTTCCGGTCTTGAACAGCCAGGCGGGGAGGGGATGGCCGTCCTTTTTGACGAATTGGCGGCAGACGGGGTCTTTCCGGCGGTCAAGCATGCCGCCGTGCGCCGTCAGCTGATGCTCCTGCATAGTGCTTGCCCGGGTGGAGAACGTACCCGCTTTTTCCATCATGCATTGCAGGGACGGAAGGGCCGTGCAGGCCAGGTAAAGAATCAGGAGTGTCCGGTATTTCGTACCCCCCTGGCGGAAGGCATGGAGAAAGAGCAGGGAGAGGAAGGGATAGAGGACCGCCGGGGCTTTAAAGAGAAGTTCATTATTCATGATGCCCGTGCGGAAAAAGAGGCTGCCTGCCATCATCCCCAGCGTGATGTAGTACAGCGGATTCCTCCGGCATGCTTGGAAGAGCAGCGCACCCGGCAGCAGAACGCCCAGGGCCAGAGCCAGCAGGAAACTGGCGTATTTGACGGAGCCGGGATAGAGCAGCAGCCGCTGCTGGCCGTAGTGGTAGATTTCCGCATACTTCCCGGCAAAAAGGCAGGAAAACTGCCCCCCACCGTCCAGATGGGCATAAAAGACGGCCATGACCGCCGCGCACAGGAAGGCAACCCAGAAAGCCGGCTGGAGCAGGAGGGACCGGAGCCGGGAAGGAGGAGCCTGCTCCGTTGGGCGGCAGAACAGGGTTTCATACACTATGTACGGAAGGAGCAGAAGAGCGCCCAGCGGGGAGGACGGCAGCAGCAATGCCCCCATGAAATAATATCCCGCGGCAGGCAGGGAGCGGGTCAGAATAAGCACGGCGCACAACAGCGCCGGAACGGCATGGTTGAACGTGTTGAAGAGTTGGGCGGGCATGCCGATGAACAGCACCATCTGGGCATTGTATTCCGCGAACAGGGAGGGGAGGGGCATTCCCAGGCAGTCCAGCGCCGCTGCCGGAGATCCCAGGCAGAAGAGAACCAGCGCCCACCAGGCTGTTTGCCGGACGCCCCAGCGGGAGGTAGCCGCCAGCAGCGCCAGTTCCAGCCCCAGGAAGGTCCACAGGGCCAGCAGCCAGGGAGCCCATGCGTCCGGACAGCAGGAGGCGGCCAGCGCGGGAGGCAACCAATGGCCCAGATAGTAGATGAAGTGGCGCCCGTCCGCCATGACGAGGGGCCAGGAGCCTGTCGCAAGCTGTTCGTAAACGGCGTTGCGGACCGCAAAGTCCGCGTGCTGCTGGCAGTGGCCCGTGAAGCCGCACAGCAGCACCAGCAGCAGGCAGAAGGCGGACAGAAAGCCTAGCACGGCCAGTCCGCGGGCTTTCAGAGGAAGCCGCTGTTCCGGAAGATTCCGGGTGCAGGCGTACAATCCATACGCCAGTGCGGCGCAAAGCGGAACGGAGAAGGCGGGATGCAGCCATCCCCACAGGAAGAGGCCCAGAGGAAGCGCCAGGTACGCCAGTGCCGCGCACAGCAGGGGGCGTGTGGGCAGGGAAAGGCTGGGAGACATGGCGCGGAACGGAGATGGGGCTTTTTGGCAATGCGGAATCCGAAAGCCCAGCATTGCATATTTTGTCCCAAAGAAAAGGATGCAATTACCCCGGAGAATGAAAAATCCCCGCGCCGCCTCACGACGACCGGGGATTTGGGTTGTTTTATGCCAGTTCCGGCAAAAGAGGTCAGAACAGGCCGAATCCGTTGCCGTAGCGGGCGGATTCCCCCAGTTCCTCCTCAATCCGGAGAAGGCGGTTGTATTTGGCCATGCGGTCGGAACGGCTCAGGGAGCCGGTCTTGATCTGGCCGGCGTTGGTCCCCACGGCGATGTCCGCGATGGTGGCGTCTTCCGTTTCCCCGGAGCGGTGGGAAATAACGGCGGTGTAGCGGTTGCCCATGGCCAGCTCCACGGCATCCAGCGTCTCCGTCAGGGAGCCGATCTGGTTTACCTTCACCAGAATGGAGTTGCCCACGCCCAGATGAATGCCTTTTCTGAGGAATTCAACGTTGGTGACGAAGAGGTCGTCCCCGACGAGCTGGGTGCTTTTGCCCAGTTTTTCCGTCAGGATTTTCCAGCCGTCCCAGTCGTTTTCCGCACAGCCGTCCTCAATGGAGACGATGGGGTATTTCTTCTTCAGTTCCACGTAGTAATCCGTCAGTTCCGCGGCGGTTCTGCGGCTGCCGTCGGACTTCTTGAAAACGTACAGTCCGGATTCCGGATCGTAGAATTCGGAGGAAGCCACGTCCAGGGCAATGGAAATGTCTTCCCCGAACCGGTAGCCGGCGTTGTCCACGGCCTGGGCGATGCAGTCCAGCGCGTCTTCCGCGGAGTTCAGCCTGGGAGCGAAGCCGCCTTCATCACCCACGGCGGTGGAAAGGCCGCGGCTGTGCAGGACGGATTTCAGGGCATGGAAGACTTCCGCGCCATAGCGCAGGGCTTCCCGGAAAGTAGGCGCGCCGGACGGAACGATCATGAATTCCTGAAAGTCGATGGGCGCGTCGGAGTGGGCGCCCCCATTGATGATGTTCATCATGGGGACGGGCAGAACCTTGGCGTTCGGACCGCCCAGGTAGCGGTACAGGGGCTGTTGCAGCTGGGCCGCCGCCGCCTTGGCAAGCGCCAGGGAAACGCCCAGAATGGCGTTGGCTCCCAGTTTGGCCTTGTTGAAGGTGCCGTCCAGGGAGCTCATGAGGGCGTCCGCCGTGGTTTGTTCCGTCGCTTCCAGGCCGATCAGGGCCGGGGCGATGACGTTGCGGATATTGTCCACAGCTTTGGTGACGCCTTTGCCCTGGTAGCGGGCCGTGTCGCCGTCCCTGAGTTCCCAGGCTTCATGTTCCCCGGTGGAAGCTCCGCTGGGGACGCCCGCCGTGCCTACGGCTCCGCCTTCCAGATAAACGTCCGCCTCAATGGTGGGGTTGCCGCGTGAATCCAGAATTTCACGCCCTGTTATTTTTGCGATGCGCATTTCTTTCATAAAAGCCGGATGGGTTCTGCCTCGAAAAGCAGATATTGGAATTAGTTTAAACTAATTTACAGGCCTTATGTATCCCGTATCTGGCGCGCATGCAAGCTTTTTCTCCATCAC
Source organism: Akkermansia sp. BCRC 18949 (assembly GCF_045011645.1). NCBI lineage: Bacteria > Pseudomonadati > Verrucomicrobiota > Verrucomicrobiia > Verrucomicrobiales > Akkermansiaceae > Akkermansia > Akkermansia sp. BCRC 18949. Next base: position 3,049,374 of record NZ_CP123619.1, on the reverse strand, counting down.
AGGCAACCCGGTTGATCCGGGAATCACGCTCAGCCGCGGTAATGTTCTTTCAGCCAGGCTATTTCCTCGCCGTGCCCGGCGTCGTCCCGGGGCGTTTCCAGGAAAAAGGGCACTTCCCGGAGGGAAGGATGGTTGATGATGTTGATGAAGGCCTGTTTTCCCAGGCTCCCCTTGCCGATGGTTTCATGGCGGTCCTTGAAGGAGGAGAAAGGCGTCATGCTGTCGTTCAGGTGGATGGCGTGCAGGCGTTCCAGGCCCAGCACGGAGTCGAACTGTTCCAGCACGGCGTCCAGGTTGTTGACGATGTCGTACCCGGCGGAATAAACGTGGCAGGTGTCCAGGCAGACGCCCAGCTTTTCTTTCAGGTCCACGCGCTCAATGATGGCGGCCAGTTCTTCAAAGGTCTTGCCGAGCTCGCTTCCCTTGCCGGACATGGTTTCCAGCAGAACGGTCGTTTTTTGGTCCGGAGCAAGCACGCCGTTCAGTTGGTCCGCCACCAGTTCAATGCCTTTTTCCACTCCCTGTCCCACGTGGCTGCCGGGATGGAAGTTGTAAAGGTTGCCCGGCAGATGCTCCATGAGCTCCAGGTCTTCCCTCAGCACCTGGGCCGCAAAGCGGGTGACTTTGGGGTCAGCGGAGCAGGGGTTCAGCGTATAAGGGGCGTGCGCCAGCAGCGTGCCGAAGCCGTTGTCTTCCGCCAGCTTCAGAAAACGGGCAATGTCCGGTTCGTCAATGGCCTTGGCCTTGCTTCCGCGCGGGTTGCGGGAAAAGAACTGGAAGGTGTTGGCGCCGATGGAAAGGGCAACCCTGCCCATGGCTTCGTAACCTTTTGCGGAGGAGAGGTGGCATCCGATGTACAGCATGGCGGTAAAGGTGTGTAAGCGAGCATATCGGAAGGGAATTGCCGTGTCCAGCATGGGGGGTGATTTCAAGCGGCTGCCTCTGTGCGCTGTGCCTGCGTGGTGTGCCATGGCCGTGGCGGGAAAACAGATTGACATTTTTACGATTTTAAAAATAATAAATCCATTGCTTATGTCCGATTGTTCCTGCACCTCTTCATTCCGTCCGGTTCACTCCGTCAAGGAGCTGGAACCTCTTGCCGGTGTTTTCAAGGCGCTGGGGCATCCCGTGCGCCTCATGATTGTGGAGATGCTTCTGGATGGAGAACGCTGCGTCTGCGAACTGCAGAAGGATTCCGGACGTGACATGTCTACCGTTTCCAGCCATTTGAACGTGTTGAAGAACAGCCGGATCGTGTCCTGTGAACAGCGGGGGAAAAATGTGTATTATTCCCTGTGCTGCCCCTGCCTCAGCAGCGTGCTGTCGTGTTTGCAGGAAAGCCCGGCGTTAAAGGGGTAATGGTATTGGTATTCAGTTTGTTCAGTATTTTTTATTCATACATTTTGATATTCTTAAAAATATAAATCAATAATTACATGAAGAAGATAGTAATTTACGGACCGGGGTGCGCCAAATGTACGGCATTGGCGCAGGTGACGGAGCAGGTCATGCGGGAACTCTGTCTGGAACCGCTTCCGGAAAAGGTGACGGATGCCGCGCAACTTGCCGCCGCCGGAGTGCTGGAAACCCCGGCTCTTGGGGTGGACGGCAGGATTCTTGTTTCCGGCACGGTACCCTCCCGGGATGAAATCAGTAGGATGCTCCAAAAAGCGCTTCAAGCGGATTCTCCGGAGGAGGGTTGCTGTAGCGGAAGGCCGGAGGATTCAAGGGCAGTAAAGGGGAATCTTCCCCATCCGGAGGCAGGTTCCTGCGGGTGCGGAGGAGGGGGCTGCTGCGGCAGCGCTTCCTTCAAGCGAAAGGGCGGATGGAAAAGGGCTGCCGTCTGGGCTGCGGCGCTGCTCATTCTGCTGGCGGTGGTTAAGATGATGAATCACCAGGAACGTTCCGGGGGCGGGGAACCTCCCCGCCCGGCTGTTTCCGCAGAGCGGTAGGAGAATTCTTCCCGGTTATGATTCAGGATTTTGCCGACTGGCTGGTTTACGGGGTGTTGGAGTTCACACCCCATACCCGTCTGGGGGAGGCGGTCAACTTCTTCGTGTACGACACGGTGAAGATCCTCTTCCTGCTGTACGCGATCAGTCTTTTCATGGGCGTGGTGAACGCCTATTTCCCGGTGGAACGCATCCGCGTGTTTTTGACGACAAAGAAGCTCTACGGGTTTCAGTATTTTTTCGCCGCCCTGTTCGGGGCGGTCACGCCGTTCTGTTCATGTTCCTCCATTCCCCTGTTTATCGGCTTTGTGAAAGGAGGGATTCCGCTGGGCGTGACGTTTGCCTTCCTGATCACATCGCCTCTGGTGAATGAGGTTGCCATCGCCCTGTTCCTGGGGGCGTTCGGGGTCAAGATCACGGTGATTTATGCGGTCTCCGGCATTTTGCTGGGGATGATGGGAGGGGCTGTGCTGGAGAGGTTCAGGCTGGAACGCTATCTGTCCCCCTGGATACGGGGGCTGCTTGTCCAGTCCGGGGAGGAAAGCGGCGCGTGGGAGCGGAAGGGGACGCCGTTCCGGAAGAGATGGGCCGTCATCATGCATGATGCGTGGGAAATCGTAAAGGGAGTGGCGCTGTATGTGGTGATCGGCATCGCCATGGGAGCGGCGGTGCACGGCTATGTGCCGGAGGGATTTTTTGAAGCGTCCATGAGCCGGGAGCATTGGTGGGCGGTGCCGGTTGCGGTAATTTGCGCGGTTCCGATGTATGCGAATGCGGCGGCGATAGTTCCGGTGATCCAGGTGTTTGTGGCGAAAGGCGTTCCGATCGGCACGGCGATAGCGTTCATGATGGCGACGGTAGGGCTTTCCGTGCCGGAGGCGGCCCTTCTGAAGAAGGTGATGACCTGGAAGCTGATCTGGATTTTCTTCGGAACAGTGACGGCGTTTATCATTCTGTCCGGATACGTGTTCAATATATTGATTGCTCCATAATTCCTGATGGGCGGAAAAGGAAAAAAGCGCAGGCGCCCCGTTTCTCCCGCGATTGCGGGAAACAGGTCATCTTCGGCGGGCGGTACGGTTTCAACTCGTAGAGTCGTCTGAAAGAACAGGATGCCCGGAGCGTATATAGTTCCGAACGTTAGTTATGCATTTGATGAGAAGATTGAATCAGTTAGCCCCGGCCCTTCTGGGAACCTGCATGCTGGCCGCCGGGTTGGCGGAAGCGGAAGTGAAGAATGGAGTTCCCCCGTTGAAGCCTGTTCCTTCTCCGGCTCAACTGGCATGGCACGACATGGAGATGTATGCCTTCATCCATTTCACCATCAATACCTTTACCGGGAAGGAATGGGGTTATGGCGACGAGAAGCCGGAGCTGTTCAATCCTTCCGATTTCAATGCGGACGAAATTGTAAAGACGCTGGCGGACGCCGGGTTCAAGGGAGTGGTGCTGACCTGCAAGCACCATGACGGTTTCTGCCTGTGGCCCACGAAGACCACCCGGCACAGCGTGGCGGCCTCCCCGTGGAAGCAGGGGAAGGGCGATGTGGTGAAGGAGATTTCCCGCGCGTGCAAAAAATACGGCGTCAGGTTCGGCATTTACCTGTCGCCCTGGGACCGCAACGCTTCCTCCTACGGCACTCCGGAATATATCAAAATGTACCGCCAGCAGTTGAAGGAGCTGGCGACGGGATACGGTCCCGTTTTCCTGGCGTGGTTTGACGGAGCGAACGGAGGGGACGGCTATTACGGTGGAACGCGGGAGAAGCGCTCCATTGACCGGAGCACGTATTACGACTGGAAGAAGACGTGGGGGGAACTGAAGAAACGGCAGCCCGGAGCGGTGATTTTTTCCGACGTGGGGCCGGGTGCCCGCTGGGTGGGGAACGAAAGCGGTTATGCGGGCTATCCCTGCTGGGCCACGTACACCCCCGTTCCGCTGCAAGCCGGGACGGAACCCGCGCCCGGCACCGTGCGCTACCAGTTGGGCACGGAAGGCACCGTGGACGGCAAGTACTGGATTCCCGCGGAAGTGGATGTTTCCATCCGTCCCGGCTGGTTCTGGCATGAGCATGAGAATTCCCGCGTCCGGACGCCGGAGAATCTGCTGAAACTGTACTTTGACAGCGTGGGCAGAGGGGCCAACCTGAATCTGAACGTGCCGCCGGACCGCCGCGGCCGCATTCATGAAGAGGATAAAAAGTCCCTGGCGGGGTTCCGTGCGCTGCTGAATGAACTGTATTCCCGCAACTTCGCTTCCGGGGCACGGGCGGATTCCTCCTCCTCATGGAAGGGGCACGGCCCGGAACAGGTTCTGGACCGGAAGCGGGCGACGTACTGGGCGGCCGCTCCGGAAGATAAAAATCCCTGCCTGGCGTTGAAATTGCCGGAACCTGCGGCGTTTGACGTCATCCGGCTGGCGGAACCCGTCCAACTGGGGCAGAGGGTGCGCAAGTTCCGCGTGGAGGTGCGTGAAAACGGCCGCTGGAGCAAATGGACGGAAGGTTCCAGCATAGGAGCCAGGGTTCTTTTGAAGGGCAGGCCCGTGACGGCGGATGAAGTGCGCGTGGTGCTGGAAGAGTCCCGGGCCGTTCCGGCCTTGTGCGAGGTTTCCCTGTGGAAGTACCCTGTTATCCTGAATGCTCCGGCAGTGAATTACGACCGCGATGGCCGGGTGACCCTGGCATCCGCGGAGGGCGTGGTGACCAGGTACACCACGGACGGAACGGACCCCGGCCCGCAGTCCGCCGTGTACAGGGAGCCTTTCCTTCTCCCTGCCGGGGGGACGGTGAAGGCGGTAAGCGAATACCGCGGCAGAAGGTCTTCCGTAACCGCGCAGATCATCCCCGTCCCTACGCGGGACTGGAAGGTGGCGGCAGGGGAAAGAAGCGCCGCCGCTCCGGAGCTGGCCATTGACGGCAACCCCTCCACCCTCTGGCATACGCATGCCGCCCAGGGGGAAATAGCTCCTCCGCAGGCGCTGGAAATCGACATGGGGCGTCCGGTCAACGTTGCCGCCGTCATCTACACGCCCCGCAAGGATTCCGCAAAGGGGACGGTTGACCGCTACGCCGTCTACCTGAGTACGGACGGGAACGATTGGGGAGCTCCCGCCGCGGAGGGGGAGTTTTCCAATATCCGCGCCAATCCCGTTCCGCAGCGGATTGACCTGGAAACGCCCGTGAAAGCCCGTTACCTGCGTTTTGTAGGCAAGCGGGTAGTGGAAGGCAGCCATGTTGCCGTTGCTGAGTTGGGAGTATTGGAAAAATAAGCGGTTTCCTTTTTTTATCATCGTAGTCCTCCGGCGTTTTCTTGACGGATGGAGGGAAGCGGGGCAAGATGGCCCGCATGGAACAAGTCAGTCTCATGGAGTTGGGCAAGCTGGCCGCGGAGGGCCAGGTGGAAGCGGAAGTTTTTGCCCAGATCGCCCAGTGCGCGCAGAAGATGACCAAGAGCAACAAGCCGTATCTGGACGTATCTTTTGCCGATGCGGAAGGGACGATGGGACTGAAGGTGTGGGAGGACAAGCCCTGGTTCCGCACGCTGGCCTCCCTGCCTCTCCGCAGTTTCGTGAGCCTGCGCGGCCAGTGGACCAAGGGGGGCTTCGGCATGGAAGCGGCCGATCTGGAAGTGCGCCCCCTGGACGAACAGGAGAAGGAAAGCTTCCTGGCCGGGTCCGGAACCTTGAAGAAGAAGCAGGAAGCGGACCTGAAGGAGATTTGCGTGCTCATCAAGGGCATGAATGATCCGCGCATTCGCGCCCTGTGCATTGAATTCATCGAACAGTTCGGGGAACGCCTCCAGCGCGCCGCCGCCGCCCGCACTTACCATCACGCCCGCCGCGGCGGACTGGTGGAGCATGTGGCGGGAATGATGCGCACGGCCTCTGCCGTCTGCCAGGCGAATCCGGAGCTGAACCGCGACCTCCTGCTGGCCGGATGCCTGTTTCACGACTGCGGGAAGCTGTGGGAAAACTGCTACCCGAAGGAGGATTTCACGATGCCCTATTCGGAAGCCGGGGAATTGCTGGGCCACATTCCGCTGGGCATTGAACTGGTCAACAATCTGTGGAAGCGCATTATGGCCCTTCCGGAAGCGGAATCCTGGAAGACGCTGGACCCCGCCTCCCCGGACGTGCGCATGCACCTGCTGCACCTGATCGCCTCCCACCACGGGGAACTGGCCTTCGGCTCCCCCGTGTTCCCCAAGACCCCGGAGGCGGTGGCCCTGCATTACATTGACAATCTGGACGCCAAGCTGGAGATGTTCCGCGGCGCCTATGAGACGAGCGAGGCGCTGGCTCCCAAGGTGCTCCAGCGCAAGGCCCCCCTGCCTGCCAACGTCGTTCTTCCGCTACCTTCCGTTCTTCCCCTGGAACGGGACGGCGCGGACGCCATGCAGTAAGTTTTTCCCCGGATGGAACAGGAGCGCCACCTGCGGCGGCCGTGGCTGGAACGGACCATGGCCGCGGCTCCCCTGCTGGCTCCCGCTCTCGCCATGCTGTGCGCATGCGCGGCGGTGGACGTTTCCCCCTGGTTCTGGGGCCTCTGCCTCTGCTGGGCGCTATTGCCCTGCCTGTTCCGGGCCCCTTCCATGAGCCTGCTGGCCATTGCCCTGGCGGTGTGGGCGGCCATGCATCTGCTGGCGTATGACCGGGAATACGGGAATGTTCCCGTAGAGGCGGGAAGGACTGTCGCCATGGAGGGTTCCGTTAACGCCGTTTCCGGAAAGTCCGTTCTGTTCCGCCCGGATGGCTCCCGGTGGCTGTACGCAGTTTCCTCCCGTGGCGGGGAATGCCCCCTGGCAGTAGGGGAACGGTACCGGATTGAGGGAGAGACATATCCGCTCCAGGCCCCGTGCGGCCCCGGCATCTTTGACCGGGAGCGGTGGGGATACCTGCACGGCATTATTGCCGGGATTCGGCTGGATGGCGCCTGCCGGGTGGGGCCGGGCGACTGGCGCAGCCGCCTCCGGGCGTTTTCCCTGCGGCTCCGGGAGGGGGCCGCAGGCCTGCTGAGGGAAGGCGCGCCGGCGGATGACGAGGCCCGGCAGGTGATGGTTTCCGCCGTGCTGGGGGACAAGACGGACGCGAGGCCGGAAACGATGGCGAAGTTTCTGGAAAGCGGCTGCATGCACGTGTTCGCCGTCAGCGGCATGCATGTGGGGGTGGCGGCCATGCTGGTTCTGGGAATGCTGAGGCTGTTGTACGTGCGCCCCCGTGCGGCGCGGCTGGCCTGCATTCCGTTGCTGGCGGTGTACGTGTTTGTGACCGGGATGTCCGCCTCCGCCCTGCGGGCCTTCATCATGGCGGCGGTCTGGCTGCTGGCGTCCGTGCTGCGCCGGAAGGGGCATCCGGCCAATATTCTGGCGCTGGCTTTCATCCTCCTTTGCCTGATGGACCCGCTCCAGGTTTTCCAGCCGGGGTTCCAGCTCTCCTTCTGCGTCTTCGCCGTGATTGTCTGCCTGGCAGGATGGAGCAGCCGGGAAAGGCCCCTGTGGGCTCCGGACCCGTTCATTCCTTCCCGGATTTACAATGCGCGGGAAAAAGGCCTGGTGCGCCTGGAAAAAGCGTGCCGCGGCGCGCTGCTCATCTCCGTGGGGGCGTGGCTGATGTCCATTCCCCTGACGGCATGGCACTTCGACACCTGGAACCTGTACGCTCCCCTGACCAATTTGTGCTTGAGCGTGCTCGTTTTTCCGCTCATGGGCGTCTCCCTGTTCGGGCTGGTGTTCGCATGGTGCCCGTGGATGTCATGCGCTTGCAATACGGCGGCTTCCTGGCTGGCCTCCGCCATGCTGGCGGTGGCGGGGGGAGTGGCTTCCCTGCCGTGCAGCTATCTTTCTTCCGCGCCGCCTGCCGGGGAAAATGAAGCCGTCCTCGTTCCGTTGCAGAAGGACGCCTGGTCCGCGGTCATCTCCAATCCCGCGCTGGTCGTGGCCGCAGGAACGGAAAACGCGGTCCGGTACACCCTCCTTCCCGTGTTGAAGGCGCGCAGTATCCGGCCTTGCGGCGTACTGGCTTCCGGAAACGGCAGGGCGGAGCGCGCCGGAGTGGAAGCGCTGGCGAAGGAATATCCCAGAATCCGGAACTGGGGCGCAGCGGATGCGGAATGTCCCGTTCGGCAATGGAGGTTCCGCCCTGGAAATGAACTTGTTTTGGAAGATTTTCCCGTACCGTTGTCCACGGGAATCCATCAGGACCGGAACCGGGTGCTGGCGTGGAAATGCCGCGGGCGGTTCGTCCTGATGATAGGGAATGCCGGGTTTTCCTCCCTGGCGCGGGCGGCAATAGCGCCGCGGGCGGATGTGCTGGTCATCGGGCACCATCCGCGCGATCCGGTGGACAGCGCCGAATGGATCAGGGCCACGGGCGCCCGCGCGGTCATTTTCACCACGGAGCATGAATGCCCCGTGCCGGAGGGAACGGCCGTGTACCGTCTCCCGGAAACCGGAGCCATTTATTTGCGGGTGGAAGAGGAAGGCGTGCAAATCATCCCCTGGAAGGGCATGGGACGCCGTACAGGGTGAACCCCGTGCTTTCCTCAATGCGGATGGGCAGAAGCTCTCCCGTCAGGTCAGGGGCGGCATCCACCATCACGGGCTTGTTCTGGGAGGTGCGTCCGGAGAGGCGCGCTTCATTTGTTTTGGACGGTCCTTCCAGCAGGACTTCCTGAACGGTGCCGACCAGTTCCCGGTTTTTCCGGATGGCGATTTCATTGACCACGGCCAGCAGGTCCTGGTTGCGCGCTTCCTTCACTTCCTCCGGAATCTGTTCCTCCATGGCGGCGGCGGGCGTGCCGCGGCGCGGGGAGTAGCGGAAAATGAAAGCGTTGTCAAACTGGACCCGTTCCACGGCCTGCCGGGTCAGCAGGTAGTCTTCCTCCGTTTCTCCGGGGAAGCCCACGATGATGTCCGTGGTGATGGACAAATCCGGGCGCGCCTGCTTCATCCGGGCGCAAAGGTCCAGATAGGTTTCATTCCTGTACGGCCTGCGCATCATTTTCAGGATGCGGTCGCTGCCGCTCTGCATGGGGAAATGGATGTGGCTGCACAGCTTGGGCAGGTAGGTGAATGCCTGCACCAGATCCTGCCGGAAGCCGATGGGATGGGGGGAAACGAAGCGGATGCGCCGGAGGCCTTCCACCTCATGCACGGCTTCCAGCAATTGGACGAAGCCGCCCTTGCCGTCCGCCGTTTCCATCTGCCTGCCGTACCGGTTGACGATCTGGCCCAGCAGGGTGACTTCCTTCACGCCGGCGTCCACCAGCATCTTCACCTCGTCCACCACGTCCCGGACGGGGCGGCTGCGTTCCTTGCCGCGGGTGTAGGGGACGATGCAGTAGGCGCACTTCATTTCACACCCCTGCATGATGGAGACATACGCCGTGGAGCGCGCGCCGGGATTCAGGTGGTCCCGGATGCGGTTCTGGGAATCCTCCTCATCCGCCACGTCGCACACGTGAGTGCCTGAAAAAGCGGTCTGCAATTCATCCATGCGGCGTTCCTGGCGCGCGCGCAGAATGCCGTCCACATGCTCAAACACGCGGTGGTACTTCTGGGTGCCTATCACCAGGTCCAGGCGCGGCAGTTCCTTGAACAACTCATCCTTCCTGCTCTGGGCCATGCAGCCCATCATGCCGTACACCACGTGCGGCCGGTGCCGCTGCTGCTTGGCCAGCAGGCCCATCTTCCCCAGCGCCTTCTGTTCCGCCTGCTCCCGGATGGAACAGGAATTGAACAGGATGACGTCCGCCTCATCCTCGCGGTCCGTCATGGTATAGCCCTTCTGCACGAACATGCGGGCCACCTGCTCGGAGTCCCGCTCGTTCATCTGGCAGCCGTAGGTTTTGATGTAAAGCTTGGGCATGGGGAAAATCAGATGTTCTTTTTCAGGGTGACCACGCATTCCAGATGTTTGGTCTGGGGGAACAGGTCAAAGGGCTGGACGGAGGTGACGGCGTACCCGGCCTTGTCAAATTCCGCCAGGTCCCGTATCTGGGTGGCGGGATTGCAGGAAACGTAAACGACCTTTCCGGGGCCGAAGGCGAATAACTGGGTCAGGAACTCCATGCTGCATCCCTTGCGGGGCGGGTCGATCACCACGGCGGTTTTTTCCGCGGGGAAATCCACCTGGGCGAAAATGGCTCCGGCGTCCGCCGCCAGGAATTCCGCGTGTTTAATCCCGTTGCTCCGGGCATTGCTGCGCGCCCAGTCCGCGGAAGTCTCGCTGACTTCCACGCCCAGCACTTTTTTAAATTTCTTCGCTAGGCTCAGGGCGAACAGGCCGGAACCGCAATAGGCGTCCACCAGGAACTCCTCCCCGTCCATGCTCGCCTGTTGGGCCACGTAGTCCGTAAAAAGCGGAAGAATGAAAGGATTGTTCTGGAAAAAATCTCCCGCCAAAAAATGAAATTCCAGACCGCCCACGCGCTCGCAGGCCACGGCGTTGTTATTGGTAATGACGGTCCCTTCCGAGGCGCGGAGCAGAATGGTAGCTCCCCGCTTGAACCGGGCCGCGGCCTGGTAAACGCTCTTGCGGGCCAGGGGCAGGGCCTCGTTGATGCACTCCATGGCAATCGGGCATTGCGGCACATCCACCACTTCCCTTCTGGAACCCGCCTTCAGGAAGCCGATGGCCGGCCGGCTGGCTTCCTTGGGCTTGTCAAAATGGGGCGTAATCTTGGAGCGGTAATGGTATTGGCGGGGGGAGGCAATGGCCGGATTGACGGGCAGTTCCAGCCCTGCCTGCAACCGGAGCAGGTCCGCCACCTGCCGGGTTTTCCAGAGAAGCTGGCGGTCGTAGGAAAAATGCTGGTACTGGCATCCGCCGCAGGTGCCGAACAGGCGGCAGCCGGGCTCCACGCGGTCCGGGCTGGGGTGAAGCACTTCCACCAGGTCCGCGGAGGAATAATTCTTGTCGTTGCGCCAGACGCGGGCCTTCACGCGGTCTCCCGGCAGGGCGAAGGGGACGAAAACCACCCAGCCGTCCACACGGCCGATGCCGTCGCCCGCATTGGAAAGGGCGTCAATGTCCAGTTCAAGCTCCTGATGGTAGGAAAAAGGTTCCGGGTGGAAGCCCTTGGGAATGGTCGCAGTCATGGTGAAGGAAAAGAAAAGGGTTACGGGGCGGAGGGGGTGATCAGCTTGCCGTCCAGATCATACAGCAGGGTTTCCGGCAGCCGGGGGGTGCGCAGCCCGGGGCGGAAGTCGCCAGGCAATACGGCTGGTCCCGGCACGGACTCTGCGTTCTCCTCCTGCGGAAGAATGGCCGGTTTCACCGGGGCCGGAGCCCAGGGGGCGGGGCGGTCCGCCGCGGCGGTTTGTTCCGGTTGAACGGCTGGGGCGGGAGCGGGTTCCTGAGGCGCCGTTTCCTTGTTGGAGGAACAGGAAGCGGTCCAGGCCAGCCCGGCAATCAGACAGGAGCGGATCAGGAGCTTTTTCATGGCGCGGATTCTTACAGCTTCATCCGCGCTTGGCAATCGAATTTCCGCTTTATTCCCCTTCTTCCCGTGTACGGGGAACGGAATAAGGGAAAAAGGCTTCCGTACCATGCGGCTCAAATGCGCTCGCTCGTTTTTGTCCGCGGATGGCGGAAGTAGGGGATGCGGTGCGCCTGCCTCCGCTTCCTGCGCATGTGGCGGAGCATGCGGAAGAAGATGAACCCTCCGGCGGAAAGAAGCAGCGTGACGCTCCACCAGTCCCAGCCCACAGGAGCGTCCGGCAGCCCTATGCGCCCGATCATCGGAAGTTTAAGGGCGGGGCGCAACAGGTCAAAGCCTGCGTTCAGGCCCAGCAGGCTGACTTCCGCTCCTTCCGCCAGCCCCAGGCTGAACCCGGCGAGACCCCATAAATTGATGCGGATGCCCGTGCCGCTTTCCGTCCGTCCGGCAATGCCGCCGGGCAGATAATCCTTCCCCACCGCATGAGGCGGAAGCTCCACCGTCAGATCCGGCACTTCCCTCATCAGCGCGGCGGTGAACGTGTTGCTGTTGGGGCCGGGAATGATCCAGTAGGTATCGGCATAGGGGTAATCCTGCGCCGTGCGGCTGATGACGGGAATGGCCTTTTCCGCCGCTGCTCCGCGCAATTCCTGAATCAATTCCGGTTCCGCGCCGAACCATTTGCGGTCCGGAATGTCCCGCGTGATGGAAACGCTGGTTCCCCGGGAGGGAAGCTGGTAGCCCATGACCTGGTACACGGTGTAAAAGCCGGCATTCTTCTCCTTCACGGCTATCCAGGTGTGCACGGCGAAATACCTGCGCCAGCCGAAGGCGCGTGCCGAATAAACCTGGACGACGGCTTCCGGTTCTTCAGCGGGTAGAGGGGCCAGGCCGCTGCTGCTGCGGTCCGCAGTTTTCCAGTCTTCCGCGGGGTGGAAATAAACCAGGGCTGCGCCCAGGAGCAGGAACGCCATGAACAGCCAGAAAACAAAGCGCCATTTATTCCGTGAGGGGTGCCTGCGGTTATAGGGGTTGGAATGGCGCATGGCGAATGTATATACCTTGAACGGCAAATGATGGCAATGGCGGAATCTTGAAGTTTGACTTCTGCGCAGGGAGACTTATGGTTACTGTAATATGATCAAGTTTGCCGTTTCCGTGCTTTGCGCCGCCGCCGTGGCAGGCATGCTGGCTCCCGCTTCCGCCCTGGCGCAGCAGGCTCCCGTTCCAGCCGTGAATGAATCGGGCAGTCCCGCCTTTGACAAGCTGCGCAATGAGGCCATCGCCAAGAAGGTTCCCCTGGTCATCTACCTGACGGGGTCTTCCTGGTGCGTGTATTGCAACATTTTTACGGACAAGCATATCAAGGAGCGGACTTTCAAGAGGGCCTCCGGCAAAAAATTCATCTTCTGGATGGTGGATACCAGGCAGGCCCCGGGAAGGACACCGGGTTCCTTTACCTTCCAGTTCGTTCCGGAGGAAGCGGGCAAAGTAGTAGGATGCATAGGCTCCAAGGCCCCCTATGTCGTTTTCGGGCCTCCCGCCGTCATCATCCTGGACCCCGTTTCCGGAAAAATGATTAAGAAAATGGTAAGCCAGGGGGATATGGACAAGGAAGGCAAGTCCCTGCCCGCGGTTATCGAGGAATGCTGGAAAAACTTCCAGAAGGAAGGTCAAAAGACCGCCTGAGCATTCGGACCCCTCCCATGAAGAAAGGAGTGAATCCGGAATGTTCATTTCCCGGGCGTTTTTCCCGCAACTGTTTTCTTTACGTCAAAAACGGTAAATGAAGCGTAGCCATGGGCGCGGCGTGCCGGAATAATAGGGATGCCACCGGTGTCCGGGATGGTGCATGGTGCGGCCCCATTCATCCTGGTGGCGTGCCTGCGGCGCATAGGTGAGTTGCCGCCATTCCCGGCAGGGAAAGGAGGAAGGCTCCGTGCATGAGGCGCAAGGCGTCAGAAATGCCTGGAGGGCGCTGGAAGAACAGCAGTAATAGGGAACATTGAACCGGGGCGCCAATCCGAGCGCCAGCAGAAGCCATATCCATATCCGGAGACGGGGATGCCGCGCCCAGGTGGAGGCCAGAAAGGCGAGCAGGCAGGCCATCGCCGGAACGCTCCCCTTGCAGAGCAGGTCGTTGACGTCTCCGTTGACGTAAAAGAAGGGCAGCAGCAGTCCGGTTGCCAGCGTACAGATAAAGAGGGAATTCCGCCGGAAATCCCGCCAGCAGAACAGGGCGTACAGCAGGAAGGAGGTCCCTGCCAGCAGAAAATCCCCCGGCCGCGTATAAAAAGGCCGCCAGCCCATATGGGAGGACGGCGCGTTTACCGCCGCATAATAAAGAAGGAAGCACGCCCCCAGCATGACGGCTGCCGGAAAGGAGGGATGAAGCAGGCTGCGCCGGGGGGAGCGGCTGCCTTTCCATTGCCGGAGCCACTGGCAGACCGCCAGGGGCAGCCCCCCCAGGGCCGCGAGGGGAGAATAAAAGGCCGTGGCCGCGAACAAAAGGGGCATCCAGTGCGGGGGCATGCGTCCCGAAGCCAGGAAGATGAAAAAAAGCATGACAGGGATGGAGGCGTTTGCGCTGCACATGATCTGTTCCGCCGTGCCGAAGTAATGCAGGCGGAACAGATCTAGCCCCAGCCAGCATTGGAAATTCAGAAGGGAGCCGAACATTACCATCAGCAGGGCGAGCAGCAGGGAACGGCGGCCGGAGAAAACGCAGAGCCACAGCCAGGCAAGAAACAGGCCCCATGCACCCCACAGCACGACAAATGCCCGGGCAATTTCCTGCCCAGCCACTTTGCCTGCCAGGGCCGGAACCAGCCAGAACCCTGTGTTGTAGATCAAGACGTCTCCGTCCGGAAAAACGACGGGCCACGGGCTGGCGACCAATTCACGAAGGCAGGCGTTCCTGACGATGTGGTCCGGGTGCTGATTGACCCATTCCCCCCATCCGGACAGGACCATCAGGGCGATGAATGCGCCCAGGACAAGAAACGAGGACCGGTTGAACAGGGGAAAAGAGGGGAGGAATTCCCTTTCCGGTAGTTCCTTGCGCCTTCCGGGAGCCAGTCCCGCGGCCATCAGGGCCGCGAGGGGGATAGAGACATACCAGTGCATCCACCAGGCCATGAACACCAGGACAGGCAGCAGAAGCCAGGCGCAGGTATTCCATTTCAACGCGGTCACGTTGAAAGCTCGTTCCGGGAATGGAGCATCGGCGGCGGGGGAAGGCATCTTCCCTGAACCTTAATGGGTCCGCCGGAGGGGGGCAAGGATGAAACTTGCAGCCCGGAACGGAAGGGCGTCCCCGTATGGGGCTGGTGGCAGGAATGCCTGCGCCCCTTCTCCGCTTTACCGGGAGAACGGGGCATATCATGCTGGGCGGCCTATGAATAAAACACAATTCGTCAGGGAACTTCAGCGGGAGCTGGGGGACGGCGTTACCCCCAGGCAGGCGGAACGTGCGCTGAACGCGGTGCTGGACACGATTGCCCGGTCGGTCCTGAGGCGCTCACTGGTCAAATTCCGCGGCTTTGGTTCGTTCAGCATCAAGCGGCGGCGTGCCCGCGTGGTACGCCATCCGGAAAACGGCAGCAAACTGTTTGTGCATGAATCAAGCACCATGAAATTCCGGCCTTCCTCCCGTTTGTGGAAAAAGTAGGAGAAACGCCCGGGCTCTCCTGCCATTTTGCCATTGACTTCCCTGTCCGGGGCAGGGATTAATGGACAAGGCAGGGGCGGCCGTGCGCCTGCCCGGAAAAAATGACTTACCCTTTCCCCATTTGCCGACCATGACTCCGGATTCCGTTCATTTGTTGACCCGTTCCTCCCAGATGACCCTGTTCAGGGATGAACAGGGCCGCGTGCGCCGCGCCTATTACGGACCGCGGCTGCGTGAACCGGAGGATGCCCTGGAAAGCGCCGCGGATGCGCCTCTTCTGTATTCCGCCCTGGCGGACTCCGTGACGGGGCTTCCCAATGCGTCGGATGAATACTGCATTTGCGCGACCCAGGCGGACGGAACTCTTTCCCTGCGCCTGGAATGCCAGGGATGGGAAGTGCTGGAACTGGATGACGACCGGGAAGAAGCCGTCTTCTATGGGAAAGACCCTTCCTACCCCGTGCGGGTGGAAATTCACGTGCGCTCCCACCGGGAATCGGACGCCTTCCTTCAATGGGCGGTGATACGGAACGAGGGAAGGGAAGGCATCCGCCTGCACCGCGCGGCGTCCGCGCAACTGAATTTGCGAGCGGAACGTTACTTTGTCACCAGCTTCCGCGGCACATGGGGCGGGGAATCCCTGATGAGCGAGGAGGAAGTGGCGCGGGGGCATGAACTTGCCCTGGTTTCCGGAACCGGTACCCGCGCCGCCCAGGAGGGAAGCCCTGGCTTCGTCATCTCCCTGGACGGTCCGGCGCGGGAGGATGCGGGGGAAGTGGTTCTGGGGGCGCTGGCGTGGCCCGGCAACTACCGGATATGGTTCCGCCACAGCCCGTATCACTACCTCTTTGCGGGGGCGGGGCTGGACGTGGCTCCCGCTCCCTATCTGCTGGACGGCGGCGGAGTGTTTGAAACGCCTCCCCTCATTCTGGCGCACAGTGGAAACGGCAAGGGGGAAGCCTCCCGGCGCATCCACCGCTGGGCGCGCCGCTACGGCCTGCGCGGCGGCGGCACGGAGCGGCTGACCTTGCTGAACTCATGGGAGGGAGTGTACTTTACCTTCACGGAAAAAGTGCTGCACGGCATGATGAAACGTGCGGCGGACTTGGGAATAGAGCTTTTCGTGCTGGATGACGGCTGGTTTGGCGGCCAATTCCCGCGCAATGACGCCCGGGCCGGTCTGGGGGACTGGCAGGTAAACCGTGCTAAACTGCCCCATGGGCTGGAAGGCCTGATCCGCCAGGCGGAAAAGCTGGGGATACGCTTCGGCATCTGGGTGGAGCCGGAAATGGTGAACCCCTGCTCGGAACTTTATCAGAAGCATCCGGAATGGGTCATCGGCCTTCCGCACCGGGAAAACAGGCTGGAACGCAGCCAGTACCTGCTGGATTTGAGCAACCCGGCCGTGCGCGGATACATTCTTGACGCCATGCGGAAACTGTTGGGAGGACATCCGGGCATTTCCTATGTCAAGTGGGACTGCAACCGCAAGATTTCCGATCCCGGCTCCCCCTGGCTGGACGCCAGCCATCAGGGGAACCTGTCCATTGACTACGTGCGCGGCTATGAAGCCATTCTTGATGCGCTGGCGGCGGAATTTCCGGACGTGACGTTTCAGGCCTGCTCCTCCGGCGGAGGCCGCGCCGACTACGGGACCATGCGGAGGCATCATGAATTCTGGACGTCCGACAATACGGACGCCTGTGAACGCGTGTTCATGCAGTGGGGCATAGGCCATTTGTTCCCGGCCATCACCATGGCCGCCCATGTGACGGCCTCCCCCAACCATCAGACGAAGCGCGTCACGCCGCTCAAATTCCGTTTTGACGTCGCCATGTCGGGCCGTCTGGGATTCGAGCTTCAGCCCTGTGACATGACGAAGGAGGAAGTAGAATTTTCCAAACGGGCGCTGGCGGAATACAAGCGCATCCGCCCCGTGGTCCAGTTCGGGGACCTGTACCGCCTGTCCTCCCCGTATGAAAGCCGGGTGGCCGCCCTGATGTACGTTCATGAGAAACGGGCCGTCGTCTTCGCCTGGCTGATGGACAAATGGCTGGCGGATTCCCCGCCGCCCCTGCGCCTGAAAGGCTTGAATCCTGCCGCCAGATACCTGGTCAGGGAGATCAACCTGGATGAAAACGGCCCCCTGGCCAACGTCCATGAACGGGTGCTGGGCGGCGATTTTCTGATGAACGCCGGAATCCGCATCAACTGGAAAAATGCCTTCCAGTCCGTCTGCATGGAAGTGACGGAAACGGGGTCTTAAACTTCCGGCTGGTGGCAAGGAGGTAAACGGCGCTGATCCGCAATCGATATTCCTTTTTCCGTGAAGCATGGCGCCCGGAGAGAACCGCCGGAGACGCGGTCTTTCCGGGTGGTGAAGTTTGCGCCTTGGGCTAAACGCCCACCACGCCGCCGATGGTCTGGATGATGACCTTCGCAATGATGGTCATCAGGATGAGGGCCACGGGGTAGGCGGTGGCGTAGCTGACCACGGGGGCCTGGGAGTCCGTTTTGCTGGCGATGGCGCCCAGGGCCGGGGTGGAGGTCATGCCGCCGCAGATGCCGCCCAGGCATTCCAGGATGTTCATCTTGAAGACCTTCATGCCCACAAAGTAGCCGGCGAACATGCCGGAGCAGGTGACGATGACGCCCATGATGAAGACGGCCGCGCCATGCGTAGCCACGGTGGTGACCAGGTCCGCGCCGCCCTTGATGCCGGCGTCAGCCAGGAAGAAGACCAGGCCCAGGTCCTGCAAAAGAAGGCGCGTGGGGCGGGGGATGTAACCCACGATGGGGCCCAGGCGCCCGAAGTGGCCGAGCAGCAGGGCCACAATCAGCGGGCCGCCGGCAATCCCTAGGGAGATGCCCAGGCCGTTACCCAGACTGAAGTTGACCAGCCCCAGAATGATACCGAGCGAGAGGCCGAACCCGAGGGAAAGAAGGTCCGTCTGGTTCATGTCCTGGCTGCGGTGGCCGATTTTGTCCCCGTACTTGGTGAGGTTTTCCGGAGAACCCACCACGGTCAGCACGTCATTGCGCTCCAGCGTGGTGTCCCCCGTGGGGACGAAGGTGAAGCCCAGGCGGGAGATGCGGGAGATGATCACGCCGTCCGTTCGCAGGGTTTTCAGATCGCGGAGTTTGCGCCCGGCGTAGTTCTTGTTGGTCAGGATCAGCTTGCGGCGCTCCTTCTGGGAGTCCATGGGGTAGGGGTTGTCGCATACTTCCCCCAGGAAAGCGACGTCATGCGGCATGGTGTCGCTGTTGCCCACGATGAGGACTTCCGTTCCCTCCCGGAACGTGTCTTCCGGCGTCAGCGGCATCAGCCTGTCGTTGCGCACCACGCGGGTGACCATGCAGTGCAGGCCGTCCAGCAGCTTGCAGTCCGCAATGTTCTGGCCGATCAGGTTGGGCTGCGTGACGCGGACCAAGCGTGAGATGATGCTGGCCTCCTGCTTGGAGTGCATGGCCTTGGCCTCCTTGTTCAGGTCAAAGTGCAGCAGGCGCGGGAGAAGCTGGACGAAGAGGACCACGCCCACCACGCCGAACGGGTAGGCAATGCCGTAGCCGATGCTGACGCCGCTTCCGGAGGCTCCCGGCAGGCTTTCCGTGGCTGCCGCCAGGGCCGGGGTGCTGGTGCACGCGCCGGCGAAGATGCCGGAGGAAATCCCCGCGGGAACATTGAACCAGATGCCGAAGAGGCAGGTGAAGAGGGCTGAAACGCCTACAATCACGGCGGACATGACCGCGAGCTTGCTTCCCTGCTTGGCGATGGCGGAGAAGAAGCGGTTGCCCGCGCTCAGGCCCACGCAGTACACAAAGAGCGCCAGGCCCAGCTGGCCCACGCCGTTGGGGATGGCCAGGCGGTAGTGGCCGGCGGCCAGCGCTACGAAGAGAACGCCGGAGAGGCCGAGGTTCAGGCCGTATATTTTAATGCTGCCGAGGGCGATGCCGAAGAAGATGATTCCGAAGAGAACCAGGGTGTTGTGGTTGAGCAGGATGTCGAACATGGTCGGCTGGGTCAGACTTTGCCCGGAGCGAACTCGAAGTTGCGGAAGTGGACGGGGATGGAGGCCGGCTCCAGCCTGGTCCGGTCAAACAACCGGCTCGGCGCGGGGAGAGAGTTGAGTGTTTGTTTGGTCAGGTAGAAATTTTGCACGAAGTAGTTGCCCCCATACCCGCGCTTTGTCAAGTCGCGTATGATGTTGTTGACGTGATCTTCCGTCAATAAATCGGGATGGACGGTGGTTCTGACTTCAAAGGCGGTTTGGGAGGCGATCAGGTAGTCCAGAGTTGCGGAAAAGGAGGGGAAAAGGTCGGGCCTGCCGGTGACGGCGCCGTATTGTTCGGGGGGCGCCTTGTAGTCCAGGGCGATGTAGTCGCAAAGCCCCTCTTCCACCAGCGCTTTCACCACGCTGGGCCTCGTGCCGTTGGTGTCTATTTTAATCGCGAAGCCTAGCTGCCGTATCTCGCGGCAGATGGGGATAAGGTCGGGACACAGCGTGCACTCGCCGCCGGACAGGACTACCCCGTCCAGAAATCCCACCCGATCTCTGAGGAAATCAAGGTAGTCCGTCCGGTCTCCGGCAGGAGAGCCCGTTCCTCTGACCAGGGAGACGTTGTAACAGTACTGACAAAACAAGTTACAGCCTCTCAGCCAGAAGATGCAGGCCACCTTGTTTGGAAAATCCAGCAAGGTGAGCGGCGTGATGTCCGCTATGCCCCGGCCCGTTCCCATTGACTTCGCATATGTTATTGGGAAAATTACCGCGGCTGTTCCGTTTGGGCGGAGCAGGAGCAGGGACGGTCCGGTTCCACGAAGTGGACGCGGTCGTGGAATTCGCCCTGTTTGCCGGCGTTAAAGGTTTCCACAGGGCGGTGATAGCCCATGACGCGCGTGTAAACGGTGCAGCGGGTACGGTCCTGTGCGTATTTGCTTAATATTTCCTGTTTGGTCATTGTCGTATTGATGGCTGGGTTTTGAAACGAGGCGGCTGGTTGAAAAGGGTTATTCATGCCTGTGGATGTGGAGCAGCTCTTCATCACAGAAGGGGCAGTACTGGTGCTCCCCGCGCAGGTAGCCGTGCTTGTCGCAGACGGAGAAGAGCGGGGTGACGGTCAGGTACGGCATGCGGAAGCGGGTCAGCACCTTGCGGACGATGTCCCGGCAGGCTTCCGGGGAGCTGATGGCTTCATTCATGTACATGTGGAAGACGGTTCCCCCCGTGTAGCAGCACTGGAGTTCGTCCTGGAGCTGGAGCGCACGGAACAGGTCGCTCGTGTGGTCCACGGGGAGCTGGGAGCTGTTCGTGTAGTAACGCTGCCCCACGGGCCCGGCCTGGAGGATGTCCGGATAGCGCTTCTGGTCCTCCCGGGCAAAGCGGTGGGTGGTGCCTTCCGCAGGGGTGGCTTCCAGGTTGTACAGGTTGCCGGTTTCCTCCTGGTACTCCTGCATGCGCAGGCGGATGAATTCCAGGATTTCCTCCGCAAAGGTCCTGCCTTCCTCGGAGGTGATGTCCATCGAGTCGTTGGAGAAGTTGCGCAGCAGTTCGTTCATGCCGTTGACCCCGATGGTGGAGAAGTGGTTGCGGAAGGTGGGCAGGTAGCGCCTGGTGTAGGGGTACAGGCCGCGGTCGTACATTTCCTGGACGAAGGTTCTTTTCTTTTCCAGGCAGGATTTGGCCAGGTCCAGCAGTTCCCCCAGCCGGGCGAACAGTGCTTCCCGGTTCTGCTTGAACAGGTAGCCCAGCCGGGCCAGGTTGATGGTCACCACGCCGATGGAGCCGGTCATTTCCGCGGAGCCGAAGAGGCCGCCGCCGCGCTTGAGCAGCTCCCGCAGGTCCAGCTGGAGGCGGCAGCACATGGAGCGCACGGCGTCCGGCTTGTAGGCCCGTTCGTCCGGCACGCGTTCCCCGTTTTCATTCACGGTGTACTGGCTGCCGATGAAGTTCTGGAAGTAGGAGGAGCCGATCTTGGCGGCGTTTTCAAACAGGAGCGGCACGTTTTCCCCTTCCCAGTCAAAGTCTTCCGTGATGTTGACGGTGGGGATGGGGAAGGTGAAGGGCTGCCCGGTGCTGTCCCCTTCCGTGAGCACCTCGTAAAAGGCCTTGTTGATCAGGTTCATTTCCTTCTGGAAATGCTTGTAGGTCAGCTCTGTCAGCTTGTTCACGCCGCGTTCCCGCGCCAGGGAGAGCAGGCCCGGGTCCTCCACCCCTTCAAAGAGGTGCTCCCCGCCGCTGAAGGGGGCCTGGTCCCGCAGGTCCCGCGGCACGGTCCAGTCGATCGTGACGTTGGTGAAGGGGGACTGCCCCCAGCGGGAGGGCACGTTCAGGTTGTAGACGAAGCTGCGGATGTCCTTCTTGATGCGCGTGAAATCCGCCTGGTCCTTGAAGGCGTAAGGCGCCAGGAAGGTGTCAAAGGAGCTGAAGGCCTGGGCTCCGGCCCATTCGCTTTGCAGAATGCCCAGAAAGTTGGCCATCTGGCCCAGTGCTTCCCGGAAGTGGCGCGGCGGCCTGCTGTTCACGCGGCTGCGCACGCCGTTGAATCCTTCGTTGAGCAGGTTGCGGAGGCTCCACCCGGCGCAGTACCCGGTCAGGCAGTCCAGGTCATGAATGTGGTAGTCCCCTTCCCGGTGGGCGGCCCCCTCCCGTGCGGAATAAACCTGGTCCAGCCAGTAGTTGGCAATCACCTTTCCCGCCGTGTTATTGATGAGGCCGGCGTTGGAATACGTGGTGTTGGAGTTGGCGGCGATGCGCCAGTCGCTCTGGCCGATGTATTCCTCCACCGTCTGCTTGCAGTCCACGTACGTGTTGCCGGAATAGAGGCCCCCGAGCTGTTCGCGCTGCATTTTGTGCAGGAAGCGGTAGGTGATGAAGGTCTTGGCCGTGTCAAAGTATCCGCAGCGGAACAGGGCGCGTTCTATCATGTCCTGGATTTCTTCCACATGCGCGCAGTCCTGATGGCTCAGCTTGGCCTCCACTTCTTCGTAAATGGAACGGTTGTAGGCGGTGCCGGAGCTGTGGAACGCGTTCTTGACGGCTTCCTCAATTTTGTAGCCCTGGTATTGTTCCTTTTTTCCGGAACGCTTGATGATGCTTGTTGCCATGGTGGGTGTCTCGCTTGGAAGGGATGATGACCGCTCATCCGCGAGCCTGGGCAAAAGCCTGGAAAAATCATAGGCAGGGGCCGCCGCATGCGTGCATTTTTAACAAGGGGCACGATGAGGACCTGTGCGTATGTTCATCCTGTCCGCGGGATGGGATACGGGGGCATCAGGTCGTCTTCTGGCTTCCGGTGCGACATGTGATGGGGACTTCCCGACTGCTGGCAGTCAGTGTCCGGTCCATCGTCTACCGGTTACAGCGGCGCGTCCGCGACGGATTTTCACCGTCTTCCGTTACCTGCGCTGAAACGCAATGAACCACAGAAAGAGAGCCCCCGCAAGGAAAATGTATAAATAATGTATTAAATATTTATAATGATACAATATGTTGTATATATGCTGCAGGGAATGGTTGATAACGCGGCATTCCCTTCCGTCATGGCACCATATGTGCCCTTGCCTCCCCTTTCCGGGGACCGGGGGAAAACGGGACAGGCCGAAAAGGGAAGATTCATTCCTCACGGAGAAATTTCAGCGCGGCTTTTTCCGTACCAGTCAAATGAATTTCTTTTCCTTTTCAAAAAACGGATGGCGTAAATCCTTCCTGCTGCTGGTTCTTCCCGCGCTTTCTGCGGGGAGCCCCGCTTCCGGCGCTCCCGCGGACTGGAATGAAAAGACCATCCGGGATAATCTCCGCCTGGTGGCGAAATGGCAGGCGGAGCATCCCAGAAAACGCTCGCCGCTGCACTGGACCTACGGCGCCTTTTATTCCGGCCTGGTGCAGTATGGCCTGGCCGTCCCGGAAGGGCCGGGATTGCCGCTGCTGAGGAAAACAGGAGGGGAACAGGAATGGAGAACCCTGAAACGGCATTACCATGCGGACGATCACGCCGTGGGCCACGCCTGGATGGAGATGGCGATGGAAGACGGAAATACCGCTGCGGCGGAGAAAATACGCGCCGTGCTGGACGGGGTGATGAACCGGCCCTCCTCCGCTTCCCTCCAGTTCGGGACTCCCGGCTGCCAGGACCGCTGGAGCTGGTCGGACGCCCTGTTCATGTCCCCTCCCGTGTTCGTGAAGCTGGCGGCCTATACCGGAGACCGCCGGTATCTGGAATTCATGGACAGGGAATACAAGCTCACCTGCGACTATCTTTTTGACCGGAAGGAAGGGCTGTTTTTCCGTGATTCCCGTTACTTCACCATTCCGGCGGCTAATGGGAAAAAGATGTTCTGGAGCCGGGGCAACGGCTGGGTGATTGCCGGACTGCCGCTTATTCTTCAGGACATGCCCGCGGACTGGCCTTCCCGCCCCTTTTATGAGGATCTGCTCAAGCGTATGGCGGCATCCCTGAAAAAATGCCAGTCGCCCGACGGTTCCTGGCACGCCAGCCTGCTGGACCCGGAAGAGCCCCCCTTGAAGGAGATGAGCGGCACCCTCTTTATCATGTACGGGATGCTGTGGGGGGTGAACCAGGGGTATCTGGATGCGGATGAATATCTTCCCGTCATCCGCAGGGCGTGGAAGGCCGCCTGTGATTCCGTCAACGCGGAAGGCGCGCTGGGCTGGGTGCAGCCCATTGCCGACAAGCCGGGCCATTATTCCGGGGAGGATACGGAAGCATACGGCGCGGGCGCCTACCTGATGGCCGGCACCGAACTGCGCAAATACGTCATTGGCCGGGACCATCCGCAGAGAAAGACTGTAACCGTCACGAACCCACTGGCCAAGTTCCGTCCTGCTGAAACCGTGTCGGTGCCCTGGACGTCCGGAACTTCCGGGAATGCCGCCGCCCTTCGCGTGTTTGACGTCCGCCACGGGCGCGTCATCCCGCACCAACTGGCGGATACGGATGGAGACGGAAGGACGGATACTCTTTTGTTCCAGAGCAATTTCCGGCCCGGAACGGCCCGTGATTTCTGGATTCTGAACGATTCCTCCCTGAAGGCAGCTCCTTCCGCGGACGTCTGTTTCAGCCGCCTGGTCCCGGAACGCCTGGATGATTTCGCGTGGGAGAACGATCTTACGGCGCACCGGATTTACGGTCCGGCCGTTGCCAGGCCGGCCCCTGAGGGGGAGGGCCTGGTTTCCAGCGGAACGGATGTATGGAGCAAGCGCGCGGGTGCTCCCGTCATCAATGAATTCTACAAGCGGGGGGATTACCACCGGGATCATGGCCGGGGACTGGACATGTACAACGTAGGGCCGGGACGGGGCTGCGGCGGCATTGCCGTGTTCAGGGATGGGAAACCGCATGTATCCGGAAACTGGGCCAGCGCGCGGGCATTGTACAACGGTCCGGTTCAGACCGCCTTTGAAGTGGGTTATGCGCCGTGGGACGTGGGCGGCGGCGTACGCGTGGCGGAAACGCGGAGGGTGACTCTGGACGCAGGAAGCCGTTTTTCCAAAGTCCGCAGCACCTTGACCATTCGGGGGGCGGAAACGGTGAAGGCCGGCGTGGGAATGGATACCGGAAAGGGCAGGAATAATTATGAAACGGTCACGAAGGACCGGGAGGACGGCGGCTTGATGACGGCATGGAGCAGGCCCCGGAAGAATGACGGATGCCTGGGAACCGCCGTGATAGTTCCCTGGGGTCCGGAAGGCGGGGCAGTAGACTCGGAAGGATGTACCTACTGGATCAGGGAGGCGGTGAACGGAAAGCCCTTTGAGTGGTACATGGGGGCGGTTTGGGACAAGGCTTCTCCGTTCAAATCCTCTGCCGCCTGGGAGGCGGAGGCGCGCCGCGTCCGGGAGTGCGTCAGGCATCCCCTGCGAGTCCGGGTACGGTAGAGTTCGTCCTATCCTGCCGTTCCCCGCAGAGGATGACGGCAGCTTCCATCTTTTTTACGGAAGCGGCTGCGGCGGTGCGGGAGCGGCCAGCCATTCCGCCAGCACTTCCGGCTGGAGGGGGGCCGGGGTTTCCCGGGCGTCCGGAGAGGCCAGATTCAGGCCGTTCCGGACGACTTCCGACCGGATGGAGGCCAGGGAAAGGAGGGTGTGGAAAATGTGGTCGTGGGAGACGGCTTTCAGGCGGTTGGCCTTCAGCGCGCGCACCATGTCCGGGTAGCGTGAGGCGAAGGCGTCCGAATACCACACGAACATGGCGGGACGGTAAACAGGCGGCAGAACATGCCCCTGGAACATTTTTCCTTCCTCGCCCAGCGCCACGCCATGGTCGGAGCAGTAAAAATAAATGGCCGGCCTGTCCTTCAACAGTGCAATCATGCGGTGGACGGAGGCGTCCAGGTCCACGATGGAATTGTCATACGCATTGACGGTTTCTTCCAGACGGGCCTTGGGGTCGTCCATGTTGCAGGACGCCGGGGTAAAGCGTTCCGCCTGTGCGGGGTAGCTGAACGCCATGTGGCTGCCGTTGTTGTAAATGACGTAAAGCTGTTTTTCCCGGCCGTGCCGTTTCAGGGATTCCTCCATGACCAGGGAGGTGCGTTCCTGCATCATTCCGGGCGTTTCGTGCATGGGCGGCGTCTGCTTCCGTTCCCGGCAGTTCCGGGTCAGGATGCCCAGGGAATAGTCATGGATGGAGTCTCCGCACAGGTCCATGATCCGGACGGTGCGGAAACCGTGCTTGTTGAACAGGTCAATGAAGGAGGAATGGGCGGGGCGGCGGCGGGACAGTTCCGCATCCGTAAACATGCCGATGGCGGAAATCCTGGTCACGATGCCGAAGGAGGTGGCGTGGGGGAAGGAAACGACGTTGGGTTCCCGGGAAAGCAGGGGCATCGTGTTCTGGTGGTAGCCGTTGAGGGAAAGGTGGTCCGCGCGCACGCTCTCGCCCATGTGGAAGACCACGGCCAGGTCGTCCGGAGCGTCGCATCCGGAGAGGGGTTCCGCGCAGGACGGCAGGTTCCGGAGTTCATTGAAACGGCTTGCGTCCTGGGTGACGTATTCGTCCGCCAGCTTGTACGCCATCACGAAGTCCACGAGGGGCCAGCCCTTGGCCTTGTCAGAGGTGTAGTAAAGGTAAAGGGGTTCCGAGCTGTAGGAGGTGGCCGGAATGCCCAGCAGCAGAAAGATTCCGTACAGGCTCCAGATGCACGCCAGCGCGCCCCACGTGGCCTTCTGGCGCAGGGAACGGCGGCTCCAGTAAATGGCCAGGTAAATGAAGGCCGCCAGCAGCAGGGCCCCGGTGGCGGAGGCGGCGGTGCAGAAGGCGCAGGCTTCCCGGAAGTTGGTCTCCGCCATGCTGGAAAGGACGGAGAGGTTCAGCGTCAGCCCGTACCGCATCTGCATCATGTACAGGCCCGCGTTGAACAGGATGATGGCCGGAAGGACGACGTAGGCGGTAAAGCGGTATTTCAGGCAGAGAAGGATGGTGCCGCAGAGCAGGGAGGCGGAACAGGCGATGCCCATGCAGCTCATCAGCACGCTCTGGCCGTCATTGAGCACATAAGGATTGACCACCAGAGCCGCCGCGAGTCCGGTTGCCCACAGGCAGCGCATGCGGCGCGGAAAGAACGCGGCGCGAAGAGCCTGGAAGACGGCGGAAAGAGCGCCTGGCCGGCCTGCGTACCGTTCTGCGGAACGGGTGGATGCATGGGGAGGGGTCATCGCAAAGAAAGGATAAAGTATTCTTCCTGCTTGAAGGGGTGAGCCATTGTAAGGGTTTCACGGTGATGCTCAAGCAGAATGTGGCGGAACGCCTTTTCATGGAAGGGCCCGGGCAGGAAAAGGGAACCGCCGTTGAAACGGCGGTGCCGATAGCATCCGCCATTTTTTGCGCTTGGGGCTTGGTGCGGATGGCGGCGCAGGCAATTGGTTGTGGGGGCAATTGGTTGTGGGGGCAGCCCGTCCGGCATGCGGGGTTGACGGAAAGAGGGGACTTTCCGGTTGTAGTTGACAGGCCCGGTTTTGGGAGGGTATAGGGAAGCTTATGGAAAATCAGCCCGTTGTGCTGCAATGTCCTCAAGCTGTGAAAGGAGCCGCCTGTATTTGTGTCGTGGGGGCCGTGTCATTGCCCTGGGTCGCAGCGGCTTCCGGCCTGGGGCTTGTTCCCGGAACCGTGCTGGGCGCAGCCGGGATTTTGCTGGGGGTGGCTTCCGTTGCCTGCGCCGTTGTCGCCTTGTGCAGAAAATCCGTCGCATTCGGCATCATCATGATTTTAATCGGGATGCTCGCCTGCGCCGTAGCCAGAACGGAATGCATGTATTTAATGTTTTAAATGAACAAGTCCATCAATCCGGGCATTCAAAAAAGGTCCGGGGCCGGATGCACGTGGGAGGAGAGGACCAGGGCCACCCGGACAGTCGGAAGTGGAGAAAAGTCTTGAAGTCCGGAAAAGGGCCGGAACACGGTTCTGGAACGGCGCTTGCGGAATGACCGGAAGGGAAAAGCCGGCGATGCTTCTTCTCTGGCCGCTTCCCCAGATGGCAGCGGTTTCCGGCCTGTAAAAACCCGCCCGGAATGTTCCGGGCGGGTTTTGTGTGCCATGGATGGCCTCCGGTGCTCAGACGGAGTTTACCCGATGACGAGGAATTTTTCAGCCTTGGTGCCGCAGAGGGGGCAGGCGTCCACGCCTTCCAGAGATTTGAAGGTGTCCCCGCACACCAGGCATACCCAGTATTGCCTGGGCAGGGCGCTGGTGTCTCCGTTTTCCAGGGCCTTGAGGGCGGCGGCATAAAAATCGGCGTGTTCCTTTTCCGCTTCCGTGGCCCACGTGAAGGAGCGGACGGCGGCCTTCTGGCCTTCCTCTTCCGCCACGGCGATGAATTCCGGATACATGCTTTCGAATTCGTGGGTTTCCCCGGCGATGGCGGCTTTCAGGTTTTCCGCGGTGGTTCCTACATGAATCTGGATATCGATGGGGTCCATCGTTGCGCCCAGCTTTTCCAGAACCTTGTTGTGGTTGGCGGCGTGGACGGATTCCGCCTTGGAGGCGGCTTCAAACAATTTCTGAATGAGGGGCTGCCCTTCCTGGGCGGCTTTGGCGGCATAGGCTGCGTAAGTGGCGGAGGCGGTGCTTTCGCCCGTAATGGCGGCTTTCAGGTTTTCTATGGTTTTAGTCATCGGGAATGAATTTATAATAATTCTAAAAAGATGCAACTGAAAAAATCCTCCAAGGGAAGAAAAAACGCAAATTCCCCTTTCTGCGGCATCACGGGGAGCCGTTACACAATGATTCATTGACGCATGCATGGCGAGCCTGTACAACGGAAACGTTATGAAGAGCATTGTAACAATTAGTTCGGCATGTGCCCTGGCATTTGCAGGTATGGCTTCCGCCCAGGATGCCCCGGCTCCGGCATCCGCCCCGGCCGCTGAAACCCCTGCCGCGCCCACCGCGCCGGCCGCTGAAGTTTCCAAGGAAGCGAAGGAAGCCGCTGACCAGATGCTGGCTTTGATGAAGGAAATGTCCGCCACGCTCAGCACGGTGAAGGACAAGGCCACCGCAGACGCGGCTGCTGAAAAGATGGCGAAGATCAATGAAAAGGGCGAAGCCCTTTCCAAGAGCGTCCAGAAGGTCCAGGCTGAAATGGATGCCGCCATGCAGGCGCGCCAAGCCGAACTCCTGCCCATTTTCATGGGCATGATGACCGACATGCAGCGCTTGCAGCAGGCCGACTTCTTCGGAAGCCAGGCCCTGAAGGACGCCATGAAGCAGACCGGAGCTTCCGGTCCCGAAGAAGGCGTTGAAGTGGAGGAAGAAGTGGAAGTGGAAGCCGTTCCGGCCCCCGCTCCCGCTCCGAAGGAAGCTCCCGCTCCCGCCGCCAAGTAACTTTCTTTTTCAGGATTGATCCTCCTCCGGCATCTCTGGGTGCCGGAGGATTTTTTATGGGGAGGCCGTCCTGAAAAGCCTCCGTGGCGTGCCTCAGGCCTCTGCGGCAGCTGAAACGCATGCGTCCGACAGGATGCCCTGCTTCAGGGAACAGAGTTCACTGCCGCTCAATTTCAGGTTTGACTGGCGCAAGGGGCTGCGGCGCTTCTTGACGGGACGGGGCAACGCCGCGGGCGTATTGCGCGGAACGCTTGAAGACGTCCGGAAACAGGCAGGCCGCCTCCGTTTCCGGGGCGGCCTGCGGGTGAGTGATCGGTTGGCGCCGGGGCTTTTATTTGGCCTTTTTCTTCCTGGCGGCGGCTTTGGCCGGCTTGGCTGCCGTTTTGGATGCCTTGGCGGGTTTTTCTGCCGGGCATTCGTTGACGGAGTTCCAGGACCAGTCCCATTTGTCCACGTTCATGGCGCAGGCGGTCAGGAGCGCTACGGAAGCGTCCAGGTCATCCTTGTGCGCCATTTCAATGACCTGGTGAACGTTGCGGGTGGGAACGGAGATGGCCCCGGCAATGGAGCCGCCCGGAACAAACTTCTGCATGGCTCCGGCGTCCGTGCCGCCTGCCGGCAGCATTTCCACCTGCCATTTGATCTTGTGGGCGTCCGCCATGGCCTTCATGAACTTCACCATGCGGCGGTCCGCAATCACGGAGCCGTCATACAGCTTGATGGCGGCACCTGCGCCCAGGTGGGAGACCTGGTCGTGCGCCGGGGTGCCGGGAATGTCGCAGGCGATGGTGACGTCCAGGGCGATGGAGAAGTCCGGCTGGATGTCCAGCGTGCCGGCCTGCGCACCCCTCAGCCCCACTTCCTCCTGAACGGTGAAGGCGGCCACGAAGTTGCAGGAGGGCTTCTTTTTGGAAGCCTTGATGGCGCGGAGGGCTTCAATCAGCACGTAGCATCCGGCGCGGTTGTCCAGGGACTTCACGTTCACGCAGTCCCCCATTTCCACCAGGTCGCGTTCACGGGTGACGGAGTCGCCCACGGAGACGTATTTTTCCACTTCCTCCTTGCTCATGCCCAGGTCGATGAAGAAATCGGTCACTTCCGGCAGCTTGGTGCGTTCCGCCGGGGACATCACGTGGATGGGCTTCACGCCCATGACGCCGATGAGGTCTTTTTTGCCGTGGACGATGACGCGCTGGGCCGTCAGCGTCTTGGCGTCAAAGCCGCCCAGGGGGAGGAATTTGATGAACCCTTTGTCGTCAATGTGACGGACCATGAAGCCGATTTCGTCCATGTGGGCGGCGGCCATCATGGTTTTTTCCGTATCCTTGCCTTCCACGATGGCAATCACGCTGCCCAGGTTGTCCACCCGCACGGCGTCCACCAGAGGGGCCACTTCCTGAATGATGAAATCACGGATTTTGTCTTCAAACCCCGGAGCGCCCGGAGTCACGCAAACCTGACGAAGCAGTTCCAAATTCATAATGCCGCCAATGTAATGGTTTTCGTGAAGGTTGGCTAGCCCATAATGCGGCCTCCGGAAGGAGGCTGCGCGGGGGCCTTCCCTCCGTATTTACCGGCGTTCCCGGGTAATGACGGCGTCCGGCTGCGCGGGGGCCCCGTTGTCCGGCCTCTTGTAGTTGACGCCATGGGCGTCCAGAAAGGGAAGCTGGCGGTCGAGGCGCTTGCGGAAGTCTTTCTCGTTTTTCAGCTCCTTGGGGGTCCAGGCTACTTCCGCCAGCGCCAGGGCGCGGGGGAAGGCATGGTATTCCCATTTCGGCAGGTTGGGAATGTACTCCGTCCAGATGTTCGCCTGGCAGCCCAGCACCTGTTTTTCCCGTTCCCGGGGCGTTCCCTGCGGGACGGGCTCCAGCCCATAGACGCGCTGCCAGGTCAGGTTGTCGTCGTTGATGGTTTCATACTCCGGGGCGGAGGGTTTGCCGGGGCCCTGGTCATAGTCGAAGTACAGGTGGCTGTTGGGCGTCATCACCACGTCGTTGCCCTGTTCCAGGGCATGCCGCGCGCTGTTCGGCATCCAGCTCCGCCAGACCATCATGGTGGCGGTGGGGGAGAGGCCCCCTTCCTGGATTTCATCCCAGCCGATGAGCCTCTTGCCGTGGCTGTTGATCATTTTTTCCACGCGCCGGATAAAGTAGCTCTGGAGTTCGTTCTCGTTGGCGAGGCCGTTGTCCTTCATGACCTGCTGCGCCGCGGCGGACTGCTTCCACTGGTCCTTGGGAGCCTCATCCCCACCGATGTGGATATAGGGGCTGTCCGGGAACAGGGCGCACACTTCATCAATAACGTCTTCCAGAAAATGGAAGGTTTTTTCCGTGGGAGCGAAGGTGTAGGGAAGCACGCCCCAGGTTTCCTGCACCTTGGGCGCGAAGCCCGGAATGTCCGTGTTGCCCAGTTCCGGATACGCGGCGATGGCGGCGGAGGCGTGGCCCGGCAGTTCCACCTCCGGAATGACGGTGATGCCGCGGTCTTTGGCGTACTGGACCACTTCCCGGATTTCATCCGCAGTGTAATGGCCGGAGTACGGGGTGCCGTCCGCCTTGTTGTGGCTGCCGATGACGGGGGACTGCGCCCGGGTACCTCCCACAGCCGTCAGCCTGGGGTACTTGGCGATGGGGAGCCTCCACCCCTGGTCGTCCGTCAGGTGCCAGTGCAGGGTATTGAATTTGTACCTCTCCATCAGGTCCAGGATCTTTTTGATGTCCCGCACGGGCATCATGTGGCGGCAACTGTCCATCATCAGGCCGCGCCATGAAAAGCGGGGCTGGTCCTTCACGTCCAGCCGGGGCAGGGCCGGAGCTCCGTTCACGTCGGAAGCGACGCTTTGCACAAGGGATTGAAGGGCGTACAAAGCGCCGTTCACGGAACCGGAGGCAATGGAAATGGAATCCGGCGTTACGGCAAGGCGGTAGCCTTCCCTGCCCAGGGACGCGTCTTCCGTAAAGATGAGGTCCGCGCCGGTTTCAACCAGCGCCGTTTTGATCCCGTTGTCGCGGAAAATCCGTTCCGCCTGTTTGGAAAGGGGATTTCCTTCCGGGAGCCGGACGCCGTCTTTCAGGGAAAATCCGGCTTCTCCGGTTTTAACGCGCATGGCGGCGGGCTGGGGAATGATGTGGGGCGTCCCGGGAACCGGAGCGGACGGGGCGCCCCAGCAGAGGGAGGATAAGCTGAAAGCCATGGCAGGGAAAAGGTGTCTGGAAATCATAGCGTAACTACGTGGTATTTCCCGAAAAAATTCTGTTCCGGCGATTGTTTTTTTCAAATGCCGGGAAAGGCCGGCGGATAAAAATAGCGGTTGCTCCGCCTGTGCACCTGTGAGAGTATCCCCGCCCTATGAGTGAAGCCGCTTCCCCCCGCATCAGGAAGACGATGATTTTTGTGCTGCTGGCTCTCTTTCTGGGCCAGTTCGGAAGCGGCGTGTATGATCTCATTTTCAGCAACTTCCTGCGTGACGCCCAGCATCTGGACGTGGAGATGCGCGGGTTCATTGAACTCCCCAGGGAACTGCCCGGCATCCTGTCCCTTTTTGTGGTCAGCCTGCTTTTCATGTTCAATGAGGTGCGCATGGCCGGGGTGGCGTGCCTGCTGATGTTCGGCGGCATGTACGCGCTGGCCTTCTGCGGCGCCGGAACCAGCCTGTGGGCGCTGTCTGCGTGGATTCTGACGGTGAGCCTGGGGCAGCACATTCTGATGGGCATGATTGATACCATCGTCATCCATACGGCGAGGCCGGAGAACCGTAGCCTGAGGCTCGGCCAGATGAAGGCGCTGGGGACGGCGGCCGCGCTGCTGGGCGCGCTGTGCGTATGGATCAAGTGGAAATTCAACCAGTCTTTTGCCGTAGACTTTTTCGTTACGGGCGGCGTGTGCCTGCTGGCGTTCCTGTTCCTGAGCCGGGTGAAAACGCCCGTCTTTCCGCAGCGGCGCGGCTGGCGGCAGTGTTTCGTCTTCAAGCGCAGGTATGCCGTTTATTACGGGCTGGAAATCCTGCACGGCATCCGCAAGCAGCTTTATCTGACCTTCGGCTTCTGGCTGATGGTCAGCACGCTGGGCCAGCCGCCCGGATACATCGGAAAAACCCTGCTCATTGCCGGCGTCATCGGGCTGGTCACGCAGCCCCTCATCGGCTGGAGCATCAAGCGGTATGGGGAACGGAAGGTAACGATTTTCGACAGCATTGCGCTGTCCCTCCTGTGCCTGGCGTATGCCTTCGCCCCGGAGCTGCTCCCCCTGCACTGGGCCGTGGGCGTGGTGACCGCCTGCTTCGTGCTGGACAACCTGCTGTTCGCCCTGGGCATGGCCCGCAGCACTTATGTGGCCCGCATCTGCGAGAAGCCGGAGGACATCACGCCGAGCATTTACACCGGGCTGGCCATCAACCATGTGGCTTCCATCACTTACGGCGTGCTGGGCGGCGTGATCTGGATGAATACGGGCGGTCCGCAGGCGGTGTTCCTGATAGGCGGCCTGGCTACCGCCGGGGCCGGGCTGGTGGCGCGGCACATGGAGGAGGTATGATTTTTAGTTAGATAGTTGATGAATAAGTATTTTTTCTCTAGAAAAATATGTTTGGTGATTGACTCAACATAAGTTACACTGCCTTCGTATTAACTGTGAAATCTCCTCATGGGCAACCCTATTCCATCATTTGATCATAATCATGTCTTACCTCCACATTTAGGTGACCCAACTCGAAGGGAGCAACTATCTCCCTATCCCTGCACTACGTTGGATTTATGCAAGAAGTTTGCTACTAATGATAATCGGAAAAATATTTTACAAGGTTTTTTACGATTCCGTTCTCAATTAGAAATTTGCCATTTGGAAGGAGTACAGTGGATTGGCGGAAGCTTTCTGGAAAATATAGAATTGCAGGATAAGGATAGGCCTCACGATTTAGATTTAGTGACTTTCTTTTTGTCAGAAGGTGAAGATCATTTGAACGATGTGTTACAGCAATGTCCTGCATTTTTTGATCATCCATATGCAAAAAAGGAATATTTTCTTGATCACTATACCGTTGATATGGATTTTAAAAATTATGGAAAAAAAGCCACGCCATTTATTGTTCTTGAGCAATGTCGATATTGGCAAGGTCTATTTTCCCATACAAGGAATAGTGTTTGGCGAGGAATGTTACAAATACAGTTGAACACACATGAACTTGACCAACAAGCTTTACAATTCATAGGAGGGACATTTTAAGATGGCTACGTTAAGAGAACATCGCGCTTTCTTACAAAAAGAAAGATTAGAATTGATAAATCTTTTGGAATCGATTGGTGGACATCCATATGTATCCATGGCATATAAATCAAAATTAGAAGAGGTCGAAAAGCAAATTAGGGAACTTCCTCCCTTAGGACAAAAAGAGGCTAGAACTACGTTGTACTTTTCAGGTGGACCAGTTGTTGGTTCAGAAGGTATAGATTCTTTGTTTGCATCAAATGTTTTATCTCCATTTCAAAATATGGTTATGGAAGATTATTCATCCAGAGTTAATGGACGGAGCAATGGTAAACGGGGAAAAGTAAAAAATGCAAATGAATCGCGTCTTCTCTTGGTAGGATTACCGAGAGGTTCATTTGGCTTGGAATTGGTAAAAGCTGAAAATGAGACCTTGTTAGATGAAATGCAGTTAGGTGAGACGTTAGCATACATTACAGAGCTAGTTGCTGCATCTGCTAAAAATGATGAAAATTTTGCCGAATATCTTGATAAAACAGATCCTAGAGTAATAAACAGTCTAAAAGATTTTTTAAAAGTTATTGCGAATAATAAAGCAGGTATTAGATTGTTGACAGGAGATTTTACTTGTGAACTATCTCCAAGACAGGCTAAAAGTGCCTATAATCGTGTATCGCAAACATATGCTGAAAAAAAATCAATTAGAATGGAAGGCATTTTTAAAGGAGCATTATTGGAATCAAGAAAATTTGATTTCAATGATCAAAATGGTTATAAAATTACAGGTGTAATCGATCATGAATTGAATGATACAAAAATTACATATTTTAATACTTCGTTCACAAATAAAAAATGTGTTGCTGTAATGGATGAATATACCATAACATATAAGAATAATAGAAAATCTATACGATATATTCTAAAAGATTTAATAATAATTTAATTACTGGTATAATATTTTTTATATTTCATAGATTTCATAGATTTCATGATCTTGTGGAAGATGTCCGTATTTTCGTAAATGCCGGTGAACGCGCCGCTTCCCGCGCCGAAGGCGTACACCGGAACGGCCATGCCGTCGTGATTGCCGGAGCCGAACTGGGCGTTTATTTCCCCTTTCTCCCGGTTGCCGCCTGTGAGTGCGAACGCGCCCGTGTTATGGTCCGCCGTGATGACGACCAGGGTGCCGGGGTGTTTTGAAGCCCAGTCCAGCACGGCTCCCGCGGTCCGGTCGAAGTCGAGAAGCTCCTCCATCATTTCTTCCAGGTTGTTGCGGTGGGCGGCCTTGTCGATGTTGGAGCCTTCCACCATCAGGAAAAATCCCTCGGGATTACGGGATAGGGTATCCAGCGCCTTCAGCGTGGCCCGGCGCAGAACGTCTCCCCGCCTGGAGGGCGGGGGAAGATTCCCCGGAGCGGTGACGGCCAGCGTTTTTCCGGGCGGCAGTGCGGCGGCTTCCTCCCAGCTGCGGGCGATCCGGTAGCCCTGCGCCTGCATCTCCTTGAAAATGTCCCTCCCGTCCGGCCTTTGCGTGAAATACTTGCCGCCGCCGCCGAAAATGAAGTCGGCGCGGGAACGGGGGTAATCCCCGATGATGCCGTAGGAATCCGACCTTTTTTCATTATTGGCGCAGAAGGCGGCCGGGGTGGCGTCGTTCAGCTCGCAGGTGGCGATCACGCCGGTGGATTTGCCCATGTCCGCCGCCTTGTCCACCAGGGAGTCCAGCTTGTTGCCCCTGGGGCACACGGCCACCCTCTTGTAGAGCGTCTTGGTACCCGTCGCCATGGCGGTGCCTGCGGCGGCGGAATCCGTCACCAGCTTGTCCGCGCACCATGTTTTGGAGATGCCCGTTACCGGGCAGTTTTCAATGAACAGGCGCCCGCGGTTGGCCGCCCAGGCCGCGGAAAGGTGATGGATGCCCATGCCGTCCCCAATCATCAGGATGACGTTGGTGGCAGGGAGGTTCCGGTCAGGCTCCGGGATTTCCGCCACCTGGTAGGGGCGTTCCAGAACGAAGCGCTGGGTCTCCGCCGCCGGAAGCAGGGACGGCGCAAGCAGCAGGGCACAGGCAAGGGAGCGCAGGAGGAAATTCATGCTGCCACTTTCCCGCCCGCGGCGGAACAAGTAAAGAGGAAAAATGTGCCGGTTCAGCGGGAAACCGGCACAAATGCTGTTGGCGGCCTTATTTGACGTCCGCCTGTTTTTGCAGGATGTCCCGGATCTGTTCCAGCAGAACGACGTCATCCGGCTTGGGCGCGGGGGCTGCGGGCGTTTCTTCGCTCTTGCGCCTCAGTGAGCCGATGAGCTTGATGGCCACGAAGATGGAGAAGGCGATGATGATGAAGTCGATGGTCGCCTGAAGCAATTCCCCGTATTTCAATTCCACGTCCCCCAGTTTCAGGGTCAGGTACGCCAGGTTCACGCCGGAGGTGAGGTAGCCGATGATGGGGGTGATGATGCTGGAGACGAAGACGGAAACGATTTTGTTGAACGCGCCGCCGATGACGACCGCCACCGCCAGGTCAATGACGTTTCCTTTAAGGGCGAATGCCTTGAATTCCTCCAGAAAACCTTTGGGATTGAAAAAATGTGCCATGATGGATTGCTGCTGGTTGTAGATTTATTCTGGCGGCAAAAGGATAAAAGAAAAGAAAAATGAAATGCCGCCGAACAGAGATATGACTACCCGCCGGGATAAAATGTGAGAATCATGACGTGGCTCCCAAAAAAATCATTTACAGACGGGGCCAGAAGCGCAAACTACACGCGTATTACCTTAGCTTATGAACACAGAAGAAAAACTCAACCGGTACGTACTCCATTCCTATGGCCGTTATCCCATGGCTGCCGTCCGCGGGGAAGGCTCCCGACTGTGGGACAGCACGGGGAAGTGCTATCTGGACTTCTGTGCCGGCATTGCCACCTGCGCGCTGGGGCATTGCCATCCCGTGGTGACGCAGGCCCTGCAAAAGCAGGCGGCCACGCTGGTGCACTGCTCCAACCTGTACCAGATTCCCCAGCAGGCGGATCTGGCGGAATTCATCGTGACCAAATGCGTGGAGCGTCCGGGGAAGGTCTTTTTCTCCAACAGCGGCGCGGAATCCAATGACGGCTTGATCAAGGTGGCGCGCCGCTACGGCCACCGGAAGCCCCAGGCGGACGGCAAACCCCGTTATGAAGTGCTTACGTTCAACAAATCCTTCCACGGAAGAACGCTGGGCAGCATGTCCGCCACGGGGCAGGATAAAATCAAGATAGGCTTTGACCCCATGCTGCCGGGATTCCGCCATCTGCCTTTCAATGACCTGGAAACGGCCCGCGAAGCCATCAGGCCGGAAACAGTAGCCTTCATGCTGGAAACCATCCAGGGGGAAGGAGGCGTCAACTGCGTGACTCCGGGATTCCTGCGCGGCCTGGCACAATTGTGCAAGGAGCACGATCTTCTTCTGCTGATGGATGAAGTGCAGTGCGGCTTTGGCCGTTGCGGCGACATCATGGGATGGCGCGCCGTGGCTCCGGACGTGGAGCCGGACGGCGTTTCCTGGGCCAAGGCTCTTGGCGGCGGTTTTCCCATCGGCGGCTTCTGGATTTCCGACCGCGCCATTGACGACCAGGGCACGGAGCTTGCCTCCATCATGGATCCCGGCTCCCATGGCTCCACGTATGGCGGCAATCCGCTCGGCACCACGGTCGGCTTGGCCGTGCTGCGGGAAATCGTCTCCCAGGGGCTCCCGGAACGTGCGCGGCGCCTGGGCGCGGAAATCCGCGCGGAAATAGAATCCTGGAACCTGCCCGTGATCCAGGGCGTGCGCGGCCTGGGCCTGTTGCTGGGCATCGGCCTCAATCCGGAGATGGTGGACGCGCCGGAAGGCAAGACGGTTGCCGCCGTGGTGGTGGAGGCTCTGCGGCAGGAAGGCCTGCTTTCCGTTCCCGCCGGGCCGGAAACCGTCCGCCTGCTGCCTCCGCTGAACGTGAGTGAAGAGGAAGTCCAGCAGGCGCTTGCCATCATCAGGCGCGTGCTTAAGACATACGTTAAATAGAACTCAACCCCGTTTGCTTTATTGTCATGAAGGAAGAAGCCATCAAAGCCCCCGGCAGTACGATAAGGCAATATTCCATCATGCTCCAGAACCGGGTGGGGGCGCTGTCCGCCCTCCTCGGCCTGCTGGACATGCACGGCATCTTCTGCCTGGGGTTCAGCATGCACGACTGCCATGAGGCGACCATTGCGCGCCTGATTGTCAGCGATCCGGAACGAACGTCGGAAATCTTTCTGGAAAAGGGCATCTGCTACACGGAGTCCGAGGTTCTGGTGGCGGTTCTCCGCCATGGCCCCGCGGACCTCAAGAAGTGCCTGGATGTGCTGTATGCCGCGGAAATGAACGTCAACTTCCTGTACCCCCTGATGCCCTGCATGGCGCGGGGCTCCCTGGTCGCCCTCCATGTGGATGACCTCAACTTCGGGCGCACCGTGCTGAATTCCAGCGGCATCAAGGTCCTGTTCCAGCAGGATCTCAGCCGGTAGGAACGATGGTTTTTCTGGCCTTTCCGGTCACCCGGCCAAAGGCGTTTTCTCCAAGCGCATCAAGGGTTTGGCGCGTTTTTTCGGCTTGACGGGAGGGGAAAACATGGTATGGTACGGGCCGCATGGCAAAAGTACCCGTAATCAATCTTCGCAAGGGACACGCGGTTAATCATAACAATGACGTTTGCGTCGTGGTCAGCATGGAGCACAAGTGCCCCCCCCGCATGGCCTCCTACGTGCAAATGAGCATCCGCAGCATTTCCACCAAGAAGGTATATAACCTTCGCCTGACTTCCAATGAATCCCTGGAAGGCGTAAACCTCGCCCGTGAGGAATATGAGTTCAGCTACATTGACGGCATGGGCTACCACTTCATGAACCCCGATACGTACGAAGACATTACCGTGTCTCCGGACATCGTGGAACCCGTCAAGGATTACCTGATGGAAGGCAACATCTACATTCTGCTTTTTACGGATGAGACGGTTGTTTCCGTGGAACTCCCCGCCGCCATCACCATGGAAGTGGCGGAAGCTCCGGAAGGCGTCAAGGGCGACAGCGCGAACAACGTTTACAAGTCCGCCACGATGACCACCGGCTTGGTGGTGCAGGTGCCCCTTTTCATCAAGCCCGGCGAAAAGATTTCCGTAAAGACGGAAGACGGCTCCTACCTGGGCCGCGTGAATTAAACGTTCCCTTTTCCTGTTATTTGAAGAGTCCCGTCCGGGTTTTATCCGGCCGGGGCTTTTTCATGAGGGGACGGCGCGGAAAAAGACCAGAAGACGGGCCGGAGTACGGGCTTTACATTTGAAGCCGCGTCCAGTAAGCCATTTTCATTGTAATATTTTACTCCATGAAAAAGTTTATTGTCTTGTTGTGGATAGGGCTGCTGGCCGCTTTTCTGCCGGCGGATTGTGCCGCCGCAGTGAAGCTGGCCTGTCTGGGGGACAGCATCACCGCCGGGATGGGGGTTAAAAAGGAAGACTGCTGGGTATCCCGGATTGCGAAGACCCTGGACAGGAAGGCGGAAGTAGGAAACTTCGGCGTATCGGCGCGCTGCCTGCTGTTCAAGGGGGACCGCCCCATCACGCGGGAGAAGGCTTATCAGGACGCGCTGGCGTTCAAGCCTGACATGCTGTTGATAGGCCTGGGCACCAATGACAGCAAAAAAGTGAATTGGAGCCACAAGGATGATTTTGTAAACAATTACAAGGAGATCATCACGGAATTCCGCAAGCAGAATCCCAAATTGAAGGTATACTGCCTGCTGCCCATTCCCTCCCAGGAGGCCAGGGAAGGGGGGATCAGCAGGGAATGCATTGAAAAGGAAATCATTCCGCTCATCCGGCAGGCAGCTAAAAGCACCAAATCCAGGGTGATCGACCTCAACAAGGTGATGAAGGACAAGGGCGCCCTGCTGGTGGACGGCGTGCATCCCAATGCGGAAGGGCATGCCCTCATGGCGGAACACATTCTCCTGGTGCTCAAGGGGAAGGCCCTGGAATAACGGCCTGCCCCCGTTCCCGGAGGCGGGGGCTTTTTACAGGAGAAGACAGGGGGTAAAGGGGACTTACGGGCGCAGGGGCGCTGGAATTCCTTTTTACTTTGCCCCTTCCGTCCATCCCGTACGTCCCTGTCTTAAAACGGAACGGTTACCGGGAGGCCTGCTGTTTCTTTTCCGGCTGGGCCGGGATGGTCCCCTTGTGGGGGGAATCCTTCTTCTGGTATATGCGGACGTAATCTATTTCATACTTCTGGGGCAGGGGCAGTTTATTCAGATCGCCTCCTGTGGAGCCCATGGCCAGGTTCAGGATGATGAAATGGGGCTGACGGAAGGGATTGGCGACTTCCTTGTAAACGGCGTTGACGGTGTTGTCCAGGGGCGTCCTGTTCAGCAGGATGTCGTCCGCATACAGGCGCACTTCCTTTTCATCCCAGTCCATGCGGAAGACATGGAAGCTGTCCGCCCAGTCCGCATGCCTTTTCTGGAGCCATTTGAGCGGCGTGTAGGTAGTGCTCCATTTGCCCACGTGTTTTTTGGGGGAGGCCCAGCAGAGGTTGGCCAGGTAGGTGGACTGGTAGTACTCCATGATGTCTATTTCCCCGCACATGGGCCATCCTTCCTTGACGCCCATGGTCCAGAAGGCGGGCCACATGCCCTCCCGCGGGCTGAATCTGGCCCGGATTTCAAACCGCCCGTACAGCCAGGAAAACTTGCCGCGCGTGGTCAGGGAGGCGGAGGTGTAATCCGCTTCCTTGCGCGTCGTCTGCCAATTCTTTCCCGCCGGGTCATAATGGGGATTGGCGTGTTTTTCCTTTTTGCCTTCAATAATCAGCATGCCGTCCTCGCACCGGGCGTTTTCCGGCTGGTACCACTGTTCCTCCTTGTTGCGGACGAATCCGTGTTCGTAATTCCACTTGGCGGGGTCCGGGCGGCCGTCCTTGTCGAACTCGTCGTGCCAGACGAGTTCGTAATCGGAATAATCCGCTTTTTCCACCACCCTCTCGGTTTTTTTGACGCCGTCCCCGTGCAGGGTGTAAAGCTGGGCATGGAGGGGGGCGGACAACAGGGCCGTGCAGGCCAGGACTCGGAACAGGGTGGGAGCGGTCATTATGAAGGGATGAAGGTGTTTGTTACTGTTACGGGGCCGCGGGCGTTTTTTTGTCATTTTTTATTGGAAAAGGGTGAAGCCGCGAAAGCGGCTTGAGAAACGGGATTGATGAGATTAGTTTCACCTAACAACATGGGAGCCTTCTTTGGTCCCGGAAAATCAAACACTCCGTTTTAACGACAATGGAAGAAAAGAACTATCTTGTTTCCGGCATGCATTGCGCCGGTTGTGCTGCCAAGGTGGAGCGCGCCGTGGAGGGATTGGAGGGTGTGGAGCGCGTAGAGCTGAATTTGCTGACGGGGCGGATGACCGTTCTGTTTGAAAAGCCCGATTCGCCCGCCAGGGGGCGCATTGCGTCCGTAGTGGAGAAAGCCGGCTTCCACCTGGCGGACTGGCGGGAGGAACCGTTTTCCGGTGCGGATGGGGAGGAAAGCCAGGGGCAGGAGGAAACGGGAGGCTCCCGCCTCGTTTGGTCCGTTCTGCTGCTGGCGCCTCTGATGTATCTGTCCATGGGGCCCATGTGGCACTGGCCCGTTCCGGGAGGGGGCTGGGGGCTCTGGATGAATTTGTGGGCGCAGTGCATTCTGGCGGCCGCGATTCTGTGGCTGAACCGGCATTATTTAATCAACGGCGTGCGCCAGCTTGCCGCGCTGTCTCCCAATATGGATTCCCTGATCGCCATCGGCTCCGGTTCCGCCTTCCTGTACGGGCTGTATCTGTTGATTGCGGCGCTGTGGCAGGGCGCCAACGTGGACGGAATGGAACTGTATTTTGAATCCGCGGCCATGATCGTCACCCTGATTTCCCTGGGGAAATATCTTGAACGCCGTTCCTACCGCAAGACGAACGCCGCCGTGAAAGGGCTGGTGAAGCTGGTTCCCCAGGAGGCCCTGGTTTGGCATGACGGCGCGGAGCGCGCCGTCCCGCTGGATGAACTTCATTCCGGGGACCTGGTGGTGGTGAAAACCGGGCAGAGGATTCCGGTGGACGGCGTCATTGAAGAAGGGCAGGCCGCGCTGGATGAATCGGACCTGACGGGGGAAAGCATGCCGGTGGACAAGACGGCGGGAGACCGGGTGATCAGCGGCACGTTCAACCGGGCCGGGTATCTCAAGGTACGTGCGGAACGCGTGGGCAGGGACTCCACGCTGGCCCGCATGATCCGCCTGGTGGAGGAGGCCAGCCAGTCCAAGGCTCCGGTTGCACGGCTGGCGGACCGGGTGTGTTATTTCTTTGTCCCTGCGGTGATTGCCATTGCCCTGGTGTCGTTGGTTGCGTGGCTGGCTGCCGGGGAGGGATTTTCCTTCGCTCTTGCCAGGGCGATTGCGGTGCTGGTGATTTCCTGCCCCTGCGTTCTGGGGCTTGCCACGCCCATCGCCATCATGGTAGGGACGGGCAGGGGCGCGCGGCTGGGCATCCTGTGCAAGTCCGCCGGAGCTTTGGAGGCTTTGAGCCGCGTGGATACCGTCGTTTTTGACAAAACGGGAACCCTGACGGAAGGGGAGCCCCGTGTGGTGGCCGTTCTGCCGGAGCCGGCCATGAATGCGGATGAACTGGTGGAAATGGCGGCGGCTTTGGAGCAGGGATCGGAACATCCGGTAGGGAAAGCCGTTTATGAACACGCCAGGCTGCTGGAACTCCCCATCCGCGCCGTGGCGGATTTGTCCGTTGTGCCGGGCCGCGGCATTTCCGGCGTAGTGGACGGCGTGCCCTATGCGGTGGGCAATCCCGGCTTCATGCAGGACAAGGGCATCTCCTGGAAGGAGGAGGAAGGCCGCCTCCGGGAGTTCATGCGGCAGGGCGCGTCCCCGCTGTATGTAGGGAGGGGAGACCGCCCTGCGGGAGTGATCATGGTGGCGGATTCTCTGAAACCGGACAGCCGGGCGGCGGTGGATTATCTGAAGCGGATGAACCTGCGCGTGGTCATGCTGACGGGGGACAATGCCGCCACGGCGCGGCACATGGCCGGGGAACTGCACATTGATGAAGTGATTTCCGACGTGCTTCCGGATGAGAAGGCCTCCCATGTGATGAAGATGGAGGAACGCGGGGACAAGGTGGCGATGGTGGGGGACGGCGTGAACGACGCCCCGGCGCTGGCCTGCGCCCGGGTGGGCATCTCCATGAAGTCCGGAACGGAGCTGGCGATGGAGTCCTCCGACATCGTGCTGATGAAGAGCAATCCCGTGGGCGTGGCGGAAGCCCTTCAACTGGGCCGCACCACCCTGCACATCATCAGGCAGAACCTCTTCTGGGCCTTCTTTTACAACATCATCGGCATTCCGCTGGCCGCCGGGTGCCTGTATCCGGCCTTCGGCCTTACGCTGAATCCCATGATTGCCGCCGGGGCCATGAGTTTAAGCTCCCTGTGCGTGGTGTTCAATTCCCTGCGGCTGCGCGGCTTCAAGCCCCGTCTGGAAAAATAAGGCGGCCTCTTCCTTTTTGGCGCCCTCCGTTCAGGAGGGCTGCAGCAGGGCCTGCGCCAGCGTGCGGGCGTGGTCCCCGCCGCCGCCCAGCATGCGGACCAGCTCGTCTATCCGGTCTTCATGGCTCACCTCCCGCAGGCAGGAGATGGTGCGGTTGCCCGCGGAAGCCTTCTGGACCAGGTAGTGATGGGAGGCCAGGGCCGCCACCTGCGGAAAGTGCGTGATGGAGATGACCTGGTGCCGGTTCCCGAGCTGCTGCATCTTGAAGCCGACGGCCCGCGCCACTTCCCCGCCCACGTTGGCGTCTATTTCGTCAAATACCAGCAGGGGGGTGGAGTCCTTGTGCGCCAGGGCGCTTTTAATCGCCAGCATGATGCGCGCCAGCTCCCCGCTGGAGGCAATCAGCCGGAGAGGCTTGGAGGGTTCGCCCGGATTGGGACCGAACAGGAATTCCACCGTTTCCATTCCCTGGGAGCCGGGTTCCTGGAGGGGGGAGAGCCCTACTTCAAAGACGGCCTGGCGGAAGCCCAGTTCCCGGGAGTGCTTGACGATGGAGGAAGCCAGTTTGGGCGCGGATGCCTGCCGCGCTTTGGTCAGGGCCTGTCCGGCGGCGTCCACCTGCTTGCGCAGAACGGCGATGGAGGCCCGCAGTTCTTCCAGGCGTTCCGTGCGGTGCTCGATGCGGTCCAGGCGGTGGGCCGCCTCCTCCCTCCGGGCGCAGACGTCTTCAAAGGAAGGGCCGTATTTCATTTTCAGGGATTCCAGCAGGTTGATGCGCTCCTCCAGTTGGAAGAGCTCCCGGGGATCACAATCCAGCTCGGAGGAATAATCCGCCAGGCGTCCTTCAATTTCCTTAAGCTCCAGATTCACTTCCGCCAGCG
This sequence comes from Akkermansia sp. BCRC 18949, assembly GCF_045011645.1. NCBI lineage: Bacteria > Pseudomonadati > Verrucomicrobiota > Verrucomicrobiia > Verrucomicrobiales > Akkermansiaceae > Akkermansia > Akkermansia sp. BCRC 18949. Next base: position 3,004,828 of record NZ_CP123619.1, on the reverse strand, counting down.
GGGCCAGCCACGCGGCTGTGGAGGCGTCCATGCGTTCCAGTTCGTGCGCCGCCCGGGTCAGTTCCCTCAACTGGGAACCCAGGCCGGGCACGTCCGTTTCCTCCAGCATGGCAAGCATTCTGGAAACCTGTTCCTGAAGCCTGGTGCCGTTGCGGGCGCGCTGCCAGCGTTCTTCCAGCGTGAGCACTTCCTCCGGCGTAAAGGCGGCGGCGTCTATCTCATCCACCTGGTGGCGCAGCAGCTCTATTTCCCGCGCGGTGGCCGCTTCCGCATGCTCCAGGTCGTCATAGGCCCGGCGCGCGTCCTGCCATTGCCGCCACGCGTCCGCGTAGGCGTGCAGCAGGGGGGCGTGCTCCCCAAAGGCGTCCAGCAGGGAAAGCTGCCTCTCCTGGGAGATCAGGGAGCGGTGGTCGCTGGGGCCGTGCATGTCCACCAGGCAGGCGCCCGCCTCCCGCAGCAGGTTCAGGGTGCACGGGCTGTCGTTCAGGAACTGGCGGTTGGCCGTGGAGGAAATGATGCGCTTGATGATCAGGTTGCCGTCTTCGCAGGGCGGCACGCCGTGTTCGTTCAGAATGCCGTGCACGGGGGAGGATTCCGGCAGATGGAACACGGCTTCCACGCTGCATTGCTGTTCTCCGGACCGGATGAGCGTTTTGTCCGCGCGTTCCCCCAGCGCCAGGCGTATGGCGCCGATGATGACGGATTTGCCCGCCCCCGTTTCCCCCGTGATGCAGATGAAACCGGAGCTGGGTTCCCAGAGCAGCTGGTCCACGAGGGCCAGGTTTCTAATTTTCAGCAATGTAAGCATTCGGGCTTTGGATTTTGAATGCATTATGGCATCATTTGCTCTAAACGCAATCATGACCTCTGTGATGAACATTCTCTTTCTGGGCACCGGAACGTCCACCGGAGTTCCGCAGATAGGTTGCTCCTGTGCGGTCTGCACGTCCCCGGACCCCAGAAACAAGCGGTTGCGTTCTTCAGTTTACGTGGAGGCCGCGGGCACCCGCATTCTGCTGGATTCCTCCCCGGATCTGCGTCAGCAGGCCCTGCGGGAAAACATCACGGACGTGGACGCCGTGCTGTACACGCACGCCCATGTGGACCACGTGGGCGGCTTTGACGATTTGCGCGCCTTCTGCTGGCGCAGGTCCGGCGGCCTGCCCCTGTACGCTTCCCCGCAGACGATGGAGGCCCTGCGGACCATGTACGGCTGGGCGTTTGAACCCAAAACGGGCCGGAGCGGCTACGTCAGGCCGGAACCTCACGAGGTGACGGAGCCGTTCCGCGTAGGGAGCGTGCTGGTGACGCCTCTTCCCGTAATGCATGCCGGGGTGGAGACTTATGCCTACGTGCTGGAGGCGGAAGGGCAGCGGCTGGCATACATGCCGGATGTGAAAAGCATCCCGGAGGCCTCCCTGGAGGCCATGAAAGGGGTTGACCTGCTGATTATTGACGGGCTGCGCTATCATCTGCACCCCACGCACCTGTGCCTGAAGGAATCCCTGGCCGCCATTGCCGCCATCCGGCCCAGGCGCGCCGTGCTGACCCACATGTCCCACGACATGGATTACGGGGTTCTTTCCGGCAAGCTGCCGGAGAACGTCATGCCTGCCTACGACGGGCTGAGGCTGTCCCTGCCGTGATTTTCACCCTTCATTTCCATCAGGCCATGACTGCTGCAAACAATCCTGACCAGCCCGGCGCGCGGATGCCGTGCGAGACCAGAAAGGTGTTCGGCTTTTCCGTGGCCGTCAGCTCCGTGGAGGAAATGAGCTCTGCCCTGGCGGAACGTGCCCTGGAAGCGCAGGCCCCGTGCCTAGTGGCTGCCGCGGACGCGCACGTGATAACCCTCGGCGTTCATGACCGGGGTTATGGGGCCGTGCTGGAACGGATGGACGTGGTTTGCCCGGACGGAATGCCTGTGGTGTGGAAGCTGAACAGGGGCCTTCCCGCAGGGGAAAGGAGCGCCGAACGCGTGAGCGGGCCGGACCTGATGGAAGCCCTGGTGCGGGCGAATGCGGAGTATCTGGGTCTGCGCCATTTTTTGCTGGGCGGAGATGAAGGGACGCTGGAGACCCTGGCGTCCGCATTGAAGGAGAAGTACCCGGCTTTTCATCTGGCCGGCGTGCATTCCCCGCCATTCCGTTCCTGGACGGAGGAAGACCGGAGGGACATGAGGGAGGCCATCGCCTCAAGCGGAGCCAATGTGGTGTGGGTGGGCCTGGGCTGCCCCAAGCAGGAACGGTGGATGGCGGAACAGAAGGAGCTGCTGCCCCCGGCGGTTTATGTGGGAGTGGGGGCCGCATTTGCCTTTCATGCCGGAACGGTGAAACGCGCTCCCCGGTGGATGCAGAGGAACGGCCTGGAATGGCTGTACCGCATTTACCGGGAACCGGGACGGCTGCTCCGGCGGTACCTCAAGCATAACAGCCTGTTCGTGTGGTATGTGCTGACGGGGAGGTAAAAACTCTTTTCCCGATGCGGGCGCCCCGGACATGGGGCGCAGGTTATTTTGGCCTTGTACCGTTCCCGTGCGGATTTATCATGGCTTGGCCGGGTTCTGCACGCCCGCAGGGGTGCAGCTGGCGTTTTCCATCCTTCCATCTCCTCTAACTTCTTTTCCTCATGTTCTTTCGCCGCATTCCCCGGAAAAGCTGGTATGAAAAAGCCGTGGAACGCGTTTTCAGGGACAGGAGGTTGTGTGAGGAAAAATTGCCTCCCTTCGGCTGCGTTCGCGGGGAAAATGGTTTTCTGTACCGGACAAAGCTGCTGAACGGGCAGCTCTGTATGGAATTTGAAATACATGCGGAGGGCTCCGTCAGCGTAACGGTGCGTGATGCGGACGGGAAGAGTATCCCTCATCTTGCTCAGGGAGAGACGGACAGGTTGCGGGAGAGGGCGCTCCGCAGGGAATATGAGGAAGAGCTGTGGCATGTGGCGGAGTGCTGCTTTGAACCTGATTTCTTCAAGGGCGATCCTGCCCGGAGCCTCGTCGCGCACGTCCGGGAGGCTTACGGGGATGAATTGGAATTCCTGTGGAGGAAGTCGCCGGGAAGCGCTGTCGTGCGGCGGAAGGACACGGAAAAATGGTATGCCGTTTTTCTGGCTGTGCCGCGGTTGAAACTGGGCGGCAGTTCCAGGGAAAGGGTGGAGGTGCTGAATCTGCGGGTCCGCCCTGGGGAGCTCGAGGGCCTTGTGGACCATCACAGCCGTTTTCCGGCCTACCACATGAATAAGAAAAGCTGGGTGAGCCTTTGCCTGGACGGGACCGTCTCCTTTGAGGAGCTGGCCGCGCGCCTGGAGACCAGCCGCCGGCTTGCCGGGAAGTAAACGCCGCTGCCGGCGGTTTTCCGGAGGGCTTATGTTTTCCTCACCCGGAATGCGGCGGCGGAGTTTGCAGGTGGTAAGGCGGGACGGGACTCTTGACCCGGAAGGGGGCCGGGCCTACAGTGGGGGCATGAACGTTGAAGAAAAGGCTCTGTCCACCTTCCGCACAGAACCCTGGCGCCACAACTGCGCCCAGGCCGTTTGCGCGGCCCTGGGAAGGGAGGATTTGCTGGAAGCCGTCTCCGCGTGCGGCACGGGAAGAGCGCCTGACGGGGTATGCGGCGCCTTGTATGGAGCGCTCCTGTGCACGCCCGTGCAGTCAAGGGAGGAGCTGAAGCGGCGGTTTGTGGAGAAGCTGGGTTATTCCCATTGCAGGGAGCTGAAAAAAGAAGGCTGCGTTCCGTGCCGGGACTGCGTTGCTTCCGCGGCGTTTATGGCTTTTGATTTGCAGGAGTGAACGCAGAATGACACGACTGTATTCATAGATTTTCATGAAGAAAGAGTCTATTGGAATGAATCCAAATAGAACAACGTCATGAAAAAATTGATATATGCTATAGCAGCGGTAGCCGTTGCAGTTCCGGTAGTGGCCCTGGCGCAGAGCGCCTGCAACAGCGGTTCCTGCACCAAGGGTGACAAGGACATGGCTGAAGCCAAGGAACACATGAAAAAGGGCGCCAAAGCCGCCAAGGACGCCGCTTCCGAAAAAATGAAGGAAGGCAAGCAAGCGGCGAAGGACGCCTACGAAAAGAGCAAGGAAGCCGTCAAGGATACTTACCAGGACAGCAAGGAAGCCGTGGACCATGCGGCGGACAGGGCTGCCGATAAGGCCGAAGCCATTGGCGACGCTGCGAAAAACGGTTAACTCAAACGATTAAAATACAAACCATTTATTTATTATGTGTGACTCCAAAGATCATATGAACCATATGCATGAAGGCTGTGGATGCTCGAAAGATGCCGCTTCCGGCAAGATGGAAGAAGGCAAGAAGGCAATGAAAGACGCCTACGAAAAGAGCAAGGAAGGCGTCAAGGATATGGCTTCCGGCGTAAGTGACAAGGCCAAGTCCATGATGGACAAGGACAAAAACGCTTAATTCCGGCGGTTGAATAAGCCGTTTTCTATTCTGCATCCCGTATGCGGCATGATTTCCCCTTGTCCGGGTTTCCGGACGAGGGGATTTTTATTGGGCGGGATTTTCCGGTTGAGGGCAGCCCTCCCCGGAAGCGTCCATGGCATGCAGGCTGATTTTGTGCCTTTTGCACAGTTCCGCCACCCGGTCACGCTCCAGCAGAATGGTTTTGCCCGCTTCCAGGGCGATTTGCCTGACGCCGCATTCCGCGCACATCTCAATGGTGACGGGGCCGATCGTAGGAATGTCGAAGCGCATGTCATGCCCCAGGCGCGCCACTTTTGCCAGTGTGGCGGGTTTGCCGTTGCCCAGCTCGCCGCTGCGGCGTATGCAGTTGTTGGTGCCTTCAATGGCTTCCACGGCAACTACGGTGCCTCCGTGCACGACGACGGACTGCCCGATGTGAAGGCGGCTGATTTCCTTGGCCATCTGCATGCCGAAAACGGCGTCCTCCCATTGTTCGGTCGTGGGACGCGGTCCGGCGATGTGGCCCGGCTGCGGCATGTGCTCTTCCATGTAGGTGAAGGCGGGGAGGATGGTGAAGCCTTCTTTTTCCGCCTCCGTGATGACGGCCCCCAGCAGGGAGTCCGCGTTTTTCTCCGGCATGCGCATCAGCACGGAAAGGGCGCGGAGGTCCGGGCGGAGGGAGAGAATGTTCTTCGGGTTGATGCCTCCCGCCATGATGACGTTCCGCACGCCGTGCTTTTTCAGGAAGGAGAACGGCTTGCTGATCTGGCCCACGCTGAATTCCTGGTAAGCGTCGCACAGGGGAATGACGGCGGGATTGGTCTCCCCCTTGAAGCCCACGGCCACGATGCGCAGCTCCGGCGTCCGGCGGCGCGCTCCCCGGACGATGTATTCCGGGTAGACGCCGTCTCCGGCTACCAGGCCTAGTACGGGTGGGTCTGTCGTCATGCGGCGTAAAGCGTGCGGGAACGGAGCGGGTTACAGGTATTCCGGGCGCTGGAGCAGTTCCGCCACGCGCTTGAGCAGGCGGCCGATGTCCGCGCCGTCCACCACGCGGTGGTCCCCCGTAGCCACGATGTTGGCCTTGGAGATGGGAATGAAGGCCTCCACCTCGTCGCTCCAGACCGGGGTCTTGGTGACGGCGCCCACCCCCAGGATGATGGATTCGCTGGGCATGGGCATGGGGGCGGCAAAGGTGAGCCCGAAGCCGCCGAAGTTGGTGACTGTGGCGATGCCGCCCGTGCTGTCTTCCGGGGCCAGCCTGCGGCGGCGCGCCTGGGCGATCAGCCTGTTGTAGTCTTCCAGCAGTTCTTCCATCGTCCGTTCGTTCACGCGGCGCAGCACGGGAACCATCACTCCGTCCGCCACCTGGGCGGCGATGCCGATGTCAATGGTTTTGGGGGAAAGGATGTTTTCCCCCACCAGGTAGCCGGCGCATTCCGGGCTTTCCGCCAGGGCCAGGGCCAGGGCGCGGGCAAAGTACAGGGTGATGCCGGGCCGCAGCGGGGAATGCTGCCTGTGCTTGATGAGGGGGTCCATGAACACGGGGCGCCCGGCGGAGGCCAGGGGGCGCGTCCAGCTCCGGCGCATGGCGTCCGCCACGGCCAGCCGCATGGAGGAGGCCTTGCGGTGCGGCCACTGGCTCACGTATTCCAGGAATTCCTCCAGGTCGTCAATGGTGACCCGTCCTCCGGCTCCGGAGCCGGAGATGAAAGCGATGTCCGAGGCGCTCATGCCCAGTTCGTCCATGCGCGCCTTCATCCGGGGGGACATGTAGTGCGCGCCTTTCATGCCGGCGGGCACCGGCAGGCCGCGCACGCTGGGCTGGACTTTCAGGTCCGTGCCGTTTTCCTGGTAGGATTCCCCCGTCAGGCCAAAGTGGACCCCGGCGGGCTTTTCCTCCCGGGCGGAAGCGTCCGGGACGCGCTGGGGCACGGATTCCGGGCTGGCCGGAAGGGAAGGCTGGGTGGAGTCACCGGCCGGGGTGGCCCCGGAACGCTCAATTTCTTCTTCCGTGGCGTCAATCATGGCCATGCAGGCGCCGACCACGATGGATTCCCCTTCCTTGATAAACACGTCGCTCAGGACGCCGCCGCACATGGTGGTGACGCCCATGGTGGCCTTGTTGGTCTCTACCTCAAAGATTTCCTGGTCGGCTTCTACGGTGTCGCCCGGGGCCGCCAGCAGGCGCAGCACGGTGGCTTCCGCAATGGAATCCCCGAGCTGGGGCATCAGAATGGGTACTTTAGGCATGGTGGAAACTGGGTTGAATCAGATGGATAAAAGATGGCGGATGGAGGCGGCGATGGATTCCAGCGTGGGGCGGTGCGCCTTCCACAGGTTGGGATGCTGGGGGATGGGGGTGTCCCTGGCGTTGAGCCGCTGGGGCGGAGCGTCCAGCAGATGGAAGCCTTCCGCCACGATGCGGGAAACGACTTCCGACGTGACGCCCCCCCACGGAAAGTCTTCCCCGACGACCAGGACGCGGCCGGTGCGCGCTACGGAGGCGATGACGGTGTCCATGTCCAGCGGGCGCACCGTGCGGAGGTCCACTACTTCCACTTCATAACCGCTCTCCTTCGCCAGCAGGTCCGCCGCGCGCACGGCTTCCGGCACCATGGCGCTGTACGCCACTACGGTGGCGTGCTTTCCGGTGCGGGCGATCCGGGCCATGCCGAAGGGAATCACCGGGGCTTCCCGGTAGTTGTCCTCCGCCTTCAGCCAGCGGTACAGGAACTTGTGCTCCAGGAAGATGACGGGATCGGGCACTTCCACGGCCTGGCGCAGCATCCAGTAGGCGTCCGCCACGGTGGCCGGGGTCATGACGTGCAGGCCCGGATAGTGGGCGAACAGGGCTTCCAGGCTCTGGCTGTGGAAGGGGCCCGTGCCGGGCGTTCCCCCGCAGGGCAGCCGCACCGTGATGTTGGCGGGAATGCCCGTGCGGTAGTAATGGGTGGCCGCCATGTTGACGATCTGGTTGAAAGCGATGGTGCTGAAGTCGGCAAACTGGACTTCCATGATGGGCTTTTTGCCCATGACGGCGGCTCCGGTGACCATGCCGGCCATGGCGTCCTCACTGATGGGGGCGTCAATCACGCGGTCCGGGAACAACTCCTTGAGGCCCTTGGTCGCTTTGAAAGCGCCGCCGAAAACGCCTATGTCCTGTCCGTACAGGAAGACGTCCTTGTCTTCCGTAAGCAGGTCTTTCTGGGCGTCGTGAATGGCATCAATGTATGTTACGCTCATGGGAATATTCCGTTTGCAGGCTTAATAAGGTCTCCATACCGTGGCGTTCCAGTCCTCCCGGAAGGGGTCCGGCTCCGGTTCCCGCTGCGCGGTAGCCACGGCCAGCTGGACTTCATCGGCATACTGCTTTTTCAGGTCCGCCACTTCTTCCGGCGTCAGCCAGCCGGCTTCCAGCAGTTGCCGTTCCGCGACGGTGACGGGGTCTTTTTTGTCGTACTCATCCTTCAATTCCCTGGGGATGTAGGAGGCGTCGTCATGTTCCCCGTGGCCGCACATGCGCAGGGTCTTGGCCAGCACCCACTGGGGGCCCCTGCCTTCCCTCGCGTTGTTGACGGCGGTGCGGAAGGTTTCCAGCGTAGCCATGAAGTCCGTGCCGTCCGTTTCATGCACGGTGAAGCCGTAGCCGCGGCCCCTGTCCGCCAGGGAGGCTTCCCCAGATTCACGGACATTGGGAGTGGAATAGGCGAATTGATTGTTGGTCACCACGAGCACCAGCGGCAGTTGTTCCACGTTCGCCATGTTGGCGGCTTCGTGAAAGGCGCCTGTGGATGTGGTGCCGTCTCCGCAGAAGGCCACGCCTACGGGGCCGGGAAGCTTGCCGTCCAGCCGCTTGGCAAAAAGGCAGCCGATGACGAAGGCCACCGTGCTGCCCAGATGGCTGATGGGCGCCATGTAGCCTTCCGCCGGCAGTCCGCGGTGGACGTTCCCGTCCCGTCCCTTCATGTAGCCCAGGGCAGAGCCCAGGTAGGAGCGGGCCGCTTCAATGATCGGTTCCCCCCAGGTGATGCGCGCCGCCTGTTCCCGGATGAACGGGGCGATCACGTCATACCCGGCGGTCAGGAAAACGCCGCCGCAGGCGGCAATCGCTTCATGCCCGCGGCCCAGGTAAACGCCGCCCGTGATTTTGCCCGCTTTATACAGGCTGGAAATTTTGGTGTCAAAGGCCCGCGCCAGCAACATGGCCTTGTAAGCCTTGACGGCGCTTTCCTTCAAGTCCGGTTGTGTAGTGTCGCAATGTGCCACCCCATTATTTTATATGCTGCATGGGGAAATGCAATGCCATTTCATGAAACTTCCGGAGACTTCATGCCTGCGGGCCTGAACGGACGTTCCGGCTGCACCGCAGGGCGGCAGGGGCGCGGACGGGGAACTCCGGTTCCCGAAAGGCGTTTTTTACATCCTCTTCACCCATTGCCTGTTCCGGAAAAAATCCCCCGGTTCACTTTCCTTCCGGCGGAAGGGAGCATCTCAGTTCGAATTTGGGATGCACCACATCGTAGTCTCCGGAAAACAATTCCGTTTCCATGATGATTTTATCATACTCCTGCGCAAAAAGTTCGGGAAAGACCAGGGGGGCCTTCCCGATATCGCTTTCCTTCCTGATGGAGCATAGGAAGGAGGCGGCAGGCAGGCGCACGATTTCCTTTAACTGCCGGGCGTCCCTTTTGGTCGCTTCCACCTCCACATACAGGAACCTTTCCGTTCCGGAGCTCCGGTGGAAGGAAAGGAGTCCGGCTTCCGCGCCCAGCCTCAGCTCATTGCGGTTAATGTCATCAAACATGTTGGTAATGAGCACATTGTAATCCGTGCTGTGCTGTTTTCCGGCATAAGGGGCCGTCCAGCAATATTTTTCCGGCAGGGCGTGGACGGTCTGCCCCTCATGGCGTCGGAGGCCTTCCATCCGGTCCATCTGCTTCTGGAATTTTTCCAGCAGGTGCAGTTTCTCCTGAATGTCCCTGATTTTCTGGTGCGCCAGCATGGTGCCGTGGGAAATCAGCTTCTTGTAATGGATTCTCTGCTGGTCCTCGGTCAGAAAGGAGGTGAACTCCTTCAGGGGAATGTCCAGGAAGGTGCAGGCGCGGATGGCGTCCACCACGGGAATCTGGGAGAGGGTGTAATAACGGTAGCCTGTATCCGGGTCCGTATGGGCCGGGCGCAGAATCCCCAGCTGCTCGTAATACCGGAGTGATTTAATATGTACGCCGGTCTGTTTGGACAGATTGCCTATGGTTAGTAAATTCTGCTTGTCCATCCTGTATTGCGGTTGGCGTGGAAACTGATTTTTTCCCGCCGGAGGCGCGCCCGGCGGAAACGGCTGCTGCATGCAAGAGAAATCTTCCTGAAGACGAAATCGTCGCGTCATTCATTTGATTCTTGTTGCCAGCAGCTTACAACAAATGATAAAAAGCCGCTCCACTTAATCTTTTCATTGCCTCTTGACTCTCCCATTATGGGATACTTTACATCTTATGGCAATTGAAAAATCCCCGGTCTTGTCGGAAGCGTGGTTCCGGGGTTTCTTGAGGTCTTATAAAGCATGATTACTGATGAAAACAACTAGTCTCCTTCTTCTCTGCACCACCCTTTTGGCAGCTCTCTCCTCCTGCCGGCAGGGGGATGAAAATCCGGCCGCCGGTTCTCCCGGAGAAATCGTGCCGGAAGTGGCCGTTCTCACGGTGCACGGCACCCAGGTTCCCGTAACCGCCAACCTTCCCGGCCGCATGGAGGCGTACCTCCAGGCGGAAGTGCGCGCCCGCGTGACGGGAATCATTCAGGAACGCTGCTACCAGGAAGGGCAGACGGTCCGCCCGGGCGACCTTCTCTTCAAGATAGATCCGGCTCCGCTCCAGGCCGTGCTGGACGAATGCAAGGCCACGGTAGCGCGCGCCAAGGCCGTGCTGGCGGATGCGGAGGACAAGGCCGCCCGCTATTCCTCCCTGGTGGCCAAGGGCGCCGTCAGCGTGCGGGAGCACAAGCAGGCCATGGCGGAGGAAGACCGGGCCAGGGCGGAATATGCCGCCGCCGCCGCGTCTCTGGAGCAGGCCCGCCTGAATCTGGAATACACCAGGGTGGAAGCGCCCATCTCCGGCCGCGTGCGCCGCGCGCTGGTGACGGAAGGGGCATTTGCCAACCAGAACGAATTCACGCACCTGACCACCATTGAGCAGATAGACCCCATCTATGTCCGCTTCTGCCAGCCGGCCTCCCAGTACAGCAGCCTGCGCCGCGCCGTGGTGTCCGGCCTGTGGAAGGGAGTGCCGCTGGGTGAAATCAAGGTGCGCCTGCTGCTCTCCAATGGGGAGGAATACCCCCATTCCGGCAAGATCATCTTTTCCGACATGGCGGTGGACCCGAATACGGACACCATTGAAATGCGGGCCCAGTTCCCCAATCCGGACTATGAGCTTCTGCCCGGCGCCTATGTGCGCGTGGTATTTGAGAAGGCGGTGCGGGACAACGTGTTCGCCATTCCCCGGGACGCCGTCATCCGCACCGCGCAGGGGGCTTCCGTCTTTGTCGTGGGCCCGGAAGGCGTGCTGGAAATGCGCCCCGTGAAGGCGGATACGCTGAACGGCCGGGAATGGCTGGTTTCGGAAGGCCTCAAGGATGGAGACAAGGTGGCCGTCAGCCACATCATGTCCCTCCGGCCCGGCATGAAGGTCCGCAGCGCCGCGCCCCAGCCGCAATCCAACGCCCAGCAATAACCCGTTATGCCTGATTTCTTTATACGCCGCCCCATTTTTGCCTGGGTAGTCGCCCTGCTGATTTCCCTGATCGGGCTGCTGGCCATTCCCAGCCTGCCTATTGCCCAGTACCCGGACATCGCTCCGCCGGTCATCACCCTGCGCACTACGTATCCGGGCGCCTCCGCCCAGGATACGGAGGAAGCCGTCACCGCCGTGATTGAAAAGGAAATCAACGGAGCTCCCGGCCTGATGTACATGTCCGCCACCAGCAGTTCCGACGGCGCGGTGGAAATCGCCGCCACGTTCACGCAGGGCACGGACCCGGACATTGCCGCCGTGGAAGTGCAGAACAGGCTGAAAATCGTGGAATCCCGCCTGCCGGAATCTGTCCGGAAGGAAGGAGTGTTCGTGGAAAAATCCTCCAACAACATTCAGGCGATGATCTCCCTTTCCTCCACGGGGAACCTGAATGATACGGAACTGGGGGAATGGGCTTCCGCGCGCATCATCCCTGAATTGAAGCGCGTGAAAGGCGTCGGGCGCGTGGAGCTCTTCGGCGCGGAAACGTCCATGCGCATCTGGCCCGATCCGGAAAAGCTGGAAGCGCTGGGACTGACGCCCACGGACATCGTGAATGCCGTGGCCGCCCAGAGCGAGCGCATCATCATCGGTGACATCGGGGGGGCGGCCGTTTCCAAATCCGCCCCCATCAACGCCAGCGTGGTGGCGGAGGAAGCCTTCCGCACGCCGGAGGAATTCGCCTCCATTGCGCTGAGAACGCTTTCAGACGGTTCCTCCGTCAAGCTGGGGGACGTGGCGCGGGTGGAGCTGGGCTCCAACAGCTACGCGTTCTTCTCCCGCTGCAACGGGCAGACCGCCACCGGCATGGCTATCAAGATGGCTCCCGGCTCCAACGCCGTGGAAACCATGGGCCTGCTCAAGGCCAAGATGGATGAGCTGGCCAGGGACTTCCCGCCCGGCGTCACCTACCAGATTCCGTATGAAACCACCCATTTCGTGGAAATCTCCATCCAGAAAGTCATTTCAACCCTGCTGGAAGCCATTCTGCTGGTATTCCTGGTCATGTTCCTGTTCCTGCAGAACTTCCGGGCCACCCTGATTCCCACGCTCGTCGTCCCCGTGGCCCTGCTGGGCACCTTTGCGGTGATGTGGCTCTCCGGGTTCTCCATCAACATGCTCACCATGTTCGCCATGGTGCTCAGCATCGGCATTCTGGTGGACGACGCCATTGTGGTGGTGGAAAATGTGGAACGCATCATGATGGAGGAGGGGCTGGACGCCCGGCGCGCTACGGTAAAAGCCATGAAGCAGATCGGAGGCGCCATCGTGGGCATCACCGCCGTGCTCGTGGCCGTGTTCGTGCCCATGGCCTTTTTCAGCGGAGCGGTGGGGAACATCTACCGGCAATTTGCCGTGACCCTCATTGTATCCATCTCCTTCTCCGCGTTTCTGGCCCTTTCCCTGACTCCGGCTCTGTGCGCCGCCATGCTTAAAGCCTCCTCCGTGGAGCATCAGGAAAAGAAAGGATTCTTCGGATGGTTCAACAGGACCATCCACCGGTCCACGGACCGGTACGGCAATGCCGTATCCGGAATCATCCGCCGCCCCGTACGCTCCCTGTTCCTGTATGTGCTCATCATTGCGGGGGCCGGCTACCTGTACCTCACGCTTCCCACCTCCTTCCTTCCGGAAGAAGACCAGGGCAACTTCATGGCGATGGTTGCCCTGCCTGCCGGGACCTTGCAGGAGGAAACCAGCACCCGGCTGCGGGAGGTGGAGGACTACCTGATGCAGCATGAACCGGTGGAATACGCCTATTCCGTGGGCGGCTTCAGCTTCATGGGCACCGGCACCAACATGGCGATGCTGTTTGTCGGCCTGAAAAACTGGGACGAGCGTTCCGGAGAGGACAACTCCGCCCAGGCGATCATTGACCGGGTCAACGCCCGTTTTGGCGGGGACCGCCAGATGATGGTCATGGCCCTGAACATGCCGTCCCTGCCGGAACTGGGCAGCACGTCCGGCTTCGACTTCCGCCTCCAGGACAAGGGCGGCCTGGGGTATGCCCGCATGGTGGAAGCCCGGGACGAACTCCTGGCCCGCGCCAATGCGGACCCCAACCTGACGGGCGTCTACTTCTCCGGACAGGCGGACACGCCGCGGCTGCACGTCTCCATTGACCGGGAAAAAGCCTTCTCCATGGGAGTGCCCATTACGGAAATCAGCAATTCGCTGGCGGTCATGTTCGGGTCCAGCTATGTGGGGGACTTCATGCATGACAGCCAGGTGCGCCGCATCATTGTGCAGGCGGACGGAAAAAGCCGCCTGAACGGCAATGACATTGAAGACCTGCATGTCCGCAATGACCAGGGGAAGCTTCTGCCCCTCTCCTCCTTCGTCCGGCTGGACTGGACGGCCGGCCCCCCGCAGCTCACGCGCTACAACAACTACCCCTCCTTCACCATCAACGGCTCCTCCGCGCCCGGCAAGAGCAGCGGGGACGCCATGAACGCCCTGGAGCAGATTACCGCCACCCTGCCGCAGGGCGTGGGATTTGAATGGACGGGACAGTCCTATGAAGAAAAGCTTGCCGGGTCCCAGGCCACGCTGCTCTTCGGCCTGTCCATCCTGATCGTCTTCCTGGTGCTGGCGGCCCTGTATGAAAGCTGGTCCATTCCGCTGGCGGTCATCCTGGTGGTGCCCCTGGGCCTGCTCGGAGCCCTGCTGGCCGTCTTCCTGCGCGACATGCCCAACGACATCTACTTCAAGGTGGGCCTGATTACGACCATCGGTCTTTCCGCCAAGAATGCCATCCTGATTGTGGAAGTGGCCAAGGAATTCTACCGGGAAGGCATGGATGTGATGGAAGCTGCCGTTGCCGCCGCCAAACTGCGCCTGAGGCCCATCCTGATGACCTCCCTGGCGTTCGGCGCCGGGGTGGTTCCGCTGGCCTTCGCCCACGGGGCGGCGGCGGGCGCGCAGCGCGCCGTAGGCACGGGGGTGCTGGGCGGCATCATTACGGCCACCCTGCTGGCGATCTTCCTGGTTCCCCCCTTCTTCCGCCTGACAGCCGGAAAGAGGAAACAGGAACACCCGGAAGAAGCATAGGGCACGAGGCTGGAACGGAAACGCCTGGAATACCCCTGCCGCGGAAGGCGCGGGAAGACGGACCCCTGCATGGGACCGCTGCCCGCGCCTGATGCGTTAAAAAAGAGGAGCACGTTTCCGTGCTCCCCGTCTTTCGGGAAAAAGGCTGAAAGAGGTTTTCCTGCGGAGGGAGGGCCTGAAAAGCCTCGTTCTCCGCATGGGCTGGAACCCCGTATGCCGCTGCGCCCGTGCCCCGGGTTATTCCCTGCCGCGCGCGTTCAGGAAGATGAACACGTAATACAGCAGCATGGCCAGGGAGGAAAGCGCGCCCACCACATAGGTCATGGCCGCCCAGAACAGGGCGCTCTTGGCCTTTCCGTGGTCGAAGTAATTCATCAGGTGGGAACGGTCCAGCCATTTCAGAGCTCTGGCGGAAGCGTCAAACTCCACCGGAAGCGTGATGAAGGCGAAGATGGTGGTCATGGCAAACAGGCCGATGCCCAGCCCCAGCACCCACGGGGAACCGCCCATGGCCAGCAGGATAATGCCGATGATCAGCACGATGCTCACCAGATTGGAGGAGAACTGGACGATGGGAACCAGCGCGGACCGCAGGCCCAGCCAGTGATAGGCCTGGGCGTGCTGTACGGCATGCCCCACTTCATGGGCCGCCACCGCCGCGGCGGCAATGCTGTTGGAATTGTAAACGGACTCGCTCAGGTTGACGGTCTTGTCCGCCGGATTGTAATGGTCCGTCAGGTGGCCGGGGGTGGAAATCACCTTCACGTCCGTGATGTGGTTGTCCTTCAGCATCTGTTCCGCCACTTCCCGCCCGGTCACCGGAATGGGAATCTGGGAATATTCGCTGAAACGGCTCTTCATGCGCGCGCTGACCAGCCAGCTCAGAAGCATGGAGCCCAGCAGAATCATCCAGTAAATGGTATAGGAATGCTGCGGGGCGGTTTCCGCCGCCTGGGCCGTGTAGGAAAGGAAGTCGATATTGAATAATTCAATCATTGCAAGTTTGACCTTATATCATAAGGCTTTGTTGAATCCAGAGGGCGCCGTGTCAGCCGCCGGGGGAGGTTCCCCCGGCTTCTGTCATACGGAAACATGCGGAAGAACGGCGCATTCAATCGTCCGCCTTCTGGGAAAGAAGTTTGCCGTCCGGGGCATAGTAAAGCTCCAGTTTGCGGACGGCGGCGGTTTCTGACCGGCAGTCCACCCGGTACTTCAGGGCTCCCCTGGCGGTGATCTGCTTGGCGCGGCGGGGAGCGTACCCCGGGAAATCGCGGGCGATGGCCGCCGTAACGGGGGCGGGCAGATCCTGAAGGCGCATGTCCGCCTTAATCAGGCAGACGGTGCCGTCCGGATAAAGCTTGACGTCGTATTCCAGGCCGTTGAGGTGGAATTCCGCCTCGTAAACGTCTTCGTCGTTGTCGAAATCCCATTCGATGGCGCCGGCGTTCGGATACTGCTTCTGCACCTGTTCCTTCACGGGGGCGGGAACTCGGGAGGCCGGAATATCCGCCAAAGCCGGAAGGGTGAATGCGGCAGCGAGAGTGGTCGTAAGTATACGTGAAATATTCATAAATACGTGATAATTGTATTTATTCAAAAAACAAGAATCTTTTGTGGATGTCTTGTGACAATTCTGCCATCAATGGAATGAATCCGGGCATGGCGGGGTTTATTGTCGCCAAAAAGCGGGTGATGGAGTTGAATGACAGCATGCAACAGGGTATTGTTTATTTGCTTGGAGCGGGTCCGGGGGATCCCGGCCTGATGACCGTCCGCGGGCGGGAACTGGTGGAAGCGGCGGAAGTGCTGGTATATGATGCGCTGAGCTCGGCGGAACTGCTGAACTGGGCTCCTGCCGCATGTGAAAGGATTTTTGTGGGCAAGCGGGCTTCCCGCCACGCCCTGCCGCAGGAGGAAATCAATGCCCTGCTGGTCAAACTGGGACGCGCCGGGAAAAAAGTGGTGCGCCTGAAAGGCGGCGATCCCTACGTCTTCGGGCGCGGGGGGGAGGAAGCGGACGCCCTGCATGAAGCGGGCGTGCCGTTTGAAGTCATTCCGGGCATTACCTCCGCCATTGCGGGGCCGGCCTATGCGGGCATTCCGGTGACGCACCGCAAGTACTGCACGCAATTTACCGTCTTCACGGGCCATGAAGACGTGAACAAGAAGGAATCTTCCCTGGACCTGAAAGGAATCGCCGGAGCGCAGGGCACGAAAATCATGCTGATGGGCATGCAGAAGCTCGCGGACGTCTGCGAAGCCCTGACCGGATACGGGCAGGAGCCGTCCACGCCGGCCGCCGCCATCCAGTGGGCCACCACGGGCATTCAGCGCACGGTCACGGGCACTGTCCGGACGCTGCCCGCCAAGGTTCAAAAGGCCGGGCTGGGCGCCCCTGCGGTAGTCGTGATCGGGGATGTGGTGAAGGAACGCGACAGCCTGGCCTGGTTTGAAAAACTGCCCCTGTTCGGCAAGCGCATCGTGGTGACGCGCACCCGCGCCCAGGCCGGGGAATTGAGCGTGCGCCTGCGCCGTCTGGGTGCGGAAGTGCTGGAAATGCCCACTATCCGCATGGCCCCCCCCTCCAACAAGCGGGAATTTGCGGAAGGCGTGGTGCACGCCCATACCTATGACTGGCTGGTGTTCTCCAGCCCCAACGGGGTGGAACGCTTCTTCCAGGCGTTTTTTGCCGTGTACCAGGACATCCGGAGCATCGGAGGCGCCAGGATTGCGGCCATCGGGCCCGGAACGGAGGCGAAGCTCCGGGAATACGGGCTGGCCGTGGATATCATGCCTAAAAAATTCGTGGCGGAAGGACTCGTCAAGGCCTTCAAGGACGCCCGCGAGGAAATCGGAACCATTGAGCACAGCACGTTCTTGTGGGTGCGCGGGGAGGAAGCGCGGCGCGTGATTTACGACGGCCTGACCGCTCTGGGGGCTATTGTGGACGAATGCATCGCCTACAAGACGGAAGCGGAAACGGAGGACGTGGCGGGAGCCCAGGCGGCTTTCCGGGAGCGGGGGGCGGATATCGTGACGTTCACCAGCTCCTCCACGGCGGAAAACTTTTTCAAGCTGGGGCTTCCGTGGCCGGACGGCTGCAAGGCCGCCAGCATCGGGCCCGTGACCACGGCAACCCTCAAGGAGCTGGGGCGCGCACCCTCGATTACCGCGAAAACGCACGACATCAACGGCTTGGTGGAGGCCATCGTCAAGGCCGCCGGCAAATAGGAAAAACGGTGCGCCCCGCGGGAGATGCCGGGGCGGAACGGATGGAAAAGCGTTATCCGGGGAAATGCCGTTTAAAAGCCATTGACGGCTTCCCAGCCGATGACCTTTCCATTTTCAAACAGGACATTATAGGAAACGGGCGGACGGCTGCCCAGGGGCATCGTGACGCCTATCCCGGTGCCTACCCCGGAATCCCTGCTGCGGAATCCGCCTCCGCCCAGGCCCACGGACCAGCCCGTGCCGCTCCGCGTGTAAATCCACCGTTCCGTATTCTTCCCGTTCATCCGGCCTGCCATCTTCTGTTCAGGTTCCCCCCATGCCAGCAGGACCGCCATGGGGGACATGCCCTTTTCCAGCTCTCCGCGCGCCACTTTGGCCTGCTGCTCCTTCGGAAGCTGTTCATAGGCCTGCATATTCTTCGCGATGCGGTCGGACGGCGTGGGGGAACAGGCCCCCAGCAGCGCGAGGCAGGCGGGAAGCAGGACGAAAGGAAGGCTCGTTTTCATCGTCCCACAAATAGCATGGCGTAAGATGGCTGGCAAGGTGCCAGCGCGGCTTTTCCGGAAAATGGAGGCGGGAAAATCCGTTATTCTGACATAAAAGCTCGCTTTTCCCGTAAATACATAATTGGTTATTGACAAGCATAGGGGGTAGGGGAGTAGGAATTCACCTCCAAATGCAACGCGCCGCAGATGCGGGAAAGGTTGCCGCCACTGTTTACCACTTCTATTTTTCCGAGCCGCCGATATGTCCAAAACGTTAATTATAGCAGAAAAGCCGAGCGTCGCCACTGATCTGGCGAGAGTCCTCGGCAAGGAGCTTGGGAAATTCACCCGGGACAAATCCGGCGCGTTTTACCAGAATGACCGGGCCATCATCACGTCCGCCGTGGGCCACCTGCTGGAACAGAAGAAGCCCATGACGGAGGGCGGCAAGTCCCTGCCATGGAAGTTCGACTATCTGCCCGTCATCCCCAGGACGTTTGAACTGGAACCCATCAAACAGTCGGAAGACCGCCTGAAAAAGGTTCTCCAGCTCGCCAAAAGCAAGGATGTGACGGAAATCGTCAACGCATGCGATGCCGGGCGCGAAGGGGAGCTCATTTTCCACAACCTGGTGCGTTACGGAAAATGGACCAAGCCTGCGCGCCGCCTGTGGATGCAGTCCATGACGGATGAAGCCATCCTGAATGCGTGGCACAGCATGCGGAGCGAGACCGACATGCAGCCCCTGACGAACGCCGCCGTGTGCCGTTCCGAATCAGACTGGCTGGTGGGCCTGAACAGCACCCGCGCCCTTACCATCCTGCAATCCCGCGGAGGCTTCAACGTCACCCCCGCCGGACGCGTGCAGACTCCCACGCTGGCCATTCTGACGCAGAGGGAACTGGAAATCCAGGCGTTTGAACCGGTGCCCTATTCGGAAGTGTGGGCGGAATTCGGCGTGCAGTCCGGCTCCTACTCCGGCCGCTGGATTGACCGGGACTGGAAAAAGGACGACAACCCGCAGTCCCGCGCGGAACGCATCTGGGACCCGGAACAGGCGACCGTCATCCGCGACCGCTGCCGCGGCAAATCCGGCACGGTGACGGAGGAAAAGAAACCCGTCACAACCATCGCCCCGCTGTTGTATGACCTGACCTCCCTCCAGAGGGAAGCCGCCAACCGCTACGGCTTTTCCGCCAAGCGCACGCTGCAGCTGGCCCAGGAGTGCTATGAAAAGCACAAGGTGCTCACCTATCCCCGTACGGACTCCCGCTACCTGCCGGAGGACTATCTGGGCAAGGTCTACGGCATCGTGGGCACGGTGGCGGAGCAGGACCCGGAATTCGCCACTTTTGCGAAGGACATCCTGGACAACAAGCGCATCAAGCCCAACCGGCGCGTGTTTGACACGAAAAAGGTAAGCGACCACTTCGCCATCATCCCGACCGGCAAGATGGAAAAGCTCACCGGAGACGCGCAGAAACTCTTTGAAATGGTCATGGCCCGCTTCCTGGCCGTCTTTTTCCCCCCCGCCGTGTTTGAGGACACGCGCAGAACCACGCTCATTGCCCACCAGGGCGGCGTGACGGACGCCTTCCTCACCACGGGCCGCGTGCTGGTGGAACCGGGCTGGCAGGCCGTCTACGGACGCAAGGCGGGCAGTTCCTCCAAGGAAGAACTGGTGCCCGTCCATGACGGGGAACAGGCTGCCGTGCGTGAAATTGAAATCCGCAACGCCATGACCAAGCCGCCCGCACGGTATAATGAAGCCACGCTGCTGGCCGCCATGGAAGGCGCCGGAAAGCTGGTGCATGACGAAGAACTGGCCGCCGCCATGAGCGAACGCGGCCTGGGCACCCCCGCCACCCGCGCCTCCATCATTGAAGGCCTGATTTCCCAGGAATACATTGTCCGTGACGGCCGCGAGCTTCTGGCGACGCGCCGCGGGATTGAACTGATCGCCCTGCTGGAACGCATCGGGCTGAAAACGCTTACCTCCCCCAGCCTCACCGGGGAATGGGAATACAAGCTCAAGCAGATGGAGCAGGCCGCCCTGCCGAGGGACTCCTTCATGGAAGGCATCAAGACTCTGACCGGGGAAATCGTGAAGAGGGTGAAAGATTTCCGGGAAGCCCAGCAGCAGGTGGAACTGCCGGAAATGGAACTGGACTGCCCGTCCTGCCATGCCCACGGCCTGAAAAACACGCTGGACGCCGTTTCCTGCCGTTCCTGCAAGTTCAGCATCCGCAAGGTCATCTCCGGCCGCGACATGACGGATGAAGAGCTGAAAACCCTCATTGTGGACGGCAAGACGGGAATCCTCCACGGATTCACCTCCCGGTTCGGCAAACCCTTTGAAGCGGGGCTGGAGCTCAACGACAAGTTCCGCGCCACGCTCTACTTCCCGGCACGGGAGGAGGATGAAGCCGCCGGGACGGAGGAAGCCGTGAAAGTGGCCTCCGTCACCATCCCGGACATGGGGGAACACGATGTGATGGAAACGGCCAAGGCCTGGAAAGTCCCTTCCCTGGCCATTGGAAAGGAAAATGCCGCCGTCTCCGTTTCCCGTACCATCCTGGGCCGTGAAATCCCGCTGGACCAGGTGTTGAAGATTCTGGCGGAAGGAAAGTCCGACCTGATGAAGGGCTTCATCTCCCAGCGCACCAAGCGTCCGTTTGACGCTTATCTGGTCTTCAATGCGAAGACGGGCAAGATCGGCTTTGAATTCCCGCCCCGGGAAAAGAAATATCCGGCTAAAAAAGCTGCGGCCAAGTCGGAAGACAAGGAAAAAGCTCCGGCTTCCAAAACGGCCAGGACGCCCAAAACTGCCGGGAAAGGCGCGGGAAGAAGCGCTAAAACGGCAGAGGCGGCTCCTAAAAAAGGGAAGAAGCAATAACTGCGGTCCAAGGATTTTCTCCGGATGCGCGGTCAGGGTGGCATGAGGCCGCTGATTGGAGGGAATGATGAGGGGCGGGAGCCCCTCACTCCCGGGCAAGCCAAATTCAGTTTCCCCTGCTTCTTCCAATTCCCCCCGGTTTGTCACGGTCTCCCGCCCGGGAAAAAGGGCCTTCCGGCCCTTATCGGCCCTGCATGGCCTCCGGATGACATGTGATGAGGCCGTTTTCCCCTTTCTTGTTCCGGGTTCCCGATGCAGCGGCGGTCAATTAAAAGCTTTTATCCGGCCGGCCCTGTTGTTAGGGTTGCAGTCGCAACCCTGTGTCCCTGACGATGAAACTCCTTCTGCTTGCTGTGCTGGTATGGTGCGGCGCGGTTTGTGCGCCGGCTGATGAATATGCCTTTCCGGGCGAACGGGAATGGATATCCAAGCTCGGAGACGTGATAAAAGGCAGTTTTCAATCCTGCACGGGTTCCAGATTGGCGCTTAAAACGGGGCGGAAACGTGTGGAAATTCCGCTGAACCGCCTGGATGAGGAAGACGCGGCGCTGGCGGCTTCCCTGACGGGCACGGCGGCGCGCCGGGACCTGAAGCTGGCCGCGATGCTCTGGCCGTTCCTGATGAAGGAGCTGGAAAAAACAACGTGGACGCCGGTGGAAAAAGACATCACTCCCCGGTATAATGAAGCGGCCCGGAAAAACCCCACCAGAACCTTGGCGGGAACCAGGAAGGTGGACGGGCTGGTCTGTACCACCTCCCTTTCCGCCATCAAGGGCCCTCCGTTCCGAATCCAGGAATATTGCCGCCCGCAGGCGCGCCCGGAAAGCGGGAGGGGGCAGAAAAACTTTGACATGGTTCTGGACCAGGGAAGCCTTTACGCCTATTACGATACCGGAAAAGGTCTCCTCATTCCCTCCAAATACATGCCTGAGGAACGGACGGAAATGCGCGCTCCCGTTTCCTCCCTGCTTCCTCCGGGCGAACGACTCGCCGCAAGGGAGACAAAATCCTACAGCAATGCGGACTACTCCCTGTCCATGGAAAGCCGCCCCGTCAAGGGAGCCTATGAAACGTGCAAGCCCAATTCCCTGGGAAAAAAGAAGCTGGTGATGTACTGGAATACGGAGGGCAAAATGGTCTGCGGCATCATGAAGCTGGACTACGACAACATGCGCGTTGCCGCCCTGTTTGACGACCAGCGGAAGCTGATGAACGCTCCGGGGCTGGGGTATGCCGTGATTCTTTCCCGCCTGGACAAAAAAGGCCGGGACTCCAGGGAGGACGGCCGTTACTACCATGTGGCGCTGGCCGCGGACGGGCTGCCCGTGTACCACCATGAAGGCCCGGAGGACGAGGCCGCCATGAACCCGCTGCTTTACGGGAAACTCCGTGATTCCGAAAAGAAAGCGGCGCTGGCGGAGGAAAGAAAACGCGAACAGGCATTCCGTGCCAGGCAGGAAGCCCGTCAACGCCTGGTGGAATCCGCCAGGAAGCGGAGGGAATAGTCCGTCCTTGAATCTTTTCTGGAAAGATTACTCCTCGGAAAGATGGTCCGGGTGAATGGAGTAGTGCCCGGGGGCGTCCAGCGTGTCAATAAGGGCCATGTCTTCTCCGTCCAGGGAGAAGCCGAAAATGTCCAGGTTGGCTTTGATTCTGTCCGCATGCACGGATTTGGGGAGGGGCACGATGCCGCGCTGGAGTTCCCAGCGGATGCATATCTGGGCTACGGATTTTTTATGCTTGTCCGCGATGCGGCGCAGGACGGGTTCCTCCAGGACGCCTCCGCGGGCCAGGGGGCCCCATGATTCCACCAGAATGCCGTGTTCCCGGCAGAAGGCGACCGCTTCCGTCTGGTGGTACCTGGGATTGATTTCCAGCTGGTTCACCATGGGGATGGTATCGGCTTGTTCCATCAGGGCTTCCAAATGGCGGGGAAGGAAGTTGCTGACGCCGATGGCCCTTGCCTGGCCCTCCTTGTAAAGGCGCTCCATGGCTTTCCAGGTTTCCCTGTTCAGCTCTCTGTAGTCCTTCTCATATCCGGCGGGGATGGGCCAGTGGATCAGGTACAGGTCCAGATAATCCGTTCCGAGGCGGTTCAGGGAGGCGTCAAAAGCGCTCAGGGTGCTTTCATAACCCTGGTCCGTGTTCCAGACTTTGCTGGTGATGAAGATTTCCTCCCGCGGAATGGAGCTTTCCCTGACGGCGCGCCCCACCGTTTTTTCATTGCCGTATACGCTGGCTGTGTCAATGAGGCGGTAGCCTGCTTCCAGCGCGTCAAGAATGCTCCGGGTTCCCGACGTGTCGTCCGGGGCCAGGTAGGTTCCGTAACCGATGCCGGGAATGGGGAGGCCGTTGCTCAGCCGCTGCGTATCTCCGGGGGAAGTGATGATTTTCATACTCTTCATGAAGCACCCTCCGCCGGAAACGGTAAAGAGAACGCCTTGTCATGAGTGCGGCATGCGCGGCAGAAAGGGGGAGGGATTATTTCCCGGCCTGGAGGCAGCGGTAGTAATAGTCCACGCGGGAGATGAACCAGCTCCATTTATAGCCGGGGCGGCCGTTGGTCATCAGCGGGGCGGGGCAGTTCTTGCCGGACCAGTAGTTGTGGGGCACCACGTTGCGCAGGGGGACGTTGTAGCGCATCATCAGCAGGGCCGCCAGCTTGGCTGTCTTGTTGTAGATGACGACGGGATTGTGCGTGGTGCATTCGCACATTTCAATGGCTACGGAGTATTGGTCGCCCGGGCCGGAGTGGTCCGCGTGGTGGCCCGTTTCCGTCGTGGGAATGTGCTGGTACGCGCCGAACTGGTCCACCGTGAAGTGCCAGTTCAGGCTGCGGGATTTGCCGCTGTTCAGGTAGCGGGAATGGGCGTTGGCGTCTCCCTTGGGGTTGGCGGTGCTATGGATGGTGATGAAGCGGGGGCGCATGGAGGCCGCATGCCTGCGGGCATACGTGCTTTTGGGCATGTAGGAGACGCGGATGCCCACCTCACGGCCCATCTGGTTGGACGTGCGGGGGACTACCGGGGCTTTTTGAATTTTGAAGGAGACGGCCGGCGGTCTCATTTTATCGTTCTGCGAGCAGCTGCAGAACGCCAGGGCGGCGAATACGGCAAGAAAGCCCGTCCAGACAGATCTATATTCCATGTGTTTGTTCTAGAAACAGCCCGGAAGGATTGCAAGCAGAATTTGGAATTAGTTCAAGTGAACTAATCAAGCCGTGTCATGGAGCTGCGGGTGCGCCCGGAGAGGAAGGCGCCAGACGGGCCGCGCCTGCGGGGGAAGGGCGGCCCGTCTGGAAAGGATGCGGCGCCGGAAAAGCCCGGCCAAGCCGCGTTATTTGAGGATTTGAGTGAGGACGTATTGCAGGATGCCGCCCGCCAGGTAGTATTCCTTTTCAATGGGCGTATCAATGCGGACGATGACGGGCACGTCAAACGCCTCCGCGTCTGCGGGCTGCACGCGCAGCGTGACCTGCTGGCGCGGGGCGATGCCGTTGTCCAGCCCCAGGATGGAGAAGGTGGCGTCCTTCAACGGGGCGATGCGGTCATAGTCCGCCTTGTCGGCGAAGTTGAGGGGCAGCACGCCCATGCCGATGAGGTTGGAACGGTGGATGCGTTCAAAGCTCTTGGTGATGACGGCCTTGACGCCCAGCAGGTTCGTGCCCTTGGCCGCCCAGTCGCGGGAGGAGCCCATGCCGTAGTCTTCTCCGCCGATGACGATGAGCGGAACACCGTCCTGCGCGTAGGCCATGGCTGCATCATAGATGAAGGCGGGGGTTCCGGCGGCAGGGGTTATTTTCTTGTCCGGGGCGGGAATGGAGCGGTTGCCGAAGTACAGCGTATAGCCGCCTTCCGTGCCGTCCACCATCAGGTTTTTGATGCGGACGTTGGCGAAGGTGCCGCGGGTCATCACGCGGTCGTTGCCGCGGCGGGAGCCGAAGGAGTTGAAGTCTTTTCTGTCCACCCCCATGCCTTGCAGGTACAGCCCGGCGGGGCCCGTTTCCCGGATGGCTCCGGCGGGGGAGATATGGTCCGTAGTCACGGAGTCGCCAAAGATGCCCAGGGGGCGGGCGTCCCGGATGTCCGCCAGCGTGCGGGGCTGGCCGTTGAAGCCGCAGAAGAAGGGCGGGTCCTGGATGTAGGTGGAGTTTTCATTCCACTGGAAGACGGAGCCCTCCGGCGCATACACGGCGGCCCAGCGAGGATTTTTGTCCGGCGTGATGGTGTATAGTTCCCGGTACGCTTCCGGATTGCGGGATTTGGCGACGGCTTCCGCGATTTCCCCGGAGCTGGGCCAGAGGTCTTTCAGGAAGACGGGCTTCCCGCTGCGGTCCATGCCCAGCGGTTCCGTCTGGAAGTCGATGTCCACGCGTCCGGCCAGCGCGAAGGCGACGACCAGCGGAGGGGACATCAGGAAGTTGGTTTTGATGGAAGGATGGATGCGCGCTTCAAAGTTGCGGTTGCCGGAGAGGACGGAGGCGGCCACGATGTCATTGTTCCTGACCGCCTGTTCCAGTTCCGGATTCAGCGGTCCGGAGTTGCCGATGCAGGTGGTGCAGCCGTAGCCGACGGTTTCAAAGCCCAGGGCGTCCAGGGATTCCTGGAGCTGGTTGGCCGCAAAGTAGTCTGAAGCGATGCGGGAGCCCGGCGCAATGGACGTTTTTACGTGCGGCGGCACTTGCAGGCCCAGCGCGACCGCTTTTTTGGCGAGCAGCCCGGCGGCGAGCATCAGGCCCGGATTGGAGGTGTTGGTGCAGGAGGTGATGGCGGCGATGAGGATGCTGCCGTCTTTCAATTCCGCCTCCTGGCTGAAGCCTTCCACCGGAACGGGAACGCCAGCCGGAGAGTGCATGGTGACCTTGACCGCCGGGGATTCCTTTTTGCCGTAACCGCCTTCCGCCGCGGGCATGCCGGCGAGCTTGCGGAAGCTGTCCTTGATGGAGGCCAGGCGGATGTGGTCCTGCGGGCGCCTGGGTCCGGAAACGGCGGGTTCCACGGTGGACAGGTCCAGTTCCAGCTGAACCGTGTAGTCCAGTTCTCCATTGCGGGGCATTCCCCACAGGTCCTGGGCCTTGAAATAGTTTTCGTACGTGGCGATGGCTTCCTCGCTCCTGCCTGTCTGGCGCAGGTAGTCGGAGCAGCGTTCGTCCATGGGGAAGAAGCCCATGGTGGCGCCGTATTCCGGGGCCATGTTCGCTACGGTGGCGCGGTCCGCCAGCGGGAGGGCCGCCGCTCCTTCCCCGAAGAATTCCACAAATTTGCCTACCACGCCGTGGCTGCGCAGCATCTGGGTGACATGGAGCGCCAGGTCCGTGGCGGTCACTCCTTCACGGAGTTCCCCCGTCATGTGGACGCCCACTACTTCCGGCACCAGGAAGGTGACCGGCTGGCCGAGCATGCCGGCTTCCGCTTCAATGCCGCCCACGCCCCAGCCCACGACGCCGATGCCGTTGATCATCGTGGTGTGGGAGTCCGTCCCTACCAGGGTATCCGGGAAATAAACGCCGTCCTTTTCCATGACGCCCTGCGCCAGGTATTCCAGATTCACCTGGTGGACAATGCCCACGGAAGGGGGCACTACGGAAAAGGTCTGGAAAGCCTGCTGGCCCCATTTGAGGAATTCGTAGCGTTCCGCATTGCGCTGGAACTCGATGTCCAGGTTCTTTTCCAGGGCGTCCGTGCGGCCTGCCCAGTCCACCTGGACGGAGTGGTCCACCACCAGGTCCACGGGAACCAGCGGTTCAATGACGGAAGCGTCTTTTCCCAGTCCGGCCACGGCGGAGCGCATGGCGGCCAGGTCCACCAGCAGCGGAACGCCTGTCAGGTCCTGGAGGACGATGCGGGCCACCGTAAACGGGATTTCATAGGAACCGGGATTTTTGGCGTTCCAGGAAGCCAGGTTGTCCACATCCTTTTCCGTTACCTTCAGGCCGTCGCAATTGCGGAGCAGGGATTCCAGAACGATCCGGATGGAAACGGGAAGACGGTTCAGGCGGGGATAGCCGTTTTCCGACAGGGCTGGCAGTGAATAAAACTGTCCCGGGGTTCCGGTTCCCGTGGTGAACGTGCTCTTGGCAATCTTGGTCATGATGCGGAATAGAGGGTTAACTGTAAACAGGCGGCTGCCCTCCTGGCAGTCGCGGGTACTATACAGGCCAAATATGATAAGGCAAGGACTCTGTGTGACGGGGGGAGGATTTTTCCCCCTCTCCCGCAAGCGTGGAAATTCCTTTTTGCACGCGTGCTGCCGGTTTTTTCCAGCGTTTTTGCCTGTAAGACGCGCAGGAACTGACAACAGAACCAGGAAAAACTTGTAGAAGCACGGCATTTTGTTTAGATGGCAAGGATTTGCGTCTGGCATCCTGCTATGCGCACCCCAATAAAAATCAAACTGGATTAAAGAATATGTCTGAGTTAGAAAGACCAAACAATACGCTTGCCATTTGTGCCCTCGTCTTTGCCGTTTTATGCAGCCTCGTAGGCCTCATTCTGGGCATCATAGGCCTCAACAAATATCCCGACAAGAGCAACGGCAAGACGATGAGCCTTATTGCCGTGATTCTCAGCATCGTCCTGATGCTGGTCGGCGGCTGGACTGCCTGGCGCAACTGATAAAAGGCTTCACCAGGCTCGTGAATCCAAGGCTTGCGGAGAACCGAAGATCCGCAGGCCTTTTTCATGGAATGAAACTGTTTTTCCTGTATCTGGCGCTGCTGGCTGCGGCATGCGCGGTGCTCCTGCTGGTGGATGACCCTTCCCGGTCCGGCTGGCTGCCGGAGTGCCTTTTCTATAAAACCACGGGTTATCTTTGCTACGGCTGCGGTTCCACCAGGGCCCTGCATGCCCTGCTTCATGGCCATTGGCTTGATTCCCTGCGGTACAACGTGCTGCTGGTTCCCACGCTCATCTGGCTGGGAACGCTGTTTTTCATCAGGGACAAGACCGTATTCCTGAGGGTGCTGACCGCCGGCGTGGCCGTACTTGCCCTGTTTACCGTGGCGCGCAATATTCCGCTGTCGTGACGGCCGCTTTTTTCCGGTTTCCGCCTTTTGCGTGCATGCCGGAATTTTGATAGAGTGCGTCATGAAACATTGAAAATAAGTTTGCGGCATTGTCCAACCCTCTGAAAGGGTTAAAGATGATGAACGCGAAAAAAACCTTATCAATTATTGCAGGAGCGGCAGCGGGAGCGCTGGCGCTGGCAGCCTGTTCAGGGCCGCAGGAAGAGAATTTGCGCATGGTGCCCCTGACCGTGCCTACGACCATGCCCATGACTTCTTACGGGCCGAATACGAGAGTGGTGGTGGCCGGGGTGGATTATACGGAGGTGCATGACGAGTGGATGAACCAGGACATTATGAAAAAAGCCACTCCCGGCAATACGCGGGTGGTGATCAGCCGCGGAAGCCAGAGGGGCCAGCTGATGGTGGGGGATGAAGTAGCCATGGATTTTCCCGTCTGTCTGGGGACCGCTTCCCACCGCACGCCCGTGGGCCATTTCCGCATTACGGAAAAGGCGGTGCACCACGTCTCCAACTTATATGATGCCTCCATGCCCTATTTCATGCGGCTGACGGACAGCGGCATCGGCATGCACGTGGGACCCGTTTTCCAGACGCCCCAGTCACATGGATGCATCCGCATGACCCGCTCCTCCTGTGTGCCGCTTTTCAAGACCGTTAAAGTAGGTACTCCCGTCACGATCGTGCAGTGACGCGGAGGAGAAGCCGGATACCGTTGGCGGAGAAGAGCTCCTTGCCTCCCTCCTGTGGCAGGTGAGGGGAATCCGGCGCTGGCAGAAAATGGTTTTTATTTTTATGATATGTTCATGGTCAAAGAATCGGGACGATTTCAATAGATGGATGAAAGCGTTGAAAATAAAAAACTCATTTTTTTAACACAAAACGCGCCTGGCCGTCGCTATTTCAATGAACGGCATGAAGATAAACGGCATTTGCTGCAAGTCGTATTGCCCCAACAACCCAAATCCTCCATGGCCTGCTGCCGATTGCCCACTCTCCATTCATCGGCAGCGGCATGGATGGAGGGTGTTTTTTTCAAACGCAGGCGTACCGGAATTGATTGACTGCCTGCGGCCCGGGAAGGAGCC
Organism: Akkermansia sp. BCRC 18949; assembly: GCF_045011645.1. Taxonomy (NCBI): domain Bacteria; kingdom Pseudomonadati; phylum Verrucomicrobiota; class Verrucomicrobiia; order Verrucomicrobiales; family Akkermansiaceae; genus Akkermansia; species Akkermansia sp. BCRC 18949. The sequence goes on along the minus strand of NZ_CP123619.1, from coordinate 2,975,832 downwards.
CTCATGAATCTTCTTCCGGAGTACTACTTTTATCCCTTTCCGGAATCTCTTATGCATGGGACGCCGCATTCAGCATCTTTGTTTCCTGTCTCCCGTCTTACGGCATAAGTGCGCATGGAATCTTGCATGGAGCCGAGAGCCGGTTCTTTATCCGGCCACACTTCGTCCTCCTGATTTTTAACGGATTGATGGATAGGTGAGGTTCACCTTCCGTTTTTTCCATAAGCTACTTTTCCGCGGATTTTCTGTCCGCTGCCTCCCGGCGAAGCTGGGGCAGGTATTTTCCATACCCCTGCGCTTCCATATCCTGTTCAGGAATGAATTTCAGGGAAGCGCTGTTGATGCAGTAGCGCAGGCCGCCGCGGTCCTTCGGGCCGTCCGTGAAGACGTGCCCCAGATGGGCGTCCCCCGTTTTGCTGCGGACTTCCGTACGGCGCATGCCGTGGGAAAGATCCTGTTTTTCCTGAATCAGTTCTTCCTTGATGGGCCGGGAGAAGCTGGGCCAGCCGCAGCCGGAATCAAACTTGTCCGTGGAAAGAAACAGGGGTTCCCCCGTCGTAACGTCCACATAAATGCCGGGCTTGTCGTTATTGAAATATTCGTTGCGGAAGGGAGGTTCCGTCGCATTGTTCCGCGTAACTGCAAATTGCTCGGGCGTCAGGCTGCGGCGCAGCTCGTCATCCGGTTTTTTCCGGTAGACGGGTGCGGCTTCCCTGGCCTGGGCCGCCTCCTGGAACTTGCCGGGCGGAATATGGCAGTAGCCGCCGGGGTTGTTGTCCAGATAGCGCTGGTGGTATTTTTCCGCCCGTGAAAATTGACGCAGGGGTTGAACTTCAATCGCCACGGGCTGCTTGAAGTGCTGCTGGAGCCGTTTCAGGGAGGCTTCTATAATCGGCTTGTCCTTCTCATCCGTATAATAAATGCCCGTGCGGTATTGAACTCCCCTGTCGTTTCCCTGCTTGTTGACGGAAACGGGATCAATGATGGAATAGTATTGTTCCAGCAGGAACGGGAGGCTGAGTTCTTCCGGATCAAATACCACTTTTACCGTTTCCGCGTGGCCCGTGCGTCCGCTGCAGACTTCCTCATACGTGGGGGAGGCAGTGGAACCGTTGGCATACCCCACTTCCGTTTCCTTGACTCCGTGAATCAGGGAGAAGTACTTTTCCACTCCCCAGAAACAGCCTCCTGCCAGATAAATCGTTTTTAAATCCTTGTTGTCCATATGATGTCTGTTTTTGTTGCCTGCCTGTCCGTTTTCTCCGCAGGAGAACAGGGAAAGCATGGCTACTGCGGCCAGAATGGCGCATGCCAGTCCGGCCAGGGTCCATGGTCCGTGGTAAATACGTTTCATAAACGCTGTATGGGGTCGTCTTCCGGTGCGGGTGCAGTTGCTCCCTTGGCTGAAGAACCTGCCGTTCCACAGCTTTTCCGGAAAGATGAAGGATTAGACAACGCCGAGCCTGTTCCGTTCGATGCCTGTGTCAACGTCCCCCCGATTCCTCCGGCTCTTCCGGTTGCATCATGTTTTTCAGCCACTGGTAAACCGCCCGGTCGGCAGCGTCCGGTTTTCTGCTCGTCTGCATGCTGAACCCGTACCTGGTGTGGAAATTGAAAACCGCCAGGGAAGGGCTCAGGCCGATGGAGAGCCCGTCCATCCGTATTTCCACTTCCTGCGGGTCATGGGTGGTGAAGTCAAGGCGCCCGGCATTGCTGACGGACCCCGCATAATGTTCCAGGAAGGGCTGGATGCCGGCCAGGAAGGAGGAGTCCAGGGCCATGGGATGATTTTCCGGGGAAGAAGCTTTCCTGATAAGAATTGCGGGAGGCGCTGTGGCGGAATAAGCGGCTCTCAGCGTATTCAACGGAACGTTCCACAAAAAGGAGAACAGTCCCGTGCCCAGGAGAAAGAGGGGAACGGCCAGGACGGCAATCCATTTGCCCGGCTTGCTTCCTGATTGATGACGGGACCGTCTTCCGTTCATGAAGGATAACATGGCATAATGTTCCGTGGGGGTCCATGAAAGAATTGGACCGTGGAGCAGAGGAAAAATCCCGTCCTTACATCAGGGGATTTTGCGCCATCACAGGGATAACATGAAAAACGCACGCTGGAAATCATGTATAGTATCATCAGGGCCCAGTACTATTTATGAAAAGAGAGCTGATTTTATCTCCGTTTTTTTTATTTTTCATTTTTTTAATGTTTGCCGCGAATTTGTCCCTTGCGGAAAAATATCCTTCACTGGACGTTCCGGAGGACATCCCTCTTCAAGTAAGGGAGGCTTCTTCCCCTCAGTCCCCCTACTCAGGAGGCCATTCCGTAAAGCAGGCTGTGGACGGTTCTCTGGAATCCGCCAACTGGCATGTTCCCGGAGCGCGGCATGTGGAGGGGGAATTTGTATTTGAAGTGCCGGACACCATTCATTACATCACCTTTTCCGGAGCCAATTTCAATGAAGTTTCCGTGTCCGCCATGTCCGGCTCGTCGTGGAAGAACCTTGGAAAGTTTGATATAGGCGGCTCCAAAATGATCAGGTTTAAAAACCCTCTTCAGAAAGTTCAGAAAATCAAGGTGGAGGTTGATTACCCTGAAGGAGCTTCCCCGGCGTTTACCGTACGGGAGATCAGTTTTTACAAAAAGGCGGAATCCACGCTCAACCGGCAATTGCTGAAAGTGTTCAGAGACACGAGCTGTTCCTCCATCAATCCCAGGTGCACCCTGGCAGACCTCAAGGCGCTGCCGGAGTTTTTGCAGCTCATTGCGCGGAAAGTGAAATCCGGCGCCTATGAAGACAAGGAATTCCGCATTGCGTCCTATAAGGCTTACAGCCATCCGGAGTTTGCCGCCAAGGTGAGAAATATCAACGCCCTGAACAAATTTGACAATCCCACCGGAATTGCTGCGGAGAAAGGAGATGAAATCCTTGTATTCGTGGGTCCCACTCATGGAGAGGATATTGGTCTGGCTTCCGTTTCCCCGGCGGGAATCGAATCTTCCACCTATCCCCTGAATGAAGGAGTAAACAAAATCAAAATCAACCGTTCGGGATTGCTTTATGTGATGTACCACACCGATATCAGCACGCCCAAGAAGCCTGTGAAGGTGCACATCCCCGTGGGCAGCGGGACGGTGAACGGATATTTTGACGTGACGAGGCACACGGACAAGGACTGGAAGCGGATGATCGGCAAGGCCCCCCACAGCATGTTCGACATCGTGGGGCGGTATTCCATGATGATCCTTCACACGGAATATCTGAAGGCTTACAGCCCGGATTCCATCACGAAATCCGTCAGGGTATGGGATGAGAGCGTCAGGGCCATGTGGAAAATCATGGGCTTTGACAAATATCCCCAGCCGCATAACAATCGGCAGCTTGGAGTTTCCGTAGAAGGCGGAGCCCATATGTTCGCCACCTGGTATTACTGCGGCTACAGCGTCGGGGATCAGGGAAATACGCTGAAAAATGAAGTGCTCGCCCCCGGCGTTCTTCAGGGGAACCGCCTCTGGGGATTCGGGCATGAAGTCGGCCACTGCTACCAGCATCCGTTCAACTGGCGCAGCATGTCTGAAAGCTCCAATAACTTCTTCGCCCAGTTGATCCTGGACCAGGTGACCAACCCCATTAACGGCAATGAACTGGCCTCCGACATGGAAAACCCGTGCAAGTACCTGCTGTCAGAGGCGGTAAAGGGCCTGCCGTTCCATGATCTGAACGGCTGGGCCAAGTGGGGTTTTGCCCAATATTCCTTCTACCTGTATTTCCATAAGCTGGGCATCAACCCGGAATTTTACCCTGCGCTGTTTGAATCATTGCGCCGCAAGCCGCTTTCCAGGCAGGCGTATGAGGTTTCCGAGGCCCATCTGGCCCTGTATGAACGCATCTGCAATGTCAGCAGGACGGACTTTACTGATGACTTTGAAATTTTCAATTGGTTCGTCCCGATTGACCACAAAGGGAACCAGTATGGGGAATACAGCTTCAAGATGACGGAGGAAATGGCCCGCGCCTCCAAGGCCCGGATCGCCGCCAGGCGGTATCCCAAGCCGAAATCCCGCATCGCCTTCCTGCACCAGCATGGGAAAACGGTCGATTTGTGGGGACAGAACCTGCATGGTTCCCAGCTCAACGGGTATTGGACCAAATACAAGCAGAACGCGAAGCTCAGCCCGTCCGTGAGCGCCTCCAAAAAGGACAGCATGATTATCGTGCGGAATGGGGAGAATGCGGCCGCTTTCTGCGTAGTGACCAACGGAAAGGTGGTGGGTTATTATGACCGCCAGAAGTTTGACGTTTCCGGCGTGGAATGGAATGATACCTCCAAGGTGTACGCCATTCCGATTCAGACTGCGGAACCCTATAAGCTGATTTATTCCGCCACGCGCTCCTGACCTGGTTCCGGAGATTAGCGAAAGCCCCTTCCGGAAAATCTTTTCCGGAAGGGGCCGGGCGTTGGGGCGTCCTGTTATTCGGGCGCCTTGAAGTTGTACACGGGCCTGATGCGTTCCACGATTTCCGCCGTTTCATGGATGTTGCCCAGCACGCTTTCTCCATCCTTGTAGGCCATCGGCGCTTCATCCAGCGTAGCGCGGGAGACGCAGGTGGAGAAAATGCCCTGCATGGAAGCCTCGAATTCCTCCAGGGAAAGGTTGGCTTTTGCCTTTTTGCGGGACATGCTGCGGCCTGCGCCGTGCGGGGAGGAGGAATTGAATTCCTCATTACCTCTGCCGGTGCAGATGACGGAGCCGTCCCGCATGTTCAGGGGAACGATGAGCTTTTCTCCAAGTCCGGCCCGGACGGCCCCCTTGCGGATGACGTTGTCTTCCGCAATGTAGTTGTGCACGGTGTCGAAGATTTCCAGGTCCGCGGCATCGTCCAGCAGCTCATGCAGCATCACGCGGCGGTTCAGGGCGGCGAAGCGCTGGGCCACCTTCATGTCCCGCATGTAGTTCAGCGTATCTTCTCCCTGCAGGTAGCAAAGGCCTTTCTTGCGTTCCTTGAGATAGGCGTCCGGGCAAGTGGCCACGGCGATCTTCTGGTAGCGCTCCGCAATCTTCAAGCCGAAGTTGCGGGAACCGGAGTGGATGCACAGAAAGGCGTCTTCCGTTCCCTGTGCTATTTCAATGAAGTGGTTGCCGCCGCCCAGGGACCCCACGGAACGGCGGTGCCTGTCTTTCTCCGTTCTCAGCACATCCACGCAGATGCGGGAGATTTCATCATCCAGTTCCGGATCATCCAGCAGGGCCTGGTGGACGGCGGAACGGGTGTTCCAGCCGAACGGGACGCGTTCGCGCAGGCGTTCGTCAAACCGGGAGAAATCCGGCAGACCGGCCAGCCTGGCCGTAAGCACTCCGCAGCCGATGTCCACGCCGATCAGGTTGGGAATCACCTTGTCCGTTTTCAGTTCAGCGGTGAAGCCGATGACGCAGCCGGCTCCGGCATGCACGTCCGGCATGATGCGCACCCGGCTTCCTTCAAAGGCGGGGTGGTTGCAGACGTCCCTGATCTGGGTGCGGGCCAGGTCTTCCAGTTCATCCGTGAACACGCGGGCTTCCGTGTATTTTCCGTCGATGGTGATCATGGTTTTATTTTCTTTTGGTTGAAGGGCGGGGGCCGCGGAAAGCGGCGCTGCGCCCTGTGACTCCGTTACCATAGCGCATTTACTGACTCTTGCATTATGCAAGTATTCATATAATATGACTTTAAAGTTATGTTTGAGCACCTTTTCGCAGAACGGGGGCTGTCCCTGGACCGCCTGAAAACCCTGATAGAAGTGGCCAAGGCGGGGAGCATTGCCGCCGCCGCGCGCGGGGACAGCGCACGGCAAAGCCTGTATTCCCGCCAGATCAAGGAACTGGAGGAATTCTTCGGCGTGGAGCTGGCGGCCCGCCGCGGGAAAGTGCTGGCGCTTACCAGGTCCGGATGGGAACTGGTGCGCCTGGCCAGCGAAAGCCTGTGCCTGCTGGACGATTTCAAAAGCCGGAGCCGGAACCTGCCCTACCGGTTCACCATCGGCGCCGGAGACAGCCTCCACGCGTGGGTGGTTGCTCCCGTGCTTGCGGACATCCAGCAGCGCGGCCTGCCGTGGCTCTTTGCACTGGAGAACATCCGCAACAGTGAAATTCCCCTCAAGCTTCAGAACATGGATGTGGACTTCGGCATCGTGCGCACCAGCGCGCTGGCGGCGGAAGGGCTGGAAAGCCGGGCCATCTGCTCCATGGATTATGCGCTGTACGTGCCCGCGGCCCTGGCCGGAAAAAAGGTGCGGGGAAGGGAGGAGGATTTTTCACGCCTGCTGGGCATGTTCCCCCTGGCTACGCTGGGGAGCGGTTCCGGCTTCCATGCCTCGCTGAAACGGAATTGCGCGGAATTCGGCATCAGGCTGCGGGTGCAGTGTGAAACGCAGTCCTTTCCCTTTGCGGCGCGCATGCTGAAAAGCGGGGCGTTCATGGCGGTTCTCCCCTGCATGGCGGAGGCGGAGCTGGGCGGGGGATTCGTCAAGGTCACCCATCCTGCGCTGGACAGGCTGTCCCGCAGTATTTCCCTGGCCTGGAATCCCCGCCTGCTGCGCGTGAGGCCTTCCGCCCGGCGCGTGATTGACGTTTTTTCCGCTCCGGAACGGGAATAGCAGAAGAGAAATCAATCCGAATCCACGCCAAGCTTGTTCTTCCGGTAGTGGTCCAGGGAAATGCGGTAGAAGTACACGATCGCCAGCAGATTCAGCAGCGCGCCTGCGCCGAAGGCCCAGTTCAGGTTCAGGTAAGCGTAAATCTTGCCCCCGAAAAACATGCCCGTGCCCACCCCGATGTCAAAAGCCGTGAAAAACGTGGAATTGACGGCGCCCCGGTGGCCGCGGTCCGCCATGTTCAGCTTCATGGTCTGGAAGGTGGGGATGAAGATGCCGAAGCCGAAGCCGATGAGGATGGCGGAGGTATAATAGACCCATTCCAGCGGCGCAAACGCCAGCGCGCCGAAGCTGACAGTCAGGATGCCCAGCGAGATGACGGAAAGTTCCGCCACGCGCCCGCGGTCGATCTGCCGGCCCACCATGAACCGGGAGACCAGCATGCCCAGCCCCATCAGCGCATAAAACAGCCCGGCATACTTGAAACCGTACATTTTCCCGTACAGGGCGGAATACACGGCCACAACGCCGTAGGAGAAAGAGGCGATCATCACATTCACCGCCAGTGGAATGCCCACGCGCAGCACCAGGCGGTCCAGCACCTTTTTGGGCGTTTCATGCACGGACTCCTGAACGGGGCGCCTGGGGGCGCGGATGAGGGAGGCGATGCCCGCCCCAGCCAGGCACAGGACCAGGGAGCTCCACGTAATCACGTAAAAACCGTACTGCTGGTATACCTGGAGGCCGATGACGGGTCCCAGGCACATGCCCAGCGTCATCGTCATGCCGAAAAAGCCTAGGCCCTCCCCGCGGCGGGAAGGGGGGATGATATCCACGGCCATCGTCGGACCGGAGGTGGTCATGCCGCCCCAGATCAAGCCCTGCACGAAGCGCGTCAGGAAAAACGCCAGGGCGGTGGCGGCCACGGCATACCCTGAAAAGGACAGGGCCAGCAGGATATAAACCGTGATGTAAATCTTCTTGCGGTCCCCGGTATCCACCCGGTGCGCGAACCAGGGGCGGGAAATGATGGCGGCTAGCACGTAAATGGACATGATCCAGCCCAGCCAGCCGGAGGAAACCTGCAACTGCCCCGTCAGGTACAGCGGGAGAACGGGCACCAGTTCGAAGAAGGCCAGCCCCATCATCAGGTTGGCGCAACAGGCCAGGACGTAGTCCCGCGTCCAGAGAGGCACTTTGACGGGCGGTGCGGTTTCCGCCGCCAATTCATCTCTGGTCCGGGTCATGCAGGGGTTGTACAGCCATCGGAAAAAGTTTCAAACGGTTGACGTGTCATGGCGCAGTTCCTGCCCTGGAAAGGAATGGCACAAGATATTTTAACCGCAATGGACAAAATCCCCGGGTGGTCGGGTACTGGAAACAGGGCCAGCGGATGGACGGCTGTCCGGAACATCGAATTTGCGCCGTTGGCGAGGTGGGATGCCTTCTTTTTTGCGTGCAGGGCCGCGCAGGCATGGTAGGGTACGGGGTATGAGCGTGATCACCAAGCGTGGAGACAGCGGAGAAACGGACCTGATGTTCGGCAAACGGAGCCCCAAGACGGCCCCGCGCATTGAAGCTTATGGAACGGTGGATGAATTGAATTCCCTGATTGGCGTAGTGCGCCATTCCGGAGTAAGCCCCCGGACGGTGGAAATGCTGGACGGCGTTCAGGCGCGCCTGGTGGGGGCCATGGGGGAACTGGCTACGCTGGAGGAGGATTTGCCCAAGTATGACGCCAAGGGTTATGCCCGCATTACGGCGGAGGACGTAGCATGGTTGGAGGAACAGGCCCATCTGCTGGAGAAGGAATGCGACATCCGCTTCAAGGGGTGGGCACGCCCCGGCAAGGAGGGGTCACTGGGTTCCGCCTATCTGGACCTGGCCCGGTCCGTCTGCCGCCGCGCGGAACGCCGGGTAGTGGCACTGAGGCTGGACAATGCCTTGAGCAACGTGAACACGGCCCTCTTCCTGAACCGCCTTTCCGATCTTTGCTGGGTTCTGGCCCGCTTTGAAGCGCTGGATGCGAAAGAAAAGAAAGAAGATCAAAGATAATGCCTCATCATGATTTTTGCTTTGAGAGACTATGGAGGCTTCTTCCATTTTTGAACAGCCTTATGCCGGAACCCCCCTTTTATTCTGAAACGGAACTATATAGGGTAATCTTGTAAGGCCGTTTTTATCAGTCATCGAGGGAATTTGGATGGCAACAATGAAAGGCTGGCGCTATTCATCAAGAATTCGGAAAAAGTAAAACAAAGAGAGCGATTTCCACAAGATTAAAGGAAATAATTCCGTTTGAAAAATATGAACTAACTCTTAACATTATTCATTTGGAATTATTTTTATTGCACCCGTTGTTGAATGGGAGATTTTTTTGATTTTTTCGAGATTCGATTTTTCCCTGTTGTGTAATTTTTTTAACATATTATTTTTTCCAAGCATATTAATTGCTATAACTCCATTAAGAAGATGTAGAATAAAATCAGGGTATTGTTAATAGGATTAAGGGTTTGGAGTAAAGAAAAATCAAATTGTGCGATTATGTATGCCTTGAATATGCTTCCTTGAAGGTGAATTACTTAGATCTTTGAAAATATTTGTAGCATTTGGCGTAATTATTTCAAAAAATAATTTATCTATTTAGATTGTCTCTATGGGATTTTTCAAGATTACCAATAACGAATTTCATCTTCAGTCAGTACAGGACGCCGATCAAAAATAAACAATGTATGGCCGTTCTTCAGAATGAGGGCGGTGATGTAATAATGATCATAGGGAAGTCCTTCTTTTTCTTTCCAATCTGTATCCTGCCACCAGGCTTCTATATCTTCCGGATTAATAACTGAATAATTCAGAGAGTTATATACGGAATTAATTCTTTTTAAGACATGGCTGATATTCTCTGTGGGATGATGATTTTTTTGAATTGTATTCAATTCAATATTTTTCTTGGATGGCAAGATGCGATCAATAGAATGTGCAAAAACTCCTTTCACCTTTTCTTTGATTTCAGGATGCTTAGTCCGTATGGAATATCCTAGCCGTCTTGAACTTATATTGCTTTCCTCCAAGGATGCTAATTCTTTATCAATCCAAATTTTGGAGGAAGCGGGGAAATGATGAAGCTCTGGATGAGAGCTTAATATGGTCACTGTTTCCCTAATATGCTTAGCAGGTTCTTCCAATTTTTCTTTTGAATTTATGGTATGTTCTTTGCATGCAGTTGTAAACGTGCTCATAGCTAGCAGAGGAACGAGTATTACTTTCATTTCTTTTTCTTGGATATTAGTTTAATTTTATAAATTATATTATCTGATGAATCACCTTTTTTCAACAATATTCTATTTCCATACTTCCTTTAATATCAAATTCTTTTGAAATTTTCTGACGGTGAAGACGTGATAAAGCCCCATCTTCCGTGATGAGACTTCCGAAGGGAGCATACCCGTAGCGTATTTTTTGCTTCTGCTGCTCGTCGAAGATGGAAGTGACATTCTTCAAGGCATCGTGCATGAAGCAGAGATGCTCTTTTACTTTCATTCCGTTTTCCTGCCAGCATGTCATCGTCAGGATACGTGTTGCTCCCGATTCCGTCGGATCCCACAAATAGCTCTTTACCAGCACAGGTTCAGGATGTATCAAATCCAGCTCAGCTACCTGCAAATAGTCCCGGTACAGGTACCAGCAATGGCCGGATACTGCCCCATTGACGGTGACCTTCTTCTCGAAGCGCCATCCCTGGTAGTCGTAGCCACAAGTGATAGCAGTCCGGCCATCCTGGCTGGTGAAGACGACGGGGCGGTTGTTAGCGTCGTAGGAGATTTCCCAGATGCCCGTTGAGGTCCTGATGCGGGTCTGGTTGCCGTCGGCATCGTAGACGGGGGTAAAATCTCCTCCTCCCCCGGCAATCTCCGCATACTGGTTGAGTTGGTTGGATTCGTAGGAGAAGGCTTCCTCCAGTTCCCGGGCGGTTTTGCGGTTGCCGATGTTGTCGTATCGGTAGCTGAAGCTTCCTCCCAGGCTGATCCTGTCTTCAACCAGCTCGCATCGTCTGTTGTAGGTAAAATCCCTTACTGTGACAGGTGCCCCCGTATCCCAGGAATCCCGCCGCTGGATGGGACGCATCAGGGCGTCGTATTGGTATTCATGGCAGGCCGCCAGTTCGCCGTCCGCCCCCTTTCTGTAACCGATGGCGGTTACGAGGTTGAGCCTGGGATGGGAAGTATTGCTACGGCTCAGCCCAAAGGAAGCTTCCTGGGCCATGTTACCGTAAGCATCATTGGAGAATTCTCTGATACCAAAGCGTCCCTGACGGAGGTCATCTGCCCCAGATGGTTGTAGGTAAACTCCCATGCCGTCGTATCGTCATTGTGGGAGACAGAGACGAGTTCTCTGATAAGGGAAGCATATGCATATATTGTCACAATGCCACGTGCTCATTGAATCCTCGGACACTGTCACCTAAAAGCTCTACAAGACGAAGCAGGTCAGATGGCAGGCGAAATGCTGATAAATTATATAGTTTCTGTTTTTTATAAACACAAAAGTAAAAAGTTTATCAAATGGTTTTAATGTCCGTCTTCTTTAAATCCTGCCAGTTTAAGGCTGGATGAGAATACTTCACCAACGGAGGAAACATTTTCTCCTTCTTTAAATTCGTCTTCCTGGTAGATTTTTAATTTTTCCTTTATGGTATCACGTGAAGTAGATTTAAGTCTAGCACCGGTATATATTTTTATGCCGGAGAGGCTGCTTTTCATGATAACTAGATCATGATGAAAAATATTGGGGAGCAATTGTTTTTGTTGGTAGATGATCAACTGTTCTGCAGGTGGCCCTTCAACTTGGTAATAGTATTTTGCATATTCATTTTTTAATTGCTCAAAGTTTGATTGTTCCAGTACATTTTTCCAATGATGGATACTCCATACCGTGTATCCATAATTAGTACAAGTAAGAATAATTAACCCAGCGATGATGAAAATAAAAAATCTTATTAATTTTTTCATTTTTTTGAATTTAAATTAAAGTAATGGGAAAAATGCTTTAACTTTACCTTCGTATAAAGTCACTTCACATTCTGTATTCTGTTCAAGCCGGTTTTTTAAATACGGTGATGAGTCCAAATAACATGCTCGTATTTCAAGTTTGCAAGATGAACAAAAATTAATTTTTTTAAACATGTCGGATATTTTTGTCTTATTTGTATTTTCAGTTAAGAACCTCCCCCCCCCCCCAATGCGCTCTTACATTTATATCATTTTTCTAATCCAGGGTTCTTCTCCATGCATAATAATAATTAAACTACGGAGGCATTGGCAGGATTCTTCACATTCTGAATTCGGTTTAAAATCTGAAGGAACATGTGTAACTTTTCCTGCTAAAAGTGCCTTAATAGCTTTATCTCCTAATTTATCTAACTTTCTTTTACAAGCAAAATACGAAAGTTTGATGCCTCTGCTCTGGCCAACTCTATCTGGTATGGGAGGAGAAATAAAAGCTGGATCTAAAGGAGAGGAACTCACCATTCCTAAAAAATTAATATTTGTCCGAATATGATTTTTTATAAACCCACACAAATCCCATCCCCCTGTTCCTGAATGAGATCTCTGTTAATCCACCTGCCGTCTGCGGGATTGAGGTGCCGATAATTATAGTAGACAAGTCCCAGTTCGTCGTCCGAGAACTCGCAGGAAAACCTGAACTTGTTCTCCCGGGCCATGTCCCCTTCTTCCGCAATAGGACTTCCGAAGGGAGCATACTCGTAGCGGGCTTGTTGTTTCTGCTGACCGTCGAAGATGGAAGTGACATTCTTCAAGGCATCGTGCATTGAAGTAGAGATGCTCTTTTACTTTCATTCCGTTTTCCTGCCAGCATGTCATCATCAGGACGCGCGTTGCCGTCGGTTCCGTTGGATCCCACAGGTAGCTCTTTACCAGCACAGGTTCAGGATGCCTTAAATCCAGTTCGGCTACCTGTAGGTAGTCCCGGTACAGGAATCAGGAGTGGCTGGATACTGTTCCATTGATGACCACTTTCTTCTCAAAGCGCCGTCCCCGGTAGTCGTAGCCGCAGGTGATAGCAGTCCGGCCATCCTGGCTGGTGAAGACGACGGGTCGGTCGTTGGCGTCGTAGATCACTTCCCAGATGCCTGTTGAGGTCATGATGCGGGTCTGGTTGCCGTCGGCGTCGTAAACGGGGGTAAAATCTTCTTCTCCCTCGGCAATATCCGCGTACTGGTTGAGCGGGTTGGATTCGTAGGAGAGGGCTTCCTCCAGTTCACGGATGGTTTTGCGGTTGCCGATGTTGTCGTAGGAATAGATAAAGCTTCCTCCCCGGCTGAGCCGGTCTTCGACCAGCTCGCTGCGGCTGCTGTGGGTGAAGTTTCTGGTGGTTGCAGGTGTGGCAGCATCCCAGGAGTCCCGGCGTTGAGTGGGACGCATCAGCGCGTCATAGTCGTATTCGTGGCCGGCTGCCAATTCTCCATCCGTTCCCTTCCTGTAACCGATGGCGGTTACGAGGTTGAGCCTGGGATGGTAGGTATTGCAGCGGACCATGCCGTTAGGGTAGTTGAGGTACTTGAGGAAGCCTCCATCTTCGTTACCATGGGCATGCAAAATCAGTCTTGGGTTGAGGTGTATAACCTCTAACCCATTTTGATATTTCTATAGCTTCTAACGATACGCCTGGTTAGTGAGGCCCATGTATCGTTTTCTTCTACACAAGCATTAGTAGTTATTTTCCCCTGTAGCCTTCAGTAATTGCTTGGCTGTTTTTCCGTCAGTATTTTTCAATTTCTGGTTAGCTCCTTGTCTAATCAGAAAATTGTAGGCGCTTATTTGTCCTGTACGAGCAGCATAATGTAAAGCAGTTTCTTTGTAGGGAAAAGTCATAGAGGGTAGCTTCATTTCATTTGAAGCAACATTAATATCAGCCCCTAATTCGAGTAATTTCTTCATGGTATCAATATCCCCGATAGCTGCCGCCAGCATAAGAGCTGTTTCACTTCCATTCCATTTTTTATCATATGGATTAAGATTTGGTTGGGGAATCATGTTTGACGATAAATCCAAGTATGATTTTAATGAATTTTTGATCATATCTTTTCCTACAATGTAGACAGGAGTATTATAATGTAGATAATAAGGTGGAATATAGGGATTTCTTGTTTTTTCTTTTTTGTGAGTTATGAATGTACAAGATCCTAATAAGTTTAATGCTAAAATAACCGAAGGGAATATAATATTAGTTTTCATGTTAAACAACCTATAAAAAATTATAATCTCTCATATTTCCTTAATTTTTAATATTAATAAAATAGATAAATTTATTTTTTTAACGTTAATACGTATAATTCCTATGGGAAGAACAAGAACCATATATAGATCAAAGTATGTTGAGTTGAAATCTGGCTCAACATACTTTGATCTCCGTAAAAGTCTATGGAAGTATCTTGCTTCAGTATAGAATCAAACAGAGAAATCATATTCTGTGGGGGCTGAATGAAGAAAGACCTTAGAAATTGTGAGTAGTAGTGGTTTGGATCTGAGAGATGACGCTCTTCCCACCTATTTTGAAATTGATTCAACAGATTATCGTTACCCTTATCTAACAAATTTATCTTGTCGTTGTTTTATCTACATATGTCTTGGTAGGGAAGGAAGCAATAAATATAAAATACCTATACCACATATGGGTAATAAATAAATTATTATAAACAGGAAAATTGATTTATTCAAACAATAATACCAATTGAAAAATGACAAAACATATGAAATTTCAATTGATAAAACAAATAACAATGTTTGTATATTTATTCCTATGTTATTTGGAAAAGTTAGGAGATATACCATGAAGAATAGATAAATAAAAAGAATATAACTAAATATAGAACTACTCCTTTTGAATTTATTTTCTTGAAAAAATATATCAAATATAATGATTTTTTTTATCCATCTCATAGTATGAATTAATGAACAGTCACATCTCTTCCATACCATATAGCTTTATAAGCCCAATCAGCACAATTATTCCTTAATATGTTGTAAGGAGGAGGGGATTTAATATCCTGTTGTATTGCTCTAAGCATATTGATATCTTCTATGGGAGAGGACGGTATTGTTTCGGGATTTTTTAAATTAAGGCCTTGTGAAGATTTTATATAACCCTTCCCTAAAATAAGGGCTCCATATATAATATTCCCAATTATCAAACCTCCAAATTGTATCAATGTGAATGAATCATGCGTTCTAGCCCATTCCCTTGCTAGTCTAGCTGTATCTCTATCTGTTGGATTCAAAGAATAATCAAAAGTTCTAATCCCTACTTTACACCAAATCCCTTGATCATTTTTTTCCCATATATCTACGGCAACGCCTATGTGAAGAGTAATGTCGCCTTTAAAAACATTTTCTGGGTTATGTGGTAAAATATTAGATATATACCTATCATTACCTAATAAATCAAAATAAACAATGGAATTATTAACAAACCCGTACAAATTCCATCCACCTTGTTCCTGAATAGGATCGCGGTTAATCCATCTGCCGTCTGCGGGATTGAGGTGACGGTAATTGTAATACACAAGCCCCAGTTCGTCATCTGCATACTCGCAGGAAAATCTGAACTTGTTCTCTTGAGCCATGTCTTCCTCAGCGGTGAGAAGGCTACCAAAAGGAGCATACTCGTAACGAGCTCTTCTCGTCTGTTGTCCGTCAAAAATGGAAGTAACGTTCTTCATGGCATCGTGCATGAAGTAAAGATGCTCGTTGTGCTGGGGAACGTTGCCTTTCCAGCATGTCATTGTCAGGACACGCGTCGCTCTCGGTTCCGTTGGATCCCACAGGTAGCTCTTTACCAGCACAGGCTCAGGATGCGTCAAATCCAGCTCGGCTACCTGCAAATAGCGCCGGTACAGGTACCAGCAATGGCCGGATACTGCTCCATTGACGGTGACCTTCTTCTCAAAGCGCCGTCCCCGGTAGTCGTAGCCGCAGGTGATGGCAGTCCGGCCATCCTGGCTGGTGAAGACGACGGGGCGGTCATTGGCGTCGTAGCTCACCTCCCAAATACCTGTTGGGGTCTTGATGAAGGTCTGGTTGCCGTCGGCATCGAAGACGGGCTTAAAATTTTCTTCTCCCCCGGCAATATCTGCGTACTGGTTGAGACAGTTAGCATCGTAGGATGCTTCTTCTTCCAGTTCCCGGGCTGTTTTGCGGTTGCCGATGTTGTCGTAGGAATAGATAAAGCTTCCTCCCCGGCTGAGCCGGTCTTCGACCAGCTCGCTGCGGCCATTGTAGGTAAAATCTCTTAGCGTGGCAGGAGTGGCGACATCCCAGGAGTCCCGCCGTTGGACGGGACGCATCAGAGCGTCGTAGCCGTATTCGTGGCCGGCTGCTAATTCGCCATTCGCTCCCTTCCTGTAACCGATGGCGGTTAGTAGGTTCAGTGTGGGATGGTAGGTGTTTTGGCGGACCATGCCATTGGGGTAGGTGAGATAGTTGAGGAAGCCGCTGGTTGGCTCATACTGCCAGGTAAAGGAAGACTCCAGTCCTTCCAGATTCATCCCGATGATGGCACCTTTGGAGTCGTAGTCAAGATGGGAGTGCTGCACGGTACGGGTTCCAAGCATCAGGCGGTAACCTTCAGAACGTCCCAAGGCATCGTATTGTTCCTGAATGGAGCTTTCCACGGTTCCCAAGGAAGTGTCCTGGGTCATGCGGCCATAGGCATCGTAGGAGCATTCCCTGATTCCGGAAGCGTCCCGGACGGAAGTTATTTGGCCAAGGTGATTGTAGGTAAACTCCCAACCCGGCGTGTTGTCGTTGTGGGAGACGGAGACGAGTTCCCCGGTGAGAGGAGCATAGGCGTAGGTGGTGACGATACCTCTGGCCTTGGTCAATATCTCCAGACGGTTAAATTTGTCGTAAGTCTTGATTGTGGAGGATCCGTCTGCATAGGTCTTTTTCAATTCCAGTCCCGTGGCCTCGTCATAGAACCATGCGGTGGTGTCTCCGTCGGTACGGCCGCAAGGATCGGAAGTGATGTCTTCTTCATCCACCCGGAAAGTGGTCAACGAGACCATACGGTCGGCTTCGTCGTAGGCGAAGCAGGCCGGCTGAATAGCGGTGCCGTACTCGGCTGTCTTTCTGCCGCGGATGTCATAGGAATAGCAGGTCGTTCCCACCAGGGCATCGGTGATGCAGGCGGGATTGTCACAGCAGGGCAGGTAGCTGGTGGTAGTCACGTTGCCTGCAGAATCGGTGACTTTGACAGTACGTCCCGCAAGGTCGGTTTCCGTGGTGGTGATATTGCCTCTGGCGTCCGTGTGCTTGAGAACCATGCCCGTGGAGGCGTAGGAACGGGTTTGTGAAGAACGGATTCCAGCGTGATCGGTCTGGCTGGTCTCAAAACCGTCCACGACCAGTGATTCAGCTGTGATCTCCGAAGTGGGAATGCGGCTGAACCAGGTGCGCCTGGTTGGAGAGGTGTACTCCGTCCACTGGATGCTCTGCTGGCCGTAGACGTCCGTGGTGATGGATTTGTTTTCCAGTACAGCGCTGAGTCTGGAAACCATGTTTTCCGTGGTCTGGGTGAGGGGGAATCCGTCGGCGTTGCAGGTGGTGGAAGTCTGCACCTGGTAGACGCCGTCTTCCCGAACCCGGTAACAGGAGGAACTTTCCGATATCCTGTTTCTGGTGGTGTCATTGGGATGAAGTTCATCCAGAAGAACGGTCTGCTTCACGGCTTGCCCCAGTTCGTTGTAATCCGTGAGGGTAGGAGCAAGATCCTCCGTTTGAGAGCGGACCGATTGTCCTTTGTCGTTGTAGAAGTTCCTGGTGACGATAAAGCCGCCCCTGGTATTGGGCTGCTCCTGCCGGACGGTTTGACCAAAGCCATTTTTCAGAATCCGCGACAGCACAACTCCCTTGGACAAGGTCGTGGTCAGGATGCCTTCTTCGCTCAACTCCAGCCTGGTCTCCACTTCTCTTTGCCCCGTTCCTCCCTGCCAGAGTATGGTTCCATCATAGTACTTTTTGGTAATCAGCGTAGCGCCTGCCGGGGTGGTGGCAGTAGTGGTGAGTCCGTCTTCGCCGTACCCGGTTCGGGTGGTGCGTCCCAGCATGTCCGTGGAAGAAATCACCCGCCCCAGATCGTCGTACTCCGTGCTTTCCGTCGCCGTCATGGGACCCACGTCACGCCGCGTGGCGATCGTCCTTCCCGCGGCATCCTTCGTGTAGGAGATAATCGTTTCGGGCGTGGTTTCCGTCGCAGCCCGAATAGTCTCCACCAGCTGCTTGGCCGAGTTGTAGCCGTAGCCGGTGGTGATGCCGTCTTCGTCGGTTTCCCTCAACGGGCCGCAGCACATCCACTCCGTCGTGCTGGTCCTGCCGTTGCCCTTGGTTGTCTTGATGAGCCTTTGCTCGTCGTCGTATTCGTAGTCCTCCGAGGCAATCAGCGACCAGTCCTCTCCGGTGTGAACGTATTGTTCTCTCCTGGTGGTGGCGCCGTTTTCAGCGATGTATTCCACGTTTCGGGTGCTTTGTCCCGGAACGATGCTTCCGTTGGCCTGCACGGTCTCCGTCACCTGGTGAATGGCTCCGTATTCCGCGGCGGCTTCGTAAGTATAAACGGTTTGCACCCCGTCAATACTCTGGCTCATCTTTTGCCTGCCCCGGGCGTAGGAATACTCCACTGCCTCCCCGTAAGTCTCTTCCACGCGGGTATGAACCTGGTCGCTTCCCAGCGCGGTTTCCGTGACCGTGGTGCGGTTCACCTGCGGGCTGTCTTCATAGGTGTAAGTGCGTTTGAGAAGCGCCGTTTCCGTCCCATCCTCAACAATAATTACTTTGGTTTCCGTGGCGGGTCTGAAGTCGTTAAAGCGCAGGTCGGCGTAAGTCGTGCGTGTCCCCTTTTCACCGCCTCCGGCCCAGGGAGAGGCCTGCAGCACCACTCGTCCCTGCTCGTCGTACTCGTAGCGCGTATAGCCGCCATTGGGTTTGAGTTCCAGGGACATCCGGAACTGGTCGTTGTAGGTATAGAGGGTGGTCCTGGCCAGAGGGGTCTTGTATCCCTCCGTCCGGCTGATGGTCAGCCAGCCACCGTCGGTATACTTCTTCACTGTCCGGGTACAGGAGGCGGGCGTTTCCTCGTTGATGCCCTGGACCCTTTCGATGCGCTCCCACTTGGAATCGGGAAGGGCGTTGCGTTCAATGGTGCGAACGGTGCGCTCCTCTCCCTCGCCCTTGATGATGGTCACCTTGTTGCCTTCCTCGCGACGTTCGATGAAATGCGGTTCCTGGCCGGGCCGCCGGTTGGTGATATGCGTCACCGTCACTCCGTTTTCAAGAGAGGTCTCGTAGGTTGCCGTTTTGCAGGGCTCTCCGGCAACGGTGAACCCGCCTTCCCCGTCCGGGACAGCCTTGCCGGGAGCATACCACTCCAGGGTGAGCCTGTCGCCTTCGGAAATGCTTCTCATCAGCCCCTGGGCGCGGGAATAAACGCTGGCAAGGGAGCCGTTTTGATGGTAAGTGACCTGGACCTTGCTGAAGTACTCTTCGGCAGAGGTCACATGGCCCGAAAAGCTGGTGACCGACACGACCTCTCTGGTGGAGGAAGAGAAGCGCAGGACCATGCCGCCGGGAAGAACCATGTCCATGAAGGCGGGAGTACCCTGGAGGTTGGGAGTAAGATCTTCGTTGAGAAGCCTCACACGGTAGTCGCTCTTCCTGGAAGAGCCGATGGGAGAAGCGTCGCTGCTTCCCTCTTGGGCCTTGAAATAGAGATGGCTTCCGGAGGGGCGCTTGACGGTGACGCGGCGCTCGTCAGCCGAGAAGGAAGCGCTCCAGGCCATGGGATGGTTGTAGCGCATGGAAAAGGCGCTGGAAGCCGGGGCGTGAGGGGCGGCGGCAGAGCGTGCCGTCCGCATGAACCTGGCGGGAACCGGAGGCGTGGGTCCTGCCGGGGAGGGAGGGTTGATGCAGGCGTTGCCCTGGCAATCCTGCTCTCCCTCGGGATCCCCCGGAGTGGGATGTGTCTGGACACAATGTTCGTCCCCTTCCTCATTGCACTCACATTCACAGGGGCAGGGTTCCTCTTCCTGGTCCGGCTCGCTGGAAGAAGAGGAAAGGGAACTGGAACTGCTGCTACTGGAAGAAGACGAAGAACTCGATGAGCTTGACGAGGACCAGGAAGAACTGCTTGACGAAGAAGAACTGGAACTGCTGCTGGACGACGAGCTGGAAGACGGAGCGCTGCTGGAGGAATCCGGCTCCTGGGGCTCCAAAGAACTGCTGTGGAAACTGGAAGACGACCAGCTGCTGGAGGAACTGGACGAGGAAGAACTCGAACTGCTGGAAGACGACGAACTGGAACAAGAAGGCGGTGCGCTGCTGGAGGAATCCGGAGGCTCCGGAGCCGAAGAACTCTGCAGGGAGCTGGAAGACGAACTGCTCGAGGAGGAAGAGCTCGAACTGCTGCTTGGCTTGGGGTCAAACTCAAACGAATCTCCTCCCCCTGCCGAACTGCTCGACGAATCTCCTTCTTCCACCTCCTGGTACAGGTTGACCAGAGTCAGGACGGTTTCTCCTTCCTTGCCGGCAGGCGTGTTTTCCGCCAGCAGGTAATAATCCAGGTCGGGCTCTCCTTCCTTGTCGCATATCAGGGCAATGCAGAACTCCTGCTGGGAGTCCGGGGCTGGCTGGTGCTGGTGAACAATGTGGCACCAGTAGTATCCCTGGTCGAATTGGATCTGGCGGCGGAGAGGGGTGGAAGAACCCGGCTCCGTGGAGAGTTCCAGATCCTTGGCGGGAATGGAAAGGGAGATGGAAGAGTGGGCGTGGAGGTGGAGAAAACAGGTGGAGGGAGCCATGACCTTGAGGTATCCGAACCATTCGTGGCGGGTGTTGTTGGAAGCAATTCGTTTGGGGATAAGGACGGGAGCGGAGAGGCCGTTGACCAGGAAATCGCCCTGGGGCTGGCCGTTGGGGTACATGGGAATGAAGGGGTAGACGGTGTCCATGGCGCCGATGTTGAAAGTGTTGTTCATAGTAATGAAATGATGTTTGTTCAATGGTTGCGACTACCATGAATCAAAAACTAACAACGTAAACACGTCGGGAACGTTATGATATTTGGTGAGTTTTTGAGGCGGATGGCAACGTGTGAAAAGGGAGGGGATTCTTCTCCGGTGGCACGTATTTCTTTGCCATATTTTCAAAATTTACCCATTGCCAGGGTAAAAGACAGCGTGCAGGAAGAGAAATACTAGCAAAAGGTAAAGGAGATTTTTCTCTGATGAACCAAGTTTCCCGCGTTCCACTGGAGTTATTGCATTTAAAAATTACCGGTTGGATTCATGACCGCACTACCATCCTAGTGAGCATAAGAAAGGAGTTTTTATAGAACATTATTCAAGGTACAAAAAAACTTCATCAAGTGGTAACGACTTTTATCTCTATTTTTTGCCGCTTGCGGATTTTCTGCTTGTGTTGAAGACTCAAAAAGAGGAGAAGATGGGTACATAGAATTACCCTCCTCCCATGAAAACCTGTTCTTTTGCTATTGGCTGCTTCTTAGGAATTTGCGGTATTTTTCCATCCATTGCCGACACTACGGTGCGCTATCCGTCTTCCTCTCCGTCCCATCTGGAAAAAGGGAAGCCGTTTCAACTGGTGTTTGACAAGGCCGCGGTGCCCGCTTCCGAGGTGGGAAAACCGGCGGACCCGGAACTGATGTCCTTTTCCCCGGAGGAGAAACCGGTGGAACTGGCGCTGGGCAACGGCGCAGGGACGGCCATGCTGGAAGGCGCGAAGCTGATGTTCGTTCCCCCTTCCTTGAAGTTTTCTTCCAAATGGATTACTCCCAACGTGCTGGAGTGTGTTCCGCTGGAGGAGGTTCCCTTCCGGTCCACCTATCTATGGAAACCGGCGGAGAATGTCCGTTTTCTGGACGGTTCTCCGGTGCCGTCCGTTCCGCTGCGCCTGACGGGACGCATGACCTGGAATTTCTTCCTGTCTTCCATGGACAGGGGCTGGCAGGGCAGTGAAGTTTACCCGTGGGAGAGTTTTTTCCTGGTGGTTCCCGACGCAGTTCCGGACAGGGGCAATCCTGCGAATGGCTTGTATCGCGACGGCAAGGGGTTCCTGATGCTTCCCGGTTATTGCTCATGGAAGGAGGCATTGGAAAAGAATCTCCGTTTTGCCGGCGTTTCGGATGAAGAGCAGTTGAGGTCCGCAGATTTTATGAAGCAGCTCAAGGCGGGAGCCGCGGGGTACGATGCGGGGTTCCGGCTAAGGCCTGCGACGTTGAAGGAGGTGAGAGACGCCAAATCCTACCGTGTGAGAAATATTGCAGGGGAGGGAAGGTTCAGAGGCCGTCCGGACGGCATGGTTGTTCCCGGCGTGTATGTCATTCAGCCGGAAGGAATGTTCCGGTATGGCAGGAATTATTGCCTGGTCAGTTTGGACGCTTCCTTCCTGTCCTCCCGGGGAGGAGAGCGGAAAACCGGATGGGAAGAAATCAAACTGGGGGCCGTGCCCCGTTTTTCCGCCTCCGGTTATTACCATGCGTTTTCCGGGAGCGGAGGACGGTTTACTCTGGAATGGACTCTCCCTGTCCTGATTGAGGATTTGGAACGGTTCTGCCGGGACCATGTGGAGTTTTTCGTGGAGGGCGGCGGGAAGCCGATGGCTTACGGTGATCAGGAGGGAGGCTTTACCACATCCCTTGACGGAGAGGATGCGGAGACGGCCGGGAAAATAACAATCCGCCTGGACAGGGAACGGCTGGCGGAGATGAAGCATGCCCGGCCCCTGTGGTATACGTCCCTGCCTTTTCTGGTGAGCGCAGACGAGGCCGTTTTTAAACTGCAATGGAGGCTGAAAGGCGTCCGGTCCGTGGATGGCCAGGAATTGGCGCGAAAGAATGCGGAAGGTTCCGTGGAAGTGGAGCCGGAGGATCCGTGCCTGTATCTGGATGCGGGCAACAACGGCGTCATGTACGCCGGAGCCCGCAAGTTGAAAGCCTCCGTGAGCAATTTGAAGGATTTGACGGTGCGCGGCTACCGGATCAGGGCCGGCCACCGGCACCAGACGCTGGCGACCTACCGGAAGATTTATGAACGGGACCAGTCCGCGCCCCTTTCCCGTACCGTGACGGACCGCGACCAAAGGCATTTTCTGCCTGCGGAGCTTCTTGCGGCGGATAAGACGGGCGCGCTGACACTGGACGTGCGCGGCAAAACGGAAGCGGCCATCAGCCTGGACGGCCTGTTTGGCGGAGCCGTGGAGCCAGGCATGTATTTCATTGAGGTGGAAGGCCGTGTCAGTGATCCGGTGCTGGAGGCGTACAGGCTGTTTGGCGTGCCGTCGGAAAACGGAGGCAGAAGGAAGTTCGATAGAAAGGAGGCATCCTACGCCGCGCAGGCCGTCGTGCAGGTGACGGATTTGGGCGTTCTGCATAAAAAGACGGCGGATACCATGTTTGCTTACGTGTATTCCCTTTCCACCGGAAAAGCGGTGGAAAAAGCGCAGGTCCAATTGCTGGATGCGAACGGCTCCGTTCTGGCTTCCGTTCCCGTGGAGCACGGTTCCGTGATTTTGCCCATGGCCGGGATGAACGGAAAGGCCGCCTATGTTCGCGTCCTGTCCGGGGTGGACAGTTACCTGAGCCCCCTGGAGGATTGGCCGGGGCAGGTGAGGATGTGGTCCTTTGGCGTGAAGACGCTGCCCTACGAATGGGAAGCCCTGGGGCTGAATCCCGCCACTACCGCGGAAACGAGGGTGTTCATGTTTTCGGACAGGAACCTGTACCGCCCGGCGGAGACCATGCATTTGAAGGGAATCGTGCGCTCCCTGCTGGACAACAGGCTGGGCCTCGCTCCCGTGGAGGAGGTCAAGCTGACGGTCAGGGACGGACGGGATCGGGAAGTAGCCGTCAAGCAGGTGAAGTTGTCCGATGTGGGAACCTTTGACCTGGATTTCACGTTTCCCGGGGAAGAGACGGGAACTTACAGCGTCCTTGCCAGCCTGCGGCTGAAAGGGGATTCCGCGGAAGAGGAAAAAGAAGGGGCAGAGGATGATTCCTCCGACGAATACGATTACAAGAAGTATTACCGGAAGGAGTTTGACAAGAATAACCGGGAGTTCCGGTATGAGGTGGAAGTAGCCGAGTTCAAGCGGAACGAGTTTGAAGTGGAGGAGAAGATTCATGAATTGAAGCCCGGCGCTCATCTCCTGAAGGCGGATGTGAAGGCCACGAATTTTACCGGCACGCCTGTTTCAGGCGGCAAGGTGAACTGGTCCCTGCGCAGTACTCCCTCCAACTTTTATCCTGCCGGATACAAGGATTACCGTTTCGGGGATTACCGGGATGACGATGGGGGCTACTGGGAGGCCTATTACGGTTATTCCAGCAGCCGTTCCTCCTCCCACATGAAGCAGCAGTCCTCCGTGCTGGACGGGGAAGGCAGGAATACCGTGGAGTTCTCCCTGGACGGGCAGTCCTTCCCGCGGGTCAGGAGGCTGTCCCTCCAGGCTTCCGTGGTAAACGGGAATGAGCAGTTGGTCAAGGTTTCCCGAGGCGCCGTCTGGAATCCGGCTTCCGTGTTTGTGGGCGTGAAGAACAGTTCTTCCATCTGCCGCCAGGGAACGCCCCTGGATTTGCGCCTGATTGCCCTGGGGCTGGACGGCAAGCCCTATGCGGGCAGCGGCCTTGATCTCAACATGACCGTGACGCGCACCGCTTTCCGTCCCGCGCGCTACGAGAGCGGAGATGCCACCACCGTGCGCAATGACGAGGTAAGGAGCACGGTGCTGGAAAAGGCCCTGACGCTTGCCCCGGCGGATTCCGCGGATATCCGTACGGGAGGAAAAGCCGTCTCCGTTCTCACCCCGCAGGACGGTATTTACGAGGTGGCTTTTTCCGGCAGGGACGCGGAAGGACGGGAATTCCGCACTGCCGTAAAGTACTGGGTTTACGGCAGCGACGTTTCCCCGTGGGAGTACCATGACGGCCTGAAGGTGAAGATCATCCCTGACAAGCAGTTGTACAAGCCGGGAGAGACGGCCCGTCTCTTGATCCAGACACCCATTGAGGGGGAGGTGATGGTGACGGTGGAGCGGGAAAAGGTGCTCCGGAGTTTTGCCAGAAAGCTGACGCTGGACAATCCCGTGATTGAGGTGCCTCTGGAAGAGGCGGACGCGCCGAATGTCTATATTTCCGTTTTCCTGGTGAAGGGGGCGGACCTGAGCAGCCGCAAGGTCCGCAATCCCCAGTTGAAGCTGGGATATGCCGCGCTGAAGGTTCAGCCTGTCCAGCATACCCTGAATGTAAAGGTGTTTCCCCCCGCCGGGATGTCCCGGCCCGGTTCCCCCGCCGTGGTCAGCGGCGTGGTGACGGATTATTCCGGCAGGCCGGTTCGGAATGCGGAGGTATGCCTGTTTGCGGAGGATGAAGGCACCTTACAGGTCATCGGGTACCAGACTCCCCGTCCCATCCGGTACTTCTATGCGGACCGCCCCTTGTCCGTGGGCACGTGGACGACGCTGGAACAAATTCTGGATGAAGACTGGGGTGGCCGCTCCACGGACAACAAAGGAGTTTTCATCGGCGGCGGAGATTCCTCGGACGGCTCCCGCAAAGCGCCGGAGAACCTGGATTTAAGGAAGAATTTCAACCCGTGCGCCGTGTGGCTGGCCTCCCTCCGTACGGACGGGGAGGGCCGTTTCAAGGCCGAGTACAGGAATCCGGATACGCTGACCCGCTACCGGGTGATGGCAGTCGCCCTGGCGGGAGCTGCCGATTTCGGAACCGGGGAAAGCGCCTATGTGGTAAACAAGCCCGTGATGCTGGAACCCGCTCCCCCCTTTACCGCAACGGAGGGTGATTCCCTGGACATTCCGGTGACGGTCAGCCAGACGGGAGACAGGAAGGGCCCGTGGGTGGTCACGCTGAAATCCGGGACCGCTGCGGCTTCCGTGCCCCAGCCCGTCCAGACGCTGACTTTGAACGGGAACCAGCCGAAAACGCTGGTGTTCAACGTAAAATTCACGCAGCCGGGGGAAGCCCGGCTGACCTGGGAAATCCGCGCCGCAGACGGCAGCGGCACGCCTTATTCCTCCGGCGTTTATTCCTTGCTGAAGGATTCCGTGGAGCACACGTTTGAGGTGGTGCCTCCCTTCCCGGAGCTGAGGGAGCTGCGCTGCTTCTCGCTTTCCTCCGGTCGGATGCTGGATCTGCCGGGGTTGCTGGCGACTCCCTTCCTGAAAGGCACCCCCATCCGGGTGACGCTGGGCACGTCCCCCCTGCTGTATGCGGACGGCAGCGTGAATTACCTGCTGCGTTATCCGTACGGATGCCTGGAACAGCTTTCCTCCTCCACGCTGCCCTGGATTTATGAACCGCTCCTGGCCAAATATCTCCCCGGTTTCAAGGGAAAATCGCCGGAGGACCGTTCCAGGGCCCTCCGGAGCGGCGTTTACAAAATCATGAAAAACCAGCTTTCTTCCGGCGGCCTGTCCTACTGGCAGGGTGGCACGGAGGTGAGCGAGTACTGCGCGTATGCCGCTCTGGTGCTGACCCTGGCGCGGGAGCAGGGGGTTTACATTCCGGAACAGGGCCTCAACAAGCTGTACGCCTATCTGGGGCATTCCCTGTCCGCCCGCCCGCGGGAGGGGCTCCTGGGGGCATGGGTGCTGGCCAGAGCGGGGCTCATGCCCGCGTCCCTGCTCAACCGCCTGCTGGACCATGCCGCTGAATTGAGGGCGGAAGACCGCCTGTACCTGGCCCTGGCGGCGGCCCTCTCTTCCCGTGCGGAGGCAAAGGAGCAGGCCCGGAGCCTGATGAATGTTTCCGGGGAGGAAATGAAACAGCCCCGCTGCCGTCTTCTGCTGGCGCTGGCGGAGATGGCGCAGGCCCCCGGTGACCGGGCTGTCCGGGAAAGGCTGGAACGCCTGATCGTGGACAGGATGTCCGGCTCTTTCGGAGGAAGGGCCCCCTATTCCACCTGGACTTCCGGCTGGGATGTGATTCTGCTGGGGGAATACCTGGAAGGATTGCAGGAGGCGCCCCTTTCCGCCGCCTTCCGCGTGGACCGCGGCGGCCGGACGTTTGACGGGATATGCTCCGTGTCTTCCCCGTCCCGGTTCCTGACCGCGGTTGGGGAGAAGGCCGTGCTCAGCCTTCCGGAAGCGGGAACCCGGGTATACGGCATGGCGGAGGCCCGCGGACGCAGCAAAACGCAGCAGGACGGAGCCGCCGTCAACAGGGGCTTTGCCGTTTCCCGCGTTTATGAAAGGCTTTCTCCGGAAGGAACCTGGACGCCTGCGGCGGAGTTTGCCGTGGGGGACCTGGTGAGGATTACGCTGCACGTGGACAAGTCCGCTGACCCGCTGACGTATGTGGTGATGGAGGATTACCTGCCCTCCGCTTTTGAAGCCGTCAATCCGGCGCTGCTTTCCCAGATACCGGGAGGCCGGGAGAGCGAGACGGCGGACGCAGGAAACCGCTGGTTCTACTGGAACGGGTGGGTTTCCCACCGTGAATTCCTGAAGGACCGGGTGCGCTTTTTCGCCGATTCCTGGTCGGGAGGCCGCTTTACGGCGCGCTACCTGGCGCGGGTGACCAAGTCCGGCTCCGTTATCGCCCCGTCCGCCAAGGCGGAGCTGATGTACAAGCCGGAAACCTACGGATTGAGCATTCCCCAGAAACTGACCGTCTCCGCGGGGAAGTAAGTGCAGTGTTTTCATGATGCGGCGCAGATCTATGAACAGGGCGGTTTTCAAAAAGCTCCTTCAACGGAAAACCCTTCTTTGGACTGCCGGAGGACTGGCCGCCGCGTGGCTGCTTGCATGGTATGCCGTCCCCTGGCTGGTTCCCCTGCCGGAAGGGCTGCTCCATCCGGAAGAGCGGGGCGCCGTGGTCCTGGACAGGGACGGCGGCAGAATCGCCACATTGCCGGGACCGGATTATTACCACACGGAGCCTGTCCGGCTCCGGGAGGTTCCGGACATGCTTCTTAAGGCTACGCTGGCGGCGGAAGACAAACGCTTTTTCAGCCACGGAGGGGCGGATTTCCTGGCGCTGGCCCGCGCCGCGGCGGCGAATGCCGCAGGCGGGGAGGTTGTGTCCGGAGCGTCCACCATCACCCAGCAGCTCGCCAAGAATGCCAATCCTCCCGCACGCAGGAACCTGTGGACCAAGGCCCGGGAGTTTTTCCAGGCCCGGCGCATGGAGATGAGCATGAGCAAGGAGGAAATTCTGGAGTCCTATTTCAACCTCCTGGATTACGGCAATCTGCGCCGGGGGCCCGCCGCGGCGGCGCGTTTCTACTTTGGCCGGGAGATGTCCCGCCTGTCCTTGGCGGAATGCGCCCTGCTGGCGGGGTTGCCGCAGGGGCCGTCCTTCCTGAACCCCCTCCGGCATCCGGAACGTGCGCTGGAACGGCGGAACCGCGTTCTGCGGCGTCTGGAGGAGGAAGGCATGTTCCCGGCGGACATGGTGAACAGGGCCTTGCAGGAACCCCTGTTCAGCGCCGGAACGGAAGAAGGGCGGCAGCCGGCGGCTCCCCATGTAACAGCCGCCCTGATGCACGCAGGACGGACGGGGGAGGTGCGCACGACGCTGGACGCCTCCCTGCAGCGCGGCGCGCTGGAAATCGTGAGGAGGGAGCTGGAACGCTTGAAAGGCCATCATGTGACACAGGCCGCCGTAATTGTGGTGGAAAACGCCACGGGGAACATTCTTTGCCTGGTCGGTTCCGCGGACCGGAAGCATCCGGCGGGGGGGCTGATGGACGGGACTTCCCTGCCGCGCTCCCCTGGTTCCGCCCTGAAGCCTTTCGTGTACGCCCAGGCATTTGTCCTGGGGGCCTATCCGGGAACCGTTCTTCCGGACGTTCCCACCACGTACCGGAGCGCGCACGGGCTGGAAGCGCCGCAGAATTACAACAGGGCCTACATGGGTCCCGTTTCCGTCAGGCAGGCCCTGGCCTGTTCCCAGAATATCCCGGCCATGAGGGTTCTGGATACCTTCGGCGGCCCGTCACGGCTACTGAAACTGCTGGAAAACCTGGGTATCCGGGGCATCCAGGGAGACGCCGCGCATTACGGCCTGGGCCTCGCCATCGGCAATGCGGAGGTGACCTTGCGGGATTTGACCGGGGCTTATGCGTGCCTGGCGCGCGGAGGCTCCTTCCTCCCCCTGAAGCTGGAGCAGGGTGCTTCCGTTCCGGAACGGCCCGTACTGCCTGCGGAAGCCTGCTTCATGGCGGCGGACATTCTGGCGGACCGGGAAGCCCGGATGGCGGCGTTCCATGACCGGGAGCTGATGAACCTTCCCTTCCGGTATGCGTGCAAGACGGGCACTTCCTCCGATTTCCGCGACAACTGGTGCGTGGGCTTCACCCGTGAAATCACGGTTGGCGTCTGGGTGGGCAATTTTGACGCCTCCCCCATGAAGCAGGTGGGGGGCATGGATGGAGCGGCCCCCATTTTTGCCGGGGTCATGAGGCTGGCTCACCGCAATCTTGTCCCTTCCTTCCCCGGTCCCCCTCCCGGCATGGTGCGCATCCGCATTGATTCCCGCACCGGAAAGAGGGCGGAGGGGCTGGATCTGCCGCAAGCCCATGTCCGGGAGGAATGGGCTTCCCCGGAAACGATGCCGCAGCCGGCCTCCCCGGCGGATTACGATGCCGTGGGACGGGCATATCTGGACAGCCGTTATACGGAGTGGTTTACCAGTCCTTCCTGCACGGTGGGGAATACCTTCTGCCTGCTTCCGCGGGCGTGGTCCGGGGAGGCTCCCCGCATCCTGGTTCCGGCAGACGGCTCGCGCCTGGCGCTGGATCCGGAACTGCCCGGCGGGGGACGCTGGCTCAAACTGCGCTCCAACCTGCCGGCGGGGGCGGTGTGGTCATCCCCCACCCTGACCGTCGTGCAGTATGGAGAAGAGGCCTCCGTGCTGCTGGAACCGGGAGCGCACGTCATTACCGTGCGCCATCCGGAGCTGAACCTGGAGCAGCGTTCGTCAATTACCGTCAGGGAACTGTAACAAGAAGCCGGGAGTTTTCCTCCCGTGCGCACGTGGAAAAAGCGTTCCGCTCAGTCCAGCGGCAGGATGGAGGTGACCAGCATCTTGAACCGTTCCTGCGCAATGACGGAATGAGGCACTCCGGCGGGAATCAGGAGAGTCTTGCCCTGCGGAAGGTTGACCTCTTCATTGCCCACGGTAAAATACGCCGTCCCGTCCAGAATCTGCACCAGGGCGGGGCCGGGCGTCTGGTGGGTGGGGAGGAGCTGCTCGTCGTCAAAAGCCAGGATGGTCATGTTGACGCCTTTGGAACGCACAAGGGCCAGGCTGGTGATTTGCCCTTCGCGGTATTCAATCAGGTCAGCGTAATTGAAAGGCGCCCGTTCGGGGATATGCTGAATTGCTGTCATGCAGGTTGGACACACTCATTTCCCCTTCTCGTTTCCGCCATGACAGGCTTCCGGGAAAAAGGTCCGCTCCAGACCCGGGAGCGGACCTTGGCATTCAGCATTCATATGGTGCTTACTTACGGGTTCAACGTCCTGAGTTCATAGGCGTGGGGTCGGGTTCACAAGTAAACAGCAACCATTTTATACATGAAAAGTACAATTTGCTTCAAGAAAATTTTGGTGAAAAAATACAGATTTGATTCTGCTGCAAGGAGAACCGGATTTAACGCCCGCATGTGGCCGTTTCCGCCTGCGGGCGTGTGCCGTCAGCGGTTCCGCCGCCTGCGGCCGGGCGTGCGCTTCTCCTTTCTGCCTGGGGAGGCTGTCTTTTCCGGCTGCCGCCGTTCCTCCCGTGAGGCGATGGTAAAATCCGCCCACTGCTGTTCCCGGTCCACTTTTACGGGAATGACGGGAATGCGCAGCCCTGCGCACAGCACGGAGCCGTGGTCGCTCTTCCAGCGGTTGGCGAATGCCTCGTACACCCAGCGGCCGCCGGGAAGCTTGTCCGGCTTGATCAGCCCCTTGATCTGGAGGCGCGGGATTTCCAGCAGCACGCCGAAGTGGCGCGTTTCCGTAATCAGGGCCTCGTGCACTTCCGGATGGTCCGCATAGCACTGGCCTTCCAGCCATTCGAAAAGCTTCATCCGGTTGGCGTCCTTTTCCGCACTGGCGGAAGTGCGCTCCGTCTCTGAAATGTGTTCCGCGTCCTCCTCCAGCCTGCCTACGCTGCCGGCGCCTTTGGCCCCCTTGGGGGGATTGGCCAGCAGGGGATTCAGGGAGCGGTGAACCACCAGGTCCGCGTAACGGCGGATGGGGCTGGTGAAGTGGCAGTAATTGGCGGTGGCCAGGCCGTAATGGCCCAGGGGCTCCGTATCGTACCTGGCCCGCATCAGGCTTTTCAGGAGCGCCAGCTTGAGCAATTGCTCGTCCGGGGAACCCTTGATGGACTTCATCAGCTCATTAAGGTACTGGCGCTGGCCGATGTCGTGGACGGGGTGCCCGTACAGTTTGCACAATTGGCCGAATTCAAAGAGCTTGGCGGAATCCGGTTCTTCATGGACACGGTAGATGGTGGGGCGGTTCCTGTTTTTCAGCGTCAGGGCCACGGCCTCGTTGGCGGCCAGCATGCACTCCTCAATGAGCTGGTGGCTCTCATCGTACTCTTCCGTGATGATGTCCGTCACGCGGCCGTCCTTGTCCATGACAGCGCGCACTTCCGGGAAGTCCAGGTCCAGGGCTCCCTTGGCGTAGCGGTTGCGGCGCAGGATGGAGGCCAGCTTCCAGGCTTCACGGACCATGGAGGGAACTTCCCCCTTGTCATGCCCTTTCAGCATGGTGAAGGCCTCCTGGTAGGTCAGGCGCGCCTTGCTGCGGATGAAGGCGTCCGCGAAGCGGGCGTGGAGCATCTTCCCCTTTTTATCAAACTTCATTTCGCATACCTTCGTCAGGCGCACGACGTCCGGCCGCAGGCTGCACAAATCATCGGAAAGGCGGGGAGGCAGCATCGGAAGGACGCGGTCCGGCAGGTAGGTGGAGTTGCCGCGGCGCAGGGCTTCCTCATCCAGCGCGCCGCCGGGCTTCACAAAATGGGAGACATCCGCGATGTGGACGGCCAGCGTCCAGCCGGACGGAGTGGCCGTGATGGAGATGGCGTCGTCAAAATCCCTGGCGCTTGCCGGGTCAATGGTGATGACGGTGCGGTCCGTCCAGTCCTCCCGGCGGCCCAGTTCCACGGAAGAAGGGTTTTTCCGGAAAGATTCCACCTCCTGAAGCACGGAGGCGGGGAATTCCACGGGCAGGTCATACTTTCTGATGACGGCTTCCATGTCCACGTGGGGATCGTCCGGGTAGCCGAGCACCTCCACGATTTTCCCGCGCGGGGCCTTCTTTTCTTCCCCGCGGGACACGGGTTCCACGGAAACCAGTTGGCCGGGAAGCACCTCCATGGCGGGTTTTTCCACCAGTTCAATGTATTCCGGAGAGCCTACGCCGTCCCCGAGCACGCGGCCCAGCTTGTTCTTTCCGGCGCGGAAAACGCCCAGCCAGCGGGAGCGCGCGCGTTCCGTCACTTCCTCCACGCGGGCTTTCATGCCGGTATCCGGAGAAGAAAAGCGGTCCCTGCGGACGTTTCTCCGGCCCTTGGCCGCCTTGCGTTCCACGCGCACGGCCACGCGGTCCCCGTCCAGGGCGGTTCCCAGGTGGTTGGGCTTGAGCTCCAGCTCCGGAATGGCCTCCAGATCCCACCCCAGGTCCGCCGCGGCGGGATCCCCCTTTTTGGGGAGAAAAAGAATCTTGCCGGAGCGCAGGATGCGGATCATGCCGTGCACCAGGTTCCGGCGTTCCCGTTTCAGGGCGTATCTCCCCTTTTGCAGCCGCACGAGCCTGCCTTCCTCCTCCAGCTGGTCCACAATGGCGCGGAAGTCCTGCTTCTGCCGGGAATCCACGTTCAGGGCGCGGGCCAGTTCTGATTTGCTCTGGGGTTCGTAATGTCCGTCTTCCATGTGACGGACCAGGCGGTCTTTAAGGGAATTATTCATCTTGTGGAAGTTCCGGGAAAGGAGTCTTCCATTCCCATTGATGCCATCATAAGGCGGTTTTTGCGCCGCTTCAAGGCGCGGGCGGTGCATTCTTTGTCCGCCTTTCTCCTTGCCAGGCCCGGGCTTGTGTTATCTGGGCCGGAGCGTGCCTTCCGTGGTGCCGAGCTGTTCCGCGACGTCCAGTTCCCGGATGAGCCGGGCCGCAGTGCAGGAGCCGTCCAGCAATTCCCGGTAGCGGGATACCAGAAGGCGTGCTTTTTCCGGAGAATCGTCCAGCAGTTCCACGCGGAAGCGGGAAAGGCCCTGATGGCGGAAACCCCGGAAAAAGCCGGCTCCCGTCTGCGCGCGGCCGTTGAACAGGGTGTTCCGGCACCCGGCGTCCGCCAGCAGGGGATGGAGCTGCCCCACGCGGTCCCGCAGCTGCACGTGGTACCGTTCACAGGGGCGGCCGCAGTTCTTATAGCTGGAGCCGTCCGACAGGAAGGTGCAGAACACGCAGTGCTCCATGTGGAACATGGGCATGTGCTGGTGCAGAGTCAGTTCAAACCATTCCGGCGGCGCGGCGCGGAGCAGGTCCTCCACCTGTCCGGCGTTCAGGTCATAGGAAATGGTGAGATAATCCAGGTTCCCCCGTTCCTTCAGGATGGCCGCGCTGTACGGATTGGCGACATTCAGGGAAAAATCCCCGATGCGGTGCAGGGGGGAATGGCGGAAGTACTGCGCCGCGCCCAGGTTGCGGATGAGGACGCCGTCCGGCTCCGCCCGTTCCATGAGCTTGAAGTAACCGGTTTCCGACGGCTTCTGGATGCGGGGCGTTGCCAGAAAGACGGGGATGCTTTTCGTGTGCCGCCGGACCGCTTCCACTCCCGCCGCATAGTCCCGGAGGTCTTCAAAATCCAGATAGACGGCGTCCGCCCCGGCATCCAGAACGGAAGGTATCTGTTCCGGCCTGCGGCACAGCACGGACAGGTGCGGCGGCGCGTCCGGAGTTGCCGCACCCGCCGGAAGCGCGGGAAGGACGAAAGGTTCCGGAAGACGGGTGGGAACGGAGGCTTCCCTCTCCTGCCGGACCGTTTGAATTTGTTCCACGAGGGCGCGCCTTGTCTGGTTGAGGATGCTGAGCGGGAGCATCAGGCCCTCCGGCAGGCGGCATTCGCAGGAAGCCAGGCGGAACCCCGTTCCTCCCAGCCTGCCGAGCTGCTGTTCCAGAACTTCAGGAGTCAGCGGGCGTTTTTCCGCCGTTTGCAGGGGCTGTGCGGACTGCACGGAACACCCGTATTCCGGGCAGGAAACCGTCAGAGGCTCCCCGGCGGATCCGGTGCATGCCAAATGGAGGGGAAGGACGGCCTCCGGCAGGTGCTCCCGCATTTTTTTCAGCTCGGCGTTCAGGGCCGGATCATCCGTTTTCCAGAGCTTCTGCCCCGGCCTGACCTTGCTCCAGTCAATGCCGGAGGCTTTTCCGTGGAAGAAAAGGCGGTTTCTCTGCACTTTCCAGATGCGGCCGCCCTGTTCTTCATTGCGGTCCTCCCCGGCGTCAATGACGAAGCCGTCGCCGGGAGCGAGCGGAACGTTCCCTTCCGGCCTGATGTCCAGCCAGCCCTGGCCGCTGTCCACAATGGCGCCTGCATAGGCGCCGCGCTTCTTGCCGTGGCGGCCGTGGGTCAGGCGCGGGTGGTCCGTGCCGTCCAGCCAGCCGGTGGAAAAGCCGCGTGAAAATACCATTTGCAGTGCATAACGGTCGCGTGCGGTCACCAATTCATCCACGGGTATTCCGGCGCAGGCGGCGTCCAGGGCCTTTCTGTAGGCCGCCGTTACCGCCGCAACGTATTCCGGGCTTTTCAGCCGCCCCTCTATCTTGTAGCTCTTCACGCCCATGCGGACCAGGTCCGGAATGCGGTCA
Source organism: Akkermansia sp. BCRC 18949 (assembly GCF_045011645.1). Lineage (NCBI taxonomy): Bacteria > Pseudomonadati > Verrucomicrobiota > Verrucomicrobiia > Verrucomicrobiales > Akkermansiaceae > Akkermansia > Akkermansia sp. BCRC 18949. The sequence continues at coordinate 2,941,285 of NZ_CP123619.1, read as the reverse complement.
AGGGCGCACAGATCCTGCGGGCTGAGCAGATAGCGCCTTTCTCCCAGCGGAACGGCCTTGCCGTCCACGACCAGGGTATAGGGCAGGCGGCAGGCCTGTGCGCATTCTCCGCGGTTGGCGCTGCGCTGGCCCAGGCTTTCCGACGTGAGGCACTGGCCGGAGTAAGCCACGCAGAGCGCCCCGTGCACAAACACCTCCAGGGGAATATCCGTATGGCGTATGCATTGCCCGATTTCCTCCAGGCTCAATTCCCGCGCCAGCACGGCCTGCTTCAAGTCCAGGAAACCGGCGGCGAATTCCAGGCCGTCCGGGGAGGAAAGCGTCATCTGGGTGGAGGCGTGCAGCTCCAACTTCATGGCGGGATCCTGCCTTCCCCACTCTGTCAGGCAGCGGGCAAGCCCGATATCCTGCACGATCACGCCGTCCACGCCGGCGGCATTCAAATGGCCTAGGTAGGTGAGGGCGTCCGCCAGCTCGGAGGTGAAAAGGAGCGTGTTCATCGTCACGTATCCCCTCACGCCGTGCGCGTGGAGGAAGCGCATCAGTTCCGGCAGGGAATCCAGCGTAAAATTATTCGCGCGCAAGCGGGCGTTGAAACGGTCCAGGCCAAAATAAATGGCGTCTGCGCCATTGGCTACGGCGGCGCGGGCGCAGTCCATGTCCCCGGCGGGAGCCAGCAATTCGGGGCGCAGGTCTCCGGGCCGGAGGGAGGAAAGGGTCATGTCGTCGGAAATCACGGGGAAAAACAAAAAGGATGGAGGGGTTACTGGGCGGTGCTGCGTTTTTCCGCATGGCGGAGCAGCGCTTTCAAATCCCCCAGAAGGAACAGGGAGCCTGCCGCCAGGGCCGGAAGCGGGGAGGCCAGGGCCGCATGCAGCCCGTCCGGAAGGGTGGAATGGATAAAGACGGGGCCGGTTTCCAGTCCGGCCAGCAGGACGGCCAATTCTTCCGCCGGCATGATGCGGGGGGAAGTGCAGGGAACCAGGTGCCATTCTCCGGTGATTTCCCGCAAAACGGGGATCATCTCCCGGATGTGCTTGTCTGCGGATGCGGCAAAAACCAGAGCCGCCTTCCGCCCGGGGAATTCCTCCTTCCATGTGGCCGCGAGCACGCGCGCCGCATGTTCGTTATGGGCGCCGTCCAGCACCAGCGGTGGCGTTTCAAGGCGTTCAAACCTTCCGGGCCACTGCACCTTTGCCAGGGCAGCGGCGGCTGCGGAAGGGGAGGGGAGGGCGTGGAGCTGCCTCATGGTTTCCAGCGCCAGGGCGGCATTTTCCCGCTGATGGGCTCCGGGCAGGGATGGCCGGGGCGTTTCCCCGTCCGCCCGGGCGACCGTAAGGGGGGAACGGCGGTTCCGTGCCGTCTGTTCAATGACGGCCATGGCTTCCGGGCTCTGCACGGCGGTCACGGCCGGTTTGCCGGGGGAGATGATGGCCGCCTTTTCCGCGGCGATCTCTTCCAGGGTGTCTCCCAGGTACTGCTGGTGGTCCAGGCCGATGGGGGCCAGCACGGCGATGTCCTTGGGCACGGCGTTGGTGGCGTCCAGCCTGCCGCCCAGGCCCGTTTCCAGAATGATGAAGTTCACGCCGCTTTTGCGGAAGTGGCGCAGGGCGACGGCAAGCGCCAGCTCAAAAAAGGTGGGCGGCTGTTCCCAGCCTTCCGCCAGTTGTTTCAGGAAGAAGATTTCTTCCGCCAGCGCCTCCGGGGGAATCATATTCCCGTTCACGCGGATGCGTTCGGAAAACTCCACCAGATGGGGGGAGGTGAACAGGCCGGTCACATACCCCTGTGCCCTGGCCAGGGCCTCAATCATGGCGCAGGTGGAGCCTTTCCCGTTGGTGCCAGCCACGTGGACCACTGTGGCATCCGTCCGGTCCGCATCGGCTGCCGCCAGCAGCTTCCCGGTATTGTCAAGCCCCAGCTTGATCCCGAAGAATTGGGTGGAAAAAAGCCAGTCAAGGGCGGCGGACACGTTCATGAGCGGTATTCTACCACGGGAAGGCTCCCGTTCAATCCCGGTATGGGAGGGGGCGTCAATAAAATACCGCCGGGAACGGACGCGGCAAACACGAACAAGCTACCGTTGCTACCTCTCGGTCCTGGCGGGGTTTGCCAGTCGTGCCTCCACGGGGTTCCCGGCGGCCCAGACAGTAAACTAGGTTTGCGGTGCAGTGTCAACCTTCAAAGACATCATCTCCTTTTGGTAAAGGAGAGCAAAATGGAGATCAGAAGAACCACGCCGATGACGGCGGCGGCCGTGAAGAAAATCTCTTCCTCCTGCCTGAGCTGGCTGCGCTCCCCTTCAATTTTCCCGTCCCTGATGCGCTGCAGCCCGTGCAGGACCTTGGCCTGCTCCTCCACGTCCGCCTCCGTCCGCATGACAAGCGTTTCCTCATGGCTGACGGCCTGGTCGTAAGGGGCGATCATGGTACGGAACTCGGGGTCTTCCGAAAGGATTTCCGTCTCATCATACTCTTCCGCCAGGGGGGAGTTCATGGCATCCCGGAGACTGGCGATCTGTCTGTCCACCTTGTTCTGGAACAGGGCCAGCTCCCTTTTGGCCTTCTCGTAGGCCGCCGTCTGGTCACTCAGCATGGCTTCCCCCTTGCGGGTGATGCGGTCCAGCTCCTGCGGCAGGCTGGCCTGGAGCTTGAGCAGGTCCGCCCGGCTCTCCGTCACCTTGAAATCCTTGCTCTTCGTATTGGACGCCTCCGCGCGCTGGATGCGGTTGATGTCCAGCCGGGTTTCCACCTGGCGTATTTGTTCCTGGAGCCGGTTCCGGGCGTTGTCCAACTGCTGCCTGGTGGTGTCCCGCTTGCCTTTGAGCTCCTCCACGTCCGCGACGCGGCGGTCATATTGTTCCAGGAGATTGGCTATCCGGGCTTCCGCGCTCCGGGCATTGGGCCTTCCCTTCACGGCGGGCACGGACTTTTTCCCGGCGTTTGCCTGGTCGATCTTCTCCATCTGGGCATCCCAATACTTGCGGATGGCCTCTTCCTTCCTCTGGATGGCCGCCTGGAGGCGTGCCGCCTGCTGTTCGTGAAGTTCCGCCGCCTCGTCAAAACGGGCCTGGGCCGCATCCAGCTCCGGATAAGGCTCCTGCTCCATGGCTTTGATGGCTTCATGCCTGGGCACGAGGCCGGTTTGGTAATAATCCCAGCCGTAATAGCCGCCGGCGAGCAACAGGATAAGAAGAAGGTAACGCATAAATTGAAGGTGGTTAGAGGCAGAAGTTTATCTCATAGTGGAAGTTCCGCCGGATTTTGCAAACCTTAAAATCAGCCATCCGGAGCTTTTTTCCTCCGGGACGGGAATGATGATAAATCCGCGGCACGGGAGGCGTAATCTTCCTTGAAGCCATACTTTCAAATCATGTCTATTTTTTCATCACGCAGACAATTTCTCAAATCCCTGGGGCTCGCGGCCGGAGCGGCTGCCGCCGGAAACGTTCTCCCCGGGCAGGCCCTGGAAATCCCTGCCGGGGACAGCCTCTGGAAATCCGGCGCCCAGGCGTCTCCGCGGCCTTCCGGCTCCATGTACATGGGGGGCTTCAAGGCCCCCGGGCTGGCCCGCATCAGGCTTGCCTTCATCGGCGTGGGCGGTCGCGGCTTTTCCCATCTGGCTCAAATGTGCGTGATGGACGGGGTGGAAATCGTGGGCGTATGTGATTTGAAGGAAGACCTGGCCAAGCGCGGCGTGGACCGCGTGCTTTCCAAGATGGGGAAAAGCCCGCTGAGTTATTCCGGCGGGGACACGGAATACCTGACCATGCTGAAGGAGCTGAAACCGGACGCTGTCATCATCAGCACGGACTGGAGCACCCATGCCGGAATCGCCTGCGACAGCATGAAGCACGGCGCGCACGCCTTTGTGGAAGTTCCGCTGGCCGTCTCCCTGGAAGAACTCTGGAATCTGGTGGACACCAGCGAGGCCACCCGGAAGCACTGCATGATGATGGAAAACGTCAACTACGGCCGGGACGAGCTTATGTTCCTGAACATGGTCCGGCAGGGGGTCATCGGCGATCTGCTCCACGGGGAGGCTGCATATATCCACTGCCTGGTGACGCAGTTGGGGGACACGCGCGGGGAAGGGGCCTGGCGGCCTGAATACCATACCCGGATCAACGGTAACCTGTACCCCACCCATGGACTGGGGCCCGTGGCGCAGTACATGAACCTGGCGCGCGGAGAAGACCATTTCAGCCGGGTGGCTGCGTTCGCCTCCCCTGCGCTCGGGCGCAATGCCTACGCCAAAAAACACCTTCCCGCGGACCACCGCTGGAACAATACCCCCTTCATCTGCGGGGACATGAACACGGCCATCGTCAAGACGCAACTGGGGCGCACTATTGTCGTCCAACTGGATGAAACGTCCCCCCGGCCCTATTCCCGCGCCAACCTGATCCAGGGAACCGAAGGCACCCTGGCCGGCTTCCCGACCCGCGTGGCGGGTGAAAAGCTGGGCAACGGCAACTATCACGAATGGATTGAAGGCCGGGAGAAGCTGGCCGCCATTTACGAGAAATACGACCATCCGCTCTGGAAACGCATCGGGAATCTGGCTACGAAAATGGGCGGCCACGGCGGCATGGACTTCGTGATGCTTTCCCGCATCGTGGAATGCCTCCGGAACGGAGAGCCGATGGACCAGAATATTTACGAAGGAGCCGCCTGGTCTTCCCTGCTGCCGTTGACGGCTCATTCCATCGCGCAGGGCGGCATGCCCGTGGAGTTCCCGGACTTTACCCGCGGAGACTGGAAAACCACCGCGCCGCTGGCCGTGGTTTCCTGAGAAGGAAAATAGCAGAAGACGCTGGAAAAGCAGATGTACAGGGTTTGACTCGCAGGCATCATGGAAATGATGCCTGCGAGTCGCATTCCTGAAAAAACAAAACTACGGCTTATCAGAAAATACAGGCTCTATATTTAACAGGCCAGCGCGCGGAGTCATTCCAGTAAAAAATCCCTCACGATGGAAATAGAAAGGGATTAAAATGAAAACCGGGGCCAGATGGCATTTATCTTATTTTCCGGTTTTTTCCGTCGTCCCCCGTTCCAGTTTTTCCATGAGTTCCTTTTCACTCATGGGTTGGTGATTATTCTTCAATTCCTTTATTTTCTCGCGCGTCTGCCTGTCTTTTGATTTGCCTAATTTCTTATACGCATCAGTCATGTCGAAATAGACCAGCTTAAGATTGTTTACCTTGTTTTCGTCTTCATCATTCGTCAAGCTGACGGTAAGGATGTAGCGGCCTCCAATCATGGTGAATCCTTCACCCAGAACACGGTAGCCGTCGTAATGTTTTCTGAGGTATTCATCTCGCGCCGATTCCAGCATGCTGTAATCCTTGACCCCTTTAAGATCAAGCACGGCGGGATTTTTATAGGAACCGGCAGGAAACTGGACGGCCCCGGCGGCCTGTTCTTGTGCTTCGTCCGCTCCAAATGATGGATTGATGGCCAGCATGGCGCTGCATCCTATGGTCAAAATGGTTATTTTTAATAATATTTTCATCTTCATTGCCCTATGTTATTGTTAATATGTATGGTTATTGTGTTACCGCCATTATTTGCTGCATCCGTTGTCTCTGCATAATTCCATTCTTCTGGAAAGGGCTTTTTGGTGTAAAAGAAGAATCGCCTTTTCTTTTGCTCTCTCATTCCAGGGCAGGTCTTCCGAGACATCCACGACAACAGTGGCACCCTGATCTAGATTCACGATCTCTGAAACAGTGGAGCCGTCCTTGTGAGTGTAAGTTGCCATGGCAGTCGCATGAACCTTGAATTTCATTGATTTTCCCTTAACCGGTTCAACCAGCTCTGCTGTCGGCTCTGAAATATTTATGAGCTCATAGCCGCATTTTGCTTGTTTGGCATGTGCCGCTCCAACGAGGATGCCCAAAACAAGCGAAAAACAGCACAATATTTTTGGAACCATCATCATATTATCACCTATGAAATTGAAATGATAAATTGTCAATGGAAATTGATAATCCCGGTAGATGTTTTGCCGTTATTCCATCGTAAAGGAATTGGGTGGTAAAAATATTTTTCTAATTCATAATAAATAAATTATAAGCTTTACTGTTAGATAAGGCATTCCTGGAAGCTCGCGAATCAGTTTCCCCGGTGCAACTTTGCATGGCTAATATGGGTGAGACACAATGGACGCGGAATGCACGGTGAAAGATTTCGTCATGGGATTGTTCCAAGGCTGCCGCAAACAGGTGGAATGCCGTGATGGTGTACGCCCCTGTTTTTATGATTTCCGGCAAATTCTCCGGCATGGGCGGCCAGATGCCAAAAACAGGTCTCATCAAGAAAACCGGATTTTCTGACTTTCCCTCATCAGAGAGGAAAAAATGCGTGTTAATGCATTTTTCTGTTTCCTTTCTCATCTCCCCGTTGAATTGATTTTCATCAACCGTTCCTTCAGGAGATGAAATTGGTTCAGCTCTTGCAAAGAACGTCCTTAAGTTCTTCTGCGCTCATGTTCATGAGCCACTGTTCCGGGCCGCCGGAGAACAGGTCGTCCGCCATGCGGCGCTTTTCCGTCAGCATGGCGTCAATGCGGTCCTCAATGGTGCCGCGGCAGATCAGGCGGTGCACCAGCACGTTCCGGTGCTGGCCGATGCGGTAGGCCCGGTCCGTCGCCTGGTTCTCCACGGCGGGGTTCCACCAGCGGTCCACATGGATGACGTGGGAGGCCTGGGTCAGAGTCAGTCCGGTCCCGGCGGCCTTCAGGGACAGGATGCAGAAGGGAGGCCCGGATTCCTTCTGGAAGGCGGTGACGATGCCCTGGCGTTCCGGAATGGGCGTGCCTCCGTGCAGGGTAAGCCCGGAACGGCCGAAGACCCCGGAAAGCAAGTCGTGCAGATGGGGAATGATGGAACGGAACTGCGTGAAGAGGATGGCTTTTTCCTGCCGGGCGGCGATGGAGGCGCACAATTCCTGAAGACGCAGGAACTTTCCGGAGCGTTCCGGGGCGTAGTCGTCCGTGCCCTGGAACTGCGCCGGATGGTTGCAGATTTGCTTGAGGCGCGCCAGGACGGGCAGGATCAGCATGAGGCGGGCGGCCGGGTCCGGTTCGTCCAGCATGGCGTGCAGCGTATCTATCTGCGTCTGGTACAGGGCGCCCTGTTCCGGCGTGAGGGGGCAGTAGGCGGGTATTTCCGTCTTGTCCGGCAGGTCGGGGACCAGGGCCGGATCCGTCTTCATCCTGCGCAGGATGAAAGGGCGCACCAGGCGGCGCAGCGGGGCATAGCCTCGTTCCAGGGAGCGGGTGAAGGCTTCAAAGCTTTTTCTGCCGCCAAGCAGGCCCGGATTCAGGAATTCCATCAGGCTCCATAATTCATTCAGGTTGTTTTCCACCGGCGTGCCGGACAGGGCGGCGCGCCTCTCCCCGTGCAGGGAGCGGATGGCGCGGGAACGTGCGGAACCTGCGTTTTTAATGGCCTGGGCTTCATCCAGAATGATGGCCGGGAAATGCAGCCCGGCCAGCGCAGGCGCGCGCGCGGCCATGCCGTAGGTAGTAATGACGGCGTGGCAGCCTTCCCGGCGCGGGATTTCCTCCGGCTGCCATGAATCCGGGGCGGAGGGGTGCATGATGCGCAGGGCGAGCTCCGGCGCGAAGCGTTCCGCTTCCTCCTTCCAGTTGGACAGGAGGGACGCCGGGGCCACGATCAGGGCCGGGAGGCCTTCCAGCCGGCCTTCCCTCCGCAGCGCATCCAGCCATGCGATGGCCTGAAGGGTTTTCCCCAGCCCCATGTCGTCCGCCAGGCAGGCGCCGAAGCCCCGTTCCGTAACCCGGTACAGGAAGGAAAAGCCCTCTTTCTGGTAAGGGCGCATCAGTGCGTTCAACCGGGGCGCAAGCTCCGGCACGGAGACGGGAACCTCCCCCGCCAGGATATCCAGGGCCTGCCGGAGATCCCGGCCCGGTTCCATCACGCAGTCTTCATCCGGTTCCGGGAGCTGCGCAAGCTGGTCGGAAGGGCCGTTGACCAGCAGCCTCAGCCCCTGAACCAGGGGAATGCCCAGGGAACTCATCATGCGCGCCGCCTTGGTCCACCGGTCCATCAGGTCCCGGACTTTTTGAGCGTCCACGCGCACCCATTCCCCCTTGAAGCGTATCAGGCCGTCTCCATTGCTGAGCAGTTCCTCCAGTTCCTCCGGGGCCAGGTCCCTGCCTCCCAGCGTGGCGGCTACGGAAAACCGCAGCAGGCTGTGGACGGAAAGCCCGGAGGAATGAGCCGTTTTTTCACTGCCGGGAGCGTCCGCCGTGACTTTTACCTGTAATTTGGGAGGGGATTTTCTCCACAGGTTCACCATGCGCACGATGATGCCTGCATGTTCATAGGCCGGCGTGTCCTGTAAAAAGTCCCGGGCTTCCGCAGCGCTCCAGGCCAGCGGGGCGTAAATCTTTCCATTGTCCAGCAGTCGCTGCAGCAGGGAGCTTTCCCGTGCCGCTTCCTTCAAGGGCTGGAGCACGGCCAGCAGGGCAGTGTAGTTCCCTTCATGAAGTTTCAGGGCGGTGGAAAGGGGAAGGTGGCGCACCTGGTTGTCCGCCGCGCTTTGATGCGCAAAGGTAGCCATGAAGGCAAAGGGCCGGGAGCCCGTGGCGTCATCCCGGTTTTCCGCAAGGTGGAAGAATACCTTCCCAATCTGGTTCCAGGGGGCGCCCAGCCCGTTCAGCCACGCGGCGGGAGTGATGCCGCGGGTGCCGACTTCCTTTTTCACCAGCCTCCGGAAATCCTCAAGCCATCCGGCGATGACGCCCGGAGTGACGTATTCCGCCCCCGGCACGGGAGGGAACTGTTCCGCCAGGGCCGCTCTTTCCGCCGTGGGGGCCAGCAGGTGGTCCAGGACGGTGTCCACCTCATCCGGCCTTTCCGCGGCGGCGTGCGCCATGCGGGTGAGCGCCTGGCGCGCCATGTTCTTGATAAAAAAGGCGCCCGGGTCAGGCGCGGTTTCCCAGTTGGAGACCGCGAGGGCATATAATCCGTTTCCGGCCCCCTCTTCAAACAGGCGGTCGAAGGGGGGCGTGTCCGTCACCGGCGCTCCGGATGGAAGGATGCGGAAACCGCTGAAGTTCCGTTCCTCTTCCGGCGCTGCGTGATGGGATTCCGGCTGCATGGCTGGAAGGAATGTAGCATGGCCGCCCAGCTTGTTCAATCCATCCCGCCGCCCTGCGGCATGCGGTTCCCGTGCCGCTTACAGGGCGAACGTCGTATCTTTGATGATGGGCAGTTTGGGCGGCGGCGGATTGAAAAGCTCCTTGATTTGTTTCAGATATTCGATCAGGGCTGAACGGACGCTTATTCCCGTCGGTTTGCCGTTTCCCTTTTGAGGGAATTTGAAATTGTTGCACAGGTAGTCGCCCATCGCGACAGTGTAAATGACGCCGTTTTTCAAGGTGCTGGTGATGCTTGGCGTAACGCCGTCCATAATCTGGTAGGAAAAGCCGGAGCAGTAAACTTCCAGAATGCCTCCTTCGTCATCGGACGGGGACATGAATTTGGACAGAATCAGTTGTTCAATGTCCGCCTTGCTCATGGAGCAGGTGACGACCTTTTCCCGGAAGGGCTCCATTTCATAAATATCCTTGATCTTGATGGGGCCCTTGCAGAGATGGCTTCTGGCCCGTACGCCGCCGCGGTTGTAAATGGCAATGTCCGAATGGGAGGCCTGCTGGATGGCTTTGCAGAAAAAGGTGCCTACGGTGACGTGCGTGATATCCTCCCCGGCGACGCCCACCTGCTGGTTGAAGAACGGGTTTCCGGTGAACTGCTGGACAATCTTCTCTACTTCCGGGTCGCTGGGAATCCTTTCGTCCAGGGAAACGGCCTTCGTGGACTTGGAAAGGATGGAGGCGGGTTTTTCCGTGGAGAAGGGGATTTCCGTAACGCCTGCATGGCTCAGTCTGTGGCCCGTGTGGCTGAGCAGCGTTCCGGTTCTGAGATGGCCGTGCGGAAGCATCACATGAGTATGGCCACCCAGAATGACGTCGATATTCGGAGAATACTTCATCATTTTCAGATCGTGGTCGTATCCCAGGTGGCTGAGGATGACATTGATGGTGTTATGGTGCAGGCGGAACCTGTCCGTGATGCCCTTGTAATCCTCTTCATCCGGCAGTTTCCATGAAATGCCGCTCATCCTGCGGACGTCCGTGGTCTGCAGGTCCACCAGGCCGATGAACCCTATGGAAATCGGCGTGCCCTTGATGGGGATGCTGGCATACGGGGAAAAACAATTTTCCAGCGTGGGGGAGGGATTGACGTTGGTAACGACAAACTTGGTGCCGGGCATCCCCTTAATGTGGTCCCGCAGGGCTTCCTGCCCGTAATCCAGGTCATGGTTCCCGATGGTCACGATGTCGTACTTAAGCTTGTTCATCAGGACAGTCAGGGGTTCGCCCCGTTTTTCCCAGTCGTCCACATAGGGGTTGCCCATGAAATAATCTCCGGAATCCACCAGCAGCACGTGCGGGTATTTGGCGCGGTACTGTTTTACCAGCGTGGCCAGTTTGGGGAATTTTTCCAGATTGCCGTGCATATCGCTGGTGGAAATGATGATCAGCGTTTTGTGGGGATCCGATTTGAGCTTCTGAGCCAGGGTGAACGGGCACAGGCATGCCAGGCCGGCAAGGAGAATGCGGGGCGGAATCATGGATGGAGAAAGTAGAGATACGGGAAATGATAAAAGGGATTAACGGGCGAAAACCTCGTACGGGCCGTCACCCACTGAAATGACTTCCAGACGGACCTTGGATACGCCGCGGCTGTGCAGGCCGATGCGGCTTGCGGCGGACGCGGTCAGGTCTATCAGGCGGTTGCTGTGAAAGGGGCCTCGGTTGTTGATCCTGACGACGGCTGATTTGCCCGTGGCCAGGCAGGTGACTTTCACCTTGCACGGCATCGGCAGGGTTTTGTGGGCCGCCGTCATGGACCGCTGGGGATTGATGTACTCTCCGGAGGATGTCTTCATGCTGCGTCCTTTCCCGCCATACCAGGAGGCATAGCCGGTTTCACTGTATTGCAGGGCGTCTGCGACGCTCATGGGAGTATATCTTTTCCCCCTCACCCGGTAGGGCGCATTTTTTGGGACCTATATACTTGACTAACCAAACTATTTTATAATATTTTCGTCATTCCCTTTTCATCTGAAGGTGAATAACTTAGACAAAAACGCTGACTAGGTATTCTAGTCAACGTTTTTCATAATATATTTGTAATAAATAAATTACATCTTATCAAATGTACCCTTTGCAGGTAATTCCTTTCCCATATTCTCTTTCATTGTACCTTCAGCAGCAACATTATTACCATTAAACGTCAAATTAAGATGAAATCCTACCCAATTTGACTCAATCTGCAAAATTCCTACATTGGTTCCGGTCTTTTCAAAAACATAGCTTCCTGTAATCGTTCTGGTTGTTTCATGGTCATTAGCATCATATTCGACTGCATCAAATGTAACGGTTCCGGTACTGAAAACAAAATCCTTTGCTTCCAATTCCCAACCATCACCTTCCTGATAGTCTACATACATGCCTCCTGTAAGAGTTTTTCCTTCCAGTGTCAATGGAGCTTCTGAATTGTTTCCATCTCCATTGGACGATGACTTACTGCATGAGGTAAGCAGAGCCAAGGATGCTAGGACTGTTCCAAGTAATAATGTCTTCATAGTTCTTATCTAGGTTTGTTCCTATTTTAGGAACATTGAAGACCTATTACCGAATTCCAAATGACTTGTAAACACTTTTGTACCTGAATTTGGTACAACCTCATTCTCTGTTATTGTTCCAAAATGAGGAACAGGAATAGTAATGAAGAGAAAAATCTTCGTAAAATATTAAAAGAAAAACGTTTAGAGTTGAATATGACTCAACGGGACTTGGGAGAACTCCTGAATACACCTCATACCTTCATCAACAAATATGAAGTAGGAGAACGGTATCTTACATTCACGGAGGTCATCAACATTTGTAAAAATCTACAGATAGATGTGCATAGTCTTCTGGATGATGTGATGAAAGATTCTGCCGAGTAAAGTCGCCTGACATATGGGTTCCTCGGTCATTATGTCACATTAACCGCGTCAATTTGTCTAATATTGTGACATTTTGACACACTCGTTTTATTTATTTAAATTGTTGGAAAACAATTTATTTCTATAGAATACAAATGAGTTATATAATTTTATAAAAACTGGCATGATATTTGCTCTATAAGATATGAGGTTGAGAAATTGATAGACCATATGGTCGTTTCTCAACGCGAACTTCTTATTGAGTAGAAAGGAGGAAAATTAAATGAGCAAAATTTATAGTATTTCCTATGATTTGAATACACCAGGTCAAAAATATGATGACTTGTATGCTGCAATCGAAAGTTATGATAGCTGCAAGATTATGAAATCTCATTACCTTGTTTATACAAGTTCAACTGCAGGTCAAATTTATGATAAATTGAGTATCTGTTTAGATCAAAACGATCGTATTCTCATATCTGAATTGAATTCTAATCATAGAGGATGGTTAGCACAATCAGCATGTGATTGGATTAAAAAACGGTCATAAAATTGATAATTGATGATAGCAAAATTCATGGTTGTAATTTATTTTACAACCATTTTTATCAATTTTCTTGCCTCTATATCGCCATCTATATGGAAATTCTTCCCTCACATTCAATAGTTTAGAAATTAAAAGAAATAATAATTTTCTCCATCGGGATATTGGTATTTCCGAAATACGAAAAATTTCATTAGATGGACCAACTAAGCAATTTTGATTTTTTTCTTCCATAAAACTATTTACTCTCTATTTTCAAAATCAATTCACTAAATCACGATACATCAACCTCTTACCAACCATCTTGGCAATCGTATCTCCTATAAAATCCATTGTCTCTACCTTAGAGGTATTGTGCCTGTAGGAAAACTCATGGATATACCTCTTCAAATGTTTAGGAGACATGTAATGGTAAACTCCATAGTAACCTCTTTTTAGTAGAGACCAGAAACTTTCAATGGAATTAGTATGAACCTCTCCATTGACGTATTGCTTCCCTGAGTGATTGACAAACTCATGGACAAAACCAGTCAATCCTTTGTAGGATTTGAATTCATCGGTAAACACATTGGATTTTTTCTCAACATGTTTATTGATAAAACCTTGTAAATTGTAAGCAGACGTATTGTCAATGTGCTTCACAATAACATTACCATTTCTCTGTTTTGCTCCAATGACAATCAGTTTACCTACGGAACCTCTTCCCTGATTTAGCTTCTTGGAAAAATGCTTGTTGGATTCTTTTCCTCCGATGAAGGTTTCATCTACTTCCACGATACCGTCCAACTTCTCCTTTTTATCCTTCATCCAAACTTCCCTTATTCTGTGACATAGGAACCAGGCAGTCTTCTGAGTGATTCCAAGTTCTTTTGAAATCTGGATGGAGGAAATGCCTTTTCTGGAAGTCGCCAACAGGTACATGCACATCAACCATTTGTGAAGAGGCAATTTGGATTCCTCTAAAATTGTACCAAATCTGACGCTGAAGAACTTTCTACAATCCTTACAGCGATAAGGCATCGGTTTTTGATCCTTACATTCGGTGATATAATTGGAACCACAATGAGGACAACGGACATGACCATTCCATCTTTTTAACTCAAAATACTTCCGAGCGGATTCCTCATTAGGAAATTTGGAGAAGAAGTCATAGAGAGAAGTGTATTTGAGCTTAGTTTTTCCCATATCATCGCTTGGTTGATAGGGAAATTTTGTCGTGTTTTGATTGGTTCGTACGCGTTTATTTTCAGCGTATTGAGAATTATTTTGTATTACAATTTTCTTACCCATATTGGGCGAGTAGAAAATTGTCCTTAAAATTGAATGATATAAAAATTAATAAGGATTAAATTAACCATTATTGGGTTTAATGATGATTGTCTAATTGACATATTCTCATTTTTGTGTATTTTTATGGTTGTATGAATGATAAGAAATTATCTTATGATGAACAAATTGAATTTTGTATTAATTTTCGTGATAATATTGAATTTTCAGTAAAATCATCTATTGAAAAAGATAGAAGCGATAATATTTTACCATATCTTCCTTCTACTTTGACTCTACAAAACTTTGCCGATCGTTGCCTAAATGAGAAAATTGCTAAATTTGCTTATGCCTATTTGTCCATTGAGACCAACGTGACTGAGGAATACCCGACCGTTTTAACTGATCTTCGAGTTCCCCTATTGTTAAGGACTCAATTCTTATCTTGGCTTCTGGATGAGCAACATAATACGGTCCAAACTTCCATCGATCCTCTTTCGGGATTGACTTTTTTAAGTAAAGCTCCGATCTCCTTTTCTGATTTAGTTTGTAGAATAATATCCGCTCTGACAGATAAATGGAATAATTTTTGTGTTGTTTGGATGCTTCATTTGTCTGACCCAGAGAATCAATGTAACATTGATATACATGCCTTGAAAATTGCTGAATCTCATTCCATGTATAAGAAGTATAAGAAGATTTTGAATAATAATTGTTCATATTAAATTTGTGTTTTTATGATGATAGAGGATGATATTGAGTATCAAAACCATGCAATTTTTAAAGAATTGGATCAATATATAGATTTTTACAATTCCTTATCTACAAATGTATTTTCTTATATGACACAAGGAACAAAGTCTATATGTAATATAGATAGTTATGTATACTCATCATTGAAAGGAACCTTGGAATCAATAAAAAATACTCTTAAAAATGGACGAATAAATGATGCCTGGGCATTAATGAGAAAATATCATGATTCCATCATAATTAACATATATTCAAATTTGTATTTAAAAAATAATTTTAATATTGAAAATCTAGTTGTTCAACAAATTGATAATTGGTTAAATGGTAAAGATTCTTTGCCAGAATTCAGAATAATGTCTCGCTATATTCGAGACGTTAAATCTTTAGAAAATCTCCGGTCACTTGTATTTGAAAAAGATGACAGATATAAGAAAATAAGAGATAGATGCAATAATAATATGCACTATAACTTTTTTTCAAATATTATATTGAATGATAATGAAATACATCTTCCAAATAGAGTAAAAAAATTGAATGTTTTTTCTTTTGATTTAAAGGATCTATTTTGTTTACATATATCGTATATGTTTTCCATAAAAGAACACTATATGTCTTCAAGTGACTATATTGATTATCTGGAATGTGGCATGCAACCTCCAGAAAATTCTCAATATTGGGTTGCTCCTTTTGTTCAAGAGGCATTAGATGAAATACTTGCCAAGCATCGTCCAGATATTATGCAGTATTTACGACAAAATACTTGCATGCAAATTGAATAGAAGGTCATCTAGTTGGATGGTTAGTCAAGTATGTAGGTCCCCATTTTTTACATGCGCCTCTGTCGCCTGTACGGCCGGGGCCGTTTTCTGGCCGCACTTCTCCGTAGTGGAGCAGCCCGGCATCAGAAAAAGCAGCAGGACGGGGAGGGACCAATTCACGCTTTTTATCTTTAACACATGTTTATAATCTTGTATAACAAAAAAGAAACAGGAATTGAAATTTAATGGATAGGGATGCCCGGAAGGAATCTTTCCCCCTGCCGTGGTTTACCAGTTGAGCGGCGCGGGAAAATGCAGTATGCTTGCCCGCATGAATCCTTCCAAGGTAATCGGCCTGGTCGCGTTGGCGGAAAAACTGGGACTGGGGGAAGCGCTGCGCATCATGCGCCGCGAGCTTTCCCGCCACGGGCTGGGGTCCTGCGTCATTGAGACGCCGGATGCCCTGGAACAGGCCATCGTCCGGTGCAGCATGCTGGTAACCTTCGGCGGGGACGGCACCATGCTGACCGTCTCCTCTCTGGCGGCTGCGCACCACGTGCCCCTGGCGGGCGTGAACCTGGGGCGCCTGGGATTCATGACCACCTGTTCCGTACAGGAGCTGCCGCTGCTGGCGTACGCCCTCCAGGAGGGTTCTTTCCTGACGGACGAGCGCTCCATGCTGGAGGTGGTCCGGATGGGCGTGGACGGTGTCGCAGTCCCTCCCCGCAAGCTGGCGCTGAATGAAGTCTCCCTCATCCGCGCCCAGTCCGGCAAGATGGTGGACCTGGATGCCGAGATAGACGGAGAACTGCTGAACCGCTACCATGCGGACGGCGTTCTGGTCTCCACCCCCACCGGCTCCACGGCGTACTCCCTTTCCGCCGGAGGGCCGCTGGTATGGCCCATGTCCCGCGTGGTGTGCGTCACCCCCATCTGCCCGCACAGCCTGACCAACCGTTCCGTGGTGCTTCCGGACACCATGACCATACGCCTGCGGCCCCGCGAGCGCCGCGGCCGCTTTGATTCCATGGTTTATTCCCTGGACGGCCGTTCCGCCTATCCCATTGAAGTGGGAGAAAGCCTCGTGATCCGGAAAGCTCCGGAAACCCTCTCCCTGGTTCATCTCCGCAAACAGAACTTCGGCGCTCTCTTGAGGGCCAAGCTGCGCTGGCAGGGAGCGGAGATTCCTACGGATGATGAATAAAACCGTTCCGGCGGTTCGGAAACCGGGCCCGGTGTCTTTTGCAGGCCGGGGCGCTTCTCCATTGATCGTTCCACATTGGCGCAGGGGCGGTAAAACGATTTTTTTAGGATGCGGGCTTGACGAAAAGGCCTATCCTATAATACTCTTCCTGCCCTACCACCAAGGGGGTGGTAGATCTTAATCGCATAAACGCGTAAGAAATAGTCATATATGAAGACCCACGTGAAAAAAGGTGATGAAGTAGAAATCATCGCCGGACGTAACCACAAGGGCAAGCGCGGCACCGTTCTCGCCGTGAATGCTTCCAAAGGTACTGTCATCGTAGAAGGCGTCCGCACCCTGAAAAAGGCTGTGCGCCCGACGGAACAGAACCCGGAAGGCGGCATTCAGGAGATTAACGGCCCGATTCACATCTCCAACGTGAAAAAAGTAGGCTAGGCCTCCGGCCTGACCCTGCGCTTAAGCCACATAAATCATTAATAAAGAGCTGACCCGCTAAAACAATGAGTACACCAACACTGCAAACATACTACCGTGAAAAGGTCGTTCCCGGCCTTCAAGCGAAGCATGCATACAAGAACGTGCATCAGATTCCCCGCCTGGAGAAGATCGTTGTCACCTCCTGCATGGGCAAGCACCCGGACCGCAAACAGGCCGTGGAAGATGCCGTCAATGAAATCGCTAAAATTACCGGACAAAAGCCGTCCGTCACCTTCGCCCGCAAGAGCGTGGCCAACTTCAAGGTGCGTGAAGGCGAACCTCTGGGAGCCCGCGTAACGCTGCGCGGCGCCCGCATGTGGGAATTCCTGGACCGCTTCATCAACGTGACGGCTCCGAACATCCGCGACTTCCGCGGCCTTCCCTACAAGTCCTTTGACGGCAACGGGAACTATGCCATCGGTATCTCCGACCAGTCCATCTTCCCCGAAATCGAACTTGACCAGATCAAGCGTCAGATCGGCTTCGACATCATTTTCGTGACTTCCGCTCCTACGGACGATGAAGGCCGCGACCTGCTTCGCGGTCTGGGCGTTCCCATGCGTGAACCGAAGAAGGCCGAAGAAACTCAAACCGCTAACGCCTAACTATTTCTTACCATGGCCGTATTAAGTGACCCCATTTCCGACTTCCTCACCCGCCTGAAAAACGCCAGCCTGGCCGGCAATGAGGAATTTACCGCTCCCTGCTCCAACATCAAGGTGGAAATCGCCCGGATTCTGCAGGAAGAAGGCTACATCTGGAACTATGAAGTGACCGGTGAAGGAACCAAGAAGCAAATCAAGGTGAAGACCAAATTTACCTCCCAGGGCAAGCCGGTCGTCACCGACGTGAAGCGCAGCTCCAAGCCGGGCCGCCGCCAGTACGTTTCTTCCGAGGACATTCCCCGCGTTCTCAGTGGGCTTGGCATTGCCATCGTCTCCACCTCCCGTGGTGTGATGACCGGTGCGCAGGCGCGCAAGCAGAGCATCGGCGGCGAACTTCTCGCCCTTGTATGGTAACCATTAACATTTCCTAAACATATGTCCCGAGTTGGTAAAAAATCCATCACATTGCCGGACAAGGTAACGGTAAAGGTTAACGGCTCTTCCGTTCAGGTGGAAGGCCCCAAAGGCAAGCTTTCCTGGACGCTTCCGGAAGGCATCACCGCCTCCGTTGAAGGCAATCAGCTTTCCGTTGACCGCGCTGGCGAAAGCCGCCAGCTTCGCGCCCTGCACGGCACGAACCGTTCCCTGTTGAACAACATGGTCATCGGCGTTTCCGAAGGCTTCGTCAAAAACCTTGAAATCGTCGGCGTCGGTTTCCGCGCCGCCGTGAAGGGCAACATCCTGGATCTGAACCTGGGCAAGTCCCATCCGATCAACCAGGTAATTCCCGAAGGCCTCAAGGTGACCGTGACCGAAAACACGAAAGTGACGGTCGAAGGCATCGACAAGCAGGTCGTAGGCCAGTTTGCCGCTGAAGTCCGTGCGTACTATCCCCCGGAACCCTACAAGGGCAAGGGCGTGCGCTTTGCCGGTGAAGTTATCCGCCGCAAGGAAGGCAAGAGCGTCGGTAAGTAATTCAGGTAATAACTATTACAACATATTTATACACGATGAGTACTATCAATCGCAAAGCCATCCGCGCCAAGGTTCGCCGCCGCATCCGCAGAAAGCTCTCCGGAACGGCTTCCCGCCCCCGCCTGGCTGTCTATTTCTCCAACCGTCACGTCTATGCCCAGATCATCGACGACACGGTGGGCAAGACCATCTGCTCCGCTTCCACGGCCGATGCATCCATCGCCGATCCTTCCAAGCTCGCCAACCGCGCCTCTGCCACCAAGGTAGGCAACCTGATTGGTGAACGTGCGAAGGCCGCCAATGTCACTGAAGTCGTCTTCGACCGCGGTGGCTTCAAGTTCTGCGGCAAGGTGAAGGCTCTGGCCGATGCCGCCCGCGAAACTGGTTTGAAATTCTAATTGAAAGATTCCCTAAATGAATAACGAAACGGAAAACACTGCTCCTGCTACGGAAGCCGCCGCTCCCGCTCAAGCGCAGCAACCCGCACAGGGCGGCCGCGACTTCCGCGGTCCCCGCGGACCCCGCCGTGACGGCCAGAATGGCCGCGGACCCCGTGGTCCCCGCCGTGACGGACGCCGTGGCCCCCAGGCTGAAGCTCCCGTGGAAGAAGGCCCCCAGCTCGCTGAAAAGGTTGTGTTCATCAACCGTTGCGCCAAGGTCGTCAAGGGCGGCCGCCGCTTCTCCTTCTCCGCCCTCGTCGTGAGCGGCGACATGGAAGGCCGCGTAGGCTTCGGCTTCGGCAAGGCCAATGAAGTGGCAGACGCCATCCGCAAGGCTACGGAAGCCGCCAAGCGCCAGCTTCGCCCGGTCTCCATCGCCAACGGCACGATTCCGCATGAAGTCTACTCCGAATTCGGCGGCGGCAAGGTGCTCCTGAAGCCCGCCTCCCCCGGTACCGGCCTCATTGCCGGCAACACCATCCGTGCCGTGCTGGAAGCAGCCGGCGTGCGTGACATCGTTGCCAAATCCCTCGGTTCCTCCAACCATGCCAACGTGGTGAAGGCTACCCTGCAGGCTCTCGCTTCCCTGCGCACGAGCGACCAGGTCCTTGCCGACCGCGGCAAGAAGAAGGAAAAGGCCATCTAATCTGACCAGGAGGCGGCCGCCCCGTGCCGCCGCCTCCACGAAATCCAACCATTGTAAATAACATGTTACAGCTTCATACGATTAAGCCCAATCCGGGAGCCAAGCACCGCAGGAAGCGCCTCGGCAACGGGGAAAGCTCCGGTCTCGGCAAGACCTGCGGCAAAGGCAACAAGGGCCAGAAGGCCCGTTCCGGCGGCTCCATCCGCCCGGGATTTGAAGGCGGCCAGATGCCCCTTCACCGCCGTCTGCCCAAGAAGGGGTTCAACAACACCCGCTTCCAGGACAAAATCCTCATCGTCAACCTCTCCCAGCTCGAACGCGTGTTTGAAGCCGGCGCTACGGTTGATGAAAACACCCTGCGTGCAGCCAAGCTCGTTCAAGGTCCCTGTGACGCCGTGAAACTTCTCGGCAACGGCACCCTGACCAAAAGCCTGAACGTAGTCGTGGACTTCGTGAGCGCCAGCGCCCGCGAAAAGGTGACTCAGGCCGGTGGCACCGTCACCGTGCTCAGCGAAGCCTAATCACATTTGGCGAACCGGGTCATGCAGCTTGACCCGGTTCGCATCATTGTGTTTACTGTTGCGGTCCCCATGGATGCCCCGGGTACAAGCCGCCGTGACATGCAAGCCAAGCTGCGCGACAACTTCTATATTACAGGACCATGATATCCGCATTTGCAAACTCCATGAAAGTACCGGAGCTCAGGCACCGGATTTTGTTCACACTGGCGATGATCGTCGTCGTCCGCCTGGGGGTACAGATACCCCTGCCGGGCATTGACGTCATGGAGCTGCAGAAAGTGATTGAAGCCTCCGCGAATGCCAGCGGCCCCGGTGCGGGCCTGGCTACCGTGCTGACCATCTTTTCCGGCGGCGGCCTGCAGCAGTGCGGCATTTTTGCGCTGGGCATCATGCCCTACATCTCCGCTTCCATCATGACCCAGCTCCTTTCCGCGGTGGTTCCCCAGTGGGCCAAGATGGTGCGGGAAGAGGGAGGCCGCCAGAAGATGACCAAATGGACGCGCGCCATTGCCATCGTCATCGCCATTGTGCAGGGCTGGTTCCTGGTCGGTACATTGGAACATCCGGACCGTTTGAAAGCCGTGGGCCTCAACATCCCTCCGGACTGCCAGCTCGTCATTGACCCAGGCATGCAGTTTGCCCTGATGACGGTGCTCATCATGGTGGCGGGCACCATGTTCCTGATGTGGATAGGCGACCAGATTACGGAGCGCGGCGTCGGCAACGGCGTCTCCCTCATTATTTCCGTCAACATTATCCATGCCCTTCCGGGCGCGGTGACCCTGGCCTGGAAAACGCTGGTGTACAAGGACGGCGCGGTCGTCCCGATGGGCGCCATGCTGCTCGTGGCCCTGATCGCCTTCCTGATTATCGTGGTGGCGCTCGTCGTCACGGTAACGCAGGCCCAGCGGCGCATACCCGTGCAATACGCCAAACGGGTCATGGGCAATAAAATGTTCAACGGCGCCACTCAGTACCTGCCGCTCAAGCTCAACTACTCCGGCGTGATGCCCGTCATCTTCGCCACGGCCATCCTGTCCCTTCCGCAGGTGCTCTTCTCCCAGATCGCCCACTACAACACCACGCTGCAGTGGATCGCCACCAAGATGAATGACTGGATGAACCCCGCTTCCTCCGGCTACTACATCATTTCCGGCCTCATGATCTTCTTCTTCTCCTACTTCTGGGTGGCTACCATGTTCCAGCCCTCCCAGATCGCGGAAGACCTGAAGCGCAACGGCGGCTACATCCCCGGCATCCGCCCCGGACCTCCCACCGCCCTTTTCCTGGACCAGACCATGCAGAGGCTGACCTTTGCCGGTTCCGCATTCCTGACCCTCATCTACTTCCTGCCTTCCCTGCTGAACATCGGGGGCAGCATCCCCTACCTGGTCACCCAATTCTTCGGGGGCACCAGCCTTCTGATTCTGGTCGGCGTGCTGCTTGACATGATGCGCCAGGTGGAAACCACTCTTCTCTCCCGCAACTACGACGGCTTCCTGAAAAAGGGCAAGCTCAAGGGCAAATACGGTCACATCCAGGGTACCGGAGCCGCCGCAGGCAGCCGCACGGTCACCGTCATGTGGGTCGTCATCGCCCTGCTGGTGCTGGCTGGTGCCATCGCCTACAATGCCATGCAGTAAGGAACGCCATTCCCTCTTCCGAAAGTAAAGACATGAAGGATCTCAAGCATTTCATCCTGGTTGGGCCTCCCGCATCCGGCAAAGGAACCCAGGGCCGGTTTCTGGCTGATACTTTCAACCTGAACTCCCTGAGCACCGGCTCCCTGCTGCGGCGGGAAGTGGAATCCTGCACGGAGCTGGGACGGAAAGCCCTGGGCTATATGGACAAGGCCATGCTGGTTCCGGACGAGATCGTCAACGACATGGTGCGCGGCTGGCTTTCGGAAATGGACAATGACGCATGGCTGCTGGACGGCTATCCCCGCACGGTTGCGCAGGCGGAAGCCCTGGACCATTTCCTGACCCAGCGCGGAACCTCCGTGGACGTGGTCGTCTGGATGGACGTAGCCCGGGAACTCATTGAACAGCGCATCATGCACCGCCGGGAATGCTCCACGTGCGGCCATGTGGTGCAGACATCGGAAGAGGAATGCTCCAAATGCGGAGGCAAAATGGTCTCCCGCAAGGATGACAACATGGAGGCCTTCGCCCGCCGCTGGAAAGACTTTGAAGCCATGACGCTGCCCGTAGCCAGGTACTACGAAGCCCGCGGCCTGGTGGTTAAAATGACGGTAACCGAGGAACGGGAACCTGCCGAGGTTTCCCGCGACCTGGCCCGCAAGCTGGAAGAATACCGGCAATAGAAAGACGAATTCCATGGCAGAACGAATCCACATCAAGTCTCCCGGCGAGGTTGCCAAAATGCAAAAGGCCGGAGCTGTAACGGCGGAAATCTTGATGGAGATCGGAGCCGAGGTCCAGGCGGGCCGCACCACGCGGGAAATAGACGACATCGCGCGTGAAATCTTCAAGAAGCACAAGGTAGGCAACTCCTTCTACCAGTACCGCGGGTTCCCCGGCCAGCTCTGCATTTCCATCAATGAGGAAGTGGTGCACGGCAGCGGCGGTCCGCGCCGCATCCAGAACGGGGACATCGTGAGCCTGGACGTGGGTGCCATTGTGGACGGCTGGCATGGAGACAACGCCATGACCGTGCCCGTGGGCATGGTGGACCCGGAAAAGCTGCGCCTGCTGGCCGTGACGGAGGAATCCCTGTTCCGTGCCATTGAACTGGTGAGGCCCGGCGCGCTGCTGGCGGACGTCTGCGCGGCTGTGGAGGGCTTTGTGCGTCCCCGCGGGTACACCGTGGTCAGGGACTTTGTAGGCCATGGCATAGGCCGCCATCTGCATGAAGAGCCCCAGGTTCCCAACTACCGCCCCCATTACAAGCTTCCGCGCCTGAAAAAGGGCATGGCGCTGGCTATCGAACCGATGGTGAACGCCGGCAGGCCTTCCGTCAAGATTCTGGATGACGGCTGGACGGTCGTCACGGCGGACGGCAAGCCATCCGCCCACTTTGAACACACGGTCATCGTGACGGACGGGGCTCCCCTGATTGTGACGGAGCGCCCCCGCATCGCGTTGCCGGAGCAGCTCGGCATCGCCCCTTTGTAACTCCAGCCCCGCAAGGGAATGACGCCGCCGGACGCCCAGATTCCCGCTCCCGTAATTCTGGAGAGGACGGCCACGCACCGGATGGTGTGGGTGGATGTGGCCCGTGTGATTGCCTGCATCCTGATTATTGCAAACCACATGGCCTTCTATTCGGCGGAGCTCTACCGGTGGATATGGGCGGAATTTCTGGCGGCGCGCACTCCCTTTTTCCTGCTGGCGGCGGGTTACTTTGTGGGGCGCGGTTCGTTCGGTCCGCTGGACGGGGGGAGCTTTTTCCTGTGGAAGCGGAGCTGGTTTCTTCTCCGCCCGTACCTGGTGTGGGGGCTGGCGGCGGCCGTTCTGATCGGCTGGTCCCCCCTTCATGAATACTACGTCTCCTACCAGCCCATGTATGCATGGCTGAAGGGGGAGGCGGGCAGCGGCTTCTGGTCCGCCCTCGCGGCGTTCGGCCGCTGCCTGGGCATTGCCGGGCACCCGGTGGACGCCCCCATGTGGTTTCTGCGCGACATCATCATTTATACCGCTGTAGCGCCCCTCCTGCACCGCATGGGGAACTACATGCTCTGGGTGGGAATCATCATGCTCTCCCTGAACTACTTTGCGCTGGACCTGGCGGATCATGACTATCCTATCGCCAACAGCCTGGGCTTTTTCCTGGTGGGGATGTACGTATCCCGTTACTCCCTTCCGTTCCTGACGGAATCCGTGCGACGGTATGCGGTGCCGTTCCTGCTTGCCACGCTCGCGCTCACTTGGTGGCTGGTGGGCCACCGGGACCAGCACAACTCCATGCTTATTGCGCTGGGAATGCTGGGGCTGATGTCCCTGGCCATTCTGTTCACGGAATGGTTTCCGCGCGCGGCCAGATGGGTGGCGGGGCTGGCCCCGGCGTGCTTCTTCATCTTCGGCACGCACTACATCGTCATCATCCTGCTGCGTGAAAGCGGCTGGATTACGTGGAAGGGGGAGGCCTGGGACGTCCTGTGGCTCTGCCTGGTTCCGGTCATCTTCGCCGTGCTGGCGGGGCTCTTCTTCTGCATGAAAAGGTTTGCCCCGCGCCTGGTTCCCCTGCTGGGAGCCTACGGGAAATAGCCGCCCTGCAGGGCCGTTCCTCCGGACCGGAAAAGGAGCCGCGCTTATCTCTTGCCGTCAAAAGGCAAATTCCTTATTCTGCCCCTTGCTGGAACGGGTGGGGATGGCGCTTTTGTCACGCCGCCATTCTTGCTCCACGGCTGGGAAACAATACATGGTATGGCAATGATTCAAGGCGAGCAGGTTCAGGATTCGGAATTATCAACGCAGGCGGTGATCTACCTGGGGCCGAGCTCCATGAGCCTGATGGTGGCTGAGGTGGTTCAGGACAGGATTCGCCTGCTGGACTTCCTCCAGCAGCCCGTGCCCATGGCGCGGGACATCTTCCGTTTCCACCGCATTTCCCGGCATACCATGGACCGTTGCGTGCAAATCATCGGAGACTATCTGGAAATTCTCAAGGAATACGGAACCGGCAGCAGGCTTTCCGTCCGGCTCATGATCTCCAACATCATTTCCGAGGCGGACAATGTGGACGTGTTCGTCAACCGCATGCACGTGGCCCACGGCCTGCGGGGACGCCGGATTGACGACGGCAAAATGACGCGCCTCATTTACGTGAAGGTGCAGGAAACGCTGGCGCAATACCCGGGATTCAGCAAGAAAAAGGTGCTCGTGGTCCATACGGGGCCGGGCAATACCCGCGTGCTCCTGTTCCAGAAGGGGCGCATCGTGCGCTATTCCTGCTACCGGCTGGGGACGCACCGCACGGGCGAGGCCGTCGGAGAAATAGAATACGGGGACGATGTGGCGGAACTTTCCCTGCTGCGGGAGCACATGCGCGGGCAGGTAGACCAGATTTGCCTGGATTACGGCGGCGTCAAGGGCCTCGCTGGGCTCATCGTCATCGGCCAGGAGATGCAGCAGCTCCGTGACCGCCTGGACCCCACGCCGGAAGGCAAGGTGGCGTGTTCCGCCCTGGTGGCGGAAGCGGAACGGATGTCCCGCACCACCCTGGAGCAGCGCATGAACGTTTACGGGGCGGACTTTGCCGGGGTGGATTCCCTTCTGCCCGCCGTGCTGATGACGGAGATGATTGCCCGCAGCCTGAACCTGAATGACGTGATCATCCCCGGAAGCGGCTATGACGAGGAATTCTCAAGCAGCCTGATCCGGGCGGAACAGCATCCGGGGGACCTGGAGGCGGAGGTGCTCCACTTCGCCGGGATTCTGGCGGACAGGTACAAGGCGGACAAGGGGCACCGCGAGCATGTGGCGCGCCTGTGCATGGAAATGTTTGACCAGCTCCAGGACCTGCACCGCCTTTCCGAGCACGACCGGCTGCTGCTGGAGGTGGCCTCCATCCTGCATGAGGTGGGGTCTTTCATCAGCCAGCAGGACCACCAGCTCCATTCCCAGTACATCATCCTGAACAGTGAAATCTTCGGCCTTTCCCGGGACGACGTGGAAACGATCGCCCTGTTGGCCCGCTACCATCGGCATGAGGTGCCCGCCAATTCCGACCCCATGTACGGGGAGCTGGAGCTGACGGACCGCATGCGCGTAGCCAAGATGGCTGCCATCCTGCGCGTGGCGGACGCCCTGGAACGCGGCCATGCCCAGCGCGTGAACGGCGTCCGGGCGCGCATCCGGGGCCGGATGCTGGAGCTGGAGCTCCAGGGCGTGCGTGAAACCGCCGTGGAAGACCTGGCGCTGCGGCTGAAGGGCGACCTGTTTGCGGACATCTTCGGTTATGACGTCGTGCTGGTGCCCCAGCGGTAGGCTGATTCAAGAAACTTCCATCCCTTATTTTCTCCATGTCTAACGAATACATCAACAGAGAGCTCTCCTGGCTGGAATTCAACCAGCGCGTGCTGGACCAAGCCGTGAGAACGGACCTTCCCCTGCTGGAACGCCTGAAGTTCCTGGCTATTACCGCCTCCAACCTGGACGAGTTCTTCATGGTGCGCGTGGGCGGCCTCCAGATGCTGCGGCATTCCGGCTCCCGCGTGAAGGACATTTCCGGGCTGACCCCAACCCGCCAGCTCAAGGACATCCGCACCCGCGTGGGCCGCATGATTGAGGACCAGTACCGCCTGTTTCATGAAGAAATCCTGCCGTGGATGGAAATCAACGGCATCAATCCGCTGGCCATGGAGGACCTCAGCACTTCCCAGAAGCTGACGCTGGAGCAATACTTCAACAACCAGATATTCCCGCTGCTGACGCCGCTGGACATGGATGCGCCGGAGGCTCCCGCGCTGCCGTCCCTCAAGCTGCTGATGGGCGTGGAACTGCGGGACAATGAAACCGGGGAGGTCCGCGCCAGCGTGGTGGCCCTGCCGGACGGCCTGCCGCGGCGCGTGCCCGTCCCTTCCGCGGAAACGGAACGCTACGTGATGCTGGAGGACCTGGTCCGGGAATGCATCGGCACCGTTTTTCCCGGTGAAACCGTTCTCTCCGCCGCGGTATTCCGCGTCACGCGCAATGGGGACATTGCCGTGCAGGAGGAGGACGCCCTGGACCTGGCGGATGAAATGGAGGAAGTGCTTGTGGCCCGCAAATTCTCCGAATGCGTGAGGCTGGAAATAGAATCCTCCGCTCCCGTCCCCCTGCATGACAGGATCATGCAGATCGTCGGCGCGGGGAAGGAGGAAACGTATGACCTCAAGGGCCCCCTGATGCTTTCCGACTTCATGGAAATGGCCTTTGCCCCCGGCAATGACCAATTGAAAGTGGAGCAATGGTCCCCGCAGCCGTCACCCTCCGTGGACCCTGCCGTCAGCATCTTTGAAAACATCGCCAACGGAGACATCCTGCTCAACCATCCCTATGAAAGCTTTGAACCCGTCCTGCGCCTGGTGGAGGAAGCCGCGGAAGACCCGGACGTCATCGCCATCAAGCAGGTCCTGTACCGGACCGCCAAAAACTCCCGCATCGTAGCCGCCTTGAAAAAGGCGGCGGAAAGCGGCAAGCAAGTGACGGCGCTGGTGGAACTGAAAGCCCGGTTTGACGAAGCCCGCAACCTGGAAAAGGCGGAGGAACTGCAGCGTTCCGGCGTGCAGGTGGTCTACGGCGTCAAGGGCCTGAAAACCCATGCCAAGATATGCCTGGTGGTGCGCCGGGAGCAGGGCATGCTGCGGCGTTACTGCCACTTCGGCACGGGGAACTACAATGAAACAACCGCCAAGATTTACACGGACATTTCCTACCTTACCTGCGACGACCAGTTGGGGGCGGACGCCTCCCAGTTCTTCAACTCCGTAACGGGACGCACCAAGCTCATGCGCTTCCGCAAGCTGTACCCCTCCCCGGTGTTGATGAAGGCGCGCCTCATTGAACTCATTGAAGGGGAGGCGGAGCGCGCGCGGCAGGGGGAACCGGCTCGCATCTCCGCCAAGATGAACAGCCTTCAGGATGTGGAAATCATTGACGCCCTGTACAGGGCCGCGGACGCCGGGGTGGACATTGAACTGAACGTGCGCGGCATCTGCTGCCTGAAAACGGGCCCCCGGCCCAACGGCAAGGTGATCCGCGTGGTCAGCATTGTGGACCGCTATCTGGAGCACGCGCGCATCTTCTTCTTCCACCACGGCGGCAATCACCAGCTTTTCATCGCCAGCGCGGACTGGATGACCCGCAATCTGGACAAGAGGGTGGAGCTCATGGTGCCCGTCACCAACGGGAAGCTGGCGCGCCGCCTCAAATCCATCCTGGACGCCTGTTTCAGGGACAACGTGCAGGCCTGCAATATTTTGCCTGACGGCACTTCCGAGCACGTCGTTCGGAAAAAGGGCCAGAAAGCCTTCCGTTTGCAACAGTACCTGACCAAGGAGGCCCGCCGCCTGGCCAAGGACAAGGAACGGGAACGCCAGCAGATGCTGGAGCCCCACACGCCGCATTAACCCGGTCCGGAGCATTGGGCCGCATGCGTGGCATCCTCCGGCATACCTTCAACACGTAGGGGTCCGGAACATGTCTTTTCATGAGACATGTTTGCCCGCGTATGCTGTTTTTTCCTGATCGCGCTGGCTGGGGGGTACGGCTCTGTATGGGCGGAAGGTTCGGCATGGCAGGCGTCCGGGCCTGCGGGCCTCGGAGCCTCCGTAAGGGCTCCTTCCCATCCGGCGGAGGATGGCCTGTACTCCCGTCTGAAGAAGATGCCCTATCTCTATGACAACAAGGACGCGGAGTTCCTGAACCAGTTCAAGCTGCTGCTGACGGGGCAGTACCAGGGGGCTCAGGTCTCCCCTTCCGGAGCCAACCGGTTCCGCAAGGGCTCTCATGGCAGGGAAAACGAATGGCGGAGGCTCCAGATAGGGTTTGAAGCCGTTTTCTTCAAAAACCGCCTGACGCTGCACAGTTTGACCAACATGGGGGAGCTGGACGGCATGTACAAGGTGGAGGATGGCCGCTGGAGAAGGACGAAGACGGACTGGAGCATCTTTGAACTCTACCTGAAATACAAGGTCAATCCCTCCTTCTTTGCGCGCGTCGGGAAAATCACCTCCAAGATGACGGCGGGATTCCGGGAGACGGCCAGTGAACTCAAGACCCTGGAACGGTCCGACCTGGTCAACCAGCTCGGGACCATCTCCAGTTGGGGCGTTGTGCTGGAAAACCCGCGGCAGGACGTGCCCGTGGGGTGGGAGGCTTCCGTCTTCCTGAACGACACCAGCGACAGCCTGGCGCATGAAATCAGGTTTAATACGGCGGACAATGCCTTTGCCAAGGCCTCCGTCCATCTGGACGCCCGCGGCTTTCTGCCGGGGGAGAAAAGCCGCGTCTGGCTGACGTATGCCCACAACTTCACCCATTACGCGGGACGCTCCCTGCCGGAGGATTCCTATTACTCCGGGCTTGGCGCCCGGGATGTGGCGGCGGTGGACTGGGTCATGTCCCGGGGGAAATTTTCCATGGTGACGGAACTCATGTCCGGCTTCCGCGTGGTGGGGACCTCTCTGGGAGAGAATGTTTACGGCCTGGCGGTATTGCCTTCCTACAGGTTTTCCCCGCATCTGGAAGGCGTGTTCCGCTACCAGCTCTCCCATGGGCGGGACGCCGTGAAAATGTACGCCCGCTATGTTCCCGCGGTGACCACCTATCCCAAATGGGTCAGCACGATGAACTCCTTTTACTTCGGCCTGAATTATTATTTTTTCCCGGAAGACCCGGACATGCTGAAATTGATGGCAGGGGGGGAATATACGACGACCAGCGGAGCGCCGGAAGGCGCCAGGTGCTTCAGTGGATGGACCTGGTTTGCCGCCGTCAGGTTCCACTTTTGAACGGGGAAGGGCAGATTCCTTTCCTCCCGGGGGATTGGCCCTTTTGCGGGCAATCATGCGGGAGCCGTTTACAACAAATAGTTTGCCCTGGACTGTGCCTTGTGGTAGGAAGGGAGGGAGATGGGAAAGCCCGCCTTTTCCCATCTCTCCCCACCCCCCTAGAATGATGAAATTTACATATTCTCTCTGCCTGTGCATTCTTGCCTGCTGCGTTTCTCTGGCCCAGACGGCTTCCTTGCGTTCCGTTGTTCTCCCTCCTCCTTCCATGAAAGTGGAATGCCGCGCGGATGAGAGCCCCGTTTCCATTTCCCGGGCGGAAATCAAGTCTCGCGTGATGGATTTCCTGGCGGAAACGGAAGTGACGCTGGTTTTTCACAACCCCAACACGCGTGTGATGGAAGGGGAATTGGTGTACCCTCTCCCGGCTGGAGCCATCGTACAGGGGTATGCACTGGACATCAACGGCCGCATGGTGGATGGCGTGCCGGTACCCAGGCAAAAGGCGCGCGTGGCGTTTGAAGAAGAGGTGCGCAAACAGGTTGATCCCGGACTGGTGGAATGGTCCGGCGGCAACATGTTCAAGACGCGCGTATATCCCATTCCTGCGGGAGGAACCCGCACTGTGCGGCTGCGCTATTCCACGGTTCTTCCCGTGGATGCCGCAGGAGCGCCGTCCCTGCAGCTTCCGATGAATTTCAAGGAGAAACTGGATTCCCTCAAGCTGAGGGTGGAAGTGTTCGCCGGCCGGAAGCCCGTTGTCGTTTCCTCCCCGCTGGACAACGTGGAATTCAAGGATTGGCGCAGCGCCTTCCTGGCGGAAAAGGAATGGAAGGGTCTGTCCCTGACGGAAGACCTGTTCATCTCCCTGCCGCGTGCGCAGGGAAAAGATGCGGGGAGAGCGAAGGTATTTGTGGAGTCCTTTGACGGCAGAGACTATGCCGCCGTGATTATTCCCCGGCCTGAGCGGACGGACGGAAAGAGCGGCGTGGAAGCTGCGCCCACGATAGAGCTGCTTTGGGACGCTTCTGGTTCCATGAAAGGAGCGGATGTCCGGAAATTCCTGGATTTTCTGAAACGATATCTTGCTTGCGGCAGAACGCAGGGGCGGCAAACCC
Source organism: Akkermansia sp. BCRC 18949 (assembly GCF_045011645.1). Taxonomy (NCBI): domain Bacteria; kingdom Pseudomonadati; phylum Verrucomicrobiota; class Verrucomicrobiia; order Verrucomicrobiales; family Akkermansiaceae; genus Akkermansia; species Akkermansia sp. BCRC 18949. The sequence continues at coordinate 2,910,489 of NZ_CP123619.1, read as the reverse complement.
GCATCAACCTGACTGTCTTCCGGGACCGGATCATGCCTTCAAAAACGTTCGAGGTCGCTCCGGACAATCTGGACGAGCTGGCCCGCGAACTGCTGGCTCTGGGCTATGACGGGGCCACGTGTGACTGGAGCGCTGTTCGGGAAAAGCTGAGCGCTTGTTCCGGGGCGTCGGACTGCCTGGTTGTCAGTGATGGATTTATCAATTTCAGCCCCGTGCCGGAAAAGCGGGGGACTAGCTCCGGTAAAACCTTCGCCCTGATGGTGACACCGCGCAAGGATGCGAATACGTTCATCCGGATGGGCATTCCTGTGATCGACCTGGCCAGTCAAACGGCGGAGCAGGCGATGGAGCGCCTCGTCAGGGGGGAAATTTCCATCCGTTACATTATTGACAGGGGGAATATGCCCTGGAGGACGTTTTCAAGGTATGAAATTCCTGGAATGCCATCGGATTCCGTCCTTTTGCTGGCGGAACTGGAGCCGGGTTCCTACCGCGGGACGGTGGAGGTTGCCGGAGTGGAAATTCCCGTGGCGGCTGATGCCTCCGCGGGGACGCCCGGAACCATGCTGAGGGCCTTGTATGCCCAGGCAAGGCTCCAGGAACTTCTCTGCCGTCCACCCTCTGCCGTTAGGGATGAAGCTGTGGGGAACCTGGGAATGGAATATGGAATCGTGACGCCCGGTACCTCTCTGCTGGTGCTGGACTCCCTGGAGCAATACCTGAAATATGGTGTGCGTCCTCCCGCTTCCGCTTCAGAATTGCGGGCGGAATATGACAAGAGGATGCTGAAACGCGAACGGAAGGAGGACATGGCTGAAGAGACCGCAAGATTAAACCGCTTGAAAGCGTGCCTTGCTTCCTGGAAAGAAATGCAGAAATGGTACGCAAAGGAATTTTTCAATCCGGAAGAGATGGAAAGCGTTTTGAAAGATGACCGGTTGAAACAGGCCTTGATTCATACGTGCCGGGGCAATGACCGGGAGGCGCTGGAAATCTACCGGAAAGTATTGAAGGATGGGCGTAATAACCGGACGGCCTTGAAGGGCGTCACGGTCATGGAAAGGCGCCTCCGGGAAAAAGAAGCACAGGCTGAAAAAGCCTCTGGGGAAAACGCTGCCCGTGACAGGGAGCTGGCTGAGGCAAGAGCAAACTTGAACAGGGAACTGGACAGGGAGCCTGCGGACATAGCGGGAAGCCTCCGCCTGGCCTACGGCTTTTATGACCTTGGGGATTACGATAAGGCCCTTTCCCTGTTTAACAGGATATTGGAAAAGGCTCCGGAAAATGTTTCGGCAAGAAGGGGTGCGGAGACTATGGCCCGCAGAAAAACTGCCTATTACTCCGCCGCTTATGATGAAAGAAGGAGCGCCATGCTGGCGGAAGTGGATTCTCTCTGGGAGCGTCCGGCCGGATCCTCTCCGGAGGATGAAAATTCGGGGGAATCCGCTCCGGCGCCTGTTATAGTTCAAGGTAACAATATATCCGGAGATTCCGGTGCTGTCATCAGGGCGTCCGGAAGTTTTAATGCAGAAGCCGGGAGTTCTCCGGACTCCGCCTCCCCGGATCTGCTGGGGAACGAGAATTCCGCTCCGGAAAATCAAAAGGTGGTAGGGTCCCTGTTCCTGGGAGGGGGAGAAACATTAAATGGACTAAAGGCGCGGGAACAGGATGCCGGTTCTTCCCCCGTCATGAACATGAAGGCGTGGGACTCCAAGGCTCCGTATCTGGCGGCTCTGGATGCGGCTGACCGGCCTTTTGCGGTCTATATGAAACTCAAGGAAAAGTATGGGGACAGCCCCGGTTTTTACATGGACTGCTCTGACTGGTTTGCCGGGAAGGGGGACAAGGCGCTGGCTGTCCAGATTCTGTCCAACCTGGCGGAGCTGGAACTGGAAAACCGTTCCCTGCTGCGCATGCTGGGCTACAAGCTGCGTTATATGGGAGAACTCCGGCAAGCCAGGTTCATTTTTGAAACCGTAAAAACGCTGTTTCCGGAAGAACCCCAGTCCTACCGGGATCTGGCGCTGGTGCTGGATGAACTGGGGGAAGCCCAAAAGGCGTTCGACATGTACCGGGAGGTGCTGGAACGCCCGATGCCCCGCCGCTTCACCGGCGTGGAGCAGATTGTGCTGGTGGAACTGAACCGGCTTGTTTCCCGGAGCAGGGCGGCGGGAGTGAAGCTGGATACCGGGGGGCTGAACCCTGCCTTTCTCCAGCCGGTGGAGGCTGATTTGCGCGTGGTCATCAACTGGGACACGGATGCGTCTGACATGGACCTTTGGGTCACGGACATCACCGGAGAAAAATGCTATTACTCCCATCGGCTGACCACTCATGGCGGCCATTTGTCCCGTGACGTGACGCAGGGCTACGGGCCGGAAGAATACCTGGTGCGCAAGGCTCTTCCCGGTCCCTATCTGGTCCAGACGCATTATTACGGCACCCGGTCGCAGAAAATGCTGGCTCCCGTTACCCTGTACGCGGAAGTGTACACGGATTACGGCCGTCCGCAGGAAAAGCGGAAAACGCTGGTATTCCGCCTGAATGGCCGGGACCAGGTGGTGGATGTGGGAAAAGTGGCGTACGTACAGGCGTGCCCGGCAGAAGGAGCTCGGGATTACCAGGTGAAGGCCGGGGAAACCCGGGCGTCCATCGCTGAAAGCCGGTTGAAGGACGGAAAGCGCGCCGGGGAAATTATCCGCCTGAATCCGGTTCTGAAAGACCGGGAACCTAAAACGGGGGAAATCATCAAACTGCCGGAGTGATTGGAGACTGCGGCTCTTCTCGAACGCCTGTTGCCGCCGGCGGGGCTATACGCCTTCAAAGACGCGCAGCAGGCGTTTCAGCAGGTTGATTCTGGCCTTGCGTTTCCGGAAGCCGTTCCCGAAGGAGAACGGCAGGTGCCATTGATTGTGGCGCAATTGCCGTCGCGTCCATTGCGTGAATTCCTCCAGCAATTGGGACAGATGGGGCCGAAGGGAGGCCGTTTCCATGGCCGGCTTCCACCAGACGGCCGCAGACACGATGTATTCCTCTGATTTTTCCGGGAACAGCCAGGGCTTTTTGGAGCCGATCATGTGGAAAAGCTTCCAGGAGCAGGTGGCGTGGATGTTGGAAACCCCGGCGAATTCCGTGCCTGCGCAGGCCTCTTCCAGTCCGTTTTTCCCCAGTTCAAATTGGAAATGGTAGTTCCATTCAACAGGCAGCGGAAAAATCTGCCGGTGGAAGACGATATTCAGCGCGTCCTGATCCGGATGTTCCAGGAGCTCATTGTGTTCTTCAATGACGTGGAGCAGGCGGACTTCCGCATCCTCCTCCCTCATTCGGTCCAGGTCCAGGACCAGCACGCCGGAGTTGAAATAGTGGAAGGGATCGTGCAGGCCCAAAGGTTGAAGTTTCCGGAGCTGGCGCCGCGGATACCCCGCTACCAGGCTGCTCAGCACCGCCGTATCCCGTACGGCGCCCACGGCCGCCCCGCAGAGGTCCGTATCGTAAAGCTCCGCTACGTCCGCATACAGGACCGTATCCGCATCCAGATAGACAATCCGGGAATGCTGGGGGAACAGGCTGGGTGCCAGCAGGCGCGCGTAGGCCAGGGCGGAAAAGCGTTTCACGTCCCTCCGGCGCAGCATCTGTTCCAGCTTGCCGGGAATGGTCATGAACTGAAGGGTTGCGTTCGGATAACCGGAAACGGCCTTGTCCAGTTCCTGCATGTTTTCTTCTTCCAGCCCGTCATGGACCACCCACAGCCTGTAGTTCCGTTCCGGGTTGGAATGGCGTGCCAGGGAATGCAGGGTGACGGCCAGGCACACGGTCCAGGCGGAGGTGACGGCAAACATGACGTCTATGGCAGGAGGCGCAGCGGCAGCATGGAAGGCTGCGGGCGGTGCGGCGGAAAGGGAGGAGGGCATGATGTTAAAGGATGGGATGGAATCAGGGCCATGAGCCGTCAAACACGGCCAGTTGGCGTTGAAGGGTTTTGATTTTCTCCCGGCGTTTCCGGAAATTCCGGCCCGGAGAGACGGGGAGGCTCCATTGGTGGTGGCGCAGCCGGGAACGGAAGGCGCGCGTGAATTGCCGGTACAGGGCGCGCAGCTCCCTGCGGAAAGCCGGAGTTTGCCGGGCAAGGGGCCACCAGAGGGCGAGATACAGGCGGTGGTAGATTTTTTCCATATCCGGCGGCAGCCACGGCTTGTAATCACCCACCAGGTGGAAAAGCTTCCAGGAACGGCTTTCAAACAGGGCCGGGGCTTCTTCAAACTCGGTGCCGGAGATGAGGTCCGCCATTCCCGCATGGTGCAGCTCAAACTGGAAGTGGTAATTCCAGCGGAGGGGCAGCGGAGCAATGCGGCCGTGAAAGACAATGTTGATGATGTCCTGGTCCACGTACGGAAAGGAATCCGGATGGGCCTCAAGCAGCCTCAGCAGCCTGTCTTCCGTTTCCTGCTCCCTCATCTGGACCAGGTCCATGACCATGACCCCGGTATTGCAGTACAGGCGCGGATTCGTTACCCCCATGCCGCTGATGTATTCCAGATGGTCGGGAAGGCGGCCCGTACTGATGCTTTGCAGGACGGCGCAGTCCCGGACGGCGCCTATCGGCGCGCCGTGCAGGTCCGCATCGTAAAGTTCGGCCACGTCTCCATTCAGCAGCACGTCCACGTCCAGGTAAACCACCCTGTCGTGCCGGGGGAACAGGGCGGCGGCCAGCAGGCGTCCATATGTGAGAGGGGAGAACCGTCCGCAATCCCTGTGCTGCAGAATGCGAAGCAGCCTCTCCGGAAGCCTGCAAAACCCCAGCGAGACGCGGGGATAGCCGGAAACGGCTTTTCCCAGTTCCTTCATCTGCTCTTCCTCCAATCCATGATGAACGATATGGAGTTCATAATTCCGCCGCGGATCGGAATGCACGCAAAGGGAGCGTATCGCCACGGCCAGCGGGATGAGCCAGGAGGAAGTGACGGCGAACATGACGGAAACGGGAGGTTCCGCCATGCCGGATAAGGGAGAGATAGTCGGCATAAAAGGAATTCAACAGGTCATGAAGAAGAATGGGAAAAGCTGAAAGCGTTTCCGGTGCCTGCCGGGAATTCCGGTATAAAGGTAGTTGGGAGAAAGGTCTTGTTTTTCATGGCGGAGATGAATACCGGAAGAGCTGTTGAAACAGGGAAAACGGGCATCCCTGTTCCGGCGTTCCGTTATTCTCTGCATGGGACATTCCCGGCGGTGAAAACGCTCATATTTTGTTTGGGCATCATACGAATTTCAAATCCGGGGTCAAGGGCCGATTTTCATACCAAGGAGCTTACGTTGCGTGGCCCTTCCTCGAGGGGAAACCGTTTTCCCCCGGAAAAAGCCTTCCGGAATTACGCAACGGAAACCTGGACCGCGGCAAGCCTCTCAGCCGTTGAAATGCATGCATTCCGTCAGGACGCACTGGCTTTCAGGAAAGAGAGTTCGCTGCCTCACGGTTTGGCTTCCGGAAGCCGCAAGCGTTTACGGCACTCCAAACGGTACGGGAATCATTCCATATTAATCCATGACGGATTTGAAATCCGTTTACATAGGGTTTTCTTGGTATGAGCGCGGCTGTTTCCATCATCGTCCCCTGTTATAATGTAGCTCCTTATCTGGATAAATGCATGGAAAGCCTAACTCTCCAGACGCTGGGGGACCTTGAGATCATTTGCGTGAATGACGGTTCCGGGGACGATACCCCAGCCATCCTGCGCGCATGGGCTGAAAGGGATGGCCGCATCCGGGTGGTGGACCGGGAAAACGGCGGTCTTTCTGCGGCGCGCAATACCGGCATGGCCCTGGCTGGCGGGGAATATATCGGCTTTGTGGACCCGGATGATTACGTAGAACACTCCATGTATGGGCGCCTGCTGGAAAAAGCCCGCAGGAGTGATGCGGATGTGACGGCCTGCGGCTATACCGGTTTTTCCGACCGTGACGGTTCCATACTGGAAAAATGGAGCCTGTCACCGGAAGAAGGAGTGGAAGAGAATGTACAGGCATGCGTTTTTCAGGAAAATGCCGTATGGAGAAGGATGGCCGCCGTGGCATGGAACAAGCTTTACAAGAGGGAATTCCTGGAAAGGAACGGCCTCCGCTTTGAGCCCCGCTTCAGGCAGGGGGAGGACGATGCCTTCTGGCTGATGGTGCTGGCCCACGCCTCCCGTCTGGCGGTCATTCCGGACCGGCTCTATTGGTACCGCCGCCAGAGAGAAGGGGCTATTTCCCTGCCATGGGAGGAAGAAGGTTGTCCGCTGCCTCTTGTGGCGGACCGCCTTCTATATGCCACGGCGTACTGGAAAAAATGCGGCTGGCTGGAATCCGGCCTGGAACGCGGCTGGGTTCTGCACGCCCTGTGGTACTACCTGCTGGTGCATCTGGTGCCGGCGCACAAGCCGCTTCCGCGCCTGAATGCGGAGGAATGGACCCGGCTGCACGGAAAATTCCGGGAATGGTTCTCCCTGGTGGGAGGGGCGGACCGGTTGCGGGGCCTGGACAAATGGGAAACGTCCTTCTGCCGCCTGCTGGAACAGCCTGCGGAACGTCCCGGCTGGCTGCGCCGCCGCTGGTGGAAGCGTCTTTCCCTCCGCAGGGGGCGCCGAGGGCGCTATTCCGCTCTTCGCTTGCTCCTGGCTTCCGCCGGAGAAAAAAACCATTCCTGACGCCCCATGTCCGTTTCCATCGTCGTTCCCTGTTATAACGTAGCTCCGTATGTGGAGGAGTGCCTGGAAAGCCTGGTGAACCAGAGCTTGCAGGACCTTGAAATCATCTGTGTGAACGACGGTTCCACGGACGCTACCCCGGCGCTTCTGGATGCGTGGGCGCGGAGGGATGGCCGCATCCGCGTCATTCACCGTGAAAATGGAGGGCAGGCCTCCGCGCGCAACGTCGGGATGGATACGGCTGCGGGTGAATATGTGGGCTTTGTGGACCCGGACGACTATGTGGAGCATGCCATGTATGCCCGTCTGGTGGAGGAATCCCGCAGGCATGGCGCGGACGTCACGGCTTGCGGTTACACCAGTTTTTCCGACGGTGACGGTTCCGTGCTGGAGGAATTGAGCTGGTCCCCCGCTGCGGGCGTGGAAAAGGAAGTGCAGTCAAGTATGGCCCGCGCGGGTTCCGTTTGGGAGCGGATGGACGTGGTGACGTGCAACAAACTGTACCGGAGGGATTTTCTGAACCGGCACGGCCTGCGTTTTGAAACCTCGTTCCGGTCCATGGAGGACGACGTGTTATGGCTGATGGCGCTGGCTCATGCCTCCTGCCTGGCCGTCATTCCGGACCGTCTGTACTGGTACCGCCGCCGGAGGCGCGGTTCCGTCTCCCAGATGCTGGAAGAACAGGACCGCCCCCTTCTGCTGGTGGCGGAACGCCTGCTGCATGCCACGGCGTACTGGAAAAAATGCGGCTGGCTGGAATCCGGCCTGGAGCGCGGCTGGGTACTCCGGGCTCTGAGGCATTATCTTCTGGTCCGGCTGCTGAATCCGGGGCAGCCCCTGCCGCAGTTGAGTGAAGAGGAATGGGGGCGCCTGCGCGGCAAATGCCGGGAATGGTTTGCCCTGGCGGGGGAAGCGGAGGCGTTCCGGACTCTCGGCAAATGGGACTTTGCGCTGTGCCGGATGCTGGCTTCTCCGCCGGAACATCCCGGCTTCCTGTCCCGTGCGTGGTGGAAGCTTCTCTCCCGCTGCCGCGGACGGCGGGGACGTTACTACAGGCTTAAAGGGAAGCTTTCCTCTTGCGGCGGTGGGAAATAGCTTCCCGGCGGACTGGTTCTTAACATTCTGCGCATCGTTGGGGCTTGCGGGAACGCCCGTGTTGAAGTAAGGTAGCCGTTGCGGGAAAAGGCGCGGGCATCATGAATCATGGTTTCCGCTGGTTTTTCCCATGAAAAACTGAATGATACTCCCGATTTCTCTATGGATGGTACTGTTTCCATTATTTTGCCCTGCTACAACGTTGCTCCTTATCTGGATGAATGCCTGGAAAGCCTGGTCCGGCAGACCTGGGAAGACCTGGAAATCATCTGCGTCAACGACGGCTCCACGGACGATACGCCGGACGTGCTGCGCGGATGGGCTGAAAAGGACGCCCGCATCCGGGTGATTCACCAGGAAAACGAGGGCGCCTTTTCCGCGCGCAATGCGGGGCTGGATGCGGCGGCGGGTGAATACATCGGCTTTGTGGATCCGGATGATTACGTGGATACCTCCATGTATGCCCGGCTGGTGGAAACCGCGCAGCGGCATGGTGCGGAGGTGGCGGCCTGCGGATATACCTCCTTTTCCGAAGAAGACGGCACGGTGATGGAAGACGCCGGGCACGCGCCGGAACCCGGATTTGAACCTGATGCCAAAAAATCCTGTTTCAGCGGTGAGTCCGTGTGGCTCCGGATGGACGTGGTGGTATGGAACAAGGTGTACAGGCGTTCCTTTTTTGAAGAAAACGGCCTGCGCATGAAACCGGGGTTTCGCGGCGGGGAAGATGACATTTTCTGGCTGACGGCGCTTCCCCACGCCTCTCGTCTGGCGGTCATTCCGGATCAATTATACTTTTACCGCAGGAAAAGGGCCGGATCCCTTTCCGACGTTTGGGACCGGGACGGATGGTTTTACTCCATGAACATGGACCGTCTGGAATATGTGACGGCCTACTGGGAAAAAATCGGCTGGCTGGAATCTGCCGTCAGGCAGGGCTGGCTGGCCCATATCATGAAGCGTTATCTGCTGGCTCACGTCACCTCTGCAGAGGAAATCTTCCGGCGGCTGGATGAAGAGGAACGCAGGGAACTGGCGGCGCGTTACCGCAAATGGTTGAAAGGCGTGGAAATCGGGCCCGGCTTTGCAGGCCTGAACAAGTGGGACCGCGCGTTCTGCCGCCTGCTGGGTGCGGAACCGGTAAAGCTCGGTCCCGGCGCTCGTCTTCACAGTACCCTGATGTCGGCATGCAGCGGAAGAAAAGGGCGGTACCACCGTCTTAAGCTCCTGTTATCCGGATTATCATGAAAACCGCCGTTTCCGTCATTGTCCCCTGTTACAACGTAGCGCCCTACGTGGACGAATGCATGTCCGGCCTGGCGGAGCAGACGCTGGATCCCATGGAAATCATCTGCGTGGATGACGGCTCCACGGACGGGACGCTGGAGCTTCTGTACAGGTGGCGGGAAAAAGACAATCGCCTCCGGGTTATCAGCCAGTCCAACGCCGGAGTGTCCGCGGCCCGGAATGCCGGGCTGGATGCCGCGGAGGGAAAATACGTGGGCTTTGTGGACCCGGATGACCGGGTGGACCGGAGGATGTTCTCGCGCCTGCTTGGCGCCGCTGAAAAGAATGATGCGGACGTCGTGGTGTGCGGTTGCCGGGAATTCGTGGAAAAAGACGGTGTGGCCGTCCATGAGGGCGGCTGGTCCCCGGATGATGAATTTTATCCGGAGGAACGGGTGGAGCAATTCCGCCGCGGTTCCGCCTGGTGCCGGTGCGTGGGTCCCGTGTACAACAAACTGGTTCGCAGAAGCCTGGTGGAAGAACATTCCCTCCGTTTTGTGGTGGGCTTGAAGGAAGGGGAGGATCTGGCCTTCCTGCTGATGCTGCTGCCCTTCGCACCCCGGCTCCGGACCCTGTCGGACCGTTTTTACCATTACCGCAGGGAACGTCCCGGCTCCGCCACGTATGGACGGGACTTGCTGCTGGGCGACTTCCGCATGGACCTGCTGGGCATGGACCGGGTGGCCCGTTTCTGGCAGCGGCACGGCCTGCTGGATTCCCCCGCCGTCTTCGGGCTGGTGGACTACTACATGGAATTCATCCGCAGGCACTTCATCATGAAAGAAGGGGCCTTCTTCAAGGCGTCGCCGGAAGACCGGGAAACCCTCCTGTCCGGGTGGAAAAAATGGCTGGAACTGGTGGGCGCGGAGAAAGCCCTCTCCCGGCTGGACCGGTGGGACCAGGCGTTCTGCCGCCTTCTGCTGGACTACCCCCTCCAGGGCAATTTCTTTTCTTCCCTGCGTGCCCGCCTGATGTCATCCCGCAAAGGACGCCGGGGGGCTTATTATACCCTGAAAAGGCACCTGGCGAGGTGAGATGGAAAACCCTTCTTCCCTCGGTTTTTTGGTATGGTATGAGACCGTGAAGGAGCCGGAATGCTTTCCGGAATCCTACAGGCCCGTGTAGCACATCTGCTCCTTGAGCTGGGCTACCTGGAGGTCTTCTCCCAGGTATTCCCCGATGCAGTAGCCGAAGAGCATGGCGGCTCCGGGGCCGTTGGCGGTGAGCATGTTGCCGTCCAGAACCACGTTTTCATCCTTGACGATGTGGGCTCCGGCTTCGTTGAGTTCCCGGTAGACGTCCTGGGCCGGGTAGGCCGTGACATTCTTGTCCTTGACCAGGCCGGCTTTCGCCAGGACGATGGGGGCGGCGCAGATGGCGGCCACCAGCTTGCCCGCGGCATGCATCTTCTTGACCAGATGGATGACTTCCGGCGTATCACGGAGCACCCAGGCGCCTGCGCCGCCGGGCAGGATCAGGGCGTCCAGCTTGTCCGCATGGAGCTTGTCCAGCATGGTGTCCGTGGTGACGGTCACGTCATGGGTGCTGACCACCTTGTCAGACTGCACGCCGGCCAGCTGCACGTCAAAGTTCAGGCGGCGCAGGATGTCCAGCGGGGCCATGAGTTCTATTTCTTCAAATCCGGGGGCGGCAAGAATGGCGACTTTTTTCATGGTTAATGAGACAAGGGGAGGGAATGGAACGTTCAAGGAAAAGGGGGCAGGATGCCGGCAGCCCTACAGGAGAAGCAGGACCGGATTTTCCAGCAGCGTCTTGAATTCGGCGGCAATTCTGGACGCCTTGCATTCCGGCAGGATGTTGGCGTTCACGTACAGGGTGACGGGCAGGATGAGCTTGGACACGGGGCGTCCCGCTTCTATGCCCGTTTTCGGCGTGGTGCCGCCGATGCTGATGATGCTGTGGGGCATTTCCGGGAGCACGGTGCGCTGGGCTTCCACGTTCACGCCGCTGTCGCACAGCAGGATGTTGGGCGTGATGCTGCCCGCGGGGGGCGGCCCTGCCGCGGGGGCGGCCAGCCGTTCCATGGCGATGTTGTAAATCGTCTTGCCGGAGGCGTTTTCAATAAAGACGTATTTTTCCCCCTTGTCCAGCACCATGAGCAGTTCTGCGGCGGAGTCTCCCGCCAGCCATTCCGGCTCGCTGATGCACGCTTTCACCGCGGCGCGCACCACGTAGTCAAAGAGGCTGTAGCGGCCGCCGATGAGTTTTTCGCACTGGACGGCGATGGGCGTGCTGATGGCGGCCAGGTAGGCCATGTTCGCCTCCAGGGAGTACAGGTAGAAATTATCCACGCGCGTGGCGTGGCGCGTGTCCCGGGGCGCCAGCGGGGTCTGCACCCGGCGGGCGGGGCCGTCTGCGGGGCGTATGGAGGCGCGCACGTCCGCGGCCATGATCTTGCCGCGTGGTCCGGTGCCGCGCAGGGTTCCGGCGTTCAGCCCGGCTTCCGCGGCCAGCCTGGCGGCCAGCGGGCTGCATTTGACGGGCGGGCAAGGAGGGCAGTCACAGGAGGCGGCGCCGAATTCCGACTGAAGCAGCGCAATGGGAGCGCCCACCGCGGCGGAACCGCCTTCCGGCACCAGGATTTCCATCAGGGTTCCGTCCTCGCATGCCTGGAGTTCCACGTGGGCCTTGTCCGTCTCGATGTCGGCCAGATGGTCGCCGACTTCTACGAAGTCTCCTATCTTTTTGACCCATCTCAGGACGATTCCTTCGTGCATGGAGTCGGACAGGCGGGGCATTTCAATGGTAATAGCCATGGAGGTGAATGTTGAACGTTGGAATACGGTAAGAGGGGGATGGCGCGCCGGAAGGGTTTCCGTCCCGTCCGGCGCGCGGGCGCGCGGTTACGCGCTGTATTTTTCCACGCCGTCGATGAACACCTTGCAGGTGTTGAAGTCATCGTCCAGCAGAACCATGTCCGCCGTGAAGCCGGGGGCGATTTTGCCCAGGTCTTCCAGGCCCAGGGACTGCGCCTGGTTCCAGGAGGTGGCCTTCACCAGGTCGCTGAGGGGCTTGCCGGTCAGGCGGTGCACGTTTTTCAGGCCGTGGGCGTATTTGAGGGTGCTGCCGGCCAGCGCGCCGGATTCCTGCAGGCGCGCCACGCCGTCCTTCACGATGATGGGCAGGCCGCCCAGGTCTCCGGGGCCGTCCGGCATCCAGGAGCAGGCCAGGGAATCCGTAATCATCATCATCTGGTCCGTTTCCTTGTTCTTGAACACGGTCTTGAGCATGTCCGCGCAGAGGTGGATGGTGTCGCAGATGATTTCAATCTTGATTTCCCTGTCCAGCAGGCCGGAGCCCACCAGGCCGATTTCACGGTGGTGCAGGGGGGACATCTGGTTGCAGTAGTGGGTCAGGTGCACCAGGCCCGCGGATTTCGCCTTGTTGAAGTCCGCATGGGTGGCCGCGCTGTGCCCGGCGGAGCAGCGGATGCCGCTGGCCGTAGCTTTTTCAATGAATTCCACGGCTCCGGGCATTTCCGGCGCCAGGGAGACCAGCAGAACCTTGGCGATGGAGTTCAGGTTGGCTACTTCATCATAGTCCGGCTGGCGGACAAAGGCGGGATTCTGCGCGCCGCAGCACTTGGGATTGATGAACGGCCCTTCCAGATGGATGCCGGGCGTCTTGGCGAATTCCTGGTTCTTCATGTATTCCGCCACGGAGGCGCACACGTCTTCCAGCACCTTGGGAGACAGGGTGAGGGTGGTCGGCAGCCAGGAGGTGACGCCTTCCTTCATCTTGCATTCCGCAATGGTGCGGAGGCTTTCCAGCTTGGCGTCGCAGGTGTCGCAGCCGCCGGCGCCGTGGCTGTGGATGTCAATGAAACCGGGAAGGAGCATGCGGCCTTCCGCATCCACCACCTTGTCTGCGGCGGGGAGTTCGCTCCCGGCGGGATAGACGGCGGTGATGGTCTTGCCTTCGATTTCCACGGCAGCCCCGGGCAGGTCAATGCCGGGGGAGATGATGCGTGCGTTTTTAATGAGTGTTTTCATAAAAATGAATGGTTGGTGGATGGATTTTTAGAGTCGCTTGATGATGAATACGGGGTTGTTTCACGCCGTTTTTCTGGAAATGACGAGCCACGACCATTTGCGGCAGCGGGGACAGCGGGCAAAGTTCCTTTTCCTGCCTGCCGATTTGTAAAGGATGCCGTATTTCCCGAAGGGTTCCTCCAGGCCGCAGCGGTTGCAGCGGATGGTCCATCCGGGCGCTTTTTTTTCCCATTTGGCGACGTTCTCCGGCGTGGCCTCCACTTTCTGCGGAGTGAAGACCTGGTTGATGAACCGCCTGAGAATATTCATGCCGTTGATTGCTCCCGGTTTATTTGGCGGCGTCCAGCGCCTTGTTCCACTGGGCCACGCGGGCGGCTTCCGCCTTCAGCACGGCGGCCGCGGCGTTCTTGTCCAGAATGCGGATGTCCTTGATCTTGTCTCCCCGGACGATGGAGTTGACGATGGCCTGGCCTTTCAGCACCTTCCCGAAGACCGTATGGCGGCCGTCCAGATGAGGCGTGGCAACGTGGGTGATGAAGAATTGGGAGCCGTTGGTGCCGGGTCCCGCGTTCGCCATGGAAAGCACGCCGGGGCCATCATGCTTGAGGTCCGGGGAAAACTCGTCTTCAAAGCTGTAGCCGGGGCCTCCCATGCCCGTGCCGGTGGGGTCGCCGCCCTGGATCATGAAGTCCGGAATCACGCGGTGGAAGGAGATTCCCTTGTAGTAGCCCCTGTTGATGAGGTTCAGGAAATTGGCTACGGTGACGGGCGCCTTGGAGGGGTAAAGGGCCAGTTCAATGTCCCCCTTGGTGGTGGAGATGACGATATTGACGTCTTTGAGGCTGGCGGTGGATGCTGCAGAGGCGGTGAAGCCCGCCAGGGCGCACAGGGAGCACAACAGAAGGGTAAGATACTTTTTCATGGCTTCTTGTTTTCCCCCCTATGTTGCCCGAATAAAAGCGGGTTTGCAAGTAAATCGCGCGCCCTGACGGGAGAATGGCGCAGGGTGCGCGGAAGGAGGGAAAGGTTTTTCTTTAAAAGGAGGATTTTTAAAGATTACTGCCTGATTGCCAGTACATTTTATCTTGCGCCCGGCGCCACGCGGGAAAAACGGAAGATCACCCACGCCATGCCGAGGCTCAGGATTCCCATGACGACGAATTGCCAGGAGGGGGGAATCACCAGCATCATGGCGTATTGGAATCCGACGGCCATCAGTCCCAGCACGCAGTCCACCAGGTTGCCGGCGGCAATCATGTCCCCGCGCTTGTCGTTGTCCGCCCGGTCCTGGAAGAAGGCGTTCAGCGGCACCAGGAACAGTGCGGCGGAGATGCCCGCCGCCATCAGCAGGGCATAAAAGACCGTGGAAGTCATGGAGACCGTAGAGAGGGCCACGCAGCTCAGCGCCATCAGCGCGCCTCCCGCCACGGAGACGTTCATCCGGATGTGGCGGCGGCAGATCAGGGAGGCCAGGATGCCCCCCAGCACGGTTCCTCCGCTCATCCAGGCCATCAGCACGGCTCCCACGGAGCTGAAATCGTCGCTGCCGCCGGAGATTTCCTTGGCCATCTGGATGGTCATCAGCATGATCGTGCCGCCGAAGAACCAGAAGTAGCCGATGCCCATCTCGCTGACGCGCAGGTTGCGGTTTTTCCACAGCTTGCCCAGTTGGTGGAAGTGTTCGTAAAACAGGGACCAGGAGAAGGGCCGGAAACCCTCCGGAGCGTACCGGGGCAGGTAGAAGCTGGAAATCGCCACGGGAACGGCCATCAGCAGGAACACCAGGCAGGGGAAGGAGGCGGCATACCAGCCGTCGTTGAGGCCGGAGGGTTTCAGCCAGGCGTCAAACCACTGGAAGAAGCCTTCCCCCAGCCAGTGGTGCCAGACGGTATCCGTGGAAGGCTCCAGCAGGTAGCGGAACCAGACGAAAACGCCGATCTGGCCGATGAGCAGGCTGAGGATGGAAGCCATTTCCACAATGCCGCTGGCGAACCCCATGCGGGAGGTGCCCACGATGTCCTTGACGATGCCCTTCTTGGACGGGCTGAAGATGGTGGCCTGCACGGCAAAGACGCAGAACCACAGGATGGCCCCGTCCAGGTTATGGGTACGCAGGCTCCAGTACATGCCCGCCAGCACGCAGATCTGGAGCAGCGCCATGGACTGGATGATGCGCGCCTTGCAGAAACGGTCCGAGAGCCAGCCGACGAACGGGGAAAACAGGATGAAGGGCAGCACGATGATGGCCCCAAGCGGGTATTCCAGGTCTCCCTGCGTGCCGTACAGCCAGACGCCCAGGGGAATGAGCAGGAATTGCGCCCCCTTTTCATTAAAGGAATTCTGCGCCTGGATCAGCACGAGTCGCCAGAAGGCTCCCCATGGAACCTTGCCGGCGTTTCCGGGCGTATGGGGGCTGGGGTTCATGAAATTACAGGTTGGGCTCCTCCGCTTTTTCCAGTCCGGAGCCGCGGAACAGGCACAGCACGCCGATGACGGCCACGAGCAGGACGCTGCAGACCAGGGAAGCTTCATAACTGAACCCGCACATTTCCGGGCTGGAGAACAGGTACTGGAGCACCACCAGGCTCAGGAAGGCGGCGGGAACGGCGGCCGTCCAGCAGCAGCGGTTTTTGCTGCGCAGGTAAATGGAGACGGCCCAGAGGGTGGCGGCGGCCAGGAGCTGGTTGGCCCAGCCGAAGTACTGCCAGATGATGGCGTAGTCTATGCTGCTTACGGCAATGGCTGCGGCAAAGAGGGGGATGGCGATCATCAGGCGGCGGCTCAGTTGCTCCTGGTTCAGCTTGAAGCAATCCGCAATCATCAGGCGCGTGACCCGCAGGGCGCCGTCCCCCGTGCTGATGGGGAGGATGACCACGCCGACCATGACCAGGATGGAGCCGACGTGGCCCATCCAGGATTCGGAAATCATCTGGATGGCCAGCGCCGGGGCCTTTCCGTTGGCGGTAGCCGCTCCCAGGGCTTCCGGGGTGCCGTAGAAGGTCAGCGCGGCGGCCGCCCATATGAAGGCGATGATTCCTTCCGTAATCATGGCTCCGCCGAAGACGGGCAGTCCTTCCTGCTCCGTTTTCAGGCAGCGCGCCATCAGCGGGGACTGCGTGGCGTGGAAGCCGCTCACCGCTCCGCAGGCGATGGTGATGAACATCACGGGGAAGAGCGGGAAATCCGCCGGGTGGCGGTTATGGAAGAAGTCCAGGTCCGGGAGCACTTCCATAGAAGGAATGTGCATCCAGTACGGCATGAATTCCGCAAAGGGAGCCAGGAGCATCACGCCCAGAATGCCCACGACCATGATGATCAGGGCGACGGAGAAAAGGGGATACACCTTTCCCATGATGGCTTGGATGGGAAGGATGGTCGCCAGAAAGTAGTAGCCGAAGATGATCCACACCCATGCAGAAACGCTCCAGCCCGTCATGGGGGCCAGGATGGCGGCGGGGCCCACGGCGAAGACGACGCCCACCAGCACGCTGAACACGATGCAGACGGCGCGGCTGATCCACTGGGCCTGGCTGCCCAGGTAGCGGCCCAGGATTTCCGGCAGGTTTTCCCCCTTGTGGCGCAGGGAAATCATGCCGGAAAAGTAATCGTGCACCATTCCGCCGAAGATGCAGCCGATGACGATCCACAGGAGCGCGGCCGGCCCGTACAGCACGCCCATGACGGCGCCGAAGATAGGGCCCAGCCCCGCAATGTTCAGCAACTGAATCAGGAACACGCGCCAGCGCGGCATCACCACGTAATCCACGCCGTCCGTGCAGGCCACGGCGGGAGTCTGCCGCGAGGCGTCCGGCCGGAAAATCTTTTCCAGCACCCGCCCGTAGGTGAAATAACCGGCCGCCAGGATCAATATCCCCAGAATGAAGTAGCAGTAACCGTTCATGTTGGAAAAAGGTCCAGCCATCTCATGGACAGGCTGTCCGTTCGGGGAACTTAACTGTTCTCCTCTCTTCTGGCAAGCCGTTAGTGAAAGAGAAAAAAATACGGAACGGATTGCCAATCCGAAGTCAACAATAAATGATAAAAACAAGATGTTTAGGAAGATAAACGCCCAGGGGCGTTTTCTGATGAGAGTTTCTTTTTTGGGAATTTTAAATCGTTGTAAAATTCCTAATGCCAGATTTTTATGCATAAAAATGGCACATCGGATTTCTTTTTCGGATTGGCAATCCGCTAAGGGATAAAGGTTGCTTTCATCCAACCTCTCCTAGTTATGAAGAAATCATTGATAATCATTGCCTCCCTGACTTTTGGAACAGCAGTTTCCCAGGCTGCGGTGTTGTGTTCCACTACTTTTAACCGGACCGGCACTTCCCTGGATACCGTCACGGTGAACACGACATCCGATGTAGGGCTCACTTCCTCCACCTCGATCAGTTCTGACGATTTCAGCAAGAGCACCTCGGGCAATGACCTCCTGGCCTCAGGTTCCATTCCGGCCTCCGTGTTTTCTCCCAATGCCAATGTGGGAGGCGCCGGAAACAATACATGGAGCGTTTCCTTCACATTCACCAATACCGGTTCCCACGACATGCTGATATCTTCCATTGACTTGTCCATGGTCGGGTTCACGGGTGCGGGGGCTGCCCAGAATGGCGGTGGCGGTATAGCCAATAATGGTTATGTGGGCGGATATGAAGGCAATTTCAACAAACCTGTCGATATGACTCTCTCCATTGACGGGCAGCCGGACCAGACGCTGACCTATAACGGTTCCACCGCCGCCAATGGTTCCACCGGCGCATGGACCGGCATTCATACGGGAAGCCACACGTACGATGATTTTCTGCTGAAAGCCGGGGAATCCCTGACCATCACCATCACGGCTTCCAATAACAGCGCTTATAACAAGGGCTGCTTTGCCGGGCTTTCGGGAATTCAGATTAACGGTGATTTGGTGGTTCCCGAACCTGCCACGGCCTCCCTGGGTCTTCTGGGGCTGGCTGCGCTGATGATGCGCCGCCGCAGACTTTAAGTCCATGCTCCTGAAACATTTGATCAAGCCGTCCGTTTTTTGAAATTGGCGGCTTTTTTATTTTCAGTTAGCAGAATCTAACACTTTTTAATATTTAATATCAGTAATCAACATGATTCCTCAGGCAGTTTGTTCTTTAGCCTGATGCCTTTTGAATCACTTTTCCGCCAGCTTGCCATGTTCTTGTACCGTTTCTTATCTGTTCTTGTTCCTTCTTTATTATTTCTCGCGCCAGCCAGGTCTGCCGCCGATGAATATGTCTGGAAAGGGGCGGCGTCTCCCTGGTCGAACTTGTCAAACTGGGCTCTGAACGGAAGCGCGCCGTCGGCTGCTCCCGGCGCGTCGGCCTCCGCCTACACGCATTGGATGGTCACGAACGGGACGGATTCGGCTGGCATGACCAATATAGGCGGGTTGGGGTCCGGAGGACGGTATTTGAAAGGAATCCGGGTGGCGGGAGTTAACAATCAGCCGGGAGGAAAGATCCAGCTCTTCGTGTTGAATACTTCTTCCGGCGTATATCTGCGCGTGGAGACGGGCGGCATTACCGTGGAAAACACGAGCACGGGCGGTTATAATGCGGATTTCGGGATTGCACAGCTGCGCGTAGCCGCCGACCAGGAGTGGAATGTGGCGGAAGGCCGCTGTTTTTATGTGGGGCAGGACGATGGAGCTCCCTCCGGAGGATTGTATTCCCTGACTTCTGAAAACGATGCTCCGCGGCGCGTGACGGTGACGGGAGGGGGAGCCGTGCGCATTGGAGAAGGAATGCTGCTGAATAATATTTCCGGCCTCATCGGTTTTGTAATGAGTGCCGGGAAGGGAATGCCCACGCTGGATCTGGCGGACCGGGGCATGAGCAATACGATTACGGTGGAAGACGCCGGGCGGCTGGAGGGCATGTCCCTGTACCAGGGCTCCCTGGTGACGCAGGAGAAGGCCGCCGTGACTTTTTCCGGAACCTCTGTCAAGGCGTCCGGCCAATGGAACATCGGCGCGAACACGGAATTTGCGCTGGAAAATTCCACGCTGGACCTGGCGGAAACTGGAGTGGACGGGAATGTGACGCTTTCCGGCTCATCCGGCATTACCGGTGACAAGGGGACGCTGAAACAGACGATTCTGGATGACGCCCGGGTGACTTATACGGACCGGCACGTCAAGGCGGGGGAAATCCGGAACGTGGGCAAGAATGTAACGATTACGCTGAACAACTCCTCCATCCATTTTGACGGGGAGATTCCGGCGGTGGACCTGGTGGTGCAGGGGAGCTGCACGCTGGGCGGCAGCGGCACGTTTCCGGGGACGATCACTTATGCGCCCGGAGGCGCTCTTTCCGTGGAGGGGGACATTTCCCTGCCCAGCTCTTCCCTGACGCTGGGGCGCATCCATGTATCCGTGCTGGACGGCGTGCCGCAAAAGTCAGCCGTACAGCCGGAGAGCCCCTCCCTGCAGGCGCGGGAATACGTTGTCCTGTTTGATTCCTCTTTTGAAGATCTCATTGCTGCGTGGCCGGGCAGGCATACGCTGGGCGTGCAGTTCAAGCCGGAAACGACCGCCTCCATCACCGTGAAGGAACTGCCGAAAGGGGCGGTTTCATGGAATTATGATGAGGCGGCCAAATTGCTGACGCTTCAGACGGATGTGGCGGAAAAGCCGGCCATGCCGGGGCATGTTTCCGGGGCCAGGCCCAATATCATCTTCGTGCTGGTGGATGACATGGGCTGGGGCGACCTGGAAGAAAACTGGAACCATCAGGACAAGAACGGAAGAACGGTAACGAGGCGCAACAGCTTCAAGACGCCGCAGCTGAATTCCATGGCGACGGAAGGGATGCAATTGCGGCGCCATTACAGCGCGGCGCCCGTTTGCGCTCCGGCCCGCGCCTCCCTGCTGCTGGGGGTGCACCAGGGCCATTCCCGCGTTATCCGCAACAACAGCTTTGATTATCCCATAGAAAACTCCCACACGCTGGCCACGGTGCTGAAAGGCGCCGGGTACCATACGGCGGCTGTCGGCAAATGGGGCATCGGCGGCTACGGACAGGGGCCGTCCGGCTTGTATGCCCGCCCCAACGAACGCGGATTCGATTACTTTTACGGGATTATGGAGCACCTGACGGGGCACTACCACTACATCACGGAATCCAAGAACATTTACGAATACAATGACGGCGCCTCTTCCCCCGCCTTCGCCAATGTGACGAACAAGGTTCCGGATACGGCTTATGACACGGACCTGTTCGGCGCGCGCGCCAAGCAGTGGATCGTGGACCACCATGCCAAATCGGCCACCCAGCCCTTCTTCCTGTACCTGGCCTTCCCCGCTCCGCACGGTTCCCTGGCGGTGCCCGCGTGCGCCTATCCCCCCAAACCGGGCCTCAAGGGAGGCTTGCAGTGGGTGGCCGGGAATGAGGACGGGTATGAAGCCTCCAACACGGCTACGGCGCAGCGGGCGGCAGCGGCCGGGGTGGAAGGAACCTTCTCCAAGGATACCTACATCCATCCGGACAATGAGGGAATCAATGACGCTTCCCCCAACCAGACGGAGAAACGCCACGCCACCATGATCAGGCGCGTGGATGATGTGATGGGGGATTTGATTCAAACGCTCAAGGATTTGGGAATTGATGACAACACGATGATCGTCTTTACCTCCGACAACGGACCTCATAATGAAAGCGGTTCGGACGGGCAGCACCAGCGAGGCGCGCAGAATCCCGCCTTCTTCCAAAGCTACGGCATGATGGACGGCATCAAGCGCGACTGCTGGGAGGGCGGCATGCGCGTGCCCACCCTGGTGCGCTGGCCCGGCGTGATTCCTGCCAACGGCATCAGCCTGAATGCCTGCCAGTTCCATGACTGGATGGCTACCTTTGCGGATGCGGCGGGCGTGGCGGTTCCTGCGCGCTGCGACGGCGTTTCCCTGCTGCCGACGCTGGCCGGCGTGCCGGAACGCCAGAAGGAGAGCCTGATTTATTCCGAATATAACTATGGCGGCAATGGCGCCTCCTATCAGGACTTCCTGTCGCACCACAAAAGCTCTCCCCGTGGTTTGCAGCAGGTCGTGTTTGTGGATGGCCTTAAAGGCGTGCGTTTCAACATTTCCGGGACGGATCAGGACTTCCAGATTTATGATACTGAAAAAGACCCGCAGGAAGCTTCCAATCTCGCCTCCTCCCGTCCGGACTTGCAGGCGAAGATGAAGGCCCGGGCCTTGTCTGTGCGGCGTTCCCTGCCTTCCACGAATGGAACTCTGAATGCCGGTGACGTGCCCGCTGCGACGGCTCCGGCCAATCTCCGGCAAGGTCTGAAAATGCGCTGCTGGAACCGTGGTTTTGACTGGGTGCCCGACTTCCGCCAGATGGAAGAGGCGCCCTCTGTCACAGGCGCTGTGGCTTCTCTCAGCGTGAATGCCGGTTCCGCCGCTCAAAAGGGGGTGGAACTCACGGGCTACCTTACCGTTCCCGTTACAGGGGAGTACAAATTCTACCTTCAGACGGATTCCAACGCGGGATCCAAAGCCTTCGTACACCTGCACGGCATGCAGCTCATTGATGCGGACTACGCCTATACGCCGGGCACGGAAGCCAACTCCAATGCCCGGCAGGGTTCGGAAG
Organism: Akkermansia sp. BCRC 18949; assembly: GCF_045011645.1. Taxonomy (NCBI): domain Bacteria; kingdom Pseudomonadati; phylum Verrucomicrobiota; class Verrucomicrobiia; order Verrucomicrobiales; family Akkermansiaceae; genus Akkermansia; species Akkermansia sp. BCRC 18949. Next base: position 2,888,802 of record NZ_CP123619.1, on the reverse strand, counting down.
TCACGCCCAATGCGGTACAGGCCGTCCGGCTTGCGGCGGGGGTGCATCCCATCCGCATCGGTTATGTGGGCCACGCCTCCGGCTCTGCCCTCACCATGCAATGGGAGGGGCCGGGAATAAGCAAGCAGGAGATTCCCGCCAGCGCCTTCAGCTATGAATACGTAAACCCCGTCAATATCGACAAAACGGAGGAAACCGTAGGGTTTGCCGCTGCCTCCACCACGCTGACCGTGCAGACGCAGCTTCCATGGGCGGCCTCCTGTGACCAGGCCTGCGTCACGGTCCGGCCGGCTTCAGGCTCCGGAACTGCCACGCTGGACATTCAAATGGAAGCCAACGCCCAGCAAACGGAACGGGTGGCCGTGGTCACCGTCCAGTGCGGCGGCGAGGAAAGAACGTTCACGCTGACCCAATCCGCGGCTCCGGCCCCGGCAGGGTACGATAAGTGGAAAAAGGACAACTTCGGGGACGGAACGCCGGAGGACCAGATGGCTCCGGATGCCTGTCCCGCCGGAGACGGGGTCACCAACCTGATGAAGTATGCAACGGGCCTGGACCCCAACAAACCGTGCGGAAGCGTGACGGGGCTGGCGATCCGGGAGGAAGGGGGCAAAAAATACCTCGTGCTTTCCTGGCCGGTAAATCCGGAAGCGGCGGATGTGGCGTTCAGTGTGGAAAGTTCGTCCGACTTGAAGGAATGGTCCGATGAAGGAATCGTCACTCCGGCCGGTGTCCGCGGGGAATTCCGTGATACGGCGGCTCTGGAGGAAAGCGCCCCGGCACGCCGGTTCCTGAGGTTGAAGGTGACGAGGTAAGGAAGAAATAAATTCCACCCCGTTTCCCGGTAACGGTTCCTCTGGGAACAAGGGCCTCCCGGCCCTTGTATCTGTTACAGAATTTCCCCTGAAAAAATCATCCTGCCAATTCCACTTCGCCGTTTTGCCGGTCCGTAAACACGGCACGGCGATTGCCTCCGTGCTTTTGGCCGGAAAAAGAAATCCTTGTCTTGCAAAAAGACAAGGAGGATTTTTTACTGTTCAGCAGGGTTTTATTCCTCGCCGTTTTCCGGATCGGCCGGAGGGGCTTTGGGAAGGTTTTTATCAATGTCTTCCAGGAGGTTGACCAGGTCAACGCCGCGCTGGGCGGAGTCGTCCAGCCGGAACGACAGGCGCGGCGTGTTGCGCAGCACCACGCGCTTGGCTACGGCGGACTGGATGAGGCCATGCCTGGAGTTCAGTTTTTCCAGCACCTGGGCGGGGGACATTTTTCCTACGACGCCTACCCATACTTTTCCTTCTTTCAAGTCGTCCGTCACTTCCACTTCAATAACGGTGACAATCGTTCCGGGGAATTCAAAGTCCCGCTGGATGGTGGTGCCTATTTCACGGCGGAGGAGTTCATTTACCTTGTCAGTGCGTCTGCTCATATGAAGGGATAGAGTGATGGATGGACCGATTGGTTCAATCGGAGAAGGAAGAATGGGGGAGAAAGGACAGGGATGGAGCTTCTTTGAACGCCCGGAGAGGCGTGAAAGGGGCGTCCATCCCTGTTATATGATTCCTGCTTGGGGTTACAGCGTTTGCTGGATTTTTTCCAGCGTGTAGCATTCGATGATGTCGCCTGCCTCGTATTCGTTGAAGTCGCCCAGGCGGATGCCGCATTCCAGGCCGGCCTTGACTTCTTCCACTTCATCCTGGAAGCGGCGCAGGGTGGACATTTTACCGTCAAAGACGGGAGTCTTGTCGCGGATGACGCGCGCTTCACAGCTGCGGAGGATTTTGCCGTCCTCCACCATGCAGCCCGCCGCGCGGCCCTTGTTGAGTTTGAAGACCTGGAGCACTTTGGCGTGGCCGATGATGGTTTCACGCGTTTCCGGTTCCAGAAGACCCAGCATGGCATCCCTCACCTGGTCGATGAGTTCGTAAACGATGGAGTAAAGCTTCACCTGCACGCCTTCCCGCTTGAGCAGTTTCACGGCGTTGGCTTCCACCTTGACGTTGAAGCCCAGGATGACGGCGTCCGAGGAGGAGGCCAGCAGCACGTCCGATTCCGAGATGGGGCCGGCGGAGGCGTTCAGGAAGACGCATTCCACCTTGTCCGACTGGATGTCCATAATGGCCTTCTTGATGGCTTCCACGGAGCCCTGCACGTCCCCCTTGAGAAGGATCTTGAGCTGGGCTTTCTGGGTGCCGTCGCCCATCATGGCGAGCAGTTCTTCCATGCGGGCCTTGCGGGGCTGGGCCAGGCGCTGCTTGCGCAGTTCCTCCTGGCGTTCTTCGCCCAGCTTCTTGGCGGCGCGTTCGTTTTCCATTTCCACCAGTTCGTCGCCCACGTTCGGAGTTTCGGAAAAGCCGGTAATTTCCACGGGCATGCCGGGCCCCACCTTTTTGACGCGTTCGCCGTGGTCGTTGACCAGGGCGCGCACCTTGCCGGCGTACGGGCCGCAGATGAAGGGCATGCCTACGCGAATGGTGCCGCTTTCCACGATGGCCGTGGCGGAGCTGCCCGTGCCGGGTTCCACGCGGGCCTCAATGATGGAGGCGCGGCAGTTGGCCTTGGGGTTGGCCTGGAGTTCGAGCACTTCCGACTGAAGGACGAGAAGGCCGAGAAGGTCGTCGATGCCGTCGCCGGTCAGGGCGGAGACTTCCACGCATTCCACGTTGCCGCCGAAGTCCGTGGGAACCAGTCCTTCCTCCATCAGGCCGCTCTTGGTCTTGACGGGGTCTGCGGCCGGAAGGTCGCATTTGTTGATGGCCACGATGATGGTTTTGCCGGCCGCCTTGGAGTGGGCGATGGCTTCCCTCGTCTGGGGCATGATGCCGTCATTGGCGGCCACTACCAATACCACGATGTCCGTCACGTCCGCGCCGCGGGCGCGCATTTCCGTGAAGATGGCGTGTCCCGGGGTATCCAGGAAGGTGAGGGTGCTGCCGTTGTATTCCACCGTATAGGCGCCGATGTGCTGGGTGATGCCCCCGGCTTCCCCCTTGGCTACGCGCGCCTTGCGGATGTAGTCCAGCAGGGAGGTTTTGCCGTGGTCCACATGGCCCATGACGGTGATGATGGGCGTGCGCAGGATGAGGGTGGCCTTGGGTTCTTCCACCACCGGCACGGGTTCCGGTTCCTTGACCGGTTCCTGCTGGGCCTTGACGCCGCCGCCCTTTTCCCGTTTTTCACGGGCGAAGGTGTAGCCGTGCAGGTCGCAGATGGCGCTGACGGCGTCCGCGTCCAGCGGCGTATTCGGGTTGGCGAAGATGCCCATGCCCATCAGGTCCTTGATGATCTGGAAGGGCTTGGCTTGCAGCATGCCTGCCAGCTCGGAGACGGAGACGGGCGGCTTGAGGTTGATGATTTTATCGTCTGCGGAGTCCGTTTCCTGGGGGGCAGGCGCGGCAGATTCTGCGGCGGGTGCGGCCTGGGCAGGGGCGGTAGCCGGCTCGGAGGGAGCGGAGGCGGGCGCTTTTTTCTTGGGGCCGGAAAGCAAGTCGAGAGCTTCTTTCTTGACCGGGGCAGGACGGGATGGCGCCGGTGCGGGTTCCGGCTGGGGTGCGCGTTTCTTTTTGGGAGATCCGCCGATCAGATCCAACACTTCCTTTTTGGGTTCGTTCTCTTCTTGTTTATTAGGCATCTTAATTTAAGTTTGTTAGATATTGAGCGCCGCGCTCAACGGTTATTGGGAGATGAGGTCCCGGGCCTTGTCCAGAATCTGGGCGGCTTCCTCTGCGGGAATGCCCATGCTTTCCGCGATGTCGGAAGCTTCAAATCCGGTGAGGGCCACCAGGTCCGTCCCACCCATGGTCACCAGGCCCATGGCGGTTTCTTCCGGGATTTCCAGTTGTTCGCTGAGGGTCTTTGCGGCGGCCTGGCATTGGCGCATCACTTCCTCGGCCGCGGCCTGGTTCTGGCGTTTTTCCGCTTCCTGGACGTCAAAGACGCGCACCTGGACGTCCCAGCCCATCAGGCGGGAGGTGAGGCGGGCGTTCTGGCCCCTGCGGCCGATGGCCTTGGAGAGGTCCTTGTCGTCCTGGACGATGACGAAGATTTTTTTGGCTTCCTCGTCCACGGTGATTTCCCGCGGTTCCACGGGGCTGAGGGCCTCCCGGACGAAGATGACGGGGTCCTCCGTCCATTCCAGGATGTCCACTTTTTCGTTGTTGAGCTCCCGGACGATGTTCTTGACGCGGGCTCCGCGCATGCCTACGCATGCGCCCACCGGGTCCACCTTGTCGTCATGGCTGATGACGGCCACCTTGGTGCGGTAGCCCGCTTCACGGGCGATGCCGTGGATTTCTACGGTCTGGTCGCCTATTTCCACCACTTCCGATTCAAAGAGGCGGCGCACCAGGTTCGGATGGCTGCGGGAGAGGATGACTTCCGGTCCGCGGGCTTCCGTGCGCACTTCCACCACGTAGAAGCGCATGCGGTCGCCGACGCTGTAGTCTTCATTCGGCACGCGTTCGCGGGAGGTCATGACGCCCTCGAATTTGCCGAGGTCCACAAAGATGTCCCCCTTTTCAAAGCGGCGGATGGTGCCCGTCACCAGATCGCCGGCGCGGTCCTTGAACTCGTCGTAAAGCATTTCCTTTTCCGCATCCAGCAGCTTCTGGAGCATGGTCTGGCGGGCAGTCTGCACCGCGATGCGGCCAAAGCCCTTCGGCGTGATGTTGGTGGGCAGCAGGTCGTGCAGGACGGCGTTCCGGTCCAGCTTGACGGCCAGGGAGAGGGGGATTTGGTTGAACTTGTCGGAGTATTCTTCATCCGGCACCACTTCCAGATCCGCAAAGATGCGCACCTTCCCCTTGTCCACGTTGATTTCAGCCCTCAGGTAGTTGATGCTGCCGGAGCCGGGAACCATCTTGCGGTAGGCGGAGAGAAAAGCGGATTCCAGAGCGAGAAGAATTTTTTCACGGGAGAGCCCTTTTTCCCTCTCGTAGTAGTCAATTAAAGCTTTGATATCGTTTGTCATGAGTGTGGAGGAGTGTGATGGATAGACAAAAAAGAGCGGGTCGACAGACCCACTCTCGAGTGTCTCTCGGGGTGTTTGCCTATCTAAGTAAGCATGAGGGGGCGGTCCTGGCAAGAAAAAACGCTTGTTCTATGCGGCATGCAAAAGACTGGGGATGATTCCGGAAGAAGGGTTTTCAGCGGTCCCCCGGAAGGGTGCGGGGCGGGGGTGTTTGAGGGCTTGACGAAGCCGGCAAAAACGGGAAGTATGCGTGCATGAAACTCGTCTCATGGAATGTGAACGGATTGCGGGCGATCCTCGGCAAGGGAATGGGGGACGCCGTGGAGGCGCTGGAGCCGGACGTCCTCTGCCTTCAGGAGATCAAGGCGCGTCCAGAACAGGTGAATGACCTGTGGATTTCCTCCTGGCCGCACCAGCTCTGGAATCCGGCGGAAAAGGCCGGTTATTCCGGCGTACTGATCCTCAGCCGTGTGCAGCCCCTTTCCACGTCCACCGGAATCGGCTGGCCGGAGCATGACCGGGAGGGGCGCGTGTGCACGATGGAGTTTGAACAGTTTTACCTGGTCAACTGCTATACCCCCAATTCCCAGAACGAGCTGGTGCGCCTTCCGTACCGGGAACAGTGGGATGCTGCGTTCCGCAAGTATGTGGCGGCCTTGGCGGAAACCAAGCCGGTCGTCTTCTGCGGGGATTTGAATGTAGCCCATGAGGAGATCGACATTGCCCGCCCTAGGGAGAACCGTTTTTCCGCCGGGTTCAGCGACCAGGAGCGCGCCGGGTTCACGCTGCTGCTTGAGGCCGGGTTCACGGATACCTTCCGCGCCCTGCATCCGGAGGAACCGGGCTGGTACAGCTGGTGGTCCTACCGCGCAGGCGCCCGCGCCCGGAACGTCGGATGGCGCATTGACTACTTCTGCGTTTCCAATCCGCTGGCTCCCAGGGTGAAGGGCGCCGCCATCCATCCGGACGTGACGGGGTCCGACCATTGCCCCGTCAGCCTGGAAATTGACTGCTGAACGCGGTCTTCCATACGGTTTTCAACTGCAAAAAATTCATGATGATGGAACAAGAATTGCCTCTGCTGGTGGTTGCCACGCGCAACGCCCACAAGACCGGGGAAATCCGCGCCATGCTGGCCGGAGAATGGGAAGTGAAGGACCTTGCCGACTACCCTCAGGCTCCGCCCGTGGATGAAACGGGAGTCACGTTTACGGAGAACGCCACGCTCAAGGCGCTTTCCGCCTCCAGGTGCATTCCCGGCGTCCTGCTGGCGGATGATTCCGGGCTGGAGGTGGATGTGCTGGACGGCCGTCCCGGCGTCTGGTCCTCCTCCTTCGGCGGGGAGGAAGGGAACCACGCGCGGAACAACCTCCGCATGATGGAGGAACTGCGGCGCGCCGGAGTCAAGCCGGGGGACAAGCCCTCCGCACGGTTCCGCTGCGTGATGGTGCTTGCCAGGAATGGCAGCGTGCTGGCGGAGTTTTCCGGTTCCGTGGAAGGCCGCATGCTGACGGAACCGGCCGGGGAAGGGGGGTTCGGCTATGATCCGCTGTTTGTCCCGGAAGGCCATGAACTGAGTTTTGCCCAGCTTCCCATGGCGGTGAAGAATTCCATGTCGCACCGCGCCCGGGCTCTGGCGCAGGTGGTGGAATGGATGAAGAAATGCCGGGACTGATGGTTTTTCCGGGCATTTGATGGTGAACTGGCCTTGTTCCCGTATTTTTACGGGGAAGGTCAGTCCAGCCTGAACGCGCAGATCTGGAAGGGGGCCGGAGTTCCGGTATTCAGGAGCTGGTATTTGCCGGTGCGCCAGGAATGGTGCGGCAGGCGGGAAAGGAAATCCTCCACGGCTTCCGCTTCCGCATCCCCGCCTTCGTGGCCGGGATAGCACATGACGCTGAGAAGGCCGTTCGGGGCGATGAGGGCGGCGGCCTGTTCCAGCGCCGCCAGGGTGCAGCCCGTTCTGGTGATCGTTTTTTTATCCCCGCCCGGCAGGTAGCCCAGGTTGAAGACGACGGCCTTCACGGGACCAGTGACCAGTTCCGCCAGGCGGTCATGGCTGGCCAGATGGAGGTGGACGGCGGAGGTGAGCAGCCCTTCTTTCTCCAGACGCTCCCTGGTGGCGCGAATGGCTTCCTCCTGCACGTCAAAGGCGTGCACCTGGCCGGAAGGGCCGGCCAGACGGGCCAGGAAAACCGTGTCGTGTCCGTTGCCTGCCGTGGCGTCCACGACCGTATCCCCGGGCAGGACGACGCGGCTGATCCAGTCATGCGTGCAGGTCATGGGACGGCTGAGCAGGGAACATTTCATGACCGGGTTTTATAGGAGCCGCCCCTGTATGACAATTCGTTTGTAAAAATTCCCGTGCAGGAATGATGACAGGTTGTTTTTCAGCAAGGCGTATGTTAGGAAGAGGCATAAAACCTTGTACATGCCTTTGCATGCGGGGATAAACCACTGACTTTGCAACGAAGATGACTGACAGACGCACTTTTCTAAAAGGGACTGCCGCCGTAGGGGCGCTGGCAGCCATATCGGACATGGATTCCCTGTTCGCCCAGGAGGCCGGAGCTTCGGCAGCTTCCGGCATTCCGGACCTGGTGGCCGTCCGCAACGGAACCCGTGCGGAAATGGTCAGGAAGGCCGTGGATACGCTGGGAGGCATGAAGGCATTCGTCAAGCCGGGCCAGACCGTCGTGATCAAGCCCAACATCGGCTGGAACAAGGCTCCGGAATTCGGCTCCAACACCCATCCTGAAACCGTCGCCACGCTGGTGGAGCTGTGCAAGCAGGCGGGGGCGAAGGAAGTCAGGGTGTTCGACCACTGCTGCCACAACGGCGCCTATGAAGGCAGCGGCGTGAAAGAGGCCGTGGAAAAAGCCGGGGGCGTGATGGTGGACGGCGGCAATGAAGGGCAGTACGTGCAGACGGAAAACCCGAAGGCCAAAAAATTCACCTCCGCCAAGGTGCACAAGGCCGTGCTGGAAGCGGACGTTTATATCACCTGCCCCCCGCTCAAGCACCACAGCGGTTCCGAGATGACCGCCTGCATGAAAAACGTGATGGGCACCGTCTGGGACCGTGGAGCCATGCATAAGAACGACCTGCACCAGTGCATCGCGGACGCCGTGTATTTCCGCAAGCCGGACCTGTGCGTGCTGGACGCCTACATGCCCATGGTGCGCAACGGCCCCGTGGGGAAGGACACGAATGACCTGGTGGAGCGCAAAACCCTTCTGGCTTCCCGTGACATCGTAGCCATTGACGCCGCAGGCGCGGCCCTGCTGAACAAGGCCGGAAAGATCCGCCACGTGCAGCTTGGGGAAGAAATGGGGCTGGGCACCGCCGACCTTTCCAAGCTCAATATCCGCCGCATCAGCATGGCCTGACGCGGCGCCCCCTCCTGCGGATGACGCGAAGGGGGCCAACTTTCCGCCTCCGGCGGGTTTAAAATAAATATGTCAGTCATCAAAGCCTTTTTCGTCAGTCCGCTGAAGTGGCTCCGCGTGACGGTGGCCGTCATCTTCTTCCTCGGGATTGCGTACGCTTTCCTGCACCATATCCCCGCGTGGAACGTGCCGAACATGACGGGCGGCGGAGAGGGCATGGAAGACTCCTTTTCCCTGGCGCAGTGGCAATTCATTCCATCCGTGCTCGGGGCTCTGGACGGGGTGGCCGTTTCCGCCGTGATTCTGGCGGTTCTGCTGCTGCTTACGCTGCTGTTCGGGAGGGTGTACTGCTCCTTCCTCTGTCCGCTGGGGATTCTCCAGGACATCGTTTTCAGAATCCGCCGCTGGATTGCGCCGAAGCGCTTCTTGAAGTTTGCGCGCCCCGTGCCGTGGGTGCGGTATGTGGTTCTGGTTTTGCTGGCCGCCTGCTGCGTGACGGGACTGGCCGGACTCTCCCTGAACTGGCTGGACCCGTACAGCATTTTCGGGCGCATCATGTATGTGCTGGCGTGGCCTGCCGCCATCTGGAGCAATAACCTGCTGGCGGCTGACAGTTCTTCCGCGGACCTGGTCCGGATGAATTATTTTCCCGTGGCTCTCCCGGCTCTGCTGGCTTCTGCCGGCATGCTCGGCCTGGTGGTCGCCATGAGCGCCTGGAAAGGGCGGTTGTACTGTAATACGGTATGCCCCGTCGGTACTCTGCTGGGGCTGCTTTCCCGCGTTTCCCTCTTCCGGCTGGGCTTTGATCCCGCCTCCTGCAAGAAATGCGGCAAATGCGTCAAATCATGCAAGGCCCAGTGCCTGAACCTCAAGGAATACAAAATAGACTCCTCCCGCTGCGTAGCATGCTATGACTGCGTGCGTTCGTGCAGCGAGGGGGGGATACGCTACCGCTGGTTTGCCAAAACCCGCCGCCTGATTCCCGCCAGGAAGAAAAAAACCGCTCCGGCGCCCACCCCCGCTTCTTCTGCCGCGGTTCCCTTCATTGCCGGGAGCTCCCGCCGCCAGTTCCTGGGGGCTACGGCGGCCGGCCTGGCTACGGCGGCTCTTTCCGGATGCCGGGGCGACGCCGCCCAGAGGCTGGACCCCACCCAGTGCGTTCTTCCTCCCGGAGCCGGTTCCCTGGAACGTTTTCTGGATGTTTGCACCGGCTGCCAGATGTGCATTGCCAACTGCCCTACCCATGTGCTCCAGCCCGCCTATTTGCAGCTTGGGCTGAAAGGGTTCATGAAGCCCCGGATGGATTTTTCCACCAAGTATTGTCTGTACGACTGCCACCGCTGCGCGGAAGTCTGCCCCACAGGAGCCATTCGCAGGCTGCCCATTACTGCGGAGAGGGATACCGCGGAAATTACGAAGGATACCACGCGCATCGCCGTAGCCCGGTTTTACGTCTGCCGCTGCCTGGTTGCCCGGGAGGACATGGACTGCGGCGCCTGTACGGAGCATTGCCCCACCAAGGCCCTTTATACGGTGCCCTACATCGGGCGGGACGGCCAGGAACACCGCCTGCCCAGGCTGGACCCCTCCCTGTGCATCGGCTGCGGCGCGTGCGAACATGCCTGCCCCGTCACCACGGAACGGCCTGAGGAACGCGCGCGCCTGAATACCTGCAACCTGTGCGAGGAAAAGTGCGAGTTCAAAAAGCGCCGGGAAATGCCGCCCCGCGCGCTCGTCGTCCGCGCCGTGAATCCCCAGCAGAAAGCCGTGAAGAAGTTTGAGGAAAAGGCCGTGGACCCGGTGGGCGATGCGGACTTCCCGTTCTGAATAGGGTCCGTGAAGGCCGGGATGCCTGTTTTGTCCACGCCATGGGCGGCCCCATTCCCCTGTGTTGCCTGATGCCCGCGCTGCCGGGAACAAGGGCCTCCGGGCCCTTGAAAAACCCTTTCATCATGAAAAACTCCGACCATTCTTTTACTTGCATGTGCAGGTAAATCATTGATGGTCAAATTGCGGTAAAAAAGTTAAGTCTATGTGGGAATGGATGGAAAGTGAAATTCTTGAATTCGTGATGGACAGGGTGGCGGATGCCTTCAGCCTATCGCCCCTCTATCCGGAGGAATGGAGCCTGATGCGGTTCATCAATGCTTTTCTATTGGTGTGCGCCGTGGCGTTTCTGCTGGCTGCGGGGGTGCTGGGATGGTCTCCCTTCCTGATTGCGGCGGCTCTTCTGCTGATAGGCTCCATCACCCGGCTGGCGGTGTGGAAGCTGATGAAATGAGGGCTTCCGGCGGCCTCACGCCTTCTTTTCCAGAAACACCGTGGTCATCCCTCCGGCCTCTTTCCGGTACAGTTCCGTATAGCCCAGTTTGAGGTACAGATACAGGGTTTCAGGAGTATCTGCCGAAGTGAACAGAAGGTAGGCGGCGGCCTGTCCGCGGAAGTGTTCTTCCAGGGCAAGCATGAGTTGCTGGCCGATTCCCCTGTTCCGGCGGGCCGGGTCCACAACCAGCTTGCCGACATGGCAGACGTTTTTGCCGTCCAGACAGCCCCTGACGGAGCCGACGATGCGGCTGTTTTCCGTATACTTGAAGAAGACGCTGTTCCGCGCCTCTTCCCGCAAATGTTCCAGGGTTTGTTCCAGAGGCGGGATGCTGGCGAGTCCAAGCCGCTCCGCCACTTCTCCGAAGGCGAGTAATTGAAGCTTCAGGATTGCCGGAAAATCTTCCCGGGACGCTTGCCGGATCATGCCTCCATCATGGTTCCGTAGCAGGACGGAAGCCATGAAAAAAAGCGGAATGTCATTTTTCCGGAGGGTCCGGGATGATGCCTCCCAGTCCGATGCGCATGTTCAGGGGGTGGCGTATGACGGTTGGGCGGCCGATGTATTTTACACAGCAGCTTAAAGTAGCGGGAGAGTGCGGAAAGGAATAGGTGATGAGCTGCGCGGTTTCATCCTCCGGGTCCTTGTTGGACATGATCTGCATGCCCCCTTCCACATGGAAGCCGCTGAAATGCGGATTTCCATGGTGACCCTTCAACTTGAAGGTGGCCCGGAATTCCTTTGCTGAGGGCTTGATGCTGAGGAGGGTGGCCTGAACCTGGAAGGGAGGATAATCTCCGGATGCCCCCGGAACGTCGATCGCCCATTGTTTGCCCGGTTCTGCGGGAACCGTCCGGGCCGGAGTTGTCCGGACCTCTCCGGCCGGCACGCGGAGCTCCCCGGTCAGCAGCCATCCCTTGTCGCCGGGAGGCAGTGAACGGGGAAGAGGGAAAAAGAGCATATTGTAGGTGGAAGTGCCCCATGTGGGGGGATGAACCCGGCAGTGAACGGCTGTTTTTCCGCCGGGGGTGGAAAGGTTGATGTAACTGGCGCCCTGCTGTTCCATATCATTAAGCAGAGCGTGGTTTTTATCCGTATGAATGTAAATGCCGAGGAAGACGGGTTCATGGCCTTCTTTATGGAAAACCCAATTGTATAATTTTACCTGAAGAGCCGGTGACGGTTGTGCGGAGAGGCCGGATTCATGGTTGTTCACCGCTTCCCGGGGAGTGGAAGGCGGAGAGAGGGAAGGGTTCACGGCCAGGTCAATGGGAACATCCAGTGAATGTTTGCGGGGAAGGTAAACGACGCCGAGATTCAATTCACGGGGAAGGGAAGGGGATGGTTTTCCCGCACCTTCTTCCATTTCATGCAGGCAGGAAATGCTGGTTTTACCATCTTTATGTTCTGTGATTTCCGGCGTATGGGCGCGCCGCAGGCCCGGTATGGGGCGTCCGGAGGAATCCAGAATGGCAAAGCCTTGAATGGAAGCGGAAGAGGGGAATTCCGCCTCGCATGAGAGGGCGGTCCGCTCTTCGTTGGTTTTCAGCTGAATGGAAGCAGTGTTGCTGGCGGAATCGGCCCGGGCGATGTCGCTGTCCTCCCGGACGTTCGGTTCCGGAAGGTCCAGATAAAAAGTCTGGGGTTCTTCCGCCGGTTTGACCGTTTGCTTCAGCATCAGCCGCTGCGGTTCCGGGCAGAACTGGACGGTCCAGGTCCCGCGGATGCGCAGCCATTCCGATTGAGGGGCCGGAAGCTCCCTGAATCCGCAGGAGAATTGCAGGGTTTTGTAGGGTGAACCGGGAGAGGATGATGAGTGGGACCCGGTGACATGGGAAGGATTGAGCTTGCCGGGCGTTCCCCATGGCTGATAGGGATTGCAGGGTATTTCTTTTCCGGTGGAATCCTGCATGACCAGGCGCGTGAGCTGCCCTTCCCCGGAAGAAGGAATGACGAAGGTTCCTTTGCCTTGCAGCATGATGGAGATTCCGAGATGGACATGGCCGGGTTCGTCCATATAGGAAATGCGCCAATCATCCAGGACGGCGGTAAAACGGGGTTGGTCCGCGGATGGAGGCCGGGCGGCGGCCGCCAGGGGGGCCAGCAAAGCGGCTAAAGCAAGAATGCGGGGGAAAACCATTTGATTTTAATTGGGGAAATGCCTTAAAGGGAAAGTTTTTGAATAACATATTCTTCGTTTACGGCAAGATAAAACACTGATGCCCGATTTTCCTTGATGATGCGGAAGTTGATACGCTAGAGTAAAAGAACCATGTTGCAGGCGGACGGCATTACATATGAAATAGAAACACCGGATGGTCCTTTGAAATTATTGGACAATGTTAGTTTTAATGTGCCTCGCGGGCATTTTATGGCTGTTGTTGGCCCTTCCGGTTGTGGAAAGACCACCTTGTTAAAGGCGATTGCGGGCATGATTGCGGAAACGGACGGACGTTTTTTCTGGAACGGCCATGATTTGGCGGAAGAGGACTTCGAGCCGTCGGAAATCGGGTTCGTTCCCCAGTTCAGCATTGCCTATGACCAGTTGAGCGTGGATGAGAACGTGGAGAGCGCCGCCAGGCTCCGCTGCCGGTTCGATTCCGTGGACGATTTGGACGACAGCATTGACAATGCCCTGGAGGTAACGGGGATGGAGGGGATTGCGGACCGGGATGTGAAGATTCTTTCCGGCGGCCAGAAGCGCCGCCTGGCGCTGGCCATGGAGCTGGTGTCCAATCCGCGCCTGCTGATTTGCGATGAGGTGACGTCCGGCCTGGACCCGAGGTCCGAGCACGATATTGTGGACCTCCTGCATGAAATCTCCCGTTCGGAAGGCCGCATCGTCATTTCCGTCACGCACAGCCTTTCCCACCTGGACATGTATGATTCCATCCTGGTCATGCACCAGGGCTGCGTGGCCTATCACGGTTCTCCGAAGACGATGCTGCATTACTTCGGCGTTTCCTCGCTGGAAGAGATTTATCCGAAGCTCCAGGACCGTGAAGGCCCCTCCTGGTGCCGTTCGTGGGGCAAGCACCGGGATTCCTATTATTCCCGCCTGGAACAGGAAAGGGAGAAGAAGATTCTTTCCGGAGAATTGCCGGACCCTGATGCCGTCCGCAGCAACGTGGAGGCGGAGAAGGCTCCCGAGGAACCCGGAACGGAAAAGGGGGACGCCGTGCGGAGCGATTCCGGGGAAACTGCGCCTGCGGAAGGGAACGGGAATTCCCCGGAGGCCGCGGCGGAAGCCATTCCGGAAGTTCCGGGATTCTTCACGCAGTTCTTCTGCCTGCTGGGACGGCGCTGGCGCATCTTTTTCCGCGACCGTTCCCAGTTGGTTCTTCAACTGGTGATGGTGCTGCTGTTCCCGGTGCTGGTAGCCATGTTCACGGACAAGGGGACCGGGCAGATCGTGGGCCTTTCCGCCACGCAGGACGTCCAGACCATCCAGAAGGACATGGAAGCCCAGCAGTTGAATATGAAGACGGGTTCCGCCGTCTCCGGCATCATCATGTTTGAGGTGATTCTGCTGGGCCTGATGGGTTCCAACAACGCCGCCCGGGAGGTGGCCGGAGAACGGGCCATCATGGAAAAGGAGAAATACGCGGGAATGAGGCCCTCCGCGTACCTGGGGAGCAAGCTGGCCTACTTGAGCGTTCTGGTGCTGGTGCAGTCCGTCTGGATGTTCGCCTTTGTGGACTTCTTCTGGGACCGCGGCGGGGGCCTGACGCACCTGCTGTTCCTGATTCTGGCGGATGCCGCCATGACCTTTGTATGCCTGGGCATTTCCTCCGTGGCCCGGAGTGCGGACCAGGCCTCCCTTCTGAGCATTTACCTGGTGGGCTTCCAGCTTCCCCTTTCCGGAGCGGTGCTGGCCCTTCCGGAACAGGTGGAGGGCTTCATACGGCCCTTCATTTCCGCATACTGGGCGTGGTCCGGCAGCATCTCCGCCCTGAAATCGGACGTGTACAACGCCGTCAAGAATGTGCTGGATACGGACCTGACGCCCGCGCTGACCTGTTACATTGTTCTGGGCGTGCATGTTGCCTGCGGCATCGCGGCTTCCTACGCGGGAATCCGCCGCTCGCGCTGGGAGCTGTAATTTAATGCGTGCACTTGCACGGAGTTCGTTATATACTTTTTCCATCAAAAGTTATGGCGAGACGACGTGCAGCAAAAAAGAAGAGTTCCTCATCATCCACGCCGATGCTGATGGCCGGCGCGGCTGTTCTTGTGCTGGCCGTCATCGTGGGGTTTGTCGTGTTCCGTGCCAGGGAGAAGCCGCAGGCGGGGTCGGATATTCCGCTGGATATCCTGGCGGCGAACGCCTCCCAGCTTTCCAATAACAACTATGCGCTGGACGGAACGGTGATCGACCGTTTTCCGCGCGGCGAGTCCGAGCTGATTTCCTTTTTGTACAGGGACGCTTCCGGTCGTGAGTACATTATTCCCGTCTGTGTTTCTGCGGAAGCCAGGAACGGACTGAACATCAACCGGGACCAGCAATACAGAATAGAGTTCCGGGTGGAAGACGTCAATCCGAAGGTGCGCGGCGTATGCGTAGCCACATCCATTCAGCCTAAATGAACAACCTTCCCCGCCCCATGAAAAGCTGTTTTCTCCTGACCCTGGCCTGCGCGGTTCCCGCATTGGGGCAGATGATGTACAATCCCCCCGCTTCCGGCGGCGGTGCGCCTGCCGCGCCCCCTTCCTCCCCGCCTGCCGCGCAGCCGAATGCCTACCAGCCTTCCCGGCAGGGAGATGCCAAGTCCCTGTACGGCAATGAAATTCCTTTCTTGAATCCCCAGGACGGCACCGTGACCATCAACGGAACAACGCTGAACATGGGCAGTTTCCGGGAAATTGAGGCGCGCTTCAATAAGTACCTGAGCCAGCCGGAGGAAAGCACGGAGGATGCGAAGGAATACCAGAAGATTTTTGAAAAGCTTCATGAGACGCTTTCCATGCGCAAGGAAAAGCTGATGGCGGACAACGTGGTGCGGCAGGTGGTGGACCTGCTGACCGCCGCTTCCAGCAATCCGCTGGACGGTGGCGTTTCCGATGCCCTCTGCCAGGCTATCTACACCGCATGGCAGGCCAAGAGCAATGGAAAGAACAAAGGGAAGATGCTTGAAGCGATGGAGAGGGAAATACGCAGCAATGCCCAGAAAATGAGCCTCATGGAGAGCGGCGTGACCACCAGCTCCGGCTCTCCCTCCAACCAGAAGGGCGGGAAAAAGGGCACTTCTGCCAATAATCCGGCCAAGAACAACCCACGCTACAAGTACCTGGAAAAGCGCATGGTGGAAATGGAGGCCCGCAAGCTGAAGCTGGAGAGTGAACAGGTGCTGACGGTGACGGAAGCGAAGATCGTTTTCCAGTCCACGCTGGTTCAGTTATTCGCTCAGCGGCGCTTTGACCATGTTTCCATAGGCTGCGGCATTTACAGCCGCCTGTTCAATGACGGGGATACCAAGCTGCGGCTGGACAAGAATTCGGACGCCGCCAAGATGTTCAGCGGCACGCTCGGCACCCCGCCCACCGTCGCCATTCTGGACAACCTTTCCCGGGAGCTGGCCCGTGATTCCGACCGCCACATGAAGGCCGTGAACAACCTGGTTGATTCCCATCATTACGTGGATGCCCTGGAACGGTTGAATGAGGCGCTGCTGATCGGGGAGTTCATGCCCGCCGTGAACACGTTCCCGTATGAAAAGAAGCAGAAGCTGTACGCCTTCAAGCGGGACGTGGAAAAGCTGTTTGAGCTGATGAACGGCAAGGATTACGAGGAAGCCCTCACCCTGGTGGAAAACCTCAAGAAGACCTCCCGGGATTTCAGCACGGGCCGTGCGGAATCCGCCATCAGCGCCGCCGTGTTCGCCAGTGACGCCTATATTGCCCAGGGCCAGGAAGCCCTCGCCAGAGGTGACCGGGCCAAGCTGGAGGAATGCCTGAAGAGCGCCATTGAAATCTGGCCCAAGAACCCCCGCCTTCTTCCGCTGCGGAACGCCATGATGGCCGCCGGTCAGCAGTCCCACGCGCTGGAGGACTTCAAGCGCTTTCACAAGAATAAGAATTACCGCCGCATCTTTGACAACCAGCATGAATTCGCCGTTCTGGTGAAGGATGATCCGGAACTCCAGAAGCAGTTTGTGGAGGACCTTGGCAAGATGGCCGTTATTGAACGGGCTCTGGGCGCGGCGCGCCAGCGCGAAGCCATGCAGGACGTGTACGGCGCCTGGGAGGAACTCCAGCAGCTCCGTTCCAAGGACCAGGAGCTGTTCATCAATGACCAGGAATTGAACGCCCAGTATCTGGACCTGACGACGAAGGCGAGTACCCTGGTGAACCTGCTGAATGATGCGGAAAAGTGCAGGAACGCGGGAGAAGTGGGTTCCGCCCTGGGCAAGTACATGGAGGCCAAAAAGCTGTACCTGTATTCCCGCTTTGCCAAGGAAGGCATCGAATCCCTGTTGAACGAGGTTCTTCCGCTGAACTAGGGAAGTTTTCCGTTCAGCGGTGCGGCTGCGGAGACGGAGTATTTGCTTTTTTTCCGGAGCGGCGCCGTTATGCTACGGACCATGAAGGCAGTATACCTGTGTTTGTGCATGCTGGCGGCGTTCTGTTTTTCGGCCGCGGCTCTTCCCGCGGATTGCAGCCAGGTGATTGTGGGTTCCGCGGACGGCTGGAACAGCTCCCATGTGCAATTGAGCCTTCTGGAGAAGGGGCCGCGCGGCTGGGTGATGGTGAAAGGTCCGTTTCCGGCGCGTCTGGGAAAGTCCGGTCTGGTGTGGGGCAGGGGCGTCAGCATGCCTCCCTCCGGCGGTCCGGTGAAGAAGGAGGGGGACTTGCGCTCTCCCGCCGGCATCTTTGAGCTGGGGGGCGTGTATGGCACCGTTCCCGTTCCGCAGAAGAAGCGTTCCATGCCGTACCGCCGCATCACGCCGCGGGACATGTGGGTGGATGATCCCGCTTCTCCGCTGTACAACCAGCACTTCGTGCTGAAGCATGACCCCGTCACGCCGTGGGAGTTCAAGCAGCAGATGAAGCTGAACGATTACGCCCACAGCCTGAAACTGTTCATCCGGCATAATGCCGCATCCGGACGGGAAAAACCCGTGCCGGGAGCCGGTTCCTCCATCTTTTTCCATATCTGGCGCAGGGATGGGGGAGCTCCCACGGCGGGGTGCACCGCCATGAGCGAGGAAAATTTGAGAGCCATGATCGCATGGCTGGACCCCTCCCAGCATCCCCTTTACATCCTGTTGCCCGCCAAGGAATACCTGCGCCTGCGCGGAGCCTGGGGATTGCCGTGACGG
The DNA here is from genome assembly GCF_045011645.1 of Akkermansia sp. BCRC 18949. Classification (NCBI taxonomy): domain Bacteria; kingdom Pseudomonadati; phylum Verrucomicrobiota; class Verrucomicrobiia; order Verrucomicrobiales; family Akkermansiaceae; genus Akkermansia; species Akkermansia sp. BCRC 18949. The sequence continues at coordinate 2,870,805 of NZ_CP123619.1, read as the reverse complement.
TCATGGTCCTCTTCTCATTCCGTCGCCGGGAAGGGGGACACGGGGCTTCAAGTTTTTCCAGTCCGTGGCGGCATAGGCGCAAGCGTATGGGCTGCATGGTTTTGCACGTTTTTGACCGGGGCGAGGCCGAAGGTTTTCCGGAAAGAGAAGGCGGAGGGCGAAAGAGGATTTTGTGAAAGAGGGATAAAACGCGTCGTCCTGTAAACGCAAGAAGCCGGCCTTTTTCCAAAGGCCGGCTTCTGCATGATAAAACGGTTATTGTTCCTGGGCCTGGGGAGCGGAAGCTTCCGGCTGGAGCAGGGGAGTGGAGGTTTCCTTCACTTCCTCCATGGAAACCTGTTCTTCCTGGGGCTCGCGGGTTTCGCGGGGCTGCCGGGACTGTTCCTGGCGTTCATTGGCGCCGCTGACCAGCAGGTTCCTGCCCATGAAGGGCTGGTTGTGGAGGATGTCCACGGAACGGACGGCATCTTCCATCTTCTTCATTTCCACAAAGGCATAGCCCTTGGACTTGTGGGTGCGGGGGTTGTAAATGATTTCCACGGAGCTGACTTCCCCGATGCCCTTGAATACGTCTTCAAGGTCGCTTTCCGTCGCTTCATAGGAAAGGTTGCCCACGTAAAGCCTGCGGTTGGAGACGGGCTGCTTGGGAGCGGAAACGCGCTCCTGCCTGTTGCGGGCCACGCGGGTATTGGTTTTGGCGGCGGCTTTATCCCTGGCGGCGGGTTTGTTGTTCTTGGCCGGGCGGATGCCGAAGAGGCCCAGGAAACGCTGCCACAAGGAGAGTTTGGCAGGTGCTTCTTTTTTATACTTGGGACGGTAGCCGCTGGAATCCCGGCGGTCATTGCCATAGGAGCGTCCGCCCTTGTTATAGCGGCGACGGGCTCCCTGGCCCTGTCTTCCCTGTGTGTTGTGCTGTGACATACTTATATTCTAAGTTGATGATTATGTTGGTGTCATGCCGGATTTATCGCTGTACGCAGTAAGTTCCATCCGGAAAATCGCCGGGACGTTCCGCTACCATGAGAAAAGCCAGGAGTAAGGATGCCCCGTGCCCCGATCAACGGTCCATGCGTGGTCTGATAGGGGGGCGATCAGGCTAGGTGCGGTACCAGTCCGGTCGATTGACGCGTATACCAATGCACAGGGAGCCGGATTCTTGCAAGCCGGTATACCGTCATTTTGGGCTTTCCGCCCGTCCGGAGACAGGAAGACCGTCCGGAAGGGCGCATTATTCCGGGCGGAAAGCGGCAGGGTGAGCATGCAACTTGACAAAAAGACCGGGACAGCGCACTTTAAGTGCCGACTAACTTACACTCTCTCTCGATGCTGATTCAAAATGCAGACCGTACTACCTACGGGATCAATAAAATTGTCGTTTCCATCCTCGCATTCGTCATCTTCTTCGTTGTCGGGTTCGTTTCGTGGCAATGGATGGGGGTGGCTCCGGAACCGTGGCGGCTGCGCACACTGGTGCTGACGCCGCTGACGATGTCCCTGCTGCTGTATGTCTGCTGTGACCAGCTGGGCGTTTACTACCGGTGCATGACGCTGGGCGGAAGCATCCGGCGGTTTGTCATGGCGTACGCCTGTTTTGTGGTGTTGAGCGTAGTGACGTGGAAGTACTTTGTTCCCTTTTCCGCGAACATTATTGTCCAGACCCTGGCCTATCTGCTCACGTTCCTGGGCGCCCTCTGGCTGCGCATCAGCCGGTTCCGGGCGGAAAAGAGGCTGGTGGAGGAGGCCCCCACGCTGGTGGTGGGCATTCCGGACCATGTGAAGGAGTTCCGCAAGATGCTGGAAAGCGACCATGTGGACTTCAAGGATGAACTGCTGGTGATGGCTCCGGAAGAGGTGGACCGCGCGGAGGTCAGGAATTTGCTGATCAAGGGCTGCATCAGCAAGGTGGTGTTTCTTCCGGAGGAGGTGGACTCCGCCGTGGCGCGGTGCCTGGTGGAGCTGTGCGGCAAGATGGGAGTGGATTTTTACGCGAGCATGGTAGTGAGCATGCCCGACGTGCATAAAACCTATTTTGGCGTGCTGGGAGGAACCAGAATGCTGGTGTACAAGTCCACCCCCATTCCCTACACCACCTCCTGGCAGTTGAAAAAGATACTGGACTGGGTGGGCGCGCTCCTGCTTCTGGTGGGCACGTTCCCCCTGTGGGTGCTGGCGGCCGTAGGCATCAAGCTGTCTGACCGCGGTCCCGTCTTCTACCGCCAGAAGCGTTCCGGCCTGTATGGCCGGGAATTCGGCATGTGGAAATTCCGCACCATGTACCGGGATGCGGACAAGAGGCTGGATGAGGTGAAGGCCAGTTACGGCAACGACATGAACGGCCCCATCTTCAAACTGGAGCATGACCCTCGCATCTTCCCCTTCGGCCGCTTCCTGCGCAAATTCAGCATAGACGAACTTCCCCAGCTCATCAACGTGCTGAAAGGGGAAATGAGCCTGGTGGGGCCGCGGCCGCTCCCCGTTTATGAGACGGAGGCCTTTACCAGTGACGCCCACCGCCGCAGGCTGAGCGTTTTGCCCGGGGTGACGGGGTACTGGCAGATAGCCGGGCGCAGCAACATCCGGGAATTTGAAAAACTGGTGGAGCTGGACATGGAGTACATTGACAACTGGTCCCTGTGGCTGGATGTCAAACTGCTCCTGAAAACTGTCCCGGCGGTGCTGTTCGCCCGCGGGGCGAAGTGACGCTCCGCCTTTCCCCGCATCCCTGAAATGCAAGCCGGAGGCCGTCGTTTGCAACGGGATTTGGAGGGGGCTGGCGCCTCGTGGCAGGCCGGTGCAGGCCCGTTTTTGAAAGGAATGCGGACGGCTGGCAACGGGTGCTTGGAATATTTGGTTGAAAATGAAGAAAATTGTTGCGGGGCGGAGACTTTAACCTTGAGGTGCGGAAAGGGATGGGGCAGAATCAGCCCACTATGGATTTAGTTCAGCGAGAAATCTCTAAAGAAACGGTGACTCCGTATTTCATCGAGTATTTCGGTCAGGAGCCGACTCACGTGGCTGCGGCGCCGGGGCGTGTGAACCTCATCGGTGAGCACACGGATTATAATAATGGCTTTGTGATGCCCATGGCGCTTGATAACCACTGTGTTGTGGCTGTGGCTCCCTCCCCCGTGGGCAAGCACCGCTTCTGCGGCTCCCTGGGCGACCAGATCCATGAAATTGCGGTGGAGGACGCCCTGGTTCCCGGCGATCCGTTCTGGTCCAACTACGTCCGCGGCGTCCTGGCCAACCTGCACAGGCGCGGCATAGAAATCGGGCCGGTGGACATGCTGATTGACAGCAACGTGCCCCGCGGCGGCGGCCTTTCCTCCAGCGCCGCTCTTGAAGTTTCCGTCTGCACGGCGCTTGCCGCCTTCGCCGGGGTTGAAATTGATCCCAAGGAAGTGGCCTTGATCGGCCAGGCCGTGGAACATGAATTCGTGAACGTTCCCTGCGGCATCATGGACCAGTTTATTTCCGCCAACGGAAAGAAGGGCATGGCCCTCAAGCTGGACTGCGCCACGCTGGAATATGAACTGGTGCCGATGAACAACGAGTCCGTCTCCGTGCTGGTGCTGGACAGCGCCGTGAAGCACTCCCTGGCGGACGGAGCCTACGGCCAGCGCCGCAAGCAGTGCGAGGAAGCCTCCGCCATCATGGGCGTGCCCTCCCTGCGGGAAGCCACGCTGGAGCTGCTGGAATCCTTCAAGGAACAGCTTGGCGACGTGCGCTACCGCCGCGCCCGCCACGTCATTGGTGAAAACGCCCGCGTAAACGCCTTTGCGAACGCCCTTGCCCGCGGCGACTGGGATGAAGCCGGCGTAGCCATGCGCGGCAGCCACGCCTCCCTGCGTGACGATTATGAAGTTTCCTGCGCGGAAGTGGATACCCTGGTTTCCCTCTGCGACCGCATTCCTTCCGCATCCTCCATTTACGGCGCGCGCATGACGGGCGGCGGCTTCGGCGGGTGCATCGTGGCCCTGGTGAAGACGGAAGACGTGGACAAGGTGGCCCGCGAGCTTCTGGACGGCTACTGTCAGGAAACGGGCATTGAAACCACTTACCTTGTGACCTGTGCCGGAGAAGGCGCCCGTGTCCTGTACCAAGCTTAATCCATACTGATTATGAGAACACTAGCAACCATATTCGGGGCTCTGGCCCTGATGACGTGGGGCGTTTCCGCCCAGGAGGGCTCCGTGCCCGCACCGGCGGCTGATGCGCAGCCCGCCCTGGCCGCTCCGGCCGTGACCCCCGCTGCGGAAGCACAGCCGGCTGCGGAACTTCAGCCGGCGGCCCCCGCCGCCGTCGCCTCCCAGACAGCTCCGGAAGCCTCCGCTGAACCCAAGACAGCCCCCCTTTCCATAACGGAAGTCATCCTGTTCTGTGTGGTTGTGGTGGGCGTAATCGCCCTGGGCATCTGGAAAAGCCGTGATCCTGAGGAAACGGAGGAAGAAAAGAAGACCAAAGGCGCTTCAGACTACTTCCTGGCCGGCCGCGGCCTGACCTGGTGGCTGGTAGGCTTCTCCCTGATCGCCGCCAACATTTCCACGGAACAGTTTGTGGGGATGTCCGGCAAGGCCGCCAACTGGGTTGGCATGGCGATCGCCGGGTATGAATGGCTGGCCGCCATCACGCTGGTAGTCGTGGCCTTCTGCTTCCTTCCCAAGCTGCTGAAGGGCGGTGTATACACCATTCCCGAATTCCTGGAATACCGCTATAATACGCTGGCGCGTTCCCTCATGGCCATTGCTACGCTGCTGATTCTGGTGGGCGTGCCGACTGCGGGCGTGATTTACGCCGGCGCCAAGGTTATCTCCGTGTTCTTTACGGGGTACACTGCCATGGGCATTGACTTCGGCAACATCACCGTGGGCTGCATCATCATTGCCTTCTGTGCTACGGTATACGTGTTCGTGGGCGGTTTGAAAGCCTGCGCCTGGACGGACCTGTTCTGGGGTGCCGCCCTGATTGTAGGCGGCGGCGTGGTGGCATATTTTGCCCTGATGGCGCTGAGCGGTGCGGACCCGAACCATCTGGTGCAGTCTGCCGCCGCCAATTCCGGCGCAACGGTCGCTTCCCTGGGAAATCCCTCGGACAGCCTCTGGCACGGGGTGACGCGCTTCTTTGAACTCAACTCCGGCGATGCGGCCAGCGGCGTGAATACCGTGGGCGGCAAGCTCCACATGATCCGCCCTGCTGACGATGCGGAAATCCCGTGGACGGCCCTTTGCCTGGGTCTCTGGATTCCCAACTTCTTCTACTGGGGCCTGAACCAGTACATCATGCAGCGTACGCTGGCTTCCAAGTCCCTGGCGGAAGGCCAGATGGGCATCGTGTTCGCCGCGTTCCTCAAGCTCATCATTCCGTTTGTGGTGGTGGTTCCCGGCATTCTGGCCTACAACCTGTACCGCAATGACCTGAAGGAACAGGCAGAAGTGAAGTATGCGGCGGAAATCCGCAAGGCGGAAAATCCCGAGGCCGTCAAGGGCCGTCCCGTCATCTACAAGCTTACGGACAGCTTCCTGGTGGAAAACGTGGAAGAAGGCTGCGCCCACGCCCTGCATAATGCGGAAGTGATGAAGGTTGGCGGCGAGGTCATGGCCGAATTGAAACAGGCCTGCGCCGATCTGAAGGCGGATGCCGCCAATGACCAGACTACTCTGGCGGAACGCGCTCCGTTCGTGGAAAAGATCGCCTCGCTTAACAGCAAGATCATCAAGCCGGCCGTAGACAACTCGGACAACTATTATCTGACGGATACCCTGGTGGGCTTTGACTATGACTCCGCCTTCGGCACGCTGATCAGGAAGCTGCTGCCCGGCACGGGCTGGACGTGGTTTGTGCTTGCCGCACTCTTCGGCGCGGTGGTGTCTTCCCTGGCGTCCATGCTGAACTCCGCCTCCACCATCTTTACGATGGACATTTACAACAAGCTGCGCAGGAACGCGAAGCCCACGGAGCTTGTTACTGTTGGCAAGATCGGCCTCCTGGTGTGCGCCGTGATTGCGCTGTGCATTGCGCCGTTCCTGGACAGCCCGGCTTTCGGAGGAATCTTCAACTTCATCCAGGAATTCCAGGGCTTCCTGAGTCCTGGCGCCCTGTGCGTGTTCCTCTTCGGCTTCTTCGTGCCCAAGTGCCCGCGCATCTTCGGCTGGCTGGGTATTGTCATCAATGCCCTCCTGTACGGAGCCTTGAAGATATGGCAGCCGGAAATGGCCTTCCTGAACCGCATGGCCGTGTGCTTTATTACGGTGGTGATCATCGGCTTCATCTTCACGGCAGTGAACGCCGCCCGCGGCGGACAGTCCATCGTGCTGCCCGATAGAGGCGTGGTGGCCCTCCAGTCCTCTTCACGCGCCAAGATATTCGGCTGGTTCGTGATTGCCGCGACGGTTGCCCTGTACATCATCTTCTGGTAACGGGCAGGGGCGTTAAGCCTGTGTTTTTCAATCCCTCCGGTCCAGGCCGGGGGGATTTTTTGTGCCCGGAAAGGAGGATGAACCTGCCCTGAAGCCCTTGGAGCGGAAAAGGATGTCAAAACGGATGACAAATGCTTTCTTGTTGTATCTAAACGAATTGCGTATGAAATTGAAAAAATGGGACTTTTTTTTCATCTATCGTGTGAACCTGGGAGGCGGGTTCGAGTCAAATCCCTTGTTGATCGTCAATCAAAGGAAAGACGTCAACAGGATATAAGCAAACGGAAAAACTCCATCTCTGTTGATGATATGAAAATGCGTTTATGTATAATGTCGCTCCTTGCTCTCCTGTGCTCCGCACCGGGATGGGGGAAAACGACAATGGTTTCGTTCGGCGAAAGTTCGAACACCTATTCCGCTCCGTGGAATTTGGCAAGCGGTACAATGACAAGTGGCAACCGCACGACCGGCAATTCCATGAAAGCTACGGACGGTACGGCGTCCGCGATTCAGGTTACGTATAACATCTCCGGCGGTCTGCTCGGAGGAGTGCAGGCTACCAACAGCAACATGTACGGTACGCACACGATCGGGACCGGCGGCCTGAACATGTGGAAGCAGGCTTACGGCTATGACCTGGATGCCGCCAAGACCACCCGCGGGTGGAATGAGACCCTGGTTCTTGGGGTGGGAGGCCTCGTCGCCCCCGGTGACGTTAGCGTCACCGGATTTCAGGCCAATAGTTCCTATACGATGTCTTCCGTGTTCACCATAAGCGGCTTGGCAAATGTGGCCACGTGGGGAACGAACAGCCCCGTGAACCTGACCGGTACTGGTATCAACGTCAAGAATATCTATCTGGCCGGCTCCAACGGGCAGGTAGTGGATCTGCTTCACATCAGCGGCGGCAGCCTGGCTACCCTGCTTTCCAGCGGTACGTTCATGCTGACCTGGCAGTTTGAAACCAATTCTTCTTTCAATCCCAGCTCTTCGGTCACGATGGACTTCTCCGACAGCCTGCTTTCCCTGGCCGGCGACTACGGAATGTCCGCCCTGGCAGTCAGGGACGGAATGCCGAGCCTGGCTGTTCCGGAACCGGCCACGGCTTCCCTCAGCCTTTTTGGACTGGCAGCCCTGCTGATGCGCCGCCGCCGTTCCCGTTAAACCTGTCCCGGTAAAAAATAACTCATGGTTTAAAGGCAGCCGGTGAAACACCCGGCTGCCTTTTATTCATCTTCCAGAAGCATGCTGCGGAGGGAGTCGAAAAAGTTTCCGGACTCCTCTTCCGTCGCTTCCGCATTCATGAGATCCTCCCATTTGGAATAATCCATCAGGTGGGGAGGAATTTCACTCAGGAAGGAGGAACGCTGGCAGGGCATGCGGTCCCCGTAGCGCAGGCGCGTGGCGCAATAGGTCAGCATGAGCTTTTCCTGGGCGCGCGTGATGCCCACGTAAAGCAGGCGGCGTTCTTCGTCACAGTTGCCGTCTTCCAGGGAACGCTTGTGGGGCAGGATGCCTTCTTCCAGCCCCACGAGGTACACCACCGGGAATTCCAGCCCCTTGGCGGCGTGCATGGTAATCAGGCACACGCCGGGCTTGTTCTCCACGTCGTCGTCATTGTCCTCCTTGTCCAGAGTGACCTGGGCCAGATAATCCCGGAGGGTTTTTCCGGGCTGCCAGAAGTTGCGGAGGGAGGCTTTCACGTCCCCGATGGATACCAGCCGCTTCTGGATTTCTGCCTCCGTCTTGCACAGGCGCGTGACGTACTCGCTGAATCCGGTTTCTTCAATGAGCTGTTCCAGGGCGTCTCCAAAATCGGTCTCCTTATCCTGGAAAAGGTCGATGTATCTGGCAATCAGGTCGTTGAACTCCAGCACGCTGTTGCGGGCGCGGGTGGAGAGTGTGGCCAGGAATTCGTCGTCCTGCAGGGCGGCCCATACGCTGTTGCCGTGTTCCCGGCTCCAGTCGATGGCCAGGTGGCTGGTCAGCTCGCTGATGCCGCGCGGGGGCGTATTGAGGATGCGCAGCAGGTATTCGTCAGCCTGCGGGTTTTCGATGGTCGCCAGGTAGGAAATGAGGTCCTTCACCTCCTTGCGGTCAAAGAAGCTCTGCGCCCCCACCATGCGGTAGGGAATCTTGTGCTCCCGGAGCGTCTGTTCAATAATGCGGCTCTGGGTGTTGGCCCGGAACAGGATGGCGAAATCCTCCCAGGGGCGCTCCTCCTGCCTGCGGACGTTTTCAATGTCCGTGATGATGAACTCCGCTTCCTCCGCATCTCCGGGCATGGAAATCAGCCTCACTGCTTCTCCGCCGCCCTTGTGGGCGCGCAGCGTCTTGTCCCTCCGGCCCAGGTTGTGGCGGATCAGGGCGTTGGCCGCGTCCAGGATGGGGGCGGTGCAGCGGTAATTCTCCTCCAGCTTGATGACGGCGGGGTTTGGGAAAAAGCGTTCGAACTCCAGGATGTTGCTGATCTGGGCGCCGCGCCAGCCGTAGATGGACTGGTCGTCGTCGCCCACCACGCAGACGTTGTGCGCGGGACCCACCAAATGTCCCAGCAGGCTCATCTGGAGGCTGTTGGTATCCTGGAACTCATCCACGGTGATATAGCGGAAGCGCTGCTGCCACGCCTCCCTGACGTCCCGGTGCTCCTTCAGCAGCTTGTCCGCCAGAATCAGCAGGTCGTCAAAATCCACGGAATTCTGCGCCTGAAGCTCCCGCTGGTAGGAGGCGGCGATGTTGGCCGTCAGGTTGTCTTCAATGGAATCCAGGCCCAGGCCGCTATTCTTCATCCGGCTCATGGCGGACAGCACGTCCTTGGGGGTGATTTTTTCCGTGATGCCGCCGTGGCGTACGATCAGGCGCCGGATCAGTCCGCTCTGCTCGGAACCGCTGTAAATGGTGAAATTGGTCTTGTACCCCAGCCGGCCTATGTCCTCCCGCAGGATGCGCACGCAGAGGGAATGGAAGGTGCTCACCATGATCTGGCGCGCCGCCTTCCGTTCCACCATCTGGCCTACGCGCTCCCTCATTTCCAGGGCGGCCTTGTTCGTGAACGTCACGGCCAGGATGCTTTTAGGGCTGATGCCGCGGTCCACCATGTGGGCGATGCGGCAGGTGACGGTGCGCGTCTTGCCCGTTCCGGCCCCGGCCAGGATCAGCACGGGCCCCTGCAGGGTCTGTACGGCCTTCCTCTGGGCCGCGTTCAGGCTCTCCATGGAAAAGGACTTGGCCATTTACACGTCAAAATGGATGTCTTTCAAATTCGGGTGGCCGGCGATGAGCTGGGAGATGTTCATGCGCGTACTTCCTTCAAGCTGGACGTTCGTCACCAGCAGGCCGCCGCTTCCGCAGGCGATCAGCAGCCCCTGTTCTCCGGCGGAAAGCACCTGGCCCGGTTTCCCTTCCGCCTCCGGAACGATGGAGAAGCCGGGGAAGATTTTCATGTTGCGGATACGCTTCTTGCGGTTCCAGTAATTGGTGAAGGTGCCGGGCCACGGGTCATACGCCCGGATCATGCGTCCGATTTCCTCTGCGGGGCGCGTCCAGTCAATCTTTCCGTCCGCACGCAGGAGCTTGGGAGCGTACGTCGCCAGGAATTCCTTCTGGGGGACGCGTGTGGCGGTTCCCTTTTCAATGGCGTGGATGGCTGGGAGCAATACGTCCGGCGTCATCTGGGCCAGCTTGTCGTGCAGGGAGCCGCCGGTTTCCGTGCCTTCCAGCGGGGTGCTGATCTGGGCGATGATGTCCCCGGCGTCCAGCTTTTTGACGATGTGCATGATGGTGATTCCCGTCTCGGAATCGCCGGACTTGATGGCGGACTGGATGCAGGCCGCTCCGCGGTGGCGCGGCAGCAGGGAGGCATGGGCGTTGATGCAGCCCATGGGCGCCATGTCAATCACTTCCTGGCTCAGGATCTGCCCGTACGCCATGACCGCGATCAGGTCCGGATTCAGCCTTTTAAGGTTGATCAGCGCGTCCGGAGTCCGCAGGGAGTGCGGCTGGAGCACGGGAATGCCCGCTTCTCTGGCAATGTTCTTGATAGCGGGAGCCGTAAGCACCTGGTGCCTGCCGACGGGGCGGTCAGGCTGCGTGACCAGGCCTACCAGGTCCGAGTTACGGACCAGGCTGCGGAAGGCGGGAATGGCAATGTCGCCTGTGCCCATGAAGACGATGCGCATGGCTGAAAGCTTGCCCTGACGGCCTGCGCAGGTCAATGTTAAATCCGGATTCGGGAGGGGAATAATGGTGTGCAAATGCTGTTTTGCGGTCCTTTTCCGTCCGCGGGCTGCAGGGGCCTTTCGGCCCTTGCAGACAAAACCCCTTCGATTCATTCCGGATTGGATCCAATGATGAAGGCCGGGAGGCCTTCATTCCCGGCAGGGCGTTTTCACGCAGTCCGCGGGAAGGTGTTTTTCCGTGTTTCCCGCTGGCTGTCCCGCCGGGAACAAGGCTCTTCCGGCCCCTGCCGTCAAGGCAGGCGCTGCGCCGGATCTGCCGGAAGAAGCTCTGCGGGCGTGCCCGTCTTCCTGCAAGAAGTTCTTTCCGATTGACTGGAATACTGGTATATCCTGTCCCATGGAGAAGAGAAGGCTGCCGCGAATTCTGATCGTGACTGCGGGATACGGGGAAGGGCACAATTCCGCCGCCAGGGGTGTGCGGGATGCCCTCGCAGGGCGCGCGGAAGTCCGCGTGACGGACCTGTGCGCGGAGGCGATGCCCCGGATGTTCCGCCTGACGCGCGCCGCCTACCTGTGGATTATTTCCCGCCTGCCCCGCCTCTGGAAGCTGATGTACGAGGTGAGCGACAAGCGCAACCTGGCGGAAAAACCCGTCAAGGGGCTCGCTCCCGTGGAGCGTTTTCTGGAACGGCTGCTGCGGGATTGGAAGCCGGACGCCGTGGTCTGCACGTACATGGTGTATCCCTACATGCTGGATTCCCTGGCGGCCCGCACGGGGAACGCGGTGCCGTACTTGACCGTTGTGACGGATTCCTTCGTCATCAACAAGTCCTGGCTGTGTTCGGAGTCCCCCCTGTGGGCCGTGACGGACCCCTGGACGCGGGAAATCATGGTGGAGAAGGGGCTTCCTCCGGACAGGGTGCGCGTCACGGGATTCCCCGTCAATCCCGGCCTGGGGGCGCTGGCGCGGGAGCGCCCCGTTTCCTGGAAGGCGGGCGAGCCGTTCCGGGTGCTTTATTTTGCCCAGCGTTCCGCACGGCATGCGCGCGCGGAGCTGGAGGCCATGCTGGAGGCGGACCCCTCCATACGCGTCACTTGCATCCTGGGCCGCCGGTTCAGGCGCATTTACCCCCATATCCGGGATTTGCGCGCCAGATACGGGCATAGGCTGGCCGTGCGCGGCTGGACGCGCCGCGTGCCCTCCTATCTCGCCGCCAGCCATGTGGTGGTTGGGAAAGCGGGAGGGGCCACCGTGCACGAGGTGCTGGCGTCTGCACGGCCCATGCTGGTAAACTTTCTTCTTCCGGGCCAGGAGGAGGGCAACGCCCGCCTGCTGGAAAAACTGGGCGGCGGCCGCCATGTGCCGGACGCCCGTGCCCTGGCTGCCGCCTTGCGGGAGATGGTTGAGGAAGGCGGTGCGCCGTGGAGGCGCATGCATGAAAATTTGGTGAAGGCGGAGATGACCGGGGGAAGCGGCAAGATAGCGGATTTGGTCTTGAAACTGGCGGAGGAACGTACTAACTGATTTCCGTGACTTATCTGCTGATCGACAATTCCAATACGCGCACCAAGTTCGTGCTTTCCACGCCGGACGCCCTGCTGCCGGAACGGTACATGATTCCCACCCGGGAGGTGAGCGAGGAACGGCTGGATGAAGTGCTGGCCGGCGTCCATTACGATGCCGCCGTGGTGTGCTCCGTAGTGCCGCGCGTGGGGGAGGTGCTGAAAAACTGGATAGGCAAGCCGTGCCATTTCCTTTCCTGCGATTCCCGGCTGGGCGTGGGCATCGACTACCCCCACCCGCGCCAGATAGGAGCCGACAGGCTGGCGAACGCCGTGGGCGCCGCGGCCTATTACGGCTGCCCGTGCGTCGTGGTGGACTTCGGCACTGCGGTGACCTTTGACGTGATCGGCCCCCAATGCACCTATCTGGGCGGCGTCATTGCTCCAGGGCTTGCCAGCATGGGGGATTACCTGGAGCGCAATACCGCCCTTCTTCCCGCCATCGACCCGCAGGAGCCCGCCCATGCCATTGGAACCAGCACGGTGGAGGCCATGCAGTCCGGCGCCGTGTACGGCTACCGGGGGCTGGTGAAGGAAATCCTGGCCCGGCTGGAGGAGGAGCTGGGCACGCGCCCGGCCGTGGTGGCTACGGGCGGGGACGCCGCGCTGATCGCCAGGGGCGTGGAGCGCATCGACCATGTGGACCCGGATATTACGCTGAACGGTTTGCGGATAGCTGCCGTGCTTAATCTTTGAAGAACGGGCAACGGCCTGGCCGGGAGCTTGTTACTTCCGGCGAGGGGGCCGGATGACACGTAAAAACTCATAAATAGGTGTTGCAAATTGCGTATACCCCATGTAGTATCCATGAACCTTAACAATAAATATCATGTCTGACAACAGCATCGAAGAAAAAGTAAGAAGTATCATCGTTGAGCAACTTGGCGTTGAATCCGATAAAGTGACTGCTGATGCGAAATTCATCGAGGATCTCGGTGCTGATTCGCTGGATACCGTTGAACTCGTGATGGCTTTCGAAGAAAACTTTGACATCGAAGTACCCGACGAAGAAGCTGAAAAGCTTCAGTCCGTTGCCGATGTCGTTGCTTACATCGAAAAGGTTCAGGGTTAAGTTGAACTGCTAAAAATCCTTTATTACAAAAGCGGCTTCCCTGTCCAAGGCAAGGAAGCCGCTTTTTCATGGAAAGCTCCCGGCTTCTTCTTCCATGAGTGATCTGCCCTCCTTCTCCCGTGACGATATCCGCTATGCGGCGGAAATGACCCGGGTGGTTTATGAACCGGACCGCCGCATTGATACCTTTGGCGATACCAGGTTCAATTTCCTTCTCCTCAGCGAGCTGATGGATGAAGCGGGCGTGGTGCGCGTGCGCAGCGGCTGGGTGGAGGCGGAAAAGCCGAAGATCATACGCCCTTCCGTTTACAATGAAGTCAGTACGGAGGGCTTTTCCGGAGAGGCCAAGCGCTTCTTTGACTGGCTTTCCAAGAACGGACCGGGCTTTTTGACGCTGCTGGAATACGGCTTCAGGTTCAAGAGGTCGGAAGTGAATGAGGAAATTCTGCATGAACCCCTTGATGCCGTGCGCGGCCGTCTGCTGGACCAGGTGCGCAACGGAGAGGATACGTTCATGGCCCTCATTGAAGGGGTGGATGACGCATGGGAGGTCTCCCTCTTGAAATTCACCGTGGAAATGATACAAAAATCCCATGAGATCAATATCTTTGACTTCAAGCGCAAGGGTCTTCTTTAGCCTTCTGGCGGCGGCCTGCTGCGCCCAGGGAGTTTTTGCGGACGGGGAGAACTATTCCCTCTGGCCGCGCCGTCCGGAAGCCCTGGCGGAAGCCCGGCGCCTGATGGACCGGGGGAGCCTGCCGCAGGCTCTGGAGCTGTTGCAGCCCCTGGTGGAGCAGGGCGGCGTGGTGGGGAGGGAAGCGAAGGATCTCATCGGCAGCCTGCGCATCCGGCAATTGCTGGACCCCAACGGGCCGGATGTGAAGAAATACACCGTACGGAGAGGGGATTCCTGGATACGCATGGTCAGGAAGCTGGACTGCTCCCAGGCCATGGTGATGCACCTCAACGGCCTGATGGACATTCCCGTTCTGCATGCGGGGGATGTGCTCAAGTACCGTCCCCTGGATTTTCATGTAGTGGTGAACGTGCCGGAGAAGGAAGTCTGCCTGTACGACGGGACGAATTTTGTGAAGGGCTATCCCATTCTCTCCATGAAGGACGGAGGAAAAAAGAATTTGGAGACGTCCGTCAAGGACGAGCAGGCCCCTGTTTCCATTTACAGCAAGCAGTTTCCCTCTGCGGACAAAACGCTGGTGCTGGCGGCGGGGGGCTATGTCATTGACGTTTCCCGCGGAGCTCCCCGTTCACCGGGCTTTTATTTGAGCCGGCAGGACTGCAATGAGCTGGCCATGCTGACCCGTGCGGGCACGAAGGTGACCATTCTGAGGGAGAAGGGAGCGGCGCAGTGAGGCTGGTCATTCAACGCGTCACGGAGGCTGCCGTGCACATCGGCGGCGTCTGTGCGGGAAGCACGGGTCCGGGACTGATGATTCTGGCGGGCATTGAAGAGGCGGATACGGAAGAGGATGTGCGCTGGCTTGCCAAAAAGGCGGCGGACATGCGTATTTTTTCCGATGCGGAGGGGAAGATGAATCTTTCCGTGAAGGAAATGGGGGGGAGTGCCCTGGTGGTGAGCCAGTTTACGCTGCACGCCTCCACCAGGAAGGGCAACAGGCCCTCCTTCATCCGCGCCGCAAGGCCGGAGCAGGCCGTTCCCCTGTATGAACTGTTCAAGAGGGAACTGGCGTCCTTGCTGGAAGGCAGGGTGGAAAGCGGCGAATTCGGCGCGGATATGCAGGTTTCCCTGGTCAACGACGGCCCGGTGACCATTTTCATGGATTCCCGTAACAGGGAGTGACGGGAGGGGTGAGAGTGGAGAGTGGAGAGTGGAGAGTGGAGAGTGGAGAGTGGAGCGGCCTTGCGGAATGGGGACTGCCTCCATCCGGAAGTGACAGGGCCAATAAAGGGAAGCCGTACCGCTTTTGCGTTTGGCGCGTATAAGGCGCGCTGTGACCAGCCATGAATACTTGAAAAGGGTTGAAGTTGGTTGAGGAAGCTTGAAAATACAGGCTTCCGCTCCGGAATGGAAGGGCCACGGGGCAATTGAAGAAATAAATGCCTGAAAGGGGCCGTCTTGAATAATTGAAAGGGGCATTTGTCCCATTGGGGACACTTCACCCTTTTCTTTCCCCTTCCTGATCTTTTCAGCCATTTAAGGGCCTATTCTTCCGTCCATTTATGGTTGGTTGCAGCGCCGTCTTGCGGAAAGCGGGAATGCTTCACTTGCCCCGGTTTCTGTCTGTTGCACAGGTTTGCGGCGTTTCCCGGAGCAATAAAAAACTCCCGGCGGGCACGAGCGCCGCCGGGAGTTCTGATTAACGTTTTGAAAAGGGGGCCCGCCTTAGTAGGCGAGGCCTTCCTTGGTGTTGGCCACGATGAAGTCGCGGTTGAGGCGGGCAATGTTGTCCACGCTGATGCCCTTCGGGCAGGCGGCCTCACATTCATACTGGTTCGTGCAGTTGCCGAAGCCTTCCGCTTCCATCTGCTTCATCATGGCCAGGACGCGCTTGGTGCGTTCCGGCTGGCCCTGCGGCAGCAGATTGAGGTGGGCGATCTTGGCGGACGTGAACAGCATGGCAGAGGCATTTTTGCAGGAGGCCACGCAGGCGCCGCAGCCGATGCAGGCGGCGGCGTCAAAGGCGGCTTCCGCCTTCACTTTTTCCACGGCGATGTTGTTGGCATTCGGCGCGGAGCCGGTGCGCACGTCGATGTAGCCGCCGGAGGCGATGATGCGGTCCAGGGCGGAGCGGTCCACCATCAGGTCCCGCAGGATCGGGAAGGCTTTCGCGCGGAAGGGTTCGATCCAGATGGTATCGCCGTCCTTGAACTTGCGCATGTGGAGCTGGCAAGTGGTCACCTGGCGTTCCGGGCCGTGTGGGATGCCGTTGATGGTCAGGGAGCACATGCCGCAGATGCCTTCCCGGCAGTCGTGGTCAAAGTGGATCGGATCCTTGCCTTCCTTGACCAGGCCTTCATTGACGATGTCCAGCATTTCCAGGAAGGAGGCGTCCACCGGAATGTCCTTGGCGGCATAGGTCTCAATGCGGCCCTTGGCTTCCCGGTTTTCCTGGCGCCAGACCTTGAGAGTGAGATTGAGTGTTTTAGCCATGTTATAATCTTTCTTTTAAGTGTTAATGTATTGGCTATCTTTACTTGTAGCTGCGGATGGCAAGGTGCACGTTCTCGAAGGTCAGCGGTTCCTTGTGAAGAATGGGCAGGCTGTCCACGCCGGTGTATTCCCAGGCGGCCACGTAGGCGTATTCTTCGTCGTTGCGCTTGGCTTCGCCGTCCGGCAGCTGGTATTCCACGCGGAAGTGGGCGCCGCAGGATTCCTGGCGGTTCAGGGCGTCATAGCAGAGCAGCTGGGCGAATTCCAGGAAGTCCGCCACGCGGCAGGCTTTTTCCAGTTCCGCATTGATGCCGTTCGCCGTTCCGGTCACACGCACGTTTTCCCAGAATTCCTTGCGGAGCTGGGGAATGCGTTCGATGGCGTTCATGAGGCTTTCTTCCGTACGGGCCATGCCGCAGTCTTCCCACATGATGAGGCCCAGTTCCCGGTGGAAGGAGTCCACCGTCTTGGTGCCCTTCACGTTCAGGAGCTTGTTGATGCGTTCCTTCACTTCGTCTTCCGCGGCCTTGAATTCCGGGGAGGCGGTGGTGACGGAGCCGGGCTTGATGGTCGTGAGGTAGGCGGGCAGCGTGGCGGGAATGACGAAGTAGCCGTCGGACAGGCCCTGCATCAGGGCGGAAGCGCCCAGGCGGTTGGCGCCGTGGTCGGAGAAGTTGGCTTCACCGAGGACGTGCAGGCCCTTCACGCTGGACATGAGGTTGTAGTCCACCCACAGGCCGCCCATCGTGTAGTGGGATGCGGGATAGATCATCATGGGCGTTTCATGGGGATCGTCGTCCGTGATTTCCTCGTACATGTCGAACAGGTTGCCGTACTGGCCGTCAATCCATTCGCGGCCCATGCGCTTGATTTCATCCGCAAAGTCCAGGAAGACGCCCTTGCCGGTGATGGCTACGCCGCGGCCGTCGTCGCAGGCTTCCTTGGCGGCGCGGGAGGAGATGTCGCGCGGAGCCAGGTTGCCGAAGGAGGGGTACTTGCGTTCCAGGTAGTAGTCGCGTTCTTCTTCGGGAACGTCGGAAGGCTTGATTTCCTTCTTGCGGATTTTTTCCGCGGTTTCACGGGACTTGGGCACCCAGATGCGGCCGCTGTTGCGGAGGGATTCCGACATCAGCGTCAGCTTGGACTGGTAGTCGCCCTTGACCGGAATGCAGGTGGGGTGAATCTGCGTGAAGCAGGGGTTGGCGAAGAAGGCGCCGCGCTTGTAGGCCTTGTAGGCGGCGGTGACGTTGCAGCCCATCGCGTTGGTGGACAGGAAGAAGACGTTGCCGTAGCCGCCCGTGCAGAGCAGGACGGTGTCCCCTGCGTAGGACTGGATTTCACCGGTGATCAGGTTGCGGGTGACGATGCCCCTGGCTTCGCCGTCCACCAGCACCAGGTCCATCATTTCATGGCGGGAGAACATTTCAATGTGTCCCTTGGCCACTTCCTTTTCCAGGGCCTGGTAGGCGCCCAGCAGGAGCTGCTGGCCCGTCTGGCCGCGTGCGTAGAAGGTGCGCTTGAGCTGGGCGCCGCCGAAGGAGCGGTTGTCCAGCAGGCCGCCGTATTCACGGCCGAAGGGAACGCCCTGGGCCACGCACTGGTCAATGATGTTGGAGGAAACTTCCGCCAGGCGGTAGACGTTGGCTTCACGGGCGCGGAAGTCGCCGCCCTTCACGGTGTCATAGAACAGGCGGTAGACGGAGTCGCCGTCGTTCTGGTAGTTCTTGGCCGCGTTGATGCCGCCCTGGGCCGCAATGGAGTGGGCGCGGCGGGGGCTGTCCTGGTAGCAGAAGCACTTGACGTTGTAGCCAAGCTCGGCAAGCGTGGCGGCGGCGGAGGCGCCGGCCAGGCCGGACCCTACCACGAGCACGGTGTACTTGCGCTTGTTGTTCGGGTTGATCAGTTTGGACTCAAGCTTGTACTTGGACCATTTGTCCTGAATCGGGCCGGAAGGAATCTTGGCATCCGGCATCCAGTCGCTTACGGGAAAATTAATCATGACTTTGAGAGGAGTTGATGGTTATTTGATGATACCCAGAAGAACCGAGACCGGCACGGAAATGAAGCCCAGGCAGATCACTGCGCCGTAGGCGATGGCGACAAAGTTGTAGAAGGGCCGGATTTTGCGGGAATCAGCGCCCACCGTCTGGAAGATGGACTGCACGCCGTGGCGCAGGTGGCTGAACAGCATCAGGATGGCCAGGATGTAGAAGGCGGAGCACCATACGTTGGAGAATCCGGCCACGATCATCTTGTACACGTCAAAGGTTTCCACCTTGCCGTCGGAAATGAAGGCGGTGTACTGGGCGGGATCGTAGCCCACGCGCAGGGTGTACTGGTACAGGTGGTAGATCAGGAACACCAGGATAGTCAGGCCGGTGTAGATCATGTAGCGGGAGGAGAGCGTTGCCTTGATCGTGTTCTTGAACACGTAGGGTTCGCGGGCGGCGTGGTTTTCCAGCTTCAGCTGGATGGTCAGCCAGATGTGGATGATGAAGATCACCGCAAGCCCCGCGCGGATGCCCCAGAGGGCTGCTTCCGGCATGGAGTGCAGGCCGTGGGCGTAGGTGTTGATCCATTCAGGGCCTCCGAAGATAAGAAGGTTGCCTGCCAGGTGTCCCGCGAGGAACAAGACCAAACATAACCCCGTCAGAGCCACAATGATTTTGCGGCCGATGGAGGATGTCACGAATGTACATATGGTTTTTACTAGTGCATTCATAGGCGCTCTAATGAAATAAATGCGTCTCCACAGGATGCCCGGTTCAAAACCGGATGGCAAGCCTCTTCTTGAATTCCCGGCGCTTTTTGGATTTTTGAAAAGACGCGGAAAGGCATTGCAGTTCACTAGTTTGGAATAGTTATAATTTTGTTACCTGTTCCGGCTTGACGAGGCTTTCCGCATGGGCGTATCGTCTGCGTATGAAAAGGAGTAAAAAAGAGGTATTGGACGCCGATTTTGCGGCGGCGCGCGCCGGGGTGCTGGATATAGCCGCGTTTCTGGACCGGGTGGACCGGGGGGAAGGGGAGGCGGATTTCCGCTACCGCGCCCTGATGGAAGCGCTCCCCCTCCTGTCCGCCTCCGGCGCCGGGCGCGTACGGGCCATTCTGGAAGCCCTTTCCTACCGGGATGACGCCGTGCCGGAAACCGCCGCCGCCAAGGCGGCCTGCGGAGCCCCGAACTTCAGCAAATAAGAATCATGGCTTTCATAGAACCTCATATACACATGGTGTGCCGCACCACGGACGAATACCGGGCCATGGCGCAGGCAGGCTGCCTGGCGGTAGGAGAACCGGCGTTCTGGGCCGGCTATGACCGTTCCTCCGCGGACGGTTTCCGGGATTACTTCGTGCAGCTTACGGAATGCGAACCGGCCAGGGCGGCCAAGTTCGGCATGGACCATTACACGTGGCTGTGCATCAACCCCAAGGAGGCGCAGGACGTGGCCTTTGCCCGGGAAGTGATGAAGCTCATCCCGGAATTCATTGACCGTCCGAATGTCCTCGGCATCGGGGAGATCGGGCTGAACCGGAATACCTCCCATGAAATGACTATTTTTGAAGAGCATCTGGACATGGCAATACGCCTGAACCAGCTTGTCCTGATTCACACCCCCCATCTGGAAGACAAGCTGAAAGGGACCAGAATGATTCTTTCCGCCCTGAAAAACCGTCCGGAGCTGGACCCCGGCCGGGTGCTGGTGGACCATTGCGAGGAGCACACCTTCCCGCTGGTGAAGGAGGCCGGCTACTGGGCCGGGCTGACCCTTTACCCCACCAGCAAGCTGAACCCCAAGCGGGCGGCGGATATTCTGGAGCTGTACGGAATGGATCGCGTCTGGGCCAATTCCGCGGCGGACTGGGGAGATTCCGACCCCCTGGCGCTTACGGCCCTAGCCTGCGAGCTTTACAAGCGCGGTTTTTCCCGGCAGGAGGCGGAGAAGCTTCTTTTAGGCAATCCGGAGACGTTCATGGGACAGTCCCCGAAGTTCCGGAAGGTATCGTCCGTCTAGCCGCATCCCTGGCCGCGGGCCGCTAGTCCCCGTCCGGAAAGAAGACGGTGAAGACGGCTCCCAGGATGACTGCGGCGTCATCCAGGAGACCCAGCTTGCCGATTCCGTCAAACAGGAATTCGTCAGGAGTCAGGATGTAGGCGGCGGCAATGGCGAGCAGCCATATATTCCGCTTGTTGAAAAACCGCGGTTCTCCTTTTTTGCTTTTGAAATACCGGAAAAGGCGCAGGAGCAATTGCTGTTTCTGGAGATTCATGATCAGGATGTGGGGTATGCAGGTTAAAAACGTTTCCCCCTTTCAGGCGGAAGGAGCAGCTTGAAACAGGCGCCCTTCCCGGAACGTGGGGGTGTGCTGCTCCCGGCAGAGCCTGAATGGCCGGTCTGCGCAGGGGTAGGACGGCTGCAAGGATGAGGCGCGCCGCCCGCAGAAGGAAGACGGTTTTTTCCGTATCCGGTTCCGGCTGTTCCGGCGTGGGGGAAAAGGATTTGTGCGTAAGGTGGGGTGACGCGGACGCCCCGTGAAGCGTTTCAGCCGGAGGCTGCCTTGAACATCGTTTTTCAGGGGAGGGAAGGAAGAAGTATCTGCCTCCGGTAGGGTAGGCGCGTTGTGCGGATGCAGAAAGGGCCGCCTCACGGAGTCGCGAGGCAGCCCTGAAAGAAAAACGGAGAACCGGTGCGGTTTTATGCCCTGCGGCGGCGCATCATCAGCGCGGCCAGTCCCAGCAGGCCCAGGGTTGCCGTTGCGGGTTCCGGAACGCTGGCGATTTCACTCATCAACTGGCCGATCTGCTCCTGGGAAAGAGCGGAGTCATGAACGTAGAGCTGTTCAACGGCGTCAGCCAGTCCCGCGTCCATCAGAATTTGGGTGATATCCACGCTGCCGAATTTCAGGCCGCTGGCAGTATGGTACGTGGCACTGTCGCCCAGGTAGATGCGGGTGCCGAGTTCCCCGGTGACCACGGAAATGGTCAGGGTGCCTTCCGTGCCCAGAGCGGAGGTGGTAGGGCCGCCGCTGTATGCGGCATTATTCCATAATCCCTGGAGAGTACGGTCCGTATTCAGGCCCGCACCCCAGCTGGTACTTCCTCCCTTGGCGTTAAACAGGGCGGTATAGGCTTCCGGAGTGTTGATTTTGGACAGATCCAGAACCATGGTCACGGTCATGTTGTTGCGCGTGTTTCCCCCGGAAACGGGCTGGCTAAAGGTCGTGCCGGACAACACCAGATTGCCGCCATCGGTCGTGATGGCAACGGAATCCTTCCGGGTGCCGAAATCCGCCAGACGGGAGGCGAAGTCGGAATACCCTACGATGGAGCTGTCCAGAAGCGTGGTCGCCGCGGTGGCGCTCAGGCTCATGCCGGCTGCAAGCATTAAGGCGTATAGTATTTTCTTCATGATCAATGTTCTGGGGTGAACGGTACGCATGCGCATGCACAAGCAGGGCTTCTGCGTAAATAACTAAATAACGGATTTGGAATCCGGCAAGTATGAAAAAGAGACCAAAGCAATAGGGAAATCAATGAATAACAAAGACCGCTCCACCACGTTAATAAAAGAACCAGAGGCATCAAAAAATCATTATTTCCAACGAATTATGAATGCAATATATTAACCTTTAATATTTTTAATTGTTTGCGGATTCCAAATCCGCTACAAAGCCTAAAAGGAACAGGACAATAGACATGAAGAAAACACTAACAATTTTAGCCGCACTTGGAACCTTCGCCGTTTCCTCAGAAGCCGCGACTGTTTTTAATTATTACACTCCTGGAGCAGACAATTACAACAGTACCATTCATGGGTTCTATCTGGGGCTGGATTCTTCCGCCCTGGCCCCCGTCTCTGGTTCCGGCTCTCCCGCCTCCCTGTCCGGAGATATCCGGCTGGACAGTTTTACTCTGCGCGGGCCCAGCGGCAATACGGGCGCTAACGTCACTTACGGTTTTCTGGTGCTGAACGCTTCCGACAATTCGGTCATCGGCCTGAGCACCAATATGGGAACCTCCGGCAACGGGGTCAATCTGACGTTCAATTTCTCAGCTGTGGACGGTTCTTCCCTGATTCTTGACGCCGGCACGACGTACCGCTACCTGACCGTAAGCCAGGCCGTGATGGACATGATCAACGGAGATACGTCAAAAACGTACTTGTATGCTGCGGGAGGGACAGGCGCGCCTACTTCTTCCACGGATGGAGATACGGTAACCATCAGCAACGGATTGACTGCTCCCGGCATTCGCGGCCATCATGACAGCGCGGGAGCGCCCGATGATTCCATTGTCATTACAGGAGCCAATGGAACCAATACCTTCGCTCAATTATCCCCCATTTTTACGGAGATCCGCGGGGAAGTGGTTCCGGAACCCGCTACGGCCACGCTGAGCCTGCTGGGGCTGGCTGCCCTGATGATGCGCCGCCGCAGGGCCTGAGCCCTTGATGACAGGCTTTTGACGGATAAGGGCTGTTCTCATGGAACGGCCCTTATTTTTTACCCCTGGAAAAAAGGGCTGCGAATGTAACGTATCCGGATGCGGGATTCATGACATCCGGAGGGTGCAAGGATTTCCGGTTTCAGGTTCCCGTATCCGCTTTTCTCCGCATGGCGGCAATTTTCTCAAAGCGCTTTTGCGACGGAGTTCCGGAGACCATCTCCTTTGCCGGAAAATGCAGGTCAAATTCGGCGGCGCACTTTTCATCAAGATCATACACGGCAGCTTCCACGTAACGGCCTTTCATGCCGGATAAGGCCTCTTCCTGCAGTTCGCAGACCTGGAGGGCTGCCGCGTACATGTCATCCGCCGTTCTGATGCCCAGCGTTTCCGCGGCCACGAACCCGTGGCGTGAATAGTAGTCCGGGTCGCCGTACAGCAGAATGGCCCGGAACCCCATTTCACGGGCCTTCATTTTGGTATGTTCGATCATTTGCCGTCCAATTCCCCGGCGCTGGTATTCCGGAAGAACGGAAATGGGCCCCATGCCCAGCACCTCGCATTCCTTCCCGTCATCTGTCCTGATGACGGATTTTGCATAAACGATGTTCCCGACAATGCGGCCGCCGTGGACGGCGACCACATCCAGTTCCGGGATGAAGGAGGGGCTGCCGCGCATGATATGGAGCAGGTAATGCTCATTGCAGCCGGGGGAATAATGGTTCCAGAACGCTTCCCGCGTGACATGTTCCGTTTCGGCATAGTCTGCGGGCTGTTCCGTTCTTAATTTGATGGTCATAGAAGGTCTCTCTTCACGGCTCCCCCTTGGAGAAGTTCCAGAGGCGGTGCATGGTGATGACGTCCGGAATGTTCATGGGGCGTACCACGCGGAAGCCGATCATGCCGCCGTCCGTCAGGTACCAGATGCTTTTGGGGTTCTGGGGATCCTGCCGGTTCCAGGCGGGGGAGCTGGCGCGGCGCGCGGCGCTCCGCAGGCGGTCCGGATCGTCTTCCCAGGAGCCGCCGCGAACGACGTGGGGAGCCTTGGGCGCGATGACCAGGGGGTCTTTGGCGGGCTGGCCGTCCCGCTTGCCGTAGGCATCCGGAAGGTAGGAATCCAGAACCCATTCCGCCACGTTTCCGTGCATGTCCCGGAGGCCCCACTTATTCGGCTTTTTGGAGCCTGTTTTTTGGTAGCGGTCGTTGGAATTGTCCCAGTACCAGGCGTACTGGTCCAGGGCTTCCTCCCCGTTTCCGTAAGAGTAGGCTCCGGGGTTCCCGGCACGGCAGGCGTATTCCCATTCCGCTTCCGTCGGCAGGCGGTAGTAATGCCCGGTCTGGGCGCTCAGCCATTCGCAGAATTTGCTGGCGGCGTGATGGGACATGGAGATGGCCGGCAGGCCGTGTTCATAGCCGTGGCCCATGCCCAGGTTCATGGCGGTGTAGGGGGCTGTGGGCTGCGTGACGGAGTCCCACAGTTCATCGTCCGGCTGTTCCTCCAGAAGCTGGCCGTCCTTGGCGCGCGGACGTCCATTTTCCATGAAGGCCGTATAGAGCTCCCAGGGAATTTCCGTTTCCGAGATCCAGAACGGAGAGACGTTCACTTCATGCCGCGGGCCTTCGTCCGGCTTGCGGCCCGGCTCCTCCGCAGGGCTCCCCATGAGAAAGGTTCCGCCGGGAATGGCGGCCATGCGCAGGGATGCCCCCGCTGCGGGCACCGCTTCCGTATAGGATTCAAAACGTGAGGGGATCCCGGAAGCTTCAATGAGCTGGTGGATTTGGCGTGTGGTGCCGACCAGCTCCCTGGCGGGCAGATCGTCCGGAATAGGGAGGGCGGGTCCGGCGGCGCGGTCCAGCTCCCGTTTTTGCAGTGCGGAGCGGCTCTCTCCCCACTGGCGCGCGCCGGTAATGCGCGCGGCATCCTCCGTGGCCGGGCGGGGGGAGCCGTCGTCCCGGCACCCGGCCAGCAGGGCGCTTCCTCCCAGAAAGCAGGAAACAAGGAAAATGCCGCGCATGGGATGGTGAAGACCGGGAAAGCCTTACATCGTCATGCCCCCGTCACAGGCGATGACCTGTCCGGTGATGTAACGGGCATCGTCAGAGGCGAGGAAGGCCGTCAGGGCGGCGATGTCTTCCACGGAGCCCTGTTCCTTCAGGGGAATTTTCTTGACGATTTCTTCCTTGAGGTTGTCCGGAATGGCGTTGGACATTTCCGTGGAAATGAAGCCGGGGGCAATGGCGTTGCACGTCACCTTGCGCGGGGCGAATTCCAGGGCCAGGGATTTGGTGAAACCGATGAGGCCCGCCTTGGAGGCGGCGTAGTTGGCCTGCCCGATGTTGCCCACGAGGCCGATGACGGAACTCATGTTAATGATGCGTCCGGCAGGGGACTTCATCAGCACGCGCTGCAGGGCTTTCACCGTATTGAACGCGCTTTTCAGGTTGGTATCCATGACGGCGTCCCAGTCTTCCTCCTTCATGCGAAGCATCAGGGAGTCACGGGTAATGCCGGCGTTGTTCACCAGAATGTCGATCTGCGGAAAGTCCTTCAGGATGGCGGAGACGGTTTCCTGAACGGCGGCGTAATCCGCCACGTCGCAGGGATAGGCCTTGCAGGAGTCCGGGAATTCCTTGTTAATCTCTTCTGCGGCTCCTCCACAGCTTGACGGGCTGCGGCTGATCAGGATGACTTTGGCTCCTTCTGAAGCGAAGCGGCGGGCGATGGCATTGCCGATGCCGCGGCCTGCCCCGGTAACGATGGCTGTTTTACCTGCTAACTTTTGCATGCTGCCCACAGTAAACCCGTTTTTCATGGTTCCGGCAAGCTTGAAATGGAAGCGGGAAAGGGCGGTTGTTCTCCACGGCTTTTCCTGTATGGGCGCCTTTTTCCGGTCAATTCGGCGGGAGGAGGTCTTCAGGGTTGGGAGAAAGAACGTTTCCGGCTGTGGCTGGCGTATTATCCTCCTCCGGTTCCGCCACATCTTCATCCGGCTCGACGAGATCGCTGAATTCATCCGAGTTTTCCAGGATGTCCTTCAGGGCGGAGGAGCCGTAATAGCGGGCTTCCAGCAGCCGCTGGCCCTCCTTTTCACAGCGTTCGCTCAGCATGTCCATCCGTTCCTCCATTTTTTCTGACAGGGCGTCCATTTTTTCCTTTTCCGCATCGCTCAATTTCTCCCGGAAGCCCATGAGACGCTGAATGTCCTTCTGAATGCCCTGCAATTTCTTGACGGCCTTGTCCCCGCTTTCCTTGTCCTGTACTGCCGCCAGCGTCTGCTGGACATCAATGGCTACGGAAAAGGCCTGGTTGAGGAGGGAATCCGCGGACGGAGTTTTTTCCGCCGGGGCTGCCGGCGCGGGTGAAGCCGCCGGGGCAGCCGTTTCACCAAAGGCGAGCGGAACTCCGGCCACCAGGGCGGAGGCCAGGACGGGGACGAGGAAAGTCTTCATCCTGTCTTTCTAAGGCAGGATGAGACCCAAGGCAAGGAGAAAAGGGCAGCTGAAAAGGGGAGGACGGTTATTCCGCCGTGATGCCGCCTTTTTCGTCGTCCAGAATGCCTGACTTTTCCAGGTAATAATCGTACCCGCCCGCATAGGTGGTGATGGTTCCCCGGTTCACGTGCAGGGTTTTTTCCGCCAGGGAGCGGATGAAGTGCACGTCGTGGGAGATGAAGACCAGGGTCCCCTCATAATGTTTCAGGGCCTGCACCAGGGCTTCCACGGACAGGAGGTCCAGGTGGGTGGTCGGTTCGTCCATCAGCAGGAGGTTGGGCGGGTCCACCAGGAACTTGACCAGGCTGAGCCGTGATTTTTCTCCGCCGGAA
Organism: Akkermansia sp. BCRC 18949; assembly: GCF_045011645.1. Taxonomy (NCBI): domain Bacteria; kingdom Pseudomonadati; phylum Verrucomicrobiota; class Verrucomicrobiia; order Verrucomicrobiales; family Akkermansiaceae; genus Akkermansia; species Akkermansia sp. BCRC 18949. The sequence continues at coordinate 2,844,180 of NZ_CP123619.1, read as the reverse complement.
AGCACGCTGACGCGTTTTTCCACATCCAGCCTCCGGAACAGGAAGGAGCCCAGGATGGATCGGGCCTCCTCCTCCCGGATTTCAGCGTTGCACTTCATGATTTCCTCCAGGACGGTGTTTTCCGTATTCAGGTTTTCCGTGCGTGCCTGGGAGAAGTAGCCGATGCGCGTGGTGGTGCCGGGAGTGCGTTTTCCCGAGTCAATGGGGATGATGCCCGCCAGGATTTTCAGCAGGGTGGACTTGCCCGCGCCGTTGGGGCCCACCAGCACGGTGCGTTCTCCCCGTTCCACCAGCAGGTCCAGGTTTTCATAAACCTTGTGGTCGCCGTAGGACTGGCAGATTTTTTCCAGCTCAATGACCTTCTGGGTGCTGCGCGGAGGCTGGGGAAAGTTGAATTTGAACACCTTCCTGCGGGCCACGGGTTTTTGGATGAGCTTCATCTTTTCCAGTTGCTTGATGCGGCTCTGGACCTGCCCGGCCTTGGAGTTGATGGAGCGGAAGCGGTCGATGAATTCCTGGATGTGCGCGATTTCCTTCTGCTGGTTGCGGTAGGCGGCCTGAAGCTGTTCAAAGCGCATGTCCCTTTGTTTCAGGAAATCCGAGTAGTTGCCGCGGTATTCCACCAGTTCCTCGTTGTCGATGTCGTACACGCTTTCCACCAGTTCGTCCATGAAATCCCGGTCGTGGGAAATCATCAGGATGGCGCCGGGGTAGTTTTTCAGGTAGCGCTGGAGCCACAGCAGGGAAAGGAGGTCCAGGTGGTTGGTGGGTTCGTCCAGCATCAGGAGGTCCGGTTCCAGGACGAGCAGTTTGGCCAGGTACGCGCGCATGATCCAGCCGCCGGACATTTCCCGAGCGGGGCGGTGGAAGTCGCTTTCCCGGAAGGCCAGCCCCTTGAGGATTTTCTTGGCCTTGGGTTCCAGCTGGTAGCCGTTGGCGGCGTTAAAGGTGTCAATGGCCTCCGCATACTCCGGCGTATCCGTCTTGTTGGCGTTTTCCGCCGTCCGGATGACGTGGATGGCGCGTTCCATTTCCGGCGTGATGCCCATGGCTATTTCCAGCACGGTTTCATCCTTCGGTTCGCTGGCTTCCTGCGGAAGATAGCCCACCATGGCGTATTCATCCATGTTGATAGAGCCTTCGTCCGGCGTATCTTCTCCCAGAATCATGCGGAACAGGGTGGACTTGCCCGCGCCGTTGGGGCCTACCAGGGCAACCCGTTCCCCCCAGTTAATGGTCATTTCCGTTTCCCGGAACAGGGTGCGTCCGGCGTGGGATTTCGTGAGGTTTTTGATCGTCAGCATGGTGAAGAGGGGCGGCATTCTACCGGGGAGGGAGGGGGAAGGCAAGAGCCGTCAGGGCAGGGACGGTCATTTTTGAAAGCTTTACTGGATTTTTACGCGTAATCTGCTAGCCTTGGCGCGCCATGCCGACCATGCAGACATTCAGGCTTTTGCTTGCTGCCGCCCTCCTGTGCGGATGGAGTTCCTGCTGCACTCCTCCGGCTGAGGATTATATACAGAGACCTTACGTGCAGCAGCAGATGTCCGGATTGGCGAATGCTTTCCTGGGGCTGCTGCCGCCGGAGAAGGCCGCTCTTCCCGCCGCCAGGGCGGAAGCCAAGTGGCTGGCGGACACGGCGGTAGTCCAGTCCGCGGCGATTGCCCGGAATAACAGGATTGTGCTGTTCGGCTGGCTGAACAACATCCTGGTCAATTCCAACCTGCGCGACAGGGGGCTCTGCTGGCAGGTGCAGCAGGATTTGTACCGTGACATGCGCCGCCGCCCCGTGAAGTTTTTCCGTGTGGGGTTGACCATCCGCGACCATGGAACGGGCAGGGAGCACAGCTGCGTGTACGTGAACGCTGCCGGAGGGGGATTGCAGGGTTCCATCGTCCTGGACGCCTGGAAGAACTGCGGGCATCTGGTGGTGCTGACCCAGAAGGACCGGGAAGGGGGCAAATGGGAGGAGGACTGGCGGGAACCGTTCGTGTCCAAGGCCTTTCCTGAAGGGCATTCCTACGGAATGGACCATCACCTGGTCTGGCCCGGATGGGCCAGGAAACGCCCCCTGCTGATCCAGAGGATATTCCAGTCCGGTCAGCAGGAGGAGGCGAAGGCAAGCGGTTCCGCTGCTGTCCATAAAGAAGCTGGCGCTTCCGGCGGCGGAGCTTCCAAGGCTGCCTGAATGTAAAAGGCCGTTTAACGAGGCCGGAGCTTGTGCACGTCCCTGCTTGATGGCGGGTGACGCCTGCATGTGCGGGGAATGCCTGCGTTTGCTACGGCGTCCGCCGTTTTTAAGGAAAATCCCGGTGAACCGGCAAATGACGGCTGAAAACCGGGTTCCGGGCAAATAAAAACGCACTCAGTGCGTACACCGAGTGCGGATTAATTGGATGATTTGCTAATGTTGCAGGGCGAGGCCCTGCTGCAAACTTACTTGCCCTTGGCCTGCACAACCGGAGCGGGAGCAGGAGCGGTGGTTTGCTGTTGCTGCTGCTGCTGGGAGCAAGAAGCGACCAGGCAAGCGGCGCCGGCGATGGCGAGGATAGCGATGTTCTTCATAATTCGAATTAAATACAGTGTTTGTTAACTACTGGAACCTCCGCATCCACGGAGGTTTGCTGGGACCAATGTAAATGGTGGCAAGTAGAAATCAAGAGATTTTCTTGTTCCATGTCACGGCATTACAGAAAAGAGCAGGACCCCCGGTTTCAGGAGTCCTGCTCTTTTTGATGCGTTATGGAAAACGGTTTGTTTCAAAACCGTTTTTTACGGTCACAGGCTGGTGCCTAGTTCAATAATGGAGTAGTCCCCGTCCGGCCTCCGGTACACGATCTGGAGCACGTCGCGTCGCGCATTCCTGTAGAGCACGAAGGGCTTGTCGGAAAGTTCCAGTTCCATGATGGCTTCCTCCTTGTAAAGCTTCTTGAGATTGTAGCTTTCTCTGTGAATGAGGAGGGGTTCCGGGTCTTCCTTGGAATCTCCGGGGTAATCCAGTACGGAATCGTCATATACCGTTTCATCCAGCTTGCGGATGGTTTCCTGGTGATGGGGGCGGAAATTTTTCATCAGGCGCGTCTTGTGCTTGCGCATGCGGCGCATGATTTTGGTGATCGTTTCGTCGATGCAGGCGTACATGTCCGTCCCTTCCGTGGAAGCGTCAATGGTGATGTGGTCCGAGCAGAACAGAATCACCTGGGAAATCTTGCGGTCGCGTTGCACATCAAGCAATACTTTAACCTCCATAATGCGTGGGAAGTCCAGGCGGATCCCCTCAATCTTTTTCGTTACGAATTCCCGAATCGCGTCTGTGACTTCCACGTGGCGCCCCGTGATCGTAATGGGTGTGTTTACGTTTACCTTTTGCATTGTCGTACCTCTTTCTAGTTGATGTTAATGCGCGGAACCCAGTCCGCACCTTTCAAGATATACAGATTTGACAATGTTTGTCGAGGAATCCTTTCTTTTTTTCCGTGTGCGGGGAAGGGGATTTTTCCGCTCTTGTTCCCTCATGCCGGGGCCGGGCAACTCTCCTACCTGTTGTGAGCCAAGCCGCCGGAAGGGGCCTGCGTTTTTCCTTTCCCTTCCGCCGCCCCCGGAAAGCGTTTCCGGACCTCTGTCATACGGTCGCAGCCATGAAAATTTTTATTTGAAAGTACTTGACATGCTGCGGAAGTAGGTTATAACAATTCCGCACTCCTCTACGGATGCTCTTTAAATCGCGGGATGGAGCAGCCAGGTAGCTCGTCAGGCTCATAACCTGAAGGTCGCAGGTTCAAATCCTGCTCCCGTAACCATTTGAAAGCCCTGCAAGTCAAAAGCTTGCAGGGCTTTTTCGTGCCCCTGCGCCATGGGGCGGAAGTAATTCTTTTAAGAAGGTCATCCTTGAAAGGGAAGTGGCGGTGAACGAGTATTTTATGGCCGTGTGGAGCAATGGTGCGCCGTTACTGCCGTCTTTGGCCTTGTGGCGATTACGGACAAAGGGTATGGTGCAGCAAGATAATCTGCGCCACTGGACGGCATGACGAAGGAAAACGGCCCGTTGCCCGGCCGGAAACGATCGTTTGCATCCCTTCCGTGGCGCCGCTCCGGCTGAATAATATAAAACACTACAATAATGGGAAACTCAATTGACCATGGCATGTTCCGGAAGTCCGTCCTGCTGGCTTTCGGATTGTCTTTTTCCTTCTCCGGTCTCGCCGTTGCCGCATCGGGAGAACTGACCCCGGAACAACAGGTCCAGCCCGTTGAAGGCGCCAGGAAAATCAACCCTGCCGCCGTGGAAGTGCTGCTTGGCAAGAACCACCGGATGACATTCGATTTTTACGGGGACAACGTTTTCCGGATTTTCCGGGATGACAAGGGCGGCATTATCCGCGACCCCAAGGCGGAGCCGGAAGCCCGCATCCTGGCGGACAACCCCCGGAAGCCGGTTTCCCGCCTGGACGTGGACCAGCAGGGAGATGTGGTCACCATCACCACAGGGAAGATCAGGATTGAAATAGACAAAAAGACCTCTCTTCTCAAGATCATCAACCTGAAGGACAATTCCGTGGTGGTGGAACAGGCGGCCCCCGTCCTTTTTGAAAAGGGCAGGACCAGCTTTTCCCTGAAAGCGAAGCCGGATGAATATTTTTACGGCGGCGGCGTGCAGAACGGCCGTTTTTCCCACAAGGGGAAGGTGATTTCCATTGAGAACCAGAACAGCTGGACGGATGGCGGCGTGGCTTCCCCCACTCCCTTCTACTGGTCCACCGGCGGCTACGGCGTCATGTGGCATACCTTCAAGAAGGGCCAGTATGATTTCGGCTCCAGGGAGAAGAACCTGGTCAGCCTTTCGCATGATGAAAATTACCTGGACGTCTTTTTCATGGTCAACGACGGGCCCGTCAGCCTGCTGGGGGATTTCTACCAGCTTACCGGCGCCCCCGTCCTGCTGCCCAAGTTCGCCTTTTACCAGGGCCACCTGAACGCCTACAACCGGGATTACTGGAAGGAAGACGAGAAGGGCATCCTGTTTGAGGACGGAAAACGGTACAAGGAAAGCCAGAAGGATAACGGAGGCATTAAGGAATCCCTGAACGGGGAGTTGAACAATTACCAGTTTTCCGGCCGCGCCGTGGTGGACCGCTACAAGGCCCATGACATGCCGCTGGGATGGCTCCTGCCGAACGACGGCTACGGAGCCGGCTACGGCCAGACGGATACCCTGGACGGCAATATCGCGAATTTGAAGAGCCTGGCGGACTACGCCAGGAAGAACGGCGTGGAAATAGGCCTGTGGACCCAGTCCGACCTGCATCCCAAGCCGGAAATCAGCGCCCTGCTCCAGCGCGACATCGTGAAAGAGGTGAGGGACGCCGGAGTGCGCGTGCTGAAGACGGACGTCGCCTGGGTGGGCGCCGGCTATTCCTTCGGCCTGAACGGCATTACGGACGTGGCCCAGATCATGACCTATTACGGTAACAACAGCCGACCGTTCATCATTTCCCTGGACGGCTGGGCCGGAACCCAGCGTTATGCCGGCATCTGGTCGGGCGACCAGACGGGCGGCGTCTGGGAGTACATCCGTTTCCATATTCCCACCTACATCGGCTCCGGCCTCTCCGGCCAGCCCAACATCTGTTCGGACATGGACGGCATTTTCGGCGGGAAGAATCCGCTGGTGAACGTCCGCGATTTCCAGTGGAAGACCTTCACTCCCATGGAGCTGAACATGGACGGCTGGGGAGCCAATGAAAAGTATCCCCACGCCTTCGGGGAACCCTATACCTCCATCAACCGGTGGTACCTCAAGCTCAAGTCGGAATTGCTTCCGTACGCCTACAGCATCGCGGAGGAATCCGTTTCCGGCCTGCCCATGATCCGGGCCATGTTCCTGGAATACCCCAATCCCTACACGCTGGGGAAGGCCACGCAGTACCAGTTCCTGTACGGCCCCTATTTTCTGGTGGCGCCCGTTTACCAGGAAACCAGGGCGGACAAGGAGGGGAATGACGTGCGCCACGGCATTTACCTGCCGGAAGGACAATGGATCGATTATTTCACCGGGGATTTGTATGAAGGCGGCAAGATTTACAATGACGTTGACGCTCCCCTGTGGAAACTGCCCGTGTTTGTCAAGAACGGCGCGATCATTCCCATGGCCAATCCGAGCAACAATGTCTCGGAAATCAATCCTAACCTGCGCATTTACGAGCTTTACCCGCACGGCAGCACTTCCTTTACCGCGTATGACGACGACGGCGTGACGGAGGAATACAGGGCCGGCAAGGGTGTCCGCACCCTGGTTGAATCCCGGGCGGACGACAAGAACAACGTGACCGTCACCGTTCATCCGGCGGTGGGGGATTTCAACGGCTTCCAGAAGAAGAAGGCCACGGAGTTCCGCATCAATGTGACGCAGAAGCCGTCCAGCGTTTCCGCCAAAGTCGGGGAAAACAGCGTCAACCTGGCGGAAACGAATTCCATGGAGGATTTCAAGTCCCGGGAGAACGTGTATTTCTATGACCAGACTCCCAACCTGAACAGGTTTGCGACCAAGGGAAGCGATTTTGAGAAGAAGGTGATTGCCAAAAACCCGCAGCTGCTGGTGAAGCTGGCCCCGGCGGATATTACGGCTGTCCCCACCGTGCTTTCCGTGGAAGGCTTCCGCTTTGAACCCGCGGAAAAATACCGTGTCTCTTCCGGCGCCCTGACCGCTCCCGCTAATGCCAGGGTGACGGAGGAAAACGCGGCCGCATATACCTTGACTCCTTCATGGGATGCTGTTCCGAACGCTGATTTTTATGAAATCGAATTCGGCGGAATGCTGTATACCACCATCAAGGGGACGGAGTTCCTGTTTGAGGATTTGGAGGCGGAAACGCCCTATTCCTTCAATGTACGCGCCGTCAACAAGGACGGCCATTCCGCCTGGACGGCCATCAGCGCGAAGACCAAGGCCAACCCGCTTGAGTTCGCCATTCCGGGAATCGAAGGTGAAACGAGCGTGGAAAACCAGGGCAATTCCCTGACGAAACTCTTTGACTTCAAGGAAAAGGACGCGTGGCACACGAAGTACAACGAGAAGGCCGTGCCGTTTGACCTGGTTCTGGACCTGAAGACCATCAACAAGCTTGAGAAGTTCCATTACGTTCCGCGTGAGGACGGCGGCAACGGAACGCTCCTGAAGGGCTCCGTTTCCTACAGCATGGACCGGGAAAACTGGACGAAGGCCGGAACGTTCCAGTGGGACAAGAATGGCGACGTGAAGATCTTCAACTTCAAGGACGCCCCCACGGCGCGCTACATCAAGCTGAATGTCACGGAAGGCGTGGGCGACTACGGCTCCGGCAGGGAAATCTACGTCTTCAAGGTGCCGGGCACGGAAAGCTATCTGCCGGGCGACATCAATAATGACGGCAAGATCGACCGGAACGACCTGACCTCCTACATCAACTACACGGGCCTGCGGAAAGGCGATTCCGACTTTGAAGGCTACATCAGCAACGGAGACATCAACAAGAATGGCCTTATTGACGCTTACGATATTTCCGTGGTAGCCACCCAGCTGGAAGACGAAGCCGACCAGCCGCAGGAAGAAGCCGCCAGGAAGGACGAGGAAGGGGATAAGAAGGAAGGGGACGGCGAGAAGAAGAAAGCCGCCGAGGAGGCAAAGAAGAAAGCCCGCTTGGACGGAAAGCTCCTGCTCAGCGCCGATAAGAAGAGGTACGCCAAGGGAGACGCCGTCAAGGTGACCGTGAAGGGCCGGAACCTCCGGCTGGTGAATGCCCTGAGCTTTGCCCTCCCGTACGATCCCAAGGATTTGGAATTCGTGGGCGTGGAGGTTAAGAACATGAAGAAGATGGAGAACCTGACGAACGACAGGCTTCATACGAACGGAACCAAGGCCCTGTATCCCACCTTCGTCAATATCGGGGACAAGGAACCTGTGGAGGGAACCTCCGAGCTGTTTGTGCTGAAGTTCAAGGCCCGTCGCGACGTGAAGTTCCAGCCGAAGCTCACGGACGGCATGGTGGTGGATAAAAAGCTGAACACCAGGAAATTGTAATTTTAACATCCTGATGCGGCTCCATGCGCGGCTGGACAGCGTCCACGCATGGAGGCCGCCGTTTCCGGCAGGGCGCCCCCGCGGCTTTCGCCGCCGTGGAACGGCGCCCTTCCGCATGTTCCGGAGGCTTCCGGACGGAGCGGCGGAGGGGAAATATTTCCCTGCGTTGCTGTTCCGGCGGAGGGGTGACGCAATGAGGCTCCCTTCACGGGCGGATGAACCGTTTTTTTCTGGAGCGCCCGGTCTTTTCACTTATGTTGGGGGTGCCAGACAGGCGCCCACGATGCCATGACCGGCCCCGGACTCATCTCCTTGTTCTGCTTTCTGATGACGGCCGCCCATTTTTTGCGCGGCGGGATGCATGCGGGCGTCATTTTGTGCATGGGGCTGGCGGCGCTTTCGTTTTCCCGGCGCGGCTGGCTCCGCAGGAGCGTCACGTTCCTGCTGCTGGCCTCCCTGCTTTTCTGGGGGGCGGAAACCTGGCATCTGGCCAGGCTGCGGATGATGGAGGGACTGCCGTTTCTGCGGCTGGCCGCCATTCTGGCGGGCGTACTGCTGCTTCATGCGGCGGCCATCCTGTGGCGCAGGCGCGGGGAGAAGGATTTGCCTGTTCCGGAGCTGGCGCGCAGCCGCGTGTTTTCCGCCTCCGTGCTATTTCTGTTTCTGCTGGATGCGCTGGCCCCTTTCCGCCTGCTGCTGGGAGAGCGTGTTCTGCCGTGGCAGGGCGTCAACGGATTCGTGATTCTTCTTCTGGCCTGGTGGGGAGGCTATTGTGCGGAGGGGCTGCTGAATCCGCAGGCGTCTCCCCGCAGGCGGCGGCTGATGTGGACCGTATTCGCCTCCGTGTTTTTTCTTCAGTTTCTGCTGGGCGTGACGGTGGCTTCCTCCCTGCTGATGACGGGCAGGCTGCATGTTCCCGTGCCGTTCATGATGATTTCCGGCCCGGTTTACCGGGGAGAAGGCATCTTCATGCTGGCGCTGTTCAGCGTATCCGTCCTTCTGGTCGGGAGCGCGTGGTGCAGCCATCTGTGCTACTTCGGGGTGTGGGACTGCCTGTCCGCCGCCTCCTCCCGCAGAAAGGGGCGTCCGGTGAAGGGAGGCAAGGGCCTCCGGGACTGGAGATGGGCGGCCCTCGCCGCAGCGGTGGGAACGCCGCTGCTCCTGTCCCTGTGGGGACTCCCGGTGGAATACGCCCTGGCGGTTGCGCTTGCCGCGGCTTTCCTGGCTCCCCTGGCCTGGAGAATGAGCGCCGCGGGCGGCGTGAGGGAATATTGCAGCAGGTTTTGCCCCATGGGGCTGGCCGCCGGTTTGCTGGGCAGGCTGTCCCCCTGGCGCATGCGCGTGAAGGAGACGTGCACCGGGTGCATGCAGTGCGCCGCCGCCTGCCGTGACCTCGCCATCTCGCGCGAGGGCGGGGCCTGCCGCATTTCCAGGCGCTGCACCCTTTGCCGGGACTGCATTTCCCGGTGTTCCCACGGCGCTCTGGGCCTCGGCATGGCCGGTCCCTTCTCCTCTGTGCCGTCCGCGCGGGCGGACATGTATTTTGTAACGCTGGTTTCCGTCATGCACGTGGTGTTCCTGGCGACGGCGCGAGTCTGATTTTATTCATCATGAGAAATACCTACACCCTGGAATATCCGTTTTGCGGAGGATGGATGAAACCCGCCCAGTGGCAGGCCGTTCTGGACGCCGTGGACGGGGGATGCCGCCTTGTTTCCTTTTCCACCCTGTCCATTCCTCTGGACGGGGTGGATGAGCGGGAATGCGTGGAGAAGGGCATTGCCCTGGCGGAAAAGCTTTCCCGCCTGGTTCCCTATACGGAACAGGCCGTGGATGTAGGTTCCTCCCTCTGCTGGGGGGAAAACCGGGACGCATGGCTGGAGTTCGCCGGAAAGTTGAACAGGTTTTCCGCTCCCGTTTCCTTCCCCGCGTATGAAATACGCAAAAACCGCGAACGTCTTTTTTCCTCGGACCCGCAGCCTGAAGAACGTTTTTCCGCCCTGCACAAGCGCGCCCGTATTTGTCTGGAAGAGGCTCCGCACCATGAATTCGGGCTGTTTTCCTGTGACCTGGGCTTTGTGGTTCCCAAGGGCGGCCATCCGGAGGGCGGCGTGCATTTGTTTGCCGGAGGCGGGGGCGGCATTCAGGGGGGCAGTGCGGCCCTGGCGCCGCGGGCGGCATCCTGGCTGGGGCGGTATTCCCTGCCGGAGGCCGTGAAGGCGGCGGGGGTGCTGACGGCCCTGAATGAACAGTTCGGGGAACCGGACAATCCGCGCAAGAGGAGATTGAAGTCGCTGTTCGCCTCCCGCAGCCTGGACTGGGTTCTGAATGAATTGAAAAACGCCGGCTTGTACCCGGGAGAGGGGGAGCAACCTGAGTTTTCCTCTTCCGGGGAGTGGAGCCGCAATGATTTCTATAACGGGCTGCTGGTGGCGCTCCCTTCCGGCAGTCTGGAGGATACGCCGGAATATGCCGTGGCGTCGGCATGGCGGCGCGTGGTCCCTTTTTTGACTTCTCCGGTGCGCATCACGCCGCGGGGCAATTTGAGGCTTCATCCGGCGGACAGGTGCGTGGCGGAACGCATCAAGGTACTGCTGCGCGGGTCCAGGCATTTTCCCCCGCTCTCCATTGAATCCTGCTCCTGCCGCGGCTTGCCGGGCTGCCGCCGCGCCCGCGCCGCTTCTTCCCTGGTCCACCGGGAGCTCAACGGATGGCTGGAAGAAATTCTGCATGAATTCGGGCTGGATGACGAACCCGTGGTGTTCCGGATTTCCGGCTGTCCCAACGGCTGCTCCCGCCCCTTGTTTGCAGAGCTGGCCATGGTGGGCCGCAGCGAGGGCGTTTACGATGTTTTTGCCGGAGGGCGCGCCCAGGGCGACAGGACGGCGTTCCTGCTGCGCCGCGCCGTTCCCCTTGGCGAAGTGAGGGAGCTGTTCCGGGAACTCTTCCGGCAGTTCGCCCTTGCCAAAGGGGAGAATGAGGAGTGGACGTTCGGGGAGTGGGTCTTTGACCGCCTGCTTTCCGGAGAGACAGAGCCGTGACGGCTGCACCGTCCGTGAATTCCACGGGAAGCTTCAGGGGGCGCGCCGGGACCTCCCTGTTTTTTCATGGGCATGCATTAGGAGGCGCGAAGATGAAAGCCGCGTTTTTCCTTTTTCCGGTATGTTGTTGTGTGGCGATTTTTTGACCTGAAAATGGTTCAGGCGGGTTCCGGAACGGATATGGTGGGGAATCATGTCCCTGGCCTCTTTTTTCTATGCCGCCTGTTTTGGCTGCGCCGCCGGCTTTGCGTGTGGCGCGGAAGGTTTTTCCTCCTGGAACGGAACGGCGGCCGGCGTGTCCTCCCTGTCCGGACTCTGGGCGCAAAGCTACGGAGACCGTCCCGGCAACGTGCATTTGTACAGGAATGACGCGAATCCGTGGCTTCAGGAGTTCAACGTGTCCCTGCGGGCCCAGTACCAGGCGGCGGCCGTGTCCCCCAGCGGTTCCGGGACGTACCCCGGCTCCCACGGGCGCACGGAGGAATGGCGGCGGCTGAGGCTGGGCTGGAACGCCAGGGTGCTCCGGGACTTGAAAGTGGCTAATATCTGGAACATGGGCGGCGTGGACAGTCTGGGCTATTACAAGGGCGGACGCTGGAACGACCACAAAATGACCCGCGGCAACCTTTATGAGGCCAATCTGGAATATTCCCTGCCGGGCGCTGTTGTGGGTGCGGGGAAGGTGCTTCCCGTCATTCTGGCGGAGAACCGCATTTCCAGTTCCAAGTACAAACTGCCGGAGATTTCCGCCGTGGAGAACATGCTGGTCAGCGACAGTTCCTTCGGCGTCTGGAGCTATAATGACGAAAAGAAGGAGCCGCTGGGGTATTACGCGGGCCTGTGGTCCAACACGGACGAGAGAAGCCGCGGAACCTGGGGCACTTGGGAGTCCGTGAACATGAGCCTGGGCCTGTCCGCGCGCGCGGACGGCCTGCTGCTGAAGGAAGGGCGGCTGTACTGCGACTGGATTTACAATTGGGGCGACATGAAGGACCGCCCCTACGACGGCAATTACACGGGCACCGGGGCGCGGAACGTGCTGGCCGTGTATTATTACGGGAAACAGGGCGCATTTGAGCTGATGGCCCAGGCGGTTTGGGCTTCCCGGCTGCGGGAGTATTCCTCCGGCGGCGGCGTGATAGCTCCGTCCGGCCTGGCGGGGCTGACCGTCATGCCGTCCTTCAACCTGACGGGGCATGTGCAGGCGGTCGCCCGCTACCAGCTCGCATTCGGTCCGGACGCCGTGAAGCCGAACAAGCGCTATGCCTCCCTGGCGGAAAGGGGAGGGAACCGCGTGGATTGCTACCAGGCCGTGGCCGCCGGGTTGAATTTCTTTGTGTACCGGGACGATCCCGCGCGGCTGAAGATCATGACGATGGCGGAGTACGGGCATTCCCGCGGAGGCCGTTCCGCCGGGTTTACGGGGTGGACGTTTATCTGCGGCGCGTACACGAATTTCTGACCGTGTCCAGCGCCGTTTATGTGACAACATTGCAACCAGGCGGCTCTTGTCCGGCGGCGGGGAAGGTTTTAGGTTGGCTCCGTTCCCGGAGGAAAGCCGCCGCTGCTGCTCCTTCAACGACCAGACATTACAGATTATGAATAAAGTCAGTTGCATCATCATGGATTGGGCCGGTACGGCCGTGGACTTCGGCTGTTTCGCCCCTTTGAACGTTTTTTTGAGCGTGTTCAGGGAAAAGGGCCTGGATATCACCTACAGGCAGGCGCGGGAACCCATGGGGTTGCTGAAAGTGGACCACATCCGCGCCATTCTGGAAATGGATCCGGTTCGCGAACAGTTTGAGAGGAAGTACGGCCGTTCCTGGAATGAGGCCGACGTGCAGGAGCTTTACGCCGGTTTTGAAACGCACCTGTTCGCCTCCCTGAAGGATTTCACCACACCCATTCCCGGCGTGGTGGAAACGCTGGAGGGCCTGAAGGCCCGGGGCATCAAAGTCGGGTCCACCACGGGCTACACGGCGGAGATGATGGACATCGTGCGCCCCGGAGCCGCCGCCCGGGGTTACGTGGTGGACAACCTGGTGACGCCGGACGAAGTGCCCGCGGGCCGTCCCGCGCCGTACATGGTTTACCGGAACATGATTGACCTGGAGATCCCCTCCGTGGACCAGGTGGTGAAGGTGGGCGATACGATGGCGGATATCCGGGAAGGATTGAGTGCGAAAGTGCACACCGTGGGCATCATCACGGGCAGCAATGAACTGGGCCTGAGCGAGGAGGAATATGAGGCCATGCCCGCCGCAGAATTGAACAGAATGAAGGAGGAAGTGCGCCGCCGCATGCTGGACGCGGGAGCGCATTACGTGCTGGATTCCATTCGTGAACTGCCCGCCTGCATTGAGGAGATCAACGCCTCCATGAACCGCTAGCCTTTCAACCATCCATTAACCATGAGAAATTACCTTCTTCTTACCCCCGGCCCGCTGAGCACTTCCGAATCCGTCCGCCAGGCCATGCTTCAGGACTGGTGCACCTGGGACAAGGATTACAACGAGGGCGTGGTCACCGTCATCCGGGAACAGCTTTTGAAGCTGGCCGGGCTGGACGGCGAATACACCACCGTTCTTTTACAGGGAAGCGGCACTTATGCCGTGGAAGCCACGCTGAGCTGCGCCGTCAGGCCGCAGGACAAGCTGCTGATCGTCGCCAACGGTGCGTACGGCAAGCGCATGGGGGACATCGCCCGCCGCCATGGCCTGAATCACGTCCTCGTTTCCCTGAAGGAGACGGCGCCCGTGACGCCGGAGGCCGTGCGGCGCGCGCTGGAGGAACACCCGGACATCTCCCACCTGGCCATGGTGCACTGCGAGACCACCACCGGCATTCTGAATCCGGTGGAGGCCGTCGCCAGGGCGATCCGCGGCCGCGGCCTGACGTTCATCGTGGACGCCATGAGCAGCTTCGGCGGCATTCCCATTGACATCCGCAAGCTGGGAATCGACTTCCTGGTCAGCAGCGCGAACAAGTGCATCCAGGGCGTTCCGGGCTTCGGCTTCGTCATTGCCAGACGCTCCTCCCTGTCCCGGTGCGAGGGGGTCTCCCGTTCCCTGTCCCTGGATTTGTACGACCAGTGGGCGGAGATGGAAAAAGGCCGCGGCAAGTGGCGCTTTACCTCCCCCACCCATGTGGTGCGCGCCTTCTTCCAGGCCGTGAAGGAGCTGGAAGATGAGGGCGGCGTGGAAGCCCGCCATGACCGGTACCGGGAAAACCATGCGGAGCTGGTGGAGGGGATGCGCCGGAGCGGGTTCCGGACCCTGCTGCCGGACGAGCTCCAGTCCCCCATCATCACGTCCTTCCTGTACCCGGAGGAGGATTTTGATTTCCAGAAGTTTTATGAGGCCTTGAAGGAACGGGGCTTCGTCATTTACCCCGGCAAGATTTCGGAAGCCCCTACCTTCCGCATCGGCAATATCGGGGACGTATTCCCGGACGATTTCCGCCGCCTGGCGGAGGCCGTGGCGGATATCCGCCGGAACAAATAGTTCCCTTCCCATCCATCAATCCCAGCGGGCCGCTGCGGCGGCCAGGAGTTTACCATGCTACAGTTGAAAAATATCAAGAAAGTCTATAACGGAGTTCCCATTCTGAACGGCATCAGCCTGGACATCCGGAAAGGGGAGATCGTCTCCATCCTGGGGCCGTCCGGCAGCGGAAAGACCACGCTGCTGAACGTCATCCTGGGGCTGGCGGAACTGGACGGCGGCCAGATCCTCTTTGACGGGGAGGACGTGAGCGGCACGCCCATGCAGCGGCGCGGCTTCAACATCGTGTTCCAGGATTACGCCCTGTTTCCCAACCTGAACGCCTACCGGAACATCACGTACGGCCTGAAGAACAAGCCGGGGGTCAGCTCCCCCCGTGAGGTGCGGGAGCTGGTGGAGCTGCTGGGCCTGAGCGAACATCTGGACAAGCGCATCGACCAGCTTTCCGGCGGCCAGAAGCAGCGCGTGGCCCTGGCCCGCACGCTGGTGATGAAGCCCCGCATCCTGCTGCTGGACGAACCGCTGAGCGCCCTGGACGGCGTCATCAAGGAGTCCATCAAGTCCCGCATCAAGACGATTGCCCGGGAGTACAACCTGACCACGATCATCGTGACGCATGACCCGGAGGAGGCCCTTACCCTGTCCGACCGGGTGCTGATCCTGAACGAAGGAGGCATTTCCCAGTATTCCACGCCGCGGGAAATCATTTCCAGCCCCAGCAACAGCTTTGTGAAGCAGTTCATCCTGAATCAGCTGGAGATCAAGAGGAATAACATTCTTTCCCTCTTTGAGGGCTCCTATGCATAAAACCCAGATAGAAATCAGGGGCGTTTTCTGGGCGGTTGCCCTGGTGTTCTCCGTCTTCCTGGTCCTGCCCATGGCGCTGCTGCTGGGCAAATCCTTCCTGGTAGGCGGGGAATCCGGCCTGGGGAATTACACGGCCATGCTGGCCAGCCCGGCATTCCTGGAATCCTTCCGGAACAGTTTTCTGATTTCCGGGGTTTCCGCGGCGCTGACCACCGCGCTGGCCTTTTTCCTGGCGTATGCCGTGAACAATACGGGGCTGCCGCCCTTGTTCCGCAAGTTCATTGCCGGAATGACGGTGGCGCCCATGTTCCTGCCCACCATCACGTACGGCTTTGTCATCATCTATTCCTTTGGCAGGGAAGGGCTGCTGACGCGGCTGCTGGGGTTCCAGGTGCTGGACATTTACGGGTTCCAGGGAATGCTGCTGGGCTACACCATTTACACGCTGCCGGTCGCCTTCCTGCTGATCAACAATACCTTCAAATATGTAGACAAGAACTTCGCCATCGTTTCCAAGGTGATGGGGGACGGCCCCGTTCGCACCTTCCTGGGAACGGCCGTGAGGCCGCTGGTGGGTACGCTGGGGGCGGCGCTGATCCAGTCGTTCACGCTGAGTTTTACGGACTTCGGCATTCCCGCCTCCATCGGAGGCAGTTTTGACGTGGTGGCCATCCATTTGTACAATGAAATGCTGGGGGCCATCCCGAACTTCGGCGGCGGCGCGGCGGTCGCCGTTTCCATGCTGCTGCCGTCCATCATCAGCATCCTGCTGATCAATTACCTGGAACGGTACAATTTCCGGTACAACAGGATTTGCCGCCAGGACATCGTCAAAAGCCGCCTGAGGGACGCCGTGTGCGGCGCCGGGTCCCTGGCCGTCATCGGAACCATTGCGGCGGTTTTTGCGGTCATGTTCGTGGTGCCTTTCGTCAGAAACTGGCCTTATGAGGTGGAATTTTCCCTGGAACGCTTCATGCGCATCCTCTCTTCCCGCGGCCTGCTTTCCATTTACGGCAATTCCCTGTGGGTGGCGCTGCTGACCGCGCTGCTGGGCACCCTGCTTTCCTACGGCGCCGCGCTGGCATCCGCGCGCTCCGGGCTGGGGCGGGTGGCCCGCGGCGCGATTGATGGGATAGCCGTGGTGACCAACACCATTCCGGGCATGGTGCTCGGCCTGGCATTCCTGTTCGCCTTCACGGGAACCAGCCTGCAAAACACCTTCCTGATTCTGGTGCTCTGCAACGTGGTCCATTTCTTCACCACGCCCTACCTGATGGGCAAGAGCTCCCTGGAGAAAATGAACAAGGGCTGGGAGGCCACAGCCGCCCTGATGGGTGATTCCTGGCTGAAAACCCTGTGCCGGGTTGTGGTGCCCAATTCGCTGGGAACCGTGCTGGAAATGTTCAGCTATTATTTCATCAACAGCATGATCACGATCAGCGCCGTCATCTTCCTGGTGGGCGCCAGAACGGCCGTGCTGACCACCAAGATCAAGGAATTGCAGCATTACGCGCAGTTTGATTCCATCTTTGTGATGTCCCTCCTGATTCTGGCCACGAATATCCTGGTCCGGGTCATTCTGGGCGGCATTGCCGCCCGATGCACCAAAAAACAATAAAATACCGTCATGAAAAAACAGTCCACCATGATTGCCTGCGCGCTTGCCGTCGTTTCCGGAGTCCTTCTGTGCCTGGGCGGCTGCAATCAGAGCCCGGAGGTAGTGATTTACTCCAACGCGGACGAAGAATCCCGGCTAGCCATGCAGGACGCCCTGGACAGGGCCGGATTTTCCGGACAGTACATTTTTTCCTCCTTCAGCACCTCGGAGCTGGGCGGAAAGATCATGGCGGAGGGCAGCAACATTGAGGCGGACGTGATTACCGCCTCCACCTACTACCTGGAAAGCGCCCAGCAGGCCCACCGGATGTTCGCCCCCCTCTCCTTCACGTTCCATGCCCTGGAAAAGACGCCCGGTTTCTGCGCGCCCCTTACGGCGCAGGAAGGGGCCATTTTCATCAATACGAGGGCGCTTCAGGAGAACGGGCTGCCCCGGCCCGCCTCCCTGAAAGACCTTGCAAGCCCGGCGTACAAGGGATTCATCTCCATTCCCAATATCCGCAGTTCCTCCACGGCATGGCTGATGGTCCAGGCCCTGGTCAGCGCGTACGGAGAACAGGAGGCGGGGTGCCTGCTGCACGGCATGATGGAGAACGCGGGGCCCCATCTGGAAAATTCCGGTTCCGGACCGCTGAAAAAGGTGCGCGCCGGGGAGGTGGCGATTGCCTTCGGCCTGCGCCACCAGGCCGTAGCGGACAGGAAGGCCGGCCTCCCCATTGATTACGTGGACCCGGCGGAAGGCAACTTCATGCTAACGGAGTCCGTCTGCGTGACGGACAAGGGCGCGGGGGGCAATCCCCTGGCGATGAAGATGGCGGAGACGCTTGTCCGGACCGCCCGCCCCGGCATCCTCAAGGTCTACCCCGTGCCGCTGTATGAGGGGGAAAACTTTAGGGAGGATGCCAGATCGTCCAACGTGAAGGCCTTTCCCGAACCGCTGACGGTAGACTTGCTGAAAAGGCACCAGGCGCTGATGAATTAGGTTTTTTCCCGGCAGAGACGGGTGCCATTCAGGCCGCGGAATACGGTTTCCGCGGCCTGAATGCGTTGGTAAGGCACGGTTTCCAATGGCCGTTCAGAAGAGATAAATTTGGTTTCAGAAGGTCATTTCTGCTGTTCATTGATGAATTTATTGAGTATTTAAAGTTTTTGCTATGATTTTTGAATGACCATTAAATTTATTAAAGTCACTAAAAAAGATAGGATCTGTTATGCCCCGGCGCCGGAACCGGTGGAGCACGGAGACAAGCTGGAAATCATGGAAATGAAGGATGACTCCCTTACGCCGCTGTTGGGGAGGCCCGCCGGATTTTCCCTGTCCAGAAACCCCATGGTGTTCGTCAAAATGAACGACGGGTTCCAGCGCGTCCTGATGAAGCATATCCTGTATGTGGAGGCGGGGGGAAGCTACTGCACGCTGCACGTGCACGGCATGTCGTCCATTCTGGTATCCGCCCCGCTGGCGCGGGTGGCCGAGCACCTGGACGGGGAATATTTCATCCGCGTGCACCGTTCCTATCTGGTTAATAAATTACACATAGAGTCCATTGCGGGTAATTTCCTTCAGGTGGGGAATGTTTCCATCCCCGTCAGCAAGTTCATGAAAAAGAAAGTGCTGGGAAGCCTGAACATGCTGTCGTTTTCCAAATAGACCCCGGCCATGGCCGCCGGCGCCGCGGGAAAGCGGAACAGTTCTTCCGGACAGGCGGGATGGAAAAAGCGCCGGAATGACCCCATGATCACAACGTCGCCAAAAGGCGGCACCTCATATTAACCTCAACCAGAAAATAAAATAATATGGCAATTGACAAATCAGCAGCAGATGTGGCGACCTCCTCCCTCAAGTCGCTGCCTTTCGGCAACATCATCGGCGGTCCCCTGGTCGCCTGTGTGGAAGCCCAGGCCCAGGCGGCCCGGACCTCCTGGGAATTCATCCAAAATGTGGGTCTGTACACGGAAGGAGAAGAGAAGAAGACGGTGAATGTCTCCTTCCAGTTCATCAAGGACGGCCACATGGCCCAGATTACGGTTCCCCTTCTGACCATCGTTCCCATTCCCTACATCGCCATCAACTCCATTGACATCAACTTCAAGGCGAATATCAGCGCTTCCGCCGCCAGTACGGAGACGGAGAATTCCTCCAGCTCCGTAGATACCAGTGTTTCCGCCTCTGCAAGATGCTTCTGGGCGCGCGGCAGCATGAACGCCAGCTATTCCAGCAAGAAGGACTCCTCCGCCACGAAGGACTCCAAGTACAGCGTGGAGTACACGATGGACGTGGCCGTTCATGCCGGACAGGACAGCATGCCCGCCGGGATGGCCAAGGTGCTGGAAATGCTGAACAACAGCATTTCCGTGGTATCTCCCACCGGTTCCCTGGAGGTTCAGCATGCCATCCAGGACGATGGAAGCGTGAAGCTGATGACCTCCTACAAGAACAAGGAAGGCCTGTTTGAGCCGGATGCTATCACTCTCCGGATAGGGGACGCCACGGACCCGTTTGATAACGGTGCGGGGAATGAAGCCAAGATTGTGAAAACGGATTCCGGCAAGGAATACACGATTTCCAAGGAAGACGCCAGGAACTGCACGGTGAGCGCCGGAGAGCTCAAGAGGAAGGTGGCCGTGGCCGCCACGCCTGCACAATAACCGGAGCATAACGATTTCTCTTCCATCCCAGAGCCATGTCTCGTCTGAATCTGATTGTCGAATCCCTGCTTAGGGACATTATCGAAGCGCAGCACGCGGCGAACTGCCATGCGGCGGGGCTGGCGCGCCAGTACGGGAAGCACGGTGGTGTGCGTGGCTTCCAGCTTCCCAGCGCCCAGATAGGGTCCCTGGAATTCGATTTGAAGTATGCGGTGACGGGAACCTCCGGGGTGGAGGAGAGGCAGGTGCTGGATGCGGAGCAGTGCAGCCTGTTCCAGCAGGAACTGGCGGAGCGGGTGCCTGCGTATGCCATCCGTTCCATTGTGATGGCCGTGGTGCACTCCAATCTCCCGGCGGATGAGGCGAGAAGTGATTTTTCCTCCCTGCTTGCCAGGGAGGAACAGTGGAAAAGGAATTTCTGCCTCTACCTGGGGAAGAAGATCACTGCGGCTGTTTCCGGCCATGAGGGGGCCCTCCTGCGGGCGGACTCCGGACTGGACAAGGGATTGCTGGCGGAGCTTCTGGCGGATGTGGCGGAGAAGGAATTCATGGACAATCCCGATCTGGCCGACCTGTTCCAGGGTGCCCAGGGGGACGCCCTCAGGCAGGAGTGCCGCACGAACCTCCGGGAAGGCCTCTCCTCCTTCATTGACGTGCTTGCGGAAAAGTATGCGTTCACCCGGCAGGTAAGCAATGTGGTGGTGGACGTGGAGGTGGAGACGGAGAAGCTCAAAAAGATGCCGGAGAATTCCATCCAGACGCTTCACCTCAACATCGCGCCCGCCGCCGTTCCCGCCGTCCTGGCGGAGCAGAACGACGTTTCCGGACTGGCCGCACAATAGTGATTATATTATGAGTGATTCTACAAACAACAAGGTGAACGGGCACATCATGAGCCTGCAGCAATTGATCTCGGCCCCGCTGGTCGCGACGATTGATGCGGACGCGATGTCCACGGAACGCTACATGAAGCATTTCATGTCCCTGGCTTTCGAGTCCTACAATCCTGCGGACGGTTCCACGGGGGCGCTGAGGCTCATCAGCTTCAATTTTACGGACAGCGACGCTTCCGGCGGAGCGGAGAAGAAAGTCAGCGTGCCGCTCATCAGCCTGGTGACGCTGCCTCTGCTGCAAATCAAGCAGGCGGACTTTGACTTTGACATCAACATCATTGACGCGGTCGCCTCCGCTCCGGATGAACGCTTTTCCCTGAACAAGGGCGAGGTGGATTCCTCCGCCGGAAAGGGGCAGGATGACGGCCTGAACTTCCGCGCTTCCCTGGCGCCCCAGTCCGGGAGGGGTTCCTCCTCTTCCTCCCTGCAGGCGAACATGAAAATCCATGTCACCATGCAGCAGGCGGACATGCCTTCCGGCTTGTCCCAATTCCTCCAGCTGACCTCCAGGCCGCATTATGAAGATTCTCCCTCCCGGGAAAAAAATAACTAATTGAAAGAAAAAAACATGGACCAGAAAACCACTTATTCCTACCAGCGCACTCCGGGGCTTGACTGTCCCAAATGCGGAGTGTATTTCCCCACGACCATTCCGGACCTGTTGTCCGGCGGCATTGAATGCCCCCACTGCGGGCTGAAGCTTTCCATTGACCGGAAGGCTTCCGACCACGCCATGCAGGCCCTGGAAAAGTTCCAGGCCACCATTAACAAGCAACTTCCCGCCGCCTCCCTGTCATGAAGAGACTATTGATCATGCTGTCCGCCGTGCTCTGCATGGCTCTGCCCCCTCTTTCCCAGGCGGAGATGCAGCAGCGGGAACCGCGCCAGCTGGCCGCCGCATGGCAGGAGGTGAAGAAGCAAATTTCAGGCGACGGCCAGTCCATCCGTGTGAGGGACGGCGCCAGGGCGCTTGAACTGCTGGAAGAGCTGGGCGTTTTCTCCGTTCCGGAGGATGGCGTGAAGCTGTCCCGCGGCAGCCTGACCATTACCGTCACGCGCGGGAAGAAGGAGGACCGGGTGTTTTATGTGCTGGCCGTTACGGAAGAGGACGGGACAAGGCGGGAAGTGAAGCTCGTTCCCTCCTCCTGATGACGCGGGAAGAATGCGTTCCTTCCGGGGGGAAGGTTATTCGCTCTCAAAATCCCACACGCGGCGGCGGGCGTTTTTCTTCGTCCGTCCGCCGTTGGCTTTGCGGAAGGGGTCAAAAAGCGGGTCCAGCCCGTTACCTTTCAGCAGCAGGCACTGTTCCATCAGGCGGCCAAGTTTTCCCTTGGGAAAGCCCTTGGCCTGGAACCACGCCAGATATTCCTGGGGCACGTCCATCAGCGGGCAGCCCTTGGGAGGGTACTTGGCGGGGCCGTACATGCCGAAGGGGACGTGCGTCTGCGCGATTTCCTCCACCAGTTTTCTCAAATCTTCCGCATCCGGTATTTTGGGATCGTTCATGGGTTTTGCAGGATGAATTGTTGAAGGCTTTCCGCCAGCCGCGCCGGAGCTTCCAGGGGGAGGCGGTGGCCGGCGCGGGGGATGATGACGGCTTGTTCCCCCGCCGCCCGGCGGGCCAGGGCAGTGAATTTGGGATCACGCTCCCCGGCTATCCATAACTGGGGAACAGGGGACTGCTTCAGGAGCGGGGCCAGGTTTTCCTGGGCGCCCACGGACCAGTCGATGAAAGCGCGGGAGATGGATTTGCGCCACGGTTTCAGGGAAGAACGGTCCGGAGGCGGCGGGCCGCCTTCAAATACGCCCTGCGCGTCCCATTCCTTCAAAAAATCCTCCCATGGCGCGGAGAGGCACTTGACGGCCCATTCTGCGTCCTTCGCGCGCCGCGCCGCTTTTGCCGTTTCATCCTCCATGCCGGGATTGGCGCTGACGAATACGGCGCCTTTCCAGAGGGGGGGATGGGCCAGAACGGCCTGCATGGCCAGCCTGCCTCCCAGGGAATAACCGCAGAGCCAGGGGTGCTTGTCCTGGGCGGCTATTTCAGAGCACAGCACGCGCCCCATGTCCTTCAGGCTCTTGGGGCAGCATTCCAGGTACTTCCAGAGGTTCAGGGCGCGGGCTTCCACTCCCCCGGCGCGCAGGACTTCCATCACGGGTTTCCAGTCCGCCGGAGAGCCCAGGTTACCGTGCAGGAGCCAAAGCATGGTCGGCGCAACTTCCTATTTCACGCCGTACCCGGCGAGTCCGTTCATAAACATCTGGACGGAAATCATGATAAGCACCATGCCCATCATCCGTTCCAGGGCGATCGTCCCTTTTTCCCCCAGCAGGCGCAGGAACTTCTGCGCGATGAAAAGCACCAGTCCGGAGAGGAACCAGGCAGTCACGATGGCGCCGGCATAGGTCATCTGGGAAATGCTGTCCGGGCTCTGGGAGGCGTGCAGCATGATGATGGCCAGGGAGGAGGGGCCGGCCATCAGGGGCATGGCGATGGGAACGATGAAAGGTTCGTCCTGTCCGGTCGTGCGTCCGGCGGAAGAGAGCATGTCCTTGGCGGGAAAGACCATGCCCAGCGCCACGAGGAACAGCAGGATGCCCCCGGAAATATTCAGGGTGGACGGTTCCAGCCCCAGCAGGTCCAGCAGGAATTTCCCGGAGAAGAAGAACAGGAGCAGCAGGCTCAGGGCAAACACAAGCTCCCGCATCAGAATGGCCTTCTGCTGGGCGGGCGAATATTTCTTCAGCATTCCCTGAATCATCGGGGCCAGTCCCACGGGATCAATGACGATGAACAGGAGAATAACGGTGGAAAGGAAGTCCTGCATGGAGTAAGCCCGTTGTAAACGATACGGGCGTGCACGTCAAAGGGAACCGTCGGCAGCGGAAATTTTCCCCGTCCGGATGGCCGTTTTCTCCACCAGTTCCGGGGCCAGGTAGAAGGTTTGGAAACTCTGCCTTCCGTTCCGGATGGAGACTGGAAAGACCGGGGGAGGCACAGCCATGGCCGGAAGAGAAAAGGCTTTATAACAGTGGGGGCCGGGGCAGCGCGGCGTTCCTACGGTTCCGGTGTCCGATGTTCCCGTTTGCGGAGAAAACCGGTTTTCAGGAAGGCGGATTCGGGACGGGGAGGAAAGAAATCCGGTTTGCCCGGCGAAGAGTTTCCGCTCCCTGGGCCGGGAACGAAGAATGCTTCCGTTTCCGGAGTTACAGAAGGAGGTCCTGGATGTTGTCTGAGGAGATGACGCCCGTTTCCGTGGAGGACAGCACGCAGAGAGCGTCCACCAGGTTTTCCTGGCCCAGAGCCAGACCGGCTTCTTCCACCAGCACATCGTCAATGTTCAGGGTGGCGATGGAGAGGGGGGGCGTTTGCGGAGCAGAGGGTTCCATCAGGGCTGCAATGCCGATGACGGCAGCCACCAGGGCCGCCGCCGCGGCGCCCCAGATGCGGAAGGAGTTCCGCTTGAAGTGGTGGATGGATTCCGCCGGAACGGCGGTGGCGTGTTCTTCCCCGGCAATACGCATCATGACCCTGCGGGCAAAATCATCCCCCGGCGCAGGCTGGGAGGCATGGCCCAGAATCTGCCAGAGCTTTGTATCGTCCTGTTCGTTCATTGTGGTGTTTCTGCTGAGGTTTCCATGAATAAAAACACCGGAAAGCGGGTCCGGTTTCTTGGCGGCGTCATTTTTTCCGTTCCGCCGCCTGCCTGATGACGGGGGCCAGCACGGCGGCGATGCGCTCATAGCCGGCCGCGGAGGGATGCAGCCCGTCGCTGGAGAGTTTTTCCGGAACGTGTCCTGCGGCGTCCGCCATGACGCGGCCCGGTTCCGTGTACAGGAAGCCCTGTTCTGCGGCCAGACGGTTCAGGAGGAGATTGATGGCGGCAATGCGTTCCGCGGTATCTTTACGGGCGCTGTTGCGCGGGTAGAAGCCCTGGAGGATGATGACGGCCTTTTTCAGCCTTCCGGTAATTTCCCCGCAAACGGCGCGGATGCCCTGGAGTATTTCCCCGTCCGTGTTTTCCGCGAGGTTGTTCGTGCCGAGGAGCACCACGCAGACGGCATCGCCCGCCGCTCCGTCCAGTTCGCCGTGGCGGAGCCGCCACAGGGCGTTTTCCACCCGGTCATAGCCGAAGCCCAGATTGACCGCCCTCATTCCCTCCGTGCACAGGCTCCAGGTTTCCGGAGATTTCTGGAGGATGTCCCGGTGCGGTTCGTCCACGGGAGGCCCTCCCCAGAAATGCGTGATGGAGTCTCCGATGAAGAGGAGGTCCGGATGCGTTTTCCTCACCGCGCGGCAAGCGGCTTCGTGCCGGGCCGCCCAGTCGTAAATCATGAAGTCCCTGTTCTGGGTGCAGGGAATCAGCGTGGAAGGAACGGGCTGGGCGGGAGGAGCTCCGGGCATGATGAAGGTTTCCGGGGCCGTCAGACCGCGCTTCCCCTGGAACAGGCGGAAGCGGATGCGCGTGCCGGGCGGGGCCTGCACCGGAGCCAGGTAGCGGCCCTGCGTGCAGAGCATGCGGGGGGAAGTCGCATTAACGTCCATCCGGATGACGGCTCCCGCAGGGGCGTTCACCATGGTGAGTTCCAGTTCTCCTGCGCCGTTCAGGGAGGCGCGGATGCCGGGGGTTGGAGATGGTTCTGTCATGAGACGTCGCGCATGTGCTGGCGCATCTGCCTGCGGCCGATGGAGTCCGGTCCCCGGCCGTCCTGCATGCAGTAGTTTACGGGACGGCTCTGGGAGGCGCCGTGCGGAGCGCCCAGGCGCTTGTCCGGTTCCGACGGCAGCAGACGCACCACTCTTTTGTTTTTCCAGACCAGCCAGAGCGCCACTACGGCCACCAGTGCGGAGGCGTGCAGGATGATGCCGGCCACATTGGCCAGGGCAAAGGACATCCAGGCCTTCATCATGGCGTGCAGATGGGATTCACGCGCTTCCTCCGGTTCCTGGATGGTGATGTTGGCTTCCGGGATGCTGGCGGGGTTGTCCGGGTCCAGCGCGGGCAGGGAAGGCTTGGGGGCGGAGGCCATGTCCGCCTCTGTCCTCCGCGCCAGGGAAATCATGGCTTCAACAAGCTCGTCCTGCGGGTTGGTGAACCGGGAGGCGTCCTGCTTCACCTGGTACAGGAGGTCCCGCCGCCCCGCATCCCCGAGCTGGGCGCTCAACTCCGGATCCAGCGCGATCTGGGCGCTTTTAATGTCCCCCATGTGGAAGTGGAGGAGCAGGTTCCGTTCCTTGTTTTTGAATATCTGGCGGGCGATTGTGGGGGCGTTGACGGAAGGGGGGACTTTCTGCCCGGCCGCGAAGATGCTGACGAACAGGTTGACGTTGTAACGGGATTTGATGAGCTTGATGAGTTCAATGACGTCATTGCTCTCCACTTCCGTGAGAAGCTTCTGGGGGTCGATCAGGCCCGTGGAGGTGCGGATGTAGTCTGGAAGGAAGTATTCGTTGACGTCCGTGAAATCCTCCGGAACAGGGTCCACAGCGGGGGAGTCTGCATTGGCGGAGGGTTCCGGGACGGAGGCGGAAGAGGCCACAGCCGCATCCACAGGGGGCAGAAGGGGTGCGTTGGCTTCCCACCAGGTGCCCTTCATCAGGGATTGCTGGTCACGGGCGTTCCATTTAAGGGCGGGGAGTTCCTGCGCCGGGGCCACGCACATGGCCGCCGCCAGCATGAAGGGGAACAGCAGGAATCTCATAGGCCGCCTCCTTTCCGGTTTGCGGGGGGAGGGGGCGTCAACCCGTAGCGCATGGGGTGCCTGACCTTGGAGCGCGCCTTCCGGGCCACGAGCTGGACGGCGTCTTTCATGATAGAGCCCACGGCCTGGAGCAGCATGCTTTCCCGCAGGGGGATGCGGGCCTTCATGATGGATTTGTTGATCAGGTCCGGCTCTACGTAGGGATCCAGTTCATACCCCCACATGAAGCAGGCCGTGTCCGTCCGCACGTCCAGTACCAGAATCAGGAGCCACTGGGGGTCCAGCGGGCCCTGGTGGTTGGGGAAGCCGGCTTCGTCCACCGTCAGGTGGTTCATCACCCAGAAGCTGTGGGGAATGAGGGAAAAGGGCTCCAGGATGTTGGGGAAATAGACGGAAAGGAGGACGGGGGGAATGCGGCGCTCCAGTTTTTCCAGCAGGGCGTTCAGCTTTACGCGGTCCTGCTGCCGCAGGGCGCCGGCGTTGTCGCATACGCGGCGGTAGGGGATGGAGTCCCTGCCGTATTTCTTGTCCAGGTTTTCCAGGGAAAAGCCGCAGTGAGGGCACAATGATTCCGCCCCGCGGTGGAAATTATGTAAACACTTCGGACAAGTCGGCACGGGGAAAGTTTAAGCACGAAATTCGCTGCCGAAAAGGCTAATTGTCAGAAAGAAATCATGTATGTCTCAATCTTCCAGATTTTCTTTCGTCACACGGTAAATGGCGGCGCACCTGGGGCAGGTGACTTCCAGCGCCTCTTCCCCCTGGAACAGGTCTTCCTCCCTTTCCTGAAGCGCCTTGAGCGTCGGCAGGATGCGGTCCAGCGTGCAGCCGCAGTAAAAGCGGAACCGGCGCGTTTCCAGCACTCGGGTATCTTCATCCTCTTCCAGATGGGCCATTTTTTCCCGGGTTAGGGAATTCAGCCATTCTTCATCCGCGTCCGGCTGGGCCGTCACCATGGTGTAGCATTCATCCGGCAGTTCAATGCAGCGCGCGTTTCTCTGTTCGCTCTGCTTGTAGAATTCCTCCACCCACCGGGCGGGGGAGGTTCCCGGAATGGGGACGACGGAGTACCGCGGTTCAAAGCCCTTGCGGAGCAGGGTGGAGTACAGCGTGTTTTCCTCAGGCTCCTTGATGTCCTGCGTGAAGATGCGCCCCACTACGGATTCCGTCAGGGAGGAGCCCGTAACGAACAGGTTGGCTACGGCGGGCGTTCTGAGGTTGACCGTCCAGGCGTGCTGTTCCGCCCAGGGCCGCGCGACCATGTAGAGGGTGAAGTAGGCCATCAGCTCTTTCAGCAGGCTGTCGTAGGGTTCCTCGTTACGCAGGCCGTACTGCATGAGATGAAGGTAGTAGTCTGTGAACAGGGGAGAGAATTTCGCCTTCAGCGCCAGGCAGTTGCGCCCACGGACAAAGATGGATTCAACCGTAACGAATTCTTCTACCAATTCTTCGCTCATATCATTCAAATTCGGCCCTTTCCGGTAGAAAATCAACCGTTCCTCCTGTCATTAGGGCCCGTCATGACAGGTAGGCGCCGCGGGGGCGGCCTCCTTGCCCGGCATGGAAAAGGAGGAAAAGAGGCTGGCGGGGAAATGGGGGCGCAGGCCCGGCGGCAGCACGCAATACAGTCTTTACCATGCCTTTCCGCGCGTTTAACATGCACCCATGGCAACTGACAAGAATATCACCATCCACACTTCCAAGGGCGACATCAAGCTGACGGTATTCGCTTCCAAGACGCCCGTGACGGCGGCTTCCTTTCTGAACCTGGCTTCCAGGGGCTTCTATGACGGCCTCAAGTTCCACCGCGTGATTCCGAATTTCATGATCCAGGGCGGCGACCCCACCGGCACGGGCATGGGAGGCCCCGGCTACCGTTTTGAGGACGAGTGCCGCTCGGACCTCAAGCATGACGGCCCCGGCGTGCTTTCCATGGCGAACGCGGGCCCCGGCACCAACGGTTCCCAGTTCTTCATCACGCATGTACCTACCGACTGGCTGAACGGCAAGCACACCGTCTTCGGCAAGGTGACGGAAGGCCAGGACGTGGTGGATTCCATCGGGCAGGGGGATACCATTTCCGGTATCACGATTGAAGATGGCGCGGATGATCTGTTCACGGAGCAGGCCGACCGCATCGCCGCGTGGAACAAGGTTCTGGACAAATAAGCTTATCCGGCTTTTCCTGGCGGCGGAACAGGCGATGCAACGCCGCGTTCCGCCGCCTTCCTCTCTCTACTCATTCGGTACATGGTTCTGGCCGTTCAAAATCTGCGCGTGCAGTACGGCGCGCGCGTCCTGTTCAATGATCTTTCCTTCACGGTGGAGGATGGGGAAAGAATTGCCCTGGCGGGGCATAACGGCGCGGGCAAGTCCACGCTGATGAAGTGCATGGCCGGCCTGAATGAGCCGGATTCCGGCTCCATCATCAAGTCCAGGCACTCCCAGGTGGGCTATCTGCCCCAGGAGGGCATCCATGTCCGCGGGCGCAGGCTGATTGACGAGGCCATGTCCGCCTTTGCGGACCTGATGGACCTCCAGGAGCGCATTGACGCCCTGACGCAGGAGATGGAGAAACTGGACCCCCGTTCCGCCGCCTATTCCGAAGTGCTCAACGAGATCGGGGAACTGGAGCTGGTGCTGCACGCCCATGATTCCGCCCGGCTGCGCCCCCGCACGGAGTCCATCCTGCGCGGCCTGGGGTTCAAGGACCGGGACTTTGACCGGGACTGCGGGGAATTTTCCGGCGGCTGGCAGATGCGCATTGCGCTGGCCAAGCTGCTGCTCCGGGAACCGGAAGTGCTGCTGCTGGACGAACCCACGAACCACCTGGACATTCAGTCCCAGCGGTGGATGGAACAGTACCTGCGCACCTACCAGGGGGCCATCATCCTCATTTCCCACGACGTCGCGCTGCTGGATTCCCTGGTTTCCCGAACGATTGCCTTTTACCACGGGCGCGCGGAGGAGTACGCGGGCAATTTTTCCTATTTCCTGAAGGAAAGCGTGCTGCGGAAGGAGATTCTGCTGCGCCAGAAAAAGGCCCAGGAACGGGAAATCGCCAAGACGAAGGAGTTCATCGACCGGTTCCGCTACAAGGCTACCAAGGCCTCCCTGGTGCAGTCCCGCATCAAGCAGTTGGAGAAGGTGGAGCTGATTGAGGTGGAGGAGGATGACGCCGTGATGAATTTTCATTTTCCCACCCCGCCTGCCGGCGCGCATTCCGTGGTCAGGCTGGAAAAGGTTTCCAAGCGGTACGGCTCCATTTCCGTCTTTGAGGATGTGGATTTTGAAATCGTAAAGGGGGACCGCATCGCCATTGTGGGGGTGAACGGAGCGGGCAAGTCCACGTTTTCCCGCCTCATTTCCGGCGGGGAGGAGCCCAGCTCCGGGAGCGTGACGATGGGGCGCCATACGCAGATCGCTTTTTTCTCCCAGACGCATGCCGATGACCTGGACCCGGAAAAGACCGTCTTGGAATGCGTGGAGGGGGCCGCTACGCGGGAATCCGCGCCCATGGTGCGGAACCTGCTGGGCTGCTTCCTGTTCCGGGGGGACGACGTGCACAAGCGCGTGGGCGTGCTCTCCGGGGGGGAACGCTCCCGCGTGGCGCTGGTGTGCATGCTGCTGCATCCGGCCAATTTCCTGATTCTGGACGAGCCGACGAACCACCTGGACATCCAGTCCCAGCAGGTGCTTCAGCAGGCGCTGTCCGAATATCCGGGTTCCTACTGCATCGTTTCCCACAACCGCAGCTTCCTGGACCCCATTGTGACGAAGGTGCTGGAATTCGTGCCGGGAGAGAAACCGCGCGTTTACATAGGCAACGTTTCCGATTATCTGGAGAAGGTGGAGCGGGACCAGGCTCTGGCTTCCTCCGCTGCGTCTGCCGTCTCCGGAGCGGCTGACCCGGGAGCCGGGGCGGACCGCAAGGCGCGCAGGCGCATGGAGGCGGAAATCCGCCAGAAAAAGGCGCGCCTGCTCCGTCCCCTCCAGGAAAAACTGGAACAGTTGGAAGCGGAGATAGCGCGTCTGGAAACGGAAAAGACGGAGATCGCCTCCCAGTTGGAACGTCCGGAGGTGGCGGCTGATACGGAGGCCGTCATGGAGCTCACCACCCGGTTCCAGCAGGCGGACCGCCAGTTGGAAACCTGTTTTACGCAGTGGGCCGATCTTTCAGAAAAGATTGAAGAGACGGAAGCCCGTATTGAAGAAGAGGCGGAAAGAAACGTTTCCGGAAATTGAGCGGATTTTTATTTAAAAAAACAGGACCGTTTCCCGGTGGGGGACGGTCCTGTTTTAGTAAAGGAATAAAGCAGAGATTAAATGATGCTCCCGCTTATACGCGGCGGCGCAGGAGCAGGGCGGCCAGTCCGAGCAGTCCGAGGGAGGCTGTGGCCGGTTCCGGCACTGCGTCCCCGTGGAGGGCCAGTTGGGAAAGCCCCAGGAAGGTGCCCCCGGTGTTGGGTGCCTTGGCGTTCACGGTGAGGGTAAAGGTTTCTCCCGCCTTGACCGTGACCGGGGTATTGAAGGAGGCTTGCTGGATGTCCGCTGTCGGCGTGCCGTTCTTGTCGGCCTGGACGCGTTCGAAGCTCAGATCAGCCGTGGCAGAGGAATCTCCGGCGGCCAGCGTGACGGTAGCGGTTCCCGTTTTGGAATCTGTGTTTCCGTGCCGTGTTCCGGTACCGGTGACGAATTGGAAGCCCAGGTTCAGGGAAGAGATGATGATGTCCTGCGTAGCCGTGAAGGAAAAGGTAACGGTCCATCCGGCGTTGTTATTCTGCATTTGGACATTGGGGACAAGGAGGTCCGCGGCCAAATTGCCGGAAAGGGATGTGGAAGGATTGGTGAGCGAGACGGAAGCGCCGTCCAGAAAGTCACTGTCCACATTGATGGCGGTCTGGCGGAACTGGGTTTCATACAATGTCGTTGCCGCCTGTACCCCGGAAATGCACAGTAAAAAAGCTGGGATGGAAAGGAGCTTTTTCATGCGCGCCATACTAGCGGATTAGATATCCGGTAACGGAGAAGGGAAAATGGAAGTGAATGATGGAACACATCCTCAATGATTCATGAATACGGAACTTCATTGCATCTTGAACGTATTTCTGATTATTCCCCTTTGCCCGCGGTGAAACTCGTTTTTTTTCAAAAAATTTTGTTGTCTGCGGATATCTAATCCGCTAACAGCCATCCTCTGGGGGCGGAAAGCGTTGCAACGCCGGAGGCATTCCGTCCGGGAATATTCGCCAGCCGTTTTTCTTCCTGGAAAAAACAGCATGATTCCGGAAAGCAGGGGGAATCAGCCTTTTTGCAGAACGGGCTTTTCTCCCTTTTCTCTGACGCTCTTCCGCGTTTTTTTCCTGTACTCGGAAATCGTGACGCCGCAGAGGGTCAGGAGAATCCCCGTCAGGGATATCCAGGTCAGGCGTTCCCCCAGGATGATGGCGGAGGCCACTACGGCCACGACCGGAACCATGTAAATGTACACGCTGGATTTGACGGCTCCCAGGATTTCCACCACGCGGTTCCAGGAGAGGAAGCACAGGGCGGAGGCAAACAGGCCCAGGTACAGCAGATTGAGGGCGTTGACGGGCTTCACCATCAGATGCCAGTCCATGTTCACCGGAAGGACGAACAGGGCCGGAATCATCAGCACGATGCCGTAAAAGAAGATGCGGCGCGTGCAGATGATCATGTTGGACGTGTTGACGCCGATTTTTTTCATCAGGATGGAATAGACCGCCCAGACGAAGGCCGCGCCCAGAGCCAGCACGTCCCCCGCCGGGTTCAGTTCCAGCACGAAGGCGCCGTTCGCCATGATGAGGAAGATGCCTGTGAAGGCGGCGGCGAAGCCCAGGAAGAAGCGGCGGGAGAAGCCCTCCCCTTTCAGCAGGAAGTGGGCCAGAAGAGCCGTGAAGAAAGGCACCACGGCCACGATGATGCCCACATTGGAGGCGAAGGTGTACGTCAGGGCGATGTTTTCCAGCAGGAAGTACAGGGTGACGCCGGTGAGGCCCGCTCCCGCGAACAGGAGTTCCTTTTTCCAGCCGGAGAGCGGAAGCAGGCGCGGCCTCAGGCACCAGAGGAAGGCGTACCCGATCACGAAGCGGGTGAAGAGCACCGTGACGGGGGTAAAGTCCCGGAGAAGCACCTTGGTGGACACGAAGGTGGTCCCCCAGATCAGGATGGTCATCAGGGCGGCGGCATGGCCCAGCGTGCGTTGGCGGGAGTTCATCGGGTTGTAGGTAGTTGGGGGGCGCGGGCGGCTTCCAGCGTAAGGCCTACGATTTCCGCCGGTTCCGCGCTCCTGTTCCAGACGGCATGACGGCCGCCGCCGGGCACGAGCAGGGATTCATGCTCACGGACCGTTTTTTCCTCTTCGTCAAGCAGGATAACGACCGTTCCGCGGGTGACAATGAATAAATGGGCGTGGGCGTGGCGGTGCGGGGAAAGAGGGCCGCCGCCTCCGGGTTCCATGTTGGCGAAGGCTCCGTCCTTCAGGGTTCCCTGCGCATCCGTGAACAGGCTCCTGGCCGTGAAGCCCGTGTGGTTGGGGATAGGGGAGAAAGCGTCCATGCCGTTCAGTTGCGCGCCAGGTCGTATCCGTCCTTGCGGTCCTTGATGGTCCAGCCCAGCGCCGTTACTTCCGCCCGCAGGCGGTCGGCTTCCGCCCAGTCCCGGTTCTGCCTGGCCTGCCAGCGCTGTTCCGCCAGGGTGCGCACGTTCTCCGGCGCTTCCGCCTGTTCCTCTTCCGGCAGAAGAATGCCGAAAGCGGCCAGAATGAAGTGGAAGGCGTTCCGCATGCGGCGCGCTTCCTCCGGAGTCAGGGAGGGAACATCCGCCTTCCTGATGGCGCTGAAGACGTGGCCCAGGGCTTCCGGAGTGTTCAGGTCATCATTCAGGCTGTCCCAGGCCGGCTGGAAGATGCCCGGTTCCCGGGGGGCGGCGCAGAATTCCTCATAGGACGGAACGGAGTCCGTTCCGGAGGCGTTCCGGAGCTGCGCGTCGAATTTGGACAGGCGGTTCAGCGCGGCTTTGGCGTCCTCCAGGGAGGAAAGGGTGAAGTTCAGCGGGCGGCGGTAATAGCCCCCTGCCAGCACGTACCGGACGGCTGACGGCTTGTGGCCCAATTTATCCAGGTCCGCCAGGGTGTACATGTTGCCCAGGGATTTGGACATCTTGCCGCCGTCCACCAGCAGGTGCGTGATATGGAACCACAGGCGCGCAAAACCGCCGCCGCAGGCGCAGCGGGACTGGGCAACCTCGTTTTCATGGTGCGGGAACACCAGGTCCACGCCGCCGGAGTGGAGATCGAAGTCATTGCCGAAGTATTTGTGGATCATGGCGGAGCATTCCAGGTGCCAGCCGGGGCGGCCTTCCCCCCAGGGGGAGGGCCAGAAATTGTCCCCGTCTTCAGGGCGGCGGCTTTTCCACAGGACGAAGTCCGCCACGGAGTCCTTTTCATATTCATCCGCGTTGGACCGGGCATTGGCGGTTTTGCCCAGATCCAGTTCCCGTTCATCCAGGTGGGAAAGCTTTCCGTATTCCGGGAAGGAGGAGATCCTGAAGTACACGGAACCGTCTTCAGAGACATAGGCATGGCCTTTTTCCACCAGAGCCTGGACCATCCGTATCTGTTCGGGAATGTGGCCTACGGCGGAGGGTTCCACGTGGGGTGGAAGGCAGTTGAGGGCGGTGCAGTCCCGGTGGAACAGGTCCGCCCAGCCGGCGGTGAATTCCGCCAGGGATACTCCGGCTTTTTGGGAATCCCGGATGGTCTTGTCATCCACGTCCGTCAGGTTGCGGACGTGCATGGTGGGGGTTCCGCCCAGCTCCAGAACGCGGCGGAAAATATCCTGCATCACGAAGGTCCGGAAGTTGCCGATGTGGGCGGGGCCGTACACCGTGGGTCCGCAGCAGTAGAAACGCAGCGTTTTTCCGTCCATGGGGGAAATGTCCTGTGCCGTTCTGGTGCGGGTATCGTAAAGGTGTAACATGGCGGAACGATTAGAAGGGAAGAGGGCCCTCCGGTCAAGCGGGAAAAGAAGGCCGGGGACCTGCGGCTGCGCGCGTCCCCGGCCTTGAAGGAATCAGATGGTGGCGAGAGGCTGGAAAAGGTTATTTGCCCGCGTCCTGCTGGCCCTTCTTATAGTTCGCGTTGATGCGGTCTATTTCTTCCTGGGTGATGGAGGATTCCCGGTAGGGTTTGTTTTCCACCGTGCGTTCCAGGGTGTAGCCGAAGCGCTTCTGGAAGCGCTTCTTATGGGTTTCCATCTTCTTTTCAAAGTCTTCCAGGCTGGGGCGGTCCTTATGGCTGCCCCAAGCGGTTTCAGAGACCGCCATGGCGCGCGGATAGGTCATGTACATCAGCAGTTCCCCGGAGGGAATCCATTCCGCCCACATGCAGAGGTTGATGCCCTTGATGTGCTTGACGTCGTTCTTGTCACGCCCGTTGCGGGGGTCGAAGTTGTAGCAGTCTTTCAGCAGGATGGGGCCGCCGCCGGGCCGGGCGCGCACGTCGTCCGCCGGGAATTTCATCTGGGTGCGGGCCAGGTAGTACTTGTACTGGGGAGTGACGATGAGGTCGATGCCCTGTTCCTTCGTCTTGTCAATGCAGCGGGGGAATTCTCCCGGCAGCCAGGACATGACGGTTTCCCCCTTGTGGTAGTAGCCTTTGTTGATGTCGTACCACAGGATGGGCTTTTTCTTGTTCTTGGCAAGCATGGCTCCAAGGCTCTTCGTGAAGTCGCTCATCTGGGCTTCCACGTCGTCCCCCTGGCCCTTCTTGGCGCGCGCGGCCTGGCAGTCCGGGCACTTCTTCCAGTCGCCCATGGGGCATTCGTCCCCGCCGATGTGGACGTACGAGAAGGGGAATATCTGGTTGACGGTGTCAAAGGTGTCCTTGAGGAATTTCTTGGTGCCCGGTTTCTGCGGGCAGATCAGCTTGGAGGAAACGCCGCCGTGCGTCCATACCTGGGCCCGCTTGGTGTTGCAGCAGAATTCGGGGTAGGATGCGGCCAGGGCCATGTTGTGGCCCGGCATTTCCACTTCCGGCAGCACCTGGATGCCGCGCGCCTTGCAGTAGGCCACCAGGTCCTGGAGTTCCTTCTTGGAGTACATGCCTTCATTGGCCAGCAGGGAGTTGTTCTGGCCTTCCGGAGCGGAAGGGCGGACCGCTCCAATCGTGCGGAGCTTGTCGTAGCCCGGCACGGGGAGGCGCCAGCCCTGGTCTTCCGTCAGGTGGAGGTGCAGGACGTTGTACTTGTAGTAGTGCATGGCGTCCACGAAGTTGTAGAGCTCCTTCATCGGGTAGTGGTAGCGGCCCACGTCCACCATCATGCCGCGCCAGCCAAAGTCCGGGGAGTCCTGGATGCTGCCGCAGGGGAGGCCCTCCGGCGTGTCCGAGAGCTGGTCCTGAAGCTGGAGAAGGGTAGCCATGGCCATGGCTTTCCCGTTGGGCGTGCTGTAGCGGAGCTCCACGCCGCCGGGCGTCAGCTTCATGGTGTAGCCCTCGTTTCCCAGCCCGGCGACCTTCTGTTCGTTCAGGATTTTGAGGTTTTTGGTGGTGCCGGAGGCCGCCGTCACTTTGACGGGTTCCGGAATGATGTTGTAGGGATTGGTTCCGGCCCAGCAGAGGGAGCCCAGGAACGCGGCCGCTAGCATTAATGCTTTCATGTGATGATGTTTGGTGATGGTTGTTGTTTGGGAGGATGTACGGATTCCGTTCCGCCGCCGTCCGGGTTGGACCCGGAAAGCGTTCTTTCAAAAGGAACCGGGGCGTGGAAGTTCTCAGTCTTTGGCGGGTGCGCAGTCCCACTGCGGCTTGACGGCCAGCTTGCCCGTGGCTCCCGGGAAGCCTTCCGGCACCTGGCAGTCCTTGCGGAGCTTGCCGTACAGTTCCTTCAGCTCCTTCACGGTTTCCGCATATTCCGGTTTGTTGATGACGTTGTGCATTTGGGCCGGGTCCTTCTGGTTGTCAAAAAGCATCCATTCGTCGCTGGTCCAGATATAGGACAGCGTGTAGCGGTCCGTGCGCAGGCCGTCATGGCGCGGAGCGTTGTGTTCACCCGGATTTTCGTAAAAAGCGTAGTAAAGAGAACGGTTTTTGAAATCCTGATGTTCTCCGGTCTTGAACAGGGGAGTGAGGCTGCGGCCCTGGAAGGTATTCATATTTTCCTTGGTATTTACCCCGGCTACGTCGCAGAAAGTGGGAGCATAATCCAGTTCCTGCACCATGGCGGAGGAGCGCACGCCCGGCCTGATGTGGCCCGGCCATCTCATGATGAGGGGCATGCGGAAGGATTCTTCAAAAATCCAGCGCTTGTCGTACAGGCCGTGTTCGCCCATGTAGAATCCCTGGTCTCCGCAGTAGAGCACCAGCGTATTCCTGTCCAGGCCGTTCTGTTTCAGATAGTCCATGATCTGGCCGACGCTTTCGTCCACGGAAAGAACGGTGCCCAGATAGTCTTCCATATAATGGCGCCAGCGGCGCAGCAAAATGTCGCGCTGCGTTTTGATTTTCCCGTTTTTAATATCTTTGACAAGCTGTACAGTACGGGCCTTGTGATAGTTGTACCAGGCTTCCTTCTGCTGCGGGTCCATGCGCACCCATTCCGGCATTTCCCAGTCATACTGAGTATGCAGGGTCTTGGATTCCGGGCAGGAAAGCATTTTCTGGATGT
Source organism: Akkermansia sp. BCRC 18949 (assembly GCF_045011645.1). Classification (NCBI taxonomy): domain Bacteria; kingdom Pseudomonadati; phylum Verrucomicrobiota; class Verrucomicrobiia; order Verrucomicrobiales; family Akkermansiaceae; genus Akkermansia; species Akkermansia sp. BCRC 18949. Next base: position 2,807,226 of record NZ_CP123619.1, on the reverse strand, counting down.
CTTCCGGGACCACCTCCTTGATCAGGTGCTCGTCAGACCATACGTTGAAATGGTTGAGCAGGGTTTGTTCCGTCATTTTCAGGAATTCCGGGCGGTCTGCAAAATCGTCTTCCAGATTGGCGGGCGGGTCAATGGCGTCCGCATACTGTTTGGCGCGGCCCAGATTCTGAATGGAGGGGCACCAGCAACGGTGGGGTGCCTTGTGGCCCACGACGAGCATGAAGGGTTTGTCCTTGTCCCTCTGGTCCAGCCATTTGAGGCTTTTTTGCGTGACCAGTTCCGTGGCATAGCCGGGTTCCGTTTTCACCACGCGTTTGCCGTCCTTGCCGGGAGTGATGAAATCCGGATTGAAATAGTTGCCCTGGCCGGGGAAAATTTCCCAGTAATCGAATCCGGTGGGGTCGGATTCATATTTGGACGTATCTCCCTTGGCGCCCGGCGGAATGGCTTCCAGGTGCCACTTGCCGACAATGGCTGTCTGGTAACCGGCCTTTTGGAGCATTTTCGGGAAAGTGGGCTGGGAACCGTCAAAGGGAGCCGCATGTTCGTTGAAGAGGTACCCGTTCATATGGGAGTGGCGGCCAGTGTAAATACAAGCCCGCGAAGGTCCGCACAGGGAGTTGGCGCAGTAGCTCCGGTCAAAGACCATGCCTTCGTCCGCCAGTTTGCGGAAGTTTGGATAAGGCATGGGAGAATCCTTTTCACAGGTGCCCAGGGTCTGGTAGGAATGGTCGTCGGTGACAATGACCACGATGTTGGGGCGCTGGTCCGGCGTCTGCTTTTGAGGCTGGTCCGCGGAAGCGGACAGGGGACAGGCCGCAAGCATCAGGGCGATGGCGGCATGACGGTTCATTGTTAAAATCATGAATTAAACAGGCAATGGTTGGAGAGGGGGAAGCGGCGGAATTTGTCCGCAAGGGCATTCCTGCCGGTACGGAAAAGACCACATCCCCGAAAGAAAAAATGCTGGAAGAGAGTTTTAGGAAAAATAAAACATCAGTTTCATATTTCAATACAAAAATGGGGATGGAGCGGAAGCCCATGAATAAACCGTTCCGCAGCCGGACGGCAGGGGAAAAGCCGTTCAGGTGCCACGTGGGCCGGAGCGCTTGTTCCGACCGTTGTTTTCATGGGATTCTTTCTGTTCCAGGAGCCATGTTCTGTCTTCAAGGCTGAGCCTTTTCAGGGATGTTCTGCTCTGGTGTCCGTCCAGCTCCTGAAGCCAGAGGGTCTGGGTCTTTTCCGAATAACGGGAAAGCTTGGCGAAGACGGTATTTCCGTTGACTCCTGTCCAGACCCGGTAGCCTTTGGGAATCAGCGTTTTTTTAAACTCTTCATATTGTTGCTTCGCCAGTTTGACGCTGTTCTTGATCTGGTCAAAGTAAAGGGCGTTTTGTCCGGTGTAGTAACCGCGCAGCGTATCCACTTTGGAGCCGTCCGGAGACATGACCAGAAGCACGGGCGTTCCTCTCACGCCAAACAGGGAGGGAGCCTTTTTCACATACTCCAGCATCTTCTGGCGCTTCCTGTAAACAGGTTCGCTTTCAAATTTTTCCGCCTGGTCGTAACAGACGCGGACGACATTCTTTTTTGCCCAGTCTTCAAATTCCTTCGTATGGAGAAGTTCGGTTCCAAGTTTTTTGCTGGGAGGGCTGCCCACGGAATGGTGGAACCAGATGAGAATGGGTTTTCCGGAACTCTGGGCTTCCCGGAGGGCGGTGGGATAGCTTTGAATCCAGCGTTCGTTTTCCTTACGCTGGGCGAAAGCCTCTTCCAGCCCGGGGATGGGGGCGTCCGGGTCATGAGCGTCCGTGTAATAGATGGCCCCACTGTCTGCCTTGGTCATTTCCTCCTGTGTGGTGGCGGTAAGATGGGTGGCCTGTTGCTGATTCGGAGTAGTGCTCAACAGCCCCGTCGGAACATTGGCGATGGAATTGGCCTTATTGTCCTGCATGTATTCCGAAAGGCTTTTTTTTACCTTCGGTTCTTCCTGTTCCGGAGAGGTCCCTACGCAGGAGCAGAGGGCGGCGGAAGCAAGAAAGAGCATGGACAGCCTTGGCAGACTCATGACTGACCTGATAGCATAACAGGAAAAAATGCGCAACCGGGAATTGTTCAACGACTGCGGCGGTTTCAGTGTTTCTTGGCGTCCTGTTCCTTCTGCTTCCGGTTCCGTATGGCGATAATTTGCTGACGGCGTGTTACCACGCGCGTGACGTCTCCGGTTGTTTTGCCGTCAAAAAGAAAGATCTGCTCGTAAATACCCATCCTGACCTCATCCTCCCCGCTGGCAGGGGCATGAATGCTCGCCAAAACACAGGCCGAGAGAACCCCGGGAAAACAGTCTCTCCATGTTCAAACGGAGAACTGATATAAAACCGGGAGGAAGAGGGAAAGCACCCGTTTAGCGGCCCTGTGGAAAGAAAATGGGTTAATCCCCCGTTTTCAGCACCTTGATGAACGCTTCCTGCGGAATGTTGATTTTTCCGATGGCCTTCATGCGCTTTTTGCCTTCCTTCTGCTTTTCCAGAAGTTTGCGCTTGCGGGTGACGTCCCCGCCGTAGCATTTGGCCGTCACGTCCTTGCGCATGGGGGAGATGCTTTCCCGGGCAATGATTTTTCCGCCAATGCAGGCCTGAATGGCGACGGTGAAGAGCTGGCGGGGAATGACGTTTTTCAGGCGTTCCGCCAGTTCCCTGCCGCGGGAGGCTGCCTTGTCCTGGTGAACAATCATGGAGAAGGCATCCACCGGTTCCCCGGCGATGAGCATGTCCATTTTAATGAGCTTGGCGGCCTGATAGCCGGCGTATTCATAATCCATGGAGCCGTAGCCTCGCGTCATGGATTTGAGCTTGTCGTTGAAATCCACCAGAATTTCCGCCAGAGGAACGGTGCAGGTGAGCATTACGCGCATATCGTCAATGGTCTCCGTATTGTCCACGCTGCCGCGTTTTTCCAGGACAAGCTGCATGATATCCCCGATGTATTCCCCAGGAAGCATAATGAACACCTTGACGATAGGTTCCCGGATTTCCTGAATTTCCTGCGGTTCCGGGAGCAGGCTGGGATTGTCCACATTGATTTCCTCTCCATTGGTCTTGGTGACCTCATAAATCACGGAGGGGTAGGTGGAGATGATATCCATGTTGAATTCCCGGCGCAGACGCTCCTGGATGATTTCCATATGGAGCAGGCCAAGGAAGCCGCAACGGAACCCGAAGCCCAGAGCTACGGAAGATTCCGCCTGGAAGGAGAAAGCGGCGTCATTAATCTGAAGCTTCGCCATGGCCGCTTTCAGGGCTTCAAAATCGGAGGAATCCACCGGATAAATGCCGGAAAAGACCATGGGGCGGATTTCCTTGAAACCGGGCAGGGGGGATGGGCAGGGGCGCATGTAATCCGTATACGTGTCCCCGATCTTGACATCCGCCGCGGATTTCATGTTGGCGATGATGTAGCCTACGTCGCCGGCTTCCAGGGAATCCGTTCGGGTCATTTTGGGGGTGAAGATACCCACTTCCTTCACTTCATACACTTCGTCCGTTGCGAAAAGTTTGACTTTCATGCCGCGGTGCACGCTGCCGGAAATGACGCGCACATAGGAGACTACGCCGCGGTAGGCGTCGTAAACGGAATCGAACACCAGGGCGCGCAGAAGGCCGTCCTGCTCCGTTTTAGGCGGAGGGATGCGCTGAACAACGGCTTCCAGAATATCGTCAATGCCGATGCCCATCTTGGCGGAGGCATGGATGGCTTCCTCATGGGGGATGCAGACGATGTCCTCCAGCTGGCGGTACACTTTGGGCAGGTTGGCGCTGGGAAGGTCAATCTTATTGATGACGGGGATAATGGCCAGGTTCAGATCCATGGCCAGGTGCATGTTGGCAAGTGTCTGGGCTTCCACTCCCTGGGCTGCGTCCACAATAAGAAGGGCTCCCTCGCATGCCGCCAGGGAACGGGACACTTCATAGGAGAAATCCACATGGCCCGGCGTATCCAGCAGATTGAGCTTGTAAGTCTTTCCGTCCCCGGCCTTGTAGAAAATGGTAACGGGGTGGGACTTGATGGTGATGCCCTTTTCCCGCTCCAGGTCCATGGCGTCCAGAAGCTGATCCTGCTTCTCCCGTTCGGAAATGGTATTCGTCTTTTCCAGCAGCCGGTCGGAAAGGGTGGTCTTTCCGTGGTCGATGTGAGCGATAATGGAGAAATTGCGAGTCAGTTCAATGGACATGGTGGTCTCTACCCTTCTAACGTGAGTGCCCTGTGCGCGGGGAGGGTAACATAGCCCATGCGGCGGTCAAGACTTGAACATGACTGCCTCCCGTTCCCTGCCGCGTCGGCTTCATTCGCTCCGGGAAAACCGTCATTCATGACAGGGGCTGCGCCGGGAGATTGAACGTGAGGGAAGAAGGAAGGCTCTCAACTGGTACAGGCACGCGAACCTTTTCCCGTGCGGCCATTTCTTACCCAGCCAGCATATGAAATCTTTTTTAGCAGCCATTTTAAGCCTATTTATTCCCGGCCTCGGCCAGTTGTACAAGGGCCACTTTGTCCAGGCCATTCTCTGGTTCCTGGTGGTAGGTGCGGCTTACGGCCTCCTGTATTGGTTCATCTTTGCACTCGTTCCTATTGTCCTGCATATCATTTGTATTTTGCAGGCCTATTTCATGGACAATGAATGATGCCTGCCGTTTCGGCTTCACGGCCAGGATGGCCGAAAGAGCAGAGCATCCTGCGGACCGGCAGCGGCATTCATTCCCTGAGGTTGCGGAAGGAATGCGCCGTTCATAGCGGCGTCATTCTTCTTGATACCGGTATTTGCAATGTTAACGGGTTTGTTGGTGCCAGTGGAATCCGCGGATTCTTTTTTAACGGACTTCGATTTGTTTACAGGGGAAACGTCAGCACAACTGTTTTGAATTTGTTAATGACCCCGTCTGTCTTGAAAAATCGGATCGGATGGGAGACGTTGATTCTTCAACAAATAGGATTTTGAATCCGGTATCAATAAAAAAAATTGGTGGTAAGAAAATTATAGAAATCAGTATTTTGTTCTTACCGATATTCTATCTATAATTTTTGATATATTATTTATTGTAATTTTTTAACAATAAATATTTTATCGATAAATTCGGATTCAAAATCCGCTATCTCCGTTTTATAGTTACTAACATTAGTAAACGATGAAAAAAATACTGGGAACCACAATTGTATTGCTGGGGGCTGCCGCTCTTTCCGCAACGGCCGCAACCGTCCAGATTGATCTGTCAGGGTATGATTCAGGAAGCGATGTTAATTCTTCCTTCCAAGCCTACCGTGGCGATCCTTCCGCCATGGCGAATCACTTGAATGAGTGGTTGGCGAATTCTTCCGGATGGTGCGGATCTAAAGCCAATACATCTTCTGAAACCTCAAGTTATTTTAAAAGCGCTGTTGGGAACGAAGACGGTTCTGTAACGGTGACCTATACCAATAGGCAGGGATATGGCGGTTCCGGCGTAGGCCTCAAAGTTTCCCTGGATGCTGCGGGGTATTCTGCTGATGCTTTTTCTTCTCTGACATTCACAGTGGATTTGGCTACCTCCACCGGCGGCACTTATCGGGTTTATCTGGCCTACCAGACGGAAAATGGCTGGCAGGCGGTAGAGTCGCAGGCGACGTCCGGCACGATTACTGTGACGGCAGATCTTTCCGGAAACAAACTGACTTCTGAAAACGTTTATGTATTCGTTGAGTCAAATCAGGGAAGGGGTAATGATTCTATATTCACGGCTTCCATGACGGGAGAATTGGCTTCAGTGCCGGAACCTGCCACGGCTTCTCTGGGACTGCTGGGACTGGCCGCCCTGATGGTGCGCCGTCGCCGGTCTTAAGGCATCCTGCCGGCAGACAAATTAATCATAGGATGGTCTCCGCATGGAGGCCGTCTTTTTTATTTTTACTGGAGGGGGATAACAGAATGCAATGTACCGGGAATCGAGTATTCCCGGCTATGGAAAGAAAAACTGCCCGGAAAATTGTTTTTCGCCATGCTTCAGATTTATTCTTCCAAATAGAGAGGCCGGGATGTTTTTGTTCTTCATTCGGATGTTATCTTTGTTTTTGGAATTTTTTTACAGAGCAGGTTTCCTCTGGAAATGAATGAGAAATTGTTTCCTAATTGATCATCTGCCGGATACAATGGTTTCCGCAACAGAAATGTTGATATCTTGGCCGTTTGTTCTTGTAAAACGTCATTTGAATTAATCGTCCTTTTTGGAAACAGGTCAAAGGAATAATCTTCCGATAAACAAAAACTCAGAGCCGTTCCGGAGTTGTTCCGGAGCGGCTCTGGAGGGCCAGGAGGAAGGCTTTTCGGGGGTAGGTGGGGTGCCTTCTCCTTGGGTTTTCTTTCTTTTAGAAGTCGTAGCGGTAGCCGACGCTTCCGTTGACCGAGCTGGACCCGTCACGGATGTCCGCGTTCCCGTTCACGTAGATGGTTCCCTTCGTTCCTACAGGCACGCTCAGTCCGGCTCCCAGCTGCAGCGCCGTCGTTCCCGTTTTCGCCCCTCTCACGCTTTGCGCGAAGCCGGGGTTGCCCAGCAGGGAGACGTTCGTTTCCCCTCTCCGGTCTCCCAGGTCCTGCGCCGCGTTGACCCGGATTTCCGCCAGCGATTCCCGGCCGAAGATGTTGCTGCCTATCAGACCCATCCAACGGCCGCCCAGCGCCAGCGTCCCCGTCGTCCAGTCCTGCCGGCCGACGTTCAGGCCCGCGTTGCCCGCTCCCGTTTCCTCATAGCCGTCCATCCGCGTCGTCACCACCGAGGCGTTGAACAGCGGCTGCAGCACGCTGCTGCGGTTTTCGTCGAGGTACACGTCGCAGGTGAGTTCGTACATCGCTCCAAAGCCCCACCCGCTGGTGCTTCCCTGCGTCCCGTAGCTTCCTTCCCCGTAGTTGACCGTACGGTTGAGTTTCGCGTCGTTCCATCCTCCCGTCAGGATGAGCGTGTGCGCCCAGCGTTTGTTCTGATAGCGCCCGAAGAGGCTGGCGTAGTAGCTGTCCAGGTGCCCGTCGGCGCTGTCCGCCGCGCTGGCCGTCAGGTCGCCGTAGCCGGCCGTGAAGGCCGCTCCCACCGTGAGGCGGTCGCTGAGGTCCGCGTCCATGCCCACGGTGCCTCCCCAGGTGGTGAGCTGGTAGCCGCTTTCATCGCCACGGGTGTCGAGTTTGGCGTAGGAGCCCGTGCCTTCCATCCACATGTGGAAGCGGGGGAGGTCGTCGTTGACGTAGGCCGGGTTGACGCCCATGAGGGTGGTCCGGTTCCTGATCCAGCCCATCTGGTCGCGCAGGGCGTCCCTCTGTGCCGTCCCCAGCGCGTTGACCGTGCTCCCAGCCACTGCTGCCAAAGCCCTGGATGCCCCCGCCAAGTCGGGATTATCTCCCGTAATCATGGTGCTGACGCCGTTCATGAATTGGGCCAGCTGGGAGTCGGGGTCCAGGTTTTTGCGGGCTTCCCAGAGCAGGCCGGCTCCGGCGGCGGAGTTCCACGTGTCGGCCGCGGAGGCGAAGAGGTTTTCCTGCCGGAGTGTGGCATTGAGCAGGATGTCGTTTCCGTCGCGGCTCAGTGTGGCGTCCTGGTAGTAGACGGCGAAGAGGCCGGATATCCGGGCGGCGAGGCTCTGCCCGTCTTCCAGGCCGCTGATGCTGCCGGTAGCGCTCATCAGGACGACGTCATGGAGGTCGCTCCCCGCGTTCATGGCGGCGTTTCCTTCCATGTTGGAGAGGAGGAAGCCGGCTCCGTCCTGCACGGTGATGGTGCCCGCCGTCAGCATGGGGGCGCCAAAGGGGGCGTCCTGGTTGAAGTTGTAGATCAGTTCCGTCGTGGAGCCGTTCTGGAAGGTGATGTTTTCCACGTTGAGCGTGGTGTTGGCGCTGCCCTGGGCGTCCCCGGTGGCTTCAATACGCAGGGTGCCGTTGTTTCCGGCGGTGATGCTGTTGTAGTTCAGCGTGGGGGCGTCCGCGGCGCCTTTCAGGACCAGGACGCCTCCGTCACGGACGGCGAGGTCGTAGTCCTTATTGCCGGTTTGCAGGTATTGGGTGGCTTGCCCGGAGATGTCCAGGGTGCCGCTGCCTGCCAGCGTGCCGGAGAAGGTTCCGGAGGAGGTTGTTGCCGAGGAGATGGAGAGGCGGCCTCCGTTCATGGACAGGGTGCCGCTGCCGGAGAGGCTGCTGATGGTGCCGGATTCCGTTCCGGTGAGGGTCAGCGTGCCGTCGGCGGTGACTGAGGTTCCGTCCAGCCGGGCTTCTCCGCCCAGGGCCAGTTCCGCTCCTTCCTGGATGCGGAGGGTGCCGGTTCCGGTGATGGAGCCGTCGTTTATTTCGCCTGTTCCAGTCAGGTTGAGAGTTCCCTGGATGGTCAGGGAGCCTCCGGCTTCCGTGCCGGTGATGGTTCCGACTTCGGCGTTGCCGTTGATGGTCAGGCCGCCTCCTTCCAGAGTGAGGGTGTCCAGGGTGTTTGACGCGCCGTTGAGGACGATGTTTCCTTCACGCAGGGCGAGGGTTTCCACGTCCATCGTTCCTCCGACCGTCAGCGTCCCGGTTCCTTCCTTGATGAAGGCGACGTTGTTGCCTCCCGTGATGCTGCCGCCCATGACGGTGTCCTGGCCGGCCGGGTCGATATCGTCTTCTCCCGTCGTCATTTGTTTGTTGTTGAGGATGACGACGGCCGTGCCGTCTCCGGTGTTGTTGACGACTAGGCTGCTGCCCGTGGCTCCCATCAGGTTGTTGATTTTAGCTCCCTGTCCGTCGGATTCGCCCGGGGCTCCGGCCAGGTTGACCGTCAGGGTCTGGCCGCCGCCGATGACGACGCCGGCGTAGCCGGAGAGCGTTTGATAGGAGTTGACTTCATGGGCGTTTCCTCCTTCCTCCTGCACGCGGTAGAGGCCGGTGGCCGCTCCGCTGAGCACCAGGCTTCCTCCGTCCGTTCCGGTGACCCGGATGCCGTAGTTGGACAGAAGGTCGGTCGTGAAGGCGATGTCGCCCAGGTCGCCGACGGTCAGCGTTCCGCTGGTCAGGGTCAGGTAGCTGGAGGAGTCGTCGGTTTTGTGGTCCAGCAGAAGGTTGACGACGGCGTCGTTGCTCAGGTCCAGCGTCAGCCCTTCCCCCTTTATGGACAGGTTCGGGTCGCTTCCCGTTCCGCTGCCGTTGCTGATGACGGCGCCAGACGCCTGCGTGTCCTGGCCGATGTTTTCCGTTCCCAGGGCGATGGTCAGTCCGTCCAGGCCTCCTTCTCCTACGGTTACGGTTCCGCTGACTCCGGTGAGACGGGAGCCGGAGGCGATGTTCCACGTTCCTTTCATATGGCTGCCGCCGGCGCCGGAGAGGTTCAGGCTGCCTTCCGAGATGGTGATTCCTTCCGTGGTTCCGTCAAGGATGGTTTCCGCTCCTGCCGCGTCCGCCCCGAGTGTCAGGGTTCCCGCTCCCGTTTTGGTCAGGGCCGGGCTGTCGGTCAGCGCGTAGATGGTGGCCGAGGCTCCTTCCTGCGCGATATTGATTTCATCAAACCGGGTGAAGGTGACGTTTTGGAAGTCCCCGGTTCCAAAGGTTCCCTTGAGTTCCAGCGTCCTGTTTCCTTCGACCGCCGCTCCGGCGCTTCCGCCGATGGTGATGCCGCTTTGTTCCCCTTCCGCCCCAAAGACGCTTCCTCCCGTCAGCGAGACGAGGACGTCGCCTCCTGCCGTGCCACAGTTGCCCGCCCCGTAGATGTCTCCCAGGTAGGCGCCTGTTCCGAGTTCTACCGTGATATTGCCTGCAGTGGTCATGGTGCTGCCTGTGTTTCCTGGCACTTTGGAGTAGGAGCCACCGTAGATGTTGCCGGTGAAGGTGGAGCCTCCGCTAATGGAGATGGAGGAATTTCCTCCAATCGTGTATTGGGCCTGGCCTGAATTTTCAAAGGAACCCCCAATGATGTCCCCCGTGAAGGTGATTCCTTCCCTGCCGATGATGGAAACGGAGGTGTCTCCGTTGATGTTGTTGACCGTTCCGGCGTTGTTTACATTGCCATAACTGCCGCCAATGATTGTTTTGACGAAGCTGTTGTGTTCCTCTGTTCCGGAAAGCGTGATTCCGTTCAGGTTGATTGTAGCCGACGTGCTGCCTTGAATCGTTGTTCCGGAAGTGGTATTGCTTGACCAGGAGCTTCCTCCGATGATGTATGAGTTGGAGAGTCCCCCATCCAGGTTCTGGGCCGTGTTGGAATATTGGACATTGGTTACCAGCACGCTCGTGTTGCCCGTGATGGTGGTGACGGCGTTGTGGGCGGAGGTGCTCCCGCCGATGATGGCTCCCGCCACGATGGCGTTATCCTTGACGGTAACGTTGGTGTTTCCCGTTAATGTTGTAGACGCTCCCTTGTTGTTCCCGCCGATGACGTGTTCCGCCGTGGCGTTTCCGGAAAGCTGCACATGGGTGTCTCCCGTCAGCGTGCTGGTCTGGAGTTTGGTGCTCCATTCATTGGTGACACCTCCGGCGATGATGCCGAATGCTCCTCCGTTGATGTCCATCCAGATGTCCCCCTGGTAGTTGAGGTTGCCGGACGGCAGCGTCGCCCCGCTGTTGTATACCCCGGACAGGTTGATTTTGGTTCCGCCGGTGTTGGTGATTTGATAGACTTTGTCCCCGCTCGTCGTCAGCGTACCGTTCAGATAGCCCAGGCTGACGTTGGCCGCACTTCCCTCCCCAAGAGCCAGCGTAAAGGCATTCTTGACCGTTTTTTCCAATGTCCCTCCCGCTCCCGCAGATACCCACGTCACACGGGATATCGCCTCGTCTTCTATCGTCAGCACGCTGCCTTCTATTCTATATTGCCCTGTCTCTAAGCCCAATACGGTAAAATTCGTACCAAGGTTGTTCCCTAAATCAAACGTGTATCCCTGCTCTCCCTCTACCAGGCTGTCAAGCGCGCCGCCGATGTCAATGGTGCCTGAAGTGAAAGTTACATTTTCCTTGGTAAAGGAGGAACCGGATTCCGTATAGGTTAGCTTGGCTCCGTCAATTGCTGCGTTTTTCAATATGCCGGTGCCGTTCATGTTCAGAACGGAATTTGCCCCCAGAGTGGCGGAGGTGAAATCCAGCGTTCCTCCCGCCATGATGATTATTCCGGAATAGGCCAGGGAAGAATTGTTGATTTTCAAGGTGCCACCTTGGGCCGTAATATTCGCGTTGATGACGGTTCCCGTCAGGTTTTGCGTGCCTGTTCCGGCCATAATCAGATTTATTCCTCCCGTGGGAGTAGTGTTGCCGTTTACTCCGGAATGCTGCGTGGTTGCCCCGATACTTCCCCCATACGTGTAATTTCCGTTGCCCGTCAGGGTAAGATTCGCTCTGGAGGAATTAGCCGACTGGACGCGTCCTTTATGTGTTCCGCCGAAGCCGTCAGCATCATTTAAACCGGCCAGAGAGGCGGCATTGGAAATTTGCAACGTCAGGGCGCTGGAACTTTGATTGATTGAGCCTGACAAATCTACCGTTGCGTTGGCGAGAGCCGTTCCCGTAATCTGGAGAATGGCCCCGCCGGGCTGCGTCCCCTTCTGGGAAAGGATAATGTTCCCGGAAAAACTGCTTTCCTGGGAACCAAGCACAAACTTGGAGGCATAGCCGGCATTGCCGTTAGCCGCTACCAGCGTCAAATTTCCTTCTCCGGCAAATGCCCCGTTCAAATTGATGGTACAGGCGCCGTTCGTATTCTGATTAATGGTAAACGAGGAGCCTGCTCCGATATAAAGTCCTGTGGAATAATTGTTGTTTCCTGAATTTACATCAAGGTTGACGGATTGGCTCCCAGTAACTGAATACTCATTGGCGGGCTCATTGTTATTAAAGGTGGAGTTCGCTCCCCATGCGGGGGATTCAGATGTTGGGACGGCCAGGGAAACACTGGTGTAACAAGCCAGAACAGCCGCCAGCAGGGTAATAGGCAGATGGAGACGCATTATAAAAATATTAGATGTTAATTTTTTATGTATATAACGGATTGAAAATTCGATGTCAAGTTGAAAATACCAGTTCCCGGATTCTCATACTTTTACTGTAAGTGCATTATGATTTTTTAAATTTCTAAAATGGGATTTTCACCTTTTCATTTACCTCCCCCCTTGAAGCAAGGGAGGTATACTATAAGACTTTCATTTTGAATATAAAATATCAAATTTTATATTGCATGGGCCAATATTGGAATCATCGCCGAATTTTCAATCCGCTTTTCCTCTTTTCGTGAAATAACGCGGAGAAGACATAAAAAAGACCGCCCCCCGGAAACGGGGAGCGGCCCTTGAAGTGTGGGTGGAGAGAACAGGTTAGCGTTCGTTGTCGAAGTTGATGGTATCGTTCAACATGTCTTCGGCAAGTTCCGCCGCTTCCTCTTCTTCGCTGGCCGACGCGATTTCTTCTGCGCCCTCTGCGGGTTCCACTTCAATCTTGCTGTAACGGGAGAATCCGGTGCCGGCGGGAATGAGGTGGCCCATGATGACGTTTTCCTTGAAGCCTTCCAGCGTATCGGTCTTGCCGAGGGTGGATGCTTCCGTCAGAACGCGCGTGGTATCCTGGAAGGATGCCGCGGAAATGAAGGATTCCGTTTCCAGGGAGGCCTTCGTGATGCCGAGCAGAACGGGCTTGGCTGCGGCCGGTTGGCCTCCCTGGGCTACGGTTTGTTCATTGATGCGGTCGAACGTAGTCTTGTCCACCTGGTCTCCCCACAGGAATTCGGTATTGCCGGGTTCCGTGATGACTACCTTGCGAAGCATCTGGCGCACGATGATTTCCACATGCTTGTCGTTGATTTCCACACCCTGGAGGCGGTACACTTCCTGAACTTCGTTGACGAGGTGTTCCTGAAGGCGTTCCTTGCCGCAGACATCCAGAATTTCTTCCGGAGAGACGGGGCCTTCCGTAAGCTGGTCGCCCAGATGCACATGGTCGTCTTCATGAACGATAACGTGCTTGTTCATCGGAACCAGATGGTCCACCAGTTCGCCCGTGGGTGTTTCAATGGTAATGACCTTCTTGCCGCGGGAGGTATTCTTGCTACTGAGGCGCACAATGCCTTCCACGCGTGCAATGGTGCAGGCGTCCTTGGGCTTGCGGGCTTCGAACAATTCCGCCACGCGGGGCAGACCGCCGGTGATGTCCTTCGTCTTGGCTACCTTGCGGGGCGTCTTGGCCACCATTGTGCCGGCGGAGATGGTTTCTCCGTCCTTCACGGTGAGGTTGGCGCCTGCGGGAATGGCATGATGAGCCAGAACTTCGCGGGTCTTGGCATCGCGGATGACCACCTGCGGGTGAAGTTCCTGCTTGTGTTCCATCACGACAAGGGAGGAGGCACCGGTTTCCCGGTCCGTTTCCTTGGAAACGGTGATGCCGACGATCATATCCTTGAATTCGACGATGCCGCCCTTTTCTGCAATCACGGGCACATTGTACGGATCCCAGGTGGCGAGGGTTTCATCCTTCTTGATAGTGCCGCCGTTGGGCACGTACAGGATGGTGCCGATGACGGGCTGGTAGGATTCCAGTTCGCGGCCCTGTTCGTTTTCGATGCGGACGGAGCAGTTTTTATTCAGGACGACGAAGTTACCGTCTGCGTTTTCCACCGTGCGGAGATCTTCCGTGTAGATAACGCGGCCGTCGTTCTTGGCTTTCACGATGGGCTGCTTGAACGCCGTGGTAGCCGTTCCGCCCACGTGGAACGTACGCATGGTGAGCTGCGTGCCGGGTTCGCCGATGGACTGGGCGGCAATAATGCCGACCGCTTCCCCGATCTTCACTTCCTGTCCGGTGGCCAGGTTCAGGCCGTAGCACTTGGCACAGCAGCCCTTTTTGAGTTCGCAGGTGAGTACGGAGCGGATTTTCAGCCGTTCAATGCCGATTTTTTCCAGTTGTTCCGCCTGCTTTTCGTTAATGAGGTCGTTGATGTCTACGATAACCTCGCCGCTGACGGGGTCAACGATGCGTTCGCAGGAAGTCCGGCCGTAGATACGGGAGGCAAGGGACGCCACTTCTTCGTCGCCGTCATAGATGGCGTGAACGGTGATGCCGTTGCTGGTGCCGCAATCTTCCGCATGGACGATGACATCCTGGGCCACGTCCACGAGTTTGCGGGTCATGTAGCCGGAGTCCGCCGTTTTCAGCGCGGTGTCTGCCAGACCCTTGCGGGCGCCGTGGGTGGAGATGAAGTATTCCAGCACGGAAAGGCCTTCACGGAAGTTGGCCGTGATGGGGCGTTCGATAATTTCGCCGCTGGGTTTCGCCATCAAACCGCGCATGCCGGAGAGCTGCTTGATCTGCGCCTTGTTGCCTCGGGCTCCGGAGTCCACCATCATGAAGAGCGGGCTGGCCATCTTGGAGCCTTCGTTGTGTTCCAGCTTGCGGTACAGAGCCGCCTGGATGACATCCGTAGTCTGGGTCCAGATGTCCACCACCTTCTGGTAGCGTTCCCCATCCGTGATAATACCGTTCTTATACTGGCGGGTCACCTTGTCCAGCTCCGCATAGGCTTTTTCAATTTCCGTCTTTTTCTGGGAGGGAACCACCATGTCCACGATGCCGATGGAGCAGCCGGAACGGGTTGCTTCCTTGAAGCCCAGGTTTTTCAGGGCGTCCAGAGTCTGCACGGTACGTTCCTTGCCGACGGTCTGGTAGCAGCGCCAGATGATGTCGCCCATCTGTTTCTTGCCTACGTTGCGGTTAATATAACCGAGTTCCCGGGGCCAGATTTCATTGAAACGCACGCGTCCGGCAGTAGTGATGATAACCTTCTTGGTGACATCCCCATACACTACTTCGGAAGGCTTTTTGCCGTAGTCCGGGTTGTGCAGGCGGATCCAGTCATGGTAGCCGATTTTGCGGGCGGCAATGGCGTATTCCACCTCGTCAATGGATTCGAAGAGGGGAAGATGGTGATGATTATCCTGATTGTTCTGTACTTCCGCAGCACGGGTGTGCGTCAGGAAGTACGCGCCCAGAATAATGTCCTGCGTGGGTGTGGCAATGGGTTTGCCGGAAGCAGGGGAGAAAATATTATTGGGCGCCAGCATGAGCTGCCGGGCTTCCATCTGCGCTTCCACGGACAGAGGCACGTGCACAGCCATCTGGTCGCCGTCGAAGTCCGCGTTGTACGCATTACAGACGAGCGGGTGCAGACGGATGGCGGAACCTTCAATCAGAACCGGTTCAAAAGCCTGGATGGAGAGGCGGTGCAGGGTGGGCGCGCGGTTGAGCATGACCGGGTGGCCCTTGGTCACTTCTTCCAGAATATCCCACACTTCCGGCGTCTTGCGGTCAATGAGCTTCTTGGCGGAGCGCACCGTGTGCACGTAACCCAGCTCTTTCAGACGGTGGATGATGAAGGGTTCAAACAGAATGAGCGCCATCTTCTTGGGAAGACCGCACTGGTTGAGTTTCAATTCCGGGCCGATGACGATAACGGAGCGGCCGGAGTAGTCCACGCGCTTGCCGAGCAGGTTCTGGCGGAAACGGCCTCCCTTGCCCTTCAGCATGTCGGAGAGGGATTTGAGGGGGCGGTTGCCGGCGCCGGTGACGGCACGGCCGTGGCGGCCGTTGTCAAACAGGGCATCCACGGCTTCCTGAAGCATGCGTTTTTCATTACGGATGATGACTTCCGGAGTTTTGAGGCTCAGGAGGGTTTTCAGGCGGTTGTTGCGGTTGATGACGCGGCGGTACAGGTCATTCAGGTCGGACGTTGCGAAACGGCCGCCTTCCAGAGGAACCAGCGGGCGCAGGTCCGGAGGAATGACGGGCAGAACGTTCAAAATCATCCATTCCGGGCGTGTGTTGGACTGAAGGAACCCCTGGGCCAGTTTCAGACGCTTGGCAATCTTGCGTTTGTTCTGTTTGGAGTTGGTATTGTCCAGCTGTTCCTGAAGATCCGCGACGAGGGTGGGCAGATCAATGGCCGCCAGCATTTTCTGGATGGCTTCCGCGCCCATGCCGGCTTCAAAGCTGTCATAGCCGTATTCGTCTTCCGCATTGCGGAATTCTTCTTCCGTCAGGATGGCCCCCTTTTCCAGAGGGGTACTGCCGGGATCTACCACGATGTAGTCTTCATAGTAAATCACGCGTTCCAAATGGCGGGCTGTCATGTCCAGCATAAGGCCAATGCGGCTGGGCATGCATTTGTAAAACCAGATATGGGAAACCGGAACGGCCAGTTCAATATGGCCCATTCGTTCGCGGCGCACGCGCGCGTTGGTTACTTCCACGCCGCAGCGGTCGCAGGTGATGCCCTTATGCTTGATGCGCTTGTACTTGCCGCAGGCGCATTCCATGTCGCGGGTGGGCCCGAAGATGCGTTCGCAGAACAGGCCGCCTTTTTCCGGCTTGAACGTGCGGTAGTTGATGGTTTCCGGGTTGACGACTTCACCGAAGGACCAGCTGCGGATGGTATCCGGGTCCGCCACGGTGATGGCAACCTGGTCAAAGGTCCGGGGCTTGTCGCTCAGACCGTGCATTTCCCTGATGGTGGGGGTATCAGACATATATTAAAAGTTTTGAAGAATGTTTGATGCCCACTCCCGCGTCTTGCGGCACGGGAGTGGAATACGGTGGATATTAGAATTTGAGGTCGGAGAAGTCGACGTCCGCCAGGCCGGCCATGTCGTCGCTGTCAAAGCCTTCCGTCATGCCGTCCACGGGAGTGAGGTCCGTATCGCCGAGCTGCAGGGAGGGTTGTTCATCCTTGCTGCCGGGGCGCACGTTCAGGCCCAGGGACTGCATTTCCTTCATCAGAACGTTGAAGGATTCCGGAGTTCCGGCTTCCAGCGTATTGTCACCCTTCACGATGGATTCGTAAATGCGGGTGCGGCCCTGCACGTCGTCGGACTTGACGGTGAGAAGCTCCTGGAGGGTGTAGGCGGCGCCATAGGCTTCCAGCGCCCACACTTCCATTTCCCCGAAACGCTGGCCGCCGTACTGGGCCTTGCCGCCCAGGGGCTGCTGCGTGACCAGGCTGTACGGACCCACGGCGCGGGCGTGGATCTTGTCCGCCACCAGGTGGTTCAGCTTGAGCATGTAGGTCTGGCCTACCACCACCGGGTTGTGGAAGGGTTCGCCGGTCAGGCCGTCATAGAGGGTGCTCTTGCCGCCCACGGTGCCGTCCTTGCCGTCACCGATCCAGGTGAATCCGTCCACCTTCTTGGCTTCGGACATGTAGTTCCAGATGGTTTCTTCACTGATGCCGTCGAACACCGGGGTAGCCACCTTGAAGCCGAGGGCCCTGGCAGCAATGCCAAGGTGGGCTTCAAGCACCTGGCCCACGTTCATTCGGGAAGGCACGCCCAACGGGTTCAGCACGATGTCCACCGGAGTGCCGTCCGCGAGGAAGGGCATGTCCTGTTCCGGGACGATCTTGGCGACGACGCCCTTGTTGCCGTGGCGGCCGGCCATCTTGTCGCCCACGCCGAGCTTGCGCTTGGCGGCGATGTACACCTTGACTTCCTTCAGTCCGCCGGGTTCGGATTCGTCCCCGGATTCCATCTGGTCCAGCCTGTGTTCGCGTTCGTCGTCCAGCTCCGTGAAGCGGCCTTCGAAGGAGGTGATGATTTCCAGGATCTTGTTGCGGATCGGGCTGGGTTCGATTTCGATGTGGTCGTGCACCAGGGCCAGCTTGCGCAGCAGGGTCTTGGTGATCTTGCGGTTGGCCGGGATGATGATTTCACCGGTCTGCTCGTTGACCACGTCCAGCGGGATCTTTTCACCCAGAAGAATGTCGGAGAGCTTCTTGGTCAGCTGGTCAATGAGCTGTTCCTTCTTCTTCTTGTGCTCGTCATTGATCTTCTTGAACTGCTTTTTCTTTTCCGCGCTGTCCACGACGAGGTCGCCGCGGTGGTGGCCGGAGCCCGTGGAAGAGATGCGAACGTCCATCACGATGCCGGTGCAGCCGGAGGGGACGCGGAGGGAGGTGTCTTTCACTTCCGCAGCCTTTTCACCGAAGATGGCGCGCAGCAGGCGTTCTTCCGGAGCCAGTTCCGTTTCAGACTTGGGAGTGATTTTACCGACGAGGATGTCGCCGGGCTTCACTTCCGCGCCGATGCGGATGACGCCGTCATGGTCCAGGTTTTTCAGGGCTTCATCACCGGCGTTCGGAATGTCGCGGGTGATTTCTTCCGGGCCCAGCTTGGTGTCGCGGGCCTGCACTTCAAACTCGGAGATATGGATGGAGGTGAAGGTGTCTTCCTTCACGGTTTTTTCGGAGATGACGATGGCGTCTTCGAAGTTGTAACCGTTCCACGGCATATATGCCACCAGCACGTTGCGGCCGAGGGCCAGTTCGCCCTGGTCCGTGTTCGGGCCGTCCGCCAGCACGTCGCCGGTCTTGATCTTGTCGCCGCGGCGCACGATCGGACGCTGGTTGATGCAGGTTCCGGCATTGGAACGCATGAACTTGCGCAGGGGATAGACGTATACGCCGTTGTCGCGGTCCGTGCGCACGCTGTCCGGATCGGACAGGAAGACTTCCGGACGCACGGGCAATTCCCCGTCCTTCGTGGTGATAATGACTTCAGCCGTGGCGGAAGCCACGATGCCGTCCGCTTCCGCCAGAACGACGGAACGGGAGTCCCTGGCGCACTTGCCTTCAATGCCGGTTCCCACGTACGGGGATTCCGCCACCATGAGAGGCACGCCCTGGCGCTGCATGTTGGAGCCCATCAGGGCGCGGTTGGCGTCATCGTGTTCCAGGAAGGGAATGAGGCCTGCGGCGATGGAGACGAGCTGCTTGGGAGACACGTCCATGTAGTGCACGTCCGCCGGGTCCACTTCAATGAACTCGCCCTTTTCGCGGGCGGTCACGCGGGAGGTGGTGAAGTTGCCCTGTTCGTCCAGCGGGTTGTTGGCCTGGGCGATGAGGTAGCCTTCCTCCTGGTCGGCGGTGACGTATTCGATGGTGTTGGTGACCCGGCCGTTTTCCACCTTGCGGTAGGGCGTTTCAATGAATCCGAATTCATTGATGCGGGCGTAGGTGCACATGGAGTTGATCAGACCGATGTTGGGGCCTTCCGGCGTTTCAATCGGGCAGATACGGCCGTAGTGGGAGGGATGCACGTCTCGCACTTCGAATCCGGCGCGGTCGCGGTTCAGGCCGCCGGGCCCCAGGGCGGAGAGGCGGCGCTTGTGCGTCAGTTCCGCAAGGGGGTTGATCTGGTCCATGAACTGGGAGAGCTGGGAACGTCCGAAGAAGTCGCGCACGACGGCGCTGAGGGCCTTCGGGTTGATGAGCTTGCTGGGCGTCACGCCTTCAATGTTCTGGTCAATGAGGGTCATGCGTTCCTTCACCAGGCGTTCCGTGCGGGCGAGGCCCACGCGGCACTGGTTGGCCATGAGTTCGCCCACGGCGCGCACGCGGCGGCTGCCCAGGTGGTCGATGTCGTCCACCATGCCTTCGCCCTTCTTGAGGCGCAGGAGGTACTTGAGGGCGGCCAGGAAGTCTTCTGCCGTCATCAGGCGCTGGTCCAGGCTGGTGTCCAGACCGAGCTTCTGGTTGATCTTGTAGCGGCCCACGCGGGTGAGGTCGTATTTCTTGGGATCGTCAAAGAGCCTCTTGAGCAGGGTGCGGGCCTGGGCGGCCGTGGCGGGATCGCCGGGACGGAGGCGCTTGTAGATTTCCTTGAGGGCGGATTCCTCGTCATGGGCGGGATCCTTCTTCAGGGTCTTGATCAGCACGTCGTCCTCGCTCTGGTCGATGACGTCGATTTCCTTGATGCCGAACTGGAGGAGCTGGCGAACCACGCCCATGTTGAGCTGTTCGAAAGCCTTGGCAAGAACGAGGTCCTTGTCCTTGATCGTGTCCACGGCCACGAGGTTGTGCAGGTCTTCCTCCGTCATGTCTTCGCTCAGGGGAAGCGTGCGGATGTCGTAGAACTGGCTGACGATATCGCGGTCCGTCTTGAAGCCCAGATAACGCATGAACGTCGTCGCAAGGAACTTGCGGCGGCGGCGGCGGCGGTCAAGGTAGACGTAGAGCAGGTCGTTGGTGTCAAACTGGACTTCCAGCCAGGAGCCGCGGTCCGGAATGATGCGGAAGGAGTGGAGCAGTTTGCCGTTCAGGTGCTGGGCGCTTTCAAAGCAGATGCCCGGAGAACGGTGGAGCTGGGACACGATGACGCGTTCGGCGCCGTTGATTACAAAGGTGCCGCGGTTGGTCATCATGGGGAGTTCACCCATGTAGACCGTTTCTTCCTTGGATTCGTTGTCGGACTTGAGCTTGAAGGTGACCTGGAGGGCGGCGCTGTAGGTTTCCCCGGCGCGGATAGCCTCGTAATCGCTCATCTTCGGCTGTTCGATGTCGTAGGAGACGAAGTCGAGCTCAATGTTTTCGTCATAGCTCTTGATAGGAAAGATTTCCTTCAGAACGCCGTGTAACCCGATGTTTTTCCTGGCCGCGGCCGGGGTGTCCTGTTGTAGAAAATCGAAGTATGATTGAAGTTGAATCTCAATAAGGTTCGGAGGTTCGATGACTTCCTTGATATTCCCGAAGTAGAGTCGCTTTGACATGGGCTGCTGTGGCGGAGATGTTATGGGTTTGCATCCTGAAAACCCGGATGCTGGGTTGATTGGTTCCTTCCTTGGGAGACGGAACCGACTGGAAGCGTTTTGACGGGTAAAAAGCCTCTAGTCGGTCACGCGGGATGTGAAGACGAGGAAGCGCAACAGGAGAAAAACGGGTCTTCTCCTGTTGCGCGGGAAGTAAAAAGCTTACTTGACGTCCACCTTGGCGCCAGCTTCTTCCAGCTTGGCTTTGGCGGCGTTAGCTTCGTCCTTGGAGACGGCTTCCAGGATGACGGCGGGGGTGCCTTCAACCAGTTTCTTGGCGTCCACCAGGCCGAGACCGGTCTTCACTTCGCGGACGGCCTTAATCACGGCGATCTTGTTGGCGCCGGCTTCCGTCAGGACGACGTTGAATTCGGTCTTTTCTTCTTCAGCTTCGGCAGGAGCGGCAGCGGCAGCGGCGGCTACGGGAGCAGCGGCGGAAACGCCCCACTTTTCTTCCAGAAGCTTGACGAGGTCGGCAGCTTCCAGGATGGTGAGGGTACCGAGTTCTTCAGCGATTTTGTTAATATCAGCCATTGTATTGTTTTCTAGTTTGGTTTCGAGTCGCGCCAAGAGCCAACTTGGCATTTCAGTTCTCCGGCTGGAGTTCCGACAAGGAACCTGTAGGAGAGTCGGGCCCGGTTTTCACACATTTGGCTAGAGTGCAACCGGGCCGTCCGGTCAAGGGGTTAGTATTAGGCGGCGGGTTCTTCGCTGCCGCCGTTTTCTTTGTCCACATATGCCTGAAGAACTCGGGCAAGAGCGGAGCCGGCCGCGTTGATGGTGCCAAGGAGCTTGGCAAGCAGCTGGTCGCGGGGAGGCAGTTCACCGATGGCGCGGATGTCGTCCGCGGAGAGGATGGCTCCGTCCAGGATCGCCACCTTGTATTCGGCCTTCTTGGAGGCCTTCGCAAAGGTATTGATGGCCTTGGCGGCGGCGGCCACGTCGGACGCGCCGGTCACGAAGGCGGTCTGGCCGACGAGGTGTTCCCCGATGTCGGGAAGGCCTGCATCCGTCAGGGCCGTACGCATGAAGTTGTTCTTGGCTACGTGGCACTGGGCGCCGCAGGCGGCCAGGGCGGAACGCAGGTTGGTGAACTCAGGCACGGTGATCGAGGTGTAGTCCACGACGATCAGGAACGGGGAGGCGTTGACGCGGGCGGTCAGGTCGTCAATGATGATACGCTTGTCAGGATTCATGGTGTGCTAAATCGGTTCGGGTTACAGTTTGGCGATGGAAGCGGTGTCAACCGGCAGACCGGGGCACATGGCGCATGAAACGGTGACGGATTCGATGTAGGCGCCCTTGGCGGAAGCCGGGCGGGCCTTGACGACGGAATCAATCAGAGCAACGATGTTTTCAGTGATGCCTTCGTTGGAGAAGGACAGCTTGCCTACAGCGGCGGAGATGTTGGCGTTCTTGTCAACCTTGTAGTCAACGCGGCCGGCCTTCACTTCCTTCACGGCCTTGGCCGTATCATCCGTAACGGTGCCGGTTTTCGGGTTGGGCATCAGGCCGCGCGGACCCAGCACACGGGCAACCTTGCGAACCTCCGTCATGGCGTCGGGGGTGGCAATGGCCGTGTCAAAGTCGACGAATCCTTCCTGGACCTTCTTGATGAGGTCTTCAAAACCCACGAATTCGGCTCCGGCTTCCTGGGCGGCCTTGGCGGCATCACCCTGGGCGAAGACGAGGACGCGGACGTTCTTACCCGTGCCGTTGGGCAGGGAGACGCTGCCGCGGACCATCTGGTCGGATTTGCGGGGGTCCACGGTCAGGTGGAAGGAAACGGTGACAGTCGGGTCAAATTTCGGGGCCGGGAAAGATTTCATGGTTTCCACGGCTTCCGTGATGCTGTAGTTCTTGTTAGGGGTAACAAGCTTGGCTGCTTCTTGATATCGCTTGCTGCGTTTGGTAGACATGTGTGTATTTGGCAGTGCGTTCGGATTGGTTAATCCTCCTGCGGTGAGTGTTACATACCTTCAACTTCAATGCCCATCTGGCGGGCCTGGCCGGCAAGGATGCGGGCGGCGCGTTCGGGGTCTTTCGTGTTGAGGTCCGGGAGTTTGGTGTTGACGACTTCCATCAGCTTGGCCTTGGAAAGAGTGGCGACCTTCTTTTTGTTCGGTTCGCCGGAGCCGGAGGCGATGCCGGCGGCCTTCTTGAGAAGCAGGCTGCCCGGGGGCTGCTTGGTGATGAAAGAGAATGATTTGTCCTTGTAAACGGTGATGACGGTCGGCAGGAGGTCGCCGGCCTGCTTTTGCGTGGCGGCGTTGAACTCCTTGCAGAATGCCATGATGTTTACACCGGCCTGACCAAGTGCCGGACCCACGGGCGGGGAGGGGTTAGCGGCTCCGGCATTGATCTGGAGCTTGATGATTTTGGTTATTTCTTTTGCCATGGTTTTGCTTTGTTAGCGGAGAAAATGAACGGGAGAAGCTTGCTGCCTGCCGGCGAATGGGGCTCAGGCTTTTTCCACCTGCCAGTATTCCAGGTCCACCGGAGTGGCGCGGCCAAAGATGGAGACGCTGACGCGCAGTTTGCCTTTTTCAGGGTCGATTTCTTCGATGGTGCCTTCCTGGCTCTGGAACGGGCCTTCGCAGACGCGCACAGGATCGCCGACGGCGAATTCCACCTTGGGACGGGCGGCGACGGCTTCCGCGTCCAGCAGGGGCAGAAGATCCTCCACCTCGCGCTTGCGCATGGGCAGGGGAGCGTTGCGGGAACCAGCGATGCTGATGACGCCGTCAATCTGCTGGATGAAGTACCAGAGGTCCTTGTTCAGGGTGCCGTCCGCTTCCAGCAGGTACATGTTGGCATAGACGTACCCGGGAAAAAGCTTGCTGTGGCGTTCCGTCTTTTTGCCGTTGCGCACTTCGGAGATGAGTTCCGTGGGGACTTCCACCCGGTAGATGAAGTCGGAAAGTTCGGCGTCCTTCGCCTTGCGGATAATGCGGTCACGAACGCTGTTTTCCTGTCCGGAGAGGACGTGAAGAACATACCATTGTTCGTGAGGCTCTGGGGTACTGGGCATGATCGGAGAAAGAAAGTGGGAGTAAAACTAGATTGCCAA
The DNA here is from genome assembly GCF_045011645.1 of Akkermansia sp. BCRC 18949. NCBI lineage: Bacteria > Pseudomonadati > Verrucomicrobiota > Verrucomicrobiia > Verrucomicrobiales > Akkermansiaceae > Akkermansia > Akkermansia sp. BCRC 18949. The sequence goes on along the minus strand of NZ_CP123619.1, from coordinate 2,783,578 downwards.
CTGGATGAGGTAGTTGACCACGCTGTGAAGGAAGATGTCGAACGATGCAACAAACGCGCCAAGGAAGACCATGGCAATCAGTACGACGAGAGTGGAACCCCAGAGTTCGCGGAATTTTTTAAAACCTTTCACCTTGGGATCGCTTTCCCAGGGCCAGGTGGTCTTCTTAAGTTCGCCCTTAACTTCGGCGATGAATTGAGAAATCTTGCGAAACATGCTTCAAGGTGGGGTGATGTATTTGGAAAGAAGTGGCAGGTCAGGAGGGACTCGAACCCCCAACTTTTGGTTTTGGAGACCAACGCTCTACCAATTGAACTACTGACCTGTTGGTGTCTCTTCTTTCGTGGGAAATGAGGGGGCCTGCGGGGAGGCCCCCTCATTAAACCTATGTAGATTCCTCTACAAGTTCCAGGGGAACTTAGTCAAGGATTTCGCTGATACGACCGGCACCCACGGTGCGGCCGCCTTCGCGGATAGCGAATCGCATGGCTTTTTCCATGGCGATCGGAGTGATGAGCTGGACTTCCAGGTTGACGTTGTCGCCGGGCATCACCATTTCCACGCCTTCGGGAAGGGTGCAGCAGCCGGTCACGTCCGTCGTGCGGAAGTAGAACTGCGGGCGGTAGTTGTTGAAGAACGGGGTGTGACGGCCGCCTTCTTCCTTGGTCAGGACGTAAACTTCAGCCTTGAAGTTCTTGTGGGGCTTCACGGTGCCGGGCTTGATGATCACCTGGCCGCGTTCGATGTCTTCCTTCTTCAGGCCGCGGAGGAGCAGGCCAACGTTGTCACCGGCCTGGCCTTCGTCAAGCAGCTTGCGGAACATTTCGATGTCCGTAACGGCGGTCTTCTGGGTGTCCTTGATGCCGATGATTTCGACTTCTTCCATCTTCTTGACGATGCCGCGTTCGATACGGCCGGTAGCCACGGTGCCGCGGCCGGAGATGGAGAACACGTCTTCCACGGGCATGAGGAAGGGCTGGTCCACGGGGCGTTCGGGCTGCGGGATGTAGGAGTCAACGGCAGCCATGAGTTCCATGATGGAGTCTTCAGCGGCGGCGTCGCCTTCCAGAGCCTTAACGGCGGAACCCTTGATGATGGGGGTGTCGTCGCCCGGGAATTCGTATTCGTTGAGAAGTTCGCGGATTTCCATTTCCACGAGTTCGATCAGGTCGGGGTCGTCAACCAGGTCGCACTTGTTCATGTAAACGACGATGGCGGGGACGCCCACCTGGCGGGCAAGGAGGATGTGTTCGCGGGTCTGCGGCATCGGGCCGTCGGAAGCGGCAACCACAAGGATGGCGCCGTCCATCTGGGCAGCGCCGGTGATCATGTTCTTCACATAGTCGGCGTGTCCGGGGCAGTCAACGTGGGCATAGTGACGGTTTTCCGTTTCGTATTCAACGTGGGCCGTGGAGATGGTAATGCCGCGTTCGCGTTCTTCGGGAGCGGCGTCGATCTGGTCATAGCCGCGTGCTTCGGCGAAACCCTTCTTAGCGAGCACTGAAGTAATGGCGGCGGTAAGGGAGGTTTTGCCGTGGTCAACGTGACCGATGGTGCCCACGTTCACGTGGGGCTTGTTGCGCTGGAATTGCTCTTTAGCCATAATGTTTTGTTTAGGTTTGGGCTGCTATGGGTCTAGCTTGAAGATGGAGCTTCTGGCGGGAATTGAACCCGCGACCTCATCCTTACCAAGGATGCGCTCTACCCCTGAGCTACAGAAGCATAGACTTCTTCCGCCTTTCGCTGCTCTTAGAGAGTTGTAAATCCGCCCAAACCTGCGGTTCTAGCGGATAAATAGCATCCTCCCGTGTTGCCTGACGAAAAGCGGACGCTATGTTACGTTTTTAAATACGGGATGTCAATGAAAACATGAACATTTTTTTATCATTATGCCGCAAATACGGGGTGTTCATGTGTAATATCTTTATCAGGAATGCGTTGAATATTTGGATCTGTTCAGATCCTCCGTCAATTTGAGATTGGGGTCAACGTCTTCATCCAGAGAGTGGAACAGTCCCCTGCGGGCTTTGAGGCAGGTGACATAGGCGATCATGGCGGCGTTGTCCGTCGTCAGGTCAAAGTCCGGCAGGACCAGTTCCACTTTTTCACGGTTGCAGGCGGCTTTCAGGCGGGAGCGCAGTTCCCCGTTGCAGGAGACGCCGCCGGAAACGGAAAGGGTGCGGTGGCCGGAAACGCGCAGGGCATGCAGCGCCTTGTGAATCAGTACGTCCGTCACGGCACGCTGGAAGGAGGCGCAGAGATCGCGCAGGGTCTGTTCCGGCAGGTCGTGAGGGTCGCCGCTTGCCGTCAGCCTGGGGAGGGTGTAGAGAACGGCCGTTTTCAGGCCGGAGAAGGAGACATTGGCCGTGTGCTCCTTCATCAGGGCGCGGGGGAAGGAGAAGGCCTGCGGGTCGCCGTGCGCCGCCATGCGGTCGATTTCCGGGCCGCCGGGGTAGGGGAGGCCGAGCATTTTTCCCACCTTGTCAAAGGCTTCCCCTGCGGCGTCGTCCAGGGAACGGCCCAGGAGGCGGTAGTCCCCCACGCCGCGCACATCCACAAAGAGGGTATGGCCGCCGGAGACGACCATGCCCAGATGGGGAACGGGGCCTCCGGGACGTTTAAGGAAGGGGGAGAGCAAATGGCCTTCCAGATGGTTGACGGAGACGAAGGGCTTTCCCGTCGCCAGCGCCAGCGCCTTGGCCGTGCTGTTGCCTACCAGCAGGGCGGCTACCAGGCCGGGGCCGCCCGTGGCGCCGAAGACATCGATGTCCGCCGGGGTCACGCCGGCTTCACGGCACGCGGCCCGGATGACTCCGGGAAGGTCCGCCGAGTGGTTGCGGGAGGCCAGCTCCGGCACCACGCCGCCGTGCCGGCGGTGGATGGCGATCTGGGAGGAGATGATGGAGGAGAGTATTTCCGGCGCTTTTCCCTCCCCGGCGGAACGCAGGATGGCGACCGCCGTTTCATCACAGGAGGATTCTATTCCCAGAACGGTGAGGGATTCCGGCATGGCGGAGAAGCGGGGGAGTTAGGAGGCCTGGCGGATTTGCGCCGGTTTTTTGTCGGTAACCGTTTCCCTGGTGATGGTGACGGAGTCCGCGTCTTCCATGCTGGGCACCTTGTACATGACGTCCAGCATGAGGGTTTCAAAGATGGAACGCAGGGCGCGGGCTCCCGTGCCGCGTTCCATGGCTTCCGCGGCCATGGCTTTCAGGGCGTCCGGCTGCACATCCAGCCTGGCGCCGTACATGGCGAGCAGTTTGGAGTATTGCTTGACCAGGGCATTTTTAGGTTCCGTGAGCAGGCGGACGAGCTGGCCTTCATCCAGCTTGGAGAGCGGGCAGAAGATGGGCAGGCGTCCTACGAGCTCCGGAATCATGCCGAAGGAGAAGAGGTCTTCCGGCATCGCCTGGGCCAGCACTTCCTCTTCCGAGTATTCCTTGCGGTCGCGCTGTTCCGTGATGGCTCCGAACCCCATCTGGGTGGCGCCGAGGCGTTTGCGGATGATGTCTTCCAGTCCGACGAAGGCCCCGCCCACGATGAAGAGGATTTTTTCCGTGTTGACGCGGATGTATTCCTGCTGCGGGTGTTTGCGGCCCCCGGTGGGCGGAACGTTGCAGATGGTGCCTTCAATGATTTTCAGCAGGGCCTGCTGCACGCCTTCCCCGGAGACGTCCCGCGTGACGGAGACGTTCTGGGTCTTGCGGCCGATCTTGTCGATTTCATCCACATAGATGATGCCCTGTTCCGCCTTGGCTACGTCAAAGTTCGCGGCCTGGAGAAGGCGCAGGATGATGTTTTCCACGTCTTCCCCCACGTAGCCGGCTTCCGTCAGCGTGGTGGCGTCCACAATGCAGAAGGGGACGTTGAGCATTTTCGCCAGCGTTTTCGCCAGCAGGGTTTTTCCGGAGCCGGTAGGGCCGGCCAGCAGTATGTTGGATTTTTCAATTTCCACGTCGTCCAGGGATTCGTCCTCCAGCATCACGGCGCTCTGGCGCAGGCGCATGTAGTGGTTGTACACGGCTACGGAGAGCACTTTTTTGGCGTAATCCTGGCCAATGACGTACTGGTTGAGCGTGGCGCACATTTCTTCCGGCGTGGGCAGCGGTCCTTCGTAGGAGGCCGGGGCGCCCGGCGTTTCCTTGAGCATATCCGCGGCAGCGGCCTTGCGGGCCTCCGCCTGGCACATGGCATAGGCGGAGGGCTCCATGCTCAGAATGCCGCGGATGAAGCGGGTCGCCAGCGGAAGGCCGGTATCCTTCACAATCATGTTGACGCAAATTTCAACGCAATTGTTGCAGATATAGAAGTCTTCCGCTATCTGGATGAGCTTGTCCACCTTGTTCCCGGGCTTGCCGCAGCAGGAACAGGCAGGAATATGAGGGTTGGAACCGGACATGGTTTTTCAGGGAGAGAGAAATGGGGGAGGCAGGGGTCAGGCCTTGGCCTTTTTCTTGTCGTCCCGTCCGTCGGAATGATGCGTCAGCACCTTGTCCACCAGGCCGTAGGCCGCGGCTTCCTCAGCGGTCATGTAGTTGTCGCGGTCGGCGTCCTTTTCAATCTGCTTTTCCGTTTTGCCGGTGTGCTTGGCCAGAATGCCGTTGAGGCGCTTCTTGAGGTTGAACATGAAGCCGATGGTGCGTTCCACGTCGGAGGCGGTGCCCTGGGCGCCGCCGGAAACCTGGTGGATCATCACATGGGAGTTCGGCAGGCAGAAGCGCTTGCCGGGCGTGCCCGCCGCCAGAAGGACGGACCCCATGGAGGCGGCGATGCCCAGGCAGTACGTGTTCACGTCACAGGAGACGAACTGCATCGTGTCGTAAATCGCCAGGCCCGCGGTGACGGAGCCGCCGGGGGAGTTGATGTACACGTGGATGTCTTTTTTCGGGTCGGCCATCTGGAGGAACAGAAGCTGGGCAATCACGGAGTTCGCCACATCGTCGTCAATGGCGGAACCGATGAAGATGACGCGGTCCTTCAGGAGGCGGGAGTAAATGTCAAAGGCTCGTTCGCCGCGGCCGTCCTGCTCCACCACCATGGGGACGTAGTAGGCGTTCATGGGGCCTGATTTGGAAGATTGGTCTTGAAACATGTTTGTTGAAGATGGGATGTTGTTTTATTTAATGTATGCTACCCGTCTGCAGGATGCAAAACGGGGGAGTCGGGCATGTGCGCGCCAACTCCCCCTGGTAAGGTGTCTTGTGCAGAGGAGGGTTATTGCTCGTCTACCGTTACTTTGGCCTCTTTTGTCAGGAAGTCCAGAACCTTGGCTGTCAGCAGGCTCATTCTGATGCCATGCACGCGGCCTTCGCGCTGAAGTTCGCGGATGTAGGACTTGAGGTTCTTTTTCTGCTGGCGGGCCTGGCGGGCCACTTCATTGTAGAGTTCCATTTCCGTGACGGCGATTTTTTCCACCTGGGCCACTTCCTGGAGCATGAAGAAGACCTTGAGGTTGCGCTTGGCTTCCTTTCTGGCTTCTTCGCGGGCTTCCTCCACAAACTTGTCCATGTCCGCCGGGGCGTTCCCGCTGTACATGGCCTGCTGCATCTTCTGCTGGAGGATACCGTACACTTCGCGTTCCACGACGGCTTCCGGCAGGTTGAAGTCAAGCATGTCCGCCAGCTTTTCCGTGATCTGGTCGGCCTTGGCTTCGTCAATCTGCATGGTCTTGCGCTGGGCCAGGTTTTCCTTCAGGGCGGTTTTCAGTTCTTCCAGGTTCTTGCCGGGAAGCACCTTTTCCGCAAAGGCGTCATCCATGGCCGGGAGCTGCTTTTCACGCACTTCCTTCACGGTGGTGTGGAACACGAGTTCCTTGCCGCGCAGTTCCGCCATCGGGAAGGTATCCGGAATGGTGACGGTGATATCCTTGCTGTCGCCGGCCTTCAAGCCTTCCAAGGCGGAGGCGAAGCCGGGCAGGAACTGGTCTTCCTCCACTTTCATCCACTGGCCGTCGCGGCCTTCCAGGAAGCCTACGGGCTTGCCCGCGGCTTCCGCTACGGGCTTGCCGTCCAGGGTGGTCTTGAAATCAATGATCGCCACGTCATCCTTCTTCGCGGCGCGGTCCACGGGGGTAAATTCCGCAATCTGTTCGGCCAGGGAGTTCAGGGCTTCCTCCACGTCCGCTTCCGTCACTTCGGAGGAGGGGACCTTGACTTCGATGCCCTTGTATTCCGGCAGTTCGAATTCGGGAACCACGGTCATCGCGCTGGTGGCGGTGTAATTTCCCTGGTCGTCGAGGGATTGTTCCGGCTTGCCGAAGTTGAGCACTTTCAATTTGGGATTTTCTTCCAGAGCGGCGGAGCAGGCCGTTTCAAAAAGAGTGTCCAGCAGTTCTTCTTCAATTTCCTTCTTGAAACGTTTTTCAATGATGGACTTGGGCGTTTTGCCGGGGCGGAAGCCGGGCAGCTTGGCTTTGCCGGCGTAGGAATCCACAATAGAGGCGCGGCGCGCGGCCGTGGTTTCTGCGGGGATGGAAGCTTTCAGCGTGGCTGTGCAGTCCGGTTGAATATCAACGTTGATTTCCATAAATAATACGGTCAGTGTTAATTGAAAGTGGTTCTGTCTCGGCTCCGGTATGGCGGCAGCGGTCAAAACACGAGCGGCAATAAATGTAATGAGCGGGTATCTGGAGTGCAAGCTATTGCACGGGAATGACACAATTGCCTTTCTCAGGCGCACATGCGCGCGCAACGTAAGAAATGCAGGGCAACTGCGTTCTACGCGGAATCACGTCTTGACTATGCGGACGGAAAAGTCCTTTATATCCCAAGCATTAAGTTCAGCTCTCATGATTCGTCCCGTTTTTTTGTGTGTTTCCTTTCCCCTGATAGCATGTTCGGCTGCTTTGGCCCAGGATAAGACTTCCCTTAACAGAGGCGGCTACGGTTCCGTAATGACCCCGGAACAGGTGGTGCGGGAACTCGGTCCGGAAACGGGGCTTCTGCCCGGTGACCAGGCGTATGAGGGGCGTCCCGTGAAAAGCGTCTCCGTGCGTTATAGAAGCACCGGCAAGACCGTGTCCGAAGACCGCCTGAAAAACCTGCTGGCTACCCAGCCGGGCACCAATTATTCCCCGGAAGTGGTGAACAAGGACTTGGAACGGCTGCTGGAAAGCGGCCTGGTAGGCGGCAATACGACGGTGGCTGTGGAACCTTCCGGCGACGGCGTGACCGTGGTGTTTGAAATGGCGGCCCAGAACCTGCTGGGCGGCGTGGGCTTCCGCGGCAACACCGCGTTCGACAACCGGGACCTTTCCGAGGAATGCGGCTTGAAGGGAGGGGAAGCCCTCAGCGACAAGGCCCTCAGCAGCGCCATCTCCAAGCTGCGCACCTATTATCAGGAAGCCCGGTATCCGGATGTGCGCGTTTCCTATTTTTACCAGAAGACGGAGCGCCCCGGCTTTGTGGACGTGGTTTTTGACATCAATGAAGGCAAGAAGGCCAATATCATCAACATCGATTTTGTAGGCAACGACCACATCAGCGCCAAGGACCTCCGCCAGGTGATGAAGACCAAGGAGAAGGGCTGGCTGACCTGGATTACCAAGTCCGGCCGCATTGACCGCGAGCAATTGGAGGACGATCTGGCGGAACTGGTGACTTATTACCGCAACAAGGGTTACCTGCGCGTCAAGCTGGACAAGGTGGAATACTTTGACGCCGGCAAGGGCAACGAGCAGAAGCTGACGATGAGGATCACGCTTACCGAAGGGCGGCGCTACAAGGTCAACCAGGTCGCCTTCGGCCCCACCAAGGTGTTTACGGCCCAGGAGCTGATTCCCGGCTTGAGCATGTACAACGGGGATACCTATTCCGCCCAGAAGGTGGCCGACGACGTGACGATGATTCGCCGTTATTACGGCTCCCGCGGGTATGCGGACGCCGCCGTGCGCCCGGACATCCAGGAAGTGGGCATTGATCCCAGGACCGGCTACGGGCAGATCAACATCGTTTACCATGTGACGGAAGGCAGCCCCTACCGCGTAGGCAACATCCGCCTGACCGGGAACAACCGCACCAAGGATTACGTCATCCGCCAGGAACTTCCCCTCCAGTCCAACGACCCCATGAATTCCGTGGACCTGGATACCGCCCAGAAGCGTCTCCAGAACCTGAACTATTTTGACATGGTGGACGTGGCCCAGGTGGGTTCCACGCGGCCCGGCTACCGTGACATCAACATTGAAGTGGCGGAAAAACGCACCGGTTCCCTGAACATTGGCGTGGCGTTCTCCTCCATTGAAAGCGTGTACCTCTTCGCGGGCATCACCCAGTCCAACTTCGACATGTATGACTGGTCCTCCTTCGTGGGCGGCGGCCAGCGCTTCGCCATCAATACCCGCGTGGGTTTTGAAACGCAGGATGCCAGCATCTCCTGGGTGGACCCGTGGTTCCTGCACCGCAAGCTGGCCTTCGGCACGGAAATCTTCTACAGCAATTCCACGTACTTCTCCGACTATTACGACCAGCAGAACTACGGCTTTGCCGTTTCCCTGCGCAAGCCGATCGGGGAACTGGATTACGTGAAGCTGGAATACCGCCTGGAACAGTACCAGATTGACGCCAAGGGTAACGCCCCCATCTTCTTCTGGCTGCAGGACGGCGATTACCTGCGCAGCCACGTGGAACTTTCCTACACCATTGATACCCGTGACGCGCAAATCTTCCCCCGCAAGGGCGGCAAGTTTGAAGTGCTGGCCGGTTATTCCGGCCTGGGCGGCGATGTGAAGACTTACAACTTCGGCATCAACGGCTCTTATTACTGGAACTTGCGCGGAGACACCATTTTCAGCATCAATGCCGGTGCGGCCACCGTGGATTCCTACGGCGACCATGACGTACCCATTTTTGAACGCCTCTACCTCGGCGGCCCGTACAACATGCGCGGCTTCCGCTTCCGGGACGTGGCTCCGTACAATCCGGCTTTGAGCGGTGATGAAACGATGGGCGGCCGTTCCTCCTTCTTCTGCCAGTTTGAATATTCCATTCCGGTGATTGAAGAAGTGCGCGTCGCCGTGTTCTACGACATCGGCTTCGTCAACGGGGACGCCTTTGACTTCAGCGCATCCAAGATCGTTTCCGACTACGGGATCGGCCTGCGCCTGAACCTGCCCATCGGTCCTCTGGCGGTGGACTATGCCATTCCGATTCAGAAGAACAACGCCATCGACCGCGGAGGACAATTCCAGTTCTATCTCAACTATTCCTACTAATTTTATTCAATAATCCCTCTACCATTTGACGACATGAGCAATTTCCGCATCCTTATTCTGGTGTTCCTGGTGGTGGTGCTGGCCGTTCTGGGAATGATCTATGTGAACATTTCCTCAAGGATGGATGTGATTCAACAGCAGCAGATAGCCCCCGTGCCCGCTCCGGTAGCCGTCAATCCCTCTCCTTACCTTCCCATGCCCACGCAGACGCCCGGCACCGCCGTTCAGCCGGTAGTCGTGGCGGATCCGGTGGTGAGCGAGGAGCTGGCCCATGCCACGGCCGAGCTGGAACGGATGAAGAAGGAGAATGAAGATTTGAAGAAGCGCCACGCCATGGCGGAGGAGGAACGCGCCCTGCTGGAACGCCGGAGCATTGAAAAGGGAGACCCCCGCCTGCAATGGCTCAATGAGATCAAGGACGCCGAACAGGTGGGACGCGTGACGGAATACTACCGTGACGCCAATCTTGTCCTGTTCCAGTCCATCGGCCAGCCTGACCTGAAAGTGGGGCAGGAACTGGGCATCCGCAGGCGCGGAAGCATCTTTGTCTCCCTGATTATCGACGGAGTTGACCCGGACGGGAAGGTGTTCCAGTCCTACGTGAAGCGCAACACGCTTTTTGACAACAATGACAAGGAGCCCATCAAGCCGGGGGATGAAGTGATTGTCCCGCCCGCAAGCTGGCAGGAAAACATGATGGGAGAAGGCGAGCCCGGCGCGGCCCCGTCTGCCGCTCCCGCTCCTGCGGCGGCTCCCCAGCCGGTGATGATTCCCATGGAGCCGTAATGCGGGTCCGGATAGAGCCAAGCCAAATAAAGAAAAAGTGCATCTGAGAGAAAGATTGCAGTCGGGCGCAGGCCCCAGTCTGTCCTTTGAATTTTTCCCGCCCAAGAACGAGCAGGCTGCGGCGGCCCTGTACCAGACCATCCGTGAACTGGAACCGTACCATCCCAGTTTTGTCAGCGTGACGTACGGCGCGGGCGGCTCCACCCGTGAGCTTACCCGGGAGGTGGTGCTGCGCATCCAGCATGAATCCCGCATTCCCACGGTGCCCCACCTTACTTGCGTAGGCCATAGCCGGGAGGAAGTATGGAGCATTCTGGACCAGTACGCCCAGGCAGGGGTGCGGGCCGTTCTGGCCCTGCGGGGAGATCCCCCGCGCGGCACGGAAAATTACAACCGTGATGCGGATGCCTTCCGCCATGCGGCGGAACTGGTGGCTTTTATTCGTGAATATAACGAATCCGGACGCCATCCGGACCCGGACGGGTTCGCCATAGGCGTGGCCGGCTTCCCTGAAGGCCATCCGTCCACGCCCAACCGCCTGCGCGAGATGGATTTTCTGAAAGCGAAGGTGGATGCCGGCGCGGATTATATCTGCACCCAGTTGTTTTTTGACAACCATTCTTTTCTGGATTACCGGGAACGCTGCCTGCTGGCCGGCATCAAGGTGCCCATTCTGGCCGGAATCATGCCCGTAACCAGCCTGTCCGGCATGAACCGCATGGCGGAACTTTCCGGGGGCACGTGTTTTCCGGCCCGGCTGCTCAAGGCGCTGAAACGCGCCGGCTCCAATCCGGACGCCGTTCAGGAGGTAGGCATCCAGTACGCCTCCAGCCAATGTGCGGAGCTGCTGGATTCCGGCGTGGACGGCATTCATTTTTATACGCTCAACCAGAGCCGCGCCACGCGGCAGATCTACAGGAACCTGGGCCTGAAGGATTCCCTCCAGCTTCTGGAACATGGCGAAGATAAGTAAAAAGCTGATTGATTTGACCGGGACAACACGATAGAAACCTCTTCAACATATTATGGATATCAAGGATATTAAACGGGCCATGGACAACATGCCGATGGGCGACGGAAGCGCGTTTGCGGAAATCTCCGTCGGTCCGGCCAAGCATGAACAGTTTTTGGATGAACACTACGGAAAGGTTGCGCTGGTCGTGTTGCTGTGCGTTCTCGGAGCCGCCGGATGGATCATTTACAACGGCATGCAGGATTCCATGGAAAGAAAGGCAGGCGCCGCGCTGGTGGCCGCCATGCCGGAATCCCCCGCCACCGGGGAAATCTCCCTGAATGAACAGGGGCTTCAGCAGGTGGTGGCGGATTTTGACGATTCCCGCGCCGCCGTCACCGCCACCTATCTTCAGGCGGTCGCTCTGTGGAACGCCGGCAAGGAGGATGAAGGCGTAGCCAGGATGAAAGCTTTTATTGATTCCGCTCCCACGGAGGAATGGAAGGCGCAGGCTTCCGTTACCCTGGCATGCCGCCTGATGAACCGTGGGAAGGCGGATGAGGCGGATGGCCTGTTCCGTTCCGTGGTGGACGCGGGGGATCCCACTTTTTCCGGTTTTGCCACTATGTGCCTGGGGGACATTGCCCGGGCGAAGAAGGACAATGCCGCCGCGGGAGCCTTTTACCGTGAATTGGCGGAAAAGTTCCCGTCCAGCGCGTTTGTCCTCCAGCGCGGAGGCTACCTGCTGCGCAAGAGCCTGTTTGATATTCAGAGCCCCGTCCGCATCGAACCCGCTGCGGAGCAGAAATAATCCGGGCGGACTTTTCCGGAGCTTTCCGGAAGATGAACGCTTTCTACATCCGCATGTCTGTTCTTTTGCAGCGCATGCGGATTTTCGTGTCCAGGCGCGCCGGAACAGGGCGTTCCAAAGGATCCGCTGGGCATAACAGGCGTCATGATTCCGGGAATTCCTCTCCGGGCTGTGACATGCTTAAACAAATCATGCGGGCACGCCGCGCTTACTGGATGCAAGCCGGGTTGCCGGCATTACCAATATTTCACACCATGAACAAGCATATCAAATCCCTCTGGCTCCTTCCCCTGGCCGGGCTGTCTCTTTCCCTGATGCCGTCCTGCACGACGGACAGTTACGGAAACAGCACCGTGACGCCTGGCGGGGCCGCCGCCATCGGCGTGGGCGCGCTGGCCGCCGGGGCTGCCATCGGCGCGGCGGTCCAGCATGACCGCGACAAGGACAGGTATCGCAATGACTGGCATCACCACAATCCTCCGCCTCCGCCGCCCCGTCCGCCCCACCGCCCCCATTGGAGGCGGTAAGGGAAAGCCCATGGCCCGCAAATCCTGCGGCGCTCCAGCTTTGCAGGAAGAGCGCGGCGCAACGTGGTATTTCCGGAGTCCGGTGGGTTCTCAGGACTGGCGGATGCCGCGGAGCGCCCAGGTCATGCGCTGCCTGGCGCTTTCCGGGTCATTGAGGATGGAGCCCAGCAGATCCAGCACGGGCCGCACGGCATTCGGGTCGTGCACCTGGAGTTGTCCGGAAAGGATAAAAGGAGCCCCGCCACAGCAGACGAGGTAGATGAGGATGTTCATGGGGTCTCCCTGGAGCACGGAACCTTCCTCCTGGGCTTCCCGTATGGTTTCCAGCAGGACGAGGGGGTGGCGCGTATGGATTCCTGAAATGAAGCGGATGGCCGCCCGTTCTCCCGCCAGGGCGTCCAGCACCAGCTGGGCAATGAACTGGCCGTGGCGCAGCAGGAACTCCATGACGTCTTCCAGGATGGCTTCCAGTTTTTCAAAGGCCGGAAGATGAATGTTGGCGTGGGTTCTGACGCCGGTGAACAACGGTTCGTACCAGCGTTCCAGCAGTTCGTTCAGAAAAGCTTCCCGGTTGCCGAAGTGATAGACAAAGCTCCCCGTATTGGTGCCGGCGCGCAGGGACAGGCCGCGGATGGTGAGAGCGCGGAGCCCGGATTCCCCGACGATCATGGCTCCCGTATTGAGCAGGTGCTCTCTGGTGGATTTCCGTTTGGGCATGACGGTGAAGCTTAAGCACCCATGTGTGCTCCTTATCGGCCCGGAAGGCAAGGACTTGTTACGTCTGTCATTGTAAAAGGCGGAACCGGGGCCTCGTCCTTCCCCGGTTCCGCCGCTGGAATCCCGAATGGATCAGGAGGTTGCTTCCAATTCTTTCCGGCGGGAGGAAATCCAGCGGGAGAAGAGTTTGGCTGTGGCCGGAATGATGAGCAGGTTCAGGATGGTGGCTGAAACCAGTCCGCCGAACTGGACGATGGCCAGCGGCCCGAGCAGTTCGCCCCCGGGCTTGTCAATGGCCCAGATCAGGGGGAGCAAGCCGAGCACCGTTGTAAGGGAGGTCATGATGATGGGAACCACGCGTTCCAGCGAACCTTCCCGGATGGCTTCCGCCGGGTTCATGCCCTTGTGTTCCAGCGCCCGGTACCTGTTGAGCAGGATCAGGACGCTGCGGATGGCGAAGCCGATGACGGTAACGAACCCCACGATGGAAGCCACGGAGAGGATGGGCGGAATGTACGCGGCGCCGAACAGGGAGGACAGCGTGCCGGGGGAGGCCAGGAAGACGGCCACAATGCCGCCCACCAGGCACAGCGGAATGTTCACCAGCGTCAGCATGGCGCGCCGGACGCTCCCCAGCGCGGAGGAGAGAAGCAGAACGATGAGCACCATCACGATGGCGCCCAGCACGTAAAGCCGCTGGGAAGCGGATTCCCGCGCCTTGATGGTGCCGTCATAATCCACCGTGCAGCCCATGGCGTTCATCACCGGGTCCAATTGCTCCCGGCAGGCTTTCGCCAGGTCCCCCAGGTTGGAATTGGGGGAGGGGTTGCAGGAGATCATGGCCTTCCGCATGGTGTTGTCCCTCAGGATGAGGTTGGAAACCTCCTCCCGGTACACCTGCGCCACGTCGGCCAGGCGCACGGTCTTTTTATTGGGGGAAATGAGTTCCAGGTTCTTGATGTCTTCAATGGACGTCTTCAGCCTGGGATCAATGCGCAGGACAATGTTCCAGTGGTCCTGGTTCTTGATCACTTCCCCCAGCTTCTGGCCGTTCATGGCCGTGGAAACCTGTTCCGCGGCGTTCGCCATGGTCAGGCCGTGGGAGGCCAGGGCTTCCTGGTTGTACTGCACGCGGATGGTATCCACCATGATCTCCCGGTTGGCGCGCGCGTCCGCCACCTCCGGCATCTTTGCCAGAATCTCCTTGGCCTTCTGGGCCGCCAGGCGGAGCTGGGGCAGCTCCGTGCCGTAAATATTGATGGCGATTTCCGAGTTGGAGCCGGAGAGGGCGGAACTGATGCGGTGCGCCAGCGGATAGCCGATCATGGAGCTGGTGCCGGGAATATCGTCAATGCACTTCTTGATGGCGGCGCGCAGTTCCTTCTGGTCCTTCTCCAGGTCTACGCGCACGAGCAGTTCGGAGGCGCTGACGGGTTCCGCGTGTTCGTCGTTTTCCGCGCGTCCCGTGCGCTGGGTGACGCTGAGAACGCCGGGAATGCGTTCAATGTCCTTCATCACCGTTCGGGAGATGCGCTCCGTTTCATCCAGGGAAGTGCCCGGCACCGTGCTGACGAAGACCGTGTAGCAGTCCTCGTTGAACGGCGGCAGGAAGCTGGTTCCGAAGGTGGACCCCAGCCACAGGGCCAGCAGCGTGATGGCCGCCATGATGGCGCAGACCGTCTTGGAGAAGCGCAGGCAGAATTCAAGAATGGGCGCATAAATGCGCTTGATGAGGCGGGAGCTGAAGGAGTCCCCGCTTTCCAGCGTGGCGGCGTTTTTGCTCTTCTTGAACCACATGTAGCAGAGCACCGGGGTAATGGTGACGGCTACGATGAGGGAGGAGAGCAGGGCCAGCATGTAGGAGATGCCCAGGGGGCGGAAGAACTGGCCTTCCAGCCCGGACAGGAAGAGGACCGGCGTGAACACCAGCAGGATGATGATGGAGGAGAAGGAGATGGAACCCACGATTTCCCCCTTGGCCTCCATCAGCACCTCATACTTGCTCTTGCGCCTGTCCTCCGGCAGGGCGGCGTTCCGGTTCAGGTGCCGCCACGCTATTTCCACGAAAATGATGGCGTTGTCCACCACGTCCCCCACGGCTACGGCCAGGCCGCCCAGGGTCATGATGTTGATGGCCAGCCCGAAAATGGGGAACATCATCATCCCGAACAGGACGGACAGGGGCATGGAAATCAGCGTGATGATGGCCGTGCGCAGGTTCAGCAGCGTCAGGAAGATGACGATCATGACCACCGCTCCCGCAATGAGCAGGGTCTCCGTGCCGTTGTCCAGGGACATTTCAATGAAATCCGCCTGGCGGTAGGCGGTGGTGTGCAGTTTCATGCCCTTGGGAAGCTGACTCTGGCTGAACTCCTTGACGGCTGCGTCCACAGCCTGCGTCAGGGCCAGCGTATTGGCTCCCGGCACCTTCTGCACGGAAAGCACCACGGCGTCTTCCCCCATGAACCCGGCGTCACCCCGTCGCGGCGCGCCGTCTATCTTGACCTCCGCTACGTCCTGAAGCCGGAGAATGCCGGAGGCGTGGTCCGGAACCAGGGCGCGGTTCAGCTGTTCAATATTGGCGGTGCGGGTATCCTGCTGAATGGGGAGCTCCTGCCCGGCCACGTCCTCCAGGTACCCGGCGGGCACGGAAGACTGGGATTCCTCAATGGCCGTTTTCAGGCTGGAAAGGTCCACCCCTGCCAGCTTGAGCTTGTTGGGATCGTAAACCACCTGGTATTCCGGCAGGCGGCCGCCCAGCACCGTGACCTGTCCCACGCCGGGGATGGCCAGCAGGCGCGTGCGCAGCTTGTATTCCGCCAATTGCCGCATGTCCAGCGTGGAGGTGTCCTTGTCCCCCGTCAGGGCGATCAGCATGATTTCCCCCGTTACGGAGACGATGGGCGCCAGCTCCGGGGACGTGCCTTCCGGCAAGGACTCCCGGACCGCGCCCAGGCGTTCCGTTACGATTTGGCGGGCCTGGTAAATGTCCTTGTCCCAGTCAAAGTCCACCCATACGAAGGAGAGGCCGCTCCCGGAGGAGGAGCGCACGCCCTTGACCCCGGCGGTGCCGTTCATGGCGGACTCAATGGGAATAGTGATATACTGCTCCACTTCCTCAGCGGTGAGGCCGGGGGCTTCCGTCTGGATGGTGACGCGCGGAACCTTCAGTTCCGGAAACACGTCCACGGGAATATTTTTCACCACGAAAATGCTGATGACCGCCAGCGCGAGCGTCAGCAAAATCACGGTGATTCTGTTATTCAGGCAGAATGAAATTAGAAAGTTCATCGAATTCCTGTTTCTATTAACCGTTCTCTAATCACGTTGAGCTGAAAATCAGTGTTCTCCTTCGTGGAACTGGCCGTCCGCATGGAAATGCCCGGCCGCCTTCTTGCTCCCGGCGTCTCCCGTGGGCAGGATGTATTTCAATTCATAGCCGCCTTTGGTCACGATGGTTTGTCCCGGCGTCAACCCTTTGACGGGCGTTTTTCCCTGCCGTGCGGGCAGTGTTTCCACCTTCTTCATGACGAAGGTATCGTCCGCCGCCTTGATGAAGACCACGTCGTTCACCCCCACCTTGACGACGGCGCTGTTGGGAACGGGAATAAAGCCGTCCGTAGCGGCGTCATGGGAATACAGGTCCAGCCGGGCAAGCTGTCCGGCATGCGTCCCTTCCGGCATGCGGTCCGGAACGAAGTACAGGGCACGGGACTGCGTGGCGGGGTCCACCTGGTCCGCCACCCGCAGGGTGCCGTCCAGCACTTCCGTATTTTTTCCGCTGGTCAGGGCCAGCTGGGCCTTCGCATAATGGACGGGGTCAGCCCCGTAAATGGTGGTGGCGAATTCCAGTTCCCCCTTGTTGGTCATGACGAGGGCGGGCGCGCCCTGTTCCCCCCAGGAACCCTGGGTCATGTTCACGGACTGGACGGAGCCGTCCGCCGCGGCGTACACGTAAAGGAGGTTGTTTTTCAAAGCTCCGGAATCCGTCACCAGCTTCAGTTTATTATTGCTGGCATCCAGGGCGGCGCGGAGGCTGTGGATTTCTGCCTCCTTGAATTGAATGGAAGTATTCAGCTCACTGTTACGGGTGCCGATTTTTTCCAGTTGGGCCCGGCGTTCCTTGAGGGTATTGAGTTCCGCCGCGGCGCGGTCAAGGGCAGCCTGCGCCTGGGAGGCGTTTCCTTCCATCTCCACGATGTCCGGTGAGGCCAGCGTGTACAGCAGTTCCCCCTTGCGTACCTGCTGGGCGGACTTGACGTTGAAGGTGACGCGCCCGGCGGCGGGAAGGGCGTACGTCGTTACCGCATGGGGAGGAATAACCATCTGGCCGTGAAGGGTCTTTTCCGCGCCGTGAGTGGCTTCCGTCACCTTTTCAAAGCGCATGTCCAGGGAATGGCGCGCCTTTTCATCCACATGCACGGGAATCATGTCCCCCGACTGGCCGGAACCTTTCTCCGCGGCCTCTTCATGTTCGTGGTCGCCCGTGCAGGCTTCCCCCTCTGCATGCTGGTGGCCCTCAGGCTCGTGGTCGCCTGTGCAGACGGAGCCGTCCGCGTGCTTGTGTTCCTCATGGGCGTGGCCCTCGGCGCAGGTTTCCCCTTCCTTGTGCTGGTGGCCTTCATGGCCGTGGTCCGCCGTGCAGGCGGTGCCGTCCTCGTGTTTGTGTTCCGTAGGTGCCGGCTGCTCTCCGCGTGCGGGATTGAGGCTGAAAACGGGAGTCAGGCCCAGGATAATGGAAAAATAGAGACGTTTCATGTTCGTTAAAATGATGAAGATTTTTATTTGGATTGAAGGTTGGCGTGGGTGAGGTAGCGCAGCTGGGCCTGAATGGCCAGCAGCTTGTCCAGATTGTCCAGGAAAGCCAGACGGCTTTCATAAAGCTGGTGGCGGTTTTCCGCCAGCTCCAGCAGGGAGGCTTCCCCGATGCCGTGCAGTTTTTCCATGGTCCGGACGGAGGAGGCGAAGGACTCCATGCGCTGAAGCTCCGTCCGGCAGTGGCGGAGCACCATCTGCTGGCTGGCGTCAAGCTGTCGGGCGTTGAACAACTCCGTTTTCCAAAGCTGGATGGTTTCCTGCCTGGACAGGTTCCGTGTGCCGCGCGCTTCCGCAATGGCCTTGCGGTTGCGGTTCCAGAGGGGAAGATTGAACCCTATTTCTCCGCCCACTTCCTTTTCCCCGTCGTCACGGGTGAAGGAGGGCCCGAGCTCCAGTTCCGGGTACTGCCGGCGGATCTCCGTCTTGAACAGGGTTTCCGTGGTGGCGTAGGTTGCCAGTTGGGCCTTGATTTTCGGGGCTGAGGCCAGGGCGGCGGGGCCGGGGGCCGGAACGGCGGCAGGCAGTTGGAAGCCCTGTCCCGTCAGGAAGCCGAGCTTCCGTGCCGCGGAGGGATGCAGCCCCATCAGCCTGACCAGCTCCATCTTCTGCTCCAGTTCCGTTTCCGTCACGGTCTGGAGTTCCCGGATGGCGTCGTTCATGCGCTGGGAAGCCACCTGGCGGGAGGAAAATTCCACTTCCCCTGCGCCAATGAGTTTTTCAATCACGCCGTTTTCCTGCCGCACCGCATCCAGGCGTTCCCGGATGACGGCCTTGCGGCGCTGGGTAACGGCCAGCTTGCTCCAGGCCTGGTCCAGGGAACTGAGAAAATCCAGTTCCGCCTGGCGGAGGGTCCAGAAGTCCGCCTCCTTGTACTGTTCCGCCACCTTTTTTTCCAGGGCGGGAAGACCCGTCACGGGAATGGTGAAGCCCAGGCTGCCGGACATGTTGAGCGTATTTTCCTGGAGGACTTGTTCAATATCCCAGGAAAAGGACGGATCGTTCCACCAGCCCGATTGTTTGGCTGCTTCATTGCTGGAAGCCAGTTTCAGGCGTGCCTTGTTCAGATCCGGATTCATGACCAGGCCGATCTGGCGTGCCTGGTTCCGGGTAACGGAGATGTGTGTGTCCACGCGGGATGCCTCTTTCCAGGAGGCTTCCTCCGCGTTCAGGTCGATGGGCGCGCTGTGATAGACGCTGCATGAGCTGAGGAAGGCGGTCAGGCCTAGCCCAGCGAAAAATGGTATGGATTTCATGATGAAAAAGAGAATAGAAATAGTTCGGTCCAATCAGGTTTGGACAATGCGGCAAATAATTCCGCGGAAACAAATAAGGCCGGACGCAATCAGCAAGCAGCGTTCAGCCGGAAACGTCCTTGGGACGTTTCCGAAAAAGGGCCGTTAAATCAGCAGGGGAAGTTGAAAGCCTTCATGTATCGGGCCGTCGTCCCTGAAGGGGTCAGGGGGGGCGGGTATTGCGGAATCCGATGTTTGGCTTGTTAAAAGAAGAGACTGTGCCAGATGATGGAAATCCGGGAAGGTCTGCCAGATAATGCAGGGCTGGGGAAGCGGCGCATGAAGAACGGGCAGCGTCAGGTCGTCAATCTCCAGACGCTGGTGTTCGCAGAGGTGCCCGGCCAGCGGGCTGGAAGTGCTGCTGCCGGGACCGTGGTCCCCACGGCATCCGCAGGGTGCGGCATCGTGATGGCAGGAGCAGGAAAAGAGGAAGACCTCCTGATGGCAGGGGCATACGGAAACCATGCCCGTTCCGCCTACAATGACCAGCAGAAGGGTGAGCAGCATGATGCCGTTGCGCAATGCTCTAACCATGGTATGCCGCGAATCCTAGAAAGGAGCCGTGAAAGCGTCAAGAGCAAAGTGGCGGATGTCGGAACCTTGAAGAAACCGGGCTGTTATTTCCCAGCCGCTTTACGGAGCAGGTCCACGGTGTGTTCAAAGGCTACGCCGCGCACGTCAATGATCTGGGATTTTTCCGCTACGGCCCCGGTGATTTCCTCCTTGAATTTTCCGGCCTGTTCCTCCGTGAACAGGTTTTTGGAGATCAGGGAGCGCGTAATGAGCTGGAGAACGTACTCCGTTTCCACAAAGGACTGGCGGCCTACCGCCTTTTTCATGGCTTCCATGAATTCGGGGGCGTGTTCAGGCGAGAGGGCTGCAACGGCTTTTTCATAAGCCTGTGCAAAGGTGTTCACCGGGGCCTTGGAAACTTCCGTCTTGGTCAGGTCAAAGCTGGATTGGTAGGCCAGGGCCCCTTCCTCCGCCAGTTGAAGGGCGTTCTTGCCGAATTTGTTGACGGCATTCATGTCCGCCCCTTTTTCCAGCAGCAGGGCCGCCACCTGGAAGTTGCCGCGCATGGCCGCCAGCATCAGCGGCGTAAAGCCGTTGCCTTCCCGGTTGTTGATGTCCGCCTTCTTTTCAATCAGCATGTCGGACAAGCGGTCTAGCCCGCTCCAGGAAGCCCAGTGCAGGGCGGTCCATCCGTCCTTGTCCTTCTGGTCGATTTCCACGCGGGGGTCTTCCAGCAGGCGTCCCAGGTAGGGCGCACGCTTGGCTTCCAGCTTCAGCGTGGTTTCAATGTTGTTGTAGTTGGCGTAGCACACCCACATGACGGGCGTTCTGCCGTGGGGGTCCGTCATGTTGACGAAGGCTTTTCCTTCCTTCGCCGCCAGTTGTTCCCCTTCTTCCAAGGTTTGGTCGAACTCCTTCATTCCCTTGATCCTGGCTTCCTGTTCCTCCTGTTCAGAGGAGGCATTGACTTCCTTGGCCTCCGCTTTTTTCATCACGGTGATAAGGTCCAGGGCCGGATTGGGGTCTCCGGAGAAGGATTTGGAAACCACCAGGCTGATCCCGCCCAGAATGGAACTGAAAGCCACCAGGATGAGGGAGTCCACAATGATGTTGCGCGTGTGCTGGTTCATCGTCTTGAGAGGTTAGGAGTTGGCTTCCGTGAGTTCTTCCGCCGTAACGGCGGGGTCCATTTCCGTTTCAATGGCCGCAATGGGCGGGGAGTCCGCATCTTCCTCCGGATGGTCGGAGGTGATGGTCTTGCGGGTCATGATGATGGCGATGGGGCTGATGACGGCCATGGCCAGGTAAATGGTCCACATGAATTCGGGTGAATCCCAGAAGCCGATGTGCCCGGTATCCATCTTGGCGCAGATGCCGTCGTAGCAGAGGTAGGCGACCAGCAGGCCGCCGATGATGCCGTTGATGGGCTTGGCAATGAACATGGGCAATGCCGCCAGGGACATGTAGGAGGCCACCTTGTCCTTGGGGGCCACACGGGCCACATATTCCGAGAAACGGGGGGAGAACAGCAGTTCCCCGAACGCGAACACCAGAATCTGCGTCACAATGGCTACCAGATACGCCTGGGAGCGCGTTTCAATGCCGGGCACCACATAGTACCATTCAATGGGAATGGCCATGAAGACAAGGGAGAAAGCGGAAATGGACATGCCCACGATCATGAGGCCAACGGTAGAGAAGCGGCCCAGCACCGGAATGAGCAGGATGAGGCCGGAGACGATGATGGCCGGGTTGATGGCATTGATGGAGCCGATGGCAAAGTCATCATACAGGGTGCGCACGTAGTATTTGGGCATGACCAGGAATTGCAGCGTGAAGACGATGCGCACGCCCATGGTCAGCACCAGGAAGAGGATGAGCTTGCGGAAGGCGGATTCCTTCCACACTTCCCGGAAAAGCTGCAGGGGCCGGCGGAGGGGCGCTTTCAGGTTGGCCTCCTTTTCACTGGGTTCCGCGTAGTTGTTTTCGTCAATGAAGCGGGTGGTGATGCAGCCCAGCAGCACCATCAGCGTGCCGAAGTTGATGATCCAGTAGCCGCCGTCCACAGCGCCGAAGTGCTTGCGGAAGAATTCAATCAGGAATACGTTCGCGATCACGGCGGCGATGTTCATCAGCAGATAATAAATATTGAACCCCGTGGCGCGCGCATTCAGCGGGGCGAAGCGCCGGATGGAGGTCTGGATGACGGGGGACATGAACGCCGTGCCGAAGGACATGATCAGAATCCCTGTCATGACCACCAGCCTCCCGGAGTCCACGGTTGGGCTCAGATCCGGCCCGAATCCCATGATGAGACGCCCGGCGATGAGGATGATGAAGCCGATCAGGTACGTGCGCCGTATGCCGATGATGTCGCAGATGGAACCCACCGCAAAGACGAAGGCGGAGATGAACAGGGTATACAGCCCCACCCACAGGGCCGCGTCCGCATCGTTGAAACTGCAGTAATCCGTCAGGTAGAGGACAAAAACCGTAATCAGGGAGAAGTAGGCCATGCCGTCGAAGAACTGTACGACGTTGGTGAGCCAGAAATCTTTGGATACGGTTTTTAGGATTTTGAACTCGGAAAAGTACTTGATGATAGGGTTGGCGGACTCGTTCATGCAGAAGAGAGTAAATTTTGACGACGGTGGAAGAGTGGGTTACCCGCACCCCCGTTTCAAGTTTTTTTCTCTCAAAAGCCGGATTAACCGGAAAAATGCGCGCCTCCGTCACGGCGCATCCCCTATCTGGGAAGAATGCGCCGGAAGCCCGCCACATTGCACCATGACAATGCTTTCAGGCATTGTTCCACGGCCATGGCGTCTGAGGGCAGCAGGGGCCACAATCCGGCTTCCTTCAGCCCGGATTTGGCTATTTCCGCCGCCTTCCATTCACGGAACTGGGTGGGAAGGGCGGAGAAGGTGAAGAAGGCCCAGCAGGCCAGCCCGATAGCCAGCGCAATCTGGAACTTCAACAGCCCGGTGGCCAGCATCCCCAGCAGGATGAGGGCTGTGAAGAAGGGAATCATCATGGCGCGGGCTGCGGCGGTTTTGCGGGCTTTGGCCGCAGCAGGGTCTTCCCGGACCAGGCTGCTCATGGCCCAGGTGTGGGCCACGCAGGCCAGGCGTCCCGCAGTCACCTTGCCCTCCCAGGCGGGGGGAAGGCTGATGAGCCCGTTTTCATCCACGCCGGGAAAACGGGCCTCCGCCAGTTTCCGCTGGCGTTTTTCCGCGCCGTCCAGGCGGTGAATCAGCCCCGCCGGACCCGGAAATCCCGGCAATTCCCGCGATTCGTAGGTACGCAGCGGAATGACCCCCTTGGTGAAGCGCAACGCGGCAATGACGCCGAGCACGACCACGGAAAGGAATATCACTACTGCGAATAGCATAGACGGCTTTTTCGCATACGTCCGGATGCCCGTCAATCTCCCCGGATGGCATGAAAGCGGTCTTTTCAGCTTGCTTAACACGGCAGGCGTTAAGTACAACAATCCGTCATGTTTGCGCCGTTCTCCCGTTTTCTTGCCTTGCTTCTGATGTTTTCGGGCTGCCTGGGATGGGCGGCCCCCGCTCCTGCGCCGGGACGGCCCAACATTCTCTTTATCCTGGTTGACGATCTGGGCTGGGGGGATCTTGGGGTGTTCCACCAGAACCGCCGCGCTCGTGAAGGGAAGCCCGCCATTCAGACTCCGGCCCTCGACCGGATGGCTACGGAGGGAATTCAGTTGTGCAGGCATTATGCGGGTTCTCCCGTCTGCGCCCCTTCGCGCGCCTCGCTGTTTTCTGGCGTCCATCAGGGGCATGCCCGCGTGGTGAGGGACAATACGTTTGACATGCCCCTGGAGGATGCGCTGACGTTGCCGGCCATGTTGAAGAAAGCCGGATACGCAACGGCGCTGATCGGCAAATGGGGGATTGGAGGCGGAACGGAATGCGGAGGCAATCCCGGAGAGTCCACGGCTTTTCCCGACAAAAGGGGCTTTGATTACTTCTTCGGCCATCTGGACCACATCGGAGCGCACCGGCACTATGCGGCGGATGATCCCGCGGACCGCCGTTCCCAGACGGGTACCAACGTGATCTGGGACATGCATGAAAACATCACCAAATCCTGTACGAATTCCTATTCCACGGATTTGTTTACGGCCCGTGCCAAGAAATGGATCGTGGACCACAGGAAAAAATCAAGAGGCCAGCCGTTTTTCCTGGCGCTGACTTTTACCGCTCCCCATTCCGCGCTGGAAGTACCCACGCAAGCCTATCCCGCCGGCGCCGGTCTGAACGGCGGATTGCAGTGGCTGGGTAAAAAGGGGGAATTGATCAATACGGCCAACGGCGTGCGCAATTCATACGTTTATCCCCGGTATGCCTCCCAGAAATGGCCGGAGGGAGCAAAAAAGCATGCTTCCATGATAGCCCGGATTGACGATGCCGTGGGGGATTTGCTCAAACTCCTCTCCGATTTGAAAATAGATAAAAACACGATCGTGGTTTTTACCTCCGATAACGGTCCCCATAATGAAGGCAGTTTCATAGGCCCTACGCAGGACCCCAACTTTTTCGAGTCTTATGGCCCGTTTGACGGAATCAAAAGGGATACCTGGGAGGCCGGCATCAGGGTTCCGGCTATTGTGCGCTGGCCGGCGGCCATTCCTTCAGGCCGCGTTAGCCATGCTCCCAGCCAGTTCCATGACTGGATGGCCACGTTTGCAGAGGCCGGAGGGATGCCGGTTCCGGCAAAAACGGATGGAGTTTCCATCCTGCCTACCCTTACGGGGAAAGGAAAGCAAAAGCCGGGCATACTTTATGTGGAATATAACGTGAAGGGCAAAACGCCCAATTATAAAAACTTCCTTCCGGAGCACCGGAACGTTTCCAGGCTCCAGCAGCAGATTATTTATGCAGGCAGGTACAAGGGAGTCAGGCAGAATATCCGTTCCCACGAGGATCCCTTCCAGATTTATGATATTGAAAAAGACCCCAGGGAATCCCGCAATCTGGCGGAAACGCCGGAGGGCAGGAAATACGGGGACTATTTCAGGAACAGGGTATTGCAGGTCAGGAGGATTTATGACTATGACAATTCCGTCCGCGGCTGTCTGTCTGGCAGGCCTTATGATTCCGTCCCCGTGCCGCCTCTGGAGAAGGGCGGGGAAGTAGGCGGAAAACTGGCGTTCAGGCTTCTTTCCTCCAAGGCGTGTCCCTGGGTGCCCAAGCCTGAGGCGGTCAGGGGGTATGAAAACCTTGCGGTGACGGAGACTTCCGGTTGTCTTGTTCCGGGCGGCATTTCCAGACAACCTTTTTGCGGGGAATGGAAGGGGTTTCTGAGCGTGCCGGAAACGGGAGTTTATACCTTTTTCCTGGAAACGGATTCCAATGAAGGTTCCAAATCCTTTGTGCGCCTGCATGACATGCAATTGGTGGATGCCGATTTTCATTATAAGCCGGGAGACCGGGCGGATTCCTCTTCTGCCGTGGGAACGACGGAATGCAGTCCGGAGACCGGGGCGCCCCGGAAGAAATTCCGGCATCCTGTTTCTCCATGTCCGCAAAGTAACCGCCGGGAATTTTCCGCCTTCCCGGCCGGGAGGCGGGGAAAAACAGCCGTGATGGAGCCGGCTCTTTTATCTGCGGAGCCGTTGGATTGGGATTGCTTTCCCGGAGCTTTTCATGTAATTGCTGACCGCAATGGTCCATATCCGGGAATGCATGAGGAAGTGGCTGCCGTTTGTTCTGATGGCGGCGGCTCTCGGAGTGTCTCCGGCCCAGGATGTGGCGAGTCCGGATGCCGCAGAGCTGGACCTGGACCTGGTTAAATTGAAGAAGGGGCCCAAGGGCAGGCAGAGGGAAGCCATGCGGAAGGCCCTTCTGCTCGTACATTTGAAGCAGAAGGAAACGTGGCTGGCGGAGTCCACGGGGGAAGCCGCCCTTCACCTGAAAGCGGAGATTTCCTTCCGGCGGTATCTTGCCGCGGTAGATTTGGCCGGCTGCCCGGAGGAATTCAAACGCGCGTTCCGCCGTTATGCCGGACTGCTGAATTCCTTTGAAGAAAAAGATTTGAAAAGCGTGCGGGATTTTCCGTCCGTTCCCTTGCAGGAGGCCGGAAGGGAGCTTTTCCGGGTATTGCTGAACTACCGTCTGGAGCCGGAGCATCTTCTGGAGGAAATGAAAGCGCTGGTGGATGAAGAGGTGGAAGGTAAAGAGGAGCTGTCTCCGGAGCAGATGATGGACATTGTCCGGGAAGTGCGGGAGGCCCTCCAATCCGGCAAACGCCCCTTTCCTGCGGAAAGGGCTCCGGAGGACAGGGAATGAGGCATGGCCTGTTTTTCACCTGTAGTTTTGTTGAATCCATTCAACAGCTTTCGGGTTTTGCGGCAGGTAGGTTTTTAAAACTTCCCTGATACGCTCCCTGGATTGACGGTTCGCGGGGACCTCTCCGTCCATGGCGGCAGGCATGATCGGGAACGCTTTCTGCCGCTGTGCCTGTTGAAGATAGCGGGCATAGGCGTCCGGGTGCCGTTCCGCTTCCCCCCTGGACGGAATTTCCAGTTTTCCCATCAGGTAGAGCAGGTAAAGGGCCTCCGGGTTATTCAGCGCGGCGGCTTTTTGGTAAAACTCCATGGCTTTCCGTTCATCCCGCATGATGCCGTATTCTTCGTCTCCGCAGGCATACAGCCGTCCCAGTTCCAGGGAGGCGGGTGCGTAAGACTGCCTGTCCGCCTGTATCAGATAAGCGAGGACCTCGGAAGGGTTTTCGGAAATGCATTCCGTGAAAGCTTCATACTGGGCCTGCGGGCTTCCATGGTCCGCCGCTTTTTTGATCCAGTAATTGTATTCCTCGGCTTTGAGATCGTTTTTGGAGATGAAGTTATGATCCGCCATTTGGCGCATGGCGGGAATGCAGCCAGCCTGCGCCGCTTTTTTCAACAGTTTCTCCTTCTGGTCAAATTGCTCAAAGGGGGAAAGCTGCATGTATTGCCGGTACAGTTCCTCGGGGCGGCTATCCAGTAAATGCCCAGGGCGGCAGCGAGGATGGCGCCTGAAATGATTAATGCGGATTTAATGCTCACAATAGGTGAGCGGTTGCCCGGCAGAATTTTGTCTGAAAAAACGGTTGGAAAAAGGAGTGGGGCGCCTTCCGGTTACGGTTTCCAGGCGGCGGCCATCAGGGTCTGGAAATGGGGAGGTTCCGGTTCCCTGTCCACAATGTCCGTATGGATGTTCCGGAAGCCGGCTTCCTTGAGCATGCTTTCCAGAGCGGCGGGCGTGAAGCCCAGCCAGCGGTCCGCATAGAGTTCGCGGGCTTCCTCCTGCCCGTGCTGGAGCAGGTCCAGAACGACCAGGCAGCCTCCGGGTTTCAGGATGTTCCAGGCGGCTTCCAGGGCCTTGACCGGCTTTTGGGCATGGTGCAGGGCCTGGCTGAGCAGGGCCAGGTCCACGGTGCCGGGATCAATGGGCGGCGTTTCAATGTCGCCCAGGCGGTATTCCAGATTGTCCAGCCCGTGCTTGCGCGCCAGTTCCTGCCCCAGTTCCACCATGCTGGGGGAGTTGTCCACGGCGATCACCTGCTTGGCGCTGGGGGAAATGAGCTGGGAGACGAAGCCTTCCCCGGCGCCCAGGTCCGCCACCACGTCATAATTCAGGATGCGGAGCAGGGCTCCGGCCAGCGCCTTCCAGGAACGGCCCGGAGCGTAGTTCTTGCCCAGGCGGCAAACGACTTCATCAAAGTAGGCCTGCGTGCGGTTCTTGCGCTTGTCCAGAATGACCTGGAGGGCTTTTTTGTCCGTTTCCGCCTCCGGCAGTTCCTCGCAGGCTTTCAGGGCCACGTTGTGCAGGTCGTTGGCCAGGGAGAGGGTGTAAAAAACGTTTTTCCCGGAGCGGGTGTCCTCCACCACTCCTTCCTGCCGGAGCTGGGCAAGCTGCGTGGAGATGCGGCTCTGCCCCATGCCGAGAATTTCCTGGAGCTCCGCAACGCTCAGGGATTCTTCATTCAGAACGTTGATGATGCGCAGGCGGGTGGGGTCCGTCAGGAGTTTGAGCGTTTTTAGGATTGACTTCATGGTAGAATAATATATCAACGCATCGAGATTTATCGATATGAGTAAAAACAACCCTCACATCTTCACGTCGGAATCCGTTGGAGAAGGCCATCCGGACAAGGTGGCCGACTACATTTCCGACTCTATTTTAGACGCCTGCCTGGCTCAAGACAAAACTAGCCGCGTCGCGTGCGAAACTTTGGTGAAGAGCAACATGGTCATCATCGCCGGAGAGCTGACGACCAAGGCGGTAATCAATCCGGAAAAGATCGCCCGCCAGGCCATCCGGGAGATCGGGTACTGCAACCGGCAGGACGACGACGTGTTCCATGCGGATACCGTCTTTTTCACGAACCTGCTCACGGAACAGTCTCCGGACATCGCCCAGGGCGTGGACGCGCGGGAAGCGGAGGGCAAGGGCCACGCGGAGCAGGGCGCCGGGGACCAGGGCATCATGTTCGGCTTCGCGACGAACGAGACGCCGGAGCTGCTGCCGGCCCCCATCGTGTTCGCCCACAAGCTGCTCATTGAACTGGCCAAGCGCCGCAAGCGCGGGCATGTGGACTGGCTGCGACCGGATTGCAAGTCCCAGGTGGCCGTGGCCTATGATGAGGCCGGACGCCCCGTGCATATTGAGAACGTGGTTATCTCCACCCAGCACACGGAGGAAGTGGACCATGATACGATTTACAATTACTGCGTCAGACTCATTAAGACCGTGCTTCCTGCGGAACTGCTGGATGACAGGACGGAGTACTTCATCAATCCCACGGGGAAATTCGTGGTGGGCGGCCCCCACGGGGATTCCGGCCTGACGGGCCGCAAGATCATTGTGGATACGTACGGCGGCATGGGCCGCCACGGCGGCGGCGCCTTCTCCGGGAAGGACCCGTCCAAGGTGGACCGTTCCGCGGCGTACATGTGCCGCTGGGTCGCCAAACACATCGTAGCCGCCGGGCTGGCGGACAAGTGTGAATTGCAGGTGGCCTACGCCATCGGCTACCCCACCCCCGTTTCCATCCGGGTGGATACCTTCGGCACCGGAAAGGTGGAGGAAAAAGCCATTGAAAGCGCGCTGGAAGGCATTTTCTCCTTCAAGCCTGCGGACATGGTGGACCAGCTCGACCTGCTGCGACCCATTTACCGGAAGACGACGCACTACGGGCATTTCACCAATCCGGAGCTTCCCTGGGAACAACTGGACGAAACGCGCCTGGCCTCCCTGAAACAACTTCTTCATTAATCCAACGACAACGTTTACAGACATGTTTTCAGAAACGGAACAATACAAGGTGCGCGATATCAGCCTGGCGGATTTCGGACGCAAGGAACTGGACATTGCGGAACATGAAATGCCCGGCCTGATGGCCGTGCGTGAAAAGTACGCGGCCGCCAGGCCCCTGGAGGGCGTGCGCATCATGGGCTCCCTGCACATGACGGTGCAGACGGCCGTGCTGATTGAAACGCTGACGGCCCTGGGCGCCTCCGTCCGCTGGGCAAGCTGCAATATTTTCTCCACCCAGGACCACGCCGCCGCCGCCATTGCCAAATCCGGCACGCCCGTGTTCGCCTGGAAGGGGGAAACGCTCCGGGAATACTGGGACTGCACCTGGAAGGCCATGAACTTTCTGGAAGGCCTGGGACCGCAATTGATTGTGGACGATGGCGGAGACGCCACCCTGCTCATTCACCGCGGGTATGAGATGGAGGAAGGTTCCGGCTGGGTGAACACCCCGTCGGAGTCGGAAGAAGAGGAAGTCATCAAGGACCTCCTGAAAAAGATCGCCGCGGAAACGCCCGGCATTTTCCACCGCTGGCTGCCCGAGCTGAAGGGCGTTTCCGAGGAAACGACTACCGGCGTGCACCGCCTGTACCAGATGCAGGCCGCGGGACGCCTGCTGATTCCAGCCATCAACGTGAACGATTCCGTGACCAAGTCCAAGTTTGACAACCTGTACGGCTGCCGCGAGTCCCTGGTGGACGGCATCAAGCGCGCCACGGACGTGATGATCGCCGGGAAGGTGGCCGTGGTCTGCGGCTACGGGGACGTGGGCAAGGGCTGCGCCCAGTCCCTGCGCGGCATGGGCGCCCAGGTGGTCGTGACGGAAATAGACCCCATCTGCGCGCTCCAGGCCGCCATGGAAGGCTACCGCGTGCTGACGGTGGAGGACACGCTGGGCTGGGCGGACATTT
This sequence comes from Akkermansia sp. BCRC 18949, assembly GCF_045011645.1. Taxonomy (NCBI): domain Bacteria; kingdom Pseudomonadati; phylum Verrucomicrobiota; class Verrucomicrobiia; order Verrucomicrobiales; family Akkermansiaceae; genus Akkermansia; species Akkermansia sp. BCRC 18949. The sequence continues at coordinate 2,753,717 of NZ_CP123619.1, read as the reverse complement.
ACGTAACCACCACGGGGAACTGCGGCATCATCCGCATTGAGCACATGGAAAAGATGAAGGACCAGGCCATTGTGTGCAACATCGGCCACTTCGACAATGAAATCCAGGTGCACAAGCTCCAGACCTATCCCGGCATCAAGCACCTGAACATCAAGCCGCAGGTGGACCGTTACACGTTCCCGTCCGGCAACAGCCTGTACTTGCTGGCGGAAGGCCGCCTAGTCAACCTGGGCTGCGCCACGGGGCACCCCAGCTTCGTGATGTCCAACAGCTTCGCCAACCAGGTTCTGGCGCAGCTGGAACTGTGGAATACCCGTGAAAACCGCCCCGTGGGCGTGGAAGTGCTTCCCAAGGTGCTGGATGAGGAGGTGGCGCGCCTGCACCTCGGCAAGATCGGCTGCAAGCTTACCGTCCTGCGTCCGGAACAGGCGGACTACATCGGCGTTCCGGTGGAAGGCCCGTACAAGCCGGACTTTTACAGGTATTGATCCGGCGGGGGGCTCCGTTTTCCGGCTGTTTCATCGGGAAGCTTTCCCGGTGGAACGGCTTTTTCCATTTTCGCGGCGGAGCAGGGGAGGGAATTCAGGTGTGCCCACTGTTTTTTCCGTGAAAAGATAAGAGGGGAGAAAATGCTTTCCGGCATCGGCCATTGTTGAAGGAGCGGGAAAATGAAGTCCGTTTCCGGCGCAGAATGGGGTTTTGGTTCCGCGCCCTGGATGGAGGGAATGAAAGAAATATTCTTCCGGAGTGAGCTTCATGTTTTGCTTTCCTGTTATATCAGCCAGTATTCCAACTCAACGTTTCCCCTTGAACACACCACTGCCGGAGAAAAGAAGAAGCCGGTTCCGGAACGCAGGGAGGAATTCGGGAAAATTAAAGTAGCACCGGCTTGTTTCCTGCTGGTATCATGCGGCTTGCTTGCAGGCTTAAAACAGCCCTGTTTCACGGGCGGGTTTGAAATCCGGTGAGACTCTGCAGTCCGGAAAAGTTATGCTCCGGGATGGTGGGCGCAAATCCTGAATCAACGCTCCATCAGTTCTTTTTCACGGGTGCATGTCGCCTGGGAGCCAGGGCCTCCCGGGCCTGATGGACATTCCCTCCGGAGCGCAGAGACGGTTATGCAAGCAAGAGCTTACGCCATGCTCCGGAAGGGGTTTCAGCCACGAGAGGCCGGAATCTTCCGTTCCCGGGAGCCGGAGCCGCAGCTTCGCCGTTCATCACCGTCGCGCCGTTCCCGTTCCTGCCTGCGCCATTTTTTTGTGTTATACCCTCCCGGCTTTTTTGAAATGAAAAGAAAGCTTATTTACGTCAAGAACGGCCTCTGTCGATGCCGGAGTATTGGCAAACGGAATTTTCCGAAAATGTTTTTCTTTCAAATGTGCAGGCTTGACCCCGGATTTCAAATCCGTAATGTATTCATGAAGCCGTTTTAATGGCGCATGCTCCCAGGGTGCAATCCATGTTTTTCCAATGCCTTCCGTTGAAGGGCGCGGGTTGCTCCCCTACATCAAACGTACCATGGATACTTCTTCCCGGAAAACGGCTCTCGTTGTGTTGTTCAACCACCAGTATGACCGCAACATTCCGGTAATCAGGGAGATTTATTCAAGGCGTTTTTCCGGGCTGCTTCAATTAATGCCCTATTACAGGGGGGACGCTCCGGACGTATGTTCCGTATTCGGCAATTCATTCCAGTTTTATAATTATATTTTACAGGCCCGGGAAAGAATCAGGAATCTGGATGGCGATTATATTCTCATCATCGGAGACGACCTGCTCCTGAATCCCCGGTTTGACGAGTTTTCCACGCCGTCCCTGCTGGGAATCCATGGGGAGGATACGTGCTACCTGGACGGTTTTGTGGATGTCTCCCTGCCGGTGTGCTACCGTGGAACGGTGGAGGCCCACCGTTTTTCCACGGCTCCCGCCGGCATTGATGCGGACAGCGTCAACAAGAATGTTCCGCCGTACGGGGAAGCCCGTCAGATTTTGAAATCCAGGAACCTCATGCAGCATGACGAGCTGTCCCGCGTGCGCATGTTCCTGCCCAAGTGGAATCCCGGCGGCGGCATTCATGCCAACTGGAAGGTGCTGAAGGGCAGAATCTGGCATCTGCTGAACCACTGGAAGCACCGGATCAAAAAGTACCGGTATTCCTATCCCGTCGTCTTCGGTTATTCGGACATCGTGTGCATTCCGAAAGGGAAGTTTGACGATTTTTGCCGCATCCTTGAGGTATTTTCCGCATGGAACATGTTTGTGGAGCTTGCTATTCCCACAGCCTTGCAGCTCCTTCCCGGAACGCGGCTGGCTACGCTGGAAGACACGCAGTACAAGTCCGGAAACGTCTGGTTCCCGCAGGATCCGGAACATTTTGAGGCCATGAACGCCGTCATTGACGGGCTGGTGTCCTCTTCCGGCGGAGACCTGGGCAAATTGCTTGCCTCCTTTCCGCAGGAATACCTGTACCTCCATCCCGTGAAATTGTCCAAATTCGGTGCGCGTGGTCTTTAATCCATTGATTTTCTTTATTCCATGATGAAATATGCTGTGATCGGAGCCGGAGTTTCCGGATTGTCCATGGCCGGAATGCTCTTGAAAAAGGGGTATGAGGTGGTGGTTTACGAGAAGGACAGCCGCCCCGGCGGCCTAGTCAAGTGCGCGGAGGTGCAGGGCAATTTGTACCACCTGGTAGGCGGTCATGTGTTCAATTCCCGGCGGCAGGAGGTATTGGACTGGTTCTGGTCCCGGTTTGACAAGGAGCGTGATTTTGTTTCCGCCCGCCGCCGTGCCGTCATTTCCCTGGAGGGCGGGGCTGTGGTGGATTATCCCATTGAGAACCATCTCGACCAGTTTCCGGAGGCCGTCCGTTCCTCCATTGTCCATGAACTGCTGGAGCTTTACAGGAATCCCCCTGCGAAACCCAGTTTCCTGGGAGAATTTTTCCGGAACCGTTTCGGGAAGACCCTGAACGACCTTTATTTCACGCCCTACAACAACAAGGTGTGGCGGCAGGACATCAACGGAATCGCCATGGACTGGCTGGAAGACAAGCTGCCCATGCCGACCGTGGCGGAAATCCTGTTGAATAACATTGGTCGCGTCAATGAAAGCGCCATGGTGCACAGCTCCTTCTTTTATGCAAAGCGCGGCGGCTCCCAGTTCCTGGCGGATACGCTGGCGCGCGGCCTGAAGGTCAGGTACCGGGCGGAGGCTGCGGACATCCGTGCGCAGGATGGAAAATGGCTCGTGCAGGGAGAATTGTTTGACCGGGTTGTTTTTACAGGGAATGCCAGGCAGCTTGCGGACTGCTTTCCCGGCGTGGATGAACTCCGTCCGTTCCTTCCCCAAATTTCGGCATTGCGCTCCCACGGCACCACCTCCGTGCTGTGCCGGATTGACCCCAACGGCTATAGCTGGATTTACATGCCCTCCCCGGACCACCGTTCCCACCGCATCATCTGCACGGGGAATTTTTCCAGGAACAACAATAACGGAGACATTACCACCGCCACCATTGAGTTTTCCGAGCAAATGACGGAAGAGGAAATCAGGCGGCAGTTGGAGCTTATTCCCTTTTCACCCTCCTACCTGGCCCATCACTGGGAGGAATACACCTATCCCGTGCAGGATGCGTCCAGCCGCGCCCTGATCCGGGAGCTGAAGGAGCGCCTGGAACCCAGGGGCATTTACCTGCTGGGGCGTTTTGCGGAGTGGGAATATTACAACATGGATGCGGCCATCGGCGCCGCCATGGACCTGGACAAGAGGCTGGACGCGGAGCTTCAGCCATAAGGGCGCCCCCCGCGGACGCGGGAATATAAGAAAGACTTTTATCGGCAAGTATCCGGCCAACGCTGTGGATTGTTAATCCGCTGTCAATGGAAAATTTTAACGGAGAACGAATTCCAGATATTTGACGTGTAATAAAAAAGATTTTCCATCATCCCCGTAGGATGGCCTGAACAGACAACTTTTTCAGGGTTATATTTTTACAGGTCCTCTTTTATTTTCTCCAAACAAGCGGATTAACAACTCGCTAGAAAGGGCGTGCAGAAAGCATGGCCCATGTTCTACCCGGCCATGCGTTTACCCGGAATCAACGCGCATGGCTATTCGTTATTGTTCTTTCGCGACACGCGGCTACCGCTGGCGGCAGTGGATGCGGATGACAAGTTTAAAGCTGGCGGAGCCTTCCGTGGAATTGTCTTTCTGGAATCTTGGCCGCCTGCTGTCCGCAGGCATCAGGCGCGAAGTGCCCTGGTTTGACCCTCATTTGCATGGGGCTGGTTACTGGTGCTGGAAACCCTTCATCATGCTCAGGGAACTGGAAAGCCTGCAGGAAGGGGACTATTTGCTTTACACGGATGCGGGGCGTCCGCCGGGAACGCTTTTCCGCCATTCAGTACAGCCTCTTGTCCAATGGCTGGAGGAGAAGGGGCAGGATATCCTGCCGGGAGTGAATATCTCCTATTACACGGGAGATTTGTCAAGGTGGTGCAAGCAGAGCGTTTTTGACGCATTGAATCTGGATATCAGGGATTTCGAGCATAGCCCCCTGATTCAGCCGACTCCGTGTTTCCTGAAAAAATCGGAAGAAAGCGTCCGGATTCTTCGTGAATGGATGGAACTATGCCGGCAGTTCAGCCTGGTGTCTTCCCCGACTCCGGAGGAAAAAAGCCGCTGCCGTGACAATTTTGCGGACCATACGCATGACCAGACGCTGTGGTCGCTTGTTGCGGCCATGAACCATCTGGATTGCCTTTATTCCGGGAAGGGAGTCATCCATCTTGACGGGAGGCAGCCCTTTTTACGGCACCCCGGATTTGATGATAAGGATCCGGACTTCTTTTTGGGAGAGCTTGGAGCGGAGAGGGTGGAAAGGCCTTTGCTTACCTTTCTCTCCGGCGTTCACCAGGGGATTGCTTTTTGCGAGAAGGCCGTGAATAAATTGTCCAAGATCGCCGGATTGGGGCCCCTCAAAGGTTTTTACGGGTAAGGCCGGGGTGGAATAGCCGTTACCGGGGCGGGATACGCAGGGAATAAAAAGGCGCCGGAATCTTCCGGCGCCTGGGAAAAGTTCCGCTGGAACGGCTTCCTACCAGGAAGCGTCAAATTTGGGGATGGGCGTTCCCTTTCCTCCGGGGCAGTTTTCCGGTACCTTGTACGCCTTGCGGAGTTCGTTGTAGCGCTTCTTGAGCTGTTCCACGGTGGACTTGTAGGCGGGATCGTCAATGACGTTCTTCATCTGCATGGGGTCCTTCTTCATGTCAAAGAGCATCCATTCGTCACTGGTCCAGATGTAGGAGAGCGTGTAGCGGTCCGTCCGGATGCCGTCGTGGCGCGGGGCGTTGTGTTCGCCGGGATTCTCGTAGAAACAGTAGTAGATGGCGTCCCTCCAGTTGTCCGGCTTCTTGCCCGTGAAGGCCGTGGGAAGCAGGGAAACGCCCTGGAAGGTGCTCATGTTTTCCGGGGTGTCTGCTCCTGCCGCGGAAACGATGGTGGGAGCGTAGTCGATGTTCTGCACCATGGTGGTGTTGCGGATGCCCGCGGGAATTTTGCCGGGCCATCTCATGATGAGGGGCATGCGGAGCGATTCCTCAAAAATCCAGCGCTTGTCGTACATGCCGTGTTCGCCCATGTAGAAGCCCTGGTCGCCGCAGTAGATGACCAGCGTGTCTTTGGAAAGGCCTTCCTTGTCCAGGTATTTCATGAGGCGTCCGATGCTGTCGTCCACGGAAAGCAGGCAGCCCAGGTAGTCTTCCATGTAGGCGTGCCATTTCCATTCCGCGAAGGCTTTCGGGTCTTTCAGCTTCCCGGATTTCATGCCGTCCACCAGGGACTTGGTGCGCTTGGCGTAGTAGTTCGTCCAGGTTTTCTTTTCTTCCGGGGTCATACGGTTCAGTTCGCCCAGGTCCCAGCCGTAGCCGGGGGAGACGATGCTCTTGCGCATGTCTTCCGGCACCTGGTCCTTGAGCACCTTGAGGTCAGAATAAATCGCCATGTGCCTGGCTACGGTCTGCTGGTTTTTCTTCAGGAATTCCGGGCGGTTGGCGTAGTCGTCATGGAAGTTGGCGGGCGGCGTCAGCTTGGACGTGTTTACCTTGCCCAGATGGCGCAGGGCGGGGCACCAGGCGCGGTGAGGAGCCTTGTGGCCTACGACGAGAAGGAAAGGCTTGTCCTTGTCCCGGTTTTCCAGCCATTGGATGGATTTGTCCGTGACCACGTCCGTGGCGTAGCCGGGGAAGCGCTTCGTCTGGCGCTTCCCGTTCGGCTTGAGGCTGATGAAATCCGGATTGTAGTAACTGCCCTGGCCGGGGAAGATTTCCCACGTGTCAAAGCCGGTGGGGTCTGATTCCAGATGCCATTTGCCGAACAGGCCCGTCTGGTAGCCGGCTTTTTGCAGCATCTTCGGGTAGGTGGGCTGGGAGCCGTCCAGCGGCCTCTGGCCGTTGAAGACGAAGCCGTTCATGTGGGAGTGTCTTCCGGTCAGGATGCAGGCGCGGGAGGGTCCGCACAGGGAGTTGGCGCAGTAGCTGCGGTCAAAGACCATGCCTTGCCTGCCCAGCTTGTTGAAGTTGGGCAGCGAGACGGGGGAATCGTTCTTGGAGGTGCCCAGCGTCTGGTAGGCGTGGTCGTCCGTGATGATGAAAAGGATGTTCGGCTTTTTATTCCCCGCAGCCTTGGTCTGGGCTGTGAGGGGAGCTGCCGCCAGCAGGACCAGAGTTCCGGCAATGATGGTTTTCAAAGGTCTCATATTGCATGGAGGATATAGGATGAAGCCACCGTGTCAATGTCATAGGATTCCTTTTGCCGGGATTTTCCGTTATGATATCATTTTCCCATGCATTCCTCCCCGTTGGAAGACACGCTGCGTTTGTTCGGCAAGGAGCGGTTCCGCCCCATGCAGCGGGAGCTGATGGAGTGCGCGCTGGCGGGTCGGTCCTGCATCGGCATTTTGCCTACGGGTTCCGGCAAGAGCCTTTGTTACCAGATTCCGGCAGTGCTGGGAGACGGGGTGACGGTGGTGGTTTCCCCGCTGATCGCCCTGATGCGAGACCAGGTGGCCGGGCTGGAAAAGCTGGGCGTGGCCGCGGCCAGGTATGATTCCTCCCTGGCGGAGGAAGAGAAGGGCGCCCTGCTGGACAGCCTGAAGTCCGGGGCCGTCCGCCTGCTGTTCGCCGCGCCGGAGTCTCTGGAATCCCCGTGGATGCGGCAGGCCATGGAGTTTGTTTCTCCCGGCTTGTTCGTGGTGGATGAGGCGCACTGCCTCTCGGAGTGGGGGCACAGTTTCCGCCCGGATTACCTGGGGCTTCCCGTTTTTTTTAAAAAGCATGGGTTCCGGAGCGTTATGGCCCTGACGGCCACGGCTACGGAACGGGTGTGCCGCGACCTGGCCGCCCTGTTTGACGTGCAGGAGGACTGCATCTTCCGCGCCGCGCCTTACCGGGCGAATATTTTCCGCCAGGCGGAAGTGCTGAAGGAGCAGGATAAAACCGCGCGGCTGGTGCAGTTTTTGAAAGAGGACGGCCACCGTCCCGCCGTGGTGTACATCCGCACCCGGAAGGATGCGGAGAATCTTTCCTATGAACTGGGGAAGGCCGGTTTTTCCGTCAAGTCCTACCATGCGGGCATGCCGCCGGAAACGCGGGGGCTGGTTCAGGATGAGTTCCTGGCGGGGGCGGCGGACGTGCTGGTGGCGACGATCGCCTTCGGCATGGGAATTGACAAGCCGGACGTGCGCTCCGTGGTGCATTACCATCCCCCCGCCAGCCTGGAGGCGTATGTGCAGGAATCCGGCCGTGCCGGGCGCGACGGGCTGCCTTCCTTCAGTCTGGTGATGCTGTCCGGGCGCGACGGCGTGGCCGTGGTCAACCGCCTGCATGCGGCGGAGCCGGAACGCCATGGCGTAAAAGGGCTGGCGTCCCTGCTGTCCCGGAGGGGAGAGCATATTGTGTCCCTGTATGAGGCCTCCGCGGTCCATGACTTGCCGGATGTGGCGGTGGACCGGATGCTCTTTGACCTGAAGCGTTCCGGTTCCGTCCGGGAACAGGGCATGGGGTACAAGTATTACAAGGTGCGCCCCCTGTTCCGGATGGAGGAAATCCTGTGCGGCCGCGATGGGGAGGAACGTTCCCGGCTGCAATGGATGGACGGCCACCGGGAGGGGGAAGTGGAGGCTCTGGCCGCGGAATGGGGGATTTCCTGGGAAGAAGCCGGCGCATGGCTTGACGAGCTGGTCCTTTCCGGGGAATGGAAGGTGGACCTGCGCCAGACAGCCCTTCACTTGCATTCGGAAGGGTTTGATGCGGAAGAAGCCGCGGAGGAATTCGCGCAGTATTTTTCCCGGTCCCGGCTGAACGGGCTGGAACGCTGGAAAACGTGCGTTTCCACGCTGACGTCTTCCGCCTGCCTCAACAGGAGCCTGGACGCCTACTTCGGCTTCCGGGAGCCGTCCGGACCCTGCGGGCATTGTCCGGGGTGCTGCGGCGCAGTACCTGCGGAGATGGAATTGGAGGACCCCGGACCGCTTCCGGAAGAACTGCGTTCCGCCGTCATGGAGCTGGCGGCGCAGAGGAAGCCCGCGCTGGCCCGCCCTTCCCAGTTGACGCGTTTTCTGCTGGGGCTGGCTTCTCCGGCGGCCATGCGCGCGCGGCTGTGGGGGCACCCCCTTTACGGGACGCTGGCGGACAGAAGCTGGGAGGACGTGTGGATAGAGGCCCGCGCCCTGTTGGGGAATTAGCGGTCAGCTGCCGCCTTTGGCGGCCTCATAAGCGGCAATGATGCGCTTGCAGGAGTTTTCCGCATGCAGCAGGGAGCACCAGTAGCGGGAAATTTCCTCCGGGCTGCGTTTTCCTTCATCCCAGGCGCGGATTTCCTCCAGCAGCGCCCCGGAGACGCTTTCCGGGGTGTCTTTTGGGCTGAGCGTGCCGGAATCATGGGAAACGTACCATTGCAGGCAGTTCAGCAGGGGCGTAAGGCGCGGACCAACGACGGAAGCCCCGGCGCAGAGCGCTTCCGCGGAGGCGACGTGCGTTCCCTCGGACCGGGAGGTGCAGAGGCTGATTCTGGCTTGGGAGTATTTCTTTTGCAGCTCCGCGTTGGGCAGGTAGCCGGCCAGGCGGATGCGGGCGCGGAGGTCTTCCGGAAGATTGCCGTGCCATTCCCGGAGGAGGGGAGGGATGTTCCCGTAGATTTCCGCTTCCCAGTGCGGTGCGCGGGGCAGGGCCTGTTCCAGCGTGGCCATCAGCAGGAAGGGGCGTTTGTAGAGAAGGTCGTCCCAGCGGCCCACGGCCATGATGATGTTGCGTTTCTCCCCGGCATAGCGGCAGGTGGAGGAAATGGGGTTGGGAATGAGGGCCAGTTTCCGGACGATGGATTTTCCGTAGAGCCATTCCCGGTCCTGAATGGATTTGACGGCTGCCGGCATGGGGAAGGCTACCATGTCCCCCTGGTCCAGGTGTTTTCTTCTTCCCCGGCTGGCCAGGTTCCAGGTGTGCTGTTTCAGCAGGCGCAGCAGGAAAAAGGCGGTGCCCCTGATTTTTCCGCGGGCGAAGACGTCCCTGGTCCACATGTTTTCCGCGATGGGGAGCCAGTATTGCCACGGAAAAAACAGTCCGGAGGAATCCATGTACACCACCAGGAAGATGCCCGCGTCATGGATGGCCCTGGCGATGGGAAGATATTTGCCCGTGCCCCAGGCGTACAGGACCAGTCCGTCAATGCCCAGGGATTTCCACCAGGCGGCGTCTTCCAGGTTGGCGTACTCCGTGCGGATGAGGTCGGGGTCGTCCCCCTCCTGGACGGGCGTGGGCATGATGGCCCTGCTTTCCAAGCCGATCCGCTGGAAGGCTTTGCAGAAAGCCCCGGAATCACGGGAAAAGAAGGTGTGGTCCCCTTTGAAGGGAACGGGAGTGCAGGTGTACCATTTCATGATGCCGTGATGTTGGGGGATTGACGGAAGAGGCGGAGTTCCTCAAGAAGGCTGCCCATGGACTGAAGCCATGCGGCGGGGGAATACGTGGAGGACAGGAGCTGCTGCCCGTGCGCGCCCATGGACGGCCAGCGTTCCTCTTCCTCCAGGGCGGTGCGCAGCGTTTCCGCCAGCGCGTCCGCGGAAGGTTCCCGGGCAATCCAGCCGTTCCGGCCGTGGCTGATGAGCTCCGGCAGGCCGCCGCGGGGGGTGACGATGACGGGCGTGCCGTGGAGCCATGATTCCAGGACGACCATGCCGAAGGTTTCCTCCCACAGGGAGGGCGCCACGGCCAGTCCGCAGGCGGCGCGCACGGCGCCCTGTTCCTCATGGGGAATGAACCCGGTCAGGCGGATGGATTCAAGGCGGCGGGAAGCGACGTAGCGCTCCAGTTCCCCGCGCAGGGGGCCGTCCCCCATCAGGTAGAGGGTGCGGCCGGGAGGGGCAAGGCGTTCCCACGCCTGAACCAGTGGGAGGACGCCTTTTTCCTGCGTAAGGCGTCCGGCGTAAAGAACGTCCCGGCGGGGGGTGGTTCGGCGGGGGGTGGTTTTTTGCCGGATGAAGTGGGGGATGACCCTGATTTTGTCCTCCGGTATTCCGGTTTGGATGAGGAGCTCCCGCTGGCGGCGGCTGACGGCGATGTAGGAGGAAAGGCGGTTCCAGGTGCCCATGCGGCGCGTTTTATATAGCGTAGCGGCCGCCAGGGCGGAATAGGCCGCGCTGCCGCGCCAGCAGGCGTGCAGGACGCCGGGAAGGTAGTTGCCGTTTTTACAGGAGAAGCAGGGGAAGCCGTCCCGGTAGAATACCCCGTTGAGGCATCCGGCGCGGTAGTTGTGCAGGTAGTGGATGACGGGAACGGATTGCTCCAGGGCCAGCCCGTAGACGCAGGGGGACATGGCCGGGAACGTGTTGTGGATGATCCACGCGTCATAGCGGTCTCTGCGCAGGCATTCGCGCAGCTTTTCCTCCACGTCCCTGTTGCGGAGCATGTAGCGCATTTTCGTCAGCGCGCCGTGGGGGCTCTGGAACAGCTCCGCGGTGGAATAGACAAAGGGGGTGACGTCCGCCACGGCACGCAGCTCTTCCGTGATGGCGCGGAAGCAGACTTCCTCCCCCCCCACGTCGCCGTAGCGGCTGAAAATATGTAGAATGCGTGGACGTTGCATGGCCGCGGCGGAACGGACTATCCCTGGAGTTCCCTCCTGAGCTTCTGGGGATCCTTCAACAGCTCCCTCTGGATGGCTTCCTGCTGCTGGCGCAGGCGGTCTTCCCGGGACTGGAGGGCTTTTCTCCCGGGGCCTACTTCGGAATTGACGAAGGGGTTGTTATCCCCCCATTTGGACCAGGGGCCGCGGGGGATGCGGTAGAATTCCACAAAGCGCCAGTGGACGACGGCCGTTCCGCCGGTGATGCCCAGGTAGTCGCGCACGGCGGGGGAGATGTCGATGCCCGCTCCCTTGTTCTGGGTGTTGACGGGGGGCTTGTCGCCGAAGACATAGGGCCAGTCTTCCGTGGTGAAGGGGCCGCAGTCCTCCCACTGGGCAAAGCAGGAGCGCTTGTTGTAGACGATCTGCACCCACCTGCCTTTGCAGACGGATTGCCCTTTCCCCGTGTATTCCCGGCGGAACCACGGGATGACGCGTGACGCCTCCGTCTTGTGCTCTCCCTTGCAAACGTCATTGTAGGGCAGCGCCACGTAAAAAGGATTTTGCCGGGGGACGAACGTTTTCGGGCGGAAGTCCACGGTGCGGCACACGGGGTCCGGATTGTCGAAACCGCCGAAGTTTTCCCGCCAGGCGGAGTCCCACGAGCTCTTGTGGTTGGCTACCGGGTTGCGCTCCGTGGAATCCTCCCCCACCCAGAAGACCGTGGCGGTGATATTGAGCCGCCAGGGATAGGTGCCGGGGCTCCGCCTGGCCGTCCTGGGAAGGATGCGGGGCTGGGGTGCCGGGCGTTTGCCGCCCGCGGCCGCGGCGGGCGATTTGACGATGACCCTGGGCAGCGGGTCCCGCTGCGTGGGGGTGATGATGACGGGGCCTTTGGGCCGTCCGGAGCTGTCCGCCAGGGCGCGGGTTGCGCTCCGGCCCGTCTGGATGTCCGCCCTGGCGGCCCCTGCCGGAGCCAGGGCCAGCAACGCAAGCAGGCATGCGGAAAGGAAGGAGTTCCCAGCGGAACCCTTCCGGAATGCCTGTTGACGTTGCCAGTGTTTTACCATCGGTGCAGTTGAGTGACGAAGCGGTGATCCAGCTTGCCGGGATAATCCGTGTTGAAGTGGAGCCCGCGGCTTTCATTGCGCCGCATGGCGCAGTCCACGATCAGGGAGGCCACCGCCACCAGGTTGCGCAGTTCCAGGATGTCCGGCGTGATGCGGTACCCCCAGTAGAAGTCCTTCACCTCCCGGTGAAGCATCCGGAGGCGCGTGGCCGCGCGGTCCAGCCTTTTGTTGGTCCGCACGATGGAGACATAATCCCACATCAGGCGGCGGATTTCATCCCAATTGTGATAGATGACGGAAAGTTCGTCCGGCAGGGCGGTATCCCCGTGGTGCCACGCGGGGATGTCGTAAGAAGTGGGGGCATCCTTTCTCAGCGGCTGGAGGGAGAGCATGGAGTCCAGCGCGCGCTTGGCGACCACCACGCATTCCAGCAGGGAGTTGGAGGCCAGGCGGTTGGCGCCGTGGAGGCCCGTGCACCCGGTTTCCCCGGCGGCGTAAAGGCCATCCAGGCTGGTCTGGCCGTTGACGTCCGTCAGGACGCCGCCGCACTGGAAGTGCGCTGCGGGAACGACCGGAATGGGCTCCCTGGCGGGGTTGATGCCGTAGCGGCTGCAGGTCTCGTAAATCAGGGGGAAGCGCTCCTGGACGAAGCCCTCCGGCTTATGGGAGATATCCAGATAGACGCACATGCTGCCCGTCCTCTTCATTTCCGAGTCCACGGCGCGGGCGGTAATGTCGCGCGGGGCCAGGGATTTGCGGGGATCGTACTTGTGCATGAATTCCTTCCCGTCCGCTCCGATCAGTACGCCGCCTTCGCCCCGCACGGCCTCGGAGATGAGGAAGGAGCGCGCTTCCGCTCCTTCCGCGCGGGTGTTGAAGAAGCAGGTGGGGTGGAACTGCACGAATTCCATGTTGGCGATGGTGGCTCCCGCGCGCCAGGCCATGGCTACGCCGTCCCCCGTGGCGGAATCATTGTTGGTGGTGTACAGGTACACGCGTCCGCAGCCGCCGGTGGCGAGCAGCACGCGGTCTGACCGGAAAATTTCCACTTCCCCGGAGGCGCGGTCCAGCACGTAGGCCCCAAGCACGCGGTCTTCCGTGACCAGACCTAGTTTGGTCGTCGTAATCAGGTCGATGGCGAAGTGGTCTTCCAGCAGTTGGATGTTGGGGTGGAGCTTGGCCGCCTCCAGCAGCTTGGAGGTGATTTCCAGGCCGGTGGCGTCCTTGGCGTGGAGGATGCGCCGCTTGGTATGGCCTCCCTCCCGGGCCAGTTCGTAATCCTCCCCCTGGTTGCCGGGGTCAAAATTGACGCCCCATTCCAGCAGTTCCCGGATGGCGCCGGGGCCTTCCTCCACAATGGTGCGTACGGCCTGTTCGTTGCAGAGGCCCGCGCCGGCGTCCAGCGTGTCCGCAATGTGGTCTTCAAAGGAGTCGTTGCGGTCCCAAACGGCGGCTATGCCGCCCTGCGCCTTGGCGGAACTGCAATCCAGAAATTTGCCTTTTGTAATGACGGCAACCTTGCCGTGTTCCGCCGCTCTCAAGGCGAAACTCAATCCGGCAACACCTGCCCCAATGACTAAAAAGTCGCTCGTCTTCATCTTGAATGGTACGGAACTGTAGCATAACGGAGACCCTCAAGTCACGCCCAATGATGGGGCGGCGGGGCATATTTGTCTGGAAAAGAAGCGTGAAACACGCTAATTCATGGGCATGAGACCCCAAGGGAACGAACAGGAGGCGCGCCGGAACAAGCATGTGCGCAGCGCTCCGGCCAAAATTGCCGTGAAGGCGCTGGGAGAGGATGTGCTGGACGGGATTCTGGACAAGTCCCCCAACCCCCTGCTGCTGATTCTGGACTGCGTGCAGGACCCCCACAACCTGGGAGCCATTCTGCGGACGGCGGACGGCGCGGGCGTGGATGCCGTAATCGCTCCGCGTGACAAGTCCGTGGGCATTACGGAGACCGTGCTGCGCGTCTCCGTGGGGGCGGCGGAAAAGGTGCCTTTCATCCAGGTGACCAACCTGGCGCGCACCATGAAGCAGCTCCAGGGCCGCGGCATCTGGATATTCGGCACCTCGGACAAGGGGGACCGCGACCTGTATGAAACGGATTTCACGGGGCCGGCCGCGCTGGTGATGGGCGCGGAAGGGGAAGGAATGAGGCGGCTGACGGAAGAGAATTGCGACTTCCTGATCAGGATTCCCATGAAGGGGAGCGTTCCGTGCCTGAACGTGTCCGTAGCTACGGGCGTGTGCCTGTATGAGATGGTGCGGCAGCGGCTGCGCTCCTGATTCCATGGTTGTTTTCCTCCTCCCTCCGCCCTTATGATTCAGGAACTTGACCTTGCTCCGGGGGAACGTGCCCGGTTCATTTCAGACGTCCACTTCGGCCATGCCAAGGCGCTGGCCCGGGAGCCGGAGGAACTGGCTTTCCTGCTGGAGGGGTGCACTCATCTGGTGGTGTGCGGGGACCTCAGTGAAACCCGTGAAAGCCCCTGCCAGGCGGAAGGGCTGGAAAAACGCGCCCGTTTCCTGCAAATGTGCCGGGATGCCGGAGTGCAGCCCGTGCTGCTGGCCGGCAACCATGACCCGGATGAGAAGGCCGGACTGCTGAAATTGCAGGGGGGACGCGTCTGCGCCCTGCACGGTCATGCCCTGTTCAAGGAGGTGGCCCCGTGGGGATGGGAATATTTGAAAAACAAGCAGGCCTCCCGTGAGCTGATTGCCGCGTTCCCGGAGGCGGATACGGATTTGCGGCGGCGGCTGGAACTGGCGCGCGCCATGAGCGTGCTGGTTCCCCCCATTTACACGCGTTCCGGGGCGTGCCGGAACAAGCTGGTGCGTTTTCTGGCGCATTCCGCCTGGCCGCCGGAGCGGCCCGCGCAGATTCTTCTGGCATGGCTGACGATGATGCGGCGCATGCGGAAATTCACGGAACGCTTTTTCCCGGAAGCGGAAGTCGTCATCTTCGGCCATCTGCACCGCCGTGCGGTGACCGGGAAAAGGGGAGGGCGGCTGTACGTCAATCTGGGCGCCTGCTTCCACCATGCCGAGTGCTGGGCGGCGGACGTGACGGCGGAGGGGGGCGTCTCCATCCGCAGCTATACGCCTGAAGGGTATGACGGTCCGGCGGTGGTTCTCCGCTGACCGCGTCCCGCAGAGGAAGGAAAAAAGGGAAGGGGAACGCGCCCGTGTTTAGGCGATAATGTGTTAGAGCACCGGATGACTAGTCCATACAGTTTGTGGACGCGTTCCCCAAGGAGTTTGGCCGCGCCTGTTTTCCCTTGTTGCCGGAGGGACAATTTTTCCCGGAGCATTTCAGGGCGCAGCCCCGGCAGCAGCAGGGGCGCGAGGCGGGAAAGAACCTGGAGAAGAAGGACTCCGTTCTGGCGGGAACGCCGCCGGAGCATTTTCTTCCGTTGTTTCTTTCCGGGTTTGGGCTGACCATGAATGAAAGTTAGTGTAATCTAACTTGTTTTGCAAGAAAAAAGTTTGTCTCACCTAATATTTTTCAAGAAGAGGTTGACTTGACCGGAGCTTGGGTTATTGTTTTTGTTAGTTAAACCTAATAAGCATCAGTCATGATACGCAAAAACTTTCCCTCCCTGGAGCTGAGCAACAGCCTGGAGGATTACATTGAGGCCGTCCGCAACATCGAGCTGGAAAAAGGGTGCGCCGCCGTAGGAGAGATCGCGGAGGCGCTGAACGTGAAGAAGCCTTCCGTCTCCCTGGCCATGAAGCAGTTGAAGGAACGCGGCCTGGTTGAATATACGCAGTATTCCCCCATTGTGCTGACCCGGGAGGGCCGTTATTACGCGGACCGGGTTATTTCCTGCCATACCATGGTGAAAGAATTCCTGATCACGGTGCTGAAGATGGAGGAGAAGCGCGCGGACGAAGTGGCCTGCGGCATTGAACACATCATGACGCTGGAGGAAATTTCCCGGTTCCAGCTCCTGACGGAGCATTGCCGGAAGAGCGGAGAATAGGAAGGCCCAGGACGTTTTTCAAAGGGATGGTTCATTTCCACATGAACCATCCCTTTCCTTTTACTGCGGAGTGCCAACCGGGGGCAGGCAGCGGCGCGTGCTGCGCGCGCTGACGTACACCGTGGAGGCATTGTGGAGGAATGCGGAAAGGGCCGGGGTAATCAGCCCGAACATGCCCAGCAGAATCAGGGAGGTGTTGAACCCGACGATGAAGCGGTAGTTGCGCTCTATTTTTTCAAGGACGGCGCAGCTTAGTTCCCTTAAAACCGCCAGTTCACTCAGGGAGCTGGACAGCAGGGAAATGTCCGCTACTTCACGGGCGATGTCGGAAGAATCCTTCATGGAGACGGAGACGTCCGCGCAGGAAAGGGCGGGGGAATCGTTGATGCCGTCACCCACCATGCACACCGTTCTTCCGGACTGCTTCAACTGCTGGATGAAGCGCGCCTTGTCCTCCGGCAGAACCTGGGAGCGGTATTCCGTGATGCCCAGCTGGCGGCTGATGGCGCGGGCGGCGGACTCGCTGTCTCCGGTGAGCATGATGATGGAGGAAATGCCCTGCCGCTTCAGCCGGGCGATCGTTTCCCTGGCTTCCGGCCTGGGAGGATCGCTGACGCCGATCATGCCGATCGCCCTGCGGCCTATGGCCAGGAAGATGTTGGATTTGCCCCTGGCGTGGCTGCGGATAGTCTGCCGCTGTTCTTCCGTGAGGGGGATGCCTTCATCTTCAAAAAGGAAGTGGTAGCTGCCCACGAGGACCTTCTTCCCATGCAGGCGGGAGGAGATGCCGTGGGCCACGATGTATTCCACCTCCGCGTGCTCTTCCTCATGGTGCAGGCCTTCCTCCAGCGCCTTGCGCACGACGGCCCGCGCCACGCTGTGGGGGAAGTGCTCTTCCAGGCAGGCGGCCGTTTTCAGGATGTATTCCCGGCTGCAGTCGCTCAGGGGGACAATCTGCGTTACCTGGGGGCAGGCTGAGGTCAGCGTGCCCGTCTTGTCAAAAACGATGGTGTCCGCCCTGGCGAACAGCTCCATGAATTTTCCGCCCTTGATCATGATCTTGCGCGCGGAAGCTTCCTTCATGGCGGAGATGACGGAAATGGGCGTGGCGAGCTTGATGGCGCAGGAATAATCCACCATCAGCACGGAGAGCGCCTTGGAGATGTTCCGGGTGAACAGGAACAGCGCCCCCGCCGTGAGCAGGGTGAGGGGAACGATGGAATCCGCGAGTTTTTCCGCCCGGCTCTGGATGCGGGCTTTCAATTCCTCCGAATGGTCAATCAGGGCGATGATGTTGTTGATGCGGGACTGGTCGCCCATGGCGTCCACCCGGATGACGAGGGAGCCTGTTTCCAGCGTGGTCCCGGCGAAGACGACGGAGCCTTCCTGCTTGGCTGCCGCTTCCGATTCCCCCGTCATGGCGGCCTGGTTCACTTCCGCCTCCCCGGACAGGACGGCGCCGTCCACAGGGATGACGTTGCCTGCGTCCACTCGGATCTTGTCCCCGGGCCGGATTTGTTCCATGGGAACCTGGCGCATGCCGTCCTTTTCCACCCTCCAGACCTGGTCCACGTTGATGCTCAGGCTGGCCGCAAGCGCCGCCCGGGTCTTCTTCCGCGTGTAATTTTCCAGCAGGTCTGAAATGGAAAGAAGGAACATGATGGAATTGGCCGTTCCGTAGGCCCTGGTGCCGATGGAGACCCCGATGGATACGGCGTCCAGAACCGCCACATTGAGCCTGCCGCTGCCCAGGCCCGCCATTCCGCGCCGGAAATAGGAGCCGTAATTCCAGAAAGCCTTGGCCATTCTGAGAGGGGGCGGCAGGAATAATTTGCAGAGCAGGAAGGAAGAAACTTTCCCGGCTATCTTAAGGGAAAAGGATTGGCCCAGTTTCCTGGCTTCCGCTCGTTCTTCCGG
Source organism: Akkermansia sp. BCRC 18949 (assembly GCF_045011645.1). NCBI lineage: Bacteria > Pseudomonadati > Verrucomicrobiota > Verrucomicrobiia > Verrucomicrobiales > Akkermansiaceae > Akkermansia > Akkermansia sp. BCRC 18949. The sequence goes on along the minus strand of NZ_CP123619.1, from coordinate 2,735,623 downwards.
TTCATGGCTGCGGAGCGTTTCCGGCCTGAGCCTGTCCAGCGCGCGGAAAATGGTCTGGGGATTCGCCCCTTCGTACAGGATGAACACCCCCCCGTTGCAGGGAGTGGCCTTGACGGAGCTGACCCCTTTCAGCTTCAGGAGCCTGCATTCAATGCCGCAGGCCTGGTCATGGTTGAACATGCCGCGGCCGCAGCGCACCCGGAGCCTGCCGGGCGTATGGTGGATAACCTGATAGTGCATCGGTTTGGAAAAATGAAAAAGGGGGAAACGCCCTTCTCCGTGCGTTTCCCCCGTTGGAGGCTGCCCGTTCCGCCGGCGGAGAAGGAAACGGGCTGCCCCAGTATGATGATGAACAATGAGATTGTTACTGTTCCGGCTTGCGGTTTTCAGCGGCGGCCTCGTGGCACAAGTCCTGCGCTTCTTCACGGATATTGGCCAGTTGCTCCATGGCCTTCTGCTGGATGAGCATGGCTTTGGAAAGCCCCTGGACGGCCAATTTCCTGGTAGCGGGGCTTTTAACCACTTTCGTGCCGATGGCGGCGGCGATGACTCCGCCGACGAAGCCCCAGAGGCCCTTGTTGTTGATGTAACTCATGGTAATGTTTTTTGTTGGGTTCAGCCGGCCTTGGCGGCATGCAGCCGTTTCTTTCCCGGAAGGGTTGGATGATCTCCAATAGGCCTGCTTTTTTGTAACGTTCCGCAGGTTTCAGGTCAAGTTGAATTAGTTCCAACTAATTTTTTTACGGTACGTAAAATTATTTTAAAGATTTTTCAATACATTGATCATAAAAGAGGTATGAAACGTGCTTCATGGAAGGAGTTCCAAATTGGAAAAGGGCTAAGGGAGAAAAAGTGTTGACTCAATAGTTAGTTCTATCTAACTTTGCCGCGTTGCATGAACTTGACCCATACAGGACTTCACCGTTTCTTCCGCCGGATTTGCCGGTACCGGAAACTGGCCGGGCTTCTCGTCCGGCGTCCCAGATACCGCCTGCTCTGCGGGGACTGTGAGTTCTGTATGGGCGCATGCGGCAAAGCCGTGGATGCGCAGTCCGCCGCAGGCCGGGAGCAGGAATGCTCCTCCGCCATGGAAGGCTGAACATCCGCGATTGACGAGGAAGACTCAAGATACAGCATTACTATGAAGAAACGCTACATGATACCCGCCCTGCTGGCCTGCTCCGGCTTCTGCATGGCCGGTACGGCATCCGTAGCCACTACCGCCGCCGCTCCGGCTGCGGAAGAGGCTGAAGGCAAAGGTTCCATTCTGGACGACATCGACCTGTTCGGGGACGAATACGGCGATGAAAGCACGCCCATTCCGAACGATCTTCTGACCAGGGCCCTGACGGATCTGCATAAAGGCGCTTACGAGAAAGCCGGCTTCCAGTTTCTGGTGGAGCAGGCGTTCCTCTATACCAAGGGCCACCATGCGGCCGCGAACGAAGAGACTGCCGGTTCCAGCCAGAGCTGGTACAAATTCCACGCCCAGGCCGGGCTGCAGCTGTTCAAATCCAGCCGCAACCAGGGAACCTGGATCAAGAGCGAGCTCTCCGGCTCCGTGGCCCTGAACAGGCATACGCACCGCACCACGCTGGACGACTCCTGGGGCGCGAGCGGCCCCGCCAACTGCGACGTTTTTGAAGACGGCTACTTCTACCTGCCGGAACTCCTCCTTTCCCAGGGTTTCATGGACGGCCAGCTCGTCATCATGGGCGGCATGATCAACCAGACGAACTATTTTGACGCCAATACGTATGCCAACACCACCTTCGGACAGTTCGGCGGCGCTCCCTTCGTCAACAACCAGGTGCTTCCGCTGGGGGACTCCAACTTCGGGTTCGTGGGGCAGTACCAGTTCAATGAAAACTGGTTCATCCAGGTGGGCGGCAACATGATGGACAATGAACCCCGCCGCAACCCGTTCCACCACACGACCGGAAAATCCTTCAACCTGCTCGGTGAAATCGGCTGGACGCATGAAAAGGCCTTCGGCATCGGCACGGGCACGTACCGCCTGCAGCCGTTCATGTTCCATGCGGACGGCAAGAACCATGGAGGCGTGGCGTTCAACCTGGAACAGGACCTGGGCAGCAGCCCGTTCGCCCTGTTCGCCCGCGCCGGCTGGAGCAGCGCCGAATCAGGCAACATCTGCGGAGCGGAAGCCCAGGCGTCCGCCGGGGTCATTTTCAAGAAACCTCTGGAAGTCATGACCGGCTTGAAAGAAGCGGACGGCAACTTCTTCGGCGTAGGCTTCTCCGTGAGCAAGCCGGATGCCGACACGCTGGCGGAAACGCGGCCCGGGCATGACCGGGAAATGATTCTGGAATGCACGTACAGCTTCTCCATTACGCCGTACTGCCTCATCCAGCCTTCCTACCAGTATGTGAAGAATCCTTCCGGGCGGGATGACGTCAACTCCGCCAATATCTTCTCCGTACAATGCGTCGTCACGTTCTAGGCGGGAAATGTCCCGAATCTGTGGAAGCGCAATAATAATCAAGTCTTCCTTGTCCGTCTGCATGCAGAGAGCGGAATCCTGCGTGCAAGGGCATTGAAGGGGTCTGCATGACCTGGCGGCAACGTCGCATTCTCGATCAGGTAGGGGGTGCGGCGTTGCTTATTCTTTATCTCAAAGGAAGCGAGAGGCGCTTGAAACGCCTGTGTTCCTGAACCCCGTCATTCCGTTGTCCGGACTGGGGCGCTGCGGAAGAGGCCTGTACGGAGGAGGCCGGCGCCGTATTCCGCACCGGTTCCCTGCGGGCCGTATCCGCCTGACAGGAGGCTGCCAGCAGGCAGGCGGCTCCTATCATGATACATGTGTACTTGTTCATCATCTTATGTTGTGCGGCTGGTTGTAGCCGCTGATGGTTAGATTAGCACTTCTTCCCATCTGTTGAAAGTTCTTTGGTTTGACTAACAACAAGTTAGGTGAATTAAACACGAAGAAGAACGTTAAGGTCAGCGCCTTGCACGCTGCCGGATTTATGACAATTGATGACATTTCCGGCGTCAGGAAACATTTAAAACCATGTTGACTTGGATGGGAACTGTCTTAAACTGACAGAATGAGTAAGGTTCAATGGGAAATTTCAAATGATGAAGTGACCGACCGTGATACTGCTCTGCGCCGCTTGCAGGAGGGAACGACTGGCCATGTGGTATGCGCCCGTGACGGCGCGTGCCTCCAGTCCTACAAGGAAGCGGACGGCATCTACCACTGTGAAATCGTGTTCAAGACGGGCTCATGCTGCCCGCCGGTATTCGCCGCTCCGGAAGGGGTGACGGGGCAGGAGCTGGAAACGCTGTACGACCGTTTTGCCAGCGGTGACGACTTCTCCTTTGTGGAAAAGGAATGGGAGCCCCTGATGGCCGTGGAGTACCGCCACCGCCACAATGTGATGTGGTTCATCTTCCTGTTTATCGCGCTGGTGATTGCGGCCATGGCGGCGTACCAGCACGGCTGGATCGGTTAAGGAGGGAGCGCATGTGGCATGCGCAGAAGGAAAGAACCTGCAAACCGCGGGCGGTCTGCAGGTTCTGAAAGAAAGGGCTGAGACTGGGCTCAGTCCTGTTTTTCTTGATCGTCGTCGTGATGGTGGCCTCCGCAGCAACCGCCGCCGCTGCCGCAGCAGCTATCGCCGCCGTTGCCGCACCCGTCACAGTTGCCGCAGCACTTGCCGCGCTTGCTGAACGTTTTATACAGCGCGTAGGCCAGGGCCAGGAAAAGGAGGGTGGCAATGATATATGTTCCCATGTTGGTGAGGGGGTTAGGAGTGGGTATGAGGGTTATTTGGAGGATGCGGAGGGTTTCTTCACCACCAGGTAAATGAGGCCTAGCAGGAGCAATACGGCGAGCCCCTGCCCGATGCCGAAGGAAGCTTCCGCATAAAGCCATGCTCCCATCTGGTAAATCAGGAAGGCCAGGCAGTACGCCAGGGCGCACATGTAGCCGATGGCGAAGAAAGTCCATTTGGCGCTGTTCATTTCCCTTCTGATGGCTCCCATGGCGGCAAAGCAGGGGGCGCAGAGAAGGTTGAAAATCATGAAGGAGAAGGCGCTCAGGAACGTGAAGGCTCCCGCCTGGACCAGGCGGTCCCCGGTTTCCCTGATTTCAGCGTCTTCATCTTCCTCCTCTTCAGCGGCGGCTTCCTCGGCGGCAGCTTCTTCAGAGGCGCCCTCCAGGGATGCCTGGAGCTCCTGGCCGGCGGGGGACATTTCCTGCGTTTCGGCGGGTTCTTCCTCCGCCTCTTCCCCGGAACTGCCGTCCGCATACAGGACGCCGAAGGTGCCGACCACGTTTTCCTTGGCAATCAGTCCGGTGATGGTGGCCATGGTAGGTTTCCATTCGCCCCAGCCCAGCGGCTGGAAGACGGGTGCGGCCACGTTGCCGATGGAAGCCAGCATGCTGTCATTTTGCTCCACGGAATCAACCTTCCAGTTGTAGCTGGAAAGGAACCAGATCAGGGCGCTGGAAACGAAGATAACCGTCCCGGCTTTTTGCATGAAGGCCTTGCAGCGTTCCCACGCGTGGATGATGACGTTCTTCCAGGCGGGAACGTGGTAAATGGGAAGTTCCATGACGAAGGGGGTGGGATCCCCGGAGAACATGGCGGTCTTTTTCAGAATGAGGCCGGAAAGGATGATGGCGCCCACCCCGATGAAGTAGGCTCCCGGGGCCACCCAGGAATTTTCCGGGAAGAAGGCGCCTGCAATCAGGGCGATGATGGGCGTTTTAGCTCCGCATGGAATGAACGTGGTGGTCATGATGGTCATGCGCCTGTCCTTTTCATTCTCAATGGTGCGGGTGGCCATGATGCCCGGAACGCCGCAGCCCATGGAAACGAGCATGGGGATGAAGGACTTCCCGGAAAGGCCGAATTTGCGGAAAATGCGGTCCATGATGAAGGCCACGCGGGCCATGTAGCCGCAATCTTCCAGAATACCCAGGCACAGGAACAGCACCGCCATCTGCGGCAGGAAGCCTAGGACGGCCCCCACGCCGGCAATCACGCCGTCCTGAATCAGGCTTTCCAGCCACGGGGCGCAGTTGGCGCTTTCCAGCAGGCCGCCCACCCATTCCGGAACCCATTCCCCGAAGAAGGTGTCATTGGCCCAGTCCGTTCCCCATGCGCCCACCGTCTGGATGGAAATGTAATACACCGCCCACATGACGACGGCAAAGATGGGGAGGCCCAGCCAGCGGTTGGTGATGATGCGGTCGATCCTGTCGCTGCCCGTCAGGCTGCCGATGCCGGCCTTGACGACGGAATCCGCGGTAATGCGTGAAATGGAATTGTAGCGCTCGTTGGTGATGATGGATTCGCTGTCGTCATCCATCTCCTGTTCCATGGCTTCAATGATCCCGTTGATGCGGGACTGCTCCTCAGAGGTGAGCGCGAGCTGGTCCGCGACTTTCTGGTCCCTTTCAAAAACCTTGACGGCAAACCATTTTTTCTGCTGGTCCAGGCATTTGCCGGTGATTATTTCCCCTATTTCCCCGATGGCTTTTTCCAGACGGTCCGGGAAGTGCACGGCGCGCGGGGCCCGGGCATCCTCCGAGGTGGCCGTTTTTACGACGGCGTCCACCAGTTCACGGATTCCGGTCCCTTTCAGGGCGCTGATTTCCAGCACCTGGCAGCCGAGATCCCGGGAAAGCTTTTCCGTGTCAATGCGGTCGCCGCGCTTCCGGACAATGTCCATCATGTTCAGGGCGATGATGACGGGAACGCCCAGCTCGCAAAGCTGGGTGGTGAGGTAAAGATTGCGTTCCAGGTTGCTGCCGTCAACCAGGTTCAGGATGAGGGAGGGATGGTCCGTGACCAGGTAATTCCGGCTGACGACTTCCTCCAGGGTGTAGGGGGAAAGAGAATAAATGCCCGGAAGGTCTTCAATGATGATGTTCTTGTGGCCTTTCAGGCGGCCTTCCTTTTTTTCCACAGTAACGCCGGGCCAGTTCCCGACGTACTGGCTGGCGCCTGTCAGGGCGTTGAAGAGAGTGGTTTTTCCGCAGTTGGGATTGCCCGCCAGGGCGATGGTAATGTTGCTCATGGATGTTTCCTTGTCTTGATGTATGGGTGCGCCGTCTTGCTGTCAGGTCAGGAAACGTGCGGTAATAAGGGCGGAATCAATGGATATGGATGTTCTCGGCTTCCGATTTGCGAATGGAGAGTTCGTAGCCGCGGACAGTGACTTCAATGGGATCTCCCAGGGGGGCGACTTTGCGGATGAAAATCTGCGTTCCCTTGGTGACTCCCATGTCCATGATGCGCCTTCTGACCGGGCCTTCCCCCGCCAGTTTCCCGACGGTCACGGTTTCCCCGATCAGGGCGTCTCTTAATGTACGGTGTTTGGTCATAGAATGATGGCTGATTGTTGGATGAGAAGGTTCAGGCCACGAATATCTTGCATGCAAGAGCCTTGCTGAGAGCTATCCGGGACCCCTTGACATTGACGATGAAGTTTCCGCCGTTTTCAGAAACGATGGAAACCGTGCTGCCGGCAACGAAGCCCAGGCTTTCCAGAAAACGCCGGGTTTCATCCCTGCCATGAATTTTGTTAACCTGGCGAATATCGCCGATGTTGAGCATGGAGAGTGGCATGGTGTGTGTATGAATCAAATCCGGGAGAAAGTTAGTTTCATCAAACTAGTAAGTCAATGATATTATGTGCCTGTGTTTTCAATTTGGATAAAAATTATTCATCATGAATCATTTACCCATTAGTTTAATCTAAGTATGACGCGGAGGAAAAGCCGGAAACGGGGGTTTTCCGGCAATAAGCCGGAAGGGGGAATACAAAAAAGCCGCGCCATGAAGGTTCATGGCGCGGCTGGAAAAAATGCTTTCCTCTGGCTCAGGAGGCGGGGCAGACTTCGCCCTGGACGGGCTTGCCGTTGTATTCCCCGGTCAGGGTTTTCAGGAAGGCCACCAGCAAGCTCACCTCTTTCTTGTCCAATTTGTCGTAGCCGAGCTGGTAGTGGTACATCTTGGTGATGGCTTCCTCCAGCGTCTGGGCGGAGGCGTCATGCATGTACGGCCAGGTAAGCTCCACGTTGCGGAGGGTGGGAACGCGGAACCTGTGCCTGTCTGATTCCTTCTTGGAAAAGTTCATCAGGCCGTTGTCGTCATTGGTCTTGGCGCGTCCGGCAAAGAAGTCTCCCTTGAGGTCGGCGTATTCAAAGGACTGGCCGCCCATGGCGGGGCCGGTGTGGCAGGTCTGGCAACCGAGCTTGAGGAAGAGCCTGTAGCCCTTCTTGGCATTCTCGCTGATGGCGTTTTCATCACCCTTCAAATAACGGTCGAACGGGCTGTTCGGCGTGATGAGGGTCTTTTCATATTCCGCGATGGCGTTTGTGATGGTTTCTCCGTTGAAGCCCTGGGGATAAACCTTCCTGAATTCCGCGGCAAACGCGGTGTCCTGGTTCAGCTTGGCGGCGATCTGGTTCCAGTCGTCCGGATGTTCGTAACCCATTTCCACCGGGTTCAGGGGAGGTCCGCCCGCCTGTTCCTGGAGGTTGGCGGCGCGTCCGTCCCAAAACTGCTTGGTGTGGAAGGCGGCGTTGAAGACGGTGGGGGCGTTGATGCCTCCCTTCTGGCCGCGGACTCCGGTGGAGGTGGCCAGGTTGTCCGTGCCGGCCTTCTTCAGGGAGTGGCAGGAAGCGCAGGAAACGGTATTGTCCGTGGAGAGGCGCACGTCATGGAACAGCTTATAGCCCAGGGCCACCTTGGCCGGATCCGTGGGAAGGGCGTCTGGAATGGGGGAGATGGCGGTGATGGCGTACTCCTTGCCCACCATGTCGCCGAAGATTTTCAGGCGTTCATCCTTGACCCACTGGAGCATGGCTGCTTTTTCCGGAAGGGTGAGCGTGCTGCCCCAGTGCACCATGGTGTAGGAGGTGGGTGGCATGGAATTGATCTGGAGCACGTGTTCCAGTTTGGAAAGGGTCACGGCAGTGGGCGGTTCATCCATGTTGTAGCTACGCTGTCCGTCCCGGATGTGGCGCGCCAGCAGGCCGCCGGAAAGGGTGTTCACCAATTCGGAAATGTGGGTGCCGGGCTTATGGCAGTCCGCACACTTGGAGTTCATGGTATGTGCGGTGATTTCCGCCGCCTGGGCGGATGTCAGGGGCTTGATATTCTGGTTCGGCAGGAACAGGGGCGCGACTGCCGCCGTCACGATGACCGTGCCGCCCAGAATGGCCCCGGCCGTGATGAAGGAACGTGTTTTGCTCATGAGATTCTCAATGACGTGGAATTGCCTGTATGGTAAAAGGGAAGGGTTAATATATCAAGATTTATTCTAAAGTTCGCCGGCCTTTCTCAAATCTTCGTTAATGGCCTCCAGCACGTCCGCTTCCGGGGTGAAATTGGCGGCATGGTAGGAGCTGCGGACCAGCGGCCCGGACGCCACGTGCCTGAAGCCCTTGGCTCGCGCGACCTCCTCATAACGGACGAAGTCGTCCGGATGGATGTATTTGACCACCGGCAGGTGGTTGCGGGAGGGGCGCAGGTACTGCCCCAGCGTCAGCACCGTGACGCCGTGCTCCAGCAGGTCGTCCATGGACCGGAAAAGCTCGTCTTCCGTCTCTCCCAGGCCCAGCATGATGCCGCTTTTGGTGGAAACCTTGCCGTCTACGCAGTCCAGCGCCATCCGGAGGACGCGCAGGGAGCGCTGGTACTGGGCGCGGAAGCGCACGATGGGCGTCAGGCGTTCCACCGTTTCCAGATTGTGGCCGAAGATGTGGGGGCGTGCCGCCATCAGCGTCCGGATGGAGGAGGGCTTCTCATTCAGGTCCGAGGCCAGCACCTCAATGATGGTGGAGGGACTGGCTTTTCTGACGGCCCGGATTACTTGGGCGAAGTGGGCGGCGGCTCCGTCCGGAAGGTCGTCCCGGGTGACCATGGTAATGACGGCGTGGCGCAGCTTCATGTGCACGACGGCGTCCGCCACGTGCTGCGGCTCCTCCGGGTCCAGCGGAAAGGGCTTGGCGGTTTTTACGGCGCAATAGGCGCAGGCGCGCGTGCACCGCTCCCCGGCGATCATGAAAGTGGCCGTGCCCTGGTTCCAGCATTCGTAGCGGTTGGGGCAGTGGGCTTCTTCACAGACGGTGAACAGGTGCTTGCCTTCCACAAGCTGCTTGACGTCCCAGAATTCCCGGCCATTGGGCAGGCGCACCTTGATCCAGGACGGCTTGCGTTCCGTCCCTTCCGCAGTCTCGTTGTCGTTCCGGTGTTCCATAGCCCCGCTAGCTTGCCGTGAGTCCGCTGCTTTGGCAAATGCAAAGTGCTTTATTCGGGGCCGTCTTCCCCGTTTTCATCCGGGATTGCGGGGGAGTCCGCAGCCAGCTTCTTCCGTTCTTTGGCCGCCAGCCGCGCCGCACGGAAAAATTCCTGGAGGTGGTGCAGGCATTCGTCCCCCAGAACGCCGGGACGCACCTCGCACTTGTGGTTGAGGGGAGGGTTGGAATCCAGCAGGTTGATCCAGCCTCCCGCGGCTCCGGTCCTGGCGTCCGGACAGCCGAAGACCACCCGGTCCGGGCGGCAGTGGACGATGGCCCCCGCGCACATGGGGCACGGTTCCTTGGTGACGTACAGGGTGCAGCCTTCCAGCCGCCAGTCGCCCAGCGCCTCCTGGGCTGCCGTCAGGGCGATCATCTCCGCATGGGCCGTGGCGTCCTTGAGGGCCTCCACCTGGTTCCAGCCCCGGCCGATCACGCGGCCGTCTTTCACCACGATGGCCCCGATGGGCACCTCCCCCTTCACCAGGGCTTTTCTGGATTCTTTCATGGCTTGGCGCATGAACCATTCGTCCGAACCGGGCATTTCCATCATCACGGCGCCTATCATGGACTGGACGGCGCATCCCTGGCAAGCCCTTTCTGGAGGATATTTATTGTATTTTATACAAGAAGTTCGGCATGCCGCGGAAAGGGATGGGTGTGAATGCGTTTTTGCGTTGATTCCAGGGGGTGCGTGGCATAAGTATGAACCATGAGCTTTTCAGAACCCTGCGCATTGGCCGTGGACTTCGGCGGTACGAGCATCAAAATGGGCGTGACGGCGGGGGACCGTATTCTGGCGACAGCGGACCGCATTCCCACCGCCATGTTTGAAAGTCCCCAGGCGATTATTGAGGCCATGATTGCGGCGGCCCTGAACCTGCGCGGGCAATTCCCGTCCGCCTGCGTGATGGGCATGGGGATGCCGGGATGGTGCGATTACTACAGGGGGACTCTTTACCAGCTTACCAATGTCCGGGTATGGGACCATGAAGTTCCGGTGAAGGAGCTGATGGAGCAGGCGCTGGGCCTCCCCGTCGTGCTGGACAATGACGCCAACTGCATGGCGTATGCGGAATGGAAGCTGGGCGCCGGGCGCGGCATGTCCAGCCTGGTGTGCCTGACCATGGGGACGGGCATTGGCGGCGGCATTGTGGTGAATGACCGCATCCTCCGGGGGAAACGGCTTTCCACCGGGGAGCTGGGCCAGACGAGCATCCATTACCAGGGCAAGCCCGGCCCGTTCGGCAACCGGGGAGCCATTGAAGAATACATCGGCAACAACGAACTGGCGGCGGAGGCGGTCAAACGGTATGCCGGGGCGGGAATCGTCAAAACCGTGAACGAATGCACGCCCAGGGACCTGGACGAAGCCGCCCGCGCGGGCTGTCCCATCGCCCTCCAGCTATGGGAGGACACGGCGGAAATGCTGGCCTGTCTCATCATGAACCTGATGTACACGCTGGTGCCGGACGCCTTCATCATTGGCGGGGGGGTAGCCAAGGCCGGAGACCTGCTCATGAAGCCCCTGCTGAAGAACCTCAGGGAGCAATTGTTCCCCATGCACATGGAGGAGCTGAAAATCCTGCCCGCCAGATTTGGCGCGGAAGCGGGGCTGCTGGGCGCCGGCGCCATGGCGATGGACGAATTCCTGGGGCAGGGAGTTCTGGAACGTTTTAAGAAAGAAGAAGTAGCAAAAGCTCTTTGTTAGATTGAACTAACATAGGGCTTGCCATAGCGTAGACGCAGGCGTACAAGCGGAACAGGTCATGAGTACGGAACATTCCCACGAACATTTTTCACAAGGAGCTTCCTGCTGCGCCGGAGGGTGCTGTTCAGGAAGCTGCTGCGGCTCCGGAGACGCCATCAGGCCCGTTCCCGCCGTGCTGGGCATCGCTCTGTTTGTCGCCGCCCTGGTGATGGGAAGCGATTCCTGGAGCGGCATGGCTGCATATGCGGCGGCCTACCTGCTGATAGGCTGGGATGTATTGAAGGCGGCTTTTCTGGGGTTGAGGCACGGGCGTGCCATGGATGAAAATTTCCTGATGAGCATTGCCTCCCTGGGAGCGATGTTCCTGGGGGATTATTCCGAAGCCGTCGGGGTGATGCTTTTTTACCGCGTGGGAGAATATCTCCAGGAGCGCGCGGTGGGCAGTTCCCGCCGGTCCGTGAGCGAACTGATGAACCTGAGGCCTGAATCCGTCCATGTGAGGGAGGGCGGCACTGTCCGTGACGTTCCTCCCGCGGAGGTCCGGCCCGGTTCCGTGATTGAAGTGCGCCCCGGAGAGCGTGTCCCGCTGGACGGCACGGTGACGGAAGGGAATTCCGTCCTGGATACCTCCGCCATGACCGGTGAATCCCTTCCGGTGGAGGCCGGGGCCGGAAGCACCGTGCTGGCCGGGTACATCAACGGACAGGGCGTGCTGGAGGTGCGCACGGACCGGGACTGGCGGCATTCCGCCCTGGCGAGGGTCCAGGAACTGGTGGAAGCCGCTTCCGGCCATAAATCCCCCCTGGAAGGAAGGCTGTCCACGTTTTCACGCATCTATACGCCGCTGGTGATCTCCATTGCCGTTCTGGTGTTCCTGCTTTATCCCTTCGTCACGGGCGGAAGCTGGACGGACGGCCTGTTCCGCGCGCTGGTGCTGCTGGTGATCTCCTGCCCCTGTGCGCTGGTGCTGTCCATCCCGCTGGGCTTCTTTGCCGGGATAGGGCGGGCGGCGCGGCAGGGAATTCTGCTGAAAGGGAGCAACTACCTGGATGCCCTGCGGAAAGTGAAGACGGTGGTGTTTGACAAGACCGGAACCTTGACGGAGGGCGTCTTTTCCGTGGATGAAGTGCTTCCACGTGACGGAGTAACGCCGGAGGAATTGCTGTACTGGGCGGCGCACGCGGAAAGCTCCGCCTCCCACCCGCTGGGGCGTTCCATCGTAAAGGCGTATGAAGGCAGCCTGTTCCCGGACCGTGTGGCGGAGCTGGTGGAAGTAACGGGGGGCGGCGTTTCCGCCCGTGTGGAAGGGAAGGCTGTGCTGGTGGGGAAAAAGGCTTTTCTCCAGGAGGCGGGAGTAGAGGCAGGGGAGGAAGAGGATCGCGGCGTAACCATTTACGTGGCTCTGGACGGCGTTCCGCTGGGACGTTTGCGTCTGTCTGACCGGATCAAGCCGGGGGCGGAACAGGCGGTGCGGGAATTGAGGGCGCTGGGCGTTTCCAACCTGATGATGCTGACGGGGGATTCCTCCTCCGCCGGTGCGGAGGTGGGGCGCAAGCTGGGGCTGGACGAGGTGTTCAGCGGGCTGATGCCGGCCGGCAAGCTGGAGCACGTGCGCCGGCTGAAGACGGAAGAAGGGCTGCTCGCCTTTGTGGGGGACGGCATGAATGACGCTCCTTCCCTGGCTGCCGCGGACATCGGCATAGCCATGGGCGGCGTAGGGTCTGATACGGCTCTCCAGGCTGCGGACGTGGTGGTGATGAAAGGAGACCCCGTTGCCGTTCCGCAGGGGATGGTTCTGTCACGGGCGACGGAGCGCATTATCGTGCAGAACATTGTTCTCATCCTGGGCGTCAAACTGCTGGTGATGGTGCTGGGTATTCTGGGGCTGGCCGGTATGTGGGCCGCCGTCATGGCGGATGTAGGCGTCTGCCTGCTTGCGGTGGGCAACTCCATGCGTATTTTCCGGGTAAAACTGGACGCGTGACGGAGGAGAATCCGTTCACTCCACCCCCTTGTTCCGGGCGGAGCGGCTCCCGGCAAACATGCTATCCATGATGTCCATGATGTCCATGATGTCCATGATGTCCATGATGTCCATGATGTCCATGATGTCCATGATGTCCATGATGTCCATGATGTCCATGATGTCCATGATGTCCATGATATTGCCGCGGAACCCGGAAATGACGGGGAACATCCCCATAAAAAACCTCCGTCCCGGTGAGGGAACGGAGGCGGTAAAGACGGAAAAAGGGAGGTGAACCTTAACGCAGCCCTGTCAGCAGGAGTTCCGCATTGTTCTGTGTCTTGGAGATATTTTGCAGGAGGGCCTGGAGGCCTTCCCAGCCCGGCTTCATGGCGAGCTGGCGGCGAAGCTGCATGATCTTGACGAACTCCTGTTCGTTGTACAGCCTGTCGTCATTGCGGGTGCCGCTCTGGGAAAGGGAGATGGCCGGATAAATGCGCCGTTCGGAAAGCTCCCGGTCCAGCCGGATTTCCAAATTGCCCGTTCCCTTGAATTCTTCAAAAATCACTTCATCCATTCTGGACTCCGTATCCACCAGGCACGTGGCGATGATGGTCAGGCTGCCGCCTTCCTCCACGTTGCGCGCGGCGGAAAAGAACTTGCGCGGTTTTTCCAGCGCATTGGAACCCAGGCCGCCGGACATGATGCGCCCCCCCGTCTGGTTGGCGTTGTAGCCGCGGGCCAGCCGGGTAAGGGAGTCCAGCAGGATGACGACGTCCTTGCCCATTTCCACCAGCCGCTTGGCTCTCTCAATGACCAGGTCGGAAACCTGGGCGTGGCGGCGGGAAGGCTCGTCAAAGGTGGAGGCGTACACCGGAGCATCCACGGTTTCTTCAAAATCTGTTACTTCCTCCGGGCGTTCGTCCAGCAGCAGCACGATCAATTCCACTTCCGGATAATTGGCCCTGATGGAACGGGCGATTGTTTTCAGAAGAACGGTTTTGCCGCCGCGCGGGGGCGCCACGATCAGGCCGCGCTGGCCTTTGCCGAAGGGGGTCATGAGGTCCAGCACGCGCATGGCGGCGGAATTGACCTCCTTGTTTTCCAGAAGGAGGCGTTCCTTCGGGAAGAGGGGGGTGAGGCGTTCAAAGTCACTGCGCGCCCGGTACTCTTCTGCGGGGATGCCTTCCACGCTGATGACGGAAGAGGCGGAAAGGTACTTGTCATGGGGACGCAGCTTGCGCAGCCTGACCTTGATCTGCTGGCCTACGCGGAGGTGCAGGGGCTTGATGAGGTTGCCGCCCAGGTAAATATCATCCGGAGAGGTGCGGAAGCTTTTGACCGGATCCCTCAGCATGGCGTAATTGTCCTTGGCCTGTTCCATGACTCCGGAGACGACTACTTCATGGCCCTTTGCCAGAAGCTGCTTTCCCAGCTCAAAAATCAGTTGGGACTTGGTGAGGGAGGCCGCGTTCCGGATAGGGAGGCTTTCCGCCATCTCCTGAAGATCGTTCAGGGGGCGTTCCCGCAGTTCATTGATGTCAATCTGTTCCGGAACGGGAGCGGCGGCTTCCTCCGCCCGGGCTGGGACTGCCGGAGCGCAGGCCGTATCCCCTGCGTTTTCCTCCGGAGCGGCAGCCGGATGTTCCTCAGAAATCCCTTCCGGTGCGGGAAGGGGCTTGGGGGGAGCCGCCTGCGGATCCTCTCCGGAGGGGAGGCGCTTGTTGTCGAGTTCTTCAGTCATGAAAAAAATGTTGGTAGAGTCTTTGGATTTGCTGGCGGAGCAGGTCCGGCGGTCCTTCGTTCCAGAGGACGAAATCGGCCGCGGCCACTTTTTCCATGATAGGACGCTGGGCCGCCAGAATGGCTTCAATCATGTCCTCACGGAATCCGTTCCTGAGAGCCAGGCGGGTCTTCTGCGTTTCCCGGGAAACGGCCACCACGCACACGGCATCCTGGTGGTAGCGCGCCGATGTTTCAAAAAACAGGGGCACGTCAATGACAAACCCGGCTACCGCCGCATTCTGACGCGCCGCCCGCATTTGCGCAAGACATTCTTGGTGCAGCAGGGGGTGAATGATTCCTTCCAGCGTCCTGCGGCTTTCCGGATTCCGGAAGACAAGCTCCCGCAGGAAGTTCCTGTCCGCGCGGCCGTCTTCATCCACGCTGGCGGGTCCGAAGGCGCGGGAGAGCCTCTCCCTGAGCCTGCCGCCGTCCAGTAGCCTGCCTGCCTCCGCATCACAGTCAAAAAGGCGCAGGCGCGGCCCCCCCTTCTTCATCAGCAGGCGGATGGCGGTGGACTTTCCGGTGGCGATTCCGCCGGTCACGATCAGCGTCTTCATGAGGGAAGGGAAAAACCGGGTATGTATGGGACATAAAGAGCGGGTGAAAGGTTCACCCTTTCACCCGCTCCAATATGGACGTTATGCACGCCGCCTACATGGGAGGCAGCAGGCCTTCGGAAGCAGGCAGTGCGCTTTCCGGAGCGGCCGCGGTGGGAAGGGCGTTGCCGCGTACGGGCTGGCCCGTGGCGTCAATGATCTGTCCCGTCACGAAGATCATCAGATTCTTCTTGATGTGGTTGTCGGAGTTGCTGCGGAAGAAGCGTCCGATGAGAGGCAAGTCACCGAAGATCGGCACCTTGTCTTCCACCGTCTGCACGTTTTCCGTGATCAAACCACCGATTGCCACGGTGTGGCCGTCGTAGATGAACAGGGACGTTTCAACGGAACGCTTGGAGAAGATGGGCTGCTCAATGCGGTTTTCCGTCAGAGTCAGGGACATCGGCTTGCCGTCGGAACCAACGCCGGTGGACTGGATCGGGCTGCCGTAGTTCACGAAGCCTTCAAATTCCACGATGCTGGGCTTGAAGTTGAGGTCAATGATGTACTTGTTGTCACCAATGGTGGGCACAACTTCCAGGGTCACGCCGACGGGCTTCATTTCAAACACGCCGGGAGTGGCGGGAGTGACGGGGAAGCTGGTGACCTGGGCCTGGTTTTCGGTGCCTACAAGGTCATCCAGAACGTTGTTCCGGTTATTGTAGTTGCCGCCGCCCCAGCTGCTTACGTTGTTGGGAAGTTCCGGGGGTTCGTATTCGGTGGGGTACCAGAATTCGCGGATGATTTCAATCTTGGCGGTTTCACCGGACTTGGCGGTCACGCTGGGAGCGGTGAGAACATCGGAACCCTTCTTCTGGGACAGGCCGCGCATCAGCATCTGGAAGGCGCCTTCGTCATAGATGCCCGTCAGGGACATGATGCCGGGAGCCGGATTCTTCTTGGTGGCTTCAGTGCGGTTGGTGCTGTTCAGCAGGTTGTCCACGGAGTTCTTGGCAATGGCGTAGTCGCCCGTGCGGTTGCCGCCGGTGGCGAGGCCGTTGATCAGGCCGTTGCCGTCCGTATTGGTGCTGTTGTTGTTCACGGGCCAGCCGCTTACGCCGCCAGGGGACTGGGTGAAGTCATCGGGAACGAGGCCGGTGCCGTAGTTCGTGCCGCCGCCCAGGAAGGTGCTGCGGTCGTTGCTGACGGAGAACGGAGTAACGATCCAGTCAAAGCCGAGTTCTTCCGTGTTTTCCTGGGTCACTTCCACGAACTTGGTCATGATGCGCACCTGCTGGGATTCGCCGCGGGTGTTTTCAATGAGCTGTTCGATCAGGTCCAGGTTGCCGGAGGTATTGCGGACGACCAGGGAGGAGTTGCCGTTGACAAGGAATGCCGTGGCGCCTTCCGGGAAGCTGATGCCGCTCTTTTGCAGCAGGCTGCGGATGGAGGGCATGGGCTTGAGGCCGGAGGAGCTTTCACCGCCGCCGCCGAAGGGGTCTTCGCTGACGTCGCCGCCGCCGTCGCCGACGGTGGTGCGGAGAGCGGACTGGAAGCCCGGAGGCACGGAGAAGGTGCGCTGGTAGAGATCCACGTCATTGCCGCCGGCAGGAAGGATGGTGACGGCATAGTCTTCCACCTTCTGGCGCAGGCCGGCGTTGCTGCAGATGAAGCGGAGCACTTCCAGCATGGGAACGTTGGTCAGCTTGAGCTGGCCGATCTTGCGGGTGCGGATGCTTTCCTGCGGAGCGGCAACTGGAGCGACTTCCGTGACGTCCGTTGATTCCTCGCCGAAGCCGCCGTCGTCAGCTGCGGGAGCTGTCGGAGTAACGGCTGCGGGCTGGGAGTCGTTGATAACAAAGTTGATGCCGCGTTCGCCGTTCGGGCCTACCGTACGGTCCAGTTCGATGGACTTCTTGCGCAGGTAGTCGATGGCGTCTTCCACGGTGGTGTCTTCAAAGGAGACGGAGGGGATGATGATGCTCTTGAGCTTCATCAGGTTGGCCGTGGCGCCGTTGACATCCGTGATCGGGGCGTTGTCCGCTCCGTCGGCTCCCGTCGGGACTTCCATCGGAATGGGGCGTTCCCACATTTTGTCTACTTCCGCAAGCATGGTGCTGCGGGTCTCGTCGTAGGCGGCCGCATAATAGGCCATTCTGCGGCGGTTGACCGTTTCCTGTCCGCGGCGGGCTGCCACGTTGTACGGGTCAATGGAAAGAACCTTGTTGAATTCGGCGATGGCTTTGTCGTAGTCGCCGAGGTCATAGTAACCATAGGCCATGTGAAGGAGGGTGTTCACCTTTTCCACGTTCTTGACGTGTTCGGGGGTAAGCGCCGGATTCGTGCGAATTGGATCCTTCATGTATTCGAGCGTCTGCTTGGCAAGCTTGGCGCTCCGGGGATTGAGCTTGATGGCGTCCTGGAGAAGCTTGTCGGCTTCGTCATAGCGGCCCACTTTGATGTATTCCTGAGCAACGGCGATGCTGGCGTCGCCAATGTGGTTGGCGATGGCTTCCTTGCGCTGGTCGTTGATCGGCGCGGAGGGCAGCATGTTGTAAGCGGCATTGTATTTGTCCAGGGCTTCCTTGTACTTGCCTTCGCGGTACAGGTTGCGGCCTTCTGCAAGGAGCTGCATGGCTTCCTGGGTCTGCGCTTCGCGGCGGGCCATGGCTATGCGCGCTGCATCGGACTGGTAGTAACTGCCCGGTCCGGCGTAGGACGATCCCAAGGCACTGGAGGTTCCGACGGCGCCGCCATCACCAGCCTGCGCAAACGGGCAGGAGGCAGCAATGGCCATCAGCGCGATCAGGGAACGCTTCGGTTGATAAAGTGGTGCGTGGTCCATAGTTAGGTTCTTCTTTTTACATGTTTTTCGGATTTGTGAAGCTTTTTTTTCAGAAAAGTTTAAATCCGGGTCTATTTTTTCTTGCTCAGTGTTGTTTGTTCTCCAGTGGTTTTGTTGGCAATGGTTACGGTCTGCGTAGCATTATCAACGGTTTTCAGCGTATAGGTCTGTTTGGTGTCTCCCGGGATCTGGAAGTCGGCGCCTTCCTCCACTTCAAAGCTGGTATCCCGTTCGGGGCCGGCGGCGATAGTAAGGTTTACTTTCTTATCAATGATTGGAATGACGTATTTTGTGCCGCGCCTGATGGTATAGGTTTGGCCGTTTTTGGTCGGCTTCAAATCCTTGACGACGGCTTCTTCGTCCGTTTCCACCATGTCCAGGCTGGGGTTCTTGAATTCCTTGCTGGCGACGCTGACAAGCTCGAACCTGGGTTCGTCTTTCGTGTTCTTGCGGGTGCCGAACTTGCCGTTGGGCTGGACAATGTTTCTCCAAAGCTCCTGCCTGGCGCGGTTCATGCCCTTGAAGGTGAAGTCATTGCCGTCCGACTGCGTGAAGGCCAGGTAAAAGCCGAACTGCTTGATTTCGTCCACAAAGAGCTTGTTGACGAGGGGTGGGTGGCTGTTCGGATCATTGGGATGCGTTTTAGCCTCATATTCCTCCTGTACGGTGAATCCGTCGTTGTCAGGGTCCCGGGTGAGGACGTCCGAGTAAACGAACTCATTTTCCAGACCGTTGTCCAGGAACCATTTGTTCGGGATGTTGCCGTGGATGGGAGGTCCTGAAATAATGTCAAAGGGTTCCATTCCCCCTTCCTTGATCCAGAGATTGGGAGCTACGAAGCCCACGTACTGCTGCGTTTCCTGCGCAATGGGCTTGAGCTCATGGGAGGCGGAAAGCTCCTGATTGACTTCCGCGGCTTTCTTGATGCCGGGAGGAGGTTCAATCGCCTTTTCCGAAACCTGCGTGGTGAACTTGTACTTGTCATTCAGTCCCAGAAGGGTCACCGTACCATAGACGGCTACCCCCAGGCCCAGGACGATGCCGGAGGCCAGCAGGATTTTGTCGTAGTTTTGTTTTTCAGACATGTTGAAAGTATTTGCTGCGGTTGGTTGCCGTAATTAATCTTCAGACGGTTCCTGTGCCTTGGGCTGGTTGAACTGGACCAGGTTGAGGGAGACCTGTACAAAGATTTGCTCCTTGCCCATGTAAGGTTTGATGAGTTGCTGGATGGCCGGTGCTGCGGGCGCAGCCGCTTCATCAGCCGGCGTCAGGGATGCCGCTCCCGCAGCGGGCTGGGCGGCGGCAGGTTTGGCCGCTGCCGGATTGGCGATGGGGGGAGGCATCATACGCTCGTTGCGGATCCGGATGGAATTAACCGTGAACAGGTAATCCTGGGAGTCCGTAATAGCGTTCATGGCTTTCAGCACGCTTTCCCGGTTGCCCTGGAAGGCGATTTCCAGGGGCATGGGAGTCCAGGGTGCCTGGTTGGGCTCGTCAGCGTCCTCTTCCGGATTGTTCGCCGGATTTTCAATGGGGAGCTGGGGACGGTACACCTTGATGAATTTGGACAGTCCGCAGTCCGTCAGCTTGTTGACGAGGCTGTTGACGGCTTTCAATTCAAAGCCCAGCGTGGAGGCCGCCTGCACGGACGGAGCCTGGGTGCTGTAAACCTGGAAGCCGAGCCAGGAGGAAGTGTCCGTAATCAGAATGTTCTTTTTCTTGCAGGAGGCGATCAGGGCGTCCCTGAACGTTTTCAGTTCATTCTGGAATGCCGTGGGCGTGGTGGGAACCAGCGCGGAGGAAGCAAGGAAGGGCTTGTATGCCGTTTCCAGGCTGGTGACCGCCTTAGCATAGCGGTTCAGTTCCTTTTCCAGCTCCTCGTTGGATGCGCGGCTCGGCGTGATTTCAGCGGCGTTGGCGGATTTGATCTCCTTGGAGGCGACGCTGATTTTCTTGTCCAGCTCGCTGCGTTTGGAATTAACGATGTACCCAGTTACGGATAACCCCAGGAATAAGAGAAGCCCCACGCCCGCCACCATGGCGGCGGGCTTGTTGTCTGTAATCCAATTGCTCATAAAATATGTCTTGTTCGGGTTGGGTAATCTTATTTGTTAAAGTTCACGGGAATGGGAGTTTTTAACGGAAGCACCAGCTTGAAGGGGACAAAGGCCCCTGCCGCTGCGTCTACCTTGGCGTCCTTGGCTCCCAGCTCCATGATCTGGCGGGCTTCCAGCTTTACGTCTCCGGGCTTGAAGGTGAACAGGGATTCCTTGTTCCCGTCTATTTTTGCCTGAAGGTCCTGGATGATTCTCTGGCCGCCCAGACTGCGCCGGACAAACCCGGTCAGGCGCACGGCGTTAACGCTGTAAACGGACGGTTCATCTTCACTGGAGGTGTTCGCGGAGGATTCCATCCTGATGTCGTCCACCAGGGACGTGTTTTTATCCGACGTGAAGGAATCCTTGATAACGGAGTAGCCTGTGATCTGGGTGGTATCCTCCGGATTGAAGTGGGCCAGCGGTTCGAAGTCCGTGAACCAGTAGGGATAATCTTTGTGTTCCGACTGTTCCAGCAGGTGCTTGATGATGTCCGCATATCCGTAGCGCTGTAGTGTGAGCTGTTGGTAGGAGGCCAGGGTGGCGTCCAGTTTTTTCAGCTCCTGTTCCTTCTGGCGCAGGGCGGATTGCTCCGACTTGATGGAGGTGACGGTGGGGTGCACGCCGGCGAGGGTTTCCTCCGCCTTCTGCACGCCCATATATCCGGTGACGGCATAGGCTGCGGCGCCGAGAACGGCGATGGCGGCTCCGGCGATGATGGCGGGCATCTTCTTCTGGTTGGCGCGCTTTTTGGCAATTGCCGTGGGTTCCAGGTCAATGTTGAGGGAAGCCCTGCCGATGGCGTTGACGGCGGTGCCGATCAGGCCGCCCAGGATAAAGGCTTCACGGGAGATGGTGTTCACGTCCACGCCGGAACCCACGCCCACGTTGTGCATGGGGTTGAAGAAGGAAATCGGAATGCCCAGCTTGTCTTCCAGGAATTCCTTGGTGTAGGGCAGGGACGCGCCGCCGCCGCACAGGTAGGCCTTCACGGGAGCGCTTCCGTTCATCTGGGCGCGGTAATGGTTGGTGGTGCGCTGGATTTCGGAAGCCAGCCTGGTCATGGCCGTGCGGATGACGGTAGCCAGGTTGGCCGTGGCGGGATCCAGCCCCTCCGTCTGTCCGTTGCTCATGGAAACGAGGCCGCTGGTGGTCTTCAGGCGTTCCGCCTCCATGAAGGGAACGTTGAATTCCCGGGCGATGGCGGAAGTGACGAAGATGCCGCCCGCGGAAATGCTGCGGGTGAAGAAGCGGCCCTGTTCGCTGTAAATCAGGTCCGTGGACTTGGCGCCGATGTCGATGAGCATCACCGGCTCTTTTTCATCCGGGTAGCTGTCCACATACGCGTTGTACAGGGAGGTCAGCGCGCAGTCCACCTTGCCGGTGGAAAGGTTGTGGGAGACGATTTCGTCATTAAGGGAATCCAGATCTTCCGCCTTGATGGCTACAAGGACGGCTTCCCGTTCCAGGCCCTTGGCGGGGAGGAGGTGGTAGTCCCACACCACTTCATCCAGCGGGAAGGGGACGTGCTGCTGGGCTTCAAAGCGGATGAGCTGTTCCACATCGGTATCATCCAGGGCCGGAAGCTTGACGAAGCGGATGAAAACGGATTGCCCGGAAACGGAATAGTTGGCAACGCTGCCTTTGACATTGAGTTCCTGGACGAGGTCGGCGATTGCCTCCCCTATTTTCGTCAGGCGCAAGCCTTCCGCCGACGGGTCCAGCACTACGAGGCGCGTAGCATAGCGGTCCAGGATAAGGGCGTCTTTGGAGGTCTTGGAAAAGACGCCCATTGAAACTCTCTGGGAACCTACGTTTAATGCGACGATTTGTCGTGAATTAGCCATGGGTGATTTCTGTTAAATAAAAAATGAGATGAGAAAAATGTTGATGGGGCTTTATTCGCCGTCCGCAGCCGGAGCTTCCGTGGGCGTGCCGAACGGGGCCGGGCTGGGAGCCGCCTGCTGGCTGTTGGGCCTCATGATTTCCGGATAACGGTCATACCAGTACACGGAGAAGGGCGTTTCATCCTTGTTCAGGAGGGGATAATAGGAGGTTTCCACGATGCTGGGGGACTGGATGGTCCACCATTTTTCCATCTTGCCGCGTTCGGAGGAATAAGTGGCGACGATTTTGCCATTGTATTCCACCACCACGCCCTGGTACTTCACCCACTTGCCCCTGCCGCCTTCCGAACCGGTGATGCGCTTGACGGAAGAAGGGGAGAGATAGACGGAGGCATACGTGGCTTCCCCTACCGGAACATTGACGTATTTTACTTCCTTGTACAGTTTCAGGTACTGGCGGGCACGGTCCGGGTTGACTACGGCAATATAGAATTTGAACGTCAGGGAATCAATGTAGCCGGACTTGGGCACGGGAGCGGCTTCCACCTTGAAGGGCATTTCAAAATCCGCCCATCTCTTCGGCTTCGGGAGCGGCCGGGGATCGTCCTGGGTCATGACATTGGGGGACTGGCGCATGTACAGGGACAGCTTTTCCAACGTGACCTTCACCTGCATTCTGGGATTGCTGGTGGTTTGCGCCGATGCCGCAGGAATGAAAAGCACCGCAGCCAGCATGGCCGTGATAGTGTTAAGGATGGATTTCATAGCACAATTCGATTCCCTGATTAGTTACACCAAAAACCGAACTGTGGCTAGCAAAAATCTCTTGTTTCTTTCCATGTAACGGGTGTTGCGCAGGATGAGGCTCAATCCGGAGGTTCCCCCCGTGCGGTCAAGAAAAAATCATGCGGCATGGCTGCGGGCTTGACCTGGAAGGGGTGTTTTCACATGCTCGACCCATGGCGATTGATTCGGATCTGCTGAAAAAGTTTTCAGAAGCCCACGGTATTTCAGGGCATGAGGATGAAGTACGGAACCTTGTGGCGCAGGAACTTGAAGGATGCGGGGAATTTTCCTCCGACGGTTCGGGAAGCCTGTTCTGCACCAATGGCGATTCAGGCCCCCGCGTGATGCTGGCCGCCCACATGGATGAAATCGGGTTCCTGGTACAGAACATCACGGCAAACGGCTTTCTTCAACTGGTGGGGATAGGCGGCTGGTGGCCGCATACCCTGTTGAGCCAGCGTGTTCTGGTGAAAACGCGTTCAGGCCGCAGCGTTCAGGGGGTGATCGGTTCCAAGCCTCCCCATTTTCTGCCGGAAGGCCAGCGCAACAGCGTCATGAGCATGGAAGCCCTGTTTGTGGACGTGGGCGCTGAAAGCGCGGAACAGGTGAAAAATGAATTCGGCATTCATCTGGGTGATCCCGTGGTGCCGGACGCGGCATTCTCGCCTCTGGAAAATCCGTTCCGGGTCATGGGCAAGGCCTTTGACAACCGTGCCGGCCTTTCCGTGATGATAGAGGCCTTCAAGACATTGTGCCGGGAAGGACACCCCAATACACTGATTGCCGCCGCCACGGTGCAGGAGGAAGTGGGGACGCGTGGCGCGAAGACGGCCGGAGTCGCCATGCGCCCGGATTGCGTGATCGTGCTGGAAGGCCCCCCCGCGGACGATACCCCCGGTTTTACCGTGGCGGATTCCCAGGGAGCCCTGGGCGGCGGCGTGCAGATCAGGTTGTTTGACCCTACGGCCATCACCAATCCCCGTCTGGCCGCCCTGGCCGAGAAAACGGCGGCGGATGCAGGCATCCCCTTCCAGCTGACGGTGCGCCGTTCCGGCGGAACGGATGCGGCGGCCCTTCATCTCTCCGGCAGGGGAGTTCCCACGATCGTGCTGGGAATCCCCACCCGGTACATTCATGCCCATAACGGCGTGCTGGACCTGCGGGACTACCGCGCGGCGGTGGAACTGACGGTGGCGCTGGTGCGCGCCCTGGACCGTGAAGCCGTGGAAGCCCTTACCCATTATCTGCCCTGAAAGGAACGCCCATGAATTTGACCGCTTACGTACACGACCTGGACCCCGTCATCTGGCAGGTGACGGACTCCATTGCCCTGCGCTGGTATGGCGTGGCCTACCTGATGGGCTTCATCGGCGGATACTTTCTGCTCTCCTGGCTGTCCCGCCGGAAGCTGTATCCCATTCCGCAGGACAGGCTGGCGGACTTTGTCACCTATGTGGCGATCTTCGGCGTCCTGATCGGCGGACGGCTGGGATACGTGCTCTTTTACCAGATACCCAACCACGGCTGGTCCCAGTTCCTGGCGGACCCTCTCATGGCCCTGCGGGTATGGGAAGGGGGCATGGCCAGCCACGGAGGAATGATCGGCGTGGGGCTGTACACGTTCTACTACGCGTGGAAGCACCGCGTCAAGTGGGTGGCCCTGCTGGACGGGCTGGCCATTGTGGCCCCCGTAGGGCTCTTCTTCGGGCGCATGGCCAACTTCATCAATGGGGAACTGTACGGGCGCATTGTATCGCCCGGATCCGCCCAGGGAATGATCTTTCCGGCGGAACTGTCCCAGGACCCGGACTTGTTCGTCCGCGTGGCCTCCCGCATCTATGAAACGCCCGGATTGCTGGACAAGCTTTCCCTCTCCGGAATAACCGTGCCGGACCGCATGACTGCCGCCTGGGTGACCGACCGGGTGAGGGATACGCCCGCCATCAAGGAAATCGTGGGGCAGATGATGCAGGACCATGCGCGCTATCCTTCCCAGTTGTATGAAGCATTTGCGGAAGGAGTGCTTCTCTTTGCCGTTCTGTGGTTCATCCGGGTGAAATTCCCGCGTGCCTGGAATGGCGTGTTCTGCGGCATCTTTGCCATTCTCTATGCTGTCGGGAGAATCGTTTGCGAGGAATACCGGGAACCGGACTCCCCCTTCTCCATGGGATTGACCCGCGGGCAGTTCCTCTCCGTCTTCCTCGTGCTGGTGGGCGTCGCCTTCTTCGTCTATGCCTTTAAAACCAGGCAGACGGTGCAGGAATGCACCTTCTATGATCCTGAAAAAAAGGACAAGGAGGAATCAGCCGGAAAAGCCGCTTAAAACGGGTCCAGGTCAACTTCCCCCGTCTTGGGAATATAACTGGAAGGTCCGCCCTTGAAAATGGCGGAAATTCCGCTGGCGAAAAGCTGCAAATTCTGCTGGTCAAAGGCGAAGCGCTCGAACTCCTTCACGGAAAACAGCGTGATGGGGTCCGTATTGTAGGCCTTGAACTCCATGATGCTGGTGCCTGTGCGCATGTCTGACAGGCGCCCTTCAATGCCTACGTCCCCGCTCATGAAATTGCCGAGGATCAGGGAAGTGCCCGGAAGGGGGGACGCCAGGGAAACCAGGTCGGACATGATATTGCCGCCTACGTCCGTAGGCTTCAGCTTGACCATGGCGATGTAAAGAGTCACGCCGCCCGGTGCGGGGCGGTCAACCAGCTGCCACTTGATCCTTCCTCCGGTCTGTTTGGATTTATTCTCCAGCACCCTGCGGATGTCTTTCTGAAGCTCCGTCCTGAACTGTTCCGCCAGGGCCGGGGCCTCCTTCGGGAATCTGGCCTTGATATAATCAATATTGATGGGGGCCACATACACCTTCAGGCGCGGGGAATTCCAGATGGCCTGCTCTGTGGGGTTGTACCAGACGCCCTGGAAGCAGCTCTGTTTGGAATCCGCATGAAGAGGATGGGTAATCAAGGGGGAAACGGGCATGTGCTGGGAACTGGAACAGGAAAAAACCAATCCCGTTCCCAGCGCCAGCAGGAGCCGTGAAATAGCACCGTACATGCAGGATAAGACGGCGCCCGCATGTCCGGTGTTCGAGTCATGACCCGATTGTCATCAAGAGTTTTCCCCGGCGGGGGGAAATCAGGAATGGGAAGGCTCCTCCTCCAGAATTTCCGCAATCTGCCGGGCAAAACGGTCCAGGTTGTACTTGTCGCAGGCGAACTCCTCAAAACTGTTGCAGGAAAAAATATTGATGGGATCCCTGTTGCGCCCGTAAAATTCCTTCAAGATCGTCCCGTTGTCCAGGGAAACGATGTTGCCTTCAATCCCTACCGCTCCAGAGGCGAAATGATTGATAATGAAGGAAACGCCCGGAATCGGCGAGACGATTCCCACGCTCAGGGCCACGACTTTTCCCCCAATGTCCGTGGGCTTTAATTGAACGATCGCCAGGGAAACCTTCACGCCGGGCGTGCGCGGGCGGTCGCTCAGCACCCAGCGGACATGATTGCCGGGCTTCTCATTATTGCGGTCAATCAAGAGGCGAACCTCCTTTTGCAGGGAATCCCGGAATTCGCGCGCCAGGTAGGGGGAAGCCTCCGGGAACTGCTGCCGGATGGAGCTGATTTCCACGGGGGCGATGTAAACGTACTGCCGCCTTTGCTGTTTCCAGAGGAATTGCCCGGCGGAGGGATGGCACCAGACGCCGCCGAGGTTGCCGCGCGCCTCCTTCAGCTCCGCAGCATGAGTAATGAGCGGGGAAACGGGCCGGTAAGGACCGGAAGAGCAGGAAACGCCCGTGAAAAGAATAGCTGCGGCGGAAAAAACAGCACGGAAAAGCATAAAGCCCAGAATGAACAAAAGAATGCCGGGCCGCAAGAACTTAATATGAACCGCAGGAAGGCCGTTTCGTGTCCGGATGCATGATTGACAAGCTGGAAAAGCGGAGCATGCTGTCGGTATGAGATACGAGCCGCTACCTTCCTCCTTTTTTGCCGGCAATCGTGCGGAACTGGCTTCCCGCCTGCCCGCCGGCAGTATGCTGATCCTGCATGCCAACGACGTGTTCCCCACGAATGCGGACGGCACCTTCGCCCTGCACCAGAATGCCAACCTCTTTTACCTCACCGGGATTGACCAGGAGGAAACCGTCCTCATCATGACCATCCGGGAGGACGGCTGGGATGAAGTCCTGCTGTTGCGTGAAACGAATGAACAGATCGCCATCTGGGAAGGAGCCCGTCTCACGCAGGATCAGGCGAGGGAATTGAGCGGCATCCGGGACGTGCGTTGGACCAATGAATATGATACGCTGCTGGATACCCTGGTTCCGGCCGCCATCATGGTCTTTGTGGAAGCCAACCAGCATCCGCGCTGCACCTGCCCGGTGGAAACGCGCAATGCCCGCATGACCAAGGAACTGAAGGAAAAATTCCCGGATGCGGTTCTGAAAAACGTTTATGAAATCATGGCGGAGATGCGCCAGATCAAAAAGCCGGAGGAAATCAAGGCGCTCAGGAAGGCTTGTGACATTACCAATGAAGGCTTCCGGGCGCTGCTCCGGTTCATCAGGCCGGGGGTGGGGGAATGGCAGATCGAGGGCTTTCTGGCTAACGAATTCATCAGCCGGGGGCCGCGCAAATTCTCCTTCCTTCCTATCATTGCCTCCGGAAAGGACACCTGCGTGCTGCACTACATCCAGAACGACAAGAGGTGCGAGGACGGCGGCCTGGTGCTCATGGACATAGGCACGGAATACGGAAACTACAACTCCGACATGACCCGCACCGTTCCCGTGAACGGAAAATTCACCCCACGCCAGCGCGCCGTGTATGAAAGCGTGCTGAACATGATGACCTATGCCAAAAGCATCCTGAGGCCCGGCATCTTGAAATCGGAATATGAGCGCCTGGTGCGCGTCTTCGCTGCCGGAGAACTCGTCAAGCTGGGGCTTGTCACGCCCGCGCAGGTGGCGGAAAAACCGTCCGATCCTCCCATCGTGCGGAAATACTACATGCACGGCTGCTCCCACTTCCTGGGGCTGGACGTGCACGACGTGGGGGAAACCAACCCCGTCGTGCTGCCGGGCATGGTCTTCACCATTGAGCCGGGCATCTACATAGCGGAGGAAGGCATCGGCATCCGCCTGGAAAACGACATCCTGATCGGGGAAAAGGAAAACATTGACCTGTTGGGGGACGTGCCGCTGCTGCCTGATGACATTGAACGGCTCATGGCCCGGTAAAATGGGCCGGATTCGGTTCTAAACTTGACAATGAGGCCCGCGTGGGTTTTCATTCCCGTCCCATCATGTCGAAGAAACTCAAAATAGCACTTCCCAAAGGCAGTTTGCAGGACTCCACCGTGGAATTGTTCCGCAAGGCCGGCTACAATGTATACGTGTCCAGCCGCGGGTACCGCCCGACCTGTGACGACGACGATCTGGAACTCTTCCTGATCCGCGCCCAGGAAATCGGCCGTTACGTCAATGACGGTTTCATCGACTGCGGCATCACCGGACGCGACTGGATTTATGAAAACCGCGCGGACGTGGAAGTGCTGACGGACCTTCAATACTCCAAGGCCACCTCCAAGCCCACCCGCTGGGTGCTGGTGGTTCCGGAAAACTCCCCTATCACCTGCGCGGAAGACCTGCAGGGCAAGCGCATCGCCACGGAAGGCGTGGGCATCACGGAACGCTGGCTTCAGGAAAAGGGCATCAAGGCCCATGTGGAATTCTCCTGGGGCGCTACGGAAGTGAAAGTGCCGGAGCTGGTGGACGCCATTGTGGACATCACGGAAACGGGCAGCTCCATCAAGGCCAACAAGCTCCGCATCGTGGACACCTTGATGACCTCCTATCCCCAGTTCATCGCGAACCGGGAAACGATGCAGGACGAATGGAAAAAGCAGAAGCTGGAAAGCTTGGTCATGATGCTCAGGGGCGCTCTGGAAGCCCGCCGGAAAGTGGGTCTGAAAATGAACCTCCCCGCCGCTTCCCTCAATGGTCTCGTGGAAGCCCTGCCGTCCCTGCGCCGCCCCACCATCTCCCACCTGGCGGAAGAAGGCTGGCTGGCCGTGGAAACGGTCATTGACGAATCCGTCGTCCGGGATATCATTCCGCAGCTCAAGGCCCTCGGCGCGGAAGGCATCATTGAATACCCGCTCAACAAGCTGGTCTATTAACTTTTTTCTCACCACAGTAAAACAACAAACGAACCACAATCATGGGATCGCTCAAAAAACGCCGTAAAGCAAAAATCAACAAGCATAAGCGCAGCAAGCGCATGCGTCAGAACCGTCACAAGAAGCGTTTGCGTTACAAGTCCTAAGGTTTGTGCGCTTCGCTGCTCAAACTGGCAGTCTATCCGATTTCCGGAAAATCCCGGCGTCCTCCGTCCAGCGGAAGGACGCCGTTTTTCTTTTCAATGGAATCAGCGTTGGCTAAAAGGAAACTTTCCAACACAAAAACAATATCTTTAGTGAAGAGAAAAAGACAGCATGTGTCTTTATTCCATTGTTTTGTGATGCGGGTTGATGGTGCTCTGCATAAGGGAATAAAAGGACAGGTCAAGATGATGAAGCGATGCTGGTGTCGTCTCCCTCCCAATCCGTAAAAGAAGGTTTTCCGCTCATCCCCCGCACTCCATTCCCCTTCGCACGATTGCTGTCAGATTATATCGTTCCGAAGTGAAAGATTAGATGTGGAACTGAGCATGGGAAATTCGGAGAAAGTCTAGTTCACTTTGAGCAACTCCTAACATAAACGCAAACATCTAAAGAAAGTAATAGAGTTCAGTAAAGAACAAATCTTTTCTTTTTCTTTAAACAAATGAAAATAGAGTTATCTAGTCTAATTTAGGAGTTTAAACGTAGCAAATCATTTTAGGAAAAGAAATTGTAATGCTTTGTTGGAGAAATATAGGAGAGATTTAATGAACTGCCAAACGCTCTCTGTCATGCTGTCAATTTATTTAGAATTGAGCTTATCAATATCGTAATCAAGCGGATTGAGATGGGGTTTTGCGGATTGCTTAATGTGGGCATCATATTCTTCAGCCTAAGGTAATCTCCTTTTTCTCGTCCCCATATTCCTGGCGAATCCAATATTGTCTCAATTTTATTCTAAAATCATTGACTTTTTGCCTGAATTCTGATTTTTTTGTATAACGTATTACAACCTATACTTCTATGAAACGGTCAGGACAGTTATTCATGTGGGGAAATTTTTTCTTCATGGCAATTGGAGCATTTTCTTTAGGTTTTGCAGAAGATGGAGATTTAGAGGACGAAGGGAGGGATTTATATATCAGTTCGAAGACACGCAAGTATTCTGCTGAATGTATGATCTTTGATCTGGATAGAGAGGAAGATCAAAAACGAGAAGATATTGGAATTGGAGAAGAAGCGGATTTAGAGTTGGAGGGAAAATTACTTTCTCTTGTTAATAAGGATGAGATAGAATGGAAACTTTCCGAACAAAGTGAAAAATGGGCAATACTAACAATTAATGAAAAGGATAAATTTAAAGCTGTTTTAACGGCTAAAAAGGATCCTGTTATCAAAGGAGAGGTAAGTGTGGAAGTTAAAACTAATTTGGACGATAAGCCCAAGCCAAAAAAATTTAATGTTCTGGTACCAAACAAAATAGAAGGGATAAATCTTTCTGAACGGAGTCCTGATGGTCCCCGTGATGGGAAAGTGAATGAAGTTGGGGCTTCCACTCATTTAGCTTTAGTCTTTCAGCCGCGGACGGTGAGCTTTTCAAATATAAACTTTATAGAAAGATCATTGGATAAACCTGAGGATCTTACTGACGGATTGGCTCCTCATATGCCTAATCCAAATCCACAACGAATTGATGAGTATAATGGACATATGAGTGATTTAATTGGAGTATATCCACCGAAGGAACATCGGGAAAATTCAATATTATTATTCCAAAATCTTCCATTGCCATTATTTTATTTTTGGCGTTGCGGGTTTTACACTGTTGTCAATGGGAAAGATTGTTGTTTAATCGGTGATGTAGTGTATATTCAAACATTTGATGAAAGTTATGATGGGAATCGTATAGATGGGTTGAAAAATTTCAAAGTTAAAATTTGTAAATTTGGATGTTCTGTTGAAAGAAGTACAGGAGGGGACGCCATTCATATAGATACAGGAACGAGAGATGATTGATCTGTAAGTATAATAATTCAGTTAGTCAAACAATCTGTTATGAAAGTAATATATATATTATCATGTTTTATTTTAGTTTTTTCGACTGTAAGCGAGGCCAAAATATTTGATAGTTCTTTAAAAAAACCTCTCCTTCATGAAACTAATGAAAAATTATATCTCCTACTATCAAACGCTGAAAAATCAGCCCTGCAGGGGGATATTTTTAAATTTTATGAACAAGCTAATAAAATACTGCCTGATATAAAAAATGATTTGCAAAAAGGGATGTGGCTTTTTTATTTGGTTGCCGCAGTTCCCTTTATTGATGACACTGTAGAAGGTAACGGAGAATGGCTATGCGAAAATTCTGATCTTGATTATGAAGTGAAGGAAAAAATGATTTTATCATTTTTTCCGAAAGAAATTAGAAAATCTAACGGAACAAAACTTCATGACGAGGCACTTGTGATGAGAGAATTGTTTCTGTTATATTCATCCATGATATTGAATCAATTTCGACAAGAATTGAATCCTCTTTTTCTTTATACATATAAATATAATAGATTTTTATATTTATATAACATGGATCTTAGGCAGGATAGAGATAGATTTACAAAATATTGTAATTACATGAATGTTAGAATTGGGAGACAAAGAAAATTGAATTCAATCATCAATAATATGGAAGAGGATTTTGTAGGAATGTTAGTCCAATTTTATCCGACTAAAGCTGTACAGGTGAAAAGATATCTTAAATTGGCGGGATATGGTGATGATGAAATTCCTGATTTATTGGATAGAACAATTGGACGAGTTCCTCAAGCTTCCTACTTGTACAAGGGTTTTCCCAAGCGCAGAAAATAATTGGTAAAAAATATCCTCATAGATAGTTTTCTTATTTAGCCTATTTATGTTTAAACTCTTATTCCTCTATTTGTTCTTCTTGCCAGCGGTTGTTGCTGGAGATTTGTCCCATCAGCGCCTGGCATGGCAGGTGGAAGGAGGGGATGTGCGGAATATTGCCGGGCTGTGCCGGCAATATGTTCAAAAGAAATTGGAGGCGGAAAAAACGTTTTCCGTGGAATCTCTGTTGAAGGACCGGGAGGTGGCGCAGGCTTGCTACATGGCCCATTTTTTTGCGTTGGTGGGGAAGGAAAGGACTTACATCCTTCATGAATTGAAGGACAAGGAATTTGTGCAATGGTTGCTGAATCACCCGGAGGTGTTTGAAAAACTGGCGTTTGCCAAGGCCTCGGGAAAGAATACGCTGGCTGTATTGCGGAATATCTGGGTGAAGGAAGGGAAAGAGCTTTCCGGAGTTGGTCTCAACATGGCATTGGGTGCGGCGTTGGTTTCTACGTCCCGGGAGCCGGAGGCATGCGAAGCCCGGTATGATTTTTACAAAAAGTCTTTTGCGGAGAAAAAACTGTTTCCGCAGTTCATTACGCTGGAACCGTGGGAATTCGGCATTCTTTTCCGGGGCAGGGAAAGTATTGAGGAGCTTGCCTGGGCACAGGATTACCTGGCTGGCAAAAAGAAGATCAAGGCGGGGAACGCAGGGTATGCCTGTTGCGGTCTGATCCCCTACCGGATGAAGAATAAGCAGGGAATCAGCGTGCATGCCGGTGGAGCGTTCTACGATCATAAACCTATTTCTTTGCAAATTTACGTGGAGTATGGGGGTGTGTGCGGCGCCGTTTCCAAAGGGGCGGCCGGGTTTGTGAAGGCGAAGGGGATTCCTTCCTACACGATCGGCCAGCCAGGGCATTGCGCCTTTGTGTGGAAGGGGGCAGACGGAGAATGGAAGATAGGAAATAACATTTATGGCTGGATATGGTCGGAAGGCGGGTCCGGAGGACCGTGGAAAGGTTCCGTTTCCACGATTACAGAGCTCCCCCGTTTTTGGAAGGGGAAGGATGCCGCTGCATCCAATCTCTGTTATTATTTATCCCTGCTGGCTGCCGATCCACAGAAGGCGGAAGCACTGCTGAAAGAGGCATTAAGACGGAATGCCTCCAATTATCCCGCATGGCAGGCCTTGATGAGAAGGAATGTCCGCCTGGCGGAGAAAGATAAATTGGCTTTGCTGGAACAATTCAAGGAGGCTTTTCCCGGAAATCCCACTCTGTGGGAGTATTTCATGAAGAATGAACTGGGGCTTGATTGGAAAAAGGCGAATGGCTATGCCGTTTATCCAAGATTGCTGGCGCAAAATGAATCATGGGATTCTGTAGACGCGTATATGCGCAATTTCTGTGCTTTAGCCCGGAAAGATATTCCGGATATGGCTGGAAAGTTGCCTTATGGGGTGAAAACCAAGAGAATCTTTTTCAAAAACTGGCTGAAATTTTACCAAGAGAACAAAATCGACCGGAAGGTGAGGGTACAAACCTGCGCTGTGCTGGAAAAGGCGCTTCCTTCGCTCTTGAGTCATGAAAAAACGGCATTGCAGTTTCTAGGGTTTTATGGGCAGGTGCTTGATTTATGGAAAGACAAGCAATTGTCGGCCCGGGCCGATACCTTCCTGACGGTATGGTTGAAGGAAGTAGACAAAGCTTCCGTACGGAAGAAGATGGCGGAAATAGGTCTGAAAGTAGCCGAGCATCTGGGAGACAAAAAAGCGCTGGTTCGTTATGCGGAGACTCAGGCTGGATATTGAATAGCGTGATTCTTTCTATCTACATAGAATAATCGTCTTTTCTGGACTGGTTGGTGATCAACATGGTTTGAGATTATTCAAACTTATACGGTCAATAGTCTGGTAGATGAAGAGAAGTATCTATGTAATTATTGTTAATTTTATGTTGCCAGGTATAGTGGTTTTTTCTTGGATTATCTATTTTTTGCTCTATCATATGCTTTGATGAAATGACACCTGGTGGCAAGTTTACTCGTATTGAGTATGTTATCTGTAGGTCCTGCCAAGAATGCAACCAACCCTTGTAGAGTGGAATTAGTAGGTATCATGTTTTTTACCACTCCTATTGGTTCGGAGGTTCCCAACATAGCAGGTTCCCAGGATGAATTGGAGATTGATTGGGAGAGTGCTGCAAAAGATTTACTGGAAGAAAAATTAGGATCTGTCGTTTCGGTGAGAGTGGATACAATTTCATTGTTGGCATTTATTAATTCAAATGGGAAATTTTTTGCAAATGTCCATTTAGTGTACGCTTACAGATTTCTTCACCATCATAAACCTGTTACTGCATGGAAATTGAAACAACAGAATAACTTGATGGATAACGGTATAGACTATTATCAAGTTGGGACGGCTGGAGTAAGAAGTGCTAAAGCGGCCGTTTTAAATGCTAAAAGAAAAATTCTTAGTGGCTTGGAAAAAGAATTGAAGGAACAATGTAAAGAACATCAGTAAATAATTATGAAATATTTAATGCTATTTAATGCTTGGATTTTTTGTTTTGCAGGCATTGCAGATTCAAATGCCGTCGAAAGCAATATTTCTGTACTGGAGGGAATTGGTTATGAAATGACCAATCCCATTTCTGTAAAAGGAGTTAAATCAAGAAAAGAACTTGATGAATATTGCCGGAATTATGTATCACAACATCTTCCTTCTTATGAGATAGGAGATACGATGATTTATATTTTAGGACAAGATACTGTACTTGAATTGGAATGCCGGGAGAAGGAAGGAAGCGCAAAAGTTTCATTGTATTTTAACATCTCGGAGTATATGGATAAAGTTAAGAAACAAAATAAGAAGTCTAACTCTAAATTCTTAAAATCCGTGAAACCGATGGATTTCCCGGAAGGGATTTCCTTACGCAAGCCTATTGTATTAAAAAAGGCTGTCACCCGTGAAGAAGTACAGAAACAGCAAGAGCAATATTTGGAAAAAAAGTATCCGGGTTATAAAATCACCCGAAAGGAAACCTGGATTTTCCATAAGAAGTTTTTGGAGAGGGTGAGTTTGAAAAAAGATGACGAGGAATTAATCGTCAATTTTGATGTTTCCGATTATATGAAAGAGTATGAAAAGAAGCATCAGTTAAAGAAAATTCAATTGTCTCCTGGTGTAGAAAGAGTGGAACTGCAACACGCGCCCATTCCGTGAACCGTGAAGCAATTCCGCCGGGTTGGAGAGTCTGTTTTTTCTCCCGGATTCAACAGCAATCATATCAGGCTGTGCCGCATCGGAATCTTATGCCTCCTTTTCTTCCCGGAACCGTTTCAGAGGAATGGTGATGGTGAAGACGGTTTCCCGGTGGGGAGTGCTGGAGACGGTGATGGCGCCGTCGTGAGCCTCCACGGCGCGTTTGACGATGGAAAGGCCCAGGCCCGTTCCCTTGATTTCCGAGGAGTGGTGGGTTTCCACCCGGTAGAAGCGGTTAAAGAGGAAGGGAAGGCTTTCCGCGGGGATGCCTACGCCCGTGTCCGTGACGGTGATCACGCAGGCTTCCGGTGTTCTGGCCGCGGCCACAGTGACGGAAAGGCCCGGTTCCGTGTTTTGCTTGAGAGCGTTTTCCACCAGGTTGAACAGAACCTGCGTCCAGTAGAAGGGGTCCCCGTAGAGTTCCCAGTCCGGCGGAATGTTCATGTGCAGGGCGGCCTGTTTTTTCTCCCGGATGGAGTCCAGGCGGGAGAAGACATCATCTACGCAGGAGGTGAGGTGGAACCATTGTTCCTTCAGGATGGCCTTGTGGCCTGATTCCAGCTTGGAGATCATGAGCATGTCTTCAATGATGTTCATGAGCCGCTGGCTGTTCTGGTGCATGACGCCGATGAATTTGCGCGCCAGTCCGGGGCTTTCCTCCATCAGATTGTCTTCCATCAGGTTTTCCAGATATCCCACGATGATGGTGAGCGGGGTGCGCAGCTCGTGGGAGGCGTTCGCCACGAAGTCCCGGCGCATCTGGTTGGTGAGGTAGTTTTGCGTGACGTTGCGCAGCAGGATGCGTTTTTCCTTGATCGGGGTGTCCGTGATGGCGCTGTCCAGGTGCCACGCCGTGATGCCGTTTTGCACTCCGCCGGGGGAGTTGGCGGCGCTCAGCGTAAATTCCTTGGTGACGGGGCCATCCGTGTCAAAGGCTTCCTGAACATGCCCCAGCAGTTCCTGGTTGCACACCAGGGCTCCCACTTTGCGTCCTTCCAGCCTTTCTTCCTGAAAGAGTTCTTTGGCCAGCGTATTGGCCAGCACGATGTGCCCGGCGGGACCGATGAGCAGGAAGGCCTCACCCAGAGCTTCCAGAAAGCGCCGTTTGTCCACGATGGCCTGTTCCTGGGCTTCCTCTCCGCGTTTCAGCAGGCGTTGGGCGTCCCGCAAGGCCTTTTTCCGGGCTTTCATGGCGGACCGGCATACCTGGACCAGGTGCCAGTTCAGGTACAGGGAGGCCAGAACAAGGATGATGAGGATGTAGTCGATGGCCGACATGGAACCGGAGCGTTAGACCTCTTCCTCCGGGGGACGCCGCCCCGGCAGGGTAAAGCGGTAGCCGATGCTGCGGACGGTTTCAATGCAGTCCGCATAGGGTGCCAGTTTCTGGCGCAGCCGTTTCATGTGCGTGTCCAGCGTGCGGCTCTGGGCCTGGTGGCTGTATCCCCACACGCAGCTGAGCAGGTCGTTGCGGTTCAGGGTCTGGCCTTCCCGTTCAATCATGTAGATCATGAGCTTGAATTCCGTGGCCGTCAGGTCCACTTCCTCCTTGTCGATGTAGAATTTGAGGGCGTTTTTGTCAAACGTGAAGGGCCCGTATTCCGCGATGACGCTGCCCGGCGTGTGTTCGCACCGTTTCAGCACGCTGCCTACGCGCAGCACGAGTTCCTTGGGGCTGAATGGCTTGGTCACATAGTCGTCCGCTCCCAGCTCCAGCCCCTGGATGCGGTCTTCCGCCTGGGCCTTGGCGGTCAGGAAGATGACGGGAATGTTCTGCGTGCGGCTGTCCCGGCGCAGCTCTCTCAGTACGCCGTGGCCGTCCATGCCGGGCATCATCTGGTCCAGCAGAATCAGTTCCGGCCTGTCCCTGCGCGCCACTTCCAGCGCGGTCAGGCCGTCATAGGCCGCCAGGGGCGTGTGGCCTGCGCGTTCCAGGTTGTAGGCCACGAGGTCTGAGATGGCGTGATCGTCTTCAGCGATAAGAATGGTTGCCATGGCTGTTTTTTACGATGAAGGAAGGGGCGGTGTCCCGATATTAGATGTGACGATTCGTTCACATTTCCCCGTCCGGAAGGGTGTTCCGGACAGCTAAAGTCTTTCCTTATGCAAACAGACTGTAACGGAGGCGTTTCCGTTTTGCAAGACTGGCCTAGATTCAACTTCTCTTCCCTGCGTCATGTGATACACTTGCGCCGCAACAGTTATATTGTTATGCGAAGCGATAGAGTTAAAGCAGGGTTCGAGCGTGCGCCGCACCGCAGTCTGATGCGTGCCACGGGGATGACGGATGAGGATTTAAGCCGTCCCTTCATTGCCATTTGCAATTCCTTTAATGAGGTGATTCCGGGCCATGTTCACCTGAACAAGGTAGCCGCCCTCATCAAGGAGGAAGTGCGCAAGGCCGGAGGAACTCCCGTGGAGTTCAACCTGCCCGGCGTTTGTGACGGCATTGCCATGGGCCACGGCGGCATGAAGTTTTCCCTGGCCAGCCGTGAGTTGATCGCGGACAGCGTGGAGACGATGCTGAGCGCCCACGCGTTTGACGCCATGATCTGCATTCCGAATTGCGACAAGATTGTTCCCGGCATGATCATGGGCGCCCTGCGCTGCAATATTCCCACTATTTTCTGCAGCGGCGGCCCGATGGCCGCCGGCATGGCGGAGGACGGCACCGTACTGGACCTGAACAGCGTGTTTGAGGCCGTCGCCCGCTTCAAGGCAGGCAAAATCAATGCGGAGGAACTCCATTCCCTGGAATGCCGCGCCTGCCCCGGCGCCGGTTCCTGTTCCGGCATGTTTACGGCCAATTCCATGAATTGCCTGAGCGAGGTAATCGGCCTGGCCCTTCCCGGCAACGGTTCCCTGCTGGCTACTTCCGAGGAACGCAGGGAGTTCTGGAAGCA
Organism: Akkermansia sp. BCRC 18949; assembly: GCF_045011645.1. Taxonomy (NCBI): domain Bacteria; kingdom Pseudomonadati; phylum Verrucomicrobiota; class Verrucomicrobiia; order Verrucomicrobiales; family Akkermansiaceae; genus Akkermansia; species Akkermansia sp. BCRC 18949. The sequence goes on along the minus strand of NZ_CP123619.1, from coordinate 2,697,594 downwards.
GACCGCGCGCCGCGCCGTGGAGATGGCGAAGGCGGACGGCCCCCTGCCGCGCGACATCGTGAACCGTGACGCCATCGACAATGCCTTTGCGATCGACATGGCGATGGGCGGCAGCTCCAATACCGTGCTTCATACGCTGGCTATCGCCCGGGAAGCCGGCGTGGAGTATGACCTCCAGCGCATCAATGACATTTCCAAACGCACCCCGAATATCTGCAAGGTGGCCCCCTCCTCCCGCTTCCACATGCAGGATGTCCTGCGCGCCGGCGGCGTGAGCGCCATCATTCATGAGATCGCCAGGATTCCCGGGGCCCTCCACCTGGATTCCATGACCGTGAGCGGAAAGACGCTGGGTGAAACGGTTGAAGGATGCGGCATTACGGATGAAACGGTAATCCATCCGCTGGAAAAGGCTTATTCCCGTGACGGCGGCCTGGCGATCCTGTTCGGCAACCTGGCCCAGGAAGGCGCCGTGGTGAAGAAGGCCGGCGTGCATCCGGACATGATGAGCTTCCGCGGACCCGCCGTGATTTTCGAGTCCCAGGAGGAAGCCTGCGAAGGCATCCTTGCCGGGAAGGTGAAGTCCGGCGACGTGGTCGTCATCCGCAATGAGGGACCCAAGGGCGGCCCCGGCATGCAGGAGATGCTGGCCCCCACGTCCTATATCATGGGGCAGGGCCTTGGCGCGGAAGTGGCGCTTATCACGGACGGCCGTTTTTCCGGAGCCACCCACGGAGCCTGCATCGGCCATATTTCCCCGGAAGCGGCGGAAGGCGGCCTCATCGGCCTGTTGCGGAACGGGGATATTATTGAGTATTCCATTCCGGACCGTACGCTGAACGCCCATTTGAGCGAGGATGAGATTGCACGCCGCCGTGCGGACTGGCAGCCCACGTACAACAAGGTTTCCTCCTCCTGGCTGAGCCGTTACCGCCACCTCGCCACGAATGCCAGCAATGGCGCCGTTCTCCGGCGCGGGGAATAATGGCTCCCTTTTAAATGGCAGCCGCTTTCCCTGGTGGGAAAGCGGTTTTTTTATGACTGCCTCCGTTTCACAGGCGGCTGGCAAGCGGTATGGCCGGATTGCCTGCCCGGCAGGAATGAGCGGACGCCAGCGCATTCATGCCGGAGGCGGCCGCCATAAAAGGTCTGTCCGGTTAAAGCGGAACCGCTTCCCTCAACAGGAAGCGGTTCCTAATCAACAATTCATACTTTCCCGGGAAATTTTTCTATTTGGAGATTTTGAAGGGGCCGCCCATTCCTTCCGGGGAGAGAACGGTGGATTCATATTTGGTTGCCGAGTAGTAGCCCTCCGTTGCGGAAGTAAAGGTCATTTCTCCGGAGCTGGTGATGGTGGAGGGATGTTCCCCTCCGTCAGTCAGCGTCATGGAGAACCGGGCGGAAGCCGGACCCGGCGCATAGGAGTACGTTCCGGAAAAGCGGCCGTTCCCCGTTTCCAGCGTAGTGGGGGAGATGATTTTGTAGGAGACTCCATGGCCGTCCGTCATGCTGATGACGGAGCCTGTTTCCAGTGTTTGCGGGGGCTGGACTCCGGAGGAGTCCGATTTGCCGGAGCTGCCGCCGCAGGAGGCCAGCAGGACCGCACAGCCCAGCGTCAGGATGGGGCGGATTATTGTTGAAGAAGGCATGAAGAGAAGGGTTGAGGATTGCCTCCCCGGTCCCGTGGGGAACCGGGGAGACTGGAATAGGAACGCCCGTTAGAATGAGTAACTGACGGAGCCGTTGATTCCCTGGGCCGTCAGCCCGGCCCTGCTTTCCAGGGAGTACCCGATGCGGGCTCCCCATCTGCTGCCGAAGGCGGCGCTTACCCCTGCGTTGACGCGCAGGGCGGTGCGGCCTACGTTAACGCCGCGCGCCGTCCAGGTTCCCAGCTCACTGCTGACGGTTCCCTTGGGGTTGAGGCGGCTGAGGTCCTGCGCCACGGCAACCGTCACGCTGGGCGTCAGCGTGGTTTTGGCGCCTGCCGCATAGGTGCGGGAGAGAGTGACGCCTACGGGCAGCGTCCAGTTCTGGGCGCGTGCTCCGCTAAAGGTCCGGGCCAGGTCTCCGTGTTCGGAGAAGCTGTCCGTCTTCCCGGTCATGAATTCCAGCCCGGCAAACGGCGCGATGACCAGTTTGCTGCGGAGCTGTTCCGTCCAGGTGGCATAGACGGCGGCTCCGAAGGAGTCGGAATCAAATTTCCCGGTGGCGGAGGTGTCCGCCATGCGGGCCTTTCCGTCAAAGGACGTGGTGCCGAAGGCGGCATAACCGTCCAGGGCCAGCTTGGAAGCCCCGGCGGGCGTGTAGCGGCCGTAAAGCATGGCCATGAAGGAGTCCGCGTCATAGCTGGACAACCCTCCCTTGTCCTGGAAGGTCCCGTAGGACTGGCCGATGGCTACCCCAGCCAGGGCGGAGGAGGAGAGCTTGCAGTCCGCGCCCACGGCATAGCCGCCTGCGTCGTATTTGTAGCCGTCGATGCCGCTCCGTGCGCTCTGGTCCGTCCAGGAACCCAGTCCGCCCACCCATACGGAGCCGCGGCCTGAGGCCACCGGCGCCATGGCGATGGGGGAGCCCTTCGCGTCTGCGGACTGGACCGGCTTCGCCGCCGGAGCGTTCAGCCCCTGTGCGGCGGAAATGGCTCCCTGCGTCCTGCCCAGGGCGGCAAAGCCCTTGAGGGCGTCATTGGAGGCCCACGCCGCGTTGACCACGGTTTCACCGCTGACGGATTGAATCATGGCTGCCGCCGCGTCCGCGCTGGAGGTTCCCAGGAGGGTTTCAAAGAACCTGTGTGCGGCTGAACCGTCCCGGACTCCCGTCCGGGCCTGTTCCATGCCGGCTGCCGCGCCGGAGACGTTTCCGGAATATCCCTGCATGGGGGCGGCTACTCCGTGCATGTTCTGCGTCAACCGGATGGTTCCGTCTTCATGAAGTGCGGCGTTAGTGGAGACAAAGGCGGAGTTGAACAAGGGCAGTTCGCTGACATCGGCTCCGGTGATGGTGACGTTGTCCACGGAAGAAGTTCCGGCTGCGGTGTGGGTGAGGTCCCTTCCGTCGCCCGTTTCACCGGCATTCCAGAGCTTGATGGAGGAATGGCCGTTGAACGCGATGCCATTGAGGAGGAGGGAAGATCCCTCGCCCATTTCAATCACGGCGTTTCCGTTGAGTTCCAGCGTGTCGCCGGCCAGGGTGGAATCCTCCGTCAGAATAACTCCTCCTCCGTTGATTTCATAGTCCGTCAGGCCTTCAACGCCCAGTTGCGCGCCTTCCATGACCAGGGTGTCATCCACTTCAGCCAGATGGCCCACGATCAGGGAACCGGCTCCGGAATCCTGGATGAATGTTCCTCCGAATCCGTTGTCTTCCGTGTCCCGGCCGCCGTAGAGCAGGCCGCCGCTGCCCGTCTGCACCAGCGTGGCGGAACCGCGCGTCCACGGACCGTCGTCAAGGGAGTAGTAGTCCGCGTCGGAAATGCCGCTGTTGATGACGGTGACATCGTCCGCGGCGGAGTCCACCAGGATGACGGAGCCGTCTTCGGCAAAAATGTCGTTGGCTTCTTCCCCGGCCATATTGCCGTCAAAGAAGGCTCCGGAGCCAATCAGAAGAAGACGGTCTTCCATCAGATGGATGGCCCCTCCCAGTCCGGCGGCGGTGTTGTCCGTGAAGGTGACATTTTTGCCTATCCAGATATTGGCGCCTTCATTTTCAAATAAGTCGTCCACATTATCGCCCTCCTGCATTGCAAGATTGGTCGTCAGCTCGGAGGCGATGGCTCCGCCGTTGGCCCCGGCCGTGTTGCCGGAGAAGACGGAACCGTTCCCTACCGTGATATCAAGAACTTCCGTGGTCAGTTTGGAGGTGCGTTCCCCGTTTTCATAGGTGATGGCCTCGGCAATGTTGTTCTGGGCGAAGACGGCTCCGCCGGACCCGGCGGCCGTATTGCCGATGAAGCGGTTGTTTTCTCCAATGAGAATGTCTCCGTGCGCGTAGAGGGCGCCCCCTCTGGAAATATCCATGGCGGCGGACCTGCCCGGGGCCTTGCTGTTCATGAACGTGTTGCTGCGGCCCGTGGTGATTTTGTTTTCACGTTCCGTAACGGTAACGGTTCCGTTGAGGATGTCTCCGTTTTCATCCGTGTCAATGATGCTGGCGTGGACGAGGCTGTTATCCGCATCGCTGAAGGCGCTCATGTGGTAGACGGACGCTTCTTCCGTTCCCTGATAGGTCACGTTGTCCCCTAGTATGATGGTGTTTTCCGCGGCTACGGTGGTCATGGTCAGCGTAGCGTCGTCGCCAATGACTACGTTCCCGCCATAAGTTCCTTCCGTGTATTCGCCGGAGGCCAGCACGTAGTCGCCGTCCGCGTTCTGCTTGAGCGTTCCTTCAAAGGAGATGGTTCCGCGGGAGGAGGCGCCTTCGTCGTCAATGGCTCCCACCGTATCCCCGGCCCAGATATCGGCCATCTGGCTGCCGGAAAGGTCGTTGTCCCCGGTGATTTCAGTATTGCTGCCGATGTAGATGTCTCCGCCTTCCGCATAGATATCCACGTCGTCCAGCGTGGAATTGGCCCCGATGGAAACGGTGGCCTGGTCTCCTACTGCGGTGGTTATGCGGACAGTACGGGTTCCGTCTTCCCCTTCAGCCATGGAGAAGGAATTCAGTTCCACGGATACGGCATCCAGCGTGACGGATGCCAGCTTTGCCCCTTCTCCGATGAAGATGGAGCCTTTCGCGTCCATGTCATAATTTTCAATGGAGCTGCCGCTGCCGATGGCGATGTCGCCGTACAGCCCCATGGATTCTTCCGTGCTGGTTCCCGGCAGGTAGGCCCCGTCTTCATCTTTTCTGGTAATGCCATGGGAAAGGACGAGGGCTCCCGTCGTAATTTCCGCCCGGTCCGTGGCTTTCAGGATGCTGTTGTTTCCCAGCAGTATTTCGCCGCCCGTGAACCGGTCTCCATCGCCTGCGGTGCTCAGATCGGTATCCGTCATCGTCACGGCTCCCGCGCTGAAGTCAATTCCTCCGCGGGCTCCCACGGATTCCGACTGGCCGATCAGAGTGCCGGACTCTTCGTTTTCGTAAACGGACGTGGTGTTGACGGCGCCTGTGGAGACGAGGGTGGAATCAGCCAGGGCAATATCTCCATGGGAGACAATTTGGCCGCGGACTCCGTCATTCATGGATAAATCCATTTCATTGATTTGGACGTCTTTTCCCAGCTCCATGGCAATTTCTCCCGGTGTAATAGTGACCACCGTGGAGATAAAGGCCCCTGTTTCTGGGTCCAGTCTGGTTTCTATGGAGGTGGAGTGGCTGGTGACGACGTCGTTCCGGTTGAGAATGGTTCCGTCTCCCGCCACCAGCTTGTTGTTTTCCAGGACAAGCCATGTGCCGTCCAGGGTGGAGCCGTCTTCTATGGAAAGGGTATTTCCGGCGTCGCTCCGTCCGCTGAGCATTCCTTCCGTCATGCTGCCCACGCGGACGGTTCCTTCACCGTCCACATTTAGATCCTGCATCTCCACGGCGGACATGTCCTTGTAGTTGAAGTTGGAGATTTTTCCATGCCCGTCTGATTTGAGGACGATGGCAGCGTCTGCGGGCAATGCGCTCAATTCTATTCCTTCAAAGTCGATGGAGCCGGTAATGTTCAGCGTGTCTCCATTGGCCATCTGGTTCCAGGCGGCCTGGAATTCTTCCAGGGTGGAAGCTGTATATTCGGCGGCGAAGGCCTGGCTTCCAAGGACGCACATGGCTGCCAGCAGAGCCCGGCGCAACGGGAGGGGTAAACGAAGATTCATGATTTGTTATATTCAGATTAATTCAAGGAAAAGTGGAAATGGGTGCCTTTTCCCTGCTGAATTTCTATGTACAGGATTGTTAATCCTGTGCGTCTGAATATATTCCGTCCGTTTTCCCGCCTCCGGCGCATGAACGGCGCGTTGTGCGGCGGAAGATTGAATCCACGGCTTATCTAACAAATAGATTTTTATTTGTACATAAGAAATTGGCCGTTAAAAGGGATTAATAGATGAAAATATTGTAATTTTTTTCTTGCTAACAGGATTAACAATCCTGTGATGTATCATGCATTAATATCAAAAACATGGTGTTCGGAATGGCGAAACATGGAGAAAACCGGAATAAATATTTGGCGGCGGAAATGTTGTTGAAAGGAAGCGGTTTGAATATGCTGGATGCCGCCAGTCTGGCCGTGGAATTGCTGAGCCTGTGCGGGGGGCGCCGCAGCATGCGCCGGGCCAGAAAGGCAATTTTCCTGGGAGCGGAGGAATTGAGGAAAGGGGAAAAGACGGTTTCCTTTTCCGCCGCCGTGGAGGAGACGCTGAGGGCGAAGCGCGGGCTTCGTCCCACAACGCTGCGTGATATCAGGTATTTCACCGGAGCCTTGATGCGGAGGTGTCCGGAATTGAAGGATTTTCCGGTCCGGAAACTGACGCCGGAGCATTGCGCGCGTTTTTTGGAAACTGCGTTTTCCTCCCGCAGACAGCGTTACAAGGGCCGTGCAGTGATGAGCGGCGTGCTGTCCCTTTCCCTGCGGCGCGGCTGGTGCGGGGAAAATCCCATTGTCCGGGTGGAACCTCCTGCGTTCCGTGAACGGACCATCGCCGTTCTGGTCCCGGAAGAAATAAAAAGCCTCCGGGATGTGGTGGAAATTCCTGAATTCCGTGACTGCGCTCCGGCGGTCTGGGTCATGCTGTATGCCGGCATCAGGCCGGGGGAAGTGATGCGTCTCCGCTGGAATGACGTGGATATGGAAGAACGGGTCATTTCCGTAAGGTCCGTAGCCAGTAAGACGGGGGGAGCCCGGCACGTCACCATTCATGCCGTGCTCCGGCGGCTTCTGGCGGAATACGGGGCAGGGGAGCGGGATGGCTTGCTATGCCCTCCCAACTGGCCGGTGCGCTGGAGGCTGCTCCGGAAAAAGGCCGGGTGGGGCGTGCATCACCGCTTCGGGGAATGGAGCGCGGATGCTCTGAGGCATACCTATGCTTCCTATCATGCCAAGTGGTTCCGGGATTTTCCCCTGCTTCAGATGGAGATGGGGCACCGCTCCTCCTCCCTGCTGCGGGCGCGGTACCTGAACATGGAGGGAGTGAGCCGCGACAGGGCACGCCTGTTCTGGGAAGTGCCGGAACACGGAAGGAAAAAGCGGATCGTGCATTGCTGAAAAGGGAACGGACCGTTCCGCAGGTTTTCCATGAAAAAACAGCCGTTCAGCTGCCGTGGCGGGAGAAGGGCGGCATGCAGGAATTCCCGGTTTTATTCCCTGGGCAGGAAGTAGCCGCGCTGTTTTTCCGAGATGGGCATGCCCAGGCGTTCCATGACGGCCAGCATGTCTTCCCAGACCTTGCGTTTTTCCCGCGGGCTGTCTGATCTCAACAGGTAGCTGGGATGGTAGGTAACGCGCACGGGAATGCCATTGAGGTCGTGGAACCTGCCGCGCATGGAGCTGACGGAACCCTGTATCCCCAGCAGCCCCACGGCGGCTGTCCCGCCCAGGGCTACGATCATCTTCGGCTGGATGACCTGGATTTCATTCATGATGATGGGCAGGCAGGCTTCAATTTCTTCCGGCGTGGGGGCGCGGTTGTTGGTCCGCTGGTTAGGCAGCGCAGGACGGAATTTGACGATGTTGGAGATGTAGACCATGTCTCGGGAGAGTCCCATGGCCTTCAATATCTGGTTGAGTTTTTCCCCGGCGCGGCCCACAAAGGGCTCCTGCTGCACTTCTTCATAATAGCCCGGCGCTTCCCCGATGAGCATGAGCTCCGTATGGGGATTGCCCGTGGCAAAGACCATGGTGTCCCGCAGGGAATTGAGCTCCCGCGCCGGCTGCCAGTTCTGCGCCAGATCCCGCAGGTATTGCAGCTTGTCTTCCATCGTCCCTTCCGGGAGAGCGACGGTGGAGGCCGGTTCCCGGCTCTCCGGAAAGAGCTCCGGCGGTTCCGGCTCCCCGGAAGATACGGAGGCCGGGGCAGGTTCCGCCTGGGGCGGCGGTTCCGGAGAAACGGGGGGAGAGGGTGGAGCTGCGGGAACGGCAGAGGCGGGGCGGCTTCCCTGTTTGGCGGTCACGTACCACGTCCTGAGAACGTTTCTGGCTTCATCCGTCAGGCTCGTGCGCGTTGTTCCCTGCTGGATCAGGGAATCGAGATAATGGCGGAAAAGGCTGTTCGGCGTGGCGGTCATGGGAGGATAAGGCCAGATTAGTCCATGAGAGGCCGTCTGTCACGATGATTTGCAGGGGCCCTTCTTTCCTCATGGAGCACTCCGCTCCGGGGAATGACACGGTAAAAGATGGAATCCTTTGTGAGGGAAGAGGCAAATTGGGCTTCTCCGGTTCAGGCGTGGAAATGGCCTTGGGCAGCCGGCTCTCTCAAATTTTATTTAATCTTCCTATGTCCTTTTCTGAAGAATTAAACGGTCTGATGGACCATCCCTCTTCCCTGGTGCGCCGCTTCATGGCATTGCTGGAACCGGTGGACGACGCCCGCCTGGAGGCGATGGCGCAGGAGAGCCGCCGCCTGACGCGCCTGCATTTCGGCCGGACCATCCGTCTCTTTGCCCCCATTTACCTGTCCAACGAATGCATCAATAATTGCAAGTACTGCGGTTTTTCCCGGGACAACCCCATCATCCGCACCACCCTTACGGTGGATGAAGTGGTGCAGGAGGCCCGCTACCTGCACGGGCTGGGCCTGCGCAGCATCCTGCTGGTGGCCGGGGAGCATCCCAAGTTCGTTTCAGACGGGTACATGCAGGAATGCCTGGACGCGCTGCATTCCTTTATCCCCTCGCTGGGGCTGGAAATAGGACCGCTTCCGGACGACCGCTATGCGGAAATCGTCCACCATGGGGCGGAACAACTGGCCGTGTACCAGGAGACCTACAACCGGGAGGTGTATGAAACCCTGCATACGGCGGGCATGAAGAAGAATTTCAACTGGCGGCTGGATTGCCCGGAACGCGCCTACCAGGGCGGCTTCCGCCGCATTCAGATAGGCGCCCTGTTCGGCCTGTCCCCCTGGCGGCGGGAGGCCATGGCGCTCGCCGCCCATCTGGACTATTTGCAGAAGCATTGCTGGAAGTCCGCGCTTTCCGTGGCGTTCCCGCGCATGCGTCCCTACGCCGGGAATTACGAGTATGAACCCGATCCGGAACTGATGCTGGACGACCGCCATTTTGTCCAGCTTATGGCCGCCCTGCGCATCTGCTTCCCCAGGATAGGCATGTCCGTCAGCACCCGTGAACCCGCGCCGATGAGGGATGCCCTGATGCATCTGGGCATGACCCACATGTCCGCCATTGCCCGTACGGAACCGGGGGGCTACACGGGGGTGGGAACGGCCACCGCCCACTTGACGGTGCGGGGAAACCAGGTGGACCTTCCCGAGGACCGGAAAGGGCGCTGCAAGGCAACGGAGCAGTTTGAGATTTCCGACCAGCGCACTCCGGAACAGGTGGTCGGCGCCATCCGGAATGCGGGCCTGGAGCCTGTCTGGAAGGACTGGGACGCCGCGCTGGATATGGTGTAAAGGGAGTCCGGATGCCCGGCGGCCGCTCTGCGGAATGACAGCCATACTTGCGTGATGCTGTGATGGAGCATTGACGGCATGCCCCGTCTGTCATATTCCCGGGGACGATGATTCGTTATTATTGGGGGAGGTTTTGGCCGTTCCTCCTGCTCGCGTTCGGTATTGAGGCGGTGGAAAACCTGTTTACGGTGTTTTTTGAATACCGCAACATGGATTTCGGGGTCATTCCCCTTCTGAAAACGGCATACATTTTCGTGACGGAGTTTTCCATCACCATGTGCTACTGGCTTCTGCCTTATGCCGTTTATTTGTGGATTCTGCCGCGCGGGAAAGCGGGTGGAAAGGCGGACCGGTGGATCACCTGCGCATGGTTTTTCCTGTTTGTGCTCGCCAACCTGTTTGAGGACGTGGCGGAAGCCTTCTTCTGGAATGAGTTTGAGGCCAGCTTCAATTTCATTGCGGTGGATTACCTGATTTATACCAAGGAGGTGATCGGGAATATTTATGAATCCTACCCCATCATCCCGATTCTTATCGGCATTCTGGTTGTATCCGTCCTGGCCGTCTGGGGGATGAAGCGTTTTCTGGTTCCCCGCCGCGGGGAAGCTCCCGCGGGGTGGAAGCGGGGCTGCGTGGTGCTGTTCCTGCTGGCGTGCATAACGGGAGGGTATTGGCTGGTGGACATCAAGGATGCGGATGCCGTGAACAACCGCTATAACTCGGAAATGGCCAAGGACGGCCTTTACAGCCTGTTCAGCGCCTTTCTCAAGAATGAGCTGGACTACCGCGATTATTACAAGACGCTGCCGGACGCGGATGCGGCGGCGTTTCTGGCCCGGGAATTCACGGCGGATGACACGTCCGTGCCTGACGCCGCATCAGGCAGCGTGAAGAGGCGGGTGCGCCCCTCCGGGGAAGCCATCCGGCCCAACGTCGTGGTTGTGGTCATGGAGAGCATGGGGGCGGAGTTTTTAAACGAGTGCCGGCAGGACGGCGCGAATGTCACGCCGTGCCTGAGCCGTCTGGGCAAAGAGGGCATTTTCTTCCCGAATGTCTATGCCACGGGCACCCGCTCCGTGCGCGGGCTGGAGGCGGTCAGCACGTCCATACCGCCTCTGCCCGGCATGTCCATCCTCCGCCAGGAGGGGAATGAGCATTTGCAGACCATCGGGTCCATATTCAGGGACAAGGGGTATGACCTCAAGTGGATCTACGGCGGCTACGGGTATTTTGACAACATGAATTACTTCTTCGGGAACAACGGCTTCCAGGTTCTGGACCGCAATTCCATGGATGATTCAGAGGTGACCCATTCCACCATCTGGGGCGTCTGTGATGAAGACCTGTTCCGCCGCGCCGTGCGTGAGGCGGATGAGTCCTTCAAAAGCGGCTCTCCTTTTTTACAGGTGGTGTTCACCACGTCCAACCACCGCCCCTATACCTATCCGGAAGGGCGCATAGACATTCCTTCCCATACCGGGCGCATGGGCGCCGTCAAGTACGCGGATTATGCCGTGGGGGCCTTTGTGGAGGAGGCCAGGAGCAAACCGTGGTTTGAGAATACGCTGTTCGTGTTTGTGGCGGACCATGGCGCGGGCAGCGCCGGGAAACAGACGCTTAATCCGGAAACGCACCGCATTTTCTCCATTTTCTACGCCCCGGCCCTGCTGAAGCCGGAACGGATTGAGACGCCTGTCAGCCAGATTGACGTGCTGCCCACCCTGCTCGGCCTGCTGAAATGGCCGTATGATGCGGCGTTTTATGGAAAGGACGCCTTGAAACCCTCCTACCAGTCCCGGTATTTCGTGAGCAATTACCAGTACATCGGCTACTTGAAGGGAAGGGACATGGTGGTGCTTAAACCCCAGCGCGGCGCGGAGTTTTTCCGTGACGGGGAGCCTGTGAAGCCGGATGCCCGGATGAAGGAGCTGGAAAAGGAGGCGGTTTATTATTATCAGCACGCTTCCGGCTGGCGCACCAGTTTGAAGGAATAAGCCCTTTCCCGTGATGCGGATGCCGCCGTCTCCGCGGCAATCCGCCAAGGGAGGGGAACCGGTTCAGGATTTGGGTTCGTCCCTGTAATCCTGGAGGGCGTCCCAGTGGAACGTGAAATGCTTCTGCATGTGCAGCCCGTTGGCGAGGATGAACATGAGGGAAATGCGGAATTCGTTGTTGGTCAGCCCGTCCAGTTCCTTCTTGTCAATCTTCATGGAAAACTTGCCGCTCTTTTTCCCCAGGCGCTGGGAGAAGGAAACGGCGTCATAGTCCTGGTTGACCGCATAGGGCGGGTCCTGGACGTAGACGTTCAGCGCCTTGACGGTCTGGGGGCTCTTGTAGCTTCCGGAGATGAGAATCTGGTCTCCCTTGAAGGAAATGGCCGTGTCCTTGATTTCCACTTCCGGCCTGCCTTCATAGAATTTCTGTGCCGGAGTGACGGAGAACACTTCACAGGCGTCCAGCAGGGCGCAGCTGGCGGGGGTCAGGAAGGTGGGACTGGTGCCGAACGTGTAGTTTCCCGCGCCCATCAGGGCCGTGCCGTACTTTTTGCCGTCCGAGGCGGTCTGGTGATTATGGGGCAGGTTGAGGCCGTGGCCCAACTCGTGGGCCAGGCCGCCGTACCATTTGGTCAGCAGCTGCCCTTCCCTGGTTTTCTGGCCCAGGTGCTTGATGTCAAAGGCCGGATAATCCAGGGCAAAGCAATTGCGGCCCATGCCGTAGAAGGGAACGCCGCCGGGATTGTCGGGGCCGTTCTTTTCATCGTTCCAGGTAGGCATGATGACCAGGGTGTGCTGGCTTTTTTTCCTGTCCGGATTGGCCTTGAAAAATTCTTCAAGCTCCTGCGCGGCCTTCCAGCCGCCGCCGTTTTCATACGGATAGTGCGCCGCCGGGTTCTTGGCCTTGTATTCAATGATGTTCACGCGGCCGGGGGATTTGATGTCCAGGCCGAAGGAGCGCGCGCCGTAGCCGTGCCGCTGCATTTCCCTGCCGTAAAACTGCTGGAGGTAAAGCAGCAGTTCGCTGAGGCGCCGTTCGTAATCCGGAACGGGTTCCGTGTCACTGCCCAGAAAGTAAACGACGTTGAGCTGCTGGGCCGTTTTTTTCAGGGCAATCCGGTCTTTCAGAACGTCCGGAACGGTGACCTCGGCAGAAGATATTCCGGAAGCCGTCCCGAGAAGGGCGAAGGAAAAAAATGCGGAGAGAAGTCGTTTAAACATGCTTGCCTACGGTAGGCGCGCGCCCCTCAAAGACAAGGAAATTTACTGTCCGCGCTACCATTTGCGGAACAGGCGCCGGGTCAGGAGGAAGAACGGCGGAAAGGGGTGCGTCATGCCGTGAGGGTAAGTTGAAAAGGCTGAAAGATAGAGATTGCGGCGGCAGTAAATATATGACATCCTTATTAAAGCATGCATCTCCAATCTCTATTTCTATCTGCCGTTGCGGTGAGCTCCGTTTCTCTGGGTTGGGGGGCCCTGGACAAGCCTTCCGCCTCCAACCTGATCTGGTCTGATGAACCGGCCGTAGTTGTTTATCCGCAGGAGGACAAGAACCCCGACGGTAATTTCGGCAAATACAAGAAGCCTTCCGCCGTTTGGGAAGCGGAAGGGTATCCCATCGGCAACGGCCGCGTGGGGGCCATGATTTTCAGCGCGCCCAACCGCGAGCGGTTCGCCCTGAATGAAATCAGCCTGTGGTCCGGCGGCCCCAATCCCGGCGGTGGGTATGGTTACGGGCTCAATGCCGGGACGAACCAGTTCGGCAACTACCTGCCTTTCGGCGATTTGTTCGTAGACTTTAAAAAGGGGGACCAGCCAGCCTCCGTTTCCGTGGAGGATTTTACGCGCGCCCTGGATTTGCGGGACGGCATCCACAAGGTGAATTACAAGGCGGATGGCGTGACGTATGACCGCGAAGCGTTCGCCAGCACGCCCGCCAATGTGCTGGTGCTGGAGTACAAGGCCAGCAAGCCCGGCCAGTTCAGCGCGGATTTTTCCATCAACAGCCAGCTTGAATCGGCTATTTCCGCCAAGGGCCCCGTCATCACCTGGAAGGGAACCCTGAAAAACGGCATGAATTATGAAGGCCGTGTCCTGATCCGTCCCAAAGGCGGTACGCTTTCCACTGCGGACGATAAGATTTCCGTGAAGAACGCGGATTCCTGCATGGTCGTCATCGTCATGGAGACGGATTACCTGATGGACTATAAGAAGGACTGGAAGGGAGAGGCCCCCGCCAAAAAGCTGGACCGTTATGCGGCCAAGGCGGCCTCTGCGGATTATGCCGCCCTGAAACAGGCGCACATCGCCCAGTACAAGTCCATGTTTGACCGGGTAAAGGTCAACTTCGGCAAGACGGAGGCGGATGTAGCCAAACTGCCCATTCCAAAGCGGCTGGAAGCCTATAAGAAGAATCCGGTTGATCCCGATCTGGAAGAAACCATGTTCCAGTATGGCCGTTACCTGCTCCTGTCCAGCTCCCGGCCCGGCACGCTTCCGGCCAACCTCCAGGGGCTCTGGAATGTTTATCTCAATCCGCCCTGGGCCTGTGACTACCATAACAACATCAACGTGCAGATGGCGTACTGGGGTGCGGAACCCGCCAATCTTTCCGAATGCCATGAGGCGCTGATCAATTACGTGGAAGCAATGGCGCCCGGCTGCCGGGACGTCTCCCAGGCCAACAAGGGTTTCAATACCAAGGACGGTAAGCCCGTGCGCGGCTGGACGGTGCGTACCTCCCAGAACATCTTCGGCGGCAACGGCTGGCAGTGGAACATTCCCGGCGCGGCGTGGTATGCGCTGCATGTCTGGGAACATTACGCGTTCACCGGGGACAGGAAATATCTGGAAAAGCAGGCCTATCCCCTGATGAAGGAAATCTGCCATTTCTGGGAAGACCATTTGAAGGAGCTGGGCGCCAGGGGCGAAGGCTTCAAGACGAACGGCAAGGATCCGAACGAAGAGGAGAAGAAGGACCTGGCTGACGTAAAGGCCGGCACCCTGGTGGCCCCCAACGGCTGGTCTCCCGAGCACGGCCCGCGTGAAGACGGCGTGATGCACGACCAGCAGCTCATCGCGGAACTCTTCACCAACACCATCAAGGCCGCCCGCATCCTGGGCAAGGACGCCTCCTGGGCCAAGAGCCTGGAAGGCAAGCTGAAGAGGCTGGCCGGCAACAAGATAGGCAAGGAAGGGAACCTTCAGGAATGGATGATTGACCGCATCCCCAAGACGGACCACCGCCACACGTCCCACCTCTTTGCCGTTTTCCCCGGCAACCAGATCAGCAAGCTCAAGACGCCCAAGCTGGCGGAAGCCGCCCGCCTCTCCCTGGAATGGCGCGGCACGACCGGAGACAGCCGCCGTTCCTGGACGTGGCCGTGGCGCACCGCCCTGTGGGCCCGCCTGGGCGACGGGAACAAGGCTCATGAAATGGTGCAGGGACTTCTGAAATCCAACACCCTGCCGAACATGCTGACCACACACCCGCCCATGCAGATGGACGGCAACTTCGGGATTGTGGGCGGCATTTGTGAAATGCTGGTGCAATCCCATGCCGGCGGCCTGGACATCATGCCCTCCCCTGTGGAGGCGTGGCCTGAAGGCTCCGTGAAGGGGCTGAAAGCCCGCGGCAACGTCACGGTGGACTTCTCCTGGAAGAACGGCAAGGTGAGCAACGTGAAGCTGTATTCCGACCAGCCCAAGGTGCTGCCCGTGCGCGTCAACGGAAAGATGACCCGCATGAAAACCCTGCCGCTGAAACCCGGTGCGGAAGCTCCGCAGGCTGCTGCCAGGTAAAAGGAGGCGATTCCGTACCCGGTTTCAACTCCGGCAGGAAAATGACCATGGCTTCCAGCTCCCTCTTTATGGGGGCTGGAAGTTTTTTATTTTTCCGGCTTCACTGCGGGAAGAAACCGGCGTTTGGTTCAAAAAAGAGCGGAAAGGTACGGAAATGAGTACTGCCCGGAGAAAGGATTTTTTCTCTTAACGGAAAGACGGCGGGAGACATTCCGGGGAATATCCGGAGGAATTGGCGTGCCTGCTTATGGAAAGAGGCGCAAGACGCTCATTTCTTTCCCATGCGCCCGATCAGCGAGCAGACGGTGCAGGAATGGAGGGAGCACAGGTCCTCGTGAATTTGAAGCAGGGCCTGGTGGTGCCACGCCTTCGCAAGAAAGGCTTTCGCGTCCGGCCTGCCGCCCAGCAGGGATTGGTGGACGGAGAGCACTTTTGTTCCCGCCTGTCCGGCCCGGAGGGAGAGGTAATGCAGCCATGCATGTTCGTCTCCTTTCGCCGGGAAAAGGTGGTTGACGGTAAAGTCCAGAATTCTGTCCCGGCCCATCAGGGCCATGGGGCGGGGGGACGGTGCGGAAGGCAGCGTCACATGGGTGCTCCAGTAGGGGTGCCTGAGGGAGGAAAGATAGTCCGCCAGTTCTTCCGCAGGGCCGGAATGGCAAAGACGCTTGAACGTGGCAAAATCCGCTGCGATGACGGCCAGCGCCCCCGCGCGCCTCTGCGGATGGTTGGCCGGCCTGCTGCCGGAGAACGTCCAGGGGAAGGAGCGCTCCGGCGCCAGTTCAAACTGTTCCCGCAGGGGCCACCATTGGGTCCAGAGTTTTTTATGATGAGCCACGGCTTCCGCCGTGCAGGAATCCGGCAGGACGGGGAGCAGGAATCCCGCCGTGCCGAAGAGGAGGGCCTCCGGGCATTCCCGGATGGCGCGCAGGGGGGCGCGCAAAGCCAGGTGCAGCATGGCGTCCTTGTTGGCATGGTAGCCCAGCGTTTCCGCCAGGCTTTCAAAAAGGGTTTGCTCTTCTCCTGCGTATTTGGCGCGTTCCGCATGGCGGCGGTGCTTGTTCCGGAACCGGTAGGCCGCTGCCGACTCAAGGAGGGTTTCCAGAAGCTCCGGAGGCATGGAGGTTAACAGGTCGGCGTGGCGGCAGTGGCGCACCGGGGCATTGCCGGAAGGGGCCGTTTTTGCCCGCGCCAGCGCAGCGGGAGGAATGACGGCCAGGGGGATGCGCTTGTGCCTGGCGTTGCGGGTGAACCATTCCCTGCGGCTGGGCGCGCAGGCGAGATGCAGGATGACGCCGCTGAATGCCGGGTTGGAGCCGTGCCCGTGGCGTTCCCAGTCTTCCGGAGCGGGGTCCAGTTCAATGTCTCCCGCCTGCGGAACGCCGTTGATGCGGATCCTGGCGTTTAGAAAATCCGGTCCGGCGGATTTGTTCCAGTCACCGAAGTCCAGAATGCGGACCTCCCTGCCCAGGTCATCCGTAAAGGAGGTTCCAAATGCGCCTTCCAGCAGGAGAAGCTGGAGCGTTCTCTCGTCCGGAAGCCCGGCAGGGAGGGAAAAGTCGGGTTCCCTGACGGCGCCTTCCCCTTCCTCCATTGCTGCGGAACGGGCGTCTCCGTACAGGGAGGCCATGGAGCGCATGTCCATGTTGGATGGGGGAAGGTTATTTATCCTTCTGCCGTTCCAGTTCTTCCTTCAGGCAGTCGGTCACGTTGCGGAATTTTTCTTCGTTCTCTTCGCTCAATTCGCTCAGGGTCAGATGGGAGTTGAGAACGTGCAGAGTCTGGTCCTTGGCATCCAGATGAACGGTGGGAGCGTTCTCCGAGCCCAGGCTGGCGCGTATCTGGTCCACTTTCCCCCTCCAGGGGGCTGTAGGCGGTTCAATGCTGAGCAGGGCGTCCAGTCCCAGGCTTTCCAGCGCGCTCAGGCAGCGTTCGCTGGGGGAGGCGATCTGGACGGAGCCGCCGATGGGCAGCAGCCGGCGCGACAGTCCCGCAAGAGTGCCCATGAAGGTGGAGTCAATGCCGGAGCAGGTTTCCAGGTCAATGACGATCAGGCGTCCTCCGGAAGCGATGTAATCATCCCCCAGGGATTTGACGGTCGGGCTGTTGGCGAAACTTCCGCGTCCGGAGCACCGGATCCAAAGAAATTCGTCAAAAAGGCCGAAAAGGATGGAAGAATTGTTATTCACGTCGTTGGAAAATGGAAACCGTATGAATAACAAGAGAAGACGCCGCGGTCAAGTCAGGATTTAACATGCGCGCCGCCGGAAGAAGGCGTATCCCCCGTGTGCGGGGCCTGCCTCCGGCGGCTCTCTTCCCGTTGTGTGGAGGGAGCGCCGTGCGGTTCAGAAATTCCTGGCGCCTTCCCCCGTGCCGGGGAGGAAGCGGTAATACACCTCCAGCATCAGCGTAGCCAGGCACTGGCGGTAAATTCTATCGTTGGCATGCCGGTTCTGGCTGGTCTGCACCACTCCGCCGGGACCTCCGAAGCCGTTGGGCATAAAGCTCCCGTCGGAGGCCTGGGCGCCGAGGGTGGAATCACGGAAGGCCCTGTTGTAAGCCTTCCAGACGTCACCGCCGCGGTTCATGGCCGCCTGCACCCCGTAGTAATGCTGGTAGAGATTGGAGGAAGTGTTGTTGGCCTTCCAGTTGAACGGCTGGTTGGTATTCTTGAGCATCCAGTCCAGCCCCCTGCGTGCCGTGCTGTCCGAGCCGCTGCCGCACATTTGCAGGGAAAGCACGCCCACGCCCACCAGGGAGGCCCGTGGTTCCCGGCCGTTTTCCTGGTAGGAAAAGAGGCCGTCCGGAAGGGCGGTTTTGCGGCAGTACATGGCCGCCTTCCGCAGGGCCGCGCGTATCTCTCCCCTGGAAGGTTTGATGCCGCCGTGTTCGGCTGCCTTCAGGGCCTGCACGTTCCAGCCGGTGACGGAAAGGTCCGTGTGGGCTCCGGGCTGGGTGTTGTAATTGTAGGCCCAGCCGCCGTTAGCATTCTGCCCCTTCATAATCTGGTCCACGGCCTTGGTGACGACTTGCTCCAGGTTGGCGATGGAGGGAATGTCCATTTGCTTGCAGAAGGTGTAGGCCTCGCACAGGGCATAGGTGGCGATGGCGTGGTCATAGCTGACCTCGTTCATTTGCGGCACCAGGGAGATGACGGGGGATTTCATTCCCTGGTCCACCAGGAAGGAGATGCCCTTCAGGACAGTATCGCCGAAGTCCTCGGAAAGAGGTGTTTCGCAGTGGGCCAGATAGGAGAGCAGGGAGAGCCCGGTCATGGCGCACTTGTAATTCTGGGGGCCGTCCCCCCAGGAGCCGTCCCTGTTCTGCTGCTTCTGGAGCCACTTGAGGGATTTGACCACGGCTTCCTCGCACTGCGGGGTGCCTCCGTTTTCCGTGATGCGCTTCATGCGGTCGTTCAGGTCGCAGCGCTTGGAAAGGACGTCTGTATCCGGTTTGTCCCATCCCGGGCCTTCTCCGTCGTCGAACGCGATTCCGTCTCCGATTTCAATACCCGTGAAAAACTCTTCCGTGAGAGCATCCTGTTCCAAATCCGGAATGGGCACGGCAATATGCAGGGGGGTGCTGGAGGCAATGACTTTCACCTGCTGGCCGGCAGGTGAATTGGAAGGGCGTGTGGCTTTCCTGACGAGTTCGGGTGTGTCGGGTTCCTCCGGTCCCTGGTTTTCCGACGGATAGGTAATGATGGAAGGCGGTTCCGGAAGGAACGTGATGATATTTGCCAGGTAGAGCAGGAGGCCCGTCATGGCGACGCCGAGGGCGGAGACGGAGACCGCCGCGGCCAGGTTTTTAACGCGCTGTTGTTTCAGTGCCGCAAGGGCTTCTTCTGTACTTTCAATATGCAGGCTCATGGAAGGAATGGGGTTTGATTAGGATTCCACCATCTCCCCAAGAGTGCGCAGGTACAAGTTTAAAATTTATAATATACTTATATTTAGCATGTTGTTATTAAAATGTTACTTAAGAAGGCTTGGAAATACCCCTGGCGGAAGAAAAGCGGCCTCCCGTTCCGCGCGAGGGATATGAAAAGCCCCCTTTCCCGGGAAGGAAAGAGGGCTGCGAAAAAGCCGGTGAATTTCGTCAGGAATTCTTGGTGCCTTCACCCGTACCGGGCAGGAAGCGGTAATAGGTTTCCAGCATCAGCGTAGCCAGGCACTGGCGGTAGATGTTTTCAGACTTGCCGGTCATGCCGGAAACGTAACCCACATCGTTCTTCCGGAAGCTGCCGTCCGCATTCTGGCCGCTGAGCACGGCGTCCCGGAACGCTTTGTTGTAGGAGGTCCAGACGTCACCGCCGCGGTTCATGGCCGCCTGCACGCAGTAGTAGTGCATGTAAAGGTTGCTCTTGACGTTTTCCGTGCCGCTGCCCTGGCCCCACTGGAGGGTCTTGACGTTGTTCTTGATCCAGTCCAGCCCCTTGCGGGCGGCGCTGTCAGAACCGTTGCCCGTCATTTGCAGGGAAAGCACGCCCACGCCTACCAGGGAGGAGCGGGGCATGTTGCCGTTTTCCTTGTAGGCGAACTTGCCGTCCGGCATCACATTCTTGCGCACGTAGCTTGAGGCCTTGCGCAGCGTGGAGCGGATATCCCCCTTGGTGGGCTTGATGCCGCCGTGCTCCGCGGCCTTCAGGGCCTGCACGTTCCAGCCGGTGACGGAAAGGTCGATGTCCGGATTGATCTTGTTGTTGTAGCTGTAGGCCCAGCCTCCGTTGGGGCACTGGGCGTCAATGATCCTGTCCACGGCCTTGATGACGACTTTTTCCAGATTGGCGATGGAGGGAATGTCCATCTGCTTGCAGAAGGTGTAGGCCTCGCACAGGGCGTAGGTGGCTACGGCGTGGTCATAGCAGATTTCCTTCAAGGCGGGCTGTTCCGAGATGACGGGATTTTTCATTCCCAGGTCTACCAGGAAGGAGATGCCCTTCAGGACGTTTTCCCCGAATTCCTCGGAAAGGGGGGTCTCGCAGTGGGCCAGGTAGGCCAGCAGGGAGATGCCGGTCATGGAGGCGCGGAACTGGCCTTCACCCCAGGAGCCGTTGCCGTTCTGCTGTTTTTTAAGCCAGCGGAGGGACTTGACCACGGCTTCCTCGCACTGCGGGGTGCCGCCGTTTTCCGCGATGCGCTTCATGCGGTCGTTCAAGTCGCAGCGCTTGGAAAGAATGCCGGGAATGCCGCCCCCGTCCCCGTCGCCCGTGCCGGTCCCGAAGCCGTCGCCGATGTCGATGCCCATGGAAAGCTCTTCCGAGGGGACGTCCACTTCAATGTCCGGGTTGACCACCGCGACGTCCGCCGTGGCTACGGCGGCAATCACTTTCACCTGCGCGGCAGTGGAGGAGCTGCTGGGGCGCTGGGTGGTCTGGGTGACTTCCGGGGTGTCGATGTCCGGATTGTCGCCTTCCTGGGTGGCGTAGGCCACCATGGGGGGATCTTCCGGAATGGCGACGATGATATGCACCAAATAAAGGAGAAGGCCCATGAGGGCGACGCCGAGGAAGGAGACGGAAATGGCGGCGGTCAGCGTCTTGACGCGCTGTTTCTTCAATTCCGCAAGGGCGTCTTCGGTACTTTCAATGTGGAGACTCATAGAGGGACGTGTCTGGTTGGTGCAACGGCAAAAGCTCCCGCATCCTTGAAAAATGGGGAGAATTGCCCGGTTGCAGGTAGATGCTGCTGGCCTGCCTGTTTACGAGGCTGGCAGCATACTAAAACCAGACGCGCCGGTCTGTCAATCAGATTAGGAATTCTTGGTGCCTTCTCCCGTCCCGGGGAGAAAGCGGTAATACACCTCCAGCATCAGCGTGGCGAGGCACTGGCGGTAAATCTTGTCGTTGATGCTGCCCCCGTTGGTGTTCACGAGGCCCCCCGGCCCGGGGAAGCCGTTCGGGGCAAAGCTCCCGTCGGAGGCCTGGGCGCCGAGGGTGGAGTCACGGAAGGCCCTGTTGTAAGCCTTCCAGACGTCGCCGCCGCGGTTCATGGCCGCCTGCACCCCGTAGTAATGCTGGTAGAGGTTGGAGGAAGTGTTGTTGGCCTTCCAGTTGAACGGCTGGTTGGTATTCTTGAGCATCCAGTCCAGCCCCTTGCGCGCCGTGCTGTCCGAGCCGTTGCCGCACATTTGCAGGGAAAGCACGCCCACGCCCACCAGGGAGGGGCGGGCCGTAGCGTCTTCCCGGCCTTCCTGCATATAGGTGAAGAGGCCGTCGGGCTTGCCGCACTTGCGGCAATAGGAGGCCGCCTTGCGCAGGGCCGTGCGTATTTCCCCCTTGGTGGGGCGGATGCCGCCGTGCTCCGCGGCCTTCAGGGCCTGCACGTTCCAGCCGGTGACGGAAAGGTCCGTGTGGGCGCCTGCCTTCGTGTTGTAATTGTAGGCCCAGCCGCCATCGACGTTCTGGTTGTCCAGAATCTTGTCTACGGCCTTGATGACGACTTTTTCCAGGTTGGCGATGGAGGGAATGTCCATCTGCTTGCAGAAGGTGTAGGCCTCGCACAGGGCGTAGGTGGCTACGGCGTGGTCATAGCTGACCTCGTTTCTCTGGGGCACCAGGGAAATGACGGGATTCTTCACGCCCTGGTCCACGAGGAAGGAGATGCCCTTCAGGACGGTCTCCCCGAAGTCTTCCGAAAGAGGGGTCTCGCAGTGGGCCAGATAGGAGAGCAGGGCCAGGCCCGTCATGGCGCACTTGTAATTCTGGGGAGTCCCGCCCCAGGAGCCATCCTTGTTCTGCTGCTTCTGGAGCCACTTGAGGGATTTGACCACGGCTTCCTCGCACTGGGGAGTGCCCCCGTTTTCCGTGATGCGCTTCATGCGGTCGTTCAGGTCGCAGCGCTTGGAGATGATGCCGGGAATGCCGCCTCCGTCCCCGTCGCCCGTGCCGGTCCCGAAGCCGTCGCCGATGTCGATGCCCATGGAAAGCTCTTCCGAGGGGACGTCCACTTCAATGTCCGGGTTGACCACCGCGACGTCCGCCGTGGCTACGGCGGCAATCACTTTCACCTGCGCGGCAGTGGAAGAACTGCTGGGGCGCTGGGTGGTCTGGGTGACTTCCGGGGTGTCGATGTCCGGATTGTCGCCTTCCTGGGTGGCGTAGGCCACCATGGGGGGATCTTCCGGAATGGCGACGATGATATGCACCAAATAAAGGAGAAGGCCCATGAGGGCGACGCCGAGGAAGGAGACGGAAATGGCGGCGGTCAGCGTCTTGACACGCTGTTTCTTCAATTCCGCAAGGGCGTCTTCAGTACTTTCAATGTGCAGGCTCATGCAGTAAGGGAGGTTCCTGAGAATAATATAACGTTTTTTCCGGTTGGGGCGAGTGCAAAGATGTTAATATTCCTCTGGTCTGCATGATGACCAGATATGAATAAAACGGTGTTTTATGGTGAGCGGTTTACGAGTTTTATGGCAGTCGTCCGGGCTGGGGAGGAGCGTTTCCTGGTTTTGTTTGCGGGCCGGAGCATGGGCTGTCCCGGGTGCGGATGAAGAAGGCTGGGGAATACGGAAGGAATGTCCCGCATGTTCAGGCGCGTGTTTTCCCTGCACAGGCTGACCATGGAAAAAGCCTGATGGGATGCCGTTCGTTTTGCGAAAAAAGCCCTGCCATGGGCTGCATGGCAGGGCGGAAAGGGAATGATCCTTTAAGGCAGGAAAGGGAATCAATAGTGGCCGTGGCGCGGACCGGTCATCCACTTCCAGGCTGTTTCCACGATGGCTCCGGCGTCCTTGCACCGGGCTTCCCAGCCGAGGATTTCCCTGGCCTTCTTGGGATTGGCAATCAGGCGGGGCGGGTCGCCTTCGCGGCGCGGGCCGTAGCGGACGGGGATTTTCCTGCCGGTGACTTTTTCAGCCGTTTCCAGGATTTCCCGGACGGAAAGCCCCAGGCCGGTTCCCAGATTGAAGCATTCCGTGGAGCCGCCCTTCATCAGGTAGTCCACCGCTCTCAGGTGGGCGTCCGCCAGGTCGTTGACGTGGATGTAGTCGCGGATGCAGGTGCCGTCCGGCGTATCGTAATCCGTGCCGAAGACTTCGATGTATTCCTTTTCCCCGGTCAGCGTGAGCAGGATGTTGGGGATGAGGTGGGTTTCCGGGTCGTGGTCTTCACCGATCAGGCCGTCCTCGCTGCAGCCGGAGGCATTGAAATAGCGCAGGAAAACGCTCTTGAGGCCCCAGGCGCGGTCGCAATCCTTGCAGACCTTTTCCAGCATGTACTTGGAGCTGCCGTAAGGATTGATTGGATCCTGCTTTTCCGTTTCCGGGATCGGAATCTGGGTGGGGACGCCGTACGTGGCGCAGGTGGAGGAGAAGACGAAGCGCTTGACGCCGGCGGCCTGCATGGCTCCCAGGAGGACGAGGGGACGGGCGATGTTGTTCATGTAGTACTTGAGGGGGTCCTGGACGGACTCTCCCACGTTGATGAAGGCGGCAAAGTGAATCACGGCGTCAAAGCCGCCCTTCATCAGGAGGGGATACACGACGGAGGCGTCTCCCAGGTCGCCCTTGACCAGTTTCACCTCCGGGTCCACGAGGGCTCCGATGTGGCCGTACACCATGTTGTCCAGCACAGTCACGTCAGCGCCGATTTTGACGAGCTGGCGCACCGTGTGGGAACCAATATATCCGGCGCCGCCGGTTACAAGTACTTTCATGATCTTATCAAATTGCTGTTGGGCCGGTTCAACCTTTTCTCCGGCAAGGGTGTCCGTACGCGCCGGAACCTGCGGAAACTTCCGGTTTGCGGCAGGCTGCGTCACTGTTCTGGACACCTGTAAAAGTGACATGTTTTCCCCTTTTTGTCAATTTGTGATACGTCTGCCGCCGCTCATGCGCAGGATGCCGGACGCATGGGGCGGCAACGCTCCCGTTCCGGTGCGCAAGGGGCAAGGCTCCTTTGCATGGTCCGGGCGCTTTCCTCTGGCGGCGTGCGGGCCGCCCTCCGTTTTCATGCCGGAAACTGCCCCGCTTTTTACTGGCTCCTGATGTGCATTTTTGAGAACATCCCCTTATTATGAAACCGTCCGAGATCAGGAATGTTCTGGAAGATCACGAAGTGCGCCCCAGCAAATCCCTGGGACAGAACTTCCTGACGGATGAAAATGTGGCGCGCTGGATTGTGGGCCAGCTTGAAATTCAGCCACAGGACTGCGTGGTGGAAGTAGGGCCCGGAACCGGAGCCCTGACGGAGCACGCCGCCCCTCTTTGCCGCAAATTGATTCTGGTGGAATTCGACTCCCGCCTGGCGGAATACCAGAAAGAGCGCTGGGCCGGAGACCCCCATGTGGAGGTTCACCATGCGGACGGCGCGTCCTGGGACCCGCGGGGATTGTTTGCGGAAGCTCCCGTCAAGTTCCTGGGCAACCTTCCCTATTCCGCGGGAGGCGCCATTCTCCAGAACTTCCTGTCCAGGCCCAGCGCCGTGGAACGGGCCGTGGTGATGCTCCAGAAGGAATTCATCGACCGCATTCTGGCGACTCCGGATGACGACGCCTTCGGGCTGTTGTCCCTGCGCATCCAGAAAAACTGGATTCCCCGCGCCCTGAAAACTATTCCCCCGGAAGCGTTCCATCCCCGGCCCCGGATTGATTCCACCGTGATGCTGCTCACGCCGCGCCCCGTCCGCGACCTGCCCCCGTATGACGACCGGCTGATGGACGAGCTGATGCGCAAGGCTTTCTCCCAGAGGCGCAAGCAGTTGAAAAAACAGCTTCCGGCCTCCCCTCCGTGGGAGGAAGTAGCCGCCTCCCTGGGACTTTCCCCTTCCGCCAGGGCCGAGGAACTGAATTTGGCCCAGTGGGTGGAGCTGGCGCGGGCTTACGACGCCAACCCCCTCAAGGACGTGGCGCAGAGCGGGGACGAATTGTTTGACGTGGTGGACGAACTCAACCAGATGACGGGGCAGGGCACGCGCCGGGAAATCCATGAAGGGAACCTTCTCCACCGCGCCGTGCACATGTTCCTGGTCAACAAGCATGGGGCTGTGCTCCTCCAGAAAAGATCGCTGTGGAAGGACAGGCAGCCGGGCAAGTGGGATTCCTCCGCTGCCGGGCATCTGGATGCCGGGGAAAGCTATGGGGAGGCCGCGGCGCGGGAGCTGAAGGAGGAACTGGGCATCTCCGGCTGCGAGCTGCGGAAAATTGCGGACTTTGACGCAGGTGAAAACAACGGCTGGGAATTCATCGCGCTCTATGAAGGGCGGTACTCCGGGAAAGTTCGTTTTCCCGCGGCGGAAGTGGATAGCGTGCAGTGGTTTACGCCGGAACAAATCCAGGCATGGGTGGAGCGCCGCCCGCAGGACTTCTCCCCCGCGTTCATTCCGTGCTGGAATGCATGGCTGGCCGCGAACAAAAAGGCATCATTCTAACTCAAATACATATCATGATTAACCCTGATCAATTATCTCCGGAGCAGGTCCGGTCCATCCGGGACTGGGCGGAAGAAGGGCTGGATTTAAACGCCATCCAGAAGAGGCTGCATGAAGACCTGGGCATCAAGCTGACATTCATGGATACCAGGTTCCTGCTTCAGGACCTGGATATTCAAATCAGGCAGCCGGAACCGGAACCCCAGGCCGAGCAGCCGGCGGAGCTTTCCGGAGCGGCGGCTCCCCCCGCCTCTCTGCTGGGTAAAACCCAGGTAACCGTGGATGAGATAACGCCTCCCCATGCCCTGATGGCCGGCAAGATTCTGTTCAGGAGCGGAGCCCAGGGCGTGTGGGACATCGACCGCACGGGCCGCATCAACTGGGACGCCACGCTCGGGGAACCCACGGCGGATGACCTGAGGGAATTTGAAACGGAGCTGCAATCCGTCATCCGCAGCCGCATGGGCGCCATGTAGGGAAAACAGCAGGCATCCCTGTGGAAATGGAACGGAGCAGCAACCCGGAACATCAGCCATGTTGCGATAAAAAAACCGGGAGGGAATCGAAAGTGAGATGACGGTAAATAAGCCGCAATGAAAATGAAATTCAAGATAACAAGCGATTTAAGGCAGGCAAAAAACATCGGGGCGGCTATAAAAAAATGCCTTAATGAAATCGGTGTGTTCACCTTGGCTGATCTTGAGAAAATGACTTCCGTTGAGGCATTTAAAAAAATATGCGGTAACTATCCTGACAAGACGGTGCCTGTATGTTATTACCTGTATTCTCTGGAAGGGGCGTTGCTGAACTTGCACTGGAATGACATTCCCTCTGAATTGAAAGAAGAATTAAAGGCAAAAATCGAGGATTGATCATTGGAATCAAATTATTGAAAAATTAATATTACCTTTACGGAGCCGGCATCCTGGCAGCGCAATTCAGGGGCGGACAGGGGAAAATTCTCCTGAACTTCGTTAGGGTAATCCAAACAGCAGAAGGAAAATCTTATGGAAATACCGGATGAAATGATTGAAACGCTGGTGCCTGCCGTGCGGGAGCAGCTGGAAGCGCCGGACACTGCCTATGTCAAGGCCTGCCTGGAGCGCCTGACGGGCCGGGAAAAACTGGAAGAGCAGGAAGCCCTGGAACTGATGGCGCAGGCCCTTGCCATCACCATTAATGAGATGGTGGTGGGCGGCCGCCCCTTTGATTCGGGAAAGTACAAGGCGCTTTTGAAAGATTTGCCGGCCCTTCCGGATGAGGCTCCGTGATAAATCTCGACAATCTCCGGAATTGATTCATAATCCTTTCTTTCACTTGAAATTTTATGGCAAAAAAACCATTAGAAACAGGTGCTCCGGAAGCGTCCGCAGCCAAAAAAACGGCTGCCCGCAAAACGGCTGCCAAAAAGACGGCCTCTACGACCAAGAAGGCCGCCGCGGCTGAAAAGAAGCCCGCTGCTGACGCCGCTTCCGTAGAAGCGCCCAAAATCAAAACGGTCAAGTCCGCCCCGAAAACCGCGGCCAAGGCAAAAACCGTGAAACCCGCCAAAAAGGCGGCTGACAAGAAGGCCCCCGCCGCTGAAGCGCCGGCTCCTTCCGTGACTCCGGCTCCCGCCGCTCCCGTTGAAAAAAATACCGCTCCCGAGGCTTCCCAAAGGCCCCAGGCTGCCGCTCCGGTCAAGGTCAAGCGCGAATCCTTCCGCCCCAACCGCAACCCGGAACAGCAGGAACGCCATGAACAGCATGGCGGAGACTCCTTTGCCCAGCCGGAAACCGTGGGCGGAGCTTCTGAAGGTTCCTTCAACAAGCGCAAGCGCCGCCGCCGCAATAAAAAGGGCAACGGCTCAGAAGACCGCCAGCCCATGCAG
This sequence comes from Akkermansia sp. BCRC 18949, assembly GCF_045011645.1. NCBI lineage: Bacteria > Pseudomonadati > Verrucomicrobiota > Verrucomicrobiia > Verrucomicrobiales > Akkermansiaceae > Akkermansia > Akkermansia sp. BCRC 18949. Next base: position 2,670,015 of record NZ_CP123619.1, on the reverse strand, counting down.
GACTCCGCTTCCTTCAAGCAGCTGGATGGCAAGAAAGTGGCCTCCCGCGCCTGGAAAATGTTCCTGGCGGAAGTGTCTGAAGAAGGGCTTGCCCTGATGGACGACCAGACGGCGCGTGAAGCCGCGCGCCGCGCCTTCCGCTGCGCGGAATTCTTCATGATGGAAGAATCCCGCCGCAAGCACGCCCAGAAGGCCGCCCCCCAGCAGCAGGAAAAAGCTTCCTCTCCGGAGGAAGACCGTGATTCCGAAGAGGATTCCGGCGAAGAATAATCCCGGCCTGTTCCGTTTTTGCCCTGCGGCTTGTGCCGCGGGGCTTTTTTATGCCCTTGGGAAAGACCTCTGAAAGGTGGCGGTGCTCTCCTAGGAAAGGCCGTTCCGGAAATGCGCTGGCGTCGTTTTCCCCTGATTTGCAGAATGGAAAACCCCTGTTTCACGCTTAAAGGTTCTTCCTGAATGGGAGCGAATCGATCTATTCTTCCGGCGTCTGTGAATGGCCGGACTTTTTTATCCGGGACATGGATGAGGGAAACGGGTTGAACCCGGTTGGCTTGACTGGGGCGGAATGGACGCTCCTCCATCCATGCCGCTCTCATCAAGGAACGTCATGGGCATGGATGGATGCCGCCGCCTTTTACGGTGGAAAAAAGCAGGGAAGGGTTGCGGTTTTGCCGTATTCCTGTTTATACCTTCTTGCCGCGCCATTTTCCGCTCTTCAGGTACCACCACGCCAGTGCTATCAGGGCAATGCCGTAAACGTGTTCGGAGAACCAGCAGAGAGCCACGTCAGGCTTGAGCCTGATGACGATGTAATAAACGGCGGCGGTGTAAACAGTCAGGGAAATCATCTCCATGATGAAGCCCGCCTTCGTGTTGCCCGTGCCGGATACGGCATTAAACAGGATGAATGCCGGAGCCATGATCAAGGTGGAGGTGGACATCACATAAACGGAATTAATGCTGGCGGCAATCAGGGACGGATTATCCGTGAAAACTCTGAGAACGGGTTCCGGGAACAGGCACAGGATGACAAGCAGCGGAACCAGGATGGCATACGTCAGGTTAAGCGTCATCCCGCAGGTTCTGAACAGGTAGCGCTGTTCCCCCGCGCCGATCTGGTTGCTGATGAGGGCCCCCGCCGTGGTGGCGAAGGCGCTGATCACCATGATGAGCAGCGCGGAAATATTGCGCACGATGTTGGTCACGGCCAGGGGGCGTTCCCCCAGATGTTCAATCGCCAGGAAAAAGATGAACCAGATGGAGACGGAAATGAAGGACTGCACCATGGTCCAGCCGGAAATGGACAGCATGCCTTTCAGCAGATGGGGACGGAACGTGAACGCCCGGCGGAAGCCGTACTTCCGCTTGTCTGCCGTCGTGCCCGTGTAAATGATGAAAAAGAGGAGGGAAACGGCCTCCGACACGCTGGAGGCAATGGCCGCCCCGGCGATGCCCATGACGGGAAAGCCGCCTTTCCCGAAAATGAGGCAGTAATTCAGCACCACGTTGCTCAGGAGCATCACGACGGAATTGATCGTCAGAATCTTCGTTTGGGTAATCCCCACGTAATAGGAGCGGAACATCACGCAGAGGAAGGAGAAAAAGATGCCGTAGGTGCGCCAGTGTAGGTAATCCGCCGTGGCGTCGTAAACCTGCGGGGACTCGATGATATCCCGCAGGATGATGGGCGAAAAATATTGGGAGGCGGTGAACAGAACCACCGCCAGGGCCAGCATGAAATAACAGCCCTGGATCATGGTGGGTCCAATGCGGTTGTAACGGCGTTCCCCGTTGCGGCGCGCAATGATGATCTGCGCCCCGAAGCCGAAGCCGAAAGCCAGCATGAACATGGCCATGTAATACACGCCGCCCAGGGCGCACGCTCCCAGCGCCACATCCCCCACGCGGCCCAGGAAAATGGCGTCCGTCAGGCCGATCATGTGCTCAATGATCAGGCTGATCATGAGGGGATACGACATGAGCCATATCTTTTGATAGGAAATAAAGGAGGGATTATTCATAACAAGGGCGTCCCGCGGGCATGATCTGCCGGGAGCAGGCGCTAAAGGTCCGGCATTCTTGACTCAAACCGTTTTCATGCAAGAAAGAAATGCGTTTGTCTCCATGCATGTCATGAAAAACGGAGAAAAACCGCGGGTCAGCTGAGGGGAAGCCTGGTTTCCGGATACCGCAGCGGAGACTTGCTGGGCTGTTTCATGAACGCCAGCACGAATGCCACCATGCCCACGCGGCCCACGATCATGTTAAACACGATAATCCATTTGCCTGCATCGCTGAGTTCCGGCGTGACGTTCCAGGAAAAACCTACCGTGGCGAAGGAGCTGACTACCTCGAAAAACAGGCGTTCCAGGCTCAGTTCCGGTTCCGCAAAACACATGACCGTGGTCATCATGCCTACCCAGGCCCCGGCCAGGATAACGGTGATGACGGCGCGCTCCACCACGCTGCGGGCAATCCGGCGCTTGTGCATCACCACGTCCTGCTTGCCCTGCAAGATGCGCGCCACCTCCCCGCAGGAAACGGCGAACGCGGTGGTATGGACGCCCCCCGTCGTGGAACCGGGATTGCCGCCGATGAACATGAGCGCCCCCAGGAACAGGGCGTACGGGACGCTGTTGAGCGCCATGTCTGAAATATTGAACCCGGCGGTGCGCGCCGTGGCGTTGAACAGGCTTTCCCACAGAATCCAGTACCAAGGATCGGCAGAAGTGAACAGGCTGCCGTCAATCGCCTTGATCAGGAACAGGATCAATCCGCCGCCCAGCACCAGCGCGGCGGTCATGCGCACGACCAGCCAGCTGTACGTGGACCAGTGGCGGCTGATAGTGTTCCGGCTGTCCCAGCCCAGGGCCACCCTGGCGCGGCGGACGATCTCCAGGTACATCGCAAACCCCAGGCTGCCGCAGAGCACCATCACCATGATGGTAATCTGGCCGCCCATATTGTAGGCCACATCCGGCGTAGCCAGGTTGTCCGCAAACAGGCTGAACCCTGCGTTGCAGAAGCCGGAAACGGAATGGAACACGGCGTACCACCAGAGCGTGTCCCCCTCCAGCCCCGGTACGTTCCTCCAGGAAAAATAAAGGGCTATGGCTCCCAGTGCCTCCACCCCGAACGTGACGGCAATGATGTTCTTGATGAACCGGTCCACCTGGGCGATGCCCTCTTCATCCAGCAGGTTGCTGATGGTCACCTTGGAACGCAGGCTCAGGCCCTGGCCCACCATCAGGGAGACGAAATAAGTGAACGTCATGATGCCGAAAGCGCCTACCTGGAAAAGCACCAGCAAAATGGTCTGCCCGTAATTGGTGAAATGCTCATGGACGTTCAGGGGCACCAGCCCCGTGACGCAGACGGCGCTGGTGCTGATGAAATAGGCGTCCGTAGGGGAAAGAATGATGCCGTCCTTGGTAGCGCCGGGCGACATGAGGAGGGTTCCCCCCAGCGTAATGAAGGCAATCAGCGTGAGCAGGAAAAGCAGGGCCGGGCGGATGCGCGGCAGGTGGAACCCCCGGTTCCGGCGGGCCAGGCGGAAAAAATACTCCTTCAGGTTTAGCAGGGGAGCCGCTCCGTAGCAGAGGCAGAGGGCGCGGAAAATATTCTGAAGCTCTATTCTGGAAATAAAGGTGGAATTGAAAAAATTCCCGGCCAGCATGACCAGGATAAGGAGGCCCAGCCCCAGCTCCATCCACCGCGGGTTCCGGATGGACCTGGCAAGCCACTTCTCCCGCAGGATGCCGAGAACTCCGGTAAGCTGGCCGAGCACCAGCAGGGACAGGATTTCCCGGAAATAACGCAGGGAAAGCTGGTCCTCATGAATCTCGCCGAAGCCGTTCCACCACAGCAGCCACATCAGGGCGGCCAGCGTACACAGGCCGAACCCCATTTCCATGACCTCAAAACGGTTCAATAGCGGTTTTTCCCTCGTCTCATTCACAAGCCTGCAATGGTGGTGCCTCTGATGCTGAGGGGAGACTACTGCATACGGAAGGATTTGAGAAGCCCTTATATCGTTTCCATGCCGTCCCGGTTGCCGGGGGGAAAGAGGTCCTGGAAAATATTTTCTTTCATGTGCAGGAAAATAGTTGCCAATCCGCCGCCGCTGTGCATAATAACCCCCGTTCTTACCAAACCATGTGCGCTCGTGGCGGAATTGGTAGACGCGCTAGATTCAGGTTCTAGTGGGGGTTCCCCCGTGAAGGTTCGAGTCCTTTCGGGCGCACCAAACAAGGCCGTGCAAGTTAACTGCTTGCACGGCCTTACTGGTTTCTTGAGGATAGCGGTTTCCATTCAAAATGGCATCAGGTGCGGGAAAACGGGGCATTTTTTTGCAAATGACGGGAGTGGTGCTGCGAGGAAAGCTGCGCCCGCGGGGAATGAACGCGGAGCGCCTCAGTATTGTCTTGCAGTCAATAGAGAAATTAAAATCCCATGTTCCCCGTTAAATGTTTTTTCTTTTCCGCTTCCGTTGTTTTATTCCTCATGTGCGCGTTTGCTCCGGCCGGGCGTGCGGAGGCGAAGATTGAGGACGTCGCCTCGTTCAAGGGGGCGCAGGTGACCGGAGTGACGGTGTCGGACAAGGGCAGGATTTTTGTCAATTTTCCCCGCTGGCGGGAGCAGATTCCGTGCTCCGTGGCGGAGGTCCGCAAGGACGGCAGCTATACCCCTTATCCGGATGAGAAAACCAACCGGTGGGAGAAGGGAATGCCCGGAGACGGAGATGCGTTTGTGTGCGTGCAGTCCGTGGTTGCGGACGGAGACAGGCTTTATGTGATTGATACGAAGAATCCCATGATCGGCAAGACTGTCGCCGTTCCTGCATTGTACGTGTATGACCTCAATACGGACAAGCTTGTCAGGAAGTATCCCCTGGCGGAATCCACCAGCCCGGATTCCTATGTTAATGACCTGCGCGTGGACCGTGAGCATGGCAAAATTTATTTTACGGATTCCAACGATCCGGGGTTGATCGTCCTGGACATGAAGAGCGGAGAGAATTATCGAATGCTGGACCATCACCCCTATACGACGGCGGAACAGGACCATGTCACCGTTGAGGGGAAGAGGCATGACGGAAAAGTCCATGCCGACGGGATTGCCCTGGACCGGAAGAACGGCATCCTGTATTTCCACGCCCTGACGGGTAAAACCCTGTATGGAATACCCACCCGCCAACTGATTGACCGGAAGGTGGATGAAAGCAGGATTTTTTCCATGAAAACGCCTTCCCCGGACGGCATGATCATGGACGACCGGGGCAACCTTTACATGGGGGACCTGGAAGAGAACCGCATTGTCTATCTCACTCCGGACCGCAAGGAGATCAAGGTTCTGGCTTCCGGGGACGGAATCAGCTGGCCGGACACGTTCAGCATTCATGACGGGTACCTGTATTTCACCAATTCCCGCATTCAGGAAGCCAGCGGGGATATTTCCAAGATGGAGTTTACGCTGAAAAGGGTGAAGCTGCCGGAATAAGCGGCCTGGGCGGAGCGGAGGATGGCTGAGCCTCCGGCATCTGTGCCGTGAAACCGCTTGCGCCCTGCCGCCCTCCGCCGGAACCGCGACGTGGCTTGCCCCTGTTCCGGAGGTATTCTTCATCTTCCTTTACATGACAGGCGCCCCGGGCTACAGTCCCCGCGTTTTTCAGGAAGGCAATGATTCTTTTCAACTGTGACTACAGTGAAGGCGCCCATGCGGATATTCTCCGCAGGCTGGCGGAAACGAATATGGAACAGACAGCCGGGTACGGGGAGGACCCCTATTGCGACCAGGCCCGGGAGCTGATCGCTAATTTATGCGGCAGAACGGACCTGGACATTCATTTCCTCATTGGAGGAACCCAGACCAATTTCACGGTGATTGCGGCGGCCTTGCGCCCCCATCAATGCGTGCTGTGCGCGGATGCGGGCCATATCAACGTCCATGAGTCGGGAGCGGTGGAGGCGTGCGGCCACAAGGTTTCCGCCATTCCATCCCTGGACGGGAAGCTGACGGCCCGGCAGATTGAGGATGCGTGGCACGCCCATTGGGACGACGAGACCCATGAACATATGCCTCAGCCCCGGATGGTTTATATTTCCCAGCCGACGGAGCTGGGGACCATTTATTCCCGGAGGGAACTTCAGGAGATTTCCGAAGTCTGCCGCCGCCGGGGGCTGTACCTGTATATGGACGGCGCGCGCCTCGGCTACGGCTTGTGCGATGAAGGCAATGATCTGGATCTGCCGGCAATTGCCTCCCTCTGCGACGCCTTTTACATCGGCGGCACGAAGGTCGGCGCCCTGTTCGGGGAAGCCCTGGTGCTGCGCCATGATGCCCTGAAGGAGGATTTCCGCTACATTGCCAAGCAGAAGGGCGGCCGGCTCGCGAAAGGGAGGCTTCTGGGCATCCAGTTTCTGGAGCTGTTCCGTGACGGCCTTTATTTCCGCCTGGGGGCCCACGCGGACCGTCTGGCCGTGATGCTCCGGGATTTCTGCCGCGCCAGGGGACTGGCGCTCCCCGTTGCCAGCGGGACGAACCAGCAGTTCGTCACGATGCCCGATTACGTCCTGGATGAGTTGGGGAAGAAGTACGGCTTTGCCTACCTGCGCCGGGAGGACCCCTCCCACAGTACCGTGCGTTTCTGCACGAGCTGGGCCACGCGGGAGGAAGACGTGCGGGAGTTGATGGCAGATATCGGCCGTTTGTGCTGAGGTGTTCCCGTTTCCGGGGAGCGCCGGGGTACCTGCACCGGGTTTCATTGTCTGCGGGGGCAGGGGGAAGATCGTTCTCCGGCTCATCCCTGGGAAGCGGTATTGAGCTTTCCGGAATGCGGAAGGGCGGGGATGGCACGGATATGTCCTTGACCGTGCAGCAACCATGGCCGGGGGGACGCGTCCTCCGCCCGGCATGGAATAAATTTTCCGGAAGGATGCTCCGGCTGCGATTTTGGCTGTAAAAGGCTTTTTCATGGTGTATAGGTGGCTTCTGTTGAAACAGAGGCGTTCCGTACGCCGTACTATCATAGCCATGGAACCCTTACTCTCTCCCGACAGCAAACGCATTTATGTGGTGGACGCCCTGCGCGGTTTTGCCGTGATGGCAATCATGCTGCTGCATTTTCTGGAACATTTCATCTACAATTCCTATCCCGTGGCTTCCTCCCCGGTGATGGAGGCGGCCAACCAGCAGTTCAAGGACGCTTTTTTCTTCCTGTTTGCCGGAAAGTCCTACACCATTTTCGCCCTGTTGTTCGGGTTCACCTTTGCCATCCAGTACCGCAACCAGGCCCGGAAGGGCCGTGACTTTGCGGGCAGGTTTGTCTGGCGCATGTGCCTGCTGGCGGTGTTCGCCTGCATGAATGCGGTGTTTTTTCCGGGCGGAGACGTGCTGCTGACCTTCGCCATCGCAGGGCTGCTCCTGGTGCCGTGCCGCCGGCTGAAGACTTCCACTCTGGTGGTATTATCCCTGTTCTTCCTGGCCCAGCCCCTGGAATGGGCGTATGCGGCAGCGCAGTGGGTGAATCCGGGCTGGGCGCCTCCCTCCCTGGCTGTTGCGGAATCGTACGCTGCCCTGAAAACGGCTGTGGATACGGGCAATTTCTGGCTGATGGCGTGGGAGAACCTGACGGTGGGGCAGTGGGCAAGCCTGGCCTGGGGCATTGAGGCGGGGCGCCTGATGCAGGCTCCGGGACTGTTTCTGCTGGGGTTCGTGCTGGGGCGGCAGGATTTCTTTTTGCGGAATGACCGGAATGCCATGTTCTGGACCCGGGGGATGCTTCTTTCCCTGGCCGGAGCCGTGGCGTTTTATGTGGTGATGTCCCTGCCGGATTTGCCTGCCCCGGTGCACACCGTGTTCACCATGTGGCACAATGTCTGCTTTACCGGCGTGTGGGTAGCCGGGTTCGTCCTGCTGTACCGGCTGGAATATTTCAGGAAAGTGACGGTTCCTCTGCTGACTTATGGACGCATGAGCCTGACCAACTATGTCTCCCAGTCCCTGATAGGCTCCCTGATTTTCTTCCCGTACGCGCTGGGGCTGGCTCCTTATTGCGGGTATCTGGCCAGCTTTGCAATCGGCTGCGCCGCCATGGCCGGGCAGATATGGTTCTGCCGCTGGTGGCTGGAGCGGCACCGTTACGGGGTGCTGGAAGGGCTGTGGCACCGGGCAACCTGGATGGGCGCCGGAAAGGCGGCCAAGCCGGAAGCCCGGTAGAAACGGTGATTTTCTCCGGTACAGGTTATTTTGCCGGTACCTGGTCGTAAAAGACGAGGGACGCTTTTTCCAGCGTGTGCTGCCAGAGCTGGAAGCCTACCTGGGCGGCCGGGGTATCCGGAGCCACGGGCAGGGATGCCGTATCCAGCGCATAAACGGTGACCAGGTACAGGTGCCACCCGTGGCCCGGGGGAGGGAAGCTGCCGCTGTAGCCCGCGAATCCGGCGTCATTGCGAATTTGGACCGCCTGCTCCGGCATCAGGCGGGTGGCCGGATTTCCGGCATCCGCGTGCAGTTCCCTGACGGAGGCGGGAATGTTGACGGCCAGCCAGTGCCAGAATCCGCTTCCGGTAGGCGCGTCCCGGTCGTGGATGGTAACGGCAAAGCTTTTTGTTCCTTCCGGCGGATTGGTCCAGAAGAGCTCGGGGGACTGATTGCCGCCGCCTATGCTGGTGTGCCGGTGGACAGGCGTGGCAACGCCGCCCAGGTCCTTGCTGTGGAGTGTAAATGATGAAGGCATAAGGTCAGGATTTTATTTCAGTGTTGTTCGTTCAAAATGAGGGGAAGGGATCAGGAGATTGTGTGGAGGGGCTTGCTGCCGGGCTGTCCGGCGGCTTTCTCCCGGATGCTCCAGATTCATTCCTTGTTGATTTTTTCCTTCCAGTCGTGTTCGGTTGGTTCCCTGGTACGGGAAAGGGTGCCGTTCCAGATGGCGCTTTCCTTTGAAAGGGAGATGTAGTATTGCGTGGCGTATGGAAGGGCGGACGGACATCGGCGGCTTTTTCGGCCTGGAATTGCCGGAATACGGCAATTTCCCTCAGTGGCATCCCGGCCGGAGCGTGGCCGTGAATTCCGGCAGGCGCGCTTTGGAGTATATCCTGCGCCGCCTGGGGAGCGTGCGCCGTGTCCACGTGCCCCTTTATACATGTGGAACGATGCTGGAACCGATGGAACGGCTTCACATTCCCGTTATTCCTTACCGCATTGACGGGCATCTGGAACCGGAAGAATTGCTGGAGCTGGAGGAAGGGGAATTCCTGCTGTATACAAACTACTTCGGCATCAAGGAGAAGTACGTGGACCGGCTGGCCTCCCGGTATGGCGGCAGGCTGGTTGTGGACAATGCGCTGGCCTTGTATTCTCCCGCCCGTCCCGGCGTGGCGTCCCTGTACAGTCCGCGCAAATTTTCCGGCCTTCCGGACGGGGGAATCGCCGTCATGGACGCAGACCAGCCGCTGCCGGAACCGGAGGAACGGGATGAGTCCCTGCCGGATGCCGCCTTTCTGCTGGGATGCCTGGAACATGGGCCGGAAAGGGCTTCCGCCGCCTGCGGACGGAACGAACGGAGGCTGGAAAACGCCCCCCTGCGTAAGATGTCCCGTCTGACGGAGCGGTTAATGCGCGGAATTGATTACGAGCAGGCGCGATTGCGCCGCATGGACAATTTCCTGTTTCTGCACGAAAGGCTGGGACATCTGAACCGCCTTTCCGTGGAGCCGGATTCCTTGTCCGCTCCGTTTTGCTATCCGTTTTGGACGGCTTTTCCCGAGCTGAGGAATGTGCTGATTGATGAACGCATCCTGGTTCCCCTGCTGTGGCCGGAGGTGCTGGAACAGGCCCCGGAGGGCAGCCTGGAACGGAAGCTGGCGCTGCATCTTCTGCCGCTTCCCGTGGACCAGCGCTGCGGGCCGCAGGACATGGAGCGCGTCGTCCGGACCGTGGAGAATTTTTATTCCTGAAACAAGGAGGAACTATTTTGTTAGAGCGGCAATAAGGCGTTGACGGTGTGAACGGACTGCTCTAACATTTTTGAATGTCCGACTATCTCTCTTCTCTGGGCTATCCTTTCCGTGGAAGGCCCATGGTTTTTGCCTTTGCCGTCCTCATTGTATGGGCCATGTTCCTGGCGGCCTGGGCGCCCCTCATCGGCTGGATTGCCATTTTTTGTTTCCTGCAACCGTTCATGTGCGCCTTTTTCATGAAGATGGTGCAGCGGTCCGCCATGGGGGAGGAGGAAATCTGCCTCTTTCCGGAGTTGGAGGAATGGCTGGACGATCTGATGATGCCTTACATCCGGCTGGTAATGTGCATGGCAGTCTCCTTCCTGCCTCTGGTCATTTATCTGGGAGTGATGGACTGGGACATGGACAGCCCCCTTATCTGGCTGTTCATTGCGGCGGGTGCAGCTTATTTCCCGGGCGTTTTCATGAGGACTTCCGTGCTGGAAAGTTTTTCCGGGCTTTCTCCCGCGGGCTGGTGGGGGCTTGTCAGAAAGGCGCCTCTTCCCTATGCCGGGCTGCTCGGCGCCATCTGCGCGGGGGGATGGGTGATTCTGAGCCTTCCTTCCGGGTTTCTGATGGATTTTGCCATGGCGCCCGTGAAGCTGTATGTCGCCTGCGTGCTGATGAACATGTGCGGCTTGTTCATGCTCAAGCATGAATTTGCCGGGGAAGAGGAGGAGGGCGGTTTTTCCATCTCCGGTCCCGCCGCTTCATGACTGCCGCCGTTCCGGCAGCGCCGGGGAAAGCGAGGCTTATTTGGCGGACTCCCTGTCCAGATTGAGGATGCCCAGCACGGACATGTTCCCTTCCGCATCCTTGCCGGAGGGAAGGTAGACCTTGGCATTGTTCAGCATGTTTTCAAAGGCCTTGGCGCGGAGCACGTTCGGCCCCATGGCCTTTTCCTTCAGCGCCAGCCCCGCCGCTTCCGCCCTGGCGGCTTCCAGGGAAGCTTCCGCGCGCGCTTTCCCCTGCATGACGATGACTTTGGCTTCCGCCTCGCCGCGTGCCAGATTGGCGTTCGCTTCCTGGCGCGCTATTTCCATTTTCATGGCTCCTTCCGCCTCCCCGCGTGCGCGCTGGATGGCGATGTCCTTCCGGGCGATTTGCAGCTCCGTCTCCTTCCGTTCATTTTCCTGGGTGGTCTGCACTTTCTTCACGACGGATTCAATGATGGCCTGCGGAGGATTGGTTTCTCCCACGGCTACGGAATCCACGATGAAGGGGGTGCCGTCCAGTCGCTTGCTCAACTGCGTGTAAACGTTGTCGGAAATCTTTTGCAGGCTGCCGGAGGCGTCCAGGGCGTTGTACTGGCTCAATTCCGCCCGTACGGCGGTGCGGAAGGGCTGCTGGATGAAATTCTTGTAGGCAAACAGCATGATCTCGTCCGCCACTTCGTCGTCATTGCGGCCGGAGCTTTGCGCGATGCCGCCGTAATCCTCCATGAATTCCTTCACTCGGGACGGGTCCAGGCGGTAAACCAGGGAGGCCTTGCAGGAGATGGGCAGTTTGTCCTTGCCCAGGATGGCGCCGCCGTTGCGGGCATCGAATTCCTCCACCGTGGTATCCGGCGTGATGGAAACCTTGCTGACTTCCCTCCGCCATACCCATCCCGTGGAGGATGGCCCGATCAGGATGCCCTCAAACTTGTTCTGGCCGAAAATGGGCTTGGAATAGACGTAGCCGGCAAAACCGGACAGCACGCGCTTGTTGCTGAAATTGTAAAAGGAGAAGGCCGCCGCACCCGCAGCAATGATGACAATGGCGGGAATGAGCAGGGAAAGGAAAGTTCTGGGAGTTTTATTCATGAGAGAGTAGTGGTTGTGACGGTTTCCAACATAAAAGGCACCCGGTGAAAATCAAGTTCTCTTTTTCCGTCCGGCCGCAGGGGAAATTCCGGTGAAGAGCGCGTTTCAGGAAAAGGAAGGCGGCAAAGTATGTCCTCCGCTGAACGGAGGAGAGAGGTGGAAATGTCTTATCCAGTAAAGGTTGTCCGTTCCCGTGCGGGATATTTCCAGCAGTGTTCCGGAGCGCCCTCCGCGGAGACGGGCCGCCATCTGATTTACAGTCATGAATGTAGCCATTACGGGTTCCAGCGGATTTATAGGCAGCCACTTGTCCAGCCGTCTTGCGGTGTTCGGGCATCAGGTGACGCCTTTGTGGCGCTATCTGTTCACGCAGGACAGCGTGGATTGCCTGGCGGAGGCTCTGGCGGGATGCCACGCTGTCATCAATCTGGCCGGGGCGCCCATCGACCGGCGGTGGACGGACGCTTACAAGCAGGAACTGGTGGAGAGCCGCATTATGACCACCCGCAAGCTGGTGGAAGCGGTCAATCGTCTGCACGAACCTCCGGAAGTGATGATTTCCACTTCCGCCGTCGGGTATTACAGTCCGGCCGGCGGCTGCCATGGCGAACAGGACGATCCGGCGGCAGATTCCTTTCTGGCGGAATTGTGCGTGGCCTGGGAAAAGGAGGCGGAACTGGTGAACGACTCCGTGCGGCTGGTCCGCACCCGGTTTGGCGTAGTCCTTTCCCCGGATGGGGGAGCGCTCCCCAGAATGGTGCGCCCGGCCCGGTTCGGCATCACGGCGGCGGTAGGGAACCCGGACCATCCCTTTTCCTGGGTGGCGCTGGAGGACCTGGTGGATGCCCTGATTTTCATCATGGGGAAGGAGGACATTTCCGGCCCGGTCAATGTAACGGCTCCGGAACGCACCACCAACCGGGAATTCTACAAGGCTGCCGCAGAACATTTCCACACCCGCCTGTCCATCCATGTTCCGGACGCCGTCCTGCGCCTGCTGATGGGGGAAGCCTCCCAGGTGATTACCAACGGGCAGTGCGCCATTCCGGAGACGCTGATGCGGGAGGGATTTGAGTTTCAATATCCGGATATCCGCACCTTTTTTAACAAAGCATTCCCTGTCAAATCATGAGTATCATACAGACCATCGTTACTTCCCTGTTTCACGGCCATTCCGTCAAAACCGACCCCATGCCGGATTTCAATCTGGAACGTTATCTGGGGGAATGGCACGAAATCGCGCGCCTGGAAAACTGGTTTGAGCGCGGACTTCGCAAGGTGCTTGCCCGGTATGACCATGGAGAGAACGGTACCATTTCCGTTACCAACAGCGGTTATGACGTCCGTACCGGGGAACGGAAGGAGGCTCATGCGAAGGCTGTGGTGGGAGACGCCCCCAATCATTTGAAAGTGTACTTCGTGCCGCTGGTGTACGGCCGGTATGAAGTGGCCTTTCTGGATGAGGATTACAGCCGCGCCGTGGTTTCCGGCGGTTCCCTGAATTACCTGTGGCTGCTGGCCCGGACGCCGCAGTTGAGGGATGAAGAGCTTCAGCCAATGCTCCATTGCGCGGAGGAACTGGGGTATGATACCTCCCAGCTGATTTACTCCAATTCCCAGGCTTCCACGGATAATGGCATTGGGCGGGATCTGTGAGGGATACCGTTCTTGAAATGGGAGTGCGGGGTAGGGATAACGGCTTTATGGAAGAGCCAAGCTCCTTTGTGGAAAAACGCCTTTACTGCCAGGGATGTTTTTACCCAGTCCGGGGGAAGGCGTATTTTCTCCGTGTTTCCCGCTGGGCATCCGCCGGGAACAAGGGCCTTCCGGCCCTTGTAAAAAATGCCTCCGCTGTATTCCGGAACAGGTTCATCCATGAAGGCTGCCCGGCCGTAAAGCGGTTTCATGGCCCTTGTCAGGAATTTCCCGTAAGCGCCCCCATGGGCTCCTTCCTTTCTTCATTCTCCTGCTTTCAAGCTCTTCCCTCCAGCGGGCCCGTCTCCATGCACATAATTTAAAAAACGCAGCCATTCGTTGAAAAGCGCTTGCAATCGGGCGGCGGATGGCTATGTTCTCATTCATCCAAACATTGGATGTTTGGATGAATTACTTAAAGAAGGAGTAACAATGGATATTATTCATGACAACGCCGCTGATCTCAGCGCATTGAACGGCAAGACCATTGCCGTGATCGGATATGGCGCCCAGGGCCGCGCCCAGGCACTTTGCATGCGTGACTCCGGTGTGAACGTGATTATCGGCGTTCGCCCCGGCAAGTCTTTTGACGCCGCCACCCAGGACGGGTTCCAGGTGATGACCGTAGCGGAAGCCGCGGACAAGGCGGACATCATCCACATTCTGCTGCCGGATGAAAGCCACGGCTCCGTGTATGAAGCTGAAATCAAGCCCCACCTGAAGGCCGGCAAGACGCTTTGCTGCTCCCACGGCTTTGCCTACGTGTTCAACACCATCGTCCCCCCCGCGGACGTGGACGTGATCATGGTGGCTCCCAAGGGACCGGGCACGGAAGTGCGCCGCGTGTTTGAAGAAGGCTTCGGCTGCCCCGGCCTCATCGCCGTGCACCAGAATCCCTCCGGCAAGGCCCGCGACGTGGCTCTCGCCATGGCCAAGGCTGAGGGCCTGACCCGCGGCGGCGTGCTGGAATGCACCATGGCCCAGGAAACGTACGAAGACCTATTCGGCGAACAGAACGTGCTGTGCGGCGGCCTGGTGGACCTGATGAAGTACGGCTTTGAAACCCTGACGGAAGCCGGTTATCCCCCGGAAATGGCCTACTTTGAATGCGTGCATGAAGCCAAGCTCATCGTGGACCTGATTTACAACGGCGGCATCCAGAAGATGAACTCCGTGATTTCCAACACCGCTGAATTCGGCGAGTACTACAACGGCCCGCAGATTCTGCCCGCCGACGTGAAGGAACGCATGAAGGAATCTCTCAAGCGCATTGAATCCGGCAAGTTCGCCAAGGACTGGCTGGAAGAAGCCGCCAAGGGCGCTCCCAACCTCAAGGCCAAGCGCGAAGCCCTGGGCCAGCACCCGGTGGAAATCGTGGGCGCCAAGATTCGCAGCCTGTTTGAAAGAAACTAAGGTTTCTTTTACGTTGATCACGGGCCGTTCCGCCTTATCCCGGAGGAACGGCCCGGACACTCCCGGGCTTTCCGCGGAAGCCCGCTATTTTTTCAGTTTATGGACAATTCCTTGCCGGCCGTCAATGTGGAGAATGCCAGGGTATACCTGGGCGGCCACGAAATCCTGCACAATATTTCCTGGCAGGTGCAGCGCGGAGAACGCTGCTTCATCCTGGGCGCGAACGGCGCCGGAAAGACGACGCTGGTCAAGGTGCTGATGGGGTTTGCATGGCCTCTCTTCGGCGCCAGAGTACAGGTGCTGGGCAAGACCTTCGGGCACGTGAATCTGCTGGAACTGCGCAAGTCCATCGCGTGGGTGAGCCCGTTCATGCACAAATGGCTGGAGGACGGCGCCTGGAACGGGCGCGACATGGTGCTTTCCGGCCCTGACGGCACTATCGGCCTTCTGCGGGAGCCGACGCCGGAAGAGGAAGAGAAAGCCGCCGGGATCATGAAATCCCTGAAGGCGCAGCATTTGATGGACAGGCCCGTGGTGGCCATGTCTTCCGGAGAACAGGTCAAGGTGCTCATTGCACGGGCGCTGATGACGAACCCGGAGCTGATGATCCTGGACGAACCCAGCGTTTACCTGGACCTGGCGGGACGCGAATTTTTACTGAAAACCATTGAGGAACTGGCGGAGACGCGGCCTGACCTGACCATCGTGTTCATTACCCAGCGTATTGAAGACATCCTCCCCGTATTCAACCGCGGCATGATTTTAAAGTCCGGTGAGATCGTGGCCCACGGAAGCCGGGACGAGGTGTTGACGGAGGAAAATCTAAAGGACGCCTTTGAACTGGATATCCAGTTGATCAAGACGGAGAAGGGACGCCTCTGGACTGTTATTCGCTAACTTTTCATGAAGAAATCCAAGACAATGGAGTTGAAGAAGCCTGTAAGAGTGTCCCTGTCCCGCCAGGTGCTCACCGCCATGGAATCCATGATACGGTCCGGCAAGTGGAAGGTGGGGGACCGCATTCCCGCGGAGGCGGAACTGGCCCGGGCTTTTTCCGTCAGCCACAACACCATCCGCGAGGCCCTTCAATCCCTGATTCATATGGGGATGCTGGAGGCCCGGCCCGGCGACGGCACGTATGTGATGGCGTCAGACCGCTTTGCCGTTGCGGTGAGCAACCGCCTCAAGGAATCCGAACTGCCCCAGATTCTGGAAGCGCGGCTGGCTTTGGAAAAGGAGATTGCGCGGCTGGCCGCCGTTAAAAGGACGGAGGAGGATTTGAAGGAGCTGGAAAGCGCCCTGAAGGACTGTCATGCCAGGGTAAGGCCGGGCATTGAGGACGACATGCTGTTTCACGCCGCCGTGGCCCGCGCCACGCATAATCCGGTGCTTGCGGAATTGTACAACGTGGTGATCCGCCATGTGCAGGAGAATCTGGAAGGCCTGCTGCAGGAGAAGCAGTATGACGCCGGGGCCATGAAGCTGCATGACGACCTGCTGGATGCCATCCGGCAACGGGAGGCGGACACGGCGGAAAACATTATTGTGAAGATCGTGGAGTTTGATACGGTCAGCATAGGCGGCCAATTCAGTGCCTGATATTCGGGTGTTGGGATGCTGGAACCGGCAGTTTGTCCGATAACCGGAACGTTCCGGCGTCCTCCGCATGGCGGAAGCCGCCGTTTTTTGCGGAAAAGAGAATGGCGTTCCGGGAAAATAGGGGAAATAGCTTGGTAATTCATGGAGTACGATTAGTATTTTCAACTTTTTCTTTACATCTTCAAATAAATAAATTACCCGGATAAGGCAACGATATGCCAACTTCCCCTCCTTGCCATGTTGTCTCTATTTCAAATACGTTCTATCGGCCTGATATTGATGGGCCACTGGTTTGGAGCTTTTGCCCAGGCCGGAGAAGATGTTCCTGATGAAGTACAGGCGCTGGAAATAAAATCGGAAACGACGTTGTGTTCGGCCGATTTCTATATTGCCAAAGAGCAGGGAAAGGATGTGGATGAGAAGACGGACAAGGAGCGCAAAAAACTCGGCATGGGGGAAGATGTTTTGTTGACTTTGACCGGAAAGCCCAAGGGGGATGTTTCTCAGTTGCAGTGGAAGATTACCAAAGGAGAAGCTCTTGCCTCTCTTCCCGAAAAAACCGAGGGGCTCGAAGAGGTTACATTGACGGTGAATAAGAGAATACAAAAGAAGGGAGAGGTGGAAGTCACCGTCACCACGAGTGAAGGCCTGGAAAAAACCATTGCCTTTGAGATTCTTGTACCGACAAAGCTGACGGCAGTTGTTCCCGTCAAGGCCGATCTTCCCAGTGATCACAATATCATTATTGTGGCTGCTGATGTTAAATTGACGGTGGAACCTACGGAGGTGAATTTTGGAAATATCCAACTGATTGAACGCGATGGAGGATTGACCTATGTCATGCCGACCCCTCCTCCCGATCCGCAAAAACATGAAATAAAATTGGGCGTCCCGCATACGGAGCATGGATGCGATGACCCCAGGAGCATTGAACAAAATAATTCATTCATTGACCGGGTGATATATATGGCAAATTATAACGCCATACATGGAGCTAAGTTGCCGCAGGAATGGTTTTGGACTTGCGATTGGAAAGTCCATGATGGGAAAGGCGGCAAAGAGTCGACCAGTGACGATATCCTCAAAGTGGAAACCGTGGAGCAGAGGTTCAAGGTTGAGTATGTGAAATTCGAAGGAATGGAAGGAGAATTTGAAGAAGTCCAAATTGCCATCAGGAAATTCGGTCGCGCCATATCCTATGATTTATGCTATCATCTAATGAATTATGAATATGTTTGGAAATAATCCAATGAAAGTGTTTACCTTTCTCGCCATGCTATGCTGTATGGTAGGGCTGGGACATGCCCTGCCTTCCCCGGTGTGCCTGGACCCGTTTAAATCTCCCCCTGCGGAGCTGTCCGGCTTGCGGGAGAAGCTGGCGCAAGGGCGGCTGGGGGAGTTTTATACAGAGGCACGCTCCGTGCTGGGCCAATGCGCTTCTGTTAGCAATAAGCAGATCACGCGGGAGGAGCTGGCGTTGCAGCTCTGGCTGTTCTATTATATCGCGGAAACTCCCCTTTATCCCGCCGACTACGACAAGGCGACGCCGGAGAGCATTTTTGACAATAATGATCATGCCGTCAAACATGACATGTTTTCCTTCCTCTACGTGATGAGCCGTGACGCCTCTCCGATGGCGCGCCGCCTCCATCTCCGGGGCAAGACGCTGTCCGACTTGCTGGCCACTTATGCGGCTTCCATCTATGCGCAGTTCCGGAACCGTTACGATCCGGATTTGGAGGAGAAGCACGAGGTTCTGAAAAAGTCGTTCGTTCCGTTAAACCGGAAGTATTTGGAAGAAGAACTCAAGAAACGTGATATCGTTTGCAATGTCAATCCCCAGTATTACGTCTTTCTCAACAAGCTGGCAGTAAACAATATCAGGAATAAAAGGTTAAAAAATTATATTTCCGTTCCCAGAATGAAGTATTTTGTGGAAATGCTGGTGAACCTGTTTCCGGGCCAGAGCGGGGCGGTGAAGAATTACCTCCGGATGGCGGGCTATGCGGACAAGG
The DNA here is from genome assembly GCF_045011645.1 of Akkermansia sp. BCRC 18949. Classification (NCBI taxonomy): domain Bacteria; kingdom Pseudomonadati; phylum Verrucomicrobiota; class Verrucomicrobiia; order Verrucomicrobiales; family Akkermansiaceae; genus Akkermansia; species Akkermansia sp. BCRC 18949. Next base: position 2,651,493 of record NZ_CP123619.1, on the reverse strand, counting down.
AAATCCCGGACTTGATCAATCGGACGGTGGGGCGTACTCCGTCCACGGAATTTTTGTACAAGGGAATGCCTAGGGATGCGCAGAAGGTAAAGCCGTGAAGCAGGACAAACGCTTAAGGACAACAGTTTCCCAAGGCAGACGGAATTTCCTTTCCGGACAACTTAAAGCCGTCTATCCCTTGTTCCCGGAAAAACGGTATTTTTGTGAAGGATGGAGAGGCCGGTAACGCTGTGATTTTTATGCTTTTCTGAACATAAAAGTTTGTTAGAATTCCGGGCATGACTACCCCTGTTGAATTGAAGTGTCCGATGTGCGGCGCGTTGCTGGCGATGGAAGATGTGAATATGGCCACGGATATGGCTTTATGCCGCGCCTGCAACAAGATAAGCAGGTTTTCAGAGCTTGTTCAGGAGGAAAGGGATGAGGAAATCCTTGATTCCATTCCCCGGCGCATGAGCGTGACAAAAACGGCACGGGGATTGGAAGTAACGTACAGGAAGCCCAAGGGAGCCGGATTTTTCCTGTTGCTGTTTGCACTGATTTGGAATGCTATTACATACGCCGCCATATTTGTGATGATGGGGAAAATGGCCCATGAGAGTTTATTCGGGCAATTGTTCCTGATTCCTTTCGTTCTGGTCGGGTTCGGTACGTTTTTGGGCGCCGTTTATGTGTTGTTCGGCCGTATGACGCTGACCCTGTCGCCCGGAACGGGAGAGCTGTTCCGCGGGGTTGGGAGCCTGGGCCGCCGCCAGCAGTTTCTTCTGGCGAAGGATTCCCGCATTTCCATTGAGGCGAGTAATATACAGCAGAATAATAAGGTGCTGAACAAGATTGTAGTGGAACAACCGGACGGCAAGCCGTTTGAGTTCGGTACAGGTATTGCGGAGAAGGAAGCCCAGCAGTATGTGGCGGCCCTTCTGCGGCAGATGAGAGGATAGGGCTGCTGTTCCGGCATTCCAGGGAAGGTGAAGGAATGACAGGGGGAGCCGGCCTTTATTGCCGCCGGATTGGAAACGCTTTGATGGAGCTGTTTCTCCGGCAGCAGGGGGGCGTCTGTCCGTGGGAGCAGCGCGGAAGGAAAGGCTTCGTATCCATTTCCGGGAAATAATTGGATGGGCAAATCGTCCTGTTTTTAGCAAATTCGTTGCTAAAGAGTCATGGATGCCGCTTGCAGGATTGCCCCGGAAATTTCAGAATTAATATTTTGATTGATATGGCAGGCAAGCCGCGTAAATTAAACTATGATGAAGAAAGCGCATCTATTGTTGATTCTGTGCAGTTTGCTTTGCGGGGCGGCGGGGGCGCAGAGCCGCCCGGCCACTCCGCCGAACATGGTGGTCATTCTGGCGGACGACCTGGGGTACGGGGATTTGGGCTGCACGGGGTCCAGGCAGATTAAAACGCCTGCCCTTGATCGGCTGGCGAAGGAGGGCGTGTTCTGTTCCCGGGCGTACGTGACGGCGCCGATGTGCTCCCCTTCCCGCATGGGGCTGCTGACGGGCCGTTTTCCGAAGCGCTACGGCATTACTACGAATCCCAATATCCAGGTGGATTACCTTCCGGAGTCCCATTACGGGCTGCCCCTGACGGAAAAACTGGTTCCGGAGTATTTGAACCCCTGCGGCTACCGGAGCGCGGTGTTCGGCAAGTGGCATCTGGGCCACACGAAAGGACACACGCCGCCGGAACGCGGCTTCACGCGCTGGTGGGGGTTCCTGGGAGGTTCCCGGTCTTATTTTCCCGTGAAGAAGGAGGCTGAAGGCCTGAATCCCTCCATGATTGTGTCCAATTTTACGGATAAGACGGATATTACCTACCTGACGGACGATATTACGGACAGGGCGGTTGAGTTCCTCCAGGAGTCCAACAAGGATAAAAAGCCGTTTTTCATGTTCGTTTCCTACAATGCTCCCCATTGGCCCAACGAAGCCAAACCGGAGGACATCGCCAAATTCAAGAACGTGCAGGACAGGGAACGCCGGATTTATTGCGCCATGGTGTATGCGATGGACAAGGGAATAGGCCGCATTCTGGATGCCTTGAAGAAGGACGGTCTGGAAAAGGACACGATTGTCGTGTTCCTGTCGGACAACGGCGGCGCTCCGGAAGCGTCTTCCTGCAACGCTCCTTTCCGGGGTGCCAAGAGGCAGCATTTTGAGGGGGGCGTACGCGTGCCTTTCATCATCAGGTATCCGGCGGACAAGCGGCTGATTCCCGGAAGCGTCTGCAAGCAGCCCGTTTCCACCGTGGACCTGCTTCCGGCCCTGCTGAAGGCAAACGGACGTCAAATCCCCAAGAAACTGGACGGCATGGATATTCTGGAGCTGGTGGCGAACAGGGGAACGCCTGTTCCGCGCACGTTGTTCTGGTGCACGGATTATACGTCCGCCGTGCTGGACGGGGATATGAAGTACCTGCTGGTGCCGGACCGCGCTCCGCAGTTTTACAGCGTTACGGATGACCCCCAGGAGCAGAAGGATTTATATTTTTCCAGGCACCAGGATGCGGATTCCCTGGCCAGGAAGCTGGGAACGTACCTGACCACGACGCCCGCGTGCCGTTTCCCGGACAGCATCAGCTGGTCCGCCAAGCTGATGAGGGAGTACGACAAGGCCACGCCGGACAAACAGCCTGAATGAGGCCGCATTGGGTCTCGCCAGGGGCCCTGCGTTGCGGTCAATACGCAGCGGCGCCTGCCGGCAGGGTAGCGGGGATGCGGAACCGTCCCTTTCCGCCGCGCGGCATGGTTGCCATTCCCGTGGCTGCCCCTATCCCGCTGCGGATAACCGGGCTGGATGGAGGCCGGGTGGGATCAAACGCCCTGGTTTGGACTGGAACGTTCCGTTGACCGGTACGGGACATGGTTTTCATGGTCCCGTTTTTTCGTTAAAAAAGCGCCTTATTTCAGGCGCTTGGGTTCCGCGATGCGGAGGATATGTTCACCGGGAAGGGCCAGATTGCCCTTGTCTCGAGCGATCATTTCAAAATAATGGGGGTCCTGGGAAATCCAGATGAATTCGTTTTTAGCCTGTTCCATCTGCTCCCTGGATTTTTCCAGATGCGCCTGGAGGAAGGAACGTTCATGCTCCAGAGAGCGCAGGTCCTTCCATGGCTTGAAACACACCAGGGAAAGCAGCATGGTCAGGCACAAGGCCAGGACGATGGCAAAGAGGCGGAGAGCCCTCTGGACGATCAGGGCACGTTTCTCCCGGCGGATTTCAAGCTCCGCCAAGGTAAAACGATGGTAATAGCGGCGTCTCCAGAGCATTCTTTGCAGTTAAACAAAACATTTTTGATCATAAAATGTGGATTTTGCCACCATAAACTGCGTCATCCCCCAGTTCCTCTTCAATTCTAAGGAGCTGGTTGTATTTGGCCATGCGGTCGGAACGGCTCAGGGAGCCGGTTTTGATTTGCCCGGCATTGGTCGCTACGGCAATGTCCGCAATGGTGGCGTCTTCCGTTTCCCCGGAGCGGTGGGAGATGATGGCGGAGTATTTGTTGTCCTTGGCCAGTTCCACCGTGTCCAGCGTCTCCGTCAGGGAGCCGATCTGGTTGACCTTCACCAGCACGGCGTTCGCCACATGGCGGGAAATGCCCTGGTTCAGGAATTCCACGTTCGTTACGAAGAGGTCGTCCCCCACCAATTGGGTATTGTGGCCCATGGCTTTGGTGAGCTGTTCCCAGCCCAGCCAGTCGTTTTCCGCGCAGCCGTCCTCAATGGAGATGATGGGGTATTTTTTCTGGAGCTCCTGGTAGTAGGCCGTCAGTTCCTCCGCCGTTCTGCCGCGGCCGTCCGATTTCTTGAAGACGTACAGGTTCTGGGAAGGGTCGTAGAATTCGGAGGAAGCCACGTCCAGGGCAATGAAGATGTCCGTGCCCAGCGTGTAGCCGGCGCGTTTCACGGCCTGGGCGATGCATTCCAGGGCGTCATCCGCGGATTTCAGGGAAGGGGCAAAGCCGCCTTCATCCCCCACGGCGGTGGACAGGCCGCGGTCGTGCAGCACGTCCTTGAGCGCATGGAAGACTTCCGCGCCGTAGCGCAGGGCTTCCCGGAAGGTGGGCGCGCCCTTGGGCATGATCATGAATTCCTGGAAGTCAATGGGGGAGTCTGAATGAGCGCCTCCGTTGATGATGTTCATCATCGGGACGGGAAGCACCTTGGCGTTCGGGCCGCCCAGGTATTTGAAGAGGGGAAGATTGAGCTGGATGGCGGCGGCCTTCGCCACGGCCAGGGAAACACCCAGGATGGCGTTGGCCCCCAGGCGGGACTTGTTGGGCGTGCCGTCCAGGTCGATCATGATTTTGTCAATGGCCGGCTGGAGGGTGGCATCGTGCCCGGAGACTTCCGGCGCGATGATCTTGTTGATGTTTTCCACGGCCTTGAGAACGCCCTTGCCGCCGTAGCGCTTGGCGTCCCCGTCCCTGAGCTCCCAGGCTTCATGCTCCCCGGTGGAGGCTCCGCTGGGGACGGATGCGCGTCCGATGGCTCCGCCGGCCAGGGCCACGTCCACTTCCACGGTGGGATTGCCCCGCGAATCGATAATTTCACGGCCGCGGACGTCGATGATTTCCAGTTCGTTCATGATCATAAGATTTTTTATTGTCTTTTTTGGACCATGGAACGGCTTTTTTCGTTCCAGGGAACCACGTCATGACCGTGAAAATTCCGGGTTCAGGCGCGAAACTGACGCAGAACGGCGGCGATGTATTCAAGAGTCTCCGGGTCTGAAATGCCGCCGGAAAAGTAAAACGGCCTTCCGGAAGGCTGGGGCACGGAGATGCGGCAATAGTCCGTCTTTTCCCCTCCCTTGCGCTCCATCATGATCGGGGCCTGCGCGGGAAGGAGAAAAGCCCATGTGCTCCCCACCGGACCAATGCCCCGGAAAAGGGACGCTTTACCCGATTCCACCCGGAGAACGGCTTTTCCCAGCATCATGTCAACGCAGAGGAAGATGATGAAGGCTTCCGTGACGGCAAAGAAGGTGGTGAAGACGGGCAGCGCGAAGTCCGTTTTCCCCGGCCCGAAGGACAGGAGGACGAGCACCAGGGTGATGATGCCCCAGACCACGGCCAGTCCCGTGTAAAGAAGTATTTTGGCAAAGGAATGCCTGTAGGTGAGCGTGACTTTTCCATGGGCGGATGTTACCGTCAGATGCCTGGAAGGGGCCGCAGGCACATCATGGAATTCATGCTCCCGGACCAGGGACGTCCAGGGGGTGGAAAGTCCGCAGCTGCTGCAGGTGACCGTGTCCCGGCGGTTGTCCACATCCGCCGCGGAAAAGGGAGTGCCGCATCCGGGACATTTGAATTGTTGAAGGCTGGAGGGCATAGGGGACGGCTTGCTGCCTGTCCGCAGGCTACCACAGAAGACGGGAAGCCGCCAATTCCTTTTTAGGCGCGTCTCCGGAAGGGCCTTCCAAGGGGGATTCCGCATGGGTTCCGCCGCCTCTCATACGGGAATTCCCCCTTGTGCGGCGCATAGCCTCCATGTAGGATGGCGCCCATGATTGAGAGCAGGCGGCAGTTGAGGGAAAGGATTGAGGCGTTGGCGGAACCGGAGTTTCAGAAGTTCTCCGCTTCCCTGATTCCCGGCGTCAACCGTCTGCTGGGCGTTCGCCTCCCCGTTCTCCGGAACCTTGCCCGCGAGGTGGCGGGGGGGAATTGGCGGGAGCTGCTGGAAAATCCAGCCGTTGACCCGTATGCGGAGGAAGTGATGCTGGACGGCATGCTGATAGCGCTGGCGCGCATGGAGCCGGAAGAGCGCCTGGAACAGGTCGCGCGCTTCGTGCCCCGCATGGATAACTGGTCTGTCTGCGATACTTTCTGCACCAGCCTGAAGTTTTGTAAAAAGCATCCTGCCCTGGTCTGGGAGTTCATCCAGCCGTATTTAACGTCCGCACGGGTCTATGATGTCCGCTTTGCCGTGGTGATGATGCTGGCCCATTTCATTACGGAGGATTACGTGGAGCAGGTGCTGGCCCTGCTGGATGGCGTGCGGCATGAGGATTATTACGTGGGCATGGCGGTGGCCTGGGCGGTTTCCGTCTGTTATGTGAAGTTCCCGGCATTGACGCTGGAGTATTTGAGGAATTCGTCCCTGTCCGATTTCACTTACAACAGGGCCTTGCAAAAAATTATTGAATCCCTGCGTGTTAGCCGGGAAGACAAGAGTTTGATGCGGAGCATGAAACGCAGATAGGCAGCGGCTCCATGTCCGCGCGGAGGGACCCGCAGGAAAAGGGGTGTGCGGAGATAGTGACGCAGGGAGGGGAGCCATGCCGGAACGGGGCCTTGATTCCTTCCCGTGGAGGGTATGGAATGAGACACTTACTATTAAAACCATGCCTAATATTAACGATAACTTCCTCAAGCTGCAGGCGGGATATTTGTTCCCGGAAATAGGGCGCCGCGTGAATGCGTTTGCCGAGTCCCATCCGGAGGCGGCCAAAAGGCTGATCCGCTGCGGCATCGGAGACGTGACGGAACCGCTGCCCATGGCGGCCATTGAAGCCATGCACGAGGCGGTGGACGATTTGTCCACCCATGAGCGCTTTCACGGCTACGGTCCGGAGCAAGGCTATTTCTGGCTGAGGGAGGCTATCGCCAAAAAGGCCTACCAGGTCCACGGCGTGCATGTGGAAGTGGATGAGATTTACGTGTCTGACGGCGCCAAGTGCGATACGGGCAACATTCTGGACATTTTCGGGCCGGGCAACAGGATCGCCGTGCCGGACCCGGTTTATCCCGTGTATGTGGATACCAATGTGATGGCCGGGAATACCGGGGATTCCAGCGCGGACGGTTCGTATGAGGGACTGGTGTACCTCCCCTGCACGCCGGAGAACAATTTTGTGCCGCAATTGCCGGATGAACATGTGGATTTGATTTACCTGTGCTTCCCGAACAACCCTACCGGGGCCGTGGCTTCCCGGAATGAATTGCTGAAATGGGTGGAGTATGCCCGGGCGAACCACGCCATTATTTTGTACGATTCCGCGTATGAGGCATTTATACAGGATTCCGCCGTTCCCAAGTCCATTTTTGAAATTCCCGGCGCGCGGGATTGCGCCATTGAGTTCCGCTCCTTTTCCAAGCAGGGGGGCTTCACGGGGGTGCGCTGCGGCTACGTGGTGATTCCCAAGGAGCTGCACGGCCATGATTCCGGGGGGAACAAGGTTCTCATCAGCCAGCTGTGGAGCCGCCGCACCAGCACGAAGTTCAACGGAGCTTCCTACATCGTCCAGCGGGGCGCCGCGGCCCTGTTCACGCTGGAAGGCATGGCGCAGACCGCCGTGCTGATCAGCCATTACCTGGGGAATGCCGCGCTGCTGCTGAATGCCTGCCGCCAGGCGGGCATGCGCGTGTGGGGCGGGGAAAACGCCCCGTATGTCTGGGTGCAGTGTCCGGACGGCCTGGATAGCTGGCAGATGTTTGACAAGATGCTGTATGAGGCGAATGTGGTCATTACGCCCGGTTCCGGCTTTGGTTCCAGGGGGGAAGGGTTCTTCCGCATTTCCGCATTCAATTCACGGGAGAACGTGGATGAGGTCTGCCGCCGCATCCATGCCCTGTTTGCCAGATAAGGAGGCGTTCCCGGGCAGATTTTGTCAGGCCGCAGTGCGGGAAGCACTGCGGCTGCGCGCATGATTGTGATGGGGAAAGCCGCATGGAGGCTGTTCCTGCCTAGGATGGCGTAATCCGTCCGGTTTCAGAGGAAAGCCGCCTGGCGCCAGGAAGCGGAGCTTGTTAAGGTCGGCGGAAACGCTCGCCAGGGCGGAGAAAATGAGAGAACTGCATGAGCTCCTCTGGCGTTGCAGGGAACGCCCCGCGCCGGAGTGCCTTTGTTCATGGGAGAAGAAGGAGAGCATTCTGGTTCAATGGCCCGGATAGACCTGTTTCCAGGTTTTGCCTTCGTCCGTGCTTTCATAGATGCCTTTTTCCGCGTACAGGGTAATGTGCCTGTTGTTCGCGGTGTCAATCAGCAGGTTGAAGGCGGCTCCCCAGTCTTCCTTGTCGGAACGCTTCTGCCAATTTCTGGCGTTGCGTTCGCTGGAGTACACGCCCTTGCCGTCCAGCGGGACGGCGAGCATGAAGGTATCGTCCAGGCGGCGCCTGTCGATCGCCAGCGTGGGCTGCGTGACGGGCAGCCCCTGGAGCACGCGGTTCATGGTGCGGCAGTCATTGAAGGAGGTGTAAACGCCCTGGGTGGAGAAGACGTAGAGCTGGTCTGCGGCGCGGGTGTCGTACACCAGTCTCAGGAAGCCCGCTCCCTGCACTTCGTTTTTCTGGTTCCATTTCTTCCCGTTGTTGGTGGAGATGAAGATTTTGCTGGTGTTGGCCTTGCGGTCCGCCGTCACGGCTCCAATCCTGCCCTGGGCGGTCGTATGGAAGCCGACGTTGGTGACGGGTTCCCCCACCAGGCCCACGTTGTTCCAGGTGTCTCCGCCGTCCGTGCTCATGAAGAGTCCGGCGCGGTCCGAACCGGCGATGATTTCCCGCGGATTCCGGGGATTGACGGAGATGAGCTCCCCGGCAATGAAGGAGATGGGGGACGGGTCCACTTTTACATCCGCGTTGGCGACGGTCCACGTTTTACCCATATCCTTGCTGCTGAACAGGGCTCCTCCCTGGGAGGTGGGGGCCAGCAGGAACATTTTGTCCCCGGCAAGCGCCATGGAACGGACGGTTTTGACGCCCCTGGGCAGTGTGAGGGGCTTGTGGGCGTAGGTTCCGTTTTTGCGTTCCAGCAGGTCCGCTCCGGAACGGTAGCGCGCCACCGCCAGATCCGGGGAGAGCAGGGAATAGCCGATGATTTTTCCGGCAGGCATGGCGGCGGTTATCTTGTGCGGCTGGAGTTTGACGGGTTTGATGGAGATTCCGTCCATGGCGGCGGAGAAGATGCCCTTGCCCTTGCCCGGAATGGTCCTGAACGTGATGCCGGCGATGGCTTCCTCCTTCATCGGGATGATGCGCTGCATGCCCATTTCCCATTTTTTCATGTCCGGGGAGGTGAAGCAGGTGAATTCATTGCCGCGCCGCATGATGCGCACCCAGGAGTGGTCCTTGTTCAGGGTGAAGGTGGATTGGCGCCCCGTTCCGTAGTCGCTGAAGTCCGCGCTGCACCGGAGGCCGCGGCCCACAGTCCGGAAGACGGCGATTTCATCGTCGTAGTTGGTGGCTCCCGTGTCCTTGCGCACCATGATGCCGGCCCAGCAGTCGTCCCCGGTGTCCAGCGCCTTGTCGCTGATGGAGCTGATGTGGGCCGTCAGCATGAAGTCACCCTTGATTTTTTTGCTGACCAGGTATTCCCCTTCCCCCACGAAGCGAAAGGCGTTTCCCGCGCCGCTGATGGAGTGGGGCAGCCCCGGTTCCCCGCGCAGCATGGCTTCCCAGCCGGGGGTGATGCGGCTCTGGGAATGGACGGGGACGACGGGGGTGTCCACTGTATGGGAACCGTTGTAGAAGACGCGCGCCCACAGTTTGTTTTCTCCGTCAAAGAGCATGAGGGGAGTGGTGAAGGGGGCTGCGTCCGCGGCGGCGGCCAGCTTGGCGCCGTTGTAGTATTCCACCTTGTTCACCCGTCCGGAGGAGATGGCTGTTTTCAGCACGCGTTCCGGTCCCTTGCCGCCCACTTCCAGCCTGGCTTCCGGTATGTCCGCCCGTTTGGGGCGCATGAGGCTGGCGAGCGGTATTTCCTCCATGGGGCGGTTGCCGTACTGCCAGCCCACCCACGCCACGGTGAATTCGTGTTCCGGCTTTTTCTTGAAGTAGGTCAGCTTGATGGGCGTAACGCCTTTTTCCAGGAAGACGGAGGCGCGCTTTTCCGACGTGCTGTGCAGTCCGTCGTTGTCAATAACGGTTTTTCCGCCGACGTCCAGGCGGCTTCCGTCACAGGTTTGGAGGGCGAAGGTGTAGGCCCCCGTCTGGGGGACGACCAGGAAGCCTTCATATTCAAAGGCGAATCGTCCTTCCCTGGCTCCGCGCAGGGCCGTGTCAAATCCATGGGAGACGCCGGTCCGCAACGGCTTGGAGAAGTCCAGTTCCGCCAGTTTGGACCATCCGTCCTTGTTTTCCAGGTATTTGTATTCCAGGCCGCTGGACAGTTCTTTTTTGCCGGGCAGCCCTTTGAGGGGTGCTTCCGCGGCGGCCTTGGCGAGTTTCAGGGTTTTCTGCTGGTCAAAGATGTCCGTGATGGTGAGCCTGACGAAGCATTGGGGGATGTCCCGGGGGAGCGCGACAGCTTTGGTGCGTACGTGCGGGATTTGTTCCTCCACCGTGTAAATGGGAGTTCCGGAGTATTGCGGATTGTCAAAGACCTCTATCTTGTACCCGAACTGCGGGGAGGACGTTTCCGCCAGCGTCCAGTCCACGATCACCTGGCTGCCGTTGTGGCGCGCGTTGCCTTCCGCCGCGATGGCGTCCATCACGGGCTTGTCCGGCTGGTTCAGCTTGAACGTGTGCTTGCGGCCCGGCTCCAGGTTTCTGGGAAATTGCCTGTTTTCCGTATAGGACATGGTCAGGATGGAGTCGTTTTCCGTCTGGTGGACCGTCCAGCCGCTGTATTTCATGCCTCCTTCCTTGGGAACGTTAATGGAAACGGTATCACATTTTTCCCACGCGCCGTTGTGCCTGTAGAAGCCCTTGCCGCGCCACAGTTCCCTCTGCTTGCGGCCCCCGTGCCCGAAGTCCTCCAGAAAGCCGCCGTTCCCCTTGAAGCCGGTGGCCGCATAGGGAATGCGGAAGGTGGCGATGTGGTGCCACCGGTTGCCGGCCTGGTCTTTCATCCACCAGCCGGCGTAGCATTCCTTCCTGGCTTCGTCCGCGCCCCAGGTCCGCATGAGCATGGTGTACCACTGCTTGGTCTTGATCCACGGGACGTCGCGCCCCCCGGCCTTTCCGGAAGCTCCTTCACCCACGTATTGCTGGGCGTAAACGTGCGGATTGACGTACACGTTGCGCACCTGCCGCCCTTCGTAAACGGGAGCGGGCCAGAAGGACCATACGGTGGAGGGGCGGTAGGTTTCCAGGTTCGTGTTGTCGTTGGCGTTGGCCGCCACGCCGGCATAGAAGTAGCCGCCCTTGGGGAACATGTCCAGGTTCCAGCAGGAAAAGTAGGTGGATTCCGGCCAGTAGGGGTAGAGCAGGTCCACCATGATGATGTCGGAACCGGCTTTTACTTCGTCACCGTACCAGCTGGCGGAAACGGGGAGCGTTAAAAGAAGCCACAGGGAGAGCAGGAATCTGGTCATGACGATGAAGAGGGGAAAATTTGCAAGAACGTGGAACCGTTCCATTTATCATGAAAAGGGGGGCGTGCGCCAGCTTCAAATGAAATAACGTCATCCCGGTTTTGTCAGCGGATGGGATGACGGCGTCTCCATGGCGCACTCGGTCCTTGCTCCTGTTTGTTTGTGCGGAGTAGGTTTTGGAACATGATCCCGCAGGTGCGCATGAGTTCTTTTTTCCGGCTGGCCGTTGTTTCTGCGTGCTGTTCCTGCCTGCTGGCTGCTGCGGGGACAAGCCGGGGGCGGGAGAGGGAAACGGCTTCCGCCCCGCCGGAGCCGCTTTCCTGCGTTCATGCTCCGGATGGAAGGGTAACGGTGCGGGGTGCGGCCATGGGAACGGTGTTTACGGTGCGCGCCTATCCCGGGCACGGGATGGATGCGGCGCAGACGGAGAAGGCCTGCATGGAGTCTCTTGCCTGCGCCGTCCGCTGGGAGAAGGTGATGTCCGCCATGGATGCGGGGAGCGGTCTGGCCCGGTTGAATGCCGCGGAAAACGGCGTTTCCGTCCCCGTTTCCCCGGAGCTGGAAAAGGCTCTTCTGCTGGCCCTGGATTATGCCCGGCTGACAAAGGGCGCCTTTGACCCCACGCTCGGTCCCTGCATCCGCCTGTGGAAGAAGAGCCGCCGCCACGGCGTTCTCCCGTCCGGCGGGGAACTGGAACGTGCGCTCCGGGCGTCCGGATGGGAAAAGCTGTCCGTCGGCAAGGGGGCCGCGGTCAAAACGGTTCCCGGAATGAGGGTGGACCTGGGAGGCATGGGCAAGGGGTTTGCCGTGGACCGGATGGCGGAGATTTTGAGAAAAAGAGGAATCCGTTCCTTCTTTATTGACAGCACCAGCGACGTTATGGCCGGCGCCCCCCCACCGGGGGAGCGGGGATGGCGGCTGCTGGTGGATGAAGGTAATGGGAAGAATACGGTGCTGCTGTTGAGCCATGCCGCCGTCTCCACCTCCGGGAGCGCCCGCCAGATGGCGAAGATCGGCGGTGCGGAGTATTCCCATGTGCTGGACCCCCGCACGGGGCTGGGCATGACGGAGGGCAGGCAGGTGAGCGTGCAGGCGCCTTCCGCGGCGATGGCGGATGCCCTGGCGACGGCGGGGAACGTGATGCGTGAAGAGGATTTCCGCTCCCTGGCGGCACGGTTGCCGGGAGTGTCCGTCCCGGCTTTTTTCCGGAGTTCCTCACGTTTTGCGGAAGGAACGCAGGAACAGGATGGCGCACGGAGGCCGAGATAGACAGCATGATGAAAGAAACGGGGGAGCGGACGCGTTTTTTAAGGTACACCTCCATAGACCATTTATGAAATTGTACCGTTTTTTCCTGCCTGCCGTGCTTGGCGCCGCCGTATCCTCATCATTTGGCACGGAGTTCCCGAATCCTTATCCGGCTCCCCCTCCCGGCGTGCGCCTGACTCCTGAAACCCCGCTTTCCCCCTCCGTCAACGGCGCCCGCATTGTTGGCGCCACTCCCGGCGCGCGGGTGCTGTTCCAGGTTCCCGTTTCCGGGGAGCGTCCCATGAAGATTCAGGCGGCTGGGCTTCCCTCCGGCCTGAGGATGGATTCGCGCGGGCTGGTTACGGGTACCGCCCCGGCGAAGAAGGGGGAATACAAGGTGAAGATCCAGGCTTCCAACAGGCATGGAAAAGATGCGAAGGAGTGGATTCTGAAGGTGGGGGATGAGTTGTGCCTGACCCCGCCCATGGGTTGGAGCAGCTGGTATTCCTACAGTGAGGCCGTGGGGCAGGAGAATGTGCTGAAGACGGCCCGGCTTTTTGTGGAGCGGGGGCTTGTCAACCATGGCTGGACCTATATCAATATTGACGATTGCTGGCAGGGCGAGCGAGGCGGACGGAATTTCTCCATCCAGCCCAACAAGCGCTTTCCGGACATGAAGGCCATGTGCGATTCCATTCATGCCATGGGGATGAAGGCGGGCATTTATTCCACGCCCTGGATGGGGACGTATGCCGGGTTCATCGGAGGAAGCTCGCCCAATGCGAAGGCGGATTACGGGGAAATGGCCATTCCGGAAAAGGACCGCAAGCAGAAGAATCAAATTTTCGGGAGTTACCCCGGCGTGCATCGCAGGAAGGCGGACCGTGTAGGCGCCGTCTGGCTGTTTGACCGTGACGCCAGGCAATGGGCGGACTGGGGGTTCGATTACGTGAAGGTGGACTGGAACCCCAATGACGTGCCGACGACGGAACGCATCCGCCAGGCTCTGGACGATTCCGGGCGGGATATTGTGCTCAGCATATCCAATGCCGCCCCGTATAAACAGGTGGAAGAGCTGGGGAAGCTGGCCAATTTGTGGAGGACGACGGGGGATATCCAGGACCACTGGGGCAGCGTCAGCGGCATCGGCTTTTCCCAGGAACGCTGGCAGAAGCACATGCGCCCGGGCCACTGGAATGATCCGGACATTCTCCAGATCGGGAAGCTGGGCAAGCCCAACCAGCCCAATACCACGTTTGTCCAGACGCAGCTGACGCCGGATGAACAGTACACCCATGTGACCTTGTGGTGCCTCCTGTCCGCCCCGCTCATCATTTCCTGTGACCTGGAGCATATCGATTCATTCACGATGGGGCTCCTGACCAACGACGAGGTGATTGCCGTGGACCAGGACCCTGCTGCCCGTCCCGCCCGCAAGGCGTGGCACCGGGGGGATTTCCAGGTCTGGACGAAGGAGTTGTCCGACGGTTCCGTAGCGGCGGGGTTTTTCAATACCGGGAAAGAGAAGGGCGTAGTGAAGGTGAACCTGAGGGAGCTGGGGCTCTCCGGCGCGTATGAAGCCAGGGACCTCTGGAGACGCGCCGACCAGGGAACGGTGAAGGGAGATATGGCCGTGGAGTTGAACAGCCATGGAGCGGCCATGTTCCGGTTCAGCAAAAAGAATTGACGGCAGGGGCAGGAATGGATGCTTTCAAGGACGGCATCTTTTTTTGCCGGCCAGCGGGTCCGTGAATGCCGCGTTTCACCGCCTGTCCATTATTATAGGAATAAAGGGTGAAATGGATAGCCGGCTTTGCAAGAATAGCCTGGCGGGGCGGCGGCTTTAAGAAACGGGCTGTTTCAGCCTTGTTTGCAGGGGGCTTGTGTTGCGGCAAATCCGCTGCCGCCCTTTCCGAGTGAAAGTCTTTATTTTTTCCATAAAAAAGAACCGTTCCGGTTAACCGGAACGGTTCTTATAAAGAGATTGATGTGACTTGCCTTAATCTCTCCGTACAGCTTCCTTAAGCGGCGATGCCGAAGTGCTGCTGGATGGAGGCGAAAATCTTGTCGCGGCGGGCGCGGGCTTTTTCGATGTCACGGGTCTTCAGAGAGAATCTCAGGCGTTCCGCCGTGGAGTCAGGCTTGTGAACCGTGACGTGGCACCACCAAACCCCCCTGTTGTTCCACAGGTGATGGTTGGGGTTGTCATCATTAATTCTAAGAGCGATTTTGGTTTGGGCTTTCATCTGTGTGATCTTTTTCCAGTAGGGGACGTCTTATTTACGTCCGTTGGTATATTAATGTTTCAATAAAACCTTCAACTTGGAGGCGCCTCACTTAAGCAGATGATCCCTTGTCTTTTTGGACATCTTTTTCTGCCAGTTGCTCACCTCGTTGAAGCCTTAGAGTTCAAGTGGTGTAACAACGTTCAAAAAAAAGAATCTTTTTTACAGGAGACCTACCTTTTTAAGAGTGTTGTAAGCACCGTTCTTGTTGATCGTACGCAGGGCCTTGGCGGAAATCTTCATTTTCACGAATTGACCGAGTTCGGGAACCCAGATGCGCTTTTCCTGAAGGTTGGGGAAAACGGTACGATTGACAGTCTTAGTGACGTGACGACCAATACCGCCCTTTTTCTTGGCAAGACCGGAGCGATGGATACGACGACCTTTGTGAGGCATGGTACCTCTGATGATGCAAATTCGGGACATGGCAATCGAAGTTATTTGTTAATGCGAGAGAGGTAGTCTAGCGTATTTTCGCCTAAGGTCAAGAACAACCGAACAAAAGACTCGGAATTTGTGCCGGCCCGGCGGAAGCGCTGCCGGGCTTTCCTGCGGTCTGGTTCCCTCCGTTCATGGCCGGGGGGGCAGGCGCCGGGGAAAGGCGCGCGCGGCCGGATGGCTTGTTTGCCCGTGTAAAACGTATCCGGCGCTTGCACGGAGGGAGGCGGCGTGAGAGATTGAAAGCATGAGTGAGAATCATTATGCAGAGTTTTCCGAATGCAGCATGAAACCCCAGGACGTGCTGGAGTATGTTTCCGGTCCCATGCCGGTTCCGGCGGAGGGGGAGGTGCTGATCCGGATGAAGGCGGCCCCGATCAATCCGGCGGACATCAATTTTGTGCAGGGCGTTTACGGCGTGAAGCCCGTGCTGCCCCATTCACGCGCCGGACTGGAAGGCTGCGGCGTGGTGCAGGAGTCCCGCGCAGAAGGCTTCCGCAAGGACGATGAAGTGATTCTGCTGCGCGGCGTGGGTTCCTGGAGCGAGTATGTGGCGGTTCCCGCCGTGAACGTGATGAAGCTCCCCGTGAAGGTGGACCCCGTGCAGGCGGCCATGCTGAAGGTGAACCCCCTGACCGCCCTGCGCATGCTGGAAGGGTTCGTTTCCCTGACTCCGGGAGACTGGGTGGTGCAGAACGCCTCCAATTCCGGCGTGGGAAGGTGCATTATTCAACTGGCCCGGGAGATGGGCGTGAAGACGGTGAATTTTGTAAGAAGGCCGGATGAATTGAGAGATGAATTGACCGCGCTGGGCGCCGACCTGGTAGTGGGAGAGGATGACGAGGATGTGGTGAAGAATACCCTGGCCCGGCTGGACGGAAAGAGGCCCGTACTGGCCTCCAACGCCGTGGGCGGGGAAAGCGCCCTGCGCCTGATGGACATGCTGGCTCCCGGCGGAAGCATGGTGACGTACGGCGCCATGAGCAGGAAGAGCATCAAGGTGCCGAACGGTTTCCTGATTTTCAAGGGCATTAAATTGGAAGGCCTGTGGGTGACGCAGTGGCTCAAGAATGCCCCCGTTCCGGAGATTGAGGCCGCTTATGACAAGCTGGCGCGCCTGATGGCGGACGGCAGGCTGAAGCAGGCCGTGGATACCGTTTATCCGTTGAGCGACGTGCGCCGGGCCGTGGAGAAGGCCCAGGAAGAGTTCCGCAGCGGCAAGGTGGTGCTGAGCATGGAGCGTGCCTGATGCATGGGGGGAGAGAGTTTTCGTTTTCCCGGGCTGCGGAGCGCTGGAGGGATTTTTTCAGCGTTCCGTGGTTCGGTTGGTATTGGCTGCTGGCCTGGGTGATGGCGGGGCTGAGCCTTTATTCCATATGGCAGGCCGGTGATTTTTTTCTGGAAAAGAGCCGTTTTGCCCGGGAGGGCCTGTGTACGGAAGGGACGGTGCGGAACATCACGGAGGATACGGTGAAGTTGTGGAGCCGTTCGCGGGTCATGGGGACGTCCGGTCCCTCTCTGGACGTCTGGGCGCCGGAAGTGCGGTTCCTGCCGCAGACCGGGGAGGGGGAAGTGGTATTCCAGTCCCCCGCTTTTCTTTTCTGGTCTTCCTATTCCAGGGGGGACCGGGTGACGGTCTGCTACCCGCCGGAACGCCCGGAAGACGCCCGTGTGGCGGACAGCTTCATCTGGTGGCCGGAAACGCGCCGGGCCCTGTGGCTGATGGCGTTTCTGCTTGCCGGCGGAACGGTCCTGCTGAGGAAGAGGGAAGTGCGGAGTTCCGTAGGCGCGTAAAGCAGGGATTGCGCCGCGGCACGGCGCCGTTTGCCGTTTCAGCCCAGCGTGGAATCAAGCCACGTGTTGAGGATTTCCACGGCGGCCACCTGGTCGATGATGGGGCGGAAGCTTTTCTCCTTTTTGCCGGCGGCGTGCAGTTTTTCCTGGGCGATGACGGTGGTGAGGCATTCATCCATGAATACCATGGGAAGGCCGGGAAGGGCGGCGGCCAGTTCCCTGCCGAACGCGCGCACCTTGGCGGCGGCGGTTCCTTCCGTGCCGTCCATGCGGACAGGGATGCCCAGCACCAGGGTGCGTATCCCCCGCTCCTGGACGAGCTGGACGATGCGGGTGACGCCGTCCGTTTTGTGCCTGTGGATGGTTTCCACAGGGTGCGCCATGATGCCCACGGGGTCCGTGGCGGCGATGCCGATTCGGGCTTCTCCGTAGTCAATGCCCAGGGCCGGATGCTGGCTGGTCATCTGAGTTCGTCCGGAAGCTGGTTGACGATTTTTTTAATTTCGTCCGCCTTGTTTTTATCCGCAATCAGGATGGCGTCCGCCGTTTCCACCACGATCAGGTTTTCCACGCCCAGCAGGGCCACGTGCTTGTCCCCCCGCTGGGAGAAGACGATGTTGCCGGAGGCGTCCTGCACGGTGATGTCCGTATTGGTGGTGTTTTTGTTGTGGGTTTCCAGATAGTTGGCTACGGATATCCAGGAGCCTACGTCGTCCCAGTCAAAGGTGGCTTCAATGTTCAGCACCCGGTCCGCGTTTTCCATCAGCGCGAAGTCGATGGAGATGGGCGTGAGCGCCGGGAATTCCTCCCGGATGGTTTCCTGCGGGTCCGGGGATTCCGCGATGTGCTCCACGAAGGAGGCCAGCTCCGGGCAGTGCTTGTCAAGCTGTTCGCACACGGTTGGAATGCTCCAGACGAACATGCCGGCGTTCCAGCAGAAGTTGCCCTGGCTCAGGTAGGCGGCGGCCGTGGCCGTGTCAGGCTTTTCGCGGAATTGGATGACTTCGCGGCAGGAGCAGCCCGGTGCGGAAGCGATTTCCTTCCCGCGTTCGATGTAGCCGTAGGAGGGGCAGGGCCAGGTGGGCTTGATGCCCACGGTGACGAGCGCCTTTTCCCGCGCCGCCGTGTCCATGGCGGCTTTCATCAGGGAGCGGAAGGACGCCTGGTCCTGGATGAGCTGGTCGGAAGGGATGACGAGCATGACCCCGTGCGGGTCCGCCGCCTTGATGAGGCCTATGCCCAGGGCGATGGCGGGCGCCGTGTCCCGGCGCACGGGTTCGGAGATGATGTTGTCCACGGGGATGTCGTGGGCCTGGCGGCGCACTTCCGCCTCCTGCAGGTGGTTGGTCAGGATGAAGATGTTCTGCCGGGGCACCAGGCCGTCCAGCCTGTCGATAGCCTGGCGGAGGAGGGTGCCTTCCCCGAACATGTTCAGGAGCTGCTTGGGACGGTGGTCGCGGGAGAGGGGCCAGAAACGGGTGCCGCTGCCGCCGGCCAGAATGAGAGCGTATTGGTTCATGGCGATTCCGTAGGAATGTGGTTTAAAAAAGGAGTCAAAGTGCGCCGAAGCGGCGTTTTCTGCGGGAGTAGTCCAGCAGAGCCGCTTCCATGTCACGGTCGCTGAAGTCCGGCCACAGCGTTTCCGTTACATAGAGTTCCGCATAGCTGATCTGCCACAGCAGGAAGTTGGAGACGCGCATTTCCCCGGAGGTGCGGATGAGCAGGTCCGGTTCCGGCATGCCGGCAGTGTCCAGATGCTGGTTGAAGAGGTCTTCCGTGACGGCGTCCGGGTGGAGTTCCCCGCGGGAGGCTTTCTCCGCGATTTTTCTGGCGGCGGCGGCGATTTCCGCCCTGCTTCCGTAGGAGAGGGCCAGAACCAGGTTGAGCCTGGTATTTCCCGCCGTGGCTTCCAGGCTGGATTGCAGCAGTTTCTGGGTTCGCTTGGGAAGGCGTGAAAGGTCGCCTATGGCGTGAAGGCGCACGCCTTTTTCCTGCATCTGGCTGAGGCGTTTTTTCAGGAATTCGTGCAGCAGCAGCATCAGCGCGTGCACCTCCGTCTTGGGGCGGTTCCAGTTTTCCGAGGAGAAGGCGTAAAGCGTGAGCCAGGGAATATCATGGTCAATGCAGAAGTCCACACAGCGCTCCACCGTATCCGCTCCCGCCCGGTGGCCGGCCTGGCGCGGCAGATGGCGGCTGTGCGCCCAGCGGCCGTTGCCGTCCATGATGCAGGCAATATGAACCGGCAGTTTTTCCTTGGGAATGGTAAGCATAGATAGATGGGGCTCCGCTACTCTAGTCCATGACCGGGTCCAGTTCAACACGCAAGTTTTTCAGGATGTATTCCTGTCTTTCCCTAGTGTTTTTGCCCATGTAGAAGGAGAGCAGGTCCTTCACCTTGTGTGAGTCTTCCAGGCGAACGCGGTCCAGGCGCATTCCTTCCCCGATGAAGGCCTTGAATTCCTGGGGGGAGATTTCGCCCAGGCCCTTGAACCGCGTTATTTCCGGGTTTTTGCCCAGCAGGGCGATGGCCGCTTCCCGCTCCGCGTCCGAGTAGCAGTAGATGGTCTGCTGCTTGTTGCGCACGCGGAAGAGGGGAGTTTGGAGGATGAAGAGGTGGCCCTCCCGGATCAGCTCCGGGAAGAACTGGATGAAGAAGGTCATCAGCAGGATGCGGATGTGCATGCCGTCGTCATCGGCGTCCGTGGCGATGACCACCTTGTCGTAGCGCAGGTCTTCCAGCCCGTTTTCAATGTTCAGGGCATGCTGGAGGAAGTTGAATTCCTCGTTTTCATAGACGACCTTGCGGCTCATGCCGAAGGAGTTCAGCGGCTTGCCGCGCAGGGAGAAGACCGCCTGGATTTCCGCATCCCGCGCCGTGGTGATGGAGCCGGAGGCGGAGATGCCTTCCGTGATGAAGAGGGTGGTTTCCCCCGCGCGGGCGTGCTTGGAGTTGTAGTGCACGCGGCAGTCCCGGAGGTTCTTGTTGTGGATTTTGGCCTTGCGGGCGTTTTCCTTCGCCAGCTTCTGGATGCCGGAGAGTTCCTTGCGGTCCCGCTCGGAGTCTTTGATCTTGGCTTCCAGGGCTTTGGCCGTCTCCGGGTTTTTGTGCAGGTAGTTGTCCAGCTCCCTGGCGATGAAGTTGCCTACGAAGGTGCGGATGGTTTCCCCTTCCGGGCTGATGGTATTGGATCCCAGCTTGGTCTTGGTCTGGGATTCGAAGACGGGTTCCTTTACCTTGATGGAGATGGCGGCCACGAGGGAGGAACGGATGTCCCCGGCCTCATAGTTTTCTCTGAAAAAGTCCCTCAGGGTTTTGACGATGGCCTCCCGGAAGGCCGCCTGGTGGGTGCCCCCCTGCGTGGTGTGCTGCCCGTTGACGAAGGAGTAGTGCTCCTCCCCATACTGGCCGCCATGGGTGAAGGCCACCTCGATGTCGTGCCCTTCCAGATGGATGATGGGGTACAGCGGTTCCTCGCTCATTGCCTCCGTAAGCAGGTCCAGCAGGCCGTTTTTGGAGACGTAGCGGCGTCCGTTGAAGTGCAGGGCCAGCCCCTTGTTGAGGTAGGAGTAGTACCGGCACATTTTTTCAATGTATTCCGGACGGAACTGCGTGGTTACGGGGAAAATGTCCGGGTCTGCGTGGAACGCCGTGCGGGTGCCGTTGGGCTCCTCCGTGGCGCCGTCCTTCCGTCCTTTGGGGAGTTCCTTCCCGCGGCAGAACTGGTAGGAGCGCGTTTCCCCGTCGCGGTAGGCCTGGATTTCAAAAAAGTCGGAAAGGGCGTTCACCGCCTTGATGCCTACGCCGTTAAGCCCTACGGATTTCTTGAAGGCGTCGCTGTCGTACTTGGCTCCGGTATTGATTTTCGCGGCGCAGTCCAGCAGTTTGCCCAGCGGAATGCCGCGTCCGAAGTCGCGCACCTCGCACAGGCCGTCCGGAGTCACGTCAATGGTGATTTTTTTGCCGAAGCCCATGACGAATTCGTCAATCGAGTTGTCAATGACTTCCTTCAGCAGGACGTAAATGCCGTCATCCGGAGAGGTTCCGTCGCCCAGTTTGCCGATGTACATCCCCGGACGCATGCGGATATGCTCCCTCCAGTCCAGGGTTTTAATGCTGTTTTCGTCGTAGGCCATGTGCAACGGGGTCGCGCCTATTATAGCGGAGCCCCCGGAATTTGCGAAGAAAAAATGCGTGCCCGTCCATTTGCGCCCAATGGGGGCTTGACCCGGAGGCCGTCCCTTGGTGGAATCCATGGCGTATGATCAGTTGCAAGGCTCCGTGCAAGGTGAACGTTTCCCTCCGCGTTCTGGGTAAGAGGGCGGACGGTTTCCATGAAGTGGATACCGTGATGGTTCCCCTGGAATTGTGCGACGTGCTGGAGTTTTTCCCGGCGGACGGCCTGGAAATGAGCTGCGACGCCCCGGGAGTTCCGCTGGATGAAAGCAACCTGGTCATGAAGGCGGGGCGGCTGATGGAGCGGGAGCTGGGACGGCCCATGCCGTGGCATGTGCGCCTGGTCAAGAACGTGCCCCATGGCGCGGGGCTGGGCGGCGGCAGCAGCGACGCCGCGTGCGTGCTGTCCGCCCTGAATGAGCTGGAACACGGCGGCCTGTCCCGGAGGCGTCTGGCGGAGCTGGCCGGGGAGATCGGTTCCGATGTGGGATTTTTCATTTATGGAATGGCGTGCCGCTGCACCGGACGCGGGGAAAAGGTGGAGCCCCTGCCGGAATGGAGGGAATGGCGCCCCTGGATCGTTCTGCTGAAGCCGTCGTTCGGCGTTTCCACGCCGGACGCCTACCGCCGCTGGGCGGGTTCACGGGAATTGCCGGGCATACCGTACGGGGAGCAGCGGGTGGACGGCCATGTGCTGGTGAATGATCTGGAAAGGCCCGTGTTTGAGAAGCATTTGTTCCTGGCGGAGATGAAGCGATGGCTGCTGGAGAGGCCCGGCGTGCGCGGCGCCATGATGTCCGGCTCCGGCTCCACCATGTTCGCCGTGGCGGAGGATGAAGAAGCGGCCTGCAAGTTGATGGAGGACGCCGCGCGGGAACTGGACCCCACGCTGTGGATGTGGTCCGGGCTTGTGATGCGGGAGGGCGCCCGGTAAAAACATGGTTGTGCAGGAGGCCTTGCCTTGACGGCGGGGGATGCATGCCGTTACACTCCGTCCATGATTAAAAGTTTGTTTGCAGGTGTGATGGTGGCGGCTGCGTGCGCCGTCCAGGCCGGTGAATACGGAGACAGCGCCGTCCAGGCCGCCCGGGAGCTTTCCGGAGCGGTGAAAACGGGGGACATGATGTGGATGATTGAGAAGATGTACGCTCCCATGAAGAAGCAGCTTGTTTCTTCCTTCCCGGGAGGGGAGGCCGCCTTCATGAAGACCATGAGGGAAAAGATGCAGGGAGCCGCCGCCGTGATGAAAGAGCGCGGCATGGTGGTGGAGACGTATGAAATAGGCCAGCCTACGGCGGAACATCTGGTGAAGAATGGAGACGAGGTGCTGGTGGTGCTCCCCACGCGGATGGTCATTTCCATGAAGCGTCCGGACGGGATGCCTGTAAAGATAGAGAATACAGGCGTTCTGGTGCTGGTGAAGGATTTGAAGGACAAGGGGCCCTGGACGTTCATTGATGCTTCCAAGATGAATGCGAATGCCCTGCGCTCCATGTTCTATGACCTGCCGGAAAAGGTGAATCTGCCGCCGGTTTCCTCCCGCCAGCTTCCCGTGGGCCAGTAGGGAAGCGTTCCCGTATGAATGGCGCCGGGGCAGATGACGTGGAAGGCGTTAGCGCCTTTGAGGCTTATGTCCACCGGGCATTTGCCCCGGACGGGTTGTTCTCCCGCGCCAGGGATTTTGAATACCGGGCGGAGCAGCAGAATATGGCCCTGGCCGTAGCGAGGGCTCTCCAGGTGGACGCCCCGCTGCTGGTGGAGGCCGGAACGGGCGTAGGCAAGTCCCTGGGCTATCTGCTGCCGGCCGTGAAGTTTGCGCTGGATTTTGACCGGAAAGCGGTCATTTCCACGCATACCATCAATTTGCAGGAGCAGTTGTTCAACAAGGATATTCCGCTGCTGCGCGCCGCCCTGGGGATTGATTTTTCCGCCGCCCTGCTGAAAGGCAGGCAGAATTACCTGTGCCATACCCGCCTGCGGCGCGCGCTGGCCCAGATGGATTCCCTGTTTACGCAGGGGGAAGCCGCGGAGCTGACGCGGATTCAGGACTGGGCGCTGAGAACGCAGGACGGCACCCTGAGCGACATGGCGTTCCGTCCGTCTCCCAAGGTATGGGCCATGGTGTGCAGTGAACCGCATGCGTGCAGCATGCGCCATTGCGGCCCCTCCTGTCCGTACCAGGTGGCCCGCAAGAGGGTGCTGGAGGCCAAGGTGGTGGTGCTGAACCATACCCTGTTTTTCGGCCTGATGGCCCAGGCGGAGGATTCCGAGGAGGCGGGGTTCGTTTTTCCCGGGGATTTTGTGGTTCTGGATGAGGCCCACATGATTGAGAACATCGCTGCCCGGCAGCTGGGCGTGCAGCTCTCGGAACCGCATCTCAATTATGAACTGCTGCGGATGTTCAATCCGCGCACGCACAAGGGCCTGCTGAAACCGCTGAACAATCCGGCCCTGTTCCAGCGGGTGCAGGACGTGATTGACGCTTCAGGCCTGTTTTTCCAGAATGCGCGGGATGACCTGGGGTTTGCGGGTTCCGGCAAGATTGTCCGCATTCTCCAGCCGGAATGGTCCCAGGACATTCTTTCCCTGCCTCTGGCGGAATTGATCGGAGAATTGAAGAGGGAGGGCGCGAAGCAGGAGGAAAACGTGGCCGTGAAGGATGAACTGGCGGACATGGCCGCCCGCATGGAGGAGGCGCAGGCCTCCCTGAAGGTGCTGATGGACATGACGGAGGAGGGGCACGTGTACTGGGCGGAGCGGTCCGGTCCGGAGGGAAGGAACATGAGCGTGTGCTCCGCCCCCGTGGAGGTGGGCGATATCCTGAGGGAGCGCCTGTTTTCCGCCGGGCGTTCCGCCATTCTGACCTCCGCTACGCTGGGGACGGGGGATGCGGACATGGGCTACTTTGCGGGGCGCGTGGGTGCGGAAAGCGTCCGGAAGCTCCAGATAGGCAGTCCGTTCAATTACCGGGAGCAGATGAGGCTGATCGTGGCCCGCTCCATGCCGGAGCCGGACCAGCCGGAGTATGCGGAAGTGCTGCCGGAATGGATTAAAAGGTATCTGGCGGAGTCCCGCGGCAGGGCCTTCGTGCTGTTCACCAGCTACCGGCTGATGGTGCAGGTGGCGGAAAAGGTGCGCCCGTTCTGTGAGGAACAGGGATGGACCTTGTACGTGCAGGGGCAGGACATGCAGCGGCATGCCATGCTGGAGGCGTTCCGGAAGGATGTGAACAGCGTGCTCTTCGGCACGGACAGTTTCTGGACCGGGGTGGACGTGCCCGGAGAGGCCCTTTCCAATGTTATTGTGACGCGCCTGCCGTTTGAGGTGCCGGACCACCCGCTGGTGGAATCCCGCTTTGAGAGCATCAGGGCGCGCGGGGGGAACCCGTTTTACGAGTATTCCGTGCCCGTAGCCATTCTGAAGCTGCGGCAGGGGGTGGGGCGGCTGATCCGCACCAGGAGCGATTCCGGCATGGTGGTGATCCTGGACCCCCGCGTAGCCACCAAGAGGTACGGGGCGCGGTTCATCAAGTCCCTGCCGGATGCCCGTCTGGAGTTTGTGTAAGGAGTTTTTCCTCCTTAAAATTGGCCGGAGTTCTCCCTCTCCCTGCCGTACTGCATCAGGCGGTAGCTGAGGGGTTGTTCCAGGCGCGCTTCTTCCAGCAAAGCGCAGTCGGCGAAAATGTCCGGAACGGGCGCGTCCGCCAGAATGGATCCATCCTTCATCACGATGCAGCGGGTGCACAGGTCCATGACCATGTCCAGGTCATGGGTGGCGATGATTTTGGTATGGGAGAATTGGCGCAGGAGGCTGATGAGGGTGCGGCGGGAGGCCGGGTCCAGGTTCGCGCTGGGTTCGTCCAGAACCAGGATGTCCGGGGTCATGGAGAGGACGGTGGCGATGGAGACGGCGCGTTTTTCCCCGCCGGAAAGGTGGTGGGTCATCTTGTCCGCCAGGGCTTCCGCATGGACGTCCCGCAGAGCCTGCCGCACGCGGCGGCTGACTTCTTCCGGAGGGAGGCCCATGTTGAGCGGGCCGAAGGCCACGTCCTCCCGGACGGTAGGCATGAAAAGCTGGTCGTCCGCCTGCTGGAATACCATTCCCACGCTTTCCCGGACGCGGGCGACGGTTTTGGGCGTGACGGGGATGTCCCCCACCCGCACCTGTCCGGAGGAGGGCTCCAGCAGGCCGTTGAGGTGCAGGAGCAGGGTGGATTTTCCCGCTCCGTTCCCGCCCACGACGGCAACGGATTCCCCGTGGGTGATGCGCAGGGAGACGCGGTTCAGCGCCGGAGGAGAATCGGGGTAGCTGAAGCACAGGTCGATGGTTTCTACAAGGTGGTGGCTCATGAGAGGAGGCTGCGGGCGCACTGGCCCGCCAGCATGGTGACGTTAAAGCAGCGGAACAGGATGACGAGGGCGCAGAAGAGAATGCCGCCCGCCACGCCGCGCATGGTGATGACGCCGGGGGCGCTGACGAATTCGGGGTCTTCCCCTCCCCGGCACAGGACGGCCTGGTAAATGCGTTCCGCGCGACCGAAGGTGCGCAGCAGGAGCTGGCCGGTCATGGCCCCCCAGGTGGAAAGGGGGACGGAACCGGAGCCTCCCCTCCGGGAGCGGAACGCCATCAGCATGTTCTGGAATTCATCCATCAGGATGAAGGCGTACCGGTACAGGAAGGCCAGGAGCGTGATCAGGATGCGCGGCGCGCCGAGCTGCCTCAGGCCCCGGCAGAGCGGAGCGAAGCCCGTGGAGGCCAGCAGCGTGAAGGCTCCCAGGATGGTGAGCATGCACCGCAGGATGATGGAGATGAAGGAGATGATGCCCTGTGTGACGGGAATGCCGAACCATTCTCCCGCCGGCGTCCTGTCCACCAGCGGGTTGAAGAGGCCGATCATGACGGCGACGGGCAGCAGCCACAGGGTGCGCTTCAGCAGGTAGCCCAGGGGGAGCCCCGCCATGCGGATGACGCAGACCGGGAATAGGAAGAAGGGCAGCAGCCCCGTGATTTCCTGCGGCGGCCAGGAGAGCACGCAGATTTGAAAGACGAGGAAGGCCCCTATTTTAATACGGGCGTCCAGACGGTGGAATCCGGTGTTTCCGCAGGAAAACCGGTCCATCTGGCGGAATTGCCGCGCGGCGTCCGTGAACAGGGGCATGGGGGGTCAGCGGGGGCAGTGGCTGTGCGGTTTTCTGCCGAACAGGAAGCCGGCCGCAAAGACCAGGGCGGCAATGATGACGCTCCCCAGCACGCCGGCCAGGCTGGTTTCAGGGTTGACGATGGAGGAGGCTCTCTCCGTCTCTCCGGAGGAGGCTGTTTCCTCCGCGGCGGGGAGGGCGTAGTCCGGCATGATGGCGGTGGATGCCTGTACGGATTCCAGGCTGCGGTGGAGGGAGGAAGGCTCCGCCAGGCTGGTTTCTTCCGACCCGGTGACGCCGGCCACGGACCATTCCAGGCCGTCCGGGTAGGCGGAGGCGAACCAGGAAAGGGCCGCCCCGCAGAGCAGGGCCGCTACCGCAAAGATGCCCAGAACGGTGAAGGAGGCTTTTTTGACGGGGCCGGTTTCCAGATCAGCCGGGCGCAGCAGGGAGGGCTGGGCCTTGCTGATGAAGATGACGATGGCCGCCGTGGCGAGTCCTTCCACCACGCCGATGGCCAGATGGATGGGAAGCATCAGTTCCACGAACTGGGCGAAGGGCAGCGCGGAGATGCCGGAGGCCGTCGTTTC
Organism: Akkermansia sp. BCRC 18949; assembly: GCF_045011645.1. Taxonomy (NCBI): domain Bacteria; kingdom Pseudomonadati; phylum Verrucomicrobiota; class Verrucomicrobiia; order Verrucomicrobiales; family Akkermansiaceae; genus Akkermansia; species Akkermansia sp. BCRC 18949. The sequence continues at coordinate 2,624,571 of NZ_CP123619.1, read as the reverse complement.
CAGCACGACGGAGAAGGCCCCCAGCTGGAGCCCGATGACGGCGGCGGTGATGCTGGCCAGCGTGATTCGGCCCGTGCCGGGGTTTTTCCCGGCCAGGGGCCTGTAAATGAAGGGGTAGGCTACCAGGCAGGAGAAGAAGCCCATGTTGAAGATGTTGCAGCCCAGGGCCAGCAGCCCTCCGTCCGCAAAGAAAAGCGCCTGCACCGCCAGGATGGCCGCCATGACCAGGAAGCCCGCATACGGCCCCAGCAGGACCGCCAGGATGAGGCCGCCGCCCAGATGGCCGCTGGACCCGGTGCCCGGAATGGTGAAGTTCAGCATCTGGCAGGCGAAGATGAAGGCTCCCAGAACGCCCATGAGCGGGACGAGCCGCACTTCCTTTTCCTGCCTGACCTTGCGCGCGCAGAGCGCCGTGATCGCGGCGGAAGCCGCCCACATGGTGCAGCCTACCGCCGGTGAAATGAAGCCGTCCGCCATATGCATGATGTTTGTGTCTTTCTATTGGATGAAGTGAAGTATTGGTAAGAGCCCCGGACCGGGCAGATTGGCGCCACTTTAGCACAAACACCGCAAAGCCGAAGAAGGAAATGCGGCAACGGGTATAAGTATTTTCCCCGCGCCGCGCGGCCTTGCTCCCTGCGCGGGTCCGGTGGACCGTGTTCCCCGGCAATAGCGCCTTTCCGGGGGAGGGGGAGCGCGTTTTCTCCGAGTGTATCCGGCGGGAATTTGGCTGCCGCGCCGTGCCGCCCAGGCGTGCCGCGCGGCGGATGTGGACGGATTGGGCGTGATGCAGACGGGGAAGCGGTTTGCTAGACGGAACCCATGATGAATTTTTCCATAGCTAAGTGCTTGTTTTCCATAGGCGGGTGCACGACGATCCTGGGCAATATTTCCGCAGATACGGCCGTATCTTCCGCCGGAGCCATCGGCGGCCTGGGCGTTCTGACGATTGCCGTGAATTATACGCTGAACCTGCTCAAGAAGAAGGATGAGCAGTTGATGGCGAAGGACGCCCGCATTGAAGCCCTGATGGACCGCCTGATTGACAAATGCCCGAATTGCGAGCTGGCGAAAGCGGCCAACAAGTCCCTTCTGGAGGATGAATAGCGGAAGGCGCCGGGATGCTTACCTTCCGGCCGCGTCCGGCGTGCGGGTGTAGACCTCCCGGTTTCCGTCCGTGTTCAGAATCAGCGTAGTTCTGCTGAGTCTGTCAATGGTGGAGGTTGTGGTGAAGAGGGAGGAGTTCCCGTTGCCTATGCTTTTCCCCGTCAGGGTCAGGCGCTTGCCGTCCAGTTGCCAGCTCCGGTAGAGAAGCGTGCGCATGTTGATGGATCTCGCCCTGCCGTCCGGCAGGAGCTGCATTCCCTGCACGTGCCCCGGCTGTCCGGGGACGGGCTGGGTCCAGGAGCCGGAAAGGCTGGACGGAGTGGGCTGCATGGAGCAGGAGGCCGCCGCCAGTGAGAGGGCCGGAAGAAGGAGGAAAAGGCGCATGGCGGCGGGTGGTCAGCGCTGTTCCCTGATGACTTCCGTACCGATGCCGTCCGGAGTGAAGATTTCCAGCAGCAGGGTGTGGGGCAGGCGTCCGTCAATGAAGTGCACCTTGCGCACGCCCGCGTTCAGGGCGTCAATGGCGGAGTGGATTTTGGGAATCATGCCGCCGGAAACGGTGCCGTCTTCAATGAGGTCCAGGGCTTCCGTGCGCGTGACGGATTTGATGAGGGTGGACGGGTCCGCGGGGTCCTTCATGATGCCGGGAACGTCGGAAATGTAGATAAGCTTGACCGGCTTGAGCTCCTTGGCAAGGGCCGCCGCCGCCAGGTCCGCGTTCACGTTGAGCGGCTTGTGGGTGCCCAGCTCTTTCGCCAGGGGGGAGACGATGGGGGTGATCTGGAGTTCCAGCGCTTCCGTGATGCGGTCTGTCAGGCAGCCGATGACGTTGCCTACTTCACCGATGTCCACGGGGTTGCCCTGTTCGTCCTTTTCCTGGATGCGTTCCCCCACGAAGATTTCCGTGCCGGGAATGCCTACGCCCTTGCCTCCGTAGTCGCGGAACATCTGGACGAGGCCGGGATTGATGGTTCCGGAGAGGGTGCGTTCCACGATGGAAATGGCTTCCGGCGTCGTGACGCGCAGACCGTTGATGAAGCGGGCCTCCAGCCCGGCTTCCGCCATGGCCTTGGAGATGGCCTTGCCGCCGCCGTGGACGATCACGGGGTTGAAGCCCAGGACTTCCAGCAGAACGATGTCGCGCATGAGCTTCTTGACCAGGCGGGCGTCGTCCATGGCGCTGCCGCCGAATTTGATGAGGAATGTCTTGTCCCGGTAGGCCTGGAGGTAGGGGAGGGCGCCGACAATGACGGAGGCCTGTTCAATCAGGCGGGTGATTTTGGAGTCCATATCAATCATGAAACGGTAGGAGTGGTTGACAAAAAGAGAGGGAGGGAGTCCGCGGCAGGGGCCGTTCAAAGCAGGCGCCTGCTCCTGAAATAAACCAGGGGAAGAATGATGGAAACGAGCATGACGACCAGGGAGATGTAATAGCCGTATTCGTTTTCCAGGCCGGGCATGTGGGAGAAGTTCATTCCGTAGATGCTGGCGATGAGGGTGGGGGGCATGAAGACCACGGCCGCCACGGTGAAGATTTTGACGATTTCGTTCTGCTCGATGTTGATGAGGCCCAGAACGGCGTCCAGCATGAAGTTCACGTTGCTGGAAAGAAAGTTGGCGTATTCCGAGAGGGACGTGACGTCGCGGCTCAGGGGGCGCAGCTTGATGTACAGGGTGGAGTTGGTGTCGTCCAGGGCCTCTTCATTGCTGGCGTACGTGAGCAGGCGCAGAAGGTTGACCAGGCAGTCCCGCTGGCGGGTGAGCAGGTCCCCCACGCGGCCCAGGTCCTGGAGCGTGAGGCGCAGGGCGCTGGAGACGGGTACGCGCTTGCTGGCCTTGCCTTCCGGTTCGTCCCTGCGGAAGATGTTTTTGGAAAGGCGGTCCAGTTCCGCGCCGAAGCGTTCCAGGACGTCCGCCTGGCGGTCCACGATGGTTTCCAGCAGTCCGGTGAAAACCTGGTCCCGGCTGATCTGCTTCTGGCGCAGGAGCTGGTGGGAGAAGACACGGAAGGAGTAGGAGTCCGAGTGGCGGATGGTGATGATCTTGGCCCCCATGAGGACGAAGGTGATTTCCGACAGGGAGGGGGATTCCGTATCCACGCGGCTGAGCACCGTGGTGGTCATGAAGCGGGCGCCGTCTTCCGTGTACAGGCGGCTGGTGGCCTCAATTTCCCTCATCTCGTCGTAGGTGGGCATCTCCAGCCCGCAGAGGCGTTCCACAAACTTGATTTCCGCCGGTTCAGGGGTAAGGAGGTCAATCCAGAAGACGGAGTCCAAGTTCTGTTCAGCCGCATCCACCTGGGTGGTGCGCTCAATGCCTTCCGGGGTTTGACGATAGAGTCGAATCATGCCGTTGATTTCGGTGGGGGGATGGAACGATGCCGTGCATGATGTCGAGTGACACCCAACGCGGGCATGATGCCTTGTTTGTACAGGGAAGGGAAGTAAAAAGGGTGACAAAAAGAGGCCCGGTTCCCAAGGTGGGAACCGGGCCTGCCGGAAAAAAGAAAGGGATGCGCGCCGCTTAGGCGTTTTCCTTGACGACCACCTTGAGCGTGGCTTCCACCTGGGGATGCACCTTGATGGCGACTTCGTGTTCGCCTTCGCTCTTGATCGGCTTTTCAAGCTCAATCGCGCGGCGGTCCACTTCCACTCCCTGAGCGGTCAGGGCATCGTGAATGTTCTGGTTGGTGATGGCGCCGAACGCCTTGCCGCCCTGACCCACTTCAAGGGTAAGGTCTACGGTCAATCCGTTGATTTTGGCGGCCACTTCCTGGGCGGCGCTGAGTTCTTCCGCTTCACGCTTGGCGCGGGCGGCCTGAAGATTGGCGATGAAACGGCGGTTGGAGGCCGTTGCTTCGTGGGCGAGACCCTGGGGGATGAGGTAGTTGCGGCCATAGCCAGCCTTAACGGTCACCAGGTCGGCTTCCGCGCCGAGTCCTTCAATTTTTGTTGCGAGAATTACTTCCATCGTTGCCATGGCTAAAAAGAAATGGTTATTTGTGAGCGGTTGAAGTAGTAAGTATTCGCCCGAATGTCAAGACAAGAGCGATAAAAAGGGCGTTTTTTTATGTTTTGGGAGGAAAAAATCCCCCCGGCTGTCATGATAGGTGACATTGCGCTTGCTTCACGGGGCGGTAGTATGTAGGGAAAGGAACCGCATTTGTCGCGTTCGCTCCCGGAGAGGAGGGTTCGCCCGCGGGTACATTACAGATATTTGATCTTATGGCTATTCAGCGCGCATTGATATCCGTTTCCGACAAGACCGGCCTGGAGGAGTTTGCCAAGGGCCTGCACGAGTTTGGAGTAGAGCTTATTTCCACCGGCGGCACCGCCGCTTTCCTGAAAGGCCTGGGCCTTCCGGTGATTGAAATTTCCGACTATACCGGGGAACCGGAATTGTTTGAAGGACGCCTGAAGACGCTTCACCCCATGGTGCACGGGGGCCTGCTGCACCGCCGCGACAATGAAGAGCATGTGCGCCAGGCGAAGGAAAACGGCATCAAGCCCATTGACCTGGTCTGCGTGAACCTGTACCCCTTTGAGGAAACCGTCGCCAAGCCGGACGTCACGCTGGAAGAAGCGATTGAAAAGATCGACATCGGCGGCCCGTCCATGCTCCGTTCCGCCGCCAAGAACTACGCCTCCGTCACCGTCGTGTCCGATCCCGCGGACTACGCGCGCATTCTGGATGAAATGCAGACCCACAAGGGAGACACGACCCTGAAAACCCGCGAAAACCTGGCAGTGAAGGTGTTCATGCGCACCTCCAATTACGACAACGCCATCACCAACTACCTGGGCCACCAGAGCGCGGAAAGCACCAAGGGCAGCTTCTGCATCTGCGCGCCCCTGTACCAGGAACTGCGCTACGGGGACAACCCCCACCAGGAAGCCAGCCTGTACGGCAGCTTCGGGGACATTTTCAACCAGCTCCAGGGCAAGGAGCTTTCCTACACGAACGTGCTGGACATCGAAGGCGCCGCCGAGCTGATCACCCAGTTCCGCCGCCCGACGGTGGGCATCCTGAAGCACACGAACCCCTGCGGCGTGGGCCAGGATGACGAAGACCTGCGCAACGCCTGGCAGAAAGCCTTTGAAACGGACACGCAGGCCCCCTTCGGCGGCGTGATCGTGGTCAACCGTCCGATGACGGAAGGACTGGCCCGCGTGCTGAGCGCCATTTTCACGGACGTCATCATCGCCCCGGAATACGATGCGGAAGCCCGCGCCCTTCTCCAGAAGAAGAAAAACTGCCGCATCATCCGCATGAACACGGAAGCCTGGATGAAGGCGCGCCGCGAACCCATCATCCGCTCCGCTCCCGGCGGCTTCATGACCATGAAGCGGGATACGGACGTGATGGGCCTGGACAATCTGGAAGCCAAGGTTGTGACCAAGCGCCCCCCGACCGAGGAGGAACTGACCGCCATGCGCTTCAACTGGCGCGTCGTGAAGCAGGTGCACTCCAACGCCATTGTCTTCGGCGGCACGGACCGCACGCTCGGCATCGGCGCCGGGCAGATGAGCCGGGTGGATTCCGCCCGCATTGCCGTCTGGAAGGCCGGACAGGCCGGCCTGGACCTGAAGGGCAGCGTGGTGGCTTCCGACGCCATGTTCCCGTTTGCGGACGGCCTCCAGGTAGCCATTGACGCCGGAGCCACCGCCTGCATCCAGCCCGGCGGTTCCATCCGGGACGAGGAAGTGATCGCCGCTGCGGACGCCGCGGGGATTGCCATGGTGTTCACGGGGCACCGCCATTTCCTCCATTAATTTGAATGATCGGCCCCGTCCCCTTGTCTTAAAACCGATATGTTGCTAGGTGTAAATATAGACCACATCGCCACGCTGAGGCAGGCCCGCTATGCGACCATGCTTGATTCCTTCAACGTGGAGCCGAGCGTTTTGGACGCCGCCTACGCGGCGCAAAGGGGCGGGGCGGATTCCATCACCCTCCACGTCCGGGGGGACCGCCGCCACATGCAGGATGCGGACGCCCTGAGCGTCCGTGAGAGCGTGGCCCTTCCCCTGAACCTGGAAATGGGGAATACCCCGGAGATGGTGGACTTTGCCCTTCGGCTGAAACCGGACTATGTCTGCATGGTTCCGGAAAAGCGTGAGGAAATTACTACGGAAGGCGGCCTGGACGCCGTCTTTCATGAAAAGGAACTGGCCCCCACCATGGCAAGAATGGCTGACAACGGCATTCAGGTGAGCCTGTTCATTGATCCGGAGCTGGCCCAGGTGGACGCCGCCGCCCGTCTGGGAGCGCCCATGGTGGAGCTTCATACCGGATGCTTTGCCAACCACGCCGGGAAGGAACGCACGGCGGAGCTGGCCCGTTTGAAACGCGCCGCGGAGCTGGCCCACTCCCTGGGCATCCAGGTGAATGCAGGCCATGGCATCAACTACCAGAATCTGGAACAGCTGATGGACGGCGTGCCTTACCTGCATGAGCTGAACATAGGCCATACGATCGTAGCCCGCGCCCTCTTTGTGGGGATGGAGCAGGCCGTGAGGGAAATGCGCCAGGCGATCGACCGCCTGAGCTGATATTCCCGTTTCAACTTTAACCCCCGGTTGCAGGAACATGAGCCGTATTGCAGGATTGGGAATGGATTTGATCGACCTGGACCGCGTGCGCCAGGCCCTCCAGAAAAACGGGGAGGCATTTGCCCTGCGTATCTGCACCCCGGATGAATGGGCCTATTGCCGGAAGCATGCGGACCCCGTGCCGAGCCTGGCGGCCCGTTTTGCGGCCAAGGAGGCCGTGGCGAAGGCCCTGGGAACGGGAATAGGGGAAAAATGCGCTTTTACGGATGTGGAAGTGGTGCGCAATGATGCGGGCGCTCCCTCCATCCTGCTGCACGGCACAGCCGGAGTGACGGCCCGGGAGCAGGGCGTCACGGGCTGGTTCCTGACCATGACCCATTCCCGCCTGAGCGCCGCAGCCGCCGTCATCGCCCTTGCCGAAGCCCCGGATTTTCCTGACGCTTCAGAATCGCCGCAAGCCTTGGCCGCTCCCGGGACCGTTTTCCCTGAACCAAAGCCGGCTGGAACATACCGGGTCCTGAGCCCAGGAAATTTCTACAGGATGCCTTGCCAGCGGCGCCGATGAATACCGTGTTCCTACAGGTTTTCAAGGTTCTTCTTGATGACTTCCCTATTCAGTTCGCGGAGGGCGGCCAGAGTTTCAAAACTCGGCGCTTCGGAAAAATCGGTTTCCAGTTCTTTCACTCTCTTTTCATAGTCCGCCGCATGGCCGCCATCCCTTTTCAGGATGGAGATGTTTTTCCGGGTTTCATCCGCAAGCTCTGAAAACGTCTTCCGGTCGGGGATCGGGCTCCAATTGATGGACTTCAGGAAGCTCTCCACCTCCGGAACCGTCACGTTGAAGAATTCCGGGCGCACCTCCTCCGGCTTCCGGTCTTTGAAATAACTTATGGCAAAACTGAAGCTGTCCGACTCCGGCTTCAGCTCAAATTTGATATCATCTCCATGAATCCGGATCTGGCGGAGGGATTCTTTTTCAAAAACGATGAACGTGCCGAACTCCTTGTAAGCATAGCGGTTGAAGTTCATTACCCCGTTTCCCCCGGTTGTTTTCGTCAGAACCCAGTCCGGCTTTCCGCATGGTTTTTCCCCGTCTCCTTCTTTCAGGGCGAATTGCGACTTCAGTTCCGGCTTCCCGTAACCGTGAACCGGCGACGCCCAGACTTCATACAGTTGTCCGGGATAACTGACCTTGACGAACAGCCAGTCCGGGCGATCCTTGAACTGCGCTATCCTGACGTCCAGAACACTGTTTTCCGGGCGGAACGTGAATACGGCCATTTCCATCTTGCCGTTTTCTACGGTGTCAATTTTTTCCGCGACTTTCCGGTCCAGCAGTGTTTTGCCGTCCTTGCCGATCACGGCAAGGAAATTGACGGGACTCCAGCTTCCGGGAGTATTGGGGTTCCTCCAATATTCGATGCCGAATCTGAAATCCCCCCATTCCTGCTGAACCGGCTTGTTGTCATTGGGATTGGTAACGGTGTGGTAATTGATTTTTCCGTTGCCAAGGTTGACGGTATGGCGGGTCACAAGGACGGGAGTTCCCTTGCGGTCAAATTTCTCTTCTTTCTTTTCAATGGAGGGGGCGGCGTACAGCAGTGTGGTGCACAATCCGGCCAGTACGGTCAGGGTGAGTTTCTGCATGATTATTTTACCTCTATTTCGTGTTGGGTATTCAAGCCTGTAGCCGCGTCTTCAATGGTGATGCGGTATGCGCCGGGAAGATCGTTAAAGGCGAAATCCAGCGGGTATTCCGTCTTGCCGTAAATGGTTTTGCTGCGGTGCAGAATTTCCCTGCCGTCCGGGGCCGTTACCGTAATCCGGTACGCGCGTTCCCGGGGATTGGCCGGTCCGGAAATCTTAAGCAGGGCCCGGGCGCCTTTGGCCACCTGGGCCGGAGCGGTTACCACGGGCGGCTGCTGCTCCCGGTCAAACAGGGCAAAGCAGCGGAACGGCGCATTGGAGAATTTAAAGACAAGCTTGTCTGATTTCCCCACCAGTCCTTTGCGGCACTCATAGATGTATTTTTCTTCCGGCAATTTGGCGGTGAATGATTTGCCGAGGTCCTTTTCCTGGCCGAGGGCGCCCAGCAGTTCGAATTCTCCGGCCTGCCGCGGACGGATCATCAGGGTGTCGCTGAAATCGGGGATGACGGCCAGAGGACGGATACCGGCGTTTTTCACCACCTGGTCAAGGAACGTGTTCAGGGAGGAGCCGGGCAGGGAATTATTTTCCAGAACGGAGAGGGAGGCATTCAGCAGGATGGCGTTTCCTTTGCCGGCCTTGCGGAGTTGCAGGCCCGGATTGCCGTGGACCGCATGCGCCTTTTCTCCCGCCAGGGCCAGGGCTCCGCTTGTGCTTTCATAAGGCTGGATTTCGAGCTCTTTCGCCTGGTCGAACGTCAGGTTCCCGAAAAGTTCGCTCAAGGGGTTCCGGGGACGTTTTTTCAGGTTTTCATTCAGGAGCGCGATATTGGCGTCAGCCAGTACGGTGCCCCCGGATTTGACGAAATCCAGAATGGCCGCGCACTCTTTGTCGCTCAGGGAGGAAGCTCCGCAGAGGAAGAGGAGCCGTGCGTTTTTCAGGCGTTCCAGGGTATTTGGCGAGACGAAATTGAAGCCCAGCCCGCGCTGGTAGCAATACCGGAGCAGCGGATTCATGCTGGCGTCCGGCTTGACGCAGCGGCTGTCCGCCTGGGCGGCGGAATTGGAGGTGTGGCTGTAGTAGAACAGGATGCCGGTATCCGGAAACGGGGTTTTGATCAGCAGCTGTGCGAGGCCGTAGTTCAAGTCATCAAGATAGGGCATGTACTGGCGCAGGTATTCCGCCTCGGAGAGATCGCCGGAATGGCTGGTTTCTCCCAGGGCGGGGTTGATCAAGAACCAGGCGTGGCCGTTGATCGCTCCCTGCAGCAGGTGTTCCCAAAGTTTGTACGGATAGGATGAACGCTCCGAGCAATACCCTCCCCACCAGATGGTCCGGACCCGGTCCGCGCCGAATGCGCGCAATGCCTCGTTCTCCTGCATGCCGCTGTAAGGGCCCCAGAAGTCCAGCCCCTTAATCATTTCTTCAAGGTTGCCGGGAGGGGAGCCTTCCGCGCCTACCCGGGCTCCGGGATGAACCTTTTTGATTTCCGCCGCCAGGAAATGATGCATGTCCACGTACATTTTTTCAATATATTCCCGGTGGTCATTGTAGGCGACCAGATTCCCCGCTTTTTTGGCCGCGTCCAGCCGGAGGTGGGGCACTTCCCCGAAACCGGAGTAGGAGGCGCCGTATTCAAGGTTCAGGTTTTTCATGGTCTGGTACTTCTCCCGCAGGAAATCGGCGAACGGCTGTTTATCCGATTCTCCGAACCCGGCGTCGTAGGTGTAAAAATTCTCGTCGCCCAGGTTGTACAGCACAGGGCTCAGGTCTTTCAGGTACTCCGCCTGGCGCCGCAGATCGTCGGCCCAAAGCTTCCGGACCAATGGATGGTAGAATGATTCGTCACCGTTCAACGTACCCAGCTGCACCATGTTTTCTTTCTGTTCGGACCATAGCTTGCGCAATACTCTGGTTTCATTGTTCGGCCCGGCTTCCATCCCGATCCGGCAGATGTACGGACACAGTTTTTCGTTCCGCAGGGCGTTTTCAGTATCTCCCTTGGTGAAAAATTGCAGCGATACGTTCCAGCCGAGGCGGTCGATGATCCGCTCCCCGAAGGCCGGGTTGAAGGTGCAGCCAACCTGGCCCCAGGTAAGCTGGAGATAATCCTCCAGGGAATAATCCGGGAAAATCACCGGGTTTTCCGCATGTGCCTCGTGTCCCCGGGCATCGTAAACGGTACAGCGCAGATAACCGCCGATGGTCGGCATCCGGTAATTTTCAAGGCCGAATGAAAGCTCTTTTTTTCCGGCTTCCAAAGGAAGGGTCTTGCTGAACCATACATTGCGGTAGGGTGCGTCCATCAGCTCCACTTTGGCGGAATAACCGTCCTGCGCGGGCGAAGCCAGTTTCAACGTGACGGAGAAGGGGCCGCGGTCCTGCACCAGCCTGGGCGTTTCCACTGATACGGCCCCGAAAGCGGATTCCACCGTAAAGGGAAAGGCACCGAAGTTGACCAGCGCGCCATTCCGGCGGACCAATACGTCTGCGGCATATCTGCCCGCCGGAAGGTTCGTGAAATCAAGGCTGTTCCGGATGACGGAATTATCCGTCCGCCGGATACGGCCCTCGTCAACGGTTTTTTCCGGAGAGGTCACGGCAAATTGGCCGTTGCCCTGCCGTACTGAAAATGCCGGCAGTTCTATTCCGCTGGCGTAATAGAGCACCTGGGCCAGAAAAGCCTGGGACGTTTCATAGAGGAAGAACCAGTCCGTGGTGTAGTTGAAATACGGCGTCAGCCCCACTCCTGGCCGGTAGCCCGCGCCGTAATCGACTTCGACGATCCGGCCATTGCCGAATTGCCAGGCGTTGAAAATACGCGATTCAAAGTTTTTAGGCCTGGTTCCGGGAAGGCTGTTGCTTCCGGCAACCCATTCCGGCCGGGGCAACGGCTGGGCGTACGGTTTTTTATAAGGCAGTTTCTTAAGTTCGGACCAGGGTTCGCCGGATTGAATCCGGACCAGGCCGGTTCCGTTCCGCACCATCGACATCAGGCGGAATTTCTGCTCATCCGGCAGGACCGCAAAATCGACGTTTGCCATGACCACCAGATCATAATCCTTTGCCAGTTTGGCATCCAGTTCCTGAAGTTTGTTGGCGGTGCTCAGCCCCGCGATCGGATTGCTGTAAATATCATCCGCTCCGATGCTATGTTCACTGGCTGTGAGAACCACTTCATACTTAAAGCCCGGGAAACGCTGGACCAGCTCAATGATCTCTCGCGAGGCCGTCTGCTGCATGATAAAAAGTATTTTCTTATGGGGAAGCTCTCCTTTTTCATCCCATGCGGCATGGGGCGTTTTCAGGGTCATTCCGGCCTCATTCATGTAAGTGCCGTCCAGTTTGCCGAATACGGGAGCAACAAGGCCCGCCAGCAGGATGCAGAGCAACAGTGGGAATGGTTTCATCAATGGATGGTCTTTCTTTTTTGAGTTAATTCAGGCTTTCTTCCAAGGCAATTTTCCATTTGAGCGCCCGGCAGCGCTCTTTCAGGACGTAAAGGCGCCTTAATCCGCTGATCGTGGTTTTTTCTTTCTCCAGAACACGGCATTCACGGTTGATCGCATCCAGTTCTTCCCGGTACATTTTAAAAGCGGATTTCCCGCAGGCCCGTGCCAGTTCGGCTGATAGCTTTTCAATTTCCGCGAATTCATTGTTTTTCACCTGGCCGGGTGTCGTAAGGACACTTTTACCTTTATCTCGCAGGATCAGGGTGTCGCCAGCCATGGCGAACCAGGGCTCTTCCGCGGAACGCGACAGCAGGGCGGATGCCTTTTCCGGCGAGACGGTGTCATTTGCTCCCTGGAAGTAAATATAGCCGAAGTTGCGCGGGCTCGAATATCCGCCCAGCACCGAACTGGCGGCTCCGGCAAAATTTCCGCCGGAGTAGGCATAACGGACGTGGCAGAACATCCAGATATCGGACGTTTCCGCTTTGGCGGGCAGGTCGCTCCAGGGGAAAAACGCTTCAATCGTCCAGCGGTCCTTGCCGATGGAGGTCCGGGCGGTCCAGTCGGTGCCGCTCCAGTCATTCTGATAAACGGCGGCGTCCCGGCGGCGGAAATCGGCGCGCGTTCCGATGCAATTGACCTTGAAACAATGGTAGCTTATTCCATTGGCCCCGGCATCGAAAAAGATTTCGGCGCAGTCGTCGGTCCAGATGGCGGCGTTGTCAAAGTCGGTAATGATCTTCCTCAATTTTTCCGGATGCTCCTCGAAATTGATGATGCCCAGGTAGATTCCTTTTTCATCATACAGCATGCGGAATTCCGTCTTGAGTTTTCCCGGAGTCGGTTCCGCGCAATTGTAAACATAATAATGACGGAATACGGCCGCTTTTTCCCAGGCTGCCTCGTTCAGGCAGCCGTCGACCATCGGCGCTTTTCCTTCAACCGGGCTGACGGCATAAAAGGAAAGCTCGCGGGGAGGGGCGGAGAGCGCCAGTCCGCTGACCAGGCTCAGTATAATGAAGCTTAATTTCATCTCTTTAACATCCTTGAAATGCCGTTTCCTTATATCATGACCCTATTGAACCGGGTACTATGCAAGCCGTCCCGGATGAATGCGGAGGGATAAGTGGCCGCGGCATCATGCCGGGAATGACCCAGCAACACATGCCGCGGCCATAAAATTCCATCAAAACACACGGTTGGACATATTCTTACTATACCCGTTTTTCGATTTCTTTCTTTCAGAAGAACCCGGAATAAAAATAGCGGCTCAAGTAAAAATAAAGCTGCAACCCACAAGATTGCTGAATATTTTACTCAGGAAGAAAACGATTTTTGTTTTTCTATTCATGCAGTATCATTACAGCTCTTTAAGCCCTTCATTTTCCACGTACCCATAACATGGAAAGGACACGGATTTCCACGACCTTTTAATCGGTATCCGATGGCTGTTGGAGATTTTTGACCATGCCGCAAGAGTGACTATTCGGTTGCCGCAAGGGCGCGCGGCGCTCCATGAGCGTGTTTGGAGAAGATGCGGGGGAATAAAAAAGAGGCTGTCCCGCGGATGGGACAGCCTCTGCTGTTGAGTTGACGCTCAGTCAGGAGTTCCGCTTAGGAGAAGCTCTTGATGAGGATCTGGCGCTGTTCTTCCAGTTCGGCCGGGAGCTTTTTGCCCACCTTGTCGAACAGTTCGGTCTGGCTTTCCAGTTCAGCCTTCCATTCGCTCGGGTTGAGAGCCATGTTGGCGTTGAACTGTTCTTCGCTGTAGTCGATGCCGGTCTTGTCCAGTTCGTCGTAGGTCGGGGAGACGCCCAGCACGGTCTTCTGGCCTTCAGCCTTGCCCTTGGCGCGGCGGAGGATCCAGTCGAGGACGCGCATGTTGTCGCCGAAGCCCGGCCAGATGAAGTTGCCGTCCTTGTCCTTGCGGAACCAGTTCACGTTGAAGATCAGCGGAGGATTGGCAACGGTCTTGCCCATGTCCAGCCAGTGCTGCCAGTAGTCGCCTACGTTGTAACCGATGAAGGGAAGCATGGCCATCGGGTCGCGGCGGACCTGGCCGATGTTGCCGAATGCGGCGGCGGTCATTTCGGAACCCATCGTAGCGCCGACGTAAACGCCGTGCGTCCAGTCGCGGGACTGGAAGACGAGGGGCATGGTGGTGGCGCGGCGGCCGCCGAACAGGATCGCGGAGAGGGAAACGCCTTCCGGGTTCTGCCATTCGGGGTCGATCGTCGGGCACTGGGCGGCGGGAGCGGTGAAGCGGGCGTTCGGGTGAGCGCACTTGCGGCCGCAGTCCGGGGTCCAGTCATTGCCCTGCCAGTCGATGGCGTGGGCGGGAGCGGGGCCGTCCATGCCTTCCCACCAGACGTCGCCGTCGTCGGTCAGGCCGACGTTGGTGAAGATGACGTTTTCCTTGATGGTGTCCATGGCGATCGGGTTCGTCTTGTAGGACGTGCCGGGAGCCACGCCGAAGTAGCCGTTTTCCGGGTTGATGGCGTGGAAGGTGCCGTCTTCATGGGGCCAGATCCAGGCGATGTCGTCACCGATGATGGAGGTCTTCCAGCCGGCTTCACGGTAGGAGGCGGGGGGAACGAGCATGGCCAGGTTGGTCTTGCCGCAGGCGGACGGGAATGCGCCGCCGACGTAGGCCTTCGTGCCGTCCGGGGATTCAATGCCCAGAAGGAGCATGTGTTCGGCCATCCACTTGTTCTTGCGGGCGATGGCGGAGGCGATGCGCAGGGCCAGGCACTTCTTGCCGAGCAGGGCGTTGCCGCCGTAACCGGAACCGAAGGACCAGATTTCTTCCGTTTCCGGGAAGTGGCAGATGTATTTTTCTTCGTTGCAGGGCCACGGCACGTCGATCTGGCCGTCTGCAAGCGGGGCGCCCACGGTGTGGAGGCAGGGAACGAAGGTTCCGTAGCCGTCGCGCTTCGGGTTGCCGCCGCCCTTGACTTCGTCTTCCAGACGCTTGAGAACGGTTTCACCCATCTTGGTCATGATGCGCATGTTGACCACGACGTAGGGGGAGTCCGTGATTTCAATGCCGATCTTGGCCAGGGGGGAGTCCAGGGGACCCATGCAGAAGGGAATCACGTACATGGTACGGCCCTTCATGCAGCCCTTGAAGAAGCCCTTCAGTTTGGCCTTCATTTCAACGGGGTCAGCCCAGTGGTTGGTCGGGCCTGCGTCTTCTTCCTTCTCGCTGCAGATGAACGTGCGGTCTTCCACACGGGCCACATCGGAGGGGGTGGAACGGGCGAGGAAGCATCCAGGGCGCTTCTCGGGGTTCAGTTTGATAAAGGTGCCCTTTTCTACCATCATGTTGCAAAGCTCATCATTTTCTTCCTGAGAGCCGTTGCACCAATAGATGGAGTCGGGTTGGCAAAGCTGGGCGATTTCGTCGACCCACTTCTTAGCTGCTTCGTGAGTGGTACTCATGGTGGAAATAGTGTATGCACGGAAATGGCCGTTGGCAAGTCTCCCGTGCGGCTTTTTATGGGGCGGTTTGGTTGCTCCCGGAGGGGAAACCCCGTGCAGGGGAAGGCGTTGCCCTGATTCCGGCGGTGGCCGCTCCGGAGCGTTCCGCGGGGGCTCCCGTTTCCCCGCTGCTGTGCTCCGGGAAGGGTGAAAAAGCCTGTTTTGACTGGAAATCTGCTTGCCAGCTCGCGCCGGATAGTCTAGGGAAGAATCATGAATGTTAGAACGTTGATGGCAAATGCGGTGTTTCTGGTGCTGCCGGCCCTGCTGGCGGCGTGTTCGGACGCCTCGCGCCCGCCTGCCGTCAGCTTCAAGATTCAGAACGTTCCCCCCGTGCCGCGCACCATGTCCCAGATGTCCCGGGAAGTGCACATCAGCCGCGATTTCATGTCCCCGCGCTCCCGCGCGCGGCGCGCCTCCCATTCCATGCATCCGCGCTTCATCACCATCCACAGCACGGCCAACCCCACGGGAGACGCCGCGGCGCATGCCCGTGCGCTGAAAAGGGGGGCCATGGGTTCCCTGAACTGGCATTTTACGGTGGACCAGTACCGGGCCATCCAGCATATTCCGCTGAACGAGACGGGGCGCCATGCGGACCGCGGCGGTCCCGGAGACATGTATTCCATCGGGATTGAGATGGGGGAGGTGAGGAGCCACAACCCCATCGTCACCTGGAACCGTTCCGCCAAGCTGACGGCGGTGCTGATGAAGCAGTACAACATTCCCCTCCGCAATGTGGTGCCCCATTATTACTGGACGGGCAAGAACTGCCCGGCCCCGCTGCTGACCAACGGCCGCCCGGGGCATAAATGGAGCTGGTTCGTCTCCCGCGTGGATTATTACAGGCGCTGTCTGGAAACCCGCCCCGCCGCCGCTCTCTGACGGGCGCGCGGGCATGATGCGATCTGTGAGGAATACGCCTGGACCCATGGCCGGAGAGCTGCTTTTAACGTCCCCCCTGGAGGAGTGCGCCTTCATCCGCCCCAGGGAGCTGGCGGCCATGCAGGCGGCGGGAATGGCCTCTGTGCGGGATTTGCTGTTCATGCTGCCGCGCAGGTATGAGGACCGCCGCATGTTTGACCGTTATGATTCCCTGTCATCCGGTGCGCCCGTCTGCCTGAGGGGGCGGGTGGTGGACGTGGGCTGGAAAGGCTGGGGAGGGAAGGGCGGCAAGGGCCGCGGGCGGTATGTGGAAGCCGTGCTGGTGGATGAGCAATCTTTGGGGCAGGCCCGTTTTTCCTGCCTGTGGTTCAGCATGCCGGGCGTAGCCAGGATGCTGTGCGCCGGGCAGGAGATGATCGTGTACGGGCGCGTGAAGCCGTATGGGAAGAAGCTCAGCATCGTCCATCCGGATTTTGAGATCATCCGGGAGGGGGATGACCAGTCCATCCATTTGAACCGCATTGTTCCCGTTTACAGCGGCCGCATGGGGATTGCCGTGCGCAGGCTGCGGGAAATCGTGTGGGAGGCTCTGGCCCGGCTTTCCCCGGTTCCGGAACCGGAGATTTACGAGTTTGTGCCGGACATCCCGTGCAAAACGGCGTTGAGGGACCTCCATTTTCCGGAGACCGCGGAAGTGCGCGACCGGACCAGGCGGCGGTTTGCGCTGGAGGAGTGCCTGGCGCAGCAGTTGAACGTGGCTTACAGGAGAAGGCGGGCGGATGAAGTGCCCGGCATGCAGACGGCAGGCTCCAGCCATCTGGTGAAGGATTTGGCGGATTCTCTGCCGTTTGAGCTGACGGAGGCCCAGAAGCGCTGCGTGAGGGAGATTTACCGGGATATGAAGGCGCCCCGTTCCATGAACCGCCTGCTTCAGGGGGATGTAGGGTCCGGAAAGACGCTGGTGGCCCTGTGCGCGATGCTGCTGGCCGTGGAACACGGGTATTCCGCCGTGATGATGGCCCCCACCCAGATTCTGGCGGAACAGCATTATTTGAAGTTCCGGCAGATGCTGGACAAGCTGGACGTTCCCGTGTCCCTGGTGACGGCGGACAGGAAGGAGGAATCCCACGTATCCTTCGGGAAGCAGGGGGGAATTGTGGTCGGAACGCATGCCCTGCTGTACGGGAAGAACGTGCCGGAACGTGTGGGGCTGGTCGTGATAGACGAGCAGCACAAATTCGGCGTGAACCAGCGGGAAAAGCTGATTGACCGCGAAGAGCGCCCCGACGTGCTGGTGATGACCGCCACCCCCATTCCCCGCACGCTGACGCTGACTTTTTACGGGGAGCTGGACGTTTCCATCCTGGACGGCGTTCCCGGAGGCCGCGGCGCGGTGGTTACGGCCATCCGCGCGGAGAAGGACCAGGAAAAGGTATTGAAGTTCGTCCGGAGCCAGTTGGAGGAAGGCAGGCAGGTTTATGTGGTTTCCCCCCTCATTGACGGGGAGGATTCCCGGAAAGGGAAAGCCGTGACAAAGGAGCTGGACGAGTGGAAGGCGCTGCTGCCGCATGTGGATGTGGGACTGCTGCACGGCAGGATGTCCTCCGAGGAAAAGGAGGCGGTCATGAAGGACTTCCGCGCCAACCGCATCAGCGTGCTGGTAGCTACCACGGTGGTGGAGGTGGGGGTGGATGTGCCGAATGCTACGGTCATGATTATCAATAATGCGGAGAGTTTCGGGCTCTCCCAGCTCCACCAGCTCCGCGGGCGCATAGGCCGCGGGGCGCACAAGTCCTACTGCATCCTGATGACGGAGGCCCGGCCGGAGGAGGAACAATGGGAGAAGCTGCATATTGTGGAGACCACGGCCAACGGTTTTGACCTGGCGGAACAGGATTTGAAGCTCCGCGGTCCCGGGGACGTGCTGGGCACTTCCCAGAGCGGCCTGAAGGGCGTGCGCTTTGAGGAATGGCTGCTGGACGCGCGCCTGATTCACCGCGGGCGGGAGCTGGCGGAGGCCATTCTGGCGGAGGATCCCAATCTGGAATCCGCCAAGTACCGCCCCCTCCGTTTTCTGCTGGAAAACGGGGAGGAAAAACGTGTGACGGGGTAAGATTGTCTTCCTGCCGTTTGCTGACAGTCAGACGGTAAGGACTGTATGACAGATATGGGGTGCAACGGTTTCTCTCTTGGAATGAATCTAAAGAGGCAAAGAAGATATTTCTTCTTCAACCCGAACACCGATAAAACAATGATTCAAACGTACCAAATACTCCCCGTGGTGGCCATCGTATGCTCCGCCTCCGCTCTTGCTCAGAACGCTGCCGATCCCGTGCAGATGGTTAAGCAGAATGTCGACCTGATTTCGTCCGCCAACAAGGTTCTGGACGACGTGAAGGACAATGCGGCGGTTGAAATCGCCATCAAGCAGCTCAATGCCCTGACCCAGCAGGCCAAGCAATTGGACAAGGCCATGGAAAAAATGAAGCTCACTTCCGAACAGGCCATCCGGATCACCAAACTGAACGGAGATGCCCAGGATACCATCGTGGACATGCTGGAAAATTGCGAACGCATTCAGAAGGACAAGCTCATGACGCCCGCCCTGCTCAAGGCGGTGAACAATTTCGCTGACGCCGCCAACATTGAAGTGGTGGAAACGATTACGACCGTGGAACAAATTGTGGAAGACTAAATGATCAGCTTGTAAAGACCTTTGACTGGTAGGGCCGCTCCCTGAAAGGAGCGGCCTTATTCTTTGGTGGGAAAGGCGTCTTTAACAAGTCTTCCGGCGGGATTTCATGCTTCCATGGCGGGGGTGGGATTCCCGGCCGGGGCCAGGTATCCCGTTCCGGGGTCCGTGCCCAGGGAGGAAAGAAGGCTCCTGTGGCGCGGCAGGGATTTGGCGCGGGAGACGGCGGCGGCGGGGTCCAGAACGTTGCCGAAGGTGATGGCGCCCATCGGGCAGGCGAGCTGGCAGGCTGTTTGCGCCGCGCCGTCCGGCAGGAGCAGGTCTTTCTCCGTCACGTGGATGGAAGTGGAGGGCTGGCCCGGGTGTTCCTTCATCAGGCGGGATTTGTGCCTGATTTTGGCGCGTTCCACCATCTGGACGCAGTAGGTGCATTTTTCCATGACGCCGCGGGAGCGGACGGTCACGTTCGGATTGCGCTGGAGGCGCGTGGCTTCCCCGGAGGCCTTGGCATAATCAAAAAAGTTGAAGCGGCGCGCCTTGTACGGGCAGTTGGTGGCGCAGTACCGGGTACCCCAGCACCGGGCATATACCATGGCGTTCAGGCCCTCCGTGGTGTGGACGGTGGCGTTCACGGGGCACACGGACTCGCACGGGGCCTTGCCGCACTGCTGGCAGGCCACGGGAATGGCGGTGAGGGCCCCTGCCTCCGTGAAATACCGGTCAATGCGAATCCAGTCCAGCGCGCGTCCCTTCGCCATCTGGTCACGGCCCACCACGGGAATGTTATTTTCCGCCCGGCAGGCGATCACGCAGGCATTGCAGCCGATGCAGCGGGACGTGTCGATCGCCATCCTCCATTGGTACACGCCCTCCGCGCCGGACGGCGTGAACGGAGCCGGAGAGGCGCCGGACTGAAGGGCGAAGGGGGAGGGCTGCACGACGGGGCTTTGAATAGCTTCCGTACGTTCCGGAAGGGCGCGCAGGGCGGCCTGTTCTGGGGAAATTCCGCAGCCTGCCATTTTTTTCACCTGACTGCGGAATGCATAACCGTTGGAATTCTCCTGCCTCTCCGCTACGTGGTTCATGCCGCCATACCCCAGGGGAAGAACTATCAGATTCTCCGCCACTCCGGGAATGGGGCACAGGATGGCTTCCATCCGTCCGCCGGGGACGGTCAGAGTGCAGAGCATCGGCCCGGAATCCGCGCCTCCCAGCCGCCGGAAGGTGGCGGGGGAAACCTGTGCGGACGCCGCCCAGCTGACGCCCGTTACGGGGTCCGGGCATTCCTGCATCCAGGCGTTGCGCTTCCAGCGGCCGTCCCCGATGGAATAATCCGGGCAGAATTGCAGTTCCAGCAGGCCGTTTTCCAATCCGCTTCCGCCGTTGCCGGAGGGAGCAACGGGCGCTTGCTCCATGGTGGTTCCGAGGGCTGTTTCTTCCTGCGGGGACAGGGGGGGATAAGCCGTTTCTTCCGAATAGCCGCGCTGGAGCGCCTGTGTCCAGGCCGCAGTCTTGTTTTCCGGATTCACGGCGCGTTCAAAACATTTGCGCGCCCGGTGGTAAACGGGGGAAAGGTGCGTGGGCGAATTGTCCGCCGTGATGAGGTGGCCCTTGGTGGAAAGCAGCCCGGAAAGCACTTCTTCCGCAGAAATGCCCCCGTACAGGGGAAGAATGACGGGCTGGCGGTAGCAGAATCTGCCGCGGCAGTCCCGTTCCACTCCCCATGATTCCAGAAAATGGGCCGCCGGCAAATGCCATCGGCAGGCGCGTGAGGTTTCATCCTCATACATCCCCAGATGAATGCTCTCCGTTCCGTTCAGGGCTTCCGCCAGTGCGGAGCCGTGCCCGGAATCCAGCACGGGATTTCCCGAATCCAGCAGGAAGGCGATATCCACCTCTTTCTTCCGGATGTCCCGGATGAAATCCTCCAGCGTTCCGTGGGGCGGCGTGGACGGAGCCTTCAACAACTGGACGCACGTTCCGATAGAGCCGAGAAGGAGGTTGAGCTTCCAGACGCTTGCGGACAGTTCCGGATGATTGTCCCCCAGCAGGACCACGCTTTCTCCGGGATGGCTGAATAAATCGTCCGCGCAGTGGCGGAGCCAGGTGAATTCCCTTTCCGTCAGGGAGCGGTCCGTCTGCCGGGGAGGCTCTAGCGTCTGAAGGGAGGTTTTTTTACCGGAGAGATAGCGGAACAATTCCTCCAGAAAGACCGCCAGGCGCGCGGGGGAAACGGGCAGCCTGTGGTCGGCATGGGCTCCGGTCAGGGAAACGCGGCCCTCCACGGCGTAAAGGCGCGTGCGGTTCCGGTTTTCTTCCTTGTAATGGAGGCCCTCCGGGGAACGGGCGGCAATGAAATCACGCGTATTGCCGTAGGGATTCTCATGAAGGAAATCGCAATCCAGGGCAAGGATGCGTTTGGCGCGTGCGAAACGCACGCGGAAGCGGACCTCCTGCGGCAAGCCTGCCTGCATGCCGGAGCCCGGCGTGGGAACGGGAGAATAGCGGTAAATCCGCACGCCGGGGTTTTTCCTGCCGATTTCCTCCAGCATGGAGTGCATCAGGGGAGAATCCGTGGCGGGAAGAAGGATGCCGATATGGCCGCCGTCCCGCAGGTTGCGGGACCAGGAGGAAAAGGCTCCGCGGAATTCGTCCTCGGAAGCCGGCTTGCCGTTAAAGAGGATATGCTTGCTGCGGCCTGGGTCGTAAAGGTCCAGAATGGAAGCCTGGGCCGTGGCCGGCAAGCCCGGGCCTTCCGGATATTGCAGGGAGGGAAGCAGCTTGACGGGACGCCCTTCATAACAGGCGGCCAGCACGGGCAGCGCGCTCCCGCCCATGGTCAGGCAGGTGGCGTAAGCCGTTTCCACGCCGGGCACGGACCATTCCGGTCCTTCATTATAGGGAACCAGGTATTTTTCCACACGGCGGCAGGCCGGAAGCCCCACCCCCACCAGGACTGCGCCCGCGCCCATCCATTTCATGAAGGAGCGCCGCGTCATTTCCCGCTCTTCTTCCGGAAGAAAAGCGGGGTGGCCCTGGGGAGCTTCATTCTGGTGAAATGGGGGAAGGGGAGTCAAACCGGAGGATGATGTGGATTAACGGGAAATGGGAACGGCTTGTTTTAGGCAATCCGGAAGGTGAAATCAAGCGGTGATTACCGGCTGCACACATCTTCAGGGCAGCGGAAGTCCGTGGAAAAAGGGCATCCGTCCTTTTTTTGACGGTATTCAATGTAATTCATTACGGCATCAAGCTGGGGATCGTTCAGCAGGATGGCCCTGGATTCATAATCCCCGCAATTTTCCGGAACGAGGGGAAGGTAGTCCATGGCGTCGCAGGTTTCAAGCTGGCCGCGGAGGTCCAGCGTCAGCCATGCCGGCAGGAGAAAACGGTATCCCTTTGGATCGGTAAAAACCAGGGCGTCCCGGCATGCCCGGATCATGGAAGGGGTGATGCGGCGCCAGTCGGTCCGCTCTTCACAGGGGCCGATGGCGTCACAGGTTTCCCTGGGGGCGTACATGTCGATGAGTTCCGTCGTCATCAGGCCGATGCCGTCTTCCAGAATGACGCCGTCAAAGGCGGAATCGATTTGTTCCAGGAGAAGTTCTTCTTCATGCGAAACAGGTTTGGGGGCGGGGAAGGGTTTGGAAAATTCCTGCTGAAAATAAGCCAGAATATGCGGTACCGCTTCTTCCGGAGGGCAGGAGTAAACAATGCCGAGGTCCAATTCCATAACTTCATCATACAGTAACGGCCCGGCATTCATCTATCGCGAAAATGGAAGGTATGATGACTGGAAAGGCATGTTTGCCGGGAGCCGGCCTGCGCCCGGTGGTCAATGGTGGCAGGCGGTGCAGTCCATTCTTGGCTGAATCTTCCACTGGTGTTTCAGGAAATCTCCCAATTGAAGCGGAGTTTGGATGCGGTTTCCCTCCCCGTCCCGGATGGAATGCGTGCGGAGGTAATCCGCGGCGGAATAATGGGAGCTGGCCGTCTCCTCCAGCGGGCGCAGGTGCGGTGCGGGGTCGCGGTGGCAGTCCAGGCACCACTGCATGCGGGCATCGCGCGGAGCCCTGATGCGTTCCATGCCTGCCACGTCCCCATGGCAGGAAGTGCAGCCGATGCCGCGGTTCAGGTGGGCCATGTGGTTGAAATAGGCATGGCCGGACAGGTGGTTGACCATGACCCAGCGGACCGGTTCCCCCGTATAGCCGGGAAATTGGGGGTCCGCCGCCGCTCGCAGCGGAGCGATGAGCGGGCTGTCCGGGAGAATATGCTGGTGGCAGCCCAGGCAGGACTTCGTATCCGGAATGCCGGCCCTGGGAGAGCGCTGGGCGGCGCTGTGGCAGGCCGTGCAGCTCATCTTCAGGTCTCCGGCGTGGAGCTTGTGGGAAAAACGCACCGGCTGCACGGGTTCATACTCCGGAATCTGGAAATTGACGTAATACACCCCACCCAGCGCCAGCGCGGCGGCAAGCGCAATCAGCGCGACGCCTCCGTAAAAGCGCCTGTTGGTATTGGGTGGAAAGATGTTGGCCATGGTCCGGTAGAGAGAAAAGGCGGGACCCGCCGTCAGGCCGCTCTGCCCGGCCGCGGAATGCGGGCGGGAGGCAGAGGCGTATCCATCGTCAGGTCTTCAGGCACCAGCCGCGTGGCGCTCTTTTTAATCTGTTCCCAGGTGATGCGCTGCCCGGTATGGGCCGCTTCACGCCCCATGATGGCGACCAGCGTTTTATTGGCCGCGCTTTCCAGCGTTTGTTTCCAGGTTCCGGAGCGGAGGAAACGGTAAAAGGCCACGTGCGTGTCCGCGTACATATTGCCCCGTTCCCCGCGGAAACGCCAGCGCTTATCCGCCTGGATATGGGGGCGGTACGGGGTGACCAGCATCCCTTTTTCACAAACCGTCCGGTCCACGATCTCCCCGTGGCAGCCTACCCACTGCCTGCATGAAATGTGGGCGGCCACGTTGTGGTCGTACTCGAAATAAACGTCGTAATGGTCCCACACGTCGCCGTCGTCCCGGCGCTGGGCGCGTCCTCCGGAGCCGAAGGCCGCCAGCGGAAGTTGCTCGTTCATGGACCATACCATGCCGTCGATCGTGTGAACGATCTGTTCCACGAACTGGCCGCCGCTCAGCCAGTTCCAGGCGGTCCAGTTGCGGAGGGCCCATGCCACGTCCGTATCCGAGGAAGGGCGGGAATCCAGGGCCAGCGGGGATTTGGGGGGCGTGGTGTAATACAGCCCGTCAAAGGAAAGCACGCGTCCCAGTTCTCCGGAGGAAAGCTTGCGGTGGGCTTCCTCATTCGCCTTGTCATAGCGCCAGCAGAACCCGTCCAGAATCACCAGATTTTTAAGCTTTGCCAGACGCGCGGACTCCAGCACGGAAAGCACGCCGGGAACGTCCACCGCCACGGGCTTCTCCGCATAAATGTGCTTGCCGGCGTCAATGGCCGCCGCCAGATGCTCCGGACGGAAGGCGGGAGGCGTGCAGAGCAGCACCACGTCAATATCCGTTTGAAGCAGCTTCTTGTAACCGTCCAGGCCGTCGAACAGGCGGCTCTTGTCCAGCTGGACGCGGCTGCCGTACTGTTCCGTCAGCAAATTGGAGCCGAAATCAATCCGTTCCCGAAACACGTCCGCCAGCGCCCAGACTACCGTTCCGGGGTCGGCGTCCAGCGCGTTCTTCATGGCGCCCAGGCCGCGGCCTCCGCAGCCTACCAGGCCCACCTTGAGCGGTCTTGCGTCCGTCAGGGCTTCCGCGGCGTTCAGACAGGGCATGGCTGCCAGGAACCCGGCCGTTCCAGCGGCGGTTCTCAAAAAGCGGCGTCTGTTCCAAATAGGGTAACCCATCTCAGCGGAATTATACGGCGTCAGCCCATGGAATCAAACGCTGTATTGAAATGGTGACGCAAAAAGTAGACGCAACCTCCGTTTCCGGAAATTGCGTCTACTGAGGGAACCAATGAATGCACTATATTCTGGCTATTAGGTTGAACAGGGCTACTCCCCCTGTTCAGAAAGCAAAGCGCACGCTGCGGAATATTTTGTCTGAAAAAACATTTCGTGAGAGTAAAAAACTGATTTGACTCCGGAATCCCCAGTGTTCATGATAAATCCAATGAGGCCTCCGGCTTTCCAACCAATCATCATGATGAAGCAAAATCTCATTCCTTTTACAGCGGTTTTGGCGGCATTTGCCCTTGTTTCCTGTGACGGCGGCAAAAAACAGGATCAATCCCCGGATGCCTCTGCCGCCAGCGAACAGGCCGTTCCCAAAACGCCGGGAGAAAAAATCCTGGCCGTTCTCCTTCTTATTCAGGACCAGGCTACGGCAAACGCCCATGCGGCGGAGGTGAAGGAGCTGGCCGTGGCCCTTCCCAAGGACATTCCCCATCAAGAAAGCGTGAACATCATGAATGAACTGCTCCGTCTGGCCAGCCGGGAATGCTATGGCTCCCTGTCCCTGGAAGACGCCTTGAAGGGCATCCAGTTTGACGCCGGGGAATACACGGGCAGCGTGCCTCTGGACGTGGATGGCTTTGAACCTACCCCGGACGAGCCGAAAAAGTAAATTCCCCGTGCCGGGAAACGATGGACTGTTTCTGCGCCTTTCCCATCCCGTTCTTCCGGGAAGGGAGAGGCGTTGCTTTTCGGGCGCCGGATACGGAAAATAAATGTCCCGGCTTCCAGGCTGTTCCGGAGGGGACGGTTTTTCTGCGGTTCAGGGAAACACTCTGAATCTTTCTCCTGCTGGAAAAACATGCTGGAGGAAAAGGAGCGGAAAGATGCTCCCCTTCCGTTCTCCGGAATTTTTTTGCCCGGCTGATGGGGCAACGCCGTAAAAAGGAAGCTCAGGGCAGGGGGCGGCGCAATTCTTCAATGGCTTCCGCCATATCTTCCCGCGTAATCTTCTTGGAAATGCCTGCTTCCCCCGCCTTGGAAAGCAGAACGAAGCGGATGGTTCCGGCCCGGAACTTCTTGTCGGACGCTGTCTTCTTGAGAACCGTTTCCGTATCAATGTCATCCGGGAGAACCAGGGGAAGTTCCAGAGCCTGGAGGGTGCAAAGAATCTTCTTGGCGTCGGAAGAGCTCAACCCGGCTTTCCGTTCGCTCAGGAACAGGGCGGCGCGCATGCCGAGCGCCACGGCTTCCCCGTGCAGGATGGTGCCGTAGGGAACAGCGGCTTCAATGCCGTGGCCGATGGTATGGCCGAAATTGAGCAGGGCGCGGATATCCAGCGTTTCCAATTCATCATTCTCCACGATGCGGGCCTTGATCGCCACGTTCCGGGCAATCAGATCGGGGAGTTTGGCGATGGTATTCAGGGAAAAGCCGATGGAAAGCTCCGGTCCCAGGCCTTTCAATTCATGGAGCATGGAAGCATCCCGGATGGCCGCGTGCTTGGCGGCTTCCGCCAGGCCTTCCGCCAGCGTGCGGCGGTCCAGGGTCACCAGTGTGGTGGGGTCGATCACGACAACGGCCGGCTGATGGAACGCGCCTGCCAGGTTTTTCCCTTCCGGAATATTGACGGCAGTCTTGCCCCCTACGGAACTGTCCACCTGGGCGACTACCGTCGTAGGAATCTGCATGAAAGGAATGCCGCGGTAATAAATGGAAGCTACGAAGCCGGCCAGGTCTCCCACCACGCCGCCGCCCAGGGCGGCAATGCACCCGGTGCGGTCAATGCCCGCCCGTACCAGCTCGGAACACAGTTCCTGGGCCTGCAGCATATTCTTGGACGCTTCTCCGGCATCCACCACATGCAGGCTGGGCATGAACCCAGCACTCTCCAGGGACTTCATCACGCGTTCCGCATAAAGCGGGGCTACGCAGGTATCCGTAATAATCGCAATCTTGCCGTCCAGTCCGGCGCGGTAGGCAAACTCACCCACGCGGTCCAGCGCGCCGTTTTCCACGTGGATATCGTAGGAACGTTCCCCGAGAGCAAGAGAAATGGTAGGCATGGGGCCAGTATGAGGCATTCCGGAAGGAAGCTCAAACGGAAAGTGCGAAGGAGGCAAAGAAGATGCAATCCGCCTCTAATGCGTCCTTGTCTTAGGCGCCAGCGGGGAAAGGGTTTCCAGAATAACCTTTAAATGTTCCGCGCGTGCAGGCGTAAAGCCGCCGTCATCCTTCCAGATGATATTGCCGTTGCCGTCCAGCAGTACAATCGCGGTCTCCGCCTTCTTGTGGAGGGAAAGCCTGCGGCGCACGAAAGCCTGGTCGTAATAGGAAATAAGGGAATTGGTCTTCATGTAGAAATCCGGAATATCCCCCAGGGCCTGTGTAAAGGCGGGAACGTCCCCCTCAATGGGAGGCGGCTGCAGGACCAGCAGAATATTGTACTCCACCGGGGTGGGCGTATGCTTGTACTGCTTGCGGAGGTCTTCGCAGAACGGAAGCCACTTCTTCATGCTGTACAGGGTTTCCGGATGAAAAACGGTCAGCATGATATGGAAGCTTTTAGGCACGATGGGTGGAAGGGAAACGTTATCCCCCAGCAAATTCATGCCGTTGATATCCGGAAAACGGTAACGTCCGTTCCCTCCTCCATAAGGATGCTCGGGGTCGGGCGTTGGCAAGTGGATTTCCTGATTCTTCATGCGCGATTAGACAAAATTCAGGCGGGGATTGTTCATGGGAAGGGTTAAGTGAGACAGGTCGCGGAAAAAAGAATCCCCGTCCGTGCGTGGCCTTGGAGAAAAAGAAAGTAAGGGATAGAAATAAAGGTATCGGCAAAGAAGGCGAGCCGTCGGCCCTTGTAAAAGGAAAAAAGAAAACCTCTTCCCCCTTGGGCTGTTGAAACTCCTCGCTCGGCCAGCCCTTCTTCCCCCCTTCTTTTCTCCGGGGAGCCGATATCGTAAAAAGGAAGAAAACCCCCTCTCGTTCTCGCCGGCAAAGGGAAGGGCTCCTGGACCTTTGGGAAGACTGCTGCGCCATCCGAAAAGAAAATGTTCAAAAAAATGGCACGAGGGAGGGGGAGTATGACAAAAGCCTAACTATTTTATAAATTGGAAGTTATGAATGGACGTGACAAAATGGATGAAAGACTCTCACAAAAAACGACTCGAAAAAAATTGACAAGGGGGGTGAAAATGGTAGACTTCTCGGCACGCCAACACGGCGACGGGATGAAAAGCCCGGCGGCAGGAGGGACTCGAAAGAGGGCCTGAATGAAGCCGGGGCCGGCCACCCGGAAGAGCCTCATTAAAGGGGCCGATAAGAAGATTTCAAGGGAATGACTACCGAACCCGCCGAGGGTTTTCCTGAATGCGTCGAGAGACGTGTGAGGGAGAAAAAACCCGAAGGAGCGACCTAGCTCCGAGAGGGGCGGATTGGTAGAAGCAAGGGGAAAGAAAAAAGGTCGTGACGCGCGCCGTGCTTGGCAGAGCGAAGAGGACCTCAAGAGACACAACTTGAGGGAAGAGCTGACTGAAGCATGGCGCAGATGAAATCGAAAGATTCCATTTGGTCCAGCAATTTCAAAAATTATATTTGATGGAGAGTTTGATTCTGGCTCAGAACGAACGCTGGCGGCGTGGATAAGACATGCAAGTCGAACGGGAGAATTGCTAGCTTGCTAATAATTCTCTAGTGGCGCACGGGTGAGTAACACGTGAGTAACCTGCCCCCAAGAGTGGGATAGCCCCGGGAAACTGGGATTAATACCGCATAAAATCGCAAGATTAAAGCAGCAATGCGCTTGGGGATGGGCTCGCGTCCTATTAGTTAGTTGGTGAGGTAACGGCTCACCAAGGCGATGACGGGTAGCCGGTCTGAGAGGATGTCCGGCCACACTGGAACTGAGACACGGTCCAGACACCTACGGGTGGCAGCAGTCGAGAATCATTCACAATGGGGGAAACCCTGATGGTGCGACGCCGCGTGGGGGAATGAAGGTCTTCGGATTGTAAACCCCTGTCATGTGGGAGCAAATTAAAAAGATAGTACCACAAGAGGAAGAGACGGCTAACTCTGTGCCAGCAGCCGCGGTAATACAGAGGTCTCAAGCGTTGTTCGGAATCACTGGGCGTAAAGCGTGCGTAGGCGGTTTCGTAAGTCGTGTGTGAAAGGCGGGGGCTCAACCCCCGGACTGCACATGATACTGCGAGACTAGAGTAATGGAGGGGGAACCGGAATTCTCGGTGTAGCAGTGAAATGCGTAGATATCGAGAGGAACACTCGTGGCGAAGGCGGGTTCCTGGACATTAACTGACGCTGAGGCACGAAGGCCAGGGGAGCGAAAGGGATTAGATACCCCTGTAGTCCTGGCAGTAAACGGTGCACGCTTGGTGTGCGGGGAATCGACCCCCTGCGTGCCGGAGCTAACGCGTTAAGCGTGCCGCCTGGGGAGTACGGTCGCAAGATTAAAACTCAAAGAAATTGACGGGGACCCGCACAAGCGGTGGAGTATGTGGCTTAATTCGATGCAACGCGAAGAACCTTACCTGGGCTTGACATGTAATGAACAACATGTGAAAGCATGCGACTCTTCGGAGGCGTTACACAGGTGCTGCATGGCCGTCGTCAGCTCGTGTCGTGAGATGTTTGGTTAAGTCCAGCAACGAGCGCAACCCCTGTTGCCAGTTACCAGCACGTAAAGGTGGGGACTCTGGCGAGACTGCCCAGATCAACTGGGAGGAAGGTGGGGACGACGTCAGGTCAGTATGGCCCTTATGCCCAGGGCTGCACACGTACTACAATGCCCAGTACAGAGGGGGCCGAAGCCGCGAGGCGGAGGAAATCCTAAAAACTGGGCCCAGTTCGGACTGTAGGCTGCAACCCGCCTACACGAAGCCGGAATCGCTAGTAATGGCGCATCAGCTACGGCGCCGTGAATACGTTCCCGGGTCTTGTACACACCGCCCGTCACATCATGGAAGCCGGTCGCACCCGAAGTATCTGAAGCCAACCGCAAGGAGGCAGGGTCCTAAGGTGAGACTGGTAACTGGGATGAAGTCGTAACAAGGTAGCCGTAGGGGAACCTGCGGCTGGATCACCTCCTTTCTATGGAGAAAGTGCATGAAAAATGCACAGGTCGGATCTCTTCCCGAGGGAAGAGAGAGCGGAACCCGCGAGGGCCCGCAACGAACCAAAGATGTGTAAACAGCCAGTTCGCTTGGAGCGAAACTAGGCACGACGTGCGTGACGACCTTTTTTCAAAAAGAACCGCAACTGGGGGTATAGCTCAGTTGGTAGAGCGCCAGCTTTGCAAGCTGGATGTCCGGGGTTCGAGTCCCCGTGCCTCCACCAGTTTCGGTAAGAAGGCGGGAGCCGGAAAACTTTAGTAACTAAACTTTAGTATTTGGTAACTGTCTCTCAGAGACCCAAAACCGGGCCTGTAGCTCAGTTGGTTAGAGCACGCGCTTGATAAGCGCGGGGTCACAGGTTCAAGTCCTGTCAGGCCCACCAAAAAAAATCGATTATTGAGGGAAAGCGAAAATTGACATCTGCGTGGCAAAGAAAACAATTGCTGAGAAGCAATTGCTTTCCAACAAAGTGGGTAGTTGAAAAACAACTACAATACACAATTTAAAACATGCATACCAAGAAATAAGACAATACAGTAAGTCACGAAAGGGCTTTGTGGTATTGTGGAAGTGGTAAAAAACTTTTGCAATATGATGAAGTAAGTAAGGGCGTACGGTGAATGCCTTGGTGCCAACAGGCGAAGAAGGACGCGGCAAGCTGCGAAAATCCTCGGGAAGCTGCAAGCAAGCGATGATCCGGGGGTATCCGAATGGGGTAACCTGATCGAGGCAATACTCGATCGTTCATACCTGAATACATAGGGTATGAAACGCGAAACCCGCTGAAGTGAAACATCTCAGTAAGCGGAGGAAAAGAAAGAGAAATCGATTCCGTAAGTAGTGGCGAGCGAAAGCGGATGGAGCCCAAACCGAAGGTACTCCTTCGGGGTTGTAGGACCACGAGATATTCGACCATACTGGATAGTAGAACAGCCTGGAAAGGCTGGCCGTAGAAGGTGAAAGCCCTGTAGACGAAATCCAGCGTGGGAATTAGTGGGATCCTGAGTAATACATCACACGTGGAACGATGTATGAATCAGCGCGGACCACCGCGCAAGGCTAAATACTAGTTGGCGACCGATAGTGAACAAGTACCGCGAGGGAAAGGTGAAAAGAACCGCTGTGAGCGGAGTGAAATAGAACCTGAAACCGTATGTCTACAAAGTGTCAGAGCAGAGCAATCTGCGATGGCGTGCCTTTTGTTTAATGAGTCTGCGAGTCAGTGTTTGTGGCAAGACTAAGGGCTTCCGGCCCGGAGTCGCAGCGAAAGCAAGTCCGAATAGGGCGAATTAAGTCGCAGGTACTGGACCCGAAGCGGAGGTGACCTACCCTTGGCCAGGTTGAAGCATGGGTAAAACCATGTGGAGGACCGAACAGGTGAACGTTGAAAAGTTCTCTGATGAGCTGAGGGTAGGAGTGAAAGGCTAATCAAACCCCGTGATAGCTGGTTCTCTTCGAAATGCATTTAGGTGCAGCGTCACGTGCTGATGCGCGGGGGTAGAGCACTGACAAGGCTAGGGGGCACACCCGCTTACCAAACCTTATCAAACTCCGAATACCGTGCAATGGAACGTGGCAGTGAGACAGTGGGGGATAAGCTTCATTGTCGAGAGGGAAACAACCCAGACCAGCAGCTAAGGTGCCTAAATAACGCTCAGTGGAAAGGATGTGGGATTACACAGACAGTGAGGATGTTGGCTTAGAAGCAGCCACCATTTAAAAAATGCGTAATAGCTTACTCATCGAGTGATCCTGCGCCGAAAATGATTGGCGATCAAGCGTTATACCGAAGCTCTGGACTTTACCTTACGGTAGAGTGGTAGAAGAGCGTTGCATGCGCGTTGAAGGGTGATGGCGACTGACCCTGGAGCACATGCAAGTGAGTATGCAGACATGAGTAACGTAAAGCCGGGTGAAATCCCCGGCCGCCGTAAACCCGAGGTTTCCAGGGCAACGTGTTTCGTCCCTGGGTTAGCCGGGACCTAAGCCGAGGCCGAGAGGCGTAGGCGATGGATATCAGGTTAATAATCCTGAGCTCGCGACCCTTAAACTGGGGGGACGCATGAGAAAAGATGACTAGGTTATTGAATTCCGAGTTGAGTCCACGGACTCAGCGCATCATTGGATCGAGTGCCAAGAAAAGCCCCAGCGTATGCTAAGCGACCCGTACCGCAAACCGACACAGGTGGGTGGGTAGAATATACCAAGGCGTAAGAGTGAAACCTGGTTAAGGAACTCGGCAAATTAGCCCCGTAACTTCGGAAGAAGGGGTGCCTGCAGCGATGCAGGCCGCAGAGAAATGGCCCAACCGACTGTTTATCAAAAACACAGCACTCTGCAAAGACGCAAGTCGAAGTATAGGGTGTGACACGTGACCAATGCCGAAAGATTAAGGCAAGGGGTTAGCCGCAAGGCGAAGCTCTGAACCCAAGTCCCGGTGAATGTCGGCCGTAACTATAACGGTCCTAAGGTAGCGAAATTCCTTGTCGGGTAAGTTCCGACCTGCACGAATCGTGAAACGAGTTGGGCACTGTCTCAACCAGGCGCTCAGTGAAATTGTAGTGGCGGTGAAGATGCCGCCTACCCGCAGAAGGACGGAAAGACCCTATAGACCTTAACTGTAAGCTGTCATTGTTTCTTCGGTTTTAATGCTCAGAGTAAGTGGGAGACGCTGAAGACGCCCTTTAGGGGGCGTCGGAGTCATCAATGAGACACCACCCTTTGAAACTGGAGGATCTAACCCTGAGCCGTGAATCCGGCCAGAGGACCGTGTCAGCCGGTCAGTTTTACTGGGGCGGTATCCTCCCAAAGAGTAACGGAGGAGCGCGAAGGTGGGCTCAGCCCGGTTGGCAACCGGGTGTCGAGTGCATGGGCATAAGCCCGCCTAACTGTGAGACCAACAAGTCGAGCAGATGCGAAAGCAGGCCCAAGTGATCCGGCGGTAGAAAGTGGAATTGCCGTCGCTCAACGGATAAAAGGTACCTTAGGGATAACAGGCTGATCACGCCCAAGAGTTCATATCGACGGCGTGGTTTGGCACCTCGATGTCGGCTCGTCGCATCCTGGGGCTGGAGAAGGTCCCAAGGGTCCGGCTGTTCGCCGGTTAAAGCGGCACGCGAGCTGGGTTCAGAACGTCGCGAGACAGTTCGGTCCTCTATCCTCTGTGGGCGTTGGAAAATTGAGGGGTTCAGACCTTAGTACGAGAGGACCGGGTCTGACGCACCACTGGTGCATCGGTTGTACTGTCAAGTGCATGGCCGAGTAGCTAAGTGCGGACGGGATAAGCGCTGAAAGCATCTAAGCGCCAAGCCCATCCCAAGATGAGTTTTCCCTATAGGTTCGTGGAAGACCACCACGTTGATAGGTCGCAGGTGTAAGTGCAGCAATGTATTGAGCCAAGCGATACTAATCACCAATAGACTTCATCATATTACATCACTCCCGTTCGTGAATAACAACTTGCTGTTGTCTTGTTCATTGGATGTATGTTTAAAAGTAACACCACCAGCCACGCAGATGTCAGTTTACGCTGATTCCTTCCCCTCGTAACGAGAGGAAATCTTCTTAGCCACACACACAACAACCCTTAAAAAATCCCCCTCAAAGCCCCCCAAGGGCTCCCGGGCAGGCAGGATGAAGAAAATGAAAAACTCTTCCCCCTGAAGCCCGGTGGCCAGAGCGCAGTGGTCCCACCCGGTCCCGTTCCGAACCCGGAAGTGAAACGCTGCCGCGCCAATGGTAGTCGGACGATAGGTCCCGCAAGAGTAGGTCGCCGCCGGGATTTTTTTCATCAGGCCCCGCCAGTTCCTCAACTGGCGGGGCTTGTTCTTTTCTTGATGGAAAATCTTGAATCTCCTTCTCTTCCTCTACTCCGGCTAAGTGGAACTGAAGGAGGATGAGGCAACCAAGGAGGACGGCTATCCCTGTCGTAATAGAGTTCTTACCTTACGTAACATTTCCTTAACTATCCCTCTTTCTTTCTTAACGGTTTAAGGATATCCCTGCTATTGACGGCACCCGTTCTTCCATCAAAAATGGCGGCGTATGAAATCCCATATCATTCAGAAGCCCGTTGCGGTCATCCTGGGGAACGCCGGCAACATAGGATACCTCGCCGCCAAGGCGTTTGCGTGCCGGGGATCTGTGGTTGCCATGCTGCATGAAGCCGGTGAAGAGTCTTCCCGCGTGGTGGACTGTCTGCCAGGGGGCAATCACTTTGGCATGTCGGGCTGTCTGGGCCATCCTCCGGATCTGGCTTCCTTCGCAGGGCTGGTACATACCCTCTATGGACGAGTCGATTATTTGATCAACTGTGAGGATGCCGCGGTTGAGGTGCAGGGCCTGAATTGTTCCGCACGCAGTCGCCTGTCCATTCTGCTTGAGCACGTTTTTGTTTCCGGCGCCATGGTCGTGAATATGGTCTCCCGTTCCGGAAGAAAGGTAAGATGGAGGGAACAATGTTGGAAGGAAGATGCCGCAGGGTTGGAGAATTGTCTGAATAGGAAGGACGTCCGGATAAACCAGGTTGTGATTCACCGTCCGGTATTTCGGCACGTCTCCCAGTCCAGGCTGGCTTCCTCCGCGTGTGCGGCGGCGTTATTTCTGTGCGGGAGGGAAGGGCGTCATATTCACCGTGAATACATCGTTGTCAATGGAAGAAAAGCCGCTTGGAAGCCCGGCATGAGGACGGAAGCATCCCTTTCCTTGTTCAACTCCTGTCTGGAATTTTGTTCCGTCTGTTCCCGGACGGTATTCCGGGATGCCTGACAGGCATGCCATATTTCTGTATTCTGTCGTGACAAAAAGTGTCTGTTAATATAGTATATTTCCAAGTAAGGTTATGAAGTTTCAAGGTCTTTATACAGCAATTGTGACTCCGTTTGTCGGCAATCGGGTCGATGAAGAGGCTTTTAGAATGCTTGTGGAAGCCCAGGTGGCTGCCGGCGTGGCCGGCATTGTGGCCGTCGGCACCACGGGTGAATCCCCCACCTTGACTGTAAAAGAACACTTGAGGGTGATTGAACTGGCCGTGGAGAGCGCGGCAGGCCGCATTCAGGTAGTTGCAGGTACGGGGGCCAATTCTACCGCGGAGGCCATCCATATGACCCAGGAGGCGGAGAAGATGGGCGTGGACGGAACGCTTCAGGTGTGCCCTTATTACAACAAGCCCTCCCAGGATGGCGTTTATGCCCATTTCAAGGCCATTGCGGACGCCACCCGCCTGCCGATCATGCTGTACAGCATCCCGGGCCGTTGCGGTATTGAAATCAGCGTGGAGACGGTGGGACGCCTGGCAAAGGACTGTCCCCACATTATTTGCGTGAAAGAGGCCGGCGGCAGCGTGGACCGCGTGAACCAGCTGATGCAGGTGGTTCCGGAAGATTTTACCGTCCTGTGCGGTGATGATGGCCTGACGGTTCCCTTTATGGCCTGTGGCGCCAGTGGCTTGGTTTCCGTAACGTCCAATCTGGTTCCCGGAATCATGAATTCCATCGTGAAAGCCGGCCTGGATCAGAATATGGGTGAAATGCTTTCCCTCCAGAAAACATTTTATCCACTGATGAAGGGCCTCATGACACTGGATTCCAACCCCGTCCCGATCAAGGCGGCGCTGGCGCTGAGGGGGGATATCCAGCCCGGCGTGCGGCTTCCGCTGGTTCCTTTGCCGGAAGAAAAGGAAGCCCAGCTTTCCGCGCTTCTTCAACGTTTCAACGTTCTTTGATATCTCAACTATATGATTTCCATTCTTGTTACAGGCATTTCGGGCCGCATGGGCCAGGCTGTCCAGGAGGCGGTGACGCAGAATCCGGACACCTGCGTGGGCGCCACGTACGACCAGGGGCAGGAACTTTATCCGGCTCTCGCCAAATGCGACGTCGCCATTGATTTTTCCCACCATGCTTTCACCAGCACCCTGCTGGCGGAAGCCGTAGCCAATAACAAGCCCCTGGTGATAGGCACCACGGGGCATACGGAGCTGGAACGTCAGGAGATTATGGATGCAGCCGCATCCATCCCGATCGTATTCGCGTCCAACTATTCCGCAGGAGTGAACGCCCTGTTCTGGCTGACGCGCAAGGCGGCCCAGATCCTGGGCGGCAGCTGCGACATTGAGGTGATGGAAATGCATCACCGCCACAAGATTGACGCTCCTTCCGGCACGGCCCGGACGCTGGCGGAAATCCTGTCCGGCGCCATTGGCAGGAATTATGAAGACAGCGTGGTTTTTGGCCGCGAAGGCCTGGTGGGTCCCCGTCCCGCCAATGAAATAGGCATGCATTCCCTGCGCGGAGGGGATGTAGTAGGAGACCATACCGTGGTGTTTGCCTCTGACGGAGAACGTTTGGAGCTTACCCACAAGGCATCCAGCCGCATGACGTTTGCCTCCGGAGCGGTCCGTGCAGCTCTCTGGCTGCAGGGCAGGGAACCGGGGCTGTATACCATGGAAGACGTTCTGGGCCTTTCCCAATTATAATTTTTCCGCATCATGGCCGTCCCCCTTTCCCGGAACGGCCATGATGCCTTTTTTGCTGATGAAGAGAGCCGGCATCGCACTGGGATCCAATATGGGGGACAAAAACAGCCTGATGGTTCAGGCCAGGGACCATCTGCTGAAGATGAGCCTGTCCGACGATCCTTTCCTGCAATCCTCCCTGTATGCTACCAGTCCGCAGGGATGTCCGCATGGCGCGGATGATTATTTGAATGCCGTGGTGGAGTTCACCTGGCCCGGTACGGTGGAAGAACTGCTGGTGCATTGCCAGGGCATAGAACGCGCCCTGGGACGCATCCGCTCCGGAATCCGCTGCGAACCCCGTACGGCGGACGTGGACATCATTTACGCGGGGGACATGGTGGTCAACGATCCGCCCCGCCTGATTCTCCCCCATCCCAGGGCTCATTTGAGAAAATTTGTCTTGAAGCCTCTTTCCGACATCAGGTCGGACCTCATTCTGCCCCGCCAGGCTAAAACGGTTTCCTGCCTGCTGGCGGAACTGGATACGGATGAGGCTGACCCGCTCCTGGTATCGGAACGCTGGTAACTGCATGTTTATAGAACATCATGAATCAATCTCTTGAAAAAGCGGAACGCATCCGCGCCTGCAAGAACAGGCGGCACGTGACGCTGGTGACTGCTTATGACTACCCTACGGGCCGCCTTCTGGATGAGGCCGGCGTGGATATTGTGCTGGTAGGCGATTCCGTGGGAATGGTGCTTCTGGGGTTTCCGGATACCACCCATGTGACGCTGGACCACATGATTCACCATGTGGAAGCCACGGCGCGCGGCGTGAAGAATGCCCTGCTGGTGGGAGATATGCCCATTCATACCTATGATACGGTGGAGCAGGCCGTGCAGTCTGCAAGGAGGCTGTTCCAGGCCGGAGCGGACGCCGTCAAGCTGGAGGGGGGAGCCGCCCAGGCGGAAAAGATACGTGCCATTGTGGATGCCGGCATTCCCGTGGTAGGGCATATCGGCCTCTTGCCGCAAAAGGTGCTGGAGGAAGGCGGATATAAAATCAAAGGGAAATCCTCCGCTGAGGAGGAAGCCCTGGTGAAGGATGTGGAAGCCGTGGCGGAGGCGGGTGCCTGCGCTGTGGTCGTGGAGGGCGTGACGCCTCATGCGGCCCGCCAGATTACCGTGCATTCCCCCATTCCCACGCTGGGCATCGGTTCCGGCGCGCATACGTGTGACGGGGACGTGGTGGTGATTCATGACCTGGTGGGGGCGTTCCCGTGGTTTGTCCCGGCCTTCGTCAAACCGCGAGCGGATGTGGCCGGCAGCATGACTGCCGCCGTCAGGGAATGGATGAAGGATTCCTATACGGAACCCGGCTCCATCAGTTCATAACAGTTGACCGTTGCCTATGCTGGTATTTTCTACATGCTGGAACTCCCACCGCCATCAGGACGGGGAAGAGATGATTGATGAAATCCTCTCCCTGGGATTTGACCATGTGGAACTTTCCCACGGCATCAAGCTTTCCCTTCTGCCCGGCATCATGAGGGCGATGGAAGCCGGAAAGGTTCAGGTGGCCGGGGTCCATAATTATTTCCCGGCACCCATCGACGAGGTGGGGGACGCTCCGGACAGTAGGCCGTTTACCGCAGATTTGCTGCAGGTGCGCGCCAAGGCGATTGAGCTGACGAAAAAATCCATGGAGCAGGGGGCCGCCCTGGGCGCCGGATACATTGTGCTGCACATGGGGACGGTGGAACCTCTGGTGAAGCGTACGGATACGGCTCATTTGCAGAGCCTGGCGCGTCAGGGAATGGTGGAAACGGAGTCATTTGCCGGAACCAAGGGGGAGTTTGTGCGCCGCCGCAACCGGCTTGCTCCCGTTTATCTGGAACGTGCCCGTGAGGCCATCCGGCAGCTTCTGCCCCATGCTGCGGAACTTGGCGTAAAGCTGGGCATTGAAGGGCGCAGCCATTATGAACAGGTTCCCAGCGAGGATGAAATGGGCCTGCTGATGCAGGAATTTGGGGAAAATCCCTTCATCGGGTACTGGCATGACTTCGGTCATATTCAAAGGAAGCACAATCTCCTTATATTGAATCATGAACAATTTCTCCGCAGGATGTCTTCCCATTTGATAGGTGGGCATGTAAACGACGTCAAGTGGCCGTCGCGGGACCACCAGGTTCCCCTGCTGGGCGGCGGAGTGCCGTTTGAACGCCTGCTGCCTTTTTTCCCGCATGGAGTTCCGCTCGTCTGGGAACTCTCCGGACGCGCTTCCGCGGAGGATATCCGTGCGGCGCGCGAATTGTGGACGGAAAAGTTTCCGGAGACGCTGGACTGACCATCTTGTGATTGTAAATCCGGCTCATTGGATATAAAGTCGGCACGATGATAGACAAGACGACATCCCGCGTCATTCTGGGCCTTCTGG
Source organism: Akkermansia sp. BCRC 18949 (assembly GCF_045011645.1). Taxonomy (NCBI): domain Bacteria; kingdom Pseudomonadati; phylum Verrucomicrobiota; class Verrucomicrobiia; order Verrucomicrobiales; family Akkermansiaceae; genus Akkermansia; species Akkermansia sp. BCRC 18949. Next base: position 2,585,832 of record NZ_CP123619.1, on the reverse strand, counting down.
GAACGGCCTGCATCCTGATTACGGCGTTTGCCTGGTATAAAACCAGCCATGCCGCCTCTCCGGATGCCGGGATGCGCCATAATATTTATGATGAGGATGTTCCCCGGTCTGCTCCGGTGCCTGTGGATTACCGGATGATTTTGCTGACGCCCCAGGAGCTGGCAAAGGCTCCGCTGGCGGATGCGTTCACGTCCCCTCTCGGAGATGAAAACGGCGCCTTTACCTATGTTGCCCAGGGACTGGGTGATATGAATGCCGCCCGTGGAGGGCGGCATACCGGACAGGATTTGAATGGGATTGGTGGCGAGAACACGGATGAGGGACTGCCCGTGAGGGCCGCCGGACGCGGGCTGTTGATTTATGCGGGAGAGCCTTCGCCGGACTGGGGCAATGTCGTCGTCCTGCTCCACCGCCTGCCGGACGGGCGTTTTGTGCAGAGCCTGTACGCTCATTTGAAAACCGTCAGCGACATTCCTTTGGGGGCACTGGTGGGGCGCGGAGAGCAGATCGGCACGGTCGGAACGGCGCACGGCAACTATCTGGCGCATCTGCATTTTGAGATGATTGAATCCATCGCCCATGAAGCGGGAATGCCGGGCTATGGAAAAACGACGTTCAACCGGATCAATCCGGATGAAGTATTGAAACAATACGCTCCCTCCCCGGAAATGATGATGCCTGATCCCGTTATTGCCCTGAAACAGGTTCAAATGGCGGCGGGATGGGAAAAGCTGCTGGAGAACCTGTACAAGGACAATAGTATGGAAGCGCTGGATAAAATCCTTCCGGATGACCGTCCGGACACGGAGGAAAAGGGAGACCGCTGACCCCGGCGTTTTCCCCGTCAGGAGCGTGTGTCCGGATTTTTGGAAACCAGCTCCTGCTGCTTCCTGGTGATTTGCAGGACGCAGACCAGCCACAGAATGCTGGCCGCCGTCATCAGCGAGCCGATCACCAGAAATGCCGTTAGGTAATGTTCCGCCCCAAAGGGGAAGAGCGCGCACAGGGTCAAAGCCGTGGTAACGAGCAGATACAGCCGCAGCGACCGGGAGGGGGCTTGCAGCATCCATGCCGCCGGATTCTTTGAAGCCCGGTATAATTCCTGAAGGATCAGGGCATTGAGCACCATGCCGACTACCGGCATGCAGCTCAGGAGGACGCTCAGGAATGGCGTGAACCGCAGCCCCGGAATTTGGAAGCCCTGGACATTGGCGGATGCCCGGTACAGCCAGATCAACTGGATGAGCAGGGAAGGAATGAACAGGATGCTGAAAAGGAAAACCAGCGGAACCGCGAAGGACGGCAGGTGAGCCATGTTCTGCTGGATGAGCATCTGGATTTCCTCATAATTGGTGACGTTGTTGGAGAAAACAATCCAGCTGCTCCAGAGCATGAAAGGCAGCAGCACGAAGCACGCCAGGATGGATAATTTGGCAAGCCCGGCCAGAGGATAACGCAAACGGTATTCCTGTTCCGCTGGCTGGTTTTCCTCCTCTGCCTCCTGCAATTCTTTCCGGACGGGGGACATTGACGGCAGAACCTGGTCCACAGGCTGCCATCCATCCATGCCCTGTTTCCAGGTGAGCGTTGTTGAGTCGATCACGCCCTGTCCCAGAAATTCACGGACTTCATATTCGGAATAGGCTCTCGGCTGGGAATCGCCGGGGAGTTTCAGGAAGTATTCACTCATTACCTGTATTTTAGAAAAAGAAGCAGGCTCTGGGCAATGGGAATTTGACGGATGACTGATAAAGTCCCATGCCAGATGCCTGGCCTTGAATAAAAGCCATGTCGCAAGTCGTCAGAGCGTCGGGGTCTATTAAATTTCCGGAATGGTTAGGCCGCTTTTCCTGTGCATATCTCTCCGTACGAACAAGATAATGCTGTTGTGCATGGAACCGCAGGAGAGAGGGCTCAAGCTGGTGTTCAAGTAAAAGTACGGGGGCAAGAAAGTTTATCAACAAGGTCGCGGAATACACAAGTCGAAAAAGAGAAAGACCTTGTAACATGAATGAATTACAAGGTCTTGCAATGGGAAAATATGGTCGAGCTGACAGGATTCGAACCTGCGACCTCTTCGTCCCGAACGAAGCGCGCTACCAGCCTGCGCTACAGCTCGTTGTTTGTGGTGCGGCGAAGTCTACGGTTGAAAGGAGGGTTTGTCCAGTTTTTTTTATTCGCCGCGGCACTTGGTTGTGATACGGTGCCGGGGTTATGATGGATATGCTGGTACGGCTGTATGATTTGCCCGATATTGAAGAAGAGTTGCGGAAGCTGGAGAAGGACGGCATTTTGATCCGGCGGCCGGGGGCTTATGAACGCCATTTGGTGGCTGGATGGGTAGGCCGGAATTTTTCTCCCAAGTGGGTGAGTGAAACGAAGACTGCATTCAGCCGCCAGCCCATTTCCTGTTATATTGCCACACGGGAGAAGAAGATTCTCGGCTTTGCCTGCTATGACGTGACGGCGCGCGGTTTTCTTGGCCCCATGGGGGTTGCGGAGGAGGCGCGCAAGAGCGGTGTGGGCAAGGTTTTGCTGGTTTCCGCATTGAACGCGCTCCGTGAGATGGGGCATGCCTACGGCATCATCGGCGGGGTAGGGCCAGCCGATTTTTATGCCCGGACGGTAGGCGCGATGCCCATTGAAGGGAGCTCTCCCGGCATTTACGTGGATATTCTGCCGGAGCCCTGATTCCGCCTGTTGCGGAATTCATTTCCGGTTCCGGATGGCCCCTTTTCCGGCCCATCCAAAGGATGGAACCGGAAGTTGTTATTTTTTATACCCTACCGGATGGCAGAGCATGGGCGTTTGGGGGGAGGCCAGTTTCAGGGCTTTTGCCAGGGCCTCCTTGTTCATGCTGGCCCGTGGGTAGGTAGCCAGTCCCGTTCCGGAGCAGAACAGGGAGATGTTCTGGGAGACGATGCCGGCGTCCATGGCTGCCCAGGGTTCCGCCGTGTCCGTCACAAGAACCAGGCAAATGGGCGCGTCCGCCGGGCGCGCGTCCCCGTCGCTTACGGGGACCATGGCGTGGGCCTTGTGGTCATAGAGGTAGGAGGCGTCTTTCGTGCATACGTAAATTTTGACGTCCTGCCGGTTCATGGCGGACGGGGCGGTACGCTTGCCGGATTCCTGGCGGTTGATTCCGTTGGCGGCCCAGAGCAGGTCTGACAGATCTTTTTGGGAGAGCATTTTTTCAGAAAAGCTCCGGATGGATTGGCGGTCGGACAGGGCTTTCATAATTGGCGCCCCCCGTTCCAGGTCCGGCTGGTCCAGTTTGACGGGTTCCGCGGCGTGAAGGAGGGCTGTTCCGGACAGCCCCGCAGCGAGGAGGGACAGGATGATTTTTTTCATGGCTTTGCGGCGGGAGTGGTTGACGGATGCGGATGTTCCGCATTTTCCCATTAGCCGGAATTTAACATGGGGAGGGAGGGCTACAAGGTTTTTGTGCGCTTGTTTTTGCCGCCATCCGTCGGGGCGCCGCAGGGCCGTAAAAAAATCGGAAGGAGTTTTTCAAGAAAAGCCTTGAGTTCTTGCGTGAAACTGGTATTGAAGGCAACCGATTTTTCGCCCGGCGGGGGAAGGCGCCCCGATTGCCCGCCGGCCAATAAGGGGCCATGAGAAAAATCGGCAATACTAACTCATCAACCATTTAAATGAGCACAACTGAACTGGCGGAACTTATTGACAGCAAGTTCCGCGAATTGCGTGAAGGTTCCATCGTTACCGGAACCATCCAGGAAATCCGTCCCCAAGTCGTTTTGGTGGACATCGGCTACAAGTCCGAAGGCGCTATTTCCATTTCCGAGTTTGAAGACGAGGAAATCGAAGTGGGGGACCAGATCGAGGTCCTTCTGGAACGCCTCGAAAACGACGAAGGCATCGTCGTCCTTTCCAAGGAAAAGGCCGCCCATAAGCAGAACTGGGATAAGATCGTGGGCGTGTACCGCGATGGCGGCCTAGTCAAGGGTAAAGTGAAGAGCGTCGTCAAGGGTGGCCTCATGGTCAACGTTGGCGTGGAAGCCTTCCTTCCCGGTTCCCAGGTGGATATCATTCCCCCGCGCGACCTGAACGAATACGTGGGCAAGGTTTACGAATTCAAGATCGTCAAGGTGAACGACGACCGCAAGAACATCGTCCTTTCCCGCCGCGAAGTGATCGAAGCCGAACGCGCCGACCAGCGCCAGCGCTTCCTTGAAACCGTCAAGGAAGGCGACAAGGTGGAAGGCCTCGTGAAGAACATCACGGACTTCGGCGCCTTTGTCGACCTCCGCGGCATGGACGGCCTGCTTCATATCACGGATATGAGCTGGGGCCGCGTGAACCACCCGAGCGAAATGCTCCACATCGGCCAGTCCCTGGAAGTCGTGATTCTGGAAGTGGACCGCGAAAAGGAACGCGTTTCCCTGGGCCTGAAGCAGATGACGGACAATCCCTGGGCGGACATCGAACGCAAGTACCCGATCAATTCCCATGTCAAGGGCCGCGTGACCAAGCTTCTGCCTTACGGCGCCTTCGTGGAGCTGGAAAAGGGCGTGGAAGGCCTGGTGCACGTTTCCGAACTGTCCTGGGTCAAGAGAATCACCCGTCCGAGCGACGTGCTGAAGCTGGACCAGGAAATCGAAGCCGTGGTGCTTTCCATTTCCGTGAAGGAACAGAAAATCTCCCTCGGCGTTCGCCAGCTGGAAGACAATCCCTGGGCGGATATCGAATCCCGCTTCCCGATCGGCACCGTTATCAAGGGCCAGGTCCGCAACCTTACTCCCTACGGTGCCTTTGTGGGTCTGGAAGAAGGCATCGACGGCATGATCCACGTGTCCGACATGAGCTGGACCCGCAAGATCAACCACCCCTCCGAAGTCCTCAAGAAGGGCGACGAAGTGGAAGCCATCGTTCTGGAAATCAAGAAGGAAGACCAGCGTGTCTCCCTTGGCATCAAGCAGCTCGAGTCTGATCCGTGGGAATCCATCAACGACCGCTTCAAGGTGGGTGACATGGTGACCGGCCAGGTGGCTAAGATCGCCAGCTTCGGCGCCTTTGTGAACCTGAACGGGGACATCGACGGCCTGATTCACATTTCCCAGCTTAGCGAAGACCACGTGGAACGCGTGAAGGACGTGATCAAGGTGGGTGATGAAATCACCGCCCGCGTGATCAAGGTGGACAGCATCGAACGCCGCATCGGCCTTTCCATCAAGGCCGTCAATTACGACACCGAGCAGCTCCGCCGTGAAACCGCCTCCTTTGAAGCTCTCCGCCCGAGTAGCGATATGGTGGGCCTGGAACACGCCTTCAACCTGGCTACCCGTGAAAACGAAGAATGGAGCCCTTCTGAAGAGAAGTAAGCTTATCTCCGTAATTCACTGATTGATTTAACCGCCGCGAATGGTAATATTCGCGGCGGTTTTTTTTCTCATTCCAAATAAGGATGGAAAAAGTCTTGAGTTAGTTCCACCTAAGGGATTAACTGTTCTCTTATACCATGTTGGAGCTGACCAAGAGCAATGAGGATTATCTGGAGGCCATCGGGCTGCTGTCTGAAAAGAGCGGAACGGCCCAGGTGCGGGATATTGCAGAGATGCTTAAGGTGAAAATGCCTTCCGTCACGTCTGCCGTCAAGCAGCTGGCGGACATGGGGCTGGTGGAGTACACGCAGTATGCTCCCGTCAAGCTGACGCCCCAGGGCCGCAGAATCGCGGGAAAAATCATTGTCAGCCACGGTATTTTGTTTGATTTCCTGAGGGAGGAACTGGCTCTTCCGGAAGAACGCGCCAATGAGGTTGCCTGCCAGATTGAGCATATCATGACTTTTGAGGAGATTGAAAAGCTCAAGTCCTGCCGGATACGGCCTTTTGAGGGTTCCGGGGAAGATTCTGCCGGGTAGGTTTTAGTTCCGGTGGCGGGCGGGATTTGGATCAAGCCTCCGTTGCGCTTTGGGTGCCGGCTATCCGGGAAGGACGGGATACCTCCATACACGGCCCTGTGATTCGTTCAGGCTGTGGGATATGTCCTTTCCCCTGCTTTTTCCGATAGCCGCACTGCCGGGAACAAGGACCTCACGTCCCTTGCCAGAATCTTATGGAGTATCTCCATGAGAAATTTTCCTTGAAAAAAGAATGACCGGGAGAATCGGTATTTTGCCCTTTTCCGTTCAGGTGATTCGTGATAGGTTCCCGCGCATGGATCCCCATATCGCTGCAGATCTCTCGGCGCTCGACACGGCTGTTTTGCACAGCCGTCTTTCCGAGCTCGGGAGCTATCTTTGACCTGGACGGCATTCAACAACGAGTGGCCGAGTTGGACGAACGCATGAGTGCTCCGGATTTCTGGGATGACCAGAATGCCGCGCGGGCGCTGATGGCGGAAGTGAATCCCCTGAAACACAGGATGGAGGCGTTTTCCGCATTGAAATCCCGTCTGGAGGATATTGACGCTACCATTGAATTGGCCCAGGAGGCGGATGACGACGACCTGGGCCGGGAGGCCGTGGAGGAGTTTGCCAAATGGCAGAAGTCCCTGGCGGATTTTGAGCTGCTGACCTTGTTGAACGGCCCGCAGGACCAGGCTTCCTGTTATGTGACCATTCACGCCGGGGCAGGCGGCACGGAAGCCTGTGACTGGGCGTCCATGCTGATGCGCATGTACATCCGCTGGTGTGAGCGCCGCGGCTTTTCCGTGACTTATCTGGAAAGCACGGACGGGGATGACGCCGGCATCCGTTCCGTGACCTTGAAGGTGGATGGAGAGTATGCTTACGGTTATTTGAAGAATGAACGCGGCATCCACCGCCTGGTGCGCATTTCTCCCTTTGATTCCGCCGGTAAGCGGCACACTTCCTTCGCCTCCCTGGACGCTACGCCGGAGGTTTCCGATTCCATCAGTATTGAGATTCTGGACAAGGATTTGAAGGTGGACACCTACCGTTCCGGCGGCAAGGGCGGTCAGAATGTGAACAAGGTGGAAACCGCCGTGCGCATCACGCACATTCCCTCCGGAGTGATCGTAGCCTGCCAGAACGAACGCAGCCAGCTTCGCAACAAGGAGGAGGCCATGAACATGCTGCGCGCCAAGCTGTACCAGATTGAGGAAGACAAGAAGCAGGCGGAAGCTGACCGCCAGTACAGTGAAAAGGGGGACATCGGCTGGGGCAACCAGATCCGTTCCTACGTCTTCCAGCCTTACCAGATGGTGAAGGATTTGCGCACGGGCGTGGAGTCCGGCAACATTCAGGACGTAATGGACGGCAACCTGGACCCCTTCATTGAGGCCATGCTGCGCGGCCACAAGCGCGAACGCTGACGTTTTCCTTCCCTTCTTATGGCCGCTGGACTGGTTATTGACGTTCTCTCCCTGTTCCCGGAGATGGTGGAAGCTCCCCTGGGCGGCAGCATCCTGGGGAAGGCCCGTGAAAAGGGTCTGGTGGAGGTGCGCTGCCATAACATCCGTGACTGGACGGTGGACAAGCACCGCAAGACGGACGACTACCTCTGCGGGGGCGGGCAGGGCATGCTGCTGAAACCGGAACCCATTTTTGCCGCCGTGGAGGAACTCCGCAGGCCGGAAACGCGCGTGGTGCTGATGACCCCGCAGGGCCGCACCTTCAATCAGTCCCTGGCCGGGGAGCTGGCCGCATCCGGCGGCCACCTCATCATTCTCTGCGGGCATTATGAGGGGGTGGACCACCGCGTGGTGGAAGAGCTGGTGGATGTGGAGCTGTCCATCGGGGATTATATTCTCACGAACGGGGCGATTGCCGCCGTGGTGGTGATTGATGCCGTGGCGCGCCTGATTCCCGGTGTGCTGGGGGATGAACGCTCTTCCGTGGAGGAGTCTTTTTCCAACGGTCTTCTGGAGGCGCCCGCCTATACCAAGCCGAACGTGTTCCGCGGGCTGGCCGTCCCGGACATCCTGCTGGGCGGCAATCATCCCGCCATTGAAAAGTGGAAGCACGGGAAGTCCCTAGAGCGTACGCGGCTGAACCGTCCGGATTTATGGAGGGAGTGGCTGAGAACGCATCCGGAGGATGCCGTGGAATGAGATATTTGGCCGACGCGTCAAATTTCTCTTGCCAAGACCGGGGCCTTCCGTTATAAAACCCCGCCTGCCACCGTGAGGGTGGTGTAAAGCACCTTTCTGAACCTTTTACAAAACACAAGATCATGTCCAAGCATTCCAGCCTCAAAGCAACCGGTACCGTAGGCGGCAAGCGTTCCGTCCTGAAGCGTTTTGAACGCGTCAAGCTTCTCAAGGAACGCGGCGAATGGAAGAAGGGCCAAAGCCCCCTCGGCCTGCCGAAGACCAAGCATGAAGCTTAAGCCTGCTTTTACCCCCTCCGGAGAGTTTCCCGGCGGAGTCATGCACGGCAAGTCATTTTCCTAATACAGGAAGCCTCTCGGATGTCTATGAACCGAGAGGCTTTTTTCTTCCGGCAAAGAAGGCCATCCCTCTTTTTGGGGCGCGTGAATTGCCGTAATACAAACAATACAAAACCATCCGCTGAGATAGCGGACATTATACCAATATGAGTGAAGAACAACATGGCTCCGAAGAAAACGGAGGTATCCGCATTAATAAATTCCTTGCATCCTGCGGCATTGATTCCCGCCGGGTGGCTGACAGACTGATTGAGGAAGGACGCGTGGAAGTGAACGGGAAGGTTATTGATACGCCCGGAATGAGGGTGACGGAGAAGGATTTCGTGAAGGTGGACGGTCGCCACATGACCCCCATGGAAGAAGTCGTAGTGCTGCTGAACAAGCCGCGCGGGTACGTATGCAGCCGTGAAGCCCAGGGGGCCATAGGCACTGTTTACGACCTGCTGCCGCCGCGCCTGCGCCATCTGAATTACGTGGGACGGCTGGATGCGGATTCCGAAGGCCTCCTGATCATGACGAACAAAGGGGAGCTGACCCAGACCCTTTCCCACCCCACCGGCGGGATTGAAAAGGAATACTGGGTGACGGTAGATCAGAATTTTGACAATTCCGTGCTGATGCAGTTTTTGCGCGGAGTCCGCATTCCGGAAGGCAATGCCAAGGCCAAGTACGTCTGCCGCGCTTCCGCGCGCCGCGCCTGCATTGTTCTGGAACAGGGGTTGAAACGCCAGGTGCGCCAGATGTTCCAGTGCCTGGGTCTCCGTGTCCGCAAGCTGGTGCGCGTGCGCATCGGCTCCCTGTGGGGGGGGGATCTGGAACCCGGAAGCTGGAGATTCCTGGATGATGCGGACGTAGCCCTGCTGCTGAAGAATCCTCCCCGCCAGCGCAAGTACCTGGGCGCTTCCCAGCTTGTCGCCGGGACTTCCGCCAAGGGCGAACAGAGCGGGAAAGACAATGATTCCGATGAAGGTTATGTATTTAATCCGGAAGATTTTGAGGCTGGGGATTCTTATGAACCTACTCCGGAAATGAAAACCCGCTTTGCGGATACGGAAGACGAGGATGAAATCAAGGACGGGGAAGACCTTCGGGATGATTCCGGATTCCGTTCCCGCGAACGCCGGGAAGATGGTTTCCGTGGACGCCGCGAAGGCGGTTTCGGTGGCAATCGCCGTGAGGGAGGCTTCCAGCGTCGTGAAGGAGGTTTCAGAGGAGACCGCCGCGAAGGAGGATTCCAGCGCCGTGAAGGCGGCTTCGGAGGAGACCGCCGCGAGGGAGGTTTCCAACGCCGTGAAGGAGGATTTGGCGGAGACCGCCGCGAGGGAGGCTTCAAACGCCGCGAAGGCGGTTTCGGAGGAGACCGCCGCGAGGGAGGCTTCCAGCGCCGTGAAGGCGGCTTTGGCGGAGACCGCCGTGAAGGAGGATTCCAGCGCCGTGAAGGCGGATTTGGTGGAGACCGTCGTGAAGGAGGATTCAAACGCCGCGAAGGCGGTTTCGGAGGAGACCGCCGCGAGGGAGGCTTCCAGCGTCGTGAAGGCGGCTTTGGCGGAGACCGCCGCGAAGGAGGCTTCCAACGTCGCGAAGGCGGCTTTGGCGGAGACCGCCGTGAAGGAGGTTTTCAGCGTCGAGAGGGAGGATTTGGCGGAGACCGCCGCGAAGGAGGCTTCCAGCGCCGTGAAGGCGGCTTCGGAGGAGACCGCCGCGAAGGAGGCTTCCAACGTCGCGAAGGAGGTTTCAAACGCCGCGAAGGCGGTTTCGGAGGAGACCGCCGCGAGGGAGGCTTCCAGCGTCGTGAAGGCGGTTTTCGCAAACCGGGCTTTGGCAGCAGATCTTCCGGCGGTTTCTCCCGCGGAAACAGGGGCCGTTAATGATTGACTTGTTCCGGTATGAAGAAGCAGTGCAAATGGTGGCTCCTTGCCGGATTGTGTGGGCTGTGCCTCGTTCAGCCTCCGCTTCATGCGTCTCAGGATGTTCCCTCCCCGGCTCCTGCCGGTGAGGGGGATTTTGGGACGTACCTGTCCAGTCTTCAGGAGAAAGCCCATAACGGGGATAAAGCTGCCGCCCGGGAACTGGCAGTGCATTATGATGTGGAGGGGAATGCCCCGGAGACGTCCAAATGGATGTCTGAATATGTTTCCCTGGCGGAGAAGGAGGCCAATGGCGGGGACGTGGATTCCATGCTGGATTTGGGCAAGCTGTTTTATACAGGCAGCCGCCTGTACCCCAAGAATCTTGAAAAGGCCCGGTACTGGTTTGCCCGCGCCGCTGACAGCGGCAATGCCGCGGCCCAGTACCAGGTGGCTGTAATGGCCTCCAAGGGAACAGGCGGTCCGAAGAATGAGGAAATGGCGGCCCGCTATTATGAAAAAGCCCTCCAAACATGGAGGAAAGAGGCGGACGCCGGCGATTCCAAGGCGGCGTTGTGGGCGGCCCTTGTTTATGAACGGAAGCTGGTTCCGGACAGCTCTCCGGAAAAGTCGGTTCCGTATCTCCTTCATGCTGCGGAAAGCGGCAACCTGACGGCGCAGGGGCTTCTGGCATTCAAGTACCGGGATGGCCTGGGCGTTCCGCAGGATGCGGCCAAGGCCGTGGAATGGTTTGAAAAGGCGGCCGGACGGAAGGATCTGGGCGCCGTCATGGAACTGGGCATGATGTACCGGGACGGCAAGTATATGCCCCCTGACCGGGAAAAAGCCCTCAACTGGTTTGAAAAAGGCGCGGAATGGAAGGATCCGTACAGCATGGCTGCCCTGGCGGACATGCTGATGGAAGGCTCTCCTTCCGGAGAACAGGCGGCGCGCGCGCTGGCCCTGTACCGTGAAGCCGCCGCCATCGGTTACCCCCCTGCCGCCCTGAAGGCCGCGGAATTGCTCCAGAACGGGAAGGGCGGGGAACTGGATGCGGATGAAGCCTACAGGCTGCTGCGGCGCGCGGCAGACGCAACGGGGGACCCCAAGGCCATGTACATGCTGGCCCAGGTGTATTATACGCGGGGCGATGATGCGCAGGGGGATTCCCTGATGAAAGCATCCGCCCAGGCGGCTTATCTGCCGGCCATGAACCGCATGGCGCGCCTCCATCTTCTGCCGGGCAGCACCCTGTCCTGGAATCCGGTGCTGTCCTATTATTATTGGAACCAGGCCGGAGAACTGGGGGATGAAGGGGCGGCTTCCGCCGCGTTCTGGCTGCTGTGGGGCAGCATGGCTACGCTTTCCCTGGTGATTTTCCTGATCGTTTGGCGTTTCCACCGTTTTGCCGTTAGAAGGCTTGCGGAGCAGCAAAAACAGGAACAGGAATCCTCTGATGACGCATGAAGCGTATTATGGAGTATCCGTCATGAAAAAAATCTGTTAAAAACACCGTAGCACTCCATGATGAACACGTTAGCTATTTTTGGTCTGGGAACGCCGGAGATTATCGCCATTCTGGTGATCGTTTTCCTGCTGTTCGGCGCTAAGAAACTCCCGGATCTCGCCCGCGGCCTAGGCAAGAGCCTGGGAGAGTTCAAGAAGGCCAAGTCCGAGTTTGAAGAGGAGCTGTTGAAGACGGAAAAGGAAACCGTGAGCGATGCTTCCGCCTCCAAGCCGGAGTCCCGCCCCTCTCCCGAGCTTTCCCAGCCCATTGACGTGGAAGCGGAGACGCCGGCGGAAACCAAGCCGGAAGACAAGTAAGTTTTTGCAGCCTGACGGCGGCATGTACAGGGCGGGAGATTCCCGCCCTTTTTGTACCCTGGCCGCAAAGGTTTTCTGAAAAGTGGGAGGGAGCGTCTTGAAAAGCCATGGCTTTTCAAGAGGCGTGCGCGTTCATAACGGAATTTTCCTCAGAGAGTTCGTGCGGGTTCTTTTTCCCGGTAGTTATACAGGTATTATTTCTAGACGCGGGATGTTCCGGTTTTCAGTCATGATGCAGGTCCGGGGCGTTGTGTGTATTGCCGGATAAGTTTTTACAAGGGCCGGAAACCGGGCGGGGATGGAGGTGAAGCTTGACGTTTGCAGAAATGCGGTACGGAGCGGAGGACGGTTCAAACTGTAGTTTTCTTCTCCAAGGCTGGCGGAGAGAGAAAGGGCATGATTCTTCTTGATTGACGTATCGCGGTTTCCAAAAGGGCTGCCGTTTCCGGCGCGGGAAATTGTTTACGCCCCGGCAGTTTCCTTCTTTCTCTTTTCAGAGGGGCAAGTCCTTTGAATTGCAAGCTTCAGGCATTGATTTCTTGCGTTGGCCGGGGGCTTGTTGTACACATGTATTAATGAAAATTCATTTTTGCGGCGCGGCGGGTACGACGACGGGGTCCCAGCATTTGCTGGAGGTGAACGGGAGCAGGATTCTTCTGGATTGCGGCATGTACCAGGGGCGGCGTGAGGAGGCCTGGCACATCAACAAGGATTTTCCCTATTTTTCTCCGGCGGAGGTGGATGCGGTGGTTCTTTCCCACGCGCACATCGACCATTCCGGCAACCTTCCCAATCTGGTGAAGCAGGGGTTTCAGGGGAATATTTACAGTACGTTTGCGACCCGGGACCTCTGCCAGCTCATGCTGGCGGACGCCGCCCGCATCCAGGAGCACGATTGCGCGTTCATTAATAAGATGAACAAGCGCCGGGGCATTCAGCAGCCGGAGATTTACCCCACTTATTCCGAGCAGGACGCGGAACGGTGCATGCGCCAGTTCGTGAATATCGGGTATGATCGGCCCATTCCCGTCGTTCCGGGCGTGACGCTCACGTTTTATGATGCGGGCCATATCCTGGGGGCCGCCCAGGTGTGCCTGGATATTGAGGACCGGGAAGACGGACGGAAGAAACGCTTCCTGTTTTCCGGGGACGTGGGGCGTGGGGATAATGAACTTCTCCGTGACCCCGTGCCTGTTCCGGATGTGGACATTTTGCTGATGGAGAGCACCTATGGCGGACGTTTCCATGAGGCTCCCTCCCGTGATGACGAGACCTTCTGCCGGGCCATCAAGGAGGCTCTGGCGCTGGGCGGCCGCGTTTACATTCCGGCTTTTGCCGTGGAACGCACCCAGCAGCTTCTTTACCTGCTGAACAGGGCTTATCATGAAGGCTCGCTGCCTTTGCTGCCCGTGTATGTGGACAGCCCCATGGCCGTGGGCGCCACGGAAATATTCCGCATTCATCCGGAGTGCTTCAACAAGGAGGTGTACGATTTCCTGTTCCGGGAAAAGGATCCGTTCTGTTTTGAACAGCTGCGGCTTATCCGTTCCGTAGGGGAATCCCAGGAGCTGAACAAGATGAACGGGCAGGCTATTATTATTTCCGCCTCCGGCATGTGTGAAGCCGGGCGCATCCTCCACCACTTGGCAAACAACATCGGCAACCCGAAGAATACGGTCCTTTTTGTGGGCTATTGCGCGGAACATACGCTGGGCCGCAAGATCATGGACGGGTGGAAGGAGGTTCCCATCCTGGGCAAGCAGTACACCGTCCGGGCCAGGATACGGGAGATGGATTCCTTCTCCGGGCATGCAGACCATGGAGAGTTGCTGGAGTATTTTGACAAGACCGGTGGGCCCAAAAGGAACATCATCCTGGCGCACGGGGAGGAGAAAGCTTCCCTGGCTCTGGCGGAGGCGCTCAGGGAGCGGCAGCCCAATCCCGTTTCCATCGCGCAACTGGGAAGCGCCATGGTGCTCTGACGTTCTGGCGTGCCTGGCGGCTTTCCGCTGCGCCTGCACGCATTCCGGTTCCTCTTTCAGGGTACGCCATTTTTGCGGCGGATGCGCCCGGCGTGTTCCAATCAAGTCATGACGGCAGGATGGCTGTGCTGGCCGCTTGACCCGGTGTGTTTACGGGGCTAGCGTGCAGGTATGCCTTCCTTGTTTATTGAATATCCCAAGTGCACGACTTGCCAGAAAGCCAAAAAATGGCTTGATGAACAGGGCGTTTCCTATAAGGACCGCCACATTGTGGAGCAGAACCCCACGGAGGAGGAGCTCCGGACCTGGATTGAAGAGAGCGGCTTGCCGTCCAAGAGGTTTTTCAATACCAGCGGCCTGCTGTACAAGAGCATGAATTTGAAAGACAGGCTTCCCGGCATGAGCCTGGAGGACCAGGTGGCCCTGCTGGCTACCAACGGCATGCTGGTCAAACGCCCCATTTTAATCACCAACGGGAGGATCTGCGTCGGCTTCAAGGCTGACGAATGGAAAGCCGCCCTTCATCCCTGATTCCCGCCATGCCCCTGATTACCCGCACCAAGCAAGGCGCAGCCAATTTCGGTCCCTGGGAGAACGTCGTCAGGGTGCTGATTCTGGTATGGTTCATGCTGTACACGCTGAATGCCATTCCGGACGTTCACCCGCTGGTAGGCCGCATTGCGGCCAAGGTGAATTACTGGATCAGCTATTTCTTTGTGTTTGAGTACATCCTGCGGGTGCTGTGCGCCAAGCCGCGGAAGGCTTATATCTTCAGCGGCATGGGCATTCTGGATTTCATCGTCTGCGTGCCGTTCCTGGGCATGTTTTTCGGGTTGGACTGGCAGATTCTTTATTCCCTGCGGATTGTCCGCGTGCTGGCCATCTTCAAGCTGGCCCGGTTTAACGAAACTGCGGCCAGTTTTAAAAAGGCCTTTTACCTGATCCGGGATGAGTTTTTCCTGTTCTTCTCCGTGATCCTGTTCATGCTGTACGTCACTTCCCTGGGCATTTACATTGCGGAGCATGAAGCCCAGCCGGAGAAGTTCCGCTCCTTTTTTGACGCTCTCTGGTTCGCCGTGGAGACCCTGAGCACGGTGGGGTATGGCGATCTGGTGCCTATTACGCCCATGGGGCGCATTTTTACCGGGGTGATCATGTTCATTGCCGTATCCATCATCGCCATTTCCACGGGTCTCATCACGTCCGCCTTTTCCCGCGTGTGGCAGCAGGAAAACGTTTTTGCGCACCGCCGCAAGCGGCCCTCGGACAAGGCCGCGGCTGACGCCGGCGGCGAAGAAGGGGAGGCCAAATAGCCCCCCGGTCTTTTTTGAGGACTGCTCAACTCCGGTCCATGGATTTTTGAAACAGGCTTGAAAAGGAACGGCCGCCTTTCCACGGGGAAGGGCGGCCGTTGCGTAAAAGCGGGAAAAGAGTTTTCCTTAGCTGTTGTACATTTCCGTGTAGTACTGGTCCGCCATGCGGTCGGAGTCGAATTCGGGGTAGATGTCCGTCATCGCATTGAAGACGATGTCCATCCACTTGTCGTTGTGATCGTAGTAGAGCGGCAGGATATTGTCGTCCAGGATGTTGTAGAAGTTGTCGCGGTCGGAGCGGTCGCGGGCTTCCGGAGAGAGATGGGGAGCAGCTTCCGGAATGACGAAGCAGTTTTCCCCGTCCTTGGCGAATTCACAGATCCAGCCGTCATTGGTGGAGACGGAGATGGAGCCGTTCATGGCGGCGGACATGCCGGAGGTGCCGGAGGCCTCCCGGGTGACTACGGGGTTGTTCAGCCACACGTCGGAGCCGTTCTTCAGGTAGCGGCTCAGGCCCAGTTCATAGCCGGTAAGCACGGCGGAACGTGGGTATTTGGCCGTCATGTCATTCAGGCGGTTGAAGATTTCAATGGCGCCGTGGTCCATCGGGTAGGGCTTGCCGGCCCAGATGAATTGCACCGGATAGTTGGTGCGCTGGAGCATGCGTTCAAACATGGTGGGATTGCCGGTGACCAAGTCCGGACGCTTGTAGGCCGCAAAGCGGCGCGCCCAGACGATGGTGAGGCAGTTCGGGTCAAAAACGCGCCCCGTCTGCTCGCCCACCATGCGGAAGAGGGCTTTTTTCAGGGCGCGCTTGCGGCGGATGAAGGCCTCCTTGTTGCGGGCCTGGAAGGCTTCCGCCAGTTCCGGGTCCTGCCAGTATTTCTGGTTCTGGGCGTTCGTGATGTGGATGATGGGGCACACGCCTTCATAGTCCTTCCACATCTGGCGGGAAACTTCGCCGTGGAGCTTGGAGACGCCGTTGGCGATGTGGGAGAGGCGCAGGGCGGCCAGCGTGTAGTTGAACGTGTTGTCCGTCAGGCCTACGGCGGCGCGCACCTGTTCCATGGAAAGCCCGTCGAAGAAGGAGAACGTGTTCATGGTGTTCACGTCCATCTTTTCATTGCCGGCTTCCTCCGGAGTGTGGGTGGTGAAGACGAAGCGCTTGCGCACTTCCTCCACGCTGCCGGTTTTGGCAAGCACGTGGAAGGCGGCGGCCAGGCCGTGGGCTTCGTTCAGGTGGTAGATTTCCGGTTCAATGCCCAGCTCGTCAAAGAGGCGGGCGCCGCCCTTGCCGAGCAGCACGTACTGGGCGATGCGGGTGAAGCCGTTGGCGTCGTACAGGCGGCGGGAAATGTTGCGGCTTTCCTCGTCGTTTTCCTCCAGGTCCGTGGAAAGGAAGAACATGGGGGCGGTACCGAAGGTTTCAGGATTCAGGAAGTAGGCCTTCACCCAGACGGGCGCGCCGCAGACGTGAATGAGGAATTTGATGTTGTGGTCTTCCAGGAACGGGTAGTTCTTGCGCATGTATTGCGTGGCCATGGAACCGTCTTCCGCCCGGATCTGGTTGTAGTAGCCGTAGCTCCACAGGATGCCGACGCCTACGAGGTTCTGCCGCAGGTCGTGCGCGCTGCGCATGTGGGAGCCGGACAGGTAGCCCAGGCCGCCGGAGTAGATTTTGAATGAATTGTCAATGGCGTATTCCATGGAGAAGTACGCTACGCTTTTTCCGTATTTGGGGTCGATTTCATACGGATGTTCGAAAATGGTGGGTAAAAATGATTTCGCCATGGTTCTGTAAGTAGAGTAAAGCGTTCAACAGGTGAACCGTATGCCTTGGTATCATGATTCGTCCATATTGGAAAGGGCAAATTGCGTGTGTGTCTGAATTGTTGATTGAACAGGAATGCCTTTCCGGAGTTTGCTTTCCGGGGTTTTACCGGGCCGGGGAGAAGGGGATGCGGCGGTGCCCCAGACCTCCGTTCCGGAAGTGGTTTTCCGGTGCGCCGGAAACGAATTTTGGGCTTGCCGCCGCAGGGGAAAAAGAGCATGAATGGGGGGCATGAAAGCTCTTGTAAAAACGCAGGCAGGCCCCGGTTTGGAACTGATGGATGTCCCCATGCCGGAAGTCGGCCCGAACGATGTCCTGATTAAAATTCATAAAACAGCCATTTGCGGCACGGACCTTCATATCTGGAACTGGGACAAGTGGGCCCAGCAGACCATTCCCGTGGGGATGCACGTGGGCCATGAGTTCTGCGGCGTGATTGAATCCGTGGGTTCCTCCATAACGGAATACAAGCCCGGGGAAATCGTTTCCGGGGAAGGCCACATCGTCTGCGGCCACTGCCGCAGCTGCCGTTCCGGTCAGAAGCACCTGTGCCCGAACACGAAGGGCGTGGGCGTGAACAGGCCCGGCTGCTTTGCGGAGTATCTTTCCATTCCCCAGGACAACGTGGTGCGCATCCACAAGAGCATTCCGATGGAAATCGCCTCCATCTTCGACCCTCTGGGCAACGCCGTCCATACGGCCTTGTCCTGGGACATGGTGGGGGAAGACGTCCTGATTACGGGCGCGGGAGTCATCGGCTGCATGGCCGCCGCCGTCTGCAAGAAGGCCGGAGCCAAGACGGTGGTTATCACGGACATCAATGATTTCCGCCTGAGCCTGGCCAAGACGCTGGGCGCGGACCGTACCGTGAACGTGACCCGTGAAAAACTGGAGGACGTAATGAAGGAGCTGGAAATGACGGAAGGGTTTGACGTGTGCCTGGAAATGAGCGGCGCCCCGTCCTGCCTGAAAGACATCATCGACAATTCCCGGAACGGAGCCAACATTTCCCTGCTGGGCATCCAGCCGGATGGCTCCAGCATCGAATGGAACAAGTTTATCTGGAAAGGGCTGAAGATGAAGGGCATTTACGGCCGTGAAATTTTTGAAACCTGGCACAAGATGGATTCCATGATCCGCAGCGGCCTGAACATAGCGCCCATCATTACGCACCGGCTGCCCTACACGGGATTCCGGGAAGGCTTTGAGGCCATGAATTCCGGCAAGTCCGGCAAGGTGGTTCTGGACTGGATTGTCTGATTTATCCGCTTTTTTACCGTGTAACGAATGCCCCGGCTTCCAGATGGAACGCCGGGGCATTTTTTAAGAAGGCACAGGATAGGGGGTGAGGATTTGCTCCCGGAGCGTCAAGCGGTTTTTCTGGGCGTGGGTGGCGTTTGGGCATCCCGGGCCCGGGCGCGGCGTTCCTCCTTCATGCGGCGGGCGTAGCTGTCGTCGTCTTCCTCAAAGGCGTCCGGATGGGTCAGCCGGAGCCTCCGCACCACCTTGTCATGGTCCTCCGGGGAAACCAGGTCCGTGAACAGGCCTCCGTGAAGATGGTCCACCTCGTGCTGCAGGCAGCGCGCCAGGAGCCCGTTGCATTTGATGGTCACGGTGCGTCCGTCCATCAGGGTCAGGATGGCCTTCACGCAGGAGCGGCGCAGGACGTCCGCATACACCTTGGTGATGCTCAGGCAACCTTCCCGGTACGGCACATTCCTGCCGAAGGGGTGCAGGACGGGATTGATGAAATTCAAGGGCATGATTTGCGCCAGCGTGGCCGGGCGTCCGTCCACTTCCAGCCATGTAGTAGTGGCGTCCGTGGGCGGAATATTGATGGTGACCATCTGAATGGCCCTTCCCACCTGCGGAGCGGCCAGGCCTATGCCCCCCTGGGCCAGGGTTTCCTGCATGTCGTCCAGGAAGGAAAGAAGGTCTTTGTTGATATGAACCACGGGGCTGCATTCCTCCCTCAAAAGGGGGTGTCCGTATTGAAGAATGTCAAGAATCACGGCGGATAGGATGGAGTTGGTAATAAGGTGTGACCTCCGGGTTCGGGAGAGTGTTCATGATATTTAAAAGAATATTTCCGCACATCAAGAATGCGGGAATGTTTTTTCCGGATGAAATGAAAAGGCCTTGAACTTTGGGGACGCTTTCTTACGGTAACCATGTTGCCACGATGCGGGCCGGGCTCCAGAGCCTCCCTTATCAACGCCGCTTTCTCATGAAACTCAGTTCCCGTTTTTCCCTGTTCCTGAATTTGCCGCTGTTGGGAGGCGCGTGTTTGCTGGCGCTGTGTTCCTGCGGGGACAAGGAGGAAGGGGAAAGGGCTGCGGAGGAAAAGGAGGCTGAAAAGCTTTCCCCGGTGGAATCCTATGAAGAACTGCTTTCCCTGCGCCTGAAGGACGTGGAGCAGATGACGGATCTGGTCGCTTCCATCCAGGACCGGGCTGCGGGAGAGGCCGTGATGGTGGAACTGGGGCGGTTGACGGACAGGCTGAAGCTTTACGACATGAACTGCGGGCGGCTGATGATTCTGAATCCGCGCGTGCATGAAGAGTCCCGGGAGGTTCACCCCTCCTTCCATTCCATTCTCCGGGAGCGCGTGGACAAGGCCCGCGACCGGATGATGCAGGCGATGCTGAAGCTTCATGAACTCAAGTATTACGATTCCGCCGTCATCAGGGATGATCTGGAAAAGTACGGTCTCAGCCTGACGGACGAACGGATGGCCCAGTATTTGAACGACAGGATACTGCCGTTCCTGAAAGCGTATCTGGAGCAGTACGCCACCATGGTGGACATGCTGGAGGGGATTGACAACAAGGTGGCTGCGGAGGCTTATGCCATGTCCGTAGCCCTTCAGGGGCGCATGGTCAGGGAACAGATGGACAATATCACCCGGCTGGAGCAGGAGTACGGAGAATGGCTCCCCGGTTTTGAACGGCATTGCCACGACGGGTTGGAGAAGATGAGGAGAAGGGCGGACGAGAACCGCAAACGCGCTTTCCGGGCGCTCCTGAAGCTGGTGACGGCCAGAATGTATGATTCCCCGTCCATGCAGAAAGCAGTGGTGGGGCTTGAGATGGAACAGCCCAGGCTGGTGGATTTTCAGGAATTCTGGGCTGATCCCATCATGACCATGGAGGAGTTCTGCCTGTGTTTGGAAAGAATCCAGCATCTCCTGCGCGGCATTAAGGATACCGGAACGGCGGACCAGCGCGCCATGGAGTTGGTGGAAGTGGTGGCCAGGCTGAAAAGGCTGCGCTACGTCGTGGATGATTTTCAGAAATCCGGCCGCATGAACCAGGTAAAAACCAGGGATCTGGAACGCATCAGCCGCCGTGCGGAGGAAGCGGAAATGGCCGTTTCCAGTACCATGGCCCATCTTATCGTGGAGACGGATGTTGTGACCCGTTCCCCTCTTCTTTCCCGCGCCATGGGCTTTTACCGCTATGTGATGTACACGCACTGAGGGCTGCATGCCGGAAAGCGCCTATTGACATCCGGCGTCGGAACGGGACAATCTGCCCATGATGGATGTTGATTTTTCCGGAAGTGCCGTGGTCGTGACGGGCGGAGCCGGCGGCATTGGCCGCGCCATTGCGGAGGCTTGCGCCGCAGCAGGCGCACGCGTGGCGGTGCTGGATGTGAAGCATGAGGAAACGGCCTCCCTGCTGGAAGAATTGCCGGGAGAAGGCCATCTCTGCGTGACGGGTGATGCGGGGGTGGAAGAGGACGTGCGTTTTTTTGCGGAAAAAGTGTTGGAGCACTTCGGCCGGGTGGATGTCCTGGTAAACAATGCATGCATCACCCGCCACGGTATTCTTTCCGGCTGCTCTTATGAGGACTTTAATGAAGTTCTGCGCGTGGGCGTTGCTGCCCCCTACCTGCTCAGCCTTTTGTTCCGTGATCATTTTTCCCGCGGGGCTTCCATCGTGAACATCGCCTCCACCCGCGCTTCCATGTCCCAGAAGGATACGGAAAGCTACAGCGCGGCCAAGGGAGCCCTCATCTCCCTGACCCACGCTCTTGCCATGAGCCTCGCGCCCCTCGGCGTCCGGGTGAACAGCATCAGCCCCGGCTGGATTGACACGGGGGCCTTTGGAGCCTTGTCCCCGGAGGACGGCCTCCAGCATCCTTCCGGGCGCGTTGGAACGCCGGAGGATATCGTTCAGGCTGTGTTCTTCCTCTGCCGCTCCGGCTTCGTCAATGCGGAAAACCTGGTCATTGACGGCGGCATGACCCGGATGATGGTGTATCACGGGGATGAAGGCTGGACGTTCCGTCCGGAGCCGCCGGACACGGTCCCCTCATGACGGCAGCCGGCGGCTGCGGCAGGTATCCGGAGTTTCCCGGGTCATGGAATACGTACACGTGCGGGAAAAACATTGCCCGCATGCGGATGAAGCAAGGGCGGGCACGAACGCGGAGGCGAGTTTTTGTTTGGAACGGCCTGGTTCGTCATTCCCCGGAGCACAGGTTATACATGCCCAGGCAGGGGGTAACGACAATGCCGACCGGAATAAGAAGGATATTGGCAATCACGGTACCGGGGGCGTCAATCACGCAGCTCTGTGCTCCCGCCAGAATTCTCCGGCCTGTGGAGGGAGCGCTGATGATCTTTACGGCTGCTACGGTAGGAGAAGCGTTTTCTTTCCTGCTCAAGTTCAGGTGGGGAAGGGTAATTTGATGCGCTCCATACAGGGAAAACCGGGGAGGAACGGTGAAATTCTCTTCAAGTACCATGTTCAGGAGGTCTTTGTATTCTATGGGATCGGGAAGGTCTTTCTTGTTAAGCTGCAAAAAGACGGTCTTTTCCGTTCCCGGAATATCCTCCATTTGTGAAATGAAGTCTGACTGGGCCATGGGCGGTCCGATGACCGGAGTTTCCTTGCGCTGGTCGCATTGAACGGCTTTGATGTAAACGAAGCCGTTTTTCACATAGGCGCGGTCATCCAGTTCCCAATTGCGGTAAACGGTTCCGGCGTTCAGCGTCTGGGCGGTCGTATTGACGGAAATGCAGGCGCACGGCAGCAGGAGGAAACGTTTCATGGGGTACTGCCGTGGATAGCAGTATACTGACTGACAGTCAATATAAAATAAGAAGAGCCGCTCCTTTCCGGAGCGGCTCCAATATTCCCTTCACGGGAGCAGAATGATAAAAGTCAGCGAATGGTGACGCGGGGGTCGTTCGCCAGAACCTCGGCCAGTTCGTCCCAGCCGTCTTCCGTCTGGAGCTGGAACATCTGGAGGTAAACGGACGCTACGCCGGCAGGGTATTTTTCAAACAATTCGTCCACGGCCTTGGCGAGTTTTTCCTTGTCCAGCGTTTCGGGCAGTTCGTTCACAATGCCGTTGCCGTCATGGGGGATGTCCAGCGTATTCAGGAAAGTAATCAGCATGTCCTGATGCTTGCGCAGAAGCCAGACCTGGAGCAGGTGGTCCCCGATTTCATTGCTGGGTTTCCACGCCAGCATTTTCTGGATGAAGGAGAATTGCTCCTGAAGGGGCTTGCGCTGGATGAATTCCGGGCGCAATTTTTTCAGGGCGCCGAGTTCACGCACGGCGGCGCGGTAAATGGCGCGTTCCTGGTTGCGCATCCAGTCCAGAATGTTGCTGATCGTTTCTTCGTCCGCCTGCTGGAAAATGTAATATGCCTTCATGATAAGTAGGGAAAGAAAAGCTCTTTGAGGACATGAACTCCACCATGTTTCCCCCTCCTATGCAAGCTCTTCTACTGTCACCTGCCGTACTTGGTTTCTATTCCGGATTCAAGGCGTAAAAAAACGGTCTTATTGCAAAAAAGACTTGCTAAAAGGGGGCTCTTATGGTTACTTGCTTCCGCGCTTCTCGCGATGCCACTGTAGCTCAGGGGTAGAGCAACGCATTCGTAATGCGTGGGTCGTCGGTTCAATTCCGACCAGTGGCTCCATCTTCAGAGTTGGAGCTTGTCGCGGGGAACTGCCGGATACATGCCTCGTTAGCTCAGTTGGTAGAGCAGCTGACTCTTAATCAGTTTGTCCACGGTTCGAGCCCGTGACGGGGTACCATCCGGTCGTTCCTTGCAGGAACGCCACCATTCCAGTGCCTCGTTAGCTCAGTTGGTAGAGCAGCTGACTCTTAATCAGTTTGTCCACGGTTCGAGCCCGTGACGGGGTACCATCCGGTCGTTCCTTGCAGGAACGCCACCATTCCAGTGCCTCGTTAGCTCAGTTGGTAGAGCAGCTGACTCTTAATCAGTTTGTCCACGGTTCGAGCCCGTGACGGGGTACCATCTCTTTTTAAGTCCGGCTTGCTGATGGCAAAGCCGGACTTTTGTTTGATAGGGAACGTTGAAAAAACGATTTGTTCTTTCCGATTCTCATTTGCCCTGCCAAGCCTCTTTTCGGGCGGTGCAAGCATGCACGATAATATGGACAGGCAGTTATTTAAAATCAGGTGTTGAAATCTCTTGGAAATTACATTTAGTGTTTTAATAACGGCAACATAAAAAATTCCATGCGAATGCCGTTCTTATTGATTTTCTCCGTACATGGGGAAAGGATCGTTTTCGTTCACGCATGACATTTCAAGAAAATATTGTTTGGAATACGGTTCTTTGAAAACATGTCCATTGTAATAAGTGGAGACGGCAAACATGTCCGTCAATACGGTGCCGTTTTTAATGAATCTTCCGGGAAGTCCCCATTGCTTGGAATCGTTCAAAGACCGCAGATATCCCTTATATCCCCGGTAAATGACATGATCGTTATTATAAATGATTATGTTGTCCGTATCTCCAATATCATTTTTTCCTAGAAAATCCCGGATGTTGTCGGAATCAAAATTCAAAAAATACGGATTTTGATTAAATGATACATCATCGGAAAAAACAATATCTCCGGATTCTGATTTTATTTGAATATGGGCACAATTGCTTTTTGTAAATAAAATAGTTGCCGGAATGATTAAAATAACCAATGTAATCAGAAAAGATATTTTTAATAGATTCTTTTTCATATTGCCTGTGATTCTAGCGGTGTTTGGCATTCGTCGTGGCTGTAAACATTGCCTTGAGAATATAGGTGCTGTCACATTTTCCAGGGTAATAGAAAAGCAGGACGCCAGGGATACCTGCAACCGGAGTGCCTTCCCTCCATGATTTTATGAATGATTTCTGAAACATAGCATCCACAGCCTTCCTGTGCAGAGTTTCTGGCATTACGATATATTTTTGATACTATACAGGTTTTATCTTTGCAAGAGCTGCGGATGTTCCCCGGATGGTTGCAGGAGAACTGGGACCGCCTTTCCCTGCGGAAAACATGTATGGAACGTTAAGGAAAAGCGTCCCGTACAGAAATGTAGTGAGGGAGGTATCCGGGGCAATTCCTGCTTTTGATTGCGTGGTCCGGTCTGGTAGTGTACGAATACGGCAGTGAAGGAGCGGAGCGTTCAGGATTGTTTCATGGCCCGGTGTTTCGCCCTGGAGAAGGGAAAGGGGAGCCGTCCCGAAGCCTGGAGGCGGTTGAAAGAGGCTTTGGTGAACAATTTGCAGGAACGGCAGGCGGACCATGAATTCCGTCTTCCGGAAGGATTCTCTTTTTCCCTGCGGGAAGAGGATGCTCACCGGGCTGTTACTCCTTCCGTGCTGGAGGGATTGCTGGAACGCTCCCTGACGGATGGCCGTCGTTCCGGAACCGTGTATACTCCCGGCTTCCTGGTCCGCTGGATGGCCCGGGAGGCGGTATCCTCCTGGCTGGCATCCAGATTGCCTGCTCCCCGGAATGGTAATGAGGAAGCCGGGTTGCTGAGAAATATCCGGGTGCTGGATTTATCCGCCGGGGCGGGGGCATTCACCATGGGAATGCTTCGGGAGCTTGCCGCGCGCAGAAAGCGTCTGGAGCCGGAATATGCGGAGGCCGATTTATTCCGTGCCATTCTGGAAGAGAATATTTACGGGGTGGATGTTTGTGCGGAGGCTCTGGAGGTAGCCCGTTTCCGTTTTCACTGTGCATGGCTAGCTGCCGGAGGAAAGGGGGATTTCCGGGACCACCTGCTGTGCGGGGACAGCCTGGACATGTCTGCGGATGGCGTCTGGCGGCAGGGCCTTTCAGCGGTGATGGCGGACGGAGGCTTTGACCTGGTAATCGGGAATCCCCCTTTTGTCGGGGAAAAAGGGAACAAGGAGCTGTTTGACCGTCTGAAGTCTTCTCCGTTGGCTTCCTACTGTTCTTCACGCATGGATTACTGGTACGTGTTCGCCTGTGTGGGGCTGGATGCCCTGAAACAGGGGGGCGTGATGCATTTGGTTGTTCCCAACAGGTGGATGGCGAATGCCGGAGCGGTTCCCCTTCGCCGCAAGCTGCTGGAAGATTGCGGATTGCTGCGTTTGTCGGATTTCGGGGCTTGCCGGGTGTTTGAAGCCGCACGGGTTCATACCATGACCGTTCTGGCGGAAAAGAAGGGGGATGGGGGAGGACTCCCGGTTCCGGAATACCGCCGTTTTTGCGGTCCCATGGAAGAGGTGGAATCCTTTCTGGAACATGAACCGTACTGCCGGTTTTCTTTGCCGGAAGATACCGGGGCATGCGTCAAGGAAGGATTGTTTTTCTGCTCCGCAGCCGAATGGAACGTTCTGGAGAAGATGGAGAGATGCCGGAATTTCAGGCTGGATGCCGCAAAGGAAATGACGCAGGGGATTGTTCCGAACCCCGATGTCGTTTCCGCCCGTGCGCTGGAGAGTCTGGTGCCGGAGGCAGTGCAGCGGTCCGGCGTCCGGAGGGGGGAAGGGGTGTTTGTAGTGCCGCAGGGGTATTTCAACCGGCTGCCGGCTGCGGAACGGCGTTTTCTCAAGCCTCTGTATGAACCCGCCCTGGCAGGAAGATACATGTTGAAAGCTCCGGAGAAGGTGTTGCTCTACCTGACTCCGTCCAACGGGTCGGAACAGGCCGTCACGCTTCTCCGGCATCTGGAAAAGTTCCGCCCCCTGATGGAAGCCCGGCGGGAAACCCGCATGGGCCGCATGAAGTACTATCATGTGCACTGGCCCCGGAAGGAACGGTTCTTCCTTCCCGGTCCCAAGATTCTGGCTGTCCGGAAGTGTGCACGGCCCACCTTCTCCTACACGGAGGATGAGGCTTATGTAATGATGGCGTTCAACGTGATACGCACGGAACGCGTAAGCATGAAGTACCTGGCCGCCCTGTTCAATTCACGTCTCATGCAGTTCTGGTTTCTCCGCAGGGGGAAGATGCAGGGGGACTTTTTCCAGATGGATACGGCACCCATCCTCCGCGTTCCCATCCGGGTGCCCGGCCTTTCCGTGCTGCGGGAGGTGGAAGAGCTGGCGGATACCCTCACGGCCCGCTATTGCCCGGAAGGGGATGAACGGATGAATGAGCTGATGGAAGGCGTTTACGGCCTCTCCCGGCAGGAACGGGAAGTGCTTATTCAGGCGTGCTCTCCACCGCGGGCCGGGTGGGGAAGCATGCCAGAATGAGGAGGAGCAGCCAGTAGGCGGTAGAAATGATACCCAGGAATTGCGTCGCGGTTCCCCCTGGATACTGGAAGCGCTCCAGGATGGCCCAGTTGAGGAAAATAATGACGCCCAGGCCCAGGTAACCGTAACCCCACGCCGTGTTGAAGCCGGCGTCCCGAAGCCTTCTGATAGTGACGCCCAGGGTAGGAAGATAAAGGACCAGCAAGACGATTTGGGTAATGAAGAAGAAGGAGGCTATTCGGGTAAAAAGGATAGCCTGCATTTGTTCCGGGTCCTGCATGGCCGCCAGTTCTCCCCACGGAAGAGTGACCGCGACGATGACTCCGCCGACAAGACTGAAGATGAAGGAGAAGAGGTTCATGAAAAGGAAAAAGCCCCAGAACTCTCGCCGGGGAGCCGTTCCGGAGAAGGCGCAGTACTTTTTCGTCAGGCATAGGATGAAGTATTTCCAGAGAGAGGGTCGTGTTGTAGTGTCCATAGCTGCCGCTTTTCATAACATGGCTTTTTGAAAAACAGCAACGCCAAAAGAAACATCCGGGCTTGATTTTCGGAGGGCCCCCCTTAAGGTGTGCGTCCTGCAACCTGTTTGTCGAGCCTATGATGAAGCCTGTTTTTCTGGGGAAATACCTGCTTGCCGCCTGCTGGTGCGCCGCTTTTCCTGCGGCGGAGGCCGGCGCGGGAACGGCGCAGCTTCACCCGGCTTCCGGGGATTCTCTGCCGTCCCTGTGCCGTGTGCTGGACCGCGGGCCCGTTCTGTACCGGGATGATTCCTCATGGATCAGGAGGGTGAAGCTGACCCTGATTGGCCAGTACCAGACGGCAGCCGTCAGCCCCAATGGAGCCAACAAGTTCTGCCCTTCTTCCGGCGGCCATAACAGCGAGTGGCGCCGCGCTTATCTGGGCGGCGACGTTGTGATGGGGGACGGCTCCTGGCGCCTGTCTAACCTGACGAACGTGGGGGATCTGGAAGGCCGCCACCGCGAAGTGCGCGGAGAATGGACCGGCAGCCGCACGGAGTGGTCCCTGTATGAGCTTTATCTGGAAAAGACCATGTCCGGCGTCAAGTTCAGGGCCGGGAAGCTGACGCCGCACCTGACGTCGGAATATTGCCAGGCTTCCTCCCGGATTAAAACGGTGGAGAGGTCCGCCCTGTGCAATGAATTGATTCCCATCTCCAACTGGGGGCTGGAGGCCAATTTCCAGAAGGACGCCAAGAGCCTGTACCATTCCTACGGCGTTTACCTGAACGCGAACGGTACGGATTTGAAGGATGAAATCCAGTTTCATTCCGCGGATAACCTGTTTGCCCTGAACGCCATGAAATGGAAGGTGGCTTCTCCCATGTGGGACAGCCAGACTCTGGGGTACCAGTACGCCCATAATTTTACGGAGTGGCGGGGAAGGAAGGTTCCCTCCTCTTCCGATTACTGTGGAACGGGCGCGCAGGACGTGCTTTCCCTGAGCTGGGACGCCAGCCGCGGCGCCTTTTCCGTGATGGGGAACCTGCTGGCGGGCGTGGGGATCGTGGGCCAGCCGGGCGCAAAGAACGTGTACGGTCTGGTTCTCCAGCCCGTTTACCGGATTTCCCCCCACTTGGAAGGCGTCTTTCAGTACCAGTGTTCCTTCGGAAACCGCTCCGTGAAGCTGAATACGCGGTATGTGCCCAGCGTCACCCATTACCCCGCGTGGGTGGACAGCATGCATTCCTTTTACCTGGGGCTGAACTGCTACCTGTGCCCGGAGGCCGTCAATGCGGTCAAGCTGATGCTGGCGGTGGAATATGTCACCAGCCGGGTGGACTCAACAACGGCCAGGGCCTTCAACGGATGGTCTGTTTTCGGGGCCGTCCGGTTCAAGTTTTGATCCCCTCCTGCCGCTATTGCAGTTTCCTCAGCACAGTGGGCTGGTAAGCGGGGAGCGCCGGAATGGGAACGTATCCGGGGGGGAGCTGGTCCCACACGGGATGCATGGGCTGGGTGTCCGCTTCAAAAATGGCTCCATTGAAGGATTTAATGATGGTGCGGATGGCTCCGGACGGCGCCGGCTGAATCACAAAGGGGCGCGGCTCCGATTCCGGAAGGTTCATGTGCAGGTTGACTTCCGCTTCGTTCCAGGCGGGCCAGACGTCGGAAGGCGTGGAGATTTCACGGATTTCCGTATTGGTGGCGGAGCGGGGAGTGTGGAAAAAGGGGCTGTCCGGGTCTCCATCGTTCAGCCAGACTTCCTCGTCCGGCGTCTCCGTCGTGATGATGAGCCCTTCCTGGTTGTCCGGATGGTAGAATTCATAGCCTGACCGGGCATTGCCGTCCGTTTCCGTCCTGTCGTCATTCATGTGGATGCTGATGGCAGGCTTGCTCCGGGAAGCGGCCTGCCCTAGTTGGGACTGGAAGAGGGCCGCCTGCCGCTTCAGGGCTTCCGGAGAAGTGCCTCGCGCGTATTTGGGGAAGAAAACGCTCTTGGTGTCTATTTTTCCAGGGCGCACTTTCACCGGTTCATCCGACAGTTCAAAGATGTATTTTACAGGAAGTTCCGTTGCGGAACCCCGGTAGCAGAAACTTCCCAGGGACGCCAGGCCCAGGCACGTCAGGAGATACAGGCGCGGTACGGATTTCATCAGAGGTTGAACTGGTTCCAGTAGAACAAAAATAGGGAAATATTCAATGCTAAAAGAGAAAATCCCGCTTCCGCGGCGGCAGGAGGCATGTTGTGCGTCCCCATGCGGGGACGGCTGCGGCATTTCCGTCATTTCTCTTCTTGGCAGCTCCGTGCGGCTGTCCTATGGTAATGCGCATGATGAAAAAAATTGCCGTCTTGTGCGTGGCCGCCTCTGCCTCCCTCCTGTGGTGCGGGTGTGACCGCAAGCCCGCTGCCGGGGAAAAGCAGGCCGCCCCTTCCGGGAAACGGGAAGAGCCTGCCGAAGAAAAGGGGGAGGCCGCAGCCTGGCGGGAACGCCTGGACGCCGCCTCCGCCAAAGCCGCCCGCGAGAAAGGGAATGACAGGGAGCACGTGAAGACGCTCAATGACGTGGCCGCCCTGTATGCGGAGGGATTGCAGAACGGCTGGGTCCATCCGCTGGATGTGCGCTCCTGGTGTGACTCCGTGGCGGAAACGGGTTCCGGATATTCCGGGGAGACGGTTATCGGCGCCATGTTCCTGTACGGAACCGGCGTCAAGCGTGATGCCGGAGCGGCCAGGGAGTGGTTTGAATACGGGCTGGCGCGTCCAGGAACCCAGCGGGGGAATGCCCTGTACATGCTGGGCATGATGTATTTCAAGGGGGACGGCGCGGACCAGGACCGGAACAAGGCCCTGGAGCTGTGGCGCAAGGCGGCGGATGAAGAGCATCCGGCGGCCATGGGCCTGCTGGGCCGGGCCTACATGGAGGGGAAGCTGGGCTTTGACAAGGATCCTGCTTCCGGGCGGGTATTGCTGGAAAAGGCCGCCAACGGGGGGAATACGCCTTCCTCCGTCTATCTGGGGAATATTTATGCGAAGGGGGAGGGCGTGGAGCAGGACATGGAGCGCGC
The DNA here is from genome assembly GCF_045011645.1 of Akkermansia sp. BCRC 18949. Lineage (NCBI taxonomy): Bacteria > Pseudomonadati > Verrucomicrobiota > Verrucomicrobiia > Verrucomicrobiales > Akkermansiaceae > Akkermansia > Akkermansia sp. BCRC 18949. The sequence goes on along the minus strand of NZ_CP123619.1, from coordinate 2,555,649 downwards.
GATGAAATGGTATGAGCAGGCGGCCTCCGCCGGGGACGCCCGTGCCCAGTACATCGTGGGACTGGCGTATCTGGAAGGCTCCGGCGTACCCGTGGATGAAGGCAAGGCGTTCAACTGGCTCCGGCTGGCCGCCGGGCAGGACCACGTCAACGCCATGCTGATGCTTTCCGTCTGCTACAGCACCGGAAAGGGAACCCCGCAGGATGCGGACATGGCGGAAGTCTGGAAAAAGAAGGCGCTCCAACTGAATGCGGAGCGGGAGGGCAGCCGTGTCCCGCAGACGGAGGAACGCTAGTCTTCCCGGATTTCCCGGTTCAGGAATTCCAGGGCCTGCCGCCGTTCCAGAATGATGTTGCCCCGGTCGTCCGGGATGACCAGCAGGCCGTCCCGGTGTTCCAGAATGGCGTGAAGCATGGCGAACACATGGCCCAGCGCGCATTCGTCCTCCAGGATGAAACGCAGCATCTTGGTGCGTTCCCCTATTTGCCGGAGGGCGGAGCGGTCCCTTTTGAAGGCCTGGCGGGCATCGTCCGTTTCCATGACCCAGAACACGTCAAGCTGGGATTCTCCCTCTTCGTCCAGGTATTCCCCTTCCAGCACATGGTCCGGCGCGTTTTCCGGCGCGCCGGAAAGGTTCAGCCGGAAGCAGGCGTCCAGGCGGAACATGTTCTTCTGCAATTCCTCCGCCGCCGGCAGAGGGGCGTCCTGAATGAAAAGCCAGAATTCCTGTTCGTCCGAGGCAGGGGCGGCGTGCGTCATGGGCGGATTGTGGCATTCCCGCGGCGTTTTCCCACCCGGATTTGTGACATTGAGGCGGTGCGTGCGGATTTTTGGATGTTCAAGGGCTTCCCTCCCGATTAAAAACAGGGGCATGAGTATTCCCGTAATGATGACGGTTGCCGGTTCCGACTGCTCCGCAGGGGCCGGGCTTCAGGCGGATATGAAGGCGGCCCATGCCATGGGGGCGTTTGCGCTCACGGCCGTCACCTGCGTCGTGTCCGAGGCGCCGGGATTGGTGCGCGGCATCCAGGAGGTGGACCCTGAGCTGGTGGCGGACCAGGTGCGCATCAATCTGGAGCATTTTCCGGTAAGCGCCGTGAAGACGGGCATGCTGTACTCCCCGGCCATCGTCCGTGCGGTGCATGAGGTGCTGGCAGGTACGGGTATCCCCGTTGTGGTGGATCCCGTCATGATCGCTACGGCAGGAGACCGGCTGATGAGGGAGGAGGCTGTAGCCGTTTATGAAGAACTTCTGCTGCCGGGCGCGGCCTTGCTGACCCCCAATCTGGATGAAGCCGCCGTGCTGCTGCGCTCTTCCGTCAACCCTGAAAGGGAGGAACTGCCGGAGGCTGCCGCGCGCCTTGCCATCAGGTACGGGTGCCCCGTCCTGCTGAAGGGCGGCCATCTGGAAGGAGACTGCCGGGACGTGCTGGCCGGCCCGGACGGCCGCATGCTGGGGGAATGGAACCGCCCGCGCGTGAGGGATGTGAGCACGCATGGAACGGGCTGTTCCCTGTCCGCCGCCATCGCGGCGCGGCTGGCCGCCGGGGACGGACTGGCCGCGGCGGTGGAGCGCGGCCTGGAATTCATTGCCGCCGCTATCCGGGACCACCTGCGCTGGGAGCATCCGGTCCGGGTGGATGCGCTGAAATTGTGGTAGGGAATCCTTTCGTTCCGCCCCGCCTGCCGCCGTTCCCTTTTTCCGGCCCGGTTGGAAAAAGCGGGGACTGCCGCCGTCTTTCTGTGCCTTAATAATGCTTTGTGCTTGCGTATGGGAGGCGGGGTTGGTAGTTGTATCCACGCCCATGTGCCACATGGAGCTCTTAAGAATTAGTAAATATCATAGCAATTATCACTATGGGACAGCAAATCCGCAAAGTCACCAAGCGCCGCAGACGTGTTGAATACATCAAGCGTAAGAAGGAACAGTCCAAGTTGAATTCCAATACGCCTATCCGTCTGGCCGTTCCCGTTGCCAAGGACGCCAAGCCTGCCGCCAAGGAAGCTCCCGCCAAAAAGACCGCGGCCAAGGCCCCAGCCAAGAAGACTGAAACCAAGGCTGCCGCCGCCAAGAAGGCTCCCGCCAAAAAGCCGGCTGCCAAGAAGGCCGCCGAACCCGCCGCTGAATAATTGCCCGGGCGTAGGTTACTGCCTCCGCGCGTCAATCAAACAGTTTTTACAAGCCGTCGTGCAATTGCATGGCGGCTTTTTGCATGGCATGGCCTTCTTGTGTACAAAGGAACCGTGGGCGGCCTGATTTTTCCTGGGGTGCCCCTGCGGATTACTTCGCTGTGGGCCATGGCCCGTTCCTGCCCATGCTTCCGCGGCATGGGGGCTTCTCCCGGACTTTTCCGGAATGATATTGACTCTATTCCCCGGAGGCGTACAAAAGGAAATAACACCATTTTGTTTTTCCAGCCATGCGCCACCGTACCACCGACACCGCCAAAGGACACCGCAATTACATCATCATTGCGTGTGACGTGCTTCTTTTCCTGGCCATGCTCAAGTGGCTTCCCGTGGAGCCGGAGGTAGCCAGGGGGCTGGCCGTTCTCACCTTCATCGGTATTCTGTGGCTGACGGAAGCACTGCATGTGACCGTGACCGCCCTGCTGGTGCCGGTGCTCGCCATGTTCATGGGGATTCTTCCGGGGGCGAAGGCATTGGCCGGCTTTGCGGATCCCACCATTTTCCTGTTTTTCGGCGGCTTTGCGCTGGCCGGGGCTCTCCACGAACAGAAAATTGATACCTGGCTGGCTGGAAAAATCCTCCGGATGGCCCGCGGAAGCCTGGGGATGGCCCTGATCCTGATTTTCCTGGCTACGGCGTTCCTCTCCATGTGGATGTCCAATACGGCCACGGCGGCCATGATGCTCCCGCTGGTCATCGGCCTGCTGGACCGCATTCCGGCGGAAAAGCTCAAGACGACGGCACCCTTTGCCGTGCTGGGGGTGGCGTACAGCGCCTCCATCGGCGGCATGGGAACGCTGGTGGGTTCCCCTCCCAACGCCATTGCGGCGCATGAGCTCGGCATGGGATTTGCGGAATGGTTCCGGATTGCCATGCCCATTGTCCTGGTATTCGGAGTGATTGTCTTCTGCCTGATGTACCTGTTCTTCCGCCCGCGGCTGGGGCTGCATGTGGACATGGCCCCGGCGGAAGGGGAGGATGCGGAGGCCCGGCTGAATGCTAGGCAGGTGCGCGTGCTTCTTCTCTTCGTGCTGGTGGCCGGGAGCTGGATGTGCAGCAGCTTCCTTTCCTCCGCTCTGGGCGGCATTCCGTCCATGGACACGCTCATTGCGCTGTGTGCCGCGGTTCTGCTGCCCCTGTGCGGGGTCATCAACTGGGGCGGCATCGCCAAAAATACGGACTGGGGCGTCCTGCTGCTGTTCGGCGGCGGCATCACGCTCAGCAGCATCCTCGTCCAGACGGGGGCGGCGGGATTTCTGGCGGACCAGGTATCTTCCCTGGCCATGGGGCAGAGTCCCATTATCATCCTGCTCATCATCAGCCTCTTCATCACGTCGCTGACGGAATTCTGCTCCAATACGGCCAGCGCAGCCCTGGTGGCTCCGTTAATGGTGACGGTGGCCTCCGCCATGGGCATGTCCGCCACGCCGCTGGTGCTTCTGGTGGGCATCGGGGCCTCTTGCGCCTTCATGCTTCCCGTCTCCACGCCTCCCAACGCCCTGGCCTTCGCCACAGGGAAATTCCCTCAGATGACCATGGTGAAGGTAGGGTTGCTGATCAATGTGGTGCTCGTCTTCGTGAAGGCTTTCTGGGCCTGGATATTCTGGATGTAGCGGAAAGGGCTCCCGTGCAGGCGCGGGCTTTGCCGTTCCGGGCGTGCGGCGTGGCCTACTTGGCCGGGGCGGCTGTTCCCTGGGCCTTTTCCTGGAGTTCCCGCGCCGCTTTCTTGTCCAGTTTGGCCAGCTTGGCAATCAGGTAGAAGAAGGAGGGGATGAAGAACACCCCGATGAAGACGGCCGTAATCATGCCGCCGATGACTCCCACGCCCACCACCTGCCGCGCTGCCGCTCCCGCTCCCGTGGCTACGGCCAGGGGAAGGCAGCCCATGATGAAGGCAAAGCAGGTCATCAGGATGGGGCGCAGGCGGATTCTGGCCGCGTCCAGCGTGGCCGTAAGCAGGTCCGTGCCCTGCCTCAGTTCCAGCACGGCGAATTCCACGATGAGGATGGCATTCTTGGCCGCCAGTGCAATCAGCACGATGAGGCCGATTTCCGAATAAATGTTCAGGTTCAGCCCGAACATCCACAGGGCCAGGAATGCGCCCAGGATGGCGATGGGGGCGGTCATGAAGACGGCAACGGGCAGGGACCAGCTCTCATACAGGGAGGCCAGGATCAGGAAAACGAACACGGCGGACGCCGCAAAGATCATGCCGATGGTGATGCCTTTCTGCGCCTGTTTTTCCTGGTAGCTCATGCCGGAGTAGTCATACCCCATGCCGGACGGCATGGTCTGGGCGAAGACTTCCTCCAGGGCATTCATGACCTGCCCGGAGGAATAGCCCGGAGCCGGGGTGACGTTGAGCTGGGAGCTGTTGAACATGTTCTGGCGGATCAGGAATTCCGGCGCCCAGCCGTGAGTGACGTTAATGACGGAATCCAGCGGGACTGGGTCGCCGTCATTGTTGCGCACGTAAAACATGGAAAGCTTGTCGATGCTGTTCCGGTACGGGGCGTCCGCCTGCATGTACACCTGCCATTCCTGACCGTAAATGTTGAAATTGTTCAGGAAGGTGCTGCCCATATACGCCTGGATGGTGGCGTAAATCTCATCCACGTTCATGTTCTGGAGGGTGGCTTGCTCCGTATTCACGTTCAGATTGTACTGAAGGTTGGAGGGAGACATGAAATTGCTGATGCCCGCGATTTCCGGCCTCTTTTCCGCAGCCTCGATGAATTTGGACGTATTGGCGGCCAGGAATTTCTCCCCGATGCCCTGGCGGTCCTCCAGCAGGAAGGTGACGTCTCCGGATGTGCCTACGCCCGGCAGGGGCGGCGGCGGGACCACGTACGCCATGCCGGAGGAAATCTCCGCGTTCAGCTTGCTTTTCAGCCGGGCGGCGATGCCGTCCGCCGTCATACCCGGGGCGGTGCGTTCGGACCATGGTTTCAGGGAAATGAAGAAGAAGGAATTGGAGGAACTCTGGACGGAGCTGATGAGGTTGAACCCGTTTACGGTGGTGACCACTTCCACGCCGGGATCTTCCCGGATGATCTGTTCAATCCGCGCGGCGGTGGCCGCCGTGACGTTCAGGGAGGTATTGTCCGGCAGTTCCACGCCGCCGAACAGGTAGCCCTGATCCTCATTGGGAAGGAAGCCGGTGGGAATGAGCTTGGCGAGAGGGAAGAGGAGGACGGTCATGGCGGCCAGCAGCAGGATGGAAAGCCACATGTGCCGGATGAGCTTGGCACAAATTTCCACGTACCAGTCGCGCGCCTTGTTGAAGCCCTTGTTGAATAACTTGAAGAAGGGCCCCAGCAGGGGGATGGAATCCGCTTTCCCTCCTTTCAGCAGCTTGGCGGACAGGGTGGGGCTGAGGGACAGGGCGCAGAAGGCGGAAATGATGATGGACATGCCGATAGTCACGGCGAACTGCTCGAACAGCTTGCCCGTGACGCCGGGCAGCAGCAGGGTGGGCACGAACACGCAGGAAATCACCAGGGCCGTGCTCACGATGGGGCCGGATACCTCCTTCATGGCCGCGATGGTGGCCTGGAGCGGCTTTTCTCCGTTGGAAATATGGTTCTTCACCGCCTCCACCACCACGATGGCGTCGTCCACCACCAGGCCGATGGCCAGCACAAGGCCCATCAGGCAGATGGTATTGATGGAAAAGCCGAAAAACGGAAAGGCGATGAAGGCGCCCACGATGGACACCGGCACGGCAAAAGCCGGAATCAGCGTGCCGCGCCAGCCCTGGAGGAAGATGAAGACCACCAGCACAACCAGGCCCAGGGCGATCACCAGCGTGCTGACGATGTCTTCAATCCCGGCGCGGACGGCCAGCGTGGAGTCCAGGGAAACGAGGTAATCCATGCCGGGGGGCATGTCCGTATCGTTCAGCAGGGCCTTGATATTGTCCACCAGCTGGATGGCGTTCCCTCCGGGCGCTTCGTAAATGCCGATGGAGGCGGCGGGCATGCCGTTTACGGAAGAGCTGAGGCTGTAAGTCTCCGAACCCAGCTCCACGCGGGCGACGTCACCCACCCGCACGATGGAACTGCCCTGTCCGCGCACCACGATGTTTTCAAACTCCTTCACGCTGGTCAGGCGTCCGGGCGCCTTCACGGTGAAGGAAAGCTGCTGGTCCGGCGGAGCGGGCTGCGCGCCTATCTTGCCCGCCGGGTTCACGGCGTTCTGGGCCTGCACCGCCAGCATCACGTCACGGGCCGTGATGTTCAGGGCGGCCATCTTTTCCGGATTCAGCCAGATGCGCATGGCATAGCGGCCGGAGCCGAACACCTGCACGTCGCCCACGCCGGGCACGCGCTTGATGGCGTCCACCATGTTGATATACGCGTAATTGGCCAGCCAGAGGCCGTCGTAGGTTCCCTGGGGGGAATAAAGGCTGACGACCAGGGCGGGCAGCCCGCTGGTCTTGCGCAGGGAGACGCCCAGTTCGCTGACTTCCGGCGGAAGCTGGGAGGTGGCCTGCCCGTAGCGCAGGTAGGAAAGCACCTGGTCCATGTTCGCCTCCGTGCCGATCTCAAAGAGGATCATCATGCTCATCTGCCCGTTGTTGGTATTGACGGAAGTCATGTAGGACATGCCGTCCACGCCGGACATCTGCTGCTCAATGGGGGATGCGATGGATTTGACCACCGTCTCGCAATCCGCTCCGGGATAGGTGGCCGTCACCTGGATGGAAGGGGGGATGATGTCCGGATACTCGGAAATGGGCAGGCGCAGAATGGAGAAGGTCCCCAGCAGGACGATGATGATGGAGAGGCAGATGGAGAGGATGGGGCGCTTGATGAAGAAATCGGCCATGGCGGGAGGGGCTTATTGGTTGCTGGCGGGTACCGCTTTCAGGCGTGCGTCCGGGTTTCTGGAGGCCATTTCCGCCTGGAGAAGGCCGTCCACGACCACTTTGCTCTGCGGGGTGAGGGAACCCGGTTTCAGCGGAATGACCTGCTGCCGGTCGCCGAGTTGCGTTCCGGCCTGCACGGGGATGATGGAAGGGTGGTTGTTCTCATCCAGCGCAATGACGAAAAAGCGCCCCTGCGTGGAAAGAAGAGCCTTTGCCGGAACGGTCAGCGCGTTTTTGACGGTAGCCAGCCGGGCCGTAGCCATGATGAACATGCCGGGACGCAGCAGGTAATCGGCATTGGGGAGGTTGGCCTGCACGCGGATGGTGCCCGTCTGGGGGTTGAACGCCCGGTCAATGGCTACCACCGTAGCCTGTTCCGGGTATTTGGTACCGTCTTTCAGCGTGATATCCAGCTTGCTGCCCGTCTGGACGCCTTCATTCCCGTTCTTGCCGGCCTGCTGGATCCATTCCTGCTGGGTGACGGCAAAGTTGACGCGGATGGGATTGACGGAGGATACGACGGCGAGGGGGCCGCTTTCCGGGCTGACCAGGTCGCCTATATTCGTCTTGGAAATGCCGGCGATTCCGTCAAAGGGGGCATACAGCACCGTATAGGAAAGATTCTTTTCAGCCAGGGCCAGGGCCGCCGTGGCCTGCTGCACCTGCGCTTCCGCGGCAATGGCGGAGAGGCGCGTATCCTCGTACTTCTGCTTGGAAATGGCGTTCTCCGCGGCCAGGGGCTTGTAAATCTCCGCGTCATAATTCAACTGCTGGAGCTGGGCCTGCGCCTGTTCCAGCGTGGCTTTGGCCTTGGAGACCTGGTCCTTGAAGGTGGAATCGTCAATGCGGAAAAGCACCTCCCCCTTCTTCACAATGGCGCCGTTGGCGTAATTCTGCGTTTGCAGGTAGCCCGTGATTTGGGGAACGATGGAGGCGTTGTCCACGCCGTCCAGATGGCCCACCCAGCTTCCCGTCACCGGGATGTCCATGGCAACAGGCTGTTCGTAAATAAGCGTGGGCGTTTCATGCGGCACCTGTTCCGTCTTTTTACACCCGGAAAAAAGGAGGGAGAACAAGAAGAGGAGAACGGCGGAACCGGAGATAGAGCCCGTCAGGCGTGTCAAGTCCATGCTGTGAATGACACGCCGGCGGCCTCCTTTGTTGAAAGAAGGCTTTCCGGGCGGCAGCGCCGTCCGTGTCATGCAGGTGGATTTTCACCCGGATGACGCGGCGGGACGTCTTACGGGCGGGCGGAGGATTTGTCCGGCGTGAAGGCGCGCACCAGCTCTCCGATCCACAGGACGAGGGAGGTGCCGGCAAAGATGATGCCCCAGTCCGTCCAGCTCAGGGGCACCACGTTGAACATCTTGCCGCCGAAGGTGACGATGAGGTATTGCCCGGCCAGGATGAGCAGAGCCACCACTCCGAAGCCCCCGATGCTGGCGCCCATGCGGGCAAAGGCGCTCTGGTGCGTGTTGAAAGCCTTGGCGTTGAACATGTTCCAGAACTGGAGAAGGACGAAGATGGTGAAAAACAGGGACAGTTCATAGCCGGTCAGTTCATGCTCCGGTGAGGAGAAGTCCAGGTAGCTGCCGAAGTAGCCGCTGAGGCTGAACTGCGTGAGGCTGGTGACGTCCGCATGCTTGAAGTATTGCAGCAGGCCGAACAGGAAGGCCACGAACAGGATGCCCACGCCCAGAATGTTCCTGCCCATGGGGCGGGTGATGATGTGGTCCGTCGTCTTGCGCGGCGGATCCTGCATCACGCGTTCGTCCGGCGGCAGGGAGGCCAGGGCCAGCGCGGCGAAGGTATCCATGATGAGGTTGACCCAGAGCATCTGCGTGACCGTGAGGGGGGATTCCGTGCCCAGGAACGCGCCGATGAGCACAATGAGGCAGGCCGCCACGTTGATGGTCATCTGGAAGACGATGAAGCGCTGGATATTCCGGTACAGGGAGCGTCCCCACATGACGGCGCGGGAAATGCTCATGAAGGAATTGTCCAGGATGGTGATGGCGCTGGCCTCCTTGGCTACGGTAGTGCCGTCCCCCATGGAGAGGCCCACCTGCGCGGCGTTCAGGGCGGGGGCGTCGTTGGTGCCGTCCCCGGTGACGGCCACCACCTGGTCCTTCTTCTGGAGCAGCTTCACCAGGCGTTCCTTGTCCATGGGCCTGGCGCGGCACATGATTTTCAGGTCCATCACGCGGTCCAGCAGTTCCGCATCCGGCGTCTGTTCAAACTCCACGCCCGTCATCAGGCGGTCCGGCGTGTCCGCCTCCGTCCACAGGCCGATCTGGCGGCCGATTTCCCGTGCGGTGCCGGGGGTATCTCCCGTGACGATCTTGATATTGATGCCCGCGTCCATGCAGTCCTTCACAGCCTGGGGCACGTCGTCCCGGACGGGGTCGGAAATGGCGGCGATGCCCAGGTAAACCAGGTCTTTGCGGATGACGCGGCCGTCCTCAAACACCGGGGCGTCATCATCCAGGATTCGGTACGCGAAGCCCAGCGTGCGCATGGCCTGGTTCTGGTAGGCCAGGAGCTGTTCCTCAATGGCGGGGCGCATGTCCGCGGCAGGAACCTGGCCTTCCGGAGTCAGGACGGTGGAGCAGAGGCCCAGCACGATTTCCGGCGCGCCCTTCACGTAAAGGACTTTTTTGCCCAGCAGGGGGGATTCCACCACGGTAGCCATGTACTTGCGTTCCGTGGAAAAAGTGAGCTGTTCCTGCACGCGGGCGTTTTCCCGCAGGTCCAGGTAATTCACGCCCAGCCCGTGCAGCCACAGGAGGAGCGCCCCTTCCGTGGGATTGCCCAGGGCCTTGATGTGTTCCGGGTCCGCATAGTCCAGGAAGGCGGTGGAGTTGACGGCGATGCCTTCCCGGATCAGGTTGCCCAGCTCGCCATCCGCCGGGGCGGCGTCCCCCAGGCCGTAGAAGTCCGCCTTGTATACGTTCATCTGGTTGCGCGTCAGGGTGCCCGTCTTGTCCGTGCAGATGACGGTGGCGGCCCCCATGGTTTCGCAGGCGTGCATCTTGCGCACCAGGTTGTTGTTGGCGAGCATGCTCTTCATGCTCAGGGCCAGGCTCAGGGTGACGCTCATGGGCAGCCCTTCCGGCACCGTAACCACGATGACGGTCACGGCGATCATGACGGTGTTCAGAATGTAGGTTCCCGCGCTTAGCCATTCCACGGGGCCGGGCAGGTGGGAGAAGTACAGGGTAAGGCGCCCGATGATGATGAGGGCGGCAATGGCGTAGCTGGCCCAGGTGATGAGGTCGCCCAGCCTGGAAAGCTGGCGGTTGAGGGGAGTCTGCACCTTGTTGTCGATCTGGGAGCCTTCATAGACCTTGCCGTATTCCGTCCTGTCCCCTACGGACGTCACTTCCATGATGCCGTGGCCGTCCGCCACGGTGGTTCCTTTCAGAACGTGGTTGGAGGGGTAGGTGGCGTCCTTCTTGAATTCCGCCTCATTCGTGGTTTTGCCGATGAGGGGTTCCCCCGTCAGCGTGGATTCGTTGACCTGGAGGGAAACGGCTTCCAGCAGGACGCCGTCCGCCGGAACCTCCTCCCCAGTGTTCAGGATGACGATGTCTCCCACCACCACGTCCCGGCGGGGAAGTTCGCAGATATTGCCGCCGCGGATCACCTGGACCATGGTCTCGTCGTTGACCTGGTTCAGGATTTCAAACTTCTTGTTGGCGCTTACCTCGAAGGCGAAGCCCACGCAGGTAGCCAGCAGGATGGCTACCAGGATGCCCACGGGCTCCAGGAAGACGCTGGCCGGTTCCGCTCCGGTGAAGAACTGGTAGCAGGCCACGCCTACGGACAGGAGCAGGGCCACCAGCAGAATCTTGATGATGGGGTCTGAGAATTTTTCCAGGAACTGCTTCCACAGGGGTTCCTTTACCGGGGGCGTCAGGATATTGACCCCGTATTTGGTCCGGTTTTCCAGAACCTGCTGTTCCGAAAGTCCCTGGTGATGTGCTGCACTCTTCATGGTTGAGATGTTTCTTTACCTGATTGGAGTCCGTGAGAAAAGTGCGGAGGAGGATTTTCAGGGATGATGACGGGAGTTTTTGGGAAAGGAGCGGCGCGGCTTGCCTCCCGTGCCGTAAAAGGCGGCATTGTTGCCTTGACTTTGACGGAGTTCCGGCGATTCTGAAGTACCTATGTGGAATGATCTTTCTCATGGCCTTTCCGTACTGGCGGACGCCCTTGCCTTCCTCTCCCGCTCCTGGGGGTTCTGGGTCTGCGTGGGCAGCGTGGCGGGACTGGCCGCCGTGTATGCGTGGTGGAGAAAGCGGCTGGCCCTGTGGGCGTTTGCCCTGGCGTTCCTTTCCCTGCTGGCCGTGGTGGGCCTGGCGTGCCGCCAGGTGATGCATCAAAAGACTTTCCTGTGGATCCAGGAGCCGGAGCTCCAGGCCCTGTCCGGAAAGTACGAGGTGGAATCCTCCCCCAGGGAGCGGTGGTTTTTCCGGCCTCCGGAGCTGAAGCGCTTTTTCCAGGTCAGCTCCTCCACGCTTCTCCTGAATGAAGACGGAACGTGCGAGATTTCCTCCTTCCCGCGCCCGGAGGCGTGGGGCAGGTGGATTTCCCGCCCGGAAGACAGGGATGACCTTTCCGTGCTGGAGGAGGACCTCGTTTCCTCCTGCCGCGGAACCTGGTCCCTGGTGAAGAAAGGGGGATATTACGGCGTCTCCATCGTTTATTCCCCCGGCAGCAGTTTGACGCTGTACCTGGGCGGGGAGAATGCGGAATGCCTGGTGATGCCGGTCAACCCCTCCGACCCGCTGGAAGCGGTGACGTTTGAGAAAACGTTCTGACCCGGGCGCAGGGACGGGTGGAAAAAATGGAGGGAGGCTGCTTTTCCAGCCTCCCCCCAATGTAGCTTTTCAAGTGCCGCTTCTGCTTGAGCAGGAGCGTGGCTCCGGGACTCCGGAAGCTTTTATTTGACCTTTCCTCCTTCGTACACCAGCACTTCAAAGGGCTTCAGCGTGAAGGTGAGCTCCTTGTCAATGTTTACGGTCTTGCCGGAGAAGCCGTCCAGCTCCCGCTGGTCGTCATAGGAATCCTTGAAGGTGATGGACCCCTTGACGTCCGCGGGAATGTCCAGGATGCCGCGCAGGGTGCCGGACAGGCTCTTTTCCTGGTCGGAGGAATTGCGGAGGGCCAGGGTGGCCTTGTTTTTATTCCATGCGGCCCAGCCGTACACGGCCCCTTCATTGGCCTCCTTGTTCCACGGGTTGCCGCCCACCCAGTGCACGTCGTCCAGAACGTCCGCGTTGCGGCGTATCCATTTAATGCCCTTGGCCAGCTCGTCCCACAGCATGCCGTCCTTGGCGTTCATCAGGTCCCTGTCCACGTAAAGCTCCTGCAGGGAGGTGCCGCAGGCCGTGGCGCAGCGGAGTTCCTTCTTCACGTTTTCAGGGTCGCGGGGCATGCACGCGGGCGGCCCGAACTTGGTGACCATCAGGCCGTGGGTCATCATGGAATTGATGGGCATCAGCGGGGAACCCTGCACAAAGACCTCATGCACCAGGCGGTCGCGGTAGGTGATCCACTTGTCGCGGTTGTCGCCCACGCCGATCGTTCCGAAGTCGTTTTCCTGCCTCCATACGGAATCCGCATAACGGAACCAGAACGGGGAGGCCCAGGTGCCCACGGTGCAATTGATGTAAAGGTCCCCCTTCTTCTTGCGCAGGGCGTTCAGCACGCGGATGATGCCTTCCGCATCCTCCTCGTTGCCGGGGCCCTTGGCGTGGAAATGGGTGCTGATGCCGTCGAATTTGAAGTACTTCATATTGTAATCCTTCACCATCTGGGAGCAGCGGCCCACAAAGGCGTCAAAGTATTCCTTGTTGGAAAGCTGGAAGTTGCCGATCTTGTTGTCCGGGTGCTTCACATTCCAGTGGGCCAGGCGCTTGCCCTTGGAGGCTCCGTAGCCGCCCACCGGGCCCAGCCAGGTGCCGATGCCGGCCTTTTGTTTACCCGCGGCGGCGTCAATGCGCTTGAAGCCCTGCGGGAACATCCTGTGGAAATCCCACAGGCTGTTGAACTCGTCCCAGCCGTCGTCCCAGACGAAGGCGTCAATGGACATGCCGCGCTTCTGGAAAAACTGTTCCTGCCAATCCTTCAGGACGGCCAGGCACTGTTCTTCCGTCATGCGCTTGGCGGGGTCTGAATCATTGTTCCGGTTGATGTTCAGTTCATACCAGGAATTGTAATGGATGAAGGGACGGTAGGGCATCACGCGCTCCCGCTCCATATAGGCCAGGAAGGAACGGCGTTGCTGGCCGGGGGCGAAGATGCCGAGGACGGAGGACACCTCCCACACCTCCCTGGGCTGCATGGTGGTTTTGCGGCTCCAGACGCCCTGGGCGAGCTGGGAATCGTCCGCCTGGGCGTCTTCCTTTTCCTCCAGCGTGCGCACGGGCAGGGAGAAAGTGATTTCCCCCTTGCTGGCAATCGGTTCGCTCTTGGTCTGGACCCAGTAGCGCAGCAGGTAATTCCCCTTGGCGGGAACTTTTACGGTGTAGGAATTGTTGGCATTGGCGTCTCCGGTACTCCCGGCGTGGAAGTCGGAATCAAGGACGGCCCCCTTGGCGGAAAGGAGCTGCACGCCGGCGGTGTTCAGCTTGTTGTTTCCCTTGTCGCCTCCCTTGTACTGGAAGGTAATGGTGCAGGAGCCCTTGCCGTCAATGGTGACGGGGCCTTCCGCGCAGGCTACCTGTTCCCCGTACTGCTTTTTCAGCTCCTGCGGAATGTTGAAATTGCCCGTCCATGAAACCGTGGACCATTTGTCCGCGTTCCATGCCGTGGACTCCCCGCCTGCCGCGTTTCCGGAGCCTCCCACGGTGTTGATGCCCATGGGCGTTTCCAGGGCGGTGAACGCCAGGTCGTTCACGATGAGCGCGCCCCTGGCATTTCCGGAAACGGAGGGGGAACCCGCCTTCCCTTCCACCAGGTCATACTGCATGGCCACGATGCTCTTCATCTGGATGGGCTTTGTGCTCACCAGGCGGAGTTCCTGCCGCAGGTAGTGGGAATTGTCCCTGAGTACGGCGCGCCAGGAAATGTGCAGGGAGCCGTTCAGCGCCTGGAAGGAGGCCGTGACGGCTTTTCCAGGGAAGCGGTCCGCCAGTTTGAACGCCTTGGGGTTGGGCTGGAGGGTGACGAGTTTGACGTCCCCCGCCTTCAGGCCGGAGGACTTGATGCTCTGGCCGTCCTGAAGGTTGATGATGAACAATTCGTCCCCGGCCTTGGCTACAGGGCCCAGTTTGGACGTCATTCCTCCGAAGGAAAGCTTCCCGCCCCGGTTGATGAATTTGGCCGTCAGGATGTTGTTGGAAAGGGTATAGCCGGAGGGAGCCTGCTCCGCATTGGCCGCGCCGGGGGTGGGGCCCGGGAAGACGACTGCTGCGGGAACGGTGGCAACGCTTCCCAGAACGGCGGCCATCAGGAGAGCTTTAGTGAGGAATTTCATGGTTTGGTATCAAGGAAAATGGAACTACCTTGCCAAGATAGACCCCAACGCGGTTTCTTCAAGGAAAAAGCCTCCCGGCAGGAGAGGCGGCTGTTTGGAAATCTGTCATGGTTTTCCGCGCGGAAGGAACTTCCGGTATCTATGACACACAAGCATTGATTTTTTTCAACCGGTCTTGGTCTAATCTGCATGTATACGGTAGCTGATCAGCTTGTTGAAATCTTGGAAAAAGCGGGAATAAAGCGCATTTACGGCATTGTGGGAGACAGTTTGAACCCCATTACGGACGCCCTCCGCAGAAAAAAAACCATCGAATGGATCCACATGAGGCATGAGGAGGTGGGCGCCTTTGCCGCCAGTGCGGAAGCCCAGCTGACCGGTAACCTGGCCGTGTGCTGCGGCAGCAGCGGCCCCGGCAATCTTCACTTGATCAATGGCCTTTATGATGCCCACCGGAGCAGGGCCCGCGTGCTGGCGATCGCCTCCCACATCCCCCAGAGCCAGGTGGGGGTGGACTATTTCCAGGTGACCCATCCGGAGCAGCTGTTCAAGGAATGCAGCTCCTATGCGGAACTGGCTTCCACGGCGGAGCAGGCTCCCCGCGTGCTGATGTCCGCCATCCAGCATGCCTATTCCCTGCATGACGTGGGCGTCATCGTGCTGCCGGGCGACGTGGCGGACGCGCCGGCGGAGGCCAAAGACCTGGTGCATCCACCCGCCTTTGCCCGGGAAACAGTGGTTCCGGACCATGAATCCGTGGCACGCCTGGCCCAGATGCTCGCTTCACACGACCGCATTACTTTCTTCTGCGGGGGCGGCTGCGCCGGAGCGGAACGCAAGGTGGTGCAGCTCGCCGCCCGCGTGAAGGCCCCGATTGCCTACACCTGGCGCGGCAAGGACTATTTTGAGCATGACAACCCCGTGGGCGTAGGCATGACCGGACTGCTGGGCTGGGGTGACGCGTACAAGGCCATGCATGAGAGCGACCTGATCGTGATGTGGGGGACGGATTTCCCCTATTTCAACTTCCTTCCCACCAAGCCCTCCATCGTCCAGATCGACCGTCGCGGGGAAGTGCTGGGCCGCCGCTGCCGCCTGGACCTGGGAATCTGCGGGGACGTGGGCGCCACGGTGGACGCCCTGCTGGGAATGGTGGAAGAGAAAAAGGATTCCGACCACCTGGACGCCTCCCTGAAGCGTCACGCCAAGGATGTGAAGGACATGAATGCCTACATGGACGGGAACGACAAGGAATCGCCCATCCGCCCCGAACAGGTGACCACCGCCGTGAACAAGCACGCGGCTCCGGACGCCGTGTTTACCGTGGACACGGGCACCCCCTGCATCTGGAGCGCGCGTTTCCTGTGCTCCACGCTGGGCAGAAAAACGCTGGCTTCCTTCAATCACGGCTCCATGGCGAATGCCATGCCGATGGCGATCGGGGCCCAGAAGGCGTACCCGAACCGCCAGGTAGTCGCCCTGTGCGGAGACGGCGGCCTGTCCATGCTGCTGGGGGACCTCATTACCATAGCGCAGTACAACCTGCCGGTGAAGCTGGTGGTGTACAATAACGACTGCCTGGACTTCATCCAGTTGGAAATGCAGGCCGCAGGCCTGATTCCGTGGGGCATCAACCTGGACAACCCCTCCTTTGCCGCCGTGGCGGACGCCGTGGGCATCAAGGGCTTTGTGCTGGATAAGTCAAGCCAGGTGGACCAGATGGTGAAAACGTTCCTGGACTACCCGGGCGCGGCTCTGCTGGATGCCCGTGTGGACCGGGATGCCATCGCGCTGCCCCCCTACATCAGCCTGGGACAGGCCGCGGACTTTTCCCTGGCCATGGTCAAGCAGACGCTGACCGGGGAAGTGAAGCAGGTGTGGAACACGCTGGCCGGGAACCGGAAGCTGTTCAAGCCCTGAGGGCTTGAACAAAAATACTAAATAGGAAAGACCAAATACTAAAGCTAGTGCCGGAAAATATTTGGTCTTTCATCTTTAGTTTTTGGTCACTGTTCTGAAAGAGCCTTTTTCAGCGCTTCCGTCACGATCTTCGGGTTGGCTTTGCCTTTGGCGGCTTTCATCACCTGGCCGGTGAGCCAGTTCAGGAGCTTGTCGTTGCCGCCCCGGATTTCCGCCACCTTGTCCGGATTGGCGGAAATGACCTCCTGCACGATGCCGTCCAGGAAGGAGTAATCCGCCTTTTCAAAGCCGAGCAGCTTGGCTGCCTGCGCGGCGTTGAGGGACGGGTCTTCCCACATTTTGGTGAATACGTCCTTGGCCTGGTTGTTGGAAACGGTGCCGTCGTCAATAATGGCGATCAGGTCCCGGATGGCGCCGGGCTTCACCGGGCATTCGGACGGGCGCATGCCTTTTTCATTCAGCACGGCGGAAATGTTGTTGATGACCCAGTTGGCGATCTTCTTGCCGCTGGCGGTTCCCTGCGCCGCCTCTTCAAAGAAGCGGGCCAGTTCCAGGTCGCCCACCAGCACGTTGGCGTCATATTCGCTCAGGCCGTATTCCTCCATGAACCTTTTCTGGCGTTCCTGGGGCAGTTCCGGAATCTGGCTGCGCACCCTCTCCACCAGCGGGGCGGTGTGTATGGGCACCAGGTCCGGGCAGGGGAAATAGCGGTAATCGTGCGCGTCTTCCTTGGTGCGCATGATGGAGCTTTCCCCGCGTTCGTCGTCCCAGCGGCGGGTGGACTGGATCTGCGCCATGCCCATGTCCAGTTCTTCCGCCTGTCGCTGGATTTCATAATGAAGGGCGCGGCGCACGGCGGACATGGAATTGAGATTCTTCATCTCCACCTTTGCCCCCAGTTCCTTCTGGCCGTGGGGACGCAGGGAAATGTTCACGTCGCAGCGCATCTGGCCCTTCTCCATGTCCGCGTCGGAAATGTCCCCGTAATTCAGAATCTGCTGGAGGGACTTGAGGTAGGCGTAGGCTTCCTCCGGGGTATCAATGTCCGGGTCGGAGACGATCTCCATCAGGGCGGACCCCGCGCGGTTGTAGTCAATCAGGGAATAATTGGCGTGGTGGGTGATCTTCGCCGCGTCTTCCTCCAAATGGATGCGGGTCAGCTTCACGGTGCGGAAGGGGGGCACGCCGGCCTTGATCACGTCGTTCGGGTAGGACCAGGGATACAGGGGCACCTCCCCGCCCAGGCACAGCGGCAGGTCCAGCTGGGAAGTCTGGTAATTCTTCGCCATGTCCGGGTAGAAGTAATTCTTGCGGTCCCACTGGGAAACCTCCGGGCTGGAGCATCCCAGCATCAGGCCGGTCAGCAATGTGCGTTCAATGGCGAACTCATTCAGCACGGGCAGCGCGCCCGGCAGCCCCAGGCAGGTGGGGCACACGCGCGTATTGGGTTCAAAGCCAAAGCCGGTCTCGCAGAAGCAGAACATTTTGCTCTTCGTCTTGATCTGGCAGTGGACTTCCAGGCCAATGGTCACGATGTAATCTGAAATTGCCATAAATTCGGAACGCTTGAATATCGCGCAAACTGTACGGAACCCTCTTCTCCCTGTCCAGTAAAAAGGCCTGAGGCGGGAGAGTGGAGAGTGGAGAGTGGAGAGTGGAGAGTGGAGAGTGGAGAGTGGAGAGTGGAGAGTGGAGAGTGGAGAGTGGAGAGTGGAGAGTGGAGAGTGGAGAGTGGAGAGTGGAGAGTGGAGAGTGGAGAGTGGAGAGTGGAGAGTGGAGAGTGGAGAGTGGAGAGTGGAGAGTGGAGAGTGGAGAGTGGAGAGTGGAGAGTGGAGAGTGGAGAGTGGAGAGTGGAGAGTGGAGAGTGGAGAGTGGAGAGTGGAGAGTGGAGAGTGGAGAGTGGAGAGTGGAGAGTGGTTTTAGATTAAGAATTATTTTTTGATTTGGAGGGAGACGGTTTTTGTGGTGGAGGTGAGGAGGCGTTTGAGTTCTTCTCCATCCCGGTAAATGCTGGCGTGCATTTCTTCCGTCAGGAAAGAGGTGTCTTTAAGCAAATCCAGCCAATAGAGGGTTTCCGAGCATTCCTTCAAGGCAATGTAAATTTTGGAAAGGAAATCCTTTTTGCTGATGGCGCATTCCGCTTCCGCCAGGTTGGCTCCAATGCCGGTACCGCTTCTCAGCAGTTGTTTTGAAAGCACGAACTCCTTTCTCTCATTACACAAAAACTGGTACAAACGAACGATCCGAACAGCAAATTTCCTGCTTTTTACTCTAGTAATTCCCTCCATCACTAAACTCTCCACTCTAAACTCTCAACCCTTCATAAAATGCCCAGCTCCTTAAGCTGCTGGACGGGGCGTTCCGGCCAGAGCTTGTTGGCGATGGGGCTGGCGGGGCTGGGGTGGAGCAGGGTGCCGATGGTGAAGCTTTTGCCGGGGAGCCGTTCGGCGGCGTCCCGCAGCTTCTGCGTGGCGTAGGCTCCCACCCCTACCAGCGTATGCGGGTTCAGGATGGTGATTAGGGAAACCAGGTGCTCCATGCACACTGCATCCACGGCGGCGCGCTGTTCCGCCGGTAATTTGTCCGGCGTGATGTTGGCTCCCGTTGCCCCCATCCAGATCAGCGGGCAGTAGTTGGCCACGTAGTTGTGACGGAAGAAGTTTTCCGCGGTGCCGAAGGCTTCCGCAAAGAGCCCCCACAGGCGGCGCCCACTGACTTCCGACCGAGGGCAGCCGAAGCCCTCCACGGGACGCTTGGGATGGGTGTGCTCCGGCCTGCCGACTTCTCCGCGGATGTGCAGCCAGTTGACGACCGCATCCACTTCCCCGAAGGGGACGCCCGTCTGGGCCATGCCGAAGGGGCCGGGATTCATGCCCAGGAAGAAGTGGCTCTTTTCCCCGTTCCCGTAGGCGCGCACGTACTGCTCATGCGGCGCCCAGGCGTAGGTGAGCGGGTTGTAGGTAAAGTGGACCGGGTCTCCGAACTGGAGCCGCTCCGTACCGTCCCGGAGGGCGGCCGTGGCCTTCAGAATGGCTGCTGCGGTGTCGTTCATGCCGCTGCATCATGAAGCGTTGCCGTTTATTGCGCCAGCAAAAACTCCGCGCTTGCATTATTTGCCCGGCCCGGTAACATTTCCCCCCGGACAAGTTAACCTTATTACTTATGAGTGGAATAGCCATTATGACATCAGGCGGTGACGCCGCCGGAATGAATCCGGCGATCAGGGCGGCTGTGGATCATGCCCGCCAGCTTGGAATGAACCCGTACGTTGTCTATGACGGCTTGGAAGGACTGATCGATGGAAAAATCAAGGAAGCCACCAGGGAACTGACCAGCGACATGATTTACAGGGGCGGCACTCTCCTCCGCTCCTCCCGGTCCAAGCGCTTTTTCGACTATGAATTCCGCAAGCAGGCCTACGAACACCTGAAGGACCGCAACATCGACAAGCTCGTTATCATGGGCGGCGACGGTTCCTTCCGCGCGCTGAACGACTTTTTCAACGATTTTGAAGTACCCTTCGCCGGCATTCCGGCCACGATTGACAACGACATCGCCGGCACGGACTACTGCCTGGGCGTGGACACCGCCCAGAACGTGATTCTGGACTGCATCGACTCCGTCCGCGACACGGCCCGCTCCCACCACCGCGCCTTCGTGATTGAGACGATGGGCCGGGACTGCGGCTACCTGGCGATGACCACCGCCCTTTGCAGCGCGGCGGACATCTGCATCGTCCCTGAAATCCCTTACGACCTGGAATCCATTTACAAGCGCCTCCAGCCCGTCATCAATGAGGAAGGAAGCTGCATCATCGCCGTGGTGGCGGAAGGCACCCGCGTGGCGCAGTACCTGACCCGCTGGCTGACGGAACGCGCCGGCATGGACACCCGCCTGACCGTGCTGGGCCATGTGCAGCGCGGCGGCTCTCCCACCGCCCGCGACCGCCTGATGGGCACCCGCTTTGCCACCCGCGCCGTGGAAGCCCTGAACAACGGGGACATCAACCAGATCATGGTGTACCATGACGGACAGTACGGCTATGCCTCCCTGGACGCCGTGGCCGGGCAGCAGTATTCCGTGAATCCGGACATCATCAACCTCTGCCGGGAACTGAGCTGCTAGCCGGTTCCGCGGTTCCTGCCCCCGCTTTTCCGCGCCCATGCCTCCATGTTCCCGGCGGCATGGGCGGATTTGTTTTGAAAAACCCTGCCGCTGCTGTATGATGGCGCCGCATCTTTCCCTGAAAACAGTGTTATGAAAGTTATCGTTACGGGGGGCGCCGGATTCATCGGCTCCAATCTGGTCAGGCTGCTGCTTGAGCGCGGCCATGAAGTCCTGAATATTGACGCCCTGACTTATGCCGGCAACGTCCGTTCCCTGGACGGCGCGGCGGACTCTCCGGCGTACCGCTTCCTGCACGCCGACGTTCGGGACGCCGCCCTGATGCGGAACACCCTGCGGGAATACGGACCGGACTGGGTGATGCACCTGGCGGCGGAGTCCCACGTGGACCGTTCCATTGACGATCCGGGGGATTTCATGACCACCAATGTCATGGGCACCTTTTCCATGCTCCAGGCCGCCCTGGAATATTACCGTTCCCTGGAGGGGGAGAAGAAGGAGCGTTTCCGCTTCCACCACATTTCCACGGACGAAGTATACGGCTCCCTGGGGAAGGACGGCCTGTTTACGGAATCCACGCCGTACCGCCCCCATTCCCCCTATTCCGCCAGCAAGGCGTCCAGCGACCATCTGGTGCGCGCCTGGCATGATACGTACGGGCTGCCCGTGCTGATTACCAACTGTTCCAACAACTACGGCCCTTACCAGTTCCCGGAAAAACTGATTCCCGTGGTCGTCCTGAAGGCCCTGGGCGGCGAGCCCATCCCCGTGTACGGCAAGGGGGAAAACGTGCGGGACTGGCTGTACGTGGAGGACCACTGCGAAGCCCTGCTGACGGTCGTTTCCTCCGGAAAACCCGGCGAAACGTACAACATCGGCGGCAATAACGAGAAAACGAATCTGGAGCTGGTGGAGCTGCTGTGCTCCCATCTGGATGAATTGCGGCCCCGCGCGGACGGCCGGAGCTACCGGGAGCAGATCACCTTTGTGCAGGACAGGCCCGGCCACGACCTGCGCTATGCGATTGATGCGTCCAAAATACGGAGGGAGCTGGGCTGGTCTCCGCGCCAGGACCATTCCTCCGGGTTCAGGAAAACCATTCAGTGGTATCTGGATCATGAGGACTGGTGGCGGGGAATCCTGTCCGGGGAATACCGTCTGGAACGTCTGGGAACCAATGGCTAGGAAATTGATATGAAAGGTATTGTTCTGGCCGGGGGAAGCGGCACGCGCCTGCATCCCGTCACGCTTTCCGTCAGCAAGCAATTGCTGCCCGTTTACGACAAGCCGATGGTGTATTACCCCATTTCCGTGCTGATGCTGGCCGGGATACGGGAAATCCTCGTCATTTCCACTCCGCGGGACCTGCCTCTGTACCAGGATCTGCTGGGGGACGGAAGCAGGTTCGGCGTAACTTTTGAATACCGGGAACAGCCCAGGCCGGAGGGACTGGCTCAGGCCTTCATCATCGGGGAGGAATTCATCGGAAAAGATACCGTGGCCCTGGTGCTGGGGGACAATATTTTTTACGGTCGCGGCCTGACGGAGAAGTTGAGGCGCGCCGCTGAACTGACGAGAGGGGCGACCATTTTCGGTTACCAGGTGCACGATCCGCAGCGTTTCGGCGTGGTGGAGTTCAATGAAGAAGGAAAGGCCGTTTCCATTGAGGAAAAACCGCTCAAGCCCAAGTCGGACATCGCCGTGACGGGCCTTTATTTTTACGACAACCAGGTGGTGGAGATCGCCAAGAGGATTCCCAAATCCGCCCGGGGAGAGCTGGAAATCACCTCCGTGAACCAGGAGTACCTGAAACAGGGCCTTCTGCGCGTGGAAAAGCTGGCGCGCGGCTATACGTGGCTGGACACGGGCACGCACGACACCCTTCTGGAGGCTTCCATGTTTGTCCGCACCCTGGAACACCACCAGGGCTTCAAGGTGGCGTGCCTGGAGGAGATTGCCTTCAACAACGGCTGGATTTCCGCAGAAACGCTGCGTATTCAGGCCGGAGCCATGAAAAATAACGGCTACGGCTGTTATTTGGACGAATTGGTGAAGTAACGTTCCGAGCGGCGCTCCTGTTTCCCCTGCCTGGGAAAATGGCCCGGGTTGCGTTGGCTCCCTGCCGTAGCCCGGGATTCCCGGAGGGCGTGGGTGCCTCCCTTGCAGTGCCTGCCCGTAGGGACGGCCGTGTTCCCGGACGGATAAATGATGCCGCCGGTTTTTTATTCAAAGCCGTAAAAGGCTTCGGCGCTCCGGGAGCCGCACCCGGGCTGTAAGAAGGGCCGCGGCGCGGAGCGCGCGCATTCATTTCGCAGGATGAGGCAGGAACTCTTTCGGAAAGCCTGTAGGAATGGAGAGAGGGGCCTACGGGCGGCTGTCCGGCATGGAAGGATTCATCAATTCCGGCATGGAGGCTATGGACATGGCGTTTTTAAAAAGGCGCCGCACCAGAATAACGGAAAGGGCCGCTAGCAGGATTTCGAGGCCGCAGGACAGGATAATGGCCAGCCACGCAGCTGGCGTTGCCAGGGAGGGAGCCACGGAGGACAGGCACTGCCGCAACAGGGTGGAGAGGAAGAACAGGACGCTTTGCAGTCCGCAGCCTGCCGCCGCAATGCCCCAGGCCAGGAATGTCCTTCTGCCTGCGGATCCGTATCCCGCCGTATAAGGGAAGGAAAAGAAAGAAATGATGGCCGCCAGAAGGAGGAAGGACTCCCAAACCCTGTCCATTTCCGCGTATTGCAATAAGACGGGCATCCCCGCAAACGGAATGAGGAGGGAGTACAGGGCGGGCAGGAAGGCCAGCGCGCTTAGAATTCTTGTGATCCTGCTCCCCTGGGAAGCCAGCAGGACCCTGCTTCCCCAGGATAGGAGGAAAGACAGGGCCAGGATGGAGATTAGTTCCGACCATGTTCCCAAAAGCAGGAAGGGCGCGGCTGTCCGTGGGCAGTGGAGGAAAAGGGGCATGAAAAGATGAATGAGGACGGTCGCCGTGACGCCTGCTCCGAAGAGGAAGGTGCAGGCTCTGATAAATGCCTTGGCTGCGGGGTAAATCATCCAGTTCATGGGAGAGGAGCGGGAAGTGGAGAAGGACGGGAAAAAGGAAAAGGACCGCTCCCTGCGCGGGAGCGGTCCTGTAGGGTTAACGTGGAGTCATGGGCGTCAATGCGAATGACGGCAGGCAGGGGTTACTGGTATTGGGCCCAGTCGACATTCTTCATGTCTCCGCTCCTGGCCAGCTCTGCATGCATGCCCAGGGCGGCCCGGATGGACTGCGGAGTCTGGGCCTTGCCGCCGGACAGTTTCAGGTAATCCCAGAGGATGTTCTTGTAATCCGGATGGACGCAGTTCTCAATAATGGTTTGGGCCCGTTCTTTCGGGCTCTTGCCGCGAAGGTCCGCAACGCCCTGTTCGGTAATGATGATATTGACGTCATGTTCCGTATGGTCATGGTGGGAGACCATGGGGACGATGGCGCTGATCTTGCCGTCCTTGGCGACGGACGGGCAGGTGAAGATGGAAATATAGGCGTTGCGCGTGAAGTCGCCGGAACCGCCGATGCCGTTCATCATCTTCGTGCCGCCGATGTGCGTGGAGTTGACGTTCCCGTAAAGGTCGGCTTCAATGGCGGTGTTGATGGAGATGACGCCGAGGCGGCGGATCACTTCCGGGCTGTTGGATATTTCCGAGGGACGGAGCACCAGTTTGTCGCGGAAGAAGTCCATATCCCTGTAAATGCCTTCCAGGCAGTCATTCGTAACGGTCAGGGAACAGGCGCTCCCGAATTTCACGCGGCCCTCCCGGATCAGGCCGATGACGGAGTTCTGGATGACTTCCGTGTACATTTCAAAGGCGGGGATTGTCTTGTCGCGGCCCAGGGCGCCCAGCACGGCGTTTGCAATGTTGCCCACGCCGGACTGAAGCGGGAGGAAGGTGGAGGGGATAATGCCCCGCTTCATGTCGGCGGCCAGGAAGTCCGCCACGTTCTGCCCGATTTTATCGGTCAGGGGGTCAGCCGCGGCAAAGGAACGGGCTTCGTCCGGCCAGTTGGTTTCCACGATGCCCACGATCTTTTTCGGATCAACCTGGATGTATGGTTTCCCGATACGGTCGCTGGGTTTGTAAATGGGGATTTCACGGCGGTTGGGAGGATCCAGGGGTTCGTAAACGTCATGCAGCCCCATGGCATTTTTGCTGTGGGCGGCGTTCAATTCCACGATGATCTTGTCGGCAAGGCGGCAAATGGTGGGAGCGATCCCTCCGGCGGCCGTCAGATAAATTTTACCGTCGGCCGTGACCTCGCAGGCTTCGATGATGGCCATGTCTACTTTGCCCATGAACCCGTAACGGATTTCCTGGGCCATCTGGGACAGGTGGATGTCGTTGTAGGCGATTTCCCCATTGTTCACCGCCTTGCGGAAGTCAACGTTGGTGGTGTAGGGGGCGCGGTAGCGAATAGCCTTGGCGCGGGAAAGAACCCCGTCGCAGGAATCGCCCGTGGAAGCACCGGTGAAGACGCTCACCTGGAAGGGGTTCCCCTTAGCGTGTTCCGCTTCTGCAATTTTTGCCAATTCAGCCGTCACAGCCTTGGCCGTCCCTGCGGGAGTAAACCCGCTCAGGCCAATGTGGTGGCCGTGTTTAATCAGGCTTGCTGCTTCTTCTGGTGTTAGTTCCTTGTAACTCATGTCAGTGATTTTTGTTGGATGAAAGAGAAAGAAACTCCGTGTCAACGGAGCGGTCAGGCTTGTTCTTCAACAAGCCTGTTGATCAGATGTGCCGGAACGGTCCGGAGGGAACCGGTCGGAAGGGATACCACAGGATTGCCCTGATCGTCAATCCCCGTAAAGATTCCCCGGATGGTTTCGTCATCCGTAAGGATGGAAACCGACCTTTCCCCGGCCCATGCTTGCGCCAGCCCCTCCTGAAGGGTGGGGATGCCGCCGTGGGCAAAGGTAGAAAAAACCTGGTCCAAATGCCTGCCGAGGGAAGCCATGACGTCATGCAGTGAGGGACAGTCCTGAACAAGATCCGCGAGCCTTGCGGGAGGGTCCTTGATTTCTCCGGCTATAGAGGCCACGTCATTGAAAATGTTGATGCCTATGCCGATGACGGCCATGTGCGCGGAGGGGCGCTCCACAAGAATGCCCGCCAGTTTGGATTTTCCTATGAGGACGTCGTTGGGCCAGCGCAGGCGCGCGTTGGCAATGCCCATGCTGCGGAGCATGTTGAGCAGGGCCAGCCCTGCAACCAGGGGCAGATGGCCCCAGTGTACGCCGGCCGCAGTATCCAGGGGAACGGTGAAGGAGGACCACAGGCCGCCTTCCTCCCCTACCCATTTGCGGTTGAACCTGCCGCGGCCGCTTTTCTGCACGCGGCAGACGGCAATGTGGCGGGGGGGCAGAGAACGGGCCAGGTCATTGGTGGAAGAAGCCTCGGCCCATTCATGATAGGTCCAGTCGCCGCATGGTCCTTCCTCCTCTGGAGGAGTGGGGGATGGGGCGGTGGAATTCATGGGATGGGCCGAGGCCTGGAATAATTTCTGTCAGGTTATCTCGCCAGAGTAGCAATGTAGTAGCCTGCGATGACTGCGGTGCCGATCACGCCCGCAACGTTCGGTCCCATGGCGTGCATGAGAAGGTAGTTGGAGGGATCATACTTCTGGCCCACATTGTGGGAGACGCGGGCCGCCATCGGAACGGCGGAGACGCCTGCGGAACCGATCAGGGGATTGACCGGATTCTTGCGCCAGATGAGGTTCATCAGCTTGGCGGCGATCACGCCGCCCGCGGTGGCTACGCCGAAGGCGACAATGCCCAGCAGAATGATCAGCAGCGTTTCCTTCTGCAGGAAGCGGTCACCCTGCATCGTGAGGCCCACGGAGGTGCCCAGGAAGATGGTGACGATGTTGATGATTTCATTCTGGGAGGCCTGCACCAGGCGTTCCGTTACCTTGCACTCGCGCAGGAAGTTGCCCAGCATCAGCATGCCGATCAGCGGAGAGGCGTCCGGAATCAGCAGGATGGTGACAATGGTTACCAGCACGGCGAAGAACAGTTTTTCACTCTTGCTGACCGTTCGCAGGGATTTCATGCGGATGACCCGCTCCTTCTTCGTGGTCAGCAGAGCCATGATGGGCGGCTGTATCAGCGGGACCAGGGCCATGTACGTATACGCGGCCACGGCCACGGCGCCCAGCAGGTGCGGAGCCAGCTTCATCGTCAGGAAGATGGAGGTGGGGCCGTCAGCGCCGCCGATGATGCCGATGGAGGCGGATTCATTGGGCGTGAAGCCCATGAACAGGGCCATGAAGAACGTGGCGGCCACGCCCACCTGGGCCGCTGCACCCAGAAGAAGGGTGCGCGGTGCGGCGAGCAGCGGGCCGAAGTCCGTCAGGGCTCCCACGCCCAGGAAGATGATGGGCGGGAAGATTTCAGCCTTGATGCCCAGCCCGATCCAGTCGTACAGACCCCCATGGATGGAGGTGACCAGTAATTCCTGGGTGTGCTGGCCCACGGCCACGTACTTGCCTGCGGCGGAGACCACCAGGGGTTCCAGCTTCTGCGTTTCCAGATTCACCGGAACCTGGTTACCTTCCGTGTCAAAGTAGTTGACTCCCTTCTGGCGCAGAACGGTGGTGACTCCACCGTTCGTGAGCAGGTACACCGGATCGTTGGCGTCCGCTTCCGTCACGTTGTGGAAGTCCTTCAGGTTGGGGTCCACCGTCAGGCTGTCGTCCCCCAGAAGGGCGGCGTCAGCCTTGGCTTTTTCCTGGGATTCCCGCACGGGCTTGATCTGGGAGACGGTCAGCGGGCTGCCGGGGTAAACCTGCATGGGCTGTTCCATGTTTGCCAGATACTGGGCGCGGGCTTCAGGCGTGGTCAGGTTGGCCGGCACCTTGACGGGGGCCTGCTGGAGCGGGGCCACGTGAACGCGCAGGTAGCCCACGTTGTTGAGGGACGTGGCGGTCACTTCCCCCGCCTTATTGGAGGAGATGACCTGCTGGTTCAGCTGGGTGATGAGCATTCCGTTGTCCGGAATGTTGGCAATTAATGCGCCAAAGGCAATTGGAACCATCAGAAGAGGTTCGTACTGCTTGGCTACACCCAGGTACAGGAGAAGAACGGCAATGCCCCACATCCCTACCATTTGCCATGATAGGGAGAAGATGCCCATCCCCTGTAAAAAGGTGATTAATGAATCAAAAAGACTCATATGGAATAATTATTGTAGCGGTTTTTAGTCTGAGTCGGAGTCCGGACCTGTGTTAGGGGGGCCGGGCGGCTCCCGCCGAGATTAACCAATCTTGGCCAGCGCCTGTCCTTCCTGAACCGTG
The DNA here is from genome assembly GCF_045011645.1 of Akkermansia sp. BCRC 18949. NCBI lineage: Bacteria > Pseudomonadati > Verrucomicrobiota > Verrucomicrobiia > Verrucomicrobiales > Akkermansiaceae > Akkermansia > Akkermansia sp. BCRC 18949. Next base: position 2,527,728 of record NZ_CP123619.1, on the reverse strand, counting down.
TCGCCCGCGCTTACGCAGAAAGCGGTGAGCGTGCCGGAGGCGGGAGCGTAAATGATGGTGTTCATCTTCATGGCTTCCAGCGTCAGGATCTGGTCACCGGCCTTCACGGCGGTGCCGGGGGCAACGTCCAGGGAAACGACTTTGCCGGCGAGCGGGCTGGGCACGTCTCCTGCACCGGCGGCGGCCGGGGCGGGGGCGGGCGTGGGAGCCGGAGCGGGCGCCGCGACAGGGGCGGAGGCTGCGGGTGCGGGAGCCGGGGCTGCAACGGGGGCCGGAGCCGGGGCGGAGGTAGTGGAGGAGACCTGGTCCAGGAGTTCTACGGATACGTCAAATACCTTGCCGTCTACGGTGATGCGAAGTTTCTTCATAATAATGTATGGTATGGAATATTAAGTTAAATGATTCCCGCCGGGGGCGGGGGTAAGGGTGAATAATGCAGTGGTTCAATGACTGGGCCGGATGCGGTGGGAGGCGAAGATTTCCGCCCTGCCTGCGGCCGCATAGCCGGAGCCCGGGGATTGCTTGATTTCCACGATGCGGTGGCTCATGCCGTCCAGGCCTGCGTCCACGGCGGCGGAGATGACGGCCACCATTTCCGGCGTGAGCTCCGTCATGGCGGAGTCCACGGCTGCGGAGAGGATGGCGAGCATTTCCGGAGTCATGCCCGGCTTGCCTGCTGCCGCAGGGGCGGAGGCAGGCACAGGAGCGGGAGCGGCGGAGGCCGCTGCGGCCTTGGCTTTGGCCTTGTTCTGGATGGAAGCGGCAATGGAGCCGCTGATGGTCAGAATGACGGCCAGGCCACCCAGGCACATCATGACCACCAGAATGCCGACGATCTGGTAGTCCAGATTCTCCATGATGTTGGCCATGCCCTGCGCAAAGGCGAGTGTCGTAAGTAACATATGAATCCGTTAAGATGGATGTTAGAGCGGAATGTTGCCGTGCTTCTTGGCCGGACGCACTTCCTTCTTGTTCAGGAGGGTGCGCAGGGCGAAGGCGATCTTGGCGCGGGTTTCTTCCGGATTGATGACTTCCGTGATCTGGCCCATGCCGGCCGCCACGTACGGGTTGTAGAAGGCCTCCCGGTATTCTTCCAGAAGTTCTCCCTGGCGCTTGGCCTTTTCCGCGGGGTCTTCTACGGCTTTCAGCTCGCGGCCGTAAAGCACCGGAACAGCGCCTTCCGCGCCCATCACGGCGATTTCCGCGCCGGGCCAGGCGAAAACGGCGTCAGCGCCCAGGTCCTTGCAGCACATGGCGATGTAGGCGCCGCCGTAGGCTTTGCGCATGATCAGGGTGACCTTGGGAACCGTGGCCTGGGAATAGGCGAAGATGAGCTTGGCGCCGTGGCGGATGATGCCGCCGCGTTCCTGGTTCTTGCCGGGCAGGAAGCCGGGCACGTCCACCAGGTTCACCAATGGGATGTTGAACGCGTTGCAGAAGCGGATGAAGCGGGCGGCCTTGTCGGAGGAGTCGATGTCCAGGCAGCCGGCCTTCACGTTGGGCTGGTTGGCGATGATGCCGACCACCACGCCGCAGACCCGGCCGAAGCCGACGACGACGTTCTTGGCGAAGTCCTTGTGCACTTCCAGGAAATCCCCGTCATCCACCAGGCGGCTGATGATGGGCTGGACGTCCAGGGGCGTGCGGTTGTCGCCGGGAATCAGGTCGCTCATGCCTTCGTCCGCGCTCAGGTCAAGCGGGGTGTCCAGCTTGTGGGGCGGTTCTTCCGCGTTGTTGGCGGGAAGGAAGGAAAGGAGCCTCTTCAGGATGTCCAGGGCGTGCGCGTCGCTGTCCGCCACGAAGTGGACGTTGCCGGACACGGATGCGTGGATGGCCGCGGAGCCGATGTCGTCCATCGTGCACTTTTCATACGTGACCTGTTCAATCACCTTGGGACCGGTGATGTACATGCCGGCGTTGCCGGAATTGCGCATGATGATGAAGTCCGTCAGGGCGGGGGAATAGGCCGCGCCGCCTGCGCAGGGCCCCAGGATCATGGATATCTGCGGAACCACGCCGGAAGCCAGCACGTTGTTGTAGAACACCTGGGCGTAGCCGGACAGGGCCGCCACGCCTTCCTGGAGGCGCGCGCCGCCGGAGTCGTTCACCGTCACCATCGGGATGCCGGCTTTCAGGGCGTACTTCTGGGCGTCCGCAATCTTCATGGCGTGCATGTAGCCGAGGGAGCCGCCCTGGGCCAGGAAGTCGGAGGCCGCGCAGGCGACCGGACGGCCGTTCACGAGGCCGAAGCCGGAAACGACGCCGTCGCCGGGGATTTCCTTCTTGCCCATGCCGAAGTTGTGGCAGTTGTGGCGCACATGCATGCCGATTTCCGAGAAGGTGCCTTCTTCAAAGAGGTACCCCATGCGGTCGCGGGCCGTCATTTCGCCCTTTTCGTGTCTCTTGTCGATCTTTTCCTGACCGCCGCTGAGGATGACCTTCTTGCGGCGGCTGTTCAGATCGTCAATCAATTTGGGATCAATAGCCATTGGTATAGTGGTATGGTGGATTCGGAGAATGTTACTTGCCGCATCCGCAACCGCCGGGGTGCTGGCAGAATTCGGTCAGCACGCCGAAGGTGCACTTGGGATGCAGGAAGGTGACCTGCGTATTGTGCGCGCCGGGGACGGGCGGGTCGTTCAGCACGGTAAGGCCGGCTTCCTTGGCCTGGGAGATGTTGTCAGCAATGTCGTTGGTCTTGAAAGCGATGTGGTGGATGCCTTCCCCTTTCTTCTCGATGGCCTTGGCGATGGCGCTTTCCGGAGAGGTGGGTTCGAGCAGTTCGATGTGGACTCCGGCAACGTCAAACATGGCGACGCGCACCTTTTGCGTGGGCACTTCCTCAATGTGGGGCTCTCCGAGTCCGAGCGCATCACGGTAGTAGGGAACGGTGGCGTCAAGGCTCTTGACGGCGATGCCGATATGGTCAATTTGTTGAATCATATGCGTATGATGGTTGTAGGGAATGCAGGTGGAAGCCTGCAATACATCAGGAGCCATTAAAGCGGATTTTTTTTAGATGTGAAGCGAAAAGCGGAAAAATGGCGAAATCGCGCCCGCTCCGTTTCACCTGCTTGATTGCCCCGGAAGATGAGGTATGGTAGGGGCATGTTCAAGAGGGGATTAGCCGTATTGTTCCTGCTGGCGTCGTGGTTTTCCGCCGCGTGTGCCTATGAGCTGCTGCCCGCCCATGTGGCCGTGGTTTACAACGGAAAATCCGAGCTGAGCCGCCGCATGGCCAGGGAGTATGCGCGGGTGCGCGGCGTGCCGGAAGGGAACCTGGTTTCCCTGGACTGCCCCTCGGCCAACGAGATTTCCCGGAAGGAGTATGAAGACCTGATCCGTGCGCCCCTGCTGCGGACGGCGCGGGAGCAGCGGTGGTGGGTGCCGTCCGGCATTGCCTCCGCCCCCATGATGGACCGGAAGATTTTTGCGCTGGTGCTGATGGCGGACCTGCCGATGAAGATACGCCATGAAGCGCCCGTTCCCCCTCCCGGGAAAGATATCAACCAGATGCAGACGGACCGCGCCGCCGTGGATTCCGAACTGGCGCTGCTGGCGGTGGACGGTTATGAGAGGAAGGCCTGGGTAGGAAACCCCTATTTTGACAGGAAGGAGGATTTTGTGGGCTCCGGCCTGCCCACGTTCCTGGTGTGCCGCCTGGACGGCCTGACGGCGGATACCTGCCTGCGGCTGGTCACGGAACCTGCGGAGGTGGAGAAGAAGGGCCTGTGGGGGTGGGCGGTGGTGGACCGGGGCGGCCCCTACGCCCAGGGGGACCAGTGGCTGGACGCCGTGTTCCGCCGCGTGCGGGAAGCGGGAATCCCCGTTTACCTGGATGACTGGCCCCAGACTCTTCCGGAGAAATTTCCGCTGAGCCGGGACACGGCGCTTTACTGCGGCTGGTACACCGGGAATGCGAACGGTCCGTTTACGGACCCAACCTTCCGTTTCCGGCCCGGAGCGGTCGCCATGCACCTGCATTCCTTCAGCGCCTCCGATTTCAAGATTCCCGGCAGGGGGTGGAGTTCCGCCCTGCTGGAAAAGGGGGCGGACGTGACGGTGGGGAACGTGTATGAACCGTTCCTGGGCGCGTGCCACCGCTTTGACATTTTTGCGGACCGCCTGCTGGACGGCTATACCGTGGCGGAAGCCTCCTGGATGAGCATGCCCGTACTGTCCTGGCAGGGGGTGGTGTTCGGGGACCCCCTCTACCGTCCGTACGCCCGCATGAAGGACATGGACGTGAAGCCGACGGAAGAGGACCGCTATTTCCAGGGCTGGTGGGCTTCCTCTGTACAGTTCGGGGACCGCTGGCGGGACCGTTCCGCGCGCCTGCTGGAATCCGCCCGGAAGGCACCCTCCTCCTGCCTTTATGAAGCGCTGGCGCTGGAATACCTGTACCGGAAGGAGCCGGCACGGGCCGGGGAGCTGGTTTTCTCCGCCCTTGACGGCGCGCCGGACGCCCGCACCCGCGCCCGTCTTCTGCTGGAGTCCCTGCTGGCGGACCGCGCCCAGGGCGGGGACAAGGCCTTCCTGCTGCGGATGGACAGCGTCCGCGCCCTCATGTCTTCCTCCGCCTTTCTCCCGGCGCTGGAGGAGTGGCATGCAAGGATAGCTCCGCCGCCGCCCCCGCCTAAAAAATAAAATTAAGGCCGTACGGCAAATTTGGATTGCCTTTTAGGGGATTATGGCCCATATTCTGCGTCCCGTAAGTTTTCCTTTTACTGATATTCACCAGCAATAGATAACACAAGATGAACATTATCAACAAAATCGAGCAAGAGCAACTCAAGGCGGATGTGACCCCATTTAACGTAGGTGATACCATCAAGGTTCACACTCGTGTTATTGAAGGCGGCAAGGAACGTATCCAGATTTTCCAGGGCATCGTGATCGCCAAGCGCGGTTCCGGCATCAATGAAGCTTTCACGGTCCGCAAGATTTCCTACGGTGAAGGCGTGGAGCGCGTGTTCCCCCTGCACACCCCCCGCATCGCCAAGATTGAAGTCGTGAACCGAGGCAAGGTCCGCCGTGCCAAGCTTCACTACCTGCGCGGCCGTATCGGCAAGGACGCCATGATCGTGAAGTCCGCCAACCGGTAATCGGAAAAATTGCTATTTTTGCTGGCCCGGCCCGCCGTGAGGCGAGGCCGGGTTTTCTATGCCCGGAAGGTTTTATTCCACCCCGGAGGAAGAAGGGGTCGGACGGGAAAGGAAGGCGTGAAAAAATTTTCGTGCCCCCCCCTGTGAGGGCAACACGGTTTTTCCCGGTGAAAGTTCCGGAAAGGGGGAGAGAGGCTGAAAGAAAGCCGGCAAGAAAAAGGAACGGGATGGAACAAGCCCTCCGGCTTTTCCGTTTCTTCCGGCGGGGCTTTGCCGGGGGGAGGGAGCTAATCAGGAAGGCAGGCGGTTGGCCAGCCTCTTTTGCAGGAAATAGAAGTGGAGCATCATCAGCACGGAACTTGCCAGGCTCACCAGGAAGGCCGTTCCGTTGTACATGATGACGGGGCGCACCATGCCGTTCAGCAGGGCTTCCAGCTCCCGGTCCAGCGCAAGCACGTTTTCCGGGCTTTCTTTCGCCCATGCCCGGAGCGTCTCCGAGAAACGGAACAGGGGCTGGAACAGCGTATACAGGAAGATGAGCAGGGAACCCGGCACGCTGACGGCCCAGGCCAGCCATATCCAGCCTTTTCCGCGTGAAGGGCCGGGGAAGGAGAGGGCCTTGTTGACATCCAGCATGGCTTGAAGGGGCATCCAGATATTGCCCACGGGGAGGAAGAAGGAAAGGACGCAGAGCAGGGGAGAGGAGCGCATGGCTTCCTTCTTCACCGTTTCCGCATTCTGCGCCAGCCGGTAAACCAGCATCAGCCAGCAGACCACCAGCCCGGCCATGGACAGGTAAAACAGGCCGCCGTCCAGCGTAAACGGAGCGGCGGAGCCTGCATCCGCCCTGGCAAGGGAGAGGGAAAGGGAGGTGCGGTCCCCTTCCTGGAGTTCCTTCATGGTTTGAGCCAGCATTTCCGAGATGGCTTGCTGAATCAGGGGAAGATCGTGGAAAAGCACATAGAGGGTGCCCCCGGCCAGCGCCAGGGCAAACAGGCACAGGAGGAACAAGAGGATGCCAAGCTTCCGGAGGGGCGGAATTCCGGCTGAAAACGCTTCCGCAGGCATTATTCTTCCGCAGGTGCGGGGGCCGGTGTTTCCGCCGCTTCTTCCGGGCCGTATGCCTCCACTTCCGTCAGCGCCAGCGGATGGGCCGGATCGGTGGATTCCACGCGCAGGGCGCGCGCCTTGACCGGAGCTTCCAGCTTCCAGGTGGTGACGTTGGTGGATTTTTCCGAGGGTGTGGTGTTGAAGGTTTTTTCCGCCAGCACGTTCTTGTCATTATCGTACAGAATCACCTTGAATTCCTCCATGGTGCCCAGCAGAGTCAGGTTGGCTGGCGTGTAAATAACCACTTTTTCTATGGTGCGGTTGGTCTCCTTGCCGAAGTCGATGCCGAACCAGGCGGTTTTTCCTTCCGCCACGCCGGTGGCGCTGATGGAAACGTCGGAAAGCTCGGAGCTGGTATTGCCGTCCACGGCCTTTTCCGGACCGTAGGCGCCCAGCATGTTGCGGTTGGAGCTCTGGCGCACCTTGACGCCGGGCTGAAGGCTCCAGTTGACTTTGCCGGGTTCGGCGGAGGGTTTGGGAGCTGCAGGCACGGGCTCCGGATGCGGGAGCGGGGCAGGTGCGGGAACCGCAGGGGCCGGAGTGGTGTTTTCCGCGACGGCCGGGGCAGAGGGCGCAGGCGTTGCCGGAGCATGGCGGCGCGCTTCCCTGTTCGCTTTTCTCGCCGCATCCGCCTTCGCGTTGTTTTCCTTCTGCACCTGTTCGTTGTAGTCATTGCGCATTCTGACGACGTCCTTCTTGTACAGGATGCAGGTGTAGGTCAGCACAATGCCCACGATCAGGGCCGGGATAAGGTAGTAGTAAACATTGGTCTGCCCTTTCTGCATATTCATGGCGGGGACGGGCGTGGAGGATGGCCGGGGAGGAATGGCTGCCGCGTTTCTTCCCGTGGGGCTGGCGATGGCCTTGTCCAGGTCCGTGATGAAGTCCCCCAGGTTCCGGTAGCGTTCGCGGGTGTCCGGATTGATGGCCCGGGAGATCACGGCGTCCACGGCGTCGCTGCACTTGATCAGGGTGGAGGGCATGGCGAAGCCCGCTTCCATCGGCGTCTTGCGGGTCAGCAGGATGTAGAGCGTCAGCCCCAGGGCGTAAATGTCCATGCCCGGCGTGAAGGCGGCTTCCGCCCCGGTGACCCATTCCGGAGAGGCGAAGTCCCCCATGTCTACCGGGGGCTGCGCGGGATAAATGTTGATGGGCAGCAGCAGGGCGTCTCCGCCGTCCGCGCGCAGGGAAATCAGCTTGGGCGTGATGCCGCCGTGAAAGATGTTTTTCCGGTGCAGCGTCAGCAGGCCTTCCGCCATGTTCCGCACCAGGTTGAGCGCCGCCTGGGGGGATATCTGGGGGAGGGTTTCCAGGTCCGCCAGGCGCGGATAGGGGGAGTGTTCGGAAATGATGAAGGTGAACGGTCCTGCCTGTCCCACTTCGTAAACGCGCAGAAGGCCCTGGTGCGCCTGTTCCACAATGGTAAGGGAGCGGACGATGAATTCCGGATCCCAGCCGAAGACTCCGGCTTCCTCCGTGGGGACCACCCGCAGCATGACGGGAGCGAAATTGGATTTCAGGGTGGCGGTGAAAATTTGCTGGGGGCCTTTGGCCCCGACAAGCTGGATGTTTTCCAACTGGGGGAAGAGGGCGGAAATCTGGTCCATGGAAAGGGAATCGTCGGCAGGCATGGAAAAGGGAGGTGGAATAGTATCGGCAAACAGTCTACCTTAAAATCCTTGCCGGAAGCAACTCTATAAGCGGGCATATTTTGCTGGCGGGATGTCCTGACGCTGAATGGAAACCGCTCGTGCCGGGCCGGAACGGCCTTTTCCGGGCGGGGCGGACGCTCTCCTTTGAAGAAGGCGTCCCGAGGGGCCGTTCTTTCCGTATCCATACGGTTGACGGGCCTGTTCCTTCCGCTGGCGCAATGGTTTTTCCTGACGGGGAAGTTTGTTGGAAAAGGCGGATGCCCCCTCCGTTTTCAGGAAGGGTTGTTTCCTCTTCGTTCCGTGGCCGGACGACGGCCTTTTTCCCTGCCGTCCGGTTAAAACAGGAGAGGCAGAAGCCGGAAGGCCGAACCGGCAAATTCAGCGGGGAGTTTGTGTTTGTCCACGATTGCCCGAACCTCCTTTTTACTCAGGAACCGTTCTTCCTTTTTCGCTTTGAACGCGGTCCAGTCAACCATGATGGATGACAGGAGCTGGGACAGGAAATCATGCATGCGAAAGAGCGGGTTATTTCCAGAGGCCCGGCGGGGAGCCGCATTCCTGCATTACGGCCTTTTCAGGATGATGGGCGGGGCGGGGTTGGTCTGCCACACCGGGGTGGCGGCCCGTGCGTCCGCTTCCTCCAGCGTCTGGCGCCCCTTGACCTTCATCAGGTGTTCCCGGAGGATGCGCCGCAGTTCCACGGCGGCGGCCGGGTCATCCTGCACGCTGTGCCCGGACGGGACGATTTTTTCACTGGCGCTCCAGTCCAGATGGGAGGAGCGGTACTTGACCACGCCGTCGGAGGAGTGGGGCGTATCGTTCCTGCCCCTGTCCCCGATGATGGAATGGACGGGAACGTTCGGGTCCCCGCGCAGCTCCGACATGTACTTGACCAGGGAGGAGTTCGGGGAAAGCTGGCGGATGCTGGTGAGTTCGTCCTTCAGCTGCAGGGGATTGAGCAGGAACATGCCGCGGCTGAGGGTGGCGATGCGGGTGACTTCCTCCAGCATGTCCGCCGGGAGGTCGATCAGGCGCTGGCCCAGCCGCCCTATCCAGTTGTCCGCAAAGGTGGAGCCGCGGTGCGGGGTGGCCATGTACACGATGCGCGTGACGCCCCTGGCGGGGGAGAAGATAAAATTGTTCTGGAGCTGTTCAAGCATGGGCTCGTCACAGTGCAGGGGTTCCAGCCCGGTTTTCCAGTTCTCCAGCGTCATGTCTGCAAAGGTTTCCGGGGGAAGCTCAAAGAGGCCCTTCATCAGCGTCCAGGGCTTGGTGGAGTTGTTGAAGCGGGTGATGAGGCCGCCCATGGAGTGCCCCACCATGACGATGTTGTTCATTTCCCTGGAGTCGCCGCGGGGATTGTATTCCTGCATGAGTTCCTCCAGGGCCTTCCGCTGCCTGCTGGCCGGAATGGTCCAGGCCAGGCCGGACGGATAGCCGAAGAACCAGAACTGGTAGTTTTCCCGGATGACGGGATCCACCAGAAGGCGGTTGGTCAGGTTGGCAAAGGTGGCGGGGCCGGACATCAGGCCGTGGGTGAAGACCACGGGAATTTTCCGAGGGTCATAGGGTTCGGAAAAATAAAGCCCCATCGTATTGATGGCCTTTTTGGGACGGAACGCGCCCAGCAGTTCCGTTCCGTCCGCGTCGGAAAGCTTCCAGAAAAGGGCGATGGGAACGGAGAAGTTGGCCGCCAGGGGCTGACGCACCTTGTTTTTGCCGATGAAGACGTGCTCATTCATCAGACGGGGAATGGTGCGGAGGGTGGGCTTCCCGTCCACCATGCGGTCAAAGTCCAGGATGGCCGTCAGCGTGTGCACGTTCCCGTTGTCCTTGAGCACGTTGGCATGGGGCCGGGAGACGCCCTGGGGCGCCAGGCCCGCCAGGGGAATGCCCATTCCCTCCACGGTTACGCTTTCCCGCAGGCGGAAGGTGGGGTCCACTTCGTCGGACATGAAGATGGCCTCGTAGAACCAGGGGTTGCTGTCCTTGGCGTAAGGAGATTTTTCAATGATGAAGGGGAGGCTTTGACGCTTCTTCTCATTCATGCCGCCCTCCCGTTTGGCCTCTTTCAGGTGGGAGGCCAGCTTCCGGATGCATGCGTTGTATTTTTTTCTGGCTTCCGGCCATTCCCTGCTGCGGCGGGGAGAGGAGAGGATGAGCCATGCGGCCTGGGCTTCCCGGATGGCTGCGGCGTCATCCTGGTAATGGGCGTACGCCCTTTCCTGCTGCTGGTGGTGCAGGGAACAGCCGGAAAGGCCCATGAGCAGGCCTAGAAGAAGGGCGGAAGCCGTTTTCATGATGAACAAGGAGAGAAGGGGGCGGAGAGGTCAGGAGAGCATGTCCAGAGCCCGGTTCATGGACTTGAGGAAAGTCTGAACTTCCTCTTCCGTATTGTACAGGGCAAAGGAGGCGCGGGTGGTTCCCGTGGTTCCCAGGGCGCACATGAGAGGCTGGCAGCAATGGTGCCCGGTGCGCACGGCAATGCCCATCTGGTCCAGCAGGGTGCCCAGGTCGTAATGGTGGATGCCTTCCGCCAGGACGGAGACCACGGCGCTGTGCGGCACGTCCGGGGCCAGCACGGTCAGGCGCGGCATGGCTTTGAGGCCTTCCACGGCCATGTCCGTCAGTTTCTGTTCATGGGCGGCGATGTTGTCCAGCCCCAGTCCGGAGACGTAGCGGATGGCCGCCGCCAGACCTACCGCTCCGCCAATGTTGGGCGTCCCAGACTCATATTTGAAAGGGATGTCGTTGTAGACGGTTTTTTCAAAGGTGACTTCCTTGATCATCTCCCCGCCGCCCATCCACGGCGGCAGCTTTTCCAGCAGCTCCCTTTTTCCCCACAGCGCGCCGATGCCGGTGGGAGCATACAGCTTGTGGCCGGAAAAGGCGTACAGGTCGCATCCCAGTTCCTGAACGTCCACGTTCATGTGGGAGACGGCCTGGGCGCCGTCAATCAGCACAATGGTGTCCGGCCTGTTTTCCCTGGCAAGCGCGGTGATCTCCTGCACGGGATTGATTGTTCCGAGCGTGTTGGAGACGTGGCCCACGGCCACGATGCGGGTGCGGGGGGAAAGCAGGTTCCGGTAGGCCTCCATGTCCAGCGTCTGGCCCGGAGTCAGCGGGACTACCTTGAGGACCGCGCCCGTGCGTTCGCAGAGCATCTGCCAGGGGACGATGTTGGAGTGGTGCTCACAGGCGGTCAGGATAACTTCGTCCCCCGGCTTGACCATTCCGGACCTGGCGATGGTGTCTGCCGCCAGGTTGATGCCCATGGTGCAGCCGGAGGTGAACAGGACTTCCGCCGTTTCCGGCGCGTTGATGAACCGGGCCACCGTTTCCCGCGACTCTTCATGCGCCTCCGTGGCAAGCTGGCTCAGGTAGTGGGAGCCGCGGTGCACGTTGGCGTTCTGCGTTTCATAATAATTCCGGGTGGCATCCAGGACGGCCAGGGGCTTCTGCGTGGTGGCCGCATTGTCCAGGTAAATGAGCGGTTTGCCGTGCACGCTGGTTTCCAGGATGGGAAACTGCGGGCGGATGGTTGCTGTGTCAAGCATGGCTATGGTACGAGTGAGGGTTCTTTGCGCAATTCGTCCCAGCCCCCTTCCAGAATGAAGATGGGCGCGCGGATGCCGTATTCCGGCTTTTTCAGTTCATTGGCTACGGCTGCACTGGAGGTGCAGTCCCTGCTGCAAAAGATGACGATGCAGCAGCCCTTGTCTTCCGCCGTCATCAGGGCTTCCATGGCGTTGGCCAGGAGTTCCTGGTAATTGGCGTCCGCCGGGCGGATGGGGTAGACGGGGGCCTGCGTGATAGTGTGGCGTTCAAAGTCGTCCTGTTTTCTGGCGTCTATCCAGATGACTTTTCCCGGCCATTCCTTCAGCACCTGGGCCAGGCACACATGCCCCTCCTCCAGCGTCTCCGGATTGCAGGGCGGCGTGCGGAACGGCTGGATGACGCGCAGGTCCAGCGCAGCGATGCCCACGGCCAGCAGGAATACGGCCAGCAGGAGCTTCAGGGCGGTGGAAAGGGCGTCTCTCATGTGGGGAAGGGAAGGTCAGTTTTCCTTGATGGTCAGGAACCCCATCTGGCGCTTGTAGCGCGGCACGGTGGAATCCGTGCGCACCCAGATGGTGTTGAAGGCCGGCTTGGCCGTGGACTTGGGAGTGACGATGATTTTGTATTCCCTGCCTTTCTTCACGGTCACGGGCTCATAGTCAAAGGCGTCCCCGGTCAGGTCCACCGTGGTCAGGTTGACGGGCAGTTCCTTGGAGATGGTGATTTTAATGGTCTTGGGGGCAGGGGCTTCTCCCCTGGTCCATTCCAGCTTGCGGGGTTCCATCCGGATGATGTCCGGGATTTGCGCGCGTATCACCAGCTTGTAGGCGGAGCCGTTGGCGTGCACCGTCATGTCCTTGTCCACGGTGCCGGAAAAGTTGCCGGTCTTCATCACGGCGCTGATAACGCCGGATTCCCCCGGAGCGTACGTCAGCTTGTTATCCTTCGCCCCGGCGGTGGTGCAGTCGCAGGAGACATGGATTTTGCTGATCGTGACGGGAACGCCGGAGGTATTGGTGAAGGGGAAGGAGGCCGTGATGCTGTCTTGGTCCGGAGCCACCTTTACCGGAACCACCGTTTCCTTGAAGGACAGTTCATTTTTGCCGGAGGCGAGGCCCCCGCACAGCAGCAGTCCTGACAGAATAATGGTCCGGATGGTCATGGTCGTTTCAGGATGGTTTTTCCTCTTTCTTCCTGGCGGAGAAGATGCTGGCGATGAAGAAGATGATCGCCGCCACGAAGATGCAGGAGTCCGCCACGTTGAAGGCGGGCCAGCGGTAGTTGAAGAGGGGAATGGTGACGTCAATGAAGTCCACCACGTAGCCGTTCATGAGCTTCGTGAAGAAGCCGTGCGGCTGTTCGTAGGGAATCAGGAAGCCCTGCATCAGGCGGTCCGTCAGGTTGCCCGCCACCCCGGCCAGCAGCAACACATAGGCCAGCTTGAGCCATACCGTATGGAAGAAGTTTTTCCGGTAGAGTACGACCAAGGCCACGATGGCGAGCACGGGAATCGCCAGGAACAGGTAGCTGGACCATGCCGTTCCGTTCCCCATACCGAAGGCCACGCCCGTGTTGTGCACGCGGGTGATATTCACGGCGCCGTCCAGGAAGGAAATGGGTTCCAGCTCCCTCAGCCTGTTCAGGGCGTCCACCGTGTTCGGGTTCAGGTCCTGGAACTGCGCCATGTCCGCCGCCGGTATGTGCCCGTTCGTGGCGAAGTCCAGCGTGCCGTCCGCATTGACGTGGTGGAAGCCCGGAAAGTCCGGCAGGTAGGCGTACTTGTGGACTTTCTCGTTCAGGTAGTTCAGCGGGAAGCGGTGGACGATCCACAGCTTGCTTGCCTGGTCCAGTACATACAGCCCTACGCCCAGCAGGCTCCACCAGAGCCAGCCGGGAGGCGTTTTCTTATGGGGGCCGGGTTCCTTTTCCGTCTGGGTATCCATAAAAGATCGGGGAATGGTTTCAGTTCAGGAAAGGACTTCCGAGCAGCGTTCGCACACGTCGCTGCCGTCCGCCGCGGGTTCATACCGGCGGCAGCGCGGGCACATGGCGTGTTCCGTTTTGGCGGCGGTGGCTGCCAGCTCCGGACCGCTCTTCACGTCCAGGTCTGCAATGATGAAGAATTCCGTGGCAAAGGCGCGGTCTTCCAGCAGCGCCACCACGTCCTCGCTTTCATTCGAGGGAACGGTGAGGGTGATGGAGGCCTCATTGTTCTTGGAGAACGCCTTGGACTTCACCTGCTCTTCAATGGCTACCTGGATGACGGACTTGATTTCCTGGAGGCGGGAGATGGCGGAGGAGGCCTCCTGGGTGTCGTACTCCGGCATCGGCGCGGGGAAGTCCTGCTCGTGCACGCTGCCTTCATACCCGGCGTATTCCCAGGCTTCATCCGCCGTGAAGACCAGGATAGGGGCCAGCAGGCGGCACAGGGCCTTGAAGACGATGGTCATGGCCGTCTGGGTGGCGCGGCGGCGCACGGAGGTGACGTCGTCGCAGTACAGGCGGTCCTTCGTGGTGTCCACGTACAGGGCGGAAAGGTCGCTGGTGCAGAACTGGTTGATGACGCTGAACGCCTTGCGGAAGTCATAGGCTTCATAGGCTTTTAGCGTTTCCTTGATGACGGCGTTCAGGCGTTCCAGAATCCAGCGGTCCAGGATGGGCATGTGTTCCGGGGCGACCGCCTGCGTGGCGAAGTCAAACCCGCTGATGTTGCCCAGCAGGATGCGCAGGGTGTTGCGCAGCCGTCGGTAGGGCTCCGTGACCTGCTTGAAGAGGTCTTCCCCGAAGGGGACTTCATTCTGCCAGTCCACGGAGGCGGCCCACAGGCGCACGATGTCCGCGCCGTACTTGTCGTAGTAGTAGGCGGCGTCAATGGGCTTGCCGCTCTTGGCGTCGGACTTGGAGGTCTTTTTCCCGGTGTCCTTGTCCACCACGAAGCCGTGGGTCATCACGGCCTTGTACGGGGCCTTGCCGCGCCAGGCGACGGAAAGCATCAGGGAACTCTGGAACCAGCCGCGGTGCTGGTCCGTGGCTTCCAGGTACAGGTCCGCCGGGGCGTCCAGCCCGGGGCGGGCGTCCATGACGGCCATGTGGGAACAGCCGGAATCGATCCAGACGTCCAGCGTATCCTTGCCCTTCTTCCAGGTCTTCGGCAGGCCGAGGCGTTCGCACAGGTCTTCATCGGAAAGCTCAAACCAGATGTTGGAGCCGTGGGCCTCCACCATATCCGCGATTTTGCGGACCAGGGCGGCGTCCAGAACGGCCTTTCCGTCTTCGTCAAAGAAGACGGGCAGGGGCACGCCCCAGGTGCGCTGGCGGGAGATGCACCAGTCCGGGCGCGCCTCCACGGTGCCGTAAATGCGGTTGCGGCCCCAGGCGGGCAGCCACTGCACCTTGTCTATTTCTTCCAGGGCCTGCGGTCGCAGCCTGTCCATGGAGATGAAGAACTGCTCCACGGCGCGGAAGATGATGGGCGTCTTGGAACGCCAGCAGTGCGGGTACTGGTGGCGGTATTCCTCCACGCCGAAAAGGTTGTCGTCCTTCTCCAGCATGGAGATGATGTCCTTGTTGGCGTCAAAGACGTGCTTGCCCACCAGGGAGGGAACGCCCACTTCTTCCGTGTACTTGCCGTCGTCGTCCACGGGGGAAAGGACGGGCAGTCCGTATAGGCGGCCTACGTTGTAGTCGTCCGCCCCGTGGCCGGGAGCGATGTGCACGGCGCCGGTGCCGGTGTCCGTGGTCACGAAGTCCGCCAGGATGATTTTTGACGTGCGGGGAAGGAAGGGGTGCCGGGCCTCGCAGTTTTCCAGCTCGGCGCCCTTGAACTCGCGGATGGTTTCCGCCAGGGCCCAGCCCGTCTTCTGCGCGAAGGCGTCCAGCAGGTCTTTCAGGATGATGAGGGTTTCCGTCTGGCCGTCCTTCATGAACTTGCCGGCCACATACGTGAAGCGCGGATGCAGGGCGATGCCCACGTTGGCAGGCAATGTCCACGGGGTAGTGGTCCAGATCACCATGGAGGCCTTCAGGTCCAGGGGATTGTCCAGCAGAGGGAAGCGCACGAACACGGAGGAGCTGATCTTCTCCTTGTAGTCGATTTCCGCTTCCGCCAGCGCGGTATAGGCCCCGTAGGACCACTGGACGGGCTTGCGGCTCTGGTAGACCGCGCCGTCTTCCACCAGCTTGGCGAACACGCGCAGGATGTTGGCTTCATACGCCGGCTTCATGGTCAGGTAGGGATGCTCCCAGTCACCGAAAACGCCCAGGCGGCGGAAGGAAGTCCGTTGGATGTCAATGAAGCCTTCGGCAAATTCCGCGCAGCGGCGGCGGATTTCAGCCGCGTCCAGGTCACGGGCCTTCTGCACCACCTTGAATTCGATGGGGAGGCCGTGGCAGTCCCAGCCCGGAACGTAGGGGGCGGCGTAGCCGGCCATGGTCTTGGACTTCAGGACGAGGTCCTTGAGAATCTTGTTCAGGGCGGTGCCCATGTGCACGTCTCCGTTGGCAAAGGGAGGTCCGTCGTGAAGGAGGAAACGGGGTGCGCCCTGTTCTATCCTGCGGGACAAAATTCGTTCGTACAGCCCGGTGTCTTCCCACTTTTTCAGGCGTACTGGTTCGTTTTTCGTCAGGTCCCCTCTCATGGGGAAGCCGGTCTCCGGCAACAGGATGGTGTCTTTATAATTCTTTTCGGGCGCACTCATGCCCGAAAAAGGTAGCACCGGGCCCGTTTCCGGTCAACCCTGCGGTGCGGCACAAATCAGGGCCTAGCGCATTCATTCCCGCCGTGTTCCGGGGGGGCGCCCGTACCGGAAGGCGCATCCCCGCAGGCAGGAGCCGGGGAGGGGAGAATTCCCCGTTCCGCGAGCCATTGTTCCGCGGCCTCCGGCCATTTGTCCGTGGGCTGGCCGCGCTTCTCCATGCCGTACCCATGCCCTCCGGAGGGATAAAAATGCAGGCTGGAGGGAACGCCCTTTTCCCGGCAGGCCTGTTCCATCAGCCTGCTGTTGGCGCTGGCTACGCCGTCGTCCAGCGCGTGGACGAGGAACACGGGCGGCGTCTGCGGCGTCACCTGCCGTTCCGCGGAACACAGCTCCGCCAGATCTGCGCCGGGGGCAGGCCCCAGAATCCTGCTGCGGGTGCCCCCGTGGGTGGTTTTGGGGTCCATGGTGATGACGGGGTAGATGAGCAGGGAGAAATCCGGCCGGACGGAAACGCTTTTCAGCGGGTTTTCCGCTTCTTCCGGCAGGGGGCGGTTCCAGAGCGTGGAAGCCATGGCAGCCAGATGGCCGCCTGCGGAAAAGCCCATGACGCCGATGCGGTGCGGGTCAACCCCCAGCGCGGAGGCATGCCGGCGCGTTACGCGCAGAGCCTGCCGGGCGTCCAGCAGAGGGCCGGGAAACCTGCCGACGGCATCATTGCTCCCGGAAACGCGGTACTTCACGACGACGCCCACCATGCCGTGCTCCGCCGCCCAGCGGGCGATATGGCCGCCTTCCTTTTCAATGGCCTGGATGGCATAGCCCCCGCCCGGAAAAATGCACAGGGCCGCGCGCCTGTCCTGCGGCTTCCATCCGGCGGGAAAGTAGAGCTGAATCTGCGCTTCCCCCACGTCCGTAATATGTCCGGGGGATACTTGTTTTTCCTCCAGGTCCGCCGCCTTGAGCCCCAGGGCAATCCACCCGGAATGAAAGGCTCCGTGTTCCGCGGGCGGCTGGAGGGCCTCCAGCACGGACGGTTCAAACGGCGCGGCTCCGGCGTGGCCGTGAGGGAAGGCCAGGAAAAGGGCGGGAAGGAGGAAGGCAAGCTTCATGCTCATGGTTTATTGGCGAGGGAAATGACGAGTTGGGAAAGGCCCTGCACCACTTCCGCAAACTGGGGATAATCCAGCTTTTCAGCCGTGTCGCTGGTTTCATGGTAGTCGTCGCAGCGGAGGAAGGCCGTGTCCGTGGCGGCAAAGGAGGGAATGCCCTCCTTCATGTATCCCCAGTCGTCGGACCAGGAAACGCCGCGGGTGTAATACGGGAACACGGCGGAACGGACCGGAAAGCGGCTCAAAGCGGCAAATTCCTCCGCGCAGGAGCGGGCCAGCTTGCGGCCCGTGTTGGTGGACATGAAGGCCACGTAGTCGCAGCGGTCCGGCAGCCCGGCCAATCCGGCAACCACGGCTGACTGGCGTTTTTTGTTCACCCGCGGGGAATAGCAGCCCAGCGTTTCCAGGGCAATCATGCCGATGATTCTGTCCTTGCCCGGATGGCGGGCGACGGATTTGGCGTGCACCACGCTGCCCATGGAGGGCGTCTGGTAAAAGGGCGGCTCTTCATTGGCATAAGCCACCAGGCACACGTCGTGCAGGGTGGGAGTGGCCGTCAGGGCGCGCGCCGTTTCCAGCAGGGCGGCCACGCCGGAAGCGTTGTCATTGGCGCCCGGCGTTCCGGTACGGGCGGGTCTGGCGGGACCGTGGTCGTGCCAGTTGTCCATGCCTACCTTGGTATCGTAATGCGCGCCCACGATGAGCATTCTGGGGCGGAGGGATGTTCCCTTTTTGGTGGCGATGAGGTTGTACGCCGTCCTGTCCTTCACGGCGCCGAATTCCCCGGAGGGCGGAATGTTCACGGCCTGGCGCGTGACGGCATAGCCCATGTCCGCCAGGGTTTTTTCAATGTAGCGGGCGGATCGCTCCATGGTGCCGGGTTTGTAGACGTTGCGTTCCCCGATGGAATCCGCCAGATGGAACACGTGTGCTTTCAGGAGTGTTTCCGTCTGGTCCGTGTCCGGAATTTCTCCGCTTCCGCAGGGGGAAAAAAGCTTGGAGCAGGAGCCGAGGGCGACGCAGGCCGCCGCGGTGAGCAGCCCGTACTTGAGAGTTCTGGATGAGACATTCATGGGGGAGTTGGAGGGTGGGGAGAGGAAGGAATGCTAGTGGGGAAGCGGCGGAAAATCAAGCCGCGCCGTTTCCCCCTTTTTCATGGCCAGATCCTTTTTCCTGCCCTGGTGCATGAACCGGAACCTGCCGGGACGGGTGGCGGTGGCTGTGGCCTGCACCCTGCCGTTTTGCCAGGACAGGTCCACCTTCAGCCCTCCCCGGGTGCGCAGCCCCGTGGCGGAACCCTTCTTCCAATCGTCCGCCAGGGCCGGAGCCAGCAGGATAACCTGGAAGCCGTCCTGCGTGATCTGGCTCTGAATCAGGCACTGGGCCACGCCGGAGGCAAAGCCGAAGTTGCCGTCGATCTGGAACGGGGGATGCAGGTCGAAAAGGTTGGAATTGATGTAATGCCTCAGCATGGCGTACATCCTGTCCTCCGCGGTGTTTCCGTCGCCAAGGGCGGCATAAAGGTTGATGAGCCATGCGGTGCTCCAGCCGGTCCTGATGCCGTTGTTCCCCTTGTCCGCGTACTTGCGCCGGAAATCGGCGGACTTGCGCACGGCGGCGGCATATTCAGGCGTATTGAGCACGTCCCATTCCGTGCCGGGAAACAAGCCGTAAAGATGGCTGATATGGCGATGGCCCTTCTGCATTTCTTCAAAAGGCTGCCTCCATTCCAGCACCCTCCCGTCGGAGCCAATGGCAGGCTGGGGAATCTTTTTGAGGAATTGAACGGCTTTAACCAGAGTAGGCGTCCGTATGCCCAGCTCTCCGCAGGCGTAAATGTAATTGCGGAGGGACTCCCTGCCCAGAAGCTGGTCATGAGAAGTCCCGTTGGAAACGTAGGAAAGCACGTTGGGGCCTGTGCCGTCCGGCGCGTAAAATCCGGTTTCCGGGGAGACGCCGGGGCCGGAAAGGTAATGCCCCTGATCGTCCTCCTCAAACCAGGACATGATGAAACGCGCGTTGGATTCCAGAATGGGCAGGGACTTCTTCAGGTCTTCCCTGTCTCCGGTGAAGCGGTAGCTGTCCACCAGGTGGGCGCACGCCCACGCCCCGTTCATGAGGCTGGCCCCCCATTCCGGGTTATTTCCTGAAAAATAGGTGCGTTTCCAGCAGTCCGTGTAATGGCCGAAGCAGAATCCGTCCCGTTTGATGAAGCGCGCAAATTCCTCTCCATGAGGGCGCAGGCTGCGGACGAATTCAAGATAGGGCTGCTGGAATTCCCCCAGGCCGGTGGCATAGGAGGGCCACTGGTTCATCTGGCTGTTGATGTTTAGGAAATAGCAGCCCATCCACGCCGCCCGCAGCTCCGGATTCCACAATCCCTGCAAGCCGCAGGGAAGCTGCCCCGGCCTGGTGTGGACAATCGTGCAAAAGCGGCCGAACTGGAAAAGCTGTTCCAGAAGGTCCGGATCCTTTTCCCCTTGTTTGACCCGTTCCAGCCGCTCAGGGGTGGTCATGGCGGAAACCTCGGGAGGGGAATCCCCCAGGTCCACCTGGCAGCGCATCATGAGACGTGAAAAATAATCTTCCGTTTCCGCCGCCAGTTTTTTCCAGCCTTTTTTCTGTGCCTTCGCCAGAATTTGCCTGTTCTTGTCTGCCAGGGAATGGGTCAGGGGCTCTTCCGGCTTCCGGATATTGTAATCCGTGGAGGTGGAGGAAAGCACCAGCACTTCCCGCGCGGAATCCAGAACGACCGTTTTCCCCTTGCGGGATATGGCGGCGCCGGGAGCCAGGATGACCACCCTGTTTTCAAACCGGGTGCCCCCGTTGCTTCCCTGTCCCGTCAGGACCCAGCCATCGGGCCGTGCGTCAATCCGGGCGGACGGGTCCGGATGCTGCAAGTCCAGCGCAACGTGGCACCCGGCCGGAAGGGTGCAGGTGATGCGGTAAGCGGCGCAATCGCTGGACGGAGCCGCCAGGATTTCCGTGGACAATTCTCCCGTGCCGAATTGAACGCGGGTGGAAGCCTTGCCCCGCTGCATGTCCAGCGTGCGCCGGTAGGAGGCAGCGGCGGGAAGCCCCTGGAATTCCACCTGGAGGAGACCTCCCTGCTGGTAATCCCCCGCGATGCTGCCGGGGGGAAGGATATCCTTCCGGAACACCTGGTCCGCGCTCCGGTATTTTCCTTCCTTGCAAAGTTCGCGCGCCTTGTCCAGGGCCTCCGCGGCGCCTTCCTTCATCTGGAAATTCTTCTTCGCGAAGATGCTTCCTTCATTGAAAACGACGATTTCCTTCGGAAAAACGCCAAAAGAAAGAATGCCCAGCCTTCCGTTGCCCGTGCCGTAGCCATCCGTCCAGATCCGTGCAGGTTCGGTGGAAGTGGCCTGCATGGGGGCGGGAGCGGCCCGGAGAGGGACGGCCGCCGCAAGAAGGCAGGGGAGGAAGAAATATTTCAAGGTTGTAGAGACAGTCATGAGAGAGGATGGGTGTCCCGTAAAAGAGGAGGTTGATGTAAAAAGCCGCTATTTTTTAAACCGGCTTCCGGTACCGGCATAAATGACTGCAAACGCTATGCTGCCCACCAGAAGGCACAGGGAGACGGACAGGAGCACGGAATTCTGGAGGATAATGCTGATGAGCCACAGCAGCATGGCGAAGGCCAGGCAGTACATGAGCTTTCCCATGAACCGGCACAGCGCGCGTTCATCGTACTGCTTCTTCTGTTCCTTGCTCATCATATTGTAGCCTGCGATGAGGAAGGAGCATTTTCCCATGGAAAGAATGACTCCAAGAATGATGAAGCCTGCCATCATGGCGACGGGTATCAGAATAGGTGCATCCATAAGCCGGAAAAATGGGGGAAATGAAAGTCCGCGGCAACTCGCCCGGATAAGTACGTAGAGTGGTCTTTAAGGGAATACGTTAGGGAAATGGTTTTTTTTCAGCGGAAGAAAAAGCGTCTGTTTTTTCTGCCGGAAGCTTTCGCAAGGCAGCGCCGCGGCCTGTTTTTTGCGTCAAAACAGGAAGTAGCAGGAGCAGAACCAGGCGATGATGAGCAGGCCGCAGGTGAATTCCAGCAGCAGCCCGGTGAGCATTCCCAGCGCCGCGCCGGAGCCTGCCTTGAAGGCGGCCATGATGTCTTTTCTGGCAAAGATGAGTTCCGCCAGCAGCGCCCCCAGGAACGGCATGAACAGAAGGCCCACGATGGGGGTGAAAAGGATGCCGCCCACCACGGCGCCGATGATGGCTCCCCAGATGCCGGCGGCGGTGCTGCCGAATTTTTTGGCCCCCATGCCTCCGGAGAGCTTGTCAATGACCAGGCCGCCCGCAACCATCAGCGCCAGGACGGTCCATTCCCACCACGCCAGGTGCCTGCTGCCCATCACTCCCTGCCAGATGCACCCTGCCGCAATGATAATGATGCCGGGGAGCATGGGAATAAGCGTGCCGATCAGCCCCATGCCGAACAGCAGCAGGGTGACGCACCAGACGAGGGTTTCTGAAAGGACGGGTGGCATGCCTCCCTTCTTATCAGGAAGGGAGGCGTGTGGCAAGGCTTCTGCCCGGCTTGCGGATGACGGAAAAAAGGGGGGAAGTGCATGGATTGCTGTTGCGGTTTTTGCGAGCGTGGTATAGAATGGCGCCCATGACTTTCACCGGTTCTTTTCTGCGTGGCTGCATGGTGTGCTCCTGCGCTCTTTCTCTGGGTGTTATGCCCGTGGTGGCCGCGTCTCCCGCGGCTGATTCCGCCGCTGTGCAGAAGCTGGCTCATTCCCTGAAAGCCCGTGTGGGCATGGCCGCAGTGATGCTGGACACGGGGGAGGCCGTGGCGGTAGGTGATGAGACTGCCTATCCCATGCAGAGCGTCTTCAAATTCGTGCTGGCCCTGTCCGTGCTCAAGCGGGTGGACCAGGGAGCCCTGAATCTGGAACAGATCATCCATATACGCCCGGAGCAGTTGGTAAAAGACACGTGGAGTCCCCTGCGGGAGCGCTTTCCGCAGGGCGGTGATTTTTCTTTAAAGGAACTGCTGCGCGTGACCGTTCAGGAGAGCGACAACAACACGTGCGACCTCCTGTTTGCCCTCATCGGCGGGACGGAGACCGTGCAGAAGGATTTGAAGGAATGGGGCATCAGCGGCATCAACGTCCGGTTTACGGAAGACGAGATGCTGCGGAATCATGAATTGCAGTACGCCAACTCGAGCCGTCCGTCAGCCATGAATGCCCTGCTGCGCGCGTTTGACGAGGGTAAGATACTGAACAAGGACACGCAGCGGCTTCTCTGGGACATGATGGCCGGCTGCGCTACGGGGACTACGCGCCTGAAAGGGAAGTTGCCGCAGGATTATGTGGTGGCGCACAAGACCGGATCGGGCTTCACCACTCCGGAGGGCGTGATCACCGCCGTCAATGACGTCGGCATCATCGTTCTTCCCAATGGGCGGAAAATGGCGGTCTCCGTGTTCGTCATGGATTCAAAGGATTCCGCTCCCGCCTGCGAGAAGGTGATCGCCTCCATGGCCCGCTGGCTGTGCACGGAATGGCAGGCCGCCGCCGCCAAGTAGCGGACGGCCTTCCCCGGAACATGTTTTAAGCTTGGAAAGGGGGCCGCTATCAGGCAAGGTGTGCCGCGTTATTCATGAAGAACCTATTGAGCCGGTACATCAGCCTGAGCCTGGCGCTGCGGTATTTGAACCCGCTGCGGACTTTCTTTTCCATCATTACCCTGATCTGCCTGCTGGGCGTATCGCTGGGGGTGATGGTGCTTATCGTCGTGCTGTCCGTCATGGGCGGCCTCCAGAAGGAAATCCAGGGGAACCTGTTTGCGCACTCCCCGCACGTCCAGGTGTGCTACCGGAATGACTTCGGCGTGAGGGAGGTGATTCCGGACTGGATGGAATTGAGCGAGAAGCTCAAGCACGTTCCCGGAGTCCAGTCCACGTATGCCCTGATAGAAGACTACGCGCTGGTAGACGTGCAGGGACGGCAGAGGCCCTGCTTTTTCCGGGCCATCGATACGGAAAACGCCGCCCAGCTGGAAGATTTGAAGCACCTGGTGGTGGCCGGCAATGCGGAGCTGGACATGGGGGAAAAGGCTGTGGTTTCCTCCATCGTGGCGGAGAACATGGGGCTGAACGTGGGGGATGTGGTCCGGGTGTACACTACCCGCAATTTCCAGGAAATTTCCCACGCCTACCAGCAGACGGAACTGCCGATGCTGGCGGAAAAGAACGCCCGGGAACTCAATGATTTGAAGGAGTGGGGCAAGTCCCTGAAAAGGGAGGGAGAGCGTGAAACGGCCGGCAAGGCCTCCGTGGACAAGGTATTCACCCTGCTCAACGGGCTGCTGTCCGTCCCCCGCAGGGATGCGGAGCGCTCCAGCCTGATGGATTTGCTTGCCGTGCTGAATGACGGGGAAGCCGTGGACAACGGCAGGGTGGCCTTCCCGGAAGGCACGCGGAAGGAATGGGAAACCATTCTGGGCGGCTTCAAGGCGGGGCAGAGGAATGAGGCGGACATGGAATGCTTCCGCAAGATCAGGGAGCTGGTCATGCCGAAGGATCTGGAGGTGATCGGCATTTACCGGGCCTCCCAGCATACGCCCAGCCCGGATCTCTTCATTCCGCTGGTCATCGGCCAGGAATTGCTGGGTTATGAGGATGACGTGGTGCAGGCCGTGGCCCTGCGCGTGAACGACCCCTACCATGTGGAAACGATGCTGTCCCCCGTGATGCAGGCTCTGGAAAAGGAAAAGCCCTCTTCCGCGTGGACGCTGGAAACCTGGCATGACCGCTTTAACGCGTGGTTTGAACTCATGCAGAAGGAGCGCATGATGATGAGCTTTGTGCTGTCCTTCATCTCCCTGATTTCCGCCTTCTGCATTATGGCGGTGATGTTTACCGTTTCCATCCAGAGGAAAAAGGAAATCGCCGTGATGAAGGCCCTGGGCGCCACGCCGTTCCAGGTGGTGCGCGTCTTCTTGTGGCAGGGGGTCATCATCGGCTTTGTGGGAGCTCTCCTGGGCGTGGGCCTGGGACTGCTGGTGCTGGAATACCGCATGCAGATCCAGGGCTTTCTGGCGGGAATAGGCTTTGACCCGTTCCCCGTGGCTTTCCACGGCACGGCGAACATTCCGGTGGTGATTGACTGGGCGGAGCTGGCGTGGCAGGCGGTGAAAGCCTTCGTCATGGTCGTGGTGGCCTCCATCATTCCGGCCCTGATCACGGCGCGCCAGGACCCGGCCCGCTCCCTGCGCAGCATGTAACAGGAAACCGCCCATGGATATTTACTGGATTCAGGATCATGAAAAAAAGGGCCCCCTGCCGGAGGTGGAGGTAATCTCCATGCTGGAGGCTGGCCTCATTCCGGAAACCGCCCGGGCGTGGCATGCCGGATGCGCGGAATGGGTGCGCATCCATGACCTGCCGGCGCTGAAGGAAATGTTCGCCGTTCGCAAGGAAGAGGAAGAACGGCGTAATGTGGAGGAAGATGTGCCGGAGGATGAAGCGGCGCAAGATGCCGCCGCCGGCACCACGGACGCGGATTCCCTGCCGGAAGAAGAGGAAACGGCTGTGGAGGAAGGCACGCCTCTGGTAGTTCCCTACCCGTACGTCCGTTTTCTGGGAAGAATGGCGGACGTGATGATGCACATGACGCTGTATCTGGTCGTGCTCAGGATCTTCGGCCTGGCCTTCAGCCCCGATTTTCTTCCCGGTTCCTATGAAGCCCTCCTTTACCTCTGTCTCCCGATGGTGCTCATTGAAACCGCCTTTCTGGGAACGCTGGGCACCACTCCGGGGAAAGCCATGCTGGGCGTCTCCGTCAGGGACTACCGGGGGAAGCGCCTTTCCTTCTCCACGGCGTTCCGGCGCTCCCTGTTCGTCATGGTGCTGGGGCTGGGCTGCTTTGCCCCCTCCCTGATGCTGCTGGCCCTGTTCTTTTCCTGGTGGTGGGTGCGCCGCTTCGGCTTCACTCCCTGGGACAGGAAGCTGGGCACCACGGACGTGCTGAACGACTCACTCACCCTCCGCAAGGTGGTGATGACGCTGGTGCTTGTCATCCTGTGCCTCCAGGTCATGTACGTGCTGCTGATTCCCTGGCTGCCGGAAATGGAGGCGTACATGGGCGCCTCCGGGCAAATGTGACAAAAAGACCGGCCGCGCGGGATTTAGCCTTTTAATCACCTGAATTTGTTTCATACTCGTCCCAGCCATGCCAGAAATACACCCAACGGCAGTAGTGCATCCTACTGCGGAGATCGCGGATGATGTTAAAATCGGTCCCTTTTGCGTTGTCGGAGAACATGTAAAGCTGGGCCCGGGCTGCGTGCTGCACAGCCATGTGGTCATTGAAGGACCTTCCTCCTTCGGAAGCGGCAACGAATTTTTTCCGTTTTCCGTCCTCGGCCTGAAAAGCCAGGATTTGAAATACAAGGGGGAACCGACCTATCTGGAAGTGGGGGACAACAACGTCTTCCGTGAAAACGCCACCATCAACCGGGCTACGGACATCGGCGGCACGACGCGGATAGGGAATAACAACCTCTTCCTGGTTTCCTGCCACGCCGGGCATGACTGCCAGATCGGCAATCATGTGATTTTCTCCGGCTTCGCCACTGCCGCCGGCCACGTTACGGTGGGGGATTACGCCATTCTGGCGGGATGCTGCGCCGTGCACCAATTCGTCAGCATCGGGGAGCACTCCATGGTGGGCGCGATGGCCCGCGTGAGCCAGGACGTGCTGCCGTACACCATTGTGGAAGGCCATCCGGCCGTGACGCGCTCCGTCAACTCCATCGGCATGCAGAGGCGCGGATTTTCCGAGGAAGACCTGCGGGCCGTACGCATGTGCTACAAAAAGCTTTTCGTCAACAAGAAGCTGACCGTTCATGAAGCGCTGGAAGAGCTCCGGAACTCGGACTACGCGGAAAATGCCTGTCTGAAAAGAATCGTCAAGTTCGTGGAAACTTCCGAACGGGGCTTCTGCCACTGAGGCCATGAAAACAGGTTTTGTCTTTGACCTGGACGGAACGCTGGTGGACTCCATTCCCGGCATCGCCCGCGGCCTGAACCTGGCCTTGAAGTCCCTGGGGTATCCGGAGCACTCCGTGAATGCCATCCGGGGAATGGTGGGCAGGGGCGCGCGGGAACTCTGCCTGGCTTCCCTGAAAGGCTGTTTCAACGGAGAAGTGCCGGAGGAAGCCTTTGAAGCGGTGCACCGGGGATTCATGCGGGAATACCCCCATACCTGGCAGGACGGCACGGTGCCGTACCCAGGCATCCGTGAAATGCTGCTGGAACTGGCCGCTGCAGGCCACCCCCTGGGCGTTCTGTCCAACAAGCCTCATGTGGTCACGGGACCGCTGGTGCGCCATATCCTGCCAGAGGTGCCCTTCCGGGAGGTGATGGGCTTTTCCGAACGCTTTCCGCGCAAGCCGGAGCCTGATTCCCTGCTGTCCATCGTCCGTTCCTGGGGAATGGAGCCGGAGCAGGTGTGCATGGTGGGGGATTCAGCCCACGACGGCAACACGGCCGTGAACGCCGGAACGCGGCTTGTTCTGGTAGGGTGGGGCTACAGTTCCCGCGCCGCGCTGGACGCCTTCCGTGTGCCGGTGTGCGCCTCTGTAACGGAACTGTCCGCCCGGCTGCGGGATGAAGACAGCCTGCCGTTTCCCGTTTCCGCCCACAGGACGATCCCTTGAATATCCTGGAGCGCCCCGTGGCCTGCGGCATCCAAAACAATGAGGGAGTCGCGAACACGCTTTTTTGAACACCAGCGCATCCTGCGGATGCAAAGTAATTCAGTGGACGCAAGGGCTGGCGGCATTCCCGGCCCGGAACCGGACGCGGGCATGGCTGCCGTGTTGCTGCTGCGCGTTTAGGACGGAATGTCCGGAATGTCTGCGGATTTGGCCTGCACGGTGATGTCTTCCAGAGAACCGGGCAGGTCCTTGGTGGAAGTGACGCCCAGATTCTTCAACTTCTGCGCCCGGGGAATGAATCGGTGCTCAAAGGAGGAAACGGTCTTGTTATACTGGGTCACTGCCTGGTTCAGGCTCTTGCCCAGGGAGGAAAAATGGCCGGTGAGGATGGAGCAGGTATTGAACAGGTCCGCCCCCGCTTCCGAGATTTTCTTGGCATTGTCTGCCAGTTGCTCCTGCTTCCAGCCGTAGGCGACGGCTTTCAGCAGGGCGATCAGGGTGGAGGGCGTGGAAAGGATCACCTTGTTCTCCGCGCCGAATTCAATCAGGGAGGGGTCCGCTTCCAGGGCCGCCTGGAAAAAAGCTTCCCCCGGCAGGAACATGATGACGAATTCGGGGCACGGGGAAAACTGGGCAAAATAATTCTTGGCGCTCAGCTGCTGCAAATGCCTCTTTACGTCCGCGGCGTGGCGGGACATCCACTGGCTGCGCTCCTCCAGCCTGTCCGTCTGCCCGGCATTCAGGTAGGAGGACATGGGGGCCTTCGCGTCAATGATGATGGAACGGCCTCCCGGCAGGTGGATGACCATGTCCGGGCGCACCCGGTCCTCTTCCCTGGAACGGGTCTCCTGCGTCGTGAAATCACAGTATTCCACCATT
Organism: Akkermansia sp. BCRC 18949; assembly: GCF_045011645.1. Taxonomy (NCBI): domain Bacteria; kingdom Pseudomonadati; phylum Verrucomicrobiota; class Verrucomicrobiia; order Verrucomicrobiales; family Akkermansiaceae; genus Akkermansia; species Akkermansia sp. BCRC 18949. The sequence goes on along the minus strand of NZ_CP123619.1, from coordinate 2,499,916 downwards.
CCGGCCAGCTCCACCACGCGGCGCAGTTGGAGTTCCCCCCACTGGCCGCGCGAGCTGTTGTGGTGCAGGGCCTGGGAAAGCCTGGCGGTCTCATTCTTCAGGGCTTCATTCCCGGAAAGGATGTAGCGGATTTGCGTTTTCAGGTCCGTATAGGCGCCCACGCGCTCCTTTTCCATCTCTCCCAGCCGGGACTGCACGAGTTTCAGTGACTCGCTCACCGGCTTCAGCATGGACTCAATGGCTTGTTTGCGGGATTCCAGGTCATGGTTGGCCTGCTGGCGCTGGCTTTGCAGCCGCGTTTCCGCCAGGTTCAGGAATTGTTTTTCCGAATTCCGGAGGACTTCCGCGCTGATGCCGGCGAAGGAATCCTTCAGCACCTCTTCCGCCCGGTGGAGCATCTGTGTTCTGTCCTCCGCCCGTTCCTGCCAGGAACGGGATTCCGCTTCAAGCCGGACGGAGCGGTCCCGGTAGCGCAGCAGCAGAATCAGCAGCGCCACGCAGGCGGCCAGCAGCAGAAGGGTCAGAAACCAGGGAATCAGGGGAGAAGTCATAAGAAAGGTAAGGCAATCAGATGGGGGTGGCGTAGGGGATGGCGTCCGTTTCTTCTACGGGTTCGGCCAGGGGAATATTGTCGTCACTGCCGTCCAGCGGCTCCGCATAGGGAATATTCTCTTCCGTATCCGGTTCCGCCATGGGGATGTGCTTTTCACACATCCTGGTGGGGGCCTGGTAGCCGGCGGAGGTTTCAAAATACGCCGTCTTGGCATACTGGCAGCCGGAATGGGCCAGCTGGTTGGACTCCCGGCAGACGAGCACGGCCTGTCCTTCCGAACCGGGCCGCGTGCGGATGGCGTTGGCGGGGTAGCCCTCCTTCTGGGCGGCCAGCATGATGTCCACCCATACGGGAAGGGCCAGCGTGCCGCCGTAGCCTTTCTCCAGAATCTTGGTGGAGGAGTCAAACCCCACCCATACGCTGCACGTGAGATTGGAAGTATATCCGGCAAACCACGCGTTCGTGTAATTGTTCGTGGTCCCGGTCTTGCCGCCGCAGGGGGACTTGAAGCCCAGCGCAGTGATCCTGCCCGCCGTGCCGCCGGGTTTGCAGACCTGCTGGAGGATGGAGGAGGTGATGTTGGCTGCCCGCTGGGAATACACGGTGCGCTTGCTCTTGGTGATGGCGAAGCGCGGCTGGCCCTGGGAATCTGTAATGTGGTCAATGATGTACGGAGTGGGGCGCACGCCGCCGTTGGCGAAGACGCTGTAGGCGCTGGCGATGTCCAGCGGGGAGGCCTCCCACGTGCCCAGGTAAAGGGCCGGGGTGCGGGAAATATTCCCGTGGAAGCCCGCCAGTTGGGCGGACTGGATGACGTTGGACAGCCCGGCCCGGTTGCCGATGCGCACGGACATGGTGTTGCGGGAAAGGATGAGGCCGAAGGAGGCCGGCTTCATGCCCCGGTACGTGCCGTCCGAATTGCGGGGGGACCAGTTGGCGGCTCCGCGTACCTCCCCGTAGGCGATCCGGTCGTCTGAAATGCGGGTGTCCGCGGAATTGCCCTGCTGGAAAAACGTGGCGTAAATGAACGGCTTGAACAGGGAGCCGGTCTGCCTTCTGGACTGGATGGCGCGGTTCAGCTTGGATTCCTCCGCATCCCGTCCGCCGACGACGGCGAGGAGGGCCCCCGTGGCGTTGTCCATGACTACGGCGGCGGATTGGATGTAATTGGGCATGGGAGGCTGCATTCCCTCCTTCCGTTCCGCGGGCAGCGCCTTCCAGGCGGCCAGGGCTGCTTCATATTCTGCCTTGGTGGTCAGCTTGTTCTTCAGGATTCCCTTCTTCTCACGTTTGGCTTGCAGGGACGCCAGGTGCTTCTTGAAATCCTTGCGCGCTTCCAGCGCTTCCATATGCTTGTTGATGGCGTCCAGCGTGGCGTTCTGCAAATCCAGGTCCAGCGTGGTGTGGACCACCAGACCGCCCAGGCGGATGTCTTCTTCTTCCAGAATGGCGTCCAGTTCCCGGCGCACAAGGTCCATGGCGTAATTCTCCTCCGACCGGGACTGGGGAGTCCGGGTGACGATGGGTTCCGCCAGGGCCGCCTGATACTGCACCTCCGTGATCTTGCCCTCGTTTTTCAACAGTCCCAGGACGATGTCGCGCACTTTTTTGGCTTCCTCCGGGTGTTTGATGGGGGAAAAATCATTCGGGCCGTAAATGATGCCGGCCAGCGTGGCGCATTCCGCCAGGGACAGGTCGCGGGGCTCCTTGTCATAATACCCGCGCGCCGCCGCCGCAATTCCCAGGAAAGTGTGTCCCCAGAAAATGCGGTTGATGTAGGTCTCCAGAATCTCATCCTTCGTGTAGGTGGCTTCAATGCGCTTTGCCAGAGCCACCTCCGTCAGCTTGGAATGCAGGTTGCGCTCCCGGTGGTTGTAAGTGATCTTGGCGAGCTGCATGGTCAGCGTGGAAGCTCCCTGCGTGGCCCTCTTGTGCTTGAGCACCTGTGCGAAGGCGCGGCCCACGCCTATCCAGTCCACGCCGCCGTGGTCGTAAAAGCGGTTGTCCTCACGCAGAATCAGGGCGTCGATGAAAATGGGGGGGACTTCCCGGAGGGACACCCGCTTGCGGTTTTCCCCGTGCAGGGTGCCGATGGTCCGGTTCTTGCGGTCCAGAATCACCGTGCGTTCCGGAATGTTGCTCTTGACCTCGGAAATGTCATAGCGGTTGGAAATGGTTCCGTAAAGGAACACCAGGATGGAACCGATTACAATGCCGACGAAGCAGCACCCCAGCAGGATGCGCAGGGGCCAGCTGATGAACCAGCGGATATTCCGCGTCAGGGAGCCGATGAAGCGGAACGGCATCAGCAGGACAAACAGCAGGGCGCCGAAAATCGTGAAGCGCGGCTTGCGCGGCCTTCCTGCGCGTGCGGAACGGGATTCTCCTTCCGCTTCAGGGTAGTCCTCATACTCCTCCTGCGGAGCCGGACGGGCAGCGCGCCGCGGGCGCGGGGGCGGTGTGTCATGCCGGGAAGAACCGCTGCGGGAATTTCTTGTTCTGCGGGTGGGGCCGGGAATGACTGCCGGACCGGGATCTTCCTGCGGCAAACCGGGATAGGACGGACGGGGCGCAGGCCTTTTTTTACGTTCCGTTTGGGGACGGGAAGCCGCCTCACCGTCCTGGATGCGTTCCCGCCAGGAGCCGGCATTTCGTTTCCGTGATTTGTCGTTTAAACCCATCCGTGAGGAAATTTTATCATAAACAACCGGAATGGTCTAAGCAAAAGATGGAGCGTCATGTCGCAATCCTTAGACAAATTCGTACCGGTTTGAACGTTTATATGGTAGGATATGTCCTATCATTCGATTATCGATAATTTCATGATATCAGCATTCAGGATGACGAGTTTTTATTACTTGGTCGTTGGGGGGCTTGTGTCCCTGTTGTTAGGAGGAATGAGTCTTGCGGGGAATGTCTCTTCCATGGCGGACTTGCAGAAGCATGTGCATCAGGTGGCTTCCAGGGTCACGGCTGCTACGGTAGCGCTGGTTTCCGACGGGGGGGAGACGGGCAGCGGCGTGATTGTCACTCCGCAGGGGCTCATCCTGACGGCGGCCCACGTGGTGGGCGGCGATGAAATCATGCGCGTGGTCTTTGCCGACGGGCGCGTGGTCAAGGGCCGCGTGCTGGGGGCCAACTTTACGCGGGACGCCGCCATGGTGCAGATCATGGACGGCGGAAACTATCCCCATGTGGAACTGGGGGAATCCGACGGGCTGCATGTGGGGGACTTTGTGGTGGCCCTGGGCCATTCCAAGGGCTTTGACCCGGAACGCCGCGCGCCCATCCGCATGGGAAGGCTGTGCACGGACGGAAAACAGCGTTTTCTCATCTCGGAATGCACGCTCATCGGCGGGGATTCCGGCGGCCCTCTCTTTGACCTGTCCGGCAAACTGGTGGGCATTCATTCCTCCATCGGCCCCATGTTGAAAATCAACAACCATGTCCCCGTCTCCGTATTCCGGAAGGACTGGGACAAGCTTCTTTCCGGGCGGCACTGGGGCCAGCTTGGACTTCATCCCATGGCTGACCCGGAATCCCCCGTATTGGGATTTGCCATGATGGACGTGCTGGGCGTGGACGGAGTGGTAGTGGAAGACGTGGTGGTCAACTCTCCGGCGGATACCGCGGGCATCAAGCCGGGGGATGTCATCACCCACATGGACAGCCGCAGCCTCCGTTCCGTGCGGGACATGCTCCGTGAGCTGGGCAGGCACCGTCCCGGGGAAACCGTTCCGGTGGTAGTGGTGAGGAAAGGTACGGCCTACAAGGCGGATCTTACATTCGGCAGGCGCGGCGATCTGATGTCCGGCCTGAAATACCAGGAACAAACTCAAGGATGATCATGAAATACTTATGGGCGGCATTCGCGGCGGCTTCCGCGTGTGCCCAGGAAATAGCGTCCCCGCTCCCTCCGGACCAGATGATAGCCCCGGAGGACAAAATCGTGCTGGATAGCCAGGCCAAGGAAATCTTCCGGGAATGGGACAAGGTGGCTGTACCTGTGGGGCAGTCCGTGGTGGCGCTGGTGGCCGGCAATACCCAGGTGGCCCTGGGAACGGTGGTGGGGAAAGGGAAAGTGCTTACCAAGTTGAGCGACCTTCAGAAGGAACGGCGGCCGGTCATGCTGGTGGACTCTTCCGGACGGGTGTATGACGCCAAGGTGCTCTTTGCCCTGCCGGAACACGATCTGCTGATGATGGACGTCCCGGGGCTTCCCGCTCCCCCCATTGACCTGAACTCCTACGTGCAGGCGCAGGAAGGGGACGTGATTGCGGCCGTGTCCCCCACGGGGCATGTCAGTGACTTCGGGGTTGTTTCCGTGGCGCAGCGCAGCCTGCGGGCGGACGACCAACCTTACCTGGGCATCGTTTCCGATCCCCGCTGGGACGGGGAGGGAGTCATGATCGGCGGCGTGGAGGCTGGAAGCGGAGCGCACCGCAGCGGTTTGCTGGCCGGCGATGTGCTGATGAAGCTGAATGGGAAGCCGGTGGACGGCATGTACTCCATCCGTGCCGCCATGGTCGGGGTGCGCCCCGGTGAGACGGTTCCCGTGGAAGTGAAGCGCCGGGACCAGGTGGTTGAAGGGAAGCTCCTCACGGGCCCCAGGCCCAAAGTGATGAAATTCCCCCAGAAGCGCCTGGACATGATGAACTCCATGGGCAACCGGATGAGCCTGAAGCGGGACGAATTCCCGCTGGTCATCCAGTCGGACATGACGTTGTTCCCGGAACGCGCCGGATGCCCGGTCATTGACGTTAACGGAAAATTTGTGGGGCTGGCCCTGAGCCGCGCCGGACGTACGGAAACCTACATTCTCCCCTCCTGGATATGCCGGGAACTGGTGGAAGGGGTGCTTCCGCAGGTGCAGCAGTACCAGGCCGGCCGCGGAGAAAACATTCCGGATGCCCAGCCTGTGGACGACTCCTATGACGCACGGCGCTTGGAGGAAAACCGCCGCAAGGTGGAGGACAAGATGAGCCGCCAGGGACTGGTGCCGAAGGTCTATTAAGCTCGGTTGGTTTCCGGGAGGTGAAGAGATGAACTGCCCGGGAGCCTGGAGTATTCGAGGCATCTTCGTGCTCTTCATGCCGTCCGGTTTTGGCCGGGAGGAACTTTCTGCCTTACCTGCTGTTTTTACTTCCTTCTCTTGTGGGAATCGTGTCGTTGTTGTCCCGGAGGAATGGGCTGCCGCATGAGGAAACTAAATGGCGGCGGCAATTTCTCCTGCCGGGAAAACGCGGAGCATTTTATTCACCGGGAATGGCGGCAGGATGGGATGATGGCGTAAAAAAACGGGCATTACTGCCCGTTTTTCCGAATAAACCGGATTGGTTTCCGGCTCTTGAATATCTTTCGCCCCCGTATTGCCGGAGGCTGAGGGGGAAAACTTACTTGCCCGAAGAGGCTGCCACCGGTTTTTCCTTGAAAATCATCAGCTCCGTTAGAACGACGGTGCGTCCGGTGGAATCCGGGGAAATGATCATCACTACTTTCCGCCCGGGGTAGGTGGTCAGCATCATGCCCCTGTCCTTCACCTTCACGACTTTGCCGTTCTTCAAACGAGTCATGTACGTCAAATTGGCGGCAGTGGTGCGGGAAACGTTGCTGTCCGTAGAGTCCTTGCCGAAAATGTAAATGGACTTGCTGGGCAATTCAATGGCGCTCTTTTCTCCCGCGGGGGGCTTGGGAAGCTCCAGAGTGAAGGTGCGCCCGGTCAGATTCTGAATGTAAACGCAATTAAGCGGAAGTTCCGCTTCATTGATAAAATCCAGGGTAAACTCTCCGCTGCTGTTCTTGCCTACCAGCGCCAGGGTTTTGGGGCCAAGGTCGGTCGGAAGGGGCTTGCTGACAAGCTTGTTGGTCGGCATCCCCTTCTGGTCCAGGCCACCGAACAGGGTAATAATCTTGCTCCTGGGATAAACGCTGCGGCGTCCGGGAAGGGCGGCGCGGATTTCCACTTTCTCCAGCCTTTTGGAATCAATGGGCATGTAAATGGGAGAGGGGAGGGGCATGGGCGTCTTAAGGACAAACCGGATGCCGTTGACGGCGGCGGGGGAGAGGGACTTGTCCACGGTATCAGCCGCCGGGGCGTTCGTTTCCGGTTTAGCCGGCTCCGGCTTGGAAGGAGTGCGGGTCTGTCCATGGACGAAAGAAACGCTTCCGAGAAGGCAGGTAAAGGCGAGGATGGGTAAAATGCGCATATATTCGGGGGAGTGAAAAATAAAAGGGGGCTTTTGGCCGGCGCATGGACCCTTGACGGACAGTCTTGCGGGAGAGAATGCAGCAGGCTGAATCCATCGGGGCGTGCAACAGGGTACGGACGCAAGCCTTGATGGACTTTATATCCCTTGTGAAGTACAGGAATGAGGAAGGCCGTGCAAGCTCAAAGTAGGGATGTTGAAGATAAAAAATAGAAAATTCCAGCGGTAATTGGCCCCCTTTTTCTGCCGGGAAAGCCTGCGGATTCAGCATTTCTGTTACGCATGACCTCATCTGCACAGGGTAAAATAGTATCTGAATGAATAAAATGGCTTATGTGCAGGTACATGGAGTAATGATGAAAAACAAGTTATGTGACATCTCCACAGGAAAATAATTGCATTTAAAGGATAGGAAGCCTTGGTTATTCGCCTTGGCCGGGTAAGATGCGTTTTGTGGGAAGGGCCCTCTTGGCGGAAAAAGTGAGATAAAGACATCTGCGGAGGAAAAGCATTTGACTGGGGCGGAACTTCGGCATCCTGTGCAATGTTCCGTGATATTTATCCGCAGGAATTTTACGATAAAATCATCAATCGCAAACTATGTGTAAGTGGCCGGAATATGCTTGATATAGGCACGGAAACAGGAGCATATGAAACTGCTTGCTGAAATTGCTCCTGCTGAATTTGACATATTGCATGAAGTGGCTGTTGCTGAGCTTAAAAAATAAGTGGTGGATAACGTTTATAGAAGCGGGTTAATGACGTCCCTATGGAATGTGGGCTGTACCTTGTCTTTGGCTCTTTTAAATAACGGCAAGGAGAGTAAAATAATATCCGCTTTACAACTTTTCACTTTTTCGCCTTCGGGAAAAGCCTGAAAATTCGTTCGTTGAGGTCTTCCCCATCGAGCAAAAATGCAGAAGTCTCTGCACTGGTCTGTCTGTCGCGATGGATTTCGTGAAAAAGCCGTTCCCGCTTCACATAAAAACTGCTCTGGAATGCAGTGGAATAATTCTCATGCCGGGGGTGGTTACATGGAATGATAGAAACCCTCTTTCGGAGGTTCGGGATAAAAGATGCAGGCCCCCGCGGCTTGAAATCCGCAAAGGCCCATTTTGCCAGGATTTCAGAAGGCCTGTTTTCTTTAATTGGCTGCCTTGTAAGTTCCGCGAACAAAAGACGTTCTTTCTCTTTCTGGATAGTAAACATGTCAGCAGGCCGGCCTCGTACTTGCAGATTTATATTTTTCGTAATTCTCAAATGGAGGCTCACTTAAAAAATATGCGTCTATAATTGCAACACCCCCTATCACCCCTCTAAACCTTATAACCCCTATCTTGCCTTCCCTCCCTCCCCGGAAGCGCAAAAAGAGCCGCTCCCCGTGGATGGGAAGCGGCGCTGGCCGGGAAGAAGAAAAAAACTCTCTCTCTCTTTTATTACACCTCCTCGGGAGACAGCCAGCGGAAGGAGACGATGTTGAACTTCCTCCCGAATGCCTTGTTCACCGCGCTCAGCTCCGTCTCCTCCAGCGCTCCGCTCTTCATGTTGATCTTCTTGACCGGCGTCTCCGGGCTGTCCACCGGGTCCACGTAGTTGATCCCTCTCTGCACCACCGCCTCGCACCACGCCCGCGACAGCACCACACCCTCGCGGTTGGTCAGCTCCCCGTAGGCCCGGATCGTAAACGTGTCGTCGCGCGTCGTTAAAATATTGCCCAGCACCGCCAGCACGTCGGACTGGATCAGGTAGCCGGGAGCCGCCGTGTACACCGATCCCTTGGCCGCGTCCTGGTTCGGGTACCCTCCCTTGGGCGTGATGACCATGTCGGAGAGTTCGTCAAAGGTGCTGTTGATGGAGCTTTCGTCGATGGCCGCCTGAAGCGCCCCCTTCACCCCCATCTCCCCGCTCTGCAGGCGGCGGTTGACGAAGTCGGACATGTTCAGGAAGGGACCCCTCTTCTTGACCTCCTGGACCATGTTCCGGGCCAGGGACTTGATCTGCGAGTCGCTGAGCGTTCTGAGGTCGGACCACGCCATGGCCTCCCCGTCCGGGATGCCCTGGGTTACGCCCACCGAGCCGTAGTCGTCCACGTGGGACTTGTCGCTGCTGGCCACCCCGAAGCGGGAGAAGGCCGTCTGGCTGTTGTTGAGCACGGAGGGAGTCCCGCTCCGGGAGTAGAGGAGCTTGCGCTTTTTGAGCCCAAGCAGGGTGGCTTCCCAGGCGCGCTGGGAGGTGGAGTTGACGTTGAAGCCCCCGGCCACGGTGAGGTACTTGGAGGCGTGCTTGTAGCCTTCGTCGGTCTTGGAGAGTTCTTCGACGACGGCCTCGGAGGGCTTGCCCTGGAGGTCGGGCACGAAGCGCCTGTTGGCAATGCCGGCGGCCCTGTTGGAGGAGGCGTCCGTGGAGAAGGCCTGTTGAAGCACGGTTTTAAGTTCCTCCCTGCCCGTGCCTCCGATGCTGGAGGGGCGCGCGGCCAGGGAGGAGGCGAACCAGGAGTCCCAGAGGGCGTCGTTGACCATCAGGCCGTGGTCCCAGAAGTCGCCCAGGGAGGCGTCTCCCATGATTTCATTGTGAGAGAAGACCTTGTCGGGCGGGAGCATGGGGTCGGCAAAGGCGTTGCCGATCCCCACGCCCGGCACGCCGGACTGGTAGGCGAAGCGCTTGGCGACGGCCGCCTTGGAGTCGCTCCTGTACCATCCCGGGGTGAGGCGGCAGCCTGCGAAGCCGGCGAGGCTGGAGGGCTGCTGGAAGGGGAGTTCCGCGGCCACGATCTTGTTGACCTGCTCGGCGCCCGGTCCGCCGAAGGGGGAGAGCCTGGTGCCGTCGTTGGAGAGGATGTTGGAGATGGTGATGGGGAAGAAGTCGCTGTTGGCGTTTTTGACTTCAAACTGGTAGGGGCTGTAGAGGCGTCCGAGCTCAGAGGCGGTGGGCATCTGCCCACCCCAGAAGAGAGGGCTGGAGTGCTGCCATGTCTTGGCGCGGTAGTCCTTGCCTTCCGGGTAGGCTCCGATCACCGGGGGCTTGCCCCATTTGACCGATACCCCGTAGTAGGCGATGAAAAGAGCGTCCGGATCCGCCTCGCCATAATAGCCCTGCCTTTCCTTGTTCTCTTCCGGTCCGGTATTGTTTTTCCACATGTCCGCCGGGAATTTGATGTTTTCAAGCAGAGGTTTTTCCCACGCGCCCCAGTTCAGGTTCAGCACGGCGGGCATCGTCTTGGAGAAGATGGCGGGGTCTGCCGTATTGGCGCCGTTCAGCTTGGTGGGTTGTCCCATCTGCTCCGCTCTCATGAGACCGGCCCCCATCGTGAAGGTTCCCAGCTTTTTGGAACCGGCTCCGAATTCGTCCGTATATTTATGGCTGAGGATGTGGTCGGAGGGTGTCCGGTCGGCGGTCGTGCCGGACCAGCCTTTCAGGTCGTCATCATTCTGGGCGAAAATGGCGGAGGCCATGAACGGGTCTCCGTCCAGGTACTTGTTGCCGTCAAAATTCTGGTATTTCAGGCCGGAGTACATGTTGACGGAGTAGCCTGTGGTCTGGGCGGAATCCAGGGACCAGCCTTCCTTCATGGCAAAGTTATCCGTTTTAATGTCAATACCATTATCTTTGGACCGGTAGACGGAGTTGCCGTGGAAGGGGTTGGACACGTCATCAATCAGGGGAATAGGCTGAGCGAAAATGACGATTTCTCCGGCTTTCAGGGTAGAAGGATTACCCTTGTTGGTTGAGCCGTCCGACTGGTAGGTGACTTTGTCACGGAAGGACGCGCCGAAGTCCGCCACCTGGCGGTCGTTTTTGTTTATGGCATTTTGAACGTAGGGAGTCAGGGGATGTTCCGTATAGTTGCCCATGGCCCCCACACCGCCGCCGTTTTTGATGTTGTGGGAGAACATCAGGGGCATGAAGCGGTGTTCGCCGAAGTAGGCCCCCCATACTTCTCCATTGGCCCCCTGGAATTTCATGTCTACGTTGTATGGGTTCCACCATACATAGACGGGAATGACGGAGAAGGCCAGATTGATGAATCCGCCATTTACGGAGGGATTCTGGCCGTTTGTTCCTCCGGATCTGGCGTACTGGACGCCGACGAAGGAGTAGAAGCGCAGCAGAATAGGATGGCGCATGTACGTGTAGCGGTTGTCCATCATTTCCATGTTCGCTGTGGCGTCAGACGCAATCAATGTGCTGGGGGAGGTCCCGTTCCACTGCAATGTGGCGGAAGCGTCCTGGCCTTCCCTCTTCGTGGAGGAGTCCCACACGTTGGCCCACAGGAAGAGCTGGTTCCAGGAGGCAATGGGCCGGTTCTGCTCGGTCGGGCTGCCGTCCTCGGACGTATACGGCCGGAGACCGATGTCTGCGGTGTCGCTACGGAATTCCTCAGGCAGCTTTTCTTGAGAGAATATGATATTCAGGTCTTTTTTCAATCCACCGAATTTAGAATCCGTTTACTTTTAATTGACTATAAAACTAAATGAGTGTGAATGCAAAAACACTTTTGGTCTTTTCTTTTTAGAGATACGTTTTTACTTGCAAAACGAGAACTATTTTTCTTGCCCGGAAAGAACTATTTTGTATGTTGATATGACGTGCCGGAAAACCTATTGGCAGCAGCTTTGCGTCTCCCAGTTTTTATAAAATATTTTAATAATTTTCAGGAAAATTACGATGAAAAGAACAATTCCGCAAACCCAAAGATTTAAACATATAAGCAAGGGTTTTGCCCTGATTGCCACCATCACCCTGATGATGCTCCTGGCCCTCCTCAGCGTTGGCCTTCTTACCATTGCATCTTCACAGGTCCGCATTTCCGAAAAACAGCTCTTTGCCGCGGAGGCCAAATCCCTCGCCAGGTTTTCCCTCGAAGTGGCCCTCGGACAGCTCCAGTGTGAGCTGGGGCCCGACCAGCGCGTTTCCGCCAACTCGGGCATCCTTTCCTCCGGCGCCAGCGAAGGCAACGCCCCGTACATCCTGGGCGTCTGGAACAGCTGGGACACCTGGCTCAACAAGACTAACTCCCAGGGCATGAACATTTCTTCCACCTACGATACGGGAAGAAAGTCCATGTTCCGCCGCTGGCTCATTTCCGATCCGGACCTGCGCAGGCTCAGCACGCTGGAAGCGGGCAAAAGCCTGCTGGGCAAACGTTCCCTTACCAACCAGAATTTCCGCAGTGTCGCCTTGGTGGACCATGGCACAGTAGGAACGCCCGTAGGCGCCAAGAACCAAGACAAAAAGGAAATCTACGCCCGTATGGTGCGTGTGGACGATTCATCCAAAACCATTGGCCTTAAAAGAAATTCCAGCGTGCGCAAATACATTGCGTGGTGGGTAACGGGAGAAAACCAGAAGGCGCGCATCAACCTGATGCCGCATGCCTCGGAAGAAAGCACGGATGCCCTGACGGTGATGCGCTCCACGTGGGACACGCCCGGTCCTGATTTGGAGCCCCTCAACCTTTCTTCCATGATGGCATCGAGTTCCGGAAACGACATGTCCACAGTCAGAAAACTCATCTCCCTTGATACGATACTGGCTAACAGTAAAAACGGCCGGCTGAAAGACTTGGGAGAGGTGTACCATGACATCTCCCTGGTTTCTTCCAGTCTGCTGACGGATTCTAAATCCGCTGCGTGTTTTTCTTTTTCTCAAAAAGCCAGGTTAAGAAATTGTCACAAACCCGTAGTAGACCTGGAGCTTCGTTTTTGGGATACCATGCGGTCAACGGCGCAGGACGCGCCATTTGACCGAACATGACTCCGCATCCAGCCGCCGCCGACCAGACCGCCGTAGAGGTGGATTCCCTGGATTTTTGTTATGGGAGCAAGCAATCCCTGTTCCATGTCACCATGAAGGTTCCCAGGAACCGGGTGACGGCGTTCATCGGCCCTTCCGGATGTGGAAAGTCCACGCTGCTGCGCTGCATCAACCGGATGAATGACCGCATTCCGGAGGCCCGCGTCACGGGCGGCTCCATCCGCATTGACGGGGTGGACGTGACTTCCCCGTCCCTGGACCCCATCCATTTGCGCCGGGAGGTGGGGATGGTTTTCCAGAAGTCCAATCCCTTCCCGATGTCTATTTATGAGAACGTTTCCTACGGGTTGAAGCTGGCGGGGGTAAGGAACCGCGGCATTCTGGATGAAGCGGTGGAGGAAAGCCTGAGGCATGCCGCCTTATGGGATGAAGTGAAGGACCGCCTGCATGCTTCCGCCAACGGCCTTTCCGGGGGACAGCAGCAGCGCCTGTGCATCGCCCGTTCCATTGCCGTGAAGCCTCGCATCCTGCTGATGGACGAACCTTGTTCCGCCCTGGACCCCATTGCCACAGTGCGGGTGGAAGAGCTGATGCACCGGCTCAAGGAGGAGTTCACCATCATCGTGGTTACCCACAACATGCAGCAGGCCACCCGCGTTTCCGACCTGACCGGTTTTTTCATGCTGGGAAGACTGGTGGAGTTTGATTCCACGGAGAAGATTTTTTCCAATCCTTCCATGAAAGAAACGGAGGATTATATCACGGGAAGATTCAGTTAACAGAGAGTTGTTTATGGTTTTTTCAAAGTTTACTTCCAGAAAGGGAGCCGGGCATTTTTCCCTTTCCTCCGGCGTTGTACGGAGGCTGGCCGCATCCTCCGCCAAAAGGAACAGCCTGCGCCGCCAGCACATTTTTTACCATGCCGGCAAAAGCGCCGCCAGTCATCAAGCCAATATTCCTAATCATGAATCACGACGCGCACACCCTGAGGGAGTTTGACGCAGCCCTTTCCTCCCTGAATACGCATTTGCTCCAGATGGCCTACAAGGCGCAGAGCGCCCTTGACCTGGCTGCCGCCGGGCTGCTGCAGCAGAATGAATCCGCCTCCAACCAGGCCATTGCGGAGGATGAGGAGCTGGATGAGCTGGAAATGACGGTGGACCGGGAAGGCCTGCATCTGCTGGCTTTTTTCAGTCCCGTAGCCTCCGATCTCAAGGTGGTGCTGGCTTCCATACGCATGTCTTCCATGTATGAACGGATCGGGGATGAGGCCGTGACGATCGCCAAGAGGGCCAACAAGCTTAACAAGCGCCCCCGCATCCGGGAGGCCGCCCAGGCGGACCCCGTTTACCGGGAGATGGCGGAGCAGTTCAGAGCGGTGAACAAGGCCGTCTCCTCCTGGGACGGGAAGGCTCTGGCGGAGCTGGTTCCCGCGCTGGAGACGCTGGCGGAGCATGCGGCGGCCATGACGGATACGTTCACGCGCCTGCCGGAACAGTATCAGGACAATCTGATTTCCGTGGCGGACCTGATTTTTGTGGGCCGTTCCATGGAACGCATGGCGGAAGGCCTGCAAAAGGTGGTGGCGGAAGCCCTTTATGCGGCGTCTTGACAGCGCACGCCTGAAAAGCTGAAAGACGGGGTTCCGGAGTTTGGCGCGCCGGAACATTTCCTGCCTTTCCCGCGCAGGGGACTGCGGATATGCCTTTTACCTGACGGTCCAGGTGATATTGCGCGTGGCTGACTGGCCGGGACGCAGGATGACGCTGGGGAAGTGGGGCGTGTTGACGGCATTGGGGAAGCCCTGGGCTTCCAGCGCGATTCCCTGGCGCGCCTGGGGCAGGTATTCCCCGGTATACACCTGGAGGCCGGGCGCGTCCGTCGCCACGATCAGGCGGTGGCGGGATTCCGGGTCCAGAAGGATGGCGGCGATTTTGTCGCCGGGTTCGGAATCCAGCACGTAGTTGTGGTCCAGTCCGGCGGCGGTGTCCGGATGGGCGGCGGAGTTGCGTTCTCCCAGCAGGGCTGCCTTCCGCAGGTCAAAGTCCGTTCCTTCCACGGGAAGGATGCGGCCGTCCGGAATGTTGGTGGCGTCCACCGGGGTGTAGGCGGAAGCCCGCACCTCCAGCGTCATGGAGTCAATGGTGGGCTTGCCGGAAAGGTTCCAGTAGGCGTGGTTGGTGAGGTTGACGATGGTGGCCGCGTCCGCGTACGCTTCCAGCCGGAGGTGGAGGGTTTCTTCCACCACGGTATAGGTGGCTACCACTTCCAGATTGCCGGGATAGTTTTCCTCCCCGTCTGCGGAGTGCAGGGTAAGCACCAGCGTGTTGCGCGTGGCTTCCTGCACCTGCCAGATTTTGCTGTCGAAGCCCTGCACGCCTCCGTGCAGGTGGTTGGGGCCGTTGTTGACGGCCACGGAATGGGAGTCTCCGTCAATGGAGAACCTGCCTTTTGCGATGCGATTCGCGACACGGCCGCAAATCGCACCGCAATAACAGGTGTCTTTCAGCATGTCTTCAAAGTGCTTGGGCCCTACGATCATGTCCATGCCGTCCTTGACGACGGAGATGATGCGCCCCCCGTAGTTGCTGATGCGTACCGTCAGCTTGTCGGAAGACAGTTCAAACAGTTCTACTGGAGCGCCGCCGGGTAAGGTGCCGAAGATCATGCCGGTATGTAGCTGGTCAGTGAAGGAGGGCCAATTAGTAGGCCAGCACGCGGGAACCGTTGTTGCCGATGATCACGCGCACGCGCTGTCCGACCTGGATCGGGTTGTTCCTGCTGGCGACCTGCACGACCGTGTAGTTGCGGGTGCCGTTCCTTTTCTGGTCCAGGCGCACGGTGATGCGTTCCCCGGTCGTGTTGTTCACGGCCTTGTCAATCTGGTTGCCGGCGATGCCGCCCAGAATGGCGCCGCCCGCTGCCGTGGCGTACTTGGCGTTGCCGCCGCCGAACATGGCGCCGGTCAGGCCGCCCGCCACTGCACCGATGCCGGTGCCGGTATTGGCGTTATTGGCCTGGATTTTGACGTTTTCCACACTGGTGACCGTACCGGTATAGGTTTCCTGTGCGCCGCCGATTTCGTTCAGGTTGTAGGCGTTCGGGGAACCGAAGTTGGTGCAGGAGGTGATGGACAGCGCGATGGCCGCACAGCCGATGGTAAGAATGGAAGTCGTTTTCATGATGACAATTTATAAAATGGGTTGAAGGTTCAAATCAAGTAATTTCATGGTCAACGGGACGGACGGTTTTACGCCCACCCGGTGGAGAAAACCCTTGCCGAAAGGGTTCGGCAAGGGTTCGCGTTCATTGTGATGGTTTCCGTGAGGTTAGGCCTTGGGAGCTTCTTCCTTTTTGGAGCAGTCGCAGGGCTTTTCACCTTTGCTGCAGGGCTTGTCGCATTTTTTGCCGCACTTGCCTTCCTTGTCGCATTTCTTGTCGCACTTTTTGTCTTTCTTGCAGCACTTCTGAGCAGCGGGGGCGGAGGAATCGGCCGGAGCGGCGGCTTCCTGGGCGTAACCGTTGACACTGAATGCGAAAGCAAAGGCTGCTACAGCGAGGATCTTTTTCATATGATGATGTGTGAGGTTGGTGTTGTTGATGATAAACGGCACATAATCTGCCGTTCTACGACTGATAGAGTAACAGAGTTTAAGATTTGTTCAAAAAAATGTGCAGTCAGCATGTTTTTTTTAGGAAGGTTTTCGATTCAACTGCGTTTTTTAAAACCGGGGTAAGTCTGACAGTGCCGCGGCGTGGACGGAGCGGCGGCTTGCATGGCCTGCCGTCTTAAGGCACGCTAAGAAACATGAGTTCAGCCAAGGAGCCTGTGACGCGCCGTTTCGGAAACGGTTTGACGGTTTTGATCAAGGAGGACAAGTCCCATCCCGTAGTGTCCCTTCAGTACTGGGTGGGCACCGGGTCCATGAATGAGGGCCACTGGCAGGGGAGCGGCCTTTCCCATTTGCTGGAACACCTGGTGTTCAAGGGAACGGAGCATTATTCCGGGCAGGACCTGGCCCGCAAGGTCCAGGAACGCGGCGGCCACTGGAATGCCTATACCAGCGTGAACCGCACTGTGTATTATATAGACGGCCCTGCGGATTCCTGGCAGATTTTCCTGAACCTTCTGACGGAGCTGGTGTTTTTCCCCACGTTCCCGGAGGATGAACTGGAGCGGGAGAAGGGGGTGGTGCGCCGGGAGATGGCCATGTACGCGGACGATCCCGATTCCGTGGCTTACCAGCTTCTGATGCAGACATTGTATCTCAAGCATCCGCGCCGCTGGCCCGTGCTGGGGGAACCCGCCGCGTTTGACTGCCTGACGCGCCAGGACGTGCTGGATTACCATGCCAGCCGCTATGTTCCGAACAATGTGGTGCTTTCCATCGCGGGAGATGTGGATGCCGCGGAGATTTTTTCCCATCTGGAACTGCTGGTGGAGGATTTAAAGTCCCGCCCCCTGAACCGGGAGCTTATTCCCCATGAACCGCACCAGTTCGGTTCCCGCAGGGTGCGCAAGGAATTTGCCGTGCCTTATTCCAAACTGAACCTTGCCTGGCGCCTGCCCTGTTCAGGCCATCCGGATACGCCGGCTCTTTCCGCCCTGGCCAGCATCCTGGGCGGGGGCCGTTCCGCGCGTTTTTATGAAAAGTTCCACGACCGCCTGGGGCTGGTGTACAGCATTGAGGTGCATTCCAACCAGTCCGAGACTGACGAAGGGGCGTTCACCATCAGCATTGACGTGGACCGCGCCCAGCGTGACAAGGTGCGGGACCTGGTGCTCCAGGAACTGCGGAATCTGGCACAGGAGGATTTTACGGAGGATTTGAAGAGAGTTTGCAAGCAGACGCGGGTCAGCCGCCTGCGCCGCAGGAGTTCCGCCGCCGGAGTGGCCTCGGAAATGGGGGCGGACTGGTTCGGGGCGCGCAATTTGAACCTGTCTTCAGAATGGCAGGAAGCCATTGAACGGGTGACCACGGAAGACCTGCACCGCGTGTGCTCCACCTGGCTGTCCTCCCCGAATGTGACGGAAGTCAGCCTGGATCCCGTGGGCAGCAACGCCGCGGAGGAAGACGGTTCCGCCGCCGGGACGGAAACGGCCCTGAGCGAGCATGTGCTTGGCAACGGCATGAAGGTGGTGATTCGTGAGGACCACCGCCTTCCGCTGGCCTATGCCTGCCTGGCCTTCAAGGCCGGCTGCCGTGCGGAGAATGAACATGACGCCGGGGTGACGGATTTGATGTCCGAATGCCTGCTGAAAGGGACCGCCACGCGTTCTGCAGGGGACATAGCGCGTTTTCTGGAGGACATCGGAGGGGCCATCAATACCTCCACAGGCAACAATTCCCTGAGCGTGGGCTGCCAGATTCTGGCGGAAGACCTGGATTCCGGACTGGAGCTGATGGCGGATGTGGTGATGAATCCCTCCTTCCCGGAGGACGCCTTCCTCCGGGAGAAGGAGTCCTTTGTGGCGGATGCGGAGGAGGATTTGGAAGATCCGCTTTCCGTGGCGTTCCGGCAGGAACGGAAGGTGGCCTACGGCCATGTTTCCTACGGGAATTCCCCGTCCGGCACGCCGGAGAGCCTTTCTTCACTGACGGTGCGGGACGTGAAGGAACAGTATGAACGCATCATCTGCGCCTCCAATGCCGTGATATGCATTTCCGGAGATGTCAGGAAGGAGGAGGTTCTCCCTCTTCTGGAAAAGCGCCTTGGCGGAATGAGGGCCGGAATGCCGCCGGTCCTGACTCCCACGCCCGCGCTGCGCGCTGGCCGGGAGGTGTCCGTGCTGGACAAGCAGCAAGCCGTGCTGGTGGTGGGAATGCCGTGCGTGGACGTGGCTTCCCCGGAAATGGCGCAGGCGCTGCTGTTCCAGGCCTGGTGCAGTGACATGGCCGGTCCCGTTTTCACCAACATCCGGGAGGAAGCCGGGCTGGCCTACTATGCCAGCTCCTCCCTGTTCATCGGCATGGACGCCGGAGGCATCTGCTTCTACCTGGGCACCTCTCCGGAACAACTGGAGGAAGCCGGGCGGCGGCTGGAAAAGACTCTGGAGATGATTCATGAGCGCGGCATGACGGAAGAGGAGCTGGAACGCACCAAGGCGTCCGCCCTTTCCTCCCGCCTGCTGGCCATGCAGTCCAACGGAGCCCTGTGCCAGATGCTGGCTCTGGATATCCTGTTCGGGCTGCCCCTGGATGCGTTTGAACGGCAGACAGTCGCCATCAGGAACATGGAGCTGGACCAGGTGAACGCCTTTATCAAGAAGGTGCTGGACCCCGCGCAGCCGCGTTCCTGGTCCATCGTGCGTCCGCCCCTTTCCTGACTTTCCTGAGGAAGCGGGATAACGGAGCGGCTTTTGCTCCACCTCCCGTTTTTTTCCCTGTTGGCGGCCAGGTTCCACCGGGGGCCTGGCCTGCCTGCCGCAAAAGTGGGAATCGGCGTTCCGCCCGGGAATGAGGGCCTCCCGGTCCTCATCAAGTGCGGCTGCGGGAGAAAGGGAAGAAAGCCCAGCTTTGCTTCGGACGGACGTAAATGCGAAAGGCGGGAGCCTTCCGCTCCCGGATGGGAGTTTTCCGTCTTTACCGGTTTTTCAAGCGGAGTATTCCTCTTTTTCTGCCGGGCTGCCCTGCCACCGGGCGTAAAAAGGCCGTTCCCTCGCGCAGGAAGGAACGGCTTGATGAAAAAATGAGGTTCTCGGTTTTAACCGATTTCCGTGCGGCCCAGCAGGTGGGCGCCTTCTTCCATGGCGAGGCTGCGGGTCTTCATGTCCCCGACGACGCGGGCCTGCTGCTTGAGTTCGCAGCGGTCGGAGGTGACCTTGCCTTCTACGTTGCCGTAGATGCGCACGTCTCCGGCGGTGATGTCGCCCTTGATCTGGGCGGTTTCTCCGATGGTGACTTTTCCCTTGTCGGAAATGATTTCACCTTCGATTTTGCCGTCGATGTGCATGTCGTTCTGGAAACGGATGGTTCCCTTGATTTCAATGCCGGAGGCGAGGAAGTTTGTTACGTTGTCTGTCATTGTCGTAAAATGGTTGGGGATGGATGGTTCTGGCTCAGATGGTCATGATGTCCTTTTCCTTGACGGCCACCAGCTCGTCAATGTCCTTCACGTACTTGTCCGTGAGCTTCTGGATCTGCGTTTCCAGATCGCGCTGGCCGTCTTCCGTGACGATGTTGTCCGCCTTGAGCTTTTTGGCGGAGTCCATGCCGGCCTTGCGGGCGCCGCGTACGCGCACGCGGGCTTCTTCCGCCTGGGATTTGACAAGCTTCACGAGGTCCTTGCGGCGTTCTTCCGTGAGGGCGGGAATGGGCAGGCGGATGGAGCGGCCTTCCACCAGCGGGTTGAGGTTCAACTTGCTTTCATTGATGGCGCGGCCGATGTCATGGACGGTGCTCGGGTCAAAGGGCTGGATGAGGATGAGGCGGGGTTCCGGCGTGCTGATGACGGCCAGGCCCTTCAGCTTCATGACGGAGCCGTAGCTGGAGACGTGCACGTCCAGGTTTTCAACGAGGCCGGGGGAGGCTTTTCCCGTGCGCACGCCGGAGAATTCCTGTTTGGCGAAGTCCACGGCCTTGAGCATGGATTCCTCCGTTTCCAATATTAATGTTTCTGCGTCCATGATTGTGGTGGGTGCTAAGTGTTTTTTGTAGGTTGGAAAAAGGGGCGTGCGGAGTTCAGCTGATGGTGGTGCCGATGGGTTCCCCGAGCAGGGCGCGCGTGATGTTGCCCGGCGTGTGCATGTCGAATACGATGATGGGCTTCTTGTTGTCCATGCACAGGGTGAAGGCCGTGGAGTCCATCACCTTGAGCTGGCGTTCCAGGCATTCCTGGTAGGAAATGGCGTCAAAGCGCTTGGCGTCGGAAACCTTCTTGGGGTCCGCATCATAAACGCCGTCCACGGAGGTGGCCTTCATGACCACTTCCGCATTGATCTCGCTGGCGCGCAGGGCCGCCGTAGTGTCTGTGGAAAAGAACGGATTGCCGGTGCCGGCGGCGAAGATGACGATTTTATTGTTGTCCAGGTAGGTGCGGGCTTTCAGGCGGATGAAGGATTCCGCCACGTTTTTCATTTCAATGGCGGACTGCACCACGCAGGGGACTCCCGCGCGTTCCAGCGCGCTTTGGAGGGCCAGGGCGTTCATCACCGTGGCGAGCATGCCTACGTAGTCCGCCGTGGCGCGGTCCATGCCGCGCACGCTGGCTTTAGCCCCGCGCCAGAAGTTGCCGCCGCCCACGACCAGGCCGATCTGCACGCCGGCGCGGTGCGCCTGGGCGATTTCTTCAGCAATGCGGGCGACGATTTCCGGGGAAATGTTGTCCATGCTGCCGGGGCTGCGCAGGGCTTCTCCGCTGAGTTTCAGGAGGATTCTTTGATAGGCGGGTGCGGATGTGTCAGACATAGATGCGGATTTTACGCAGACAAGATTGAAATTTCACGGGGCAAAAAGAAAGCAAAAAGAGAGCACCTACTGATTTTTCTCCGCCGTGCCGGAGATTTCCACCTGGATGGGGCTTCTGCTCTCCAGACTGCGGGTGGGGAAGGGGAAGGAAATGCCCTCTGCCGCAAAGCGGTGCTTGATGTCGTGGGCAAGCGTTTTCTGGCAGTCCAGAAAGTTGTCCTTCAGGCACCAGGCGCCGATTTTGAATCCCAGGGAGGAATCCTGGAATCCGGTGAACATGATGACGGGAGCCGGGTCGTCCAGGCAGAGCTTGTTCTGTTTGACCACTTCCTGCAATATGCTCACGACGTGTTCAATGTCGCAATTGTAGTCCACGCCCAGGTCCAGGTCACAGCGGCGCGTGGAAAAGCGGGTGATGTTGCTCACCGGGTTTTTGATGATCATTTCATTGGGTATGCGGACCATGGTGTTGTTCGGCAGCCGGAGCTGGACGGACATGAGGTTGATGGAGTCCACATTGCCGGTGATGCCGCCCACTTCAATCATGTCCCCCAGGTTGATTTGCTTTTCCCCCACCAGGAAGAGGCCGCTGATGATGTTGGACAGGGAGGTCTGGGAGGCGAAGCCGACCGCCACGCCGATGATGCTGGCCGCGCCCAGCAGGGTGAGGATGTCGAACCCCATCAGGGCGAAGGCTTCCACGCCGATGATGATGTAGCCTGCCTCCTTGACTATTTTAACGGTCAGGCGGGACGCCTGGGGGGACATTTTCAGGGCGGTGATTTTCCGGAGCACCTGGCAGAGCAGCTTCAGGAGAATCCAGCTGACTACCAGCCATATCACCACATGCAGGATTTTGGCGCCCACGGACTGCACCATCTCCAGCTTGAGCCAGTCCGGCATATTCAGAAAATCCATGGTTCTTGTCCAGATATCTTCCCTGGAGGATGCGGCTGCCATGAAATCCATATTCATGCCAAGGATGTAGCAAACACCCTTGTGCGGCTCAAGGGGCGTGCGCGTATTCCTCCTGATTTATGACAGTTCCGGCATTTCCGGAAAGGGAGAGGCCGCGGCCGGGGAAGGAGGGATAGCCGGGAATGTGCGCCTTAAAGGGCCGTCAGGTACCGGATACGCGCGTCAAGATAGAGAAAAAGCGGGAGGGCCTGTTCGGAATGAGGTACACTTTTCCTCCGGCGGAAAAGAAAATGACTTCCATGCCCTTTTCCGTCCCCCGGTCCACACGAGCCATTTTCCATTCCCCTGCAGGACTGGCGCACGTATAAACCAGATAAAATTTCAGGGAACCGTCCGGGCCTTTCTTGGCCGCTTTTGATTTATTGGAAAAGTCATACAGCTCTCCCGCCTGGTTCTTCCAGATTCCGTTTAACAGCTGGTCCACCAGTCTGCCCTCGGAATTGAATGGCTTCATGTAATTGTGGATGGCGATCGCTTCCTCCATGCTTCCCTGCTGGGCCAGCTGCTTCTGCCTTTTTTCCACGGCGGCCAGATATTTCCGGGTTAACGGCTGGCACGCCTTGGAGTATTCCGTCAGGAATTCCTGATGCAGGTTGTTCAATCCCGGCTCCGGTGATTTGATGATGTTTTGCCTGCCGTCTTGCAGGGTGAGCCAGTCAGTACTGGAGTCCTTGTAAATCTGAATGATGGTGGAGTCGTCTTTTTTAACCCAGATGCGCAGGGGCTCCCCGGTGAAGACCACTATTTCCCGGGAGGATTTTCCGGGGTCCGCCCACTGGTCCTGGGGCTGGAATGCTGTTTGTTTAACGTCTTTTGAGAACCGCCTCAGCCCGGCATCCAGAAACTGCGTGAATTCGTTGCTGTCCCCGTTCTTTTTCCACGCCTTTCCTATGAAGAACGGGTCGATGGTGTTGGAAGAAGGCGGAGAGAGAATATCTTTTTTGATGTTTTGAAGAACGGATTGAATCTGTTTGGCTTTTTCAAAGTCGGATTGATTGACCGCCTGCTGCTGGAGGGCGAGAAGTTTTTTTGAAAATGCGGGAAGAAGAGCTTCCCCGCGCCTGGTGCAGAATTTTTGATAGGCTGTTTCAAGGTCCCTGATGTTTTCAGGCGCTTGGGCATTTGCGGCCCAGACGGAGCCTGCAAGGGCAGAAATCAACAGGAAAGCCGGCATAAAGTAGTTCATTCCGGGTAAATTAGAACGGAAGGGTTCGTTGTCAATACTTATATGTTAGAGAAAAGCGGCAAAAAGGCCGTTCCCCGGAAAAGGGAACGGCCTTGAAATATTGCCGGGGCAGCTTACTTGCTGAGGTAGGAGGCCACGCCTTCGTGGGACGGGGTCATGGCCGCTTCACCCTTGTGCCAGCCAAGGGGGCAGACTTCTCCGTACAGTTCGAAGTGCTGGAGGGCGTCTACCACGCGGATGGCTTCATCAATGGAGCGTCCCAGCGGGAAGTCGTTGATGAGCTGATGGCGGACGATGCCGTCCTTGTCGATCAGGAAGAGGCCGCGGTAGGCGATCAGTTCCCCGTTGACTTCCACGTTGCCGTCTTCGTCAATTTCCTCGTCTCCGGCCAGAACGCCGTAGTCGGCGGAAATGGTCTTGTTGATGTCGGAAACGATGGGGTAGCTCACGCCCTGGATGCCGCCCTGGTCACGGGGGGTGTTCACCCAGGCCCAGTGGGAGAATTCGCTGTCCGTGGAGCAGCCTACGACGGCTACGTCACGCTTGTCGAATTCGCCCAGGGCTTCCTGGAAGCCGATCAATTCAGTGGGGCACACAAACGTGAAGTCCTTCGGGTAGAAGAACAGGATCACGTACTTTTTACCCTTGAACTGGTCAAGACTGAAATCCGGTACGATGGTACCGTTTACAACTGCGTTTGCACTGAAATGAGGTGCCGGTTTTCCTATGAGGAGCATGGTCGGTTTTTTGGTTTGGTTCTAAAAGGATGATTCCAAAAAACGAACGAAAGTCAAGTGGCAATGATGCCTTCTCTGTGGCAAAAGGGCCTGTTTTCTCTTGAAAATGAAGCTTTTTTTGTCAGTATTGCCTGCATGTCATCCTCAAAGGCGCAACAAGACGAGTGGTCCGGCAAAATTGGCGTGATTCTTGCTGTGGCCGGGAGCGCCGTGGGGCTGGGCAACTTTCTGCGTTTTCCGGGACTGGCGGCCCAGTACGGCGGGGGCGCCTTCATGGTGGCGTACGGTCTCATGCTGGTGCTGGTGGGCGTGCCCGTGGCATGGGCGGAGTGGTCCATCGGGCGGCGCGGCGGCCAGATGGGAGCCCACTGCGCCCCCGGCGTATTCTGGTACCTGACCAAGGGGTCCAGGCTGTGGAAGTTCCTGGGGGTGCTCGCGGTTCTGGGCCCTTCCTCCGTGGCCTTTTACTACATGGTGGTGGAGGCGTGGTGCTGCGGCTATTTCTGGAAGATGCTGACCCAGCCGGAGGTATTTGCCACGGCTGAGGGAACGGCGCAGACCTTTTTCAGTTTCACGGGGATGTACGGGGACGGGAGCGCCCTGCTGTCCGACAACGGGCTGCTCTGGATCGTCGGCGGGGTCATCCTGCTGAACCTGGGAATCATTTACCGGGGCATCAGCAAGGGAATCGAGATGTTTTCACGCTGGTTCATGCCGATACTCCTGCTGATTTCCCTGGTGCTGCTGGTGCGCATTTTGTGCATCGGCACGCCGGACCCATCCTATCCGGACCGCAGCATTGAGCAGGGGCTGGGGTATATGTGGAATCCCAGCAAGGTGCTGGTGGAGGAGCAGGACCGGGACAGCGGGGAGTGGAAGACGGTTTCCATGGTGTCCGCCTCCCACCGGGGGGCCATGGATGAAGCCGTGCGGCAGGTGGAAATGTCCGGCGGAACCCGCAGGCTGACCGAGGTGACGTTGTGGGACGGTCTGAAAAACATTGAACTTTGGATAGCGGCGGCCGGGCAGGTGTTCCTGAGCCTTTCCGTAGGGACGGGGCTGATCCTGACTTATGCGAGCTACGTCAGGAAGAAGGAGGACATCGCATTGAGCGGCCTTTCCGCGGCCGCCTCCAACGAGGTGTGCGAGGTGGGCATTGCCGGCATGATGACGGTGCCTGCCGCCGTGGCGTTCCTGGGGGTGGCCGGAGCCGCCGGGCAGGGAACTTTTGCGCTGGGGTTCATGGTGCTTCCGCAGGCCTTTGCCAAGATGGGCTCCAGCGTGATCTTCGGCAGCCTGTTTTTCCTGCTCCTGACCGTGGCGGCGGTTACCAGCTCCATTTCCATGATGCAGGTGGGCCTGTCCTTTATTGAAGAGTTCATGGGGTTGAAACGCAAGATGGCCGTGGTGGTGCAGGGTTTTTTCACGGCCACGGGCACGCTGATCGTCGCCTGGTACAGCGGCAACCTGCTGGCGATGGATACGTATGATTTCTTCCTGGGCACCCTGTGTTTCTTTGTAAGCGCCATGGTGATGATGATTCTGTTTTCCTGGAAGCTGGGAGTGGACCGGGGGCTGATGGATCTGGAAGACGGTTCCGTCATCCGCATTCCCAGAATCTACCGCTTCATCATGAAGTTCGTGACGCCCACGCTGCTGCTGGCGATTTTCCTGACCTGGCTGGCCCAGAACATCTGGGTGAAGCAGGCCGCCCCCATTGAAGCGCTGGGACGCGGGGAGCATGGCGCGGTTATTCCGATGGGCTTTCTGGCGGCCTACACCCTGTTCCTGCTCTTTATCACCATGGCGTCCGGAAGGCACAAGGTGTACCACGGCCCGCGGTAGGCGGGGGAAAACCGGCGCGGATGTCCGTTTATCCGTGGCTTGCGGCAGCCGGAGGTCCAATCCGGAGGCTTGACCGCCGCCGGATTTGATATAGTCTGTTACCATGTCCAGAATGAGGAGGATACGCAGGAAAAAGCCCCGTGCCGGAGGCATTTGGAAAAAGCTGCTGCTGTGGGGCGTGCTGGGGGCTCTGGTGCTGGCTGTGGCGGCGGTAGCCGGCTCCTACCTGTATGTCAGGTCCTATTTGAAGAGTGACGATTTTTTAACCATGCTGGGGCAGTCCGCCGTTGACGACATGAATGTGGATGCCGCCAGGATAGCCCCGCTGGACTGGGACGGTTCCGGCATCCGGTGCGACGGCGTGACGATGGAAGGGCATGAGTTCTTAACCTCCCTCCAGGCAAAAAACATTGAAACGGAGTTCAGCCGCTGGGATTTGCTGAAGCGCGCCTTTGTGATTACCTCCGTGAATATTGCGGAGCTGAAGCTTCAACTGGCTCCGGCGCCCTTCCGTTTCCGGGAAAAGGAAGAGGGACCCAGGAGCTGGGTGGAAAAGAATATCCTGCCGGATACGTTCCGCCTGGAAAAGGGGAGCATTGATTCCCTGTCCGTCTCCTACGGTGTTCCCGGCAGGCTGTACGCCCTGAACGGAACCCGTGTGGAGAGTACCCATGATGCCGGGTCCAGCCAGTACAAGTTTGACGTGCAGGGGGGCAGGCTGCTCCTTCCCTTCAAGGGCTGTCCGGAGTTTTCCCTGATGTCCGGCACGGCGCAGTTCAACCATTCCAGCAGGCGGGTGAACGTTCCCTCCTGCCGCCTGACCACGGATGCCGGCGGCTATGTGGACATCAAGGGGGACTGGGACGGCCTTTCCTCCTCCTGGACGGCGAATATGGTGGTGAACAGCGTTCCCGCCTCTTCCATCCTGGAGAATGACTGGAAGAAGCATGTCCAGGGCAGTGTGAGCGGCGGGGTGGACCTGCGCGGCGGCCGGGACGGCGTGACGCATGTGGCCGGGCTGGTAAGATTGCAGGACGGGATGCTGACCGGGCTTCCCGTCCTGGACAGGCTGGCCCTTTTCTGCGGTTCTTCCAGATTCCGCCAGCTCCCCCTGCACAAGGCGTCCGCCCAGTTCCGCTATAAGGAAGCCGCCTGGCATGTCTCCGACATTCTGGTGGAGAGCGAAAATCTGGTGAGGGTGGAAGGCTGGCTGGAAATCGGAAAAGGAGGCGAGCTTAACGGAAGGTTGCAGGTGGGCCTGCGGTCCGACGGCCTGTGGAGCGCCCTGCCGGGCTTTTCCGACGTGTTTTCCGCTTCCCGCCAGGGAGCCGGAGGCAATCTGGTGTGGGCCAATGTGAACATTGGCGGCACGCTGGACAACCCGTCGGAAGACTTGTCCGCGCGGCTTATCAAGGCGGCGGGAGACCGCCTGGCGGAGATCGGCATGGGCAAGGTGGCGGAAGTGGCGGACGTCGCGTCGCGCCTGCTGAACAAGGGGGCCGGGGAAGGCAGGGGGAAGGATGGCACGGAAAAGGGTAACGGGGGGGTCAGGATTCCGGCCGCAGACCAGGTTCCCGCTCCCGTCATGCCCCAGCTTCAGGACGCCGCGGAGAAGGGGCTCAAGACCGGGAGCGACCTGATGAACGGATTGATGAATTTGTAACCTGATTTTTCCAGATGAAACTTTATCCCTACCAGACGGTGCAGGCAGTGGCCGTTATTGCGGAGCGCATCGCGGATACGGCTTTCCGCGCCACCCTGCCGAACGGCAAGACTACTGTGGCTTTTGTGGAGAAAAAGAACGCTCCGTTAAGAGATGTGCTCAAGCCGGGCGACCGGGTGAACGTGACGATTTGCCCGGCGGATTTTGACCGCGCCCGCGTGGACGGCCTGGCGGAATGACGGGGGATTGAGGTTGAAACGGCATATTTCAAGCTGTTTTCATTCCCCTCCTCATATTTGGGAACGTGGACTTTTTGGCACACGGCGGGGGTACGTTTGTGCAGATCCATTTTATTTGCGGGATGGATTCTGCCATGCGGGCTCCGTGGCCCCTTCCTCCGGATTTTTATTCTGTTTTTAGCCGTTATGGCATTTTCATGTGGAAAGGCATATCCATTTTCCCACCGTTTTAAAGCGTCTGAGGATGTTGAATACAAAGACTGAAACAGCAAAGACAAGAACTGGTTCAAAGAATTTCAGGATGGAGTGCAGCGTGCTGTTTTCAATGCTGGCGGGTATGCTGTGATAGAATAGCATAATGCCTATGGGGTGGAAGACATAGACGAAAAAGACGGAAGGCGCCAGGCTGGATAGTTTAGTAGCCGTTCCCGGAGATAGCCGGGTGCAGGCTATGGCGCATACCATGGGGAAAATGACCATGAAGATGTTTTGGACGGATATCAATATGAGGGCGGCATGCTGGCTGTCTCCAGCATCCTGCATGGCGTATTTGCCTACTGCGGCGCACAGCAGCATTACCAGCGTCAAGAATGAAACAAGGGCAAGGTGCTCGCAAATCCATGCGTGAAGACGGATGATGCGCTTCCTGCGCGCGCAAAAAATACCAAGCAGGAACCAGGACATTCCGTACGCTCCCTGTGCTTTAAATAAAAAGGGGATGCCATCTAAACCCGCATGGTAAATTAATTCGGGGGCAGCCCCCAGAATTTGGAAAATGACGGTAAATAACAACAGTGCCGCATCATTCAATTTACTTAACAGAGGGCTGACAAGGCTTAACAGCAGCAGTTCCCTCAAGAACCACAGTATTCCGTAGGCGGGGAAGGTGTTGAAGATATTACAGCCGAAAACGGCAACCATGTTGGCATAGATGGCATGAAGATTGAATTTGAAGTAGATCAACGCTCCAATCAGGCACCAGAGAAGATAAGGAATGAACAGTTTGAGAAAACGACTGTAATTGAGCGCCTTTTTACTGTCCTGCTTAATAAACAAGGCTGAAATGAAAAAGAAAACGAAGACGGACCAAGCGCCTATTATATTATCGCTGAAATAGTTCCATACATTGGCATGGGATGCTATAATACACAGCATGGTGAGTACCCGGCAGATGTCAATCCAGACAATACGCCCGTGAGATTTAATCTGCTGTGTATTAATGAATTGGTTGTCAGCGATGTTGCTACATGCGTGACTGATTGTTTTCAAAGGGAGTCCGGGTTTGTTTTTAGAGCGTTTTCAAAGGGCCGTCCTGCCTTCCAGCGCTTTCATCAGCGTCAGCGTGTCCGCATGGCTGAGGCCGGCGCCGGCGGGCAGGCCCTGGGCGGGGCGGGAAATCTTGCAGTCCAGTTCTTTGAGCAGGTGGTGGAGGTAGGTGGCCGTGGCTTCCCCCTCCACGTCGGACCCCGTTGCCAGAATGACTTCACAGCCCGGCTGCCGGGTGACGCGTTCCACCAGGGACTGGATATTGAGGTCTTCCGGCTCCACGTCGTCCAGCGGGGAGAGCTTGCCGCCCAGGCAATGGTACAGCCCGCGGTAGGCGCTGCTGCGCTCAATGGGAATGACGTCCGTGGCCTGTTCCACCACGCAGATGAGGCGACTGTCCCGTTCTTCATCCCGGCAGGCGGCGCAGGGTTCTCCGGCGGTGCTGAAAAAGCCGCAGACGGGGCACGGCGTGACGTGTTCCGCCGCCTGGCCGATGGTGCGGGCAATCGCCTCCGCTTCCCCCATGTGCCCCTGGAGCATCCACAAGGCCATGCGTTCCGCACCGCGGGTGCCGATGCCCGGAAGCTGCTTGAGGGCGGTTACCAGTTCAAGCACGGGAAGGGGATAGTCCAGATTATTCATGAGTGGGGGGAGGTTCGGAATGATGCGGGCCGGGCGACGGCTGGGGCCACAGGATGGCGAGCGCACCCGCGCTCCCCGCGGAGAGCAGGCACGGAACGGCGTTGAAGAAGATGCCCCACAGCCCCAGCACCGGGGTAAAGCAGGCCAGCAGAAGAAGGAAGGCGGCCAGAACGGCCGTTTTACGGAGTATTCCGCGGATCAGGATCAGGTCGTAAACCAGGGCCAGCGTCAGCGCAATGCACAGCAGGAAGCCCATGCCGGGGGAGAGGGCCGGAGCATCTGCAGCCAGCAGAAACGGAGCGGAGGCCATGGCTCCCTTCAGGGCTTGCGCCCAGGCGGGGGTGACGCCCAGGGAATACAGCACCACGATCAGGATGATCCCCGCTACGGAGAACAGGGCCCACCGCATGAGCAGAATGTCCTGGTGCGTTTTGGAAGGCATGGCTGTGAAATGAAGAAGGCGGAAGCGCGATGGCTGCGGTGGACACAAACATCAGCGCTTCCGCCAGGAAGGGGTTTCCTGAAAGGGTCAGGCGAATCTCTTCACGATGACGGAGGAGTTATGCCCCCCGAAACCGAAGGAGTTGCTCAGGACGGCGTCCACTTTGGCCTCGCGGGCCTTGTTGGGCACGCAATCCAGGTCGCATTCCGGGTCCTGGTTGTCCACGTTGATGGTGGGCGGGATGATGTTTTCCTGCATGGCCATGAGGCAGGCTGCCAGTTCCACGCCGCCGGCGGCGCCCAGAAGGTGGCCGGTCATGGATTTGGTGGAGCTGATGAGCAGCCCGTTTTTGGCGTGGTCGCCAAAGACGGCCTTGATGGCCTTGATTTCGCAGATGTCCCCCAGCGGGGTGGAGGTGCCGTGCGTGTTGATGTAGTCAATGTCCTCCGGCTTCATGCCTGCGTGTTCCAGGGCCATCTGCATGCAGCGTGCGGCGCCGCGGCCTTCCGGGTCCGGAGCGGTGAGGTGGTGGGCGTCTGCGGAGATGCCGTAGCCGACGAGTTCCCCGTAAATCTTGGCGCCGCGTTTCTGGGCATGTTCCAGCGTTTCCAGAATGACGACGCCGGAGCCTTCGCCCATGACGAAGCCGTCGCGGTCCACATCATACGGGCGGGAGGCGCGCTGGGGTTCGTCATTGCGGGAGCTGAGGGCTTTCATGTTGCTGAATCCGGAGACGCCCGTAGGCAGGATGGTGGCTTCCGCGCCGCCGCAGACCATGACGTCCGCATCGCCGAATTTCATGATGCGCCAGGCTTCCCCGATGTTGTGGTTGGAGGTGGCGCAGGCCGTGACGATGGACATGTTCGGGCCGCCGAATCCGTATTCCATGGAGATGAGGCCGGAGGCGATGTTGCTGATCATGTACGGGATCATGAAGGGGGACACGCGGGCCGGCCCCTTGGAAAGAAGCGTGGCGTGCTGGCTTTCCAGCGTGCCGAGGCCGCCGATGCCGCTGCCCACCATGACGCCTATGCGGGTTTTGTCCTCCGCTTCCAGATCCATTCCGGAGTCCTTGAGAGCCATTCCGGCGGCGCCCATAGCAAAGTGCGTGAAGCGGTCCACGCGGCGGGCGTCCTTGGGCGTCTTGAAATACGGGGTGGGATCGAAATCCTTGACTTCACCGGCGATTTTCGTGGAGTAGTCGGTGACATCCATGGACTTGATGGTGTCAATGCCGCTGCGGCCAGCCTTCATGGCTTCCCAGGTGGATGCAAGATCATTGCCCAAGGGGCTGATCACTCCGATGCCGGTGATAACAATTCTGCGGTCGGTCATAATAAGTGTGAGTGGTTGCAAATAATGCTTGAGTCAGAATAGGCGACATTACAGGAAAGTCAAGCTAATCCCCCCCGTTCCCCAGTGCGGGGCGAACGGGGAATGCGGAAGGGGCTTTCCTGCTGGGGGACAAGGGCTTTCCGGATACGGGCGTTCCCTGTTCCGCCGCGGCGGAGCCGGTCCCGCGAACGGATTTCAGGATAAATTCCACAATGGGAGCCGGGTCCGGCAGGCTGTGGGGATGGTGGCCTGCTCCCGGTTTATGGATCACCCGGATGCTGCCGCCCATGGCGCGGTATTTCCGTTCCACTACGGCCATGTTCTCCTCCAGGGGCACCACTTTGTCCGCGTCCCCCACCACGGCGAGCACCGGAATGCGCGCGTTGGCGAGCGGCGCCAGCCTGTTGACGGGGCTCAGCTTTCCGCTCAGGGCTTCCTGTTCCGTAGCGCCGTAAACGTCCAGCAGGCGGAGCCAGTCTTCCGGGGAGCCTGTTCCCTTCCCCCTGCCGCCGGGCCAGCTCGCCACGTCGCAAACGGGGGCGTCCGCATAAATGGCGGCCACCCGGCCGGGATGCAGGGCAGCCCAGTTGAAGGAAAAGAGGCCTCCGCGGCTGAACCCTTCCAGCACCGTTTTTGGAGAAAGGCGGTAGTCCCGGACCAATGTTTCATAAAACCGGTCCATGATGTCCATGGCTGCGGGCGCGCCGTACATGTTCTGCACGTCCACATAAGCCACATGAAACCCTTCCTTGAGCAGGGCTATGTCCGCCTGCGGCTCGTTCCCGAAGAATTCCTGCCGCCAGATCCACGGCCTGTTTTCCGCCGGGGTTTTGGGGAGAACGAGGGTGGCGTTCCTGCCCGCTACCTTGAAGTGAAGGGACGGGAAGCCGTGCCATTCCGAGACGGCCACTCCCTCCCGGATGCAGGGAAGAACGGAGACCGGAACCCCCTTCGGGATGCCGGGGCGGCGGTGGCCCGTTTCCGTCAGCCACGCCAGCTTGTACAGGTTGTGGCGCTCCAGGGCTTTCCTGAACTCGTCCCCTTCCGGAAAACGGACGCGGACGGGCACGCGGAGGATGGAGGCGAGGGGAGGCCAAATGGCCCTGGCAATCATGAAGTGGCCCTCCTGCCCGGGATGGACGCCGTCCCCGGCGTAAATGAAGCGGGCATTCCTTTTCTTCGCTTCCCGGATTTGGCGGCCCAGCTCCGGGCGCATGTCCACAACCTTCCAGCCGTCCTTTTTACGGCTGGCGAGCCATGCGGCATAAGTGTCCAGCACCTGGTTGTAACGGGCCGCATCCTTTTCCGGGGTATCCGCCATATAGGGAGGCGGCGTGATGGCGATGAATTGGGCCCCGGCGTCTTCCACTCTTTTTTTCAGCCGTTCCATGCCTTGTTGATAGGCCTGGAAGCCTGATTCGGAAAAGGGCTGCATCATGCCGTCGTTCATCCCATAGCAGGCAATGACGAGGGTGGGCGCGTATTTGGAGAGAATGGAATCCAGGCGGTCATGAAGGCACGGGCGGGGGAAGGCGCCCCCGGCGTGGCCCGGTTCCGACAGGCCGGAGACCGTTTCACTGGGGAGCGCCATGCTGACGATTTCCGCGTGCCGGTAGGCCGGAGTCTGCCGCAGGGCCGCTTCCACCAGGGCAGGCCATTGTCCGGAATAGGGGATGCTGTCCCCCAAAATGGCGATTCTGGGCTCCCCGCCCATGGCGTGCGCCAGGAAAAGGGCCAGCAGGACCGGGATGATGCGCAGGGTGGTCATTCTCATGATACCACATTACGCAGGCGCGGGAATGAATGTTTCAGAGGCGCGTTTCTTCCGGAAAATAGAATTTTCCCGGAGCTTTTATCCGGTTCCCGGCTTTTCCGTCCGGTCCTTTTTTCCGTGCCGTGCGCGTCAATGGGGGCTGTTCGCCATGGCCGGCTGCGGCGCAGCCTGGGATTCCAGGGAAAGGGAATTGACGCAGTAGCGCGTGTTTTTCGGCGTCAGGCGTTCTCCGGTGAAGATGTGCCCCAGATGGGCTCCGCACCGGGCGCATGTGATCTCCGTGCGCCGCCCCTGGCCTGCGTTGATGCTTCTGACGGCGTCCGGCAGGGAATCGTCAAAGCAGGGCCAGCCGCATCCGGCGTCGAATTTGTCTTCCGACCGGAACAGGGCTTCCCCGCACTTGCGGCAGCCATAGGTGCCTTGTTCAAAGAAGCTGACGAACTGCCCGGAAAAGGGCGGTTCCGTTCCCTGGTGCTCAATGATGCGCTTTTCCGTTTCCGTGAGGGGACGGCGCGTTCGGGATGGGCCGGGATCAGGCACGCCCTGGGAGGCGGGAATTCCGCCGTCCACAGCCATGACGCCTGCCACCCCTTCCGCAATGGTTCCTATCCATGATGCCCAGTGTCTACGTTCTTCCTGATTCATACGTACCTATGACCAGGTTGGAGCGGATTT
Source organism: Akkermansia sp. BCRC 18949 (assembly GCF_045011645.1). Taxonomy (NCBI): domain Bacteria; kingdom Pseudomonadati; phylum Verrucomicrobiota; class Verrucomicrobiia; order Verrucomicrobiales; family Akkermansiaceae; genus Akkermansia; species Akkermansia sp. BCRC 18949. The sequence goes on along the minus strand of NZ_CP123619.1, from coordinate 2,466,213 downwards.
CGCTCATTCATACACCAATATCTTGTGGATAAGGTTGATTTTAAGGGGAGAATACTAAAAATATGGGAGTCTGTGGGAGGATTAGTACTCTAAATCCAGCCAAAGCTGCTCCCAGATTCCTTGCCGCTGTTCTTCCTGGGGGTGGGAGACGGACAGCCCCAGAAGGCGGAACGTGCGGTCCCCGGAATCCAGGTCTTCCATCAAAGTCCGGGCCAGGGGCAGGATGTCCTCCTTCTCCGTCAGGGAATCCGGAACGGTCATGCAGCGGGACTTCTGGACGAAGTCCGGGAATTTAACCTTCAGGGTAAGCGTGTTGCCCCGGAAGCCGGAGCGCGCCAGGCGCCCCGTGAGCTCTTCCACCAGCAGGGGAAGGTGTTGTTCCAGGGCCTCCGCCCTGGTGACGTCTGTCCGGTAGGTTTCTTCACAGCCCACGGATTTGCGGATGCGGGAAGGTTCCACGGGGCGGTTGTCCATGCCGCGGGCGAAGTTGTAGAAGATCCCCCCTATCTTGCCGAAATGGCGGAGCAGGAAATCCAGGCTGCGTTCCCGGAGCTGCGCCCCGTTGGTGATGGAGAGGGCGCGCATGCGTTCGGCGGTGGCGTGGCCGACGCCCCAGAAGGCCTCAATGGGGAGCCGCGCGATGAATTCCTCCGCGCGGGAGGGATGAATGGTGAACAGGCCGTCCGGCTTGCGGTAGTCGGAAGCGATCTTTGCCAGGAATTTATTGTAGGAAACGCCAGCGGAAGCCGTCAGATGAAGTTCCTGCCTGATTTCCCTCTTGATGCGCCGTGCAATGTCGACGGCCAGCGGAATGCCCGGCTTGTTTTCCGTGACGTCCAGAAAAGCTTCATCCAGGGAAAGGGGTTCCACCAGGTCCGTGTAACGGTGGAAGATGGAGCGTATCTGCGCTGAAACGGATTTGTACACGTCCATGCGGTTGCGGGTGAAAATCAGCTTGGGGCAAAGCTTCATCGCCTTCATGGAAGGCATGGCGGAACGCACGCCGAAGCGGCGCGCCTCATAGCTGGCCGCCGCCACCACGCCGCGCATCTCCGGTCTTCCTACGGCGATGGGCTTGCCGCGGTACTCGGGATGGTCGCGCTGTTCGATGGATGCGTAAAAGGCATCCATGTCCACATGGATGATTTTTCTCTGTTTCATGGGTGCGCTTCATGATCCCGGTTAAAGCGGAAATCATGAGGAAAGGAGCGGCCGCATCATAACGCGATTTGCCTGCCAAGTCCAGTTGGACAGGGTAAAGAAAGGCTTGAAAATGAAAGAAAGGGAGGTTTTTGGAAAAGGCGGCGATTTTGAATGAAACGGTTTGGAGGAAGGTGGTTGAGCACCGGAATTTCCAGAGGAAAATGGAGCGCCGTCAGACTAATAGGGAAAGTATCTCTTTCTCCGGTCGCGCCGTGCTGAAAGGAACTTCTTTTCTTCCTAGTCCGGAGATTCGTTTTTTTGCCGGGAACCCGATAAAAGAGGGAGTGGCTGCGCTTGATAAGGAAGCGGAAAAATGAAGGGAACGGGCTGGAGGGAAAAACAGCAGGCAGTTTCCCCTCTGCACGGAGGAAACGGCCTTGTTGGCGTTGGGGCATGGAAAAGGCGAAGGACGCGGACGCCTTTGCCTTTTCCCTTGATGGCAGTGCGACTTTCGCCATCGTCCGGAACAAGGGAGATTTTTTAAAAAAGATCAGAGGCTCTGGCTGCCCACATTTTTTTCTTGATCACGGGGTATTTGAGGTGAAGGTGTTATGTTCATGGCATGAAGGAACGGCATGCCCCGGATTTTTCCCTAAGAAAAAACTGCCGGGCACGGAACCAGTTGGAGAAATGGTGACTTCATGATAAAAACCGAACATCAGGAAACGGCGATGAAGAGGTATTTTTCCGGAGAGGAGATTGAAATAGGCGACCATATCACCACGGACGGGGGCGAGGATCATAACGTGATTCTGAAAATCATCGATTCTCCCGCAGTCAGGGACGATTATGGCCTTGATTGTTTTGGCGCCCTGATGTCCAGCTCTCAAACCGGGGGTATCATCTTCGTGTCTTTTGATGAAATTTGTTCACCAGATGCCAGGCTGCTTCACCGGAAAACGAGTGATGACCATTTGACGGCGATATGAGGGGCATGAATTTCTTGGCCGGAGGAAAGGATAGTGGCCCTTCCTCCGGAACGGGCCGGGATGGCGGCGCATTACTGGAGCGCCAGTTCCATCTGGATATCCACCCTTTCATAGGAGGGGCGGTAAATCTCCACTTCCCTGAATCCCGCCTTCCTGTATAGCTGGATGGCCGGGCGGAGCAGGGTATTGCTTTCCAGAAAGATTTTTTTGCAGCCCAGTTCTTTCGCCTTGGCGATGACGGTCCGGCACAGCAGCATGCCGATGCCTTTGCCCTGCGCGCTGGGGCTGACGGCAAGTTTGGCCAGTTCATACTGATGTACGGGGTCATCCTTCCTGCACAGGGCGCACACGCCGACAGGCTCTTCCCTGTAAAGCGCCACGAAGATGTGGCCGCCCTTGTCCAGAATGTGCTCCTGCGGGTGGTCCAGCGCGTGATGGTCCGGTTCTTCCATCTGCCAGTGCGCCGTAATCCATTCTTCATTGAGCGCCTTGAAAGCGGCCCGGTAGCGGGGATCGTAGGGAACGACGGAGACATCCCTGCCTTCCCGTTCCTTTTTTGCTTCCTTCACCCGTTCCAGCAGCGTTTTTTCCGCCAGCAGCCCTTCCCATTCTTCAATGGCGCGCCACAGGTCGTTCCGGGTTTGGCGGGATATTTGTTCCACGGCGGCTTCCACGTCGGGATATTGTTCCGCCATGATATCGGACATTTTCTTTCCCTTGGCGGACAGCATGACGAGGTTTCTCCGTCCGTCCGCTTTGTCCTTCTTTTCTTTCACCAGCCCCCTGGCGCCCATCTCCTTGACAATGTTGCTGACGGACGGGTGGGAATGCCCTATTTCCCTGGCAATGGAGGTGATGGTCTTGGCTTCCCCCTCTGACAGGACAAAGAATACGGGAAACCATTTGGGACGGATGTCCACGCCGGACATCCGGAAGATCAGGGCGGCGTCATTCGTTATTTTATCCGTCAGCATCCGCAGTCTGCTTCCAATGGCCATTTTTCCTGTCCGGTTGAAGAAATCCATATTCCCGTCTCCTGTTGTATTGTTAAAAATGTAACTGATTACGTAATTGGTTATATAATTATTCCCCAATGTCAAAATAATTTTTTTGGATGCATGTCCGAAAATGGCGGGAATCATGTCCGCGGTTTGCTATCATGAGCCTCAACCGTGGAGTTTGCAAAACCATGAAAGGAAATGAAAAGGCCTGGTATGCCGCGTTTAAATCCAAGGATGCCCGTTTTGACGGCCATTTCTTCGTGGGGGTGGCATCTACGGGCATTTACTGCCGCCCCATATGCCGCGCAAAGCTGCCCAGGGCCGGGAATTGCACCTATTACGCCACAGCGGCTGAAGCGGAACGGGCCGGATTCCGGCCTTGCCTGCAATGCCGCCCGGAGCTTGCGCCCGGAACCGGCCCGGTGGACGCCGCCGCTTCCCTGGCGCGCCGTGCGGCCGGTTTCCTGGAGGAGAATTGCGGAGACATGGAAAGCCTGGAAGAGCTTGCCGCTCACCTTGGCTGCACCGGGCGGCATTTGCGCCGGGCTTTTGCCGCGGAGTTCAATGTTTCCCCCATCCAGTATTTGCAGACTCTCCGGCTGCTGCTGGCGAAGAATCTCCTGACAAGCACGAGGCTTTCTGTTCTGGACGTTGCCATGAGCGCGGGGTTCGGCAGTTTGCGGCGCTTCAATGAATTGTTCAAAAAGGAATACAGGCTTTCCCCGGCGGCATTGCGGAAGCTGGGGAAGGGGGGAAAAGAGGAGGAGGGTTCCGGAATAACGCTGACGCTGCCTTACCGCCCTCCCTACCGGTGGGAGAGGCTGCTTGAGTTCCTCGCGCTGCGGGCCATTCCCGGCGTGGAGGCCGTACGCGGCGGGGAGTATGGCCGCACCGTGCGTCTTGCAACCAGAAGGGGGAAAGATGTCTATGGCTGGATACGGGTGGGCCATTGCCCCGTGAAAAATGCGCTGATCGTGGTGATCGCGAGGTCTCTGCTTCCAGTCTTGTCCCAGGTGCTTGCAAGGGTGCGGCATTTGTTTGACTTGTACTGTGACCCGGCCGCGGTGGATGAAACGCTGGCTTCCATGAACGGCCTGTCTCCGGGGCTGTATGTTCCGGGAACCCGTTTGCCCGGCTGCTTTGACCCTTACGAGCTGGCGGTGCGGACAGCGCTGGGACGGCAAATTTCCATGAAAGCCGCGAATGCTCTGGCGGGGAGGCTGGCGCGGAGCCATGGCGAGCCCGTGCGGACGGGGATGGAGGGGCTGACCCATGCGTTTCCTGCGCCGGGGAAGATTCTTTCCCTGAGCGGCCCGGGAAGCGCCGGATGGGACATTCCCAGAATGACCGCATCCAGGGGCAGGGCGGTTGTCGAGCTGGCGCGCGCGTTTGAAGAAGGGAGCATTGATTTCAGTTTCCGGGCCGATCCTGAGGCTGAAATGAAAAAGCTGGCGGGGCTCCCCGGAATCGGAATATGCACGGCGCAGTATATCGCCATGCGGGTCTTTGGATGGACGGATGCCTTTCCTTCAACCGATCCCGGCATTAGAGAGGCGCTCGCCCCGCGCACGCAAAAGGAAATTCTTGCTCTGGCGGAAGGCTGGAGGCCGTGGCGCGGCTATGCTGCCGTCAATTTATGGAATTCACTGAAACAATAGAAAGATGATGTATTACTCAACCCACTATTCGTCACCCCTTGGTTCGCTCACGCTGGCGAGCGATGGAGAACATCTCGCGGGCTTGTGGCTGGAGGGCCAGAAGTATTTTGGAGATACCATCAGCGGGGACATGGAGGAAAGGGACGGCCTGCCGGTATTTGCCGCGGCAAGAGACTGGCTGGACAGGTATTTTGCGGGCGGCAGGCCTCCGGTAGCCGAATTGCCGCTGGCCCCCGTGGGGGGAGAGTTCCGCCAGGCCGTATGGAAGATTCTCTGCGACATTCCCTACGGAGAGGTTACCACTTACGGAGAGATTGCCCGGAAGATGGCCGCGCTCGGGAATAGAAGGAGCATGTCTGCTCAAGCAGTAGGAGGAGCGGTGGGGCATAACCCCATTTCCATCATCATCCCATGCCACCGGGTGGTGGGCGCAGGCGGGAGCCTGACGGGCTATGCCGGCGGAATTGCCGCGAAAATCAGGCTTCTGAAGCTTGAGGGAGCGGACATGTCCCGCCTTTTCATGCCGAAGAAAGGGACCGCCCTTTAAGTGGGCGGGGAATGTCCTGCGGTTGATGTTTCCGGGAGGCCGGCAGGATGTGGTGCGGAATAACCTGCACAGGCGGAACGTTGCCGCCAGACGGTGCGGAGGGGTAATCAAACGCCGTTCCGATGTCTTGCGATTTCAATCAAACAAAAACCGCAGGCACTGATAAACAGTAGCTTGCGGTATGAAAAATCTGGTAGGCCCGGTAGGAATCGAACCTACATCGTCGGTACCGGAAACCGATGTCCTATCCATTGAACGACGAGCCCATGTTCTCAAGGAACGAGAGAGATAGAATAGAAAAAACGGGCCGGATGCAAGTATTTTTATACGGGTGACGGGATTGGCGTGATGAAAATATTAAAGACGAAAGACTAATGGCAAAAGGGCGCCAGAATGTTCCGGGGCCGGGAAAGCAAAGTGTTCCGTCAGGAGATTTTATGGTGGAAGGAGAAAATGGCTGCCAGAACGGCCACCACCGTAACAGTCATGATGGCCGCGAAGAGGGGCCAGAGGTCCAGGAATCCGGCTCCTTCCAGGAAGATGCGCTGGATGAGCTCCAGGCCGTACCTCATGGGGTTGAGCAGGGTGAGGTCCTGGAAGATTTCCGGCATGCTGGAGATGGGCGTGGCAAAGCCGGAGAGCATGACCATGGGCACCAGCAGCAGGAAGGTGCCCACAATGGCCTGCTGGAGGGACTGGGCAAAGGAGGAGATGCACAGCCCGATGGCCGCCGCCGTGACGATGAAGAGCAGGAGGGCGGCGGAGAGCAGCCAGATGGATCCCTGGAAGGGGATGCGGAACCAGAACATGGCTACCAGCACCACGAAGACGGCCTGCATGATTCCGGTGATGACGGAGGCAATCCCCTTGCCGAGCAGGATTTCTCCGGGGGTGTACGGGGCGACCAGGAGCTGGTCGAAGGTGCCTTCCTCCCGTTCCCGGGCGATGGAGAGCGCGCCGGAGAGGATGGAGTTGATCAGCACGAGCACGGCAATGAGGCCGGGGACGATGAACCAGCGGGTGATGAGGTTGGGGTTGAACCAGGCGCGGGATTCTATTTCCACCGGGGAGGAGCCGCCGCTTTTGGCAAGCAGGTCCGCCCCGTAGGCGGAGGCGATTTGCTGGCCGTAGCTGAGGGCGATGGCCGCCGTGTTCGTGTTGCGGCCGTCCGCAATGAGCTGGAGGGAGGCGGGGCGCCCGGTCTGGAGGTTGCGGGAGAAGTCCGGGGGGATGGTGAGCCCCACGACGATTTCCCGGTTGTCAATCATGCGGTCGATGTCTTTTTCCGTGGCCGCCGTGGCCTGCCGCCGGAAGATGCCCGTGCCTTCCAGGTCCGCGATGTACTGGGCGGCCGTTTCTCCCCCGTCCTTGTCCAGCACGGCGTACGGCACGCGGGTGACGTTCATGGTGGCGGCATAGCCGAAGATGGCTATCTGGAGGATGGGCGGGATGATGAGGGCCATCCGGCTTTTTTTGTCCCTGAGCACGGCCAGCAGTTCCTTTTTGACGAGGGAGGCTATTCTGACGAGGAAGTCCATGGCGTTATTCGAGGGATTTGGGGGCTTTCAGCCGGGCGATGCCCATGAGCACCACGGCAAAGACGCCCAGCGTGATGCAGCACGGAATGATGACGGAGGGGATGTCCCCGGCCAGGAAGAGGGTCTGGAGCAGGGTGACGTAGTAGCGGGCCGGGATGATGTAGGTGATGGCCCGGACGGCGGGGGGCATGTTGAGGATGTCGTACAGGAAGCCGGAGAGCATGAGCGCCGGCATGAAGGTGCCCATGATGGCGAACTGGCAGGCCAGGAACTGGTTTTTGGTGGCGGTGGAGATGACCAGCCCCAGCCCCAGGGCCACGATCAGGAACAGGGCGGAGACCGCCAGCAGCAGGATGAGGGAGCCGCGGATGGGGATGTCAAAGACGAAGGCGGCGAAGATCATGGAGATGGCCAGGCTGACCATGCCCAGCAGGAAGTTGGTGGCTGCCTTGGCCGTCAGGATTTCCCCGCTGCCCACGGGCGTGACGAAGAGGCTTTCCAGCGTGCCCCGTTCATATTCCCGCGCCATGACGAGGGAGGTGAGCAGCGCCCCGATCATGGTCATGATGGTGACGATGACGCCGGGGACCAGGTAGTAGTGGCTGTCGTTGGCTTCATTAAAGCGGGTGCGCGTCTGCACGTCCAGCACGGGGGCGGCCTGGCCGTTCAGGGAGGCTGCCCAGGACCCCACGACGGCCTGGAGGTAGTTGCGGATGAGGGTGGCCTGGTTGGCGTTGACGCCGTTGACCACAATCTGGACTTTCGTGACTCCGCCGTTGAGCGTGTCCGGCGCGTCGCTTTGCAGGGCGATGAAGGCGTCCGCCTCATGGGTGCGCAGCTTTTCTTCCGCCTCCCGGGTGGAGAAGACGCGCGCGGTCTGGAAGTACCTGGAGAGGGTGAGCCGCGTTTCCAGCTCCGTGGACTGGCTGGAGGCGGGAACGGCCAGGTACGCGATGCGCACGTTTTTGATGTCCATGCTCATGCCGTAGCCGAAGAGGAGCAGGAGCACGGCCGGCAGGATGACCGCAATGCCCACGTTGCCGGGGTCCCGGACCACCTGGTGGAGTTCCTTGACGATGAGGGCTCCGATTCTTTTGAGGGAGGCGATCATGCTTCTTCCCCTCCTTTCTTCATGTGTTCCTCCGTGATGGACAGGAAGGCGTCTTCCAGGGAAGCGGGGGCGCCGTCCTCCCGCGGAGGGGCGTGTTTGCGGATGTCGTCCGGGGAGCCTTCCGCCAGCGTGGTCCCGTCCATCATGATGAGCATGTTGTCGCAGAATTCCGCTTCTCCCAGGAAGTGCGTGGTGATGATGATGGTGACGCCTTTTTCCGCCAGGGCGTTGATGCGCAGCCAGAAGTCCCGCCGGGCCAGGGGGTCCGCGCCGGAAGTGGGTTCGTCCAGAAAGAGGATGTCCGGGGAGTGGAGGAGGGCGCACGCCATGCTGAGGCGCTGCTTGTAGCCGCCGGGCAGGTGCGCGGCGGGGGCGTTCATGTACGGGGTCAGGTGGAATTCCTCTTCCATGGAACGGATGGCTTCCTGCCGTTCCTTTCCGGCCATGCCGTAGGCCCCGGCGAAGAATTCCAGGTTCTGCCGCGTGGTGAGCATGCCGTACATGGAGAATTTCTGGGCCACGTATCCCACTTTCCTGCGCGCCCGCGCGGCGGCGGTCCTCAGGTCCGCCCCGGCCACGTTGAGTGTGCCGCCGCTGGCGGGCAGCAGCCCGCAAAGCATGCGGAAGGTGGTGCTTTTTCCGGCCCCGTTGGGGCCCAGCAGCCCGAAGACCTGCCCCCTGCGGACGGAGAAGCTGACGTGGTTGACGGCAATGAAGCTGCCGAATTTCCTCACCAGGTCCGTTACCTGGATGACGGTGTCCCCGTTTTCCGCCTGTTCCGGTTCCGGCGGTCCGGCGGGGACGGGGATGTCCTGCGGAGCGAGGTCCATTTGATCGGCCAGCAGGGTCATGAAGCCGTCGGAGAAGTCCGGCTGCGCGGGTTTGGGGTGGTATTCCTCCAGCTTTTCCCGCGCAGGGTGGCCGGGGGGAACGATGATGCGGACGGTGTTGCCTTGCGGGGTGGCGTTGATGATGCCGGGCACGGCGGCCAGCCTGCTCTGGAACTGGCGCGCATGCAGCCCCTCCGGCGTGCGCACCGTGACGCACATGCCTTCCGCCCGGGCAATGACGTCGGAGGGCGGGGCGTCCATGAGCAGGCGCCCTTCATACATGATGAGGGTTCTGTTGCAGTAGGCGGATTCGTCCATGTAGGAGGTGCTGACCAGCACTCCCACGCCTTCCTCCCCGGAGAATTGCTTCAGGATGTTCCACAGTTCCCGGCGGGAGAGCGGGTCCACGCCCACGGTGGGCTCGTCCAGCAGGATGAGGGGCGGGGAGGAGACCAGGGAGCAGCACAGGCCCAGCTTCTGTTTCATGCCGCCGGAGAGCTTGCCCGCCAGGCGCGTGGTGAAGCGTTCCAGATTGGTCATGGAGAGCAGGCTGCGGAAGCGTTTTTCCCTGTCCTGGCCGTAGACGCCGTGCATGCGGGCGTAAAGCTCCATGTTTTCCTGTACGGTGAGATCCTCGTAAAGCCCGAATTTCTGCGGCATATAGCCTATGGAGGCCTGGATGGCCCGGCTTTTTTTCACGGAGTCTAGGTTCAGCACGGAGATGGAGCCGCCGTGCGGTTTCATCAGTCCCGTGATGAGGCGGATGAGGGTGGTTTTTCCCGCGCCGTCCGGCCCCAGCAGTCCCACGATTTCCCCGGCGGAGAGGCGGAAGGAAACGCCGTCCACCGCCGCGAAGGGAACGCCGGCGGGGTCCGGAAACATTTTCTGGACGTTCCGGCAGTCAATCAGGGGCTGGGAGTCCGTAGTCATGGCCTGGGCTGTTCCGGAGGCTGCGTTCCGGCATTCTGGTCCAGGGGGATGGTGACGGTAGCGGGGGCGCCCAGGCGCAGCTGGTTGTCCGGGTCGTCCACGATGATGCGCACTTCATAGACCAGGGCTGTTCTGAGGTCCGGCGTTTCCACGTTTTTAGGGGTGAATTCCGCCACGGAGGAGATGAAGCCCACCGTTCCCTTGAAGTCCGTATCCGGGAAGCTGTCATTGTGCACGGTGGCGGAGAAGCCGGGCTTCACTTTGCCGAGCTGGGATTCCGTGAGGTAGGCCCGCACCCATTTGGTATGGTTCAGGGAAAGGTTGTAAACGGGTTTCTGCGGGGAGGCCATGTCCCCCTTTTCCAGAATGCGGTTGCGCACCACGGCATTGCTGGGGGCGTAAAGCACGGCGTCTTTCAGGTTCTGTTCCCTGATGGTCAGGTTGGCTTTGGCCTGGTTGTACTGGGCCAGGGCCTGGGCGATGTCTTCCACGCGGGAACCGGCCAGCAGCAGCTCCAGTTGTTTTCTGGCTACGTCCAGATTGGCGGCGGCCACCTGCTGGGAGGCGATGGCGTCGTCCGCCTCCTGGCGGGAGATGGATTTGGTTTCAGCCAGAGCCACCAGCCTCTTGCTGCGCACCCCGGCGTTGTTCAGCGTAGCTTCCGCCGCCTGCACGTTCGCCCTTGCCTGGGCTATTTCTTCCGCGCGCGGTCCGTTTTTAACGCGCAGGTAGTTCTGGCGGGCGGCTTCCGCGGTTTGCCGGGCCTCGTCCGCGGCCTGTTGCAGCCGCACCGTTTCCAGCGTGGCGAGTTTCTGGCCGGGAACAACCGTATCTCCCTCGTCCACCAGCACGGAATCAATGCGTTCGGAAATCAGGAAGGCCAGGTCCACCTGGCGCAGGTCCACATTGCCGTAAAGAACGGCCTTGTCCTCAGGCCCGGACGGAGCTTCCCGGTAGATGAACCAGGCTGCCGCTCCTGCCGCCGCAAGAAGAATCAGGAGGATCACCAGCTTTTTCATGTCTTTATTTATACGCATGTATAATTTATTACAAGCAAAAATGCAGCCGTCATGACGGAGAAGGAATTAGCGGTTTACTAACGGGGGCGGAACAGGCATAATCCGGCGACTTTTACTTTTCCTATTATTGATATGATGACCGCCACCGAGATACGCCAAAGCTTTCTGGACTTTTTCCGCGAGAAACAGCACACGGTCGTGCCCTCCGCTTCTTTGATGCCCCAAAGCCCCGGTTTGTTGTTCACAAATGCCGGCATGAACCAGTTTGTTCCGTATTTCCTGGGCGTATGGACTCCCCCCTGGACGCCCGCCCGCGCCACGGACACCCAGAAGTGCATCCGCGCCGGCGGCAAGCACAACGACCTGGAGGATGTGGGTTATGATTCCTACCACCACACGTTTTTTGAAATGCTGGGGAACTGGTCCTTCGGGGATTATTTCAAGAAGGAAGCCATCCGCTGGGCCTGGGAACTGGTGGTGGAACGGTGGGGATTTCCCGCGGAACGCCTGTACGCCACCGTGTACGCCCCGGACAAGACCAAGGGCGACCCCGGGGAGTTTGACCAGGAGGCATGGGATTACTGGGCGGAGCTGTTCCGTTCCCGCGGGCTGGACCCGGACGTGCAGATCGTGCACGGGAACGTGAAGGATAATTTCTGGATGATGGGGGAAACCGGCCCCTGCGGCCCGTGTTCCGAGCTGCACGTGGACCTGACCCCGGAGGGGAATACGAAGGGCAGCCTGGTGAACAAGGATTCCGACCAGTGCATTGAAATCTGGAACCTGGTGTTTATCCAGTATAATGCGGAGAGCGACGGCTCCATGCGCAATCTGCCGGCGTGCCACGTGGATACGGGCATGGGTTTTGAACGCGCGTGCTCCATCATGCAGTGCACGGACGGGTTCAAGGATTTTTCCCGCAAGCCTTCCAATTACGCCACGGACGTGTTCCGCCCCCTGTTCGACCGTCTGGAGGCCTTGAGCGGCCGGAAGTACGCGGACGTGTATCCGGCGCCCGGTTCCAAGAGAGTGGAGGCGGGGGACGACACCCTTCAGGAGGCGATTGCCTTCCGCGTGATTGCCGACCATCTGCGCACGCTCAGTTTTTCCATAGCGGACGGCATTCTTCCCGGCAACAATGGCCGTAATTACGTGCTGCGCCGCATTCTGCGCCGCGCCGTGCGCTACGGGCGCCGCCTGGGCTTCACCCAGCCGTTCCTGGCGGAACTGGTGGATACGCTGGTGGAATCCTTCGGCCAGGTGTTCCCGGAGCTGTCCGCCCGCGCCTCCACCGTGAAGGAAGTTCTGAACCGTGAGGAGGCCAGCTTCAATGAAACGCTGGACCGCGGCCTGGAGCTGTTTGACGCTGAGACGGCTTCCGCCGGAAAGGTGAGCGGCGAGTTCGCCTTCAAGCTGTATGATACGTACGGCTTCCCCATTGACCTGACCGCGCTGCTGGCGGAGGAACGCGGCCTGGACATCGACATGGAACGGTTTAACAGGCTGATGGAGGAGCAGCGGGAACGCGCCCGCGCCGCCCGCAAGAGCGAGGTGGTGCGCGCCCTGGATTTGAAGACGGACGCCGTGACGGAATTTACGGGATACGATGTGGACGAATGCGCCGCCACGGTGCTGGAAGTGAGCCGCCAGGGGGATTCCCTGTTCATCATTACGGACAAGACTCCGTTTTATGCGGAGATGGGCGGCCAGGTGTCTGACGCAGGGTTGATTGAAATCGGCGGGGAGAGCTACCATGTGATGGCCGTCCAGCAGATCGGCAATGCCCGAGCCCATGTGGTGGAAGCCCGCGAAGGGCTGGACGTGAAACCCGGCGACCGCGTGCATTTGAGCATTGACGCGGAACGCCGCCGCCGCATTGAGGCGCACCATACCGCCACCCACCTTCTTCACTGCGCCCTGCACCAGGTAGTCAGCCCGGATGCGGCCCAGCAGGGTTCCTTCGTTTCGGAAGACCGCCTGCGTTTTGACTTTAACAGCGCCGCCGTGGCGCCGGACCAGCTCCGCCTGATTGAAGAGAAGGTGAACGGCTGGATTGAGGCGGCCCTCCCGGTGCACTGCACGGAACGCGCCTATGCGGACGTAAAGGGCAATTCCGCGATTGCCCAGTTCTTCGGCGACAAGTACGGGGACGTGGTGCGCGTGGTCCAGGTGGGCGGCTGCAGGAATGAACTGGACGGCGTTTCCATGGAATTCTGCGGCGGAACGCATATGGCCAATACGAAGGATATAGGCCTGTTCAAGATCAAGAGCGAGGGGGCCATCGCCTCCGGCGTGCGCCGCATTGAGGCCATGACGGGGGACGCCGCCCTGGAAATGATCCGCCAGCACGTCGTCGCCCGGAGCCTGGAAATCGCCAAGGCGGTGGAAAAGATCAAGGAAGTCAATTATGAGCTGGCGGACATGGGGCTGGAACAGGTTCCGGTTCCCACGATTGAAGACAAGCCGGGGCTGTCCGCCCTGGGAGCCTCCGACATCCGGACGGTGAATGATTCCCTGGCGCGTTTCGACGCCTCCGTGGAGCATTTCAAGCAGACAGCGCTGGAGGCGGAAAAGAAGCTTAGGAAGGCTCGCGCCGGGCAGTCCGCCGCCAGGGCTGACGCCCTGCTGAATGAATGGCTTTCCGATGACCCCGCCTCCCTGATCCAGGTGGCGGAAGGGGCCGGGGAATTGCTTCAGGAATTGCTGAACGGCCTGAAAAAGCGCCAGTATGCGGGCGCCGCCTTCCTGCTGTGCGTGGACAGTTCTTCCTTGCTCCTGGGCGCTTATTGTGGCAAAGATGCCATTGCGGACGGATTGTCCGCCGGGGATATGATCCGCGAGGTTTCCGCTCTTGCCGGAGGCAAGGGGGGCGGCCGTCCGGACCAGGCCCGCGGTTCCGCTCCGCAGGATGCCGATCCCCAGGCCCTGGCTGCGGCGGCCCGCAACATTATTAACGGGTAAGCCCTTCACGGGGCGCCCCACTGGACACCGATCATGGACAAGAAGATTTTTCCGGACGAACCTGAGATTCCCATTCTGCCGAACCTGTTTACGGCAGGGAACCTGGTGTGCGGGTTTTTCGCCATTCTGACGATTTTTGAAGGGATCAACCAGGCGGACAGCGACGCCGTGGCGGCCTTCTCCTATTACCAGAATGCCACGTTCCTGATTTTCGCGGCGTGCCTGTTTGACTTGTTTGACGGCCGCATTGCCCGCATGCGCGGGCAGGACGGCCCCTTCGGCCGGGAATTCGATTCCCTGGCGGACATCGTCTCCTTCGGCATTGCCCCTGCGCTGCTGGTGGCCAAGGCCGTCTTGTTCCAGCTTTCTCCGCCGGAGGTTGGCTGGGGCATAGGCATCCTGTACCTGCTGTGCGCCGCCCTGCGCCTGGCGCGGTTCAACTGCATGGCCGCCGCTCCCCGCAAGGAGGGGCAGAGCAGCGACTTTGTGGGGCTGCCCGTTCCGATGGCGGCGGGAGCCGTGGTTTCCACCATGTACCTGGTGATGTACCTGGCGGGAAGGGCTCCGAACGGGGCCATGGACCTGGGCGTCTTCAAGTACGTGATTGCCCTGGCGATGGCGGGGGTGTCCGTCCTGATGATGAGCCGGGTGGTTTATCCCAGCTTCAAGCACATCAACATGCGCACGCGGGGGACCATGTACGCGATCGTGCTCATTGTGCTGACGGTCATCTGCATCTTCAAATTCCCGTGGGTGATGCCCGCGGTCATTTTCTCCATTTACCTGCTTTACGGGCTGGTGCGCCCCTGGGTGGCCCGCCGCTGGCGTAACAGGCTGGAAGCCAGCGATGGAGAATAAAAGGGCTTTTTAGGAAGCTGTTCCTCCTTTAAATGGGCCGTCGTGCGCCTGGCCAGGGTGGTTGGCGCGGATTTGCCGTGTTTCAAACCTCGGGCATGCCTTTGGACCAGGTCTTTTTCTGGGGAAAGAAAACGTCCGTCTCCGGAACTCGCCGCAATTTTCCCGCACGGCGGTATAACGTCGAACCGGCCGCGCATCACAGAGACGGCGGCCGGTTGAAAGACGGAGAAAACGGATGGCATGCGCGAAGGGGGGAACCATTGCCCCGCGGATCCGGCGCTTACTTGCTCTTCTTTTTAAAATCGTCGGCAAAGGGGTCCTTTTCCGGAGCGGTGGGAACGGCGTGCGTCTCAATGTCCTTGGTGCTCTTGACCAGCGTGATGCACACGGGCTTGCTGCGGTTGCCCATGTCGTCATATGTGTAAAGGAAGCGGCGCACGAGTTCCTTGCTCTTGGAATCGAACATTTGCTCCTCCCTCAGGTTGGCGTTGCCGTCGTAACCGTAGCGTACGAAAAAGAGTTCGTTCTTCTGCCCGTCAAAGATCAGGCATGAGCGCAGTTCTCCAAAGGGGCCTCTTTTGTAGAGGGTTACGGAAACGAGAACGTTGTGGATGTTGTAAGTGGTTTTTTTCATCCCCTTGCCGTCCCCGGTCTTTTCAAAGTAGCTGCGCGACCCGTCTTCATGCTTGACCATGCGGGAGGAAGCGGTCTGGACGTTGAAATCATCCTGGCTGGCCGCCAGGGCTCCGGCCGTCATGAGCAGGGGGATGATGAGAAGCAGGGGCGTTGTTTTCATGGTGAAAAAAGTGTTTCTGACTTATTAAAGTGATGTATAGTGCCTTTGACAAGAACGTAATTAGATGAACTGGCTTGTAAGGCGAGACATATTGAATGTGGCGCGCGGCGGCGTGCTGATGGGAATTGTAAACGTCACTCCGGATTCCTTTTCCGACGGAGGGCGTTTCCATACGGTGGAACGCGCCGTTTCCCATGCAAAAGAGCTTGAGCGGCAGGGAGCCCTTATTCTGGACATTGGGGGGGAATCCACCAGGCCGGGTGCGGCGGAGGTCTCCGTGGAGGAAGAACTGGACCGGGTGCTTCCCGTGGTGCGGGAACTCCGCCCATGCACGGACGCCGTGATTTCCGTGGATACGCGCCATGCCGCCGTGGCGGCGGCTGTGCTGGAAGCGGGAGCGGACGTGATCAATGATATTTCCGGATTGCAGGAGGAGGGAATGGCGGAGCTGTGTGCGGAGGCGCGCTGCGGCGTAGTGGCGATGCACATGCAGGGACGGCCTGAAACGATGCAGAACGCGCCTTTTTATGAAGACGTGGTGCGGGAGGTGCGCGGCTATTTTGAGGAGCGTTATGATTTTCTGCTGGGCCGCGGCCTGGTCCCGGAGCAGATTTGCTGGGACCCTGGCATCGGCTTCGGCAAGACGCTGGAACACAATCTGGCCCTGCTGTCCAATATGGACAGGCTGGAGGTGGCGGGACGTCCGGTATTGCTGGGCCTTTCCCGCAAGCGCATGCTGGGAGCCGTTCTGGGTGATGCGGAGCAGGGGCGGGCGCCGCTGAGCACCGCCGTGATGACGGTATGGGGACATTTGCACGGCGCCCGTATTCACCGTGTTCATGATGTGGAGGAATGCGCCCGCGCCCTGCGCCTGGTCCAGGCCGCCGAACCGTTTGTCCGCTGATTGAGCCATGGAACCCGCTTCTTCCCGCCCGGTATTGACGTCTCTGGCGTCTGTTGCGTTCGCCCTGGCCGTTCTGTTCCTGTTCCTGGCGGTGCGCGGAATTTGGCCGCTTGGCGGCCATTACCTGGAATACATGGATAACGGGCAGATGGTGTATCCCACCTTGAAATATTATGCCTCCGCCCTGATGACCGGAACGTTGGACGGATCCTTCTTTTATGATGTCAATGGAGGAGCGGGCATCCGCGTGAGCCCCTCCCTGCCGCACCAGCTGCTGGTTCCCTCCACCTGGATTGTGGTGGCGATGGGAGACTCCTTTCTGTTGAAGGACATGGTATGGGTGATGCTGGCGGACGCGGCCTGCATCTGCCTGACGGCTTCCTGGTTCCTGAGACGCGTCTTCCCCTCCCTGCCCGTATGCTGGACCGTGCTGCTGACGGCGGGTTATGCCCTGGGGGGATTTTTCCAGACCAAGTACGGGTTCATGCAGTTCCTGGACCACGCCGCCATGTTCCCCCTGTTTGCCCTGGGCCTTTACCAGCTGGTGAACGGAGGGAGGGGGTGGCTGTATGCCGTCGGCCTCTTCCTGCTGGCTACCTCCATGTACAGCGCTTTCATGGCCGTCGTGACCGGGTGGCTGTTCGCGTGGGCCTTCACGCTTCCCCTGAAAGGGACGGCAGAACGCCGCGTCCGGCTGGCGCGCGTGTTCTGGTACACGGCGGCGGTGACGCTGGCGACCTGCTATTACTGGCTGCCCATGATGGAGATGAGCCGGGATTCCATGCGGTCCCTGTTCATGACTCCCCCCACTTTTTTTGAACTGTCCTGGCCGTTTGACCCTCCCAAATTCCTGGAACGCCTGTATGCCTGCCTGCCGGGAATGGCGTGCGCCGCGTTGGCTGCCGTCTATCTGGTTTACGGGAGGAAGGAGGCTCCGCCGGCGAACAGGGAGAGGCGGCTGTTTCTTCTCCTGCTGGCGGCGTCCGTGCTCCCTGCGTTCATTGAACCCCTTCACCGCGCCGCCCATCTGTGGAGCTACGTGGATTTTCCGGTCCGGTTCGGGTTCATTCCCAATCTGGTGGTGGCGTCGTTCTGCGCCTGGATCCTGTCCGGCGGGAGGCTGCCGCAGCCGGCGGGGCGGCGCTGGGGCTGGGGATGGAGCCTTGGCCTTCCCGTGGCGGCGTTTGCCGTCTCCCTGATTGTCCTTCACGTGACGGATATGGACCTGGTGGCGCGCCTTCTGCCTCTGCTGTTTTTTTCATGCGCGTGGCTGTGCTGGCGGCATGCGGAAGGCAAAAGGCTGGTGTGGTCCATAGCCGCCGTGATGCTGCTGGGGCTGCCCGTGGGGGCTGCCGCGTTCTGGAAGCAGGGAGAAGAGGAAAAGGCCGCTGTACTGGCCCTGAATGCGGAATGGCTGGCGCGCGGAATGGACGGGTACGCCGGGCTTCTGCGCGTGAAAGACAGGGACCGCCTGCTGGTGGACAACGCGGATTGCCTGGGGCCTGTCCCGAGCATCGGCAACTTCCGGCATACCACGAGCATCAGCCATTTCCGTTTTCTGAAAAACCTGGGGTACCGGGATGAATTCACGCGCACGTATGGTCAGGGGGGTACCCTGTTTTCCGATCTGCTGCTGGGCCATGGCTTTTTGCTGGCGTCCCGTCCCGTGGAAGGAATGGAGAGCGTGCTTTCCCGGGAAGGCATGTATTTATACAGGCTTCCGGGCGCCCGCTGGGGGCTGGTGGTTCCCCAGAGCGCGCTGGGGCTGCGGCTGGATGCGGAAGCCGGCGTGTTCAGCAATCTCAATGCCCTGCATGCCGCGCTTTGCCCGTCAGCGGAAGGCCCCCTGTATGCTCCCGTGGAAGTGCGGACGGAGAGGAATGGCAACTTTTACCGGATGAGCGTGCCGGAATATCCCGGCGCGGTGTACGGCTTCCCGCAGACGGATACGGAGGAACTCCGCGTCAATGGCCGCGCGGTGCCCGTCATGGCGGAAGCGCAGAAGGCCCCCGGCGGGACGTGCCGCACCTATAATGGAGCATTGGAATTAAAGCGTGCGGGTGTAACCGGGGAAACCGTGGTGGAGGGAAGGATGCGGCGGCTGGTGGAGGCTCCTCTTCTGGCGGCTGCGGCGCGAATGCCGGAGCAGGATGTTCCGGTTCTGGGGAAAGGCCAGGATCAATACGGGTTGGAGGCGCACGGACGCGGAGGCCATGTGGAAGTGTCCCTCTCTGCCGGAAAGGGGGAGGCGCTGATGGTTCCGGTGGTGCATGACCGTGGATGGAAGGCCACGCGGAACGGGGTGGACGTGCCCGTGGAAAAGGTGGGGGAATTGATGGCGGTGCGCCTTCAGGAGGGGCGGAACAGGGTGGTGTTTGATTATTATCCGCCTCTGTTGAAAGAATCTCTGTTTGTTTCAGCCGGAACGGCTCTGCTTTTTCTGCTGTATGCGTGGTGGGCGCGGCGGCATCCGGAATCCCAGCTCAGAAGGATGGTACTGGCCTGTGGATACAGGCTCTTTCTGTGTTGCGCCGCCGTGGTGCTGGCGGCCGTTTATGTGGGGTCCGTCGTGTTGTTTGTGGTGCAGTCCATGCTGTAACGGTTTCCGGGGAATGGAGAAAGCCGCCTTCAGCCGGTTCATGTACAGGATTTGACCGCTCCTGGCGGTCCCGGGAAGCGTTGCGGGAAGACGGGTAAAACAGCGTGATTGAAGCAGTGGGGCCGGAAACGTATACGTTCCGTGGATTGTTTTCCATGCTGGGAAAGGTGACGGGGCCCGTCGTCCGGTTTTGCCCGTTCCTCCGTGGGCCGCCTATGCCGCCGTCGGCATCATGGGGATGCTTCATCGTGACGTGATGCTGACCAGGGATGAAATCCTCGGGCTGATGGAGGACAGGCCCTGCGTTGAAGGCATTCCGCCTGCCGGCTCCATCCGGCTTTCCGCAGGGGCGGAAAAGCATGCCGCGGATTTGGGAAAAGCTTATGCTTGTGAAATGTCCCGGAGGAATTGTTGATGATGAAATTAATGACTTAAAAACGGCTTAGACTATTTCTCGCGGAGTCAAGTTCGATGTCGTTGACATCTTCTACGTTTATTTCCAATGAATTAATTTTCAACAAACCGGGGGGGAGGAAGCGTGTTCCTCTTTTCAGGGGTTCATTTTTAGTTTAGTTATTTTTCAGCAGACTGGGCCGGTTTCGTTGAACTGGATCTGTACCAGTGGCTCAGTCATCTTTTTTGCGCTCCTTGGCAATTAGACTTAACAATTGACTTTTTACGTGTTTATTTTACTATTTTTTTATGTTTCTGATTGTTAGATCTTATTTATTTATTTGGATCTATTGTTTTTTATACATGGGCATTCCTTCAAATGGCGGAGAATTGCCTGCTTGTCCAGCTTCCTTTATTACGTCTATCGTTTGCAACCGTTCAGGAGATATTTGGGTTGCGACGGAAGGGAAGGGATTGATGCGCTTGCCATACGGAGGGGAAAAATGGGAGCAGCAAAAAGGAAACGGGCTGCCTGATACAACAAATTTCTATGCTCTTCTCGAAGACAGGCAGGGGCGTATCTGGGTGGGGACAGACAATAAAGGAGTGGCTGTGTGGAATGGGAAATCATGGCAACAGTACAACCAGTCAAATGCCTTGCCGGGGGAGAGGATCTTCGCCATGGCTGTATCTCCTGTCAGTGGAGATGTGGCTATTGCTACTTCCGGCGGCCTGACTGTTTATCAACCGGAAACGGAATCATGGAAAGATTACACAAGGGCGGAAGGTTTGCCGGAGGACCAGATTGCTTCTCTCTCCTTTGATCGAAAAGGAACTCTTTGGGCAGCTTTTCAAACTTCCGGAGTGGCTTCAGCAGAACCTTCCAACGGATATTCACGGTGGAATGTAGTGCAGACAAAGTGGTATTGGGATACGCTGCAGAGAGTTCGCCAACCATTTGAAGCCAGAGGGAAAGGCCTGCCTTCAAATTTTTGCAACGCGATTTGTGCCGAATCGGGCTGGATTTGGGTAGGCACCAATTCCGGACTCGGGTACTCTAAAAATAAAACAGACTGGAACTTTCTGAGGGGCAGGGACTATGGGGCGAAAAATGAAGGACTATGGAAACCGGATGAGAAAACGTCTGTCCGGCATGCTCAAAAACTCTTGAAAATGAACCGTAGGGAAAACAATGACGATTCTCTTTTGCCGGAGGATTATATCACCTGTTTTTATCCGTCTTCCCAAGGGATGTGGATAGGATTCAGGGAAAAGGGCGTTTCTTTTGTGCGGAAAAATTTACAAAAAATTCAGACTGTGGATATGCCCTGTGACGATGAAGTGGAAAAATTGGTCAGCGTGACCAGTTTTGCTTCTCTGCCGGATGGCAGCTTGTATGCCGGAACGTATGGAAAAGGATTATTGCATTTGGGCCATGTAGAGAGAAAACGGATTTTCCCGTTGAATGATGTGAAGCATCCTTCTTTCCCGGGCATTGGACAACTGTCGGAACTTTTAAAAACCAGGACAGCAATTGATGGAATGAAAAAAACAAATCCCCCTGCAAAAGCCCTTTTCTGGTATGAAGACTGGGCTACCCGGGGCGACTGGTGCGAACGCTATGGACGGAGTTACATGCTCCTGTGCGGAGCTGCCGGTCCTATGGGTTCCGTCCTTGAGGCTTTTGACAATGCATACAGATGCGAATCCGTCAAGGGTCCACACGTCAAAGTGGGTGAAAGCGGTGTATCCGGAAAAGTTATCTGGGAAAATGAACGGGGTGACGAAAACATCCTTTACTGCCCCATCAGCACGACCAGAACGCTTGCCCGGTGGAGTGACCGGGGAGAATCCGTAGACAGAGACTTTGACGGTCCGGACCTTGGCGTGCTGATTCAGGTTCCGGACAAAAAACAGCTCCTCTCCTTTTATTTTTATGATCCAACCCCGCTTGCCGACAATGATCTGGACAACAGCCTCAAGGATTACATACTCGAAATCAGAAAACTACCTGCCAATTTTGATTTTGACTCCTTCCTGGGACTTGGAAAAGAGGAGGAAGTTCAGGAAGAAGACTTATTCCGGGAACCTTCCTATGACGGGCTTAAGGATTACATACCCCTGCCTGTTCTGGCGCGAAGCAGGGTTAAATCATTTGCCGGATGTGGAGTTTACAAGAATTTCATCGTCGAAGGCTCAGGGTGGTACTACGTCAGAATATTGAAAAACTACTCAGTTTCTACAACCCTCAACGGAGTATTTATCTCATCCCTGGACGAAACGAAAATTGCTGTCGACAAACTCCTGGAAAGACTAAATCAAAAATCATTCTACTATGGGCTTTGCATACCATCTCCCCCTCCTTTGAACTCCGAGCAGGCAAGTAAACTTTCTTCTAGCCTCTTAAAATTATGGGCTGCCAGCCAAGACATGAGGCTGTTAAACGGGAAAGAAATCTTCTCATCAAGAAAACTTGGAATTTATGCCTACAGACACCTTCTTGCTACCCAGGCTCCAGATGAAATCAAAAAGAACTGGAGATGGAGACTGAAAATATGGGAAACGGAGGACAGGAAGGACTTCCGGCAACAAATGAAAAAAGCGTGGGCCAGTTTGCAGGATACGGTCTATTTCTACAGATCTTCTGAATGGGCTACATTCGCGCCGGATACCACCATTCCCTTTTCAGTCGATGAAGTCAGAAAAATGTCCGCTTTGAAAATTGATTGGAAACAGTATTTGCCGGGTTCAAACAAGAAACCGGAACTTGACGTTCAACAAATGAAAGAATGGTTAAAGAATAAAAAATAATGAGCATTAAATTATTTACTGCCATCTTCTTGCCGGCATTACTGTTTCATCTGATGCCGTTACACGCGGCGGAGGATTACAAGTGCGAAGTAAAAATAACTCCTGGCGAGAATGTCGCCATGTCCGAAGATGGGGATAAAGCCATACTGGACAAGCAGGAAGGCAAAGTTTACAAATTTAAAGCTGTTGCCAAATTTACTCCTGACTCAGAACAGGAATGGGTAGAATACCGATATGGTAAAACAAGAAAGTATATATGGGAACCTGCGCCAATCATGACGAGCGACCCTCCCAGGGGAAAGGGAGGATTTTCTTCTACGGGAATTTGCTCTCCCAGTGAAGAATACTGGGGAACTGAATTCAAGGTCAAAGTTAAGGTGAACATGGGGGTGGTCGGTCCAAAGAGAAAAAGAGAGGTGGCCGAAGATGAAATGGATGCCATAGCTCCGTTAATTCAAATACAGTTCGCCAAGTTCAGGGAAAATGCCGGGGGCAATGGTTTCACCATTCACGATCAATTCAGAGGGAAGCCTGTTCCGGTTCCGGAATTCAAAAGGGAGGATAAAACACCGGATGACGATAAATCACCCGTAGGGTACTATGCAGGGGATATTCCTTCCTTTACTGTCACCTTCAAGGCGCTGCCGGACTCCATGAAAACAATCAAGGCAACGTGCACCGACGGAATATTTGCCTCTGAAGCAACTGAATTGTCCATTGCCAATGGAAAAGCCGAGGGTGTCGTCACCGCCAAGGAAGCCGTGGAGAGAAAATGCCGGGGACGCGCAGAAAATGCATCCTGGAGTTTCTCTGTTCTGGGAGTGAAGTTATCCGCCAAGGAACAAATGACCATCAGCAAATGCTATGTTCTTCTTGACAGGGGTAATCTGGACAAGCCTTGGAAAACCCTGCTGAAAACAGCTTTTGGGAAGTGGAACTTCAGCGGAGCGACCACCCATGATCAGCTTATGGACAGGCTTAGTCGCGGTATATCCAACAGTGCTTCTTATTACGATGAATGGAACCCGGAAGTGGGAAAAACCGGCTCCCTGTATGTGGATCAGAAACAAAACCCCATGCCCTTGTCGGTAGCCGGAATGGTAGATGCCATCGACAAAGGAACGGCAAAAATCATCTGTGTGGAAGCTGCCGGTCTTATGGAATATTCTGCGTCGGTTCTCGGCTCGGGCGGAGTCAGTTCCAGAGGAGTCGGGTGGACGGAAACTAGAAAAACAACAAACGCACAAGGACAGGAGGAGACAAAATCCTGGCGCTCCGGCCATGCCTGGTGCCTTTATGGAGGTAAAGTACATAACCCTGTTCCCTACAATGCAGGTCCTACCAACAAATCGGAAAGTGATTACATAAAAGACGATTTGAAATCCGATGAAAACAGGAGTAATTTTACCGAACCTGGCGGCTGCTACTTCTCATTTAACAAATAACCATCATGACTTGCACGCACAGTATGAAAATTCTCCCCTTTTTCTTCATTGCCGTAACCCTCATAGGGCAGATTCTTCATGGGGCGCCTGTTGCAGGGAATGACCTGTATCCCGGCCAAACAGTCTGGGAAATAAAACCGGCCGCAGTATGGAACCAGACCACCATAAAATCCAATCCTGCTGAGCGCAAGGCCCGTCTGTATAACCTGTATGAGGAAATTAAACCAGGCGGGAATCCTGTTCCTGGACAGTCCGAGGCGGCAAAAGACATGGAAGGGCTCAATATATCTCAGTACTACCTGGGATGGGACTATGAGCAGAATTACTGGGTCATTGTCGATATCATGGGAAACGTCTACATGGCCGTCAAAATGTTCTACTCCCCAAACCCCGTCTACAGTCGTCAGAAAGCAGTAGATGAAATGCTTGTCTCACAAAAACAGGGACCTCCGGTCAACCGTAACCGTGAATACCGATGGACCATGTTTGGTGACGGTATAAAAATGGCATTTCTGCAAGTCCCGTTTATTTTAGACGAAGATAAAAAATTATGTGGGGAATTCTTTGCAGAACAGGAGGGGTTTTCCCTCATTGCCGCTGACCACTGGTTCTTTCCGCTTATTAGAAAAGAGCTTAAGGATAAAGAACTTTTTGAAATATCAGAGACCATACTCGCCGCACTTAATGGAAAACGCCAATTCGGGTATTTTCCGAAAAGGACGCGGCAGGCGGTGAAAAAGTGGAAGGATATTTCAAAGATGCCTTATCAAAAGAGGACCAGGCATGAAGAAGAATTAAGGAAATTAACAAAAGGCATGCCCGAGGGCTTATACGACAGGATTGATCGGAATGCTCGTGAGCTGCAACGGAATGATAATATTCTCAACCTGAATATGCCGGACGGGAACGAAGACAAGGGGCCTGAAATGATACCCAATATTAATAGCGGCATCGGAACGGTGCGCTGGCTCAAGAAGCACGTAAATATCCCTTTTATTGCGGAAAAAGGTCATGACGAATCTCATATCAACGGATGTTCCGGTACTTTTAGCGTGAACAAGAATGGACGGGATTATCCCGTCACCTACACGATTCTGCATCTTCATACGAAAGACCAGGCCTTGAGAGCGATGTTCGCGATGCAGGCGGAGCAATCAAAACAACTTATCAAGCCGGATATCCTGAAAAAAATCCTGCAGGTACATCCCGGTCTGGTGGGAGATTACGATGTCTGCCTCAAACCGGTAATCAATGAATTGGGAGTCCCCGTACCCCAGGGAGAATACTCCTCAATTAGTTTCATACGGGGTAATACGGCCGTTATGCTGAAAAACGAGACGATGGATATTTCCGTTTTGCCATTGGCAAAACAAATGGACGAAGCTTTGCTTAAGAATATGCAGTTGTTCATGAAACCCGAAGAAACACGGTAGGTTTCTTGTGATTGAAATTTAATTGCTTAGCGAATATTGGCAAAATAGCTCAAGTTTGGAAGTGCGTCGATTGGTGATTCGAGTCCGGGTAATGGGAAGAAGCGCCAAAGAAATAACGCAGCCCTATGATGTTAAAAGGAACCACTTTATACAATCTGCCCAAACGATGCAGGGAAATAGGGAAGTGTAACCGCATTTCCCAGGTTGTAACCCGGTTCCGGATTCAGAAGGGCTTTTAGTTGCGGAAAAACTTGTCTGATGCCCGCTCTTTTTCCTGATGCCGTTGCCGTTATGGGTAACTTGAGAAGTGACAGGGATTGATGAAATGATGCGATTAGTGGGAACCGGCAGTGCTTTATCTTTTTTAGAGTCCTGCCTTGACTCCCATGGAGGAAATGTGGTCCAGGGTTAATTTTTTGTGTGTCAAGCCAAAGCTTGTTCCCGGTGTTGTTGAGGGGAGTTTTACCTGCTTTTTTTCTGCTATTCGCATGAAGACATTCCTGAGCGGTTCAAACATGATGGTTATTCTTGGTTATAGTTAATTTGCTGTAAAGCGTATCAAGTCTTCGTGCAGCGGGAACGGCTCCGTTCCCTTTTCAATGTTGATGGGTTGACGTGAAAAGGCTTTCCGTTTTTGAAGGATGGTTGACAGGGGAATCTGGCGCGGTAGAGTGGTTTCATGCAGTCTTCCTATTGTCCGAGTCCTTACCGTTATACGCGCCGCGTGACCCGTGAAGTCATGGTGGGGGATGTGGGGGTGGGCGGCTCCAATCCCATCCGGGTCCAGTCCATGCTGACGTCCGATACGCGGGATACGGATGCCTGCGTGAAGGAGGCTCTGGAATTGGCCGCGGCGGGGTGCGAGATTATCCGCCTGACCGCCCAGACCAAGGCGTATGCGGCCAATCTGGAGAATATTTCCCGTGAATTGCGCGCGGCGGGTTGCCATGTGCCGCTGGTGGCTGATATTCATTTCAAGCCGGACGCCGCCATGGAGGCCGCCAAGTGGGTGGAGAAGATACGCATTAATCCTGGCAATTTCATCGACAAGAAGAAGTTTGAAGTGAGGGAGTATTCGGACGCCGAATACCGTGAGGAACTGGACCGCCTGAGGGAGGAGTTTACGCCCCTGGTGCTGTTTTGCCGGGAGCATGGCCGCGCGATGCGCATCGGGTCCAACCACGGCTCCCTGTCCGACCGCATTCTGAACCGCTTTGGCGATACGCCGGAGGGGATGGTGGAGAGCGCGATTGAGTTTGCTCAGATTGCCCGGGACTTGGATTACCATTCCCTGGTGTTTTCCATGAAGGCTTCCAACGTGAAGGTGATGGTGGCCGCCTACCGCCTGCTGGTGGAACGCATGAATGCCCTGGGGCCGGACTGGAATTATCCCATTCATCTGGGGGTGACGGAAGCCGGGGGCGGAGAGGACGGCCGCATCAAGAGCGCGGTGGGCATCGGGTCCCTGCTGACGGACGGCATTGGGGATACCCTGCGCGTTTCCCTGACGGAGGACGCCGTGCGGGAAGTGCCTGTGGCCTACCGCCTGTCCAATCCGTTCCAGCCGTCGGAGCGTTCCGATGATCCCGTTTCTTCCTTCCCCGAACCGGAGTTGAGCTATGATCCCCTGAAGTTTTCCAAAAGGCAGGGAGGGCTGGCGATGTGTTACGGGGTGCGCCTGGGCTGGGAGCAGCCCGTGCGCGTGGTGGTGCCGGATGCGGGGTTTTACGCCCTCCAGACGGAACGGGATGCGATGGGGGACATGATGCCGGAGCTGGCCTTCGGCCAACTGGAGGCCATTGAGGTGGACCCCCGCTGCGGTGACGAGCTGGAGCCGCTGAAGGAACTGGCCGAACCGTCCGTTGTCACCGTGAAGAACGGCCTGGACATGGAACCCGTGTATGCGTTCCGCCTTCTGGCTTCCCGCATGGAAGACAGGCACCTGATTCTGCTGAAGGATACGCTGGTGCCCGGTTCCGTTTCCGATGAGGACGTGCCGCTGGTGGCCGCCCGCAATATCGGCTCCCTGCTGAGCGACGGCATTGGAGATGCCGTGCTGATTCAGGGGGAATCGGATCCCCGGCTGGCTTCCTTCCTCGGATTCAATATTTTGCAGGCTACGGGGACGCGCCTGACGCGTGCGGATTACGTTTCCTGCCCGTCCTGCGGACGCACCCTGTACAATATTCAGGAGGCGACGGCCCGCATCCGGAAGGCCACGGAGCATTTGAAGGGCGTGAGGATTGCCGTGATGGGGTGCATCGTGAACGGTCCCGGCGAGATGGCGGACGCCGATTTCGGCTATGTGGGCGGCGCGCCGAACAAGATCAACCTGTACGTGAAGCACACCCCCGTCAAGTTCAACATTCCCCAGGAGGAGGCCGTGGAGCGGCTGGTGGACCTGATCAAGGAGTACGGGCGGTGGGTGGACCCCAAGTGAGGCTTTTAACGATTCCGGAGAGGTTCCAGCATGGGAAGGATGTTTATCAGCGGCGGCCACGGCGGTTTGGCGCGGGCTGCCGTGGAGTGTTTTACCGCCGCAGGATGGGAGGCGGATGCTCCGTCACACGCTGAACTGGACGTAGGGAACCGTTCCGCCGTGCGCCGCTGGTTTGACGAACATGCTCCGTATGACCTGGCGGTGTGCGCCGCCGGAATTACCAGAGACAGGCCATTCCTGAAACAGACGGAGAAGGAGTGGGACGAGGTGATGAACGTGAATGTGACGGGAGCCGCCTGGTGCGCCCGCTGTGCCGCCGCAGCCATGGCGAGGGAGAAGCGGGAGGGGCAGGTGGTAATGGTGGGTTCTTATGCGGCGCTTCGCCCGGCTCCGTCCCAGGCGGCCTATGCCGCTTCCAAGTCTGCGCTGGAAGGCTTGGTGAAGAGCCTGGCGCGGGAATGGGGAAAGGAGGGAATACGCGTTAATCTGGTGCTGCCGGGGTTCATGCTGACGGAGATGACGGCCGGGTTGAGGGAGAGCGTGAAGGAGTCTGCTTTGTCCAGGCATGTTCTGGGCAGGTTTAATACGCCGGAGCAGGCCGCGGCGTTTATTCTGTTTTTGCAGGAAGTCCTCACGGCAGCCTCCGGGCAGGTGTTCGATTTGGACAGCCGGATTGCCTGATCATGGGCAGCGGATTTCTTATCCGCGTTTTCATCAATGATGGAAAGGTTTTCCGAAAGAAAAGCCTTTCTTCACAGGGATGCAGCATGATACGCCATGTGTAAAAAGAATAGGAAATCCCTGGGAACAAGGGCCTCCCGGCCCTTGAAAAGATATATGAACAGGAGGATATGCCGCTTTCCCCCTCCTGGGATTTTATGCTTTATCAGAAAGCCGGAAGCCTGCCGTTCCCGGCGGGATACCCTTAAACCAGCGGAGGTTTTTTCTCAAATACTTTTCCCTCAAGCTTGGAACTTGACCACGGATAAGAAATCCGTTGAAATATCCCCATGAGCTTGCTGTCGGCTGGTGATCAGGGAAAAGGAAAGCCTTCTTCCTATGGTGGTCTGGATATTCCCCTGTCGCGGAATTATGGAATAGACGCCTTGCGCATTGTCGCCATGATGCTGGTTTTGGTTCTTCATCTTTTGGCCGCCACTCATGTATTGCCGCTGGACAATCATGATTCCGCTTCCTACCGGGTAGGGTGGCTTCTGGAGATTGCCGCCTATTGCGGGGTGAATTGTTATGCGCTGATTACTGGGTATGTATGCTGTGACGGGACGTTCAGGTATGAACGCGTGGTTACCTTATGGTTCCAGGTGATTTTTTATACGGCGGGCAGTCTGCTGCTGGTGCTGCTGTTTTCCTCCCAGGTGGTTCATTTTAATGACGTCCTGAATTCGTTGTTTCCCGTTTTAACCGTCCAGTATTGGTATGTGACGGCGTATGTAGGGCTGTTTTTCTTTATTCCTTTCCTTAATGTCCTGGGGAACCGGCTTACCAAATCACAGTTCCAGTATCTTCTGGTTACCGTTTTTGTTCTGTTTTCCGTGGTTCCCACCTTGCTTCACAGGGATGTGTTTCCTGTAGAGGGAGGGTATTCCATCTGGTGGCTGGGCGTTCTCTACATGCTGGGAATGTATATTAAAAAGCATGGCCTGTTGACTGGAATGAGGACGGGCGCCTTATGGATGCTTTATGCCGGGTGTGTATGTTTTGTCTGGGCGTTCAAGATGGTTCTTGACGTGGTGTCCCCGTACCTGATTGGACAGATAAGGGGCGGCGGAACGTTTATTGCCTATAATTCTCCGTTCATTGTAGGAACGGCGGTTGCCCTGTTCCTGATTTTTTCCCGCATGCGTTTTTCATCCCGCAGGACGGTTGCCTGCATTTCATGGCTGGCGGCCGCCTCGTTCAGTGTTTATGTGCTGCATTGCAATGTTTTGATAGGCAAATGGTTTTTATGGGATGTCTTTGAATGGGCCGCGTCTTCTTCCCCTGCGTTGATGGTCGTGAAGGTACTGGCAATGGCTGTTGCGGTGTATGCAGGCTGCTCCCTGGTGGATGCCGTACGGCGTTATTTGTTCAAGACTATGGACGTTAACAGGGAAGCCCGTGCAGTCGTCGGCTTTTTCGGGAAGCTGGGCCGTGCCTTCCGGAAGGTGTGCCGCAGATTGTTTCTGCATTCCTGAAGGCAGGGGAAACGTTCTGTTCCGTTATTCCGCACAACTCGTGTTTGAGAACGGGATGGTTTTCCCGCTTATTGCTGTCCCCTGCTTAAAAGGCCCTTGAGCCAGGGAATGACCAGGTCTTTTTTGAAGAAGTGGTTGCTCGGGTCCACATTGGCGAGGCGGAAAAAGGCGTCTCTGTCCAGCCCTGCGGGCAAATGTTCTCCGTGCCAGCGTTGGGCCGGGTCTGCAAAGCGGGGCTGGTGGCGGTACTGGAAATGGTCCGGCGCTCCGGCTGTGCGGTAGGCCGCGGAGATGAGTTGGAAGTCCCTGTCCAGGCCGCCTTCCGTGCAGATTACGGGGCGGGGAGCCAGAGCGGCCACAATGTCTGGAAAGTCAAACTGCTTCCAGAAACCTGGAATGAGGTGGCGGATGGAGTTGGGCGCGGAGCGCACTCCCCTGCTGCTGGGCATGGTCATGACTTTGGCGCGTTCCAGGGTACGGCACAGGAAGTCATTGTACACAAAGGCAAAGATGTCCGGATTCAGGACGCCCAGCACCATCATGGGTTCCGTTCCCAGGGAGAAGCCGCTCAGGATGATGCGGTTTTTCTGCACCCAGGGGCGTGTTTTTACCCAGTCCAGAACGCATTGGTCCATATAGGAGGTGTAGCCCAGCCAGCTCCAGTCCATTTCCAGCAGGGAACGGGCCAGGTTTTCATAGTCGTGGGAAGAGCGGCCGGCGGCGTGCTCGGCGTCGCCCTCCTCTCCCGTTCCGGCGTTATCCACCACAACGGCGGCCCAGCCCTGTTTGACGTAGTGGCAGGCCATGGCGTTGCTGCCCGGCTGCGGTACGGGGGGCTGGGCCAGGTCCGGAGACGTTTCCGCCGCCAGTTCTTCCTTGGTTTGATCAGAACCGGGGATGCAGAATAGCACGGGAACCGGATTTTTTTCTGAAGCGGT
This sequence comes from Akkermansia sp. BCRC 18949, assembly GCF_045011645.1. Taxonomy (NCBI): domain Bacteria; kingdom Pseudomonadati; phylum Verrucomicrobiota; class Verrucomicrobiia; order Verrucomicrobiales; family Akkermansiaceae; genus Akkermansia; species Akkermansia sp. BCRC 18949. Next base: position 2,435,674 of record NZ_CP123619.1, on the reverse strand, counting down.
ATCCGGAACAAGTACCAGAAACGGTACGGCAGCGCCCGGGAGGGGATAGGCTTCCCATTTTTCTACCCGGTAGTGTTCCCTCTGCACGGTTTTTACCAGGACGGGTGCGGGAAGGTTGTCATGAAGGGGGAATTTCATCAGTTTTTCCATGGCTTCCCAGACTTTCTTCTGCCAGGCGGGGAAGTCTTCCGGTCTCATGTCCGGAGAGAATGCGCATGACGGCTGAATGTTTTCCAGCATTGTTTGCACGACGCCGCGGGAGGAGACGTGCCGCTGGTCGTTCCGGGAGGAATGGAGTACCGCCCAGTCAGCCGCCTGGAATTTTCCTTGCGGTGAGGAAAAGGAGAGGGAGGGAAGGCAAATGGCCATGAAGAGAAGAGATAAAAATCCGGCGGTCTGAATGGTCATGGGACTATGATTGCCATAAAAGGAAGCCCGTTGCAAGACGGCAGGGGTACCGTTTTTCCTGGCTGTTCCTGACGTACCGGAAGCTTGAGTTTTTCCGGGTGCGGCAGTAGTCTGGCCGCCGTCATGATTGCGGGGGGAAAAAGTCACGGAAGACCGGAGCCGCGGGTATGCGGCCTGGGGCTGGCTTCCGGCTTTGGCATGGGGGCGGCAGCCCATCTCACCGGAGTGAGGGAAGGGCGCAGCGTGTTGAAGCCGTTGAGGGAACTGTGGGGAGCGGGGCATCCGTGGGGCGATGTTTTGAGCGGGTGGATTCCGGACAGGAAGCTTTTATGCAGCCGCAGGAACGGCCCTGCCTCCCAGTTGGCGCTGCTGCTGGCGCGGCAGGCCGTGGAAGAAGCCGGTTGGGGAGAGGAAGAATTGAAGGATGCGGCCCTGATTGTGGGCAGTTCCCGGGGGAACGCCTCCGGCTGGCTGAGCCCGTGGCCCGGACGGCGGTCCATGAAGATTCTGGCCGTTCCCAATTCCCTGCACAGTGAGCTTGCCTCCTGCGTCAGCATTGAACTGGGGATTCGCGGGCCTTACCACGTGCTGGCGAGCGGCTGCGCCGCCGGTCTGGATGCCGTGGGCATGGCGGCCATGCTGATGCGTCAGGGAATTGTTAGGAGGGCGCTGGCTATCGGGCTGGATTTGCCCTTGTGCCGGGAGCTGCTGGGGACGTACTGGGCTTCCGGGATGCTTTCCCGCAACGGAATGAATGATCCCTACGGTCCCCATGCCGACGGCATGTGCATTTCCGAGGGAGGGGCGGCCATGGCGCTGGAGTTGTCTTCCGGTCCCGGCATTTACGTGAAGGATTATCTGGTGAATTCAGATGCCTACAGCCCGCTGGGAATGCCGGAGGATGGAAAGAGCATTGCCGCCCTGCTGGATGCCGCCCTGCGGAATTGGGATGGAAGGGTTCCTTTGACCGTCTGCCCCCATGCCAGTGGAACGGCGGGGAATGCCGCTTCCGAGCGGGCCGCTTTAAAACGGGTTTTTGGAACCGGCTTTCCGGATTTAAGGATGATGAAGCCCTGGACGGGTCATGCCATTGGCGGCAGCGGCATTCTGGAACTGGCCCTGATGCTGGCTTTTATCAGGGAGGGGGCTTTGCCACCTAATCCTTTCTGGGTAAGTTCCCCGGCAGGTGCGGCTTGTGTTGCGGAAGAATTGCCTTTGGATGGGAGGCGGATGCTGGTTAAGTCCGCCGCTTCCATGGGCGGCCATAATGTAGTGCTGAGCCTTGACGTGGGCGGCTAACATGTTTCTGGAGCGAGAACGCTTATGAAGAATCCTGGACAGTTTTTATCAGAGTTGAAGTCCGCGGGACTGCTGCGCGTTCTGCGGAATGTGGATTGCCTGCCCGGCGGCATGGCCCGCATGGAGGACGGCCGGGAGGTAGTCAACCTGGCAAGTAATGATTACCTGGGCCTGGCTCATCATCCGGCCCTGGCGGAGGCTTTTTCCCGTGCGGCGCGTGATGGCGGGGCCGGGGCCATGGCTTCCCGCCTGGTCACGGGGACGCGCCGGGCGCATTCCGGTCTGGAGGAGGCCCTGGCTGATCTGAAGGGGACTGAAGCGGCGGTCAGCTTTTCCTCCGGTTACGCAACCTCCCTGGGGGTGATTACCTCCATTGCGGACCGGGAGGATACGGTGCTGATGGACAAGCTGTCCCATGCCAGCCTGATTGACGGGGCGCGGCTGTCCGGTGCCCGCTTGTCCACGTTCCTGCATAACGACATGGAATCATTGGGAAAAAAGTTGGAGCATTTGCGGAGCGCGAATCCTTCCGGCGGAATCCTGGTGGTGACGGAATCCGTTTTCAGCATGGACGGAGACCGCGCGCCTCTTCAGGAAATCGTGCGCCTGAAGGATGAATTCGGCGCTCTGCTGCTGGTGGATGAAGCACACGGATTCGGTGTGCTGGGAGAACACGGGGCGGGATTGGCGGAGGAACTGGGCGTCTCCTCCCGGATAGATTTTCAGATGGGGACCTTGAGCAAGGCCGCCGGGGTGAGCGGCGGTTATGTAGCCTGTTCCCGCGCCTGGGCGGATGTGATGATCAATTCTGCGCGGTCCCTGATCTATTCCACGGCTCCGCCTCCCGCCCTGGCCGCCGCCGCCCTGGCCGCAGTGGAAGTGATCCGGAGCGCAGAGGGGCAGGAACTGCGCCGTCATGTTTCCGTGCTGGCGGATGCCTTGTCCTCCGCGCTGGGAATGCCCGGCAGGCCCGTTTCCTCCATCTTCCCCGTGGTAATGGGAGAGAATGATGCCGCCCTGGCCGCAGCGGGTACGTTGCTGGAACGCGGTTTTCTGGCTCCCGCCATACGTTATCCTACGGTCCCCCGCGGAACGGCCCGTCTGCGCGTTACGGTGACGGCGGCCCATCGGGACGTCCAGATCGGGCGGTTGGGAAAAGCGTTGGCGGAATTGCTCCACGGATAATAACATAATTACTTGAATAATGATGAAAGCGTTGTCTTCCCATTCCCTTCATTTGGTCCTGAGCCTGTTTTTCCTGCCGATGATCGTGGTGTATGCCGTGACCGGCCTGCTGTACATGGGCGGCGTGGACCAGCACTTCACTTCCCATGTGGCGGTGCATGAGCTGAATGCCGCCGACCAGCCGCCCTATGAGGATTCCTGCAGAGAACTGGAACGTCGCGGAGTGGCATTGCCGGAAGGAAAGGTAAGGCCGTTCAAAGGGAACTACCTCCTGGGTCCTATGACGGATACGCATGTGCTGTTCCTCAGGAAAGGCCATGCCCTCCGGGCGGAAGTGGTGGAGCCTGGCATTTACCCCAATCTGATGCTGGCTCACAAGGGGAAGGCGGGATGGTGGTTTACTGCGTTAGGATACGGGGCGGCTCTTTCCCTGATTATACTGTATGTTACCGGAATTCTGCTGATGTGGAAAAACCGCGGGAAGCGGAAATTAATGCTGGTCAGCGCCTTCTTGGGAACAGCCGCTGTGGTGGTGGGGTATCTGATGCTTTGAGGCGTGGAATGACAGCCGGATGTCCGGAATGGCAGAGCTTACATCTTGACAGGAATGCTCTCTTCCAGTAAGGGAAGGGATGAAGGTTCCAAAGGGAATTTTCACTGAACTCCATAGAATAACACGATGATGAATGCTCCTGATTCTTCTCCCCCTCCGTCCTGCTGCAGCGGTTCCCCCTCCTGCACGGCTGCTTTGGTCCTCGGCATTATTGCCCTGGTGCTGGCGTTGATCGGATTTTTCCCGTGCCTGGGCTGGATTACCCTGATTCCTGCGGCTCTGCTGGCCATTATTGCCCTCATCATGAGTATTGTGGCTGTGAGCAAGGGCTCTCCCAAGGGCGCTCTTGTCGTCGCCATTATTGCGTTGGCGGCATCTGCCGCAGCAGGCATTGTCCAGGCATGGATGGCCAGCGCGACCGTGACTTACATGGAACAGCACCAGGATTATGTGGAAAAGAAGGCGCAGGAGATCCAGAAAGAGCTTCAACAGATGGAGCAGCAGAACCAGGAGCAATTGAAAAGGCTCAGGGATGCGGAGGATTCCTCCCCCGCTGATGAAACGGGTTCCCAGGACCTGTAGTTTCTGAAACGATTTCAAGGGAGCACGGCGATGAATTGCATGCGCTCTGCGTGGCGTTCATGCCGCAATAGCTGGATGATCAGGAAAGTGTGGCTGCCTGCATGGGCCATCCTGTCCTTACTATTGTTGGCGCCGTCCCTCATGGCCCTGGCAGTCAGTCCTGCCGGGATGAATTCACTGGCGGCTTCCGTGGCCGTGCCGCACCGGGAATGCCCTTTGTGCGGCATGACGCGCGGGTATGTGGAAATGGCCCGCGGAAATATACGCGCCGCATGGGAGAGGAACCGGGGCGCTCCGGTCTGGTTTATGGCTGGGCTGCTCAATGGAGGAGCTGCCGTGTTTTATCTGGCATGGTGTTGGCGGAGGAGGGCAGGCTTGGGGAAGAAAAATGGTCTTCCGGGATGAAAAAACAGCAGGCGGAAAGGGAAAAACAACTTCCTGACCGGTGCAGGGCCATGGATGTGTCATGCGTTTTTTGTCATACTGGCGATGTTCTGAAGAAGGCATGCAGCTAGGGAAGCAGTATGATTGACCATGCAATCATGGTATTTATTTTTAGCGCATTGAGAAGCGTTCGGCCTTTGTTTTGACATGAGCCCGGGATGTTGGAACAGGAGAGGGCCGTCAAGGGGCAACAGGGAGGTTCCTTGACAGATTTTACACGCTTTCTTTAACATTAGAGCGTTTCCGTGTCTGGAAATCCAATGAAAAAATGAAAGATGAACAAAATAAACTACTCGGATCCCCGCCGTTCCGTCCCCGATACCGTTTCAACCATTCTTGCATTGGTTCTGGGTATTGTAGGATTGATTCTCGCGTTGCTCGCCTTTCTTCCATGTCTGGGGTGGGTAGCAATTGTTCCCGGCCTTCTCTGTGCCATTCTGGCTATTATTCTGGGAGCGGTAGCGGTAAAGAGGAGTGATGACAGGACGTATGGTTCTGCCAGGGGCGCGCTGACTTGCGGGTGTGTCGGCCTGGTGATCATTATTGGAGCGATCATTTATCAGGGCATGATTCTGGCGCCTGTGATGAAACAGGCGGATGCCCATACGGAGGAATTCACATGGACGGCTTGCAGCGCTGTGAGGGAGGCGCGGAAGGAAATGCACCCCAACGCATGCGAGGCGGTGGACCGTGTTATCTCTTTGATCGACCATCCGGAGGAAAGAAAAGAGACGGTGACGGAGAGGTTCCTGGAGGTAGCGCCACCGGCTCCAAGGGGCGCTACTGCCGTACTGGAAGGCCCGGTGCCTTCTGTTTCCGGTAAATGAGGCGGTAAAATCTTTGAAGGCAGGGCACCCGGTGTTCGTTTACCGGCTGTTTCTTCTGTCATGGAAATCCTGCAGGCAGGGCGGTTTGAAGGGTATTGCATGTCCATTCAAACCGCCCTTCTTCATGCACGCGGCAAAGAGGCTTTGGCTGGCGGAAACGTACGGGGCGGAGAAGGGCCTTTTTATGGGATTCAGCATATTGAGTCTTCCGTCGGATGAGAGGAAAGAGATAATTTGACAGGAGGGGTGGACGGAATGGATGCAGTTGCAGACTTTTTCCGGCAGTCTGAACGGCTGGTTGGAGAAGAGGGTATCTCCTGCTTGTGATAATGTCCATATCGGTGGAAATGGGGCCGGGTATTCATTTTCTTTTCTTGCCGAGGGGCAACGCGGAGGAAGAGCCGGAAGAAACGCATGAGAGGAAAAGACAGACTCATTCCTGCCACCGTGAAAATGCCTCAATTTATTTGAAACCAATGTCCTAGGCCCGTTAAAACAGCGTGCATTCATACAGGGTAATGATGAAGGTTGGAACTGATGCAACGCATCATTTCATTACAACTCAACGATTATCTGTATGAATGAATCCATATCAAATTCTCCGCAGCCTGATCCTGTGGAGCAGCCGGGAATCATCTTTTTCATTCCCTGCAAGGCAAACAACGCTCCTCTGCTGGTGGAAGCTGTACAGGGCATCCGCCGTGCCGTTCCGGAAGCGTCTGTCATTATTCTGGACGATGACCGGGCACGCTGTCCCCAAACCGTCAGGGAAGTGCTGAGGAACATGTCCGTGGAATGGAAAGTGCTGAAGAAAACTGATACGTCCTCCGAACATGCGGCCGCTATTCTGGCTCTGATGGCTCAGGCTGTGCGCCATGAACATGATGTGCTGGTGCGCACCAAGCCGGACAATCTCATTCTCCATGCCGGTTTTTTAAGGGAATTTGCCCGTTCCGAAGCGGGATTATCCGGAACCTGTCTTCGGTCCGGCCTGCTGTGCAATGAACTTTATGCCCTGAAGCCTGCTGTGCTTCGGGCCATTCTCCAGCATCTGGAGCAATCCTCCTCCGTGATGAAATGTCCGGAGGGCGCCGTCATCCTGGGGGCGTTTACCGCCCTGTTCCCGGATGGAGCCCCACTCCTCGCCAGAGCATGGACGCGAGGAACCGGAGGCCCCCTGTGGGGGCATTACAACTGGACGACCTTTCCGTCTGCGGAATCCCTGGCGGACATGGACATGGTATCCATGAGCCGGCGTTATCAGGACAAGGTGGCGCGCCGCGCCCGCATCTCCGTCATGAGATGCCTGCGGAACGCCATCTGTAACCGTCCTGTTTCCGTGGACCGTCAACCTGCCGCCTGAACCTGACCCAAAGCATCTGACGGGAATGGAGCCGGGGAAATTCCATGGCGGCGTTTTCTCTTCTTCCCGGCAGGTGCCTCAACGACAATAAAACAATGAAAGAAATTGATAATCAGTTATCCACTCCGGAACAATCCGGAGGAATGCCCAGCCATCCCGTTACATTCGTTTCCAATGATGAACCGTCTCCGATGCCGTGGCCCAATACGTGGTACCCTGTCACTCCCATAGGGCCGGAGACGGAATACCCGTGCCCGTGTTCCGAGGGCGACTCCGGTACAGGAAGTACGGACAACAACAGCGTGGACTTCTCCATAGAATTCGGACGCTTTCCCAAGTGGCCGGAATTGAGTGGAGGCCGCCTGATGCTGAACCTGAACATGATGGATGCCGGGTTATGCTGGGGGACCGCTTTCCAGTACGAGCACATTTCCCAGCGCCGTCTGGAAGTGGCTGAAACCCTCAATGCATCCATCAGCCGCCCGGAAGAACCGGAAGACGTTTCCCGGGCGGTGGTGAAGACTGAAAAAGGATTTCCGCGTTATTACAGCTTTGCCTCTCCAAATGTTTCCGGGGCAGAGGTTCTTGGCGGTACCCAGATGTTCAAGGACAGGATGCGGCGCGTGACCGTGGATGGCGTTTCCTATCTGGAAGAAGTTCAGGAAAGCGGCATGACCATGCGCTTCCGCCCCAATTCCGCTATATTTGACCATATCGTGACGCCGCGCGGCGTGAAAATCACCTTTGCTGAACTGGCCGCGGAACTTAAGGTAGTCAGGCAGGACGCCTACGACGAACCCGGCACTGCGGTGGAAACTTTCAACTCCCTTTCCCTGTTCATGCTGAAGCAGGTGTGGAACAAGACGGACGGCTTGCTGGATCTAAGCAATGTTCAGAGCATTAGATGGTATGCCCCCGCAGACGTGACGGGGCGGCACAACGATGGCACGTATATCATCCGCAAAGGAGCCGTTCCGATCAAGACATGGAAGCTGTCCTGGTCGTTCGCGGATACGGAGACGATGGTCGCCAGGGCTGTGGATGAAGAAAATCCGGAAGTGACCCAGATGCTGTTGCAGACATTCCGTATTGAAGAACCGGGAGGTTTTATCAGTGAATGGCGCGCGGGCCTTTACCCGGACGATCTGACCCTGGTGAAAGGAGAGGGGGATGACGCCATCAGCATCGTCACCAGATGCCTTCCGGCGCCCGGCCATGAAAACCTGGTTGCCAAGGATATTAACGGACAGGCCATGGTGGCGGGAGGGTACTATACGGACAAGAAGGAAAAATTCAAGTATGTGTACAGCGGCGTGGCCGGAACCGAGCATGCCGTGCTGTGTTCCGCAGAAAAGGAAGTATACCAGCGCCGTTTGTACGGGGACGTCCTTATCTCCCGCACGGAAGGATATGGAACCCCGCTGGAAAGAACATGGACGTACGGATACGGCAGCGATCCTTCTTCCCCCAATTATGGCAAACGCATCAGGGAAACGCGCCCGGACGGAGCCGTGGTGGAGATGGAGTATGATTCCAACGGGAACGTGATTCAACGGACGGAGCCGTGGTATGGGGATATTTCTATGAGGACTTCCTATTCATATGCAGATGAATTGTTCAATGACCGGAGAATTTCTCAGGAGCTTGTAGAACTGGTATCTCCTCAGAGGATCGAATGTCTGGAAAAAACACAGTATGAATACAATAAGACAGAACAGGTTTATTCGAAAACCGCCACACGCACCTATCTGGGTTCTACAAATGTGGGTGTTCTGAATTCGGTAACTACGGTTGAGGAATGGTACACAGCTCATGACTGCGTGTATGCGCCAGGACGGTTGAAATGCAGATATCAATATGAAAACGTGCAAGATGTGGATAATCCTGATATAGTAAATAATGGAGAGGCCAGAAATATTTCACGTCGCGAATATTCTACCTGCAGTGATTATGGCGCTGTTTGGAAATGTACAGAGGATGACTATATAGATGTGGCGGATTCAGAAAAGTCCTCCAGGATAATTCGCTATTATGCAGAGAACGGCGATGAAATTGCTACAGACCATCAAGTTCATTTATATTCGCCGGGATTTGTCTCCATTGACTTTCGCCGGATGTCTTATGATCCTTCACATCGTTTGATCCGGACAGATTACGCCAATGGCTTGTATTCCATGATGGAATGGAGTTGTGCGGGACCGTTGTGGGAAACAGATGTAAGAGGGCTGCAGACGCGTTATACCTATGATGGGGCCAAACGTCTGGTGTGTGTGGAAAGGGATGCTGCCGTGGCTGTGGAAAATTGGAATGATGTAGATATGAATGCCGATTGTCCGGATAGTATAACGGAAACGACATACGATGGGATGGGGAGGATTTTGTCAGTGAGCCACTCCATAGGGGACAGGAAAACGACGGTTTCTTCCCAATATGATTTACTGGGAAGAGTCACTTCCCGGACGGATAAGATGGGGCGAACCTCCCTTTATTCTTATTCCCAAGACGGATTGACAATGACTGAAACAACATCGCCCGGAGCTACGCTGGTGACCAGGAAAGCTCCTTCCGGCCTGGTTGTGGAAGAGTCCGGCACAGGACGGGAGGCGCGTTATTATGAATATAAGGCGGACTGGTCCGGGATTTGGAAATATATACGCCGTCTTTCCTCATCCGGAGATATGATAGAAAATATTCTGGAAAATGCAGATGGCAAGATATTGAGAATTTTACATTCTAACGGCGCTGTGATGGTAGACCAGTACAACGCCGAATATAACGGATTCGGGCAAATAGTATGTGAACAGCAAAAGAATGAATGCCCGTTGTGGTACCATTATAATAACAGAGGAGAACTGACGGGATGGATGAGGAGTTGGAATGACTGGCCTGATAATTCTCCATACAGGTATTCAGTGGTTTCCCGTTATACCCGCCTGTCTTTTCCTCCTCCCGGATTGTCTGCTTCAGCGGTAAATGCTGTCTGGCGTATGGACTACGTACAGGCTATTTGTGAGGGATTGGATGCTGACTTCGAATATACATATACATTAGTCTCCAGAACGGACAGTGCCCTGCAATCTTTGGAGTCAGTCGTTATGAGGGAGAGGCTACCGGAATACCGTTCCATTTGGGAAAAAGTTTACAATGAAAACGGTAATATACGTGTTCTAAGGGGACGGAAGGGATGTGACAGGGAAGAGGAAGAAGTCATCCTGAACGGGGATACCGTACGCCTGATACAAATAGATGGGACAATGACCCAGTACAAGCGTACTTACAGTATGACCGGAGATATGCTTACAATCCGCGATGCCCGTGGTAAAGACATGACCATCGTCAACGATGCCACAGGAAGGGAAACAAGCCGAACGGACCAGGACGGAGAGACGACTACTACCTCCTATGATGCGGTTACAGGGCTGGCAAATTGTATTGTAACTCCTGATGGCAAGCAGACATGGTTTTCCTATGATTTTCGTGGACGCTTAGTGCAGCAGTATGGAACGGCTGTCCAGCCCATCAAATGGGAATATGATGCCATGGACCGTATTGTGGCTCTGCATACCTATCGTGCATCAGGATCTGTTCTGGATGCGATTCCATCCTCGGATTCCGATATCACACGCTGGACTTATGGCCCTGTGAGTGGACTTGTGGTGAATAAGACTTATGCGGATGGTTCCATGACTTCGTATTACCATGATGACTGGGGGCGTCTGGGAACTCGCATCCAGTCCCGCGGAGTGACGACGGAATACCAGTATGATACTGTATCAGGAAAAATAGCTTCTATAACGCATAGTGATGGAACTCCGTCTGTGTCATTTTCCTATGATAGGATGGATCGGTTATCTTCCGTCCAGGATGCATCCGGAACACGTTCCTTTTACTATTGGGATCTTGAAGATATTGCCTACGAACAAACTTCTGGCATGGTAGCAAGCCTGCTTGAGTACCAGCGTGATTCTTTGGATCGTTCGTCCGGATATACGTTTTCTCTGAATGGAACAATGGTACAGCAGGTCGCTCTGGAATATGATGTCGCAGACCGCCTTTCTGCAATGTCGCTTAATGGTTCATCCTTTACGTATGGATATGATTCGGCTACGGGCTGGCTCAACAGTTTGACCTATCCGAATGGATTGGTTAGAAACACAGTGTTTCATGCCAATCTTCCTTTGCCGGTGTCCCTGACTTACGTGAAGGGAACTTCCTCCATTCCTGCGCTCAAGCACGCCTATACGTGGGACAGTATGCGGCGTCCTTCCGTACGGGAAGACTATGTGGGTTCAACTGCTCTTTCCCGTCGCCACACATATGGCTACAATGCACGAGGGGAATTGACGGAAGACACCATGAACGCGGGAGGAGCCTTCAGCTATGACTATGACAATATCGGCAACCGCCAGACGGCGGCAGAACAAGGCATTTCCAGTACCTATCGAAGCAATAGTTTGAACCAGTATGCTACTGTGACACGTTCAGGAACAGCCTTCGCACCTGTGTATGACTCTGACGGTAATCAAACGAGTGTGAACACTTCCACAGGAATATGGTCTGTCCAGTATAATGCGGACAATCGTCCGGTGGTCTTTACACAGGGAAGCAAAAAGGTGGAATGTGTGTATGACTATCTTGGCCGACGTGTGGAAAAAGTGGAATATGATGGAAATAACTTGACCAGACGTACAAGATTCGCGTATATGGGATATCTAATGGTGGCAAGCATGGACTGCACGCAAAATACCTCCAATCCGCCCTTGCTGGGTACGTGGTTTTGGGATCCCTCTGAATCGGAGTCGACACGGGTATTGGCGATGTGCACGCACAATGCGGACAAGAGCGTGGCCACCACCCGTTATGTGGCGCACGATCTGCTCAAAAGCGTAAGCGCTCTGTTTGACTCCTCGGGAAACCGTCAGGCGAAGTTTGAATACACGCCCTACGGAGAAACCTTGAGTTCGGAAGGAATTAAGACCGCGTCTATGCCATTCCTTTATTCCTGCGAGTACCATGACGAAGACTTAGGTTTAATTTACTACAATTACCGCCATTACAATCCACAAGATGGTCGCTGGATATCCAGAGATCCGATTGGAGAAAAAGGTGGTGTCCATTTATATGGATTTGTAAAAAATAATCCTGTATCAATTAGTGAGTATCTAGGTCTGTCTTTTTCTTCCAGAGAAGAACGGTATGGAGATGGTTGCGTTTTAACACAGGACCCTAGTGATATTACAGTGACTGAGGAGTTTGCTGGTACACGGGAAACCGAAAGATATGTACGTAAAGTGTCTGAAGCAGTAATTGAAAAGCACACTAAACGTCCTAAACTTGTAAAAACCGCAGTTAAAGGATTAGATGCTTTAGGGATGTCTTTCACTACGGCGGCACCCTTTTTGCTTTCTTTACAGGTGAACGTAAAAGTAGAATTTACATGTAGGTGTAAATGCAAGTGTGAAGGTTGGTTAAAAAATGCGCTGTATGGAGAAGCAATTGCTCCAATGACAGGTTCATTTACAATTAATAGCAGAACCTTTGGTAACGGGAATCCATATACTGACGGATTGGGATCTATCAACAAGATACCAAAAAAAGAGGAAATTGAAGAAAAGAAACAAGAAGAATTCAATAAGCTTTTTTCGTCAAAATTAAAAGAATGTGAAGAGAAATGTAAAAAGTTAAGATAAACTAGCATGAAATGTAATATAAGTAAATATTTTTTATGGAGTGCAATAGGGGTGCTTTTCGCTGCAAATATTGTTTGGAGTATAATTTTTCTTTCAACCCAGAATTCTGTATGTGATCCGGAACAGGATGATATACAAATGTGTCAGGAACAAATAGACCGACTTTCCTATATTATTTCATTATCTGCTGAAATGGCAGTATTGAGGAAAGAAAAGGGTGATATGAAGGAGCTTGAAATTCTCTTACGGCAAATTGTAGATCAGATAACTGCTAATGTCATAGCAAATTCCATCTATGAATTTGATGGAAAAGGCTTAGTGAAATTTGACTTAATGAATAAAATATTTAAAGGATTAGTAGATGCCGGCTTGATTGATCCGGAAATATTGCAAAGTCCATTAGGCATTTATGAAGATGCAAAAAATCATAAAATAATACATAACTTGTATTCTTTCAATGGTAATACTGTTAAAAAAACTATGACGGTGGATGAATGTAAAAATTTTCAGAAATGGTTTTATGATAAAATAGTGAATCAAGTTGAGAAGGATTAGTTTTAGTTTTTATTGACTTTACATCATTTAATGAGGTTGTTTTATCAAATTAAAGCAACCTCATTTTTTAAATATCTAAGAGTAACACTGAATATAGAAATGATCCAAGCTATGGCAATGCAATTTCGATATTCCTGTGAATGCTGTAACGAGAATTTGGGCTTAATATACTACATTAACTAATATATTGATTCTACTGTGTTATTTGATTACTGGCACTCATTTCAGTTCATCTATAGGTTTTGATGTTTTTAGTTATCCGTAATATCAGCATCTCAGCAGATAGTACAGATGTGCTAGACAGCAATAAAAAGGAGCGATGGGACAAGACGTACAAATGTACTTAGGTAGATCATTTGGGATTTAAAGACTAACGCAGATGGGATCCCTCAAGAGAGACAAATAGACTAAAGTAGCTACACGCTAGGGGAATTGGAAAATATAAATCCTTCTAAATTTGTAGAAAATTCCTCTTCTTCTTGAAGTAAGTTTCTCGTATTTAAGAGAATAACTGGTTATCGGCCGGATGAATCGACAATACAAAATATGAAATTCGAAGGTTGATTTTCAGAAAAGAAATAACGGTCAATATGCCGGGAAAATTATGCAAGGTCAGATTCAACAGAGCAATATATTGATGCAGTCGTAGATGCCGTTCTTAATATGTATAAGGATAAAAGTAAAATTACTGTTGATAAAAGAGATTGCGATATCATATCTTTATCTAATTTTTTAATATAAAGTAAATTATACGCCGAGGTACATATGTGCCTCGGTTTTTGTTCATAGGGAGCTCAGTTGATGGGAACGAGCATGGATTGCATGTCCTACACCTCCAATTCATTTTTATTAGGAGACAGCTTTGGAGCTTTCTGAACTGGGGGTAAAGCGGGGTTTGGGGTGCAAGGTACAACGCGAACGGGGAAGAAAAGGCAAGTGGTGCCTAATGTTATTCCAGGGGCTACGGGTTATTGGCCATTGTGTCAGGATAGACTATCAATGCTATTGGAAGAGAGGGAGATGAGTATCGATTCCCTTTTTAAATGGTGCTGCCTTTTGAGGAGAGCTGTTTTTGTCCTATTGCCTGTGGTCTTGTGCATGGGATGGTATGTATGGACTTCATGAAAGGATTGGTTTCGCTGGCATGGGTCCGATACTTGAAGCGTTTCTTTCGGGGAGCGAATCGTGTGTGAAGATTGAGGACTATTCACGGAAAGCCTGTTTGGTTCTTGAAAAGCGAAGAGGCTTTCGCTGTCTGTTTTTAAAATGGTTTCAGGTTCTTTCTGCTTGTTAGGAAGGAATGTTTTTTTACTTTGGGTGAAAGTGGCCGGGAATAAAAAAAGCAGCTTGACCTGCCTTCTCTGATTGGCTATAGGGAGGGGCCAAGTGGAAGCTCCCTTAGAAAGCTCTCTTGAGACCCGTCTATAAAGGATTGCCGGTTTTTTAAATGCCGGGAGGGGGAAGAAAGGTCTGCTGCGCAGGATTCTTCATGAACGCCAGAAGCGTTCCCGATATGGAATATTTTGATTTTTTCTTTATTGCATAGTTTTCTAATATTGCTTTTTTTGATGAAGTTGCGCTGTTTTCTAACATTTTTATTCTAGGCCCGTTTGATTTTATATATATAGTTTTTGGATATTGTATGAATATTTGCATGTCCATCTATAGATCAATCGAATTGCGGAAGAATACATCCGGAAGTTATAAGGTCAGACTAACCATTGACCGGGGGAGCAAGTTCTGCGGCGCCAGGAAGTCGCTCGGTCTTGGCACCCATCAGGAGGATTGTGCGTTAAGGCGCGCCTACCTGATGCGGTGCTTATTGTTCCATATGGGATGGTTTCCCGGTGGAAAGATTGCCGTCAGGAATTCCGCCGAATGCGGTATTAAGGAGGTTGTGTGGGACAGCATGGACTGCATCGGAGATTCCGGAATGTTCAGGCTCACCGGAAGGGGCTGCCGCGTCGCCACGGATGAAACGATGGTCATCTGGTTTCAAACGAATGGAGATGAGGCAGTGCAGTGTCTTCGTTTGCTCATTTCCGGATGGAGAATAGATGACCGGGCGGGTGACCTGAGGGTTTTGATTCAGGGATTACAGCATTGCGCCTCGGAACAGCGCCAGCATCCCTGCCGGATTTTGAATATTGAAATCGGGTCCGGTTCCATGATGGCAGCGCGGGACGAGTGTGTATTGAAGGGCTAGGGAGCCGGACCGTTCCGGTTAAGTCAATTTTCAAGAGGGTTTTCTGAACGGTCGGAATTGCTTTTAATATATAACGAATAAGAACATATGGATTGTTTTGAAGAACGGCGGCAGGTTCTACTGCAGGAGCTGGCCGCCCTGTCCGGGGAGGGGGCTCTGTACGGTTTTTTAATGCGCCAGGGGGAACAGTTGCCGCCCTTTGCGGAGGAATGGAAAACGGAAGCCTGCCTCCTGCGGGGATGCCAGTACCGGGTATGGCTGCGGCTGGAGCTTGCAGGCGGTCTGGTGCGGATTGATGCCGATAGCGATTCCCTCATCAGCCGAGGTTTGATGGCTCTGTGGGTGCGTCTGTTTTCCGGACTGAGGCCGGGAGAAGTGCTGGCCGCAGAGACGGATTTCCTTCATCAGGGTGTTCTTGGCGGCTGGCTGATTCCTTCCCGGGCGAATGCCCTGGGCAATATGGCCTCCAGAATCAAGTTGGGCGTGCTGCGGTTGAAGCAGGAGGCGCGGAAGGAGGCCGCAGTGTCTGGCTCTCCTTCTTCCCTGCCGGAGCTTTCCTTGGAGCCTGTTGAACAAGGCCCGTTGCGGCAGATGGAGATGTCCGGCAGTTCCTGTCATGATGATCGCAAACAGGAAAAAGAGTTCCAGCGATAGAGTTATTGATGATGAAAAAGAAAGCAAGCATTCACGTTCATTTGTTCGTTTATTCGGGAGACGCCGCCCTGGTCGGGGAGAATCTGCTGTGTGTCCGGCATGCCCTCCCCGGAGCCCATTTGGTCGTGATTGACGACGGGCGCCATCCTTGCCCGGATGAGGTGAAGGCGCAGGCGGAGGAACTGGGGGCGGAATGGCGCGTGTCCTTTTGGGAAAGAGGCGGCAATTTGAGGGGGAAGGCCTGTATTGAAGGGATGCTGGGGGAGATGCTCCGGAGCATGGACGATGAAGGGGATACCCTGGTGAAGATAGATGCGGATACGGTGATGGTGTCGGGAGATGATTTGCTGCGTTTTGCCGACCGGAGGGAGATGGTGTTCTGGGGCAGCGGTTCCGTGGAACAGCGTGTTTACGGCTGCCTGTATGCCTTGAAGGCGTATGCGGCCGTAAAAATCCGGGAGTATGTTCGCAGGCTGGAGCTGCTGCCGGACGCGCCGGAAGATATTGTGATAGGCACCAGCGCTTTTAATTTATATCCTGGAGAGGAACGGCACATGGTTTATGCTCCCTTTGGTCCGGACGCGCCGGACAGCGGGTGGACGGCGTATTACTGGGGACGTTATCCGGAGGTGAAGGGTTACCAGCGTTTCACCATGGTGACGACGGGCAATCCTCCTCCGCAGCCGCTGGACAAGCGTCACCGTTTGCCCGTCATGAAGAATTTACGGCAGATGGCGGATATCCGGCGGCGTCTGACGGGCGCCGGGCACGGTTTATAGGAAGGGATTTCTGTCTTGCCGTTGGCGTGGTTCCGGATGCAGGAAGCTCTTTGAATGAAAAACCCCCGGATGGAAAAACTTCCATCCGGGGGTTTGTGTTTAAAGATTCCGGTTATTTTTTAGCGGGCAGTTTCACCTGGATGTGAATGTCGCGCAATTGCCGCTCTTCCGCAGCGGCGGGGGAGTCGCTCATCAGGTCCGCTCCGCGATTGTTTTTCGGGAACGCGATGACTTCACGGATGGATTCCGCGTTGCAGATCATCATGACCAGGCGGTCCAGGCCCAGCGCAAGGCCGCCGTGGGGCGGAGCGCCGAAGCTGAAGGCGTCCAGGATGTGGCCGAATTGTTCGCGGGCCTGTTCCTCCGTGACGCCGAGCGCCTTGAACATGGCGGATTGCAAGTCGCGTTCATGGATTCGGATGGAGCCGCCGCCCAGTTCCGTCCCGTTGAGCACCACGTCGTAAGCCTGGGCGCGCAGGTCTGAGGAGAGTTCTCCCTTGAGCAGTTTTTCCTCGTCTTCCTTGACGGGGCGGGTGAAGGGGTGATGGATGGCCACCCAGCGCTGTTCTTCCTCATCCCAGCCCACCAGCGGGAATTCGATGACCCACAGGAAGTCGCGTTCCGTGTTGTCCTTAAGCAGTTCCATGAATTCGGCGCATTGCAGACGCACGCGGCCCAGGATATCGCAGGAGGGTTCCCACGGACCGGCCGCAAAGAGAACGAGGTCTCCGGTTTCAATGTTGAGGGCTTCCGTGAGTTTTTGCTTTTCTTCGTCGGAAAGGAATTTGGAGATGGGGCTTCTCCAGTCTTCCTCGCGCACCTTGATGTAGGCCAGGCCCTTGGCTCCGGCTTCCACGGCGGTTTTCGTCAGGGCGTCGATTTGTCCGACGGAGGCGGAGCCGAACCCCTTGGCGTTGATGGCCTTGACCACGCCTCCATTGCTTACGGCGGAGGCGAATACCTTGAACCCGCTGTTTTCAAAGATGGAGGAGACGTCCGTCAGCTTCATGCCGAAGCGGCGTTCCGGCTTGTCGGAGCCGTACTGGTCCATGGCCTCCCTCCACGTCATGCGGGGGAAGGGGGTGGGAATGTCCACGTCCAGGGATTCCTTGTACACGCGCTTGAGCAGGCCTTCCACCAGGTTGTAGATGTCTTCCGGCGTGATGAAGGAGGCTTCAATGTCCACCTGGGTGAATTCCAGCTGGCGGTCCGCACGCAGGTCTTCGTCACGGAAGCAGCGGGCGATCTGGAAGTAGCGTTCCATGCCGGCTACCATGAGCAATTGCTTGTACTGTTGCGGGGCCTGGGGGAGGGCATAGAATTTGCCGGGTGCCAGGCGGGAGGGGACCAGGAAGTCGCGCGCGCCTTCAGGCGTGGATTTGGAAAGGATGGGCGTTTCAATTTCCAGGAAGCCGTGTTCATCCAGATAGTCGCGCGTGGTCTTGGTCACGCGGTGGCGTATCTGCATGTTGCGGACCATGGACGGGCGGCGCAGGTCCAGAAAGCGGTACTTGAGGCGCAGGTCTTCATTGGAGAGGGCCCGGTCCAGCTGGAAGGGGAGCACGTCCGCCTTGTTGATGACGTTCAGGGTGTCCGCGGAGACTTCAATTTCCCCGGTCGGAAGGTCCGCATTGGTGGTGTCCACCGTGTCCGTTTTCAGGCGCGCAGCCACGGTGCCGGATATCTGGATCATGTCTTCGGAGCGGAGCTGCTGGGAGGCCTTCGCCACGTCCTGGTTGACTTCCGGGTGAAAGACTACCTGCGTGATGCCGGAGCGGTCGCGCAAGTCGATAAATATGACGCCGCCGTGGTCACGGACGGAATCTACCCAGCCGATGAGGGTGGTCGGCTTGCCGATGTTCGCAGCGCGCAATTCGCTGCAGGTATGAGTGCGGTATGAGTTCATCTTTGTTGAAAATGGAAGGGAGGAAGGAACGTATCAATCACGGCCGGTCAGGGAGGCCAGGGCGTCAAACAGGTTCTCCATGGCGACAGTGGAGGAGGAGCGCGCATGCAGGTCGCGCAGTTCCAGGGCAGGGAATTCGTCTCCCACAATCAGGGCCGCGCGCGCGCCGGATTTGACGGCTTTCTGGAGCTGGCCGTTGATTTTGGTGAGTGTGAGGGGAAGGTCCACGCTGTACCCCTGGTCCCGGAGGGCGGAGGCGATGGAGAGCATTTCCGCGCGGCGGTTTTCGGAGGCCTGCACCATGAAGACGTCGCATCCCGCGGCGGCCAGCGCCGCATCCTTCAGCGCCTTGGCATGGGGGGTCTGGTCAATGAGGTGGGTGATGACGGCATCCCCCATGGCAAACCCGGTGGCCGGCATGTCCACCGCATTGTTGGAGAGGGCGCCTACCAGCGTATCGTAGCGGCCACCGCCAGCCACGGCGCGCAGGCTGCGCTGCGTGTCAAAGATTTCAAAGACCAGCCCGGTGTAGTAGGCCAGGCCGCGCACCACGGAGAGGTCCAGCCTGACGTAGCCGTCCAGTCCGCGGGCTTCCAGGTCTTTCAGCAGGATGTCATAGCGTTCGGAGGCTCCGGCGGGAGGGTTCTCAATGAAGGCCATCAGGTCGCTGCGGCTGATGTGGAAGGCGTCCAGCTTGCGCTGGCATTCTTCCGGGCGGTCTCGTTCAAATTTGTCCACAATGCCCAGGAAGGCGGGAATGTCCTGCTCCTGCACGCTGTGTTCCGCGGCAAACCTGATCCAGGCTTCGCGGTCGGAGACGCGTACGATGAAGTCGTTCTGCGTAAAGCCCAGCTCCCTCATGCAGTCGATGGCCAGGGCAATCAGTTCGGAGTCCGCCCACGCGGAGCCTTCCCCAAGAATGTCCGCATTGAATTGGTAGAATTCGCGCAGGCGTCCTTTCTGCGGTTTTTCGTAACGGAAGCAGGAGCCGATTTCAAACCACTTGAGCGGCTTGGTGTATTCCCGCTGGCAGGCGGCGGCGATGCGGCCCAGGGAGGCGGTGAGTTCCGGACGGATGGTGATGTCCCTGTCTCCCTGGTCCGTAAAGCGGAAGAGCTGGGTGGGCAGTTCGCCCCCGCTCTTTTTAAGGTAAAGCTCCGTGGCTTCCACGGTCGGGCCTTCCCATTCCAGGAATCCATAGCGGTGCGCCACCCTCTTCCATGCGTTAAAGAGATAGTTGCGCACGGCGCAGTCCGCCGGTGCAAAATCACGGAATCCGGGAAGTGGTTGAAAGCGAGCGTCTGGCATAACCTGGGAAAAAGGATGTTGTCTGAGGACGAAACAGTTTACAGAATTCCCATGCCTTGGCAAGTCCACATGCTTACGATGAAGGAATTTCAACGGAAGGCCGTTTATCGGAATATGCCTCCTCAACGACCATGATTGTTTTTATTTTTCTCTCTTCCGGCGGAGAACCTTTCCGGGAGGACGGCGTTCTGCCTCCATACCCGGAATCCTTTATAGGAGGTGGGGCCATGTGGCGTGGAAAGCTTTATATGATATTAAAGTTTTCAGAGTTGAAGTTGCTGTAGAATCTGCCCTGCGTGGCGGTAAACCGCAAAACGCAATAATCCGGGTCGGTCACTCCCTCCGGGTAGTACATGGTGTCACCCTCCCTCCAAATCATTTCCTTATAGATTCTGTCCTCCAGCACTTCCATGGAGCCGAGAAGCATGACGCCTCTGAAGAATCTCCGGTCACAAAAGTAAATGCAGGCTTTCGGGTTGTCTTGATATTGCCTTGCGCGCATGGAGGAGGTGTTGGTGGTGAAGTAGAAGACCTTGATGCCTTTCCTTTTCCGGGGCGGCAGCATGGCTTTCGTATTCGGATAGCCCTGTTCATCAATAGAGCTGATGAATGCCACTTTCTGATGGTCAATGAGATTTCCGACTGTTGCTTCCGCGTTTTTCATTGCTGTTTTCCTGATTGGGATGGTAGGCCAGAAGAGCTGCATTGTAAACTTGTCTTATTTATTCGGACTGTTTCTTTAAACGGTTTTTCCGGGAATTGTTTGATAGCGTATTCTGCCCCGGGATGTCCGGGCCTGAAATGCGGTTCAAGGGGAGTTTGACCTTGCCGTCTCCAGGATATGACGTAGGATAAATGAGATTTTTTCTTTTTTTTGGAATCTAATATCAGTATTGATTATGTGTAAAGAATGCGGATGCGGAGGTGAGCACACCCATGAAAGTCACGGCCACGGCATGGACGTCCATGTTCCTGTGTTGGACGCCAATGACCGGCTGGCAGAGCGCAACAGAGGTTTTTTCGCAGCAAAGAACCTTCTGGTTATCAATGTTTTTTCTTCACCCGGGTCCGGCAAGACCTCTCTGCTGCAGAAGACGGCGGAGATGCTCCGCGGCCGTGTGCGCATGGGGGTGATCGTGGGGGATCTGGCGACGGATAATGATGCGGAACGCCTGAGCCGTGCGGATATTCCCGTGGTGCAGATTACGACGGGCACCATGTGTCATCTGGACGCCCGCATGATTGCAGAAGCCATGAAGAAGATGCCTTTGAACGATCTTGACGTTCTGATTATTGAGAACGTGGGCAATCTGGTTTGCCCGGCTTCCTATGATCTGGGGGAAGGCATGCGCGTGGTGTTGCTTTCCGTGACGGAAGGGGAGGACAAGCCGTTGAAGTATCCTCCCATGTTCCATTCCGCGGATGTGGCCCTGGTGACCAAGTCCGATCTGGCGGATGCCGTGGATTTTGACCGGGACGCCGCCCTGGCCGCCCTGAACAAGGTAGCCCATCATGCGCACGTGATTGAGTTGTCCTCCAAGACCGGAGAGGGAATGGACGCGTGGTGCGACGAGATTGTGGAACGCGCGCGCCGCGTCCGGGAAGGCAGGATCCAGCACCATGGCCATCACCACCATTGAACAGGCCGCTGCGGCGTTGAAGTTTGAGATAGCCGGCATCGTCCAGGGGGTCGGTTTCCGTCCCCATGTGTACCGTTTGGCTGTGCGGCACGGATTGAAGGGGTTCGTGCGCAATACGGAGTCCGGCGTGGAAATCCATGTGGAGGGGAAGCCCGGCGCTCCGGAACGTTTTTTTGCCGCGCTGATGGATACTTTGCCGGAGCACGCCCGCGTGTATGGCGTGGAGCAGACCGTGTGCGAGCCTGCCGGGTTTGAAGAGTTCCGCATTGTGGAAAGCGATTCTACTCCCGGCGGCGTTCCGATGATGCTGCCGGACCTGGCCCCGTGTCCGGAGTGCCTGAAGGAGATGCGCGACCCCGCCTCCCGACGGTATCATTACCCGTTTACCAATTGCACGCACTGCGGCCCCCGCTATTCCATTATTGAGGAGATGCCGTATGACCGTGCGGGCACCAGCATGAAGAAGTTCCAGATGTGCCCGGAGTGCCTGAGGGAGTACCGGGATGTGGAGGACAGGCGTTTCCATGCCCAGCCCATAGGCTGCCCGTCGTGCGGTCCTTCCATGAAGGTGCTGTTTTCAGACGGTTCCGAACTGGGGTTCGGCCACGGGTTTGACACTCCCGCGGAACAGGTGGCGTGGGTGCTGGCGGACGGCCTGATCGTGGCTCTGCTGGGCGTGGGCGGCTTTCAACTGCTGGCGGACGCTTCTTCGGAAGCCGCCGTCAGGCGTCTCCGCAGGCTGAAGGAGCGGGATGCCAAGCCCTTTGCCGTGATGGTGCCGGATGTGGACGCGGCGGGGAAGCTGTGCCGTTTGTCGGAGGAGGAGAAGCGCCTGCTGGCTTCTCCGGCGGCCCCCATCGTACTGGCTCCCGGAAGGAAGGATGTGGACCTGGCTCCTTCCGTGTGCATGTTCAGCCGTTTTGTGGGGGTGATGCTTCCGTCCTCCCCCCTTCATGCCCTGCTGATGGATGTATGGAGAAAGCCCCTGGTGGTGACCAGCGGCAATCTGAGCGGGGAGCCCCTGTGCATTTCCGTGGAGGAAGGCTTGCAGAAACTGGGCCATGTGGCGGATGTGTTTTTTGTGCATGACCGTCCGGTCGTGCGGCCCGTGGATGATTCCGTGGTCCGCGTCATGGACGGAAGGGCCATGATGGTGCGCCGTGCCCGCGGGTATGCTCCGCGGCCCGTGTGGCGCACGTCTGCAGAAGCTCCCGACGTTCTTGCGCTGGGCTCCGGGTTGAAGAATACCGTTTGCTGGCTGAAGAACGGCGTGGCCGTCATGAGCCAGCATCTGGGCGATCTTGACAGCGCGGCTTCCCTGAACGCGTTTGAACGGACGGTGGAGACGCTGGGGCGCACGCTGGGTGCTGTGCCGCAGGTGATTGCCGTGGACGCCCATCCGGACGGCCCGTCGTTTACCCTGGGCAGGCGTCTGGCGCGGGCATGGAATGTGGAAGTCGTTCCGGTGCAGCATCATCAGGCCCATGTTCTGGCCTGTGCCGTGGAGAATGAGACGCCGTTGCCCGCCCTGGGCGCGGCCTGGGACGGCACGGGATTCGGCACGGACGGGACGGTATGGGGCGGAGAGTTTTTTGTGATGGAGGAGGAAGGCGCTCCCCGCAGAGTGGCGCGGCTCAGGCCGTTTTTGCTGCCCGGGGGGGATGAAGCGGTCCGGGAACCTGCCCGGTGCGCCTGTTCCCTGGCGCGGCAGATGGCGCCGTGGCGCACGGATGGGCTTGAACAACGTCTGCAGGGTGGAATGACCTTGCAGAAGCGGGAAGCCCTGGAGGCGATGATGGCCCGTAATATTCAAGCTCCCGCCACTTCATCCATGGGGCGCCTGTTTGACGCCATGGCTTTCTGGTGCGGCTTTGACGGCGTGGCGGGATGCGAAGGGCATGCCGCCATGATGCTGGAGTCATGGGCTGCGGCGGTTTCCGGGGAAGAAATGCCGGGGGAACCGTATGAATGGGTCATGCATGAGGAGGGCGGCCTGCTGGAACTGGATTGGCGCCCGATGCTGAAAGCCGTGGACGATGACCTGCTGAGAGGCGTTTCCCGCGGCTGCATCGCCCGCAAGTTTCATGAGAGCCTGGTGAACCTGGCTTTTGACGTGGCGGAGCGTTTCTCACTGGACAGGCTGGTGCTGGGCGGCGGATGTTTTCAGAATGCCTTTTTGCTTGAAGGCCTGGCGGGAATGGCACAGTCTAGAAGGTGCCAGTTGTCCCTGCCGCAGCGGGTGCCGTGCAATGACGGGGGAATTTCCCTGGGGCAGGCTGCGGCAGTCGTGCGCCAATGGAAAGGATAATAATATGTGTTTGGCTGTTCCCGGAAAGATCGTGAGCATTAATGAGACGGACCCGCTGTTCAGGCTGGGAGTGGTTGATTTCGGCGGCGTGACCCGTGAAGTGAACCTGGCCTGCGTGCCGGAGGCCGTCCTGGGGGATTACGTTATTGTTCATGTAGGGATGGCCCTGAGCGTGCTGGATGAGAAGACCGCGCTTCAAACCCGTAGGGAAATGCGGGAGATCGTGGAGAATACCGATCCCGTGTAAGGGGAGGGTCGTTTGCCGGATTGAACATTTTTAATGGCTTATGCAGGAGGAAGTTCAGCAGTTGCTTGAGGAGCTGCGCCATGCCGTGACGCGTCCGTGGACGGTGATGGAGGTGTGCGGGGGACAGACGCATGCGATTGCCTCCCTGGGGCTTGAGGAGCTGCTTCCTCCTGGGCTTCGTCTGATTCACGGCCCCGGCTGTCCGGTTTGCGTTACGTCGGTGGATTTGATTGACCAGGCCGTGGAGTTGAGCCTGCGGCCCGGCGTGGTTTTGTGCAGCTACGGGGATATGATGCGGGTGCCGGGCTCCCGCGGAGATTTGTTTTCCGCCAAGGCTCGCGGCGGGGACGTCCTTTTGATGTATTCACCGCTGGAGGCGGTTGCTTTCGCCGGGAGCCATCCGGAAGCGGAAGTGGTATTTTTCGCCGTAGGATTTGAGACGACTGCTCCGGCCACGGCTCTTGCCATGCAGCAGGCCCGCGCGCTGGGTTACGCCAATTTTTCCGTGCTCTGTGCCCATGTGCAGGTTCCCCCCGCACTGGAATGGCTGATGGATCAGGACGAGGGGAGGCCGGACGCCTTTCTGGCCCCCGGCCATGTCTGCGCCATCATGGGGGAGGGGGATTACGGCCGTTTGGCCGCTCGTTACCGGACGCCCATGGCGGTGACGGGGTTTGAGGCTCCGGACCTGCTCCTCGGCATCCTGATGTGCGTCCGCCAGTTGGAGAACGGGGGGTGCACGGTGCAGAATGCCTACGGGCGCTATGTGAAGCCGGAGGGGAACAGGGCGGCGCAGGAAAGGATGAAAGAGGTTTTTGAGCCGGAAGACCGCCATTGGCGCGGCCTGGGCCTGATTCCCGGCGGCGGCATGAGGCTGCGCCGGGAGTGGGAGGGCATGGATGCCGCCCTGCGTTTCGGATGCGGAAAAAGCGCCCATGGCGCGGATGAAGCTTCCGGATGCCTGGCCGGCCAGGTGCTGAGGGGGCTGATTCGTCCTGCGGAGTGCCCGTTTTTCGGCACGTCCTGTACGCCGCTGGCTCCCCTGGGCGCGCCCATGGTGTCTGGGGAAGGGGCCTGCGCCGCCTATTACCGTTATAAAAGAAGTTGATTCCATGTTTGAATGTCCTGTTCCGGAACCTGTTTCCGACCGTATCCAGATGGCCCACGGCGGCGGAGGCCGTCTGATGAATGACCTGATCCGTTCCGTCTTTCTGAACGCGTTCGGCACTCCCTCCGGCGGCGTGCAGAATGATGCGGCCGTTCTGGATTTTCCGCCGGGGCGGCTGGCGATGACCACGGATAGCTTTGTGGTGCAGCCTCTGGAGTTTCCGGGAGGGAGCATCGGTTCCCTGGCGGTGCACGGCACGGTGAATGATCTCGCCATGAGCGGCGCGGACCCGTTGTACTTGACGGCAGGCTTTATCCTGGAAGAAGGGCTTCCGCTGGAGGCGCTAAACCGCGTGGTGCAGGATATGGCGGCGGCGGCGCGCGCGGCGGGCGTCCGCATCGTGACGGGAGATACAAAAGTGGTGGAGCGCGGAAAGGGTGACGGCATTTATATTAATACCGCCGGGGCGGGCGTGGTGCGCCATGGGTTGGAAATCAGCCCTTCTTCCGTCCGTCCGGGGGATTCCGTGCTGGTCAGCGGTGATCTGGGGAGGCACGGCATGACGATCATGAGCCTGCGGGCCGGGTTGTCTTTCGGGGAGGGACTGGAGAGTGATTCCGCCCCGCTGCATGAATCCGTGGCTGCCGTCGTCCGGGCCGGAATCCCCGTGCATTGCCTGCGTGACGTGACCCGTGGCGGGTTAACCGCCACGCTCTCGGAAATTGCGGAGTCCTCCGGCCTGACGGTGAAACTGGATGAAGTGTCCATTCCCGTGCGGGAGGATGTCAGAGCAGCCTGCGGCCTGCTGGGGCTGGACCCTCTTCAAGTGGCCTGTGAAGGCCGTTATCTGGCTATTCTTCCCCGGGAGCATGAGGAAGAGGCCCTGCGCCTGATGCGCGGCTGCGGCGTGTCCGCCGGGGCCTGCGCGATAGGCCGTGTGGAAGAGTTTGGAACGGCGCCCCTGCTGATGACGGGGCGGCTGGGGGTGGAACGGGTGCTGGGCATGCCTTCCGGGATGCAGCTGCCCCGCATTTGCTGATGCTTCCCGCGGTTTCCGCCGGCGTTGCATTTCCGGCTTTTTGGCAGGGAAGCGGTTGGGGCCGCCTCCCTGCCGGTCTGGCATTTCATAGGGATTTGCCGGAGCGGCTGCGTGTACTTCCGGAGAAGCTACAGCCGGCTTGGTATTGGGGGAGTTGGTTGTTGGAAGATGGTCAGGAGAGTTCCGCGTTTCCGGCTCCGGCGTCCGGCAGCGTCTTTAATGCCGCTTTGGCCTGGGTATGGTCCTGGGAGGCCGCCTTTTCCAGCCATTCCCTGGCGGTGGCCAGGTTCTTTTCCACGCCGAAGCCGTGCTGGTAGATGATGCCCAGGTTGTATTGTTCGGAGGCATAGCCGGCCCTGGCGGCCCGAAGGTTCCTGTTCTGCCATTCCCTGGCTTCAGCTTCGGTGAAATCCTGGTTCTTGCAGAATTGCTCCCATGTTGTTCCGAATTTCATGGCAGCCCGCGCAAATCCCATCAGGGCCGCTTTTTTGGTGTGTTCATCCGCCAGGCTCGCGTTCTTTTCCACGCCGGCGGGTCCCAGCCGGTACAGGTAGGCCAGTCCCCAGTATCCGTTGGGGCTGCCCAGGTCTGCGGCTTTCTGGAAGAGCTGGAGCGCGTCCTGATATTTTTTATGGGACATGGCGAACACCGCATTGGCCAGGAAGCGTTCCGCCTTGGTGAATTCGTAAAATTCGGGAATGGCGGCCCATTCGGATTTGAGTTTGTCCCTGTCCTTCTTGGACTTGGGCGGCATGCCGGCAGGCGGGGAAATCCGGAAAACGGGAATGTAGCCGGAGGCCCCCATGTTGGCCAGGCCGGCCATCAGGAAGCAGCCCGGCTGAATGCGCCACATGTGCATGTACAGCACGCGTTCCGCGGGCAGGGACTCCTTCTCAATCCAGTCCGGCAGATTCATGGGCGGGCCATAGAGGCCCGTCAGTCCGTTCAGCATGCGCTTGTACAGGGATTTCAGGCGCGTATCGTATTCGTCCTTGCCTGCCTTGGTGCTGGAGTAAAAGGAGACGGCTCTCAGGCCTCCATCCTTGTTGTACTCAAAATGAAGTGAAAAGAAAAGGCCGCCAATGGGCTTTTTCGTTTTGTAGGCGCCGTTCAATCCAGTGCGGCTCAGGTAGGCGTCCGTTCCCGGACCTTCCAGGGATTTGCAGGCTTTCAGGGAACTCAGAAGCTGGGCTTCCTGCAAGCCTGTTTCCAGAGGGCCGTAAAGCGGCGAGGCGGTACAGCAGGCGGATGCATAAAGCATGGCTGCATAGCGATAGCAATCTATCAATTTCATTGGGGGAATGGGGTAGGGGATGGGGGTCGGTTGTTTCAATAGCGAATTAGGAATCCGGATGAAATGGCCGACAGCGCTAAAATAAGATGAACAATCATTATATTCAAGTATTTATGCTTTATTCTAACAAACATATTTTATCAAGGCTTTCGTCTAGGAAAATACTGGATTGATTTGGAGAAACAGGCTTGATATGAAAAACTAGTATTGACGCCGGATTCCTAATCCGGGGTGTTTAAAGCAGGTTGAAGGATAATATGTAAGAGTATCAGGAGCAATGAAGGAGGTAACAGGCTGCGGTTTCCGGACCGGGAAAAGGCAGAGATAAGCATCCGGCGTTCCGCCACGTTTTCCCGGCTTTCAGAACATGGGAATCATTATTATTTTTATTAAAAATCTTTCTAAATATTCCTTCATTTCCGTTTTATGTATCTCGTATGCATGCATTTTGGCGGATTATAAATCCGGCTGTCGGGAAGGAATAATTTTTTTAATAAATAATAGAAACATTATCAATGGTTAATAAGAATATCAGATTTCACGGCCTTTGGATTCCATTGTGATTTTTCCCGTCCTGGATACGATGAAAATCATTTTTTCTCAAAAAATTTGGTTGACGGCGGATTTATAATGCGCGGATGGCCGCATGTAGTTTCAGAGCGTCTGATATTCAATGATTCGTCTGTTTTTTTACGGAAATGTGCGGTTTTGGCAGCGGCACCTTCCAAACAGGGAGTGGGGGAGGCCGCCTCCTCTGTTCCGTTTCCCGTGCAGGAAAAGCGGGGGGGGGGGGACATGCCGGAATCTGTCCGGCACGGTTGTTTCTCCTGCTGGGGACGGGGACGGATGACAGCAGCCTGTGACGGTTTCGTTTCCCTCCTCAGCTTGCCTGGGAAGGCCTTTCTGCCCATGGTGCCGGCGCATGAGAATTGATGTGGCAACGGATACGTATGAACCTGACGTGAATGGAGTGGCCCTGACGCTGGAGCGGCTGGTCCGGGGGCTTCGGACGCGGGGGCATCTGGTGCATGTGCTGAGGGCTTCCGGGAGGGACGGAGCTTCCGTTCCCGGAGAGACGGCCATGCCGTCTCTCTCCCTCCCCATGTATCATGATGTGAAAATAGGGCTGCCTTCCGCAGACAGGTTCCGCTCCAGATGGATGAAGAAGAGGCCGGATGTGGTGTATGTTGCCACGGAAAGCCCCATGGGGGCCTCCGCCGTGAAGGCCGCCCGCGCTCTGGAGATTCCCGTGGTGATGGGATTCCACACCAATTTTCACCAGTACATGAAGGATTACCATTTCTCCGGGCTGGAAACCGCCGCCGTGAATTACCTGCGCAAGCTCCACAACCGGGCAGGGATGACGGTGGTGCCCACGGAGGAGATGCGCCGCGCGCTGGAGGGGCTGGGATTTGAACGCCTTTCCGTAATGGGGCGCGGGGTGGATGCCGCCTTGTTTGACCCTGCCAGGAGGGATGCCGGCCTGCGCCAGTCATGGGGCGCCTGGCGGGATGAAGTGGTGTTCGGCGTGGTGGGGCGTCTGGCCCGGGAGAAGAACCTGGTGACGGCCCTGGGATTGTACACGCGCCTGCAGCAGGAGTTCCCGGCCTGCGGCATGAAGATGGTCGTGGTGGGGGACGGTCCCATGATGAGCAGCCTGCGCAGTGAGTTTCCGGACGCCGTGTTTTGCGGAATGCGCA
Source organism: Akkermansia sp. BCRC 18949 (assembly GCF_045011645.1). Lineage (NCBI taxonomy): Bacteria > Pseudomonadati > Verrucomicrobiota > Verrucomicrobiia > Verrucomicrobiales > Akkermansiaceae > Akkermansia > Akkermansia sp. BCRC 18949. Next base: position 2,406,579 of record NZ_CP123619.1, on the reverse strand, counting down.
GCGGGGAGGACCTCGCGCGCCATTACGCCGCCATGGACGTGCTGCTCTTCGCCAGTGAGACGGAAACCTTCGGGAACGTTCTGCTGGAAGGGATGGCCAGCGGCCTGGCTACGGTCAGCTACCGGTACGCCGCTTCTGCGGATGTGGTGCTGGACGGCATCAACGGCCTTCAGGCGGAGAAGGGGGACGCGGAGGGTTTTTACTCCGCCATGCGCCGTCTGCTGGAGGACAGGGGGATGATCCGGAGACTCGGCGAACAGGCCCGCAGGACCGTGCGCGCCAGAGCGTGGGATTCCATCCATGACAGGTTTGAAGAACTGCTGGCCTCCGTGGCGCGGGAGGAGAATGGAACCGGCTACGCCCGCCCCCCGCGGGATGCGGTGCTGGAATGCCGCACGGTCTTTTTGTCAGACCTCCATCTGGGCACGAAGGATTGCAAGGCGGACGAATGCCGGAGGTTCCTGAAGCATGTCCGTGCGGAAAAAATAGTTCTGGTAGGGGATATTGTGGACGCCTGGGCCCTCTCCCGCGGCAGCCGCTGGCGCAGGCGGCATACGCGCCTGATCCGCACCCTGCTGAAAAAGATGGAGCAGGAGGATGTGGAAGTGCTGTACCTGCGCGGGAACCACGACGATATTCTGGAAAAATTCCTTCCCTTTCATCTGGGCGGCCTGAAAATGGCCAGGGAGTACGTGCACCGGGCGGCGGACGGCAGGCGTTACCTGTGCGTGCACGGAGACGGTTTTGACGCCATCTCCACCAACCACCGGTGGCTGGCGATGCTCGGCTCCCTGGGCTACGACGTTCTGCTGACGGTCAACCGGCTTTACAATAAATACCGCGCCTGGCGGGGCAGGGAATATTATTCCGTCTCCCGCGCCATCAAGAGCCGCGTGAAATCCGCCGTCAATTTCATTGGAAAATATGAGGAGCAGCTCCAGAATCTGGCGGTGAAAAGGCAGTGTGACGGTATCATTGCCGGGCATGTGCATCATCCGGCGGATACCATGGTGGGGGAGGTGCGGTACCTGAATTGCGGGGACTGGGTGGAAACCATGAGCGCGGTGGTGGAATACGGGGACGGCCGCATGGAAACGCTGCTTTACAAGGATTTCATGAAACGCCTGGCTTACGGCAAATGCGGAACCGGAGCGGAAGCTTCCTCCTGCAAGGAAGCTTCGTGACGGGCGCCGGGGACAGGCTGTCCGGGGGGTGTGGGACAAAATGGCCGCGTGTGACATTTTGTCTCTTTTTGGTGTGACAATATGTCCCATTGCTGCTCGGCAGGAAAAAGAGCTGTCGAAATGATGCGATGTTATAATACGATGAATTTATGCTGTTTATGTTTATTTTTCAACAGGGCTTACAAGGCTGGCATGCCATTTGCAGAAAGAGAGGCAAGAACATGAGTTTGCCTGCATGACACTTCAGGTCATGGGGAAATCAAATCTCAACGAAATCCATTTAAAACAATCTAAGATAACGATATGGCTAAAATATTAGGAATCGACTTGGGCACGACCAACTCGTGCATGGCTGTGATGGAAGGCGGTCAGGGTACCGTACTTGAAAACAGCGAAGGTGCGCGCACCACTCCCTCCATTGTTGCCTTCACCAAGAGCGGTGAACGCCTCGTGGGGCAGGCCGCCAAACGTCAGGCGGTGACCAACCCGAAAAACACCGTGTTTTCCTCCAAGCGCCTCATCGGCCGCAAGTACAGCGAGCTGACGGAAGAAGATAAGAAGGTGCCTTATGAAATTGTGGAGGCCCCCAACGGGGACGCCTATATCCGCGTGGACGTAGGCGGGGAAAAGAAGACTTTTTCTCCCCAGGAAATCGCCTCCATGGTCCTGGCCAAGCTGAAGGCCGACGCGGAATCCAAGCTGGGTGAGACGATCACGGAAGCCGTGATTACCGTTCCCGCCTATTTCAATGACGCCCAGCGCAACGCGACCAAGGCCGCCGGTGAAATCGCCGGCTTGAAGGTGCGCCGCATCATCAATGAACCGACGGCTGCTGCCCTGGCTTACGGCCTGGACAAGAAGTCCAATGAAAACATTGCCGTGTACGACCTCGGCGGCGGCACCTTCGATATTTCCGTGCTGGAAATCGGTGACGGCGTGTTTGAAGTGAAGGCTTCCGACGGCGACACCCACCTGGGCGGCGACGACTGGGACAACGCGATCATCACCTGGATCATGGACGAGTTCAAGAAGGACTCCGGCATGGATCTTTCCAACCAGCCGGACGCCATCCAGCGCATCAAGGAAGAAGCTGAAAAGGCCAAGATCGCCCTTTCCTCCACCCAGAGCTATGACATCAGCCTGCCGTTCATCACGGCGGACGCTTCCGGACCCAAGCACATCCAGCTGACGCTGAGCCGTCCCAAGCTGGAACAGCTCACGGAAGACCTGCTGGACCGTACCCGCAAGCCCGTGCTGGACTGCATCGCCGCCTCCGGCCTGAAGACCGGGGACATTGACGAACTGGTGCTGGTGGGCGGCATGACCCGCATGCCCGCCGTTCAGGAAATGGCCCATACGCTGGCTGGCAAGGAACCCCACAAGGGCGTGAACCCGGATGAAGTGGTGGCCGTAGGCGCCGCTATCCAGGGCGGCGTGCTCCAGGGGGACGTCAACGACGTGCTTCTGCTGGACGTGACCCCGCTGACCCTGTCCATTGAAACGATGGGCGGCATCGCTACGCCGATGATCGAGCGCAACACGACCATTCCGGTGCGCAAGAGCCAGGTGTTCTCCACCGCCGCGGACAACCAGCCCGCCGTGGACATCCGCATCTGCCAGGGTGAACGCAAGATGTTTGAGGACAACAAGCTTCTCGGCAACTTCAAGCTGGACGGCATCTCCGCCGCTCCGCGCGGCGTGCCGCAGATTGAAGTGACCTTTGACATTGACGCCAACGGCATTCTGCACGTCTCCGCCAAGGACAAGGGCACCGGCAAGGAACAGAAGATTTCCATCCAGGGCTCCAGCGGCCTTTCCAAGGATGAAATCGAACGTGCCAAGCGTGATGCGGAAGCCCATGCGGAAGAAGACAAGAAGCGGGCCGAGGAAATTGACACCGTCAACCAGGCGGACTCCCTCTGCTTCTCCGTGGAACGCCAGCTCAAGGACATGGGGGACAAGATTCCCGCAGACCTCAAGCGCGAGATCGAAGACAAGGTGATGCACCTCAAGGAAGCCATCTCCAAAAAGGAATACACCGCGATCAAGGCCGGGAAGGAAGACCTGGAATCCCGTCTGGAAGCCCTGTACAAGGCAGCGGAAGCCGCCCAGCAGTCCGCCGGTGCAGCCGGCCCCATGCCGGGAGCCGCTCCGGAGGAAGAAGCTTCCGACGGCCCCCGCAAGGCGAAAGGCCGCGTGGTGGACGCCGAAATCGTCGACGACGACAAATAAGCAACCCCTTCCCGCCGGAGGGGGAGCAACTTCCCCTCCGGCGGAACATTACATCCATATATTCATCTATAACAACACAAAAACAACATACTATGGCAAACATCAAACCCCTAGGACAACGTGTGCTGGTCAAGCGCATTGAAGCTGAAACCAAGACGGCCGGCGGCCTGTTCCTGCCGGACACCGCCAAGGAAAAACCCCAGGAAGCCGAAGTGATCTCCGTAGGCACCGGCGGCCGCGATGACAAGGGCGCCTTGATTGAATTCACCGTGAAGCCGGGCGACCACGTTCTTATTTCCAAGTACGGCGGCACGGAAATCAAGCTGGACGGAGAAGACTACCTCATCCTGTCTGAAAATGACATTCTGGCCATCATTGGCTAAATCACACGACACACTCACTCAACATCATTTTAAAATAACCTGATATTATGGCTAAACAAATCCAATTTGACGAAACCGCCCGCCAGGCTCTCCTCCGCGGCGTGGAACAGATTGCCAAAGCTGTCAAGAGCACGCTGGGGCCTGCCGGCCGCAACGTGGTGATCGACAAGAAATTCGGTTCCCCCCTCATCACCAAGGACGGCGTGACCGTCGCCAAGGAAATCGAACTGGAAGACCCGTTTGAAAACATGGGCGCCCAGCTTGTCCGGGAAGTCTCCTCCAAGACCAACGACGTGGCCGGGGACGGCACCACCACCGCCACCGTGCTGGCTGAAAGCATTTACCGCGAAGGCCTGCGCAACGTCACCGCCGGCGCCAACCCCATCTCCCTCCAGAGGGGCATCATGAAGGCCGCGGACGCCGTGGTGGAAGAACTCAAGAAAATCAGCAAGCCTGTTGACTCCAGCAAGGAAGTTGCCCAGGTTGCCACCGTTTCCGCCAACTGGGACGCCGAAATCGGCCACATCATCGCGGAAGCCATGGACAAGGTGGGCAAGGACGGCACCATTACCGTGGAAGAAGCCAAGGGCATTGAAACCACGCTGGACGTGGTGGAAGGCATGCAGTTCGACAAGGGCTACCTGTCCCCCTACTTCGTGACCAACGCGGAAACGATGGAAGCCGTGCTGGAAAACCCCTATATCCTCATCCACGAAAAGAAGATCAACAACCTGAAGGACTTCCTTCCGCTGCTTGAAAAAGTGGCCAAGAGCGGCCGTCCCTTCCTGGTCATCGCGGAAGACATTGAAGGCGAAGCTCTCGCCACCCTGGTGGTCAACCGCTTGCGCGGCGTGCTGAACATCTGCGCGGTGAAGGCTCCCGGCTTCGGCGACCGCCGCAAGGCCATGATGGAAGACATTGCCATCCTGACCGGCGGCAAGTGCATCACGGAAGACCTGGGCATCAAGCTGGAAAACGTGGGCATTGAAGACCTCGGCCAGGCCAAGCGCGTGGTCGTCTCCAAGGATGAAACCGTCATCGTGGAAGGCGCCGGCAAGTCTGCGGACATTGAAGGCCGCATCTCCCAGATCCGCCACCAGATCAAGGACACCACGTCCGACTACGACCGTGAAAAACTCCAGGAACGCCTGGCCAAGCTGGCCGGCGGCGTGGCCGTCATCCATGTGGGTGCCGCTACGGAAACGGAAATGAAGGAAAAGAAGGCTCGTGTGGACGACGCCCTGCACGCCACCCGCGCTGCGGTGGAAGAAGGCATCGTTCCCGGCGGCGGCGTGGCCCTGATCCGCGCCCAGAAAGCCATTGACACCCTCAAGCTGGAAGGCGACGAGGAAACCGGCGCTCAAATCGTCTATCGTGCGGTGGAAGCTCCGCTCCGCCAACTGGCCAGCAATGCCGGCCGTGAAGGCGCCCTCATCGTCGCCAAGGTGAAGGGGATGAAGAAAGCGGCCGACGGCTACAACGTAGCCACGGACAAATATGAAGACCTGCTCACCGCCGGTGTGGTGGACCCGACCAAGGTAACCCGTTCCGCCCTGCAGAACGCGGCTTCCATCGCCGGCCTGCTGCTTACCACGGAATGCGTCATTGCCGACAAGCCCGAGAAGAAGGGCTGCGGATGCGGCTCCGGCGCTCCCGACATGGGCGGCATGGGAGGAATGGGCGGCATGGGCATGATGTAAGCCCCCGTCCGTTTCTGCGAGACACGGCAATCGACTTCAAGGCTCCCCGGTTTTCCGGGGGGCCTTTTTGTTTTGTATGGAAGGCGGCAGCCGCCACTCCGCGGGAAGGGATTTCAGGAAGATGGGCCGTGGCTGCCGGAGAACCGGAGGAAAACTAGGCTCCGGAAGTACCCGGAAGAAACGGAAGATTTCACGGGAAGCAGGTGTAGCGCTATGGTTTTCATTGAAAATCATATTGTTGCATCAATGTGACGGAATGTTCACGTTTTAAAACGGGCGTGCGGAAGCGGCCTCCTGTAATAGAGGGCCGTTTATTACGCTTATGGACCCAATCTATTACTTCATCATAGGGCTGATTCTGGTGCTCTCCTGCTTTGACCTCGTCGTCGGGGTCTCCAATGACGCCGCCAACTTCCTGAACTCCGCCGTCGGTTCCAAGGCCGCGCCGCGCAGGACGATCATACTGGTGGCCGCCCTGGGCATCATCATTGGCTCCCTGTTCTCCAGCGGCATGATGGAAATCGCCAGAAGCGGCGTATTCATGCCGGCCCAGTTCACCTTCCATGACATCATGCTGATATTCCTGGCGGTGATGCTGACGGACGTGATTCTGCTGGACGTCTTCAACACCTTCGGTCTTCCCACCTCCACCACGGTCTCCATCGTCTTTGAACTGCTGGGCGGCGCCGTGGCGGTTGCCCTGTTCAAAATCTGGTCCGCAGAGCCGGGCGCAGCGCAGGAACTGTCCAGCTACATCAACTCCTCCAAGGCGCTGGCGATCATCTCCGGCATCTTCTCCTCCGTCTTCGTCGCCTTCATTTGCGGGATAACGGTCATGTGGATTTCCCGCCTCATCTTCTCCTTCAACTACAAAAAATCATTCAAATACCTGGGGGCCGTCTGGTGCGGCTTGGCCCTGACGGCCATCACCTACTTCGCCATCTTCAAGGGGCTGAAAGGCAGCACGCTGGTCACCAAGGACATGATCCGCCACCTGGACGCCCACATCTGGCTGTACGTATGCTGCAGCCTGGTATTCTGGACCGTCCTGATGGCCGTTCTCCAGAACATTTGCAAAATCAACATCCTGAAAATATCCGTCCTGGCGGGCACCATGGCCCTGGCGCTCTCCTTTGCCGGAAACGACCTGGTCAACTTCATCGGCGTTTTCATGGCGGGGCAGTCCTCCATGGAGATAGCGTCCGCCGCTGCGGCGCAGGGCGCGGACCTTTCCACCCTCACCATGGGCGGCCTCATGGTCCCCGTCACGGCGGACTGGCGCTACCTGCTGAGTGCGGGCGTCATCATGGTGCTGGCCCTCATGTTCTCCAAAAAGGCGCAGACCGTCACGGATACGGAGGTCAACCTGGCGAGGCAGGGCGGGGGCGTGGAGCGGTTCGGCTCCGTCCCCCCGGCCCGCATGGCCGTGCGCTATGCGTTGAACGCCTCCCGTGCGGTGGAAAAAATCATGCCCGCCTGCGTGGGAAGATTCATTGAAAAACGTTTCCAGCCCGTGCCGGACGGCCCGGATAACGGAGCCTCCTTTGACCTGATCCGCGCTTCCGTGAATTTGACGGTCGCCGCCCTGCTGATCTCCCTGGCTACATCCCTCCGGCTTCCTCTTTCCACCACGTATGTGACGTTCATGGTGGCGATGGGTTCCTCCCTGGCGGACAAAGCCTGGGGGCGGGACAGCGCCGTGTACCGCATCACGGGGGTGATTACGGTAATTTCCGGGTGGTTCTTTACGGCCTTTGCCGCATTCACCATGTGCTTCATGGTGGCGGCGTGCATCGTTTACGGAGGCCTGTTCGGCATTGTCGCCATGTGCGCCCTGGCTGCCTTCCTGCTGCTGAAAAGCTCCAGGCTCCATAAAAAAAGAACCCAGGCCGGGGCGCTGGCGAAGGTGGCCAATTACCGGGATCCGGCCTGCGCCGCCCGCTACAATGAAGAAATCATTGAGCTGATGAAACGCATGGCGGAAATCTATGAAATGAACCTGGAAGCCCTGAACGTAGAGGACCGGAAGCGGCTGAAAAAGCTCCGGAAGGAAGCTCGCGGCATCCGCCGCTCCCTGAGCGACCGGATGGCGATGGAAGTCATGCCCGTCGTCCGGGAACTCCCGGATGAAGAGGCGGACCGCGGCAAGCGCTACGTGCAGATGGTGGAATACGCCACCTCCGTCTTTGAATCCCTCTCCAACATCACCACGGCCAGCCATGCCTACATAGACAACAATCATGAAGGGCTGGACATGGACAGGATAGAGCACTTGAGGGGGATGAACAACCGCGTTTCCTCCCTGTACCCCCGTTTCCGGGAAATGATGGAAAGCAACGACTATACCGGGCTGGACCAATGCCTGGCCGGCATGGACGCGCTGGATGAGGAATTTGCGGAGGCGGTCAAGCAGCAGATCATCCTGCGGGCGGAGGACGTATCCGACATGCGGCGGGCGCTCCTCTACCTCAACCTCCTTAATGAAACCCGAACGATGATCCGCAAGGTTCTTCTTTTGGCGAAAATTCAGCGGAAATTTGTTCTTGGCTGGTAAAGGCCTGTAATTCACGGCTGCGCCGGAGGCGGCTGCTTCCGGCGCAGCGGAAGAGGGAGCGGCATTTTCTTATCCGGAAATTCTCCCGGAATACCCGGGAAGCGGGGATGGGGGAAATTTATTTTCCGGAAAGCGAAAGCCTCCGGAATGCTCGTCTTTTTAAAGTGTAAAGAAAAACCGCAAGCATTGAGGAACAATTGCTTGCGGTATAAAAGTGGTACGGGCGATGGGAATCGAACCCACGTCTCAAGCTTGGGAAGCTCGCGTCCTACCATTGAACGACGCCCGCATGAAATGCGGATGCCTATTTAGCGGCAGAAGGCAGGTATGTCAAGACCACAGAAAAATCGTGTCTTCTTTTTTGATATTTTAACACAGAAATGAAAAAAAACTTGTCTTACCCCCGAGGCTTGAACATAATGCCTCCGTTGTGCGGGTATAGCTTAATGGTAAAGCTCCAGCCTTCCAAGCTGATCACACGGGTTCGATTCCCGTTACCCGCTCCATTTTTTCATTAAATTCACCTGCTAGATACTTCCTTTATGAAAGCCAGGTTCATGACAAAGACGGCGCTCAGTGCGCTGGCACTTGCGTTTGCGGGCGCCCTCCCCGGTGTGGCTCAGCAAACTGCTTCTCCGGCAGCCGTTCCGGCTGTTAATAAGGTTAAAGCCTCTGCTGTTGAAAAGGCTTTTATGAATCAAATGGCAGGTGTTGTCCAGGCCAGCCTGAAGGCCGGCGCCCTGGATATGAAAGCCGTGACCGAGATTCTGAACGCCGCCGTCAAGGCCGGCGTGTCTGACCAGGTGATGGGCTCCCTGGTATCCATGGCCGCAGGCGCTTTCCCGGGCAGCGCGCCCGCTGTTGCTTCCGCCGCCGTTAAAAGCTATGGAACCCAGGTAACGGAAGCCAACGTACGCAACGTGATTGCCTCTGCTGTGGCTGTGCAGCCCCACCCGTATGCGTCCGTCTCTCCCATCTCGGAAGCGGTTACGAAAGCTCTGGGCAGCTCCATGGTAGCCAATGCCGTTCCCGGCATTGCCGTGGGCGTGGCGGCCCAGACGCCTGACAATCCTCTGCAAGGGGTGACCACTCAGACCAGCGGTCTGGTGAGGCCTGGTGAAGAGGCATCCGGAGGGGCCCTGGTCCTGCCGGGCGGTCTTCCCGTGGGCGGCTCTGCTACAAGCCCCGCTCCCATCTCCAATCCTGCCGGAAATTAACCCGATCCATTTATCAATAGCATGAAGAGTCTTTTTTATCTCTCCTTGATGGCTGCCGGCATGCTTGCCGTCCATGCCAACGGGCAGTCCCTGTACACCCTGGCAGGACCGGTCGGTCTGGAAGAATCCCTTCCCCTGAAGTGGACATTCAATCTGGCCGGCGGTTATGACGACAACGTCAACGCTTCCAACTATGACCAGCAGGAAGCCGCTTTCATCAGCACGGACATCGGCGCCTCCCTGGCCAACTACGATTCCGTGACCCAGTACTCCTTCTCCGCCAAGCTTGGGGGTATCTTTTACCTGAAGGACCTTGAGGGAGAGACGAACGAATCACTTTCCAACTCCACGCTCTCCGCCAACCTTTCCCACAGCTTTGACCAGACCCTGCGCTACAACGGCAGCGTGTCCTTTGCGTGGCAGCCGGAACCCAACTATTCCAACGGCATTGCCAACGCCCGCCGGGACGGCGACTACATTTACGTGTACGTCTCCAGCTCCGTGAGCAAGGCATGGACCTCCCGCTACTCCACCACGCTGGGCGCCAACTTCTCCATGATCAACTATCAGGAGGACTCCGCCAAGACGGACAACCGCGACTATGTGGGCATGGACTTCACCAACCGCTACAAGTGGACGGAACGCCTGGCTATTTCCCTGAGCTGGAACGGTTCCTACTGCGACCGCGAATACGGCAACAACGAATTCTCCAACTTCGTCATGGCCGGTGCTGAATACGCTGTGGCTGAAAATACGTCCGCCACGCTCCGCGTAGGTCCCCAGTTCAAATATGTGGAAAGCTACGGTACCAGGACCTATCCTTCCGCAGAATTCGGTTTGAACCACCGCATGAGCGACCGCTTCATGATCGGCACGTTCATCCGCTACTCCAACGAAGCGACGAATACGTACATTCCCTACAGCGGTGCCAGTTACTATTCCAATGAAACGTGGCGCTTCGGCGTGAACAGCACGCTGAAACTGACGCACCGCGCCAGCCTGAACTGCGGCGTAAACCTGATTTCCAGCGAGTACAGCCGCCTGAGCTCCGGCAGCAACAGTGATACGTCTGACCTGACCTTCAATGCTACGGCCGGCATCAAGCTGCTGCTGACTAATGCGCTGGCTCTTACGGCCCAGTACTCCTACACCAACGGTTCCTACGGCGGCTATAACTACCCGATGCCCTCCTACAACCGCAACGTGTTCTCCTTCGGCGTGAATTACAGCTTCTAAGTCTTGACTGACCATTAATGTCCTTACTCCTCTAATTGCGAATGTTCATTCACAATTAGAGGAGTTTTTATCTTACTACCTCACTATCTTTCATGAATGCCCAGGATCAGCAGAACAGTGATCGCATCGTACGCAACATTGACTATTTGCAAGTTTTAAAAAATCGCTGGAAAGAAGTCTTCCTGGTCTTCCTTCTGGTGCTGGTCATTTCCGTGGTAGTGACTTTCCTGATGCCGCCCTCCTACCGGGCGACGAGCCAGTTCCAGATCAAGCTGCCCAAGCCCGTAATGGAAATCGGCCAGGGGGGGGACGTGGTCGCCTCCTCCAACGTGACGGCTAACTACATTCCCATGCAGTATTCCGTGCTGACTTCCACTGAAGTTCTGAAGGTGGTGTCCAGGAAGCTGAATCTTGCCGCGGAATGGGGCATGACGGATGAAATGGCGGCATCCAATCTGGCCGGCATGATCAAGGTGGCTCCCGTGCGTGCGACGGACCTGGTGGACGTCATTGTCTCCGGCCCGGATCCCAAACTGGTGCAGAACATCGCCAAGACGGTTCCCGAGGCTTACAAGCAGGACCGTGAAATGCGTGAAAACCGCCTGGTGGAAACCGCCATCAAAAGTTTGAAGGACGTTCTCCGGGAACAGGAGGATACCGTCAATGAAAAGATGATGTCCCTCAAGAAGCTGATTGCGGAAAGCTCCTACCTTCCCACTACCTGGAGAAACGGTGAAAACCGGAGCACTCTGACGGCCGGCATGGAAGAGGAAGACTTCCGGAACGCCAAATCCCAGGCCATGCAGTTTGAAAAGGATGAAAAGGAACTGGCTTCCTACGTGCAGGAACTGCAGCGTCTGCCTGACGACAAGCTGCTGGATTACGTCATCAGTTCCGACCTGCTGAATGCGGAATCCGTAGGAGCCAAGGCCCTGCGTGAAACCTATGCCGAATTTTCCGACAAGCTCAAGGAGAAGGAAAACCTGAAAGCCCAGAACATCGGGGCCAGGCACCCCAAGATGCTGGCGCTGCTGGAGACGGAAAGGATTCTGGGAGAGAAGCTGAACAAGGAGCTGATCGGGCTGCGCTCCTCCCTGAAAAGCAAGCTGGAAATGGTTTCCGCAAGCCGGAAGCACTGGGAGGCGACCGTCGCTCAAAAGGAGGAAGCTCTCCAGAAGCATGTCCTGCAGGTTCCCATGTATGAACAGGCCAGCCGTGATTATGACGCCGCGCTGGACCAGCTCAAGGACCTGGATTCCCGGTACAAGGATGAAATCGCCCGTCTGCGCGTTCCCCGTGAAGCGATTGAAATGTACCAGCTTCCGACCTATCCTGCCGCTCCCTACAAGCCGAACGTGACCATCAACCTGGCGGTGGGCGCCGGGGCCGGGCTGCTTCTGGGCATCGGGCTGGCCCTGCTGCTGGAATTCATGGACACTTCCGTGAAGACGATGGAGGACGTGGAACGGGCCCTGCAGGTTCCGGTGCTGGGCATTATCCCCAAGAATGTGCCGATCCTTCATTCTTCCGATGTGATGGGCCCGGACGCGGAAGCCTACCGTATTCTGCGAACAAATATAGAATTCAATAAAAAGGGATTGGAGGAAATTTCCCTGACCTTTGTTTCCGGCAGTGCCGGGGAAGGGAAGACCACCACCTTGTGCAACCTGGCCTATATCTGCGCCCAGGGCGGCTATGCCACCCTGATGATTGACGCCGACCTGCGCCGTTCCAAGCTTCACCGGTATTATGAACTGGACAATGAAGTGGGGCTGACCTCCTATCTGCTGGAAGACTACCCGCTGGAGGAAGTGATTTTCCAGACGCCCATTGAAAACCTGTACGTGATGCCTGCGGGCCCCACGCCCTTCGACCCGTCGGGCGCGTTGAATTCCCGCAAATTCAATGAACTGCTCCAGGAAGTGAAGCAGCGCTTTGACATCGTGCTGGTGGACTCCCCGCCCATCCTCGGCGTCAGTGATTCCGCCGTCATCGTGAGCGAGGTGGATATGACGCTCATGGTCGTCCAGCCCCGCAAACTGCCGCTGAAAGCCCTCCTGAGGCAGAAGCAGGTGATTGAATCCGTAGGCGGCAACCTGGCCGGCGTGGTGATGAATAATGTGGACATCACGTCCGATCACCAGTATCAGTATTACACGACTTATTACTCCTATTATTCTGCGGATGGCGGTTCCTCCGGCGAGAATGCGGACGCCTCTTCCATGAAGAAGGCCGAGCGTTCCGGAAAGGCCAAGGAGCTGGCGGCCACCCAGTCCCATGATAGTGAAGATCTGTACTAACCCATTGCTCCATGAAAAAATACATTTGTTCCCTCCTTTGCCTCTTGCTGGGTGCGGCGGGGCTGGCGTCCGCCCAGTCTCCGGACGCCGTGCCTGCGCAGGGCACCATTGAAATTCAGGTGCGCGGCATTCCTGCGGATGACGCTACGGCCATTTCCGGCCAGTATCTGCTGGACGGCAACGGGACGATACGCATGCCCCAGCTTCCGCCGGGCCACGACGTGCTGCGCGTGGTAGGCAAGACGGCGCGCCAGATTGAAGATATGCTGATGGCCGCCTATAAGAAGGCGGAATTGTACACGGCCCCCACCTTTCTGGTGAAGGTGCAGAGTTCGGACGCGCGGCTGACGGAGCACATTGTGCTGGTGAGCGGCGGCGTAGCCATGAAGAAAAACGTCCTGTGGCGGCACGGCATGACGCTTCTGGAAGCGATTGTGGGCGCGGGCGACATTACGGACTGGGGTTCCCGGTACGTGCAGGTGACGCGCGGCGGAAAAACCGTGACGTACGATTACTTCTCCATCAAGGACAGGGCGATTCCCATTCAGCCCAATGACCGCATCTTCGTTCCCCAGCGCGGGATTTTTGAAGGGCGGCCCGCGAAGCTCCTGCCCTGAAACATTCTTTTTTCATGCCCGGCTTTCCATAGGGAAGCCGGGTTTTTTATTGCCCCGGTTCCCGGAAAATCCATGGAATGCCGGAAAAAACACGTGGGCCGGCGTCCGGGATGGGAACAGGCCGCTGGGGAGATGGAACGCGGAAGGCCTGTCATGAAATTTCCCAGGCCCTTTTCTGGAAATGGGCCGTGCATGCGTGGAACCGTATGGTAGAATCATAGCGGGAAAAAAGTTTTCCCTTGAACCGTACGGCGCCAGTAAAAACGCTGGTGGAAGGGGGTTTTTCCCTGTGCCCGTGAACCTCTGTATTCACCGGAACGGAAGGCCTGCGGGGCGGAAAGAGTTGAGGAACATGCTGTTTTCGCCGGGGGCGTAGGCCCTTTTCCCGTGATTGGCTGATACGGCCTCCGGGCATATATTGCGATGAAATGAGTTCAGTATGAATGTGAAAAACAGAAAAACAAAGAAAAATGTTGAACATTCTTGGACTCAATGCATTTTTGGAATCTTCCAAAAATGTTAGAGTTTCGTGCGGAATGTCTGCATGGAGCTTCGCAATCCCAATGTAAAAACTCATTAACCATGATATACCATTTTAAGAAAACATTCATCGGAGTAGGAGGACGGGAATACATTAACAATCCCAAGCTGAGCTTCCCGGAACATGTGAAAATCCGCCGTCGGGGAACGAATCCCAAATCCGGCCAGCCTTATGCGGAAGCGGGCAGCGCGTTCGTGGAAACGTCCTCCATCGCCTCGCGGCTCTGCTGCAGCGCGTCCGCCGCCCGCCAGTACCTGCACCGTCACGGAGCCCGCTTCCGCGTGGTCCGCAAGGGTACGGGTTCCCTGGCCCTGTACTGGCGGCGTGCGGATGTGGACCGGATTCTCGCCCGGCGGGAGCCTGTACGCCGCCGCGTGCCACCGTGCTACATGGACATGGCTGAGGCTATCGACATGCTGGGGGTGGTGCGCAGCTACATTTACAGGCTCGTGAAAAAGGGGCTGCTGCGCGAATACCGGTGCCGGATGAAGACCGCCCGCGGCCTCCGGGTGCGCTGTTTTTATCACCGGGAGGATCTGGAGCATATCAGGCTGCACGTGCTCCAGAAAAGATGATGGGGCCGGTTTCCGCAGATGCGTTTTTGGCTTGAGCGCGGGCCGGATTGTGTCACGTTATGGGCATGATAGCTTTTCTGCGCGGCACGGTAGCGGAATCATATCCCCAGCGGTTGATTCTGGATGTTCATGGCGTGGGGTATGAGGTGATTGTGCCCCTCTCCACCTTTGACAGGCTGAACCCTCTTCCCGGCAGGGAGCTGACGCTGAAAACCTACCTGCATGTCCGGGAGAACATGCAGGTGCTCTACGGCTTTGCCACGGATGCGGAGCGGGACATTTTCCTGCTGCTGATCGACCGCGTTTCAGGCATCGGCCCTGCCACGGCCATCGCCATTCTTGGTTCCCTGTCCGTGGAGCAGTTCAAGCAGGCGGTGGTGAGCGGGGACGTTTCCGGCATTGCGCGGGCCAAGGGCGTGGGCAAGAAGACGGCGGAACGCATTGTCCTGGAGCTGAAGGACAAGGTGGGACTGGCCGCTACGTGGGAGGCCCAGGCGCAGGGCGCCACCTCCCAGGCAGCGGGGGATGCGGAGCTGGCGTTGATTGCGCTCGGGTTCAAGCAGGTGGAGTCCCGCAAGGCGATCGCCGCCCACCTGAAAGACCATCCGGACGCGGATGCGGACGAACTGATCCGCGCCGCCCTGCGCTCCATGAACTGACCGTCTTCCCCACCCGGGGACCGGCTCTGCAAGCATTTGACTTCCATGCGGGAGCATGCCCGCGGGCAGGGCTTCCTGCGGTCTGCGCAGGCGCGGGAGCATACTGCCATGATGGGGGAACAATAGTGTTGACGGCTGGTTGAATCGTTTTTAAACTTACGGCGTCCATGGTACTTAAATAAGTCCGGGACTAGTAATTAATCAAATCTGAAGCCCTCAATCTTATGGCCAAATATGCTATTAACGGTTTTGGACGTATTGGTCGCAACGTACTGCGCGCCATGTCCAAGGAAGAACGCAACAAGGTTGTTGCCATCAATGACCTGACCCCCATTGAAATGATCGCCCACCTGCTCAAGTATGACTCCACGCAGGGCAAGTTTGACGGTGAAATTTCCATTGATGGAGAATATCTGGTCGTTGACGGTCACAAGATCCTCATCACCGTGGAACGCGACCCCGCCAACCTTCCCTGGAAGAAGCTGGGCGTAGACGTCGTTCTGGAATCCACCGGCCTGTTCACCAAGCGTGACGCCGCCAAGAAGCACCTTGAAGCCGGCGCCAAGAAGGTGCTCATTTCCGCTCCCTCCCCGGATCCTGACCTGACCTTCGTTCTGGGCATCAACGACAGCGAATACGATCCCGCCAAGCACGACATCGTTTCCAACGCTTCCTGCACCACCAACTGCCTCGCTCCCATGGTGAAGGTGCTGGACGACAAGTTCGGCATTGAAAAGGGCATGATGAGCACGATTCACTCCTACACGAACGACCAGCGCATCCTGGACCTTCCCCACTCCGATCCCCGCCGCGCCCGCGCCGCCGCGATCAACATCATCCCGACGACCACCGGCGCCGCCAAGGCCATCGGCGAAGTGATGCCGAACCTGAAGGGCTCCCTGAACGGCGCTTCCTTCCGCGTGCCGACCCCGACCGGTTCCCTGACCGACTTCGTGGCCGTTCTCAAGAAGAACGTGACCGTGGAAGAAGTGAACGCCGCCATGAAGGAAGCCGCTGAAGGCCCGCTGAAGGGCATTCTGGATTACTCTGAAGAAGCCCTCGTTCTCCAGGACATCGTTTCCGACCCCCACTCCTGCATCTTTGACTCCGGCTTCACGTATGTGGTCGGCGGCAACCTGGTGAAGGTCTGCGGCTGGTACGACAACGAATGGGGCTACTCCAACCGCGCCGCTGAAGCCATGAAGAAGCTGGGCGACAGCGTGAGCTGCGGCTGCTCCTGCGGCAAGTAAGTTCTTCCGAACAACGCTTGCTCTTCAGTTGCACGACAAGTCTTGCCGGTTGCCTGCTTCAACCTTCCGGTTCCTGAACCGGGTTTGTCCAGGTGGCCGGGGATTTATCCGGGAGGGCAGAAATGCCCTCCCTTTTTTATTCCATTGAACCAAACAATATAAACCGATATGGCTAAACTTACTGTACGTGACCTTGATGCCAAGGGAAAGGAAGTCCTGATGCGCGTGGATTTCAACGTCCCCCTCAAGGATGGGGAAATTACCAATGACGCCCGCATCGTGGCCGCCCTCCCCACCATCAAGTTCCTGCTGGACCAGGGCGCCCGCCTTGTCCTCACCTCCCATCTGGGCCGTCCCAAGAACGAACCCGATCCCGCTTTTTCCCTGAAGCCCGTTGCCGCCCGCCTTTCCGAACTGCTCGGCAAGGAAGTGAAATTCGTTCCCGCCGCCATCGGCCCGGAATCGGAAGCCGCCCGCGCCGCCATGAAGGACGGCGACGTGGTCCTGCTGGAAAACGTCCGCTTCTATCCCGGTGAAAAGAAGAACGATCCGGAATTTGCCAAGGCTCTTCTGGGCAATGCCACGCTGTTCGTGAACGACGCGTTCGGCACCGCCCACCGCGCCCACGCTTCCACGGAAGGGGTGACGCATTTTGCGGAAAAGAGCGCCATGGGCTTCCTGATCGAACGCGAACTGGAATACCTGGAAGGCAAGCTGGAAAACCCGGAAAAGCCCTTCGTGGTAATCATGGGCGGCGCCAAGGTGTCCGACAAGATTGAAGTGCTTTCCAAGCTGATGGAAAAGGCTGATACGTTCCTGATCGGGGGCGCCATGGCCAACACGTTCCTGGCGGCTGAAGGGTATGACCTGGGCGCTTCCAAGATTGAAGGCGACAAGCTGGATCTGGCCCGTGAAATCCTGGCGGAAGCCAAGGCCAAGGGCGTGAAATTCCTGCTTCCTGCGGACGTGCGCGTAGCCATGAAGTTTGAAGACGGCGCTGAAACCTTCTGCACGGCTCCCTTCGCGGAAGGCGGCAAGGTGCCGGAAGGCGGCATGGCCATCGACATCGGCGACAAGGCTATTGAAGAATTCTCCGCCATCATCAAGGACGCCAAGACCGTTCTGTGGAACGGCCCGATGGGCGTGTTTGAAATGGACTGCTTTGCCAAGGGCACCAAGGAAATTGCGGAAGCCCTGGCGGATTCCTCCGCCATCTCCATCGTGGGCGGCGGCGATTCCGTGACGGCGGCCAAGAAGTTCAAGGTCCAGGACAAGCTTTCCTTCTGCTCTACGGGCGGCGGCGCTTCCCTGGAACTGCTGGAAGGCAAGGTGCTTCCCGGCGTGGGAGCCCTGACCGACAAGTGCGGCTGCTGCTGCCAGAAGTAACCGTTCACGGCCGGCGGATCGTTTTCCGCATGGTGCCTTGAATGAACCTTTTCATTCCCCGTGCCCGTTTCCGGGTGCGGGGATTTTTTTGCTCCCTGCTGACGCGGCGCAAACTGCGGAAGTTTGCCGGCTCCCGCGGTTTAAGGGAAACCCGTTCGTGCTCCGGTGGCTGCCGGTTCCGGAGAGGGGGATGCAGGGAAAGGCGGCACAGTCCTTTTTTGAGCTTGCTCTGCGTGTGGCCCGCGCTAGGCTGGACATGTATGAAAATGCTGCGCAGCTTCCTGGCCGTGTTCCTGTTGTGCTCTCCCGCGCTTGCGGCGGACGCCTCCGTTGCGGGGAAGAAGGAGCATGGGGGGTATCCGGCCCGGTACATGCTTCTGGAATCCTCGTCCCGCAACAGCCAGAGCCTGTCTACGCCCGTGGCCGCGTATGTGAATGACGAAGGCGCGGAAGTGGCGCTTATCGGGGCCATTCATGTGGCGGAGGCTGATTATTATGCCCGGCTGAACAAGCTGTTCGGCAGTTATGACGTGCTGCTGTTTGAAATGATCGGCGGGGAGGGGCTTCGGAGGGAGGAGGAGCTCCGCCGTAAAATAGACCGCAATAAGCCTATGGGAGGGCTGACGCTGGAGGAGGCGCGGGAATGGAACCGGATGGTGGAGTGGAGGAAGAGAGCCGCCCTTGAGGAAAAGTCTTTTTTGCTGGGGCTGCTGGGAAGCGCGTACCGGGAATTGAGCGCCGCGCTGGGCCTTCAAACCCAGCATCAGGGCATTGATTATTCCGCGCCCCATTTTATCCATGCGGACATGACGCTGGAGGAATTCCGGCAGGCGCAGGCCAGTAAGGGAGAAAACTTCGCCAGCCTGATGCTTAAATCCATGCTGTCCTCCCTGGTGGAGAAGCCCGGGGCGTACCAGCCGAATGAATTCGGCATGATGGTGGATTTGCTTGCCGGGAACAAGGCGGGACTGAAGAATGAACTGATGCGCATTTTTGCCCATGCTCCGAATGATTTGGAGGATACCGTGATTCTGGAAGGCCGGAATTCCAAGTGCATGGAAGTGTTTGACCAATGGCGCGGCAAGGGCGTGCGCAGGATAGGCATTTTTTATGGCGCGGCCCATCTTCCCGGCCTGCACGGAGCTCTTCTGGAACGCGGCTACCGCCTCCGGGACGTGCAGTGGCTCCCGGCGTGGAGCACCATGGAGAAGGCTGGCCAGGACTGACCCTTTTGCCGTCTTTTCCGGTCTTTCCGCGGGTAATGAAGTTGGTGACTGCCGGAGGCCGTAAATGATGGGAATTCTCCCTTTCCGGAAAGGCCGCTTCAAATGGAAAGGGAGAAGAGGAAAATAGCCTCTTCCCCTTTCCTGATGAACTCCCGTTGAGCAGACGGAAGGGAACGCTACTTTCCGGCGGGGACCAGGCGGGCAATGCCGCCGCCCTTGACGCGCATGGTGAAGGAAAGGGTGCTCCCGGAATGGAGTTCCCGGTTTTCCACCTTCCAGCCGTCGTTCTTTTCCGGCAGGTCGCGGAGGATGGTGGCCCGGTACGCGGTGTTCCTGTTCAGGAAGTCCAGGGGAATGGAAACGGTGCGTTCCCGTCCGTCCCCGTTCATCAGGGCAATGTACCACTGGTCCCCGGAACGCCGGGCAAAGGCGGCGCATTCCCCGATGGCGGACGGCGGCAGGACGATGGTCTCATCCCATACGGAGGGAATGTTCCGGACGGCTTCCCGTTCCGGGGAGCCTTTCGGGAAGGCGGCTTCCATGTCTGCGGGGTTGGATACCCAGTGGAGGACTGGGGACGTATAAATGATATTGGCCGCCATCTGGAGGGGCCAGGAAGAGCCGCGCAGCTTGGGCCCGTGGCCGAAGTAGCCGCCAGTGAAATCGGCGTGGCCGGAGACCAGCCGGGTGAAGGGCAATGCGCAGTAGTGCCGTCCGCCGATGGCGGCCCAGATGTTCTGTTCCCCGCCGTAGATGCCTTCCCGGCTCATTTCATGCGGCCAGGAGCGTTCTTCCCCCGTGGGGGTATTGGCGCCGTGAAAGTTGACCATGAGCTTGTTTTTAGCCAGGTTTTCCGCGACGGCGTCATAAAAGGCCAGGCGTTCCCGGGAGGCGGAATCCATGAAATCTATCTTGATTCCCTTGATGCCCGTTTTGGCAAGGCTTCTGAAAAAGCTGCGCATGCTTTCCCAGTCGTTGGCGGGGGTGTTGACGTCTGACCAGCGCACCCATACCCAGATGCCTACTTGTTTGCCGGCGGCGTAGCTGGCCAGTTGAGCCACCTTGTCCATGCTTTCCGGCACGGTTTTGCCCCATTTCTTCCATCCTTCGTCAACGAGGTGGTATTCCCAGCCGAATTCGGAGGCCATGTCGACAAAGGCGTACTGGTCCTCTTCACGGACGTTTCCGCGGTCCCACCAGGTCCAGGTGGAGCGGCCCGGCTTGATCCAGGGCGTTTTGGCTCCTTCCGGAAAAAGGTTCCTGTCCGGTTCCGGGGCCAGGGAAGGGATGACGTCGTTCCGGACCAGGCCGTTCAGGTCGTCGTTCACCAGGATGACCCGCCAGGGCATCTCTGCGGAAGAGGGGGCGGAAAAGCCTTCCGGGTCCTGGAAATATACCGTCCTGCATGCGCCGTCCTGAAGGGAGAATTTAATGCCGCTCCACTGCCTGTTGAAATTGGCGGCTTCCTGGATGAGGGCGAAGCCTCCGCCCGGCAGTTCCGCCGCAACCGGCATGGTGCGGACATGGCTGCGGGGATTGCCGGGGTCTTTCTTGAAATCGGCTATTCTGGAAGGAGACCAGACTCCCTCGCAGGGACCCAGTGCGGAAGCGGAGTCCTGGGTCCACAGGACGGCTTTTTCCGGGAAGGCGAATGACGTTTTTTCTTCCCCGATGTTCAGCACGGGCGCTTTCTGCACGTCTTCCGTCCACTCGTAGCGGAAGGCGACTCCGTTGTTGAAAACGCGGGCGCGGAGGCGGAGGCCGGAATTATCCCCGGAAACCACGTATTCGTTGAAATGGACGGAAGCGGAGGGGTATTTGCCGCGCGTTTCAAAGGTGTCGCGGATGTTGTCCTTCACTTTTTTCACGCTCCATCCCGTAATGCCTCCGGCAAGGTCCTTGCCGTTCACCACGATGCCCAGGCCGGAGGGCTCCAGAACCGTCCTGTTTCCCTTTTTCAGGGAATGGGCGGTCCGGTTATCCGCGTGGAGCATCCAGGACAGACGGCCGTCCGGGGATTGCAGAGAGGCATGCAATTCTCCCGCCTGTCCGGAACCGGGCAGGAGGCATCCTGCCATATTGCTGAAAATAATGAGAGATTTTACAATCATATCTTTGTCAGAATACGTCCATCTTGGCCCGTTTATTGCAAAAGTATGTTTTGGAAGGGCAGCAGCCAGCGCATCTACTTTCCGGAATGGGGGAAAAGGCCCTCCCTGCGTGAAGGCCGGGTGGTTCTCCGTTAAATCCGTGGAAGCCGTGAGCTGTTCATGAAGATGAAAAATGGCGGATGTCTTGTTTCCCATGCAAGAGGTTATGGAGAAATAACCAACCCGGTGAGCGGCAAAAGAATAATCTTTACAAATTAGGTGGAAAAGATAAAAGTAATTTCCTGATCAGATATTAGGATGGAGAGTTGCGGCTCAAATAGTGTTCCCGATTTTCACCATGCGGCAGTTCCGGGAAAAGATGCTCATTTGAATAATGTTTCCGTGCATGGATCCAAATTGACCCCTCCCTCTTCCTGGAACGAGTTTTCCGTTTATTCCAAGGAACTCCCGGACGGAGCGACGTTGGAGCATTATAAAATATTGAAGGTGCTGGGAAGCGGCGGATTCGGCATTACCTATCTGGTCCGGGACTTGATGCTGAAGAGGAAAGTGGTTTTAAAAGAGAATTTTCCTTCTTCCTATGCTTACAGAGATCCGTTTACGGGGCGCGTGGTTCCCAATAATGAGCATGACGCCGAGTATTTCAAGTGGACCCTTTCCAACTTTTTGAATGAAGCCCGCATTCTTGCGAGGCTGGATTCTCCAGGTATTGTCCGGGTTCTTTCCGTTTTTGAGTGCAACGGCACGGCTTATTTTTCCATGGATTATGTTCAGGGGCTTCCTCTGGATTACCTGGGAGAACAGCAGCTGCTTGCCGGAAACTGTTATTCGGAAGCCAAGTTGAAGGGATTGCTGATGCACATCCTCCAGATTTTGGATTACCTTCATAAAAAAGGCATCTGCCACAGGGACATCAAACCGGGAAATATATTGCTTACACAGGAGGGAACTCCCGTTTTCGTGGATTTCGGCGCGTCGCGCCACATGGAGAGCACCCATACCCAGACCGTCCTGACGACTCATGGCTTTTCTTCTCCGGAACAGGCTCTCGGCAGGAAAAACACGGGACCTTGGAGCGACATTTATTCCCTGGGCGCTACGTTCTATTCCCTGCTGAAGGGGGGTGCGCCCCCCAGAGGAGAGGAGCGGCTGATTCACGATACTATACAGCCTTTGGCATTGTCCGCGCCCTTGTCCTCCCATTATTCGAAAAATTTTCTCAGGACCATAGACAAGGCCCTTTCTCCTCGGGTGGAAGATCGTTATAACTCCGCGGAAGAGTGGATGAAGGATCTGGGAGTGGAAGGAGGGGCGCTCTCAACCATTAAGTTCTCCAGTGAGGAGTTCAAGTCCGCCCGTAAGCGTTTTTTCAATCTGTTTGCCTTGTCCTCTTCCCGCATCATGTCGGAAGGGCACGAAAAGTGGGGGGCCGGATGGAGGAAGGTGCTGGGGCTCTTCGTTGTTGCGGGCGTGATTGGCGCAACCCTCGGCTATTTTGTTTATGACTGGGGAGGCGGCCCGGAGGAGGACGATGCTTTAGGGCTTCGCTTTCCCAGTGTAATGTCCACCCCCATTCCCCAGATTATTTCAGAATCCAGGGGCGTTTCCTTGCTGAGTCCCGTGGAACGTTTTGACGTCAGGCTGGATAGTCCGTCTTTGTCGCGCCATGCTCTTCCATCCCTGCTTCCCGACCGCTTTTCCCTTGCGTGTGTCCATTTGAGAGTGCTTCAGGAAGACAAGATGTGCCCGCCTCTGTATTTGACCATACGTGATGAGGAGGGAAAGCTGGTTTCCCGGTCTCTCAACGGTTTTTCCTTCACCTTGATCGAGAGTCCTGTGCTCACCGGGTTCCGCTTTGTGGATCTTCCGGCGCTGAATGTGGATGCGCCTTACAGGTTCAGTTTTGAAACCAAGGATAATGTTCCTCATCCGCTGAAGGTTGTTTCTTCCCAGGTTACGACGCTGGAGAGCGGGAAAACCGTGAGGCCCCATTTTAAATTCATTTGCGCGATGTATGACTCCGAGGTGAGAGATTCGCTGAACAGGCCGGAAAACGGCAGGATCCGGGAAATGCTCATCGCCTCCCGGAAAAGGAACCGTACGGAAATTGATTCCATCGTGCTGACGGAACAGGAGAAGACGCAGGTGCGGAAGTTCGCCAAGGCGGGGTATCCCGCCGCCCAGTATAAAATAGCCCGTCTCATCTTTGAACGGGATGGGAGATACGGAGAGGAAGGAGGCGCCTGGCTTTATAAGGCGGCCATGGGGGGCTTTATTGTGGCGCAGAGGGATCTGGCGTTTCTTCTTGTGGGGGGCAAGGAATTTTTCCCGGATATGCTTCAGTGCCCGGTCAGCCTGTCCCAGAACTATTCTCAGGCGGTTGATTTCCTTCTGATGTCCTTTGCCGCGCAGGATCCTTCCGTGCTGTATATGCTGGGTGTCTTGTATTCCCAGGGGTGGGGGGTGGAATATTCCGCGGAGATGGTCGCGCGCCTGTCCAGGCTGTTGGCCGGTTCCGGTTACGACCTGTCGCGGCTTACCTTGTCGGCCCCCATTTTATCCCATTGGGAGCTTCTGGGGCAGAAGGAGGAAACCTATACGAGGATGCGCTGCTCCATTCCCGGCAGGAAGATGAGCCAATTTTCAGGACTGCGGCTGGTACGGACCTCCGTGGAAGGGGGAAGTATCCTTATTGACAAGGTGATTCTGTTGCGGAACGGGCAGGAGGTCATGTCCCGTTCTTTCCGTACGGCCCTTACCCGGGAGTCTCCCGTCCTGGAGGTCTCCATAAACATGGAGGATTACGCAAAGGAAATGGACAGTTCCGAATGGTCGATAGAGGTCATCATGGCTCCGGCCAATACGTCCGGCATCATGGAAATGATGAGGAAGAAGGAGTTTTCCGGCGCGGAAGAGCTGCGAATTTGATGGAAGGATTTTACCACGGGAAAGGAGAGAACGCGGCATGCGGTTTCCGTCCGTTGTCGGAAGCCGTTCGGGGCGGAAGGCCCCGGCGCCGGGGCTTTCCTGTTTCCGCTGGATGGCCCGGCCGGGAAGGCTGTGGCGCGGTTTAGATGTTCTTCAGCATTTCCAGCGCTTCCCGTAGCTTGTCTGCGGGAGAGACGCCCGCCAGCCGGGGAAATTTGTTGGACAGCAGGATAAAATCCCCGTTCCTGGTGAGCATCAGGCGCTGTCCGCTGATTTCCACCATGGAGATGTTTGCTTTGGAGGCCAGTATCTTGATTTTGTGGGAATCCAGCAGGTGATGCACCGTTTCCGGTGCAGGGCCGAAGCGGTCTTCCCACGCGCGGAGCAGGGCGTCCGCCTCCTTCAGGGTGCGGACTGCCGCCAGGTCCTTGTACGCGGAAATGCGCAGGGCTGCGTCGCTGATGTAATCCCGGGGCAGGAAGGCGCCCAGATAATCCTTGCGGGATTTGGCGGCGAACTGCGTCTCGCTGTTCACGATGAAATCCGTTCTCAGGGCCGCGTCCGGCCGGGGGGCCGTGTGCCTGCCCTGCATGTGGGCGATGGACTGCTGGAGAAGCTGGCAGTACAGGTCAAAGCCGATGGCGGCAATGTGGCCGCTCTGCTGGGTGCCCAGCAGGTTGCCCGCGCCGCGTATTTCCAGGTCCCTCATGGCTATCTTGAAGCCGGAACCCAGCTCCGTGTACTGCTTGATGGCGGAGACGCGCTTGCGGGCGTCTCCCGTGGTGGCGGCGGACCTGGGGAGCATGAGGTAGGCGTAGGCCCGGTGCCCCGCGCGGCCCACGCGGCCGCGGAGCTGGTAGAGGTCCGCCAGGCCGAAGCGGTCCGCGCGGTCAATGATGATGGTGTTGGCGTTCGGGATGTCGATGCCGGATTCGATGATGGTGGTTGCCAGCAGGATGTCCGCCTTCCCCTGCACGAAGGTGCGCATGACTTTCTCCAGCTCGTCCTTGGGCATCTGTCCGTGGCCGATGACGATGCGGGCCTTGGGCACCAGGGCCTGGATGCGGTCCCGGAACAGTTCGATGGTTTTGACGCGGTTGTGCAGCAGGAAAATCTGGCCGCCGCGTTCCAGTTCGCGCTCCATGGCCTTCTTCATGATGCGTTCGTCATAGGGGCATACGCTCGTCTGCACGGGCTGCCGGTTGACGGGCGGCGTTTCAATGGAGCTCATGTCCCTCGCTCCCATCAGCGCAATGTACAGGGTGCGGGGAATGGGCGTGGCGGACAGCGTGAGCACGTCGATGCCCTTGAAGCGTTCCTTGAATTTCTCCTTGTGCCTGACGCCGAAGCGCTGTTCCTCGTCAATCACCACCAGGCCCAGGTTTTTAATGGACACGTCCTCGGAGATGAGGCGGTGCGTGCCGATGACGATGTCCACGGCCCCGGACTTAAGCCCTTCCAGCGTGGAGCGGACGTCCGCCGCGCTGCTGAAGCGGCTGAGCATTTCAATCCGCACGGGGTATTCGCTCATGCGCTCCTTGAAGGTGCGGAAGTGCTGTTCCGCAAGCACGGTGGTGGGCACCAGCACGGCCACCTGGCGGCCTCCCGTCACGCATTTGAAGGCGGCGCGGATGGCCACCTCCGTCTTGCCGAAGCCCACGTCCCCGCAGATCAGGCGGTCCATGGGGCGGGTGGCTTCCATGTCCGCCTTCGTCTGGGCGATGGCGCGGAGCTGGTCCTGGGTCTCCCGGAAGGGGAAGGAGCTTTCAAACTCCCACATCCATTTGCTGTCCGGAGGGTGGCTGTAGCCCTTTCCGGTCTGGCGTTCCGCCTGCACGTTGAGGAGCTGGGCGGCGTAGTCCGCCACGGAGCGTTCCGCGGACTTTTTGGCGCGCTGCCATTTGGAATCCCCCAGCTTGTTGAGTTCCGGCGTCTTGCTGCCCAGCCCTATGTACCGTGAAACCAGGTGCGCCTGGCTGAGGGGGACGTGCAGGATCGTATTGTCCCGGTAAAGGATGTTCATTTCCTCGTCTCCGGAGTCCGGGGAAGTGGAAATGTTGATGAATTTGCCGATGCCGTAGCTGGTATGCACCACCAGGTCTCCGGGGTTGATGTCCTTCAGGGAGGCCTGCGCGCGGGCCTTGCGCGCCTTGTCCTCCCGGCTGGCGCGGCGGCGCGCCGTGGCGGACTGGTACCTGCCGAACAGCTCCGAGGAGGAGAGAACGGCCGTTTTTGCTCCCGGAATGCTGAAGCCGCCGGGCAGGTCCCCGCGCAGGGCGGTGATGGACAGCAGCGCGGGCGTTCCGGCGCAGATGTCCCGGAAGCGCTCTTCCTCCCCTTCGTTGGGAAAAAACATGCTGACGTTCCATTTCCGGTCCAGCCATTCTCGGATCTGGCGTTCCGCCAGCTCCCGCCGGATCTCCTGCATCACGAAGTCCCCGGCGTCAAAGCTGCCCAGGGGATTGTCATGGATGGCCAGGGAGAAGTCCTCCTCCCCCTCCGCGTTCTCCGGCGGTGCGGTGAGGATGCACACGTTCCCCCGTTCCTTGCAGAAAGGGGCCGTAATGACCAGGTCGCCCGGCTTGATCCAGGCCCGCAGGGTTTCCACGCCTGCCGCTTCCGTCAGGACGAGGTTGACGTGCTCCGTCTTCCGGAAGGAAATCTGGGAGTCCACGTCAAATTCCCGGATGGATTCAATCTCGTCGTCAAAAAACTCCAGGCGTACGGGATGGGAGGACTGGAGCGGGAAAACGTCCAGAATGCCGCCGCGGCGGGACCACTGCCCGCGGGAAATGACCTGAGGAACGCCCTCGAACCCCGCCTCCTCAAACAGCCGTATCAAATCGTCAGGGGCGTGCGTTTCTCCCGTTTTCAGGGTCATTCCCTGGTTCTGCATGCCGTCGGGGGAGGGAACCTCGTCATTCAGGCTGCCTTCCGTCAGAACGACGGTTTGCCTGCCCACATGGCCGGAAGCGATGCGGTGAAGGACGTTCAGCCGTTCCGCGGCAAGCTCCGGGTCTCCCACTTCCTCCCCCAGGGCCACCTCTTTTTCCGGGACGAAGAGGATGTTGCGCACTCCCCATGTTTCCAGTTGCGCGGCAAGGGATTCCTGCGCGCGCAGATGGGGCGCGATCACCCAGGCCCGGGCGGTGTCCGGAATGGTCCTGATGCACAGGGCCGCCACGAACGGAACCCCGGGCAGGGAGGTATGGTCGAAAACCGCCTGTTCCTCCGTGCCCAGTTTCGCGAGTTCCCGGTGAAAGGGTGCGGTGCGGGCCACCCTGTCCATCAGGGCGGTTATGGAAGCGTCTTCTGCCATGCGTGTCTGATAGCCCCTGCTGGTGGAAAGTGTGCCGCCTTTCCCTGCCATGTCAACGGTTTTTCAGGGCACAGACTGTCCTCCGGCCATTGACGGAAGCGTCTTTCCGCATGCGCGGCGCGGGTCAGGAGGAGGAGCGGAAGCGGATTTTAACGCCGGCCTTGCGCCATTTCTGTTCAATCTCCTTGGCCAGCTCCTCATAGCTCCGGCCATCAAGGAGGAGCTTTTGCGCTTCTTTTTCACTGCTGCCGGACTGGATGGCCTTCATGTAGTTCTTCACGCGCTGGGCGTCCCCCTTGCCGTCCATGTGGTAGAAATAGTAGGCCATCAGGGCGGCCAGGCCGTAATTCAGGTTGGCGTTCTCTCCCGTGAACTGGGAATAGGGCATGTTCATGTAGGACTCCAGGCTGGGCGCCTCAAAGTCGTCCCCCAGGGCGCGGCCCCCCGTATTTTTCTTGCCGTATTCCGTCACGCGGGAGACAATGTGGGAACGGTTGGCCCCGAAGTTGAAGCGGCCTCCGGAATACGGGGTCATCCCCATGTATTCCGCGGAGCCTTCACAGAACCAGCTTGCCTGCTTGGCCTCCGGGGACATGAGCTGGTGCGTCAGTTCATGGATGAGGGTGGAGGAATCCTTGTCGCGGTCAATGATGTACGTGCTCCCCATGGTCTTGACGCCCAGGGAATCAAACGGGACCAGGATTTTGCCGCGGTCTCCGCTGCGCGTCGTCCCCAGGAAAATGCCTGCCGTGCCTTCACGGCCTCCGTTTTCCAGGTACGTGCTGAACTTTTCGTACAGGTAGGCGGGGAATTTGGCGGAATCGTCGTGAGGGGGGATGTTGCCGATGGGAAGCGTTTTGTTCGCCAGGTGGGTGGCCTCGAAGAGAAGGCCCAGGCGCTTGATCATGCCGGCGCCCAGCTTGGCGTCGCAGATGAAGCGGAAATGGGGCGTTTCATAAATATACTCCCCTTGTTCCTCCTTGATGGTTTCCACCTTGAAATTGTCCTGGCATTTGACGGTCCTGGGCCATGGCAGGTGGTAATTGTCCGCGGGATTGGAGGAGGCAGCCCCTCCCTTTCCCCGGGCCGCGATGAAATCTCTGTCTTCCCGGGAAAGCTGGGCGAGGGGGATGGAGACGGTTTGGCCGCCGGAGCGTTTCAGCACGGCTTTCTGGCCGTCCAGCCTGACGAACTCGGCTTCCAGGCTTTTCCCCTGGACGCTGGTCCAGGTGCGCCCCTGCGCGAGGGGAAGGAAGGAGAGGGAGCACAGGGCTCCCGTCACCAGGTACAGGCATGCGGGATTCTTCATAAGGCTGGGGTTGGGGATATGAAAGAAGGTTGCTGTTAATGTTTGGGCCGCGGCAGCATCAGGAGCAGCAGTCCGCAGAGCAGCATCAGGCATCCTGCCGCCGCCAGGGTGGTGGTCAGCGGAACGCCCTGGTCCTTGAACCATCCCCCGAAGAAGGAGATAAGGGCGCCCACGCCCGCGGACGTGAGGTTGAGGAGGCCATAGCCGGTGGCGGAGTAACGCTCGTCGATATGGGAGCGTAGCACAGGCATGAGGGTGGCGTCCAGCGATCCCTGCGCCAGCCCCTGCGTGGCGACGAGGCCCAGCATGAGCACGAGGGGAACCGCAATGTCCCAGCCGAAGATGCCGGGCAGCAGAGCCAGAACCACCAGCGGGCCGGATATGGTGAAGGTGATGCCGGGCACCAGGGCGCGGGCGCGGGCGTTGCGCCGGTACCACATGTCCGCCAGAATGGCGCCGCCCAGCACAGCCACGTACTTGGCTACGGAGCTCCACAGGGTGGCGGCGGGGCCTGCCTCCGCGGAGGAAAGCTGGTATTTATCCTGAAGCAGGGTGGGGTACCAGGTGAGCAGGAACCAGTTCCCGGCGCCTGCAAAGGCGACCACGGCCAGGAGCATCCACATGGGGCGGCCGCTCAGCAGGCTGGAAAGCACGGCGCCGGTGGAAAGATTGGACGCGGGTTCCTTGATGGCCCGTTCGTCATTGTCCACATTGATCAGGACCGTTTTTTCCTTGGGTTCGGACGGCTTTTTGGCCTGCGCCGTATCCGCAGGGGCCTTGGCCGGGTCTTTCAGGAACAGGATGAGGACGATGGCATACGCCACGCCGATCAGGCCGAACAGGGCGAACGTCATGCGCCAGCCCGTCCATGAAGCCATGGTGGCCCCGAAGCCGGCCACGGCCATGCCCACGTAAATGCCGCTCATGTGCAGCCCCGTGGCGATGGAGCGCGTGCTGCCCCGGTGGTAGTCCGTAATCAGGGCCAGGGCGGCGGGGATGTAAAAGGCCTCACTGATGCCCATGGCGCCGCGCGCGATGAGCAGGGACGTGTAATCCTCCGCATGGCCGGTCCACCAGGTAACCACGGACCAGACGACGAGGGAGCAGAGAATCATCAGGCGGCGGCTGTAGCGGTCCGCCAGGAAGCCGCCCACCGGGCTGAGCAGGGCGTAAATCAGCAGGAAGACGGAGGTAACCATGCCGAACTGGGCTTCCGTCTGCGGAATGTCCCGGACGATGGGTTCATGCAGCGCGGAAAGGAGCTGGCGGTCAAAATAGTTCAGCATGACCACGAACCACAGGACGATGACGGCCACCCAGGCCCACAGGCCCGGCCTGGTGTTCGGGTCCGTGACGGCAGAAACATTTTTAACGCCGTTGCGCACGGCGGAAACGATGATGATCGCCATGACGATGACGGTCAGGATGAGAACGGCGTAATCAACCGTGCTCATTTCAAAATGGTACCCTGCGGAGGCGGAGGCGTTCACGGGGGTCCGGACGCCCGGGGCGGTTTCCCCGCTGATGGTCATGATCTCGGAACCCTTCACGACGGCGGGCGCGGTGGCGATGCCGACGGGCCACTCCCCCTGGTGCGTCCATTTGTTTCCGATGACGTCATAAACCAGGATGTCGCGGGACTGCACCACGGGCTTGGACGGGTCCGGCGCATTGCCGCGCTTGTCCCCGCCGATGAGGATGATGGAATTTTCACGTACCGGGGCGGGGCCTGCGGCGGCGGCTACGGGCGTTCCCGGTCCGGCAGGCTGCTGTTTGCCCGCGGCTCCCCATTCGGCGGGATCGTTGGACGTCATGTCGTAGCCGATCATGTCGGAAAGGTACGTTCTGGCGGTTTCTCCGGCGGCATCCCTGGACAGGGTGCAGCCGCCTGCGATGAACAGGGTGCTGTCACAGACGGCGGCGGTGGAGAGGATGCGGCCCGCACCGGGGAAGGGCGGGAGGGACGCCCATTTCATTTTGGCCGTATTCGGAGTGGTGTCCAGCATATAGATAGTATTGAGGGCGGCTTCCGGCTGGTCGCTGTCCCGTCCGCCGATGACGAACAGCTTGTTTCCGTGAGCGGCGAAGGCGGCTTCCGTAACGGGGACGGGAAGGGGAGGAAGCTTTTCCACGGAGCCGTCCGCCTTGATCAGCAGGGCGTCTTTCAGGATGCCTTCCGCATTATGGCCTCCGGCTACCGCCAGCCCCTTGCCTACGCTTGCAAAAGCCGCGTAACCCAGCGGAGCGGGCAGCGTCCCCGCCTTGCTCCATTGGCCGTTGCGGAGTTTGAAAATATCCTGGTGGTACGCCTTAGGCCCGCGTTCTTCCGGCGTTGAGGCTCCCGGAGCGGCCTGGGGGAAATTGGCGCCGCCTGCGGCGATGATGGACTGGGTGCCGTCACTTTCCGTAACGGTTCCAGCCGCCATTCCAGCGCGGCCCGCCGGGTCCGGCAGGTCGGGAATGGCTCCGGCCGGGTGTACATCCACGGAAAAAGAGGCGTTGGCAGCGGGGGCCGCCATCAGCAGCAGGGCGGCGAAAGCGGAGCCGCATGCCCTGGAAAACCGGGTAAGGTGACGTGAAATGTGCATATGCTGGAAGATAGGGATGGGATGTGGGTGAAAAATCAGGAAAGGGTGATGCTCCACACTTCAGGGGAGCGCCTGCCGGGTTTAAGTTCTCCGTTCACGGCTGCAAAACGGCCCTGCCACGCGCAGCACGGAAGGACCGCCCTGGGCGCCGCGATGGGCCCTGCGTCGTGCCATTCCATGGCGGCTGTATCCAGGCACAGGGACTGGTTGTTGAAGCCGGGGTTGGTCTGCGGGGTATACTTCTTTCCGGAGCCGTCGTCCCCGCCCAGCAAATAAATCACGCCGTTCCGGGAAACCGGGGCCGGGGTGGGGGCCGCGGCGATGGCGTAAGGCATCTCCGGCAGGCGCGTCCATCCGCGTTCCGGCGTGAAGCTCCAGGCTTCCGTCAGCAATTCCCGGGCCTGTTTGCCATCCTCCTCCCGGAGGCCGATGCCGCCGAGCACGTAAAGGACGCCGTCCGCCGCGGCCATCTGGTGCAGGAAGCGTCCGCGGCCCGGCAGCGGGTCCAGCTCCTGCCAGCCCTGTTCCGGCCCGCGTGCGTCCAGCATGAAAACCCGGTTGGTGCAGTCCTGCTCCCCGGGGCGCTCACAGCCTCCCGTAAGATAAACCTTGCCGCCCAGAACGGCGGCGGCCGTGTAAGCCAGGGCTATGGGAAGGGGAGGGAAGGGAGTCACAGTGACGGCTCCGTCCGCAGTGCTCAGCAGGTAAACGTCCTTCCGGTGGCCTTCCTTGCCGCAGCCGCCGATGCACAGCAGGCCTTCCCTGGTGCTGGCGGAGGCTCCGTACGCGTAAGGCGCGGGGAGCGTTCCTGCCTCCGTCCACCCATTCTCCCCCGGAGACAGCGTGAAAATGCGGTCCGTCCACGTTTTGGCGCCGCCTTCAAGCATGGGTTTGTCCGGGAAATTGGTGCCGCCGGCACAAATCATTGTTTCTCCGCATGTTCCGGCATACATGCCGGCGAAACCTTCCAGATCGGGAAGAGAGGGTAAAGGGGACCAGGATGAAGAATAGAGACTCATAACACGTGTAAATGACTCGCGTGATGCTAGCGAAAACCGGGCCGCGGCGCCAGTATTAACCTCTGGTTCTATTTTTTTTGAATAAATTTCTTTCCCCACGCCTCTTACCAACGTAGAAGAGGAGAATCATATGAAGCCTGGAACCTGTTTTTTGATGTTGTGCGCCCTGCTGCCTGCGGCCCTGGCGGAAAATATGACCCTGCGGTCCGGCAGGGTGCTGGAAGACGCCAGCGTGGTGTCTTCCGGAGACGACTTTGTCAGCGTCCAGTACACGGACGGGGTGGCCAAGGTCTCCTACAAGGAGCTCACGGATGCCCAGCAGAAGGATTACAGGATGACGCCGGAGGACGTGAAAACCAGGCTGGACCAGCGGCGCCTGGAGGACGCGGCGCGCAGGAAAAAGGCGGAAGAGGCCAGAAAGGCGGCTGATGAAGAAGCCAGGAAAATCAGGGAATCCCTGTCTGAAGCGGAGCGGCATCCCCGTTATCTGGAAGGAGCGGATATCTCCCGCATGTTTCTGCTGCTGGGGGAACTCTCCCAGGTGGAGGCGGAAGTCATGGCCCTGCAATGGAATGCCCTGGAAGCGGACCGCGTGGGACTGCCGGAGGATGCCCGTACCTTCCGTGCGAGGATGGGAACCTATCAGGAACAGGTGAACGCCATCCGTAAAAAAAGGGAGACCGCCGAACAGTACTGGCAGGATTTGGAAAAGAAATACCTGGCTCTGAAGGACGGAACCCAGAAGAAAATTGCGGACTTGAACAAGCAGGTCTCCCAGTTGCAGGGGGAAGTAAGGGAGGTGGCCAGCCAGCCGAGAACGGAGCGCATCATTGTCCCTCCGATTATCAGGACGTGGAACTATCCGCCGCCGCCCGTCATTATCCGGCCTTCCCCCCTGCCGCCAAGGCCCCATCCCGTCCCTCCCCGCCCCGTTCCACCGCGTCCAATGCCTTTGCCTGTGAAGCCTGGCTTGTACGGTGGTTGAAAGTGCGTCCGCGGGTTCCTC
The DNA here is from genome assembly GCF_045011645.1 of Akkermansia sp. BCRC 18949. Taxonomy (NCBI): domain Bacteria; kingdom Pseudomonadati; phylum Verrucomicrobiota; class Verrucomicrobiia; order Verrucomicrobiales; family Akkermansiaceae; genus Akkermansia; species Akkermansia sp. BCRC 18949. The sequence goes on along the minus strand of NZ_CP123619.1, from coordinate 2,373,239 downwards.
CTCTTCTTCCGGAAAGCGTGCGCCAGCCTCCGCAGCAAACGGGCTGCCGGTACAGGAAACTCAAGGCACGGGCTGCCCAGGCGGCAGACGCCGCGGCCCCGGGAAGCATTCCCTTCCCGCAGAGGAAAGGGGAAGGTCAGATTCCGGGCAGGGGATACAGCTCCATGCGGCCCTCCTGGAAGGAGGCCAGATGCGTGAAGCCCGTCTGGCGGGCCAGTTCCGCGGCGCGCTCAAAATCCCGGCCCACGTCCTCCGGCTTGTGGGCGTCTGAGCTGATGGTGAGGGGAATATTCATCTCCGCCGCCATCTTTAAAAACTGCGCGTCCGGATACTGTTCGGCGCACTTGTTGCGCCAGCCGGCGGTATTAAGCTCCAGACAGGCGCCGGACTCCTTCATGGCTTCCAGAGACGGTTCGTAATAAGGACGCAAATCTCCGGAAGGGCGGAAGCCGAACTTCTTGATCAGGTCTGCATGGCCCATGATGTGGAACAGGCCTGAAGCCGCCATCTCCCGGAAGCGTTCCCAATACTGCCTCCATGCGTCCTCCACATCCGTCCGGTTCCAGAAATCCATCTTGTAGGGATTGTCAAACTCCTCCTTCTCCCCCAGATAATGGACGGACCCGATCAGGTAATCCCATGCGTGCAGGCTCTGCAAGTGCTCTATCCATGGCCCAATGCCGGGAAACCAGTCGCATTCCAGCGCGGCGCGGACCGTCAGGCCGTGCGGTGCGGCGCATTCCCGGGCCTCCGTGAGCCAGTCCAGATAGGCCGGCATGTCCGCCTGCTTCATGCGCCAGTCGTCAAAAGGCTCCCCGGGCATTGGGGCGTGATCTGAAATGCCGTATTCCCGGAGGCCGGCGCGGACGGCTGCCTGCACATATTCCTGCGGAGTGCCGGAGGCGTGCAGGCACAGGGGGGTATGGGTATGGTAATCGCAGTACATGGAGGAATGCCCATGTTAGCACGGCGGCGCGGGCGGTTCAACCCGGAGGACGTATTTGCCGATTATTTGCCGTCTTTGACATTATGGGTTGATTTTATGGACAGGATTTTTTAGAGTCGCGTTAAATAGGACACGTGACATATGAGTGATTGGCAAGGCTTTTCCCCGCTGAATGATTTTACAGGACCGCTCCTGGACAACCTGAAGCGTCATCCCAAGCGCATCGTTTTCCCGGAAGGGGAGGATGTTCGCGTGCTGCGCGTGTCCGAACGCTTCGTGGCGGAACAGGCAGGCGTGCCCATCCTGCTGGGCAGGAAGGAAGTCATCAGGAGGATGGCGGAAATGAACGGAATTTCCCTGAAATTCGTCCGCATCATTGAGCCGGAAAAAAGCTCGGACCTTCAAATGTTCTGCGACCGCTATGAACGGGCGGAACAAATGTTCGGCAACGGATTGCCCATGAACACCCGTGAAATCGTCTCCGAGCCGGTCCACTTTGCCGCCATGATGGTGCTTTACGGCCAGGCGGACGCCATTGTGGCCGGGAACATGAAAAGGGTGGCTTCCGTCTTCCGCGCCGTGAACAAATACCGGCAGGAACCCGTTCCTACCAAGCCCCTCTTTGCCATCTCGATCGTTCTCGTTCCCGAATTTGCTAAAAAATCTGGCGGCCGCGGCATCTACTTCCTGGCGGATACCGGGGTGACCCCTGATCCCACCGTGGAAAACATGGCCTACTTTGCCGTGGAAACGGCCAAAATGGCCCGCCACATGCTCGGCAAAAGCGTTCGCGTCGCCATGTTGAGCGCCTCCACCGCCGGGTCCGTGCCGGAACTGGCTGCGGACCGCACCAGGGCCGCTACCGCGCTGGCCCGGAGCATGGTGCAGAAGGACTGCCTGAACAATGAAATCTCCGTGGAAGGGGAAATCCAGATTGACGCCGCCCTGTCCCCGGACTCCTACAGCGTGCGCGTTCACCGCAACTCCATGCTTCAGCCCAGTGACGTGTGGGTCTTCCCGACCCTGGACGCCGCGGACATCTCCAAAAAGCTGCTCTGCATGATGCCGTCCGTATACAACTACGGCCTCATTCTGGGAGGGCTGCTTTTCCCGATTGCCCAGCTCCCGCGGCTGACGGATGAAGACAGGATGTTCGGCACCGCTCTGGTGGTGGGGAATGAAGCCATTAAATTCCACCTGCTGTACCCGCAGGGGGTTGCTCCCCTTTATTGATTGGGCGCGGCGCATCCGTGACCATCAGGCGCTTCTCCTTGCGTACGGCCAGCTTGCCGCCGGGCAGGGAAGTCCGGGAAGGACCGTCCGTATCCAGAATGCTCATCACCCGGAGCACGGCGTCCTCCGTCAGGTCCGGAATATGCTGCCGGCGCAGGTAATCATGCACGGCGCATTGCCTCAGCTCCGCGGGAAGCTGGTTGACCTTGGGCAGGAACAGGCGCCCCTGGGGGTCTGCCAGATTCATGGAATCCAGCGCCTGGGAAAGCGCCGTGCGGATTTGGTTCTCAATGCGGCAGGCGCGTGAAAAGGAAAGGCTGGTGTCTCGCTGGAACAGCGTGTCCAGCCTGGGAATGACCTCATGGCGCAGGGCGTTCCTGGTATACTCTGCAGACTGGTTGCTGGAATCCTCCCGCCATGGAATATGGCGATGCTCCAGGTAGGCGGTAATATCCTTCCGGGAAAAATCCAGCAGGGGGCGTACGACAGTCAATCCGTTGGCCCAGGTGGAAACGGGTGACATGCCGTGAATGCCGGAAGCCCCGCGGCACAGGTGGAGAAGGGCTGTCTCCTGCTGGTCGTTCCGGTGGTGGGCCAGGGCCACGAAAGCCCCCGGATAGCCGGCAGCCCATTTCAGGAACAAGGCCTGCCGGGCATCCCGCGCCGCTTCTTCAATGGAAATTCCACGCGAACGGGCCATGCCGCGGACGTCCGCCCGTTCCTGGACACAGGGAACCCCCAGGCAGGCGGCGTACCGGCATACGAACTGTGCCTCCTCCTCCGCCTCCGGGCGCAGCCCGTGATTCACGTGGCAGGCAATGAGGTGGCACCCCGGCATTTGGGAAAGCAGGGAAAGCAGCGCCATGGAATCCCGTCCGCCGCTGATTCCGGCAAGGACGGGACGGCCGGAGCGGAGAAGCTCCGCAGACTGCTTGTCAAAATGGTCTGGTGTCAACGTCATGCTGCCGCCAGTGAAGCAGGAAAAAGGGGCAAAGAGAAGCCTGCAAATAAAAAACCCCGCTTTCCGGAAAGGAAACGGGGTTGGAAAACTGTTGGGGACAAGCCTTACTTGTTGAGCTTGGGCTTGCCGCCGCTGCGGCGGACAGCGCCGAAACGCTTCTGGAACTTGTCGATGCGGCCTTCCGTGTCCACGAACTGGTTCTTGCCGGTGAAGAACGGGTGGGAGTCGGAGGTGATGCCGCAGGAAACCACGAAATGTTCAACCCCGTCAATAACTTCCGTCTTGGGGGAGCGAACGGTGGAATGGGTGATGAAGCGGCGTCCGGTGGTGATGTCGACAAAAACGACCGGATTGTACTGGGGATGAATATCTTTCTTCATGGTGATGTATTGCGTTTCCGACGCAAGGGGAGCACCAGTATAGGAGTGTTTTATTGCATGTCAAGCATCCCCGCATAAAAATGCGGAAGTTTGTGAATGACGGTTCGGGAGCTTGCGGGAGGAACGGTTATGGGGATGATGTAACGGAAAATGGAGCAGGTGCTGAAGAGACCCCCCTGGTGGGCGTGGTTTTCCCTGATGGGACTGGAGATTCCTTCTGCAGCCATTGCATGGGCTTTTGCCGTCAGCCAGTCCCATCTGGTGGTAGTCTCCACCCCCTGGCTGTACCAATTCCTCTTTGTGGCCGTCTGGTGCGTCAACATGCTGGACCGGGTGCTTAAAATATTCCGGGGAGGCCCTGCAGTATACTCGGATGAATGCCTGCTGTTTGCCAAAAAGCACTGCTTCGTCATCTCCCTGCTCATTGTGGTGGCGGCCGTGACGGGGCTGTGGATCATGTTCTTCCAACTGGGCGTGGTCATCTTCCAGTTTGCCCTGCTTCCGGGTATTTGCAGCCTGCTTTTCCTCTACTTTTCCTCCAATCCGCACAAAAAGGGGAGCCTGTCCTCCGGATTCGTCATGGCATCATTCTTTGCCGCCGTCTCCTTTTCTACGGGAGCGGGAATCCCTGCCTACTTCTATGGAACGATGGGCGGAGGCTGGGGCGGCCAGCTGTCCACGCCCACCTGGTATCTCGTCGCTCTGGTCATCCTCAGCATGTTCAGCCGCAAACGGTGGAATGAAGAAGAAGAGGAAGACGGGCAGGACTCCGCCGCCCGGGACATGGTTTCCCTGGTCTGGATGGGGGTGATTGTGATCTACGTCGTCTTCTGCCTGGCCGCCGCCGCCCGGGAATACACCGGTGACGCGTGGATCTATTACGGGCTGGCCATGGCGGGGGTATTCATGTTCGTGCTGGACAGGTTGAAAAAGAACATGCCCCCTCTCCTGCTGTACACCCTCTCCTGGGTGGCGCTGATCTTTCCGCTGTTGCTGAGCGGTATTCTGGCTCAGACTTCCTCCTGATTCACAGGGAAGAACTTCCTTGGGCCGGACACGGCAAAACGCAGGAAAATTGGAAAAATGATATTTTGTGGTTGCAATACCGGAGATGCGGTGCTAGATTCTGTCCCGCAAACACGTTCTGCGTGCAAGCAAGTGGCTCGGTAGCTCAGTCGGTAGAGCAGGGGATTGAAAATCCCCGTGTCGGCGGTTCGATCCCGTCCCGAGCCACCATTTTTTTCTCCCAATTTTTTAATCCCTTTTTTATACGGGAAGTAGCTCAGCCTGGTGGAGCGCCTGCTTTGGGAGCAGGATGTCGCAGGTTCGAATCCTGTCTTCCCGACCATTTTTTACTCCCAGTAATGGGAAAAACCAGGGAGAGTCTTGAATATTCCAAAATAAGGAAGGAAATAATTTTTGACTTTTTAATTTGATTTCAACATAATAGCAAATATCAGAAGAACTACTGTTGCTGATAAGCCCTATTTTAGTTTTTTGTTGTAGGAATTATTAGAATTTCATCCGATGAATATGAGATTCACGGCATTTCTGAAGCTATTGGGATTAATGGTCTCAACTTTGCTTGCATCATGTTCCTTCTCTCTTGGGGTGGAAAATTTCTCCAACCTTCCTCCTTGTCCCGGAAGCAGGATAACGGATGCTTTAGTGGATTCTTCAGGTATTTTATGGGCTTCAACCCAGGGTGAGGGATTATTCTACTTGGAGCTGGATAAAAATGTCTGGAAAAAGGCAGGAACAGCGGCAGATTTTCCAGATACTGAAAATTTCTATGCCCTGGCTGAAGATGCCCAGGGAAGAATATGGGTGGGAACAGACTGTTGGGGAGTGTGTATTTGGAATGGCAAACAATGGAAAACATACACCCGTAAGACGACATTGCCGGGTGGCCGTGTTTTTGACATTAGCGTCTCTTCTGCAACAGGGGATGTTGCCGTAGCAACCTCGGGAGGCATTGCTATTTATTCCCCTTTGACGGATTCATGGAAGGATGTCACGCGGGCCGATGGTTTGCCTGAAGATCAAGTTTCAGCACTAGCCTTTGATAGGTCGGGAGATTTGTGGGTAGGCTTCTTAACGGCAGGAATGGCCCGGATGACTCTTAAGGATGAATACAAGACCTGTGAGTTTTTTCAGTCAAAATGGCATTCGGATGATGCACGCAAGCTTTCGCAACCTCCGGTTCTTTTCGGTGCAGGGCTGCCGTCAAATTTGTGCAATACCATGGCTGCCAATGGTAATTCCGTATTTGTGGGCACAACGTCAGGACTGGGAATAAAACGCGGTGACAAAGAGATTTTTATCCGGGGAATGGATGCCGTGGAAAAACTGAAAGCGAAGGGAATTATGAAATCTTCCCAAGGTAAATTGAGGCCTCTTCCCGAAGATTATGTGACGAGCCTTTATCCCGTAAAGGAAGGAGTGTGGATAGGCTTCCGCAATCAAGTTCCCATCTTGCTTAATCCGGCAAATATGCAATATGAAAGTTCTGTGAACACTAAATTGGCAGAGAAAAAAAAGGGAGGCACAGTCAGTTGTTTTGTTGATCTTCCTGATGGGACTGTTTTAGCTGGAGTTTTTGGAGAAGGGTTTCGGGTCGTTGGAAAAACAACAGCCAGTAAAAAGAAAAGACGTCGTCTTGGAGATGAAATCAAACATCCAAAAATTTTTTCCATTCCAGATGATCAGGCATGGCATAATTCTTTGAACCAGTTTCAATCTCTGCCGCTTGGCGAAAGGCCTTATGGTATTTGTTTTGCCTGTGATGATTGGGAAACACAGGGCGACTGGTGCAACAGATACGGACGCCATTTTTCCTTAAGACGTTCGGCAAAAAAGTCATGGGGAAATATCATGCATCGTTTTGATCAACGAAAGGATTCCCGAGGCTATTTGTATGACGCCAGAGTAACTCTCGGGCCGAGGAAGAAAATCAAAGATGCCTGGATATCGGGGAAATTCTATGAAGAAAATGCAGCGTCCCGAATTTGTCTGTACAACATCAACGACGCGACCCGTCCCTGTTCCGAATGGAGTGATCAGGGTTATATGCACGGTACCTTTTTTGATGGTCCAGACTTATGGGTTCTTGTACGCGTTCCTGCTGGTAAAAATGAAATTTCCCTCTACTTCAACCAACCCTTATCCAATGACATTTCACGCTATGATCGGGATTACCTGATCGAAGCTCGTTTTGTCGAATCTCGTTTGCCTCAGGAGGTTCTGATTCAAAGGAATGGGAAAAAATCGGAAAATATTGTAAACCTTGAACTAACCCGTATCATGTCGCTTCCTGTTATGGTCCGTACGAGATGCCGGGATTTCGGGAATAATGGAGTATATAAAAATTTTTATACGGACCGGGCCGGATTCTATTTTTTAAGAATTTCCAGAAATGGCTCTAAAGAGGCGACTCTTGGTGGTGTTTTTCTGAATGCATGTCTGGAAAGCGGCTATCAGAATGCCAGGATGCCTTCCCCTCCGGAACTTACTTCCATAAAAAATGCTGATGTTCCGGTAAATCTACTGAAAGCTTGGAGCAACTGTTTTGTGAAACGGGCCGATTCTCCATTGCATCTTCGCCTTTCCCAAAAATTACTGCTTTATACGTTCAGGAAACTATGGAATGAGGCTTCAGTTCCCGGTCCATTGAAAGAAAACTGGAAGTGGCATCTAAAGATCTGGGATGAAGGCGATATCAAGAAATTTGAACAAAAGATGCTTGAGACATGGTCAACGGAGCAAATGAAGGATTCTTATTATCGCTCCAGCTATAAATTCCCCAACAGTCCCAATGTCATTGATTTTACTCCCCAGGAAATCAGAATGATGGATAGATGGAAAGTTGATTGGAAACAATTTATCATTGGAACAAAGCAATACAGTGAATCAAATGTAAATAAAATGAGATTACGGCTGAATGAATATTTTAATCGATAAAAGACATATGAGTATATTGCGGTATTATTATATTGTTCTAATTGCCTGTTCTCTGATTCTGCAAGCGAGTTGGGCGAGCGGGGAGCCGGGAGGTAAAATCAAGGTGGATCCTCAGTCACTTCCCATATGTACTATAGAAGAAGCAGAAGGAGAGGATCCAGAAGATGAGAACAGCAATAAATATGCCATTTTTGAACCAGAGAAAATCAAGGAGTATAAAGCTAAGGGGCAATTCACTGTTGTTGTCGTGGAGCCGCCGCAGCCGCATGCAGGATACGAATTGGACGAAGAGAAAAAGTACGAATGGACCGTTACGGAAAAGTTGGAAGTCAAAAATGGAGATCAGGACACTTGTACTGTCCATTCGTCTAACAAGGAACAGTGGGGAAAAGTGATCACGGTAAAATGCAAGATGAGTTTTTATGAGACTAAAAACGGACAGAAAAAACATTTGACTGATCTTGAAGCCGCACACAAATTATTAACTCCAAGCCTCCTAATCCATCAAATAAGTTTCAATCACGTACAGGGTAAGCATGACAAGGATGCTATGGATTTATTAAAAACTTATAAAGGGAAAATCATAGATGTCCCGGAAGCAACTTTTGATAAGAATGGCAAAGCAACGAAATCGGAACCTTTTCTCTATATTGGCGGTAAAAAACCTGATCTAAAAATTAAAGCGGAAGTAAAACCTGGAATCATAAAGAAAGCGAAGATAAAGACAAAGGATGAGGGAAAAGTTCCGAAAAATTTCCTCCCAGAACTGGATGAACAGGAATTTGATAACAACACAGAATTTGAAATTTCTTTCAAAGATAATATTGATTCCAAATTGAATAAAGGAAATCAACAATGGACTTGGAGATTAACAGAGATTCAAGGAACTGCTCTTACTAACGAGACAATTGTTTTTGAAACAACAGTTAGGAATGGGTATGTTTTGTTCAAGGAACCACTCAAGTCACCATGGGATATGAATGACAACAAGAAGAAACCTTGGATTAAGGCTTTGGATGTAGCAATAGAAGATTCAGGTAACATAGGCTTCGATCAAAACTCCTCCATACTAATAATAGGGAATATTACTAAATACACTTTTAATCAAATGGGGTGGGAATATGATGTAGTAAATGGAGCTCCAAAATATTTTGAAGCAACACCAATTTCAATAAGCATTAATCTGGATTCCTATCTTGAACAAAGTAATGGTAAAATAGTTAATTGTTATGATCAAGCCTTTTCTCTATCATCTCTTATCCGGCTTCTGGGAATCGATGCAAAATGTAATTATCAAGAACAATTTGGAAGAATACATACTGTTGATTTAGTAGGTAAAGGTTTATGTAATAATCCATTTTATGAAAACCCAAAATATAATAATTATTTATCTTTAAGGCAACCTATTGTTTCGAATAAAGATCCTCTTTACGATATTAGATCTGGATTTTTTAATCATATGTACGTTAAATCTAATATTAATATTAGTTTAGGTTTTAATGTTATTATTAATGTTGAGTGTATTTGTGATTCTTGTGCTGGTCCTGTGATTGGAGAAAATCCTGATTCTTATCGAAATAATACAATACAATCTTTATATCGTGATAATAATGGTATAATCATTCCAACTAAAATTATGTCAATTATCCCAGAATTAAAATGAAAAACATATTATTGAAACTATTTGTGCTATCATATACTCCTGTTTTGTCTTTTGCGCTGGAGCCGATGATAGTAGTCCCAGAAGCAAAGGCATCAACAAGAGATGCTATTCAGAATATAAGGTTGCAAGGATTACAGAGGTTAGAAAATACTGGATTTCATTTTGGGAGTAAAGAATTTTTGAAAAAGGCTCCAGACCTCAAAAAAATCCTCCATGGATTAAAAGTAGGGAAAGGTATTTTTTTCGTTACATCCGACAGCTGGAATTCTGTTCTCTATTGTAACCAGAACAGCCGTATCGATGGATCAATGGATGTTTGGTACTCCACCAGCATTTTCGGCATACGGACTGATATGATTATTTTTGAAGGGGCTTCATTCAATTATTGGTCCATGCCTTCCATTTATAAGGAAATAGTGTTAAGCGACGATTGCTGGGTTATGACCAAAGGTGATGATATTCTTTGTTTTACCTTTAAAAACGCTGGATTGGCGTTCAAGGGATTTACCGATCCGGCTACTTTTGTTACCCCCGAAACGGTAAAGACGAGATATGCCTCTACGCGTGAAATGCTGCCTGTACTTAAAGCATTGTCTCTCGTTCTGGATGGGAAAGCGCCGGCTGTTTATGATTTTGATTTAGCCCAAGAAAAATTAATGGAATTCAACCGATCTATCAAACAGCGGGACCGTAGGGCCAGGGAAGTATCCAAACTCCGTTGGCAAAAAGAAGAGAAGCAGCGGGAAGAACGAAAAAAACTTGCTCCCGACTATGGCATTCCCGGAAAGTTTCCTTTTAGCGTTCGTGGGGAATCTGATTTATCGGAAGGTTTAAAGTGGAAAAACTTTGATACATATTTCTCATCTCTTTCGCTTTCTCCCGACAAGAAGGTTATTTTGCCCAATCCCGATCAGGGTGCTATCAATCAGGCATGGTTGAAGACTGTTTGGAAGAAGGGAGACGTGGATGTGGTGGATGAACAGGAAAACGGCGTGGTTGCGCGCCTTCATACGGAAGGGAAAGACGATGACAAGAGCGATATTTGGCTTTTTGTCGGCTATTGCCAGTCTCAGTCTGCGGCCATGAACGAGCTGTATTCACGGCGTTTTCAGAAAACCCCGGACAGGCCTGAACAATGGTCTTGGGATGACGAAATAGCAACGGTGGTCGTCAATCCGTTCAAACTGGGAGATTACAGTTTGGGAAGGCAGGGGGTATTGGGCGATTTTGGCGGAATGATTCCGTCGAGCAACGAGTCGTCCCTCTTTTTCGTGAACGGTAATACGGTAGTAGCCCTTGTTTCCATGGATACGTCTTGTTCTGTTCTTTCCCTAGCAGAGCAAATTGATAAGAGGCTTGAAGCAGTCAGGAAAAACAAATAAATGTTGAACCGTATATGGAACCTGAATAATGTTATCTTGAGAAGAAATCCTGTAGGCGCAGTATTCCGGAGTTTTTTTAATTCATAAAACCAGATATGGGAGGTCTTCGCCTTTTTGTGCCCGGTCTATTTTTCAACGTGTTTTTTTGTTGCTTTTGGGAGGCATTCCCGTGTTGAGGGAGATCCTTTTTGTTCATATCATGGAGAAGGCCGGATTTTTAACTTGAGATTCGGAAACTGGCACGCAGAGTGATGAAATGAAGCAGAGCCAACAGAAGACAGCCTCTTTTTCCTGGCTGGCGGGGTTGAGGTGGTCATTTGCCGGGTATGTGATAGGGACGCTTCTTGCGGCGGGGGCAGGGGCGCTGGATTTTCCCATGCTGGCGCGGGGAATGCTCCTGGCGGCGGCGGTTTGTTTTGTCGTGTCTCTTGTTTGTGCGGGGGCGTGTATCCGGAGCAGCAAAGCGGCCCGCTGGTACTTACTTCTTGTACTCGTGATGATTATGATCGCGCTGCTGTTCGGGCGTGAAAATATTAATTAGTCATTTGTATATGTTTTGATTGACCGAATGTGCACTGATATATAATTTCCGATCATGTTCCTTCGATTATTATCAAGTTTCTCTCTCATGGCCGGCATGACTCTGGTCGCCCAGGCGAACGCCCAGCCTTATCCGGATTCCGATTCCTCAGACGGTTATGATACCGGCTATTATGCGGAAGCTTATTCCGGAGGCTACAATAGCTCTCCGGCTCCCACGGGGGAGAACGCCTCCAAGCCCGTTTTTCCCACGCAGTCCTATTTTGAGCTGCTTGGCCCCATGGATTCCAGAAACGGACATGGGAGCGTGAACATACAGAATTGGATGACGGACCTGAATTTGTGCCGGATGTCCAGCGGTTCCTGGGGCTTTTCCTCCACGGCCGCCCTTCGTTTGAGCTGGTTCAATGGAGAAGGCGCGCGCGAGATGGATGTGGATGAGCTGTACACGATTTGGCTGAATGTGACCGCGTCTTACAAGCTCAGGGGGAAGACGAGCCTGGTTTTCGGCGTAACGCCGCAGATTTCCACGGATTTCGATACCTGGACGACCCATAATTTGTTTTTCGGCGGCCATGCCCTTCTCGCAGGTCCCTTGAATGACCGATTCAGCTATGGTATCGGCGTCGGCTGTTATCCGCAGCTGGGAGATTTTCCCCTCCTTCCCCTTATCCAGTTTGAATGGAAGGCAACGAACAATTGGACCCTTCAACTGGAAGGAGCCCGGCTTTCCTATACCAGCAAGGTGAGCGAGGGGCTGACGTGGGGGCCTTTCGTTTCCGTGGTGTCCGGCACCTGGACGATTCACCATGACCGCCGCGTCCGCCAGTTCGAGTGGATTTCCGGCGTCGCCGGCGTGGGAGCCGACGTAGGCCTGGGACACTGGGGCAGCGTTCGTCCCAGACTGGTGGCGGACGTCGGTTTTTCCTTTGGGAACTCCGGCACCATCAAGACCAGCAACGGGAGTCATGAGCTGGAGAAGTACCATTACGATCCCGGTTTCTACCTGCGCGCGGGATTGCAGTTTGAGTTTTGATCGGCCAACAGGATTAGCGAATACATAACAAAGGCCCCCGGAGCATTCAGCGCTCCGGGGGCCTTTCTGCAAATGGGGCGTTTGGAGTCGGAATTATTCCCGGCAGCGGTCAGGCTTCTTCAATGGAGGGCCTGCCCACGGAATGGTACTCAAATCCAACGGCCCGGATGTTGGCCGGAGAGAGGATGTTCCTTCCGTCAAAGATGATGCGGTTGCGCATGACGTCCGCCAGCTTTTGCAGGTCCGCATTCGCGTATTCGCTCCATTCCGTGGCGATGATCAGCACTTCCGCATCCCGGGCGCATTCGTACATGTCTTCCTCCAGCGTAACGCCCAGCGGTTCCAGGATTGGGGCGGCGGTGTGCATGGCCTTGGGGTCCGTGGCGGTGACGATGGCTCCTTCCCTGCGGAGCTTTTCACACAGCTTGAGGGCGATGGATTCCCGGATGTCGTCCGTGTTCTGCTTGAAGGCCAGGCCCCAGACGGCTATTTTTTTATCCTTGAGCACCCACAGGCGGTCCCTGATCTGGTCCAGGAAGTGGATGTGCTGGGTGTCATTGATATGTTCCACTTCCTCCAGCAGGGTGAAGGGAATGCCCAGCGTGCGGCTGATGTTGATGAAGGCTTTGACGTCCTTCGGGAAGCAGGAGCCCCCGTAGCCCAGTCCCGCGTTGAGGAAGTGGCGGGAGATTCGCTTGTCCATGCCGATGCCTTCCGCCACCAGTTCCACGTCCGCTCCCGTTTTTTCGCAGACCTTGGCGACGGCGTTGATGTAGGAAATTTTCAGGGCCAGGAAGGAGTTGGCGGCGTGCTTGATGAGCTCCGCAGAGTTGACGTCCGTTTCCAGAATGGGCGCGTGGATGGGCTGGTAGACGCGCTTGATGACGTCCATGGCACGTTCCGAGTTGGCGCCGATGACGATGCGGTCGGGATGCAGCAGGTCGTCCACCGCGCATCCCTCCCTCAGGAATTCAGGGTTGGAAACGATGTCGAATTGCACGTCCGTTCCTGCATAGCGCTTGATGGTCTGGCGGACTTTTTCACCGGTTTTGACGGGTACGGTGGATTTGTCCACAATGACCTTGTAGCCCATTTCCGGTTGGAGCACCTGGGCGATTTCCCGGGCCACTTTTTCAATGTAGGTGAGGTCCACGGAGCCGTCCGTATTGGGCGGCGTGGGCACGGCAATGAAGATGACTTCGCTTTCCGCAATGGAATCAGCAATGGAGGGGGAAAATTCCAGCCGTCCGACGGCCACGTTTTTTTTCACGAGTTCTTCCAGCTTGGGCTCGTAAATGGGAATGGACCCGGATTGGAGGGTGCGTATTTTTTCCGCGTTATTGTCCACACAGATGACGTGGTGGCCCATTTCCGCAAAACAGGTGCCCGTGGTAAGCCCCACGTAGCCACTGCCGATGATCGTTAAATTCATGGTATCAGTGCAAATATATGGTAAAAACTTGGTTGATTTAAAGGATAAGGCCTGCAGGGCTGATGTTCAAGCATAATGGGGAAGAGGATTTTTTCTGTCAAAATAAAAAGTTCCTGATTGAGCGCCGTTCTTCCCTGTGCTATAACCGGGACCAGACAGAAAAGATCTGTTTATTTTAATTTGAACGTTATGAAAACACCTATCACCGTTACCGTTACAGGAGCCGCCGGCCAAATTGCCTATTCCCTGCTGTTCCGTATTGCTTCCGGCAGCATGCTGGGACCGGACCAGCCGATCAACCTGCGCCTGCTGGAAATTCCCCCGGCCATGAATGCTCTGGAAGGGGTGGTAATGGAACTGCGTGATGCCGCGTTCCCGCTGGTCAATGAAATCGTTCCCACCTCTGATCCGGATGAAGCCTTCGCCGGCGCCAACTGGTGCCTTCTGGTAGGCTCCGTGCCCCGCAAGGCCGGTATGGAACGCAAGGACCTGCTGGACATCAACGGCAAGGTGTTCATCGGCCAGGGCCAGGCCATCGCCCGCAGCGCCGCCAAGGACGTGCGCGTGCTGGTTGTAGGCAACCCCTGCAATACGAATGCCCTGATCGCCATGCACAATGCGAGCGGCGTTCCCTCCGACCGTTTCTTCGCCATGACCCGCCTGGATGAAAACCGCGCCAAGAGCCAGCTTGCTGAAAAGGCTGGCGTCCATGTGACGGAAGTGACCAACATGACCATCTGGGGCAATCATTCCTCCACCCAGTACCCTGATTTCACCAACGCCAGGATCGGCGGCAAGCCCGTGACGGAAGTCATCAAGGATACGGAATGGCTCAAGGGTGATTTCATCACCACCGTGCAGCAGCGCGGCGCCGCCATCATCAAGGCCCGCGGCGCTTCTTCCGCCGCCTCCGCCGCCTCCGCCGCCGTGGATACCGTCCGCAGCCTGGCTACCCAGACGCCGGAAGGCGACTGGTATTCCGTGGCCGTGTGCTCCGATGGCTCCTACGGCATTGAAAAGGGCCTCATCTGCTCCTTCCCGGTCCGCACCACCAAGGACGGCGGCTGGGAAATCGTGCAGGGCCTGCCGATCAACGCGTTCTCCCAGGAAAAGATTGACGCCACCGTCAATGAACTGAAGGAAGAACGTGACGCCGTTTCCTCTCTGTTGAAGCATTAAAGTTGATTTGCTCTTGTGCCGGGCTTCCCGTTTTCGGGGAGCCCGGTTTTTTTGTGCCTTGAAAGCTCCGTAAGCCTCATTTTCTGCGGGACAGAAGTTTTCCCCCGTGTTAAAAAGAAAGATGGATGCAGCATCCGCTTATTTATGGACCAAGACCGCATATTATACCGGGGTGAGGCCTTTACACTGACCGGAAATTCCGTGCGCCAGGATGCCGCGCATTGGGCGGAGGTGCAGCGGGACGGCCAGGTGAAGACCATGAAGAACGGCCGTTATTCCGAATGGCGCGTTTTGCCGGAGACCGGGAACGCCCCGCATTACCGGGGAAGCTTTGAAGTGCTCAATAAGGCCTACAGCCTGGCGCTTAACGAGGCCGGTTCCCTGCTCAATGAAGAAGGGACGTTCCGGACGGGAGCCAACTGGCCCACCGTGTGGACCCGGGATATTTCCTACGCCACCCATCTGGGGCTGGGGTTGTGGAATGTCCATGCCTGCATGAAGAGCCTGAATGCCCGGGTGCGGAACGGGGAGGTGGAGCAGGATACCGGCACGGGCGGTTCCTGGCCCATTTCCTCCGACCGCGTGGTGTGGGGAATGGCCGCCTGGGAGGTTTACTGCCTGACGGGGGACGCCGGCTGGCTGGCCCGTTCCTGCCGCGTGCTGGAAAAGACGTGCATGCGGGATGAACAGGTGCTTGCGGCTACCGGCGGCCTGGTGAAAGGGGAGTCATCTTTCCTGGACTGGCGGGAACAGAGTTACCCGGCGTGGATGACTTCCGCGGACATCGGGGATTCATGCAGCCTTTCCACCATGGTTCTGCATGCGGAGGCCCGCAAGGTTCTGGCACGGATGTTCCGGGAACTGGGGCTGGAGGAGAAGGCGCGGGAATGGGAGGAAAAAAGCGTCTCCCTGTCCGCCGTCATCGAGCGGTTTTTCCGGATTCCGGAGCATGCCCTGTACGGGCAGTACCTGTATGGCCGGGGTTACCCCGTGCTGTCGGAAAAGGTGGATTCCCTGGGCAATCTGCTTTGCGTGCTTCTGGGGCAGGCTCACGGTCCGCATGCCGCCGGAATGGTAGCCGTTCTCCCCCATTGCGTGTACGGCATTCCCTGTTTCCATCCCCAGATGCCGGACGGCGTGCCGCCTTACCACAACCGTGCCATGTGGCCGTTCCTGGAGGGCTATTACGCGCAGGCCGCCGCCGCGGTGGAGAATGAGTCTGCCCTGGCTCTGGCGTTCGCCTGCATGGTGCGCGCCGCCCTGCTGTGTGGGACGAACAAAGAGAACGTGCTTCTGGAAACGGGCCTGGATGAAGGGCTGCTGCTCAGTTCGGACAGCCAGCTCTGGAGCATTGCCGGGATGCTGGGCAGTTTTTACAAGGGGTTGTTCGGCATCCGCCTTCAGCCGGATTCCATGGAGTTCCGCCCCTGTGTTCCGGAGTCTTTTGAAGGAGTTCATGAACTGGCCGGGCTGGAATACCGCGGCATGACGGTGGATGTGCGCTTGCGCGGCCACGGGCGCCGGATAGCGCGGTGCCTGGTCAACGGGCAGGAGGCTCCCCCCGTGCTTTCTCCGGGCATGAAGGGCCGCGTGTTCGTGGAACTGGAGATGGTTGCCGCAGAAGAAGGGGCGGGGCAGGTGAATCTGGCCCACATGGGCGGCAGCCTGGAGGCTCCGGAGTGGAAGGCAGCCCGCCATGGAATCGCCTGGGAGGCCGTGGCCGGAGCGGATTATTACCGTGTTTACCGGAACGGCATTCCTGTGTCCCAGACGGAGTATTGCCATTACATGCCTGCCCCCAGTCGGGGGGACGTGTCTTTCCAGGTGATGGCGGTCGCTCTGGACGGCAGGGAGTCTTATCTGAATGAACCCAATGACTATCCTTCCGCGGATGCCCGCATGGAGACGCGCCCCTGCGGGCTGAGCGGGGATGAAGTCTGGTTTTCCCGCGTTACGGAGTCTCCGGACGCCCTGTGCTATAATGTCAACATAGACAAGCCCGGCGTGTACCGGGTGGACGCCTTTTTCGCGAACGGCACTTTTGACGTTTCAGACGGGAACACCTGCGCCCTGCGCAGCCTGTACCTGGACGGGCGGCGCGCGGGCACGCTGGCTTTTCCCCATACGTCACGCTCCGGCAACTGGGAGCATTTCATTTATTCCACGGCGGTGGAGGTGGTGATGACGCCCGGTCCCTGCCGCGTGGAAGTGGTGTACGACTCTTTTTCCGAGAATATGAACCGTCTGGTGAATGATATGGTGATAAAACACCTCCGGTTTACCCGTATATCCTGACATCGGTTCATGGATTTTATGTCGAAACGCTTTTTTGTCTTATTGCTGGCCCTGGGCGCCGGGGCGTGGAACGCCCCCGCCATGGGGAAGGATGCGGAATCAGCCTCCCGGTCTCCGGCTCCCGCGGCCCGGGAAGGGGCGGAGTTCACCCGCCTGCCCGTGAGCTGGACGGTGAATCCCGGGGATGCCGCCAACGCGCGCGCCGCATGGAAGGCCCTGAGCGCCTATCACCAGGGGAAGCCCAAGTCTTCCAGAAAGCTGCACGTGGTTTACGTAACGTTCAAGGACAGGCCGGCCCTTGAAGGATACCGGGAACGGTATGACCATATCCTGAAGAACATCCAGGCCTATTATGCGGACCAGATGCAGGCCAACGGGTTTCCTCCGCTTACGTTCCAATTGGACCTGGACGAACGGGGGAAGCTGGTCATTTACGATGCCTATGTGGACAGGCCCATGAGCGAGATGAACGTGCAGAGCTCCGGTCCCGTCTCCCGGGAAGCCGCCAGGAAGGTGCTGGCGTCCAAGGGGATTGACATTGAAAAGGAACACGTGCTGATCGTGTGCCAGCTGCCGGACGGCGTAGGGCCTTATTACGGCGGCGGCTTCAGCCACCAGGGAACGGGCTGGACCTGCGACCAGGAGGGGCTGGATCCCGCCAGCTTCCTGGATACGGAGATGATGCAGGGTGGCCGCTTCAAGGTGACCAAGGGGAAGAACGCCACCATTTACATAGGCGGCACGGCTCATGAACTGGGGCATTCCTTCGGCCTTCCGCACACGGGCAACGGATGGGACTACCCCAACGCGGGGGATTCCCTGATGGGCCACGGCAATTCCACGTACGGCAATGAACTGCGCAACGAGGGGAAGGGGGCTTTCCTGGCGCCTACGGACGCCCTGAAACTGGCCAGCGTTCCCCTGTTCAACGGCGTGGAGACGGAGCTTCCCGCGGATGCCTCCTACGGGCGCATGATCGGGAAGTACGTTCCGGGCTCCTTTGAACGGCTGGAGGCCATTCCCGTCAAGGACGGCCTGCGGCTGAAAGGCCGGGTGCGCCTGACGCGGCCCGCTTATGGAATCGTAGTCCACCTGGACCCTCCCGGCGGTTCGGATTATGATTCCAATGCCGTGGGAGCTTCCCTGAATGGAAAGGGAGAGTTTGACCTCACCATCTGCCGGCCCGGCTACAGGGGTGGCTTTATAGAAATGCGGGTGGCCGTGCTGAACTGCGACAGCACCCGCAGCATGATTACGCTGCCCGTGTGGATGGACGCCCAGGGGGCCAAGACTCCTTCGCTGGCCCAGACCGTTTACTTCGGCGACGTTCAGAACCTGTGGATACGCGGCCGCGCGGAGGAAGCCCGGAAGGCCCTCGCGGAGGTGGAGCGCAAGCATGGCTCCCGTCCGGAGGTGAAAGAATGGCTCCCCATCTGGAAGCGCGCCCTGGAGCGCCAGGACCCCTCCCTGGAGGCTACCCCTGCACAGATTCCTGCGGAAACCGCCAGCGTCAGCCTGAATGACTGCAAGCCCTCCGTGGCTCAGGTGGGTTGGGCCGTGCCGTTGTGGGACGTCCTCTTTCCGTCTGACCTGGGGCCCGTGCCTTTCTTCAGGACGATCGGGAAGCCGGAACGCTTCATCCTGGCGCATGCTCCGGCCGTCTTTTCCTATGACCTGGACGGACGCTGGAAGGAGTTCCGCGCGGATGTGGGGCTGCCCTTCGGTTCCCGCGGCAGCGTCAAATTCGGCGTGTACCTGGACGGCAAAAAGCTTGTGGAAACCCCCGTGCTCAAGGACGGCTCCTCCGTTCCGGTGAAGGCGGCGGTGGAGGGCGGCAGGAAGCTGGAAATCCGCGTGGATGACGCCGGAGACGGCAATGCCGCCGATTGGGGCATCATTGCCAACGGCATTCTGACCCGGTAAATTTCCGCTCCACTGGCGGAGAAATGTGACATTAGGCTTGTCTTTTGTCCTTTCTCATAGTGTTCTGTGGACTAGCCATGATTGGGATGAATGCAAAGCTATGGGGTGCCGCGGCGCTGATTGCCGGCGCTCCCCTGTTTGCAGAGACGCCCGCGGGACAGCCGCCGTCCTCCCCGTCCTCCGGTTCCGGGCAGGAAGAACCCCAGGGGGAAATGGCGGGGAACCTGCTTTCCGGCACGCTCATGCCGCAGATTCCCTCCAATATCTCCATCACCAATGACGGGCCCATCAGGGTGGAGAAAGCCAGGAAGATCATTTTTGAAGGCCCGCGCGTGCACATGGTCACGGATACCGGGGTGGAGGTGTTTGCGGATTACGCGCAGGCGGATATGGACCGGAGCAGGGTTTTTCTGAAAGGGAACCTGTCCATTTACCAGAGCGACAGCAAGACGCGCACCAACAGCCTGATACGCGCCAGCAGCGCGGAGTTCGACTGGGAGAACGAAGTGCTCCTCACGGACGCCATCCGGGCGAAGATGGAAGGGCTGATCCTGCGCAGCGGGAAGTTTGAATCCCGGAAGGACGCCGCCGGCAAGACCTATCTGGAAGCCCGTAACGCCTCCGTTACGGCGGAGGACGTCAGCGAACCCCTCACCTGGATTTCAGCGGACAGGATACGCGTGTATCCGGAAGACAGGTTCTCCTTCAAGAACCTGACCCTGCATTACGGGGGCGTTCCCTTCTTTTACTTTCCCTATCTCAGCCATTCCCTGAATCCGGAGGTGGGCTATCTTCCCCTTCCCGGCATGCGGTCCATCTGGGGGCCTTACCTCCTGAATGAATACGGGTTCCTGCTGGGGGAAAAATGGTCGGACAACGGCATGCCTTCCGCCGACTATCTGGGCACCCTCCATGTGGATTACCGCACCAGGCGCGGCTTCGCCTACGGGCTGGACATCCGTGACGTGCTGCTGGAAAAGGACTGTCCGGACATGACGGGCCTGTCCTTTTACAAAACCCATGACAAGGGGGTGAAGATTAACGCCGGGGATGATGAATACCGCGAGCACCTGGACCCGGACCGGTGGCGGCTGGCGCTCCAGCAGATGTGGTCCCACCGGGTAAACGCCCGCACGGACTGGCGGCTGAAGGCCAACGTCAACATGCTGAGCGACGAGTACATGCTCCGCGACTTTTATCCGGAAATCTATCAGCGCAATTCTTCTCCGGATAATACGGTGCTTCTCTCCCGCACGGACGACACGAATGATTTTTCACTGCTGCAGCGTTTCGTTCCCAACAACTTCTACATGGCGGACCAGCGGACGGAGTTCAGCTATGAACGCATCAAGTCCCCCATTTTCCGTTCTCCCGTCATGTATGAAAGCCGCACCAGCTTCGCCTTCCTGAAGCAGTACGTCCCCCCTTTCATGCGGACGGAAATCCAGGATATGCTGGACGAGATGGAGCCCGGAACCACTTCCTATGATTACTGGGCCCGCATGCTGATGACGGACAGCTACAGCCGGTTCCATTCCTTCCATGAAATTTCCGCCTCCAAGAAAATCATGGGGTTCCTGAACCTGACGCCCAAACTGGGCGGGGGCTACACCGGGTATTACGGCGTGGAGGACTACAAGCCGCTCAACCAGGGGATTTTTTATGCCGGAACGGATGCGGACTTCAAATTTTCCCGCCGTTATTCCTCCGTGTACAGTGATTCCCTGGGCCTGAACGGCATGAACCACATCGTGCAGCCCCATTTTACGCTGGCGTACGTGAAGACCAACCGCCTGAGCGAGCTTTATCCCCAGATTGACGGAGACACCCCCACCACCAATCCGCCGTCCCTGAGCCTGGGCAGGTATACGGAGATTGACTCCCTCCCCACGGGGCTGGTATTCCGGTACGGCCTGCGCAACATGCTGATGACCAGCCGGGACGCCAATTCCCACCGCTGGTTTTCCTGGGATGTGTTCATGGATGCGTACCTGTATGACCCGATCAACCAGCGGGACTTCTCCAACCTCTTCTCCTTCATGCGCTGGAACCCCGTTCCGTGGATGGAATACCGGTCGGAAATGCAGGCCCCCATCCTGGGGAAGGACAAGATTTCCGGCTGCCATGAGTACAACAACTCCCTGCGCTTCATGCCGTGGCGCTCCACGGAATTCGTGGTGGGGCACCGTTACCTGAACCAGCACTCCCTGCTGGAGGACAGCAGCCAGCTTGACCTGCGCGTTTTGCAGCGTTTTTCGGAAGCCTGGGCATTCAGCGGCAAGTGGCGCTTCTCCCTGCTGGACGGAAAGCTGGACATTCAGGAATACAACGTGTACCACAACATGGGTTCCTGGTATTTGGGCGTGGGAGCGTTCGTGCGCAAGAACGGGAATAAAAACGAATTCGGCCTGGGCATCAGCTTCACCATTCAGCAGACCGGGGACTACATGCCGGTCAAGTTCCTCTAATGTCCGGAGAAGGGCGCGGTTCTCTTGTAATGGGTGCGCCGGAAGCGTTTCTCCTTGTTACGGCATCCGTGTTTTTAGGGATGGAAGCTGCCCGGGCTGTGTGACGTTTTTCCGGAGAGGGGGGCTTTTTCTCCGGGGTTGCGTGATTTTACAGGGGCCGGGAAACCGGGATTCCCTGGTTGGAGCGGAATGCGAGAGAGGCCGTCCTCAAGGTGAGTGAAGCTGGAAGATGAACGAATCAGCTTTTGTTCATGGCCCCCCCCGGACACGGTCCAAGGCCGCATTTTTACAATTCGTCCGTCCACGTTCATCTTCTTTTCAGGGAGGGCTGGGGCTTCCGGCGTACCGGGTAGGAAAAGTTTTTCCGCAAGAACCCGCTGCCGCGCTTGTGCCGGAACCTTGGCTTGCATTCCGGGGAGGAAACGGGGAAGATGCCATGACATGGGGCAAACCGCGGCGCATGCCATGGCGGCAACGCCGCCCGGCGCGCCGGCTACCGCGGAAAGCTCCCGCATCAATCATTTTATACGAATATGAACGCTCAGGAATTGATCAAGACGCTGGAATGGCGCTATGCCACCAAGATATTCAACCCGGACCGCCAAATTCCGGCGGAGGATTGGGAGGCCCTTCTGGAATCCCTGCATTTGAGTCCTTCCTCCCTCGGTCTCCAGATGTGGAAATTCCTCGACGTGCAGGATCCGTCTGTGCGCTCACGGCTCCGGGAGGTTTCCTGGGGACAGCCCCAGGTTACGGACGCCTCCCATCTGGTAGTCTTCTGCGCCCGCAGGGACTTCAAGCCGGAGGATGTGCAGCGCTATCTGGAACGCATCGTGGAAGTGCGCGGCGTCACCATGGAATCCCTGGACCAGTACCGCGCGCGCATTTTTGAACTGGTGGATTCCAAGTCTCCGGAAGTCCTGAAGGCATGGCTGGAACGCCAGGTGTACATCGCCCTCGGGTTCATGATGAGCTGCGCCGCTGACCTCCGGGTGGATACCTGCGCTCTGGAAGGAATGGACCCTGCGGCCTATGACCGCATTCTGAACCTGGAAGGCTCCCCGTACTATGCGCTTTGCGCCCTGGCCCTGGGCTACCGGGATGAAGAGGCGGACAAATACGCCCGTCTGGCGAAAGTGCGCTTTGACCGGGATGACGTCATTCCGGTCGTCTGACGGAATTTTCTTTAATCCCCCGCTTCAAGCAGTTGCCGCATGTCTTCCGGCAGCGGGGCTTCCGCGGTGAAAACTTCTTCATCAAACGGGAACTCCAGCCGGCAGGCATGCAGCGCATGGCGCGGCAGGATCAGCCGTTCTTCCAGCTCCCGGCTCCAGCCGTGCTGGATGTATTCCAGATAGCAGGCTTCGGAGGGGCCGTAAATCTTGTCTCCCAGAATAGGGTGGCCGAGGTGCGCCAGATGCACGCGTATCTGGTGCATGCGTCCGGTTTCCGGAATGCACCGGACCAGGGCCAGCGGGCCGCGGGGCGTGTTCCACGTCCGTTCCGTCCGGAAAACGGTGGCGCATGCCTTCCCGGCGGGGTGAACGGCCTGCTTGACCCAGATGGGGCTTTCCGCGACGTCCCCCTGTCTCAGGATGGGGGCGGCGCAGGTTGTTTCCGCCCACTCCGGCCGGCCTTGCACGATTGCCAGGTATTCCTTGTGCATCCTGCGCCGCTGCATGGCCCTCCCCAGCTCGCGCGCCGCCGCCTTGTTCTTGGCGATCAGCGTCAGGCCGCTGGTTTCCCGGTCCAGCCTGTTGACCAGGGAAAGGGCGGCTCCGTTGGCTATTTCATAGCTCAGCAGGGCTTCCACGCCCTCCAGCAGGTTGGGCTCCTTCTTCCCGTTGGACGGGTGGACGATGAGGGGCGCGCCCTTGTCCACCACAATCCAGTCCCCGGACTCCGCCGCCACCTCAAAGTGCGGAAAGCAGGCAATAGGAGCGTCGGAAATGGGAATCCACATGGCGAACAGGAGGATTACAGCGCATCCGGACGGATGGGCATCCATTCCCCCGGCTCCAGGTTCAGGCTGTCCAGATGCAGGGAGCCGATGGAAATGCGGCACAGGGAGGCCACGGGAGCGCCCACGGCGGCCAGCATGCGGCGCACCTGGTGGTACTTCCCCTCCGTCAGCGTCAGCCGGGCGCGGCGCGGTTCCAGGATTTCCAGCACGGCGGGGGCGCAGGGGCGGTCCTCCCCGTTCAGCGTGAAAGTTCCGGAGGCGAACAGTTCCACGGCCTCCGCCGGAATGTCCTCTTCCGTGACGGCTTCGTAAACCTTGGCGACGTGATGCCTGGGGGACGTCATGCGGTGGATGAATTTCCCGTCGTCCGTAATGAGGAGCAGGCCGGATGTTTCCTTGTCCAGCCGTCCTACGGAAGAAACCGCGGGGTTCCTGTGCCGCCACTGGAAGGGCAGCAGGTCGTAAATCACGTCTCCCTCCCCGTCGTCATGGCTGCACGTATATCCCGCGGGCTTGTAAAGGGCGGCGTACAGGCCGTCCGGGAACTCCACCGGCTCCCCGTCCAGGAGGATGCCTTCCGCCTGCACCTTGTCCGTGGGGGCGGAGCAGGGTTCTCCCTTGAACGTGATGGAGTGGCGTTTGATCCAGCCCGGCGCTTCCCGCCTGGAACAGTACCCGTAGCGGGATAAAAGAGCATCCAGTCTCATACGGCGTATTTTTTCCTAACGGGAACAAAAAACAAGGTTGAAGTATGCCTCCCCGGCTGATAGCATTAAACTATTACATGCGGAGCCTCCCCGTTTGGAGCGCTGCCGTTGTTCACCATTTACGCTTATATAGTTCCATGATTGAAACGATTACAGAAGAACAGTTGACCCCCCAGCAGGCCGAATTTTGGGTGCGCGCCCGCCAGGCGGTGGACATGAACAATTATCCCTATGCCGTCAGCCTGCTCAAGGCCCTGGTGAAGCAGCTTCCCGGCTTTCTGGAAGGCCGCAGGGCGCTCCGCGCCTGTGAAATCAAGCTGAACCCGGAAGCCAAGAAAGGCGGCCTGTTCAGCGGCATGAAAATCAGCACCAGCAAGCTCACCTCCTCCAAGAAGGATGCGGCCACCCAGCTTTCCGCGCTGGAAGACGAACTGGAAAATGATCCTTACAGCATTCCGGTCAACGAGGCCCTGTACACGGCCGCCATGGACGTGGGCTTCCCGGACCTGGCCGCCTTTGCGCTGGAAACCGTCCGCCAGGGCCATCCAGGCAACAAGAAGATGCTCCACATGCTGGCCTCCCATTACGTTTCACGGGACATGCCCGCCCAGGCTGCTGAGGTGTACCATGACCTCGTGAAGCTGGACCCCACGGACAGCGTGGCCGTGAAGAGTGAAAAAGACTGCATGGCCCGCGCCACGATGCAGCAGCAGAAGTGGGAGGAAGCCAAGAGCTTCCGGGACGTGATGAAGAACTCCGCGGAAACGAACTCCCTGGACAAGAGCGACAAGAAGGGCCTCACCCGTGCGGAGCTGGAAGAACGCCTTGGGCTCCTTTCCGCCCGTTATGCCCAGAACCAGCAGGACTTGGCCGCCGTGCGCGACATCGCCGGCGTCTATGAACAGATGGAGGACTGGGCGAATGCCTATTCCTTCTACAACTACGCGTTCAGCCTCAGCAACAATGATATTTCCCTGGAAAACAAGGCCTCTGAAATGAATGAGCGCTACCGCAAGGCCCAGGTGGAGGAAATCCGCCGCCGCGCCGCCGCGGAGCCGGACAACAAGGAACTTCAGGAACAGCTCGCCCAGTTCAGCAAGGAAGCGGCGGAACAGCAGGTGGCCGTGTGCCGCCAGCGCGTGGAAAACAACCCCACGGACCCGCAGACGCGCTTTGAACTGGGGCAGGCCCTCTTCGACTGCGGCAACTACACGGAAGCCATTCCGGAGCTCCAGCGCGCCCGCAACAACCCCCATATCCGCATCCGCGCCATGCTGTTGCTAGGCAAGTGCTATGACGCCAAGAACATGCATGATATGGCCCTGCGCCAGTTGGAGGAAGCCAACAAGGAACTGATTGAAATGAATGACACCAAGAAGGAAATCCTTTACATGATCGGCCTGCTTTATGAAAAGCTGGACAAGAAGGAGGAATCCCTGGCGGCGTTCCAGCAGATTTACGACGCCGAATACGGCTACCGCGACGTAGCCAAGCGCGTGGAATCCTCCTACAGCAATTAAGGTTCCGATCCATTCCGCGCCCGCGACGGGGCGCCATTCTCAAAGCCTTTGCCGGAGACGGCAAAGGCTTTGTTGCTGGATGGACGGCCTTCCTGCGGATGGGCTGCGCCGGGCCGGAAGCGGCCGCGGCGGTCTCCTTCCCGGTATGGCCGCTGTGAGGCTCTTTTCCCGGGATGCTTCCGTCAAACGTATTACTTCATTCTGCCAGATTCCGCAAAAGCAGCGGTAGCGGGGAGGAGAGGAGTACACGCGCTCCTGTAATTTTCCTTGCCCGCCTCTGCAAGAACTGGAAAAATGGCCGGATGGAGAAGCTGATGCAGGCATTGCTTATTATTGACGTTCAAAATGATTATTTTCCCGGCGGCCGGTTTGAACTGGCGGGCGCCGTTGAAGCGCTTGAACGGACCAGGGCCGTACTGGACCGGTTCCGGGAAAAGGGGCTTCCCGTTATCTTTGTCCAGCACATCAACACCCGTCCGGACGCTTCGTTTTTCCTCCCGGATACCGTCGGCGCGGAAATCCATCCGGACATTGCTCCCGCGGGGGATGAGCCGGTTGTCGTGAAACATGCTCCAAACAGCTTTTTCCGGACGAATCTTCTGGAGCTCTTGCAAGCCAGGGAAGTGAATGAACTGGTTGTCTGCGGAATGATGACCCATATGTGCATTGATACCACCGTGCGCGCGGCGAAGGATTACGGCATTCCCGTCACGCTCCTGTATGACGCCTGCGCTGCCAGGGATTTGAAGATCATGGAGCATTCCATCCCGGCCCAGACAGTACAGGATGCGTATATGGCAGGCTTGAATGGAATGTTTGCGGAAATCAAGCTGGCGGAGCAACTGGAACTTTAGGGTCCCTAGCCGCAGAACGTGCCTCCGGAAAGCAGGGCAAAATGCCTGTAGGGAGGGGCGCCCGCTGTTCCCCCTCTGTGCGGCCCGGCTCGTTTTTTTTGGCAAAACACGCGGCTTGCGGGAAATCCTGTAAAATATGTCCACAGTTAATCAACATGAACCTGGATAACGGAAATGGAACAATGCCGGGCGTTGCCCGCATCGGGCGAATCGAGCATGCCTCGCAGGGACGCCGGAGGAGGGATTTCCGGTGATTCTGCTGATTGGCGGCGGCACGCATACCGGAAAAACGCTTGCGGCGCAGCGGGCGCTTGAAAAATATTCCTATCCCTATTTATCCATTGACCATTTAAAGCTGGGGTTGATACGCAGCGGAATATGTCCCCTTGCACCTGAAAGCCCAGATGAAGAGCTCACCCCCTTCCTTTGGAGCGTCATCAGGGAAATTGTAAAAACCGCCATGGAAAACGGGCAGAATCTGGTGGTGGAAGGGTGCTATATCCCCTTTGACTGGAAGAAGGATTTTACACCGGCCTGCCGGGAGCAGATCCGGTATGTTTGCCTGATTTTTTCAGAGGATTATATTCAAAGGCATTACCATGACATCATGGACCATGCAAACGCGATTGAGCAGCGCATGGATGAGGCGTCCTGCACACGGGAGAGCCTGCTGCGTGAAAACAGGGACAACCTTGAGAAATGCAGGCAGCATGGGTGTGACTATCTGTTGATTGAGGAGTCCTACAACGTGGATATCGTGTTGTAAAAACGGAGGTCTCGTGTGAGGCCTTTCCGGAGAGAGGCGGCGCCATGCCTGCCTGCGGCTTTCCATAGCGTCAGGCATTGCTCGAGATGGACATTTCATCCGGGCGGAGAAGTTTTCCGGCAGCGGCTTCCCGGTTTTACAATATGGCCGGAAGGCGGCTCTGCGGAAACGGAATGCTGCGCTGCCACCGTTCCCATGCGGCGGCAGAGGGAGTGAATTCCTGACGTTTTCATTTTACTCTTGATCCTTGAAAGGGAAATGCTAGCGTGAATTACTGTAACAACTGCCCTGATGAAAATCTTTTTCGCAATCCCCGTTTTTTGCCTGTTTGCGGGCGTTTCCGCGCCGGGTGACGAGGCGCCGGCGGAAAAGGCGGTTTCCGTCATTCTTCTGTCGGCTACAAGTAAAATCCCTTGGGAGCCCGGAATAAAAAAACCGGAAAGAACGTTCCAGGTCGTGCTGGGTTTTTCCAATCCCGGTCCCGGCAAAATCATAGGGAGCAGAAAGGAGGGCATCCGCCTGGAGATACGTGATTCCACCGGTGGCGGGAACGTTCCTTCCGATTATGTTGATTTCCTGCATGCCCGCGATCCCGAATTCAGGATGGAAACGGAAGATTGGGTTCCCGCTCCGGACGCCCGCTGGGTGAGTGTAAAGGGGAATATGCTGCTGGTGACAGCGGAGAAGGAGGTGACGTCCGAGGGCTGTCTTTTTTCCATGGACAAGGAAAAGGAAGAACGCCATGTTGTTCTGAAAGGCGGGAGCCTGATGGATGACGGCCGGCAGGGAGACGCGCAGGCTACTCTGAAAATAACAAGGTCGCTCAATAAGGATTCCGGAAAAATAAACCTGAACGTGGAGCTGGTTTCGTCACGCATGCTGGGTATTTGCGGAGTGACGCTCATGAAACCGGACGGTACTCCCGTGATGGGAAAAAATTGGAGCTGGGGCTATTCTTCCGGTTCCGGCGGTTCCCTCTCCTGGGAATGGGATTACAGGCTGGAACCGGAAGAAAAGGGGGAGATACAGGTCTTGGTGAATTACATGACTGAGCTGAAACGGATTGACGTGCCTGTCGACCTGAAATTCGGTTTGTCCGGAATGGTCCGGGAAACTTCACGGCAGCGGAAACCATGAAGGCGATACATTGTTTATGGTGCGGCATCGTCTTCTTCCTGCCGGGCTGGCACCCGTGCCGGGGAGCGGAAGAGGGGAAAATGGAGGAAAAAGTGGGAATCGTCTTTAGGGAAGCGGGGTTGAAGCGGGACACAGGGAATGACGGCGGGGAAGGGGTACTGCAATGGAAGTGCAGCGCCGTTCTTTTCATCCGCGAACCCTGGGGGTTTGGAGAGAGTAGCGTGGTGGAAAACCAGTCTTTGGGAAGGTGGGCAGCGGATGGCAGGGAGCTGGCCCCTGTGGAATTTCAAACGGCATGGCTGAATGAAAATAGTAGAAAAGGAGTGAGTTTCACGGTAATTGAAGGCACTGCGGCCAATCTGCCCCCTGCCGGCTGTGCCTGGATCCGGCTGAAGGGATGCCTGAGGGTCCCGGTGGCGCGCACGCTGGAAAGCCCTGTTTACGAACTGCCTTTAAGGCAGGGCGCCGCCGCCTTCATTCCGCTTCCTGGCATTGAGGAAGAGAACGGCGGGAATGTGAACGATGTGGTGGAACCGTGCGAGCTGCCGGTGGGGAACCTGTATGTGAAAAAATGCGAGCGGGTGACGGAGGATGGAAAAAAACAGCTCATGCTCAGCATTTGTCTGGACGCGAATAACGCGTTCCGTCCGGAAAAATTCCAGCTTCTTGACGAGAATGGGAAAGTGCTGGAGTACCAGTCCCTTGACAATTCGGAGATTGATGATGAGTCAACAACCTGGACGGCCGATTTTACGTTTTCCCCTCCGGAAAAAATGAATGCAGACAAATGCAGGGTTCGGCTGGTTTATAAAACTGCCCTGAAGTATGTTTCCGTTCCTGTAGATGCCAGGTTCGGCATAGGCGGGGAAATACGGGAGGAGGCGGAAAAGCGGGGAGGAAAGAAAGCAGGCTAGCGTTTTGCCGGAACCGGCGCTTCTTCCTTGGCGGCGGTCTCTTTTCATCTTGTGCCGTTCTGCGAACGTGTTATGCTGGAAAAGTACCCTTACCCCCCCTGCCTATGCTTCACTATTGCCTGCCCTGGCTGGCCGCGTTCTGCTGCGCGGCTGTTTCCGGCCCCGCTGCCGGAAAGGAAAGCCCTGAAGAACCTGCCGTAACCGTTTCCCTGGATGGTTGGAGAACGAACCTCCAGGAGGCCGGGCCGTTTTCAAAAGCCAGCCGGTCGTTTTCCATGGATTTGAAGGTCAGGGAAACGTCTTCTTCATGGAAGGTGGCTTATGGCGGGGAGTCCGGTTCCGAGCTGGCCCTGACGGATTCCGAAGGAAGTTCTCCTGCCAAAACGAATTGCCATTACAGTGATTCCCGTTCCTACCAGCAGAGCAACATAGCCGGAACAATTTTTTTAAGTACGCCGTCCTGGCTGCCTTCGGAAAAAGCCAGGTGGGTGGAAGTCAAAGGGGAGGTTCCCTTGGTGATATATAGCAGCCCCGCCGTTTCAGAGAGCGTGACGCTCAAGATGACGGTCAAGGATTTCTCCGTTCCTCTGGTGCTCAAGAACGCCGGACTGGACGGCGGGGACGTGAAGGTCAAACTGAAAGGCCATTATGATGAGGGCGGAGACGACACGAAGGGGTATATGCTGAGGGTGGAAGTCCATTCTTCCACTCCGCTTGGCTTTCTGGATTTTGAACTGCATTCCCCGGATGGCGCTCCGCTGGTGACGGAAAATTACGGTTCCAGCTCCGGACGCTCCCTGAAGAGGTATGACTGGGGCCGGTACTTCCGGATGCAGGGGAAGAAGCAGGAGGAACTGAAGGTGGCCGTTCAATATGCGGAGGGATTAAGGAAAATCATGGTGCCCGTCCGTATCCAGTGCGGCCTGTCCGGCGCCGTGGAACAACAGGATACCCCGAACAAGGAGAACTAGGATGAACAGGCAGAGCATTATTGTTGCCCGGTTTTTGCTGTGCGCCGCTGCGGCTTTGGGAGCGGCGGCGTGGGGCGGCGGCAAGCCGGAGGAAAAAAATCCGGTGAAGGTCGTTTTTGTTTCCGTCGGCATGGAAAAAAACAGCATGTGGATTAACGGAGCGCCCCAGGAATCCCCTCTGCAGCTGAAGTTCGGAGTAAATTTCAGCGTCAAGTCCCCCTTGGGCTTTGGATCGCGATACAATGACGGTATCCAGTATCTGGAGGCGACCGATTCCACCGGCAGGAAGCTGGCCCCGGCAGAGTTTAGGATGGGCAGCATGTACCCGCGGAGTGAAGGCGGAATAGTACAGGCAACCGTCAATGGAGTTGCCGGAGAACTGCCTTCTCCGGACGCTTCCTGGGTACGGCTGAAAGGGGTGTTCCGCGTTCCCGTCTCCCGTTCCGTGGAGAGCCCTGTGTACGAATTTCCCCTGGCAGAAGAGGCGGAAGAGCATGTGCCGCTGCCGGGAGCCAATGACCGGGAGGAAGCGGGCGGCGGAGACATCGTCCTGTCTGAAAGCGTGCCTACAGGCAGGCTTTTCCTGAAAGAGTGCAGTACGTTTGAAAGGAACGGAAAAAAGATGAGGAAAATGATTCTGGGGCTGGGGGTGGAAAGCTCCTTCGACCTGGACCGTTTTGAAATTCTCAATGAGAAGGACGAAGTTCTGGAAACCGAATCCCGGGGCGGGGGGAGCAGAATGAACTCCTCCTACCGTGAATGGACAAGGCGCCTGCAGTTTGAAGAGCCGGAGAATATGCAAAAACTCAGGTTCCGGATGATTTACAAGGTTCCTGTGGAGCCGGTCTCCGTCCCCGTGGACGTCAAGCTGGGCATGAGGGGGGAGATCAGGGAGAAGAAGAAGTAAGGCGGTCTTCGCTGCTTCCTGCTTCGGCGGCAGGAGGGCGCGGGGCAGGTCTCCTGCGGAGAATTTTCCGGGACTGGCCGCGTCAGAGCACCTTGGAGAAGAATTCCTTCAGCCTGGGGTTGGCGGGGTGGTCGATCACCTGGGCGGGAGGCCCTTCTTCCACAATTTTTCCCTTGTCCATGAACAGGACGCGGGAGGCCACCTCCCGCGCAAACCCTATTTCATGGGTGACCACCACCATGGTCAGCCCACCCTGCGCCAGGTCCTTCATCAGGGAGAGCACTTCCCCCACCATTTCCGGATCCAGGGCGGATGTGGGTTCGTCAAACAGGATCACGTCCGGATTCATGACCAGCGCGCGCACGATGGCGATGCGCTGCTTCTGTCCCCCGGAAAGCTGGAGGGGATAGGAGTTCCTCTTGTCGTACAGCCCGATGCGCCGGAGCAGGGTTTCCGCCTGGGCCACGGCCTCCTTCCTGGTGGAGCGTCCCGTTTTGACCGGGGCGATCGTGATGTTTTCCAGGATGGTCAGGTGCGGGAAAAGGTTGAAGTGCTGGAAGACCATGCCTACGTGCCGGCGGAACTGGTTGACGTCCGTGCGGGGGGAGGTGACCAGCTCCCCCTTGAAGAGGATTTCCCCGGAGGTGGGTTCCTCCAGCAGGTTCAGGCAGCGCAGGAAGGTGCTTTTCCCGGAGCCGGACGGCCCTACGATGAAGACCACTTCCCCCCGGTCAATCTGCGTGGTGACGTCATTGACCGCAGGCACGGAGTTGAATTCCTTCACCAGGCGGCTGATCTGGAACATGGGGGTGTTTCCGGGCTGTTCATTCATTGTTTTTCAGTCTCCTTTCCAGTTTGCCGAGCAGCCAGCTGAACAGCATGACCACGGAGAGGTAAATCAGGGCTACGGCCGTCAGGGGCATGAAGGCGGTGTAAGTCTGGCTCCGGATGATGTCGCCGCCCTTGGTCAAATCCTGGAGGGCAATGTAGCCGGAGACGCTGGTCTCCTTCAGCAGCACGATGAATTCGTTCCCCAGCGCGGGCAGCACGTTTTTAAAGGCCTGGGGCAGGATGATGAAAATCATGGTCTGGGCGTATCCCAGGCCCAGGCTGCGGCCGGCTTCAAACTGCCCCTTGTCAATGGCCATGATGCCGCCGCGGATGATTTCCGCCACGTAGGCGCCGGAGTTGAAGCCGAAGGCCACCACGGCCACCAGCACCTTGCTGACGTCCACGGTACCGAAGATCACAAAGTAGATAATGAGCAGTTGCACGACCACGGGCGTGCCGCGGATGACCGTCAGGTACAGTTTGCAGAGGGCGTTCAGGAAGCGGAAATTGCCCGTCTTGTCATGCGTGGCGCGGATGACGGCTACCACAAAGCCCATCAGGATGCCCAGCAGGACGGAGAAAAAGGAGACCTCCACCGTGACCAGGAAGCCGTTGGCCAGGTATTTCCAGCGGCCTTCCTGCATGAAGTTGACGTCAAAGGAGTCCTTCAGGTCCAGCCACATGTTTTCCAGCCAGTTCTCCCCGGCGGCGTGTTTACCGGCTTCCGCGGCGGACTTGACCTGCATGGCCGCGTACGCGGTCCTTATTTCCTCCAGCCTGCCGGAGGCTTTCAGGTCCGCAATGGCGCTGTTGATGTCCTGGAGAAGTTCCGGATTTCCCTTGCGGACGGCAATGGCATAGGATTCTGAGGTGAGGGGTTCCGGCAGGATTTCCAGCCGGTCATTGCCTGCCACGTACATTCTGGCCGGGTCCTGATCAATTACGGCCACGTCCACCTTGCCCGCCGCCACGGCGGCTACGGCCAGCGCCCCGTTGGGGAAGCGTTCCGGCTGCTGGATGTTCCGGGTGACGTAGGTGTCTCCCGTGGCTCCGTGCTGCACGCCGATTCTCCTGCCGCGGATGTCTTCCCGGCCCCGGATGGGGGAGCCTTTGGGGACGATGATGACCTGCGCGGCTTCCACGTAGGGGATGGAGAAGTCCACCTTTCCCCTGCGTTCCGGAGTGACCGTGATGCCGGAGGCGGCCACGTCCGCCTTTCCGGAGACCACCGCCGTAATCACGGAGTCAAAGCTCATGTCTTCAATGACCAGCTCCCTGCCGGTGCGCCGGGCCACCTCCCGCATGATTTCCGGGTCAATGCCCATGATGGCGTTCCCCTCCCGGAATTCGTAGGGCGGGAAGGTCGCTTCCGTCACCATCAGGATTCTGCCGTTTTCCGCCGCTCCCGCGCCGCAGCATAAGAGGAGCCAGCCCGTCAGCAGGACTCCGAGGTTTTTCAGGAAGGAAATGGAGGGCATGGAAGGTAGGAAAAAAACGGTGGAGGCTGAACCGCTGGGATATATGATTTACCCGCCCGGAACGCAATAAAAAACTGTTTCTTCCCGGCTCCGGCTTTTTCCGGCCCTGCGGCGGCTGTGCCGGGGAGCGTGGGGACGTTCCCACGGTGCGGGAATGGATTCAGCGGACCAGCCGCAGAAGGATCCGGCGCAGCCTGTAGGCGATTTTTTTCAGGAAGGTATGGCGGCTGAGTTCCGCATAGGCCGCCGCGGCGTCATTCCGGCGCATGGCGGAAAGGAAGGCGTCGTCACGGGCGGGATAGGCTTCCAGCGCGTGGCGCCAGATGGAGCTGGCGTTCAATTTTTCAAGCGCCTGCGGCATGCCGTCCGCCTTCAGTTTTCCGGAGACGGCCAGGGTTGCCAGAAAGCTGCGCACGTTGTTCAGGAAGGCCCCCAGTTCGCTTTTTTTCCAGTCTTCCCGGTCCGTCAGGGTCAGCTTGAGGGAATGAAGGCGGAGCATGTCGTCAAACAGGGAGAGGGACAGGTTCCCGGTCACCCCTCCGAATTTATAGATATACACCTCCTTTGCCAGCACGGCGATTCGTTCCGCCCTGGGGAATACCTGAAGGTTGAACAGCTGGTCTTCCGCGTACCTGAGCCCGCTGGGGGAGGGACGGCTGGACAAAAGGAATTCCCTTCTGTAAAGCTTGATGCACATTTTCCCGTAGGTGTAGAACAGGCCGTGCCTGTCCATGCCGAAGAAGCCGGAATGGTAGGAGGACAGGAATTCCTCCCTTTCCACCACCCGGCTGTGCGGGATATGCCCGTCCTTCCTGCGGAAGAGGCCGAAGCGGTCCAGATGGCGGACGTAGTCTCCGATGACGACGTCCGCCCGTTCCCGGACGGCCATTTGAGCCATGGCTTCCACGCTGTCCGGAAAAATGGCGTCGTCCCCGTCCACGAACATCACATACTCTCCCGCGGCCATGTCCATGCCGGCGTAGCGCGCGGCGTCCACCCCCGCGTTCTCCCGGGTGATGACCCGGATGTTCTGATGCCGCGCCGCATAGGCGTTCAGGATGTGCGCCGTGCGGTCCGTGGAACCGTCATTGACCAGGATGATTTCCAGCGGTGACCAGGTCTGGCGCAGCAGGCTGTCCAGGCAGGAGGAAACGCACGTTTCCAGGTTGTACACGGGAACGATGATGCTGACGAGGGGAGCCTCCGGAATGGTTTGAACAGGGTGGTGCATGGGTGCGGTCGTAAAGGCTCCGCCGCCATGAACAGGATGCCTGCCGGAACGGAAGCAGGGGACATGGCCCGGACCGGAGGAAACGATAGGGCATCCGGGCGCGTCAAACAATGCCGAAAAGCTGTTTTCTACATTATCGTATAGTTAGAGTCATTTGCTATTTTCTTCATATTCAATATATAATGATAAAGGGAAAGAAAAATCGTTTTTTGAGGGCCAAATATTAAACCGGATTACCAGTCCGCTGTCAATCGAAGATTCTGACAATATAAACTTTAAGGAGTTTCTGGATTTTTATCCCAACGGAAAAGCCGTTTTTCCTCCCCTGCCTAAGAGGCTGAATTTGCCAGCTTTTCCGGGCCTGTATTTTCAAACGGACTGGTAATCCGCTAATGTCCGGCCGCGCCCGTTTTTGCCTTGGCATGTGTTTCGATTTTATTCCCATTTCCTCATACACTGCATTGTTTAACTGGACCATTCTTTTTTTAATCCTTGGTGCGGTTTATCAGGCGGGAACGGGAGGAATCTTTTCCGCTTCCACCGCCAGGCTGGACAGTCTGGCCGGCTTTTTATTCGTCGTCGCCCTGATCATGTACATGGGCGCGCGTCCCGTCAGCGCAGAGTTTGGGGATACCATCAATTACGCCGCGGAATTCCAGACGCTTCAGCAGGGGGAGGCGGGCAACTGGAAAGCCCAGTTGACGGGCATGAAGGGAGAATGGCTGTTTGCCGTCATTCTGCATGTGTGGGCGCAGCACGGCAATGTGCACGATTATTTCCTGACCTGTTCCGCGGTATACGTGGGAGCGCTGGCCCTGGCCAGCTACAGGATTTTCGGAGCCCGGTGGTTCATTCCCTTCCTGATTACGTGCGCCATGTTCACCTTCTGGGTGTACGGGGTCAACGGCGTCCGCAACGGCATGGCCGCCTCCGTGATGATTCTGGGCCTCACCTTCCGCAGCAACCTTAAAATGCTGCTCCTTTGCACCGTGCTCGCCGTCAGCCTGCACAAGTCCATGATGCTGCTGGCCGCCGCGGGAGCCTGCGCCTGGTTTATCACGGATACGCGGTATTACGTGGCGGCGTGGGTAGGGAGCATCCTGGCCGTCATTCTGGCCGGTCCCGCCATTGGGGAGATGATCGCCTCCTCCGGCTTTTTCGATGATCCGCGCCTGACCCTTTACATCAACCAGGCGGATGAATTGAAGGCGTCCTCCGCGTTGTTCAGCAGCGTGGGTTTCCGCTGGGATTTCCTGATTTACAGCGCGCTCCCCATTGTGACGGGCTGTTACTTCCTGTTCCGGGAGGAATACCGGGACGTGATGTATACGTGGCTGCTGAACATCTACATTGCGGCCAATGCGTTCTGGATTCTCTGCATGTACGCGGCGTTCAGCAACAGGTTCGCCCAGCTTTCCTGGTTCCTGATGGGCTTTGTCTTCATCTATCCCTTTTTCAAGCAGAGGTTCTGGGCGGACCAGGAAAAGAAACTGGCCTGCTTTATCCCGGTGGTTTACGCCTTCACCTTTTACATGAATATTTACAACGCATGAAAAGGAAGCTTATCCGGGTTGCGGCGTCCCCTATCTCGCTGGACCTGCTGCTCAAGGGCCAGTTGAATTACCTGAACGGGTTTTTTGACGTTCTTGCCGTGGCTTCCCCCGGAGCGGAGCATGCGCGCATCCGCCGCCGCGAAGGCGTGGAAACCGTGGAGCTGGAGATGGAACGGACCATTTCCCTGTGGAAGGATTTGAAAAGCCTGTGGCGCCTGTTCCTGCTGTTCCGCAGGGAACGCCCGTGGGGAGTGCATTCCGTGACCCCCAAGGCCGGACTGCTGAGCATGGCGGCGGCGGCTCTTGCCCGCGTTCCGGTCCGCGTCCATACCTTCACCGGCCTGATTTTTCCCTACCGGAAGGGGGCCTTCAAGTTCCTGCTCAAGCAGATGGACCGCCTGACCTGCCTGTTTGCCACCCACGTTATTCCGGAGGGGGAGGGCGTCCGGCAGCTCTTGATGGCGGAGAAGGTGACGGGCAAGCCCCTGGAAATCCTGGCCCACGGGAACGTCAACGGCGTTGATCCTGATTATTTCCGCCGTTCCGGCTGCCGGGAGGAAGTGAGGAAGCGTCTGGAACTGCCGGAAGATGCCGTGCTGTTTGTTTTTGTGGGGCGCATTACGGAAGACAAGGGCATCCGTGAGCTGCTTGCCGCGTTTTCCGCCCTGCGCGCAGAGACCGGGCGTCCTCCCGTTTTTCTGGCTCTGGTGGGATGGACGGAGGATTACGCCGGAGACAAGCTGGACGTGCCCGGCGTATTCCGCCCCGGTTTTCAGGAGGATATCCGGCCCTGGCTGGAAGCCGCGGACGCGTTCGTGCTGCCCAGCTACCGGGAGGGATTTCCCAATTCGCTGCTGCAGGCGGGTGCCATGGAACTGCCCTCCATTGCCACGGATATATGCGGGTGCAATGAGATTGTGAAAGACGGCGTGAACGGCCTGCTGGTTCCGGCACGGGATGAAGAGGCTCTCCGGCAGGCCATGGCGGCCATGCGGGACGACCCGGAACGGCGCGGGAGGATGGGCGCGGAAGCGGCGGAACAGGTGAAAAGCCGCTTCAGCTGCCGGATGGTGTGGGAAGCATTGCTCCATTTTTACGGGAGGGCGTCGGCATGATTTACGGTAATTGCATCAAGAGGGTGCTGGATTTTTCCGCCGCCCTGATTGTGCTGGCGGTGCTGCTGGTTCCGTTCCTGGCGCTGGCGGCGCTTCTGGCCGCCGCCAACCGCGGCACGCCGTTTTTCCGCCAGACGCGGCCCGGCCGCCGCGGCAAGTTGTTCCGCATCGTCAAATTCAAGACGATGACGGATGAAAAGGATGCCCGGGGAGAACTGCTGCCGGACGAACGGCGGCTGACGCGCGCGGGGAGGCTGGTGCGCTCCCTGTCCCTGGATGAACTGCCCCAGCTGTTCAATGTGCTGGCGGGGCAGATGAGCTTTATCGGTCCGCGCCCGCTGCTGCCGGAATACCTGCCCCTGTACAGTGCGGAGCAGGCGCGCCGCCATGACGTGAGGCCCGGCATTACGGGCTGGGCCCAGGTCAACGGGCGCAACTCCATCGGCTGGGACCGCAAATTTGAACTGGACGTCTGGTATGTGGACCATCTGAGCTTGTTGCTGGATGCGCGCATCATTCTGTTAACGCTGGCGAAGGTGGTCCAGCGCCAGGGCATCAGCGCTGAGGGAAGCGCCACCATGGAAAAATTCACGGGTTCCGGAAAATGAAGAAGAATATAGCAATCATCGGCGCCGGGGGATTCGGCAGGGAAACGGCCTGCTGCCTCCGCGCAATCAACGGGGAGTCCCCCTCCTGGGATTTGATAGGTTTCTTTGATGACGGGGTGGCCGCCGGAACGGAAAACGAGTACGGCCGCGTGCTGGGCACGGTGGAAGACCTGAATGCCTGGAAGGAGCCTCTTTCCGTCGTGATCGCGATTGCTTCGCCACGGGCTTTGGAACGCATTTCCGGCCTGTTGGATAATCCCCTGCTGGATTTTCCCAATATCATCGCCCCTGATGTGAAGTTTTATGACCGCGGCCGGGTGGCCATGGGGAAGGGGAATGTCATCAGCTTCGGCCACATTTTCAGCTGTCATGTGGACATGGGGGATTTCAACCTGTTCAGCTGCGGTTCCCTGATCGGCCATGACGTGACGCTGGGAAACTGGAACGTCGTGGCCAACGGCTGCAAGGTGTCCGGAGGCGTGACGCTGGGTAATGCCAATTTCCTGGGGGCCGCGTCCGTGGTGCTCCCGTGCCGCACGGTGAAGGAAAACGTCGTCCTGGGCGCCAATTCCACCCTGGTCCGGGATGCGCTGGTGGGAGGCACTTATGCGGGCTGTCCCGCCGTGCTGAAAAAGAAGCCGTCCCCTGCGCCGGAGAAGAAATCCACCGTCTGGCTCTCCCTCGCCTGCACGGGGGAGGCGGAGGAAAGGTTCGTGCATGAAGCCTTTGAATCAAAGTGGGTGACGACGGTGGGGCCGAACGTGGACGCTTTTGAACGGGAACTGGAGGAATACCTGGGGGAAACGCATGTGGTGGTCCTGGCGTCCGGCACTTCCGCCCTTCATCTGGGGCTGGTGATGCTGGGAGTGGGGCCGGGGGATGAAGTCCTCTGCCAGTCCATGACCTTTGCCGCTTCCGCCAATCCCATCATTTACCAGGGGGCCTCCCCGGTGTTTGTGGACAGTGAGGAAAAGACGTGGAACATGTCTCCGGAGATGCTGGAGGAAGCCATCCGGGACCGCATCAGGCAGACGGGCCGCACCCCCAAAGCCATCATTCCGGTGGACCTCTACGGCATGCCCTCCAGCATGGGGGAGATCATGGAGATTGCCGGGAAATACGGCATTCCCGTGCTGGAAGACGCCGCGGAAGCGCTGGGTTCCGAATACCGGGGGCGGAAGTGCGGGGTGTTCGGCACGTACGGGGCCTTTTCCTTTAACGGAAACAAGATCATCACCACCTCCGGCGGGGGCGCCCTGTGCTGCCCGGATGAGGAATCCCGGAACAGGGTCAAGTTTTACGCCACCCAGGCCAGGGACCAGGCGCCGCATTATGAACACACGCACATAGGCTACAATTACCGCCTCAGCAACGTGTGCGCGGGCATAGGCCGCGGGCAGATGCTTTCCCTCCCCTCCTTCCTGGAAAAAAGGCGCGGCATCCATGAAGAATACCGCCGCCGGCTTTCCGGCGTGCCGGGGCTGTCCCTGCTGGAAAATCCGGATTCCCGCTACCATTCCAACCACTGGCTGACCTGCGTTCAGGTCAATCCGGAGGAGGCCCGGTTTGACCGGGAAACGCTGCGGCTGGCGCTCCAGAAGGCCGGGGTGGAAAGCCGCCCTCTCTGGAAGCCCATGCATTTGCAGCCCGTGTTCCGCTCCTGCCCGTTTTATGGCTCCGGCGTATCGGACCGCCTGTTTGAACAGGGCCTGTGCCTGCCTTCGGGCGCTTCCCTGGCCGGGGAGGACGTGGACCGCATCATTGACGTCTTGTTGAATCTTTAATGTTCGCTCTTATGACCGAGACTCATAGCCAGATTTCAAAATTCCTCTATTACGCCCGGCATTATCTGCTGAATGCCAGCGGGAAATTCATCTTCCTGCTGGATTTGGGGCTTTCCTCCCTGGTCACGCTGCTGGCCTGCTATTACGGAGAATGGATTTACAAGGGTGACTGGGTGGACAAGCACATGGGGGTAGCCCTTCTCTTCGATCTCGCTGTCACGGGCACCATGCTCTGGCGGTCCGGCGTTTACAAGACCCTGGTCCGGTTCACGACCATGAAGGACTTGCAGAAGCTGATGGCGGCCATCCTGCTGGCCAGCATGCTGCTGTGCCTCTTTAACATTCTTCTCTGGCCCGCGTATTACAAGGGGCATGTCGTTTGCGCCATTTTCAATTTCGTCATCACCTTCCTGGTCCTGATCGGGTGCCGCATGGCGTGCATCGGCGGGAGAAGATGGCTGGAACACCTCAATTCCAGCGAATCCGTTTCCTCTCTCACGACGACCGGACGCAAGAGGATTGCGCTGGTGGGCAAGCTGGACGCCTGCCTCCTGAAAGCCTCCCTTATCAGAAGCCTGAAAAGTGAGGAATATGAAGTGGTGGGCATCCTGACTTCCGCTCCGGAGGCGGACGGCAAGGAAATCAAGGAGATTCCGATACGGTTGATCAAGGAGGCCGCGGAGGTGGAGACGGCCTTGAATGTGTTCCAGGCGTCGGGAGTCATTTTTGTGGGGAAGGACGATTTGCTGGGAGATAAGAAGCTGGCGGACGTCTGCCTGGAAAAGGGGATTGAACTGATGATTTCCCACGACCTGTTCCAGTCGTTTCACGAATATTCCGGCGTGGCTGTGGATGAAGTGCAGATTGAAGACCTGATGGAGCGGGAGGAAATCAGCATCGACATGGAAAAAATCTCCGGCGGCATCAAGGGCAGGGTGGTGATGGTGACGGGCGCGGCCGGCTCCATAGGAAGCGAACTGGTCAGGCAGCTGTGCCGGTTTTCCCCGCGCCGGATCGTTCTGCTGGACCACGCGGAAACGCCGCTGTGGCTGGTGCGCCAGGAGGTGGAAAAATCATATCCCCACGTTCCCGTTGCCACTTCCATCACCAATGTCTGCCACCGCCGCCAGCTGGAGGAAAGCATGAAGCTGTACCGGCCGGATGTGATTTTCCATGCGGCCGCCTACAAGCATGTTCCGCTGATGGAGGAGAACCCGTGCACGGCCGTGGTCAATAACGTGAAGGGGGCCATGCATCTGGCCTCCCTGGCCGTCAAGTACGGGGTGCAGCGTTTCGTCATGGTCTCCACGGACAAGGCGGTGAACCCCACCAGCGTCATGGGCGCTACCAAGCGGCTGGCTGAAATGTACGTGCAGAGCCTGGGGGAAGCCCTGCTGAAAAAGAGCGGAAAAGGAGCCACCGTATTCATTACCACGAGGTTCGGCAATGTGCTGGGAAGCGCGGGCTCCGTTATTCCCCTGTTCAAGGAGCAGATCAGGAAGGGAGGGCCCGTTACGGTCACACATCCTGAAATGATCCGCTATTTCATGACCATCCCGGAAGCCTGCCGCCTGATTCTGCAAGCGAACGCCATGGGGCAGGGCGGGGAGATTTTCGTCTTCGACATGGGGGAACAGGTCAGAATCGTGGAGCTGGCTAAAAAAATGATTCGCCTGGCAGGGCTCTCTCCGCTGAAGGATATCCGCATCGTCTTCACCGGACTGCGCCCCGGCGAAAAACTTTATGAAGAACTTCTGGCGGACTATGAACATACGCTGGAAACCTCCCACCAGCGCATCCGCATTTTCCAGACCCGGAAATATGACATGTCCGAGCTGAAGGAAGCCTTTGAAGAGCTGGTGCGGCATGCGGAAGCCCACCATCTGGAGGATACCATCCGCGCCATGAAGCAATTGATACCCGAATACAAGAGCAACAACTCTCCCTACGCTAAGTACGACTACCTGGACTTGAAGAAACCCCTTACCATCTAACCTCTGCTTAATCATCCAATGAAATACCTACATCTGTTCCGTCATCCCTCCCTGTGGAGCCGCCTGCTGGTGGCCGCCGCCCTGGCGTGCGCGCTTCCCGCCTGCGTCAAGCCTGAAGAAGTCAATTACGTCCAGAACCTGGTGCTGGACCAGAAAGCATCCATCGGGAAGGAATATAAGATAGTCATCAAAAAGGACGACCGCCTGTTCATTTCCGTCAGCAGCAAGAACCCCACGCTCGCGCAGATGTTCAACAAGGACAGCGGCAGCGTTTCCAGCCCCAGGGATGACGAGCGCGGGTACTTCGTGAACACGGACGGCGACATCGTGTTCCCCGTTCTGGGGAGAATCAAGGCCGTGGGCAAAACCTGCACCCAGCTGGCGAACGACATTGAAAGTGAAATCATCAGGGAAGGGTACATCAAGGAC
This sequence comes from Akkermansia sp. BCRC 18949, assembly GCF_045011645.1. Taxonomy (NCBI): domain Bacteria; kingdom Pseudomonadati; phylum Verrucomicrobiota; class Verrucomicrobiia; order Verrucomicrobiales; family Akkermansiaceae; genus Akkermansia; species Akkermansia sp. BCRC 18949. The sequence continues at coordinate 2,331,079 of NZ_CP123619.1, read as the reverse complement.
CCCGCCGTCAGCGTGCGCCTGATGAACTTCAAATTCTCCGTGCTCGGGGAAGTGTCCAAGCCGGGCAATTATGAAATCAAGGGGGAACGCCTGACGCTGCTGGAAGCGCTGAGCAAGGCCGGAGACCTGAACATGGACGGCAACCGTGACATTTACGTTATCCGGGAATCACAGGGAGAGCGCATTGCGTCCAAGGTGGACCTGCGGAACAGCGACCTGTTCCATTCCCCCTACTACTACATCCAGCAGAATGACGTCATTTACGTCACTCCGTCGGACAGGAAGGTGAACACGCGTAGCGAACAGCTCCAGATTTATCCCTACCTGATTTCCGGCACCTCCATTGCCATGGTCATTCTGGCCTTCTGCATTTAATCCCATGAAAGACCTCTCCCCCAAGAAGGAATCCCTGGATGCCGGCGGCGCCGCGCCGGTATCCCTGCTTCCCAGCCCCAGGGCCATCATGGGCCGGATTGTCCGGAAATGGTACTGGTGCGTGCTTTCCCTTTGCATTTGCCTGCCCCTGGCCTATCTGTACGCGGCGCGGCAGCCCCAGGTGTACGGAAAGGCCACCACCATCCTCATCAAGGATGATTACCCCAGGGAATCCGTGGCCGCCACGGTGCTGGCCTCCACCAACGGAATAGTCAACACGGGCGCCACCAATCTGGACAATGAAATTTTCCTGCTTTCCTCCCATTCCCTGCTGAAAACGGTAGTCCGGAATTTGAAGCTGGACGTCACCTACTGGAAGAAGAACGGGTTCCGGAAGGTGGAAATTTATCAGGACTCCCCTATTGCGGTGCAGTTCACGCAGGAGGGAAAAACGGCTGACGCCCGGTTCCTGGTGATTCCCGTTTCCGGAACGGAATTCCGCCTGGAAAAGGATGAGAAGGATCATCACGGGCATGAGACGGGCGTCTTCGGCAAGGAAATCCGGTTTGACTCCCAGGCCTTCATCGTGGAGAAAACTCCCAAGTTTGACGAAAGCAGCCTGAACGTTCCCGTGATTGTCAGGAGAACTTCCGTGAAGAATGCGGCGATGGGGCTGGGAAGCGGCCTGACCGTCAGAAAGGCGAGCGGAAAGAATGATTTGATCAACATTTCCATGCGCTGCAATAATCCGGTGAAGGCGGAGGATATTCTGTACAGCATCGTCCATTTTTACAATGAGGCGTCCCTGGAGGAAAAGAACAAGCGCGGCACGAAGACGAACGAGTTCATCGGAGATCGCCTGGACGTCATCAGTGAGGAGATGAAGAAAAATGACCTCGCCATTGAAGATCTGAAAAAGGAGACGGACGTTCTGACGGACCTGTCCACGGCCCTCACGGAGGAATATGAGAACAGCCTCAATGACAAGAAGGATTTGAGAGAGCTGGAGCTTGAAATCAAGTCCATAGAATACCTGAAAGATTACCTGGAGCAGGAGGCCGAGCATGACGCCAGGCTGGTCCCCATCAATTCAAAGATAGCGGACATGGGCATCCGGGACCAGATCAGCGTTTTTAATGACACCCTGCTGAAAAGGACGAGCCTGAAGGTGAATGCCGGGGACAATAATCCGATTATCCGCGAACTGGAGGCCAATTTGAACTCCCTGAAGGATGCGTTGAAGCGTTCCGTGAATAACTACTATACGTCCCTGCTGGTCAAGAAGAGGAACGTGCAGGACCAGCATGAGCAGACGCGGGAGCATATCAGGAATGTTTCCAGCAGGGAAAGGGCCGTCAACCACATTGAACGCGAGCAGCGCGTCCGGGAATCCCTGTACGTTCTCCTGCTGAACAAGAGGGAGGAAAATTCCCTGGCCCTGGCCGCCACGGAAGACAACGCGCGGATGGTGGACGGCGTGCGGGGCGGCAACGGTCCGCTGGAGCCGAACGTTCCCAAGATTCTGATGGTGGGATTTCTGGCCGGGATGGCCATTCCCGTGTTCCTGTGCGTGGTCGCGGCCATGCTGGATTCCAGCGTGAAGCGCCGGAAGGAAATAGAAACCCTGACCTCCATTCCCGTGTACGGGGAACTGCCGCGCAAGCCGCGGAAGCTGAAGAACCAGGAAATCGTGGTGAATCTGGAAGAACCTTCCGAGCTGTCCGAATGCTTCCCCCTGCTGGCGGAACGCATGGTGGCCCTTTCCGACGGGAACGGGGGGAACCCCCTCAGCGTCCTGATTACGTCCACCTGTTCCGGGGAGGGGAAAACCTATCTTTCCGTGAACCTGGCCCTTTCCCTGGCCGTGGCCGGAAAGAAGGTGCTGCTGATGGATATGGATTTAAGAAAGGGGGCGCTCAGCGCCCTGCTGGGCGGAGCCGGAAAGCCGGGCCTGGGGGATCTGGAGCAGGCCGGGGAGGGCGGCTGGCGTTCCCTGGTGGAACAATCCCCCGTTTCCGACCACCTGGATTACCTGTTTGCGGGAACCGTGCCGGACCATCCCTCCCGGCTTTTGCTGCATGACCGCATCAGGAAGCTGATGGAGGAAGTAAAGGAGCAGTATGATTTCATCTTTATGGACTGCGTTCCCTACTCCTCCCTGGCGGATGCGCGCATCGTCGCCCGGCTGGCCGACGTTACGCTGTACGTCATGCGGGCCGGCTGCGTGAAGAAGCGTGATTTGGCCGGATTGCAGAAGATCTGGAAAAACGGAGAGCTGAAGCGCATGGGCATCGTCCTGTGCGACGTGGAGCCCCATGGCCGCTCTTCCCGCGGGTATGCCGTGTACAGAAGCCTGGACACCTCCTCCCCGTGCGCGGGAAAATAATTCGTTTCAGAAGCCCGTCTTATGCCGCGTTCCCGTCTGAAAGTCCTGTTCCTGGTGGAATCCCTGTCCGGGGGAGGGGCGGAGAAAGTTCTCTCCGGGCTGGTGCGCGGCCTGGACCGGGAGCGTTTTGACGTGACGGTGTGCACGGTGGTGGACTGCGGTCCGTACCGGGAGGAAGTAGGAAAATACGCGCATTACCGCACCATCGTGGGCGGCCGGGGCTGGCTCTACCGGCTCAAGTACGCTCTGGTGTACCGTTTTCTGCCTGTGGGCTGGATTTACAAGTGGTGCATTGCCGGGGATTACGATGTGGAGGCGGCTTTTACGGAAGGTTTTCCCACGCGCCTTCTTGCAGCCGCTCCGGAAGGGAAGGCCCGGAGGCTGGCGTGGGTCCATGTGGACCTGGAGGCCCGGCCCTGGACGCAGGGGCCGGTGTTCCGGTCGCTGGAGGAGGAAAGGAAGGCTTACGCCCGTTTTCAAACCGTGGCGCATGTGTCGCAAACCGTCAGGGAAGCGTTTGAACGGCGCTTTGGAGCGCATGCCGGGTCCGTCGTCCTGCACAATCCGGTGGACCGGGATGCCGTGCGTTCCGGAGCCTCCGCTGCGGAGGAAGTGCCGGAAAAAAAGTGTTTCCGCTTTGTCTCCGTGGGGCGTCTGGAAGAACAGAAGGGCTTTGACCGGCTGATTGCCGCGCTGGCCCGCTTGAAGGAGCGCGGATGGCAGGCGGAACTGGTGATTCTGGGGGAAGGAAGCCGGAGGCGGGAGCTGGAAGGCCAGGCCGCCGCTCTGGGAGTGGCGGACTCCGTGCTGATGCCCGGCTTCCGGGAGAATCCCTACCCGTGGATGGCCACTGCCGATGTATTCGTATGCAGCTCCCGCAGCGAGGGAATGAGCACCGTGGTCACGGAGGCGCTGGCGCTGGGCCTGCCTGTTCTGGCCGTGGAGTGTTCCGGCGTGCGGGAACAGCTTGGCATGGGAAGGTTCGGGCGCATTGTGGAAAATCATGATGAGGCGCTGGCCGGCGGCATGGAGGATTTCCTTTCCGGCAGGGAATCCTGTGAAGATTGGAGGGAAAGGGCGGCCCGGGGCGGCGATGCGGTTGCTTATGAAAGCGCCGTGCGGAAGGTGGAGCATTTGCTGGAGGAAATGAAATGAAGAAGGTGGCGTTTTTTGTCAACAGCCTGTCCGGCGGCGGTGCGGAAAAAATTCTGCAAACCCTGCTGAACCGCTGGAACGGAAACCGGTGGCAGGTGGTCGTTTATTCCATCAGGAAGGAGGACATCCCGTCCGGCTACCCCCGGAATGTGTCCGTCCGTTTTCTGTTTGACGCCCTCCGGGAGGAGGACGGCCCCTGGGCGCGCCTGCTCGTCAAAATCCGGAACGGCCTGAAATTGCTGGTTTACAGGCATTTCCCTCCTTCCGTTTTCTACCGCTTGTTCATTCGCGGAACCTATGATGTGGAGGCCGCCTTCATTGAAGGCTACGCCACGCGGATCGCCGCCGGCTCCCCCCATGCTGGAAGCCGGAAACTGGCCTGGGTCCACATTGACCTGGCCGCCAACCACTGGACGCTTCCGGCCTACCGGAACGCGGAAGAGGAAAAGGCCGTTTACCGCCGTTTTGACACGGTGGCCTGCGTCTCCCGGAATGTCCGGGACTCCCTGCTGGCCCTGGCCGGTCCGTTGCAGGATGCGCGGGTGGTTTACAACCCCGTGGACGTTCCGCGCGTCCGGGAAAAGGCGGGGAAATCCGTTCCGGAACGTCCGGAAGGGGCCGTCCTGTTCTGCGCTTCCGGCCGTCTCGTCCGCCAGAAGGGCTTTGACCGGCTGGTGACGGCGTGCCGCTATCTGGCTCAGGAGGGCTTCTCCTTCCATCTCTGGATTCTGGGGGAGGGGCCTGAAAGGAAGACGCTGGAACGCATGATCGCGGAGGGGAACCTGCAGGGCAGGATATCCCTGCTGGGGCAACTGGAAAATCCGTATCCCTACGTGAAGGCGGCGGACTGGCTGGTCTGTTCCTCCCGCAGCGAGGGGTATTCCACCGTGATTTCCGAGAGCCTGATTCTCGGCACGCCCGTGGCGGCCACGTTGTGTTCCGGAGTCCGGGAGCAGCTTGGGGACGGGGAATTCGGGTTGATTGCGGAAAACCACCTGCTGGGGCTTTACCGCGCCCTGGAAGATATTCTGACGGGAAAGGCGGACCGCCGGGACTATTGCGGGCGGGCGCTCCGCGGGGGGAGCCGGTTTGACCTGGATGGGCAGATGAATGCCGTGAAAGAACTTTTTGAAGAAACGCGCTGAACCGCCATGCCCTCCGTATCCGTCATTATTCCCGTGTTCAACGCCGCGCGTTTCCTTGAAAAATGCGTGGGGTCCGTGCTGGACCAGACCTTCACGGATTTTGACGTCTGCCTGGTGGATGACGGCTCCACGGACGGGAGCGGCCCGCTGTGCGACAGGCTGGCTTCCGGGGACGAGCGCGTCCGGGTCATCCATCTGGACAGGAACATGGGGGTTTCCGCCGCCAGGAACCGCGGCATGAAGGAAACGGACGGCCGCTGGCTGTGTTTCATTGACGGGGATGACTGGGTGACCCCCTCCTACCTTCAGGAACTGGTCTCCGCCGTGGAGGACGGCGCCTGCGACCTGGTGGTGGAAGGGCTGTGCTCCGTCCGCGCCGGGAAAAAGGATGAAGTGACGGTGCCGCAGCCCATGGAACTGGACGCCAGGCCCGGAGAGGAGGAAGCCTGGGTACGGCTGTTCCGCTCCTTCCTGCTTTTTGGCCCGGTGGTGAAATTGTACCGTCGCACCCTGCTGTCCCGGCATTCCATACGCTTTCCGGAGGACGTTTCCTATGGAGAGGACCTGATGTTCAACATGGCGTACCTGAAATACATCAGGCGTTTGAGAACGGTGGACAAGGCCGGATACTTCTACCGCCGGGCGGAGGAAGGCACCCTGTCCACGCGTTTTGTCCCGGAAAAATTCATCTGGATTGTCAGGCAGTTCCGCCTGGAGCGGAAGTACTTCCATACCAGGGGGCTGGAAGGGGCGTCAATCGAGGAATACCTGGCCTTCCGCTGGTGGGGGCTGGTGTACAACGCCCTGTTTGAAATCTACCGTTTCAGGGACCGGTACGGCCTGGCGGAGCGCATGAAGGCGGTGAGGACCATTGTGGGAACGCCGGAAAACAACCTGCTGCGCGCTTATCCCGGGGTGTTCCACTGTCCCGGGTGGATGAGCATGTGTTTATTCAACCGCTGGCCCTTCTGCCTGTTCCTGCTGATGGAAGGGGCGCGCGCCGGAAAAAATAAATCGAATGGGCATGCATAAGATTCTTTTATATCCCCATGGAGGCAGCGGCAATCACGGCTGCGAGGCGATCGTCAGGTCCACGATGCTGCTGCTCCGTCCCGGACAGGGTGTTCTATTCTCCTCCGCGTGCGGGGAAGACAGGCGTTATGGGCTGGAACAGGTGGTGAGGGTGCTGCCGGAACAGCGGCCCATCCGGAGGTGCTCCTCCGGGTATGCGGGCGCGTGGCTGCGGCGGCGCGTGCTGGGCGTCCGTGACGCCTTTGACCGGCTCGCGTTCGGCGGCATCGTGAAGGAGGGTGCGGACCTGGCCCTGTGCAGCGGCGGGGACAATTACTGCTACGGGGAGCCCGTGCATATTTATTTGCAGAACGACCTGCTGCGCCGCGCCGGCGTGCCCACCGTCCTGTGGGGGTGTTCCCTGGAACGGAAGGATATGAAGGGGCGGATGCTGGAGGACCTCCGGGCCTTTGACCTGATTGTGGCGAGGGAAACCCTGACCTGCGACGCCCTGTTGGAATGCGGGTGCCCCCGCACGGTGCTGTACCCGGACCCGGCGTTTGCCCTTCCGGTGAAGGAGGGGCCTTTGCCGGAGGGCTGGAAGGAAGGGAACATGGTCGGCATCAACGTCAGCCCCCTGATTATCGGCCATGAGGGAAGGGCCGGGTCCGTGATGGAAAACTATGTGCGGCTGGTGGAATACCTGCTGGAAGCTACGGATATGAATGTAGCCCTCATTCCCCATGTGGTGTGGCCCGGCAACGATGACCGGAAGCCGCTGGGCGCGTTGCGGGAGCGTTTCCGGCACACGGGGCGCGTCGTTATGGTTGGGGACGCCCCCTGTGAGGAATTGAAGGGCTGCATTTCCCGGTGCCGTTTCCTGGTGGCCGCCCGTACCCACGCCTCTATTGCCGCCTATTCCACGGGCGTTCCCACGCTGGTGGCGGGATATTCCGTGAAGGCCAGGGGGATTGCCCGCGATTTGTTCGGGACGGAAGACGGCCACGTGCTGCCCGTGCAGGCGATGGATGACCCTGGCGAGTTGAGGAAGGCGTTTGTCCGGATGATGGAAAGGGAGGACGGACTGAAGGCCGCCTATGCGGAAAAAATCCCCGCGTATCGGGAACGCCTGGCGCGTCTGCCGGAAGAACTTTCAACCCTGTTGAAGCGGTCATGATTGCGTACGTTTCCATCTTGTCCGTCCTGCTCCTGCTGGTTCTGGCCGTGGTTTGCGTGGACGCCTGGCGATTCCTGGGAACGCTGGCGGGGCGTTTCCATATCGGGCGCTGGCAGGACCGGCGCGCATGGCAGGAGGCCCTGGCCCGGACGGCCTCCTCATGGACGCGGCGCATGCCCGCCGTGCCCAGGAGGGACCAGGGCAGGCGCATCCTGTGGGAGATGGCGCGGGGAACCTACGCGGACGCCGCCATTCAGGGGTGGCAGGCGGCTGGGTTGTTCCTGGGTCTGCACGCCTATGCCGCGGACAGGAAGGATGAGGCGTTGAAGGAAAAGCTGCGCCGCAGTCTGGAGGAACATGAACTGGTTAGGAATTGCCTGGCCGTTCCGGAGCCGGAACGGTGGGAGGCGGACCGGCTGCTGCTGGATTATGCCGTGCTGGAGGCCGGATGCCGCGGGGCGGACCAGGTGGCGGAGGCTTCCGCCGCATTGCTGGAATCCCTGCGGACGGGGGCGGGAACGCTGGCCTACAGGCGCAGGCAGCCCGGCGTGCGTTACGTGGATGCGATCGGGCTGTCCTGCCCGCTGGCGGCCGCCTGCGCGGCACGTACGGGAAAAGGGGAATACTGGAACCTGGCGGTGAAGCAGGTGGAGGAATATGACATGGCCCTGCTGCCGGGTTCTTCCTTCCCCGCCCATGGCTTTGAAATGGAGCGCGGCTACCCGCTGGGGCTGTATGACTGGTCCCGGGGCCTGGGCTGGTACGCGCTGGGATTGTGTGAGCTTTACCGCCTGATGGCTCGGCACGGGAGGCCGGAGGCGGCTGGAATGGCCCGGCGCATTCTGGCGCTGGCGGAGGAACTGCTGCCCCTGCAAAAGAAAAACGGCGGCTTCGGCTGGATGGTTGCCAGGCCGGAATCCGTGTTTGAATCTTCCGGAACGGCCCTGCTGGGCCTTCTGCTGCTGGCCGCCTACCGCATTTCCGGAGAGGAGCGTTTTCTGAAAGCCGCCTTCCGTGCGGAAAAGGCGCTGATGGGGGTGACGCGCCGCAACGGCGTGCTGGACATGTGCCAGGGGGATACCAAGGGCATCGGCATGTATTCCGACGTGTGGAGCCTGATGCCGTTCGCCCAGGGAATGGCCCTGCGGCTGAGCGTGGAACTCAACGGGGAGGAGGGGAAGGCGTGAGAACGCTGAACTCCGGCAAGAACTTTCTGGTGACCATCAGCCTGATGGCCACGATGACCCTGCTGGGCTTTGTGACGCGCAAGCTGTTCGTCAATGAAATAGGGGTGGAGTACCTGGGCCTCAACGGCCTGCTGACCAACATCCTGGCGGCGGTGACGCTGCTGGAATCCGGCTTTGGAACCAGCGTGGTTTTTCACCTCTACAAGCCTCTGGCGGAGAACGACCGGCCGCGGATTCTGGCCCTGCTGCAATTTTACCGCAAGGTGTACCGCATCATTGCCGCCGCCGTGTTCATCCTGTGCCTGGGCCTGTATCCGTTCCTTGGCTGTTTCATCAAGGACGAGGGGCACCTGGACTACCTGGTGCTGGTTTATTTCATCTTCGTCTTCAACTCCATCCTGCCGTACCTGACGGCGTACAAGAATCCCCTCATCAACGCGGACCAGAAAAATTACAGGCTGGGCGCCATCAACTTCATCTACCAGGTGGGGCTGAACCTGTCCAAGCTGGCCATCCTGTACTGGACGGGCAACTACGTCCTGTACCTGGTGGTGGAATCCCTGTTCCTGGCGGGGTTCAACGTGGCGATGGTGCGCAAGGTGGATGCCCTGTACCCCTACGTCAGGAGCAGGGTCTCCCATGCCCTGGACGCCGTGACGAAAAGCCAGATCGTCGTCAACGTCAAGGCCCTGTTCCTGCACAGCGTGGGCGGCTACTTCATGCATTCCACCAGCAACATCGTCATTTCCAGCTTCGTGGGGCTGGCGGCGGTGGGCTTCTATTCCAACTACATGCTGGTGGTGGGAACCATTTCCACCTTCATCATGCAGGTGATCAACAGCATGGCGGAAAGCGTGGGCAACCTGATCGCCAGTGAGGACAGAGGGCATGTGTACGAGATTTTCAAGAGGGTTTTCCTGATTAACTTTCTGATTTCAGGGGTGTCCTCCATCGTTCTGCTGAACACGCTGAATCCCTTCATCGTCTGGTGGCTGGGGCCTGAATACATGCTCTCCGGGGCCTGCTCGTTCGTCATCATCCTGAACTTCTTCGTGGTGGGCATGAGGCGTTCCGCCATGGTGTTCAAGACCAAGGCGGGCATCTTCCACCAGGACCGGTACTCCCCGCTTCTCCAGGGCGTGATCAACGTCGCGCTTTCCGTCACGCTGGTGCAGTGGTGGGGGATTACGGGCGTGCTGCTGGCCGCGACGCTCAGCCTTCTTTCCATCGGCGTCTGGCAATTCCCCCGGCTGGTGTACAGGCATGTATTCCACCAGCCCCTGAGGCGGTACTTCATCACATACGGATGGTACCTGCTGCTGGCGGCGGCGGGATATGCGCTGACGTATCCCCTCTGCGCCCGTTCCTATTTTTCCTCCCCCCTGGCGAACCTGTTCATGTGGGGCATTATTTCCGTAGTCATTCCGCTGGGCCTGGACGTACTCGTGCTGTTCAGGACGTCCCCCTTCCGCGGGCTGATGGGCCACATGCGCACGCTGGCATGCAGATGAAACGTATATTCATAGCCATTCAATACATGGAGCTGGGGGGCGCGGAACGCGCTCTTCTGGGGCTGCTGGATGCGCTGGACGCCTCCCGTTTCCAGGTGGACCTGTTCGTTTACCGCCATTCCGGAGAGCTGATGCCGCTGATTCCGGATAAAGTGAACCTTCTGCCGGAACTTCCCTCCTACCGTGCGCTGTCCCGTCCGGTAAAGGACATCCTGAAGGAAGGGAGGCTGGGCATTGCCGCCGCGCGCCTGTGGGCCAAGCGGCGTTCCGCCCGTTTTGGAAAACGGCTGGAAGGCCGTGAAAACTACGCCGTCTTTGACGATGCCGCCGCCGCCGTCTCCCCGTTTCTTCCTTCCCTGAAAAAGCTGGGCGTGTATGACTTGGCCATCAGCTTCCTGACGCCCCACCGCATCGTCCGGGACAAGGTGCTGGCCCGCAGGAAAATAGCCTGGATTCATACGGACTACTCCTCCATCGGAATCAATGTGGAGCGTGAATTGCCGGTGTGGCGCAGCTATGACCGCATCATCTCCATTTCCCCCCAGGCCGGGAGGGGCTTCCTGTCCCGCTTTCCGGAACTGGAGGATAAGCTGGTGGAGATGCAGAACATCGTTTCCCCGGAAGCGGTGAGGGAACAGGCCGCTCTGGAAGACGTTTCCGCCGTGATGGAGGGGGCCCCGTCCCTGTGCACCGTGGGAAGGTTCTCCCATGCCAAGGGGATGGACCGCGCCGTCAGGCTGGCCGCGCGCCTGGTGGCAATGGGGATGGAAAAACTGCGCTGGTACCTCATCGGCTACGGGGATGAAATGTCCCTGCGCCGTGAAATTGCCGCCTGCGGCATGCGGGAACACGTGGTCATTCTGGGAAAAAAGGCCAACCCCTACCCGTACATGGCCGCCTGCGGGCTGTATGTGCAGCCGTCCCGGTATGAGGGAAAGGCCGTGGCGGTGAGGGAGGCGCAGATATTGGGACGGCCCGTAGCCATTACAAACTTTCCGACCTCCGCCGGGCATCTGGAAGACGGCGTGGACGGAATCATCATCCCCAATGACGAGGACGGCGCCGCGCTGGCCCTGTTCCGGCTGCTGAAGGATGACGCGCGCCTGGAAAGCCTGTCTGAGGAATGCCGGAGGCGTGACTACGGCAACCGTGATGAAATCCTGAAACTGGAGGCATTGATCTGACATGGGAAGACGGCTTTTATACATCACCAACGGCATCGCCGGAGCGGGAGGGCTGGAACGGGTGCTCTCCGTCCGGACGCGCCTGCTGGCGGAACGGTACGGGGATGAAATCCATATCCTGACGCTGAATGAAGAAGGAAAGGAGCCTTTTTATGACTTCTGGCCCGGCATTCACGTCCATGACGTGCGCATGCAGGGAAATCCCGCCGCGAGGCTGAAGGCCTGGGCAAGCGGTGTTCGGAAGGCGGTGCGCGCCGTCAAGCCTGCTGTCGTTTCCGTTTGCGACGACGGCTTCAAGGGGTTCTGGATTCCCTTCCTGCTGACGGGCTGCGGCTGCCCCGTGGTCTATGAACGCCACGTTTCCCGGCTGATTCAGGCGGACGGCCTGAAATCTTCCGCTCTCATGAAACTGGAATTCGCCCTGATGCGGTTCCTGGGAAAACGCTTCTCCCGTTTTGTGGTGCTGACGCCCGGCAACCGGGAGGAATGGCCCATGGCGAATGTGGAGGTGATTCCCAATCCCCTGCCGTTTTATCCGGAGGCACCCTCTTCCGGAAAAGAAAAAAGAGTGATTGCCGTCGGCAAGGTTTCCCCCCAGAAAAACTACGGAGCGCTTCTGGCCGCCTGGAAAAAGGCGCACGGTAAATTTCCGGAATGGAAGCTGGAGCTGTTCGGAGCGGAGCGGGATGGTGGAAAGCTGAGGGAGGAAATACGCCGGGAAGGGCTGGAAGAAAGTTTTCTGCTGCATCCGCCCACCCGGAGGATCATGCGGGAATATCTGCGGTCTTCTATCTGCGCCATGTCTTCCCGGTATGAAGGCTTCGGCATGATGCTGGCTGAGGCCATGGCGTGCGGCGTGCCGTGCGTGGCCTTTGACTGCCCCTGCGGCCCCGGCGACATCATCCGCCATGGGGAGGACGGCCTTCTGGCGCGGCCGGGAAAGGTGGCGGAACTGGCTTCCGCCCTGGAACTTCTGATGGGGAATGAAAAACTGCGCGCCTCCATGGCCGCGAAAGCGCGGGAAAATGTGAAGCGGTACGCGGCTGAAACGGTGACGGCCCAATGGGACGGCCTGTTCCGCCGCATCCTTCAGGAAAGGAAAGGAGGCAGGCCGTGATTTCCGTCATCGTTCCCGTCTATAACGCGGAGGCTTATCTCTCCCGCTGCCTGGAAAGCATTCTGAACCAGACGTACCGGGATATTCAGGTCATCTGCGTGAATGACGGTTCCACGGACTCCAGTGGGGACATGCTGGAAGAACTGCGCCGCCGGGATGGCCGGGTGCAGGTGGCTTGCCGGGAAAACTCCGGCTTGTCCGCCTCCCGGAATGCCGGGCTGGAGCTGGCGGAAGGGGAATGCGTGATGTTTGTGGACGCTGACGACTGGCTGGACGAACACGCGTGCGAGGCCGCCATGGAAGCCATGCTGGGAAGGGACGCGGACATCGTGTTCTGGAGTTATGCCAGGGAATATGGAACGGCGTCCGCCCCGGTGCTGTTCTGGCGGGAGGAGCGGGTGTTTGAAGGGGAATCCATGGAATGGCTGAGGAACCGGCTCCTGGGGCCGTCCGGGGCTGAACTGGGGCGTCCGGAACGGCTGGACTCCTACGGTACGGCCTGGGGCAAGCTCTACAGGCGTTCCCTGTTCCGGGAAGGGGAAGCCTCCTTCGTGGACACCGCCCTGATCGGCTCCGCGGAAGACGTGCTCTGCAATCTTTCCCTGTTCCGGGCGGCCCGCAGGGCGGTGTACATCCCCACCACCTTCTACCATTACCGGAAGACGGCGGCGGGAGCCCTGACCAAGCGGTACAAGCCGGAGCTGGCGGACCAGTGGGAGGAACTCTTCCGCCGGATGGAGCGGCAGGTGCGGGAAAGTGGAGCTTATCCGGAAGCGGAGCAGGCCCTGCGGAACCGCATGGCGCTCTCCGTCATTTTCCTGGGCTTGAACGTCTGCGACGCTCCGGCCTCCTCCTTCCGGAAATGCCGTATTCTCCATGAACTGCTGAAACGGGACTGGTGCCGGACGGCGGTCAGGGAGCTGCCTCTGGCGCCTCTCCCCCCGCATTGGAAAGCGTTTTTCCTGACCGTGAAACTGGGATGCGTGCCCGGTTTGTACCTGTTCCTTCTGACCATTAAAAGAATTCTGGCAAAATGACCCCTCAACGAGTGCTCATGGTATTCACCATCATGAACCGCGGCGGAGCGGAAACGATGGTGATGAATTATTACCGCCACATGGACCGCAGCAGGCTCCAATTTGATTTCCTGGTGCACCGGGAGACGCCCGGCATTTATGAAGAGGAAATCCGGAGGCTGGGAGGGCGGATTTACAGGCTGCCGCCCATCACCCTGCGCGGTCTGGCGGCGTATCAGGAAAAAATAGCGGCTTTTTTTGACGGACATCCGGAATACAAGCTGGTTCACGGCCATTGTTCCGAGCTGGGCTACTGGGTATATCGTGAGGCGGCGGCGCGGAACATTCCGTTCATTGCGGCGCATGCCCACAGCTCTCCGGTAGGAATCGATAAAAACTCCCTGTTCCGCTTCGTGCTCAAGCACCTGATGCGTCCCTGCCTGACGCACCGCTTCACGTGCAACGAACTGTGCGGGCGCTGGCTTTTCGGCCGCAGGGGCGCGCGTGACGCCATCGTCGTCCGGAACGCCATTGACGCGGGGCGGTTCACCTATTCCCCGGAGGTCCGGGAGCGGGTGCGGAAGGAAATGGGCTGGGAAGGCAGGCTGGTAGTGGGCCACATCGGAAATTTTTCCTGGCCCAAAAACCACGAATTCCTGCTGTGCGTCTTCCGCGCCCTGCTGGCGGTAAGGCCGGACGCCCTGCTGGCGCTGGTGGGAAGCGGCGGGGAAGGGGAGGGCAGGATCCGGCAGGAGGCGGAGCGGCCTGAATGGGACGGCAGCATCCGCCTGCTGGGCGGCAGGGATGACGTTGCCGCCCTGGTGCAGGGGATGGATGTCTTTGTCTTCCCCTCCCGGTTTGAAGGCTTCGGCATTGCGATGCTGGAAGCGCAGGCGGCGGGGCTGCCCGTGGTGGCGTCCGACCGGGTGCCGGGGGATGGAGCGGTGGTCCCGGGCCATGTGAATTTTATGTCCCTGAAAAAATCCCCCGCCGCCTGGGCGCGGAAAATAGCGGAACTGGCGGACGGCTGGCAACGGACGGATGCGTCCGCCTTCATCCGTGAAGCGGGGCTGGACATCGTCCGCAATGCGGAAAAGCTTCAGGAACTCTATCTGTCACGGGGAGGTGAAGCATGAAACCTCTGCTCACCGTCTTCACGCCCTCCTTCAATAGGGCGGACTGCCTGCGCCACTGCTACGAAAGCCTGCGGCGGCAGACCTGCCGTGATTTTATCTGGCTGGTGGTGGATGACGGCTCCACCGACGGCACGGAGGAACTGGTGAAGGAATGGATGCGGGAAGGCGCGCTGGACATACGCTGCCACCATCAGGAAAACGGAGGCATGCATGCCGCCCACAATGCCGCGTATGAATTGATGGACACGGAACTTAATGTCTGCCTGGATTCTGACGACCTGATGCCGGAAGACGCCGTGGCCTCCATTCTGGAATTCTGGGAACGTTACGGAAGTGACCGTGTGGCCGGACTGGCAGGGCTGGATGCGGACGTGAAGACGGGGGAACTCATCGGCACGGCCTTTGCAGGGGATGTGCAGGAAACCACATTGACCGGGTTTTATGCGGCGGGAGGCCGCGGAGACAAGAAGCTGGTGTACCGCACCGCGCTGATGAAGCAATTGCCGCCGTATCCCGTCTTTCCCGGTGAAAAATACGTGGGGCTGGGCTACAAGTACATGCTGGCGGACCGCGTCGCCCCGCTGCTTACGATGAACAAGGTGCTTTGCCTGGTGGAATACCGGGAGGACGGCTCCTCCAGGAACATGTTCCGCCAATACGTGCTCAACCCGCGGGGATTCGCCTTTCTGCGGAAGGTGGGAATGAAATACCAGCCCTCCCGGCGTCGGCGGTTCATGGAGGCGGTTCATTACGTCTCCGCCTCCCTGCTGGCCCGCAATCCGGTTTTTTTGCGGGAATCACCGCGGCCGTTGCTGACTCTGGCGGCCCTGCCGTTTGGAGTGGTCCTGACGGGCCTCATTCTGGCCAAAAACGGAAGAAAGGAATAACGGAGATGAAAATAGCCTATGTACTGGATGATCTGGACGCGGCGGGCGGCATTCAGGCCGTGACGCGCGCCAAGGCTGCCGCCCTGGCCGCCATCCCCGGCAATGAAATAATGCTGGTGACGGCCAATGATTCCCGGAGAACCGCTTCCTCCCTCCCTCCGGGCGTGAAGGTGGTTCACCTGGGTGTGAACTACTATGAGGACGACTGGAAGGGATTCCTGTATGTGCTGAAGGGCATTCTGGTCCGGCGCAGGAGGCATGCGAAAGCTCTGCGGAAGGCGCTGGATGAACTCCGTCCGGATATAGTCGTCTCCGTAGGGCAGTCGGAAAAATTCATGATACCGCGCCTGTCGCGCGGCAAGCCGTGGAAAACCGTGCGCGAATTCCACTACTCCGGAACGTACCGGAAGGACTATGCGCGGCTTCAGGGGGGAATCCGTGCGCGCGTGGTGGCTGCTCTTTCCGACTTCTATGAATTCGGCCTCCGCAGGGGAACCTATGACGCTATCGTCGTTCTCACCCGGCAGGACCGGGAAGAAAACTGGAAGGGCAGGCGGGGAGTGCATGTCATCCCCAATCCGTGCGTATGGCGGCCGGAGCGGGTTGCTCCCCTGGAACGTCCGCGGGCTGTGGCCGTTGGGCGGCTGGTTCCGGTGAAGGGATTCGGCCTGCTGGTACGCGCGTGGGAAAAAGTGGCCGCCGTTCATCCGGACTGGAAACTGGAAATTTGGGGGGACGGTCCGGAGCGCGGTTCTCTTGAACGCCTGGTCCGGGAAAAAGGGCTGGAAAAAAACGTGCTGCTGCGCGGAGCTACAGGGGAGGTGCAGGAAAAACTGCTTCAATCCTCCATGCTGGTATTCCCCTCTCTCTTTGAAGGCTTCGGCATGGTGCTGGTGGAAGCCATGGCGTGCGGCGTGCCGTGCGTGGCTTTTGAATGCCCGTGCGGTCCGCGGGACGTCATTTCCCCGGAAGAAGACGGCCTGCTGGTTCCCCCCGGGGATACGGACGCCCTGGCCCGAGCCATCATCCGGCTGATGGAACAGCCGGAGCTAAGGAGCCGCATGGGGGAAGCCGCCCGGAACAAGGCGGCCCGTTATGCGATGGATGCCGTCTGCGCCGCGTGGATGGACCTCTTCCGTCAATTAAACTCTTCTTCATCACGCTAACCTTTATTTTCATAAAAACATGCCGCTCGTTTCCATCATCATTCCCTGCTATAACGTAGCCCCCTTCATGAAAAAATGCCTGGATACCGTCTGCGCCCAGACGCTCCGGGACATTCAAATCATCTGCATCAACGACGGCTCCGGGGATGGAACCCTGGATATCCTGAAGAAATATGAAGCCGCGGATGAACGGTTCGTCGTCATCGACCAGCCGAATGCGGGCGTGGCGGCGGCGCGGAACGCCGGGCTGGATGCGGCTTCCGGGGAATACATCGGCTTTGTGGACCCGGACGACTACATTTCCCCCGTCATGTTCCAGCGCCTGTATCTGGCGGCGGAGGAATACCGGGCGGACGTGGCGTGCATGGGGGCGACGATTGCGGGGGACATGCCCCTCTCCGTCCGCTGGAGCATGCTCAACGGCCTGCAATGCCCGGAATGGCATTGCGGTAACTATGACTTCACGACGATGGGTCCGTTCAGCGAACTGTGCTGGGACAAGCTGTACCGGGCGGAATTCCTGAAAAAAACGGGTCTGCGCTTCAGGGCGGGGATGTGGCAGGGGAGCGACGCCCTCTTCAACAACCTGCTCCAGCCCTATGTGAAAAGAATCGTGAAAATACCGGACTGCCTGTACATCTACCGTCCTACCCGCCCGGACTCCCTGGTGAACGTGTACAAGGCCCCGGACAAGAAGGGTTCCGGATTCTATCCTGCGCTGGAACGCATTGACCTCATTGCCGCGGCCTACCGGGACCAGGGTTGTCTGGAAAAAGCCAGGATCACGGTGCTGAACTGGCTGAACGGTAGTATCCAGCTCTTCTCCTCCAATCTGCTGAACCAGACGGCAGCGGAAAAAAAGAAGGCTCTGGACGCCGTGCGCGCGTTGCTGGACAAATATGAATGGCGTGAGTTCGTCAAATCCCCGGAATCCCCCTTCCGCCTGCTGAGACACATTGCCAAGGGGAACGACTTCCGCGTTCGGTGCGCCCTCTTCGGCATCTACCGCGTTCTGCATTCCCGGCTGGGAACGAAGCTGGTGGACCTCTGCACCCGCATCATCAACCTGCGCGGAAGCGCCCGGTAGGGTGGAGCGTTGACGGAACGCCTTACTTCCCGGGGGAAAGGGCCGGGTCCGGCTGCGGACAGAGCAGGCAGTCGTAAAACGGGGTGTAAAGCAGATTGTTGGGAATCAGGTAAATATACCCTTCCCGGGAATCATAGACCATGTTGAACCGTTTCAGCAGGTTGTTGCCCATGACGCCGTCCATTTCCGCGATGCTCTGAATACCGCTGGTGACGGTGGAGAAGGCGCCGGGGATGAGCGGAAGCTTGCAGCCGCCCAGTTGGATGCTGTCGAACATGACGTTTTCCAGAACCCCGGTATGGGAATCCGAACTGGAAATGCGGGAAATGGAAAAGGGCGTCTGGCTGCCCAGCAAATGATGTTTTTTGACGAAAGGCGTATTGAGGTCCAGAACGCGGTCGGAGCCGGTATCCACGGATAAACGGAGCTGGTGGGTTTTTCCGTTGACCGTCACTTGTGCGGGGACAATCGGAACGCCCATCACGTACTCAATCTTCAGGCGGATGGCATTCGCCGGCGGCGTATAGGAACCGTGCGGATACAGGTAAATCTTCCGATCGGTGTAGTTTACTTCCGTTACCTGCCGTTGGATGAACCAAAGGCCCAGCACGCCGTCCCACTGGTCCGGTGAATAGGGAATGGCAATAAATGGAACGTGCTCCAGGCTTCGTCCTCCGATGGCGAATTGGTTCTCCGTGCTTCCGCGGACTTCATCGGACCCTGTGGCGCCATGGTTGACGACGGTCTCGTTGAATTCCATGGGAACGCCTTTCAGGGAATTGGTGCTGATGACCATGGATGTGGCTCCGGTATCAAAAAGAAAACGCAGGGGACGGCTGCCATTGATGCTCCCCTTCACGTAAATGCGGCTGGCAGTGCCCAGCTCAAAGGGAATGCTGTCAATAGGAACATTGGCCGCCTGTGCAGGGAAAAAAGGGACCAGTAAAATAGACAGAAACGACAGGATTTTTTTCATACGCATTATCTTTTATACCAGTGAGGTGGGGTTTTTCATGAGAACAGATGTCCGGACATTTTACGATGTCAGCCTATCTTTTGTTCAGCAACAGGTGGTTTATAGCAGGAGACTACCGGAGCCAACAGTGTAAAAAATGTTTTTCATCAAATATTAAGAATATTCTTTTTTCAGAAGAAGGATGGATGCAAATGTGATTCGTTTCATTACATGATGGTGAAATACAGCTTCTGAGTAAAGAAAGGCTCTATTCGTCCCTTAAATGGAAAGAAAAACCGCCGAAAGCAGGATACTCGCGGCGGTTGGAGATGGTTGCTGCCACTGGTTTTGACGCTGAAGCGTTCAAATATTCCTTTGGGTAAAAGATAAAACAGGCGTGAGATTCAACCAACTGTAATGTTTTTATTAATAGATATAGTCTAGTACTTGATAATGGGTATCAAAGCCATATTGACAGGGCGGTTTTCGTCGGCCGTCGGAACAGAGTCGGAGGCGTCAAAAATCAGAGTGCTGGTAAATCTGTCCGTATATTGTGTATGTCCTCCGTATGTTTGATTTTTACCTGTCATTTTTGAAAACACGCCAGTTCCCCCTGATGGGCCAATTGAAATATTTGTTTGCAGTTTCCCTGTAATATTGCGGATAGCATCCCCTTGCACGCTACCTACAGTTCTCTCTGTAGAAGTGGAACGGATGAACAGCCCGCTGTCTTTTGTCAAGTCGGGAAGGGCGAAGGTAGTTACGCTATCGCCGCCATAGGTGGTGCTGATTGCCGCGTACAATTCCGGATACTGACTGATTTGGAGAGTCGTGCCATTGCATTCCAGCCAGCCGTTCGGGACTGTGCTGCCGCAGAACCACATGAAGCAGCCAGGAGGCACGCTGGAACCTTGCGGACCTTCGGGACCAGCGTCACCTTTATCCCCCTTGTCCCCTTTGGGGCCCTGTGGACCGGCAGGGCCCTGGATGCCGGGATCCCCCTTGGGCCCTTGAGGTCCTTGCGGGCCCGGATCTCCCTTGTCTCCTTTAGAGCCTTGACCGCCTGAGTTCCATTTTTCCTTTTCCTGTGCCGTGACGTGAATGCTTGCGTTTCCTGCATGAGCGGAAAATTCATTCTGCGTGGTCATCAGGATTCCGTTAATCGTGATAATCTCATTCATGATTGTTGTTTAATTGGTTCGGGATAACCCCGGCTGGTGAACATCCTGTTTTTCCTTGGATACATATCTCCTGATTACTCGGGAACCTGTTTCAGGACAGACACCTTGCGAAAGGAATTTGCATGTATTTCAAAAAGAAGTCATCCCGCATGCAACGTCAGGCGGAAACGCCAAATGGGCAGAATACAACGATTCCACGTGCTTTTCTCCTTTTCCTAATTTTTCCGCATTGACGCGGGCTCATGGATAGAAAGACCCACATCCCCATGATGTTGAGAGGCAGGCGGACGGCAATTATTTCAATATGCCGGAAAATGAAAAACCGCCGTAAGCTTTTCAACTTACAGCGGTTAAAAGTGGTCGGGTTGACAGGATTCGAACCTGCGACCCCCTGCACCCCATGCAGGTGCGCTACCAGACTGCGCTACAACCCGATAAAATCGGACCGACCGGGGCCGTGTCTTGCGACGGCGAGGTGTATATAGGAAAACTTTAGTGTTGGCAAGAGTCTTTTTTCATAGCATATCTTTTTTGTCATGAAGCAAGTTCAAGTTGCAGTCGTCGGGGCCAGTGGCTACACCGGACAGGAGTTGTTGCGCATCCTGTTGAATCACCGCGGAGTGAAGCTGGTGTGCGCTACCTCCCGCCAGTATGCCGGACAGCCGTTGTGGGAGGTGTTTCCCCGTTTCCGGCAGGTTCCGGGTTCCGACCTGAAGTTTACGGATTCCGATGTGGACGCGATTGCCGCCACGGGCGCGGAGGTGGCTTTCCTGGCGCTGCCGCATGGCGTGGCCGCTTCCTATGCCCGCGGCCTGGTGGACCGCGGCGTGCGCGTGATTGACCTGAGCGCGGATTTCCGCCTGGACAGCCCGGAAGTGTACGAGGAGTATTACGGCAACGCCCATCCGGATACGGCCCTGATGCAGGAGGCCGTGTATGGCCTTCCGGAGTGGCGCAGGGAGGAGATTGCCCGGGCGCGCATCGTAGCTTCCCCCGGCTGCTATCCCACCAGCATCCTTCTTCCCCTGATTCCCCTGTTCAAGGCCGGCATTCTGGAGCCGGAGGACGTCGTGGTCTGCTCCGGCAGCGGCGTGAGCGGCGCAGGGCGCAAGGCGTCCATTCCCCTGCTGTTCTGCGAGTGCAATGAGAGTTTCCATGCTTACGGCGTGCCGAAGCACCGCCATTTGAGCGAGATTGAGCAGGAGCTTTCCCATGCCGCCGGGAAGACGGTGGTGATGTCCTTTACCCCCCATTTGATTCCCGTGAATACGGGCATTTGCTCCACCATTACGGCCAGGGTGAAGAAGGGAGCGGATCCCGAGTCCGTCGGCCGCCTGTTGGAAGAAGCTTATGCGGCGGCTCCGTTCGTGCGCCTTCTGGGCCGCAACCAGCCTGCGGATACCAAGAATGTGACGCGGACGAATTGCGTGGACATCGGCTGGGCCTATGATCCCCGGACGAACCGCGTGATTCTGATGAGCGCGGAGGATAATGTGGTGAAAGGCGCGGGCGGCCAGGCCGTCCAGTCCTTCAATATCATGTGCGGGTTCGATGAAACGGAAGGCTTGTGGGTCCTGTAGTTTTTTGATACGCTGGAAGGCACTTCAAGACGATGAATGATTCATCCTATATTCCGGTTGACGGGGGCGTTTGCGCGCCTCAGGGCTTTGTGGGGAGCGCCGTAAGCTGCGGCATCAAGAAGCCTACGGCCACGCGCCTGGACCTGGCCCTGATTTATTCCACGGAACCCTGCGTTTCCGCAGGCACGTTCACGACCAACCGAGTGCAGGCCGCCTGCGTGAAGGTGAGCCGGGAGCACCTCCGGAAGGGGAATATCCGCGCCATCGTGGCGAACAGCGGGAATGCGAACGCGTGTACCGGAGCCCAGGGTGTGGAAGACGCCAGGGGCGAGTGCAGGAGCGTTGCGGAACTTCTTGGGCTGAAGCCTGCGGAAGTGGCCGTGTGCTCCACCGGCGTGATCGGCCTGCCGATGCCCATGATGCGCATTTACCCGAAGTTCCCGGAATTGGCGGAAGGCCTTTCCCGCGACAAGGGGCACGAGGTGGCCCAGGCCGTGATGACCAGCGATACGAAGGAGAAGATCATTGCCATTGAGTTCATGGTGCAGGGCAGGCCCGTGCGCATCGGCGCGTGCTGCAAGGGCGCGGGCATGATCAATCCCTGCATGGCTACCATGCTGTGCTTTATTACGACGGACGCGGGCATTTCCCGCGACGTGCTGGAGCTGTGCGTGCAGTCCGGCGTGAAAAGTTCCTTCAATTGCATCACCATCGACGGCGACATGAGCACGAACGACACGGTGCTGGTGATGGCGAATGGCGCTTCCGGCGTGAAGCTGGAATCCCCGGAAGATATTTACGCGTTCCAGCAGGCTCTGGCCCATGTGATGCTGGAGCTGGCCAAGCATATCGTGCAGGACGGCGAACGCGTGACCAAGTTTGTGACCGTGCATGTGACCGGAGGCCGTACGGAGGATGAAGCGAAGAAGGCGGCGGAAGCCGTCGCCAAGTCATCCCTGGTGAAGAGTTCCTGGAACGGGAACGATCCCAACTGGGGGCGCATTATCCATGCCGTGGGCTATTGCGGCGCGAAGGTGGATGAAGAGAAGATCGACATCGACATCGCCGGATTGGCCGCCTGCCGCGGCGGCATGCAGGCGGATACTCCGTCGGACGATTTGCGGCAGGCCGTGCAGGTTTCCGCATTCCAGGTGGATATCAATTTGAACCGGGGCGAGTTTTCCCATACGGTGTACACCACGGATTTGTCTCCGGAGTATGTGGACTTCAACCGTTCCGAGTACGCGTATTGGAACCAGGCGAAGGCCGATGGCCTGACGCATTAACCGCCGCAGTCATGGCACCGGGAAAGTGCCGTCATGGAAGAGCGGAGGGAGCTGTTCCCTCCGCTGAAATGCTGATGGAAGTACGGCGCCTTCTGGATGAAGGCGCTCTCCGGGCTTCCCGGGCGCAGCGTTCCTGCACGGGCGTGGCGGACTGCTGCCGGTTCCGGCTGACAGGAGAGACGCCGCATGTGACGCTGGGGGAGGCGTGGATGGCCTGGAAGGTGTGGCGCGCCGCCGGACGCACGCGCGTGGAGCTGCCGCCGGACGGAAGCTGCCCATTTCTGAACGGGCAGGGGAAGTGCATGATTTACCAGGGAAGGCCGCTGGCGTGCCGCACTCATTTCTGCATGTCTGCGGGTGGGGCCTTGCCCCGGCGGGAAGTGATCGATCTGATTCGCGCTCTTGAGGATATTGACGTCGTGCTGGGCGGCGATGGCGCAACACGGCTGCCGGAGGCGGTGGAAAGGTTGTCCCGGAAAGGCCCGGCGGACGGTGGGAGGAAGAGGCGGCGGTGATGGAATGCAGCGGCTTCTTGATGAAGGCCGGGGGCCTTCAATCCCAGGCGGACGTTTTTTCTTTAAGCCATGGGGATATGTTTTTTCCCTGCGTTTTTTGATGGCTGCTGCGCTGCGAAAAGGGATTCTCCGATTCTTGTAAAAAGAAGAAGCGTTTTTTCAGGCCTCCGCATCCGGTTTTTTCTCTTTTTCCTGCTTGGAGGCCAGGTGGCGCAGGGCGCTGGCGGCCTTTTTGTTGCCGTGCCTGACGGCTTTCTGGTACCATTCCGCCGCCTGTTCGTCATCCTGCGGAATGCCGTAGCCGTGGGCGTAGCAGTTGCCCACATTGAACATGGCTGTGGCGTTGCCCTGTTCCGCCGCCTTGAGATACCATTTCAAGGCTTCCTCCCGGTTGACGGGCGTTCCCTTGCCGTTCAGGTGGCACCACCCCAGGTTGAGCTGGGCCGTTGTATGGCCCTGTTCGGCGGCCTTGGTGTACCAGTGGACGGCTTTGGCCATGTCCACTTCCATGCCCCGGCCGTTGCCGTAGCACCAGCCCAGCGTGTATTGGGCCGTGATCTGGCCCTGGAGGGCTGATTTGTGGTACCATACCAGCGCCTTGTCGATATTCGGCTGCACGCCGAAACCGTTTTCATAACACCAGCCCAGGTTATACTGGGCCGTAGCGTGGTTCTGCATGGCGGCCTCCTCATACCAGTAGGCGGCTTTTTGCGGATTCCGCGGAGTGCCGCTTCCATTGCCGTAGCACCAGGCCAGGTTGTACTGGGCACGGGGATCCCCCTGTTCCGCGGCCTGCTTGTACCAGTACACGGCCTGTTCCCAGTTTTTCTGGCTGGCGCTGTTGGCGTAAATCCAGCCGAGGTTGAGCTGGGCTACCGCGTGACCCTGTTCCGCCGCTTTTTTGTACCAGGTGATGGCCTGGTTTTCGTCTTTTTCCACGCCCAGCCCGTTGATATAGCAGAATCCGAGGTCGAATTGCGCGGTGGGATGGCCTTGCTCGGCGGCTTTCCGGTACCAGTAAAAGGCTTTGTCATTGTCCTGCGGGGCGCCTATGCCGTTGGAGTAGGCCCAGCCAAGGTTGAGCTGGGCTGTCACGTGGCCCAGTTCCGCCGCCTGCTGGTAGCAGTAGAAGGCTTCCTGCTGGTTTTCCGCTACCCCCCGCCCCTGTTCATAACTGATCGCCAGTTGGAACAGTGCCTGGGCGTCTCCTTTCAGGGCTATCTGCTGAAGGGTTTCTATGTCGACGGAATAGGTCGAGACGGTGCTTTCCAGCTCGCCGTGGTTGTTGGAAGCGTCATTCATTTCACAGGTAACCGCACTGGAGAACATTGGAACAATTCATGCTCTTCTGAACTTATGCGTTTCCCGATTCTGCACATTTCCCCGGCAAGAATCAAGACCCGTTTTTGAGAGAGAAGGGAGTTCGGATGGTCTTACCGCAGGATGCGCCTGCGGCGGGACACGGTAAGGAATACGCCGCAGAGGGAGAGAATTCCAGTGCCGGGTTCCGGAATCCTGAGGCCTCCCAGCGGGGCGGTGAAGCTTTGAAGTTCGCCCAGCCGGGTGCCGGTCAGGCCTGTTTCACCGTAATTATAGCCGTACACGTTGTTTTCACCGTCCACGCTGGTCAGATAGATGTGTTTCTCATCGTCCACGATAACTTTCTGCCGGAACATTCCCAATGCATAGTCATCGGAATCCGTCAGGTAGATAATCAGGTTCCCGTCCGCGTCCATATCATAGCCCCACATGGTGATGGCGTGGCCGGTTCCGTACTCGCCGATGCTGAGCGTGGTTCCCCAGTTGTTGTTGATGCTGTTTTTCAAAACGCTGTAGATTCCGTCCCTGGTATCGCCCTCCCAGAAGGTGTAGGAGCTGAATAGCGGGGTGTTGTCCGGCGTTCCCCACTTGTCGTAGGTCACGGTCAGGTTCAGCTCTTTCCAGTAGCCTCCTTCGGAGGAGGGGTTGTCCCTGATCGTGGAGTCGGTCCCATAAAAGGCGGAGGGAAGCATTCCTCCGTTGAACCACCAGTTGTAAGCCTGTTCCACGGACCCTCCCTTGTCAGTCCAGCTCGTCGCCAGGGTTTGGTAAATGCGCAGCTGGCAGGCTTCCGGCATGTTGCCGTAAGTGGAGGATTTTCCGTTGGGGGTCGCAGGTGAGAGGTCGCTTCTGGTATTCTGCCACCATTGAAGAACGTTGGAGGCCGCCGCTGCCCAGCAGAGCTGGCTGTCTATGGGATTGTCCGGGCTGTAGTAGCCGGAAGGACGGTCTGTCATGGAACCGCTGCCCCACTTCCATTTGGTTTTCTTGTTGCAGTCATACCATCCGCCGGATTCGGAGACGTTTTCAAGGAATACGGGCGTGGCATGGAGTGTTTCAGGAAGAAGAAACAGCGCCAGCAGGGCTAGGGAAAAGGAACGGGGATTCATCGGAAAAGCAGAGAGGAATTCCCATATTGCTAGATAAAAGCCTGAAAAACGTCAAGATAATAATAATTATTCTTCCTTAACGGGCGAGAAGCCACGGCGCCGTGGGCGCTTCCGGCATGGCTGCTACGGCGGCGGGCGTTCCTTCCGCCACGATGTTTCCGCCATGTCTTCCGGCTCCGGGGCCCATGTCAACCAGGTAGTCCGCGGCGTTCAGCAGGTCCTTGTGGTGTTCCACGCAGAGGATGGTGTGCCCGGCGTCCCTCAGACGGAAAAGAGCCGTCAGAAGAAGGGCCACTTCATTGAAGTGGAGGCCGCTGGTAGGTTCGTCAAGAATGAAGAGGGCGCGCTTGCCGTCCTCCGCCAGTTTCCAGGCCGGGGCCTTGGCCAGCTCCGCGGCTATTTTGATGCGCTGGGATTCCCCGCCGGAGAGGGTGTCTGCCCGGCGGTTGAGGCTGAGGTATCCCAGGCCTACGTCCTGCATGCTTTTCAGGATAGCGGCGGCCCGGGGCAGGGAGGAGAAGAATTCCGCCGCTTCATCCACCGTCAGCGCCAGCGCCTGGGCGATGGATTTTCCCTTCCAGGTGACTTCCAGCGTTTCCCGGTTGTAGCACTGGCCCTGGCAGGCGTCGCAGGGCATCGTGACGTTGCCCAGAAAGTTCATGTCCACTTCAATCATGCCCGTGCCCAGGCACCGTTCGCAGCGCCCCCCGCGGATGTTGGGGGAGAAGCGCGCCGCCGTGTATCCCCTTTGCTTGGAAAGAGGGAGCTGGGCGTAAAGGGGGCGCAGGACCTGGAGCAGTCCGGTGGCTGTGGCCGGCGTGGAGCGCGGCGTCCTGCCGATGGGCGACTGGTCGATGACGACGAGGCGGTTGAAGTGTTCCGAACCCTGCACGCGGCGCGGAACGCCCTTTTTCCCGGGGATGTCCTGCCTGACCGCGGGAATGAGGCAGTCCCGGACAAGAGTGGATTTTCCGGAACCGGAGGGCCCGGAGATGCAGGTCAGCGTGCCTACCGGGATGTTCAGGGTGACGTTGTTGAGGTTGTGCTTGTCCGCCCCGGCCAGGACCAGATGCCCGGTGGGAACCGTCCTGTGTCCGGAGGCGGGCATGCTCCGTTTGCCGGAGAGCCATGCTCCGGTAGGGCTCTCGGCGTTTTCCAGAATTTCCGGAAGGGGACCTTGCGCCAGAATACGGCCGCCGTGGGTGCCGGAGCCGGGGCCCATGTCCACCAGATGGTCCGCCGCGTTCAGAATTTGTTCGTCGTGCTCCACCACCAGGACCGTGTTGCCTTGGTCCCGGAGCGTCCGGAGCGCGCGGAGCAGGCGGTCCGTATCGGCGGGGTGAAGTCCGGCAGTAGGTTCGTCCAGGATGTAAAGGACCCCGGAAAGACCGCCGCCCAGCTGGGAGGCCAGGCGCGCCCTTTGCAGTTCCCCGCCGGAAAGAGTGTTTGCCTGCCGGTCCAGGGAGAGGTAGGAAAGGCCCAGTTCGTTCAGGAAGCGCACGCGCTTGTTGATCTCCTTCATGAGCGGGTCCAGCGCCGCCGCCAGGGAGGCGGGCGTCTTCAGCCGTTCCAGCTCTCCGGCCATGTCTTCCAGCGGTAGAGCCGTCAGTTCCGCCAGGTTATAGGCGCGGTCCGGCGTGTGCATGGTGACGGCCAGCGCCAGGGGGGAGAGCCGCAGGCCGCCGCAGGCGGAGCATGGGCCTTTTTCCCGCTCATTCAGGCCGGAGCCCTGGCAGGAAGGGCACGCGCCCAGTGGAGAGTTGAAGGAGAAATGGCGGGGCGTAAGCTGGGGAAGCAGGAAGCCCGTTTCCGGGTTGCGGTAGCGGGTATGGAAGGCCTGGACGGTAGTTTCTTCCCCCGGCCTGGTGATGATGGCCCGCACCTCGTCCGGATTGATCCGGAGGGCCGTTTGGAGGGAGTCCGCCAGGCGGGAGGCCGTGTTTTCCCCGCGGACGATGATGCGGTCGATGACCAGGGCGGCATCCGGCGGGGGAGGAGCCGGGGAGCCTATTTCCTCAATATCCTGCATCTCCCCGTTCCAATAGACCCGCAGAAAGCCCTGGCGCTGGAAGTCGCCCAGAGTCGCCGCAGGGTCCTGGGCCAGCAGGGCTTCCGCCGGAGCGGCCAGGACCAGGCGCGTCTGTTCCGGCAGGGAGACGAGTTCCTCCGTAATCTGGTCCGGGCTTTTGCGCACCAGTTCCTTGCCCGTTTCCGGGTCATGGGGAGTGCCGGTAGCCGCATACAGGATGCGCAGGTAGTCCAGAATTTCCGTGATGCTCCCCAGCAGGGTGCGGGAACTCTGCTGCCTGGCGGATTGTTCCAGGCACAGGGCCGGGGGCAGTCCGGTGATGCTGTCCACCTCCGGCTTTTCCGGCTGTTCCATGCCCTGCCTGGCCCGTGCCGAAAGACAATCCAGGAAACGCCTGCGGGATTCGGAGAAAAGCGTGTCGAACGCCAGGGAGGATTTCCCGGAGCCGGAAGGGCCGCTGAACACGATCAGCTTGTTGGATGGAAGGTCCAGATCCAGGTTCCGGAGGTTGTGCTGGCGTGCGCCGCGGATGGAGATGGGAAGGTTCATGTCACGTAAGCCGGGTAAAGGAGCCCTGGTGCGCCCCCCCTTCCTCAATGATGAGGCGGCGCGCCGTGATGTCCCCCAGGAATTTGGCATGCCGGTGGATGGTAACGGTTTCATCCGCCGTGAGCGTTCCTTCCAGGGAACCCTGGATCCAGATGTTTTCCACCTGGATGGCTCCTATGACCAGCACCGTCGTCTTTTTTTCCACCACCAGCCTGCGGGCGGAGATGGAGCCGGAGATGTGCTGGTCCGTTTTGATCTTGCAGACGCCCCGGCACAGAAAATCGCCGGACGCCCTGCCGTATAAGACCAGGTCCCGGCATTCGATGTTCAGTCCCTTCAGGTCTGCATTGGCCTGCACGGTGACGCTTCCGCAGGTCTGCACCTTCGTTCTGTGCGTCCTGCTGTGCAGGATAACGTCGTCCAGCTTGATGTAGGCGGAGCAGTGCCCGCATCTGGCGGAAACGGCCGTGACGGGAACGGAAGTGTTTTTGCGGCAGGAAAAGCATTCTACCTCCCGGGTGGGCGCAGGCCTGCTTTCCGCGGCTGCCGGGAGCGTCCAGGGCGGGGCCGGAGCGGGACGCCTGATTTTCCCGGAAGGCGCGCTGCTGGTCCGTGGAACGGGATGGAAGGAGGGAGTCATGGAACAAAGAGGGCGGCAAAAGAACGATCCGTTCCTTTGACGCCCCTGAAAATGGCTGGTGGAAGGTTTTTCTTATTCCGCGTCAATGTCCAGCGTGCTCTGGCTGGTCGGGGCGGGGGCTTCCGGTTCCGGAGTGAAGGTATGAACGGGGGCCGCTTTCTTCGCGGCGGAGGCTCCGGCGGTGCCTACCGTGGGGGCGCCTACGGTGGAATGGCCGATGAAGATCGCGCCGCCTTCAATAGCCAGGGAGGCGGCCTGGATGTCGCCTACGAGTTCCGCGGTGCTTTTCAGTTCCACGCGGTCCGTAACCGTTACATTGCCGATGACCTTGCCGTGGATGATGACGGACTTGGTGTTGATTTCCGCGCGGATGACGGCATTCTGGCCTACGGAGAGCACCCCTTCGGAAGAAATGTCGCCTTCAACGGTGCCGTCAATCAGCAGGTCGTCGGAAAAACGCAGGGAGCCGACAACCTCCACGTCGGAGTTCAGCACGTTGCGGGTCAGTTGCTGGACGCGCGTAGTGGGGGCGTAGGAAGCGGGGGAGGGTACGGCTTCCGCAATCGGTTCGGGGGTGTCCTGGCTCTTGGCTACGTCCATCCAGCTGGGGGTGGATTCAGGATTCTTGTTGCCCTTGGGGGCGGGAACGGTGGTGAATGATCCAAACATGGCGTTAAAAAGAGGGAGGGGTGAAAGGTAAGGTGGGAGTTCTTGAAACTCGTCCGGTTTAATGTACATCACCCGCTTGTGGATGTGAAACAATTTTCTCCGGAAGGGATAAAAAAATGTGTCTGTTTTTTATCGTTGCGTTACCCTTGGCGTTCCGGTAGTGTTTGACCATCCTTCCGCAGTTGTTTTCTGTGGGTATTTCCGGTTTAAAATGAGTGATTTATCTGACAATAAACCGCCCCTTTCCCCTGCCGCGCGCAGGAGCGGCGGAAAAGCGGGCGGCGCGCTGGGGCGCATTCTTTCCGTCATCTTCTTCATGATGGCGCTGGGGCTGTTTTTCGGCGGCCTTTTTTTCTGGCTCCAGAAGCGCCAGGCATCCCGGGATTCAGGGGCCGCCGCGCGGATTTGCGCCACGCCGGAGATGCTGTCCGGGGAATTGCAGGCCACGCTGAAGGACAAGGTGGACTACAGTTTCTGGCCTCCCTGCCACATCCCCCCGATGGAGCGGCAGGACCTGCTGCGCAATTGCCTGGTGGAGGCGCAGAAATATTTGAGCGCTCCGGACGTGGTCCAGAAATCCTCCTTCGTGTGGAATTCCCTGCAATCGCTTCCTTTGATGGTCAGGCATTACGCCGTATCTCCGCCTGAGGTGATTGCCAGCAAGCCCGTGGGGCCTAAAAGTTTCGCCGTGCTTGAGGTGGAGGGGCATCCCTGCGCCCAGCTGCTGATAGGCTTTGAAAAGACGCCCGACATGGAATTCTGCTTTTTCAAGGATGGACAGGATGGCGCCTGGAAGCTGGACTGGCAGCAGTTCGCCCGCTACCAGCCGGTGAACTGGGAGGATTTTGTCCGTGGAAAAGGGGAGGACATCGCGGAATTCCGCGTGTGGATGATCCGGGACCGCATGTCGGAGAATAAGGACAACTACGCGTTCAAGCTGATCGCTCCCGGAATGAACGGGTCGGAGGAGCGCAGCATTGCGCGGCCCATGGTTTATGTTCCCAGAAAATCGGAAACGGGCAAGCGACTGTTTATGCTGTTTAAAATCAATGAGGAAATGGAGCATTCCCCATACCGGGTGCTGAACGCTAATGACGAGCTTGACATGCTCCGCGTGCGCGTCCTGCTTTCCCGCAGCAAGGAGCCCAACCGCAAGGGGGAATATTCCTTCACCCTGGTGAAGCTGCTCGGGGAAGGGTGGTACGGCCTTTCCTTCCCTGAATAAAGGAAAGGATGTGCCGGAAGGCGCGTTATTCCATGAGTGGCCTTTTTCCGTTCCGTATTTCCGCGGCGCGTGTTGTTTACCGGCGGTGGAAATGGGACGGCGGCCCGCCGTAGGGAGGCCTGGGGCGGCAGGGCCGGCAGTGGGGCCGCGGCGGCCCTGGCATTCCGCACCGCGGATGCGCGGCATGGCGCCCGCGGCAGACGCCCGCAGGCCAGAAGGGGCCGTGATAATGCGGCCTGGGATTCCAGGCGGGAACGTAGCAGCCGCGGTAGATGCCCCTGATGACGTAGATGGGCATGCCTGCGGGGGAATAGGCGTAAATGGGCCGGCCGCATGCGGAATAGCCCCAGATAGGGAATCCGGAGGAGTCATACAGGAGGCTGACTTGTCCTCCCGGGGCCATGCGCATTTCACCGTGCAGATGGATTCCGGCTTCCGCAATGGAAGGTGGGAAGGCCAGGAGGGCAAACAGGGCGCTCCCGGCGCAGTAGGAAAGGAGGTTGTTTTTGACGAGGTTGTTTTTCATCGGCTTCTTGAATGATGTTCAGGGGCGGTTATCCGGTAAAGCGGAGGCCCGGGACTGTTTTGTGTAATTTTCCGCGCCCGTTTTCCGGACGGCGCCGGAGGGTAATCCCTTCTTGACCTGCGGGGACGGGGCGGGCAAAGTGGCCGCGTGACGAGATTCAGACCATGCATTGATTTACATGACGGGCGCGTGAAGCAGATCGTGGGCGGTTCCCTGACGCAGGACGGCGCTTCCCTGCGCACCAATTTCGTCTCCGACCGCGGCGCGGCATGGTATGCGGATTTGTACCGCAGTGACGGCCTGCACGGCGGCCACGTGATCAAGCTGGGACCCGGCAACGACCTTGCGGCGCGGGAAGCCCTGGCGGCGTGGCCGGGCGGCCTCCAGGTAGGCGGCGGCATAACGCCGGGGAACGCGGAGGAATGGATTTCAGCCGGAGCCAGCCATGTGATCGTCACCTCCTGCCTGTTTGATGCGGAGGGGAAATTTCTGGAGGGGAAGCTCAAGGACCTTGTTTCCGCCGTGGGCGCGGAACGCCTGGTGCTGGATTTGAGCTGCCGCAGGGTTCCGGGCGGCTGGGCCGTGGCCATGAACCGGTGGCAGACCTTGACGGAGCTCCGGGTGACGGCGGAGACGCTGGACATGCTGGCGGAGCACTGCGCGGAGTTTCTTATCCATGCGGCGGACGTGGAAGGCCTCTGCACGGGCATTGACCGGGAACTGGTGGAGATGCTGGGAAGCTGGCGCCGCCTGCCCATGACCTATGCCGGCGGAATCAGCCGTATTCAGGATTTTGACGAGATAGACACCCTGAGCGGCGGCGCGATGGACGCCACGGCGGGGAGCGCCCTGGACCTGTTCGGGGGCGGCCTCATCAGGTACGCGGACCTGGTGGCGAGGCAAAGCGGGAAATCCGGGACGGAAAGGCGCAAGGCATGAAGCTGGCCCTGAAAGTCATTCCCAACGCGAAGAAGAGCGAAGCCGCGGGCTGGGAGGACGATCCCCGTGCCGGACGCGTGCTGAAGCTGCGCATTGCCGCGCCTCCCGTGGAGGGGAAGGCGAACAGGGCCGTCATCCTCTTCCTGTCCGCCTGGCTGGACGTTCCCCGGTCCGCCGTCAGCCTGCTGCGCGGAGAGTCAGCCCGGCTGAAAGTGGTGGAGCTGCCGGACGGCTGCGCGGAAAAGCTTGCCCGGCTGCTGCCTGCGGCAGGCGTTCCGGAAGCTTAGGGAGGCTGGCCGGAAAGCCGCCATTCCCTTTTCTGCATAGATGAGTTGCATCATGTTCCGGTCATCACGCGTCAAACGTCATCCATGTCTTAGCAGGCCGTTGACGCATTCGGTAAAAGTATCTACATTGTCCGCATGAGCAACGAAGAGAAAGAGAAGAACGCGGAAGCGGAAGAGCAGGAAGTTCTGGAACAGGCCCAGGACGCCCCCGCAGAGGAAAAAGGAGCGGAAGCTTCCCTGGAAGAGGAATTGCTTAAATGGAGGGATACCGCCATGCGCACCGCCGCGGAATACGACAATTACCGCAAGCGCATGGTGAAGGAAAAGGAAGAATGCGCCAAGTTTGCCAACCAGCGCCTGCTGGAAGAACTGCTGCCGGTGATTGATAATTTTGAAATGGGCATGGCGGCGGCCAGCGCGGACACCGCCTCCATGATTTACATCGGCATGAGCATGGTGAAGAAGCAGTTGGACGAATTTCTTTCCAGCAATGGCGTGAGCGCCATTGAACCGGTAGTGGGCAGCATGTTTGACCACGCCACGGAGGAAGCCCTCCAGCGCGAACCCTCCGACCAGCCTGAAGGCACCGTGCTCCGCGTCATCCGCAAGGGATACAAGCTGAAGGACAGGCTTCTGCGCCCGGCAAACGTCGTGGTGGCCGAGACTCCGGAACCCGAACCGCAAGTTTGACCGTTTTTTTAACATTCACGCCACATGGCTAAGAAAGATTATTACGAGATCCTGGGCGTTTCCAAGGACGCCACTGATGATGAGATCAAGAAGGCCTACCGCAAGCTGGCCTTGAAGTACCATCCGGACCGCAATCCGGACGATCCTTCCGCGGAAGAGAAGTTCAAGGAGCTGGGAGAGGCCTACGAGGTGCTTTCCGATGCGGACAAAAAGGCCGCTTACGACCGCTTCGGCCATGCCGCCTTTGAACAGGGCGGTCCTGCCGCAGGCGGCGGCTATGGCGGAGGCGGGTTCCAGGACCCGATGGATATTTTTGCCCAGATGTTTTCCGGAATGGGCGGTTTTGCGGACATGTTCGGCGGCGGTGGCCACGGCGGCCAGAAGAGATCCTCCAAGAGGCCCGGTTCCGATCTGCGCTATGACCTGGACATTACGCTGGAAGAAGCCGCGAAGGGCTGCACCAAGAAGCTGGAGATTGAGCGCCTGGTGACCTGCAAGGCCTGCCACGGCACCGGAGCCCGGGATGGAAAGGAAGCGTTCAAGACGTGTCCCACCTGCCAGGGGCGCGGCATCATCACCCAGCAGAGCGGCTTTTTCGTCCAGCAGTCCACCTGCCCCACCTGCCACGGCACCGGGGAAATCATCTCGGACCCGTGCCCCGTCTGCCGCGGGGAAGGGCGCGTGAGGGAGGATTCCCACATCACCATCCGCATTCCCGCAGGCGTGGCCACGGGCAGCCAGCTCCGCATCGCCGGGGAAGGGGATGCCGGGGTGCACGGCGGCCCCACCGGGGACCTGCACGTGTTTATTGACGTAAAACCTCACGATATTTTCCAGAGGGAAGGCAACGACCTGAGCTGCACGGTTCCGGTTCCGCTTTCCCTGGCCGTCTCCGGCGGCAGGCTGAAGGTTCCCACGCTGGAAGGCGCGGCCACCATCAAGCTGCCGGAAGGCACGCAGAACGGCATGATCTTCCGCCTGCGCGGCAAGGGCATGAAAGCCCTCCGCAGTTCGGACGTAGGGGACATGCTGGTGGAAGTGGAGGTGGAAATCCCCACCCAGCTCACCAAGGACCAGATGGATAAGCTGAACGCCTTTGCCTCCACGGTGGATGAGAAGCGCAACCAGCCGGCCTGCGTGGCGTTTGCCGACAAGGCGGCGCGTTACCTGAAGAACAAGTAAGATCCGTTTTTCCCTTTCACGCATGGCTCGCTTTTACCTCCCGGCTTCGGAATGGGCCGCTCCCTCCTGGGAGCTGCGCGGGGATGAGGCGCACCATGCCGCCAAGGTTCTGCGCCTGAAACAGGGTGATTCCTGCGTCGTCTTTGACGGTTGCGGCCGCGCCGCCCATGCCGTGGTGGCGGAACCTCCGCGCAGTTCCGGGGTGCTGCTGGCTCCGGGGGAGGAATGTCCTCCCGCTCCAGAATTGGCCCATCTGACGCTGTGCCAGGCGGTCCCCAAAGGAGCCAACATGGACCTCATCATTCAGAAATCCGTGGAACTGGGCGTTTCCGCCATCGTTCCGCTCCTGACGGACCGCACGATCGTGCGCCTGAACGCGCGGGAGGCGGAGGCCAAGAGGCAGAAGTGGCAGCGCATCGCCCTGGAGGCCTGCAAGCAGTGCGGCCAGAACACGCTTCCCAAGGTTGCGGCTCCCGTTCCCTTTGCGGAATGGCTGCGCCGCGGAGCGCTGGAAGGGCTGAACGTGATCGCCTCCCTGGTGCCCGGCGTGCGCCCGGTCAGGGACGTGCTGGAGGAAGCCCGCTCCCGCTCCGTGCGGAGTGCTGCCCTGCTGGTGGGGCCGGAGGGCGACTTTACGGACCAGGAGACGGCCATGGCGCTGGAGGCCGGATTCTCTCCCGTTACGCTTGGCCCCATCGTCCTCCGGGTGGAGACGGCCGCCTTCTTCGGGCTGGCCGCCATGCGGTACGCCCTGGACTGAGTTTTTCCCGATACGCATTCCCATGTTCAAGAATCTCATTTTCGACTGGTCCGGCACCCTGGTGGATGACCTGGCCCTGACGCTGGACGCGTCCAATTACGTTTTTTCCCAGTACGGAAAACCCTGCATGGACAGGGATGAATTCCGCGCGGAATTCCAGCTTCCCTATCCGGACTATTATGCCCGCGTGCTGCCCCAGGCGGATTTGAATGAACTGGAAGACCATTTCCGGTACGCCTTCCGCGTTTCCAACGCGCCGGTGGAGGTGCTGCCGAACGCGCGGGAATTCCTGGAGTTCTGCCGCGCGCGCGGCGTGCGCTGCTTTATCCTCACCAGCGTGGACGCCAAGGAGTTCGACATCCAGTGCCGGGAGCTGGGCATGATGGAATATTTTGAAGCCATTCACGCGGGCATCCGCCATAAGGACGCCCATATCCACACCCTGCTGGCCCAGCACGGGCTGCATGCCCATGAAACCGCGTTCATCGGGGACATGCAGCATGACATAGAGACGGCCCACCATGCGGGCATCACGTCCATCGCCGTGCTGACCGGCTATAATGACGCTGCCCAGCTTTCCAAGGCCAGGCCGGACATCATCGTTCCGGACCTGCTTGTCCTGCGCACGCTGATGCGCCGCTATGCCCTGCCTTCAGATACGCAGGATTCCATCAACATCAACGGCCTGGAGCTGGATACCTTCATCGGCGTGCCGGAGGAGGAACGCGCCTCCATGCAGACCCTGAAGGCGGATATCACTTTTTATCCGGATGAAGCCCTCTCTGGCCTGAACGACGATTTTTCCAGGACCGTCTGTTATGATTCCATCGCCCGCGCCCTGAGGGCGGAAGCCATGGCGCGACCCCGCAAGCTGGTGGAAACGCTGGCGGAGGACATGGGAAAGGTTTGCCTGAAGGAGTTCGGCGCGCGTCACGTGATCGTCACCCTGCGCAAGTTCATCCTGCCGCGGACGGACAGCGTCTCCGTGACGGTGCATGTTTCACGGCACCGGTAAAAGGGGAGGCTCCCTACCGGATATCCACCGCCTTCTCCGCGGGAATGTTTTTCCCGTCTTTGGTGAAGGTGTTTTTCTCCGCCTTTACGTTGCCGGTATGGCGGGTGCGGATGGCGGTGCCGTTCCTGAGGTCAAACGTATTGCCGGTGATGGTGATGTTCTCGTGAACGTTTCCTTCCGGCTGGGGGGCGTGCGGAACGATCTGGATGACGGCCTCCCCGCATTGAATGAAGGTGTTGCGGGAGATGGCCATGTCCTTGACCACACCGGATTCATACCAGCCGGAGGCGTCATCCTCCACCAGAATGGCAGGCATGCCCGTCTTCTCAAACCGGCACCGTTCAATCAGCACCGGCTTCCTGGTGGTAAGCAGGAAGCCCCTGGTGGGAATGTGGCGGCAAACCGTGTTGCTGACGTGGACGGAGGGCGTCCAGGTGGTGTTCTCCACGGCGTCGTTGGGCTGGATGTTCCCGGGGTTGGGCTGCCGCAGCGTGAGTTCTATTTCCTTCTCATTGAGCTTTTTGATGCCGGAAACGGTATTGGAGGCGTAAGGAACCAGCGTCTTGCAGGAAACGTAGTCAATCCGGTCCCCCACCGCGAAGGCGTCAAAACCGAAGGTCTGGGGGTGCATGAACCGGACGGTGATTTTATTGGGTGCCGGCTGGTCCACAATGCGCAGGTGGGTGCCGTGCACGTTGATGGCGTCGTCATGGGAGGCTCCCAGCACGCAGTCCCTGACGATGATTTTCCCCCTGCATCCGGAAAAATGCAGGTTGTCCGCCCAGGAGGAATTGGTGCGCAGGGAGCCGGGGCGCGGCGCTATCTTCAAGTTATTGAACATGATATTCTCGCTGAACTGGGAAACCACGCCCATGCCGTGCATGTAGTAGATATGGCAGTTGTTCCAGACGATGTTCCTGCTCCTGTGCTGGAAAAATCCGCAGCAGTCCCGCCGCGTGTTGCGGTTCTGGTAGGATTGTCCCGCCCGCATGGTCGGGGCGCCTTCCTTGAACGTGATGCTGATTTTTCCGGGGGACAGTTCTTTAATGACTGTTTTTCCCGGGTCAAAGCGGCCCTGGAAGGTGCCGGAGGCGGCATCGAAGACCTTGGAATATCCTCCCATCCGGAATTCCCAGCCGGGGCCGCGCCAGGTCAGGGAGCCGTCCTTCACCGTATACAGGGTACCGTCCGGAATGGTCGCCTTCATAGTGTTTCCTTCAACTTCCGTCACCAGGAATTCCCCCATGGTAGGGTGCACGTAGTCAAAGCCCAGGCCGTTCAGGGAAACGTTTTCCGCGTGCTCCATGCAGACGAAAATGGCTTTTCCCTCCAGCAGGATGTCGGTGGCTCCCGGCTTGCCCTCCAGTCGTACGTTTTTGGCCTCCACCAGGCGGATGGCCATAGCCTTGGCCTCGTTGGGAGCGTCATTGGTGTTGGAAATCTGCGGCTTTCCGGTGACCAGGGCGCCGTGCTTGAAAACGTGCCTGCCGGGCATGAACCGGATAGTGACCGGGGCCTGTCTGGAGCCTTCCCCCATGAGCGCCAGAGAGGCCGCATGCTCTCCGGGCTGGATGACGAGCGTGTCCCCGCGCGACATGATGAGGCGGTTGGCCGGGGACATGCTCTTCCAGGCCGTGGAGGGGGAAGTTCCGGGGTTGCCGTCGTTTCCCTGGTCCGGGTCTATGTACCAGGTATGGTTCCCGGCGGATTGTGTGCGCTGCGCCCGTTCCGGGTAGTCCGCTGCCGCGCACAGCCCGGTTAGTGTTGTGAGAACAAGAAGCAGGGTGGCTGCGGGAGTTTGCATGCTGCACTCCTACAGGAACACGGCTTTCAGGACAAGCATAATGCCCGCAGGGCCGGAAGGAAAGGCCGTGGTTTTCTGCCCTGCGCGCCGGGAGAGCGGCCCTTACTTTTCATCCTTCCTGCCGGGGCGGGAAAGGAAGCCGACCAGCTTGTCATAGTACGCCTTGGACTTGTCGTAGTAGGACTGGGGGTCGATGTCCAGCTTGGTGCGGAACAGAAGCCAGAGCTTGTGGAAGGTGTTGACGCGGTAGCGGATGTCGAAGATGCGGAAGCCGCCCGCCTTCATTTTGTCCAGAATGGTGTGGTAGATGAGCGCCATGGCCTGGGCGGGAACGAGCGCCGCCCTATCCTCCGGGCTGAGGCGGTTGTATTCCTCCTCCGCCTCCGCGAAGAACTTTTCCGCCAGGTCCGCTTCATATTGCAGCAGTTCCTGAAGCTGGGGGGAATAGACTCTGCCGCGCAGGTCTTCCAGGGTGTAGCCGAAGCGGTCCATGTCCTCTCTGGGCAGGTAGATGCGGTTGGATTTGCCGCAGTCTTCCGCCACGTCACGGATGATGTTCACCATTTGCAGCGCGTGCCCCAGGGCGATGGCGTACGGGTAGGCGGCTTCCCCGGCGCCCATGATGCGGGCGGAGGTGAGGCCCACGCAGCAGGCCACGCAGTAAGTGTAATCCAGCAGTTCGTCACGGTTCAGGGGCTGTTGCTGGCAGATGTCCGAACGGCAGCCTTCAATCAGGTGCAGCATGGGGGTGGTGTCCAGCTCCAGGTCCTGGATGAGGGCGATGATGTCTTCTTCCAGCTCCGTCAGCTCCAGAACGTCTCCGCCGTTGATGACTTCTATCCAGCGGTTCAGGGCGTCGTGGCGTTCTCGGGGCGTCATTCCCGGTTCGTCCACGATGTCGTCCACCGTACGGCAGAAGGCGTAAAATTCCGCCATGTGGCGGCGTTCTTCTTCAGGAAGGTCAATGAGGGCGAAGGCCAGGTTGGACTTGGCCTTGCTTGTAATAGTCTGAGCTTGAGTCATGTCTTGACGGGGAAAGCGTGCCTGCGGAATGGCCGGGAATCAGGGGATAAGCCCCCAGTGGGAAGTGAAGGGCCACAGGCAGAAGCTGGCGGGGCCTACGATGTTGTATTGGTGAACGGGCCCCCAGTACCGGGAGTCAAAGGAATTTTCACGGGTGGAATTGTCGCCCAGGGCCACGTACTCACGCAGGTAGGGGCGTTTTTTATCATTGGAGAGGTGCACGGTTCCCCCTTCCGTGATGTAGGCCCTGCCGTCCAGCAGGCTGAGGGGGGCGGGAAGGGCCACATAGCCGCAGGGCTGGTAGGGGGGCTTGCCGGAAGCTACCCTCTGGATGGTCCATTCCGTGGCCGGTTTTCCGTTGACGATCAATTGGGAATCCCGGATGGACAGGGAATCTCCCGGTACGCCGGAGAGGCGTTTGACGTAGTGCGTTCCGCCTTCCTGCCCGGTGCTGCTTCCCTTGTTGGCGATGCCTTCAATGCCGCGCGTGTCAAAGACGAAGACTTCCCCGCGCTCCGGCTTGCGGAAGTGGTAGGCCATCTTGTTCACCACGATCAGGTCACCGGCGTCAAAGCGGGCGTTCACGATCGTATCCCCCGGCAGGTAGCTTCTGAACGGCGTGTGCCGTTCGGACTCGAAGCGCGGTTCCTGGTTGAGGAAGTAGCGGCGCGTCTCCGCCTCCGCCGCCGGAATTTCCAGCTTGGAGCCGTCGTCGAAAATCACGTTGGTTACCGTGAGCAGGAGGTATTTGGTAGCGGGCTCGAAGCGGACGATTTTCTTTTCCTTGGAGGCCGTTTCATGCACATAGGAGCCGCCGTACAGGATCATGTCCCCGATTTTCTTCATCAGGGTGGGGTCTCCCTCCTGGGGGACGGCGCGGATGCCGTTCAGGGAGGGCTGCATGGAGCCGGTCGGGATGCGGAAGGGCTGGACTACATAACAGCGCAGGCCCAGGAAAATGGCCAGAATCACGAACAGCACCTCCACGTTTTCCGCCAGTCCGGAGGGCAGCGCGCCGGGAATGGATTCCAGCGTGGATTCCAGTTTGGCAGTGATGGTTTCCACCTGCTGCCTGTCACCCCGGCGGAGGGCCGTTTTCAGCAGGTTGCGGTTTTCTTCAAACTCCGCCAGGCGCTCGGGCGGCAAAAGGTCGCGGTTGTAATTGACGTAGCGGCGCACCGCTTTCAGGGCCATGCGGCCTTTCCTGCGCCATTTGGGCGTAAACCAGGCCAGGGGATGGTCCAGAATAAACACCAGGATGGCATCTGCGACCGGGAAATGGTCGTAAAGGGCAGCTAGGATGGACTTGTGCGGGCTGTTCATGAAGTGCGGTTGCCATGATGCCCCGTCCGGGGGCATCATGGAAGTCTATTTTACGTTACGGGAGTCCCATTTTGCCCGGATTCAGCAAATTCCGGGGGTCCAGGGCGGATTTGACCAGTTCGTGCAGGTGGAAGGCTCCTTCTCCCACGGCTTCCCGGAACCATTTGGCCTTCGCCAGGCCGATGCCGTGTTCCCCGGTGATGGTGCCCCCGTGTTCCAGCACCCAGCGGAACAGCCTGTCCACGCAGGCGTCCGCCAGGGCTTTCTTCTCCGGGTCCGCGTAATCGTCCACCATGATGTTGGTGTGAATGTTGCCGTCTCCGGAATGGCCGAAGCATGCGATGTCCAGCCCCGTTTCCCGGTTCATGGCCTCGCAGAATTCCACCAGGTCCACCAGGCGGGACCTGGGGATGACGATGTCTTCATTCAGCTTGGTCATGCCGGTGGCTTTCAGGCTGTAGGAAAATTCACGCCGCAGCTGCCAAATGGCTTCCGCCTTCTCTTCCGTGTCCGCGCGCAGGATGTCGGTTGCGCCGCATTCTTCCAGCAAGGCGCAGAGGGAATCCAGTTCTTCCCGCACGGCGGCCTGCCTGCCGTCCACTTCCACAATCAGGTGGCCGCGGCTGCCGGAGGGCAGGGCGCTGTCCCCCAGGTAGGCCCGCGCGGCGCGAAGGGTGAAGCTGTCCGTTATTTCCAGGGCGGAGGGAAGGTGCCCGCTGTTCAGGATGCGCTGCACGGCGGCGGCGGCCAGCGGGAACTGAGGGAAGCTGGCGCTGAGCGCGCCGAAGGCTTCCGGATGGGGGATGATCCGCAGAATGGCCCGGGTGACGATGCCCAGCATCCCTTCCGAACCGATGAAGAGGTCCCCGAGGTCGAAGCCCGTTTTGTTCTTGTGGGTGCGCCCTCCGCATTCCACCACTTCCCCGCTAGCAAGCACTACGGTCAGGCCCAGCACGTAGGCCTTGGTGACTCCGTATTTCAGGCACCTGGGGCCTCCTGCGTTCGTGGCGATGTTGCCTCCGATGCTGCATTCCTTCCTGGACGCCGGGTCCGGTGGGTAGAACCACCCCAGGGCGCGTACTTCCCGCTGGAGGTCCGCCGTGATGACGCCGGGTTCCACCACGGCCACGCCGTCTTCCGGGGAGATTTCCAGAATGCGGTTCATCCGTTCCAGGGAAAGGCTGATGCCTCCGCGCACGGGAACGCAGCCCCCTACGTATCCCACGCCGCCGCCGCGGGCCGTGACGGGAATGTTCATGGAGGAGGCGTAGCGCAGGAGCAGGGAGACGTCCTCCGTGCTCTCCGGGAAAACGACCGCCTCCGGGAGCACGGACGCGTACCATTTGTCCC
The DNA here is from genome assembly GCF_045011645.1 of Akkermansia sp. BCRC 18949. Lineage (NCBI taxonomy): Bacteria > Pseudomonadati > Verrucomicrobiota > Verrucomicrobiia > Verrucomicrobiales > Akkermansiaceae > Akkermansia > Akkermansia sp. BCRC 18949. Next base: position 2,289,582 of record NZ_CP123619.1, on the reverse strand, counting down.
CGGCGTGCGCGGCCAGCACATCCGGAGCCCCGGAGACCTTTTCAGGCCCCAGGATGCGGGAAATGTCTTCTTCCAAAGACATGGATTACTTGAGAATGGGGGTGCAGAAGCAGTCCGGGCGGTGGAAGTCCGGGTTGCCGGAAAGGTCGTCCGCCGTAGTCAGGAAAATCTGGTCCGGGGTGTCCAGGATGAACGTGGCGGCCAGCTTGCAGTCGCGTACGTCCACGCCGCGCAGTTCGTTCAGCGGAATGCGGGCCATGGCGCACCAGCCCTCGTCCGTCAGGATGCATTTGGTATCCACGGCCAGCGGGGCGGGAATGTCTTCATTGGCCCGGCGGGTGTCGGAAAAGGCGCAGGCCCACCACGCGCCGTTGGGCGCAAGGTTGAATTCCCAGTAATTGGTGCCGTCCCCGGCGGCCATGAACCATTCCGCCAGGTCGTACCGCCACAGCTCCGGCAGGAACTGGCCGGGCCGGGCGTCCGGATGGACGGTGGCTTCCTTGCTGCGGGAGGCCAGGAACCAGAGGTACTCGCCGTCCGTGGCGAAGGCGAACTCCGCGCTTGGCTCCACGTCGTAGCCGAACCAGTCGTTGACGAGTTCCTGGCGGGGCAGGGAGGCAAGCTGGTCAAAGCTTCCGTTGAAGGCCCATTGGTGAATGATTACTTGCATACCATCACATTTGGACAGTTTGCAGGTTTTATCAAGCCAGAACGTCTTATGGACTTGGATATTGACGTGATTTCTCCATCATGGGCTCCGTCATGCATTTTCAAAGGACGCTGAACCTGCTTTCCCGCGGAAGCGCTCCCGGTTACCTGGCCGTGTTCATCGGCGGCTTCGGGGACGTGGTGGCGGGTTGCCTGAGCCGGGTGGAAAAGAGGTTTCCCGGTTTTTTGCCGGGAGTGGCGCATGCCACGGCCTATTACCACTGGGACGGGGGCGGCTGCGGCGTGTTCCTGGACAGGTGCGGAAAAATTGCGGCGGAGCTGGAAGAGCTGCGCCGGGAATGCCCCGGGCTGCCCATCGTGTTGATAGGGCACAGCTACGGAGGCTCCTGCGCGGTGGAAGTAGCCAGGCGCCAGTCTGTTCAGGCCGCTCCGCTCTGCCTCCTGACCATAGACGCCGTGGCGCGCCGGCAGAAAAACGCGCGCCCGGCCTGCGTGGAATGGTGGGGGAACGCCTACTTGCGGGACGGGGGCGGCTTCATGGACGTGGTGCCCAGGATCGGCGGCCGCTGGGGGCACTGCGCCGGGGCGGACGCCAACCTGGCTTTTTCCGGCTACCGGCGCGACCGGGAGGGCCGCCTTTATTCCCACCGGAGGCCCGCTCCCATGCTGTATGAAGCCCCCGCGGAAGAAACGTGCAGCCTTTTTCAGGCGGCCTCCGCATGGCTGGAAGGCCGTCTTCCGGGCTGACCGCCGCGGGGCGGGGAGCGCTACCGGTCCAGTTCGTCCCACTTCACCAGTTGGGAAAGAAGCTGGCTGATGAGGCGCTCCGTCTGTTTCCGGGCTTCCTCCTCCGGCACCTTGATCTTGTCCCCGTACGCGGTGGAAATCTGGAAGTAGCACCAGCGCTGGTCCACGCCGTACAGCACCCTGTCCTTCATATCCGTCAGGGTACGGGCCAGGTGGTCCTCCGTCATGTGGCGGTGGCCGATGAACACGTAATAGTGCATGCTGTCCAGAATGATGGGCTGCGGCTGGTCCGGAGTGATGTTCTGCTGGGATTTCAGCTTGGTCATCCTGATAATTCCGTGGCCTTCCACGGGCACCTCCACCTTGGTTCCCGTCAGGTTGAAATGACCCTGGGCCGGAAGGCAGCGTTCCGGGCGGTGGATGGAGTTGTTCAGGTCATGGCCGGATTTGACGATGGAGACGCGGCACAGCACGGGAGCGGTTTCCGGCGCGTCCAGGCTGATGGGGACTTCCTGCACGTAATCCGCCTTGGAGAATTCCGTGTCCGGAGCCAGGATGCCGCGCTCCTGTTCAGACTCCTGCCGGCGCGTGCCGTGCCAGCCGTCCGGATTCATGCCGGTGGGGAGGGCCATGCTGATGGACGAATCCTGCACCTCTCCCTTGCGCGGCATCAGGTAAATGCCGCCGAGCGTGACGGCCAGCAGGAGGGGAAGGGCGAAAATCTTGAGCGTTTTAATGTTCATGGCGGCGGAAACGCTTAGTGGGACTTGTTCATTTTAACGACCAGCTTTTTGCGCCGGGACGGCTTCCAGATCAGCTCCCCGGCCAGCAGGGAGTGGACGGCCGCCAGGCCGAGAAGGCAGATGGGGAAGAAGAACAGCAGGCCGGACCAGTCGTGCCAGGTTTTCGCGGCAAACTCGGGGTCCCCGTATTCCGCCAGCACCACAATGCTGGTGATGCGGACGCCGTTGCCGATGACGGCCAGGGGAATGGCGCTGAGGAAGAGCACGCATTTTTTCCAAAACTTCAGGTCGGACAGGTAGGCCCAGGCGGCGGACAGCATGAGCAGGGCCATCAGGGAGCGCATGCCGCTGCACCCCCCTGAGATGTTGAAGGCGTCCCAGTGGCCGCCGGTGGAGCGGATGTTGGTGCCTTGCAGGTAGGTATCCACGCCGAAAAGGGCCGCACCCAGGTGCCCCAGCTCCGTGGCGACGATTTGCAGCTCCACCGTGGCCTGCTGGAAAGAGGGAAGGGGAATGCACAGCCAGAAGAAGAGCAGGGGGAAGGCGCACAGCCTGGCGATCTGCGGTCCGGCCAGGTACCAGGCTCCGCCCAGCAGGATCAGGGGAAGCGCGCCCACGGCCACGCGGGGCTGTCCCACGCGGAAGGAGAGCGCCAGAAGCAGGGCCGCCGGGATGAAAAGGATCAGCCCGCGCCAGTCCATGCGCCTGGGCGCCTGGGCAATCTTCTTTCTGGCGTGGTACAGCATGAAGGCGATGATGGGGACCACCAGCCAGCCGTGTTCGTAATCCGTCTGCTTGTTCCAGGAGGAAACGAGCCACTGGATGCTGCTTTCATTCCCGGTAGAGCCGAATTCGGGAAACGCCAGGTAGGGCACCGCCAGCAGGATGGCGCACACGGCCAGGGCGGCAATCATGGGGACGGTTAGAAATCTCTCTTTGGCATCTGGAACGGGGGAACCCATCATGGAGAAAAATCAAATTGTGAGAATTAAGTATTGCGATTATGTGGACCTGTGTTCAGAATGCGTCCGCTTTTCAGTTTCCGGTATGAAGATTATCAGCGGTACAGCACACAGAGAACTTGCGGAGCGCATTGCGCAAAGCGTAGGCATTCAGTTGACGGACGTCACGGTGAACACTTTCCCCGATGGGGAAAGTTTTGTAAAGATAAATGAAAACATCCGCGGCAAGGATGTTTTCCTCATTCAGCCCACCTGCCCCCCCACCAACCATAACATCATGGAATTGTGCGTGATGGTGGACGCCGCCCGCCGTGCCAGCGCCGGACGCATCACCGCGGTGGTCCCCTTCTTCGGGTACGCCCGCCAGGACCGCAAGGACCAGCCCCGCGTTCCCATTACCGCCAAGCTGGTGGCCAACCTGCTGACCGCCGCCGGCGTGGACCGCGTGCTGACCATGGACCTGCACGCCGCCCAGATCCAGGGCTTCTTCGATATTCCGGTGGACCACCTGTACGCCGCTCCCGTTTTAATCCGCCACTTGCGCGAGCACTATGTAAAAGACCTCCAGAACCTGGTCGTCGTCTCCCCGGACGTGGGCGGCGTGAAAATGGCCCGCGCCTATTCCGACGCCCTGGGTGCGGAGCTGGCCATCGTCGCCAAGCACCGCGTCAACGCCACGCATGTGGAAGCCATGAACGTCATCGGTGATGTGGAAGGCCGTGACGCCGTCCTGATTGACGACATGACGGAGACCGCCGGCACCCTGTGCGCCGCCGCCAACATCCTGAAGGAACGCGGCGCCCAGCGCGTGTTTGCCTGCGTGTCCCACGGCGTGCTGGGGGACATGGCCCGCGAACGCATTGCCGGCTCCTGCATTGAACGCGTTCTTACCTCCGACACCGTTCCCATGGCCTATGGCCCCAAGGTGGACTGCATCAGCGTGGGCGACCTGCTGGGCCATGCCGTGCAGCGCATACATGACGGAGAATCCGTATCATCATTATTTGACATTTAGCCAATTTTAGTGCAGAGTCCTGCGCCCTGACCTGAGTACCGGTTTACGCGGGTTCAGAAATCCCGGCGGGGCCTCTGCCTGAACCCGATTAGGAAACATTATCAATCAACACTCAATATTGCCTCTATAAAACATGGCTACATCCCATTCCCTCAAGGCCGAAACGAGAGCCTGCGGCTCCGGTAATCTGAAGCAACTCCGCAGCCAGGGCCTGGTCCCCGGCGTGGTTTACGGTCCCGGTTTTGACAACGTCAATATCCAGGTTGACGCCCGCGAATTCGCTCGCATGCTGGCTTCCGCCGTTTCCGAACATATCCTGGTGGCCCTGGACATCAACGGCAAGATCGTGAAGGCCCTCCTCAAGGAAGTGCAGCACAACCCCATCACCAACGCCTGCCTGCATGTGGACTTCCAGGCCGTGACCGACACCACGGTCATCCACTCCATCGTTCCCGTTATTCTGGAAGGCGAAGCCGCCGGCGTAGCCCTGGGCGGCGTGCTGGACCAGACCATTCATGAACTGGCTATCGTCTGCCAGGTGAAGAACCTGCCGGAAGCCATTACTGCCGACATCTCCGGCCTGAAGCTGGGTGAAACCCTGCGCATTGCCGATCTCAAGCTGCCCTCCGGCGTGAACACGGAACTGGCCGGCGACGTGATCGTGGCCATCGTGGAAGCCCCCCGCGTTTCCAGTGAGGAAGCCGCTCCGGCCGCTGAAGAAGCCGCTGCCGAGAAGTAAGCCAGAAACAGCCTGTTTTTTATCTCTCCGGGCCCGGAACCGTTTTTACGGCTCCGGGCTTTTTTTTGTCGCCAAGAGGGCGTCTTCTGGTAAAGTGCAAGATACGTATTCGTCAGATTACTCTGGAAAAAAGCCTTAGATTTATGAACAAGTCCCTCATATTGGCGTTGACCGCACTCGTTCCGCTTGCCGCGGCGGATGAAGTAAAACTCAAGGATGGAACCGTTTACAAGGATTGCACCGTGGAGGTGGAAACGCCGGAAAGCGTCAGCCTCCTGGTCCCCGTAGCCGGCGGGATCAAGGATTCCGTGACCGTTAAAAGGGAACTGATTGAATCCATCAAGAAGGCGACTCCGGATGAACTGGAGGCCGCCAAGATCAACAAGACGTACGCCAAGCCGGAAACCATGAACGCCAAGGACCTGGAAAGCGCCCTGGCGGACCTGGACAAGACTATCAAGAAGAATCCCCAGGGGCTTGCCCATGACGCCGCCGTCAAGGCCAGGGCCAGGGTGGTGGTTTTGCTGGAGGAGAAGAAGCTGGTGGAAGGAGCCCAGGCCGCCCAGGAAGCCAAGGAGGAAGCGGAAGTGACCGTGCGCACCAAATACGACCATGAGGCCAACAAGCTGTTGAAGCGCTTCAAGGCGCTTGCCGTGCGCAATCCCTACCAGGCCATGGCTGTGTACGACCGCCTGCGTGACGGCTACCCCGGCTCCGCCGCTTTGGCGGACGCCTATCCGGATGCCTCCAGAATCGCCGGCCAGCTCAACCGCAAGCTGGAGGTCATGATAGCCGCCAAGGAAAAAGCCCTGGAAAAGGAACGTGAAACCTTGAGAAAGGAAGAGGAAAAGCGCCGCGGAGACCCCAAGCTGACGAAAGAGCAGCGCCAGCTCCTGATGGACGCTTTCCAGAAAAGGCAGACCGCCATCCGGGAACGTGAAAACCAGCTCACGGAAGTGCACCGGGCCTTGCGCAAGAAGGTCAAGGAGCGCGGGGACCGGTGGTTTGAACCTGCGGCCGGCTCCCTGGAAGCCATGAGGGACGTCAAGCTGGTGGCCGCTACGGATGCGGAACGCCTGAAAAACCAGGACCCGGAAAACGGGGCTGGCTCCGCCGCACTGGAAAAGGCCTGGAACCTGTGTGACGAGAAGAAATTTGACGAGGCCATGGAGGCCCTGACGGAAGTCCGCACCGCCCAGGTTCCCAGGGAATACTATGAGGAACTGACGGAGACGGTGCGCGCGGGCCTGCAGGAACAGCGTGCCCGCGAACGCGCGGAACGTGCGGAAGCGGCGCGCAAGGCCCGTGAAGACCGGGATAAGAAGCGCCAGGAGGAACGGGCTGCCGCTGCCAAGGCCAGGAAAAAATAATCCGGCTGTTTCCCGGAGAAAAGACCCTCCGGGGAGCGCCGCAGAAATGGCCTTCATGGACAGGATGGATCAAGTAAAGCTGGACCCATTCTGTTTGTCGGGCCTGTTTAGTCCATTTACCCCGTGTTGTTTAATATAAAAGCCTCCTGGAATTCTTCTGATGGAGGGGGCTCCGGTGGCATGGCCCTATTACTGGGCCATGCGGTTTTTTGCGCGGAAAAGCGGGCAAATCTTACCCCATGCGGTATTTCCTGCTTTCTTCCGCCGCGGCTTCGGTATAGAAGAGTCACATGAGGAACGCTTCTTGCAAACGGGTCACCGGTGAAACGGACATCAGCATGGAACTGAACCTGGACGGCACCGGGTGCGCCGCCGTCGCCACGGGCCATGCGTTTTTTGACCACATGCTGGATTTGCTGGCTCGCCATTCCCTGATGGACCTGACCCTCCAGGCCCGCGGCGACCTGGAGGTGGACGCCCACCACACGGTGGAGGACGTAGGAATCGTTCTGGGGGAATGCATCAAGAACGCCCTGGGGGACAAGAAGGGAATTGCGCGCTACGGCTGTTCCTACCTGCCCATGGATGAAACCCTTACGCGCGTGGTGATGGACCTGAGCAACCGCCCGTATGTGGTCTTCCGCATTCCGGAAGGAGGCCTTCCGGACGCGCCCAACTTTCCGCTGACCCTGTGCGAGGAATTCTGCCGCGCCCTGGCCAACAACCTGCGCTGCAACCTGCATGTGGAAGTGCTCTACGGCAGGGACGGCCACCATATTGCGGAATCCGTCTTCAAGGGCATCGCCCATGCGCTGCGGCAGGCCGCGGCCATTGACCCGCGTGCCGCCGGGACGCTGCCTTCAACCAAGGGAATGCTGTAAGTCCATGAAGCTCGGCGTGATTGATTACGGCGCGGGCAACCTCCGCAGCGTGCTGAACACCTTTGAGGCTGCCGGCGTGACTGGCCATCTGGTCCGCACGCCGGAGGATGCGGCAGGCGTGACCCATCTGGTTCTTCCCGGTGTGGGAGCCTTCGGCGACTGCGCGGAAAAGCTGCGCAGCCAGGAGCTGGTGCCGCTGATCCGGACGTGGATAGGGCAGGACAAGCCTTTTCTGGGCATCTGCGTGGGCTACCAGGTTCTCTTTGAAACCGGGGAGGAAGACGAACAGGTGCCCGGACTGGGCATCTTCAAGGGCCGCGTGGTCCGCTTTGCGGAATCGGAACTCAAGGTGCCCCACATGGGATGGAACAGCCTGACTCTTTCCAATCCCGCCGATCCCATCTGGAAAGGCATGGGGCCGGAGCCGTACTTCTACTTTGTGCACTCCTATTATCCGCAGCCGGAGGATGAATCCCTGGCGGCCGCCTTCTGCACCTACGGCGTGCGTTTTGCCGCCGCCATCAGGCGCGGCAACCTGGTCGCCACGCAGTTCCACCCGGAAAAAAGCCAGAAACTGGGTGTGAAGCTGCTGGAAAACTTCGTTTCCCTGTAGCCCGCAAATCACGGAACCGGGACGGGAGGGCCCTTTTTCTGGAGGACGGGGCAGGGGAGGATTGCATTCTCCCGCCTTTGCGTTATTTTGGGGATAGTGATGACAAATTGAATGAACCGTATGCGCGGAATGCGGTCTTATAAAAAGACACCCATGAATAAATCATTCAGGTTAACAGGAGGGATTCTCGCATGCGCGTGCATGCTGGGCGGCCTTCCCGCACATGCAAATAACATCCCCACCAAAATGTCCGCTCAAGAATCTGCAACCATCCAGCTCCCGGCCCAGGGCCGCGGAAATTCCAGGGTAGAGTACCTTGGGCAGTCCATGGACCAGTTGATTTACGACTTCATGCAGGAGGAAAAAATTCCCGGCATAACCCTTGCGATTGTCCAGGCCCCCTACATTCCCCGCGTGGTAGGATACGGCTTGTCCAATGCGGAAACGGGCCTGCTGTCTTCCACCAATACCTTGTGGCCTGCGGCGGAAATCTCCCAGGGATATGCCGCCATTGCCGCCTTCCAGCTCGTGGAAAAGGGCAAAATGGACATCCATGACAAGGTGTCCCGCTATGTGGCCGGCCTGCCGGAAGCCTGGCAGAATGTCTCCGTGCTCCAGCTTCTTCAGCATTCCTCCGGCATTCCGGACTACAGGAAATCCCCCCAGTTCGATATAGGCCGGGATTATGATCCGGCGGAACTCCTTTCCCTGGTCAGGCTGAACGATCTGGAATTCCCCTCCGGAACGGACGTGCGCCAGAGCGCCACAAACTTCCTGCTTCTGTCCATGGTCATTGATGCGGTGGCGGGCATGCCTTATGAGGAATTCGTCCGGGAAAACCAGTTCCAGCCGCTGGGCCTCCAGCACACCATGTTCGGGAAGGATCTGGGAGCCGTGCAGCAGGACAACGTGCGCGAACACGGCAACAGGCATTCCCTGTTCAAATCCCGTGTGGAATATGTGGACCCGGCGGAAACGGCGGCGGGCTATGCGGTAAAGGACGGCGCCGTTAAATCCGTTCCGCCGCCCGCGCGCTCCTCCCTGCGCGGTTTTTCGGACATCTGGTCCACGCCGCAGGAAATCAGCTTCTGGGACATTTGCCTGGCGGGCTCCATCCTGGTGAAGGATGAAAAGCACCGGGACATGATTTACAAGCCCATCCGGCTGGACAACGGGAAAATCGTTCCGGCCATGGCCGGCTGGCAGTTCCCTCACCACAAGGGCCTGATGGACATTAAAGGCGGCGTTCCCGGCTTCTCCTCCTACATCTGCCGGTTCACGGACCCGTCCGAACTCGTGTGCGTGACGCTGACGGCGAACAAGGAGGGCGTGGACCTGACCAATCTGGCGCGTCGCATCGCCGGGGCGCTGAATCCCAAGCTGGGCTCCGGCCATCTGGACGACGATTCCCTGTATCTTTATGAAAGCGTCTTCGGCGTGGACGAAACCATGGAGCGCATTGAAAAAATTCTGGCGGAAAAATCCATTCCCGTCTTTGCCAGGATTGACCACGGTAAGAACGCCCGTGAAGCCGGACTGGAAATGCCCCCCTCCAAGGTCGTCATCTTCGGCTCTCCCAAGGTAGGCACCAACCTGATGCTGGAAAACCCGGGCATTGCCACGGAACTGCCCCTGCGCATTGCCGTATGGGAGGATAAGGAGGGCAGCACCTGGATCAGCTTTCCCCACATGGAAAAAATTGCCAGGGCATACGGCGTGGAAAATCTGCCTCCTGTTGCCCCCATCCGCCAGCTGCTGAGGAACATTGTCACCAGGGCGGCAAACGTTTACTGAACAAGGCTTCCCTGCTTCCGTGCACGGAAGGAACAGGCGATAAGAAAAGAACCGCCTCTTTAGGGAGGCGGTTCTTTTTGATAAAAGGCAAGGAGCGGATGCTTCGTCCGCATGGGCCGGCTTTAGCCGAGCACCTTGTAGTACTGAAGGTGAATCTGGGGATTCAGGCGAAGGCGTTCGCGGATGGTCTTGATGGCGGAAGGTTCCGCAGAGAACGTGTAGGTCACGTACTGGCCGGCGGAAAGGTGGTTGGATTCGTAAGCGAATTCGCGGCGGCCGGTGTTTTCCGTGGCGGTGATGTCGGCGCCTTCTTCCTTCATCGTGGCGGCTACGGTATTGATCAACTCCTCAACGGGGGTTTCCGTACCCTTCATGTTGAATACGATAAGAGCTTCGTAATTTCTCATGGTCTTGTGATAATTAGAAATGTGTCGTGCGAACGGTGCGCACCTTGCGGGCAAGTAAGGTGCAATGATTGTCTTCAGAAAGCAAGCCTATTTTTTACCTTGTTTCCGGGAAGATGCCGTTTCCTGCATTTTATTCCCGCCGGGGAAGGAAAGAATGGGGAACGCCGCAACGGAAGAGATTGACTTTTCCCGTACGGTTGCCAATCATCCATTCATGGTGAAATTGTTCTGCATGGCGCTTCTTGCCGGATTCCTCTGCTGCGGGAGCGCCCGTTCCGGTGTCCGGATGGTGGATGTGGTGGGGGATGAAACGTTTACCAGGGCTCTGGAGACGATTGGCAGCCAGGTGAAGGATTCCTCCTCCTGCAAAAAAGTGGTCAAGGAATTGAACCGGGAGGCTGACCGGATGGAAAAGGCGTGGCGGGAGGCGTTCATGTCCGGACCCCCTACCACGCAGGAGTGGTGCCGTGTGGCTGACGTGGATGTGCAGTTGTTCAGAAAAATGGCGGAAAGCAGGAAACGGGAAAAAAAGGAGGAGATAGTTTCCTTATCGGAATTGGAGGATGACGGCGTCATTACCCATGAGGAGGCGGAAGAGGGATTTTCTGCGCTGCGCAGGATGATGTGGGCGTCCAAGACGGCGATAGACTCCCTGGATGATTTCATCGCGCAGGCGGAACTGCCTCTGCCGTCATCCCCGGAGGGAGACTCCTATGAAAAGCTGCTGGCCTGGAAGTTGAATCCTGAATCTTCCCTGTCTTATAAGATAGATCACGACCCGCTGGTTAACGGCAGTCTGGAAGAAACGCTGCAACGGTGCTGGAGTGGCGAAGTTCTGGGGTTGTTGACGGATACGGTTCCCCGGATTTCCCGTGAGAGGCGGTTTTTGTTAATCCGGTGTTATGCAGACCGGCAGGTGGAGATGGCGGAAAGGTTTTCCAGGCTTCCGGCCCTGACGCCTGAACAATGGTGCTGGTTCCAAAAGAGGGAGCATGACAGGGAAGCCTTGGAACGTTCCGCCGCAGATCTGTTAACGATTGCTCTGCTTTTGTGGAATAAAGGAGAAAGGGAGGAAAGTGATCCCCTGATGGAAGAAACCTTCCGGTATTGGGTTTCAGCCTCGGAACGGGTGGCAGAGGTGTGGCGGAAAAAACTCCGGAAAGAAGAGGGGCGTTAACGCGTCTGCGCCATCCTTACGGCCAGCTGGAAGGCGTGGATGGTGCTGGACGGATTGGCCTTTCCGGCGCCCGCCAGGTTGAAGGCGGTTCCGTGGTCCGGGCTCAGCCGGGGGCGGGGAAGGCCCAGCGTGACATTCACGGCGGTATGGAAGTCCACCAGTTTCAGCGGAATCAGCCCCTGGTCATGGTATGGGGCCAGCACGGCGTCATAGTTCCCTTCCACGGCGTCCCGGTACACGCAGTCGGGAACGGACGGACCGTCAAATTCCGCGTCCGGATGAATGGCCCCCAGCCGTTCTACGGCCGGGGCAATGATAGTTCCGTCCTCGTCGCCGAAGGCGCCGTGTTCCCCGGCGTGGGGGTTCAGGGCCGCCAGGGCGATGCGCGGGCGGAGGATTCCCTTGCGGAGGCAGAAATTTTTCAACAGGGTTCCGATGCGGACCAGTTCCTCCGTGTTCAGCAGGGACGGCACGCTTTGGAGGGACGTGTGGATGGTGGCTAGGCCCACCGTCAGCCGTTTTCCGGTCAGGCACATGGCGTAATTGCCCGTATCCAGGCGTTCCGCGAAGAATTCCGTCTGTCCCGGCCAGCGGAAGCCTGCCTCGTGCAGGGTTTCCTTGCAGACGGGCGCAGTGACGACGGCGTCAACCGTTCCTTCCCGCAGGGCATGGGCCGCCTGTTCCAGATGGTCAAAGGCGTGCTTGGCGGATTCCGCATTCGGCCTGCCGAGGGGGACCTGCACCCTCTTGCCGATGAGGCGGTATTCCGCCCCTTCCGGGAGCTCTCCGGAGGCAAGAGCTGCGGAGATGACTTCCGGGCCTATGCCCGACTGGTCGCCCAGCGTGTATCCGATAACCGGTTTCATGGTGTGGAAAGTGGCGCCCTTACAATTCCGTGGCTTCCGGTATCCCCGCGGCGGGAGCCGGAACTTCTTCCGCAGGGGGAGCAGCGGGAGCAGGGGCTTCCGCCGCCGGGGCCGCCTGGAGGGCGGCAGCCCGCTTCTCCATGTTGATGACCTGCGTGGTTTTTTCCGGTTCGTCAGGGTTGCGGAGTTCGAACTCCAGGTGGGAGTTGGTGGACCAGTGGTAGTAAATGGTGGCGCCAAGGGCGGCCAGCACCAGAATCAGGAGAATGGAACCGAAGAAGGAGCGCATGCCGTTACTGTGTCCTGACGGAAAGGGGAATTCAAGAAATTATCAAGACCGCCTGCATGGGCTGGAAACGCCGTAAACGGCCACGTAAAACTCCGCCGCTGCGCACGCCCATTTCCGGAAGGGGCGGCGGAGCAGAAAGAAGGCGCCAGAAGCAGAGCGGCGACTGCACCGGCGCATGCCGGCCCAATCCCGGCGCGTGGGGCAGCTGTAAAAAGAGGGAAGACGAAGGCGGCGTGGAAAGATTCAGGACAGTATTTTAACCGCAAGGAACAGAATAATGAGCAGGATCACGAAGCCGATAATCCTGCCCGCCACGCTGCCGCCTTCCCCGTGCTGGCCGCACATGGGGCAATGCTCCGTGCCGTTCACGCCGCCGCACTCCATGCCGCACGCGCCGCAGGCGGAATCTTCCTCCCCTTCCTGCGCGTGGTCTTCAAAGAGGATTTCCAGCTCGCGCACGGAGGGCTCTACGCCGGAAACGACGATCTCCCCGTCAATGGCGAGGGCGGGAAGCGGAGCGCCGACCTGCTCCGGCGCGGCTTCCGTTTCCCGCATCTCCGGTTTCATGCCCAGACGGTCCAGCGCCTGGCGGGCGTTGGAGCACAGGGCGTTTCCCGGGAAGTCCCGGTTGTAAAAAAATTGAATGCTGGTCATGGCGGTGGGGATGTCCGGACTGCTTCCGTTTGCGGGAAACGGCTTCCTCCAACAAATAGGATAGGAGCCGAAAGGTCAATGCGTTTTTCCGTGTCATGACATATAAGTGTTGTACGGAAAATATTTTAGACTTTTCAAACGTGGGGGGAACGGGCACTATCCCGCCGGTCCCGCCATGAAAAAGCTATCTCTATTCCTCTTGACCCTGGCCTGTGTATTCCAGTTCTCCGCCCAGGCGCAGGAACGGCCCAGTTACATCGCCATTGAGGCCAATTCCGGCAAACTCCTTTTCAGTTCCAACGCGGAAGCAAAACGGCCCGTAGCCAGCCTCTCCCAGGTGGCTACCGCCATGGTGACGCTGGACTGGGTGGCCCGCACGCGCCTGCCGCTGGACACCTTCATCGCCGTGCCGCAGGAAGCCTTCGGCCTCCGCGCCGGAAATCCCATGGACCTCCAGCCGGGAGACCGCCTGACGCTCCGGGACGCGCTGTATTCCACCCTGCTGGGCTCGGACAACGTGTCCGCCCTGACCATCGCCTCCTTTGTGGGCCGTGACCTGGTGTCCCGCCGGGGCGGCGGTTCACCCATTGCCGCCTTCGTGACGGAAATGAACAACCTGGCCCGTTCCCTGAGGATGGCCAAGACGCGCTTCACCGCTCCCCACGGCCTGGACGCGGGCAACTCCGTTTCCACCTCCTGCGCGCTGGACATGGCCCTGCTGGGCGTTTACAGCATGCAGAACCCGGCCTTCTGCTACATCGTTTCCCAGGCGAGCCGCCGCATTGAGGTGCAGTCCCAGACCAAGGGCAGGACGATGTATGATATTTCCAACAACAACAAGCTCATGAGCTCTCCCGGCGTGGACGGCATCAAGGCGGGAACCTCCCGCGCCGCCGGCCCCTGCCTGCTGCTCAGCGTGACGCGCAACGCCATCTCCCGCCGCAGCCCCCAGACGGGGACGGAGGTGATTTACCCGCAGCGCATGATTATTGTGGTGCTCGGCTCTGCGAACCGCTATCCCCTGGCCAAGCAGATGATGACCACCGGCTGGCGGGTGTGGGAAAACTGGCAGGCTTCCGGCATGGACATGAAGGATCCCAAGGAGTTTGTCCAGCTTCCCGTGAAATCTGGTACAGAAAAGAGATAGGAAGTAGACGGCCCCGGAATTTTCTGCTATAAGAGGCACCGAATATGAACATCGGTGTTTTGAATAGCGGGGGTGACTCTCCCGGGTTGAATGCAGTCATTGAAGGTGTGGTAGGCGCGGCTTCCCGCCGCGGCTGGAACGTTGTCGGTTTTTACGACGGTTTTGAAGGGCTTCTGTCCGAGGAAGGCAATGAACGGTTTGAATGGCTGACTCCTGTCTGCTGCCGCGGCTTGCGCGCCAAGGGCGGCACCATCCTGGGAACCGTGAACAAGGGGAACTTCGCCATCAAGGTGGGCGTGGACCAGAAGGGGGCGATTGAACCCGCCGTGCTGGAAAAGACCAAGGCCACCATCCGGCGGCTGGGCCTGGACGCCCTGATCGTCGTGGGCGGAGACGGCTCCCAGTCTACAGCTCTGCTGCTTTCTGAAATAGGCCTTCCCGTGGTGGGGGTGCCCAAGACCATTGACAACGACCTGGGCGCGACCGATGTCACCTTCGGCTTCTACAGCGCCGTTTCCATCGTCTCCGAATCCTTGGACCGCCTGGAAACCACCGCAAACGCGCACCAGCGCATGATGGTGGTGGAAGTGATGGGGCGGCATGCGGGGTGGATTGCCCTGGAAGGCGGCATCGCCGGAAGCGCGGATGTGATCCTGCTGCCGGAAATTCCCTTCTCCATTGAAAACGTGGTGAAATGCATCAAGGACCGCAAGGCGGCCGGGCAGCGGGAAATCCTGGTAGTGGTCTCCGAAGGCGCCCGCCTGGCGGACGAACTGGTGCTGCTGGATGAAAAGACCCAGGGGGAAGTGCGCCTGGGAGGCATCGGCAAGGTGATCTCCAAGAAACTGGAGGAAGCCACGGGAATTGAAACGCGTTCCTGCGTGCTGGGCCATATCCAGCGCGGCGGTTCCCCCTGCGCCTATGACCGTATTCTGGGCGTGCGGTTCGGCAGTTACGCCGTGGAGCTGGTGGAAAAGCGCAAGTTCAGCTGCATGGTTGCCCTCCGGGGAACGCAGATGACTGCCGTGCCCATTGAGGAAGCCGTGAAAACCCTGAAGCTGGTGGACCCCGACTGCCAGCTGGTGCGCACGGCGCGCGACCTGGGCGTATGCTTCGGGGACTGACGTTCCCCCATTTGCAGGCGAACAACGCGGCCTCCTGCGGCGTTGACTGTTTTTCAACCGTATCCTGGAATCAGGATACGGTTATTTTTTGCGGAAGCACGCCATATTCATTGGGACCGGGAGAGCTTTTAAGCAGCATCATGGACAGGAAGAGGATGGAAAACAGGTCCATCAGGCTGGAGGCCATCCCCAGATAGCCCAGGTAGGGCGTCATGTCCTCCGGAATCAGGCGCAGCAGGAAAATCAGCAGGAAGGTAACGATGAAAATGAGGATGGGAATCAGGATGAATTTTCCGCTCAGGCTGCTGTCATGCAGGCGGCGCACGGCCACCGGCAGGTTGAACAGGATGTTGAGCCCCGCCACAGCCGCCAGAAGCTCCAGGGAAAGCATGCTCAGCTCTCCGGACTGGTAGAAAAAGTAAAAGGTGGGGTTAAAGCAGGCGTGCGCCAGCAGGATCAGGGTATCCTGCGGGTGGGCGGCGTACAGCAGGATTTGGCGGGACGGGGAGACGTAAAAGCCCAGCGGGTTGCTGTCCACGTCTATCATGCTGTAGCCCAGCGGCAGGAACAGGAGGACGGAAAGGAGGAAGAAGGACCAGAATTCCGCCCGTGAGGCGCGCCCGGCCACCGTGGTCAGCTTCCGCAGGCTGATGAGCCAGTAAAGGTAAAACGGCGTGAAAGGCGGCTTTTTCCGTTCTCCGGGAGTAACGGAGGCGTTTGCCGGCTGTGCGCCCGCGCGGCGGCAGTACTTGTTGCCGTCCGTCTTGCTTTCTCCCAGCGTCAGGTAGAAAAAGATCAGGTGCCCCAGGCCGAAGGGAAGCAGCACGGAAAGAATCCAGAGGCCGCTCCTGCCCGTATCATGCAGGCGTCTGAATGCCGCCGCCGCGGAGGGAACTATCAGGGCTGCCCACAGGAGGATGGTCAGGGCGTCCCCGTAAACGCTCAGCCTTGTATCCGGAATGTGCAGCCAGTCCGTCAGGATGTAGCCTGCCAGGGCCGGAATCAGGGCCAGGAGGGGAAGAGCCATGAACCACCAGAATTCCGCCCGGGAAGTGCAGCCCCGGAAATCCGCATAACGGCGGAAGCCTTTTTTCCAGCAGGAAAGGGGGGAAGGGGAGGAAGATGGCTGTGGAGCGGCGGAAACGGCAGGAGAAGCAGGAGAAGCAGGAGAAGCAGGAGAAGCAGGAGAAGCAGGAGAAGCAGGAGAAGCAGGAGAAGCAGGAGAAGCAGGAGAAGCAGGAGAAGCAGGGGTAGCAGGGGTAGCAGGGGTAGCAGGGGTAGCAGGGGTAGCAGGGGTAGCAGGGGTAGCAGGGGTAGCAGGGGTAGCAGGGGTAGCAGGGGAGTCCGGCATGGATGAGAAGGGGGTTTCCGTTTAGACCCCCTGACACCGGGAAATGCTCAATACGCCCGCGTCCAGGACACGGAAAATTTCTTTCCCGCAGCAGGGCCGGTTCAGATCAGGACAACCGCCATCAGCAGCATCCCGGCAATGATGCCCATGATGGAAATGTGGTGGTGCCCCCAGCGTTCCGCCATGGGCAGCAGCTCGTCAAAGGATATGAAGACCATGATGCCCGCCACGGAAGCGAAGAGGATGGCCAGCACGGTGGGGGTGAGGAAGTGGAACAGGAAGAGCATGGCGATGGCCGCGCCCACCGGTTCCGCCAGGCCGGAGAGGAAGGAATAGAAGAGGGCTTTTTTACGGCTGCCCGTACCGTAGTAAAGAGGCACCGCCACGGCAATCCCTTCCGGAATGTTGTGGACGGCTACGGCCAGGGCGATGGACGTGCCCAGCGTCAGGGAGTCCAGCCCGGCGGCGAAGGTGGCGACCCCTTCCGGAAAGTTGTGGATGCCGATGGCCAGCGCGAACAGGATGCCGGACCTTTTGATTTTGGAGGAGGAAAATTCCCCGCTGCCCTGCCCGTGGATGTCTTCCGGGCCGCGCGCTTCGTGCGGGTTTTCGTCTTCCGGCACCAGGTAGTCAATCAGGGCCGCCACGGCAATGCCTCCGAAGAAGGAGGCAATGGCAATCCATGCGCCTGCCGTGTGACCTTCAAATTCCATCAGCCGGTGCTGCGCCTCTCCCAGCAGTTCCACCAGGGAAATGTACACCATCACCCCGCCGGAAAACCCCAGGGAAAAGGTAAGCGTCTTCGTATCCGTCCTCTTCATGAAGAAGGCGATGAAGCCCCCTATGCCGGTGGCGAGACCGGCCAGCGTAGTGAGCAGGAAGACGACGAGGATGTGGTTGGCGGAAAGGTCCATGTGCGGACCTGCCGGGCAGGGAGAACCCGGTACCCGGCAGGAAAAAATAGGTTATTTTTTCGCGGGCGCCGGAGGAACGATCATTTTAGTGGCCCGGATGGCTCCGGGGGGAAGCGGGGGCTCTTCGCCCGGCTTCAGCTGGCCCCGTTCCTTCTTGATTTCGGGCAGTTTTTCCAGAAGCCTGCTGCACATTTTTCCTTCAAAGCTGTCCGGAAGAAGCGCAATGGCTTCTTTAAGGGGCCGTTCCAGTTCATTCACCCTGTTTTGCTGCATGAGCAGGTTCACCTCTTGCATGAGGACAGCCTGTTTGACTTCCGGAAGCAGCCCGTCCTTCTTCAGGTAGCCGTCCATGATGGAAAGGGCTTCGTCAGGCTTTTGCTCCGCCAGGATGTGGACGTTTTTCTGCCGGAACGTATCGGCCAATTCCTCTCTCTGGGTATTGAGCAGCTCTTTCCTGTTCAGTTTGGCGCGGATGCCGGAAGCATCCTGCGGATCCAGTTTCGCCAGTTCTTCCAGAGCCGGCTTATAGAAGGTGCGGATGCTGGACTGGGGAACCGTGTTCAGCAGCTGGACCAGGGCGTCCCGGCGCTCTTGCTCTGTAAGCTGTCCCGCCAGTTTGGCCGTCAGGGCCTGCTGCGTTTTGAGGGCTTCCGCCGCCTTTTCCGTATCCTGCATGACCTGGTCCGGATTGGAGTAGCCTACGACGGTATGGACGGGGCGCCCCTGGGCGTCCGCAAACACCAGCGTGGGGAATCCGGTGATGCCGTAGGATTTCTTGTAGGTTTCCAGAGAAGCTTTTGTCTGTTCGTCCTGCTGCTTTTTACGCGGGTAGTCCAGTTCCACGGGAATGAAGGAGCGGGCGATGTCTTCCTGCACCTTGGGGAGGGAAAGGGCCTGCTTTTTCTGCATGATGCAGGCTCCGCACCAGTCGGAACCGGTGAATTCCAGCATCACGCCCTTTTTCCGGGCGGCGGCCTGCTGCATGGCCTCTGCGGGGTTGGTGCTCCAGGCTTCGGAAGCTCCGGCGACTCCGGCAAGGAGCGCGGCCACGAGGGGTAATATGAGTGTTTTCATAATATGGAGATGATTGTTACATGGGGGGCAGCGGAGAATGGGCGGGAGGGACCCACATGTTCCCGGAAGAGGATCCGTCCGAATCTCCCGTGTGTGTGGGCGTTTCAATTTGCGGCTTCCCGGCGGGCGGGTCCAGGTCCTCCACGACCACTTTCTTTTTGGGGGGCTGTGGAGCGGGGGAGGGAGCCGGGGCCGGAGAAGGCGCCCGGCGGATCACGGGGGCCTGAAGGGAGGCGTCCGTCTGGTTCATGGCCGTGATGTTCAGGGGGTCGCCGTAGGCCAGCATTTCCCGGATGTCGTCCGGGAGGTCTCCGGCCGGAATGGAGGTGCTCCCCTGTTCGTGCATGATGCGCACGAATTCATTTTCCACGCGGGTGATTTCCACGTTCAGGTAGGTTTTGCCGGAATGGGATGTTCTGAGGATGTCGAACTTGCGGCCGCGGGCCTTGGCCCTGGCGTCCTGGCGGTAGCGTTCAAAGTAGGAGCGGATTTCCCCCCGGATGCCGGCCACGCGCATTTTCTCCTTCTCAATGGACTTCTGCGTCTCTTCCAGATCGGATGCCGTATGTTCAAAAATGTCCAGCAGGCCGAGGAGCTGTTCCTTGGGGGCGGTCCTGTTCCGTATTTCCATGAGCTGTACCTGCTTTTTCAGGAGCTGGGAGTGATTGGCCTCCAGCGCCTCCCGCGCGTCTTTGACCGGGTCCGGGAGCTGGGAGAATTTTTCATAAACGATGTAGCCGGCCCCGATGACGATGAGGGCGAACAGCCCAAGGCACAGATTCCAGAAAAGGGCGTCTCCCCTGGCTTTCCGTTCGGCGTCCTCCTGCCGGGCCGATTCTTCTTCCGCGGCGTGTTCGGACACAACGTCCAGGGAGGTTTTCAGGCGTTTTTTAGCCGCAGGGGCGGAGGTTCCGTCCTTGTGCTCTTCGCCGTTCTCCCTGGGGGCGAAGCGGGTTTCGTCTTCGGAAGGAGGGAGGGCCTCGTCGGACGGTTGCTTGGGGGAAGGTGAGTCAGTCATGGGTTGCGTGGGGTGGGGTTAATCTACCGGGTGGGACTGCTTGAATTCGGCCAGTTTGGCGGCATACGCGTTATACTGGTATTGCAGGGCGTGGAACTCCTGCTTGCGCTGAGCCAGCGTCTTGCGCATATCTTCAATGTCAAAGCACAGGTGCTCGAAGTCGCGGCGCTTGGAGGGCAGAATGTCAATATCCTTCACCGTGAAAGGCGTGGTGACTTTTCCTGGGGTGGAAAGCCGTTTTTGAAGATTGTAGTTCACGCGGGCGTCGTGGGATTCCGCGCGGCTGATTTCCTGGTCTATCTGGGCCAGGGCGTCCTTCGCCTGCTGGAGCTGGGCCTGGAGCTGCTGGTGTTCCGAGGAGGAATTTCCCGTAATGAAGGAGGTAAGGGCTTCATTCGTACCGCTGTCGCACGAGGTGAGGGCCAGCGCAAGGGCCAGCGCCGGACAGGTACGCCTGGTGAATCGCACGATATTGAACATGCCGGGGATTATGAACATTAACGGGGGGGAAAGTCAAACTGTTCATGCGCCCTGCGGAACAATGATTTTTCTCGCATAAAACGCGCATGCGGCTACAATGCCCGCGGCATGATGCAATTATCGGAGATTGGAGGCCACCTGACGGCCAGAACGGGTATTGATGATTTGATGGAGGATTTGTTCAAGGCCCTCCATTCGGAGGAAACAGGCCTGTGCCAGTTGAACGGTGGGAGCCCCGCCGTCATTCCTGAGGTGACGGAACTCTGGCGCCGCAGCATGGCGGAGCTGGTGCGGAATGGAAAGTTTGACGTGCTGGTGGGCCATTACGCCCATCCGGGCGGTGACCCCGCCTTCATTCGCGCGCTGGTCCGTTTTCTCAATGAACGCTGCGGCTGGAACCTGGCGCCGGAGAACGTGGCGATTACCCAGGGCGGCCAGATGGCCTGCTTCACGCTGTTCAACATGCTCGCGGGACCTTGCCCGGGCGGAGGCATGCGTGAAATCCTTTTTCCGCTGTGCCCGGATTATGTGGGCTACCAGTCCCAGTCCCTGTGCGGGGGCGTGATGTTCCGGGGCATCCGGCCCGGCATCCGCATGCTGGACGGCCATACGTTCAAGTACGTGATTGACTTTGACCGCCTGGACATACGCCCGGAAACGGCCGCCGTCTGCATGTCCCGCCCCACGAACCCCACCGGCAACGTAGTGACGGATGAGGAACTGGACCGCCTGCGGGAGATGGCGTCCCGCGCCGGGGTGCCCCTGATGATTGACAACGCCTACGGACCGCCGCTGCCCAACATCTGCTTTGTGCCCGTGAAGCCGGCCTGGGATGAAAACATGATCCTGACCATGAGCCTTTCCAAAATCGGTCTGCCCGGCACGCGCACCGGCATCGTGATTGCGCGCCCGGACGTCATCCGGGCCGTGGTCAGCATGGTGACCACCTCCTCCCTGTGCCCGAACAACCTGGGCCAGGCGCTGGTAACACCCTATCTGGAAGACGGCACGCTGGAGCGCGTCTGCCGTGAAACCCTCACGCCGTTTTACCGCGGACAGGCGGAATTCGCCCTGTCCCTGCTGCCGGAACTCTTCGGAGAATCCATCCCGTGGCGCGTCCACAAGAGTGAAGGCGCCATGTTCCTGTGGCTGTGGTTCGAGGGGCTTCCCATCACGTGCCAGGAACTCTACGAACGGTGCAAGGCCCGGGGATGTTTTGTGAATCCCGGCCACCACTTCTTCTTCGCCCTTCCGGAGGAGGGGGAACCCTGGCCGCACCGGCATGAATGCATCCGCATCAGCTTCACCCAGACGGAGGAACTCCTGCGCAAGGGGCTTTCCATCGTGGCGGACGAGGTGAAGAAGGCCTACTCCCATTCTTAACCTAAATCTGACCCGTAACCATGAACAGCATGACCGGCTTCGGCAGAGCCGTTGCCCAGACAGACCGTTACAACATCCTTGTTGAAATATCAGGCGTAAACCGCAAACAGACGGAAATTGCCGTCAACGTGCCGCGCAGCTATGCGGAATGGGACGCCCCCGTGCGCTCCATCGTCCAGGGGGCCGTATCACGCGGCCGCGTGGGCGTCTCCGTCTCCGTGGAACGGCTGGCGGAAGCGGACGGCTCCCTCCAGCTTGATGAAAACAAGCTGGCCTCCCTCGCGGGGCTGCTGAACCGTGCGGCTGACCTGGCCGGGCAGCCCATGCCCCTCCAGGCGTCCGACTTGCTGCGGCTGGAAATCATCGCTTCCACGGCGGAAGCCGCCCTTTCTCCGGAGGAGGCTTGGCCGGTGGTGGAAGAGGCGCTCAAGGCCGCCCTGAAAGATTTTACCGCCATGCGCGCGGCGGAAGGAGCCAATCTGAAAGCGGACGTGCTGGGCAAGCTGGATACGCTGGAACAATTCCGCCTCAGCATCGCGGAGCACGCCCCTTCCGTGCCCGTCAGGCTGCGGGAAGCCATGCTCAAGCGTCTGGCGGAGGCCGACCTGTCCGTTTCTGCGGATGATGAACGCATCATCCGGGAAGTGGCCCTGTTTGCGGACAAGTGCGACATTTCCGAGGAAATCACCCGCCTTTCCTCCCATTTTGACCAGTTCCGCACCTTGTGCGGTTCGTCCGCACCCGCGGGCAGGCCCCTGGACTTCCTCTGCCAGGAAATCTTCCGGGAATTCAACACCATCGGCTCCAAGGCGAACGACTCCACGCTGGCCCATCTGGTGGTGGCGGCCAAGACGGAGCTGGAAAAAATCAGGGAACAGGTTCAGAACATCGAATAACAGCCATGAAACAGCCATTGGGAACTTTGCTGGTGGTGTCCGGGCCTTCCGGTTCCGGGAAAACGACCTTGTGCCGCCGCGCGACGGAAAACGGACTGTGCGTGTACAGCATCTCCTGCACGACGCGCCGTCCCAGGTCCGGGGAAGTTAACGGGGTGGACTACCACTTCCTGACTGCCGCCGAATTCGCCGCCAGGGTGGAGCGGGGGGACTTTCTGGAATATGCGGAGGTGCACGGCAACCGTTACGGCACGCTGAAGGCGGACATCCTGAATCTTCTGGAACAGGGGAAAAACGTGGTGATGGACATAGACGTGCAGGGGGCCGCCCAGGTCCGCGCCTGCCGGGAAGGAATCCTGCCCCAATGTTATGCGGACGTTTACATTTACGTGCCGCAGGAAGAACTGAAAAACCGCCTCTGCGGACGGCAAACGGATTGTGACGAAACCATCTCCCTGCGCCTCCGCAATGCGGAACAGGAAGACGCCTGCCTGCCGCAGTACCGGTACTGCCTGGTTTCCTCCGACCGTGAGGCGGACTATGCCGCCTTTTCCGCCCTGATCAAGTGCCAGTCCATGCGGGTGGCGCTGATGAGGGCATAAGGTCCCGTGCTCCTGTGTTTCTGCGGAAGCTGCCGCGTTAACATATAGGGGAATTCCCCGATCATGGCTTTCCGGCAAGCCCGGTGAAGGAGAATTGCCTGGTTCCATGATGGTTGTTTGGCCTCCCGGTGCCGGACCGGGGGGTAATGAACGTCATCCTGCCGGTCGTGAAAAGGCCCGCTGAAAATTTTTCCGCGGGCCTTTTTCAGGAAAATCGGGCATTCCTACTTAAGCGGGTACAGCCAGCCGACGGTGCAGGTGAAGATGATCCACAGAAGAATGTTGAGGGGCAGCCCTACTTTCACGAAGTCCTTGAATTTGTAGCCGCCTGCGTTGTACACGTAGGTGTTGGTCTGGTAGCCGATGGGGGTGGAGAAGCTGGCGCTGGCGCCGAACATGACGGCCAGGATGAAGGGGATGGGGTTGGCGTCGAATTGCAGGGCCATTTCATAGGCCAGCGGTCCCATGACGGCGGCTACGGCATTGTTGGAAATCATTTCCGTCAGGATGGAGCAGATCAGGTAGAGGCCGGAGATGGCGACCAGGCAGCCCATGGGGCCTATGTTGTCCACCACGCCGAAGGCGATGGCCTTGGCTAGTCCGGTCTTGCTCATGGCTTCCCCCACGCACAGCATGCCCAGAATCAGGAAGATGATGCCCCAGTCCACTGCCTGGTAGGCTTCCTTCGGCTTGACGCAGCCGGAGATGACGACGATCAGGGCGCCGATGAACGCGAGGTAGAAGGGGTTGAAGCGCGCGAAGAACTTGAAGAATTCCCCGTACTGCTCAAAGGAGCCCAGCAGCCCGATGAAGATGAACAGCCCCATGGCCAGGATGGCCCAGCCCTGCTTGCTGCGGTTGTGCGCGTCCGCGGGGCGCTGGCTCAGGGGAATGATGCGCTGCTTGGTCAGGATGCGGTTCATCCCTTCCTGCGGGCCTTCCAGCAGCAGGGTGTCCCCGGCGGCCAGCTTGGTATCCGGCCCCATGTCCGTGATGTTCTTGCCCTGCCTGTGGATGGCGAGCACAAAAATGTTGAACCGCTGGCGCAGCTTGAGTTCGGACAGGGACAGTCCGGCGAATTCGGAATTGTTGGCAATCATGCCTTCCACGATTTGCACGTCGCGCTGTTCCAGCGTTTCCAGTCCGCGGCTGTCGTCCCAGCCCAGGTCCACGCCCCTGGCCTCCCGGACCTGGTTGACTTTTCTGGCATTGCACAGGAAGAGGATGCGGTCGCCCTCCTCCAGGTTGATGTGCTGCAGTTCCTCCTGCATGGAGAAGCCCTTGCGGCGCACTTCCACGATTTTGGTGCCCAGCAGTTCGGACTGCATGAGGCTGACGGGAGTGGCGCCGATGTGCGGGGAGTCCGCGGGGATTCTGACCTGGAGCAGGAAGTCGCGCTGGATGCCGCCGGGGAGCATGGTGGACAGGGTGGGGCGGGACGGGAGCCATTTGCGGCCAAAGGTCCAGAGATAGAGCAGCCCCGCCGCCGCGTAAATGAGCCCCATGGGCGTTACCGTGAACATCTGGATGCCTTCATAGCCCAGTTTCTGTACCTGGCCCAGCACGACCACGTTGGTGGAGGTGCCCACCACGGAGCAGGTGCCGCCCAGGATGGTGGCGTAGGAGAGGGGAATGAGGAGTTTGGAGGCCGCGATGTTGTGGTCCCGGCAGAAGGCCAGCACAATGGGCATCAGGATGACGACCACCGGGGTGTTGTTGACGAAGGGGGAGACCATGAACGCCCCCAGCGTGATGACCAGCAGCGCGGTCAGCTCCCGGCCTTTGGCTACCTTGTTGAAAAGCTTGGAGAGGTCCCCGATCAGCCCCGTCCTTTCCAGGGAGGCGCTCAGGATGAACATGCAGACCACCGTCAGCGGGCCGCTGTTGGCAAAGCTGGACAGCACATCCCGCGTGCTCAATATCCCCGTAAGCATGAGCGCGGCGGTTCCTGCCAGGGCCGTGATTTCCACGGGCATCCATTCCTTGATGAAGCAGATGAACAGGAGCAACAGCAGGATGCCCACAATCCATTGCTGGGTGGCCGCTGATTCCAGCCAGCCCATGACGGAGGCGGAGTTGATGTTGAGAAGAGAAAGCATGTACTGAAAGTTGAAGGTGCAGGGAAAGGGACCAACTCTCCTACTTTCCCGGCCTCTTTCTGTCAAGCCGCAATAATTTTCCGGAAAGGGTTTGAAAAGGCGGCTGCGCTTTTTTATGGTGGCGGCGCCGCATGGATTCCCCCATAGTAACAAGGTTCGCCCCCAGCCCTACGGGCCGTCTCCATCTGGGGCATGCCCTGGCCGCGTGGGAGGCCCGTTCCCTGGCGGACCGTTTTTCCGGAAGGTGCGTGCTGAGGATGGAAGACATCGACCGGACGCGGTGCCGTCCGGAGTTTGCAGGGGGCATCCTGGAAGACCTGGATTGGCTGGGCATCCGCTTTGACGGGCCGATGATGGTCCAGTCTTCACGCTTCAGCGCTTATGAACACGCCCTCCAGATATTGAAGGACCGCGGCGTGCTGTACCCCTGTTTCTGCACGCGCCGGGAGATTGCGGAGGAGGTGGCCGCCATGGGCGGCGCGCCGCAGGGCGGCCGCGTGGACGTTTATCCGGGAACCTGCCGCCTGCTTGACAAGGGGCGCCGGAAGGAGCTTCTCAAATCCGGCAAGCCCTTTTCGTGGCGGCTGGACTGCCGCGCCGCGGCGCGGATTACGGGCCCCCTGCTGTGGCGGGACATGCGGTCCGGAGACCAGGTCTGCCGCCCGGAGGAACTGGGGGACGTGATTCTGGGCCGCAAGGATTGTGCGGCCAGCTACCATATTGCCGTGGTGGTGGATGATGCGGCCCAGGGCGTCACCCATGTGAGCCGTGGTGAGGATTTGTTCCCTGTGACCGGCATTCACCGGACGCTCCAGGCCCTGCTGGGGCTTCCAGTGCCGCAGTGGTACCATCACCGGCTGGTGAAGGACGCCTCCGGCAAGCGGCTTGCCAAGAGGGACCGGAGCCTGAGCCTTCAGGAGATGCGTGCCGCGGGGATGCGTCCGGAAGACGTGTTCCGCCTGATGCGGGAGAGTTAGGGGATGTTCATCCCCGTATTTCCGGAGTATCTTCTTGGCGTCTTCGGCGGCTTCCGTCAGGAAGGCCGGGTTCGGGAGTCCGGTTGCGTTTTTTCCGCAGTGGGGCGGATTCCGCGTTTTCCGATGCAGAGAAGGCATGCACAGGCCGCCGCCATGGTTAGCAGAAGAAGGGCACAGAAGGTCACCAGCAGATTCAGGTGACCCAGCGGGATAATCCATGCGGGCGGCATGATTGCCGTTCCCGCCAGTACCTGGGGAAGCCAGTTGAGGGCAGCCTGGGAAAGCTGGGTGATAAGCGTGAAGGCCAGCCCAGCGGCCAGCGTGAGACGCACCGCCGGAAGAACCGGGCGGAAGGTTTCACGGACGTTTTTTTTCATGGCCCATGCCGTTCCGGCGAACAGGGCCGCAAGGAGCAGGGGGGCCAGCAGCGCTGCGGAAGGAATGCTGTTCCAGTAGTTCCACGCACAGAGGGGGGAGACGGCCACCAGGAGGCCGGCGATTTTAATCAGGAGGCCCCGGTGTGGCGAGGCGGGTGCCGCAGCGTGGTTCATTTCCGTTAATCGGGCCAGACGTTGCCGGGCGTGCTGCCCTGGGTGATGACGACTTCCTGGCCTATTTTCAGGGTGAAGTTGGGCGTTACTTCCTGCTGGACTTCCACGAGTTCGTTCGTGTCCTTGAGCTTGACGCGCACGCGGATCATTTTGGTGGCCTCCACCCTGCCGTCCACGATGGAGCCGGTGGCGGAAGCCAGTTTGGAGGTGCCCATGCCGATGATGCCGGGCGTCATCGCTTCCGCCGCCGTGCCCGCCATGTTGGCGAAGGTGCCGTCATCCGCGGAGGTCAGCACGTTGATTTCCTTGATGCGGACCACGTTGCCCAGCTTGATGGTCGTCACCTTCCCGGTGGCGATTTCCAGAGTGCTTTTTTGAGTGCAGGAGAAGAAGGTGGGGAGAATGAGAAAAACGGGAATGAATTTAAGCAGATTCATGATACACGTATGTTACTACGTTGGGAAAAGGAGGCGTTTTTCAGTGTGCGGGAAGAATTGTGTACGTGGCCAGGTACAGCAGCAGATGGAGGGAGGCGAGGGCCAGCACCTTGTTCATGCGTTTGTCCGCAGGCGTTTTGCGGATCAGGAGCATCAGGTAGCCGCCGAAGAGGATGGCGGGAATCCACATCCACCACGTATGGGAGAGGTTCAGGTGCAGGGCCCGGCTGGACGTGGGCAGCGTGATGTAGGCCGCCAGGATGAAGGCCTGGGCCATGGCGCGCGCTTTTCCCTCTCCCAGCCGCACGGCCAGCGTGCGCTTGCCCGTGGTGAGGTCTTCCTTTCTGTCGCGGATGTTGTTGATGGCTATCATGACGGCGCACAGAAGGCCGCACTGAATGCCCACCACGATGCCGGCGTTGTACACAGCCAGGGATTCCACCAGCGTGCCGGGGACGACCGGGGCCGTGCCTATCTGCACCAGGATGGTTCCCAGGACGGCCACCAGGCCGAAAAAGAGGATGACGAATATTTCCCCCAGCCCCTTGTAGGCCAGCGGCCATGGTCCCCCCGTGTAGCCGTAGGTGAAGTAGAGGGACGGAAGTCCGATGGCGATGATGGGCCAGCCGCGCAGCTCAATGAGGGGGAGCGCCAGCAGGCACGCGCCCAGCAGGAAGGCGAGGCCGATGATCATGACCGTTCCGTGGGAGAGCGCTCCGCTGGCCGTCATGCGCACGGGGCCGGTGCGCCGTTCCGTATCGGCGTGCTTGGCGTGGTCAATGGCGTCATTGAAGAAATTGCAGGCAATCTGGAGGCAGAGGCAGGAGGCAAGCGTCAGGAGGGCCAGGGCCGCGTTCCAGTTTCCGGTCAGTTTCTGCACCACCATGCAGCCTGCCCATACCGGAATGAGGGAGGCGGTGAGTGTTTTGGGGCGTGCCGCCAGAAAGGCGGAAGTAATGATGTTCATGAGAGAGCGGAAAGAAAGGCTCCGGAATCAGCGGAGAATAGGGCCGAGGTGGCGGAGGGTTTCCTTGATGAGGGAGACGTGCCACTGGCCGGGCGCCGTCTCTTTTTCCCCCAGGTAGCCGTACACCAGGCAGGAGCCGAGCTGGGAGTAAAGCAGGCGGGAGACGGGCCCCATGGGTCCCATGCCCATGACGGCAATCGGCCCCTTGGGCTTGGTGAAAAGCTGCACGCCCGTCTGGATGTCCGAGGCGAGGCACGGCGTGAACGCGAATTTGACGATGTCCGCCTTGTGGGCGCGCGCCCGTTTTTCCAGTTCGCGCAGGTAGTCCACGCCCGGCGTGATTTGGAAGTCATGGGTGGAGCCGATGACGATGACGTCCCGTGCCCCCGCTTCCATGATTAGTTCCCTGGCATGCCGCATGGCCTTGATTTCAATGTCCATGGCGGTGGCGTACGGCATGTAGGCACGGAGCAGGGCAAAGCGCTCCTCTTCCGGAATGCGGCGCAGGCCGCCTTCTTCATGGCAACGTACGGTGACCAGCAGGGGCATCTCCGGCCTGAACTCCATGACCTGCTCCGCCGTGAGTTCCGGGGGAAGGGCATCCACGCGCAGTTCCACCCAGTCGCACTGGTCTGTTAAATCTTTTCCTTTCAGCGTTTTCCACAACTCCCATGAGGTGACGGACGCAACGATTTTCGGCGGATAGGTCTGATGTTCACGTACAATCTGCTGCATACATCCTACTATTCCAGTAAAGAAAGGAAGGTCAATCTTCTATTGAGGTGTTCCTCCTCATTTTGCGTCCGTATTATGTCAGTTCCCCAACCTTGTTCCTTCCGGAGCTGTTTGCCTTAATCCTGTGCCAATCCTATTGTGCGGCTCCCCTGCGAATGGCTTGCGGGGCGCCAACGCCGGCAGCCATTCTGCTATCCGGACAAGATTGTTTCATAAGGTTCCGTTTTCTTTTCCGGCGGAGGGCGTTATTTTTCAATCTCCAGATGTTAAGAACATATTGAGAAGGGAGGGCAGGCTTGAAAAAGGCGGCCTGACGGCGTTACGTAAAAATCTGTGAATATGTTTTGGTCAGCGTTACTGCGAATGGGGCGGAATCCTTTCTGGGCGGCTTTGGATGCCGTGCTGGTGGTAAAGACGGAGGAAGGGGCGTCCGGCCATCCGGAATGGTCCTGGAAAGCGTATGTTCCGCATGGCGTTCCGGTTCATGAACTGGTTCCCGTAGACGTTCCTTCTCCGGGAGGGGACCGGGATGGGGCCTCTCTCCGGGCGGAGAGGCGGAAAGCGGCCCGGGTGCTGGGGCACCAGGCGGCTTTGGCTCTTGCTTCTTCCCGTAATTTCACCCGTTTCATGGTCGTGGAGGAAAATTGCCGTTTCAGGCTCCCGGTAACGGGCACCATGGCGCGAATGCTTGGGCAGTTGCTGAATGGATGCCGGGAAAGAACAGTCTTGTTTTTAAGTGAACCGCATCTTTCTCCCCATATTGCCTGCTCCGTGGCGAATGGGGAAAAGTCCGCTCTATTGCGCGTATCGGATATGGCTGCCTCCGGAGCGTATGTGATGAACCTTTCTTTATGTGACCGTGTTCTTCCGGCGCTTCCATCTGGTCAGCGGGTCTGGCCATGGCTGAGGTATTATGGTTCCCTGGAAGAATGGTTTGCCCGGTATTTGGGCCGCTACGGGGATTTATATGCCCTTTCCCCGGCGCCTGTTTCCTGCGGGGTGGGAGCGCCCATGCCCGCCCTCTGCAAATCCATGGGACACTTCAATAACGCACGTACCAAATATACGGATCTGTCCTATCTGGTAAATCCGGCGATCAACTCATGGCGCTGGCTGAAAAGCCTGAACCTTTTTGCCGGAAAGAAGGAGCTTCCGTGAAACCGCTGGAAAGCGCCTTGTGCCGGCAACGCCATGTTTCCGGTTGCGGAGCGGAACGCTTTCGTCATTGGGACCGTCGTTTTCCGGAAAACAAGAGCCCCGGACCGCAGAACGGCCCGGGGCGTCTCCCTTCATGGATGAAGAGAGGGTGTTAATGGTGCATGCGGCCTAGTTGGCCCCTTCGTCGCACAGGATTTTGACGAAGCCTTCTTCCTGGAGACGGGTGGCGCCGCAGGCGAACTTGGCGCGGATCTGGAGGGCTTCCTCCATGTCGTCGCGTACGGAAAGCTTCACCTTGAAGTCGTTCCAGATGCCGAACTGCGCCTTGCTCTTCACCCAGGCCAGGCAGGAACGGGTGCCGTCCTCCGCCTTCGGAAGCCGCTGGGTACGGATGAACTTGAAGCCCATGAAGGTGTCTATCTTGCCTTCCACCAGGGCTTTCACGTTGTTGAAGTCATAACTGCTGACCTCCGTTTCCCGCAGCAGGCTCATGATCTGGGAGCTGGTCACCGCAATGACGAGCTGGTCGCCGAACTGGGGGGCGTCCTGGTTCCATGCCTCGTTTTCCTCAAAGAGCTGGAGGGCCGCGCGCAGCTTGGCTACCGTGAGGTTGCTTGCGCCCTTGGTCCCGCTGTCCACGTGGTCCACGGCGATCTGCTGGCTTTCCTTGAACGGAACGGCGGTCATGCCGTCTTCCCCCACGTAATTCGTGTCCAGGAAGGCGGAGATCATCACGTCGTCCATGCGGCGCCCTGCGGCGGCCTGGAGTCCTTCAATCGTCTTGCTGACGGGAAGGTCCATGTCGCCCAGGCGGGTAGCGTCGAATTCGTCGTAGCCGATGGCCTTGGTGAAGGTGCGCGGACGCATGGAACGGCGCGTGGTGGGCGCCTCGTTCAGAACGGTCTGGCCCACGCGGGTGGTTTTTTCCGTGAAATCCAGAACGCCGAATTGGTCCAGAAAGACCACTTTGCCGCTCAAGTCGCGCATGACGCTGACGTACTTGTCCAGGCGGGAAGCGTGCTGCTGGAGCAGGGTGCCCCATTTCCTGGTGTATTTTACCTGATAATTGTCGCTGATTGTTACTGCCATGATTGCAAATGTAATGATGTTTGAATGCGGGAACGGCAACTTGGATTATCGGGTCCGGAATAACCGGAACGGTCCTGCCGCGGTGGGATGCGGCCATGTCCCTTGCGGGATTGCGGGCCGGTCCCGTCCAGCGCCAACGGGTATGGGCCACCTGCAAAAAAAACGCACCACGGCGGAACCGTGATGCGCTGGGTAAAAGGAATGAAAGGCGCTGCCTTTCCGCTGTTAAAGAATGATCGGGTGCGGGCGGGTGGCGTGGTCCGGGCCGAAGAGGGCCAGCATGCGGCCCGTCTGCCCCTTCTCCACGCGGTAGGAGTAGAAGCGCTTGGTATCCGCCGCCGTGTCCAGTCCTGAATCGTGAATCTGGTCTTCCGGCACCCCTTCCTCAACGAGCTGGGCCTTGATGGCCGTGGGGATGTCTTCCTCATAATGGGGGGGACGGATGCAGGGGGAGATGACGGCAATCAGGTTGGCAGGGTCCACCCCCAGGCATTTCTTCATGGACTTGATGGTGTTGGAAACGATGTTGCCGGCGGTTCCAGCCTTGCCTGAGTGAATCAGGGAGCGGTGGCAGTTTTCCTTGTCGTACAGCCAGACGGCGGCGCAGTCCGCCACGTAAATGGCAAGCACGCAGTCGGAAACTCCGGAGCAGATCAGGCTGTCCACGCCTTCCACGGGATAATTGGAGCCGATGTCCCCCACCAGGGCCACCCTGGTGCCGTGCACCTGTTCGGCGCGGCGCAGGTCCTTCCACCGCCAGCCCAGGGCCTCCACTTCCGCCTTGTGGTACGGTTCCAGCCGTTCCAGCACGGTTTCGCGGTCTCCGGTTACGTCCACCCCCGGGATTCTTTCAATAAACTGGACGATTTCCCCAGGATAGGACTGGATGGGCTTCAAGAATGCAGGCGTTTCCATAATTGATGGATCAATAGATGTCGTTGGGCACATCTTGTCGTTTTGTATTACCTAGTCGAGCAAAATCTAGCGCAAAATGTCACGGACGCCGCCCGGTGACTGAGAAAAGGTTTTTTTCCGCGTTTCCGGAGTGATATGAGCAATTCATGCTGCGCAGATATTCTTTGCTTTCCACTTTTTTCGCGGGGATGGCCGCCATGGTCCTTTCCCTGGCTCCTTCATTTTCCCAGGCCGTTCCGGATGCCGGGCAACTGCTGAAAAGGGTTCGCCAGGGGGCGACCCTCCAGGAGAACAAGGACATCAAGGGGCAAATACGCAAACGCAGCGTGAAAGTTCCCTTTTCCATGAGCTTGCGCGGCAACCTCATTGCCTTCCAGTACCAGTTGAATAACGTCTGGAACAGGTTTGACCTGAAATTCAAGGACCGCGGCCAGGAAATCCTTTCCTGGAAGGACGGGAAAGCAGGCGTTCTGCCGGTCGCCCAGTACGCGGTGCCCATCGCGGGGACGGACGTGACGTATGAGGACCTCTCCATGCGCTACCTGTACTGGCCCCAGGCCAAAATCGTCCGGGACGACGCGGCGAGCACGGTGAAGGGCCGGGACTGCTGGATTGTCCAGATTCCGAACCCGAACCCCAAGGTCGGGCAGTATGCCTGGGTGCGCGTCTGGATTGACAAGGAAAACGGAGCCATGTGGCAGGTGGACGGCATTGACGGCCGCGGGGAACTGGCTAAAAGGTTCATGATTGATTCCGTGATGAAGCTGAAGGACGGCTCCTGGTTTTTCAAACGGATGAAGGTGGAGGTTCGGGACCCCTCCAATCCCCGCAGAACGGTATCTGTCAGCTATATCGACATGGACAGTCCGGAATAATCCCCCGCCTCGTTCCCGCGGGCGCCCTTCCCAGGGAGGGGAAGCCTCCTTCTTTTTCATGCCGCACGGATGGATGATTTAGGACGTGACAAGAAGGCGGGATGGGCGTACATCCTCCAAAAACCTGTTATGAAGAAACGTTTATTCCTTGCATGTGCCCTAGCGCTCGGGCTGTCCGCCTGTTCCCAGCATCAGGAGCAGCCGGTGGAGTCCGGCGCTCCGGTGAAGACCTCCCTTTCTCCCGTGACCGCTCCGGGGAAGAAGCCGGACCGCCCCGCCGTGAAGCTGCCCCCCAAGTCCGTGCAGGTGCCGTCCGTGAGCCCGTCCTACAACAACACCCCGCTTTCCCCCCGCATTCCGGGAGTGACGGTCAGCCGCGTGGCCGTGCCGGACAAAGTGGTGGCCCTCACCTTTGACGACGGTCCCCACGGGACGCTGACCCCCAGGGTGCTGGACATCCTGCGGGACAACAATGTCAAGGGAACCTTCTTCATGCAGGGCTGCAACGTGAAAGCCCATCCCCAGGTAGTGCGCCGCATGGTCAGTGAAGGCCATGAAGTGGGCAACCATACGTGGAACCACGCCTACCTGAGCAAGGTATCCCGCGAAAAGGCGGAATCCCAGCTCCAGAGCACCAATGAAGCCATCCGCAACGCCTGCGGCATTGTTCCCGTGGTCATGCGCCCCCCCGGAGGCTACACGAACGCCGGCGTAGCTTCCTGGGCCCGCCAGCGCTTCGGCTTCACCACCATCATGTGGGACGTGGACACGAATGACTGGCGCAAGCCCGGCTCCTCCGTGGTGGCCGCCCGCGCCGTAAACGGCGCCAAGCCCGGCTCCATCATCCTGGTGCATGACATCCACGCCTCCACGGTGGCGGCTGTAGACGCCATTGTGAAAGGGCTGAAAAACCGCGGTTATGAGCTGGTGACCGTTTCCGAGCTCATCCGGCGCGGACGCGCCGCCGCCGGCCATGCTCCTTCCATGCCCGCTTCTCCCGCCGTTCCGGATTCCTCCCCCCTTTCCGCGCCCGTGATCGTCACTCCCGTGGCGCCCGCCCCCGTTCCCGTTGAAACGGTGGCAGGCATGTAATCTCCGGCGTTTCCCCTTTTCCATTCTTCTTTCAACCCGGTTTCCGCAGGGAAACCGGGTTTTTCATGCCCGCGGCGGAGCTCGTTTTCCGGAGGTCCGCAGGGGGTGGCTTCCTCTTAACGGGTACACGCACAGAAGGCTTGACCTGCTGGCGAATTTCTCCACAATCCCTTGCCGTATTACTCACACCCAATCCGGATTGAAATGTCTATGAATCTCCTGGCATCTGCCGATACTCTCCCCGCGGCTGGCGGAATGTCCGCTCCTCTCGCGTTTATTTACGATCTCTTCAACAACCCTCTCTTCATTTTCATTGGCGGTCTGGTATTGCTGGGTGTGTTTTTCTGGTACCTGGGTTCCGACCAGGACAAGGTCAAGCGCAACGCTGGCACGATCTTCATCATCGGCATTGCGTCCTTTTCCCTGTTCTCCCTTTTCCAGCAGGGCTTGAAATACGGCATTGACATTGCCGGGGGCGTCTCCTTCACGCTGAGCGTAGAACCGAACATCGGGGATGACGGCAAGCCCATTCCGCTGACGGACCAGGCCATGGAGCAGGCGTGCGTGATCCTGACGGAACGGCTCAACAGCACCGGAGCCAATGACGTCATCATCCGCCCGAAGAAAAAGGACAACCTGAACCTCATTGAAGTGCAGATTCCCGCCGCGGACCCTGCCAAGCGCGAGGAAACCAAGGCCATCCTGACCAAGGTGGCCAAGCTGCAGATTCTCCCCGTCCATCCGCGCAACAATGAACTGGTGGCGGAAGGCCGCATCCGCGTTCCCGGCTACAGGATGTATGAATACACCTTCAAGAACGGCAAAAACGAGGACGTCACGGAAAAAATCTTCCTGGAAAAACGTGAATCCCTGACGGGCAAGGACATCGTGCGCGCCGGGGTGGACCTGGCCCGTCCCGGCCATGTCAACGTCACCCTGAGCAACGAGGGGGCGGACAAGATGTACAACCTGACTTCCCGCATGCAGCTGGGCCACGACCGCATGGCCATTGTTCTGGATGACGTGGTCAAGAGCGCGCCTACGGTTCAGGCCATTCTTTCAAAAAGCTTTGAAATCAGCGGACTGGATGCGCCCGGCGAGGCGGAGGCCCTGACGAAGGTGCTTTCCAACCCCCTCACCAACAAGCTCAACTTTGAATCCGCCAGCGAAATCTCCGCCTCCCTGGGTCATACGGCTCTCCTTCAGGGGGAATACGCGGGCATCACGGGGCTGATTCTCTGCTTCATCATGATGATCATCTACTACCGCTTTGCCGGTCTGGTGGCTATCATGGGCCTGACGATCAATGCCCTGCTTCTTCTGGGGGCCATGTCCATCTTCGGGTTTGAGCTGACGCTGCCGGGTATTGCCGGTATCGTGCTGACCCTGGGCGTGGCGGTGGACGCGAACGTGCTGATTTACGAACGCCTGAGGGAAGAAAAGGAAATGGGGCGCCCCTTCCGCGTGGCTATCCGCAACTCCTTTGACAAGGCTTTCTCCGCCATCTTTGACTCCAACATCACCTCCCTCATTACCGCCGTCATCCTGTACTGGATGGCCACCGGCACCATCAAGGGCTTTGCCGTTACGCTGACGGTGGGCGTCATCACCTCCATGATCGGGGCGATTCTCGTCACCCGCGTCCTGTTCTACTGGGCGGATACCATCGGCATGATGAAGGACCTTAAATTCCTGAATCTCTTCAAGAAGAAGAGCAACATCAACTTCATGGGCCAGAAGGTCTGGTCCTGCTCCCTGTCCGCCATTCTGCTGCTCATCTGCATCGTGGTGGGGGCCATGAAGGGCAAGGACTGCCTGGGCATGGACTTTACGGGCGGTTCCTCCATCTCCTACCTGGTCAACAAGGGAGACATCTCCTTCCGGGAAGTGGAAGGTGTCGTGAACAAGCTGGCCCTGACCCAGAAAGCCACTGTGCAGGAAGTGGCGGAATCCACGGACAGCAGCAAGGTGAACATCCTGATCAACTTCTCCGACAACGCCCTGGACAAGGCGGCCATCACCACGGCCCTGGACAAGACGTTCCCCGTGCTGGACAACGCACCATTCAGCGAGGAAACCATCGGGCAGTCCATGGGATACGATACGCTCATCACTTCCGCCTGGGCACTCTTCTTCGGCATTCTGGGCATCATGGTTTACCTGACGGTGCGGTTTGAATGGACCTTCGCCATCGGCGCGGTCATCGCCCTGACGCATGACGTCCTGCTGGTGCTGGGGCTGGTGATCATCAGCGGCACTGAGCTGAACGTCATCCACATCGGCGCGCTGCTGACGGTGGCCGGCTATTCCATCAATGACAAAATCATCGTGTTTGACCGCATTCGCGAATTCCTCCGCTTCTCGGACCCGAATGAAAGCGCGTCCCAAATCATGAATGAAGCCATCAACCAGACGCTTTCCCGCACCATTCTGACCTCCCTTTCCACACTGGCCGTGCTGGTGTGCCTGTACTTCTTCGGCGGCCCTTCCATGGAGGACTTCGCCTGGACGATTTCCGCAGGTATTCTGATCGGCACGTACTCCTCCATTTTCATCGCCTCTCCGGCGGCCCTCCTCTTCTCCCGGAAGCACGGGCTGCATGAGGAAGTCAAGCAGGCCATGAAGGCCGGAGCCTGAGGCGCGGCAGGAAATTGATTCGTTAACTCTGACCGGGGGAGGCCGCATGCCTCCCCCGGTCTGTTTCTTGGTGGAAGGAAGGGGAAGGGTTAAGTAAGTCCAAGAGTTTGCTAGGTAAGAGGGGTAAGAGGGGTAAGAGGGGTAAGAGGGGTAAGAGGGGTAAGAGGGGTAAGAGGGGTAAGAGGGGTAAGAGGGGTAAGAGGGGTAAGAGGGGTAAGAGGGGTAAGAGGGGAATTCCCTATAATCCCTAAAGTTCCCTATGATTCCTATAACCCCTAATTCCTTTTCCCTGATAAGAAAAACCCCGCCTGCCGTAAGGCAGACGGGGCCGTCTCTCTGTTTCTGCTATGCGTTTCTGCGGGTGAACTTATTCATCATCCCCTTCTTCCTGGACCGGAGCGGGGGGAGGAGGCATGTCGTTATTGCCGCGGGCTGCCTTCCTGGCTTCCCTGCGTGCGGAACGTCGCGCTTCCAGAGCCTTGGAGGCGTCAGCGTTGAGCTGTGCCATTTCAGCTTCATTCAGCTTGCCGTCCTTGTCGGCGTCATACTTTTCCTCAATCAGGATCCAGCCGGCCGCCATGATGGGGGCGCGGTTGGGATCAAGCTGGGGGCGGGGGCCGTCCGGACGGTTGCCGCGGGGACCGCGGTCACCGTCTCCGCGGCGTCCTTCACCGCCTCTGCGTCCTTCCGGTCCCCTGGGCGCGCGGGGTCCTTCAGCCCTGGGGCCTCCGGGACGGCGCGGGCCATCCATCTTGGGCGCACCCGGTCCCTTGGGACCGCCGGGCGCGGCATGATGCGGGCCGGGCTGGCCGTGATGGGGAGGGATAGCCTGCAATTCTTCCGGGGAAAGCTTGCCGTCGCCGTCCTTGTCAAACTTCTTGATCATGTTGGCAGCGTGGGCTTCCTGGCGGGCCTTCATTTCCTCCATGCGCTTGGCGGCTTCCGGGTGATCCTTGGCCCAGTCCTCCCGCATGGCTTTCTTTTCCTCGTCGGAAAGCTTGCCGTCGCCGTCCTTGTCATACTTCTTAAGCATTTCGGCCTTGCGGGCTTCCTGGCGGGCCTTCATTTCCTCCATGCGCTTGGCGGCTTCCGGATGGTCCTTGAGCCATTCTTCCTGCATGGCCTTTCTTTCCTCCTTGGAAAGCTTGCCGTCGCCGTCCTTGTCGAACTTCTTCAGGATGGCTGCCTTCCTGGCTTCCTGGGCTTTCTTGACGTCCGCCTGGAGAACGGCTATTTCCTCGTCGGAAAGCTTGCCGTCCTTGTCGGTGTCATACTTGGCCATGACCAGTTCTTCCCCGATGATCATGATGCCGGGATCAATTCTCCTCATTTGGAGGTTGGCTCGTTCCGGACCTGGGCCCTGGCGGTCCCTGCCTCCGGCGCGGTGGCGGGGGCCTCCCCTTCTTTCAGGGGGGGCTGCATTTCCGGAGCGTCGGAAGGTGCGTCCGGGGCGGGGGGCGGCGGCGCGTCCTGAGCGAACGCGGAGCATGCGGCAAAGGCCGCGGCGATAATCATTTGCTTGGTCATAACTTTGAGTGGTGAGGTTTGATGCGTTTCGGAAAGGGGCGTCGCGCTGTGATATCTCAAACAGGTGGAAACGCCTCCCTTTGCTAGGATGAACCCCCGGAATTCGTCCTGGTTGCAAAATAAAAACGTGCGTGCTCCGGAAAGGAGCGTCCGGAGCCTTTGCGGGGCTCCCCTTTTTTCTGCCGGGGTACAGAATGGTAAAGCTGTTGAATATGAAATAAATCTGTAAAAAAAGACCGCAGCCCGGAAGGGTTGCGGTCCAGCCGTGTCATGGAGGGAAAAATTATTCTCCGGAAATGAAGCGGAGATAGGCCAGCCACCACTGGTCGCCACCCAGCAGCCAGATCAGGGCGGCGCTGAGCAGAGCGGGGCCGAAGGGAAGATTCCTGCCGAACCCCATGCGTGAAACGACTGCCTGCACAATCCCCAGCAGGGAGCCGAGGAAAAGGCAGAACACCGCGCCCTGCCATCCGCCCACGCATCCGGCCATCATCAGAATCCAGGCATCACCGGAGCCCATGGCTTCCCGCTGCGCGCGAATATCCGTCATGGTTCCTTCCACGCTTTCCAGGTCTTCCAGCGGGAAAACGTCTCCGTTCTCCAGCTCTATCCTGTCCTGGCGCAGGGTGACGGAGCAGGGAGGGAGCGTTTCCCCGTCAATGGTGACGGAGCCCCCGGAAATGACGGCCTTGTCCGTGGCCCGGTGGAAAAGCATGGACCAGTCGTGAGGCTGTCCGTTGATAATGAGCTGGAGCTCGTCCCGGTCGGATTCCGGCTCCTTCAGGCTCCACGGAGCGGGAGCGTCAAAGTGCTGCTTCCAGGTGCCGAACAGGAGCTTGCCCAGTTCAATCACCAGCCTGATGGCGGCATACCCGGCGATTCCCCCCAGCACGGAGGCCGTGAAGGCGTCCGTCCAGGTCATGACGTCATTGTCCGGCAGGAGAAACGGGTAAAGGGCACAGGCTCCCACTCCGGCTGCGGCGCCGATGAGCGCCTGGGTGCGGAATACGATCAGATGCTCCGCGTCAATGAACATGATGACGATGGCCATGGCAGTCCACAGGCAGAGCAGTATGGCGGCTCCCGCGGAGGCGTCCGCGTACTTCCACCCCAGGGCGGCGAAAAGCAG
This sequence comes from Akkermansia sp. BCRC 18949, assembly GCF_045011645.1. Lineage (NCBI taxonomy): Bacteria > Pseudomonadati > Verrucomicrobiota > Verrucomicrobiia > Verrucomicrobiales > Akkermansiaceae > Akkermansia > Akkermansia sp. BCRC 18949. The sequence goes on along the minus strand of NZ_CP123619.1, from coordinate 2,250,479 downwards.
GGCCGTAAGCAGCTCCACGAAGCAATAGCGGAAGCTGATGCGCGTTCCGCAGCAGGCGGATTTTCCCCGGAGCGCCAGCCAGCTTAGCACCGGAATATTCAGGTACCACGGAATGGCTTCCTCGCATTCCGGGCAGAAGGAGCGCGCAGGATCATTGACGGAGATGCCCAGCGGCGTCCGGTAAATGACTACGTTCAGGAAGGAGCCGATGCAGGCTCCCATCAGGCCGAAAATCAGCGGAATCAGCCACGCGGGAAGGCCGTCAGACATGGGAGGGTGGGGAATAAGTCCGGCTGGGCGTCTGGTTGATGCGGTCAATCAGCAGCCTCAGCCTGCCGTAATTGCCGCGTTTGATGGGGAAAATGAGGCGTGGCAGCCGGTCCAGGTGGGGTTCGTCCGCCTCATCCGGGAGCGGTCCGCTCTGGACCATTCTTCCCCCGGGCAGGATCAGGTCTGAAAAATCCCGTTCCAGGTGCTCCACCCACTGGGCGGGCAGGTGCGTGTTCAGGCGGATGACGATGGCGTCCCTGACAAAACGGTAGGAGTGGAAAATGCGGTAGAAGCGGTCGATGTGCTCCATGGCCTCCGCCGGATTCTTGGTGACGTGGATGAGGTGCAGGTCATCCGCGGAAATCAGGCCGGAATCCACCAGTTCCACGCGGATGAAGGCCAGCCAGTTCAGCCAGAAAGTCTTGCCGGGGGAATCGAGAAGGACGATCGGGTAAATGGTGGCCTTCCCCGTCTGGATCAGGGTGAGGGTTTCAAACACCTCGTCCATGGTGCCGAAGCCGCCGGGGAACGCCACCATGGCATCGCTTTCCGCTACGAAATTCAGCTTTCTGACAAAGAAATAATAGAAATTGATCAGCTTGTCGCTGTGGGCTACCACGTGGTTGGAAGTCTGCTCATACGGCAGGGTGATGTTCAGGCCGAAGGAGCGTTGCTCGCCGGCTCCTTCATTGGCCGCCTGCATGATGCCCGGTCCGCCACCCGTAATGACCATGTAACCGTGTTCGCTGGCTTCCCTGGCGAACTCCCGCGCCGTTTCATACGCCGGCTCATCATTCCTGATGCGCGCGGAGCCGAACACGGAAATCTTGCGGATGTGGCGGTACGGGGCGAAAACGCAGTTGGCCCGGTACATCTCCCGCCCGGAACGGATCAGGACGGTAAAATCGTGGTCGGAGGCTTCGGACTGCGCCATGTTGATGCCCGTCTTGATATACTCCTGGAGGTAGCGGGGATCGTGCCTGGTGGAGGCTATTTCGGAAAGTTTTTTGACGACTCCTTCCAGAGCCTGGTAGCTGGTGTCCATGGACATGGTGGAGGGGCGCTTCTTGTCTTCCCCCGTAAAATCCCTGTTGTCCAAAAAATCAGGATGCTTCATGAGTTGGTATATAGGTTTGCCCCACTATGCCAGATGACGCACGTTAAGTCACAGAAAATTTGCCGGCGGACATGAAAAGAGTTGATTGTTGAAAACAGATCGTTAAATTGCTCCCCGCACGGGCGTTTCCAAAACATGCCGTAGGTCCTTCAGGCGGATTGCCCGCCATGCCCGTGCTGAGGGGAAACCCGGTACATTACATACGATTATGTCGGAAAACGAAACCACTACTGCAGAAGAAACCGCCGTTACCACGCTGGCCCGCTTTGAAGTTCCCAGCCGTCTGGAAAAAATTGAAGACCCGAATGATGCGAATCATCTGACCTTCGTGGCGGAACCGTTTGAAAACGGTTACGGCCATACGCTTGGCAACTCCCTGCGCCGCGTTCTTCTGGGTTCACTTGAAGGCGCCGCCATCACCTCCGTCCGCATCGCCGGCGCACAGCATGAATTCTCCTCCCTGCCCGGCGTGGTGGAAGACGTGACGGAAATCGTGCTGAACCTGAAAAAGGTCAAGTTCAAGCACAACGGCAAGGAACCGCGCCTGCTCTCCCTGCGCGTGCACAAGCAGGGCGTCGTGACCGCCGCCGACATCACTGACGACACCACCTACCAGGTGGTCAATCCCGATCAAATCATCTGCACCCTGGACCAGGACACCATGTTCGAATGCGAATTCCAGGTGCGCGTGGGCCGCGGCTTTGCCACCGGCGACGAAAACAAGGTGCCGGACATGCCCATTGGCGTGATCCCGATCGACTCCATTTTCTCCCCGGTCACCCGCGTGAAGTACTCCGTGCAGAATACCCGTGTGGGCCAGATGACCGACTACGACAAGCTGATCCTTGAAGTATGGACGGACGGGCGCATCTCCCCCGCAGACGCCATGCTCCAGGCCTCCGCCATTCTGCGCCACCACCTGGACGTCTTCGTTAACTATGACGACAAGCAGGTCAACTTTGAAGAAGCTCCTTCCGCCGTCCAGGACGAGGAAACGGCCCGCCTGCGCAAGCTGCTCAACATGAGCGTCAACGAAATCGAGCTTTCCGTGCGCGCCGCCAACTGCCTCAACAACGCCAACATCACCACCGTCGGCCAGCTCGCCATGAAGAGCGAAAGCGAAATGCTCAAGTACCGCAACTTCGGCAAGAAGTCCCTCAACGAAATCAAGGACAAGCTGCTGGAACTGGGCCTTTCCCTGGGTGTTCAGGTGGATCCCTCCCTGCTTACCGGTCCCGTGCCGCAGGCCAAGCCGCGCCTGGGTCTGGAAGAGGAAAGCCCCGTGGGCCTGGCAGACCTGATTGCCGCCAACATCGAAGACGACGACGACTAAATCTCACAAAACCAACACACATAGAAAAATATCATCATGAGACACGGTGTAAAAACCTCCAAGCTTCAGCGCAACGCTTCTCACCGCAGGGCTTTGCTCGCCAACCAGGCATGCAGCCTCATCCTCAACGGACGCATCACCACCACCCTGGCCAAGGCCAAGGCTCTCCGTCCCTATGTGGAAAAGCTGATCACGCTCGCCAAGCGCGGCGACGTGCATTCCCGCCGCCTGGCTACCGCCACCATTCACAACACGGTTGCCGTCAAGCGCCTGTTTGATGAAATCGCTCCCCTCTGCGCGGAACGCAAGGGCGGCTATACCCGCATCGTCAAGCTGGGCCAGCGTCTGACGGACTCCGCCCTCGTGGCCATGATCGAAATCATCGATCTGCCCCGCGAAACGGCTGAAAAGGAAGAAGCTCCCGCAACCACGGAAGCAACCGCCTAAGGCCGTTCCCTGACACATCAGGCTTAACCATCTGCCCCGGCCTCTCGCAGAGACCGGGGCGGATTTTCTATTCATATTGGCGGTAAAGAGATTACGGAGGAAGTGCGGTGGCAAGATCGCTCTTGCTTCTTTCCTGCCGGAACGGTATAATTCAGCCTCAACTATGGACGCAGTATTATTGTTTTCCGGACAAGGTGCCCAAAAAGTAGGCATGGGCAAAGATTTGTATGACCAGTATCCCGCAGCCAGGGCCCTGATTGAGCAGGCGGACAAGGCGCTTGGGGAATCCCTCTCCTCCATCATGTTTGAAGGCCCCGGCGAAGAACTGACCCGCACCTGCAATTGCCAGCCCGCTCTCTACGTGCATGGCCTGGCCTGCCTGGCCGTCTTGAAGGAGCTGGCGCCTTCCCTGAATCCCGTGGCTGCCGCCGGCCTTTCCCTGGGTGAATCCACGGCTCATGCGGCTGCCGGAACCTATACCTTTGAAGAAGGCCTTCGCCTGGTCCAGAAGCGCGGCGCGTTCATGGAGGAAGCCTGCAACGCCACGAAGGGCACCATGGCCGCGATGATCGGCGGGACGGATGAAAACGTCATCAAGCTGGCGCAGGAATGCGACGTGGACGTTGCCAACTTCAACTGCCCCGGCCAGACGGTCGTTTCCGGCACGGAAGAAGGCGTGGACAAGGCCATTGCCGGAGCCAAGGCTGCCGGCTGCAAGATCGCCAAGAAGCTCAATGTGGCGGGAGCCTACCATTCCCGCCTGATGCACAGCGCCATGGTGAAGCTGGCGGAGGAACTCAAGAATGTCTCCTTCGGCACGCCTTCCATGCCCGTCTACTGCAACTATGAAGCCCGCGTGGTGGAAGGGCCGGACGACATCCGCAATGTGCTGGAGCACCAGGTGTGCGGCTCCGTGCGCTGGACGGCCTCCATGCAGAAGCTGGTGGACCAGGGCCACCGCCTTTTCATTGAACTGGGACCGGGCAAGACGCTGGCCGGCATGATGGGCCGCATCTGCAAGGATGCCACCGTCATCTCCATCGAAGACGTGCCCAGCCTGGAAGCCGCCGTTGCGGAATTAAATAAATAATTCTCCGTAACAGTAATTTTCAAACCGCCGGATCTTCAACGGTCCCGGCGGTTCTTTATTTCAAGTTATCCGACGGCACGGCGTCCCGGCCCGGGTGCAACACGGTGGCGGACGTTCCGCCGCGCTCTTATTCCCTGCCGGGAGCAGCGGTAATGCCGCACTTTTCCACAAGCGTGTGGACGTAGCATAAAAGCTTGCCCATGAAAACGAGGATGCAGGGAATCAGGATGATTACTTCCAGTTCGGCATGGTTCGTCAGGAAAAATATCACGATGCCAAAGCAGAAAAAGAGGGTTGCCGCTGCGTAAAACAGGATGCGGATGGAAGGCTGCTCCTTCTTTGAAGGCTGGAGCGCCTTGAATTTAATCCGCCTCTGCAGAATGGCGGAAAGGGGGACCCAGTTCCGGGAATCTTCTTTCCTGACCATGGTGGTGGAAAACGGAAGCTTGCCGGCTGCCGCCAGCGTGTCGATCACTTCCTTGCTGACGGGACCGGCGGTTTTCTCATCGGTGCGGTAATGGTAGAGCGTTGCTCTGGCGGGTATCGGGCTCATAGGCTGCAGGGGAGAGAGCGGGGAGGAGGAAGACGTTTGCGTCTGGTCAGCGTTCCGGTTCCTGGGCGGGCATTTTCCTCATGCCTCCGGTAAGAAGGTGCATGTACATCAGCATCTTTCCCATGAAAAACGCTATGGCAGGCACGAACAGCACTTCCATGTAAAGGATGGTGTGGAGCATGATGGAATGCGCCACGCCGCAGGCCAGAAGGAGAAGGGCAATGATGTAAAACAGGAGGCAGCTTTTAGGAGGGCGGCAGGAAAGCATGAAGGCGGATGCCCTGAGGCGCGCCAGGCGCTCCTGGCGGCGCAGCTCCGTTGCGAGCGGCATCCAGCACTGGGAATGTTCCTCCCGGATCATGGTGTCCGGAAGAATCTTCTTGGAGACAAGCAGGGCGTGGAGGTCTGTCAGGCAGATAGGGCCCACAATCTTGTCTTTGACGCGGTAGTGATATAATGGGGTACGTTGGGAAGCCATTCTCCTTACATAAGGCATGAAAGGAATTCCGTCAAGAAACAAGCGTAACGGAATGGAAGGCGGAATTCCCGAATTCCTAAAGAAGTTCCGCCAGGGAACGGATTTTACTGGTTGCCAGGGAAAAATCCGCCTGCTCCGTCACCCGGTTCGGGATGGAGATGACGGGCATTCCTGCGCGGTGCGCGGCGGTGGTGCCGTTCTGGGAATCTTCCAGCACCAGGCATTCAGCCGGCTGCATGCCCAGGTTTTCCGCAGCCTTCAGGAACAGGGCCGGGTCCGGTTTGACGGGAAGGCCGTCGTCACGGCAGACGACGGTCTGGAAATAGGGCATGATGTCCAGCCTGTTCAGCCAGCCGTCCACCCAGCGGTGGGAAGAGCTGGAGGCGACGCCCATGGGCGTTCCGGCTTCCGCCAGGCTCCGGATGAGTTCGCAGGCTCCTGGCAGAAGGCCGGCGTGCTCCAGGTCGCGGACGATTTCCTCCTGGCGGCGGCCGTTGACGGCTTCCCAGTCGAAGGTGCGGCCCGTCAGTTGTTCCAGATGCTCCCCGGGGTTCCAGTGGGTGTAGCCGCTCCCCAGGCACTGGTTGAACAAATCCAGGGGGAGGGCGTGGCCGCAGGATGCGAACACGCGTTCCCAGGAGGAATAAATGGCGTATTCCGTATCCACCAGCAGCCCGTCAAAGTCAAAAATCACGGCGCGTGCCCGGTGGAGCAGTTCGCGGGCTTTCCGGACGGCTGCCAGGGAGTCGTCAAGGTGGTCAGGGTTGGTCATGGACGGGTGTCTTTTTCAAGCCTCTCAGCATCTCCATGAAGCTTCTGTGGGCCAGCTTGGTCTGGAACAGGCGGATGGCGATGATGGTGTAAATGATGTTGGGCATCCACGCCCCCAGCCAGGTGGGGAGGTAGCCTGCGGAGGCCAGCGTGGGGAAAAACTCATACAGGAACAGCATGGCCGCCGCCAGGAACAGCGCAATGCCGATGCCGGACATGGCGGAGCGCCGCTGGAACGTGATGGCGGAAGGAATGGCGATGAATGTCAGGATAATGCAGGAAAACATGCGGGCTATCCTGACGTGCCATTCCGTTTGCAGGCTTCTGAGGTACTTGGCGTTTGTCGTGCCGGACCTGATGATTTCCTGGAGGGCCGGAGTGCCCTGGGTATCCACGCGGACGTTGGGGGAAATCAACTGCCAGGGAGTCTCTGGATAATGCTCTTTCAACGTTTGGTATTCCTGCCCGGCGAACACGGGCACGTCGTTCAGCTGGCGGGGTTCCTCCTGGGAATAATTCCTTTTGATGGCTTGCCGGAATGTCCATGTTCTGGAAGCCGGGTCCCACATGGCTTCATCCGCAAACAGCTCGTACTCCATCTTTCCGGGCGCGCTGAACTGTTCCACGCGCACCTGCCTGAACGGCTCGCCGGGGGAGTCTATTCCGGGAGGGTCGCCGAGGTACCAGATGCGGGATTCCGCGTCGTTCTTGTAGATGGTGCTCCGGGAGGCGTCGTCATTTTTATTCTGGCTCAGGGAGGAAAACATCAATTTCCTGTACAGAGTGGAATTGGGAGCCCAGTGAAACCCGAAGATGCCGAAGTAGATGGCCGCAAAGACGGCACCGATGATGACCGGGGCGTTGATCCGGAGCAGGGATCTCCCGGATTGCAGCATGCCGGTGATTTCCGAGGATGAGGAAAGCTTGGTAAGCGCCCAGAGCGTTCCCAGCAGAAGGGTGTAGGGAAGGATCAGGTTCAGAATCATGGGCAGCTGGCTCAGGTAGAAGCGGAAGGTGCCCGCCAGGGGGGAATCCAGGTTCATCAGGTCCCCCACATTGTCCGCAAAATCGCCGATGATGTAAATCAGCGTGAGGATGGCCGTGCACATGATGAAAGCCGTGAACCAGGTACGCGCCACATACCTGTCCAGGATGCCCGAGCGGTTGTACAGCAGCATCCCCAGCGCCGGAAGGAAACAGCCCAGGAGAATGAGCCAGGGCCGCAGAAGCTGGGCAAGGGGATATTCGGACGGCGTGCCGGGAATTTCCCATTGCATCTGGGACCATTCCCGGGGCATCAGGAACCAGGCCGCCGTTCCTCCCAGCGCAAGCAGGAGGAGGAATGCGAACCATTGGCGGAAATGTCGGGCCTGGATTGCCATGAAAAAGTAAGGTGGGACAAGGATGCCAGATCGGGGGCGGGAAATAAAGCGTTATTTGGCCGCCGGGCAGGGACGGAGGCTTGCCGGAACCGCATGTCCGTGCGCCCGCGCCTGTCCAGCGGAGGGCGGTGCGGCACGGCTCCATGCGGGCCGGAATGGCGTGCGGAAGATATTCTCCTGATAGAAGTTGAGTGTTGTCAACGTAGACAGGATGGGATAAAATCTTCCTGACAACCGCTTTCCGGGTACAGCTTTTCCATGTTCAAACGTCTTGTTCAACTGTTTCTTCTGCTCCTTCTGGCAGCAGTGGGCGTCCTGGTGTGGTTTGCGTGGTATGTGTCCACTCCGTTGCTCGTTCCCGTGGGGGGGGATGAACCCTCCGCTTCTCCCGTTGCGGATTCCCTGGTGATGGAGCCGGTGGAAGCCGTCTCCGCCGACGGTACCGCCATTGAAGGCTATCTGGTGCGTCCGGGGCGTCCGGAGGCCTTGTCCCCGCGCCAGAGCCGCGTGCGGGATACCTTGAAACTGCGCGGAAGAATGCCGCATCTGGAGGCGAAGCCGGAGCTGGTGGTGATAGCCACCTCCTGGGACCAGGGGGTGAAAGGCTCCCTGCCGCTGGCGGAAGGACTGACCGGAGCCGGTTACACGTGCCTGGTATGGAATCCGCGCGGGAAAAACGACGCCCGGAAATTCTGCACGTACGGATTGAAGGAATATGCGGACGTAACGGCTCTGCTGGACGCCGTATCCCGGAAACAGGGGGGATTGCCGCCCGTGGCCGCCGTAGGGCAGGGGTTTGGGGCAGCGGTGCTGCTGAAAGCCGCGTCTGAAGATCCCCGCATCCGCTGCATGGTCAGCATGGACTGCTTTCCTTCCCTGAAAACCGTGGCCGTCCGGGAAATGGAGCAGGACTGGGGCAAGCCCCTGTGTTATGCCGCGTACTGGCTGCTGGATGCCGGCGTTGACTGGCGTGCGGATTTCAGTACGTTTGACGTGGCTCCCGTAGACGATGCCCTGAAACTGGATTATCCCGTCATGGTGGTCTGCACGAACCAGTACTTCTTCTCCACCCTGGAGGATTGCCTGAGCATTTACGACTCCCTGAGAAACGAGAAAAAACAACTTTATGAATCCATCCGGGAAGGCGAGCCCTACGGCACCCGGGAGCGGACCTTCCTCCATTCCATTGAAGGAAAAAAGGGGGAGAAATTTGAGAAAACCTACAAGGTCAACGTCTATGCCGGGGATGACGAGTTGCAGGCTGGCATTGCGGAATGGATTCATGAGAATACGCGCATGCCCATGCCCAGGGTGTTGTCCCATGAAACCTACAGTGCACCTGCTACGGGCACCGCTCCTTCCGGTTCATGAACCGTGCCTCTCCTTTTGCTGATGATCCCGTGAGTGCCAATCAGGAAAACACCCGTGAACTCCGCGAGAACCGCCGCAGGCGCAGCCGTTTCATCCTGCCTGCGCCGCGCCATCTTGCCGCCGTGGCGGTGGGGGCCCTTCTTGCCGCCGTGCTGGTGCACTACCTGGGCTTCATCGTTCTGAGCTGGTTTGACCTGGGCATTCATGTGCACAAGGCACCCGCGGTTCAGGAGGACCGGAAGCCGCTGCCTGAGAAAATCGTGCTGAAAGCGGACGACCGTCCCGCACCGGATGTGGCGGAAGTGGTTGAAAAACCGGATATCGAGCAGCTTGAGGAAGTGCCGCCGGAATTGCCGGACCTGGAGGACATGCTGCCGGAACAGGTGGTGATCGCTCCGGGGGAAACCAGCTTTTCCGCCGATCCGGTTACTCCGTCCCCGCCGGAATCCCTCGCCCCCAGAATGCCGCAGGTGGACATGAATGCCGTCGCGAAGGGACTGCCTGAACCTTCTCCGCCCGAGATGCTGAAAACTTCCGCCAGCCCGGCGACTATCAAGACGGCGGAGCCGGACATGGTCAACCCGGACGAATGGTACAACAACAAGCTCAAGGGGGCTGGCGGCCAGGATGATTCCCATCTGCCGGACGGCAGTAAATCACTTTCCCAGTTGATGGCCCAGTCCTCCCTGGGCAAGGACAGCGGTTACAGCAGGCTGGGCGCGGACCTTCTGTTTGAATACAACAAGGCGGTGATGAAAAATTCCGCGCGCCTCAGCATGCTTCAGCTCGCCGGGCTGATGATGAAAAACCCGGACACGATTTTCATTGTAGAGGGGCATACGGACAGCTTCGGTTCCGGAGAATATAATGCCGTGCTCTCCCTGATGCGGGCCAATGCCGTGCGCCAGTGGCTGAAGGACAACGGCATTGCCCTGACGCGCCCGAACGGGGAATGCAGGCTCTACATACGCGCCTGCGGGGCCTCCCGCCCGGTAGTCTCCACGAAGGGGGACCGGAATGCCCAGGCTGCCAACCGCAGGGTGGAAATCCACATGCGCAAGCCGGGAGAGGAAATTCCCGCCGGAAGCCTGCCCGTCACGTATGCGGTGGATATGAATACCCCCATTGCCCGCCAGGTGCGGGCCGGCGTGGGCGCCGAGGCCAGAATCCCCGCTTCCGCAGGAGAAAGGAAAACGGCCCCTGCGGCGCGTCCGCCGTCTGCCGTCCCGGCAGCCCGTCCCGCTCCCGCTGCGCCGGGACGCCGGGAGAAGCCTGCGCCGCGGCAGGAAGTCATCCCTGAGGCGGAACCCGTTCCGGAAACCATTCCTTCCGCCGAACCCGTGGAAGAACACATTCCCTCGGCGGAGCCGGTGGAGGAGGATATTCCGCTGGCGGAACCCGTCGTGCATGCGGAGAGGCGCGCCGCGGTGAAGGGAGGACTGGCCTGAAATGGAACTGATGCGTTTTCTGCCGGTCCGTGCCTTGCCCAGGCCCGGACTGCCCCGGTATCTCTTCTCCTTTGACTTTGACGATACCCTGTTCACGTTGGGGGGCCCTGCGGAGGAAAGACGCGTTTTTTTCAGAACCATGCGTGGACTCCGGGCGCGGTACGGCGTGCTCTGGGGCATCAATACGGGGAGGGACCCCGTTTACCTGCGGGAAGGGTTGATGGACATGTTCCAGGGTAATCCGGAAGCGTTTGCCCCGGATTTTACGGTCACGATGGAACGGAACGTTCATCTGGCGGATGCGGAAGGGCGTCTGATGCCCGGCGTTCCGTGGAACGATGCCTGCTCCGTGGCCCATGACGACCTGTTCACCCGTCACGGCGGAATGCTGGAATCATTGATGGACCATCTGGAACACCGGTTCTCCGGGCTGGAACTCCGCAGGCAGGCCAATGACGCTTTTTCCCTGGTGGTGAACGATGCCTGCGGGCTGGATGACGTCTCCTGCGTCATTCAGGACACGGTTGGACCGTATGATGAAATCGTCACGCAGAGGGCGGGGCCTTACCTGCGTTTCAGCCACCGCGACTACAACAAGGGGACTTCCCTGGCTTTTGTAGCCTCACGGTTCGGTGTGCTTCCCGTCCATGCGGCCATCTTCGGAGACGGGCACAACGACCTGGACGCCATGCGCCATTTGCCGGAAGCGTTCCGGTGCTGTCCCTCCAATGCGGCGGAGGAAGTGAAAGCCATGGTAGCCTGCGGCCATGGATACATCAGCCCGGAACCGCGCACCCGCGGCGTGCTGGACGGCCTGATGCATGGCGCGTTCCCCCATTTCGGGATGAAGGCGGAGGTTCCGGAAGCGGACGCTTGAAAAACGGGGGACGCCGGATGCGGGGAAAATCGGTTTCCGGAATGTTCTTTCCATGAAAGCTCCCGCGGAAAAGGAAGAATCGTATTGACAAGAAATGTCTGCGATGCAGAAATAATGACGATTTATTCCGAATTCCGATCACATGAATATTCCTTCTTTTACCCGAAGCGTCTCCAGAGGTTCCGCCGTAGGCTGGTTTTTAGTGCTTCTGCTGGTTTGCGGAGCGGGAGCCGGATATTATCTGTACCAGGATAACCTGGCAAAAAGGAAAGCTGCCCAGGAATTGACTGCCGAGCGTAAAATGAAGGAAAAGAAGGCCAGGGAAGCCGCTGAAAAACAGAGAATGCAGCGTGAGCGGGAAATCAGGGAGAAGAAGGAAAAGGAGAGGCAGGCAGAGCAGAAGGCGCGTGAGGAAGCCAGGGAAAAGAAGGAACGGCAGGCTGCGGAAGCGGCTCAAAAGCTCCGGGAGCAGGCTCAACGCGAAGAGAAGGAAAAGAAGAGGAGGGAGGAGCTGGAACGGCGCGAACGTGAGGAACAGGCCCGCAGGCAGGAGGAAAACATCCCTGTGGAAGAAGATGAGCCTGAACCGGAAGGGCGTTTTCCCCTGCCTGTGAAGAACCGGATGCCGGAGCTTTCCGTCTACTCAATCCCCTCCAGGGATGAAATTCAAACGGATAAGGACAAGCCGCTGGAAACATGGTCCTGGGGCAAGGCGGAAAAAATGGCGGGAATAGAGGAATTCCCTGCGGGAGCCGCCCCGTGGAAAAGAGGTGATGATACCCGCCGCATGCAGGAGCTTCTGGAAAAATGCCGGGAATGGAAGGACGCCAAGCTTTCCACCCTGAAGGCGTGCCCGGCGGCGAAGGATTTTCCCGGCGTTCCGGAGGACGGGGCCCAGACGGTAAGAAGGACGGTGGAAATAGATTCCAACATCGGCGGCTGGCACAGTACGGGACTGTATGCTCCCCCCGGAGGGGAAATCTCCTTTTCCCTGTCCGGCGCGCCCAAGGACAGCACGGTCAGCGTGCGCATAGGGTGCCATACGGACAGCCTGCACAAGCTGGATGAATGGAAAAGGGTTCCGGAAATAACCATGCAGGTTCCGGCGGACCGGGGCCGCGTGAAAATGGTGAACCCGATGGGCGGCCTGGTTTACGTGAATGTGGGCCAGCGTTCCAAACGGGGAAAAGTATTCAAGGTTCAGATTTCCGGAGCCGTGCCGGCCCCTCTGTTCGTCATGGGGAAGACCACTCCGGAACAATGGGCCGAACAACTGGAAAATACCAAGGCGCCGTGGGGGGAAATCTGTATGCCCCGCCTCATTGTCACGATGCCCGTGGAGCAGTTGAAGCGGTGTCCGGATGTTCAGAAAACGGCTGAATTCCTGCAAAAAAACATGGCCCTCCAGGACTGGATCATGGGATGGGACACCAAGCCGGACCGCCTGCATCACCCGATGCGTTTTGTCGTGGACAGGCAGATTTCCGCCGGGGCCGGGCATTCCGGTTATCCCGCCATGGCTACGAAGGACTGGACGGACTCCATTGCCAGCGGCTCCATCATCCATTCCGGAAGCTGGGGGCTGTGGCATGAACTGGGGCATAACCACCAGTCGCCTCCGTTTACGATGGAGGGCCAGACGGAAGTATCCGTCAACATCTTCTCCATGGTCTGCGAGGTAATGGGCACCGGGAAAAACTTTGAATCCTGCTGGGGCGGCGGCATGGGGCCGTACGGCATGAGCGCTGAGATGAAAAAGTACTTCTCCGGCGACCAGACCTACAATGAAGCGCCCAACAAGGTGCAGCTCTTCTTCTGGGTGGAGCTGATGTACTATCTGGGATTTGACGCTTTCCGGCAGGTGGCCCTTCAATTCCATGACAAGCCGTACGACAACGGCAAGCTGAGTGATGAAAAGAAATGGGAATGGGTCATGAACGCCTTCTCCAAGGTCACGGGAAAAAACATGGGGCCTTTCTTTAAAATCTGGCGCATGCCGGTTTCCGAACGCGCCGCGGACAGGATGAAAGACCTTCCCGTCTGGCTGCCTTCCAAGGACTACCCGGCCTGCTATACCGCGGAGGAATAAAAAGGTTCCGGGATTATGAGGGCTTCCGTTGCCGCACTCGCGTCTGGACGGTTCCGGCGGCGGGGGCTAGGATGGCGGAGCTGATGAAATGGCTGAATGACTGGCTGGGCTTTTTCAAGCCCCTTCAGGTGAGGAACCTGCAAATCTTCTGGTCCGGGCAGGCCGCCGCCCTGATCGGGATGTGGCTGCAGGTGACGGCCATGGGCATTCTTGTGTACGACATTTCCGGCGGCTCCGCCACGGCGGTGGGCTTCCTGGCCGCCCTGAACGCGCTCCCTTTCTTTCTGGGCGGCATGCTGCTGGCCGGGCTGGGAGACCGTTTTGACAGGAGAAAACTGCTCATAGCCGTGCAATGCGTCCAATGGCTGGTGGCCGTAGCCCTGTTTCTGCTGACGATGCTGGACATGCTCCAGCTATGGCACTTGTATGCCGCCGGGCTGGTCATGGGCGTCAACCAGACGGTGGGCTTTCCCACGCAGCAGGCTTTTGTGGGCGATCTGATCCCGCGCAGGCAGTTGCAGGAGGCCGTGGGCATGTACTCCCTGGTATTCAACACGTGCCGCGCCGTAGGTCCGGCGCTGGCCGGCTACATCATTGCGGAGTGGGGGGCCGGAACCGCCTTTGGCGGCAATGTCGTGGCAAGCCTGCCGTTGATAGGCTGCCTGGTGGCTCTGAAAGGGCGCGTTGCGGATACCTCCGCCCCTAAAAAGCAGCGCGGGGCCGGAAGAAAGGCCTCCGGGCTCAAGGCGGTGCTTTCTACGCGCAGCCTGCTCTTCATCATGATTAGCGCGCTCATTCAGAACATCTGCGGGCAATCCCTTTACCAGATTGTTCCGGCATTGATGCACGGGAACCCCAGGAATACCGGCCTCATTCTGGGAGCGGTCGGAGCCGGTGCCATGGTGAGCATCCTCTTTGTCCTGCCGTTTGCGCGCAAAAGCGACAGGGTGGGGGCCAAGCTCTCCTCGGGCACGCTGTGGATGGGGAGCGCATTATGCGTGGCCGGCATCATTCCCGTGGTGGAAATACAGGCCCTCTGCTTCTTCTTTGCCGGTCTGGCTACTTCTTCCCTCTTTGTCACCTCTTCATCCGCCGTGCAGCTTCTGGCGCCGCCGGAACGCAAATCTGCCATTCTGGGGCTGTTCAGCATCGTTACGATTGGGGTGCAGCCTTTGGCGGCCATGGGCTGGGGAGCCGTAGTGGATGTTTGGGGAGTCCAGGCGACGATCATCATGGCGGGAGGGCTGGAAGCCTTGTTCTCCATCTGGATGCTGAGCGTTCCGTTCTGGCGCAACTTCAAATTCTCTCCGGATGATTGTCCTGAGGCAACCTGACGGATCCTTGTCATTTGGCGGCATGGGAAAACTGCCGTCCCGTATTCCGCTGGCTTTTAAGGATTGGTCAGGAAGATGCGATTCGGGAAGTTCCTGGTGGCGGGAATTCCGGAATGCGGCTTGGGAGAGGCTGGAAAGGAAGTTCTTGAACCTGTTTTACTGAAAAGAGAGCAGGCGTATTCCGGTCCTGCGGGAAAATTGAAAGCCGCTTCTGCCGTTTTTCTCCTGGCGGGAATCATCTGCGGCCTTGCAGAGAGAATGTGCCTCCCTGCCGGCAGGACTCTTCAGGGAAAAAGGAAAACTTGGCAGACCGTCCTTCCGGGAAATAGCCTTCCTGCTTGAATGATTCCTGTTTTTCAGGCGGACGGAATGTGGATTTTTCCCCAGCAAAAAAGGAGGAAGGAGGTAAATATCCGGAAAATGGAGGAACCGGGTTTGTTAATGCCCCGGCTTTGCCTCGTGTTCGGAATAACTGATGCCCAGCATGCAGATATCGTCGGCCTGGTTGGTGCAGCCGGTGAATTTTGCTACGCAGGTAAGGGCCTGATGGACAAAATCCTTGGTGCTCTTGGGGGATGAATTATTGAAATAATCGATCAGCCTCTCCACGCCCAGCTCTTCCCCTTCCGAATTGGCGGCTTCCGTCAGTCCGTCCGTATACATCAGGACGCGGGAACCTGCCAGGAGGGGGAACTGGGCGTTCTGGTACGTGGCATCATCCAGCAGCCCCAGGGCAATGCCCCTGGGCAGCGGCATCTTGCGGGCAACTCCGTCCGGCCCCAGGATAATGGGATGCGGGTGCCCGGCCGTGGAGGCGGTCATGACGCCGGTTTCCAAATCTAGGTAAATATAAACGGCGGAGGCGAACATCGTGGTATTCGCCCGTTGCAGAATTTTGGCAAGCTGGTGGTTGAGGGAAGACAGAAAGGCCGCCGGATTGTCCGCCAGATGGGACAACTGCTCCATCAGGCCGCGGAGCATGGAAGCGATCAGGGCGGCGCGGATGCCGTGGCCCATCACGTCGCAGACGATGGCGCCTACGCCGGAATTGCCCACGGGAAAGGCATCGAACCAATCGCCCGCCACCCCCTCTGAAGGAGTGAAAATGTGGTGGAAATCCACATGGCGCGTCAGGCCGTGTTCCGTATGGGAGCGGGAGGGAATCTCATAGGGAAGCAGGGCGAACTGGATTTCCCGGGCCAAATCTATCTCCTTCTCCAGGGACTTGTTGCGCTCTTCCAGAATACGGGCTGTTTCCGTGGCCTTGATCTCCGTCTTCACCAGCTTGGTGACGTCGCTGGAAATGCCCACGATGCCCTTCAGGTCCCCGTTGCGGCCGTACCAAGGAAACTTGCTGATCTGGCTCCAGGAATCATCCTTGTGAAGCCATGTCTCATGATGGAGGCGGGCGCGGATGGGGCGTCCGGTAGCCATGATGTCCAGCTCCTCCTTGCGGGAAACATCGGACATCGTTTGATCGAAAAAGTAATCGTCCGTCCTTCCGGTCAGGTCAGCCGGCGTGGGCACGCCCAGCTTATTGGCCGTGGCGGTATTCGCCAGCACGAAGCGCGATTCCCGGTTCTTGAAATAAATGCTGTCCGGAATGTGCTCAATCAGGGTGTGGAACAGGTCCCTGTCTTCCGCGGCGCGCAGTTCCGCCGTCTTTCGCCGGGTAATGTTGACCCATACCCCTACCAGCATGACAGGGCGGCGCTGCTTGTCCCTGCGAGCGAGACCGTTGATGCGGACCCAGCTCCAGCTCTTGGAATTCAGCTTCTTCATGCGTATTTCAATGCGCATGGGCATGTGGGAATGGCCGTCCAGGTAACGGCGCACCTCCTGGGAAAAAAAGGCCTGGTCCTCCTCGTGGATGGTAAGCTCCGGCTGGGTGAAAATATTGGGGGCCTTCTCCTTGCGGCTGGCCCCCATCATGGTCAGGCAGCGGTCCGTGTAATGGATGACGCCCGTTTTGATATTCCAGATATAAAACCCTTCTTCCGCCGCCGCCAGGGCCATCTTGATCTTGTCCCAGGTAAAAACTCTCTGGGCGGAATGTCTGTTGCGTGAGGGCGGCATTGCAGTTGCCGTTATCTAACGACAAAACATCTGCCTTGGCAAGAGGCAAAATAAAGGAATCATTCCTGAAAAGCGGAACGGCAGGAGAAAAGCGGGAAACGGGCCCGGTTGCACCGGGGCGGCATCCGCCTATCTCTCCTTCTCCTCTTCCTGGGAATGAAGGAATTGCAGCTCTTTCTTCAAGGCGCTTCCTACGCGGTGCTTCGCCAGATAAACCTGGGCAATCGTGACGCCGAGCTGTCTGCGGACCTTCGCCGCATCCCACTCCCGCAGCACGTAATAATCAAAAATTTGAAACTGCTTGGGAGACACCTTCGCTTTGACGCGTTCCAGGGCCGCCTGGAGCAGGTTATTCTGCCACTCCCTCTCCCACACCTGGTCAAAATTATTCTTCCCTTCGTCCGGAATCTTGTCGATGGGATGTTCCTGGCTCTCCGTGGCGTCCGGGCTCATCAGCATGGCCGTATCCTTCTTCCGCTTGCGGAACTGGTCGTTGATGCGCCAGCGGGTCATATTCCAGAGCCAGAGCTTGAAGGAACCCTGTTCCGGCTTGTAAATATTCTTCTTGCTCTGCTTGGCGATGGAAAGAATGGTCTCCTGCACCACGTCCCAGGCTTCGTCCTCCCTCAATCCGGCCTTGAGGGCGACGGAATAAATAAGACGCCAGTACGTCCGGTAAAACTCATCCCACGTGCGCTGGTCCTCCCAATTCTCCAGGCGCGCAATCAGGCTTTTCCTGGTATGTTCGGCATATTGGGAAAGTGTCTGCTCGTCAGGCTGGGACTCGTTCTGGGGTTGCAATGAAGGCACATTCATGGTTTATCATGAACTACGGATGAAAGTGAAGTGAAAGCCGAGTAATAAGCCGGAAAATTTTGTGCGGCTCGGCCTGTTCATTCACTACGTCCTTCATGGAGAAAATCTTTCAAGGGAACGGACATGATCAGGAAAACGTCAAAACGCAGGGGAACCTCCGTCATCGCGGCCCTGGTTGTGCTGTGCGCGGTGCTGGGGTACGGCTTGATGGAATGGAAGCCGCTGACGGATACGCCGCAGGCGGTGCCTGCCTCCTGGGAGGCGCCCGGGAAGGGAAGGGTTCCGGAGAAAATCTCTATACCGGAAAAGGGAGAACCTGTCAGGTTATTCACAATAAATGCTGGCAACTACTTTGTACCGGAAGATCCGCGCAGGAGCAACTTCCAGGTAAAATACAAGCCCGTCGAAGCACGGGAGGCCGTGGCCGAACTCATCCGGCAATCCGGTGCAGAAATAGTAGGATTGTCAGAAATGGGTGGGGAAGCCGCCGTGCGCGACCTGCAAATGCGGTTGAAAAGAAAAGGAGTTCAGTTACCGCATAAGGTCCTGGTCATGCGGAACGGAGAAGACCGGGGATTGGCCCTTCTCTCCAAATATCCCATTGTGGACAACCGTTCCGTGACGGACATGCCTGTATCCGGAGAAACGAAGAGGAAAAAAACGATGCTGCGGGGCATTCTGGACGCCACGGTGAAAACGCCGGATGGCCGCCTCTTCCGCCTGGTGGGCATTCATTTGAAGTCCCGCCTCAGCCGTGACGGTTCCGCAGAAGACACGCGGCGAAGGGAAGCATATGCCCTGCGGGACTACCTGAATGAAGCCATCGCCTCCCAGCACGGCATGCCGCTGCTTTTGTACGGAGACTTCAATGACGGTCCGGCGGACAGCGCCGTGCAGGTCATCCAGGGGCCGGCTAAAACGGAATACCGTCTGAACCGCCTGAAACCCAGGGATTCCCGTGGGGAAACCTGGACCATCTACTATGAAGACGGAGACACCTACCACTCCTTTGACCATCTCTTCATCAACAATACCCTGAAAAAGCGCCTTGGCCGCAAGCCCCCCATGGGCATCCTTGACTCTCCCCCCTCCCGCCAGGCCAGCGACCACCGTGGCATTTGGGTGGAATTGAGGTAGGTAAAAATGATTTATTATAAAAAAGATATGCAATAAATATTTGTTAGATTGTTTTATTTGATCGGATTGATATTTTTGTGATGTAAAAATTCACTTGTAAAAACCTAAAAAATAATATTGCTAATGAGCAGAAAAATTTGTAGAGCTGTCCCTCAACATTACCTTCTTGCATAACTGTTAACTATTTATTATGGATTTTCCAATTAATTCTAATGATGTATCTGCGTTCAGCATAATTAGAGGATTTAAATTTAAGATATAAAAACGGAATTGTTTAATCTAGTTTTGTTCCGGTCATCTTCTCTGTTTTTCTCCGGATATATTGCCGGATATCAGTATTTGAGTAATGTTGCAAATCTTACAGTAATACTATTCTATATAATCCTGTAAAAAATATGGACTGCTTCCATTTAATGTGTTTTATTAGTGTTCTTATGTTGAAGTGGCAAATTATTTTTTACCATAGCTATATATAAAATATCCGGATACGTAATTGTAGATTGCAACTATACATATTTGTTGTCTTATTTTAAATGTTTGTTTCTGAAAAATTAGGGTTTTGTAAAAATACAAAAAGTTGCATTTTAACTTTGAATGGAACTCAATCTCTTAATTAGGGCTAATAACAGAATGGAGCTTATAGATAATATAAACAAGACCCTGAAAGGAGATTTAACCAAGGAGTTGCACGACGGCAGCAAAGTAGCCATTGCCGCCTCGTGCTTTTCCATTTACGCCTTTGAGGAGCTGAAAGCGCAGCTTAAAGACATTGAGGAGTTGCGCTTTATCTTCACCTCCCCGACTTTCGTCACCGAGAAAGCCAACAAGCAAAAACGGGAGTTCTATATTCCACGGTTGAACAGGGAGCGCAACCTCTATGGCTCTGAGTTTGAGATAAAGTTGCGCAACGAGCTTTCGCAAAAGGCCATTGCCAAAGAGTGCGCCGAATGGATCAGGCGGAAAGCATGCTTCAAGTCCAACTATACGGGAGAGAACATGATGGGCTTCGCCACCGTTGACGACAAGGCGTATATGCCCGTCACCGGATTTACCACGGTGGAGTTGGGGTGCGAGCGGGGCGACAACGCCTACACGGTGATAAACAAGTTCGAGGCTCCTTTCTCGCAGCAATACCTTTTCCTTTTCGATCAGCTTTGGAATGACAGCGCGAAGATGCAGGTGGTCACGGACAAGATACTCGACAACATCAGCAATGTCTATAAGGAGAACGCCCCCGACTTCATCTATTTTGTCACCTTGTACAATATCTTCCGTGAATTCCTTGACGACCTCTCCGAAGACGACCTGCCCAACGAGGCTACCGGATTCAAGGAAAGCCAGATATGGAGCAAACTATATAATTTCCAGAAGGATGCCTGCCTTGCCATCATCAACAAGTTGGAGAAGTACAACGGCTGTATCCTTGCCGACAGCGTGGGATTGGGCAAGACGTTTACCGCCCTCTCGGTCATCAAGTACTATGAGAACCGCAACAAGTCAGTACTTGTGCTTTGCCCGAAGAAACTTAACGACAACTGGATAACCTACAAGAGCAACTACCTGAACAACCCCATTGCCCGTGACCGCCTGCGCTATGACGTGTTCTTCCATTCCGACCTGTCACGCCGGGGTGGAAAGACCAACGGGCAGGACTTGGACCATATCAACTGGGGCAACTACGACCTTGTGGTCATAGACGAGAGCCATAATTTCCGAAACGGCGGCAAGGTGACAACGGACGGGAACGACGACAACCCGCGCGAGAACCGCTACCTGCAACTGCTGAACAAGGTTATCCGGGCGGGGGTCAAGACAAAAGTGCTGATGCTCTCGGCCACGCCCGTGAACAACCGTTTCAACGATTTGAAGAATCAGATACAGCTTGCCTACGAAGGTGAGTGCGGCAGGATGGATGCCCTGCTGAACACGTCTTCCGGCATTGACGATATTTTCCGTCAGGCTCAGAAGGAATACAACATATGGACGAAGCTCCCGCCGAAGGAGCGCACTACGAAAGAACTGCTCAGCCGGTTGAGCTTCGATTTCTTTGAAGTGCTCGACAGTGTTACCATTGCCCGCAGCCGCAAGCACATAGAGCAGTATTACAATACGGCGGACATCGGCAAGTTCCCCATGCGGCTGGCTCCGCTGTCACGCCGTCCCAACCTGACCGACCTCGACACGGCTATCAACTATAACGGGATTTACGAAATTGTCAGCCGCCTCAACCTTGCCATTTATACCCCTTCCGATTTCATTCTGCCAAGCCGGAGGAAAAAATACATGGACGAGGATAACGACTTCCACGGTCGCGGCAGAGCCGGACGCGAGAAGGGAATACGCCGCCTGATGAGCATCAACCTGCTCAAACGTCTGGAAAGCTCGGTCAATTCTTTCCGCCTCACCCTTGAAAGAATCAGGAAGTTGATAGCGTCAACCATCGGACAGCTTGATGTGTTGAATCAGGGCGACAGCTTTTCCATTGAATTGGAGGATATTTCGCGGAATCTCGATGCCGATGACCGAGAGACGGATATGTTTATCGGTGGCAAGAAGACAAGAATTGCCCTGCAGGATCTTGACCACATCACATGGCGCGGCTACCTCAAAGAGGATTTGGAGAACCTTGATCTTCTGCTGCTCATGATTGGTTCCATCACTCCGGAACACGACAGCAAGCTGCAACAGTTGATTGCCGACTTGCGCGACAAGTTTGCCCATCCCATCAACGCAGGCAACAGGAAGATGATTATCTTCACGGCGTTCTCCGACACCGCCGAATACTTGTACGACTGTCTGGCTGCTCCCATTCTGAAAAAGTATGGGCTGCATACGGCACTCGTCACCGGAGACGTGGAAGCACGCAGCACATTGCGCCTGCCACAGCGCGTGAAGCTCGACTTCAACAAGGTGCTTACGCTCTTCTCTCCAATTTCAAAGGAGAAGTCTGCCATTTATCCGCACATCCGGGAGGAGATAGACGTGCTTATCGCTACCGACTGCATCAGCGAGGGACAGAACTTGCAGGATTGTGACTGTCTCATCAATTACGACATCCATTGGAATCCCGTGCGCATCATTCAGCGTTTCGGGCGTATCGACCGCATCGGCTCGCGCAACGAGGTGATTCAACTTGTGAACTACTGGCCGGACGTGACCCTTGACGAATACATCGACCTGAAAGGACGAGTGGAAGCCCGCATGAAGGTGTCGGTGCTGACAAGTACGGGTGATGACAATCCCATATCGCCCGAAGAGAAAGGCGACCTTGAATACCGACGCGAGCAACTGAAACGTCTGCAGAGCGAGGTGGTGGACATTGAGGAGATGAACACGGGTGTTTCCATCATGGACTTGGGGCTGAACGAGTTCCGTCTTGACCTGCTTGCCAGCCTGAAAGACGATCCCGGCCTGGAGCATACGCCTTTCGGTCTTCATGCCGTGGTGCCCGCAAGTGACGGTGCGCCTGCCGGAGCGGTGTTCGTATTGAAAAACCGTAACAACGGCGTGAACATCGACCACAGGAACCGCCTGCATCCTTTCTATATGGTCTATATCTCGGAGAGCAAGGAAGTGGTGGTCAATCATCTTTCACCCAAGGAGATGCTAGACCGCCTGCGTTTCCTGTGCAAAGGCAAGACCGCACCGGACATGGAACTATGCCGGGAGTTCAACAAGGCTACTTCCGACGGGAAGAACATGCGGCGGTATTCCGAACTGTTGGGCGATGCCATCTCTTCCATCATCCATGTGAAGGAGGGGAGCGACATCGACAGTTTTCTGAGCGGCGTGCAAGGCTCACTCTTCACGGAGGAGATACGCGGGCTGGATGACTTTGAATTAATCTGTTTCCTTGTCATCAAATGAGTATGTACGGACTGCCCATCACTACGGAACGCAAGAAGCAATTGCCGAAAAAGGCCGTATTTGCGAAGTTCCACCTGAAGCCCTCGCAGCGCGACGGCTTCGATGCCGATGTGAGCCGCATGGATATTGTGGCGGTCTTGTCTCCGGCAACATTGCTGACCATTACGGCGGGAGAGAGCATCAAGGATATTTATGTGCTTGCTGTTCAGATGAAACGTAAAGATTATGATGGCAAGAATATCGTCCTGTTATCCCGGCTCATTCCGCAGAACATTCTGTTTGCCTTGCAGTTTGAAACAGACACGCAATTCGCCGTCTATCATTCGGACAGGCTTATCTGTTCCGCATGGATGCCGACAGGGGAAGCGAAGATGGCGCTTTCGGGCTTGAGCATGGATGCCGTTTGGGAGAATATCGTGAAGAGCATCGGCGGCATTGAGATGGAACAGGGCAATACACTTACGCAGCAGATACAAACCAATGAGCAACGAGCGAAAACCCTTGCTCAGATTGCTGCTTTGGCGCGGAAGATGGCAAGTGAGAAACAGCCTCGGTGCAAACGGGAGTATTTTGAAATAATCAAAAAACTAAAATCAAACCTGTAAATGGACAAACTGAAGATGCAGAGCCACGATGTGACAGGCTCCAACATAAATAAGATAGCGCGATTGTTCCCGAACTGCGTTACGGAACGGTTAGGTAAGAACGGCAAGCCGGAACTGGCTATCGACTTTGAAAAACTGGAAGCGGAGTTATCCAACGATATTCTTGCAGAAGGGGAGGAACGCTATCAGTTCACTTGGCCGGACAAGCGGGCGGCAAACCGTTTGGCGAACACTCCCACGACAATGACGCTCCGCCCGTGCCGGGAGGAATCGGTGGATTTTGACAACACGCAGAATCTTTATATTGAGGGTGACAACCTTGATGTGCTGAAGGTGTTGCGTGAGACATACCTTGGCAAAGTGAAGATGATTTATATTGACCCGCCTTACAACACGGGCAACGACTTTGTGTACAATGACGAGTTTGCACAAGGCAAGTCGGAGTTTGAGCAAAACAGTGGTTTGTTCGATGAAGAGGGGAATCAGACGATTGACCCGATGTTGCGGAATACGGAAAGCAACGGGCGTTTTCATACCGACTGGTTGAATATGATATATCCGAGGCTGAAGGTGGCGAGGGACTTGCTGGCGGAGGATGGAGTTATCTTTATTTCGATTGATGATAACGAACAAGGCAATCTTAAAAAGTTGTGCGATGAAGTGTTTGGCGAAGATAACTTCATTGCCTCTCTAATTTGGGCGGCAGGCAGAAAGAACGATTCAAAATACATATCCGTTTCTCACGAGTATATGCTTTGTTATGTTAAATCCATCTCTACACTAATTGATAGTAAGGTTCTGTGGAGAGAACGAAAGCAAGGAATAGAAGATATATATGCGGCTTATGAAAAAATTAAAAAGCAATATGGGACAGATTATAAAGCTGCAACAGCAGCACTAAAAGAATGGTACAAAGGTTTGCCAGACACCCATGCAGCAAAGAATCACTCGCATTATTCTTGCATTGATGCTAAAGGAATATATTTCCCCTCTGATATTTCTTGGCCGGGTGGCGGCGGTCCTAAGTACGAGGTCCTGCACCCAGTTACAAAAAAACCAGTACGTGTACCAAACAGAGGCTGGGTCTACCCGACCAAAGAAAGAATGGATGAAGTAATAGCTCTTGGATTGGTTCACTTTGGAGAAGATGAAACCAGTGTTCCATGTAAGAAAACCTACCTGGTTGATGGAGAATATACTACACCGTATAGCGTTTTTTATAAGGACGGTAGAGCCTCCACTAAGCGGCTTCGCACTTTGATGGAAGCAATGGTATTTCAGAATCCAAAAGATGAAACAATAATAAAGAGTTTGTTGGAGTTTACACTTACCAATAAGGACAGTATCATACTTGATTTCTTTTCCGGTTCTGCAACTACCGCCCACGCTGTTATGCAACTGAACGCAGAGGACGGCGGCAACCGCAAATTCATCATGGTGCAGCTTCCAGAATTGACCGATGAGAAGAGCGAAGCCTATAAAGCCGGGTATAAGAATATCTGCGAGATAGGCAAAGAACGCATCCGCCGTGCCGGAAAGAAAATCAGGGAAGAGAATGCCGACAAGGAAGGCATCGACAAGCTTGACACCGGTTTCCGCGTGCTGAAACTCGACAGCGGCAACATGGAAGATGTCTATTACACTCCGCAAGAGTTTGACGGGCAATCCTTGTTCAATGAGAATGTGAAGCCCGACCGCAGCAGCGAAGATTTGCTGTTCCAAGTGATGCTCGACCTCGGCATTGAACTCTCGGCAAAGATTGAGACGCGGCAAATGGCAGGAAAGAACGTGCATTTTGTGGACGGGAACTATCTGATAGCCTGTTTCGACAAGGACGTGAATGAATCCGCCATTACGGAAATCGCCAGACTGAAGCCGGTATATTTCGTGATGCGCGACGCTTCGGCAGCCAACGACAACGTGATAGACAATTTCGAGCAGATATTCCGCCACTACTCGCCCGACACGAATTGCAGAATACTGTAGCCATGAAATTCAAGTTTAAGATACAGCAATATCAGACGGAGGCAGTGGAGAACACCGTGGCCGTCTTCACGGGGCAGCCCACGCACGCCATAGAGGGATATCGCATCGACCGCGGACGGCAGGCGCAACAACAGTTGGATTTCGATGATGAAACAGGATACAGGAACCACTGCGTGGAACTGGACGGGAAAGCCCTGTTGAAAAACATCAATACCATTCAGAACCTGTATGACATCACGCCGTCTTCTTCCCTTTCAAAGGGTATCGGCGCGGTGAATCTCGACATAGAAATGGAGACCGGAACGGGAAAGACATACGTCTATATCAAGACGATGTTTGAGCTGAATAAGCAGTACGGCTGGAGCAAATTCATCGTGGTGGTGCCGAGCATCGCCATCCGTGAGGGCGTGGCAAAGAGTTTCCGCATGTTGGAGGAGCACTTCATGGAACACTACGGCAAGAAAGCGCGGTGGTTCATCTACAACAGCGGCAACCTGCAACAACTCGACAGTTTTTCATCTGATTCCGGGTTGAGCGTGATGATTATCAACACGCAGGCTTTCGCCTCCTCGATGAAGGAGGGCGGCAGGAGCAAGGAGAGCAGGATTATTTACTCCGAGCGTGATGAGTTCGGCAGCCGCCGTCCCATAGACGTGATTGCCGCCAACCGTCCCATCATTATCATGGACGAACCGCAGAAGATGGAGGGCGATGCCACGCAGGCGGGCATCAAACGCTTCAACCCACTGTTCGTGCTGAACTATTCGGCTACGCACACGACCAAGCACGATACCATCTATGCTCTGGATGCTTTGGACGCCTACCGGCAGAAGCTGGTGAAGCGCATTCATGTGAAAGGCTTTGAAGTGAAGAACCTCCGGGGAACGAGCGGGTATCTCTATCTCGACAACATCGTGTTGTCGCCCAAACGTCCGCCGGAAGCGCGCATTGAGCTGGAGGTGAAGAATGCTTCAGGCAGCATCGTCAGGAAGATAAAAACGTTCGGCGTGGGTGACAACCTGCGCGAAGAGTCCGGGCTGGCCGAGTACGACAACTTTGTGGTGTCGGAAATCAACGTGAACGGCTATGTGACCTTTCTCAACGGCGTGACCATTCGCAGGGGCGAGGTGATAGGCGACCCGGACGAGCTAAACATTCAGCGGGTGCAAATCCGGGAGACCATCATGTCGCACTTTGAGAAAGAACGCCAGCTTTTCAAGCGGGGCATCAAGTGCCTGTCGCTCTTCTTCATCGACGAGGTGGCGAAGTACAAGAGCTACGACGAGAACAGGGAGGAAGTGAAAGGCGTGTTCCAGAAAATATTCGAGGAGGAATATGCGCGGTTGGTGAATGAGGAGTTCTACATCTGGGATGAGGACTACAATGAATACCTCCGCCGTTTCATGCCCCAGGACGTGCATCGGGGTTATTTCTCCATAAACAAAAAGACCAACCGGGTGATTGACGGCAAGGTGGAAAAGAAGACGGGACTGTCGGATGACATTTCGGCTTACGACCTTATCCTGAAGAATAAGGAACGCCTGCTGAGCTTTGAGGAGCCGACACGCTTCATCTTCTCACACTCGGCACTGCGCGAGGGGTGGGACAATCCCAATGTATTTCAGATTTGCACGCTCCGCCATTCCAACTCCTCCACCGCCAAACGTCAGGAGGTAGGGCGCGGACTGCGTATCTGCGTGGACAGGCACGGTGTCCGCATGGACAAGGAACTATTGGGAGAGGATGTGCATGAGGTGAACAGACTGACCGTGATAGCCAATGAGAGTTATGCGGACTTTACCACAGCCCTGCAAAAGGAGACGCGGGAAGTGTTGCGTGAGCGCGCAGCCAAGGCAACAGTCGCCTATTTCCAAGATAGGCAGATTAAGATTGAGGAGGAAATACATACCATTACCGAAACGGAAGCCAGCCGCATCATCATCTATCTGGAAGACAACGGCTATATTGACGAAGACAAGCACATTACGCCGGATTACCGTGAGGCCGTGGCAAACGGCACTGTGGCTCCATTGCCGCCCAAGCTGCAACCGATAGCCGAGGGTGTAGTCCGCCTGATAAACTCCATCTTTGACCCGAAGGTACTCGACGACATGGTGGTGGAGGAGAAGACGACCACGCCGGACAACAGGCTCAACGAGAACTTCCGAAAAGCCGAATTCCAAGCCTTGTGGAACGAGATAAATTACCAATATGTCTATACGGTAAGTTACGACAGTAACGAACTAATAGAAAAAGCCAGCCTGCACATCAATGCCGAACTGAAGGTGAAGCAGCTCCGCTATGTGATGGTGGAGGGAACGCAAGACGAGGAGCAGGTAACTGACTTCGGAGACACCCGTTCCCAATCCAGGCAGCTGACCGATGTCTGCACTTCCTCCGTCCGCTACGACCTTGTGGGCGACATAGCCAAAGGCGCCAATCTCACCCGCCGCACAGTGGTGAAGATACTGCAAGGCATCAAGACGAGCAAGCTCTACCTGTTCAAGAACAACCCCGAAGAGTTTATACGCAAGGTTGTAAGCATCATCAAGGAGCAGAAGGCCACAATGATTGTGGAGGCCATCCACTACAACATGACGGAAGGCAAATACGACAGCAGCATCTTCACCGTGAAGAGCAAAATGGATTTTGACCGGGCATACGAGGCGAAGAAGCATATCACCGATTATGTGTTCAGCGACAGCAAGGGGGAACGCCAATTCGCCCATGACCTTGATGAGGCCAATGAAGTGGTGGTATATGCCAAACTGCCCCGTACTTTCCAAATACCCACTCCGGTAGGCAACTATGCCCCCGACTGGGCTATCGCTATGACGAAAGACGGAGTGAAACACATCTTCTTCATTGCCGAAACCAAAGGCTCTATGTCATCAATGGATTTGAGTGCCATCGAAAAGGCAAAAATCGCATGTGCGGAGAAGTTGTTCAACTCTATCTCAACGTCAAATGTGAAGTACCACAAAGTGGCTACCTATCAGGATTTGATTGATGAGATGAACGCGGGGTAAAAAAGAACCTTTTTAGCTTTGTTTTTGGGACTCTTATTTTTATGAGCCGGATTTCGTCCCAGGCCGGTTTGACCCTATCTTTCTCGAGGTGTACTCATTGGATCAGCCGGTTGTTTTCTCTTACGGACGAATGGCCTGGGAGAGGATTACCGGATGGCAATGAGTTTTATTTGGCCAGGAACATATCAGGCCTTCCCGTTTCTCAAAAAATGATTGCCGTGCCCGCGTGAAACGGGTAGCATGCCAAAAATCGTTGTTCAATCCTGCATCATCTGTATGAGATATTTTTCCAAGCATTCCGGAACGGCTTCGCACTGTTCCTCGTCAGGGAGCAAGGGGTTTACCCTGGTGGAACTGATTGTCGTCATCACCATTATGGTTGCCATGATGGCCTTGGCCGCCAGCATGTTAAGAGGCGGGGGCAGGGGGCAGGGCCTCCAGTCCGCCGTGGAGATGGTGGACGGCATGGTGCAGGAAGCCCGCCTGGACGCCATGGGCAAGGGAACGTGGAGCCGCCTGATTATCGTGAGCACTCCTGAGGACGAAGCCCGCAACATGCGCACCCTGGGCGTGATGTCCAAAAATACGCGCACCGGAAAGTGGCATCTGGTCAACCGTTTGCAGACTCTTCCCGCCGGGTTTTACATCAGCCCCACCTACAGCACCCTGCTGGAAGGCTCCAAGAAGACCAAGGGCAAGTCCGCAGCCCGCAGCTTTGCCAGCCGTGACGGGCAAGATACCGTCAATCTTCCGGGCAACAGGATGACGGATATTTATTTCATTGAGTTTGACGAGGAAGGCCGCATGTCCCAGCCAAACGCCCCCACCCGCCTGGTGGTGGTTTCCGGTTCCGCCGGAAACGGCAAGGAGGAGAAACCGACTCCGATGGTGGACGGCAAGCCGGGCCTGGCAGGCGGCATCGTGATTTATCCCAAAGGCAATATCAGCCGGCTGAGGACGACGGAGCAGGTGATTCCCAACTAATTCATATTTTACCGGATTTCCCATTTTATGTTGACCAAGTGTATGAAACAGTCTCGTGCCAAGGGGTTCACCCTGACGGAAGTGGTGCTTGCGATCGGCGTGGTTGCCGTGCTGATCGTGGTGTTCA
This sequence comes from Akkermansia sp. BCRC 18949, assembly GCF_045011645.1. Classification (NCBI taxonomy): domain Bacteria; kingdom Pseudomonadati; phylum Verrucomicrobiota; class Verrucomicrobiia; order Verrucomicrobiales; family Akkermansiaceae; genus Akkermansia; species Akkermansia sp. BCRC 18949. Next base: position 2,221,292 of record NZ_CP123619.1, on the reverse strand, counting down.
TGGCCATGTTCATTCCAGCCAGAAGGACGGTTCAGTCCGCTCTGACCATCCGCGAAGCGGACCGCATCGTCCACGCCCTGACGGCGGAACTTGGAGAGCTTCGCAATTCCGAGCGTGCTGCTCCCAATGCCAGAAAGTCTTCCACCACCAGATATATTTCCGCTTTTGACAAGGCGTTTTACTGGATGCAGTTTACGTCCAAGCCCGCTACGACCATTCTTGTTTACAATTACAGGGCGGATCTGACCAAGGGCGCCCGCAAGGACGGCACCCCCCAGCCCTGGCTGGAGGAAGGCGGGAGCATCCCCGGGCAGAATACGGCGGTGGTGACGGGAGTTTGCCTGGCGAACAACAAGGACCGCTGGGATGATTTCAAGGCGCTTGTCGGCCCCGTCTTCGCCGTGCGCATGACCCAGCTGGTGGTGGAGCGCATGGATTCCAACGCTTACGGGTACAAGCTGGCTCCCAAGTACGGGACGATTTACAATCCCTACAACCGCGGCAAGGTGATTACGGAGCCCTCCCTGTACGTTTATACGCCGGAGAAGGGCGGCGGCCTGAATTTGCCGTGGGGGGCGGAAGTCCTGTACCAGGCGGAGTTTTTCCAGTTGTTGAATACGGACCCTGAACGTTTGCAGCACCTGACGTGGGAGAATTTGAAGACTCCCATCTTTACGCGCAATCTCGCTTTCCGCCGCTAACGGGCATTATCTGAAGACCTCTGAAAAATCATGAAGACATTTGCCAAAATCAAATCCGGCGCGTTCACTCTGATTGAGCTCCTGGCAGCCATGACCATCACCACCGTGCTGGTGCTGGTGATTGTGGCCCTGACCTCCCGCGGGGTGGATATCTGGAGATGGGTGCTGCAGGATGTGCGGACCACCACGCTTGCCCGCACGGCCATGGATACCATGACCAAGGATTTTGAGAGCATGCAGTTCCGTGCCGGTAATCCCTTTGAATGGATGCTGGTGCAGCGGGACAGCGATCTGGTTTCCCGCGCGACCAAGACCACGGCGTCCAGGAAGAAGGGCGGTTCTTCCGCTCTGAATGAAGCCCGCGTGAACCTGATGACCATGGGGCCGGAAGGCGCCAAGATCACGAATGCCTCCCAGTTGATTTTCTTTACCACGGCTACGGACCGCAATCCTGCCAAGTCCAGCATGGACATGCGGAACGACCGCATCATCGGTGACGTGAATTGCGTGGGGTACAAGCTGCTTTACCGTGACCAGATTCTGGACCAGGACGCTACGGCGGAGTCTGACGGCTTTCCGGTTTATTCCCTGTACCGCAATTTGATCAGCGCGGAGGATACCGTGCAGAATCTCCTGGGCCAGCAGGACCTTTGGTCCGCTTATACCCGCTACCAGCAGGATGAGACCATTCCCGCCAATTTCCTGGTGGAGAACGTGGTGGAAATGACGCTGATTTTTGAAGTGGATTACCAGAAGAAGATCGGCAATTCCGGCAGCAACAAGTCGGACAAGGATGCCACGCAGCGGGCGTCCGTGCTGGTGCCCGTCATGACTACGGGGGCCAACCGGCTCGGTTCCTGCACCCAGATGGATGTGTACGGCAACCGTTTGGACATCATCGGCAGCAGCGTGAATATTGACGATTTGAAGTCCGGACGCGTCACTGCCGTGACGATTTCCATGACGGTGGTGACGGATGAAGGCATGGCCCTGGTGGACCAGATCCGGCAGAAGAAGCGTCCCGCCCCCTCTCCGGAGGAATTCTTTGAGCGCTATACCCGGTCCTTCACCCAGCGCGTAGCACTGCCCATGAACCGTTAGGCCTGTGTCTGGGGGCTGATGGGTGCGGGTTTTTCCGCTGCCGTTTCCCGCCCGGAGCGTCCTGCCGTTATTTACACTGTAGTTGCAAAATGTCTGGTTTCGCAAATGTCGTCGGTAATTTGTCCCCTCTGCCGGAGCTGGTGCTGTGGCGCGACCCGGTCGCCAGAAGCGGGGAGGAAGCCATGGCCGTGGATGAAGCCCTGCTGGAATGGGGAGAGAAGCCCGTGCTGCGTGCATACCGCTGGGCGGAGCCAACCGTGACCTACGGTTATTTTGACGAGGAAGCCACGGCACGCGCCATTTTTCCGGGAGAGGAACTCCATTTTGTCCGCCGCTGGACGGGCGGGGGAATTGTGGACCACCGGCAGGATATCCCCTTTACCCTGGCCATGCACCGCCGGGGAGAGAAGGAACGGCCTTCCAGCGCCACCCTGTACCGATGGATTCACGGGGCTTTGGCCCGTGTTTTGAGAGATTGCGGCGTGGAGTGCGTGATGCTGGACGGAGACGCCCCGGACGGTGGCCGCGCCTGTTTTGCCAGCCCCGTGACGAGTGATTTAGTATTTCCCGGCGGGGAAAAGCTGGCCGGTGGCGGCCAGAGAAGAATCCGCGGCGGCGTTCTCCATCAGGGGAGCATCCAGAATTGCCTTCTTCCCGCCGGATGGGATGAAATGCTGGCCGCCCGTCTGGCGGACGGACATTCCCTGTGCGTGGAAGCGGAGCTGTTTCCCGGCATGAACGCTAGGGTGGCGGAGCTGCTGGCATCCAAATACCGCACGGAGGCATGGCGCTCCGGCGTGCGGCATGAGCGTACGTCCCATGCCCGGTAAACCTTCCCGTTTTTCCTTCCGATGAGTTACCTCCCCGATCCCGGCCGTTACAGTCATCTGGACTATCGCCGTTGCGGGCGCAGCGGGCTGCTGCTTCCTCCCGTTTCCCTGGGGCTTTGGCACAATTTCGGCGCTGCCGACGATTTCGAGAATGCGCGGCAGCTTATCCATGGCGCGTTTGACGCCGGCATCACGTATTTTGACCTGGCGAACAATTACGGGCCGCCTCCCGGCGCGGCGGAAGAATGCTTCGGCCGCATTTTCATGCAGGATTTGTCCCGTTTCCGTGACGAGCTTGTCATCGCTACCAAGGCGGGGCACCTGATGTGGGCCGGACCGTACGGGGACTGGGGTTCCCGCAAGCATATGCTTTCCAGCCTGGACCAGTCCCTTTCCCGCATGAAGCTGGATTACGTGGATATTTTTTATGCGCACCGGCATGACCCGGAGACTCCGCTGGAAGAGACGGCGGGGGCCCTCGTCACGGCGGTCCGGTCCGGAAAGGCCTTGTATGCCGGTATTTCCAAATTCCCGGCAGAGCAAACCAGGCAGATATGCGCCATGCTCAGGGAGGCCGGCGTGCCGTGCCTGGTCCACCAGCTCCGTTACAACATGTTCAACCGGGAGCCGGAAGAGTCCGTTTTTCAGGCCATCCGTGAAACGGGCACCGGGTGCGTCGCCTTTTCCCCCCTGGCCCAGGGGATGCTGACGGACCGTTATCTGGAGGGAATTCCAGCGGATTCCCGTGCGGCAGGTTCCTCCGTCTTTTTAACGGAAGAACGGGTCCGGGAGCATGGGAAGAAAATTCGCAGCCTGGCTGCCCTGGCCCGGAGCCGCGGCCAGAGCCTCGCCCAGATGGCGCTGGCCTGGGTGTTGAGAGACCCCGTGGTGACCACGGCCCTGATAGGCGCCAGCCGCTCCCAGCAAGTCATGGATTGCCTGAAAGCCCTGGAAAATACGCGGTTCACCGCGGAGGAGCTTTCCATCATTGACGGAATGGCGGACAGGTAGGCGCTGTTATTTCCAATGGGAGCGTTTGCTTTTTCTTTTTATCCAGTTTTCCCGGAATCAGGGCAGCTTCAAGAATTGCCGGAGATAGCTGGCCAAGGAGAGCACATTGCACGGAATACCACGTTTTTTTGCCGTTTTCCAGGGCTTCCGGCAGCAGAAAACCGTAACAAGAAGTAGGCAGGGGGAAAGAGATGCGGCCCAGCCGCTTCCGGAACCTCCGGAGTCAATTTGGATTAATCGGTGCGGTACTTGCTTCTTCCGTGAATCCGCCGGATTTTCCTGCGGTGCTGGTCTTTCCGCAGGAAGGTGAATTTTCCGTTCCGAACGGAGGTTTTTTCTTGGAGTAAAGTGGACCAGGTGTTATGCTCCTACCACTTTAATTTAAAGTGTACTGACAATGATAACCATCCAGGATTTATTTTGGCTCATCCCGTCGGCTTCGGTGCTGGCTCTCGTTTTTGCGGGCGTCTTTTTTTACCGCATGAAAGCCCAGGATGAGGGGAACGAGGTCATGAAAATGATCGCCAAACACGTTCGCAGCGGCGCCATGGCGTACCTGCGGCAGCAATACAAGATCGTCGCCATTTTCTTTGTGCTGATTACCGTTGTATTCGCTTTTCTGGCGTACTGCCTCCACATCCAGAATCCCTGGGTTCCGTTCGCTTTCATTTCCGGCGGCTTTTTCTCCGGCCTGGCCGGTTACATCGGCATGAAAACGGCCACGTACGCCTCCGGCCGCGTGGCGAACGCCTGCCGCCATTCCCTGGACGCGGGCCTTCAGATCGCCTTCCGTTCCGGCGCCGTGCTCGGCCTGACCGTGGTGGGTCTTGCCATGCTTGACATCGGCGCGTGGTACTGGGTGCTGGACTGGTTTTACGGAGACATGGAGCTTTCCATGCGCCTGGTCGTCATTACCACCACCATGCTGACCTTCGGCATGGGGGCTTCCCTCCAGGCCCTGTTCGCCCGCGTGGGCGGCGGCATTTTCACGAAGGCCGCGGACGTAGGAGCTGACCTGGTCGGGAAGGTGGAAGCCGGCATTCCGGAGGACGATCCCCGCAACCCCGCCACCATCGCGGATAACGTGGGCGACAACGTGGGGGACGTGGCCGGCATGGGAGCGGACCTTTACGAGTCCTACTGTGGTTCCATCCTGGCTTCCGCCGCCCTTGGCGCGGCGGCTTACATGGCCGTGCCGGAAATGGCGATCAAGGCCGTCCTCACGCCCATGCTGATCGCGGCCCTGGGCACCATTCTCTCCCTGCTGGGCGTATATGCGGTGCGCGTGAAGCGCGGCGCCTCCCAGACGGAGCTGATGGCCGCCCTGAACCGCGGCATCAACCTGAGTTCCTTCCTAATCGCCATTGCCTCCGCCTTCCTGCTCCAGCTCATCGGCCTGGACAACTGGGCGGGCATCTGGGGCGCCATCGTCACCGGCCTGGCAGTAGGCATCGTCATCGGGAAGAGCACGGAGCATTACACCTCTCATGATTCCTATCCCTGCCGCAAGATTGCCCACAGCGCGAAGACGGGGCCTGCCACGGTCATTATTTCCGGCATCGGCATCGGCATGATTTCCACCTGCATCCCCGTCATCACCATCGTGGTGGGCACCGTTCTGGCTTACGGCATGGCCTCCGGGGACTGGCACTTCACCGGAGCTGAAATGAGCAAGGGCCTGTACGGCATAGGCATTGCCGCCGTCGGCATGCTTTCCACGCTGGGCCTGACCCTGGCGACGGACGCCTACGGCCCCATTTCCGACAACGCCGGGGGCAATGCGGAGATGAGCAAGCTGGACCCGGAAGTGCGCCGCCGCACGGACGCCCTGGACGCCCTGGGCAACACGACCGCCGCCACAGGCAAGGGCTTTGCCATCGGTTCCGCCGCGCTGACCGCGCTGGCGCTGCTGGCCTCCTACATTGAAGAATTGAAGATTTCCATCCTCCACTGGAGCGAAGCGACGGGCAACACCGTTTACAAGATTAATGACGCCGTGAGCGTGGAGGTTTCTAAAATCACCACTGCTTCCCTGGCGGATTTCATGGGCTATTTCCAGGTGACCCTGATGAACCCGAAGGTGCTCATGGGCCTCTTTGTGGGAGCCATGATGTCCTTCCTGTTCTGCGGCCTGACCATGAATGCCGTGGGCCGCGCCGCGGAGAAGATGGTGAAGGAAGTGCGCCGCCAGTTTAAGGAAATCAAGGGCATCCTGACCGGAGAAGCGGATCCGGATTACGTGCGCTGTGTGGAAATCTCCACGGCGGGAGCCCAGCATGAAATGATCTGGCCGTCCGTGCTGGCCGTCATTACCCCCATCTGCATGGGCCTGGTGTTCGGCGTTCCCGGCGTGTTCGGCCTGCTGGCCGGCGGCTTGGCCTCCGGCTTCGTGCTGGCCGTGTTCATGGCCAACTCCGGCGGCGCGTGGGATAATGCCAAGAAGTACATTGAGCAGGGCCACGTGGGCGGCAAGGGGTCGGAAAGCCATAAGGCCGCCGTCATCGGCGATACCGTGGGCGACCCCTTCAAGGATACGTCCGGCCCGTCCCTGAACATCCTGATCAAGCTTATGAGCATGGTGGCCATCGTCACCGCCGGCGTCAACATTGCCGTGACGCTGTTCTAAGGCTTGGCAGCTTTCATGTGCAAGGCCCGTGGATTCAGTGGAATCCACGGGCCTTTTTTCCCTGAGGCGGGAAATGCGCTGTGGATTTTTTTCGCCATTGACGGAAAGTTTTTTTGACAAGCACCGGCAGGAGGAGTAATAAACGCGCAGATGCAATTCAGCACTGGACAGCCCTTTTTTAGCACGACCCGTTATTATGGCAACGGCTATTGGTGGCGTATACCCATGTCCGGACGGGGGAATCCCGATGTGCAGTAGTAGCATCCAGCTATGACCGTTTTTCAAGAACTGCTTTGATTCCTCCGAGAGTCAAAGCAGTTTTTTTATTTTCAACTTACACCATCATCCATCCATGCAACCACCATCCATCATCACCCTCCAACAGCGCAGCCGGCGGCTGAGCGCCGATTTGGAGACGCCCATCAGCCTGTTCCTGAGCCTGACCCAGAACCAAACTCCCGGCCTTCTGCTGGAGAGCGCGGAGGTGGATGGCAGGTGGGGCCGTTACAGCGTCATCGCCTGTGATTACCTGATGACCGTTTCCTGCGTAGACGCCAAACTTTCCCTTTCCATCAGCGACGACCGCCTGGCCTCCCTGAAGGAGCTGGAAGGCATGCCTTACCTGGATGGCCTGCGCGCCCTGATGCAGCGTCTGGAACTGGTGGGGGACGACATGAGGCAGGCTCCCATTACGCGTGCCCTGTACGGGTACTTCGGCTATGAAACCGCCGCCCTGTTCCAGCCCAGGCTGGCGCAGGCCATCAGCCCTTCTTCAGCGGAGTCCTGCCTGGTACTGGCCGGAACCGTCATCGTGTTTGACCACTTGTACAACCGCCTCACCCAGATCAGCCTGGGGGAACACAGGGACTTGTCCCATGCCGCCCTGCATGAGACGGAGGAGCCTTCCATCGGTGAGGTTTCCCGCACGCCGGACCAGGCGGGCTACATGAAGGGCGTGGAGCATATCAAGGAACTGCTGCATGACGGGGAGGCCATCCAGGTGGTGCTTTCCTCCCAGGCCTCCGCGGAGTTCCACGGGGACGCCTTCACGCTGTACCGCCGCATGCGCAGCATTAATCCCTCCCCGTACATGTTCTTCATGCGGCTGCCGGAGATCACGCTGTTCGGTTCCTCTCCGGAGCTGATGGTGCGCTGCACGGACGGCAAGCTCCAGCTTTCCCCCATCGCCGGGACGCGCAAGCGGGGCAGGGATGATGAGGAAGACGCCGCCCTGGCCGCCGGCCTTTTAAAGGATCCCAAGGAGTGTTCGGAACACGTGATGCTGGTGGACCTGGGCCGCAATGACCTGGGCCGCGTCGCCAAGCCCGGTTCCGTGAAGCTGGAACGCCTGATGGAGATTGAACGTTTTTCCCATGTAATGCACATGACTTCCCGCGTGACCGCCCAGGTGAATGACGGGCTGGACGCCCTGGACATCCTCGGCGCGGCCTTCCCCGCCGGAACGGTCAGCGGCGCGCCCAAGGTGCGCGCCATGGAAATCCTGGCGGAGGAGGAACCCCTGCCGCGCGGCCCGTACGCCGGGTGCATCGGCTGGCTGGGCCTGGACAAGGGCAGCGTCCACATGGATTCCGGCATTACCATCCGCAGCATGTGGGTGAAGGACGGCCGCATCCACTGGCAGGCCGGCGCCGGCATCGTGTATGATTCGGACCCCGCCGCGGAATGGCAGGAGTGCATGAACAAGGGCAAGATTATTGACGTGATATTGAAAGGAGAAGACCATGTTTCTGTTCATTGATAATTACGATTCCTTCTCGTGGAATCTGGTGCAGGCGTTTTATGCCCTGGGACGCAAGCCCGTGGTGTACACGAATGATGATCCCCGCATTCTGGACCTGGCAACCAGCCCGGACCTGGAGGCTGTGTGCATTTCCCCCGGTCCCAGCCATCCGCGCAATGCCGGGCTTTGCCTGGAATTCCTGGAACGCCTCCCCGCGAACATCCCCGTGCTGGGCGTCTGCCTGGGGCACCAGCTTCTGGGCTGCTTTGCGGGGGCGGAGGTTTCCCGCGCTCCCTACGTGATGCACGGGAAAAGCTCTGACATCATCCATGACGGCAAGGGGCTGTTCACCGGACTCCCCAATCCCATGACCGTGGGCCGCTACCATTCCCTGGTAGTCCAGTCCAAGGAGGATGAGCCCAATCCCCGCTTCACCGTCACCTCCCGCGGGCCGGAAGGGGAAGTTATGGCCCTGCGGTACAATGACCGTCCGTGGGTGGGCATCCAGTTCCATCCGGAATCCATCCTGACGCCGGACGGCCTCCAGCTCCTGGGGAATTTCCCGGACAACGTCGTTCCGTCCGGTCAGAAGGAAAAGAGGATCAACCTCATTCTGGATGCGCTGGCCGCCGGGCAGGACCTGACGGCTGACATGGCCGCCGCCGGATTTGCGGACATCATGGACGGCCGCATGTCTCCGGCCCAGGCCGGGTGCTTCCTGATGGGCCTGCGCATGAAGGGGGAAACCCCGCTGGAAATGGCCCACGCCGTAGGCATCGCCCTGGGCCGCGCCAACCGCGTGGAAGGGCTGGAAGGGGACTGCATAGACGTAGTGGGCACGGGCGGCGACGGCCGCAGCTCCTTCAACTGCTCCACCGCCACGTCCCTGACGCTGGCCGGAATGGGGTACAAGGTGGTGAAGCACGGCAACCGCGCCGTGTCCTCCTCCTGCGGTTCCGCGGATGCCCTGGAAGGCCTGGGCTTCCCGCTGGACGTGGCTCCGGAGGATGTCCGGCACCTGCTGGACGAGCGGAACTTCGCCTTCCTGTTCGCCCCCAATTTCCACCCGGCATTCCGCAACGTGGGCCCCATTCGCAGGGAGCTGGGCATCCGCACGCTGTTCAACCTGCTGGGGCCCCTGATCAATCCGGCGCGCCCCACGCACATCCTGCTGGGCGTGGCCCGTCCGGAGCTGGTGGAACTGCTGGCGGAAACGCTCCGGCAGTCCCATATCCGGAAGGCGGCCGTAGTGTACGGGGCAGGCGGGTATGACGAGGTGACGCCCCTGGGCCCCACCAAGATGATGATCATCCATAACGGAAAGCTCACCCCCATGACGCTGGACCCCGCGGATTACGGCATCTCCCCCTGTGACCCGGAGGAGCTGGCCGTCCATTCCAAGCCGGAAGCCGTAGCCGTGCTGAAGGACATCCTGTACGGCAAGGGCCCCCGGGCCATGATGGACATGGTGATTCTGAACGTGGGTGTGGCCATGTTCCTGCTGGAGGACCACATGGACCTCTCCGTCTGCATGGCGAAGGCCCGTGAGGCCGTTTGCGCCGGAGTAGGAAGGAGAACGCTCCATGTTGCTTGACCGGTTCAGGGAAGCCAAGGCGGAGGAAATAGCCCTGCTCACGGACATGGCTTCCCGCCGGGAGCTGCCGCGCCCGTGGAAGGGGCGCAGGCCGGACTTCCTGAAAGCCATTGCGGAGCCCCCCGCCGGGCAGCCCGTGGCCGTCATTGCGGAGTTCAAGCAGTCTTCCCCGTCCCGCGGCGTCATTGCCACCGGGCTGAAGCCGGAGGAAGTGGCGGAGCAGTATGCCGCGGCGGGCGCATCCTGCATCTCCGTGCTGACGGAGGAGCGGTTCTTCGGCGGCCGCATCGGGTACCTGGAGCGCATGCACCGCGCGGGGCTTCCCCTCCTGCGCAAGGACTTCATTTTTCACCAGCTCCAGGTGATGGAGACGGCCTCCACGCCGGCTTCCGCCCTGCTGCTCATCGTGCGGTTGACGCCGGATGCCCGGACCCTCCGCATCCTGCGGGAACAGGCGGAGGCCTACGGCATGCACGCCGTGGTGGAGATTTTTGACGAGGCGGACCTGGCCCTGGCCCGTGAATCCGGGGCGCGCATCATCCAGGTGAATGCCCGTGACCTGGATACCTTGAAGACAGACAGGCAGGCTTGTCTGGAGATGGGCAGACTCCGCCGGGAAGGGGAAGTGTGGATCGCCGCCAGCGCCATGAGCACGGGTGCGCATCTCAGGGAAGCCGCGGAAGCCGGCTTCCAGGCCGTACTGATGGGCACCGCCCTGATGGACGGCGGAAAGCCGGGTGAAACCCTGGCTGCAATTTTAGAAGAAACAAGATGAAGAAACATTCATTCGCAATCAAGGTGTGCGGGATTACCCGCCAGAGTGACTTGTCAACCGCCATGGGGATGGGGGCCCACTTCTGCGGGTTCGTATTCCATCCCGGCAGTCCGCGTTACATTGCGCCGGAACGCGCCGCCGCGCTGGATTCCGCGCTGGTGCGCCGCGTGGGCGTCTTCGTGAACCAGGATGCGGAGGAAATCATGGAAACCATGAAGACGGCCCGTCTGGAATCTCGCCCAGCTCCATGGCGCCCAGTCCCTGGACTGCGCCCGCCGCATAGGCCCGGAAAAGGTTATCCGTGTGCTGTGGCCGGACCGGTATGAATCCCTGGCGGCCCTTCAGAAGGAAATGGAACTCTGGGCGGACAGCTGCGCCTGGTTCCTGCTGGATGCGGGCAGCCACGGCGGCGGCCACGGCGTCTCCCTGGACTGGAACGCCCTGGCGGCTCTCAAATCCCCCCGGCCTTGGTTCCTGGCGGGCGGCCTTTCCTCCGCCTCCCTGAACAAGGCGCTGGAGCAGTGCACCCCGAACGGCATTGACCTGAACTCCGGCGTGGAAGCCATCCCCGGCCAGAAAAGCCCGCAGAAACTGCTGGCGGCCCTTAAACCCCTCATCTCCTACACCCCTTACCACATCGCATGAACAAAGAAGGATATTTCGGCAACTTCGGCGGCCGCTTCGTACCGGAAGCGCTGCGCCCCCCGCTCATGGAGCTGGAGGAAGCCATGGCTACCATCATGCCGTCCCGCGAGTACCGGGACGCGCTCCAGGACCTGCTGGTCAACTACGCGGGCCGTGAAACGCCTCTCACGTTCTGTCCCCACCTCTCGGAAAAACTGGGCTTCCGCCTGTGGCTGAAGCGGGAGGACCTGCTGCACACCGGAGCGCACAAGATCAATAACGCGCTGGGGCAGGCCCTGCTGGCCAGGATGATGGGGAAAACCCACCTCATTGCGGAGACCGGGGCGGGGCAGCACGGCGTGGCCACGGCCACGGCGGCGGCCCGGCTCAGGATGGACTGCACCATCTTCATGGGCGCGGAGGATGTGGAGCGCCAGTCCATGAACGTCATGCGCATGAAGCTGCTGGGAGCGACGGTTTTCCCGATTGAAAGCGGTTCCCGCACCCTGAAGGACGCCATTAACGAGGCCCTGCGCTACTGGATTTCCCATCAGGAGGACACCCTGTACTGCTTCGGCACGGCGGCGGGGCCACACCCGTTCCCCACGCTGGTCAGGCAGCTCCAGTCCGTCATCGGCACGGAGGCCCGGGCCCAGATGCTGGAACGCGCCGGAAGGCTTCCGGATGTGGTGGTGGCGTGCGTGGGCGGCGGTTCCAACGCCATCGGCATGCTCCATCCCTTTGTGGAAGATGAAGGCGTGCGCCTGGTGGGCGTGGAGGCCGGAGGCACCGGGGAACCCGGATGCTACAACTCCGCCCCTATCAACCTGGGCAGCCCCGGCGTGCTGCACGGCCACGTGACCATGCTTTTACAGGATCAAGACGGGCAGATACAGCCGTCCCACTCCATCTCCGCCGGGCTGGACTACCCCGGCGTGGGGCCGGAGCACTCCCACCTGGCGGAAATTGGCCGGGTGCATTACGGCGTCATCTGTGACGCCTCCGCGCTGAACGCCTTCCAGACCCTGACGCAGGAGGAAGGCATCATCCCCGCCCTGGAATCCTCCCATGCCGTGGCATGGGTGCTGGACCATGCGGACGAGCTGCCCGCGGGGGGTGACGTGCTGGTGAACCTCTCCGGCCGCGGAGACAAGGACCTGGGCATCGTTAAAAAATATCTGAACCTTTAAGCAACATCTTTCCATGAACAACATGCAGAAATCACCGTTGCAGGAAGCCGTGGAGCACGCCCATTCCCTCGGCAGGCGCGCCGTCATCCCCTTCATCACCGCCGGATTTCCGGACAAGGAATCCTTCTGGACCCATCTGGAGCGGATTGACGGAGCAGGGGCGGACATCATTGAAATAGGCGTTCCCTTCTCGGACCCCGTGGCGGACGGCCCGTTCATTGAACAGGCCTCACGGGATGCCCTGGCCCGCGGCGTAAGCCTGAAATGGATTCTGGACGGCCTGAAAGCCCGCAAGGGCCGCTTTTCCGCCAAACTGGCGCTGATGGGGTACGTGAACCCCTTTTACCAGTACGGGCTGGAACGGCTTGCCCTGGATGCGGCGGAAGCCGGGGTCAGCGGCTTCATCATTCCGGACATGCCGCTGGAAGAATCCGGCATCTTCAGGGATGCCTTTGACCCCCTCGGCCTGACGCTCGTCACGCTGGTGGCTCCCAACACCTCCGTGGAACGCATGCGGGAATACAAGCCCCATACCTCCGGCTTCGTTTACGTAGTCTCCGTGCTGGGGACCACGGGAGGAAAGGTGGACCTGACGCAGAGCGTCACGGAAACCATGCGCCGCGCCCGGGCCGTATTTGACGTGCCTCTGGCACTGGGCTTCGGCCTCCAGACGCCGGACCAGCTGGAGGCCCTGCCGGAAGACGCCCGCCCGGATGCCGCCGTTCTTGGCAGCGCCCTGCTCAGGCACATTGCGGAAGGGAAAGATGAGGCGGAATTCCTGGGCAAATGGACCGGAAAGTAAAATAACATTCCCCGTTAACGTTAAAAAGAGGCTGTGCAGTTGTTCTGCACAGCCTCTTTGCTGCTGGCCGCCCGTCAAAGATAAAATAAATTTAACGGGTTTCCGGCGCCTGCAATCAAGCTCTGTCAATAGGCATAACTGACGCCGGCGTTAAACCGGTGCGCCGTGGCCTTGCTCCTCCCCTCAAACTCGTACCCTGCATACATCCTCCAGCGCGCGTTCAACTGCAGGGCGCTGTTCACGTTCACCCTCACCCCGTTCCGGTCAGGAGACATTCCTTCCGCTTCCCAGCGGTACCCGTTGAGCAGCCGCTCCGCCTGCGCACTTGGGTTCCTGCGGTACACGTCCGGCACGTAGCTCACCATCGCGCTGTTGATCCATTCCCGGTCTTTCAGCTCACTGCGGTGCGTCAAGCCCACTCCCACCGGTACGCTCAGGTTCTTCAGGCGCCCCTTTTCAAAGCGCCTCGCGTCCCAGCCCGTTTCCGTAAACGCCTCCTGCGTCACGTCCGTATACTCCAGCCCCAGCATGACCTCCATCGCAACGGTCTCGTTTACCCGGCGGCTCCATTTCCCGGTCAGCGTTCCAAACAGGGTTTCATTAGTCCACTTGCCGTGGGACCGCCCGCCCGTGTGGAAGGAATTCATCTTGTCGTCCGTCCAGCCATAGCCTGCCGTTCCCGTCACCAGCAACGTATTCTCCCTGTTGAGAATCTTGTGCCAGCCGCCGTAGAGCATGCCGATGCGCGTTTGCTGGTCAATATCTCCCGCAAAGCTGCGCCCGCGCATCTTGCCGTACAGGTCTCCGAAGCCCAGGCCCAGGATGGCGTGGGGAGTGATTCTCCTGTCCGCTCCCACGGAATAGCCGCCGCCGTGGTAGTCAAAGCCGTCCCGTACTCCCTCGGAGGCGTGGTTGAGGAAATCCCCCATGCCCTTGACCCAGTAGTTGTTTTCCGGCCCGGTGATGAAGCGCTGGGCATCCAGGTTGCCCAGGGCGGCGCGGGACATGTTGGCATTGGAGGCGCTGGACCACATGGAATTCATGGCCAGGGTACCTGCCAGTTCCGGCAGGATGTCCCGGATGGCGGCGTCCTCGGCGGGAGTCCAGACCAGTTGGAGTTGTTCCGGGAAGCCGTCACCATTCACATCTACCCACTGGTGGCTCCAGGAGCCCGTGTAGGCATAGGGGCTGTCCACCCGGTCGGACCCGGTAGCCAGAGAATGGGCGCCGGAGAAGTCATCCGTGTGGGTCTGGTTGGAGTCCGTCAGGACGATGAAGGTGCGCTGCTGCTTCCAGGAATTGTCCGCATAGAAATAATCGGCGGATATCCCCGTGTCCATAATCCCTATAGAGCCGCCCAGGGTGAAGGAATCAGAGGCGGAGATGGAGAGGCCGGTGGTGTTTGCCTGCGTGGCGGTTTCCTGAGCCTGCTTTTGCATGTCAAAAACAAAGCCGCGGGAAAGATCCACGTTTTTGGCATTGATGAAGGCGCTGGTTCCGGGACGCAGGACGACGTCACTGTTGGTGATGGAGAAGGAGGCGGCATTGATGACGCTGCCCCCGGTGATTTCCAGAGTGCCGTGTTCCAGAGTCATGGAGGTATCGTCCCGCAGGCCGGCATTGCCGAAGACGACATTGTGTTCCAGGATGAGGGAGCCGCCGTAGAGGGTGGTTTGTCCCTTGAAATCGCTGTAGCGGCTGGCCACGAGGTGGGCGTTGTCCCCCTGGTAGAGTTCCCCGCTGAAGATGACAGTGCCATCCGTAGTGTGGGAGATGCCGTCGTCATCCGTGTACTGGTTGAGAGAGAGGGTGACGTTTTCCGTAGAACTAAAATAAGCCGCACTGGTGATCGGATCATTAAAGCGAACCTCCTTTCCTTGGGCGGCGGCCAGCTGGAGATGGTTGGTTCCGTCTACATGAATGGCGTTGGCAACGCCGTTTACCACGGAGAAGGAGCCGTCATTGTGTTGAGTGAACGTCCCCCCGGTCATGTTGCCGCTGAAGAGCACGTCATGCGTGAATGCCAGAAAGCGGCTGGAATTGTCGGTAGTGATCCCTTGCAGGTAAATGGCTCCACCGTAGGTAGAGGAATAGTTATTGGTGAAGATGGCGCCGTTACGGATCGTGAGGAAAGAGTTAACACCCTGCATATAAATCGCTCCGCCAGAGGAGGTGGAGATGGAGGAGGAGTCTGAGGAAGCATAATTCCCGGAGAAGGTAACATTGTTTCCCAGGGTCAGCGTTGCATGGTCTCCCTCCATATGAATCGCTCCGCCAGAGGAGTTGGAGTAGTTGGAGGAGTAGTTGGAGGAGGAGTCTGAGTAAGCATAATTCCCGGAGAAGGTAGCGTTGTCCCCCAGCGTCAGCATTGCATGGTCTCCACGCATATAAATCGCTCCGCCAGAGGAGGTGGAGGTGGTGGCGGTGGAGTAGGTGCCGGACTTGGAGAAAGTATAATTCCCGGAGAAGGTAGCGTTGCTCCCCAGGGTCAGCGTTGCATGGTCTCCCTCCATGTAAATTGCTCCGCCAAAGGAGGTGGAGGGGTAGTTGGATAAGTGGGAGGTGGAGTCGGAGAAAGTATAATTCCCGGAGAAGGTAGCGTTGTCCTCCAGAGTCACCGTTGTATAATCTCCACTCATAGCAATCGCTCCGCCAGAGGAGGAGGAAGAGGAGTAGTTGGAGGAGGAGAAAGCATAATTCCTGGAGAAGGTAGCGTTGTTCCCCAGGGTCAGCGTTGCATGGTCTCCCTCCATATAAATAGCTCCTCCGTAAGCACTATTGTTTGAATTATCAACATGGTTATTGAGAAATTGAACCTCTCCGGTGATTTCCAGAGATACGTTATCATCTGCTGTGCGTATCACTCCTGCGGCGCCCTTGCTCCAGATGACGGAGTCCATCTCCAGCGTGTACTCTCCCGCTCCCAGGTCGTACAAGGGATTCTTACCCAGGCCGGATAAGTCTACGGCACAGAGTGCAGCCGGATCAGCGGAGCGGAAGTTGACAGGAACGGTTAGACCGGTAGTCAGGGAGGCGTCATCGTTGTTCAGAATCACCGTATCCCCGGCAACTAGGGCGACGGAGGAAACCAGTTCCTCCAGGGTGGAGTATATGTTATTGTCTGGATCGGAATATTGAGATGCGTCTACCATGAAGTCCGCCGCGGAGGCGGAGAAGGACAGGGAAATAATGGGAACCAGCAGAGAGGCCAGGAGGCTGCGGCGCAGCAACAAAGGAAGGATGGGTTTCATGATCAATAATAAGAATAAATATAGCCTTGTGGCAAAGAGCAGAACTAAATAGCGGATTTCTAATCCGTATTTTTCTTCAGCCGCAGGAAGAAACTCAAGCAGGTACCATTTGAGAAATATCGGGTAACAGGATTGATTGTTGGAAAACTATGTATTTCTATGTGATTAAGTATTTTGGGGTATTAAGAAGTTTGCCGCGGCAAAAAAGAAAAGAATGAAGCATGGGGTTCTGAAAGATGAAGGGGCTTCGCTCAGCGCTCTATTTCAGAAGAGGAATTTGTCTTAAAATAATTCCCTATCATTGTAGTAGGATTGACATCGGATTAGAAATCCGTCACATGCCGGAAAAGGAGAAAATAATCATAGGACCCCGGAAGGAATAAACAGATGGAATTCCTCTGTTGTGCTTGGAGGAGATTGATTGATAAAGGCGGGAAAACGCGTTCAAGCCATGGAGTCCTCCAAGCTATCTGATGGCCGTTTTCCCGGGAACAAGGGGTCCCGGCCTTGCAAGTTCGTTTCTCTTCCGGATCCGTTCACTCTTCCTGTGTTTCAAACGAATGCCGGTTCCATTGCCCGGCCATGCGGAGAGGTTCCCCGGAGTCCTGTGCAAACGCTTCACCATGCTGCGAGAGTGGAAAATTTTGGGAAAATGGACCAGAGGCATATTTAGTCATTCTTCCTCAATCTCCAAAGTGCGATTTTCATAACTTGTTGTGAGGCATATTTTTATTTTGTCCTGTCATGAAAAGAGCAAATGCGAATTCGCAATCCGCTGTCAAAGGAAAAGAATCACCTGCAACGGTTTTCTAACAGAAAGGAATTATCCCCGTTAACCAGATTTTCCCGGTTTTCTATGAAGGGATTATCTTTCAAACAGATAATGCCTTGATTGTTAAATATTATTCAATGATGAAATTTTGAATGATATGTAAATAAAGAGACGGCGGATTGCGAATTCCTTATTTATATTCACAATCATATTTCCCTTGCCGTGTTGTGGGAAAGGTTCTTTTATGATTGAATAACCCATTAATTGTCAAACGTTACATGAAATTGCACCTTCCCTTGAATCTGCTGGCCGCCCTGATAACCTCCTTCTCCGGGGTAACGCTTGGAACTGCCACCTTTGCAGGAGTTTCTGGTCTTTTAATAACAGTATCACAGGCTTATGCTGCGGATGTCGCTTTTAACGGGACACAGGTTAACGTAGCGGCGGGAGGCAGCTCCACTTATGACGTGGGCACCGTTACGGCTTCCACCACCTTGAATTTTGCCGGGGCGGGCAACGCTACGATCACGAACCTGAACGGAGACGCCCCGGAAGCCGTGCTGACAGTGAATCGCGTCGCCAACGGAGGAACGGCCCTCTCCACCCTCACCCTGAACGGGGCGGGCACCTTCAACGGCATTATTTCCCTCTATTCCAACACGACAGGGGGAACGCAGAACAACATCCTGAACCTCAACCACGCGCTGGCGGCCCAGAACGCCACCATCAAGCTGGGCGGCTATGGTTATGCGACCGGGGCCTCCGTCCTGAAAGCGGGCGTGAATACCTCCATCAGCAAACTGGTGCACAACAACACCGCGGCCCTGATTACCGGGGAGGGAACCACACTGACCATCACGGGGGACTCTTCTTCCTACGGCGGCAGCTTCGGCGGCACCGTGACAGTTGATTACACGGGGGGCGGCACGTTCACCCTGGGCAATTCCGACAAGAGCGCGGCGCTGACCCCCGCCGCCTCCGCGGATGCCACTCTTAAAATCAGCAGCGGAACGCTTTCCCTGTTTTCCGGCAATGTCAACTGGTCCCAGAAGCTGGTCATGGGGGACGGCACCACGCTGACCGTGCAGGACGGCCCCGCCGTTTCCGGATATTATAACTATGACGCCACTTCCATCAATGGGGACGGCTTTACCTTCTCCGGGGCAGCCACGTTCGGCACCGGAGTGAACCTCACCACCCAGTACGGCAAGAACATCAAATTCACGGGCGTGCTTACGGCCGCCTCCGGCTTTTCCATCAGTGGGGCCGATAGCGAGTACACTTATTACACCCTGACCGGCACGGAAAACCAGATTGGCGGGACCATCGCCATCACCCGCAACTCCACTTCCCTGGGCATCAACGCTTCCGGTTCCCTTGGCACCGCCGCCGTAACTACTTCCTCCGGCAGCCAGTACCTCACTTATTACGGTACGGCGGGAGAAGCGGCGGACGTCATTGACAACTCCATCACCGGGGCAGGCAACTTTGTAGCCCAGTCAGGCTGGGTGCACCTGTCCGAGAACGTAGCGCTTACAGGCACCTACACCGTCAATTCCGGCGCCGTACTCTCCAAGACCGGCGCCATCACCGCCGCGCTTGCAGGCGGCAGGCTGGATGCAGGCAATGGAACCATGAATGTGACGGGACTGACGGGGAATGGAACCATCTCCGCCTCCGCGGGCACCATGAATTTCCAGGACGCCTTCACGGTGGGGGAAACGATGGGCATCCTCGCCAACGGTTCCGGAACCATTACGGGCAATGTAACAGTGGACGGCGGACGCCTGTACTACACCTCCATGGACAATGTGGGCAGCGTGCTTCAGAACGTGACGCTGACTTCCGGCCTGATTGATTTTTCCGGTTTCCAGGAATTCCAGGACCTGTTCGGTTCCGAAGCCCTGGTGAATACCTCCTACAACCTGGGCGTTGACCTGGGGACGGGGTTCACGCTGGCGGATATTGACGAGTCCCTGTACACCATCACCACCGTTGACGGAAAAACGGTTATTACCTTCACGGGATCCGGCGCGTATGATACCGCATGGGATTCCGCCTGGGGGCTGGAAAGCGCTCCCTCCTCCGGCGCCGGAACGCTGGCTGACCAGCAGGCGCTGGCCCTGTACAACATCCGCGCCGCGTCCATGCAGGAGGGCTTCGGCTCCGTGAACGTCGTGACCGGAACGGGTGACCTGACGGGAGTGACCCTGGCAGGCGGCTATTACAACACTGCAACCAATGCAACGGCCACGGAGATCACTACCGGCATCTGGACGGATGTGCTGGGGGGCAATTACGGCATGATCATCGGCGGCAGTTACGCCAACAACTGGAGCGGCACCGGCAAGTGGAACATCACGGGTGACGTCCATACCCAGATTCAGGGGGATACCTCCGTCAACTGGGTGGTAGGCGGCAACTACAAGGATGGCCAGGGGGCCGGCATCACGGGGAACGTTTACGTGTCCGTGGACGGAAATGCCGTGGTCAAGGGGAGCGTGATAGGCGGCGGCACCGCGGCCCACAACTCCACCAACAACATTGACGGCAGCACCTTTGTCGTGGTGCGCAGCATGCAGAGCGTAACGGATGAAACCATCTCGCTCAATTCCGTAGCCAGGGGCTTCATCATCGGCGGCAGCGCCTATGAGGCCAACTCCACTTCCAGCGCCGCCATCACCGGAAGCACCAATGTGACAATTGACCTGGGGACTGCCTCCGGCACCTTCGTCAAGAGCATCGTGGGCGGTTCCTACTCGGGCAGCTCCGGAACGTATACGATCAACGGGGACTCCAACGTCAGCATCACCGCCGCCAGTGACGCCATCTTTACCGGGGCCATTTACGGCGGCGGCTACGGCACTGCCGGAACCTCCACGGTCAAGGGCAATTCCAGCCTGACGCTGGACGGCGGCGCTTACACGGGAGCCCTTTATGCGGGCGGCGGCGGCGCAAGGTCCGCCGTGAACGGGAACGCCACCCTCACCGTTAAAAAAGCCGCGTTCCGCACGGGCAGCACGCTGAATGTGTCGGAAGGCACCGTGGGGGGCACCTCCTCCCTGCTTCTGGGCGGTTACGGCAATACGGTGGACCAGGCCATCTCCTTCTCCAATACGGTCATTACCGGCTTCGACATTGTGACCATGTTCCAGAACTCCTTCTTTACGGGGAACCTGAACGTGGACGGCTCCAGCACGCTGGCCCTGGCGGGAGGCGCCGGAACGGGAATCAATGTGAATGGCACGTTCGCCCTTTCCGCGGAAGGGGAATTGAAACTGGACCTTACCGGGTTTGGCGCCTTGACGGACGGCATGTCCGTGCTCTCCACCACCGGGCTGACCAACATTTCTTCCATCAAGGCCGTCTTTGCGGACGGCGTGGCGGGAACCATCACCCTTTCCAACAATGGCAGGGACCTGGTTTATACGGCGGAAACCCTCCTGCTGTGGGCGGGCGGTGAAAACGGGGTCTGGAGCGCGGAAAACATCTGGACGGACGGCGGCACTCCCGCCACGTATGCAGACGGCCTGGCAGTCTCCTTTGCAGACCAGGCCGGAGTCGCCACCTCCGCGGTGCAGCTTGATTCCGAGGTTTCCCCAGGTTCCATGCTGGTCCGCAACACCACCACCCGCTATGAGCTGGCGGGAACCGGAGTAATTGCCAATACCGCCGTTACCAAGGAAGGTACGGGAACCCTGGTGCTGGGCTCCGCTTCCATCCTCGGTACGGGAACCACCGTAGCCGTGAACCAGGGCGTTCTGGCATTCGGGTATGATACGGACCTGCCGGCCACGGGCATCACCTGGGGCGCGGGTTCCTTCCTGGGAGCGGCCAACGGCGCGACGGTCACGGTGAATCTGGGAACCGTGACCAACCCGGCGTTCTCCCTTGCCGCGGATACCAACTCATTCATCAATCTGGTAACGCCTTCAGACCTTACCTTCGGCAATAACATCACGGGAGCCGGGTCCGTCCGGAAAACCGGTACGGGGCTGCTGAAATTGACGGGGGCCAACTCCGGCCACCTGATCGTGCAGGAAGGCAACGTCCAGATAGGGGGCGGCTCCACTGCCATCAATTGGGGCAGCGCCGGTTCCTCCGTCACCCTTCAGAACGGCACGTCCCTGATCATTGCAGGCAACAGCGCCCACCACACCATCGGTTCCGATCTGATTCTGGGCACGGCCGCATCTGACGCGGTCTCCCTGAAATGGGTGGACGCCTCCCAGGCAAACGCCACCAATTACCAGCATAACTTTACGGGAACCGTTACCGTCAACGGGGCGGCCACCCTGGTGGGCCGGGACAACTGGGCCAAGGAAATGGGCTTCACCGGAACGCTTACAGGCGCAGGCTCCCTGACCTACAGCCGCGGAGCGGGCGACGGCAGGTACAACTCCAACGGCAAGCTCATCATCGGCGGGGACGCGTCCGGATTTACCGGCATGATCACCATGAACGCCGCCAACGGGTACAGCACGGGGCTTGACATGCGCACCTCCATGGCGCAGGGCGGCGTCACCCTCACGTCCGGCACGGACACCACGGGATTCGCCTTCATGCGCGTTCTGGGGGATATTGAAATCGCCTCCCTGGACGGCACGGCCAACTCCCAGGTGGGGGCCGTGGGGGGAGCGCGTACGCTTACGGTGGGTTCCGGCACGTACAACGGCACCATTACGGACCAGGGCGTTGCCATTGCCTACGGAGCCACCACCATCTCCTATGACACCACCGGAGTCCTGTCCCTGACCAAGGTCAGCGATGAAACGCTGACGCTGGGGGGCACGGTCAGTTATACCGGGCTGACGGACATCCGCGGAGGAACGCTGGCCCTCACTTCCACCGGAGCCACCGCGCTGGGGAATATCACGATGGCCGCCAACACCCGCATGACTACCGCCGGCGCGCTGAACCTGGCGAACAGCTCCACCCTGACGATGGACATCAGCTCCTCCATGGGGGTGGGCGGAGCCTTTGGCGCCGGGACCTTCACCCTCACCCTGAACGGCCTTGAAGGGATTACGGAAGCCGGGGAATACACTCTCATCTCCGCGGCAAGCGGACTTGACGCCGGAAGCGCCATCTTCAACTGGGCCGGATACACCGGAGACGAAACGCTGATTTACGAACTGGTCCAGACGGGCACCTCCCTCAAGCTGGTGGTGACCTCCGCCGGGGACGTGTGGATCTGGCAGGGAACGGAAGGCATGACCTGGAGCGACACGAACACGGGCGCCCAATGGGGCATTGACGGCTCGGCGGATACGGCCGCCGGCCAGAACCTGGTCTTCAACAGCTCCGGAGCGGGAACCGTCACCCTGTCCGGAGCGGTGAATCCGGCCTCCATCACGGTGAACAACGCCGCGGGCAGCGACTATGTATTCGCCTCAGACGGCACCGGAAAAATTGCGCAGGGCACGCTGACCAAGCGCGGCGAAGGCAAGCTTACCCTGAACCTGGACAATACGGGCTGGGCGGGAGCCATCTCCCTCCAGCAGGGCGAGCTGGTGGCCCAGGTGGCCAACTCCCTCGGTTCCGGGGCTGTTACCATTACGGGCGGCACGCTCACGCTGGCTACGGCTGACGTCCAGCCGGGCATGGGCATGATCAACCTTCAGGGCGGAAGCCTCAATCTGGCGTCCGGCGCCTTTGCCACGGCGTTCACCGCAGACAACATGACGTGGACGGACGGCTCCCTGATCCTGGGTGAAAATGTGACGGCTACCGCCGCCAAGGCCCTGGCCAACGGAAAAACCGTGGAGCTGGCCGCCGGCTCCGTGCTGACGGTCAGCGGCGCCAATGACAACACGGCGCTGAACCTGAACGCCTCCGGCACCGGTACCATTTCCGTGGGCCTGGGAACCAACTACGGAGCCAACGTCCTGAACATGAGCACGGAATTCCAGGGAACCCTGTCCGTGACAGCCGGGTACTTCCAATTAAACAACGTGACCATGGGAACGGACGGCACCGTGAACCTGGCGGACTCCAATGTCCGTACGGAATGGAACGGCACGGCCGGAGGCACCTTTGCCAATGACATTGTCTTTACGGGCAACCAGGTCTTCGCCACCAAGGACTTCACCCTCAGCGGCGATCTGAGCGGCACGGCGTTTTCCACCCAGGGTGCGGGCAACATCACCCTGACGGGCGGCGTCAACCTGGACGGACAGCTCAAGGTGCACCGCGGCACGGTTACGGTGAACTCCGCCAATGTGACCAAGCTGGGTGACAGCATTGACATCCAGAACAACTCCACGCTGGCCTTTGCCCGTGACTTCTCCTATGGCGGCGTCATCAGCGGTACGGCCGGCGGCACGGTATCCGTAAACGCCGGAACGCTGGAACTCACCGGGGTAAACACCTTCCTGGGCACCCTCTCCATTGCAGGCGGCGCTACGGCGCGGCTGGGTGACGGAAGCGCCTGGGCCGGAGCCCTCTCCGGAGCCGGTTCCCTGGTCATTGACACCACGGGGGACATCACGCTGGCGGGCGGGAACACCGCTTTTACCGGCGGGACCACGCTCTCCGGCACCGGAACCGTCACCCTGACGGATGCCACCTCCCTGGGAACGGGCAAGGTAACCGTGAATAACGGAACGCTGGACCTGGCCTCCCAGAACGCGGCGAATGTCATCCTGATCACGAAGGGCAGCCTGGCAAACGCGGGCGCCAAAACCACCGGAAACGTGGAAGTGGCAGCCTCCGCCGGAGCGCAGGGCGCCCTGAACACCATCAATCTGGGCGGTTTGTCCGGCAATCTCGTCAGCTCCATCGTCATGGAGGACTTCTCCCGGCTTACCGGAATCTCCGGCCCTCTGGACATGACGGGCAAAACGGTGACGCTCAAACTGGACAGCGGCAGCCTTACCGCGGGCGGAACAACCGGGCAGGGCGTCATTGATGCGGACAGCCTGGCGCTCTCCGCCGCCACCACCACCATCAACCTCAGCAACCAGGGCGTCCTGGACCTGCTCTCCGCCAACCGGAATTCCGCTGACGGCGTGGGTCTGGTGCTGACGACGGGAACGCTGACGGTGGACAACTACAAGCAGATCGGCTTCTCCCCGCTGCTGGCCTCCCTGGGCTATGCGGTGACGGAAGTCCTGGGTGCGGACGGAACGCTGATGGTCAGCGGCAATACGGACCTGGTCTACCTGGTGGACACCACCCCCAATTCCGACAATCCCAACATCAGCGACTACGCCGCTCTGGACCCCTACAAGGCCGTGGGCATCAACGGAACCACGCTTAATATAAGCCTGGACGGTGCCCCGGACGCCTCCCGGAACGGAGACGGCCTGAAAGTCAGCAACCTGATCGGCAGCAACGGCGCCCTGGTGGTGACGAATACGGCGGCGGATGCGGCAGCCAACCATGCCGTGGTGGACCTGATCCAGAACGTGGACGCCGGCGGCAACAGCTACGGCGGCACCATCAGCGGGGACCATGTGGACTTCATCAAGAAAGGCGCGGAAACCCTCACCGTGGAAGGCAGCTTCACCGGGAATGACTCCAAGCTGAGCTCCACGGAAGGGAACATCGTCCTGAACGGCACGGGCAACAGCCTCACTACGCTGGAACTCGCCGGCGGAGACATCACGCTGGATGGCCGGAATGACGGCGCCTCCCGTGTGACGACGGTGGAAAACCTGGCCTCCGGTACGGGCGGCGGAACCCTGGACCTGGGTAAAGGCGCCCAGCTCGTGGTCACTGGCCAGCAGGCCGGCAGCCATGTGACGGACGTCACCGTCTCCGGGGACGGTACGCTGATCCTGGGCGGGGAAGGAACGGACTCCTCCCTGACGCTGGGCAACGGCTCCTCCCTGGACGGCGTTCTGCTGGATATCCGTGAAGGCTCCGCGCTGTCCACCGCCGCCGGGTCCGTGAACACGGTCTCCGGCCTGACGGGCGGAGGCGCCCTGAAGCTGAGCGGCGCGGAAATGACGGTGGACTCCTCCGCCTCCCATACCTTCACCGGTACGCTGGACGGGGCTTCCGGAACGCTCAACTTCAAATCCGGAAACGGCAGCGTGCAAACCATCAAGGGCGCGGGCAACGCCGGCTACAACCTGAACGTGACCGACGGCGGCGCGCTGACCCTGGCCGGAGCGCCGGCGGAAGGCGGCAATCCGGCGCAGGCGGCCTACAAGGGCATCACGGTGAACGGCGGCACGCTCAACATCGGCAGTGCGGACGCTCCCAAGACCCAGTTGACTCTTGGCACGGACGGCTTGAGCGTGACGGGGAACAGCACGGTTACCATCACCACGTCCTCCACCACGGTGGATGGCCTGGGGAACCCCTTCGTCACCTCCAGCGGAAACATTACGCTGGGCGACGGAACGGGGGAAGTCACGCTCGTCATGAGCAACCTGGACACCCTGGTGACGGGGAGCACGGAAACGCTGAACATGGAACTGTTCAAGACGACGGACGGCGCGCTGGTATCCCTGGGCGACAACGTCACCCTCCAGGACATGATCCTCAGCTCCCTGTATGAAAACCTGTCTCTGACCACGAATGACAGCATGACGGCCATCATCCTCACCGGCACGGCGCGCACGGAAAACATCTTCCGTGACTCCTCCCTGACGCGGAACGCGGCCACCGGGGCGGACCTGCTGTGGAACTCCCGCTACCATATGGAGGAAGGCACCACCCTGCGCGACTTCTACACCTCCGTTCTGCTCTCCCAGAACGCGGGCGACTACTCCGGCGCGGCCCGCAAGCTGGCCGCCGCCGCGGGCAGCACGGTCACCAGCCTGGGCATCGCCCAGCGCGACTCCCTGCGCGACCAGATGGGCTGGATCCGCAACCGCGTGGCGCAGATGGGCGTGAACCCCGCGTACGTCCATGAGGACATGCCGTACTTCCACATGTGGATGCAGGGCACCGGGTCTTATGCCAAGCTGGACACCAAGGGGGATGAAAGCGGCTATGAGCTCACCACCTGGGGCGGAACGGTAGGAATGGACGTGGACATCAACGACAACTTCACCGCTGGCGCGGCCTTCACGGCCAACTACGGAAGCCTCACGGCGAATGCGGCGGATACCGCGGACGGTGACCTGGACAGCTACTACGTCAACTTGTTCGCCCGGTACCAGTCCCGCAAATGGTCCCACCTGCTTATCCTGACGGGCGGCTGGAATGATGCCAAACTCACGCGCACGGTGGATTACGGCACGGGTTCCTACCAGGCCCACGGCAGTACCACCGGGTCCGGCTTCGGCGCCATGTACGAGCTGGCGTACGACATCGCCCTTAATGAAGACAAGAGCGTGATTCTCCAGCCCCTGTTCAACGCCTCCATCGTGACGACGCGCATGGACGGCTACAGTGAAAGCGGCTCCGCCGGAAATGTCGGGCTGAGGGTGGAGGACCAGGAACTGACCACGGCCGCAGTCGCCGTGGGCGCCAGGCTCTCCGGCCTCATGGGCTCCAACGTCTTCGGGCGTGAAGCGCTGGGTGAAATCCGGGTGAACGTCTCCCAGGACATGGGCGACCGCCGCGGGCAGGCCAATGTGGGCTTCCTGGCGGACCCCTCCTACACGCGTCCGGTGTACGGCGCCAAGGTGGGAAGCACGGCCTTCCAGGCCGGTGTGGGGCTGAGCGTCCCCGTAGGCACCCAGGGCGTCATCTTCGTGGACGGCAATGCGGACATCCGCAGCGGTTCCAGCTCCATCAACGGAAGCATCGGCTACCGCTACAACTTCTAAAGGAAGAAAACGTCAGTTAATCAGAAGGCCGCTGCGGAATAATCCGCAGCGGCCTTCTTCGTGAATGGGCGGGATTTCTTTATAGGATAACGTGAAGAGTGATTTCCGCCCTCTCATGGGCGGCTTACTTCCATTCCCATTCAACGGGCGTTTCCATGTCCGGCCTCAGCGCCTGGCGGACCGGGCAGCTCATGGCCGTTTTTTCCAGCATGGAACGGAGGGGATGGCTGCTTTCCAGGGGCATTACGGCCTTCAGCTCAATCTTTTCAATCCCCTTGGAGGATTCCACTGCGCGCGCCAGAACGCGCATGCCTTTCAGGTCCACGCCCTTTCTGGCCGCGACCACGGAAACCAGGCTCATCATGCAGGAGGCGAGCGTGGAACCGAGCATCACGCCGGGGGAGGGGAACTCCGCGCGGCCTTCAAAAGAGGCGGGCAGGTCCGTGGCAAAAGTGATGTTGGAGGGAATGTAGGTGGTTTCACAGCGGAATTGCCCGACGTTCTCCGTCTCGGAGGTGTAATGAGTATCAGTCATAGGAGTGTGACAGCGGAACCCTGGATCGGGTTCACCTGAATTTGGTTATTTTTTTAGTTGGGCCGTCGCGGAAATCCGGTTTGCAAGGGTGTCGGTCCATTCCGGCATGCGCGGCAAAGCCCCCCCTTATCCCCGTTCTCCTGTGCTTGCCAGGAAATCAATCCTGATCTGATGCAGCCCTTCACCGAGCTTCATCACCATCCGTTCCTTTCACGATGATGGCGTGGCTGTCAACGGAATCTTCACGCAGTGACTTGATCTGCCGGTATTCTTCCGAAGAAAAGCAGCGTTCCAGGCTTTCCCTGGAGGGAAAACGGATGACGATCACGCGGTCCGGCTTCCACCCGGAGCTCAGCGGAACGACCTCATTGGTCCTGACCAGGTATTCGCCGCCGTGTTTTTCAACAATGGGCTTCACTTCCCGGATGTAGGAATCGTATGGAGTGTCTGCATCGGAGCTTAAAGAAACCGTTACGATAAAATAATAGCTCATATCCTTCCTTTCCCTGGTGGCCGGCCCCTGTGCGGCTGCCATGAAATGCTCCGTGGGGAATTCGCAGTTTTCATGATTCGCCGGAAGCGTCCGGTGCCTTGACAGGGAGACTAAAGCCGGAGGGCTTTGCTGTCAATCCGTCTTCCGGGCTTGCCCGGACCCGTGGCGCCTCCTTGTTTGTGGGAATCGCTTTACAAGGGCGGGGGCCCTTGTTTCCGGGGATGCGGTTATCAGGAGAACGGATGGGGAGGGAGGTTTCCCCGGCTTGAACGGAAAAGCTTACGGAGTGTGTTCCGGGTGCCCTTCCGCCAGAATGCGCCGGATGGGTTCCGCGTAAAGCTCCGGCTCCAGCAGGAAGGAATCGTGCCCCTTGGTGGAAACGATGGTATGGAACTCCACGGGAATGCGCGCGGATTCCAGCTGCGCCACAAAATCCTGCTGTTCCGCCGGGCGGAAGCAGCAATCCGTATCAATGGAAAAGACGAGCGCGGGAATTCCTGCGCGGCGGAAGCCTTCCAGAGCGGTTTTAAACGTTCCGTCCGGAGCGTGGTCGCGGATGTCGAACTCCGCCCACATGTCCGCAATGCGGATGTAGGCGTTCGCGTCAAAACGTTCCGCAAACTTGGTCCCCTGGTGCAGCATGTAGCTCTGTGTGCTGCGGGTGGGCGTCATCCATGTGAGCAGTCCGGACTTGCCCCCCACTTCCTTTCTGGCGCGCTGTTCCAGGCCTTCCTGGTATACGAACGACTTGTGGCCGATGATGCGCGCGAACGCCAGCCCCTTTTTGGGGGCCGGTCCCTGGTAATAGTCGCCCCCGCGGAAATCCGGATCAAGCTCGATGGCCAGGATTTGTTCAAACAGGGACAAACGGTGTTCAATGGAAGCCCGGTAGCCGGAGCCGATGGAAATGAAGCTCCGGACCCGTTCCGGGAACTGGCACGCGAAGCTGAGGGCGATCAGGCCGCCTACGGACGGTCCTGCCAGATGGATGCGTTCTATTCCCAGGCTGTCCAGCAGAAGAGCCTGGAGGCGCGCCTGGTCCGCCGCCTCCACATGCGGGAAACGGGAGCCGTAGGGCAGGCCGTCCGCAGGGGATGGGCTGGCCGGTCCGGTGGTGCCGTAGCAGCCCCCCAGGTAATTGGCGCAGATGATGCAGAAGCGGTCCGTATCCAGCGGCTTGCCGGGGCCGATGATGCTGTTCCACCAGCCCTCGTGGTTTTCCGGCTTCCAGAGGGACCCGGTGCCCGGAACTTCCGGATTGTAACCGTAGGCGTGCTGGCTGCCGGAAAGAGCGTGGAACAGCAGGATTACGTTGTCCTTCTCCGGCGTCAGGGCGCCGTACTGCTCGTAGGCCACGCGCACCTTGTCCAGCACGGCGCCGTTCCGCAGGGAAAAGGAGCCGGGCAGGTCCAGAAATCTGGTTTGGACGGTGGGAAGCTGCATGGATGTGCGGGAAGGGGCTTTGTCAGCAAAAAAAGACCGGCACCCGGCGGGCGGCGGTCTTCTTGAAATCTGTGCTGGGCCAGGGTTTACTTGACGCCCTTCTTGGAAAGACGCGTACCTGCCGTGGCGCCCTGGCGGGCTTTAAACTTGGGATTGCTCTTGCAAATCACATACAGCGTGCCCTTGCGCTTCACGATTTGGCAGTCTGCGTGGCGGCGCTTCATAGAGGCTAAGGAAGAAAGAACTTTCATGGTGTGTAACTCCGGTTTGGTGTTCGGTTCGGGAGACGAAATATACCGTTTAGTTAAGAATTGTAAAGTCATTTCTTTACCAAAAGTAAAATTGCAGTTCCGGACGAACTGCTTCTGCGGCTTGCGGAAGAGAAGATAGTACGCATGGACGGATTTGTAATCCGAAGTCAAGCCTACAAAATTGAAAGAAAAAAGGTTTGGGCAAATTTCGCTTGCCGGTGCCCGGTGATTTTGCGGCTCCGTCGCCTGGGAGCGGAAGGCTCTCGCCTTTCGTGGTTGAAACCCGTTCTGTAGCGCAGCGGAAGCTTCCGTTCAATAACCGTTGCCGCATACCGCCTGGCTGGGGAAAGGAGCTGGGTAATATCAATTAAGGTTCGTACCCACGATGCCGGAGTTTCGCGAAGAACAGCTTTTCCCGACTGTAGAATCAATACCGGATTACAAATCCGGTATTGGTTTTGCATGGAAGGGAAGGTTCTGGATATTCCCTTCAACCAACTGACGATCAACTCTGTTTAAGATAATGAAAAAGACATTCTTAACCATCATGCTGGCTGCCGGCATTGGTTCCGCCTGCGCCGCAACTGCCGCTGCCTGGGAATTTTCTTCCGGCACTCCCTCGGAACAATTCATGACGGGAAGCGGCATCAATCTGGAAGGATGGAGCATTTCCTCCCCGGTCAATTCAGCGGCTTCCTATACGGACTGGGCGACGGTGACGGGCGGGGACCGCAACATTTCTACGCAGACGGTGGGCATGTGGCTGGATTTGTCCTCCCTGGGGTCTGCCGCCACTATTTACAGCTTTGGAGAGACGGGTTCTCTCCGCGGCCTCCAGCTTGTTTACAACGGGGACGGCACGTTTACTTCCAGGAGAACGGGAGAAGCGGGCCAGACCTTCACCATTGGGCAGGACGTCATTGACGGAGGATGGTTCAACCTCTCCATGTCCCTCAGTACGGATACCACCACCCGGAAAACGGATTTCCAGATTTTCCTGAACGGGGAAAACATCGTGGATACCCCCCAGTTGTCCGCGGGGCTCAACGGCGGCCAGAACGGAACCGTGACCGTCGGCAGAGGAACGACGGATGAACATTACTTCAGCATCGCGGATTTCAAGGCTTATGGTACCGCATTGACGGGACAGGAAATCAAGGAGGCGTGGAACATGGTTCCCGAACCAGCGGCCGCCTCCTTGAGCGTTCTGGGACTGATGGCGCTGCTGGTGCGCCGCCGGAAGTGAGAGAGGCGGAAAAAATACATTTTAAACGGCCGGCAGCAGGGTGGACATTTCCGGTGGGAATGTCCGCTTTTTTATTGTTTCACGGAACTGTTGCAGAAAGACGGCTCTTCTTTTTCCGATGGCGGCTCTGGGCCGCCATGTACTGGTGAGTTTCTGTTTTTCCCGGCCCTTCCTTCGGACGTGCGGATGTCATGTAAACGGTATCCGCTGTCCGGACGGGATACATCTTTTCCATGACCTGCTGCGGTCCGGGTCCCTGTATGGCCCCGGGCTGCAGCTTGCGGAAGTTGCAGCCTTCCGGAAGCTTTTTCCTGCATTTGGAGGAGTAACAGTTCATGGTGAAATCCGGAACGGGACGGGAGGGCGGTGCAGTTTCCGTTCCGGCAGCGGTTCTTTTCCGCCGTGGGAAGGAAGCATGGAACGGGGCTTCCCGGGACGGCAGGCCGCCGGAACGCGGGAAGGAAGCCGCATGCGGGAGAATAAAGGGTTTGTGGACCGGAAGGGATTCGTATAAAATGTTCTCCGGTTTTCTTATGACGAGCTCCCCTTCATCCTCTCCTTCTCGCCCTGCATTTGCCCATCAGCTGGGAATGAAAGGATTCCTGATCATGGAAGGGCTGCTGAAGCTCGTGGGCATGAAAACGCTTTACCGCCTGGGGCGCGTGGCGGGCGGCGTGGCGTGGTACTTGCTGCCGCAACGCCGGAAAATTGTGGAAAGAAACCTGCGCATTGTGCTGGATCCGGCCCTGCGCGGCAGGGAACTGCAAAAATTGAGCAGGGAAAATTTCAAAAGGACGATAGCCAATTTCCTGTGCTCCGCGAAGACGGCCACCCTGACGGATGAGCAGTTGAAAAAATGCGTCACCATCGCGGGGCATGAAGAATTTGCCGCTCCTGCGGCGGAAAGGCGCGGGCAGGTATGCGCCATAGCCCATTCCGGCAACTGGGAGGCGCTGGCGAGGATACGCGTGTTCTTTCCAGAAGTGGAACGTTACGGGTCCATGTACCGCCAGTTTGACAACCCGCTGATGGAGGAATACGTATACAAGCGGCGCACGGAGCGGGGCACGCGGATGTTTTCCAAGGAAGGCGGCATCAAGGCTCCCATGAAGATGGTCAAGGAGGGGGGCGCCCTGGGTGTGCTGAGCGACCAGTTCGTCTGGGAGGGGGTGTATGTCCCCTTCTTCGGCAAGGTGACCGGCACGACGCCGTTGCCCGCTTTGCTGCGGAAGAGGACGGGAGCGGATATGGTAGCCATCGCAGTACGCACGGATTCTCCCGGACACTGGATAGCGGACATGGGGAACGTGGTGGATTTTTCCAACTCGGACGGTTCCCTGGCGGGGGACACCATTGAAGTGAATCGGAGTCTGGAAACGTTGATCCGCAAGTCCGTTCTGGATGTGTTCTGGATGCACCACCGCTGGAAGTCCATCGACCGCTTTGCTCCGCAGGATAAAAAAACGGACGGCCTTCTGGAAAACATGGAGCTGCAGCCGTACCGCATTCTGGTGGCTGTTCCCAGGGCGCTGGATGAAGCCCTGGTGACCGTTCCCCTGGTCCGTGCGCTGAAAGCCGTCCGGCGCGACATGCAGGTGAACGTCATCTGCCCGTCCGCGCAGGCGGGGGTATGGAAGGCGGTGCCGGAAGTCACCCATGTTCTGCCGCACGATTCCCTGAAACAGCTCCGGGAGGCGCTGGCCGCGGATGAATTTTACAATGACGGTCCGCTGGACCTGGGCGTCATGCTGGACCAGGACATGGAAACGCTCAAGGCGCTGGAACCGTACGGGCCCATGATGTTCTCCGGGCTGGACACGCATCCCGGCGCACGGAAATACAAATTCCGGGTGAAGGCTCCCGTGCTGCGCGCCGCTCCCCCCATGCACCGGGTTCAGCTTTATCTGCAACTGGGGGGGCTGCACGGGCTGGATGCCTGGAATCCGTCCCTGTTCCCGGTGAAAAAGGCGGCTGCGGCGGAAAACGCCCCCATCCTGCTGGCTCCGTTCTCCAGCTTGGGCAGCGCCAGTGAATGGAGTGAGGAACAATGGGCGGAGCTGGTTTCCCTTCTGCCGGGGAGGGCTGTACTGGCCGCTCTGGAAGAAGACCGGGAACGCGCGTCCGCTCTGGCGGAACGCCTGAATGTGGAGCTGGCGGTGGGAACTCCGGAAGCCTTGTTCCCCGTGATGGATGCCGCCGTGGCGGCCGTGGCTGTGGATGGTGACATTCCGTCCCTCTGCTCCTTCCGCGGTCTTCCGGTGGTGACCCTGTTTTCCACCCGCCTCCCGGACGTTTGCCGGCCCATGGGCCCCTTCAACCGCTCCCTGTACAGCCACCAGTGCTGTTCCCCCTGCTTCCTGAAGGAGTGCGACCGTGATGTTCCCTGCAACCGCCATATTGCCGTGCAGGAGGTATTGGATGCTCTGAGGGAAATAACAACCTCTGAAATTTAACGGGTTTCTCTACCAAGAAAAGAGCTTAGTCCTTTTTCTTATGATGAAGAAACGCCTGTGTTAAACAGGAAGTCATGTCTAAAGGCATTAATTTTAAAAAGTTGAGAAATGATGCCGGTTTAACGCTGGCTCATCTTGCTGAATTGTCTGGATATGACGTGACCGATATAGTTCGTTTGGAACAGGGAGAAAAAATTCCTCCCTGCATACGGGAATGTATTCTTGCGTTGCTGTTACAAGCACGGGAGGAGGGTCTGGCTTTGGATGTCAGAATATGGCGTGAACGTGCTTTAAAAGCTGAATATAAGGTAGAGATTTTACTTGGAATGGTAAAAGGAGGAATGGATGTTTTATAAACGCCTCATGGTTGAAAAGAATTTTTCCTGCCTTCAATGCACGGAACTTTTTAAATTTTCTTCCTGGCGGAAGATGTCGCGGACCTGTTCCGTCAGTTCCTCGGAAGGTTCCGGAACGTCCTTCAAGGTGTAGTCCAGCTTCAGTTCATCCCACTTGAAGCGCCCCATCTGGTGGAAAGGGAGCACGTCCACGCGCTCCACGTTGCCCAGGCGCGCCGCATGGCGGGAGAGTTCTGTGATGTCTTCCATGTTGTCCGTGAGGCCCGGAACCAGGACGTAGCGCAGCCAGACGGGTTTGCGGAGGGCGGCCAGGCGTTCCGCGAATTCCAGGGTGGGGCGCAATTCCCCGCCTGCCAGGGCCCGGTACCGTTCTGGGTTCCACGCCTTGATGTCCAGCAGGACGAGGTCCGTATTCGCCAGCAGTTCTTCATCCGCGTTCGCGCCCAGATGGCCGGAGGTGTCCAGGCAGGTGTGCAGCCCCAGTTTCTTGCATCCTTTCAGTACGGTTCTCGCAAAATCCGGCTGGAAAAGGGGATCTCCCCCGGAAAGGGTGACGCCTCCGCCCGCCGCCAGCAGGAAATCCCGGTAGCGGGCTATTTCTTCAAGGACGTCGGCCGCGCTTCTGCGGCGTCCCCTCCGCACGTAGGAGGTGTCCGGATTGTGGCAGTAGCGGCAGCGCAGGCTGCACCCGGACAGGAAGAGGACAAAGCGGATGCCTGGACCGTCCACGGTGCCGCAGGATTCCACGGAATGGACCAGTCCGGTGACGGCAGTTTCACCGTCCGGGGCCGGATTCTGGGAGAAAGCCTGCGGCATCCGCTTCCTGGCTGGGTTAACGGGTATGGAAGGTGCGGTTGATGACCTCCTGCTGCTGTTCCCGGGTCAGCTTGATGAAGTTCACGGCATAGCCGGAAACGCGGATGGTGAGCTGAGGGTATTTTTCCGGGTGGTCCATCGCGTCAAGGAGGGTTTCCCGCTCCAGCACGTTCACGTTGATGTGGTGCCCGGTGGCGGCAAAGTAGGCGTCCAGCAGGGAGACGAGCTTCGTGCGGCGTTCCCCTTCTTCCTTGCCCAGGGCCTGCGGCACGATGGAGAAGGTGTAGGAGATGCCGTCCAGGGAGTCGCCATAGGACAGTTTGGCTACGGAGAGCATGGAGGCCACGGCTCCGTTCCTGTCCCTTCCGTGCATGGGGTTGGCGCCGGGCGCGAACGGTTCCCCGGCGCGGCGGCCGTCCGGCGTGTTGCCCGTCTTCTTGCCGTACACCACGTTGGAGGTGATGGTCAGGATGGACTGGGTGGGCAGGGAGTTGCGGTAGGTGTGGAGCTTGCGCAGCTTTTCCATGAAGTTGCTGACCAGGCTGCATGCGATTTCGTCCACGCGCGGGTCGTTGTTCCCGTAGCACGGGAATTCCCCTTCCGTCTTGAAATCCACAATCAGGCCCTCTTCATTGCGGACGGCCTTCACGGTGGCGTACTTGATGGCGGACAGGGAGTCCGCGGCCACGGAGAGCCCGGCGATGCCCGTGGCCATGGTGCGCAGGATTTCCGGATCATGCAGCGCCATTTCAATGCGTTCATAGCAGTACTTGTCGTGCATGTAGTGGATGATGTTCAGCGCGTCAACGTAGGTTTTGGCAAGCCAGTCCTGCATCTTGTCGTACAGGGCCATCACTTCGTCGTACTTGAGCACTTCCTCCGTATAGCGCGGGGAGGGCGGGGCCACCTGTTTCCCCTTGAGTTCGTCCACGCCGCCGTTCAGGGCGTACAGCAGGCACTTGGCGAGGTTGGCGCGCGCGCCGAAGAATTGCATCTGCTTGCCGATGCGCATGGCGGACACGCAGCAGGCGATGCCGTAGTCGTCGCCCCAGTGCGGGCGCATCAGGTCGTCGTTCTCGTACTGGACGGAGGACGTTTCAATGGAAACCCTGGCGCAGAAATTCTTGAAGGCTTCCGGCAGGTTCCCGGACCACAGCACCGTCAGGTTCGGCTCCGGAGCCGGACCCAGGTTGTACAGCGTCTGGAGCATGCGGAAGGAGCTGCGGGTGACGAGGGTGCGCCCGTCTTCCCCCATGCCGCCGATGGATTCCGTCACCCAGGTGGGATCCCCGGAGAACAGGTTGTTGTAGTCCGGCGTGCGGATGAAGCGGACGATACGCAGCTTCATCACGAACTGGTCAATGATTTCCTGCACTCCCTCTTCCGTGATGAGGCCCTGTTCCAGGTCGCGGGTAAAGTAAATGTCAAAGAAGGTGGAGACGCGGCCCAGGGACATGGCCGCGCCATTCTGTTCCTTCACGGCGGCCAGGTAGCCCAGGTAGGTCCATTGCACGGCTTCGCGGGCGTTCCCGGCGGGGCGGCTGAGGTCGCAGCCGTAGGAGGCGCCCATCCGGGCGAGTTCCTCCAGGGCGCGGATTTGTTCGCTCATTTCCTCGCGCAGGCGGATCAGCTCATCCGTAAGGGGGGGATTTTCACGGTTTTTGAGATCCTTGCGGCGTTCGGCAATCAGCTTGTCCGTGCCGTACAGGGCCACGCGGCGGTAGTCCCCGATGATGCGGCCGCGGCCGTAGGCGTCCGGAAGTCCGGTGATGATGCCGGCGGAGCGGGCGGCGCGGATGTCGGAGGTGTAGGCGTCAAAAACGCCCTCGTTATGCGTCTTGCGTATCTTGTTGAAAATATCCGCCGTTTTTTCGCACATCTTGAACCCGTAGGATTCCAGGGCCTGCTGGGCCATGCGCAGGCCGCCGAAGGGCATCAGGGCGCGTTTCAGGGGAGCGTCCGTCTGGAGGCCCACCACCACTTCCAGCTCCTTGTCAATGTAGCCGGGCTTGTGGGAGACGATGGAGGAGACCACTTCCTGGTCCGCATCCAGCACGCCGCCGTTGTCTATTTCCCGTTTCAGCAGGACTTTCAGTTCCTCCCAGAGCCGGAGCGTGCGTTGGGAAGGGCCGGAAAGAAACTCTTCATTGCCGGAATAGGGCGTGTAGTTGTTCTGGATGAAATCCCGTACGTCAATGGACTCCGTCCATGCTCCCGGCTTGAATCCCTGCCATTCCTGCGGAAGAGCGGGGGACTCCTTCAAGTCTTTTACTATGCTGATCATAAATAGGATGTAGTGAAGAAGACCGGAGAAAGACGCTCCGCGCCCGCTGAAAGCCCGGAAGCGGCGAAACTCCGCACCGCCTGATTATACCGGGAATGTTAGCAGTCAACAAGGCCAATTCTTCCAGGCGGGGGAACGGGAGCGGTTGCGCTGGTCTGTTTCAGGCATCTGGCTGTTCCGGAATAAAAAATGAGGGAAATTTACGGTTATGGGGGATAGTTTTTTCTTTACTCTCCAAATTGCCGCCAACAATATTTTAACTATCATTTTGATGAAATCCCATTCATTCCTCTGTTTGTTGCTGGCGAGAGTTTCTTGCGCAGCCTTTTTCTCCGGCGCGTGCGCCAATGAGCTGCCGTCTACGCTAAAGCCTCAGGTGAACGAGCGCGCCGTTTATGACTGGAATGGCCGTCATAAGGCCGTGATGGAGAGGAACCGGAGCGTTAATCCGGAATATGCCGTCTTTGGCGACAGCATTACCCACCGCTGGGGAGGGGAGCCTTCCGGAGACAACAGGGCCCTGGGGACGGGAAAGGAGGCATGGAAAAATCTTTTCTCCCCTCATACGGTGACCAATATGGGGTTTGGCTCAGATTACGTGGACAATGCCTACTACCGTGTGCAGCTTGGGGAACTGGACGGAATCTCTCCGCGCGTGATCATCGTGCTTTTGGGAACCAATAATCTTGGCGGCAGGAAGGATACCCCCCAGGCATGCGCGGACAACCTCAAGGCTTTTGTGAGCCTGGTGGGCCGGAAGTGCCCGGCCTCTAAAATCCTGCTCCTGGGCATTCTGCCCAGAAAGGAAAAGGCGGTGGCGCCCCTGATTGTGGAAACCAATAAAATGATATCCGTTCTTGCTGATGGAAAGAGGGTGTTTTTTGCCAATCCGGGCACGGCGTTCCTGGCAGAAGATGGCGTGTCGCCAAAGAGCGGCCTGCTGGTGGATGGCTTGCATCCCAGTGCTGCGGGATATGACGTGCTGGGGAAGGAATTGAGTTCGATTCTGGAGAAAATAGACGGCAGATACAAGGGAGGTTCCGTAGTTCGGTAAGACAGGAATGGGAGGATGCGCGCCCTGATGTTCCGGCGCGGCATGGCCGGCTGTCGGGGCAGTGGTCTTTTTCTTCCGGGAAAGGCCGCTTCAGCATGTGGTCTTGATGCGCGGAAGTATTTCTTTAAACTGCTTTTCAATTCCGTTTTTCCGTCATGAATTCCCTGCTGTATACGTTCACTGCGCTGCTGGGCGCCGCCTGCCTGGCGCTCCCCGCATTTTCCGCTCCTGCGGCCGCGCTGCCCGCCACCCTGAAACCGGAACCCCACCAGCGGGATCCGTATGACTGGAATGCCCGTCATGAAGCGGTCAGGAAGCGGAACCAGTCCGTCAAGCCGGAATACGTGATGATAGGGGACAGCATCACCCATCATTGGGGCGGGGAGCCCTCCGGGGACAGCAGGAAGGCGGGAGAGGCGTCTTGGGAGCAACTGTTCGGATCCCATGCGGTGACCAACATGGGCTTTGGTTTTGATTATGTGGACAATGCCTATTACCGCGTGCAGAACGGGGAGCTGGATGGCATCTCCCCGCGGGTCATCATCGTGCTGCTGGGAACCAACAACCTGGGCCACCGGAAGGATACGCCGCAGGCATGTGCGGATAATATCAAGGCGTTCCTGCGCTTGGTGCGCCAGAAATGCCCCTCCTCCAAAATCCTGCTGCTGGGCGTTCTGCCCAGGAAAGAGAAAAACCTGGCCGGCCCGGTGAAGGAGACGAACAAACTGCTGGCGAAGCTTCAGAATGGAAAAAACATCTTTTTTGCCGATCCGGGGAAGGCGCTCCTTTCCGCGGACGGCGCTTCTCCAAAAAATGAGTTCATGAAAGATGTGGTGCACCCCAACGCCAGGGGGTACGAGGTGCTGGAAAAGGAACTGGCCGCACTGCTGAAAAAAATGGATGCGAGGTACCGCGGCGGAAAACCCGCCGGCAAGCATTCCTGACGGTGGTCTTTTTGAGGAAGGAGGGAATTGTGCTTGAAGGGGAAGTCCTGTTTGAGGAAAATGTACCGCCTTTAGTATTTGATTTATGAAAAGCCTGTTGTTTGCGTTGTTTGCCGGTTCCGTCTGCTGCTGTTATGCCCAGCAGAACGCCGCTCCCGCTCCGGAGCCTGAAATTGTCGCTACGCCGCCGTCCGATGCCGGACGCGGCCTCATCCGCGTGAACTCCCGTGAAATCCGCCATTACTCCGGCACCCGCAAGGAACCGGACTACCTGGTCAGCAAGGACAACGGAAAGACCTGGGAAATGAAGGCGGCTCCGAGCGGCTACCCGCCCAACTACGGAGGCATTCCCAAGGAATCCCCGGCGATTGCGCGCAACCCCGTGACCAGGGAATTCATCCGCGTGCAGCCCATCGGAGGGTTCATCTTCCTCTCCAAGGGAGGCCTGGACGGCAAGTGGTTTGCGGTCACGAACGACGGCAAGCTGGAGGAAGACTGGAAAAATCCGGAGAAGCAGAAAAATCTGAAAAAACTGGGCGGCATCATGCGCACGCCCACCTTTGTCAACAAGGGCAGGAGGGTGATCGTGCCGTTCCATAACATGGGCGGCGGCACCAAGTTCCATATTTCCGACGACGGAGGCCTGACCTGGCGCGTGTCCAAAAATGGCGTTACCTCTCCCAAGCATGAAGCCAGGCCGCCCCACCAGGGCATCAGGTGGTTCAACAATGCCGTGGAAGCCACAGTGCTGGAAATGAAGGACGGCACCCTGTGGGCGCTGGCCCGCACCTCCCAGGACCAGGCGTGGCAGGCTTTCTCCAAGGATTTCGGTGAAACATGGAGCAAGCCGGAGCCGTCCCGTTTCTTCGGAACCCTGACCATGAATACGCTGGGGCGCCTGGATGACGGAACCATCGTCTCCCTGTGGACGAACACGATGGCCCTGCCTGAAAACGCTACGGCAGGCAACGGCACGTGGGAGGACGTGTTCACCAACCGTGATTCCCACCACATTGCCCTTTCCAATGACGAGGGCAAGACCTGGTACGGATTCCGGGAAATCATTCTGGACGAACACCGCAACCATTCCGGCTATGCCACCCTGGACGGTCCGGAGGACCGCGGCAAGCACCAGAGTGAAATGGTGCAGCTTGACAAGAACCGCATCCTGATTTCCCTGGGGCAGCACAAAAACCACCGCCGCCTGGTCATCGTGGACCGCCGCTGGGTGGCTGCCAAAACGCGTTCCACGCAGACGGGCAGGGACCTGGACGGCCAGTGGACCATCCATACCTATATCCCCCAGAAAAAAGGCCATTGCAGCTATAACCGCAAACCCTCCGCTGAACTGGTGCCCGATCCCTCCGGAGGTGGAAAAAAAGTGCTGCAAATCAAACGCCTGAATGATCCAGAACTGGTTAATGAGAAATCCAATGTGGATTACCAGAACGGGGGCGCCACCTGGAACTTCCCGAACGGGACCACGGGGCTGGTCAAGTTCCGCTTCCGTGTGGCGGACGGGGACCAGGCGGACGATTCCGGCCTTCAGGTTTCCCTGACGGACCGCCTGTTCAATGCCTGTGATACCACCACGAAGGATTACGCCCTGTTCACCTTCCCCATCAAGCTGAAGCCCGCGCCCCATCTGCTGCTGGGCATGAAAAAAGTTCCTTTTGCGCCCGGCGCGTGGCATGAAATTTCCATTCTGTGGCAGGGGCCGCAGGCTGTGGTCTCCCTGGACGGGAAGAAGGCCGGAACGCTGAAAATGGCCAATCAATCTCCCAACGGAGCCAGTTACATCCATTTCATCAGCACCGGTTCCAAACCGGATGCCGGCGTCCTGCTGGATACGGTGAACGCCCGGGTGAAATAAAAGGCGTCCTGCCGCAGGGGGGCGTCAGGACCTCAGCGGCCTCTCTTTTTCGGAAGCGGTGAAGCGTTTAACTCCGGCAGGTTCTTCAGGACCATGTGCAGATGGTCGTTTGACCGGTTGCCTATCTGCTGGAGGACCGTGCGCCCGTACTTGTCACGCAGGGAAGGGTCTGCCTGGTGGTCCAGCAGCAGGCGTGCAATGCCCAGTTTCAGGCGGTCAAGGGAATCGTCCCCCAGCAGCATGTCACGGCAGCACAGCATGAGGGCCGTTTCCCCGGCTGCGTTTTGATGGTTGACGTCCGCCCCCTCGCTGATGAAAAGATTGACCAGTTCCCTGATTTGGGGGAGATGGGATATATCAATGAAAGCCAATTGGCGGCACAGGTTCAGCAGGGCCGTGTCTCCTCCGGAATCCGGCGGAGCCGTGTTCATGGGCATGGCCGCGTTGACGTCCGCCCCGTACTCCAGCAGGGTATGCGCGATTTGCAGCGCGGTTTTCGGGGTGTTCAGGTTCAGGGAAAGAAGGGGGGGGGTCATCTCTCCGCGGAAATTGGGATCATACCCGGCTTCGCAAAGCTTGCGGACCAGAAGAGGGTATCCGGCAGCGGCGGCCCAGGTCAGCAGACTGGTTTTTTTACCCCTCAATTCCGGCTGGAGGGAAATATCCGCCCCGCATTTCAGAAGAAACAGAGCCGTTTCCTCATAGGGCGCCCCTCCGATGCCGGCTACGCAGGTCATGACGAGGGGAGGCCAGCCCATCGGGCCCGGTTTATCCACATCCGCGCCGTTCTGGATCAGCAGGTTAAGGCAGGAAAGCCTGTTGTGCACCGGCAGGGGCCTGGTATCGTCCATTCCGGGCTGGCAGGCATAAGTCAGGGGTGTATCCCCCTGTTCGGACCCCGGGATGGAGGGAAGGGCCTGGTGCGGCAGGATGATCTGGAGGTTCGGGTCCGCGTTGCGCTGCAGAAGGCGGCCCAGCAATTGCACCTCTCCGAGCCCCGCAGCCAGGTGCAGCAGGGTTTCGTGGGACGAGGTGCTGCAGCGGCCGTCCGCGCTCTCCGCCGTATTCCGGATCATCTGGAGCCTTTCCCTGATTTCGTCCTGCATGTACTGGCGCATGGAAACCTCGGAAAACATGTGCCAGTCAATATGGCGGGAATTGGGGGAAAGCCCGCGGAAAATGAAACGCTCCGGGCTGCGGTGCGCCGTGAAATCCGCTGCGGTAAGAATTTGCTCCCTTTCCGCTTTTGTCCAGATAGGGTTGAATTTCCATTCCGCGGGGGAAGGGTCATTCCTGAGGAACCAGAAAATGGTGGAGCCTGCGACAAGAGCCGCAAAAACGCTCAAAGCTCCAAGAAACCAGAGGGTTTTCTTTCTTAAGGTCGTGTGTATCATAAGCAGGGGAACTGCAAAAAGCCATGATGCAGGAATCCGTAACTTCGGGCAATGAAAAAATGGTACGCGCAAGGAATGCCCGGAGCGAATTATATGGAAATTTAAACGGCGGATTGTGAATCCGGACATAATTCAAATAATTGGAATTAAATGAACCACATCATAAGACCCATGTCCAATATGACGTCCGGGGCATGACACCATATTTTCCGCCACCCTCGCAAATGACTTTATCCACGGGCTTCTTTTCCATGTCAGGCAGGAAAAAATCTCCCTCCGGATTCACAATCCGGTATGATGCGTTAGGCGTTGCAGTTGTGACGTCTGTCTTAAAATTTCTTTCATTTGCTGTTGTTGCCATTGAAGTTAAAAAATGCAGGGAGCACCAGTTTTCCGTAAAAACAGCCGGAAAAAAGGCGGCATTTCCGTTACTGTGTGCTGAAACGTCTCTTCCGCCGCCTGGCCCGTGCTGTCTGAAGCCGCTCTTGCCTTGGAAGAAACGGCGCATGATGATTCAGGCAACGTTATGGTCTCCGTCAAACTTATTGCGTCCGATATGGATGGAACGCTGCTCAATGGAAAGGGAGAACTGGACCCTGCGTTTTTCTCCCTCTTTAAAAAACTTGAACACCGGGGCATCCGCTTTGCGGCGGCCAGCGGGCGCCAGTATGACGGACTGCGCCGGACCTTTGCCCCCGTGGCGGACCGGATGCTGTTCATTGCCGAAAACGGCGCCTATGTGGCGTCTGGTTCCAGAGAATGGCTGGTGCTGGACATGGACCGTGAAACGGTGGCCGGGCTGATTGCCATGATCAGGCGCATTGAAGGGACGTGCATTGTCCTTGCGGGCCTGGACTCCGCATATATTGAAGATAAACAGCCGGAATTCGTCCGGGAGGCCCGCCGGTATTACACCCGCTGCAAGGAGGTGGATGACCTGCTGGACGTGCAGGGGGACAAGCTGCTGAAAATAGCCGTATATGACTTCAAGGGAGCGAAGGAAAACAGTTATTCCCGCCTGAAGCATTTGGAGCATGGCTTCCAGGTGGCCG
The DNA here is from genome assembly GCF_045011645.1 of Akkermansia sp. BCRC 18949. Taxonomy (NCBI): domain Bacteria; kingdom Pseudomonadati; phylum Verrucomicrobiota; class Verrucomicrobiia; order Verrucomicrobiales; family Akkermansiaceae; genus Akkermansia; species Akkermansia sp. BCRC 18949. The sequence continues at coordinate 2,178,352 of NZ_CP123619.1, read as the reverse complement.
TCTCCGGAGAAAAATGGATGGACATCAGCCGGAAGGGGGCCGATAAGGGCGCCGCCCTGGAGCTGATTCAGCGGAAACTGGGCATTTCTCCGGAGGAAACGATGGTCTTTGGGGACCAGATGAATGATGCGGAAATGATGCGGCAGGCCCGGTTCAGCTATGCCGTGGCGAACGCCGTGCCGGAAATCCGTGCCATGGCCGCGTTTGAGGCCCCGTCCAATCAGGAAAACGGAGTCATGCAGGTGCTCGGAAAGTTGCTGGAGGTCCATGCTCCGCAGGGTGGGGCCGGGGACTGCTGAGCCGTCCGGTCCATCTTGCCGGGAGCAGGGAAACTGGTAAAACAAGGGCATTCATCCTGGCGTGGCTGGCAGGCTTATGTTCCATGCCGGTGATGGCCGTGTTCGCCTGCGTAGGCGGCGTTTTGCCGGGAACTGGCTTTCTGCTGTTCAAGCTGGAGGCTCCCCTTCTTGGGATTCTGGCGGGATATCTTGTTCTGGTGGAAGCGGTTGGGGACTGGGTTCTCCATTTGATGGGAGCGTAAACCCGTTGTCCGCGGCAATGAAGGATGCTTCCTCCACGCCTTCCCGGCGAAGGGCTTCCCGGAAATCGTCCAGCGTTTCCTGGTAGCCGTCGTCCGCCAGTTGCCAGGTGCCGAAGTGGAGGGCCATGCCCTGCCTGGCGCGCAGCGTTTTAAAGGCCCGGACTGCGTCGCGCGGCGACAGATGGACGCCTGCCATGAGTTCTTCCGGAAGATAGGACCCGATGGAAAGAAGGGCCAGGTCCGGAGGGCCGAGGCGGTCCCGTATTTCCGCGAAAAAGCGTGTCCGGGCCGTATCTCCGGCAAAATAAATGCCCGGACCGTCCGCCGCGCGCAGGAAAAAGCCTCCCCACAGGGACTGGTTGGCGTTTCCGTGGAATGGACTGCGGCCGCTGTAATGCCGTGCGGGGGTAAAAGTGACGGTGGTTTCCCCATCCCCGGACGGCAGGGCGGCGGATTGCCACCAGTCCAGCTCGCGGATCTGCGCCTGTGCGCCGCAATGGCGGAGAAGCAGGCGGCGCAGCCCCAGAGGAACAAGAAAGACGGGGTGGAAGCGTTCCTCCAGCCTTTTCAGGGTGGGCGCGTCAAAATGGTCGTAATGGTCGTGTGAAACCAGTACGGCGTCCACCTGCGGCAGATCCTCCCATGCGATACCCGCGGGCCGCTTCCGTTTGGGGCCCATCCATGCCACGGGGCTCACGCGGCCGGACCAGACGGGGTCCGTCAGCACGTTCAGGCCGTGCAGCCGAATCAGGATGGTGGCATGATTGACCATGACGGCCTCCCATTGCCCCCGTTCCACGGGAACATGAAAGGAGGGAATACGGGCGTTTTCCGCCACGGACGGATAGGGGCGCGGACGGCGCGTGAGCATCCATTTGACGATGCTCCAGTGGCTGCGGTGCGGTATCGGTTCCGGAGAGTGGAACCGTTGCGCCGCCCGTTTTTCTAAGGAAAATGTGCGGCAGAGCCGTGACTGGAGGAAGGAATGCAGGGACATGGGGAACGCGGTTCATCATAACGGTTCCGGTTCCGGGAGGAAACGGGCGCCCCCGTCAGCATGAAAGCCGCCGCCCTTTTTAGTTTTGCTTTTCCGGGGCGTATATGGTACATCCGTGCCAGACGTCATGAATCAGGAATTCTTTTCAGTGCTTGTGCAAGTGGTGGCAGCCCTGGGGCTGGCCGGCATTATCTTGTTGCTCAGTATCTTGATGGGCAAGCGCTCCTCCGTGCGCAAGCCTGCGGACATTCCCTACGAATGCGGGATGATTCCCATGGGGGAAGGCGCTCCCATGTTCTCCGTGAAATTCTACATGGTGGCCATGCTCTTCGTTATTTTTGACTTGGAAGTGGTATTCCTCTATCCCTGGGCCGTCAACTTCCGGGACTATGTGATGATGAATCCGGAATCCTTCACGGCCATGTGCATCTTCATCGGCATTCTGCTGGTGGCCTACCTGTACGCGCTGGGCAAGGGGGCCCTGAACTGGCACCACGATCCCCGCTGACCCTTCCTTATTCCATTTCATCAAACGCCGTGCTCCGTCGGGAACGCGGCGTTTTTCATGTGGAAGAAAGGGGACAACCCTGGGAAATCCTATGGCGGGGAAAAATCCCCTTAAGGCTTATTCCTTGCCTCTATGTCTCTTTTGCGGATAAATTCTTATTGTATGAAAGATGATTTCTCTTGCCAGGGAAAGGGAATGGGGATAGCGTCTGCGTGACCAGGAAATCCAGCATGAATCTGCCTCTTCCCAAAACGACGCAGGGCGTCTACCGCCTGTCGGTCAGCACCTTCTATTTTCTCCAGGGCCTGGTATTCGCCAGTTGGGCATGCCGTATTCCGGACATCAAGAATGCGCTGGGACTGAATGACGCCGACCTTGGCTCCGTGCTCTTTGCCGTTCCGGTGGGGCAAATGTCCGCCATGGCGCTGTCCGGCTATCTGGTGGGCCGTTGCGGCAGCCGGAGGATACTGATAGCGGCTTCCATCTTTTATCCCGCCGTGCTTGTGTATCTGGGCATGGCGTCCTCCTTCTGGGAACTGGCGGCGGGGCTGTTTTTCTTCGGAGTGGCCGCTAATTTGACGAATATCTCCGTCAACACGCAGGGCGTGGGAGTGGAGCGGCTGTACCAGTGCAGCATCATGGCCCGGTTCCATGGCTTGTGGAGCCTGGCGGGATTCTTCGGCGCCCTGCTGGGGGCGTTGATGGTGGACTGGAAGGTATCCACGGAAATGCACTTCATCGCCATTTTCCTGATGTGCATGGTCATTCTGGCCGTCTTTTCCCCCTCCCTCCTGCCGCGGGATGCACGCCGCTCCTCCACCCAGGGCGGAGGCATGTTCCGGAGCATGGATGCCTATGTCTTGGTGATCGGACTGATCGCCTTCGGAAGCATGGTGAGCGAGGGAACCATGTTTGACTGGAGCGGCGTGTACTTTGAAAGCGTGGTGCAGCCCGGTCCCGGACTGGTGCAGATGGGCTACGTGGCGTTCATGAGCACCATGGCCCTGGGACGCTTTACGGCGGACCGCATGGTGATGCGCTTCGGCCCCGTGCGCGTGCTGCGCGCCAGCGGCATTCTCATTGCCTCCGGGCTGCTGGTCTCCGTCCTGTTCCCCATGCTGTGGTCCGCCACGCTGGGCTTCCTGCTGGTGGGCTTCGGTACCTCCTCCATCGTTCCCCTTTGCTACAGCATGGCCGGAAAATCCAAAAAAATGATACCAAGCGTAGCCCTGGCTTCCGTCTCCACCATCGGCTTTCTGGGCTTCCTGCTGGGGCCTCCGGTCATCGGCCACATTGCCCATGCTTTCTCCCTCCGGTGGTCCTTCTCCCTCATTGCCCTGGTGGGGCTGGGCACGGCGTTCATCGCCCCCTTCCTGAAAAAGTTCAGGTAAACTTCCGGAAAAGGGAATGAGCGCGGGCATGCGGGTACGTCATTAAGCGCAACCTATGCAGCCCTTATTATCTATTCCAAAGTTATCTACAGGCAATTCTTCTATTTCTATGATGTTGTTTATGAGAATATCGCATTCCGGCAATTTTTTGATTTCCACTTCATATAGATTGTTGCTGCCAAGGTGGGCATAGACTACATAGATTTTACGGGGATCGGGTGAATAGCCTGGATTGTCCGGGTAAAGAGACTGCATAGCTTGATAAATATCAGCTGGTGTGAGGGTTTCGCAATTGGCGTGATGAACATGGGCGCATGCTTGAGCGTGTATGTCTGTCGATGTGTAGATGACCGAAACGCACGATCTCAGGCCGACGGAGGACAATACTGCCGGATTGGCGTCAAATGTTAACAAGCCTTTATAATTGGTAGTCAGCGGGTTGGTTTTTACTCTCCGCCTTCTGGGAATAAATGGAGCCGGGCCCTGATAGCGGCCGGGAGACAGTTGTGACCGTATTGTTGGGGGTGTGGTATGAAATTTCCGATATTAACGGGTTCTATTTTTTCTTGGGTATGGTATTCATGATTATTTTTTTGTGTTGATAATAAGGATTTTAAATTAATTTTTAAGCAGGATTTTTGAATATTCTCTTTGCCGGGTGCACGAATTGACTTCCAAATGTACGGACAGGGCAGGCGAGTGCGAAGGGCGGCCGCCGGCTTTTCTGTTGGGAGCCGTCAGCCGGGTACTTCTTGTCATTACTGCGGAGTAATTCATCCAATCGCCTTACCTGATGGTGACAAGCGTAGATAATGATGAATAAGGCACTGGATTGTTGTTTTACATGGCGGCCAAATACCCGTGCATGATGTAGTTGGCATGGCGGAAATACCTTGTCAAATAGGGGCGAAAGCGGCTTGAAAGGGTCCAATTTTTCATCATAAACAAAAACCCCCCTTCAAGTTGTTTACTTAAGGAGGGGCATAAATGGTGCGCCTGGCAGGACTCGAACCTGTACGCCTTTCGGCACCAGATCCTAAGTCTGATTCTGTATGCTAATTATCAATTTGTTATACGACTGTGCACGCTTTGTACACACTTTTAGTTTGTCAATATAAATGACCATGGGATACTTTCAACCGTGAAAAGATCCCGAAAAAAACAATATGGTTCACATGCCTCTCTTTCCCCGAGAAAGCACCGGGGAAAGAAAAAATGGCTGGTGCGTGATATGTCCAGCGACCGGGAAACTCACCGACTCTTTGATTCCTACGAAGAAGCTCTTGATGCCTATCAACGGCTTCAGCATCAATCATTGGACGATATGTTGCCGGAACACTTGCGAAAGCAGGAATGGAGGGAACATGCAGATGAACAGGACTACAATGCTATTCTTTTATGGAGAGAATTCAGGAACATCTATGATGAAGTAACCCAACAATCTTCTCTCCCTTTGTATCTGGTAGTACGTGAAGCCTTGAAGAACCTGAAGCGGGAAATAGCCAGTGGCGCGATTTATGGTCGGAAAGACGCTAATGGCAACTGGATGGTAACGCGTACGGACGAGGAAAATTTGAACAGGCTGGAAGAACTGACCAATTTGTTTTCTCTGACCAGATTCCTTGCGAACAAGAAAGAACAGGTCAAAGTTGACTTCAAAAGAAAGTTCGGCTCCCTCGCAGAGCAATATCAGGAAGTTATCGATAAGAAGCTCGAATCTAACCTGATCAAAAAAGCCCATCATGACAGCATGATCATGGAACTGCAGAAATGGTCACTGGGATGGGAAGACCTTCCGCTCAATCAGATAATGCCGGACATGATTGAAGAAAAGCTGGCCTCATTCCGATATCGGAAACAACCACTCAGTAATGCTACCAAACGGCGTTACCGTACAACCCTGCATGGATTCTTTGTCTGGGCGCAGAGCAGGGACCTCATTGCGTATAACCCGGTTGAAAGAACGCTTGCTCCGAGAGCGGAATCTGTCCAGATTGGCATCATCTCTCCGTCTGAACTGAAGAAACTCCTGCAAGCTGCCCTTGAGCACGACAGAGGAATGTTGTTCCGATTGATCCTGGCCGCCTTTTGCAGGCTGCGCCGTTCCGAATGCGTCAGAATAACGCCGGATGCCATCCTTGATGAAAAGGATGAAGTATTTGTCTCGGCCTCAATAGCCAAAACCGGGAAACAACGTTTTGTTCCACTCCCTGCCGCTGCCAAGGCTTGGCTCGCCTTGGCGGAATATGAACCGGCTCCTGACGAAATTGACAGATTATACGAGAATCGCCATGGACGCTGCCTCAAAAAAATGGCAGAAATTGCAGGCATCACGTTGCCACATAATGCCCTGCGCCATTCGTTCGCCTCATACGCAGCCGCCAAAACACACGATATACCCCCGGTATCCATGTGGCTCGGGCATTCGGGAACCAACATGACGGAAAAGCATTACCGGGAAGGAGTCCGTGCTGCTGAAGGTGAAGCATGGTTCAATGTTTTGCCGGAACAAAAGACGAGTTAAATTCGTGCTTTACCACCAAGACTTGTCCCTGCAAGACCGGGAATATTGACATCAGCCTTCTCACGCAAAATCTTCGCCACGGCTTCCTTGGCGAAACCGTGCCCCCGGTATTCCGGGAGAATGCCGATGGAGTAGGAGCCGATGAGGCGTCCCCCTTCCATCATCTGCTGCCATCCGACAAAGCCGGCGGCCTGCTTGGTCATCTTGTCCCGAATGAGATAGACGCCGTCGTGTCCGGGAATACCGAGACCGTAGGGCCAATAGCTGGGGTCTTCGTTGTAGATGCGGTCCATGATGGCCTGCGCTTCCATTCGTCCTGAAAGATCATAGGCCTGTTTGGTTCCATCAGCCGGGAAAGCGATGTAGTCGACGGTGTAAGCCTGCTTTGCCTGGCAGTCTCCTTCATTTCCCGCTTCTGCCGGATCAGCTCTGCAGAGGTAGGTGTGCTCATGACCCGGACGGGCTTGCCTGCGGGACGGTCCGAGAGTTTCAGGCCGTCCGTTGCCTTCTACAATACAGTGGCGATCTTGGTCATGCGCCCCTCGTTCATGAGACGATTGTACGATGAGTTGAGAGTGAAGGCAACCTTGTCCATTCTCCCGGGCTGACGGTTGTTGCGAACCTGCTTCATGAGGTCAGTCTGGTCCGTGAAATCGTAGGTTGCTTGCACGGGCTTTAGAGGCATCAGGTCAACAGGAACGGGAGCTGTCTGGCTTTTACCCTGGTTGTATTCTTCATTAAGACGATTCCACTCCTGAAGCCGCTGCTGTTCAGACTGAGATCTCAGCCTGCCGAGAGCCTCAGCATGCTGCTTTGTGAGATTTGGCTGAGATTGTCTCCACTCTTCCGGAGTTCCGTAGACTTTGTGCATATTGTGATAATCCAGCAGCTCCTTGCCGTTCTGGATACGGTGCCCGTACGTAGCCTGCGCGTCATTCTGGTCGAGCTTCCTCGACTTCACAAATCTGCCGGCCACTGGTCGTAGGAACCTTGCATTCCGGGAACGATGGGAGTGTATGGTCTTCGCTTCTCCATGACGCTATCGTGATACTCCCCGGGCATCTTGTCCTTGGGTGTGAAGACATTTGGATCGTTGTTCTTATCCATTCCTGGTATAAATGATGTTGGAGTCTGGGAATGCGTGCCTTCTTCCTGCAGAATATTTTGCTCTGTGTAATTTGCTGTCGGATCAGTACGATTATTTGCAACCCCACGATACTTGTTGAAGGCAGGGCTATATCTATTTTTGTCGAAATATCGTAAGGTAGGGTACGGCAGACTTCCTATTGGTTGCGGAAACTTGACACCAGGTTGTGGTGCCTGGGATGGATCGGCTAGTCCGATGTAATCCTTCGATGGAGAGTAAAATCCACGATTGTTACCAACGGTTTCCTGTTTGATAGGTGTTTGTTTGTTGGGTGAGCCAGAAGCATCTGGTGGTAGCTGATAATCACTATCGTACTTGAACCTGTTCCACAAACTTCTTCCTTTACCTCCGGGGTTCAATACAACCGGGTGGTTCAGTGAAGGTCCGCTCTCTGCATTCGTCAAACCACCAGCGCGAGCCTGCTCCCATTTTGCCCGGGCCATTTGCTCTTCGGCTCGTCTCTGAAAGTCAGCGTTCCCTCCATAGATGTTTTTATGCGTTTGAACCCCGTCAATGTACTTGTTGCCGCTGGCATCTACTCCAGTCACCATGTAGGGGACGGATGACTTTGCTGTCTTGAAGGCTTCCTGGGAAGTTTGTTTATTCTCGAACGTATTGTATGGGTTCGCCGTCAGCCTTGATGTATCGTTCGGATCGTAATTATCATCCCCGCTCTTTAATGTATCCGGGGTAATGATAGGAGGAACAACAGAAAAGGCTCTCTTCTCAATAAATGCTTGCAGCAAAGGAAATTGTGATAGGTCTGAACTATTGGCTTGCTTAGGCATATTCAACAGATATGATGGGTTTGGTTTTAACATGCCAATATTTTAGCTCTCAGCTAAAAGAAAAGCAACAGCCTGCTGAAGTCGTTCTTCAGCAGGCTGTTGCGTATCTGACCAAGAGAATGATCAGTATATCAGAATGTGGTCTCTAATGTACTCATCAGAGTTTGTGATGGAGTTTAACTTGTAGCTCAAAGCTCCTATATAGACAGCAGATAATGCTAACAGTACCACCAGCACCCACACCGTCACCTTGGCACTCCGGGGCCACGGTTGTTTGATTGGTTTGTCTTTCATAATAAGAATCTCCTTTCTCAAGTGTATATAACTCCCGGGAGGACGGTATTTCAGGGTATATCGATATTGCCGCAAAATAGCAATATCGTTTCGTGGAAATGAGATAAATGCGACACGCATGGGCAACAAAAAGCCCCAGGAACTCTTGGGGCTGTGTACATGGATTATCTGGAACCCTTATCGCAGATTCCCTTCTTTATGGGAGAGAGCAACTACTCAGGGTGCGCCCGAGACACCTTTATCAGGAAGTACATGCGAGGAAGTTGAAAACAGAAACACACTTAGCTTCTTGAGTGCTGGAGCCGAGGGGACAATCTGTCTCATGTTATATATACATCAGAGCATTTCAACACTCTTTCCAGCAGAGATAGTTTATTTTAAATCTCCTAGATAAGATGTTAATTGCTCTTTCAATTGATTTAACTCTTTGTGTAAATCATCCTGTGCATGCCTTACTTGATAAGCATCATAGGCTGAAAATATAGCAACTAAAACAGATACAACCGTTAATCCAATAGTTATCCACTTTGTAATACAATTACTTCGTCGTGCTCTCGTTTTTTCCAAGTCATCTTTAGCCGCTCTTGCTAAAGCAATTATATAGACCTTGGACTTCGCAAAAGATCGAACTGCATCACGTAAATCAAGACAATGAATCAATGCTGTTTCAAATGAAGAAGTCGCTGAATGCATATCTCCTTTTGATTCAAAATTTTTGGCTTCTAAATATGATGATTTAGCGTCCGCCGCTTTGTCAAAAATACTATTTGCTTTTGCAACTACATCTGCATCATAAGATTTAATATCTTTTTCAAGAACAATATAGCGAATAGTCTGTATTATCTCATCATATTCCTCTAAGTAAGAGTTGATAGTTATTTTATAGGCATCTAAGAGTGTTCTTTTTAGATGAGTTTTATGAGCTTTCTTTATTTCATGAATTACATTTTCCTCAGTTTCACAACAACACAACCCTCGTGCAATATGATGGAAGCTCGAATATATCTCATTTGTAAGCCCTTCTGGGCGGATACCAGCATTTTCAACTGCTGCCATATCAGCAATCTCATGCACTTTTAAAAAATAATGAGCAAAAAGATCCGCCAGCTTCTGTTGGACATCTTCAGCATCCAACCACCTTAAAGCATTTTTGGAACAATTCTCAAGTGATTGTTCTTCGCTAGGAATCACCATTTTGCTAAAATTTCAAGATTCCTTTTATCTTTATTTTCAGCACTTATTCCCGGTTTGGAAAAAAAAGGATACCCTCTTCCAGCAGTAAGAGAAGCAGATGTTTTCCTATTACCTTTCGAGAAACACTTTTTTAAGAGAGATTGGTTTTGACCAATTTCATGCAAAGAAATTCCTGTTTGTTTTTGGAATTTACGCCTAATTATTTCACGGGATGATTCCATCATGCTCCTTGCCTGTCCATTAACGGCAGAGATACGATGCCATAAATCATCCGACTTGTCTATCGGAAATCCTCCATTCTGACACGGTTTTCTTCTTACCAGCCAAGGAAGTTTTGCAGTCACACCTGTCCGACGAACATCCGGAACAATCTTCCTGAACCCCGGGTAGGACGGTCTGACAACTTCAGATTATCCGTCGCTTTCTGTAGAACGGCGGCAATTTTCATCATGTGATCCTCACTCGTGAGTTGATTGTACGAGGGAGTGAAGGCATTCCGGGAGGCCTGCTTCGCCTGCATGTCCAGGGCGTCGTTGGCTGTTCCTTGCAGCTTGATGGACAGGTCGTCGAGGTTGCCTGTAGGGGGAGCGCCTGCCCTGGCCGCAGCTGGCGCCAATCCTGGGGAAGGAGGCAGGGTGTTCGTGACGGGGCGCCGGGCAAGCTGATTGGCCGGCCTGGGTGGGCGTTGCTGTGGAGGAGCGGAGGCGTACTTGTCGAGATCCTCGTCGCTGAAATCCTCATCCGGGTCGGCAGTATAGCCAGCCGGAGATGAACCTGTGTTTGCGTAGGATGCCTGCGCTTCAGCCTTCGGGTCGCCTTCTTCGACAGGCGGGACGACTGCGTTTGCAGCAGAGGAACCGATCAGAACGCCGCTGAGACCTCCTGCGCCCATTCCAAGGAGGCTGGACAAAACAAGGGATGTGTCTCCGGCTCCGAGATGATGAGCCAGGTGTGCAGCTCCTGCGCCGCCGCCTAATGCGCCGATAGTCCCTCCGACGCCAGCGCCTAGCGATTTTGCCAGCAGATTGGCGAGGCCGGGAGAGGTGGATGCTGCCTTCGGGAACTCAATGACATTGTCTGGTTGCTGCTCCTTCTGAGCCTGCTGTGCCTTCCATTCCTCGTACGGAACAAGCTTGCCTGTCTGCGGATCGCGCTTGAACGAATTGGCTCGTACGTTCTTCCGGGCCTGGAGGCGTACGCCCCGGTTGAGACCTTCGATGAGGGTGGGGCTCATTCCGGGCATGTCGATGGGCAGTTCGACCTCTGCGGCCGTGTTCGGGTCTTTCCTGGAGCCGGGCAGCTTGAGCTTGATCTTGCCCATCTCGGCCTTGGGATCTTTGCGGGTGAGGTATTTGCCGGTGGCAACGGCTCCCGTTGCGAGGGCGCCGGCTCCCAGCAGGCCAAGCAGGATGTTGAGATTTCTGGAGTTGGATGCTGCTAATGAATTGGCCTTGTCTATGGAAGCGACGCGTGAGTACTGCGATATATCATACGCATAGCGTATGATATATCGCAGTACTTTACATAGCAGTAAAAATTTTTGGATCAGGATAATCGTGTTCGTTATTTTAATGGCTTATATATACTACATAGTTCTTATTTTTGCTTTTTATATGCTACATATTTTTCCCATGAAGACATCGCCCCCATTGCCAGGGCTCTAGAGGAAGAACGCTTGCCCTAACGTATCCACCTTCCCAAGCCCCATGAGTGATAGTCACAGACTGCGAACCATCGGCACTTGTCATATTCCAGTTCCACTCTGTTTCATAGGAAAGCAAATCCGGAATCAGAAACCGGAATCTCCATATGGCAGATAAAAAACAGCCCGACTTCATGATGAAGAAGAGCTGCTGAATGAAGGCATTCATTTACATTTGCCTTCCAATGCCCTGACAATAGCCTGAGCTCCTCGTTTGTACACGGTCACGGCCAACAGCTCTCCGTCTTGAAAGACGGCCCAGAAGCGGGTTCCCTTGTACTTTTCAATCGTCAGCATCAGGCAAGTCCTCCTTTTCGGGGTGATGTCGGGACTCGATCTGGTGTCTCAGTACGGCCCCGATATTGGCTTCATACATGTCCCGCGTGTGCTTGTTGCAAGCGATGGCGTACAGGCACCGGGCATCAAGGATGTCGATGTCTTCACCACAGAGCCGGATACAGCTTTCCAGGACATCCAATTCTGCCTCCGGAATCGGTGAAGCCAGCAGGATGCTTTCGTCTTCGTCCAGTGCTTCCTGCTGTTTTTCCGTCAGTTCCGGGAGGTTCACTAGCGCCGTCATGGACGGGCCGCGAATCGTCAGTTTGCTCAATCCCAGCGAAGGATCATTCTGATGTCTGCTGTAAAGCGACACTGCTTTCTCGATCCGGTCCAGTAGTTCCGTGTCCAATTCCATGTACACGTACGGAGCGTCCGTATCATATCCGCTCGTGGAGCGCAGTTGCGCGATGATGGGAATCGTCTTCATGTCTCATTCCTTTCCTGTCAGGGTTACTTGCAGAAGATGGCGATGACGCCCATGATCAATAACACGGCGAGCAGGTACGGAGCCACGGCCACCAGAGCCGACAGGATTCCGACTACGACAGGCCCCAACAGACACAGCAGTACGAGCGCCACCAGGGCGATGAGGATATCTTTCATGTTCATGGCCGTGCCTCATGCGAGAACTCTTGTTCGGGATGACCGACGAGCCGGAGCAGCAGAGGACACCCATTGCTTGAGCGCCATCCGTCCGGCATAGGTAATCAGCCAGCAGTCGGGACGAAGAAGGAATTCCTCTTCCTTTGTGCGGATGATGAATTCCCTGCCTGCTAAACCACGAACGGCATGCCTGACACTTTCCTGTTCGATGCCACGACATTCCGCCATGATCTCCTCGTCACTGCGTTCAAAGTCGCCGTGAAGGTACAGGAGAATGGACAGTTCCAGTCCTGTCAGGGATGGAGTTCGTCCCATACGTTTCACCCTCGGATGATGTTTTCTTCTCATGATTGTCTCAGGTCAGTTGTTCAGGGTATAGCTGTCGGCCAGATCCCAGAGTTCCCGGTTCAGGCGTGTGTTTCCGTCAATACCATTGAGCGCCCGGAGGGAACGGCGGCGGTATATGCCGTCCTTCTGTGGCTTCAAGGGAACGCCTCCCCTGATCAGGTTTTCCTGAACCCGGTTGAAGCACTGCCAGACGGTAGCCGGTCCTCCCGCCGTAAAGCCGATGTCGTTCCAGCGCCGGGGAGACAGAAGGGCTTCGGGACGTATCCTGTCTTCGTAGTCGTCTCCCAGGCGCAGCCGGGCCGCTTCATCAACGAAGTCCACCTGACGCTTGTAGGGTAGTTCGACTCCCTGCATGCGATGGATATCATCCATGATACGGGGAGTTTCTCCGGCCAGCCGAAGACTGGCCGCAATCACATCCTCCCCGGTATGGCCCATGTGACGGATGTTGATGGCGGCAATACGAGCCCCGACAATCAGACCGTTGGTGCAGACCAGCCGGAAGATACCGGCCATGAGCTGATAGGAACAGCTGCCGTTGTGGCTGTTGATCATGACCACTTCGATGCGCTGGTCACGGTTGTGTTCAAGCACATCCCGGTGGGCAAAACGAATCAGGTGTTTGCGGGTGGGAGTGCCGTCCGGTTTCCGGGCACGCTGTTCCTGAGCTCCGACGACGAGGAACCCGGCTTCTTCCATCTGGTCGAGCAGGGAGTCGGAGGAAACGAAGCGATATTTTTTCGAACGGCTGTCATCTTCGCGGTCGGCAAAGACGGAGGGAGCGACACGCCGGACCTGGTTTCTGTCCAGCGGGCTGTTGTCGCGGTTGCGATAGAGTTCGCGTGTGGATGTGTGAGTATTCATATTGATTGATGATTGGTTTGTTGCAACAAAAAGCCCGCCTCCCGGAACAAGGCCGGGAGGCGGGCACAGACAGGAAGCAGAGCATCTACTTCCTCAATGATATATGACGTGAAGAGAGGGGGATTTTCAGATGGATGTCTCCATCCGAAAGACAGGCTTATTCAATCGTATAGCCCCTTTTGTGATAGGCGTAGACAATGCTGCTGGTGTCATTGCCTCCTCCATTGAAGCCGGAGGCCCCAAGCTCCTGGAAATATCCTTCGATACTGCGTGCTTCATCAGCAGACCGGGATTGGCAGACGATGTAGTCGTCCTCCCTCCTGTCCACATTATGGTCCTGAAACAGGCGTTTTTCTGCATTGTTGGTTACTCCGATATAAACCTTGTTCCAGGTAATACCTCTATCTTCGAAGAAGGCGGTAATACTTCGAATGATCTGCTGTCTTTCCATGATGCTCTTCATGATCTTTCTGATCAACCAACGAGTCATCACGCCTGAATCGTATAATGGATTGCCCGAAATACATGATGTCAGAAATCGTGCAAGTATATATCTTGACCTTATGTCAGAGATCGTGCAAATTATTTACAGCTCCTCAGAAAGATATGAACTTGTCCGCAACCAGAATTGATATGCTGAAGCAAATCAAAAAGCGATTTGCCTTGGGAGATGTATTCTCGGCTGTAGACTTGAAGGGACTTGGTACCAGGGCTGCCTTGGATCAGTCTCTTTCCCGACTGGCAGAGAAAGGATGTATTGTCAGGATTGCAACCGGGTTGTATTACATGCCACGAATCAGCAGTTATTCTCAACGGCCATTGCCTCCGTCCCCGGATCAGATCATTCAGGCACTGGCTCGTAAAACAGGTTCCCGCATTATGCCGTCAGGGGCAAACCTTGCCAACAAACTTGGGTTGAGCGATCAGGTTCCCGCCTCTTATGAGTATTTGACGGATGGACGGTCAAAAGACTTCCGTATCGGGGCTTTGCAAATCAGGTTACGCCGCACGGCCAAAAACCTGATGGATTTGTCAGGCACCATTATGGGAGAAGTATATATGGCATTGCGTTTCTTGGGTAAGAATCAGACAAGTGTGGAAGAAGTGCGTTCCCGCTTGTCGCAAAACCTTTCATCGAACGATAAGAAGCAACTCAACCGGTGGGCTCCCCAAGCTCCTGAATGGATGCGTCCCATTATCTGCAATTTGCCATCATGATTCCTTATTTCCAGCTTGTTCCCGAACAGCAGTGTGATGTGCTTGCTGAATCCCAGGATCAATTAGGTTTGCCAGCTCTTTTTTTGGAAAAAGACTACTGGGTATGCCGGGTTCTAGATATGTTGTTTGAAAACAAAGCGTTAGAGCCTCATTTGTGTTTCCGGGGTGGCACATCCTTGTCAAAAGCCTTTCATTGTATCCAGCGCTTTTCTGAAGACATAGACATAGCCTTGTCTCCTGCTTTCTTTTCAGACATGCCCGGAGAGTTGCTCCCCGTTCCTGGTGAATCTTCATCGCAGCGTGATCGCAAGCAGCGCAAGATGAGAGAGTATTACAGGAATCTGATGAGTGACTTCATCCTGCCAGCCTTACAGCAATCCTTTGACTGTCGTGGTATTTCAGGGGTTCGTTTTGAACTGGAAGATCTCAGTAAGGCTCGCGACCCGTTCGTTCTTTACATTCATTATCCTTCCGTGCTGGAACATGATGCCGGTTCCTATGTGACTCCGGCGGTCAAACTGGAACTAAGCGGCAGAGCAGAGACAACACCTTCATCTCCGGCTCAGATCGACTCTTATATAGCTCAGGTTTTCCCCGAACTGGCAGAACCTGTTTCTCTGCGAGTCGTTTCTCCCAAACGAACCTTTTGGGAAAAGGCGTTCATTCTGCATGAGGAAAACGTGCGGGGAGGCCCAAGCAAACCACGGTTGGCCAGACACTATTATGATCTGGACGCCCTGATCAGAAATGACATGTACGACAACTCTTTGTTTGAACAAATCAAACAACAACGTGCAGTCAATTATGGATATTCATGGATCGATTACGAACATCTGGGGCCTTCCGATATGAATATCCTGCCTCCTGATGATCACAGTTATCAGTCCTGGGCTCGTGACTACATCCAAATGAAACCGATGTTGTTTGGCGAAGTCGAAGAGTTTGCCGTCATCGTGCAACGTATTCGGAACTTCGTGGAATCGGAATTCAGTAAATGATCTCAGCTAAAAAGAAGCCGCCCTCACGGCAGGCTTCTGAATAACCATATCCTCTCACTTTTTACACCACCCGGAGCACTCCTTCCTGTACTGGCACCAGGAGCACTGCATCCCGGGTTGGGGATGGAAACGTTCGGTGGTGATGCCTTCATAGGCGATCTTGTACAGGTCGGCGATGCGTTGTTTGCGCTGTTCGTTGGCTGGCGGAATCTTGACCCGGATCACCTGTGGAGTCTTCGTCTTGACCAAGTAGATCAGATCCAGCGACGGAGGCGTGTCTCCCGTGGCTTCTTCAATCATCATCTGATAGGTGACCAGCTGAAGTTCATGGTCAAAGGCTGCATGCCCGGTGTCCGGTTTGGCGGCAGCGGATTTGTAGTCCACTGCCGTCAGGTCGTGCTGAACGAGGTCGATGACACCTCGCACAGGAACAGGAAGTCCGGGTATAGTGGCCGACAAGCCGACTTCTACTCCTAGAGGCATCTGTGAAGCAATCTCGCCGGAGGCCATGTAGGCTTTGACGGTGTTCCAAGCGCAGGAACGTACCTTCTGGCGTGTTTCTTCGTCGGAGTAGTCCACGGGGCCTTCCGTCTTCTCCAGCTCCAGGAAGTGGGAGGAGAAGGCTTTTTCCATGATTGCCTCACTGCTGTCCTCTCCTCGCCACCGGGCGAGGTTGAAGGACTGGAGTGTGGCGTGGATGGCCTTGCCGACATGCAGGGCAATCGTTGTTGGTTTCCGTATCTGTACCACCCTCTCGAAGAAGAAACGAAGGGAACACGACAGGTACGACTTGACTGACGAGGGCGACAAATAGTCCGGACGTATGGCAGAGGAAGGAGAAGCCTCGGGAGGAAACTTCTTCACCAATGCCATAGCTGGGTTCAGGGAGTATGAACGTATTGGCCGGGTTGCATGAGCGATCATGGTCAGTACGGGTTGGAGTTGCCGGCATAGGTCGTAGCGGGACGACGGGTGTAGTTGTTCCTTCCTGATGCCGAACGTTTGGATGACGAGCCGGAGCGATTCATCAGTTCGTCGATCAGCCCGGAGGCTTCCATGCGGTTGAGCATGGTAATGGGTTTGTTGAATCTCCGGGAAGCCAGTTCGTTCAGGGCAGAGTCATCCAGCCCAGCCTTCCCGACCAGC
Source organism: Akkermansia sp. BCRC 18949 (assembly GCF_045011645.1). Taxonomy (NCBI): domain Bacteria; kingdom Pseudomonadati; phylum Verrucomicrobiota; class Verrucomicrobiia; order Verrucomicrobiales; family Akkermansiaceae; genus Akkermansia; species Akkermansia sp. BCRC 18949. Next base: position 2,161,750 of record NZ_CP123619.1, on the reverse strand, counting down.
TCCAGAATGAGCGACTGTTGCTTTTCCGAGCACTTCCATGCAGGAACAGTTTCAGCAGAGCTCTCAGGAACGCTTGCAGGAGGCGTTTGCCTCACGGATGATGTGGATGCCGTCTGTGATCTGAACGCCCCGGGAACAGACGTTTGAGCAGCTTGTGTGCCGTAATGTTCGTCAGGGACGAATCCGACCTGTTGGATCTGGGCATCTACGGCGGCCTGAAGGGAACCGTAGAGCCGTTCTGTTTCGAATGGCAACTCTGATGTGTTGCTGATTTCCGTTTCAATGGAGACCTCGAACTGGTGGGAGGAATACCCCGGCAGCCCGAGGCGTTTGCTGTAGTTGGCGATGAGTTTAATAGCCATGGTGGTGGTTCTTTCGTTGTTGATGGGTGGATACAGAAAAACCGCCATGCCCGGGATAGTGAGCATGGCGGCTTCGCGAATGATGACAGGCTGGTAAGTACCTGTGTCTGGTATATATGACCGTGAAAGAAAGGTTATTTCAAAAGAGAAGGTTTCATGTCCCGTTGCTCCGGAAAAGTAGACATGGTTCTGTTGTACCCGGAACCATGAATCGTAGCAGCTGTCTTGGCTAGTTGCTGCCAGTAGGAAGATCTCATGTCGTTAATTTTACGAGCCAGATAAAGAAAAGCAACACCTAGGATGTATGCCTAATACATCCTAGGTGTTGGTATAGCCTTAATATACTATATCTGCTGTGGGAGGCGCCGACAGGATGAGGATATACAAAAAGAACAGAAAAATAGCTGTCAGAAGTATACCCAGCACCCACGCCGTCACCCTGGCACTCCGGGGCCATGGTTGTTTGGTGTTCCAGCCTTCCAGGATTTCCCGATTTCTCTTGTCTGCCTCTTCAGCTGTAATTGATCTTTTCATAATAATCTCCTTTCTTTGAGTTGTTCAGAAAATCAACGCCCTGCTGTAGTTGATCCTACATCAGGGTGTTGTGGCATCAGAGAGTGTTGTTTCAACTTTCCTTTTTACGAGCATCCCATCTTAATTGGTCGCGAATATCGTGAAATTCAAATGGTGGATCAGTCAGATCAGGAATACCCACAGGCTCCTCCTCATTTGTACACGGCTCATACTCCTGATAAATAGGAAGACTATTTCGCAGGTCGATGATCTCCTGGCCTAATACGTGTTGCACTACATAAGTAAGCAGAAGAGAACCCATGAGCAAAATACCCAACGCCCACACAGTGATCTTGGCACTCCGGGGCCACGGTTGTTTGATTGGTTTCTCTTTCATGATAAGAATCTCTTTCTTTGAATTATTCAAAAGCAAGTATCCACTGGAGAGCGGGAGCGCCAAATGTGTGTTCCGTGTACGGCATGGTATTGAAATAACAACAAGGATTATAGGTGTCAGTACAACAGGAAAAGAAGTTCATTCGTTACAAACAGGGCAATGACTCTTGAAACGAGTGCCATACCCATCAAAGTCAGGGAGCGACTCCACGACCAATGCAATAACCCTTCCGTTTTTCCTTTTACGGCTAAGAAAAGGAAAACAAAACTAATCACATAGATACTTCCATGAAACAGCTCCGCAAGAATATCCAAGCCAAAGAATGGTATGGTATAACCAATAACAAAATAGATTTGTAAGCGGTTGTTTTTGGGGGCCAGAATCCATACGGAAAATATCAGACATACCCACCAAACTAAGCTGGAAAAAAATGAGATTGATCTTTGGGATACGGCGATTCCTTTGGCTCCTGCTTCTTTGAGTATAGCGACAATATGATCGTGGCCTTCTGATTTCGCCCAAATGAGCGCAGTATGCCCACTGGCATCTTTGGCATTGATACTTGCACCAGCCTGAATGAGTGACTGGACTACTTTATCGTGTCCATGATATGAAGCAGCTGTGATTGGTGTATCTCCGAGTTGATCGCATGCGTTGACATCAGCGCCAGCCTGAATCAACATCTGGACTATTTGATCATGTCCACATCTGGAAGCCTCTATGAGTGGCGTGGTTCCGAATTCATCTCGGATATTAATGTCAGCTCCTGCCTGACTTAATGACTGAACAGCTTTACTATCTCCCGCTTGAGCCGCTATATGAAGTGAAGTCTTCCCGTATTGATCTTTGATATCAATGTAATTTGCCAGTACTTGTCCATGAAAGCATGACAAAGCGATAAGTATGGCAATGGTCCTTGTAATGTATTTTTTCACATCGTTTCCCTTTTATCTGAGTAAATGTTGGACCGATCTAAAGCATTCTGGTTACCCCAGGATTGGAAAGAACAGTGCTTTTATTTGAGAGGACGAAAGACGGGAATGCCTGACTGTGCTTCCGTGACTTTGATGCCATATTTCAGAGCTAGTTGATATTTCCGGAGATGTAGTTGATTTCTAAGGACTTGAAGCACTCCTGCTTCCCTGCTCAGACCTTCTCCAGTTGCCACATTTCCCAGAGCAGAACCGAATTCACCCGTGAACGTATTGACAACGCCAGAAAGAGCATTTTCATCTTTTTGACGGGCATATTGGGCAATGCGCACATCCAGTTCCACGAGTTCTCGGTCAATCTGTGCTATTTCATCCATAGTCTTTTCCTTGTCGGATTTTCCACATGACGGAAGAAGTAAGGTGGAAATCAATATAAGAACGGCAATCTGACAGATTCGATATATTTTCGCATTCATACTTAGATTTACTTATGGGTTCCGGAATCATCAGAGTGGCATGCCATTTGACTTGAGAATATCGCACCCCTGGCAACGCTGGCATTTCTGCCCTCCGATATTGCCTTTGCCCTGGCACCCCGGGCAAACGATGACGCCCTGGTTCTGCTGATGACAAATGGCGTCCTCTACAGATTGCTGACGGGAGGAGGCCTGTGACTGACCGGCCATCATGCAGACGGCCGCCAACGTAATAAGTGCGGCAATGCCGCCTGTTATGCATTTCTTCATAAGTGGTGAATAGATGGTATCCACCGTTACTCTGTCCTCACTTCATTCTCAGGTCAAGACCAAATGTAACGATTTCATTACATTTGGTCTTGCGTCTTTCAGTGAAAATCGTGCCATCCGGGGGTGATATATAGAAGGATGAGAAAGTTTCTTATCCGAAAAACAATCCATTTATCACCACTATGTTACAACATTTCATATTCACTTGTCCTCAGTGCGGATCTCACGATCTGTGCCGGGTTGAACGAACGCTGGCCTACAGGAACGAACGACATATTGTCCGAAAAGGACATGAGTACCTTCCCGGAGATTCGGAACTCATGGATCTGGAATACCAGGGCTTGGCCGGGCTTCAGTGCGGCCGGTGCCGGTATCCCGATGACAGGAAAGGTTCCTTTCGATGGAAATCGTGGCAGGATCTCGAACAGTCGGGATGCCTTGCATCTGATCCAGACGAAGGGAAAGAAAAAGTTTCCTGCATGGTCTGCGCTCTTGATGGTCACATTTACCGCACCCACGTTCTGCTCCATCCTGGAGAAGCTTTGTCGGAAGCTCAAAGACAACGTCTTCTGAATCACATTATCCCCGGGCAAACCGGGATAGTGATCTGCGGTCGAGATGATGTCGAAGACATGCCGGATATGCCAGTTGGACATTCCGACATAGTCAAGTGATCCCATCTTTATCCATTGCCCGACATGGGTAATGGATTTTTTTAGCTGTCACTTTTGCTATGACGAGCCGACATCAAGGCTTCATCCACATTGTCGCCCAACAAGTCGGAGGGAGAACATCCCAAGGCCCGGGCCAAAAGCAGGACTTCGGAGTCGACGACTCGCCGTGTCCCCAGTTCTATTTTGATGAGGGTTTCCCGAATAAGCTGCCACCCCAACCGCTGACAAGCCCCGGCAAGATCATGCTGAGTCCATTTTTTAGCTCTGCGGTGTTTGCGGACGGCATCGCCGATGATATTGAGTTGCCCCTTCATGTAATGAAGGTGTTACAATATCAGGATAACTTTCAGCAGAGGGAACGATACTGTTACATTAGATAATCTTTTACATAACCAGCTTTCCCGTCTCATTTCAGATGATTAGGAACCTTGGATTTAAGTAAACGGGTTAAACAACCTCTTTATACCGTGAATAGAAGTACTCGAAAATATGTTGGCGGTAGGTGTCAATACTCGTATCCGTGTATACTTCGGGGAGGTTTTTCCACAATGTATCCCGAATGAGGTTGGATATCTCCGCCGTGGTATTGGACTTATCCGTCCAGTGGTCAAGAGCTGTTATCTTTTCCTTGACACTTACCAATAGATCTTTCGAAACCATCTTGATGATTTTGATGTCTTTGGGAGAGAGTGTGTCTGAAAAGAGCATATCGAAAAGCGCCAATTCCTCTTCGTTGTCAAAGCCCTCTCTTACGTATCGCTGTTGTTCCGTGTTGAGGTCTGAAGCTAGTTTCATCAGCTCTTCGAAGGTACGTTCAATGTTGGCTTTATCCTGATCCTGATTGTATTCGTCAATGATTGCCTGGTACCTCTCGTAATAATTCACACGACCGGGATTGTTCACCATCATCTGTTCAAGATAGTATTCCACCAATTCTTCCAGATCCTTCATCGCCAAGTTCCGCTTCTTTGCTTTTGCAAATTCCCGAGAGAGGCGTTCAAAGTCGATTTGGCTGATATCGATTGTCTTGTCCGGTTTCGTATCATCAGGCCTGGATTGATGTACGATGATGTATTCGTTAACAATCTTGTTGATTTCCACCATCAACCCTGTAGTATCCGCGTGTTTTCGCTTTTTCTGCAGCTCATCATAGATAGCCTTGATGGCATTCTTGTTGGCACGGGTTTCATCGTCTACGTCGTCTCTGTTGACATACTTCATCAGACGAAACAGTTCGTTGGCATACGTTTGAAAAGTCTTCTTGATTTCCAGTGTTCCGCACATAGCGTTAGCTGCCTGTTGAATGAGCTCCAATCGATCAAAACTGTCAGGGATGGATTTTACCAGATTTTCGAGAATGAATCCATGCTCCTTCAGGAAATCACGAATCTTCTCCACAAGCTCTGCAATTCTCGACAACAGCTTCTCCTTATCCACTGTTGGATCATCTCCGCCACCTCCCCGGGTACCGGTATAGTCGGCAAGTGCCTTTTTCAGGGCGCTGACGATGCCGATATAGTCGATCACGAGGCCATTGCTTTTCCCCTCGTTCACACGATTGGCACGTGCAATGGCCTGCATCAGTGAGTGAGCTTTCAACGGCTTGTCCAGGTACAGGCAGGAAAGGCTCTTGACGTCAAAGCCGGTCAGCCACATAGCGCAGACAAACACTATGCGAAAAGGACTTTCGGACTTCTTGAATTCCTTGTCCATTTCGCGTTTCTCCATCTTGGTACGGTGGGGGATGATATCTAGCCCCCACTTGTTGAAGGTCAGAATTTCGTTCTGTTCCTGGCTGATGACGACAGCCATCTCTGTTTCTTCCATCCAGCGAATCTTTCGTTCCATCTCGAGAGATTCCTGCTGACTGGCGTGCTTTTGCTGTTCCTTCAAGGAGACTATTTCCTGAGTCCAGTACTCCTGTACAAAGTTGAACATCCGCACACACGTTACCTTGTTGAGGCAAACGAACATGGCCTTGCCGCTTGTCCACAAGTCGGAATAATGGCGAACAAAGTCTTGCGCAATGACTCGCAGCCGCGGTTCTGCCGTCAGTACGTGGATTTCTTTGGCAAACTCACGTTCCAGCTTTTCCTGCTGGTTGGGATCAAGATCTGCGGCTTCGATCGCTTCAATCATGCGTTCGTTCAGTGCCGGGGTGCCTGCAAGGCCAATTTTATCCCCTCTGTTCTCATAGTAGAGTGGAACAGTAGCCCCATCTTCCACGGCCCGTTGGAAGTCATACACGGAAACGTAGCCGCCGAAGGTTCGTTCGGTGATATTGTCACTGGTGAGAAGGGGTGTGCCTGTAAAACCTATTCGCGACGCCGTCGGCAACAATTGGCACATGTTGTCCGCAAAGATACCATATTGGCTGCGGTGCGCCTCGTCTGACATGATGAGCAAATCATGCTTCGGGGTGATGGGATGGACGACAGGTTGGTTGAATTTTTGAATGAGCGTGAAAATAAAGCTCTGGTTCCCTTGGAGTTTATTGACGAGGTCGGTTCCACTGGTGGCAATAAAACGGGAGGCTTTTGTTTTGCCTAGCATGCCGCAATTTTCGAACGTGTCGCTAATCTGGGTGTTCAACTCTTCCCGGTCGGTCAGGATGACGATGGTCGGAGAACCGAAGCACTTTCGGCGTATCTTCTGCGCCAGAAAGAGCATGGAATAACTCTTGCCGCTGCCTTGAGTGTGCCAGAATACACCCAGTTTGCCATTGTTTAGCTGGCGGGTCTCGTAGGCTTTAACGGCCTCATTCACACCCAGGTACTGGTGGTTGCGAGCCAGGATCTTGACGGTACGCCCTTCGCTGTGGTCATAGAGGATGAAGTTCTCCACGAGGTCGAGGAAGTTGTCCTTTTTACAAATACCCCTCAACAGCGTTGCCAAGGCTACATTGCCTGCGTCCGTTTCATGGAGACGCTTCCATTCATGAAAAAACTCATACTTGCTGCCAAGCGTTCCCACCTTGGCCTCTCCACCGTTGCTCAGCATCACCATGGCATTGTAGTGGAACAGGTGGGGAATGGTATCCAGGTAATCCGTGTAGTTATCTGTATAGGCGTTTTGCACATCGACCGTATTCTTTTTCAGCTCAATAAAGAGCAAAGGTATACCATTGACGAACCCCACAACATCCGTTCTGCGCCTGTAGAGCTCACCCCAGACCTTGAGTTCCTTGATCGCCAGGAAATGGTTGTTCTCCGGGCGCTGAAAGTCAATGACGGCAACACGCTTTTCTTCACTCTTCCCGTCCGGTTTCCGAAGCGTGACGGGAATGCCGTCACGGATCAGATTGTATTTCTCCTCGTTGATCTGGAGAAGCGAGGAGGTGGAAAGATGCGTATCCAGCGTTCGGATGGCCTCGTCCACCAAGTCATCGGTGATCCATGGATTGAGTTTACGGATAGCGGCCTGCAGGTAACGGGTCAGGAGTATCTCCCGGTAATTCTTTCTACCGAACGTGCCATCCTCTCCGAGCTTCTCGGTGTTATAGGCCATCGCCACCTCCCAGCCCAGCTCCTCCTGAAGCAGTCGTCCTGTGCTTTCCTGCACCAGAATGTTTTCCGAATAGTCGTAGCTCATGGATGATGTCTTTCCGGTTTGATGGTAACTATACAGCAATTTCTCCGCTCATCAGTTTCGGGAGAAGTCGATTGCGAGCTTCAGAAAGCCTAACAATGGATTTTTTATGGATTTTTATTTTTTCGATCATTCGGTGAGTCAAAAGTTGAAAACTATTCAACAATCTATTATCAGGAATTGTTATTAGTAAAGATTTAAACGTTGATTTACTTATTTCCAAATATGTTGAACCACTTGCCTTTTGCCGTATCTCATCTACCCTGCTAATCAAATTAAATAAAAGATACATTTGTAAATTAGCATCATAGGGAATACATGAGATGAATCCTTGATTTGTACATACTTCATGTTCACAAATTGAAAAAAATCCTACACTTGCTCGACTCGTCATTAAAATAGTTTCCGGAGGAAGCATCTTTGCAGAACTGTTCTTTAAACCTTCTTGCGTAATTTTTTTCTCAGAATCTAAAAGAACCAAACTATCATTTTTAGTAATATCTGTAGGCGTTACCCATTTGACTTTTCCTCCGTTATAATATGAGTCAACTTTTGTTGAAGGAGTTCCTCCTCCAACAGTTTGACAAATAGAACCAATAATTACTCTTTTCCATCTCTCCGGTATTCCATCAACGATTTTTGTGTTCTCGTAACCAGGAAAGCGCAAGTCGACGAACCACTCTTTGTACAGGCGTTGCACTGCCTCTTCCAGCAGTTTAATCTGTTTCCTGTTATTCTCGATCAGATCGTCGTAGGCAGAGAGAATGTCGGCAATGCGTTTTTGGATTGGTAGTTCAGGAACATTAAGTTTGATTTTTTTTAAATTCTTAATTGGTAGCTGAGGTTGCGCGCTACCAGTGCAGTATTGTAGAAACAATTTTCGATACAGATCGCTTTTGAGAAGTTGGTATATATATTTTTGGTCTACATTTTCTTTACATCGCAGAATGACCATTCCTGAATTGATCCTGATGTTATTGAAATAAACATGCTTATCATAATACGCAGCATTTCCTACAGTTCCTCTTGTTGTATATATTATATCACCTCTTTTTAATTTTCCCTTTCTTAGCTGTTTATCCTTAATTTCAGATATGAATTGTGTTTCTTCAAAAGAAAATCCTTCTTTTGTGACATTTCCAGTATTTAGGAAAAGGCAATACCCATGATCTTGAAAGTCATAAGATTTAGGATAATTTTTCCCTCTATCTCCATCCTCAATATCCACTAATTCATCAACAGTAAATGACTTCATATGCTGATCTCCCCCCAATTCTTCGAAATGGCTTCCATGAGCCGATTCGACTCTGTTTGTAGTTTCAACAATTCCTGATGAATCTCCGCCATGCGTGCCTTGAAATCCACCCCATCATCTTCTATGGGGACAACGCCGACATAGGCACCGGGAGTCAGAGACCAGCCTTTTTCCTTGATATCCTTGATACTTGCTAGCTTACATAGGCCGAGCACATCTCTGTATTCGCCTTCGCCGAATTTACTGAAGAGCCAGTCCGCCTCCTTTGCTACCGTGAGCATGGCGTTCACTGCGGATTGCTTGCCGTCCCAGTCAGACTGTATTTTTTTCTTCTCCTTACGAGGGGCCGTTTCAACGGCGGTAACAGCGGCTGAGCGCATTTGTTGGAGCGTGTCTTCGAGGGCTTGTCGTGCCGGGGCGAAATCGGAGTTGCTTGTCAGGGCTTCCGTCAAGGCGGTGTTGTCCGTTTTCTCGGCGTATGTACGCAAGGTTACTCGGTATTCCTCCATGAGGGCCTGGTATTTATCAACTTCCCCCCGGTAGAGCCAGACAATGGCGTTCAAGTTTTTGAGCTGCCATTCCGTCCATTCATTCAGCGTACGGTCCACGACCGTGTAGTAGTTGCGGGCATCGATGAAAAGCACTTTGTCGAGCCGGTCGGCGGACTTGCCTTTATCGAAAAACCACAAGGAGCATGGGAGGCTTTTGGTATAGAAGAAATTGTTGCTGACACTGACCATGCAGTCTACATGGCCCGTGCGAACCAGTTGTTCGCGTATGTCCTTGTCCCGTCCTGAACTATCGGTCGAGGAAGAGGCCATAACGAACCCAGCCCGACCGTGGTCATTGAGATATGAGTAAAAATACGAGATCCATAGATAATTGCCGTTGCCGATTTCCTTGTTCTTGTTGACTGCTGGCAGGCCGAAGGGAAGGCGCCCCGCGCTTTCGGCTCCCTCCGCCTTGACCTTATCGACATTGAAGGGAGGGTTGGCCATGACATAATCGCACTTGCCGTTAAGGTTGTGAGCATCATGGTAGAAGGTGTTGGCTTCGTCCCCGGATTTGATGACGCCGGTCAGACCATGTACCGCCATATTCATAAGGCAGAGATTGGCGTTGTACTCCACTTTCTCCTGCCCGTAAAAGGTCATCGAGTTGTTGGCCGTCATACCGGAGGCGTGAACGAAATCTCCGGTCTGGATGAACATGCCCCCGCTGCCAGCAGCAGGATCGAGAAGCGTTCCCCGAGATGGCTCCAGAACGTTCACAATCATTTTGACCAGAGACTTGGGCGTAAAGAAGACGCCATCGTCCTGAGCAATATTTTTTGCAAACTTGTTCAGGAAATACTCGTAGATACGCCCGATAACGTCGCCGCCCACCCTGTCCAGCGCATCGTTGTTGAAAATGCGGATGAGTTCTCCGAGCAACTCATCGGGAAAGTCAGTATAGCTCCTAGGTAAAACACCTTGCAGCTGGGGACTCTGTGATTCCACAAGAGCCATGGCATTGTTGACAACTTCTCCCAGACTTTTCATGGCATGTCCGTCCATACTGACCAGATTGGCAGACGCGATATCGGAAGGAAGGTTGACAAGCCAGGCATACTGGGCTTCCCGGGGAAGAAAAATGGCGCTCTTGGCGTTGAAGTCGCTGGCCTCTACCGGGCGGACCCGTCCACCTCGAGAAGGAAGATTTCTGACGATTTCGTCTTCCACAAGCTTGTACCGACTGAATGCATATCGCAGGAAGAGCAGCCCCAGAACGGGCATGCAATATTGATTCGATGTCAATTTTGATCCTGCGCGGAGAAGATCTGCTGATTCCCAAAGATCATTCTCCAGTTTTTTGATGTTCACAGCTATTGCCATTATCGCTTTGTTGAGTACTGGTTTGGCGCATCGCTTCGCGGGTAATTTGGAAACCGGAGCACAGGCGTAGGATGCCTATGCCATAAAATCGGCAAAAACTCAAGCTGGAACACTCGTTATCTTCTAGGTCCCATTGCTTTCCTGAACATTTAAGAAGAAAGGATAGGTTTACTATAAGATGACGATTTCCTGCAATACTACCATACTGTAGTTAAAAGAAAGCCCCCCCATGAGAGAGGCTTTCTGATTTTGCCAGTTCTATACCCGCCACACGTCATCCGGGGGAGGAGCCAGTGATACTCCGTCTCCCGGCATGGACATACTGACCATGCGGAAGCTTCGGCTCAGCCATGCGAACAGTTCCGGGAACTTCTGATCGTTGATTTGCATGGGAGGACGCCCCGGGCTGATGTAGGAAAGCTCTGACAGGTCAGCACGGCCAATACCGAAGACGAACACACTCAGCTTGCGGCTGGCCGACAGTTCTTTCAGGCGTTCCTGCAATTCCCGGTGCCGGGTGCTGGTCGGTACTCCGTCTGTCATCACGATGAGCCAGGGCTGGTAGTATTCCACTCCATGTTCCTGATAGGTTCTTTTGCGATTATCAAGTTCGGTCAGAGCCAATTCGACGACTTCGCCAAGAAGCGTTTCATTCTCCTGTGACGTGGTGATTTTCAGCTCTGAGTCTGATTCACGGATCGGACCGAATTCTTTCACTGTCGTCGTTGTCCGGGCGAATGTGATCACTGCTACGTCAGCGGCCAGTTTTGCTAGAGGATCGACCAGAATGTCACTGATGAACCTTTGAAGACCGGTATTGAGTTCGTCCATCCGGGTGACGAGATTGTCTCCTGTGACAATATTCCAGTTGATTCCGTCGGAGTGCTCCTGACGGAGGACTTGTTGATGGTCGCCCCGGACGATGCCGTTCATACTGCCGCTGGTATCCAGCAGGAAGAGAACGGGAAGCCGGGCGTTAGTGTTGTTGCTGAACTCGCGCATGGAGGCGAGTTGTTCCTGTTTGTTTGGTTGTGTCGATGATAGGGACATAATGATTCGAGTTAATGGTTGGTGGTTGTATTCCGGGAGGCCTGATTCAACACACTGCGACGCCTGATGCAGAGCTTGCACAGAGGGCGGGCATGAGATTGCCGTAAACGCCGTGCGGTATCGTCAGGAGCCTCCCGGAAACGAATCCCGCAGTCCATACAGATGTTGGGTATCATCTGTTCCATCAGATTGCGGGGCGGGCAGGGTCGGTCATGCAGAAGATCCCGATAAACAGGATGATTTCTTCTGCCGTTCGGCTCCATATCCTTGAGGTATTGATGAAAACAACGCGTCAAATACCCCGGGGAGACGCGTGGCCGCAAATCACGATGCTGGACACAGGTGAGGTTGTGGCCGAGGACATCGCGGAGCTTGCGGGGAAGATACGACCAGACATAGCGTCCGGGGGTATCGGGCGGGTAGAATCCCGCTGACGGTTTGTACGAAGCAAACGGGTATGGCAGCACTCCCTTCCTGACGGCCTCCTGCATCTCTTCTCCATTACCCTGCCGGGCAAAAGGAGACAGGCCGAGAGCCAATGTCATGAAGAGCAGGACGGACAGGGCGTAGGCATCGTGGCTTCGGGTACGGAGAAAGTCTCCGAAGTTGCCGTGGAGTTCTGGAGCTCGGAAACGTTCCGTCCCGACGGAACAGGGATAGTCTTCGATCTGGACGCTGTCGGCATCTACCCAGCAGACGGAGCCATCAGAAGAAACCATCACATTACGGGGATGCAGATCACCCAGAACGACACCGTAACGGTGCAGAGTATGGACTGCTTCCGATAAGTTCAAACATAACCTGGTCAGGTCGCAACGATTCCATGAGGGGAACTGTTTCTTCTGCAGGTCCGCATGAAACGCGAAAGCCCCGAGCGGAACACCGTCCGCCCGGGGCATCAGCACGCCGACAAAGCGCCGCAGTTCGTCGTACAGGATCTCGCGCGGCCACGCCACGCACGGGGAGCGTATAGGCCTGGAACACATCAATCGAAGCTTCTGCTCGCGCCAACGCATCCGTTGGTTCGGATGGTAGAGCTTGGCTACGAGTGGCGATCCTAATGCCGAATGGGCAGCAAAGACCGATCCTTCACCGCCTTCCGCAATGGGGTTTCCCAGAACGATTCGTTCCCCTCGATCAGAGAACAGAACATCTCCGGTCGAGTACTTCCTGTCATTGCCGCAGAGTGTTTCATCCAGCCGCCTCACCTGATGGTGGAGTGTGTAGATAGACATAAATTAACACAATGTATTGGTATTGTATCAATTATATATAACTCACGATATTTCCGTTTTACAAAGCGGCCAAATGAGCCGTTCATTGTGTGATCCGTATGACAGAAATACCTTGTAAAATAAGTCCAAAAACGGGTTGAAAGTGTACACACTTTGTACACAGATTGGGGCCGTTTTATAGAATTCGCGCCTATTTCAGCACAAAGAAGAAACCCTCTTCAAGTTGTTTACTTAAAGAGGGTTATTGATGGTGCGCCCGACAGGAATCGAACCTGCACGTTTTTCAACACCAGATCCTAAGTCTGGCGCGTCTACCAATTTCGCCACAGGCGCGACGAATGCGTGGGCGCACTCTGCCATACCGCGCCCTGGCGTTCAAGATTAAACGGGGGAGCTTTGTCTTTGACATGCCCCAGGGCAGCCCGTATGGTGGCGGCCTATGAAAATGTTAATTACCCTGTTGAGTGTCTGTCTTCTGGCCGCGTCCCCCCATTCACGGGCGGATGTCAGGCTGCCCAAAAGCACTTTCACCACGGATCGGATGGAAGAGGCTCTGAAAACAGCGAAAGAGCAAAAGAAGCCCGTGGCCTATCTTTATACGAACACGGCCACGACCTGCCCGCTGGCCGCCGGCGTGACGGAGGGGTTTCTTGAAGCCGTGGGAAAACGGTGCGTGCTGGTTTATCTCCCGGTGAAGGGAGGCAAGTCCACGGTGGCCGCTCCCGTGAAGGAGGCCCTGGAAAAGGGCAAGTTTTATCCCAAGCTGGTGCTGACTGCCAGCGACGGCTCCGGGGCGCAGTGCTTTACGTATGAGGCCTACCAGGCGGATTCCAAAAAAGCGGCGCGCGAGATCAAGAGGCAGATTATTGCCCTGGCTAAAAAACAGTCCTGAACCGGAGGACGGAACATTCCGGGCGTTCCGCAGGGCAGTTCAGCCCATGATTTGCGCCGGAAAGGGGAATATTTTCACAAACAGGAAATCCAGCATTCCCACGCACAGGGCGATGCAGATGGCCTTTTTGGGCGACAGGCGGGGAGCCGTCTTCAGCCAGATGACGATTCCCGCGTGGACCGCCAGGGAGATGCCCACGGACCACCAGAAGAACGGAATGCCCGTCATGGCAAAGAGCGCCGCCAGCGGATAGGTGAACGCCAGGAAGATTTTCATGATGGCTTCCCATTCATGTCCGCGCACCATCATCAGTTGCTTGGATAGAAGGGAGACGTACAGGCAGGAGGGGACCACAACGCACAGAATGAGGGAGACGAACCCTTTTTTTGCATACCGTTCTTCCTGCGTGGGAATGTACATGCCGCATATACTGGGTCAGCAGGGGGGAATTGTCAAACATTGTCCTAGCCCGGCGGGGCGGGGGGATTATACTGGCTTCCTCGCGTATGTCGTCTTTTGAATTAAATTCCTCCTTCAAGCCCTCCGGGGACCAGGAGCAGGCCATCGGCAAGCTGCTCAAGTCTCTGGAAGCGGGCAACAAGCACCAGGGCCTGCTGGGGGTGACCGGGAGCGGCAAGACGTTCACGATGGCGAATCTGATCGCCCGGATGAACAGGCCCACGCTGGTGATTTCCCACAACAAGACGCTCGCCGCGCAGCTTCACTCGGAGCTGAAAAGCTTTTTCCCGAATAACGCGGTGGATTACTACGTTTCCTATTTCGACTATTACCAGCCGGAGGCGTACATCGCCAGTTCCGACACTTATATCGAAAAGGATTCCGCCATCAATGACGAGCTGGACCGCCTGAGCCTGAACGCCATGAATTCCCTGATGACGCGCCGGGACGTGATTGTGGTGGCGTCCGTCTCCTGCATTTACGGCCTGTCCACCCCGGAAGATTACCGTAACCTGACCCTGCGCATTCGTGAGGGAGACATCATGGACCGGGACGTGTTCCTCCGGCAGCTGGTGGAACGCCTGTTTGAGCGGCAGGATTTTGATTTTACCCGCGGCACGTTCCGCGTGCGCGGGGAGGTGGTGGAGGTGTTTCCCGCTTATTCGGAAGGGGAGGCGATCCGCGTGGAGTTTTTCGGAGATGAGGTGGAACGGGTTTCCCTGATTGATTCCACCTCCGGCCGCGTGCGGGAACGGCTTGGGAGTTACACCTTTTTCCCGGCCAAGCAGTACGTGGCCGCTCCGGAAAAACGGGCCGCGGCGCTTAAGGCCATCCGAGCGGAGCTGGAGGACCGCGTGGGATGGTTTGAGAAGCATGGGCGTCTTTTGGAAGCGCAGCGCCTGAAACTGCGTACGGATTACGATCTGGAGCTGATTGAAGAACTGGGCTTCTGCAAGGGGATTGAGAATTATTCCCGCCATCTTTCCGGCCGCCTGCCGGGCAGTTCCCCCTCCACGCTGCTGGATTTCTTCCCCAAGGATTCCCTGACCCTGATTGATGAAAGCCATGTGGCCGTGCCCCAGCTGGGCGGCATGTACGAGGGGGACCGCAGCCGCAAGAATATTCTGGTGGAGCACGGCTTCCGCCTGCCCAGCGCGCTGGACAACAGGCCGCTGAAATTCCATGAGTTCATGGAGAGGCAGAACCAGATCGTGTACGCCTCCGCTACGCCGGGGCCGTTTGAGCTGGTGAACTGCCGTGCGGACAACAAGACTTATATTCCCGTGCGCCGCGCCGCCAGGTCCGGGGAAAAGGCGCCGGAAGGCTTCAAGGGGATTCTGTTCACTTCCCCCAAGGATATCCGCGTCACTCCCAGCCCGTCCACGGAACCGGTGGAGAAGTTTGATCCCACGAAGCGTTCCACACCCCTGATTGTGGAGCAGATTATCCGTCCCACCGGCCTGCTGGAGCCGAAGATCACCATCCGTCCCCTGAAAGGGCAGATTGACGAGACGATTGCCCTGTGCAACGAGCGCGTTGCCAAGAATGAACGCGTGCTGGTCACGACGCTGACCAAGAAGACGGCGGAAGACCTGACGGAGTACCTGAAGGGGGTGGGGCTGAAGGTCTCCTACATTCATGCGGATGTGGACGCGATTGAGCGCGTGGAGATTCTGCGCGCCCTGCGTGCCCGGAGGATAGACGTTCTGGTGGGCATCAACCTGCTCAGGGAGGGGCTGGATTTGCCGGAAGTCTCCCTGGTGTGCATTCTGGATGCGGACAAGGAAGGTTTCCTGCGCAATGAAACGTCCCTGGTGCAGACGGCGGGCCGCGCCGCGCGCCATTTGAACGGGGAGTGCGTCCTGTTTGCGGATGTAATGACGGATTCCATCAAGCGGCTGATTGAGCTGACGGATTACCGCCGGAGCATTCAGGAGAAGTACAACCTGGAGCACGGCATTGTTCCCCAGACGGTGAGCCGGTCCGAACAGGGGCAGTTGAAACTGTATGCGGAAGAGGATGAAGAGTCCTTCCGCGTGGCGGAGGACGAGGCCGGGTACGGGCTGGAAGAGCGCATTGCCAGGCTGGAGGCGGAAATGAAGGAGGCGGCCTCCCATCTGGAATTTGAACGCGCCGCCCTGATCCGGGATGAAATCAGGCAAATGCGCGAAGGCGGTAAAAAAGAGCAGGGCATTCCTTGAAGAATGCCTCTTTTCCCCTCCGGAACGGGAAAGCCCGGATGTTCCAGACCGGGACGGAGGCAATGATGCCATTTTCCCGGGATCGTCGTGCCGATGATTGATTTTCAAGCGTTTTCCCCGGGAGAAATGTTCCGCGGCAATCGCTGCCAAAAGCGGAGAACCCTTTTACGGAGAAGGCATGGGAGGTTGCCGCATTTCAAAAAACGAATTTCTAATCCGGGGTCAAGGCCTGTTTTTTATAACAAGGGACTTATGCTGAATAGCCATGTCCTTATTGAGAAACGTTCCCTTGTGGTGCAACCTTCCGGAATTGCATGACCGGCCTTTGGAGCGGCGCAAGCCTTTGCAGCCGTTGAAAAGCAGGTGTCTCGCTACGATTCCCTGACTTTCAGGGAAAAAAGTTTTCTGCCGTTCCTGTTGATGTCCGGATGCCGCAAGGCTTGCGGCGCTCCCTGTGGCATGGAGTCCATTCCGTGCTAATCCGTAACGGATTAGAAATCCGTTAGTTTATCCGTCCAGGTGCCGGAGCGGCACTGGGTTCATTGACTGTGACGGAATGATGTTTGGCGTATTCTTTTTCTTCGTGATTCTAGCTTCTCTGCTTGTTTTATGGCGCTGGCGTGCGGATGACTGCATGCTGCCGTGGAAGAAGGTGGTGGCTGCCTGCGGAATTTGCAGTGTCATTCTTTTCCCCCTGGGTCTCGTGTTCCGTGCGGATGGCCTGTGTTTCGGAACCTGGGAGGGCGCCGCGTCCTCTATTGTCCAGTATGGAATTTTTTTAACGGCTTTATGCCTGTCCGTACAAGCGTTGAATGGCGTGGTATGGTATGGCGCGCGCCATGAAACGGAGTGGGGCCCCTGGGGGAAATGGGGCGTCATGGCCGTTATTTCCATCGCTGTGCTGGCGTGGTGGTTGCATGCGGGTTCACGGTGTTCCTTTGATTTCCAATATCGCCAGTATCCCCAAATCGTCAGCGGACAGTATAATTTGATGCATACGCTGGCCCACACCCTGCTGTGCAAGGGTGTTTTAAGCGTCTGGCCGGAATTTCAGGCCATCGTTCTGGTTCAACTGGGGCTGCTGTTGTCCGTTTGCTTCATGATCGTTTCCTGGGCGGCGCGCGAACGGATGCGGGCGCTGATCGTGCTGGGAGCCGTCTTGCTGTGCCTGTTCCAGTTTGAGATGGTGACGACGGTGATCAAGGACGTTCCCTATTCCATTTTCCTGATGGCGCTTACGGTGGGATTATGCTCCTGGTTATTGGAAAAACGCACCTCCGCCCTGTGGCTGATCGGTCTTGGGCTGGCCGGAACCGGGTGCCTGCGCTATGACGGAGCCGTTCCGTTTTTTCTTACTGTCGCGGCCCTGTCCGTCCATATGTTCCATCACCGTGAGGAATTCCGCCGCCTGGCGATTCCCGTGATAGGGGGAATTTGCTGCTGGCTGTTCGCTTTTCTCGTCCTTCCCTTTCTGATGGATGCGGAAAGCGGCGCGTCCGGCACCAAGTATGCCAAGATGGCTCATGTGGTCTGTGATATTGTTGCAGAGGGCGGGAAGGTGAGTGACGGAGACATGGAGCTGATTGAACGGGAAATCATGCCTAGGGACGTCATCATGAGGCAGTACCGCCTTTATGAAGATTCCCTGCATCCCGCAGTGTCAGCCGGGTACGGGCAGAAGTATCTCCACACGGGCCTGTTTGAGTCCTGGGAGACGGGAATGAAGTATGGGTTTGCGTGGACCTTGTCCGGCAAAGGGGAACTTGTCAGGAATCTGTTTTTCTCCGTTTCTGCGGACAATCCCCTGCTGGCGGGGAAGATTCTTCTTCTGAACAGCCAGATGGTTTGGAACTTGCCTGCGGGCAATGTCAGGGACATGCCGCAGCTTTCCCTGTTTTACGGCTGCGTGCTCAGCTTCCTCGTTTACGGAATGATGAAGAAAAAGGCGTATCTGATCCCTTTTGTGCCATTTTACGGAGTGGTTCTGGCCATTGGCGCGGCGGCGACTACGTATGAAGTCCGCTATATGCTGCCTCTGGAATTGCTGTTCCCCGTCCTGCTGCTTTATTCCATCTCCTGCGCCAAAAGAGCGGATGTCCCGAAGGAGAGAGAGAAAAAGGAAGGCCGCCTTTCCTCCGGAATTTGAGCGTGCCGCACTGGTCCGGGAGGGGGACCGGGCAGGTGGGGAAGCGTGCCATTTTAACCGGAAAAATGTTTCGGGGTCATTTTCCACTTGCCAAGAGCGGATTGGCGCCTATACTCTTTCCACCATGACCCGCAAAGGTGGTATCAATAAAACTCGCAAGGCAGTCGCCAAGCGTTTCAAGGTTACCGGCACGGGCAAGGTACTGCGCCGTAAACAGGGTAAGCGCCACATCCTCCAGAAGAAATCCAGCAAGCGCAAGCGTCAGCTTGGCAAGGTGGCTCTGGTGGACGAAACGCAAGTCTGGGCAGTCAAGCAGAACCTGCCTTTCGCCTAAACCGCGGAAACGCTCGACCAACGCCGAGCTTTCCCCCCGCTGAACGGGGGGCCTTCATGCAGCCTTCTTCCAATGAGAAGATAAGAACAGGCGAGACTGCAGGGAGGTGAGGAAGAACAGTCTGTTCAAGATAGAAATAGAAATAAGCTATGCCACGTGCCACTAATGGACCGGCCTCTCGCAAGCGCCGTAAGCGCATTCTCTTGCGTGCCAAGGGTTTCCGCGGTTTCCGCAGCAAACTCTTCCGCTATGCCAAGGATGCTGTTTACAAGGCTTGGCAGTATGAATACCGCGACCGCAAGAGACGCAAGGGACAATTCCGCCGTCTCTGGATCGCCCGTATTTCCGCTGCCGTCCGCGACCGCGGTCTGACCTATTCCCGCTTTATGGAAGGCCTGAAAGCCGCCAACGTCGATCTGGACCGCAAGGTCCTTGCCGACCTGGCCGTCTCCGACGAAAAGGCTTTTGACGCCATCTTCGCCCAAGCGAAGAAAGCCATTGAAGCCAAGGATGGTGCCGCTCTCCGCGCCTAAGACGCAGCAGAGTCCATCTGTTCAGTAAACATTAACAAACAGCCCCGGAGGTTAGCCTTCCGGGGCTGTTTTGCGTCTTCATGTCCGGGTGCGGAAAAAAAACGTGAAATCCCGCCAGGGGAGGATTCGTTTATTCGGATTCGGCCGTTGCCTCCTTTTCCTTTTCCGCGCTGGCCAGCTCCTCCACCTTCCGCACCAGTCCATCCATGCTGCCGGAAGCGATTTTGTTCCCGTTGGCGTCCACCAGCACCAGGGAGGGGATGGGACCGGGATAATTCTTGCGGATCAGGGGGCTTTCCTTGGAAAGGTTGTCCAGGTAGCCGAACAGGAAGACCGGCCACGGCATCTTATTGGAAACGGCCCATTTCTGGGCGCCTTCCAGCGCATGGTCCATGCTGCACAGGACTACTTCCAGATCCTTGCGGGGAGCGATTTTATCCCGGTACACCTCCAGGTTGCGCGGAAGGGAGGCCCTGCACGGGCCGCACCAGCTCGCGGAATAATACAGGATAAAATACCTGGCGTTCCATTTGCCGTCCATTTTGACGAACTTGCCGTCCTTTTCCCGGTAGGTCAGCCCTTTCAGCTGTTTACCCAGGACTCCTTTCGGGATGACCATTTTAGCCAGCTCCGCATCCGTCTTGCCGACCAGCTCCTTGTGGAAGTCAATCCAGTCCAGGTCCTCCCTGGAAAGTTTTTTGAGGGGAAAGGGGATTTTCTTTTTCGTGAAGACGTTCTGCATGATCGCGTTGACGCTGTTCAAGCCGGCCAGCCTGGCCTGGAAGGTGGCGCCCGTTTCCTTGTTCGTCCAGGTCCGGGTCATGGAGGGGATGTCCGCTTCTTCCTGAGGCGCGGCGTGAAGAAAGGGCGTACAGGCTATCAATGCGGCTGCCGGAATGCCCGTCATGAGAAACTTGGAGACAATCATCTTTCGTTGTTATGGTGTTTTCTGCCGCATGTCCAGAATTTAAATGTTCCCTCTGTCATTAGGACATCCTTGAAGCTTGTCCGCCGGGAGGCGTCATGATAGCCTGACCCACAAAGCACTACCATGGATAGCATTCTTTCCGTTCTTACCACCATTGCCATTATCTTCGGTGTGGTGATGTTGTTTAACTTCATGATTTTCATTCATGAACTGGGTCACTTTTTCGCCGCCCGCTGGCGCGGCCTGTACGTGGACAGGTTCCAAATCTGGTTTGGACGCCCCATCTGGAAAAAGACCGTCAACGGCGTGCAATGGGGGGTGGGCTGGATTCCGGCCGGCGGCTTCGTTTCCCTGCCGCAGATGGCTCCGATGGAGGCTATTGAAGGGAGAGCAGAGCTTCCCAAGGATTTGAAGCCCGTTACCCCCTTGGACAAGATCATCGTGGCCGCCGCCGGCCCCATCGCCTCTTTCCTGCTGGCCGTGTTTTTTGCCGTGGCCGTCTGGATGGTGGGCAAGCCTGATGTGGAGATGGGGGTGACTACGGTCGGCTTTGTTGCTCCGGACAGCCCTGCGGCCCAGTCCGGCATTCTGCCCGGCGACAGGATTGTGAAGGTGGACGGCCGCCCGGTGGACAAGTGGGCGGGCAATATGGAAGGCGTCCGGGAACTGATTATGCTGGGTGAGCATGACCAGGTAGTTTTTACGGTGCAGAGGCCTGGGCATGAAGGAGAGATGGAAATTTCCTGCGGGTTCCGGATTCCGGAAACGTCCTGGTGGCAGCGCTCCGGCATGCGCCAGGTAGGGCTGATGCAGGCGATGCCCTGCGTCATCGGGGAAGTGCTTCCCAATTCTCCTGCCGACCAGGCCGGATTGAAGCCGGGCGACGTGGTGACGGCTGCCAACGGGGAACGCATCTGGAGCCCTGCGGCGCTGGATGGGCTGTTGAAGAAGAATGAACCGCTTCTGCTGGACGTGACGGGCAAGGATGGCGCCGCGAGGCAGGTGAACATCCAGGGCAGGCTGCCGGAGAACTGGCACAACGGCGCGAACGGCTCCCTGCTCAAGGGCGCCCAGCCCATTCTGGGCGTAACCTGGGACCTCAGCTCCGTGGGCCGTGACGTAACCGTGCATCCTACTCCGTGGGCGCAGATCAAGCAGAGTTTGAAATGGATGGGAGATACCCTGGCGAAGGTGGCGGCCCCCGGCAGCAGCGTGGGCGTGGAGCACCTCTCCGGCCCTGTGGGAATTGCCAACCAGTTTTACAAGATGTTCTCCCTGGAGGAAGGCTGGAAGCTGGCCCTGTGGTTCTCCGTGGTGCTGAACGTGAACCTGGCTATCCTGAACATCCTGCCTCTTCCTGTGGTGGACGGCGGCCACGTGGTGATGAACACCATTGAGCTGGTTTTCCGCCGCCCCCTGAACGTGAAAGTGCTGGAATTCGTGCAGTTCGGCTTCGTCTTCCTGCTGATGGGCTTCTTCCTGTTCGTGACATTCAAGGACGTGGGGGATTTCTTTGGCAAGAAGCCGGACAAGCTGCCCACCCCGGTATTCAAGGCCGTGACGGATTAAACGCGGGCGGCGACCCTTGATACGGCTTGATTCCATGAAGCAGTCACTGGCGGCGCGTTTCCTGTTCCGGGCGGTGGTGCTGGCGCTTCTCGTGTACGCCATGCTGCTCACCTGGTGGACCCCCTTCACCGGGGACAGCTTCATGCATTCCGTATTCGGGGCTGGCCACCGTCTTGCCTTCCAGCCCGTGCTGGAACGGTGCTGGTGGTCGTACATGAACTGGAATCCCCGCCTGGGGGAATTCCTGGCTGTCTTTACGGCCACGGCGGGGAAGTGGCTTTTCCTGGCCGTCAATCCCTTCGTGATTCTTTCCCTGGCCCTGATGATGTTTTACCTGGCGCGGGGAAGGAGGGTGAATTCCGGGCACTGGCGGGATGTTCTGCTGTTTTCCGTGGGCGCCCTTCTTCTGCTCACGTCTTCATCCAGGCCGGGCATCACGATGTTCTGGCTGTCCGGAGGGACAAACTATGCGTGGTCAGCCGCCGTCTGGCTGGGCTTCCTGTGCCTGTACCGCGGCTTATGGGCCGGGACCTCCCGGATTAAGGACAGGCCCTTTTCC
Organism: Akkermansia sp. BCRC 18949; assembly: GCF_045011645.1. Taxonomy (NCBI): domain Bacteria; kingdom Pseudomonadati; phylum Verrucomicrobiota; class Verrucomicrobiia; order Verrucomicrobiales; family Akkermansiaceae; genus Akkermansia; species Akkermansia sp. BCRC 18949. The sequence continues at coordinate 2,139,503 of NZ_CP123619.1, read as the reverse complement.
TGGCTCTGGATAGGCGTGGCGGCTTTTGCCGCCGGGATGACCAATGAGAACCAGATTCCCGCTTCCCTGGGCATGCTGTTCCTGTACTGGCTGTATGCGCGCTGGAAGAGCCTGGTTCTTCCCCGCTGGTTCTTCGTCGGCTGGGGTTTTCATGCCCTGGGTGGCGCCTGTCTTCTGCTGGCTCCGGGAAACGGCGTGCGTCTTCATTCGGAGACGGCGGGTGGCGCCGCCGTCCTTCACTCCTGGGCGGAGCGTTTCGGCGCCATTCCGGAACTGATGAATGCTTTTTACGAGTTCATGCCGCTTCCTAAAATCCTGCTGGCAGCCGTCGCCGTGGCCCTGATCCTGCTGACGTGGAGAAGAGGTTGGAAGACTTGGAAGGGGGCTTCTCTCCGCCGCATGTGCGTTTCTCTTCTGTTCATTCTGGTGGCCCATGCCATGGCAATCAGCTTTTTTGTGCGCGTGATTCCCGCTTGGCATGCCATGTTTTCCGCTACGGTGCTGATGATGACGGGCATCCTGGGACTGTACGGGGTATGGATGGACGCCGCGCAGAGGCGTTGGATTCCTTCCTGCGTGCTGCTTGCGGCGGCCGGGCTGGCCCTGTGGGTATGCTCCGGGTATCTGGATGCCTTCCCGCGCATCCACCGCCAGTGCGAGGAACGGAAAATGTTCATCCGCCATGAACTGGAAAAGGGAGAGAGAAACATTGCGGTCCCTCCTTATGAGCCCGTGCCTCTGGCTCCCTATGTTTCCGTGATGTGGCGCATGAGCAGCGGAGACCCGGATGAATTTATCAACCGTTCCATTGCCCGTTATCTGGGAATTGAAAGCATCCGGGTGGCTGTGCCTGAACATTGACCGTCTTTTTTGGCGAATAGCTGTTTTCCCGGCGCGGCCGTATTCCGGTGGAAACGGCGGCGCGGTAAAAGTCCGGCTGTTTTTATAAACCGCCCTCCGGCCATCTTTTCTTTACTCGAATGCCGGTGGAACAGGAATGCTCTTGCGGATCAATAATCCGATGTCAATGGAAAACACTAAAAATTAAATAATATATCTTTTTTGTTTTCCATGTATTGAGGGATTCATATCAAGATATAAATATATATAATGTATTTAATATAAATAGATTTAATATTAATTAAAGATTTTATGCAATCATCGGATTATTGATCCGGTTTACTTTGTGTCACCATGAAGAAGTCCTTGTTTTCTCTGGCTCTGATTTCAAGTTCCCTGCTGGCAGTGCAGGCGGCGACTGTGCAAATTGACTTCGGGCGCGATGACGCCGCGACAGACGGAGCCCTCAATATGAATTACGGCCATTCCTCCGCAGCCCTGGGCACGATGCCGGGCGACGTCACTTTGGGATGGAGCACGGCCGGATACCCTGTGGGGGATGACGGCCATACCACGACCAAGACGCCCGGCGAAGAAAACGGGTGGAAGAACGCTTTTGGCGGCAGCATGCCTTTCTCCCTGGGAGACAGCTTCCGGGACGGCCTTTTAACGCAGACGGCGACCGGTTCCGGTTCTTTTACCGTGACTTTCAGCGGTCTTGCCGCCGGGGAATATACCTTGTCCCTTTTCGGCGGTTTCACGGGTAAGGACGTCTTTGCCGGACAGACGTGGACGATCGGAGGCGCCGACGCTTCCAACGCGACCTGGACAAACTTTGGCACAAACGCCAGCGGTGATTGGAACGAGCTTTCCACGACGACGGGCGACAGTTCCGGCGTTCTGGCTCCCGGGAATGCCGCAGACGGCTCCAATCCTTCCGCCAACAAGGGCCTTTATTCCACGGTGGAGCACATCGTGGTGGGGGAAGACGGGACGCTTACTCTCACGATTCAGGGGGACGGTTCCAGCAATTTTGGCCGTACGGCCCTCAATTACCTTTCCCTGACCCAGGTTCCGGAACCTGCTACGGCTACTTTGAGCCTGCTGGGCCTGGCCGCTCTGTGCCTGCGCCGCCGCCGCGCCTGACCAGGAAGGTTCCAACCGTTTTTATTCAAAGCTGTTCCGCGTCCGCGCGGGACGGCTTTTTTATTTAACGGCCTTTCCCTTTCCGCGCCTTCGGGGCGGCATGTTTTCCAGCCGCGGCAACGGTTTTTTCCATAGGGGCATTATCCGTCGTTAACATAGGAACGCAGGGAGGAACGGCAAGGAAAATGCGGGGAAAGACAACTGCCGGTCCTTCAGGAAAAAAATTCCTTTAAATGCGGATGGTTTCCTTCAAATGGGTGGAAACAATGATGCACGCGATTCGTTCCGGCGGTATTCCCGTGATTCTGGACACGATGCGGGCGTAGGCGTTCAACTGGTTGGAGTGGCGTTCCCGCAATTGCTCCGGAGAGTTCGCATGGTCCGTCTTGAAGTCCACGATGCAGGCGCTTCCGTCATGAAGGAGCAGCCTGTCAATCACGCCGGAGATCCAACTGTTCCCGTCAATGGCTTCAATGCGCTGTTCCTTCATGATGCGTGCCGTTCCGGGAGGGGTGAAGAGTTCGCGGATGGAGGGAATCTCCATGCAGGCGGCCACCGTGCGTTCCGCCTCCGTGGCGGGATGAAGAGCCCATTCCGGCTTGTCCGATTCATCCCAGCGGGTAATCCGTTCAAAGACGGCGTGAACGGCTGAACCGAATGCGGCGGATTCCGCATCGTCGGCATATCTTCCTTCGTAGGCCGCGTCTTCTGCCGCCGGCAGGCCGGAGGGGGAAAGCCGCTCCCTGACCATCGGTCGTTGGAGGGGCCATTCCGGCGTGTCTTCCTCCGCCTGTTCCCGTACGGATTCCGTGAATTCTCCGTACCACCCGCCATGGCCGCAGGAATAGAGGCATTCCGCCCCGGATTCCGGAAGCGTGTCTTCCGTTCCTTTTTCACAGGACCGGGCTGCGGAACGGACGACCTTCCACATGGAATCCGCGGTCATTTCACCTTTTTCTTCCCGGTAGGGGAGAATGACGTACGTGGCCCGCTTGGCGCGGGTGAGCGCCACGTACAGTTTGCAGAAGCCGTCAAACTGCTGCTGGGCGCGCCATTCCCGGTAAAGCTCCTGGAGCTGCGGAACGTTCGTGTAAACGTGCCTGGAAGGGACCAGCACGATTCCTTCTATGCTGCCCTCCCGGTTCTTTTTGACAAAGTGGGTCAGGTGCCTTCCGTCCGCAAAGGGGGCGTCCCTGCCGATCTGGGGCAGGATGACGATGTCGAATCCCAGGCCCTTGGATTTGTGGATGGTCATGATCCGGACGATGCCCCCGGCAGGATCCTCCCGGCGGGTCACGTCTTCCATGTGCCTGATCCATTCATCCAGGGAAACGCCTTTCTCGTCCACCTGTTCCGCCTCATTCTTCCAGACGGCCAGGCGGTCCCGGTGGAATTCGGTCAGTTCCGTTCCCGTCCGGGCCAGCCTCCGCTCCAGTTCCTCCATGACGGCGGCGTAGCCGTCCCGTTCCAGCAGGAGGCGCCAGGCCTTCCAGTCCATGCCTTCAGGCCGTTCCGGAGTGACGAGGGGCCGGAGGGGGGAATGGGTGAGCAGGCCTGCGGCAAAGGGGTCTCCCGGCATGAGCAGCCAGCGGAAGAAGTACAGCAGGTTTTTTCCCAGGGGGGAATCCACGCCCACCGGAACGTCGTCGCATACCTCCGCGGGAACGCCGTGGTCCGTCAGCCAGGTCTTGATGGCTAGCGCCTGGTTTTTCGTGCTGACCAGAATGGCGGTTTCCAGGCCGCGGCGCAGGGCTCCGGTACGTTCCAGGATGTCGGCTGCCGCCTGGCACACCAGGTCGTTGGCGGTGGAGGATTCCGCCTTGGGCGTCTGCCAGATTTGGGAGACGCCGGACCGGCCTTCCAGATGGGGGGCGCACCGGTGCTCCGGATATTCCCCCCATTGTTCCAGGGCGGCGGGTTCGCAGTCCGGCGCCGTCCGGGCGTAGTCGCAGATGTCGTTCACCAGGTCCAGCACGGGCTGGACGGAACGGTAGGAGGTGGACATGCCGCGTTCTTCCAGTTGAAGCTGGGTGGAAACGGAGCGGAAAAGCTCCGGATCCCCGCCGCGCCACTGGTACACGCTCTGCTTGATGTCCCCCACCACGAAGATGCTGCCTTCGCTCCCGGCCTTGGATTCCGTCAGGTCGTCCAGAAAAGGCTTGATGACGCGCCACTGGGACTGGGACGTGTCCTGGAATTCATCCAGCATCCAATGGTCATAGCGGCAGTACATGCGGTATTGCAGGTCTCTCTTGAGCTCCGGCGTGACGGCTCCCCCGCCCAGCATGCGCGTGACGTCGTGAAACAGGAACCTTCCCTTGTTGCGGACCAGGGAGGAGTATTTGCCTTCAAAAAGGAGCATCAGTCCGTGCGTGGCGCGGGTGCGGCGCAGCGCCTGCAGGACCTCCATGCGCAGCCAGCTCTGGATGAGTTCTTCCAGCGGAGGGGACCAGAAGTCCTTGAATTTTTCCCGCGCCTCTTCCACGGTGATGTTCCAGGAAGAACCTCCGTCCGTGCGGAAGCGCACGCGGCCCAGCCTGGCGTATTGGGAGAAACCGTTCAGGAAGCGCAGGAACAGTTCTTTGCTTTTGGAGCCGTTTTTCCCTTCCGGAGCGGGCGCCTGCTGTGCCTGGAAAGCCACGGCATGCAGGACGGCGTCAAATTGTTCCAGGGGAACGGGGGGCGCCAGTTCTTCCGGCGTGAAGCCCAGCGCGACGGGGTTTCCCCATGTTCCGGCGTCCGGTTCGTCCAGGAAAAGTTCGTGGTAGGTGTTGAGACGCCGCATCATGGAATCCTCCGCATCCGCGGCTTCCGCATCGGAGTCCGCTCCGGAGAGGAAGGCGTCTTCAAAATCCCGCCTCCGCTCCCTGTTCACGGAGCATTCCCGGTACAGGGAAAGCAGGGCTTCGCGGCGCGCCAGCTTCTCCGCCGTGGTGTCAATCATGCTGAAGCCGCTGACGCCCAGCTCAAAGGTGCTGGTGGAGGCAATCTGGGCAAAAAGGCTGTCAATGGTGCAGAGGTTGAGGCGCGCCAGGTTCTGCACCAGGATGTGCAGCAGATGCCGGAAACGCTCCCGGTGCAGGTTTTCCGCCTTCCATGCCTCCGTTGCTCCGGGCCAGATGCCGGGTTCCCCCGGCGTTCCCTTGATGACCGTCCAGAGCTGTTCTTTCAGGCGTTGCGCCCCCTCCTCGTCCGTAGCCCCCGCAGCCAGGTCCGTCAGGATGCGGTCCTTGAATTCCCCTGCCGCCTTCCGGGTGAAGGTGATGGCGATGAGCCGTTCGGGGTGGCTGCCGTGGTTCAGAGCCAGCAGCCCCAGGAAGCGCAGGGAAAGCTGGTAGGTTTTTCCCGTTCCGGCGGATGCGGAGATCAGCATGTTGGTCAGGGAGAACATCTCAGAAAGGCAGGTGGGGGGTGAGGTTGAGGCCCAGCAGGTCCTGCAGGCTTTCACGCCGGGAGGCCATCAGGTCCTTGAACACGTCGTAGGAGGGAGGGTTCCAGCCCAGTTCCTCCGCGGTGATGAGCCCGCGGCCTTCATGAAGGAGCTTCATCAGCTCCACTGTCCAGGCGCGCGCGCTGTCCAGCGCGCATTCCTCATAGCCGGGCATGGGGTCGTGAAGCGTGTCCCAGGCGGAGATGCCGATGTCCAGCGGATTGGCGGGAAGGGCGTAATACGCCGCCGAAGGGTGGCCGCCATAGGCTTCCGCGGCCCACAGCACGTAAACGGGCAGTTGCAGGTCTTTCCAGCGCGCGTGCGCCAGCCTTCCGTTTTTCTGGCGTTTGGTGTAGGGCCGCAGGGCCGGGGAAAGCAGGGACAGGGCGTCCGGGCGCCCGATCGTTTCCAGATGCTTTCTTTCACAGGATGCGGCTGCTCCCGTTTTGTAGTCAATGACCCGTATGCGGCCGTCCGCGTGGCGGTCGATGCGGTCAATGCGGAATTTCATGGGGAAGCCGCCCAGGGACCAGTCTTCCACCTGGTGTTCAAAGGCGATGCAGGACCAGCCTTCCTGAAGGTCCTGCAAATGCTGGACGGCGTAAACGGAAAGCCTCTGCTCCATGGAGCGTTTTTGCAGCAGCAGGGGCATGAGGGGCGTGGGACCGTATTGTTTCCGGAAGGTTTGTTCCAGTATTTCCGTGATGGCGTCCTGAAGGGCGGCGGCTTCCATGCCGTCTTTCAGGACGGCGTGTTCCCGGCAGAAGCATTCCAGCACATCGTGCAGCATGGTGCCCAGTTCGTTGACGGCCATGTCCTCCTTGTCCGGCAGGAACTCCTCCTCATTCATGTGCAGGGCTTCCCGCATCCAGAAGCGCATGGGGCACGCCAGGAACCTTTTGAGGACGGAGGGGGAAAAGGCCAGCCCTTTTTCCTTCCACGGGTTTTTGTAGCCGGGCGCCATCGCGCCGATGTCCGTGGCGGCCTTCCAGCCTTCTGCGGGCTGAAGGTACCAGCTTCCGCGCTGGTAGGGGAGGGGTGCGGGCGGATCGCTGATTTCCCGGAAAAGCTGTTCCACGCGGTGCGGCAGTTCCGCGTCCGGGCAGCGCATGAGCAGGGAGGAAGGCGTCAGCGGATCGTTTTTGCTGCTGGTCCGGGAGAGAATGATGGTGAGGCTGCCCTCCCGTTCCCGTGAATGGAGCAGGGCGGTCAGCAGGAAGCTGTCCCGGGCTTTTTTCCGGTTGAAGGAATCGATGCCCAGGGCTTCCCTCAGTTCCTCCGGCATGAACTGGTCGGAAACGCCGCCTTCCGGTACGGTCCCCTCGTTCAATCCCGTCAGAATAAGGTGTTTCTCCGGGCGGAAGTGGACTTCCATCCAGCCCAGGGAATCCAGTGCCGCGTGGGCCTTCCTTCTGTTTTTGACGCGCAGCGGCTGAAGGCATTTCATCAGGAGCTGGAGGGCCGTCTCCGGTCTGGAGAAGGCGGTGGAGCGTTGCTGAAGGCGTATGAGGCCGGAAAGGCAGGAATGGAGCATTTCCATGGCTTCCGTTTCCGGACCGTAGGCGTTCGCCAGGGCCGGGAACCATTCCATCAGCCTTTCCCCCAGCGTGCCGGGTTCCGCCATCCGGTTCCGCCAGGCCAGAATGGCCTGGATGGAAGGGAGGGCGCCCGGATAAAATTCCTTCAGTCTGGAAAGCAGGTAATCTTCCGATTCCGGAAGGAACTTCTGCTGGATTTTATCCAGCGCGGCGCAGCAGTACTGCTGGTTGCCTATTCCCAGGGAGGCGCAGAGCAGGGAGGAACGCGCCAGGCAGAAGACGGGCCGGGCCGCGCCCTTTTCTTCCAGCGCCTGCCGCAGGTGGCGGAGCAGGTCCATGACGCCGGTTCCGGCAAAGGGTTTCCCTTCCGGATTGTGGAGGCCCCAGCCGTATTCCCGCAGGGCGGCATCCAGGGCTACGTTCATGTCCGGGTCACAAACGCCCAGGGCGACGTCCGGCGTTGCTCCCTCCGCTGTGCGGGCGATCATGCGGCACGTTTCCCCAGCCAGCCGGGCAGGGTTGGCCGTGATCCTGATCTGGGCGTCGCTGATATGGATGGGGCACTGGGACCAGACTTCCGGAAGGGGGCATCCCCAGGAGTCAAAGGAACCGGCTTCCTCTTCCGGCGCGTGTATCCATATCTGGACGGGCACGCCGCTGCGTTCCGCATGCTGGAGGGCCTGGCGCAGGGGGCGCGGAACGTCCGCTACGCAGGCCAGGATGACGTGCCCTCCTGTTTCCCGCAGGGAATGGAGCAGATGCGGCGGTGCTTCCGCCTCCATGGCGGTTCTGTCCGCAAGCTGCCAGCCTTTCAACTGTTGCGTGCAGTACTCCGACAACCTGTCCATGTCCGTCCAGCGTTCGTCACGGCCCGCGCAGGAATCCTGGGCCATGCCGCAGGAAATGCCCTGGTTCGCCATGGCGTGTTTAAGGCTTTGCAGGCTGCCCGCCATTTCCAGCATGCTGGAAAAATCCTCCGGCATGTGCCGGGGGAACAGGCGCGGATAAAGACGGTGGGGAGAGGTTCCCAGCGCCTGGAGCCAGCCGGCCAGTTCTTCCAGGACGGAAGCCGTTTCCTCCTTTTCCTCCAGCCGGGGGAACTGGTCCGCCGGAATAACCTGGGGGGCGAAGATGGCCTGTGCGCTGGAAATGGAGGCAAGGTATTCCCTCAATTGCCTGCCGGATTCCCGTGTGGGGACCAGCACCAGATTCCGGTGGAAGTCGTTTCCCAGGGAAAGCAGCCGCTCCGCTACAGCCCGGCAGGCCGGTTTGTCCCAGGATAGAAAGAGTCGGTTCATGGCAGGGAAGCAGGACTCCCCGGAAAGGGGAAAAGGCGGAGACTACGGGCGTATTATACCTTGCCGGGGCGTATTTTCCCATCTATTTTTTCAGGGCTGCCGGGAGGGGGATGGGAGATCACGGAGTGTCAGGGGCTTTAGTGGCGTTTTAGCTTTGAGGGAGGGATGCCTTTTTTTGTATCCGCGGATTTTTGCCTGGGAAGGAAGGCTTCCGGTTTTTGGACGGGAGCTTTTCCGCCCCTTCGTGGAGGGGAATTTTTCTCTTGCTGTGTTCCGCCCGGCGTCCGTAGGGACCGGGAGGACCTTCTTCCCAGAAGGGAGTTCACCAAGTGGGTTTTTCGGGGATGCCCCGCCTCCCTAAACAAGTGTGTTCATTCCTGCGTGGCTGTAGAAGGCCGTTTTCTGAAGTTCCCGATTATTTACGGCTCCTGAACGGCGGTCTTTTTTCCGGTTCTGGTGACCAGAAGCACGCCCGTGAAGACCAGCAGGACGGAAAGGGTTTTCATCCAGCCGAAGTGGTCCATGCCCCACAGCACCGCTACGGAAGAGGCAATCACCGGCTGGCAGTAGTTGTACATGCTGACCGCGGTGGGTTTCAGCCGCTGCTGTGCGAAGGACAGGCAGATGTAGCTTACAAAGGTAGCGAATGCCACCACGTAGGCAATGCCCAGCCACGTCTGCATGGGAAGTGCGGAATAACGGATGGAAACCACGTCCCGGAAGGTGAAGGGCAGGCAGGCGATGGCGGCGTAGGTGAACATCCATTTCATCAGGGTGACGGGCGAGTATCTGCTGATCAGGTTTTTAAAGAAGACGAAGTAAACGGCTACGCTGCACTGGGAGGCCAGGCAAAGGATGTCCCCCAGCAGGTTGTTGTCTCCCGGCAGGGCCGCCGCACGCCCTCCGCTGCCGGAAACCAGCAGAATGGCTCCGATGGCGCTGGCGCAGACTCCGATGATTTTTTTCCCCGTGATCATTTCCCGGAGGACGAAGGCCGCCAGAATCATGGTCAGTACCGGCGTAATGGTGGTGATGATGGCCGCATCCGCCGGAGAGGTGAATCCCACGCCCACCGTGAAGGCCATCTGGTTGAAAATGATGCCGAACAGGGAGGCGTAAAACAGGGTCAGCCGGTCCTTCCTTGCAATGGTTTCCCCGGGCACGAAGGCGGAGGCCAGCCAGAACAGGATGGCCGCTCCCAGCAGGCGGAAGGTAGCCAGGGAAGCGGAGTTGACTTCCCCCGGCTGCATGACCAGTTTGCTGACCGGAGACATGAGGCCCCAGATAACGGCCGCCGCTCCCATCGCGATGTGTCCCTTCAGGGTTCCGGATTCCATGGTACGGCCCGCTGCGCAGCGGGCAACGCATTCTCCGCTTCCGCGGACGGATTGCAAGAGTTTTTAGCGCGGAACCGCAGCCCCGGAGAGAACGGTCAGGCGGGGAGAGGGGCATGCTCATCCGGGGAATTGGGAAGGTATGGCTCTCCGGTTTTTTCCCCCTGACGCCGGGCAGGTCCGGTTTCCGTCTTCATTTGATTTTAACGGGAAAATGATTGACCTGCCGTTCGTCCAAAATTGCATCGGCTCCTATGGGGCGGGAGTGGCGGTATTGCCCGCTTTCCGCCTCAACTCCATGCGGCAGGATTTGAGGCGGAACAGGAATAAGAAGACCCTGGCTGAAGTCCTGTTCCTTTACGGGGGCGCTGATGCAGGCGTTTTTAATCGGGGTCCCTGCGGGTGGCCGGGCTTCTATTCGGCAGGCATGGAGATGCCGATTTTGTGTTCCTTGCTGTTGCCGCGGAGTTCCGGCGCGTACATGGCCTCAATGACGGCCGGCAGGGCGCTGAAGCGTCCCGGACGTTCCGCGCGCAGGCGGTGGCTGATCTGGTATTGTCCCATGGGCAGGGAGGAAAGGAAGACGCGTATTTCTTCATCCCCTATTTCCTTGTAGCCAGATACGGTCCCCATCCAGGCGTAGCCGCTGGTGGTTTCCTGTGATTCGCATCCCGCGGGCTTGGGGTCCAGGAGCATGAGGTATTCCACGTCGTTCTTCGTTTTCACGGTCATCACCACTTCAATGATGTCGCCGCTGGCGATGACGTCTCCGTCTTTCAACAGCGTGCGGCGGGTCAGGTCCTTGCCCTGGGAGACGAGCTCTCCGGCATCCGTTTGGGTGTCCTTCACGGAGTCGTCCTTCACCGTTTCCTTCCGGATGCGGTAGTAGGAGCGTTCCACGGTGACGGCATTCCCCGCGGCGGAAATGGGGTCTTCCAGGGAGAAGTAGCTGAGGGTGGAATTGGCATAAATGTTTCCGCTGCCCTTCTTCCTGCGGATGGTGATGACGTGGCTGCCGTCCGCCAGGTCTTTCCCGCTCATGCGGAAGGCGTTGTCAAAGGTGAACAGGGTCTCCTTCGTACTGGCGATCGTTTTGACCGGAACGCCGTCGTAAAGGATTTCCGCTTCCATGTCCTCCATGCCTTCCCTGGTCTGGAGAAGGTAGGCGGACAGGGCTTCCAGACAATCCGCCGTATCCTTGGTGGAGTCCCAGTAGGAACCGTTGGCGCGGTTGTTGAGCAGCCATTTGGCCAGGCGCGCCGTGACGGGATTGCCGGGGTCGCTCTTGGCCATCAGTTTCAGGTAGGCGGCCTGCGTGGCTACGCCGCTGCCGTACCACCGCCACCAGTAGCCTTCATTGGGAAGGCGCAGCCATGCGGTTTGCAGGGAGTCGTCCTGCTGGAGGAACTGGGAAATGATGGGCATTACCTTCTTGAAGTCGTCCATGCGGTGGGCGTCCAGCAGGATTTCCGCCAGTTGAACCTGGCTGATGACGGGAAGTTCCAGCCTGTCGCGGAACAGGTAGCGTTCCATGGGCAGGTTTTTGACGCCGCATTCCGCCAGAACGGAATAAACAAGGGTGTCCGTGGCGGAGGCCGTCAGGCGGTAATCCCCCAGCTTGCGGATGGCTTCCTTCTTCTTCGGCCCGTCCGGCAGTTTTTCCAGTTTCCGGTATTCGTCTCCTTTCTCAAGAAGAGCGGCCTGGCTTTTCTGATAGTTTTTCAGCCAGCGGACGGCTCCGGAAAGCATCCCATCCGGGACATTGACCGTGTTTGAAGCAATCTTCAAGCCGTGCGCCACATGGGCCGTCATGACGGGGTCTCCCTCGCTGGCTCCTCCGAACCATCCCCAGGAACCGTTGGAGAGCTGCTTCTCCCGGAGGGAGGAGATTCCCTTGGCGGCCATCTTCTTCAGCGCGGCTTCATCATAAACGGGGTTGCGTTCCAGCTTCTTCATGACGCTGTCATGGAAGGCCTTGTTCTTGATGGCCTGGGGATTCAGATTGCGGTGGCTTTCCAGAGCCGCGCCGGGATTCAGACCGAGCTGCTTGAGCGCGTCCGTCACGACGAGAGCGGGCAGGAAGCGGTTGAGCGTCTGTTCCACGCAGCCATAGGGGTATTCCGCCAGGTAGGGCAGGGCTTCCACCATGCTGAGGGCGATGCTGGGGGAAACCTTGACGACCAGCTCGCTTTCCTCCCTGCGCCGCTGCTGCGGCAGGGAAATGGAGAGTTTCTGCTCCTGTTCTCCGGGAAGCACCACGGCGCTCCCCGCATGGAGCTGCTTCATGCCGTGCACCAGCACGGGGAAGTTCATCTGCATGGCGTCTCCGGTGGAGCCGGACGCCGCCTCCATGGCGACGGCGGCGGTTCCCTCCCTGATGGCGGCGGTCCACCAGTTGACGACTGCCTGCCCCTGGGCGGGAACGTCCACTTCCCGCACGGCGGAATTGTCCGTATCTGCGGCGAGCCCCTTTACGGCCGGAGCGTCAGCCGGGAGAAGTTCCAGGCAACCGTCTTTCAGGGAAATGGAAACGCGGGCGCGGACGGCCTTGTCCGTCCGGTTGCGGACCAGGGCGCTGAGCATCACTACGTCTTTTTCCACAAAGAAGCGCGGGGCCTGCATGCTGACCATGAAGTCCTTCGTGGTCAGGAATTCCGCGGAAGCCTGCCCTACCTGCAATCCGGGGGTGATGGCCCAGGCGGCGGCTTTCCAGGTGGTCAGGTTGTCCGGCATCTCCACAGGAACGGTAACGTTCCCTTCCTCATCCGTCCTGAGCGTGCCGCACCACTTGATGCAGTCCGCAAAATTGGTGCGCAGTTGAATGTGCGGGGAACTGTTCTCCTGCACGTCTGCGTCTCCCTGTCCGGCTGCAAAGGAATCACTTTCTGCGCTTTCTTCATCCGCAGCCATCTGCTGCATGACCGGAACCGGTGCGGCGGCGGGGACTGCCGCTCCTTCAGCCAATACGCGGCTTGCGGCTTTTCCGCTGATAGCATAATTACCGGATCTGACTCCTGCGGTAGCAAAGCCGTTGACGGCTCCTTTTTCCCTCCGCAACAGATAGCCGTAGTCACTGTAGAGCAGGGATTGGAAGTAGGGCTGGTCCGGGCCGCGGTCCTGCTGCGTTCCGGCGGCCGTCATTTTTTTCAGGCTGAGAAAGCCGGTTTCGTTCAGGCTCCCCCAGACGGTCTTGGCGATGTCCGTAATATTGGGGCGTGCGATATATTCCAGAGCCTTGTCATAGACGGCCAGGGTAACGATGCCGTTCCTGACGGGTTTGCCGTCCGGACCTTTGACCTGAACCGTTACTCGCCCTTCTTCACCGGGCTGGTATTGGGATTTGCCCGGTGTTACGGAAGGAGCCAGAATCTGGCTGGCTGGCGGAATCAGCAGTTCGGCGGAAGCCGTGTGAAGTTCCCCGTTTCTGACGGTGAAGGCGTTCACGCCCATGTTGGGCATGTCTTCCCGGGTCAGGGGGCATTCCACCAGGGCGGTTTGCCGGTCCAGAGGGACCAGGCTGCGGGACTCGTCTTTCCAGGAATTGCGCAGGAAGGTCCAGACGCGGGCGTCCGGATAATCAGAGGCGAGGAGCAGTTTGGCCGTATCTCCCGGTGCGTATTCCTTCTTGTCCGGAGTGATGGAAAGGGGATTGATTTTAAAAGGATTCTGTTTGCCCTTGCCGTAGGAAAGGAACTGGAAAGACTCTTCCACCCTGTTGCCGTGTTCGTCCTCCAGGGTAGAGGAAAGGGCATACAGGCCGGATTCCCTGGTCTGGAAGGACAGGGTGGCTTCCCCTTCCTTTCCGGTGGTGATATTCCAGGTTTCCAGAGCCTCCCGGCTGCCGTCCGCGCGGATATGCTGCAAAACGGAGGTTCCCTTGGCGTGAGCAATCTTGGCGCCGTCCGCCGTGGCCGCAGTGATGGAGGCCTGCACCGGCGTTCCAGTGGGGGCGTAGCCGCGGTTCAGGGCGGTGAAGATGTTGAACGGGCGGAAGGTGGCGATGACCTGCCCGGAAGCGGAAACTTCCCGCAGGGAGGCATCCGTCACGCTGGCGGAGACGCGGTAAGTGATGTTCTGGGATGCGAAATCCCGGGCGTCCTGCGCCGTGGAAAGCTCCACGGACGCTTTTCCGTCCTTATCCAGCGGCACCGTCTTTTCCAGGACGGTCAGGGGTGCATCCGGAGAAAAGGGAATGTAATACGGACTGAAAGACCTGTCGTACAGCCAGCTCCATTTCCAGTAGGGCGTCCAGACATCCGCTCCCAGTGTCCGGGTGATCGTAATGGTGGCCTTCCCCTCGCTTACGGGACCGCCCGCGTAATAGTCCGCCTGAATGGAGACGGGAATGGGCCGGCCCAGGCGGATGGGTCTGGAGGGGGCGTCCATCCTGACGGAGAATTCCGGCTTCTTGTACTCTTCCATACGGAAGAGAGGGGCATACAGCCGGAAATCCGGGGCCGCGGAATCATGCAGCTTCAGCTTGGCTCCATACTGGCCCAGCGGAGCTTCCGCAGGAATGAGCAGTTCCAGTTCAAAACAGCCGGTGGAATCCGTCGTGACGGTTTTTGGCGGAAAAACGCTCTCATCCCCGGTTGGGGAAGTAATGGTCAGCGTCAGCTTTTTTCCGGCGCAGTCCTTCGTTCCGGGATTTGCGATGTCCGGACGGAAGAGGACGCCCTTGAACCGGGCCGTCTGTCCGGGGCGGTATACGGGCTGGCTTTCCAGGAAGAAGCAGGAATAGGGGTCGGAGGCCTTGTTTGCCGTATCCATGAGATAATTGCCGGATTCCCAGCCGTAATCCGATACTCCCGCCAGCACATAGCTGTCCCCTTTGGAAGCGATGCCCAGGAACATGTTGTAAGAAGGAGTGCGGGAACCGCGGGGAGGGATTGTTTCTATCATGGCTCCGTTCTTGTCCGTGGTTCCCTTCACCTGGTGTTTTTGGAGCGTTTTATCCTCCTGGTAGCGAAGGAGGCGCAGGCTGCCCCCTTCCACGGGCATTCCCGTTCCGGCATCCGCCAGGAACCAGAGGTTGCCTTCCGGCACGGAACGGCGCACCAATACCATGTCTGACAGAGTGAGGAAGCGGTGGAACCGGTAGCCGTTATCCAGCGTGACGGTAAGCAGGTACCAGCCGGGCTTGCGGGTGGGCACGGGAATCTGGGCGATGCGGTTCAGGTGCCGTTCCCCGGGAGCCAGAGCTACCTTTTCCCCTTTGATTTCTTCACCCAGATAGCGGGCGTAGGACGGCTCATGCAGCAGATTGAAAAGGAGGGTCCCCAGGCTGGAATACTTTTTCCTGTACGCGTTGCCCAGCGTGCTGGAGGTCTGCACCTTGTCCATGCGTTCCTCCTGCCACCGCTTCATATCCACGGAGCGGGCCGTCACGCTGGCCTGGGCGGCGTTGCGGTAGGAGAAGGCGACCGTCACCGGTTCCCCCGCCAGCAGCGTTCTTTTATCCGCATCAAACATTCCGTTGGGTTCCGTGATGGAGGCAATGCGCTTCTTCAGGTTGTCCGCAACGTGCAGGAAATCCTCCTTGTCCGCTTGATTCCAGGATTGTGCGTTCCAGGTCTGAAGGATTTTGCCTAAAAGCTCCGCGGCAGCGGGCCTCTGGTTGCGGGCCAGGAACTCATTGGCTGCCAGATTGCCGGCGTTAACGTAATAATCCGGCTCCGGAGTTACTCGGACCGCAGCGGCGATCCGGATGAAATCGTAATCCGGAGGAAGGGTGGTGAGCAGGAATTTTCCGTTGCCCGTCCGGTCGGTTTTAACGACGGTCTGGTTCGTTTTCAATTCCTCCGGGTTGATGCCCGCCACCATGCCCGCGTTGCCGGGGCCGTACACGAACTCCTGGTCCGGAGCCGTATTGGAATAGGAGAACAGCCGGTGGCACCAGGAGGCGGTGAAATAGTTGACCTGGTTGGCTAGTTCCGGGTTCGCCTGAATGGCGGCGTCCAGCAGCCAGCGCATGCGTTCCCCGTCGTTTTTAGCCGTCTCCCAGGAGGAAGAGGCATGGTAAAAGACGACTTCCGGCTTCCCCGTTTTGGCATTGACCGTGACGGGCACGGTGGCGACGTTCCGGAACGGGGGGGCTTCCTCCCTGGCGACGTACCCCGGCAGTTCCTTCAGGCTGGTGAGGTTCCCCAGGGCGGCGTAAGCCTGGAAGGGGGAAAGGGAACTGTAGCGGCTGCCTTTCACCAGCAACGCCTGAGCCGTCATGAAGCGCAGTTGTCCCAGAAGCTTCATGTTCTTTTCCTTCTCCGCCAGTTGCATGGCCTTGGAAAGGCACCGCAGGGCTTCCACCCGGTCCCTTGCTTCCCCGGAATATTCCCCGTCCCATGGCTCGGCGCTGCGGATGTAGGCGCCGTCCACCAGTTTGAACGTATGGCTGGCGTTCTGGTACAGATGGGCAGCGTCCATCAGGAAATAGGGATTGCCGCCGTGGCGTTTCATCTGCTCTTGCAGAATGGTATCCAGATTCGTGGAATCGTCCAGGGCATTGAGACGGGTCAAAGCCTGGTAATAAAGAAGAAGGTCCGCTCCGCTGTACTGGTCGTCGTATTCGTCAAGCTGTTTTAAAGCCTGTTCGGCCGCATTCTTGAACAACCTCTTTTCCAAAAGCTTTTCAATAGCCTCCACGGACTGCTTCCTCTGCTGGGAAACGGAAGTTGCCTTGTCCGCATCCTTGGCGCCTTTTTGGGATGAAGAAGTGGAATCTTCCGGAAGTCCTCCCTTGTCATCGGCATGGGCGGACGGGCCGTCCTGACGCTGCGGTGGAGTGGAAGCGGCTGCCGGGCACGGCATTCCGGAAGCCAGCAAGCCTCCCGCCAGAAAAAGCAGGGAAAAGATTCTGTTCATTCAACCAGACTACTTCCATGTAAAATATTTGGCAAGTTACAAGTAGGTTACAACATGCGGGAGATTGTCTTAATGCCGTTCAATGGCCAGAAGCGTTGGAAGGATTGACTTTCAACGAGCAAACCGGACTTCTTTTACGTTCCGGCCTGTATTCCGGTGCGGATCGTCTGCCGCGGCGTCCTTTTTGAGCTTTCAGGGCGGCTTCCTCAGGTTCCCCTCCGGAGGATATGCAACCGCCGTCTTCTCTTCTTCCCAGGGAAAGGGACTGCCTGGGTATATTTATATTCCACTGCCGTCCCCTCGTCCCGGAATCAGCTCTGCCGGATAAGGGAGTCGAACCGCATGCATGTTCATGTCTCTGCGGGAGGGAAAGACGGCCTGCATGGCTGGCCGTCCCGGAATGCAGGAGGGAGGAAGAAACAGGGATGCCGTCAATCGGGCAGCGGGCCTTCGCATGCCAGGCGGTAAATGGCCTGGACGTCCCGGGCGTCCAGTTTTTCCAGCCCCCCGATGGGTCCGCGCACGCTGATGGCCTGTTCCGCCATCAGGGGAAAATCCCCGGACTTGATGTTCAACTCTTCCATGGTCGTCGGAAGCCCCAATTCCAGGTAAAAACGTTCCAGACGGGAAATGCCTTCCCGGATGAGGGCATCCGGCTCCCGGAAGGAACCCTCCACGCCCATCACCTTCACGGCGAACTGCGCGAACATTCCTTGGTGTTTGGGGGAAACATACTTCATCCATGCCGGGGTGACGACGGCCAGGCCCGCGCCGTGGTCCACGTGATACAGGGCGCTCAGTTCGTGCTCCATGGCGTGGCAGCCCCAGTCCTGTTCACGGCCCACGCCCAGCAGGTTGTTATGGGCGAGGTTGCCGGAAAACGCAATCTCCGCCCAGGCGTCGTAATCGTGCAGGTTCCCGTTCAGGATGCGGGCGTTTCTCATGATGGTGCGCAGGGTGGTTTCGCAAAGGCCGTCGGAAAGATCCGTATGCAGGGTTCTGGTGAAATAGCGCTCAAAAATGTGGCTCATCATGTCGCTGACGCCGTTGGCCATCTGGTGGTGCGGGAGCGTGAAAAACAATTCCGGGTTAATGATGCTGAACACGGGGCGCAATTTGGGAGAACCGTACCCCAGCTTCCGCCTGGTTTCTTCATTGGTGATGACCGTGTTCGGGCTGCTCTCGCTGCCTGCGGCGGGAATGGTCAGCACGGTGGCGACGGGCAGCGGGTCCGCCTGCGGCTGTTGTTTGGAAAGATACAGGTCCCATACGTCCCCTTCATGGGGAACGCCCAGCGCAATCGCCTTGGCGGAATCAATCACGCTGCCGCCTCCCACAGCCAGCACGAGGCCCAGGCCGTGTTCCCGGCAGAGGCGGATGCCCTCATACACCAGGGGAAGCGTGGGGTTCGGCTGAACGCCGCCCAATTCCTCATACTCCACGCCGGCGGCTTTCAGGGAAGCCGTGACGGCGTCGTAAAGGCCGGAACGCCTGATGCTGCCGCCTCCGTAGTGGAGGAGGACTTTTTTGCCGAACGGCTTGAGAAGGGCGCCCGCTTCATGCTGGGTTCCTTTTCCGAAAATGAGCGTGGTCTTGTTATCGTAAACGAAATTGAGCATGGCGGGGATGCGGTGACGGTACCTTTAACGCTACGGCTCTTCCGTCCCCGGCTCAAGGCTTTTGTGCGCTCCGTTCCGCTTCCGGAAGGGCGGATTTATTGTTCCGGAGGATGTTTTTCCATATACCGTTCCAATTCCTCCCTGTTTTTCCGGAGCTGATTCAATTGGCCGGAGCCTTCCTGAAGATAATTGACGTCTCCCGAAGTCCAGAACGAATAAACGTGGTCCAGCACGGATGACTGAATAGGGGGACAGGAATCCTCATCTTCCATGAATTCTTCTTTCAGAGCTTGCAGAATCAGGTCTTTGCAGCCCAGGTCCGTACTGAACAGCATGCCAGAGAAGGCTCCGTGATGATTCTTGCCGCCCCGGAAGCGGGAAAGCAAATGGAGATAAGTCTTCAATTCCTGTTCCGCAGCAGGTTCCAGTTTCAAAAAGGAACGCCGGACTCTCATTTCTTCCCCGTTCCACCACAAATCATAGGGCGTCATGGCGGGCGGATGGTCCATCCGGCTGAAATCGTACAGAAAGCGGGAATGCCGTCCCAGATACGTGGTGGCTGTGTGGAGAAATCCCTGGTGGATATAGGCGCCCCCGCACTGGCCGTCCGAATAAATTTTCATCCAGGCCGTGGCGTGTTCCGGAGCATTGGGGAACAGATCCTTCCAGACCGGATTTGTGGAAAGAGGCAGCGTCATACACTCTTTCCGAAGGAATGCTTCAGCAGACTTGCCCTGGCGCAAAGAGGGCTTTTTCCCTTCTCAAAAGTTATTTGCCGAGTCAGGACAGGAAGAATAAAATTTTGCGTCCAACTCTCGCCAGTAAAAACCGCGCGGGGGAACTTTCTTCATTTCCTCAGCAATTCTGCGGGTGTCGGCGCATAACTCATGAATCATGAGCTGGGTCTCAGGCGTAAAATTATCCATGCTCGCCGCGTCAACAAGAAGATGGAAAATGTGGAACATCTGGCGTTTCAGGGGTAAAAGGCCGCGGTAATAATGCAATTCCGTGGCAATCAGGCCGGGAGCCGCGGAGTAAAAGGAATATCCTTGGTCACAGCACCCGAACATCTCCGCAGGAATGTCCAGCACGGCGGTTTCCATGCACTTCTTCCAGGTGGTTTTGAGTTCCTGCGCCAGAGCATGCGGCAGGATGGCAACGCCGCGGCGAACGTAATTCCTGCTGTACTCCTGCCAATGCAGACGGCGGATTTTTTGATCCTTCCATGCATTCAGCAGAGCGGCAGAGGGGTGTAGCCATGCAGGGAATGTTTCTTCCGGAAAATAATCCGAAAGATATTTTTCAAGAAGGGAGGCCCACCAGCTCTTCCACAGGGGAGCGCTGTTGATAAAATAATCTGTTTTGTTGCCTTCTGCCGCTACCGCCCAGTGGAGTTCGTTTCCTATGAGGGCGACTGCGCGTTCCGGCTCTCAGGAAGGGCAATCCACAGCGGCCATTTCATAATTCCGGGCCGCTTCCGGCAAAAGCAGAGACAGGACCCGGGGAGTATACCGTTCCCATTCCCAGTAAAGGCGGAGAGGGTAATACTTTACCTCCTCCGGGCCCAATCCTGTTTGATCCGGGGTTGGGGCGGGCCGGTACATGGCGCGTATGGCCGGCCTTGCGTCCGGCAGGCTGTCATGACAATGGCCGTATCCGGTCAGGGAAACGCAGAGAACAGAGAGAAAACAAGCAGTTGGGAAAAAACTCACGAAAACGGTTCTAGGAAAAAAATGCTTCAAAATCAAGGTTCATGGAGTAATTGCCCTGCTTTTTGCTTGAGCGGGGAAACCTTCCCGTTTATTGTCCTGCACGGACAATGTCCGGTCCCCGTAGTTCAATGGATAGAACGGGTCTCTCCTAAAGACTAGATGCAGGTTCGATTCCTGCCGGGGACGCCACCTAAATCCTTCCAATACCTTGCGTAAGTATTGAAAATGCAAGGATTTTTATTTATTGCATTCCCCTAATGCATCATCTGATCTTCTGGGTCGAGCTACATTCAAGGGTACATTTTGTACTTTTCACAAGACATGCCCGCAATTTCTCCATCATGATGGCTGAGTGGAAGAAGAGAAACCATGCTTGGCTTGTTGCGTTGTGCGTTGCAGGGAACAGCAGGTAAAAACGGAGAGAATACCCGCCATTCTCAATGGTGGCCCATCCGAAAAAACGAAAGCTTTTGTAATGAATTGATTAAGGCAAGTAATTTGACACTAACTCCGGATTGATTTTAGTTTCGAGTGCCAAGTGTTCTATCAAGCAATTTGGCCTTTCAATCTTTTTTCAAGGTGCGATCGATAAATTGATGAATCTCTTGGTCGGAATATCCTGCCATCTTGATATATTTACGAATCTCTGTTTTTTTGCCGGGAAATAAATTAGTAAGAAGAATCATGAAATTCTTCTCCGAGCGTTCAATAATGTTCTTTAGCAGAAGGTTTCGGGAAGTTTGCGTGTTGCTTACAACGGTGTAATCCTTGAATTGCTGGTCGTTGTCATGAATCCGTTTGTTCATGTCTTTAGAGACGTCATTTATCTTTTTTTCTGTTTCCGGTCCTGTTCCTTTTTTTTGGATTTGAGCAATTTTAGAAAATGCGTTTTCCATGATTTCAATGTTTTTCTTCAGCATGGCTTTTGCTTCTTTATCAGAAACGAATACCGGTTCGTCCGAGTAGGATTTTGATTTAGTGCCGTTGAGGAAGTCACGCATAATGGCAGCTCCGTAGGATGCCATCAATTCTCTTGATGCTTTATCATCGGGAAAAAGGTCGCGATAAGTGGAAATGGCGAGCATTTCCAGGGCTTCCTCCTTAAGATAAAGATCTGCGTCGCGGCTGTTTATAGTGCGCCTTGCCTGATCGGCTGAATCTATGGTAAGAAGAGGTGTATTGGCGATAAAATAAAAAATCCAAGGGATATTGTTACGAATTTCTTCACTTGGAAATTCATTTTCTGCTGTAGACTTCCTGATGCGTTCGAGCTCCATGGCTGCTTCCTTGAAAAATTCTTCTGATTGACCTTTATCAAGAAGTTTTTTTAATGTTGATGCTGATGTCTGAGCGTTTTTTAAAACCTCAAGAGAATCAGGTTTGACGAGGCTGGCATCAAATAATTGTATTTTTGCCATAGTAGGATAGATGGAAAAAATGAAGATTCCAATTGAGATTAATAGATTTATCATTTTATATAAAAATTTATAATATTTGTTCTATAGCCTTTACCGAAAAAGGGACTTTGAATTTTGTAACGGTTCCGGAACAGTTTTTCTGTTTCGGGAATTTAGGATCATTTGTCCGTGTGACGGTAAATGTCTGTTGGATTTGTTCAATACGCTTCTTAATTTGAGTTGCTTCATAATTGCATAACCATGTCCATTTGCACGTTCCGTTTAATTTGGCAATGGTGTTAAATAACATAACCAAAGTTACGTGGTCATCTAATTCATTGCGCAAATTAGGAGGATCTCCCTTATTGCCGGGATCATGGTCGTTAAGTTTAAATGGCGGAGGTTCTTTTGGGTCAAGGACGGTACCCCCATCTTTCTCTATAATGCCACAGTTGGAAAAGCTAACGGACGTTGGATATACAGTAATGATGATGTACCCAGTAATGCCGAACCCAATATTTGATTGATTGCTGTATTCTTCTCCTTTTTTTCCTGTTAAACGAGTAGGTTTTTTAAGGTTAAAAGTAATTTCTGCCGGAGGAAAATCCTCAGCTTCTGCTTTGACGGTAACATTATTATTTTCCATGATCAAGTCAGCCATCAAGGTTGCAGTGGTTCCGCGTCCATTTAACGTTGCTCCTTTTCCCTTCTTAGTCCAGGTAACCTTCGTATTCTTATTCAATGGCTTGCCTCCTTTGCGTGTTAGTGTCAGTGTTACAATTTCTCCTATGCCTATTTCTTTTCGCCCCTTATGCTTTTTTTATTCAATTTTTGGGACCTACATACTTGACTAACCATCCAACTAGATGACCTTCTATTCAATTTGCATGCAAGTATTTTGTCGTAAATACTGCATAATATCTGGACGATGCTTGGCAAGTATTTCATCTAATGCCTCTTGAACAAAAGGAGCAACCCAATATTGAGAATTTTCTGGAGGTTGCATGCCACATTCCAGATAATCAATATAGTCACTTGAAGACATATAGTGTTCTTTTATGGAAAACATATACGATATATGTAAACAAAATAGATCCTTTAAATCAAAAGAAAAAACATTCAATTTTTTTACTCTATTTGGAAGATGTATTTCATTATCATTCAATATAATATTTGAAAAAAAGTTATAGTGCATATTATTATTGCATCTATCTCTTATTTTCTTATATCTGTCATCTTTTTCAAATACAAGTGACCGGAGATTTTCTAAAGATTTAACGTCTCGAATATAGCGAGACATTATTCTGAATTCTGGCAAAGAATCTTTACCATTTAACCAATTATCAATTTGTTGAACAACTAGATTTTCAATATTAAAATTATTTTTTAAATACAAATTTGAATATATGTTAATTATGATGGAATCATGATATTTTCTCATTAATGCCCAGGCATCATTTATTCGTCCATTTTTAAGAGTATTTTTTATTGATTCCAAGGTTCCTTTCAATGATGAGTATACATAACTATCTATATTACATATAGACTTTGTTCCTTGTGTCATATAAGAAAATACATTTGTAGATAAGGAATTGTAAAAATCTATATATTGATCCAATTCTTTAAAAATTGCATGGTTTTGATACTCAATATCATCCTCTATCATCATAAAAACACAAATTTAATATGAACAATTATTATTCAAAATCTTCTTATACTTCTTATACATGGAATGAGATTCAGCAATTTTCAAGGCATGTATATCAATGTTACATTGATTCTCTGGGTCAGACAAATGAAGCATCCAAACAACACAAAAATTATTCCATTTATCTGTCAGAGCGGATATTATTCTACAAACTAAATCAGAAAAGGAGATCGGAGCTTTACTTAAAAAAGTCAATCCCGAAAGAGGATCGATGGAAGTTTGGACCGTATTATGTTGCTCATCCAGAAGCCAAGATAAGAATTGAGTCCTTAACAATAGGGGAACTCGAAGATCAGTTAAAACGGTCGGGTATTCCTCAGTCACGTTGGTCTCAATGGACAAATAGGCATAAGCAAATTTAGCAATTTTCTCATTTAGGCAACGATCGGCAAAGTTTTGTAGAGTCAAAGTAGAAGGAAGATATGGTAAAATATTATCGCTTCTATCTTTTTCAATAGATGATTTTACTGAAAATTCAATATTATCACGAAAATTAATACAAAATTCAATTTGTTCATCATAAGATAATTTCTTATCATTCATACAACCATAAAAATACACAAAAATGAGAATATGTCAATTAGACAATCATCATTAAACCCAATAATGGTTAATTTAATCCTTATTAATTTTTATATCATTCAATTTTAAGGACAATTTTCTACTCGCCCAATATGGGTAAGAAAATTGTAATACAAAATAATTCTCAATACGCTGAAAATAAACGCGTACGAACCAATCAAAACACGACAAAATTTCCCTATCAACCAAGCGATGATATGGGAAAAACTAAGCTCAAATACACTTCTCTCTATGACTTCTTCTCCAAATTTCCTAATGAGGAATCCGCTCGGAAGTATTTTGAGTTAAAAAGATGGAATGGTCATGTCCGTTGTCCTCATTGTGGTTCCAATTATATCACCGAATGTAAGGATCAAAAACCGATGCCTTATCGCTGTAAGGATTGTAGAAAGTTCTTCAGCGTCAGATTTGGTACAATTTTAGAGGAATCCAAATTGCCTCTTCACAAATGGTTGATGTGCATGTACCTGTTGGCGACTTCCAGAAAAGGCATTTCCTCCATCCAGATTTCAAAAGAACTTGGAATCACTCAGAAGACTGCCTGGTTCCTATGTCACAGAATAAGGGAAGTTTGGATGAAGGATAAAAAGGAGAAGTTGGACGGTATCGTGGAAGTAGATGAAACCTTCATCGGAGGAAAAGAATCCAACAAGCATTTTTCCAAGAAGCTAAATCAGGGAAGAGGTTCCGTAGGTAAACTGATTGTCATTGGAGCAAAACAGAGAAATGGTAATGTTATTGTGAAGCACATTGACAATACGTCTGCTTACAATTTACAAGGTTTTATCAATAAACATGTTGAGAAAAAATCCAATGTGTTTACCGATGAATTCAAATCCTACAAAGGATTGACTGGTTTTGTCCATGAGTTTGTCAATCACTCAGGGAAGCAATACGTCAATGGAGAGGTTCATACTAATTCCATTGAAAGTTTCTGGTCTCTACTAAAAAGAGGTTACTATGGAGTTTACCATTACATGTCTCCTAAACATTTGAAGAGGTATATCCATGAGTTTTCCTACAGGCACAATACCTCTAAGGTAGAGACAATGGATTTTATAGGAGATACGATTGCCAAGATGGTTGGTAAGAGGTTGATGTATCGTGATTTAGTGAATTGATTTTGAAAATAGAGAGTAAATAGTTTTATGGAAGAAAAAAATCAAAATTGCTTAGTTGGTCCATCTAATGAAATTTTTCGTATTTCGGAAATACCAATATCCCGATGGAGAAAATTATTATTTCTTTTAATTTCTAAACTATTGAATGTGAGGGAAGAATTTCCATATAGATGGCGATATAGAGGCAAGAAAATTGATACAAAAATGGTTGTAAAATAAATTACAACCATGAATTTTGCTATCATCAATTATCAATTTTATGACCGTTTTTTAATCCAATCACATGCTGATTGTGCTAACCATCCTCTATGATTAGAATTCAATTCAGATATGAGAATACGATCGTTTTGATCTAAACAGATACTCAATTTATCATAAATTTGACCTGCAGTTGAACTTGTATAAACAAGGTAATGAGATTTCATAATCTTGCAGCTATCATAACTTTCGATTGCAGCATACAAGTCATCATATTTTTGACCTGGTGTATTCAAATCATAGGAAATACTATAAATTTTGCTCATTTAATTTTCCTCCTTTCTACTCAATAAGAAGTTCGCGTTGAGAAACGACCATATGGTCTATCAATTTCTCAACCTCATATCTTATAGAGCAAATATCATGCCAGTTTTTATAAAATTATATAACTCATTTGTATTCTATAGAAATAAATTGTTTTCCAACAATTTAAATAAATAAAACGAGTGTGTCAAAATGTCACAATATTAGACAAATTGACGCGGTTAATGTGACATAATGACCGAGGAACCCATATGTCAGGCGACTTTACTCGGCAGAATCTTTCATCACATCATCCAGAAGACTATGCACATCTATCTGTAGATTTTTACAAATGTTGATGACCTCCGTGAATGTAAGATACCGTTCTCCTACTTCATATTTGTTGATGAAGGTATGAGGTGTATTCAGGAGTTCTCCCAAGTCCCGTTGAGTCATATTCAACTCTAAACGTTTTTCTTTTAATATTTTACGAAGATTTTTCTCTTCATTACTATTCCTGTTCCTCATTTTGGAACAATAACAGAGAATGAGGTTGTACCAAATTCAGGTACAAAAGTGTTTACAAGTCATTTGGAATTCGGTAATAGGTCTTCAATGTTCCTAAAATAGGAACAAACCTAGATAAGAACTATGAAGACATTATTACTTGGAACAGTCCTAGCATCCTTGGCTCTGCTTACCTCATGCAGTAAGTCATCGTCCAATGGAGATGGAAACAATTCAGAAGCTCCATTGACACTGGAAGGAAAAACTCTTACAGGAGGCATGTATGTAGACTATCAGGAAGGTGATGGTTGGGAATTGGAAGCAAAGGATTTTGTTTTCAGTACCGGAACCGTTACATTTGATGCAGTCGAATATGATGCTAATGACCATGAAACAACCAGAACGATTACAGGAAGCTATGTTTTTGAAAAGACCGGAACCAATGTAGGAATTTTGCAGATTGAGTCAAATTGGGTAGGATTTCATCTTAATTTGACGTTTAATGGTAATAATGTTGCTGCTGAAGGTACAATGAAAGAGAATATGGGAAAGGAATTACCTGCAAAGGGTACATTTGATAAGATGTAATTTATTTATTACAAATATATTATGAAAAACGTTGACTAGAATACCTAGTCAGCGTTTTTGTCTAAGTTATTCACCTTCAGATGAAAAGGGAATGACGAAAATATTATAAAATAGTTTGGTTAGTCAAGTATATAGGTCCCTAAGTTATTCACCTTCAGATGAAAAGGGAATGACGAAAATATTATAAAATAGTTTGGTTAGTCAAGTATATAGGTCCCCAATTTTTTAATGATACAATCAGCTGATGGGTTTTCTGTTTGGGATGTGATTTCCAGCATCCTGTTTTCTGCATGAACGTCTATGACGTTCATAAGGGCACAGGCGAAGACAATCATAAAATATTTCTCTGTTCTCATGGCGTTGGATTAAAAGATCTTAAAGGTTAGAGTGGATAAAATGGCTTATAGAGCTGGAACGCGCGAAGTCAACTTGACAAGGTTGGACTCTATCCGGGATTTACACTCTCTTGAAATGGGGAGGGCTTTCAGCACTTATATGATGTGAATATATAGCAATTCTGGATTTGGCTATATTTTTTAAAGTAATTTTATTTCCTTGTGATTGGAGCAGATTTCCATTTTACCATGTTTTTTTATGAATAGTGGATGGAGGAAAGGAAAAACACGGAGAGCGGCGGGAAAGCAGGAATACTGAGTGGTCGCTATGTCCAGCTTGTTTTCAAAGCGTTCCTTTTTCCTTGCGCAGACGTTAGTGTTTGTTAGATTGCCCCCGTCGCTACCTCCATGAAGTGTTTTTCCGCGTGTCTTTTTCTCGTGTGTTCAGCTATCCATCCCGCTGTTGCTTCAACGAATGTTCCGTTGCTCCGGGATGCGGCGCTGCATTTGTCCTTCCTGAGAATTCTGGTGGAAGATCCTGTGACCAAAATTATTCCCCAGTTGCTGCTGGGGATGTCATGCGTTTATGAAGATCAGCTTGGGGGCCCCGTTTTTTATGAAGAGGCCCCGGAAGAGCTTGTCTGCACGGATTCAACGGGAAGAAGCCTGAAGATTTACAGGGTTTCCGCCGATGCAACCAAGGCGTCCGGCGTGGGACACGGTGATCCCGTCTGGTTTGCCGTCGCTATCCAGCGCCCTGATCCCGGTGCGGAGTGGGTGCGCCTCCGGGGATTTCTTTTGTGCGCTTTTGCTGATGACCTGGTGGAGCTGCCCGCTGTAGTCCTGCCTCTGCTGGAGGAAGGAACCAGGGTGGAATTGCCTCTTGAAAAGCCGCGGAAGGACAAGGTGGCCCTTACGCTGGAAAAAAACTTTAACCGCTGGAATCTGAAGGTGGAGGGAAGGAGTGATTTTTATTTCAATTCCATGAGTGTCAGGGAGGAAAACGGGCTTCCCCTGAAAGGCCGCGGCGATTTGAACAGCCGGGGCAGGAAGATGCGCATGTGGGGGAAGGATTACCGTGTTTCCGCCCGCTGCCGCTCTTTGCGCGTGGTGGTTTCCTATTGGAATAAGCGCATGTTCCGCAAGGTGCCCGTAGATATGAAGATCGGCCTGGGAGGGGCTGCCATTCCCGGCTGTTAGTCCGAATAAGCAGATGAAATGGTTTGTCACAATCGCCTGCTGGTGTGCGGGAACGCTGATGGCGGCGGATGTTCCCATCAAGAGCGCTTCCTATTCCGGCACCAGCTTGAAGGGCCCCGTCATCGGGCTGTCTTCCATGGGACTGGTGAGGGGGGAGCCTTTTAATTTCACCAAGACAGGCATCGTGCTGTATTGCGTGTTTCCCGGTTCTGAAATGCTGGCTCCGGAACAGCCGGAACAGGAATTGACGGCTGTCGATTCCAATGGCGTGCGTCTGAGGGTGCGCTCCGTCCGTCTATGGGAAGGGGTTATTGAGGACAAGGGCTTGAGGCGGGTAAACGTGAGCCTTAATTTAAAGGATGTTCCTTCTCCGGGAGCCCATGGATTCAGGTGAGCGGCACTCTCTTTCTTCCTTTGTGCCAGGGACTGGAGTCTCTGGATTTCGGGATGGTGGAATTGAAGGAGAGCGGAGTTTCCATTCCGGTGCCGGACCCTATTGCCGTGCGGAGAGCCCTGGAGAATAACCGGGTGGAGGTAGCCGACATGTCCAAGCTGGAGACGGTGACGCTGAAAGTGACCAGGCAGACGGGGCGCAGCCGTCATGCGCCGGCGAACGAACCGGGGGAGGAATGGAAGTTCATGGTGTATTCCGAGGTGTATTCGGAGAAGATGTTTCGGGCGGAGGATTTTGTGTTTCACGATGTGAAAGGCGCAAGATTGAAGCCTGTCCCTACCTGCGACCATTCTTATAATGAAGACAGGGGGAAGTCCTTCCTGTTCAGGAAATCGCCCCGGTTTGTAGAAGTGGCCGCCCTGTACCAGGGGGCTTCCCGCATCAGGCCGGTTCCCGTGAATATCAAAATAGGGATAGGCGGCGTGGTGCCGGAAGTCCTTCCGGCGCCTGCGGAGGTTCCTCAGGCAGATTCCGGTTCCCGCTGATTGGTCTCCAGCTATCGCCGGTTGCCTCACCATTTGAGAAGGGCGTTGCCTCCCTGGGCGAATCCGGAGAGCAGGGTGCCTGCCGCGGCGGTTTTCTGGGCTCTTGCATTGGCGCGGCCCATGTACTGTTCCATGTTCGCCCGGTTGTACAGGGACTGGGCATTCCTCATGGCTGCCGCCGCTTCATCCTGAATCCGGGTTTGCAGGCGCGTCGCCAGGGCCTGTTCCCTGACCGGCACGGAACCATCCCGGAGCAGGGAGGACTGGGCGGCGTCCAGGCGGGCGTCGCCCATTTGCCGTGTGGCGTCCTGCTGCATGCGTTTGGCATTTTCCACGCCCGTCTGTTTCTGGAGGTCCGCCTCGTTCCTGAGGGTGGCGGCGTTTGCATCCGCCGCCTGCCTGGTGGCTTCTGCACTTTTTTTCTGGGCGGACGCGGAGGCCGCGCCCGCTGCCGCCGAAGTGGCGGCCAGTGTTATCATTCCCAAAGATGCTGGATCAAATCCCATGCGCGCATCCTGATACGAAAAACGGTTCAGGCGCAAGACGCCCGAACCGTTTGACATGAATCAGGGTTTGGCACAGAAGGGTTGCTATTCAATCACGATGCTTTCAATGTTCAGCACCGGATTTTCAGGAGTGGAATGAGGATCAATGGTTCCGGTAATGATGACGGCGTCACGTTCCTTCAGCCCGTTCACACCTTTGGCGGAGTGTTTGATGGGCTGGCCCTGGTCATCCACAAATTGAACGGTCATCGTGTTGTTTTTTCGTATTTCCACCGGCACCGTTCCGGTGGACCACACTCCGCGCTCCTTCATGTTGGCCAGGAGCTGGGCCGGATCCCCGATGGTGAAGGAGGCAATATTTTTTGAGAAAACGGGTTCATCCCCCAGTACGGCTCCCTTGACGGTGACTTTATCGCCTGGCGCCGCTTTTCTGGCATCCGAGACGACGAGTGCCCGCGGGAGGCCTACCATGTTTTCCGCGAATCTCACGGCCATCTGCTGGGTGACGTTTTGATCGGAGGTGAGGGCATTCACGGTTTCCTTGGGGTTGCAGCCCATCAGGGAAACGGCGGCCATGGTCAGGGTAATGAAGTGTGTGGCTTGCATGGAATCTCCTTTTTGCTGAAAGGTTGGATTCCTTTTCACCTTCTGCCGTTCATCCTTGCCGGTAAGGAAAAGAATATTTTTCACAGGAACAAGCCGGCCGCCAGCATGAGGAGGTCCCTGAGGGCGTCCCACAGCCTTTCCGCATTGTGGACGCAGTCCGTCAAAAAGCGGTGCAGGCTTACGGCGTTGAACAGGCGCAGCAGCACCAGGAAGAGAAGCAGGTTGGCAAAGTAAACAAGGATTAGGGAGAAGAAGGTTCCGTTGTCCGCCAGGTCCGGCTGGTCCTTGGGGATGATCCATGCCGTCCAGAACAGGTGGAAGCACCACCAGAAGCCCAGGCCGGAGTAAAGAAGGGCCTGGCAGGTGACCGTGGGCCAGAAGAGGTACGCCATCCCCCAGACCAGCCCCCACAGCATGGCCCAAAGAGGCAGAAAATAGGGAGAAAGGGAGATGAAGAGGTTGTTTTTATCCGTCTGGATGTATCCCCCGTCCAGATCCGCCTTGAAGGCATGGATGGAGCCGCGGCTGCAAAAGACCGCCAGCACGTGAGTCAGTTCATGGCCCAGCACGTACAGGTACAGCAGGGATGAGGTGAACAGCCTGCTGCTGCCCAGCACCACCCACACGGCCGCCCCCATCAGGGCGTACCATACGGGGATGGAGAAGAGGATGTTGAGACTGCCGGAAGCGTGGGCGAGCTGGTCGCACAGGGACATGGCCGTAATCAGGGCCAGCGGGAGCAGAAGAAGGGTGGCTACGGCGTGCCTGACGAACCGGGTTTTGCGCGGAAGGTCCATGAAGGTGAATTCCTGGCATTCGTCCTCCCAGCATTCGGAGGTGACCTGGGCGCGGTAGGTCTTGTCCCAGGCGTCACGGTTGCATTGCCTCATCATGTCGCCAAGGCTTGCCGTGGAGCGCGGCTTCCGGGCGGTTTCTGCATACCGGCGCCAGGACTGGCGCGGCGGTGTGTGTCTGGGTGCCTTGGGCATGCGGTGGTGAAGTGCAAGGCCAGCATAAGGGGACTTCCGCATAAATGCGAACCAAATTTGCTGCTTCCGGAAAGCGGAGGAAAAAATGTTTTATGCGCGCCGGAACTTCCTGTATAATCCACCGCATGCAAGATGCTCTGCTGGTTCTGGAAACTTCCTGCGCGCAGTCTTCCGCCGCGGCATGGGGCGGAAAGGAACTGCTGTGCCGGGTGGAATGGAGAGCTGAACGCAACCATTCCTCCGCCATCTTTGAGGCGGTGCGCCAGGCGCTGGATGCCCTGGAAGGACGGTGTTTAAAGGAAATTGTGGTCGGTTCCGGGCCCGGCGCCTACGGGGGAATCCGCGTGGCTCTTGCCGTGGCGGACGGCCTTTCCCTGGTGCACGGTTCCCGCGTGGCGGCGTTTTCCTCCTGGAACGGACTGGGCATTCACGACGGGAAGGCCTGCGTGATGTCCGACGCCCGGCGCGGCGGCTGGACCTGGGGAAGGCTGGAAAACGGCATTCTGGCGGCCGCTCCGGAAGTGCTGCCCGCAGAGCAGGCCCGCGCCCGCATGGCGGAATGCCTGGAAAACGGCGTGCCCGTTTATTCCACGGAAACGGCGGAAACCCTGGCAGCCCGGGAAATGACGGGGGGCGTTCCCGTGTACCCGCATGCGGAGGCCCTGGGAGTCGCATGGCAGTCCCTGGCCGAGGGCCGCAGGGAGGAACTTCTGGAAGGTCCGGCGGAACCGCTGTATGTAAGGGCGCCCCACATCACCTGCGCCAAACGCCCCGCGTGGGCCGTGAAGGCGTAATTAAGGTTTGACTTTCTGGAAGATTGTTAGACTTTTAATCGGTAATCTTCATCACTAGTAGCATTTTTTAAAACATGAGCAATGACACTTTTTCCGCACGACACACATATCCCAAAGGTTTAAAAGGAATCATAGCTAATGAATCTGCCTTGAGTGATGTGCGCGGTGAGGAAGGGCGTCTGCTGTATCTGGGCTACGATATTGATGACCTGGTGGAGATGTGCTGTTTTGAAGAAGTGATTTACCTGCTTCTCAACAAGCGGCTGCCCAACCGGGATGAGCTGGAGGGCATCAAGAAGCGCCTCCGTTCCGACCGCGACCTTCCCCAGCCCATTCTGGATTTCTTTAAAACGGCCACCAAGTCCGCCCGGCCCATGTCCGCCCTCCGGACGGCGGTTTCCATGCTCGGCATGTATGACGACCGGACGAAGGATTCCGGCCAGTTGAAAGAGATAGGCCTCAGCCTCATCGCCAAGGTGCCCGTGATGGTGGCGTACTATTACCGTCTGTGCCAGGGGCTGGACCTTCCCCCCGTGCGGGAGGATCTGAATGAGGCGGAACATTTCCTGTGGCTGCTGAAAGGAGAGGAGCCGAACCGGGATGAAGCGCACATTCTGGACGTGGCCTACATCCTGCATGCCGACCATGGCATGAATGCCTCCACCTTTGCGGCGCGCGTCTGCATCGCCACTCTTTCAGACATGTATTCCGCCATCACGGCGGCCATCGGCACGTTGAAAGGGCCGCTTCACGGCGGCGCCAATGAAGGCGTGATTGAAATGCTCAAGGAAATAGGTACGGAGGACAAGGTGGATTCCTACATTGAGGATAAACTGGCGCGGAAGGAAAAGATCATGGGCATGGGCCACCGCGTGTACCGTGTGCTGGATCCCCGCGCTCCGCATCTGCGCCGCATGGCCATCCGCCTTTCCTCCCGGATCGGGGAACCCAAGTGGATCCGCATGTCGGAACGCATCGCCAAACTTGTCCGGGAACGCAAGGGGCTGAATGCCAATGTGGATTTTTATTCCGCCACGGTTTATTACAGCATTGGCATTCCCACCAGGCTGTTCACCGCTATTTTCTCCATTGCCCGCTGCTGCGGCTGGGTGGCCCAGGTGCTGGAACAGATGGAGGACAATACGCTGTACAGGCCCCTGACCCTTTATACGGGCCCCAAGGACCGCATTCCGGTGCCTACCATTGACATGCGGTAAAAGTTTTTTAACGGAAAAGGCGCCGGAGGTAATCTCCGGCGCCTTTCCTGTGTCGGCTCCCGCGCTTTTCTGCTTCTCCTCTCTCCCTCATGAAAAATTATCCCTTCTACCTGCTGGCGGTATTCGCCGTGCTGTTCATTGCCCTTGGCATTTCCCCTTCTTCCCGTTCCGTCTGGGTGGCGGAGGTGATTCCCGTGGCGCTGGCGGTCGTCCTCCTGGCGGCCGGGTTCCGGAGATTCCGTTTCAGCAACTGGTCCTACACGCTGATGTTTTTCTGGCTGGCCTGCCATACGGTGGGGGCGCATTACACGTTTGCGGAAGTGCCTTTCGAGTGGTTCCGGGAGCTGGTGGGAGCCCACCGGAACCCGTTTGACCGGGTGGCCCATTTTACGGTGGGGTTTTATGCGTTTCCCGTAGCGGAGTATCTGGTGCGCAAGCAATATGCGGGGAAAGTGCTGGCGGGGATTTTCGGCCTCTTTTTCGTGATGGCTGTAGCCGCGGCGTATGAAATCATTGAATGGCAGTATGCGGTCATTGTGGGCGGGAATGACGCGAATGATTTTCTCGGCTCCCAGGGCGATATATGGGACGCCCAGAAAGACATGTTCTGCGATACCTGCGGCGCTGTCGCCTCCCTGATTCTCTTTTATCTGGTGCGCCCCTGGCGGCGGAAGGGCGCGGAGACCGCTTCTTCTCCTGGCTAGGGAGCGCCTTCCATTTCCGATTGGACCGCCGCCGTTGCCGGGAAGTCCATTCATGCCCGTGGCCTGTCGTGACTGGGGCGGCAAGAAGGATTGCTCCGGTCTCCGTGTCAGATGCCGAGCTGGCGCAATCCTTCATAGAGGACAATCGCCACGGCGGTGGAGAGGTTCAGGCTGCGGGAGCCTTCTCCGGGCATCGGAATGGTCAGGGCGGTGCCCGCGTGTTCCTTCAGCATGCTTTCCGGCAGTCCGCGGGATTCCGGGCCGAAGACCAGGTAATCCCTCTCCCGGAAATCCGCCTCCCAGTGGGAGCGGCTCGCCTTGGTGCTCAGGTACCAGAACCGCGCGGAGGGATCCGCCGCCTGTTTTAACTCCTCCAGGCTGTCCCAGACATGCAGATCCACTTTGGCCCAGTAGTCCAGTCCCGTGCGCCGCACGTGCTTTTCATCCAGGCTGAACCCCAGTGGCCGGATCAGGTGGAGCCTGGATCCCGTTGCCAGAGCCAGCCGCCCCGCAGCCCCCGTGTTATGCGGAATTTCCGGATGGAACATGACGATGTGGAAACGGGGCTGCATGAGCCTATTTTCACCACAAACGCGCCTTCCGTTCAAGTGGGACTTGTCCAAAAGTGGCAAATAATGTACGTTTCCTCCGATGAGAGACATCGTGTATTTTGACTTGGAAACCCGTCATTCCGCAGCGGAGGTGGGCGGCTGGCACAATACGGCCGACATGCGCGTTTCCGTGGGCGTGACTTATTCCACAGCTTCCGGCAAGTACACGATTTATTCCGAGGAGATGGTGGACGACCTCATCCTGCAGCTTCGCCAGGCCGACCTGGTGGTAGGGTACAACCACGAGCATTTCGACTACGGCGTGCTCCAGCGCTATACGATGTGGAATATGATCGACATCACGAACAACCTCGATTTGTGCAAGGACATCGAACAGCGCGGCGGCGTGCGCGTCAAGCTGGATTCCGTGGCCGCCGCTTCCATCGGCTCTTCAAAAACGGCCGTGGGCACCCAGGCCCTCAAGTGGTGGGCGGAATACGTGCAGACGGGAAATACGGACCTGCTGATGGATATTGCCCGCTATTGCTGTTTTGACGTGAAGGTGACGCGGGATGTCCACTGGTACGGGGCGGAGCACGGTTTCATCCGTTATGACGACAAGAAGGGCGGCCAGGTGGAGTTGCCCGTGGATTGGAAGTTATAGTCCCTTTCCCGCGGCGGCTTTTTTATAGGGCGTTCCCGCTCACTCCGGCAGAATACAGAGCGGAGAGCAGGGAAACGGGAACGGCCTCCGGAAAGGAAGAAGCGAACGGCGTTGATTAACGGCGGTTGATGCGGGCCACTTCCCGCTGGGCTTCCCGCATTTCCACGCGGGCCTTCAGGTCATAGCGCTGGTCGCGGTGGGTCTTGCCTTTGCCAAGGCCCAGTGCCAGTTTTACCTTGCCGTTTTTCCAGTACAGCTTGAGGGCGACCAGGGAACAGCCTTTTTGGGAGGTCTGCTGTTCCAGTTTGAAAATTTCCCGTTTGTGGAGCAGCAGGCGGCGCGGGCGGCGCGACTGGTGCTGAAAGAACTCTCCGGCAGTTTCCCACGGCTGGATGTCGCAGCCGTACAGGAGCATCTGGCCGTTTTCCACCCTGGCGAAGGAATCGGCGATGTTCACCTTGCCGGCGCGGATGGATTTGACCTCCGTTCCCTTGAGTTCCATGCCGCATTCGTAGGTGTCCAGGATTTCGTAATCCCGGCGGGCTTTCTTGTTGGTGGAGATGTCGGAGCTCATGACTGGAGGGGAGGGATGAAAAGGCCCCGGGCTGGAAGAGCCGGGGGCCTGGTTGAAGAGGGGATGTTCCGTGCGGAAATCCGGGCCGGAACGGCAATAAGGGGGACGTGCTTTTTACTGGCTGTCTTCCTGGAGGCTGTCGGATTCCGCATGATAGACGAGCTTGCCTTCAACAATCTCCGTCAGGGCAATGTTCGCGTTGCCCATGTGGGGGGTGGTGGGGACCAAGGGAGCGCGGCCATTGTTGAGCTGGGCAACGCGGCGGGAAACCACGTTGATCAGCATCTGGGGCTCGGGAATGATTTTGGCGGCTTGTTCGACGAGTTCGGCTTTCATGTAAAAAGGTCTAGGTAGGATCTCCTGATGCGGAAAGACATATACAGGCTGTGCCTCCCCCTAATCAAGCCTATATTACGGCATGAGCTCCCTTCGTTCACGGGAGTCCAGCTCCTTCCACGCGCCGGGTTCCAGGCCGGACAGGGTGAACCTCCCGATCCGGACGCGCAGGAGCCGGAGCGTGGGAAACCCGATGGCGGCGGTCATGCGCCGCACCTGGCGGTTTTTTCCTTCCACGAGCGTCAATTCCAGCCATGAGGTGGGAATGGCTGCGCGGTAGCGGACAGGAGGATTGCGGGGCGGTACGTCCGGCTCTCCGTGCATGGGGCGCACCCGGCAGGGCAGCGTGCGGTACCCCTGGATGGAGAGGCCGCCGCGTTCCAGAGGAAGCAGGTCCGTGGCGGACGGAACGCCTTCCACCTGGCTCCAGTAGGTTCTGGGATGCCGGTTGGAGGGGTTCAGGAGGCGGTCCACCAGGGCTTTCTCATCGGATAAAAGCAGCAGCCCTTCCGAATCCGCGTCCAGCCTGCCGACGGGATACACGCCGGCAGGAAAGCCGAATTCGGCCAGTGTCCGGTGGTGGGGAGCCTCCTGCGTGAATTGGGAAAGGACCCCGTAAGGTTTGTTAAACGCCAGAATCATGCCGTGCGCGGCAAGCGTAGCATGGGGCGCCGTCTTTGGCACGAGAAATTGAAGCGGCTTGACTTGCCCGCGCCGGGGAAGGAAAGTAACCCCATGCATGGAAAAATGGCAGGTTTTATCCTGATGCTGGCGTGCGGCGCGCCCGGCTGGGTTCAGGCGGCTCCGGATGCAGGAGAAGTGAAGGCGAAGATCGCGCGGAAAATCTGGCAGAATGAATGCGCCGGAACAGTAAAGGGGCTGGTTTCCTGGAACCGGGGGGAGGCGTTCCCCTCCCTGGGCATTGGGCATTTCATCTGGTTCCCCGCCGGGATTACGGAAAGGTTTGAGGAAAGCTTTCCCTCCTTTGTCCAGTTTTGCCGTAAGAGGGGAGCACGCGTTCCGGAATGGTTTTCCGGCGCGGCCCCGTGGCGCACCAGGGCGGAATTTGAAGCGGCGGACGTACGGGGCGGCCTTCCTGAACGGATGCGCCAGTGGCTGTCCAGCCCGGCGGCTCTGCAAATGCAGGCGGATTTCATTATTGCCAGGTCCGTGGCTGCCCTGGGGCGCATCAAGAGCCAGTCCCGCCGTCCGGCGGAAATGGCTGCCCGCTACAATGCCGTGGCGACGGCGCCCAACGGCATGTATGCCCTGATTGACTACGTGAATTTCAAGGGGGAGGGAACCAACCCCGCGGAACAATACCGGGGGCAGGGTTGGGGGCTCAGGCAGGTGCTGGAGGAGATGCGCCCGGCCTCTCCCGGACAGCCTGCGGCGGTTGAGTTTGCGGAGGCGGCCAAAAGGGTGCTCCAGCGTCGCGTGGACAACAGCCCGCCGGCCCGCGGAGAGGCGCGCTGGCTTGCCGGATGGCGGAACCGGTGTGATTCCTATAAGAGAAGCCTGTGACGAATTCCTTTCCCGGCGGAAAAGACCAGTTGCGCAATTATCCTTGACCTGCCGGGGATTAGGGTGTAATTCCCTCACTTCATCCTGAAACTTCGCTAATTTTATGCCAAACACTCAAGAAGAAACAACGCTGATTTTGCTGAAACCCGATTGCGTGCGGAAAAACCTTTCCGGCACCATTTTGAAACGTTTTTTGTCCGAAGGGTTTCGCCTGCGCGGCATAAAGATGATTCAGCTTGACGAGCCGGTGCTCCGGGAACATTACGCCCATATTCTGGACCTTGTCGTCAATGGGGAACCGCTTTTCCCGAAACTGCTTGATTTCATGACCAGCTCTCCGGTCATCGCCATCGCCCTGAAGGGGCCCGGCGTCATTGTACGCGTGCGCGAACTGCTGGGGCCCACCAATTCCCAGAAGGCGCAGAAAGGCACCATCCGCGGCGATTACGGAACGGACAGCATGATGAACATCTGCCATGCTTCCGACAGCCGGGAATCCGCCGCCGTGGAACTGGTGAGATTCTTCCGGGAAGAAGAGCTGTTTGACAGCCTTAACTAAGGTTTTATCCTTTTTCCATCCGGTTTGTGACGGGCCGCGGCTGTAAAACGGCTGCGGCCTTTGCCGTACCGGGAAGCGCCTTTGTGGAAAGGAAGGGAGTGCCGGAGATTGGGAGGACGGGCCGGAGGCTCCGGGGAGGAGGGAAGGAGAGGGAGCAGCGGATTACTTTTCCCAGGGAGTGGTCAGGTAAAGGAAGGCCTTTTTCATGCGGTAGGCCTCCCGCATGAAGCCGTCCAGGATGTTGTTGCAGCTCTGCTTGGAAAAGGAATAGCCGTAAACGCGCTTGATGGCGGCGTCTTCGCTGTGCTGTTTCTGGCGTTTTAATTCGGCGTCCATGTCCCGGCGTTCCACATTGGGGGCGCTCAGGTTGTCGCCGTGCCAGCGGAAATCCGCCAGCAGCCTGTTGTAATGGACAAACTTTTTTCCGGCACGGCCCAGGCGTGCGTAATATTCCCCGTCCATATCGTAGCGGAACCGTTCGTCCAGCAGAAACCCTTCTTCAATCGTGGTGCTCCGGCGCAGGAACAGTGCGGTGGAGGCCAGGTAAGTTCCGTACCAGATGTGCATGTTCAGGCTGTAGGGAAGGGCTTTCATGGGCCGCTGGAGGGCTCCGTCCGGGCCGATGAAGTTCCAGGCGCCGTGCACGATGTCCGCATCCGGCCGGGAATCCGCAAAAGCCTTGACCGCAGCCAGAGCGCCCGGCAGCAGCCGGTCGTCCGTATTCAGCCACATGACCCACTTGCCGCGTGCCTTGCGGAATCCGCGGTTGATGCCTTCCGACATGCCGGAATCCTTTTCCACATGGAGTTTCAGGTGCGGATAGGAATTCAGGATGTCCAGCGTTCCGTCCGTGGAGCCCGCATCCTGGATGATGTGTTCAAAGGTGGCTCCTTCCTGATTCTTGACGCTTTCAATGCACTCCCGCACGTACCTGGCGTAGTTATAGCTGGGCGTGACGATGCTGAAATCCGGTTCGGTATCCATGGGGAGGGCTAGTTGGAAGGAGCGATGGAGCGTTCCCTGGCAATGTAAATGGGGCGCTTTTTAACTTCCGTATAGGTCTTGGCCAGGTACTGGCCCAGGATGCCCAGGCACAGCAGAACGATGCCTCCCATCAGGCAGAAGACGCACACCATGGAAGTCCAGCCGTAGGCGGAATGGGGCCAGATCAATTCACGGATCGTCAGGACAATGATGGAAAGGAAGGAAATGAAGGAGAGGAGCACCCCCATGATGGAAGCCAGCGCCAGGGGAGCGGTGGAAAAGGCCACGATGCCTTCAATGGAATACAGGAACAGTTTGAAGAAAGACCACTTGGTTTCTCCGGCTACCCGTTCCACGTTCTCGTATTCAAACCATTTGGTGCGGAAGCCCACCCATTCGTACAGCCCCTTGGAAAAGCGGTTGTATTCCTTCAGGGAAAGCAGGGCTTCCAGCACGGGGCGC
Source organism: Akkermansia sp. BCRC 18949 (assembly GCF_045011645.1). NCBI lineage: Bacteria > Pseudomonadati > Verrucomicrobiota > Verrucomicrobiia > Verrucomicrobiales > Akkermansiaceae > Akkermansia > Akkermansia sp. BCRC 18949. The sequence goes on along the minus strand of NZ_CP123619.1, from coordinate 2,100,377 downwards.
GTCATCAGCTTGTAATCCCGGGCCCCGTCCACGATGTGCGTGTCCGATATCCGGTGAATCGTCTTGTAAAAGGCGCGCGCGAAGAAGGACCGCAGCGGCGGTTCCCCCTGCCTGGTGACGCGGCGCGTGCCTGCGCAGTCGTATCCTTCCTTCTCGATGGCTTTCACCATCTCCGGAAGCAGGGAGGGAGGATCCTGAAGGTCCACGTCCATGACGGCCGCGTAATCTCCCGTAGCAGCTTCCAGCCCCGCATAGATGGCAGCTTCCTTCCCGAAGTTGCGGGAAAAGGAGATGAATTTCACCTCCGGGGAATGCTCTGCCAGTTTCTTGACCATTTCCAAGGTATGGTCCGTGGAACCGTCATCCACGAAGATGAGTTCCAGGGCATAGGCCGCCAGGTGTTCCTTGAAAACCCGGTCTACTTCTTGCTTGAACGCCGGAATGGCCTGTTCTTCATTCAGGCAGGGAACAATCAGGGAAATGCGTTTCATGGCAATGCCCGGATCATACGCCAGAACCTGTCCGGATGCCAGCAAATAGTGCCCTGTACGCAGAGCAGCCTTCCTCCGCCGGAGAGGGAGGAAGGCTGCCGGAAAAAAGGGCCGTTCGCGGAGAAAAAGGAAGGATCAGAACTTCGGCAGGTTGCCGATGTCGTCCTCGTTTTCAGGGGCATGCGGGTCTTTGAGATCGCTGTCCCCGTCCTTGCCGAAGGACCAGAAATCATAATCCGGATTCAGGCCGTTGCCCATTTTCAGGTTCTTGGCATTGGCGGATTTGGTGGGGATGGCCTGCTCGCTGCCTAGGCGGTAGCGGTAGGGGGAGCCCCACGGGTCCGCCAGAATGTAGAGGGTGACCGGCCTCCCGTCCTTGCTTTTCACGTGGACTTCCCGGACGGTCGGGTTGCTCTTGGGCTGGGTGGCGGGGTTCAGTTCGTCATTGTAAATGGTGGTATCCCTGCCGGGCACGCCTTCATTCTTGTGGTCCCCGAACAGGGCCATGTAAACGACGTTGGAGCTGTATTCCTCACCGTTTGCCACGGCCACGCCGTGATTGTTGAAAGGGGCTTCCGTACCGTAGGGGTAGCGGTCATGGTCGCTGTGGTAGCTTTCCAGCCCCATTTCAATCTTGCGGACGATGGATTCCGTGGCCTGCTCGTTCTTTCTGGTTTCAAGCCAGGTGTAGATGGAGATGGTCAGCGTGGCCAGCACCACGATGATGACCATCACCACCAGGATTTCCATGAGGGTGAAGCCCTTTGCCGCCCGGAGGCGGCTGTATGCGGATCGAATCTTCATCTGGTTCTGCGTAGGGAGGTTAACCCATTTTTTCAATGACCTGCAGTAGGGGCAGGAACATGGCGAACACGATGCCGCCCACGACCACGGCCAGGAATACGATCATGATGGGTTCCAGCATGGAGGTCATGGCTCCCACGGCATTGTCCACTTCATCATCGTACACGTCCGCGATCTTGAGGAGCATGTCCGGAAGCTGGCCGGTTTCTTCACCCACGTCCACCATGGAGATCACCATGGGCGGGAAGAGCTTGGAGGAAGACATGGGCGTTACCACGGATTCACCTTCCTTCACGGAATCATGGATGAGGCCGATGGCGTCTCCCACGATCATGTTGCCGGCGGTATCCTTGGTGATGGTAAGCGCCTGGAGGATGGGAACGCCGGAGGTCACCAGCGTGCCGAAGGTACGGGCGAAGCGGGCGATGGCGCTCTTGCTCTGCACGTTGCCGATGACCGGCATGGTCAGCAGGGCGGAGTCAATCTTGCGGCGGCCGTTGGGCGTCTTGCTCATGGCCGTGAAGATAGCATACAGGATGGCGACGACGGCGGCCAGAATGACGGCGTTGGGCACGAATAAGGGCGCGGCCATGAACCAGTCACTGATGCCGAACACGAATCCGGAAATGGCGGGAAGCTCCTGGTTCTGTTCCGCGAACATCGCCTTGAATTTGGGGACGATGACCAGCATCAGGAAGATCACGATGCCCACCGCAATGAACAGCACGATGGAGGGGTACACCATGGCGGAGATCACCTTGCTCTTCAGTTTCTGCGCCTTTTCCTGGTATTCCGCCAGGCGGTTCAGCACGACTTCCAGCACACCGCCGAGTTCACCGGCCTTCACCATGTTCACGAACAGGCGGTCAAAGATTTTGGGATGCTGGGCCAGGGCTTCGGAGAAGGTGGAGCCGCCCTGCACGGAATCGCCCAGGGCTTCAATGGTCACGCGCAGGTTGGGGTTCGCCTCCTGCTTGGCCAGCACGTTCAAGCTCTGGAGCAGGGGAAGCCCTGCGTCAATCAGGGTGGCGAGCTGGCGGGTGAAAATCATCAGGGCCTTGGCCTTGATTCTGCCGCCCAGCCTGCCTTTTTGCTTCTTGCCTCCCTTGGCCTTCTTCTTGGCGGCGGGCGTTTGCTGAATCTTGCCTTTTCCCGCTTCTACGATCTGGGTGGGGTACAGGCCATGCGCCCGGATGGATTCCATGGCCTCCGCTTCGGAATTGGCCTCCAGGGTACCCGTTTTCTGGTCGCCTTTATGGTCAAGTGCTGTATATTGATATTTAGGCATATATGTGGTGTTTTAAGTGTTTTCTGCTTGGTGGTTGAAATGGTGGGTGCGGTATCCGGCTGTCCATTAAGTATACTTCAGCACTTCTTCAATGGTGGTATTGCCGTCGTAAATATTTCTCAGACCGTCTTCACGCAGGGTGGACATGCCCATTTCAATGGCCTTCTGCTTCAGCACCACGGAGGGCGCGCGGTCCGTAATCATGTCCCGCAGGGTATCGTTGATATCCAGAAGCTCGTAGATCCCCTTGCGGCCCTTGTAGCCGGAGTTGGAGCATTTGTCGCAACCGCGGCCCGTGAAGAAATGCTTGTCTCCCAGTTCATAGGGAGACACGCCAAGCTGGGAGAGGATGGTGGAGGAGGGTTCATACGGCGTGCGGCAGTCCGGGCAGATGGTGCGCACCAGGCGCTGGGCCAGCACCCCTTCCAGGGAGGCTGCCACCAGGAAAGGTTCGCAGCCCATGTCCACCAGTCGCGTAATGGCGCCGGCGGAGTCGTTCGTGTGCAGGGTGGAGAGCACCAGGTGGCCCGTCAGGGATGCCTGGATGGCGATCTGGGCGGTCGCCATGTCTCGCATTTCCCCCACCAGAATGCGGTCCGGGTCCTGTCGCAGGAAGGCGCGGAGCACCATCGGGAAATCCAGGCCAATAGCTTCATTGATCGGGATCTGGATAATGCCGTCGATGTCGTATTCCACGGGGTCCTCCGCCGTCAGCACCTTGGAATCAATGGTATTGATTTCCCGCAGGGCGGCATACAGCGTGGTGGTCTTGCCGGCGCCGGTGGGACCGGTGACGATGAAAATGCCGTTGGGTTTGTGGACCGTATCCAGAATATATTCATGAATATGCGGGGGGAGCCCCAGGTTGTCCAGGTTCAGGTTGACGGAAGAGCGGTCCAGCACGCGGAGCACCACGGATTCACCGTACTGGGTGGGCAGGGAGGAAACACGCATGTCCACCGCCCGGTTCCCTATCTGCTTGACGATTCGGCCGTCCTGCGGAACGCGGCGTTCCGCGATGTTCATGTTCGCCATGACCTTGACGCGGGAAATAACCGGGACGGACAGGTGAACGGGCGGCGGCTGCATTTCATAAAGGGAGCCGTCCACGCGGTAGCGGATTTTGAATTCCTTTTCAAAGGGTTCAAAGTGAATGTCGGATGCTTTTTCCTTAATGGCCTGCGTGATGACCAGGTCCACAAAGCGAATGACGGGCGCGGCGGCGGAATCTTCCGTTTCATTGTTGACCTGCATGTTGTTGAGCTCCTGCATCAGGTCCGTCATGGCGGCGGATTCCCCGCCGTACAGTTCGTTGATGCGTTCGGAAATCTGGTAATCCGGAGCGATGAGGACGTGGATGTCCTGGCCGAGGGCGAAACGCAGGTCCTCCACCGTCTGCGGATTCAGGGGGTCCACCAGGCAGACGTACAGGCCTTCCGGGCCGTGCCGCACGGGCAGGGCGCCGTGCAGGCGCACGAGCGTGGCCGGCATCATGTTCTGCACGTTCGGGTCCGGCTGGAAGTTGTCCAGCGTAATGAATTCCGTCCCCAGGTCGCTGGCGATCATCTGCCAGATATCGTCCTTGCTGCCGATGATGCCGAAGTCTGCCAGCACTTCCGGCAGCTCCTTGCCGGAGACGGTCATTTCCTCCTTGATGTCCTTCGCCAGGGATTTGTCGATCATTCCCCGGCCGATAAAAAGTTCCAGTGTAAGATTGGTGTCCATAATAATCAGAATGAATTGCGGGGGAAAATCAGTTGGCGTCTCCCATGGTGACGTTCAGCACTTCTTCCGGAGAGGTGAGGCCGGCCAGCACCTTGCGCACGCCGTCCTCTCTCAGGGTTCTCATGCCCAGTTCCCTGGCGCGCTGGCGCAGCTGGGGGGAGGTCAGGTTCTCGTTGATCATGCGTCGCACTTCGTCGTCGATCTCGAAAATTTCAAACAGGCCCATCCGGCCCTTGAACCCGCCGCCGCGGCAGAAGTCGCAGCCGTGGGGGGCCTTGATCTGGCCCGGAGTGAGACGGGACATGTCAATGTTCAGCGTATGCGCCTGCTTTTCCGTCAGCACGCCGTCCACCTTGCAGCGGTCGCACAGCTTGCGGACAAGGCGCTGGGCCATGATGGCCCGGACAGAAGAGGCGATCAGGAAGCGTTTGATGCCGATGTCCGCCAGACGGGCCACGGCGCTGGGGGCGTCATTGGTGTGGAGGGTGGAAAATACCAGGTGACCCGTCAGGGAGGCGTTGATGGCGATGCTGGCCGTCTCCATGTCTCGAATTTCCCCGATCATGATGATGTTGGGGGCCTGGCGGAGCATGGCGCGCAGGGCGGCGGCAAAGGTCATGCCGATGTCCGCCTTTACCATCACCTGGTTGATGCCGGAAAGTTCGTATTCCACGGGGTCTTCCACCGTGATGATCTTTTTATCCGGGCGGTTGATGTGGTTCAAGCACGCGTAAAGGGTGGTGGTCTTACCGGAACCGGTGGGGCCCGTTACCAGGATGATGCCGTCCGGAAGAGTGATGAGGCGGTCGAACACGGCTTCGTCATCCGAGAAGAACCCGAGCTGGGGGGGGCCCAGCACCAGGGCTGACTTGTCCAGAATACGCATGACGATGCTTTCCCCATGGTTGCTGGGCACGGAAGACACGCGGAGGTCAATCTGCTTGCCGCCGATGTTCATCTGGATTCGGCCGTCCTGGGGCATGCGCTTTTCCGCGATGCTCATGGTGGTGCTCATCACTTTGAGGCGCGCGATGATGGGGCTGAGCAGCTTCTTGGGATGAGTGGCCACCTCCACCAGCTTGCCGTCCACGCGGTAGCGGATGCGGAGCCGGTTTTCCATGGGCTCAATGTGAATGTCGGACGCCCGCATCTTGAAGGCGTCCGTCAGCATCTGCTGCACCAGGCGGATGATGGGCGCGTCTCCGTCGTCCCCATCCAGGCCGGCGGCGTCTGCCGGAACGGTCAGGTCACGGTAAAATTCTTTCAGGCGGCTTTCCACCGCGCTGTGGGTGGCGACGCTGAAAATCACGTCGCGTCCCATCAGTTGGGGCAGGCTGTCCATGGTTTCCAGATTCAGCGGGTCGTCAATGGCGATGTTGACGGAAAAGCCGTCGTCGGAAATGGGGATGGCCCGGAAGCGCCTGGCGAGCTCCGGCGTGATGAGTTCGCGCACCTCCTGGGGAATGTGCATGGAGCCCAGGTCCACGACGGGCAGCAGGGATGTGGAAGCCGCCACTTGCGCGATGACGTCTTCTGTAAGATAATTGGCCTGGATCAGGAAATCGACCAGGTCCTGGGTGGGAGATTTTTGACTGCGCGCGTATTGAAGAATCTCTTCATTCAGATAGCCGGCCTGCGTAAGAAGTTCGATGAGATATGATTCGTTGGAGTACACGTCGATCTCTGGAGTCTATGGTTGGAAGTCTGCCGAAACGGGACGGCAGGATACTCCCCTATTTCTGACAGGTTCGAGGCGTAAAGTCAACTTAGCTTCCCTCAAAAGGGCATTTTTTTTCAGGTGCGGAGGGGGAAGGGGAAGACGGCCTTCCTCCCATGCCGCTTGCCGGGCCTGCGGAATCTCCCGGAGGGCGGGATTTTTCCCGCTCTAAGGAGCGCCGGCGGGGAAGGGTGGAAAGCAGGTCTTCCAGCTCCGCCATGCTGGAGACGCGAGCCAGGCGGGAGCGCATTTCCTTGGCTCCCGGAAACCCCTTCGTGTAAGCCAGAATGCGGGACCTCATGTGGCGCATGGTGTGGAGTTCGTCCCCGTAATGGCGGGACTCCAGGGCCATCCGGGCATGACGCAGGATCAGGTCCGTCTTTTCCTGCGGATCCCTGGCCGGAGGCATGGCTCCGTGCAGCAGATAATATTTGGCGTCTCCGAAAATCCATGGATTCTCCATGGCCGCCCGGCCGATCATGACGCCGCTGACGGCTGTGTTTTCCTTCACGTACGCTACCGCCTGCGGGGTGGAAATATCCCCGTTCCCGATGACCGGCACGGACATGGCCCGTGCGCATTCGTCAATGATGTCCCAGTTGGCCGTGCCGGAATACTGCTGGGAACGGGTACGCCCGTGAATGGTAATCATGGAAATTCCCTCATCCTCCAGCAGGCGGCACGCGTCCATGGCGCACAGGCTCTGGAAATCCCAGCCAATGCGTATTTTGGCCGTGACGGGGATGCGGTCGCCCACGGCTTTCACCACGCCTCCGGCCACGGAGGCCAGCAGGGGAAGGTCTTTCAGCAGGGAGGACCCTCCATTTTTGCCCACCACTTTGGGGACCGGACAGCCGAAGTTGATATCGATGAAATCCGGTTTCTCATGGTCCAGGATTATTCTGGCGGCCTCTCCCATGTGGTTCCCGTCCGCGCCGAAAAGCTGAATGCCTATGGGGCGGTGCGCGTCTTCTATCTTCGTGTACCTCCGGTTTCTCTCCCATGCCTGGAGAATGCCTTCCGCAGAGACGAACTCCGTCACCATGACGTCAACCCCCAGTTCCTTGCAGATGGTGCGGAAAATGGGGTCCGTTACTCCGGCCATCGGAGCCAGGAACAACGGGAAATCCGTTTTGATAAACGGCAGGGAAGCGGAAGCTGGGCGGTTGGAAAAAGTCATGATTCCTTAGAATGAGGCTAACATGGGCCCATCTCCCGTTCAAGCGTCTTGCCCGTCCTGATGAAGAAAGCGGGGTGGGGAAAATGCAGGCGGCGTGCAAATGCGGCCCTCTTTTGAAAAAGCCTTTATGGAACGCCGCAGGCTTCTGCGGCATCTGAGAGAATATGCGGTCATGGGCCGCAATTTTTGATATTGGTTCGCTGGCGCTCAGTTTTTCCGGTTGCCGCAAAGGCTTGTGAAGCCCCTGACGGTTTTCAGGCCAGGGCGTGTGCCGGACTGGATACGTACATGTCCTGGAAGGGCGGCGTTGACGCATGCCGTCAATGAAAAACGGCTTCACCTGGGAGTGAAGCCGTTTGACGAAAGGTTGAAAGATCGCTTTTAGTGGTTGCCGCAGCCGCAGCCCCCGTCCTTGTGATCGTGGTCGTGGTCGCAATTGCCGTCGCAATCGCAGCTTTCCTTGTCGCAGCTGCCGCCACAGGAGCAGGAAGTCTGGGCGCTCATGGCGCGCTGCCGGGCTTCCTCGATTTCTTCCGGAGTGGGCGCACGGCCAAGGTCGATGGACATGCCCAGATAATGATTGATGGTGTTCAGGAGTTCATCGATGGTCTGGCGGGCTTCCAGGAAGCCGCGGGCGGCATCGTTCTTGACCACGTTTTCACGCAGGGTATCGAACTTGGAGATTTCCTCTTCCGTGGGGGGCATGCCGGCCAGGTGCTTGTTGCGCAGTTCTTCTCCGTAGGCGTTTACTTCTTCAAAAAGCTTGGTTGCCTCCGGATTCTGGAAAAAGAGGCCGATTTTTGCCTTGGAGGCCACAACCTGGTCTTCCTTGGCAAGCAGGTTGCAAAGGGCTTCCGTGGCGGCGCGCAGGTTGTCATTGAGAACGGGGGTATTCATATAAGATTCATTTAATCATGCCTTTCCGGACAGGGCAACCCGGTTGCGAGGCATGGCGTACATTTCCGTGTCACGGCCTGTTGCGGATTACAAATCCGAAGTCAATACTACTTTTTCATATCAAATGCATTTCTCCAACTCTACCCATTATTTCCCCGGATATTCTTAACAAGAAGAATATTTGTTAGAAATTGTCATATATGCTTGAATATGATGAATATTCTTCTTACATTCGCATTGTTGCCTATCTAGTTCGGATTTGTAATCCGCACAATCCCACTTGTTGCTACCCAACCTATGACAGGGAAAAATGATTCCATGGCTATGCTGGGGTGGAAAATCCCGCTGACGCTTCTTATCTGGTCCGTTATCGTGATTGGAGCGTGTTCGGATACCTCTCCCTTGTACTCCTTTTATCCATCTCCGGACCCTTCCATTTTTTTCATGTTCGGGCGGGGGCTGCTTCACGGGCTTCTCCCCTATGTGGAAATGGCGGACAGCAAGGGGCCCCTGCTGGTTTGGATTTATTATGCCGCCGCGTGGATTGACGGGCATTCATTTGCCGGAATATTCCTCATTCAGTGCGTAACCCTTTTTACGACGCTTCTGCTGGCTTGCGGGACGGCGCGTTTTTATCTGTCACAGCGCGGCAGCCTGCTGGCTTCCATGCTGTTGTGCCTGTTTCTGTTTGATTCGTTTCCCTTCCAGCGCGGGGGAGGGGTAGAGGAATTGTGCTGGCCGGGGATGGCGGCCGTGGTTTACGGGCTGGTCCGGTATTTCCGGATGCGGGACAGGCGCAGCCTGCTGTTTCTGTTCGGCACGGCCGGGGTATTTGCCGGGGCAGCCTCCATGATGAAGTTCTCCATAGCCTTTCCCGTGTGCGCTTTAGGCGGGGTTCTGTGCCTGTGGCTGTGGTGGAACGGGCGGAGAAAAGAAGCGGCGGTGGCTTTAGGGGTGGCGCTAGCCGGCTTCCTGGCCGTGGTTGTCCCCTGTTCGGCCTGGCTGGTATCCAACGGTGTTTGGAAAGAAGCGATGAATGAGTACCTGTTGTGCTCCGTGCGTTATGGAACGGTGTCCCAGGATACCACATGGTGGGCCAGGCTGCTCAGGCCGGCTCCGGTCCGCTGCCTGTCCGACGTACTGATGTGGGTGGCCGTCATCTGGGCTCTGGCGATAGCGGGCTGGCGTCAATTAAAAACGCAAAAGGCGCTCCTCTTTACGGCCCTGCTGTATATCTTCTTCAAGGTAGAGATGTTCAGCGTGTACAACTACTATTACAATTCCATCCTTTCACCCATGATGATCTGGGTGACTATCTTCTTTGTGGCCCGGGCGGAACGGCGCTTTTCCCTGCGCATGCCGCGGATGGCGGCCGCAACGCTGGCAATCGCCTGCCTCACGGGGGCCGGAGTGGCTGCCGGGCTGACGGGCGCCGTCCGGAAAGGAGACTTTGTCTGGAATGGCAGGGAGTTTTATTCCCCCGCCGTCCGGGAACGGCTGGCCTCTTTTTCCGAAGCCTCCGTCCTGTATCTGGGCTGGCTGGACAGGGGCTTCGGCATTACCTGGGACTGGAAGCCGTGCGGAAGATACTGGTTCCTTCAAAACTTCCCGTCGGAGGAAATGGTCAGGGAGCAGTATGATTACATTGAGCAGGGCATACCGGACATCATCCACACCAGTTCACGGGATGATGATTCTTTTCTGCGGCAGCACGGCTATAAGCCTTTGATGCCGGAGCTGGACGGGGGATTCTGGTGCCGGGTGTCACAGGGGGACGGCGAGCCTTTCCCCGAAGAATAAAAGGACCGCTCCATGAATGAGGCGGTCCCTGGAAAGTGAGAAGTAGCTGAGTCGGCGATTAGTGCGCCTTGCAGAATTATTCGAAGCGGTCCAGCGCTTCCTTCAGCACGTCCGGCTTCTTTCCGTATCTTGTCTGCATTCTGGTAGAACGGGATAATTTGTCCTTCAATCCATCAGTTTTTTGAGCCGGGGAAGCTCCGGTTCTGCAAAGAACGGTCTGTCTGAATAGGCTGAATGGGGAATGACTTTCCTTCCCCTGCTTCAAAAGAAGTTCACATTGAGCAGCCGGATTCCAATGTTGCGAACCTTTCGGAGCTCCCTAACCAGTTTGATGAGTTCTTCGTTGATTTTACGCTTGGGGCTATGGCGCGGCCGCCGGGTTTGCGCTGTAAGTCCTTTTTTCCCTTTTGCTTTCATTTTCATTGTTTCTTTCTGCCTCAGTGTTGAAGCGATTTCTATGAATCTCACAATCAATTATTTGTATCAAAATCGGATTTCCAATCCGGAGACAAGCTATAAATTTGAAAAAAAGCATTTAATACAAAATTATTTGGACCATAGACAGAAAATTTGAATGGACGGAAGACGTGCATCCGGGAAAGAAACAGATGGGAATTTTTCTATTCTTCCTGTTGCCATCAGGATTTTTCAAGGAACCAAAAAGCTTGTCGTCAAAATGTTATAGGTTAGTTGCATTGATATTATTTCCCGTTCCAGGGATGGAGCCTTCTTTCAAGCCGTTGGCGCATGGGCCCTGTCTCCGGATTGGAAATCCGCTAATTTGCATTCATTCCCTACTGGAAAACATGACATTTATATCCATGAACCATTCAGCGTCACGATTTTATCTCCTGCTAAACTTATCCTGTTTTGCTGCGCGCGCAGCTGCCGATTCCCCAGTCATAGCCTAATATAGCCTTTCAAGCGTATAACTTCTGAAAATTGCTCAAAATCGACTAATCCGTTTCCAAATCCATTCAATACCATGAGACTACATCTTCCTTCCTCTTTGCTCCGCTACGTGCTTGCGGGCCTGTTCATCTGCACCTTCCCGGCCGCATCCGGTGCGGACTACACGGTGAACAACACCCAGTCCGCCATGCCGGGCAGCAACCTGTACGGCACATTGGAAGAATTGAGGGCGTCCGGTTTGCTGCGTGCCAACGACACGGTAGTCCTGCATAACGACGACTCCACGCTGACCGGAGGCCTGAATCTTCTCATTAACGTTCAGTCTGACAACACGGCGGCAGCGCGCACGCTGGATCTGGCTGGGCTGGGGACAACTCCCATGTTTTTCCTGAAGAAAGGAGACCATGGCGCTGACATGAATTCCATCATCTGGGAGAATGCGGGCAACCGGGTCCTGCGTGTGGAGGGATTCGGCAGCAATGCCACTCTGAATCTTACCGGAGCAGTCACGTTCCGCAACAATACGGGAATCTATGATGATTCCACCGCTCCGGGCGGCGGCGCGATTGCCATTCAGGGTCAAGGTCTCGCTTCAGTCTCGCTGGATGACAATGCCGTTTTCATCGGAAATTACGCGTCTTCCGCAAGCGGAGAGGTTAGAGGAGGCGCAGTTCTGGCGTTCTCCAACGATGCCCGGATCACTCTGGGCAACGGCGCCGTTTTCCATGCCAACTATGTTTTGGCGTCAGACAAAGCAGGCGGCGGGGGTGGCGCAATGTTTACCAAGGGCGGTTCCTCCTCCATTGAAATAGGCGATGACGCCACGTTCACGGACAACTATGTCCAGGCCGGCAAGTCCAGCTACGGAGGAGCGATAGGCGCCGATAGAAACGCCACCTCCATTACCCTGGGAGACCGCGCGACTTTCAGCGGCAACCATATTTCCACCTCGGCAGACGGAGCAGCCAGTGAAGGGGGGGCGATCAGTACCTACATCACGATTGGAGACGCCTCCGTCACACTGGGAGACAGAGCCGTCTTCACCGGGAATTACATCTTGGCCGCCGGAACGGGAAAAGGAGCCGGCGGGGCGGTTGCGGTGCGGGCAAATGGAGGCCCTGCATCCCTCACCGTTGGGGCGGGTGCAAGCTTTACGGGCAACTACATCTTCGCATCATCCGGTGACGGAGGTGCCATCTGGATGTCTTCAGGGGGGGCGTGCACTCTGGGAGCCGATGTTTCCTTCACCGGAAATTACATTCAGGCGTCTTCCGGAAGTGGCGGAGCGATTTACCTGAAGAATCAGCAGCTGACCATTCAGGACGGGGCGAATTTTACGAACAATTACGCGCCCACGGCAGGGGGAGCCATCCTGATCAACAATTTCGGCACCAACGCCACCCAGCAATTCCTGGCGCAGACCCACGACGTTCTTTTCAGCGGCAATATGACAGGGGGAACCTTCACGCGCAACGATAACGGAACGTTTACCGTAGACGGGGGAACAGCCAACGCCATCCATGTTGAAAGGTTGGGCTCCTTGCAGTTGGCTGCCGGGGAAGGACGGAACATCCAGTTTGACGACCCGATCACTTCAGGGAGGGAGTACGCTATAACGCTCGCGATCAACCGGTATACGGATGACAATGGGACTGATCACGACACTTCCGGCACGGTCGTCTTCAGCGGAACACGCTATCAGGGTACGGACGCCCATCTGGTTGCCAGCCGTTACAACAACTTCCGGGGAAAGACCACGGTATACGGAGGCACGCTGGAACTCAGGGACGGAGTCGTTTTCGGGCGCACGGGGAGCATGACGGATACGGGAACATCCTTTACGCTTAATGCCGGAGCCACTCTTCGAAGCAAAGGCGCCGTCAGTGAGATCAACGCCGCCTCGATCGTCCTCAACGGCACGGTAGACACCGAAGGCACGCTCCTGCTGAACGGAAACGTCACAGCTTCCGACGCAATGCTCAAAACCGGACAGGGAGTCCTTGACCTGAGGAATACCGGAACCAATCTGTTCACGAACGGAGTTGCGCTCAACGAAGGCAGCATCCTGATTAACGACATGGAACAGATTCGGACCGGCACAGGCGCGTACATCACAGGTTCCGGCACACTGGACATCCGGTCCGCAGGCTCCATCACCCTCCCGGATTCGCTGACCGGATTTGGCGGAACCATCGCCCTGACTGATACCCGGCTCCGTCCGGACGCCACAGGACAAACCGTGCTCGGCACCGCAACCCTGCGGCTCGGAAACGGCTCCGAACTCTCCGTCACGGAAAATTTTTCCATCAGCAAGTTGCATCTGGCCGGAGGAACGCTTACCGTCCAGGTGGACGGTGACGCCTCCCGGCTGGAACACCAGCTCTCCGTCTCCGGCAATCTTGACATCACGTCGGCATCCACGCTGGCCGTCTCCGGTCTGAAAGACAGTCTGGACCACATAGCTCCCCAGCCGGGCTTCCTGGACCGCGATCTTCAGGAACTGGCTCTGGACGGCACCATCAATGCGGACGCCCTGCTGGTGGTACAAGCCGGAAACGTCGCGAATACAACTCTTCTGGACTTGGTGGATGCTGATACGGGCGAGGCCATCACCGGCGGCGAGGAACGCGAAGTTACCTACCAGGATACCGTTACCGCGACCTACAGCTATATTGCCGTAGCCGGCACCAATGAGCACAGCGGCCAGACGGGGATCCACCTCACCTACGGACTCAAGGAATTGAACATCCATGATGGGAAAACCTGGGTTCTGGACGCTCCGGCCGATCCGGACAGCGACCGGACGCTCGTTGCCCGGATTACAGGCGGCGGCGCGCTGCAGCTGAACAGCGATGCGGCCGGCATCACCATCACCTCCGCTGCGAACCACACGGGGGGAACCCTCATCAACTCCGGCCTGGTCACTGCCGGAGCGGACAACCTCTTCAGCGCCGGAATCCTGGAGGTCAAGGAAGGTGCAACATTTGACACGGCCGCCACTACGCAAACCAACAGCAAAGGGTTTATTCTGCAAGGCTTGCTCAAGGGCGGCCAGGCATTCTCCAACACGGGCGCCATGTATGTCTTCACCAGCGCACAGGTGGAATCGGCCCTTGCCAACACCGGAACGCTCCTATTGGCCAATACAACGGGCACAGGGCAGGACTTCCAGTTTTCAGGAGGCCTGAAGGGCGACGGAGGGCATGTAGCCTTTGAAGGAAGCGGCCGTGACACATTGAAGCTCGGCTCCCTCTCCGGATCGCAGGCCTTTACAATGAACATCAACCTGGCCGCCGGAACAAGCGACCGCATCGCCATCGCCGGGGAGGCTTCCGGCACGCACACGGTTCATTTCATCCTGCAAGGCGGCATTCCCTCCTCCCCGTCCTTCATACACGACATGATCACATGGGACAGTCTGGCGGAAGACAGTAATGCGGCAACGCTCTTTACCGGAACGCTTGATGCGGGTTTTTACTCCTACGGCCTTAAACTCAACGCCACAGGTAATGGATACGACCTGTCGCCGGAGGGCTACAACAACCTGGGCGGCGTACTGCTCAATGTGCTTGGCTGCATGAGTACGGGATGGTTTGAACAGCTTGACACCCTCTCCAAACGCATGGGAGAGCTGCGCATGGGAGCGGACTTTTACAGGCAGCAGGACCAACAGGCCAGGAACGCCGGAGAGGCGCCCAGGGGGCACTACTGGGCGCGCACGGCTTCCGGACGCACGGACACGGACCTGGGCATCGCCGGAGTATGCGGCTTTACGGAATACCAGTATGGGGCGGACAGCGGCGCGGACTGGATTGTTGCATCCGGGAGAAACAGCATGCTGGCTGCCGGTCTCTTCGGAGGATATCGCCGGAGTGACCGCCGCTTCCATGACGGCTGGGGAAGCAAGGGCAGCACGGACAGCGGTTACGGAGGCCTTTACGCCTCATGGCTGCACAGCAGGGGGTGGTTTGCGGACGCGGTTCTCAAGGGAATGAGCTACAATGCCGCATGGACCGCGGTCCAGCCCGGGGGCACGGAACGGGGCAGCTATGACAACTGGGGATTGGGAATGAGCATGGAAGCCGGGCGGCAGTGGAGCAGCTCCGGAGGATGGTTCCTGGAACCATCCGTGCAAATCGCATGGCTTCATTCCGGTTCCACGCATATTGTTACGAACCAGGGCCTGGAGGTGGCGGGAAGCGCAGCCGACATCTGGCAATTTGCCGGACGCCTGCGAGCCGGACGCACATGGAGCGTCAACGGAGGCAGCCAGCTGGTGCAGAGTTACGTGAAAACCGGTGTTACGCAGCAGGCAAGCAATGGCGGTGAAGTAAAGGCCGCCGGCAACCAGTGGCGTCCGAATACGGATGGAACCCGCGGCATGGTTGGCTGCGGCGTGGCATGGCAGCTCAGCGCCCGCGATCAGGTGCACCTGGACTACGAATATGTTTACGGAGACAAATATGATCGTCCCTGGACGATCAATTTGGGGTATACGCGGAGCTTTTAGGCACGAAGGTATTCACGTCTCTTCTTCCACCCGGCAGGTTCGCTCTTGCCGGGTGTTTTGTTTCTGCCGGTCCTCCCGGAAAGGCTTTCCGGCTTATGGAGAACGGCAGATGTCTCCGGGTTTTCACGGTAAACGCCGGGAACGCAGCTGGCGGACGCGGAGGGGCCCTGCCATCCCGTTGCGGACGGGTGACCTTCCTGCTGGCGCAAGAATTCCGATTTTTCATGAAGGGGCGGAAAGTCTTCTCATGAGGAATAAAAAAGGACCGCTTCATTCATGAAGCGGTCCTGAAGATTGGAAAAATCAGTATTCGATGCTTAGTGCGCCTTGCAGAATTCTTCAAAGCGGTCCAGCGCTTCCTTCAGAATGTCCAGCGTGGTGCAGTAGCTGATGCGGATGGCCTTGTCATTGCCGAAGGCGATGCCGGGAACGGCCGCCACCTTGTAGCGTTCCAGAAGCTTGTCACACAGGTTCAGGGAGGTGAGGCCCAGCTTGCTGGTGTCTACGAAGAAGTAGAAGGCTCCCTGCGGTTCCACGACGCTGACGTTCGGGATGGCGTTGAGGCGGGACAGGACATACTGGCGGCGCATGTCGTATTCGTCGCGCATGTCGCTGATGAAGCTCTGGTCCCCCGTGAGGGCCTCAATGCCGCCGTACTGCGCGAAGGTGCAGACGTTGGAGGTGGTGTGGTCCTGAATCATCTGGATGGCCTTGGCAATGGGGGCCGGAGCGGCGGAGTAGCCCATGCGCCAGCCGGTCATGGCGTAGCCCTTGGAGAAGCCGTTGATGGTGATGGTCAGGTCGTACAGTTCCGGGCTCAGGGAGGCGATGCTGACGTGCCTGGTGTCTCCGTACACGAGGTGTTCGTAGATTTCATCGGCCAGGATGAGGATGTCTTCGCTCAGGGCCACTTCTCCCAGGGCGCGCAGTTCTTCTTCTGAATAAACGGCTCCGGTCGGGTTGTTCGGCGTGGTGAGGATGACCATCTTGGTGCGGGGGGTCATGGCTTCCTCAAACTGTTCCGCAGTGAGCTTCCAGCCGTTTTCCGGCGTGGTTTCCACAATGACGGGAATGCCGCCGCACATGCGGACCATTTCCGGATAGCTGACCCAGTACGGGGAGGGGATGATGACTTCGTCCCCCTCGGAGACGGTCGCCATGATGGCGTTGAAGCAGGCGTGCTTGGCGCCGGCGCCCACGGTGATCTGGCTGGGATCATATTCCAGATTGTTTTCCCTCTTGAGCTTGTCGGCAATGGCCTGGCGGAGTGCGGGCAACCCGGCGGAAGGAGTGTACTTGGTTGCTCCGTTGTTCAGGGCCGTAATGGCTGCCTGCTTGATGTTGTCAGGGGTGTCCATTTCCGGCTCACCGCCTGCCAAACCGTAAACTTCTTCACCGGCGGCCTTCATAGCCTTGGCCCGGTTGGTCACCTTGAGGGTCAGGGAAGGGGTCAATGCAGCAATGCTGGGGGAAATCATGTCCATTGTTGTGGTGCGATCGTAGAATTTTGATGCCCTGGCGGAAAACAGGCTATTCCCCGCACAGGCGGAAAAACTTTACTCACTGAGCGCACCCCTGGCAAGGAGAATGCTTGTGAAGGCCATTCTTTTTCTTGCGGAGCGCGCGCCTCCCCTCGCGGAAGGGAAGTTTCACTGTCAGCGTTTCATGAATTTGGCCCGTACCGCGTCCAGTTCCGGCGTCTTGAACAGGAAGGCCGCCGCCAGGTAAACGATCCCGGCGCAGCCGCAGACCAGGGAGATGCCCAGGAGCCTGGCCGGGAAGGACCAGTCCAGAAAGCCCTGGAGGAACCACGTTTTACCCGCCCAGCATACGGCCCCCAGCAGGGCTCCCGCCGCCAGGATGCGGCCCAGGCCGGAAACCAGCGTCCGTCCGTCCACGCCGCCCAGCTGGCGGCGCAGGTAAAGGAAGTAGAAGAGGAAGTTGAAGGTGGTGACCACGGAGGTGGTCAGCGCCAGCCACGCCGCATTTTTATGCAGCCCGTAGACGAAGTAGTAGTTGAGGCCGATGCTGATGGCCAGCGCCACGGCGGCGGCAATCAGGGGTACCCAGCGTTTTTCCAGGGCCAGGAAGACGGGCTGCACCACCTTGGTCCCGGCGTAGCCCAGCAGGCCCAGGGAATAGGCGCCCAGCACCTCCCCGGTATAGCGCACCGCCTCCTGGTTGAAGCGGCCCCACTGGTACACGGAGGAGACGAATTCGGTTCCCAGGATGAAAAGGATCAGGAACGCGGGCACCGCAAAAAACGCCACCAGCCGCAGCCCTTTGGCGATGTGGGCAGCCACTTCCTTCCTGCCGTCTCCCACCATCATGCGAGAAACCGCGGGGAGGACCACCATGCCCGTCGCCACGCCGAAGAGACCCACGGGAAGCTGCCAGAGGCGGAACGCCGTGGTCAGGGCGGTGACGGAGCCTTTCTGGAGGTCCAGGGCGAAGCCCGTATTGATGAAGATGGTGAACTGCGTGACGCCGGAAGCCAGCACGGAGGGGAGCATCAGCCCCCAGATTTTGCGCACGCGGGGATCGTCCCAATGGAAGTTGGGCTTCCACCGGAAGCCGGTTTTGCGCAGCTTGGGGAGCTGCACGGCAATCTGGGCCGCCCCCCCGATCGTGACGCCGCAGGCAAAACCGTACAGGGCCTTCGGGCCGAAGGAGGGGTCAATGAAGTACCCGATCAGCAGGCCGAACAGGATGGAGGTGACGTTAAAGGCGGCGGAAGCCAGCATGGGCAATCCGAAAACCCCCACCATGTTCAGCGCCCCCATGACGAGGGCGGACAGGGAGGCGAAGCCGATGAAAGGCCACATGATGCGGCTCAGGTCCGTGGCGAACAACTGGTCCGTCAGGGAATGGTCCCCGCTGTACAGGGCCTCCATAACGGGGCCGGCAAAAAGAATTCCCAGCGTCACGATGGCGACCATCAGCGTGGAAAGCTGGGTGGCTACCTTGTTGGTCAGCTCCCAGGCGGCCGCGTCGCCTTCCGCCTCCCGTGTTTTGGAGGCTACGCTGGTGTAGGACTGGGAGAGAGCCCCTTCCGCAAACAGGTCCCTCAACAGGTTGGGGATTCGGAAGGCCGTATAGAAGGCATCCAGCACTCCCGTAGCGCCGAACAGGGAAGTGTACACGATTTCCCTGGCCATGCCTGTCAGGCGGCAGGCGAAAATGGCGCCGG
This sequence comes from Akkermansia sp. BCRC 18949, assembly GCF_045011645.1. NCBI lineage: Bacteria > Pseudomonadati > Verrucomicrobiota > Verrucomicrobiia > Verrucomicrobiales > Akkermansiaceae > Akkermansia > Akkermansia sp. BCRC 18949. Next base: position 2,081,863 of record NZ_CP123619.1, on the reverse strand, counting down.
AGGCTACCAGGCTGTTCCGCATCAGGGACATGAAAGAGAAGGGCTTACTTGAACAGTTGGCGGCAGTACGGTTCCACGCGCTTCATGGCCGGATTGTCCTTGACGGCCTGGTCGCGGTCGTCCCGGCAGGGGAAGAGATACAGGGCGTAGCCTCCGTAGCCGCCGCCCAGGTATTTTTTGGCAAGGGCGTTCGGGATGTCCGGCAGGGGCTGCATTCCTTCGTCAAGCTGAACGCTGTAGTACAGGGCCACGCCTGCGGCCAGGGTATTGATGTTGCGTTCCAGCACTCCGGTGCGGGCAATGAGGGAGGATTGGGAGATGCGCACGTAATCGCGCTGTTCGTCCGCCATTCTGGGAGTGTCGTGTTCCTCCCCCGTGTACAGAATGGCCATTCTTCCTTCCAGGAAGTCGCCCGTGCCCTTGACGTCCAGCACGGGGGAACTGCCGGAACGCCAGACGCACAGCCCTGTTTCCGCAATGACGGCGGGGTCCTGCCAGCCGACGCCCAGAGCGAGTTCGGAAGCGACCGGGTCGCGTCCTTCCAGCATGGCCCACGCGCCGCTGCCGCCCAGTCCGGACCGCTTTTCATACGGCCATTCGCAGAGGGACACCATGGGAGTGATGGCGCAGTTGACCACATAGGAGCCTTTTCTGGCGTAGCGGGGAACGTCCAGCCATCCTCCGGCAAAGTCCACGCGGAGCGGCACGGTGGACGGGGCCTTGATCCGGTTCACCAGCATGGTGGTGGAAACGGGGGCGAATTTGGGAGGCGTCTTGGGAAGCACCACATAACTCGCGCCCACACGGGAGCACAGCTCCTTCTTGATGCCGCTGTAAAGGTCGTCCTCCGTCACGGCCAGCACGTCCGGTTTTTCCTGGAGAAACTCTTCTTCAAAATCCAGGCCTTTCTTCATGCCGGTGCCCAGAATGACCTTGTCCACCATGCGCAGGCTTTCCAGCAGCACTTTCTTGTGTTCGTCCGGGATGGACGGTTTGCGCTGCTTGTGGTGCCACAGCACGGGTTCCGAGGCAAAGGAGACGATCAGATAGTCACCCAGGGCCCGGGCTTCTTCAAAAAACTGGATGTGACCGGCGTGGACGATGTCATAGCAGCCTGAAACGAAAACTTTTTTCATGCGCGTGGTGATAGATAATTAGTCCACGGCAGTATGCCCTATTGCTCCGCCGGATGCAAGAGCCGGGTGGAAGTACGCCAAAAAACGGCACGGACCTCAGAAGGCCCGTGCCGTTGAAGAAAAAGAAAAATCAATGTCTGCCGGAACTGGTCAGGACGCCATGGCTTCCTGGTAGCGGCGTTCCACGTCGTCCCAGTTGATGAGGCGGCAGAAATCTTCAATATAATCCGCCCGGAGGTTCTGGTGCTTCAGATAATAGGCGTGTTCCCAGACGTCGCAGACGAGGATGGGGACGAGACCGGGAATTTCCAGGTTCTGGTGCTTTTCCGCGCCGCAGATCACCAGCGTCTTGCTCATGGGGTCCACTCCCAGAATGCCCCAGCCGGAACCTTCCACGCCCTGGGAGGCGGCCTTGAATTCCTTCATCATGGCTTCCAGAGAACCGAATTTTTCCTTGATGGCGTCCACCAGGGGGCCCTGCGGTTCCTTCTTGGGATCGGGCGTCATGTTGGTCCAGTAAATGGTGTGGAGGACGTGGCCGGAAACATTGAAGGACAGGTTGCGCACCCAGTTGGTAGTGGCGGAGGCGTCCAGCTTGCCGTCCGCGATTTCACGGAGCTTTTCAGCCGCGGCGTTGGCGCCGGCGACATAGGCCGCATGGTGCTTGTCGTGGTGGATGCGCACGGTTTTTTCATCCAGCATGGGTTCAAGCGCGTCGTAGGCGTACGGAAGGGGCGGTAACACGTACTTGCCGTCGGCATAGCCGACCGTGGAGGGATCTTGCTTTTTAGTCATCTTGTGCTGTGGTTGTATAGACGGCCCTGTTGCCCGGGCCTGGCTGATTGTTCCCAGCGCCGCCAATGAGGAAAGGGCGATGAAACGCCTTCTGTTCATGTCCGCGCCACGGGAATTCATGGAAGTTTGGACATGGATGGATTTGGAGTTGTTCAAAAAACTTAGAACATCGGGCATTTTTTTCCTTTCCCGCCGGAGGCTGCCGGAAAAAGCTTCCTACCTTCTGGCCGCCGCGGCGGGGCCCTGGGCTCCGTAGGCGCTGACGCCCCTGACGGCGACGGACCCGGCATCCCCCAGGAAGGATTTGGGCAGCGTCACGCGGGTCTGGCTGCCCGGCAGAAGGATGCGCGTGGCCCACTGGCTGCCGTAGCGCGCCTGGACGGCCCATTTCCGGGAGGGATTGCCGGACGGCTGCCAGGAAAGGGTTACGGTGGAACCGTTGTCCGCCACGTAAAAATTCTGCGGCTGGCTTGGCGTTCCGGTTCCGCACCAGGGCATGGCGGGAGGGACGGCCATGGAGGGATACAGCCTGTTCAGGTATTTCTGGATGCCTCCGGCATTCCGCATGATGGATTTGACGCTCCAGAAGCACTGCCCGGGGGCGCTTCTGGCCAGGGAGCGGGAATAGTTGACCTGCGCGGCTATTTCAGAGGCGGGGCGCCCCGGGTCTTCGCTGCTCATGATGCGCGCGGTGGCGATTCCGGGCCACACCGGGCGGCTGGTGTTCTGGGCGGCCCACCACTGCATCAGGACCGGAAAGCTCTGCTTGGCCGGGCTGCAGCGCCAGTAAAGCTGCGGGGCCAGGTAATCCACCCATCCGCGGGAAAGCCACTTGCGGGCGTCGCAGGCCAGGTGCTCGTAAGCGTCCACTCCCGCTTCAATGCCGCCGGGAACGCCCGGACGCCAGATGCCGAACGGGCTGATGCCCACGCGCACCCAGGGTTTGGAGGATTTGACGGACTTGTACATGTCATGCACGAAGTCGTCAATGCAGGCCCGGCGCTGGGAGGGAGACTTTCCGTCGCTGAAGCTGGCGGGGGACCAGGTGCGGCCGGGCGTGGGGTAGGGGTAGAAATAGTCGTCCAGGTGCACGCCGTCAATATCGTAGCGGCGCACGACGTCCAGGATAACCCTCATCGCGTGGTCACGGGAGGCGGAGGCGCTGGGGTTCATCAGCAGAACGGAGCCGTTGCGTTTCATCAGGTCCGGACGGGTGAGGGAAATGTGGTTGCGCCCCACGGCGTGCTTCACATTGGCCTTTGCCCGGAAGGGGTTGAACCAGGCGTGCAGTTCAATGCCGCGGCGGTGGGCCTCCTGGATGGCGAAAGCCAGCGGGTCATATCCCGGATTGACGCCGGGACCGGAGAGCCACTGGCTCCACGGCTCCAGGGAGGATTGGTACAGGGCGTCCGCGTTCGGGCGCACCTGGAGAAAGACGGCATTCAGCTTCAACTGAGCGCAGGTATTCAGGATCGTCAGCAGCTCCGCACGCTGGGCAGCGCCGGAAAGGCCGGAACGGGAGGGCCAGTCAATGTTATGGACGGTGGAAATCCACGCCGCGCGGAATTCCTGCGGGGCGGCGGGGACGGATTCTCCGGAGGGCTGCCACCCCAGCGCCTGGGAGGCCAGGGCCAGCAGGGAGCAGGAAAGGGCATGGAAAAAGGGAAATCTGGTCATGATGGGATGGTGAGGAATGCTTCCGGGACATTTAACGCCCATTCGGTGAATCTGTCCATGGCGGATGCCGGCGGTTCCGTCATGGAAGGGCGGCGGCCGCGGCATTCAGCGGGGCCGGGACGCCAGGCTGTTGACCAGATGGGCGTTGAATCCGGCCCCGAAGCCGTTGTCTATATTGACGACGGAGACGCCGTTGGCGCAGGAGTTCATCATGGCGAGCAGCGTGGTTACTCCGCGGAAATTGGCTCCGTAGCCCACGCTGGTGGGTACGGCGATCACGGGGGCTTTTACCAGCCCGGCCAGCACGCTGGGAAGCGCTCCTTCCATGCCTGCCACAGCCACCAGCACGGTGGCCCGGCGGATGGAATCCAGATGGGAAACCAGGCGGTGCAGGCCCGCCACGCCGCAATCCCGGTACCGGAGCACCCGGCTGCCCAGGAATTCCGCCGTCAGGGCGGCTTCCTCCGCTACGGACTGGTCCGAGGTGCCCGCGCTGACGATGCCGACGAAGCCCTCCGTCTGCGGAACGGGGTTCGCCATGATGCGCATGAGGCGCGCTTCCGGGCGCATGTCCGCCTCCGGAAAGGCGCGGTTCAGGTGGTCCAGCGCCTCCATGTTCAGGCGCGTGGCCAGCACGTTCTGTCCGGCGGCAAGCAGGCCGCGGGCTATCTCTTCAATCTGGTCCGGGGTTTTTCCTGCGCCGTAAATCACTTCCGGGCATCCGGTGCGCTCCAGGCGGCCGTAATCAATATCCGTATGGGAAGATGCGGGCGCAGTGGCGGCCCGGATTTTTTCCGCCGCTTCCTCCGTGGAAAGGCGGCCTTCCTCAAGCTGATGCAGGATGGCGGTAATGTCATTCATGATGGTTCGTTCATGCTGCCTCTGGAATATCCTTCCAGGTCCAGGGTGATGTAGCGGAAGCCCAGCTCCCGCAGGCGGTGCGCTACGGGAGCGGCAAGTTCCCCGCTCCGGAACAGTCCGCGTTCCTCCTCCGGCAGTTCAATGCGGGCCAGGTCGTCCCCGTGAACCCGGACGCGGCAGCCTTTCAGCCCCAGGGAGCGCAGGAAGGCCTCCGCCGCATCCACGCGCCGCAGCAGGGATTCCGTCACGGGGCGGTTGTGCTCCAGCCGGGTCAGCAGGCAGGCATAGGCCGGTTTTCCGCTGACGGACTCCGGCAGGCCCAGCTCCCGTGCCAGTTGGCGGATGTCCGCCTTGTCCATGGAGGCTTCCAGAAAAGGGCTCAGAATGCCGAGTTCCTGCAAGGCTTTGCGCCCGGGGCGGTAGTCGCCCAGGTCATCCGTGTTGGAGCCGTCCGCCAGCAGGGGAAAGCCCTCCTCCGCGGCTCTGGCAGCCAGGGCGGAAAACAGGGCATGCTTGCACAGGTAGCAGCGCAGTGGCGGATTATCCGCAAGGGAAGGCAGGATGGGGAACGCCAGTGTCTCCTGGCGGATGCCCAGGCGGCGGCACAGCTCCGCGCTGTCCCGCACTTCCTCCTCCATTACATAGGGCGTTTGCGCGGTCAGGGCCAGGCAGTGTTCCGGCCCCAGAACCTTGGCGGCGGCGGCCAGCAGCACGCTGCTGTCCAGCCCGCCGGACAGGGCGACGGCGATGCGCTTCCTGGGAAGCAGGACGGAGCGCAGCCGTTCAAACGGAGTCTGTGGAGGAGGAGTCATGGGAGGGGGTGGGGAAAAGCCCCATCAACTGGCACTGTTCCAGCGGCAGTCCGGTGTTTTCCGCCAGGGTTCTGCAATCTTCAAATTCCGCCTTCCGGTGATGGGGGCGTCCGTTCATGAAAGAGGTTTTTACATGCACCGTTCCGTGGGGAGTGCATACGGAGGCGCTCTCCCGGCGCAGGATGTGGCGGCACGTATCATGCTGGCGTATCCCCGGCGTGCTGCTGTGCAGGAAAAACGCTTCCCTCACGCGGTCCGCCTGTTCCGGCAGGCACAGGGCGCAGACTTTGACCGCCAGGCGCCCCTTCTTCATGCAGATGGACTCCTGCCAGGCGTCCAGCGCGCCGGCCTCCATCAGCTTTTCCGCCAGGTAGGCGGTCTGTTCCGGCGTCATGTCGTCTATATTGGCGCACAGCTCCGTCAGCAATTCCGGGGAACTCTCCTGTTCCTCCGTTTCCACCAGCATCACCCGGAGGATATTAGGCAGGGGGAGCCCCTGGCGGTGGCCGATGCCGTAGCCGGTTCCGGTGATGCGGCCCGCCAGCGGGGCCGGGACAGGCCGCGCCAGGGCGGCAATATAAGCTGCTCCGGTGGGAGTGGTGGCCTCATGGGCGGTTCCGTTCAGGGTGGACTGGAAGCGGCTCGCCAGCAGGGCCGTGGCCGGGGCCGGAACGGGCATCGTCCCGTGCTGGCACCTCACGGTGCCGGAACCCAGTTCCACCGGTCCGGTGAAGACGGCGTCCGCCCGGAGCAGCTCCAGGCAGATGGCGGCCCCCGTGATGTCAATGATGGAGTCCACCGCTCCCACTTCATGGAAATGGACTTCCTCCGGCGTGGTGCCGTGCACCTGGGCCTCCGCCTCCGCCAGCAGGGAGAAAATGGAAAGGGCCGTCCGCTTCACGGCGTCTGAAAGGCCGCTTGCCCCAATAAGCCTGCGGATATCCGCCATGGTCCGGTGATGGTGTGCATGGCCGTGGCCGGAATGGCCTTCTTCCACCGTCAGTACGTCAATCCGCGTTCCCTGGATGCCGGACTGCTGCGCACGGCGGCATTCCAGCTTCCATTCCCCGTGCACGTGCAATTTGGACAGCTCCCGTTCCAGGCTTTCCCTGTCCACGCCCAAATCAATCAGGGCGGCCAGATTCATGTCTCCGCTGATGCCCGCGCTGCAATCATAGACCAAGGCTCTCATGATAGGCCAGTGTAGAAGGAAAACATCCCGGCTCAAGGTCAAAGTGAGCCTTATCTCCACAGGGTTCCCGGCGTCCGGCAGCGCGGGTTTGGCTCATTGCCGCCCGGCCATGCAAAGATGGCCTGTGAAATACATTGCTAGAGAACTTCAAATATGCCACAATTCCTGCGGCGCTGACCAGCGCCGGCCCTCGTCCATATCATGTCCATCCCGTTCTTTTCGAAATTACGATCCCAGAAGCACTATCTTCAACTGGTCAAGCCGGAATTGAAGCAAGTTTCTGAGTTTGTGGAAGCCCAGGCATCCTGTTTTGACCCGGAAGTCACCGACTACATGGAAACAGTGTGCCAGTCCAAGGGGAAAATGCTCCGGCCGGCCCTGGTTCTGCTGGTAGCCGGCGCCACGGGCGGCATCAAGGAAGCCCACATCCGGCTGGGAGCCCTGCTGGAAATGGTGCATCTGGCCTCCCTCGTGCATGATGACGTGATTGACGAGGCCGACAAGCGCCGTGACGAGGCCACCGCGAACGCCCTGTGGGGCAACAGCCTGGCCGTACTGCTGGGGGATGTTCTCTTTTCCCATGCCATGGTGCTTGGTACCGAGTTCGGCAGCACGGAATTCTGCCGCAGGCTGGCGAACACCGTCAGGGACGTATGCCAGGGGGAAGTGGCCCAGTCCAGCCGCCTGTATGACCTGAGCATGACCCGCGAGGAATACTTTGAAATCATCCGGAAAAAAACCGCCTCCCTGTTCTCCGCCGCTACGGGCGGCGCGGCGTGGATCTCCGGAGTGGCCCCGGAAGTGGAGGAGTCCCTTTACCAGCTGGGAGACCTGCTGGGGGTGGCCTACCAGATTTACGACGACTGCCTGGACATGGTGGGCGATGAAGACGATGCCGGCAAAACGCTCCACACGGACGCCACCAAGGGCAAGCTGACCCTCCCCATCTTCAACCTGCTGGAATGCGGGGACAGGAACGTGGAAGCCACGCTCAGGGACGCCATTGAAAACCGTGAAGTGGTGGATTACTCCGCTTTTCAGGACAACCCCGTTTTTGCGGAGGCACTGGACAAGTCGATCCAGGTGGCTCTGGAGAAAAACGAGGCTGCCCGTGAAATCCTGTGGCTCCTTCCCCAGACGGAATACCGTGAGGCCCTGGCGGAAATGACCTTCTACATGGACGAGCTGCTCAACGACTGCCGTATCTCCTGAGCTTCATTCACATCCTTAAAAAAGGGAGGGCGGTTTCCGGAAATGGACTTCGGCAACTTGTCTGGAATCCAGAACGCTGTTCACGAAGGCAGGCTCCCTGGCATTTTTTTAAACCGGGACCGTTTCCCAGGGCTCCTTCCTCATGAAACGGTCCCTCTATCCGGGTCTGCGTGCCCCCCTGCTTCACTGGACGGAAAATCCGTTTCCATGGGCTGGCTTTTTTAGAGCGGGAGACCGATGAAGATGCCTTGCAGGTCAGCAGGCGCAGCCTCTCCGGCGGCCTGGCGAAGCTTGTGCGGGCAGGATGGTGATGATTTGGTTCTGCAGCAACTGCACTTTGGAGGCGCGCTGTGCTGTGATGTTATTGGTTTGCTGGAGGGGATAACACCCTTGATTGCTGTTACCGAGCTCATCTATATCAAATAACCGGTTTTCTCCCCAGTGCTTGGCGAGCAGTTTGGAGTTATCCGTTGTTGCATATCCGGCAATAACGCACCAATGTGCATGCGGAAGGTCCGTCCACTGGACGCCAGTCCGGGGGAAACCGTGTTTTTCGTTTTGCTTATCATTGATAACTTGAAAAGGAACGAGGGCATACCCTCCCTGATCAATGGTGTCCCGGATGGTTTGTTCATGAAATAACTGGCAGGCGGCGGAGCAGCTTCCGTTGGCTCTCGCATGGATGAAACGGGCAAAATCGTGGGGATGGAAAACTTCCCCTACCTCGCTTAAACAGCCCTCTGCACGATTGGTGAGGGGATATTGAACGGCCAATTTTAAAAGCTCCATATTCGTCCATGCGGCATCAGGATTGAAGCAATTGAGGACATAGGAGGCTGCGTAAAAGCCGCAGGAGGGGTGGGACGTCTGCCGGTCCATCTCCTCCCGATAGGTATTGGGAACGGTACACATGACGTAGCCTGCGTAATGGGCTGAGGAGAAGGCGAGTATATTTTGGTTCCGTGTCATCTTGATTACCGGGGTTCATGGAGCCGGTGAATGAAGATATACGGCTGGAGGAAAATTCCGGAAAGGCTGGCTTGGCGGGAGGAGGCATCCGGTTTTTAAAAGGCGCCTAAACCATGTTGAAAAAGGGCGCCGTATTCAGGATTCGGGGCGTAGCGTTGGCTCGTTTGGAACTATACGGATGGGAACAGGTAGATAGCAAATGGAGAGGGGCAACGCGTGTTTTGGCGCCGGCAGGGAGCATCCGGAATGGTTTTACCTTTTTCCGCAGCGCGTCAGCCGGACCTGCATTCATGCGCGGAGGCGGGACGGCTTGCAGACAGCCAGCTTTCATGCTAAAAGGCAGGGAAGGAAAGTAGAATAATTCGGCGGGTATGGAAGGAAAGTTTTCTCCTGCGTTCTGCTTCCCGGAAAACGGTGATTCCGGAACATTGAAGCAAACACGGAGCGGCAACTCCCATCAACATGATATGACTGAAAACGAGACCTTTGAGAAAGTGGATTTCCATGAAATGGAGCTGGATGATGAATACTATGATTGCGTATTCGTTGCGTGTGATTTTTCAAAGTTGGTCATCCGGAATACCGATTTTGAGAAGTGCGAGTTCAGGGCGTGCAATTTCACGCTGGCCAGCTTCAAGGGAGCCCTCCGGGATGTTGCCTTTGCCGACTGCAAGATGACTGGCGCAGACTTTACGGACATCGACAGTTTTTCGGACGGCCTGGTCTTTGAAAACTCGCATCTTGATTATGCCAGCTTTGTAGAAGCCAGGTTGCGGAAAACCGTTTTTCGCGGCTGCAAGATGTATGAGGGGTACTTCAATGACGCCGACATGGCGGAATCCGTTTTTGACCGCTGTGACCTGGAACGGGCCTCTTTCGTCGGAACCAATTTGGAAAAGGCTGATTTTTCAACCTCTTTCAACTTTTCGATCAATCCCGCCATGTGCAAGCTGAAAAAGGCGGTCTTTTCCCGGCATGGGCTGGAAGGGCTGCTCGCCCATCTGGACATTGACATCAGGGGATAGGAGCGCGGCCACGGTTTAACTGGAATACGGAATAGGCCGTTATAGCGGGTAAAACAAGAATGCGGGCATTCCCGTTTCAGGAATGCCCGCACCGTTTCAACGCAGGTTAGAATTTGGAATTCCGCTTCTTCACTTCCTCTACGAGCTTGGAAAGGGATTTTCCCTTTTTGCGCTTATCATGTTCCGAAGCGGAAAAGTATTCCGCTTCCCGCCGGAGCTTCAGATAGCTTTCATAAACCTCGCGGTCCAGCAGGCCGGTGTTCACTGCTTCCAGGACGGCGCATCCGGGCTCATGGATATGCCCGCAATCCTTGAAACGGCATGCCGCCGCGAAGTCGGAAATATCCAGCGCTTCTGCAAGGGAACCGGGCTGGCCGATCGCCAGGCCGAATTCCCGGACGCCCGGAGTGTCTATTAAAACGCCCGAACCGTCCATCAATACCATTTCCCGGCGGGTGGACGTGTGCCGTCCTTTGCCCGTGGAGGAGCTTATATGGGAGGTGGACAGGACCGGTTTTCCGCACAGCGCATTCACCAGGGAACTTTTCCCGACGCCTGAGGAACCGACAAACACCACTGTTTCCCCTTCCGGAATGGACTCCCGTAGCCGTAGAATCGACTGGGGTTCATGAATGCTTGTAAAAAATACAGGCATCCGGCGCTCCAGGTGTTTGACCTGTTCTTCAATGCCCTGCCTGTCAAACCCTAGATCGGCCTTGTTCAGCACCAGTACGGGTTTGATTCCCTCTTCCAATATCTGAACCATGAAACGCTCGGCTCTGCGGATATTGAAATTATCATCCAGGCTCTGGACAATGAATGCCTTGTCCACGTAAGAGGCGATGGCCTGCCTGTCGGAAACCGTTCCGCTTTTCCTGCGGTACAGGGTCCGTTCATGGGGCAGTAAATCCACGATGAGCCCTTTCGTTTCATCAAAAGGCTGGAAAATCACCCAGTCGCCCGTGCAGGGCAGTTCAAAGGCTGGTTTTTCATACATCATGTTTCCCCTTAATTCGCACTGGAACACTCCGTTCTCCGCCACGATCTCATAACACGTCCTGTGCACGATGGCGATGCGGCCATGGGGCAGGGCGCTGTACGTAGATTCCCGTTTGAGCCGGCTTAACTTCTCATTCCAGCCGTAAGCATTTAAATGAATCATTGTTCCATCTTTTTTGCGATGTAAAACACGTAGCCGTAGAATTCCTTGTACCTGCGGTATAATTCCTCTTCATGGCGCAGGGATGCGACTAATTCCGCAGCAGCTTCATTTCCCGGATATTGATGAAGGAACATTTCCTTCACGGGAACCTGCGGAGCGTAATAATGCTCCGTCCAGCAGTTTTCCGGCAGAATGAAGGAAGCGACAGGCACGTACCCGGCCCTCTGTATCTGGGCTATCTTATTGGGTATGGTGTCTATCTCCGGATACATGTCCATCCAGAAGCGGTGAATCTCTTCCGGACGTTCCGCGGTAAACCACGAGCTTTCGGAAACGGCCAGGTAGCCTCCCGGTTTCAGGAACTTGCGCCATTCGTTCAGCCCCCGTTCAAAGCCGATGTTGTAAATGGCCCCTTCCGACCAGATCAGGTCCAGTTCTTCTTCTGCAAAAGGGAGCTTGTCCATGGAACCGACGATGCCTTCTACCCTGTCCTGCAAGCCTGACTGCGTTGCCTGGCGGTTGAAGATGCGGATGAAGTCCGGGAACAGGTCAAGCCCCGTAACGCTTCCCTGAACATGTGCGGCAAGCGTCCTGGTCTGTCCGCCCGTGCCGCAGCCGAGGTCGGCGATGCGGGATTGTCCGGTCAGATTGTCAATGAAGCCGAGGGCCTTGAGGGTAGCCTCCGGGCTGCCGGGGCCCTGCCGTTCCAGGCGCGAGAAATATTCGCAGATGAAATTGAAATCGAATTCGTGAATTGTTTTGTTTTTATTACTCATTAATTTAGTAAATGTTGTATGCCATGAGGGCACGGCACAGCGGCGCCGTCATCGTGGCAGATAGATTAACGTTGAAATTCCAATAATACGGAACTTCCTCCCGGAAGGGATCATCCGGGAGCAAACAAAAGGGGACAACCGCTACGGAAAGTACCGGTTGTTTACAAGGCCGAGGCCGATTTAAATGAAGTATTAAACATGAAGCAAAGATATATCGTCTTGTGCCGGACTGGAAATGCGCTGCCGATAAGATTGTTTCAGAAGCAACTTTTCCGGTGCGGCGGGGAACAGGGGTAAATCCCCGTTCGCCTCATATCTTCTCTGTAATTTGTATTTCCAATACTTTCCCGAAAGTATGCCCGCGGACAGGATGTGCGGGCCGTGCCGGAATTTCGCACGGTCCGGCTGTCTTTTTCAAGACATTATTATGTCTGCTGTTCTCCGGAGCCGGAAAAAACGTCATTCCCGCGCGTCGGGGATGCTTCCTCTACTCCGTCTTTCCGTACCTGCGCGCCCGGAAGGAATAGGCCACCGCCACCACGGCGGCGAGTATGGCGTACAGGATGAAGCGGTCCGTGGAGATGGCGTTGGCGGATTCTCCGTTGGACAGGAAAAAGGTGATGGCGGCCACCAGCATGTTGCCTGCAAAGATGGTGAGGTTCCAGAAGCTGGTGATGACGCTTTTCAAATGCAGCGGAGCCTGCGTGTAGGCGAATTCGAGGCCGGTGGTGCTGAGCAGGATCTCGGAGATGGTGAGCACGCAGTAGGGGATCAATTGCCACGCGATGGACATGGAGGCGCCTCCCTCCAGCCTGTATTGCAGGAAAGCGACAATCAGGAACGTCACAGAGCTCAGGGCCAGCCCCGTTCCAAGGCGCACCAGGGGCCGCGCCAGCGTCACCACCTTCGGATAGACGAATACGGTGATCAGTGGAATGAACACCATCACGAAAATGGGATTGGCCGCCTGGATTTGCGCCGGCCCGATGGACCAGTCTCCGCCGCCCGGGAGCGGGATGGAAAGGGGAATCATCCTGCTGCCCTGGGCCACCCAGGAGGAGGCCGTCTGTTCAAAGATGGACCAGAAGGGAATGATGAAGACAAAGATGGAGAGGATTTTCAGGATGTGCCGGGCGTCCTCCACGGCGGAAGCTCCGCAGCGTTGCTCCGCATTCTTCCAGCCCCCGTGGAACAGGACGATGAAGAGCACTTTCCAGAAGCCGGCGCGGCCGTTGTTGCGTTCAGGCGGCGTTCTGTGGTACTTCTTGCGGCCCAGCCAGAAGACGAAGGTGGCGATGCCCATGAAAATGCCCGGAACGGCAAACGCCCAACTGTACCCGTAATGCTGTTCCATGGCCGGAATGACCAGGAAGGAGAAGAAGGAGCCCAGGTTGATAGCCCAGTAAAAGGCATTGAAGGCCTTGGTCATCAACTGCGGGGATTTGTCCGGAATCTGGTCCCCCATGAAGGCGGAGACGCAGGGCTTGATGCCTCCCGCGCCCAGCGCGATGATGAACAGGCCCGTCATCAGGATGTAACGGCGCGCTTCAATGGTATGGAAGAGGTCCGCCGTGGCCAGGACTCCGTGCCCTACGCAGTAAAGCAGGGAAATGTAAAGAATGGTCTTGTACCGGCCCCATACCTTGTCCGCCAGCCATGCGCCCGCCAGGGGAAGCAGGTAAACCATTCCCGCGAAGACGTGAAGGGTGGCGGTGGCCCAGTTTTCGCTCATCAGCAGGTGGCCCGTCATGTACAGCATGAGGATGGACTTCATGCCGTAGAAGCTGAAGCGTTCGCAGGCTTCCGTTCCGATGATGTACCTGGACTGGGCGGGGAGGGCGCTCATGGATGATGAAGGGGGAAGGGGGGCAGGGATGGCGGAACAAGGGCAATAAAAATGATGGCCCCGGTGCGGGGGCCATCATAGGAAGGTATTTTGGCGGCATTCCGCCCCTGTGCGGCGGGACACGGGGGTAATGACGGCTGCCATGGAAAGGAAGGGTGTTAGCGTTCCTGGTTCAGGATGGGGGCGATCTCCACCTTGTACTGGGCGATGCACGCTTTCAGCCAGTCCAGCATGATCATGGATTTGGCCTGGGCGGTCAGGGCCGGGGCAATCTGCTGGGTGGCCTTGATCTGGAACTCCGGCGTATCCTCCAGTTCGCGCTTGACGAGCTGGGTCAGCAGGATGCCGTCCCCCGTGTTGATGGGCTGGGCCATCCGGCCGGGGTTAATGACGGAAACCGCCTGGAACACTTCTTCAGGAACCGGGAGTTCCTTGGGCGGAGCCAGGCGGGAATTCATGGCGCGGTCCAGAAGGGCCTGGAGTTCTTCCTGGCTTCTGGCGTTTTGGAGGTTGACGCTGCTCAGGAGGGCGTTCGGATTGATGAAGGGACCGTAGGCGGCGGTCTTGGCTCCGGCCTTCCCGGCGATGGCGTTGAACTGTTCCACGGGCTTTTCAGCCTTCTGCAATTCCGTGTTGAGTTCGGCGGCGGCCTTGTTCATGGATTCCACGGTCATGCTTTCCAGCAGGTCGGCGCGGGCGCTGTTGCGGGCGGTTTCATAAGGCAGCGCCTTTACCGGGGTAACGCCTTCCAGGCGGACCAGGACGACCTGTCCGTTTTCCAGCACCTGCATGGTGCTGATCTGTTCGGCTCCGGTCTTGGCGCGCGCTTCTTCAATGGCCTTGGCGTCCGCATCCGCATTCAGGGCGGGGGCTCCCGTCAGGGAGAAGGCCACGTCCAGCAGGGTGGCGCTGCGTCCGTCGGAGGCGGACTGGTTGATCGGCTGGTTGATTTCCTGGGGCGCATTCTTGCGCGTCACGGCCGTGTAGGACTTCTTCTCCATCTTGCAGACGTCGGGAGTCTTGGCCAGGGCTTCACTGATGGCCTGGTCCATGTTCCTGCCGTTGGTGGCGTTCAGCGGTTCCCAGATGTCATTTTCCACCAGGTTCATGGTTTCCATGGTGGCGTTGGAAATATCGCCGGGCTTGGGAGCCTGGGCATCGCCCGCGGGGGTGAAGGTGTACACGGTGAAGAAGCGGGCTTCCTCGTTCTTGTAATTTTCCTTGTGCTTGTCCCAGAAGGTTTTGATTTCCTCTTCTCCCGGGTCCGTCTTGGGACGGAAGGCGCTCTTTTCCAGGAAGGCGGTGTTGACCGTGATCTGCTGGCTGTTGGACTCCGCCACGGCTTCGGCAAAGCCGGATTCCACGGAAATGCCGCCGGTCAGCACGTCCTTGATGCGCACCAGGCTGATGGTGTCTTCCATCAGGCCGCGCAGCAGTTCCTCCTGAAGCTTCTTGCCCATGTTGCCGCGCATGGAAATGAAATTGTCGTACTTCCGGGGGTCGAAGACGCCCTTCTCATCCTGGAATTCGGGAATGTTGCAGATGGCGTCGTCAATCTCCGTAGTATTGGGCGTCAGGCCCAGCCGGCTCGCCTCCCTGCGGATGATGCCGCGGTAGGCCAGGAAAGCGGCGTTGGGATTATTCGTTTTCAGCAGGTGGCAAAGTTCCCGCAGGCTTTCTTCCGAGCTGAAATTGTCCTGGAGCAGCGGGCCGAAGGTGGAAGGGAAGGAGAAAGCCACGGACAGGCCGGTTCTGCCCATGCTGTTGTAATCCTTTTCTCCGTAAGACTTGCCGTCCACGGAAACGAAGGTTTGCTTGAACATGCCGGTCAGGGAGCCGCCGCTTACGTCCCCGCCGATGAACATGAGGCCCACAAACACCAGGGCCATGGCTGCCATGATGACGATTGTATGTTTACGTAAGTAATCTAACATGGAATGTTAAGTTGAAGATGCGCGTGTGGCCGGTCCCGGACTGACGGCAGCCTGGACAGCCCGGACCTTTTACACCTTTTCCCGCCGCTAGGCAAGAACGAAGCTTTCCGCTTCCGGCGGCTTTTCCAAAACATTGCGGCATGCGCTTTCCTGTCATGAAGGGCGTTTCCGGTCACGGCAGAACAGTTTTTGACCTCGACGGTGATGCAAATACCCCTTATGTTGCTCCTGCGCGGAAGGTTCCGGATGCCGCAGGGCGGTCCGGCCTCGTGGGGCCTGTTCCCTCCCGCGCATGTCCGTAGCCGGATGTTCCTTTAATCGCAAGGATTTATGCTGAACCAGGTAGTAGAACTCAAAAGAGAAGTGACGGCGGTCCAGATCCCCAGCGGGGATGTGCTCACGCTGCCGGAGGGGGAACGCGTGTATATCACCCAGATACTGGGCGGCTCCTATACCGTGGCTACGGACCATGGCTTGGCCCGCATCTCCAGGGAAAATGCGGACGCCCTGGGAGCGGAAGCGGCGGAAGCCTCCCCGGAGGCGGCTGCACTGGATGAAAACGCCACGCTTGAAGAACGGGTATGGGATACGCTGAAATGCGTGTACGATCCGGAAATCCCCGTGGACATCGTCAACCTGGGCCTGATTTACGACGTGACCGTCATCGAGCTGGAAAACGGCCTGCATCACGTGGCGGTCAAAATGACTCTTACGGCGCCCGGCTGCGGCATGGGACCCCATCTGGTGATGGAGGCCAAGGACCGCATTGAAGCGCTGGAAGGCGTGGAGGCCGCGGATGTGGAAATGGTGTGGGACCCCCCCTGGAACCAGGACATGGTCAGTGAGGAAGGCAGGATGAAACTCGGATTGATCTGACTCCATGCCGGTGACATTGAAATTATCCGACGACGAGGCGCGCGATCTGGCGGAAATGCTTTCCACCGCCGCCACGGTGGCCGCCTCCAACCAGCAGGATGGGGCGGAAGGACGCCTGGTGGCGTGGGGAAAGCTGGTCTCCCGGCTGATGGAGGAACTATCCGCCACGCCCAAACTGAAGGGCCGCATTGCCTACGCGGACGATCTGGGCGGTTACGCCTTCACCCGGGAATATGAGGAAAACGCCTTTTTCCAGGACTGCCTGGACGAGTACCGGGACAACATTTTCTGGGCGGACCTGGTGACGCGCATGGCGGACAAGGCCATCAGCGAACACCTGGGGCCGGAGTACTTTGAAAGCATGCCGGAGGAGGAACGCCGCCGGACGGCGGAAGCCCTGGAAAAATCCCTGTGGCAGGAATGCGCCAGGTACGGCATTGACCGGCTGGGTTTCATCCTTCCCCCGTCGGACGGTTAAAAGGGAAAATTGTTCAAGGAATATCCGTGAACCGGATACTGCCTGAATGGCGGACGGCCCGGACTGCATGCGTGGATGCGCTGGGGATGGCTGGCGCGTGCGTCGTGCGTTTGCGTGGCTATTGAGCAGATGGACGGCGTATTTATCCTGTTCCAGGTTTTTGGCTGGCACGCGTTGCGGAAGCGCCGCAAGCCCTGCGTCAGCTGAAATGAAAAACGTCCGGCAGGGGGTACTGGTTTTCAGGATAAAAAGTCCGCTGGCGCTCAGTTTTACCTTGGGGGCCGCGGGGGGCTGCGGCAATCCCCGGATGGGCAGGACAAATCCGGGCAGTTTCCGCGGACCGGGAATTGTTCATGCGCCGGGCCGGAGCCTTATTCCTCCGGGTCCTCCGGCATGGGAGGGGTGGGGCTGCCCAGGTGTTCCGTCTCCTTGGGAGTGGAGAGCACCTTGTAATACGCCCATGCGGCGGCGGTCAATACGCCGCCGATGGAAACGATCATGGTTAGCCAGCCGGTAAGGGACATGATTATTTGATGTTCTCCTGAACGAGCCTGGTGACGACTTCATCAGGCTGGACAGGATTGGCATCCTGGGGCAGGGGACGGTTCTGGAACAGTTTGAAATCCGTCATTTTTGTTTCTCCGCCCGTCTGGAGCAGAACGGAACCGTTGGGCTGGATGTCTGCCATGACGTTGGTGGAGGGGGTGGGATCGCCGGTGAACGTCACGCTGGTGTTGGGGTGCCATTTGCCGTCCTTGTACGCGAAGCTGGGGCCGAAGAAGGCGCCGCGGGCTTTCTTGGCGGATTCAAAGTTGCGCATGAAGTCTTCCACGAATCCGACGGAGAAGGAAAGTTCCTTTTCCGAGGAATGCGTTTTCCATTTGGAAATGAGGTCCCAGGACTTGTCCTTGTTGTTGAAGTAGTAGCCGCTGATTTCCTTGAATTTCCCCATCTTTTTGACGCAGACGAGGAAACGCATGTTTTCCCCGACGGTCCAGGGATAGTCCACGAAGCTCTGGCCGCCCGTTCCTTCGCCGCCGAAGCGGCCGGAGCGCGCGTTTTCACCCAGCTTTACCAGTTTGGTGCGCTCTTCTTCCGGCACGCTGTTGGGGTTGTCCCCATGGGCCACCGGGTCCCAGATGGAAAAGATAATGACTTTTTTACCGTTGGACTGTTCCTGAAAGCCGATGTAGCCGTCGTCAAAATTCATGGCGCAGAAGTAGGTGCCCGGAACGGATGTCTTGGCTTTCACTTCATTGTACAGGGCGCTCGCCTGGGCCGGGTGGCCCTGCTGCATGACATGGACGGAACGGCACTGGCGTTTTGCCAGCAGTTCCGGGTCTTCCTGGGCATGCAGGAGAGTGGTTCCGGAGAACAGGGCGGCGCAAACGACGGCTGTGGCGGAGAAAAGACGCATGGTTTTGAATGATTGATTGATGGTTGGCCGCTCTCCGTCCGGAGGGATGGAGGCTAGCAAATAATTAGTACGGGCTAATTACGTTTGCCCTGTGGGAAATCTCGCATGGAAACTGCACTTTTTTCAAGATTTTTTCGGCATGAGCATTCCGGAGAAATTCATGAAACTGGGGGAGAACCGCAAGCCTTTACGGCAACCGGAATTGCATATCCGGAAGGACGCCCCCATGATGTGGTCTTCCATTTGTTTGCTTTCGTTCAATGCGGCTGATTGATTCCTTTAACTGCCGCAAAGGCCCGCGGCGCTTCCGGAATGAAGAAGGCCGTCCCGCGCGGATGCGGGAACGGCCTTCGGGATGATGAACGGGAAGTGTCGTTCTACCGGATGGGGTTCAGGAAGAGGGGCATCAGGCCTCCCAGCACGATGAAGATGGAGAAGGCCGCCAGCATCACTCCGGAAATGACGGGAACCTGTACGGGGTCCGCGTCTTCTGCGGGCTTGTCCCAGTACATGGAGCGGATGACCTTGAAGTAGTAGTAGAAGCCGGAGGCCGCGCAGATGATCATGACGGGGAGCATCCAGCTCAGGTACAGGCCCGTGTTGATGACGTGCACGAAGGAGATCATTTTGGCGAAGAAGCCGGCCGTCAGAGGCACGCCCGCCAGGGAGGCGAACATGATGGTGACGGCCAGGGCCAGCCGGGGATTGGTCTTGCCCAGGCCGCGGAAGGCGGAGATTTCCTCGCTCCCGCGCTGGATGCGGATCATGGCGAGGGCGAAGAAGGCGCCGAAGGTCATGACCAGGTACACGGCCAGGTAGAACGGGGCGTTCGGGGCAAGCCGCCCATCCACGGTGCCGATGAAGAGGGGAAGGATGAAGCCGGCCTGCGCGATGGAGGAATAACCCATCATGCGCTTCAGGTTGGTCTGCGGAATGGCGCCCAGGTTGCCCACCAGCAGCGTAGCCGCAGCCATCAGGGCCACGACGAATTCAACGGGGGGCAATGCGGCGAAGGGAGCCAGAATGATGTTGAGCAGGGCGAAGCCGGCCACCTTGGAGGCTACGGAAAGGAAAGCCGTCACCGGAGTGGGTGCGCCCTGGTATACGTCCGGAATCCACAATTGCATGGGAACCGCGCCGATTTTGAAGGCCGTACCGAGCAGCAGCATGGCGAGGGCCAGGTACATGGCGGGGGCCGTCTGGCCCGCCAGCGCGTGGCTGACGATGGCTCCGTCATAGATGAAGGTTCCCGTGACGCCGAAGTACCAGGCCAGGCCGAAGACGAGGAAGCCCGTGCTGACGGCGCCCAGAATCAGGTACTTGATGCCCGCTTCCGTGGAGCCCAAGTTCCGGCGGAAGTAGCCCACCATGATGAAGGAGCTCAGGGTAAGCACTTCCAGGGAGACGAACAGTTCCACCAGGTTGGAGGCCTTGCACAGGGAGGTGATGCCCACGCAGGCCAGCAGGGGAAGGATGTAGAATTCCCCCGTGCCGTCCTGGGACTTGGAGTCGTTGGAAGAGAGGTTGATGACGGCCCGGAAGTCCACGGACAGCAGCAGGGTGACTGCCGTGGCGACAAGCGCCAGGATGATGTAGACGTTGTCATAGAGTCCCCCCATGTAGAAGGGGAGCATCGCCAGGGCACCCGCTGCGCCAATCAGCCCGAAGACGAATTTGGGCGTCTTTTTGCAGAAGGTCTCGGCCAGGAGCATAAGCATCGCCAGGCCGGCCAGGATGAATTCCGGAATATACGCTTGCATGGGTAAAAGAAGATCGGGTTAAACTTGAATTGTATTCGGAAGGAAAATCAGGAGAAGAACTGGAGCACCAGCGTAGGGAAGAAGCCGAAGACCGCCAGGGTGATCGTCAGGAAGTAGTTGGCCGCCCGTTCGGAAGGCAGCAGTTCCGTGGCGTAGGCTGCGGCCTTGGAGAGGTCCCCCTGGAAGATGTTGCGGTAGGCCCTCAGCATGTACACCGCGCCGATGACCAGGCCCCAGAGGCACAGAATGGTGGCGATCTGGACAGGGCCAAAGCTGTCGTTAAATCCGGCGAAGCCGGAGAAGAAGACCATGAATTCCCCCGGGAAGTTGGCGAGGCCGGGGAGGCCGATGGAGGCCATGCCCGCCAGGCCGAAGACGAAGGCCATGCGCGGCAGTCTGGTGCTCAGGCCGCCCAGGGAGTTGATTTCCAGCGTGCCGGTCTGCTTTTCAATCTGTCCGCAGAGCAGGAAGAGCAGGGCGATGGTCAGGCCGTGGGCCAGCATCAGCAGGGCGGCCCCTTTCAGCGCCCAGGGGTTGGCTTCCGCGGAACCGGAGGCCACCAGGGCGGCGAAGGCCAGGAAGATGTAGCCCATGTGCATCACGGAGGAGTTGCCCAGGAGCAGATCCAGCCTCTTCTGGTTGACGGTTACGTAGCCTACCCAGATGACGTTGCAGACGAGCAGGACAAGGAGGATGTTCGTCCAGGGGAGGAAGCCAGTTTCCATCAGCGGCTGGAACATGAAGAGTCCGTACAGGCCGAACTTCTTGAGCACGCCCGCATGCATCATCGCCACCGGAGCGGGGGCGGAGGCATACGCGGGGGCTGCCCAGGAGTGGAAGGGGAAGAGGGAAATCAGCGTGCCGAACCCGGCGATCAGCAGGGCGCCGATGAGTTCCGCGTGGGCGAGCTCACGGCCGCCGGCCATAAAGTCTTTCAATCCGGAGAAGGTGAAGCCCGCCTGCGTGCCGATCATCAGCAGGGCGGCCAGCAGCACCATGGAGGCAAGCCCCAGGTAAAGCGTGGCTCGCCAGGCCGTGGTGCGGCGGTCGCCGCGTCCGTACAGGCCGATCATCACGAAGGTGGGGATGAGGGCCAGCTCATGGAAGGCGAAGAAGGAGATGATGTTGTCGGACAGGAAGGCCCCGGTGGCGCCCGCGGAAATCAGCAGGGCGGAGTTGTACCAGGAGGCTTCCCCTCCCTTGGGCGGGTTGGTTCCCAGCACGGTGGCGAAGGTCACCAGGATGGTCAGCAGCAGCATCACTTTGGCCAGGGCCGGGGCCAAGGTGAGCTGGAGGTCCATCCCTTCAAAGCGGGACCAGCAGGAGGAGCAGCCGTCAAAGCTAACCAGGGCCCAGATGCCGAGGGCCAGCGTCAGCGCGGCGCTGAGCAGGGCTGTCGGGCGTGCGGGCGCCTTGCACAGACCGATGAGGGCCGTGGCAATCAGAGGAATGAGAACAAGCCAGATAAGCATGGTGTGTGATTGGTTGGTAGGTTAGCAGGAATAGAAGACGGTGAAGTAGATGACCAGGAGCAGGCCGATGCCGAAGAGGGCCGTGTAGGCGGCCATGCTGCCGGACTGGAGGCGGCGCAGCAGGGACCCGACGGCGGCGGTCAGCCGCGCCAGGCCGCCCACGATGAGGCCGGAGATGATGAACTGGTCCATGAAGTCGATGATGGCGGCCAGGGAGCCCTGGATGCCCCTGACCAGCACCTTGTCATAGAACCAGTCAATGTAGAGGCGGTTGGCGAGGGCGCGGGAGACGGCATTGCCGGAGAGCTTGTCGGAGGCCGGGGAGCCCGCATAGAAGACGGCCGCCAGCAGGATGCCGAGCACCAGCGCGCCCATGGAGACGTAGAAGGGCATGCCGATATGGAAGCTTTCGGAAACGAACCCGTTGAAGGGCACCAGCCTGTCAGCCATGAAGCCGTAGCCGGAGATGAGGGCCAGCACGGCCAGAATCAGCAGGGGAACCAGCATGAGGCCGCCCACTTCCGTGGCGTGTTCCGAGCTGTGGCTGCGGCTCTTGCCGAAGAAGACCACGAAGATCACGCGCATCATGTAGAAGGTGGTCAGCAGGGCCACGCCCGCGCCGATCCAGAAGAAGACCGGGTTTTTGTGCAGGGCGGCTTCCAGAATGGCTTCCTTGGAGAAGAAGCCGGACGTGAACGGAATGGCGACCAGCGCCATGGTCGCGATGATGAAGGTAAGGGAGGTCAGCTTCATGCGCTTCATGATGCCGCCCATTTTCCAGATGTCCTGTTCATGGTGGCAGGCGAAGATGATGGCGCCCGCGCCCAGGAAGAGCAGGGCCTTGAACCAGGCATGGGTGAAGAGGTGGAACATGGCCGCTTCCCCGGCCAGCAGGCCCAGGGCCATGACCATGTAGCCCAGCTGGGAGAGGGTGGAGTAGGCCAGCACGCGCTTGATGTCATTCTGCTGGGTGGCCATGAAGGCGGCGATGACGGCCGTGACGGCGCCGATGACGGCAATGACGTTGCAGGCTAGGGCGGGGAAGGCTTCCACGCCGATGGAGTACTGGACGCGCACCATCATGTACACCCCGGCGGCCACCATGGTGGCCGCATGGATCAGGGCGGAGACGGGGGTGGGGCCTTCCATGGCGTCCGGAAGCCACACGTGCAGCGGGAACTGGGCGGATTTGCCCACCGCCCCACAGAAGAGGCACAGCACCGTGATGTTCAGCAGGGTTTCACTGAGGCCCGCGGGCATTTCCATCAGGCTGAAGTCCAGCGTGTTGGTCAGCGCCCAGAGGGTCAGGATGCCGATCAGGAAGCCGAAGTCCCCCACGCGGTTGCAGATGAAGGCCTTTTTGGCGGCGTTTGCGGCGGCGTCCCTGGTGTACCAGTGGCCGATGAGCAGGTAGGAGGAAAGGCCTACCAGCTCCCAGAAGATGAAGGTCATGGCGATGTTGTTCGCCAGGACGATGCCCGTCATGGAGAACATGAAGAGGCTCAGGCACGCGAAGTAGCGCGTTTTCGCCTTGTCGTCCGCCATGTAGCTCAGGGAGAAGATGTGGACCAGCAGGCCGATGCCCGTGACCACCAGCATCATGCGGGTGGAAAGGGGGTCCAGCACAAAGCCCAGGTCAACGGAAAAGACGTCGGAGATCGGAAGCCAGGAGAAGGAGTCCGAGCCGGTCTGGTCCAGCAGGCCCAGGGAAAGAACGAAGGTCGCCAGGCAGGAGAAGGTGGAGGTGAGGGCCGCGACGTTCGGGCGCCGGGTCAGCAGGAACCAGTTGAAGGCGGCTACGACCAGCGGCAGGAAGAGCAGGAGCCAGGTGTATTGAATATCAATATTAAACATGTTCTTGAAGTGGTATGTTGCTCTTAGTCTTTCAGCGTGTTGAGGTCCTGCGTGCTGGCCGTGCGCCTGGCCCGGTACAGGGAGACGATGAGGGCCAGCCCGATGGCTACTTCCGCCGCGGCGATGGTCAGGATGAAGATAGACAGGGCCTGTCCGTCGTAATTGGGCAGCCCCATGGTGCCCTGGGCGCGTGAAAACGCCACCAGTGACAGGTTGGCCGCGCTGAGCATCATTTCCAGGCACATGAAGATGACGATGATGTCACGCCGGACAATCACCCCCATCAGGCCGATGGCGAACAGGACGCCGGAGAGGATCAGGTAATGCGTAAGAGGTATCATGATGATGGCTGTGGTAAGGGGTTCGGGTTATTTGCCGGAGGGGCGGCGGCTCAGCACGACGACGCCGATGGAGGCCACCAGCAGGGCCAGCCCGGCGATGACCAGGCTGCGGTTATACTTGTCAAACAGGGTGCGGCCCAGCAGGGCGGTGTCCGGGAATTCCCCGTTGTCTATTTCCGCGCGGATGGTGGTGCCTTCCGGATAGAGGTGTGCGGAACATTGGGGGGAGAGGGGAGGGAGGGTGATGGACGGTGCTATGCCGCAGGTGGAATGGAGCAATTGGTCAAGAGATGCCTTGGTGATGGCATAGTCCGATCCTCGTGTGCATCCGCCGGAAGCAACGCAGGGTTTCTGCGCGCATTCCCCGGAAAGGTTGTTGGTTTCCGTTTTCCCGGAATTGGCGCTGTCCTGGCCGATCTTCAGATCGTTCCACGCCTGTTCCGCGGTGGCCATCGGGCAGCGGTGCGTTTCCTTCGCGCCGGGCAGGGAGTAGATGATGCCGATGAGCTGGCCCAGGAAGAGGCCGGCAATGATGACGCCGATGGCGACGGATACGGGCCGCCGGAAGGGGGAGGTTTCCCGCTTCACGTTCAGAAGCATGATGATGAACGCGAAGAGCACCATGATGGCTCCGGCGTATACCAGAATCTGGAGAATGCCCAGGAAGTGGGCGCCCAGCCCGATCATGACGGCGGCCGTGGCTCCGAAGGAGAGGGCCATCATCATGGCGGAGGAAACGGGGTTGCGCATGAAGACGACCATCAGGGACAGGATCACGGCCAGGGCCCCGAAGATGTAAAAGAGTATGTCACTGGCAAAAATGTTCATAACGTACGGAAATTGGAGTGAATGTTTCGGGGTGATTTATTTGTATTGGTTCCACTTGTTGACCAGTCCCTTGCGGGTGCCGCCCATTTCGTAGAGCTTGGCCTTGTTGTGGATGGCCTGGGCTTTGTCCGTGGGGGTGAACAGGTAGTCCTGGCTCATGAAGATGGCCTGTTCCGGGCAGGCTTCCTCGCACATGCCGCAGTAGATGCAGCGGAGCATGTCGATCTGGAATTCCCTGGGCGCTTTTTCCACCTTGCCCCAGGGGCCTTCCTTGATGGCGCCGGGGGTGATGGTGATGGCGCGGGCAGGGCAGATGAATTCGCAGAGCTGGCAGGACACGCAGCGTTCGCGGCCGTCTTCCCCCTTCACCAGGACGGGAGCCCCGCGGTAGTATTCCGGCAGGTGCTTGTCCCAGCGGAATTCCGGGTACTGCATCGTGACGCCTATGCCGGAGCCGGCCAGTTCCTTCTTGTTGCGGGATTTGCCCAGTAGAGCCAGAACGAGGTGCTTGATGGTGATCCAGAGACCGCCAAGGATGGATTGCAAGTAGAACCGCTCTCCGAGGGAAATCTTCGGGCGCTTGATCGTTTTGAAGGCCATAATAGTGATGTTGTCGGGATGAAGAAGGTTGATTACTTGACGAAGTATAGGATGGCGGCCGTGATGAAGATATTGATGACGGCCAGTTCAAAGAAGACCATCCAGCCGAGCTTCATCACCTGGTCGTAACGGAAGCGGGGGAGCGTCCAGCGCACCCAGACGAAGAAGAAGACGAAGAAGAGGAGCTTGAGCACGTACGCGATGAGCTGGCAGATGACCGCCACCCAGTTGGCTACGTGTTCGTTGAGCCACCCGTCCAGGCCGAAGCCGATGGACCAGCCGCCCAGGAACAGCGTGATGACCAGGGAGGAGCCCACCACCATGGCGGCGTATTCACCCATGAAGAACTGCGCGAATTTCATGGAGGAGTATTCCGTGTGGTAGCCGCCCACGAGGTCCGTTTCACATTCGGACATGTCAAAGGGCGTGCGGTTGGCTTCCGCAAAGATGGAGGTCAGGAAGATGATGAAGCTGATGGCGATGGGAACCAGCAGGATCCAGCGCTGCCAGCTCAGGCCCTCGCCCCACACGGGAAGCAGCAGCCATCCGTTGGCGGCCTGGTATTCCACGATGTTGGAGAGGTCCAGCGTGCTGTAAATCATCAGCACGGGGATGATGGAGAGGCCCATGCTGATTTCATAGGAGATCATCTGGGCGGAGGAGCGCACGCCGCCCAGGAAGGGGAATTTGGAGTTGGAGGACCATCCGGCCAGCACCAGGCCGTATACGGAGAGGGAGGAGATGGCGAACATCCAGAGGGGGCCTACGCTGAGGTTGGCCACCGCCATGTTTACGTTGCCGTAGGAGGTGTGAAGGTCTCCGGCAAAGGGGACCACGGCCGCCGTCATCAGCGGGGGGGCCAGCACCAGGATGGGGGCGATCCAGAAGTACACGCGGCGCACGAAGGGAGGCGTGAAGTCCTGCTTCAGGAACAGCTTGCCGCCGTCCACCATGGGCTGCACGAGGCCGAAGATCGGAATGTCGCGGTCCAGGCGGAAGAAGCGGCACAGGTTGGCGATTTTGCCGTCGTGGGGAAGGCCGAAGTAGTCCAGCGTCTTTTTAAACGGCAGGTCTGACTTAGCCCCGAAGCGGCGGAAGATGCTCAGCGGGATGCCGGCGCGGTTGGGCCCCACGCGGTCCTGAATCCAGGCGGCCACCCGGCGTTCAATGTACACGCAGACCGGAATGAACAGGATGGTGATGGCGAAGCAGATGACGATTTTGATCAGCAGGGTGATGAGGTAGAACCACACAGGGTTGCTGAGCACTTCGTCGCAAAAGGTTAGAATCGAATCAATCATGGCGGATTAACAGGTTGTGTGCGTGTGAAGTGTGATTAGCGGCCCTGGCTTTTTTCATGTTCCACCACGGGGATGGTGACGCCGGTTTCCAGAATGGGCTGGCCCCCGTCTCCGATGGAGCCCCAGGTGACGCCGTTAAGGGCGCCGTATTCCGTGCTCATGACGGTGAGGACGTCCAGGGCGGAGTTGAAGTCTTTCAGCGCGGGGTTGCCGCCCAGCAGAAGGGTGATGTCCCGGAGAATCTGCCAGTCATCCCGGGCGTAGCCCACGGGCTGGATGGCGCGGTTCAGGCGCTGGATGCGGCCCGTGACGTTGATCATGGTTCCGAATTTTTCAGCATACGTGACGCCCGGCAGAACCAGGTCCGCATGGCGCGCCGTTTCATTCACGCTGTGGGCGGTCATGAACAGGTAGTCCAGCTTTTTCAGGTCTTCCGCCGTGAAGCCGGCTTCCGGGGCGGTGAGGTCTTCCCCCAGCGTGAGGATGCCCTTGATGGAGCCGTTGCGCACGCCGTCGCGGATGGCGGCCAGCCTGGAGCCGGGTTCAATGCCCAGCACCAGTTTGGCCCCGTTCGTGTTCGGGTTGCGGTCCGCGGCAATCAGCATGCCGTCGCTTTCTCCCATGCGGGGGACGATGTCCACCATGTCCGTGCCGATTTGCGCGGCCAGGTGGCGGACCATGTAAAGTTCTTCATTGGTCATGCGCCCGGAGGCGATGATGGCGAGCTGGTGCGGGGCGACGCGCTTGACGGCTTCCGTGACGGAGGCCAGGGCGGGCTCCCAGGTGGACGGGCGGTGCGGAGCTCCCGCGTCCGTGCGTATGACGGGCTGGGGAATGCGCGTTTCCGCATTGATGTATTTGTAATTCAGGCGGTGGGAGTCCGGCATCCAGCAGGAGTTCACGGCGTCGTTCGGGCGCGGGGTGATGCGGTACACCTTTTCTTCACGCGTCCAGAGGATGATGTTGGTGCCCGTGCCGCAGTCCACGTCAATGGTCTTGGTTTCCTTCAGGAACCAGACGCGCATCTTGAAGCGGAAGTCCTTGGAGGTAAGGGCGCCTACCGGGCAGAGGTCCACGGTGTTCAGGGAGTAGTTGCTGTCCAGCTCGCGGCCCGGATAGACCGTGATGGCGTTGAAGGTGCCGCGCTGGGCCATCGTGAGAACTTCGTCATGCATGATGTCGCGCATGAAGCGCACGCAGCGGCCGCAGAGCACGCAGCGCTCCTGGTCCAGGTTCACGCGCGGGCCGATGCTCAGGTTCTTGCCTTTCTTGGTCTTCTTTTCCTCATAGCGGCCTTCCACCTGGCCGTAGTCGTTGGAGTATTCCTGGAGCTTGCATTCCCCGGCCTGGTCGCAGATGGGACAGTCCAGCGGATGGCTGGTAAGCAGGAATTCCATCACGCCGCGGCGCGCCTCGCTGGCGAGGGGGCTGTCCGTACGGATGCCCATGTTTTCCGCCACCGTGTTCGCGCAGGAGATGATGGGGCGCGGCATCCACTGGATGCGCTGGTAGCCGTTTTCATCATAGGAGGGAGTCTGGCCCGGAGCCAGCCTGGGCGGCATCCCCTGTTCCACCATGCACATGCGGCAGGAGCCGACGACGGCCAGCTTGGGGTGGTAGCAGAAGCACGGGATGGGAACGCCTACGGAACGGCAGGCGTCTGCAATCCGCGTGCCGCGCGGGAACCGGTGCCACGTTCCGTTGATCTGGACGTTCACCTTGCCTTCCTCGGCGGCAATGTCTTTGGGGAGTTTGGAAGCTTCTTCACTCATGATGACGGATGGGAGGGAAATGGTATTGAAAAGTGGTGTTGCGTTCTGCTGTTAGCGGGTGAGGAAACGGGTTTGTTCCCGGCCTTCCCTGGTATGGGGCAGGCAGGCGTTGAAAGGGTCCGTCAGGGCCACGAATTCCTCCTTGAACTTGGAGACCATGGCCTGGGTGGGCCAGGAGGCGGCTTCACCGAAGGCGCAGACCGTTTTCCCTTCAATCTGGTTGGCCACTTCAATCAGCAGGTCCACGTCTGACGGCGCGGCCTTGCCTTCCAGAATGCGGGTGCTGAGCTTCATCATCCACGGGCAGCCTTCCCGGCAGGGGGTGCACTGGCCGCAGGATTCATGCGCGTAAAAGCGGTTGATGTTGTTCATGGCCCAGGGCATGGAGCGGGAGTCGTCCATGACGATGACCGCGCCGGAGCCGGACATGGAGCCGTGCTGGGAGATGCTGTCCAGGTCCAGCGGAATGTCGAAGAAGGAGATTTTGCCCATGGTGCCGTCCGGGTTCTGCACCTTGTATTCCACATCCGTGCGCATGACCTTGGAGGAGGAGCCGCCGGGAATGACGGCCTTGAACTCGCGGCCGTCCCGCGGGCCTCCGCAGACGTCATACAGCAGTTCGCCGAAGGTCATGGAGCCGGAAACGATTTCATAGAACCCCGGGCGTTTCACGTCGCCGGAGACGCCGATGATGCGGGTGCCGGGGGAGCGCCGGGCACCTTCCTGGCTGTAGGCTTCTCCGCCCATGGCGATGACGTGCTTCACCTGGCAGAGGGATTCCACGTTGTTCACGATGGTGGGGCAGCCGTACAGGCCGATGGCGGCCGGGAAGAAGGGAGGCTTGATGCGCGGGTAGGGGCGCTGGCCTTCCAGGGAGTTGAGCAGGGCCGTTTCCTCACCGCAGATGTAGGCGCCCGCGCCGCGGTGCACGTGGATTTCCAGATCGTAGCCGGAACCCTGGATGTTGCTGCCCAGGAAGCCGCGTTCGCGCGCTTCCTGAAGGGCCTTGAGCATGATTTCCGCGGCCATGGGGAATTCCTCCCGCATGTAGATGTAAGCCAGGTGCGCGCCTACCGCGTAGCTGGAGATGACCATCCCTTCAATGAGCTGGTGGGGGTCCTGGTGGACGATGTAGCGGTCCTTGAAGGTGCCGGGTTCGGATTCGTCGCAGTTGCAGACCAGATAAACGGGCTTCGTGTTGTTCGGCGGAATGAAGGTCCACTTCACGCCTGTGGGGAAACCCGCGCCGCCGCGGCCGCGCAGTCCGGATTTTTTCACCTCGTCAATGACGGCCTTCGGCTCCATGCCGAGCGCCTTTTTCAGTTCCTCATAGCCGCCGTCGGCCAGATAGCAGTCAATGGAAGTGTTCCATCCTTCGCGGTTGACGTTTTTCAGGATGCGGCGCGTTTCCCTGGGGTGGGGTTCTTTACCGGGAAGATAGGTGATGCTCATGGCGAAAATCTGGTGCGGGGTGGAAAGGGTTAGGCGTTCTGGTGCTTGGCGATCACTTCCTCCAGCAGTTCCGGAGTGACTTTTTCATACAGGAGGTCGTTGACCATCATGTTGGGGCCGAATCCGCAGTTGGCCAGGCATTCCACTCCCTCCACGCTCCACAGGCCGTCCGGGCTGACGCCGATGGGGTGGTGGTGGTCAATGCCGCTCTTGTCAATGCCCAGGCGCGTGCAGATGGTGTCAAAGAGGCTGTCCGCTCCTGCCATGGCGCAGGAGAGGGTGCGGCACACGCGGATGTGGGTCTTGCCGGGGCACATCTGGCGCAGGCCGGGATAGAAGGTAACCACGCCCAGCACGTGGGCGGCGGAGATGTTCAGTTTTTCACCCACCCAGGCGATGGCGTCTGCGCTGATGAAGCCGAATTTTTTCTGGATTTCATGCAGGATGGGGAGTACGGCGGATTTCTGCTTGCCTTCCGGATAATGCGTGACGTATTCGCTGGCGGCGGCGTCAAGCTCCGGCGTTACTTTAAAGGCCGGGTAGAACCGTTCGCCCGGGCTGGGCTGGTGGGCGATAGTCGCGTCGATGGCGTTTTCAGCGTAATCGGACATGGGGAGGAAATTTGGTGTTTGAGTTGGAAAGGAAAAGAGGAGCGTGTGTTTAGCGGTCGCATTCGCCCATCACGAAGTCGAAGGAGCCGAGAATGGCCGGAACGTCGGAAACCAGGTGGCCTTTCAGCAGTTCCGGCAGGATGGACAGGTTGCAGAAGGAGGGGGAGCGCATGCGCAGGCGGTTGGGAAGGCCGCCGCCTTTGGAGTCCAGGAAGAAGCCCAGCTCGCCCTTCGGGTTTTCCGCGGCAAAGTAAACCTGCCCGGCGGGGGCGTTCACGCCCATGGTGGTGGTCATGAACTGGCGGATCAGGGATTCCATGTCCGTCATGACCTTTTTCTTTTCAGGCAGCGTGCCCTTGGTGTCCACCATGTTGATGGGGCCGTCCGGCATGGTTTCAATGACCTGGCGGATGATGCGCAGGGATTGGCGCATTTCTTCGATGCGCACGGTAAAGCGGTCGTAGCAGTCGCCGTGTTCACCCACGGGAACGTCGAATTCGTAATTTTCGTAGCCCAGGTAGGGGTTGGTTTTGCGCAGGTCGCGCTTGACGCCGCTGGCGCGCAGGTTGGCTCCGGTAATGGCCCAGGAGAGCGCCTTTTCACGGCTGATGACGCCCACGCCCTGAAGGCGGTCGATGAAGATTTTGTTCTTGAGCAGCAGGGCTTCCGTTTCATCCAGGGTCTTGGCGGCTTCATCACAGAAGACGAGCACTTCCTTCAGCATTTCATTGGGGACGTCGCGCGTCTGTCCGCCGATGCGGGTGTAGGAGGAGGTGAAGCGCGCTCCGGTGAGCTGTTCGTAAAAGTTATGAATTTTTTCGCGTTCCTCATAACAGTACAGGAACACGGTCATGGCGCCTACGTCCATGCCGTACACGCCGACGCCCAGGATATGGGAGGAAAAACGGGAAAGCTCCAGGGCCAGCACGCGCAGGGCCTGCCCGCGGGGCGGCAGCTCCCAGCCCAGCAGTTTTTCCACCGCGCAGGCATAGGCGATGTTGTTGGAGAGGGGGGCCAGGTAGTCGAAGCGGTCGGTGTAGGGGACGAACTGGTTGTACTGGATGGTCTCCCCGATCTTTTCCATGCCGCGGTGCAGGTGGCCCACCACCGGATCGCAGCTAATGATCTCTTCTCCATCGAGTTCCAGCACCAGCCGCAGCACGCCGTGGGTGGCGGGGTGGGAGGGGCCCACGTTCAGGGTCATCGTTTCTCCGAGCGGTTCGGAAGTATTGGTGAGATAGTCTGCGTTAGCGGCTGTATCTGCAATGGCGAAAGTTTTAGTGCTCGTCTTCATGTGGATGTCCGTGCCTGGCTGAACCTGATAATGGTGCCGAATGATTATGCCACTTCACACCATGCGGGCAAGCCAAATGTCAGTTTTTTTGGCATTCCGGGGGAGCTTTCCGTGTTGATGCGGAAGTCTCCTCAACTTATGAATGTTAGTTAATTCTAACAATGAATGCCGCAGGGGATGGTGATGGATATGGTGCGGAGGGATTTGGAATCCGAAAGCAATTTGCGAGGGCGCGGGAACCCTGAGGCGCGGAGATGCTTGTCCGGTGGAAAGAGCCTGAAAGGCGAGAAATCACCTCCCTTTATTTTTCCCGGCTGTCCGTACGGGCCCTATTTATTTAACGACGTTCTGGGGAATGAAGTGCATTTCCTGCTCCGCAATGCCGAATTGCCAGGTGGCCGTCTGCCAGAGATTGGCGGAGAGGTTTTTCCACCGTACCTGCACCGTTACGGGGCTGAGGCGCAGGGGGCGGGAGGGCGACCATTTCAGGATTTTCTCCTTGGGGTCAAACTGGGCGTTGACCAGGCCGAAGCCGGAGACGCGCATTTCCACCTGCTTGGGATCAAAGGCGGGTTCACGCGCCAGGGAAATGGAGATGTCCGGGCTCTGGCTCTTCACTACAGTATTGGCCGCCGGATAGACGGGCTGGGCCGGAGCGGGATAGGAGTCCAGCGTGTTCCCTCGATTGTTGCCGGGCGTGGCCGCCGGAGTTTCCGGAGCGGTGGGGACATTGAAGTTCAGGGCTTTGGTGAAGGTCTTGGGATCCTTGCCGAAGACCATGTAGCGGTGCACGCGCCAGCGGTCCGTGTCCTTGGTCACTTTTTTGGGAATGACGGTAAAGGCCGCCTGGAATCCGGCTTCCTCCGCCTTCGTAATCATGTCCGGCAGGACGAAGCCGCCCGGGTAGCAGTAAGCCTCCACGGCGGAGCCGGGGAACCTTTCCCGGAGGATTTTCCGGGAAGCAGCTATTTCCGCCTCCGCCAGGTCCAGCACCCCCTGGGCTCCCTTCCGCTGGGCGGCGCGCCAGGATTTGGGGTACAGGTGGCTGACGGAGTGGCTGCCCAGCGTGGCGCCGTTGTCCAGCATTTCCTGAATCTGGTCATGGCTCATGGCGGAGCCGCGGCCCGTAATGAATTTGGTATAGGGGAAAACGGTGAACGGGAATCCCGTTTCCTTCAGGATGGGGTAGGCGTCCGTATAAACGCTCTTCCAGCCGTCGTCAATGGTGATCATCACGCATTTGGCGGGAAGCTGCCTGCTGCCGAGTTTCCATTCCAGGAACTCCTTCATGGAAATGACGGGAACGCCGCTGGCCTTCAGCGCCTGCATCTGGGCGCGGAACACGTCCGTATTCATGCGCATTTCCGTGGCGGGCAGGGTGCGGCTGAAGTCATGATAGCCCAGGATGGCAACGCGGGTTTCATGCTGGGGAACCGGAACGGGGGAGAAAGCCGTGGGAGGAATGACCGGGACCGGGCCTGCGGGCTGAACCGGGGCACGCAGGTGTGTTTCTCCGGGGATAGGCTCCGCATTAGGGATGGGCTCCGCGGAGGGAATGGAGGCGCCCGTTTCTCCCGGAATGGGTTCCGCCATGGGGATGTTTTCATCCCTCCGGTTGGCTTCAATCAGTTCCCGGACGGGAACAACGCCGGCAGCCGGGTCTCCCTTGATGGTGCCTCCGATGACCGGGCCGGGCGCCAGGGGAAGGGGCGCTGCAGGCGGCAGGTCAGGGGGGAGTTCGGCCCATGCGGCACCGGCTGCAATCATGAAAATGGAAAGGAGGCCTAAGGCGGAGCGCATACCTGCAACTACTATTTTTAAGTTTCCTGTTCAACCTTAAACTCAGGCAGGCATGACAGCCTTTCCCTGCCGCGTGCGCTCCCTTTCAGTTCCGTACGGATTTTTCCGGACTGAACCCGTTCCCGTTAAAAAGCATACAGACTCATTTTCCGCTCGCCGAAAAAAGGGGAGGTGTTTAGTGTGTCCGCAGACATGAGCTGTATTTGTCATTTCTTCAAAGTTCTGGCGCGCCGTGCGGGGCTGCTCACTACCGTGGCTGCTGCCGCCTTTTTTCTGGGTGCATCGGCAGCCGAGGCTTCTGTACAAGTGACGGAACCCGCCTATCCCGCCACGGAGGTGGGCGGGGATTCCCAGTACAGCCATTTTCCCATTCCCCTGAACCAGTACAAGCCCGCTCCGCCGGATGCCAGCCTGATGCAGGTGCTTACGGAACGCAACGAGCAGTCCGGCGGTTTCAACCTGGCCGTGACGCTCGTCTTTATGGGCGCCATTATCCATACCTTCCTGGCAGGGCGGTTTGAACGCTATTCCCACAAGCTGGCCCTGCGCTACAAGGAGAAGCTCAAGGAGACCAACTTCCGCGTGATGCACCCGGAGGAGCGTCTTCCGGTCTCCTTCGCGTCCGCCATCTTCCATTTCCTGGGGGAAGTGGAAGCCGTGTTCGGCATCTGGATCATCCCCTTCATGTTCGTGTGCTGGAAGTATTATTCCTTTGAGGACTTCTCGGCCTATTTGAATTATGACTGCTCCTTCACGGAGCCCATGTTCGTGATGATCATCATGATCATCGCCTCTTCCCGCCCCATCTTCAAGCTGGCGGAATCCGTAGTCAACTACGGCGCCAAACTTGGAAAATCTTCTCCCGGGGCCTGGTGGATTTCCGTGATGACCCTTGCACCCCTGCTCGGTTCCCTGATTACGGAACCTGCCGCCATGACGATCGGCGCCCTGATCCTGAGCAAGAAGTTTTACGATCTCAAGCCGAAGAAGACCCTGATGTACGCAACGCTGGGGCTGCTCTTCGTGAACATCTCCATCGGCGGCACCCTGACGCATTTTGCCGCCCCGCCCGTGGTGATGGTGGCGGAAAAGTGGGACTGGGGCCTTGCGCACATGATCCAGCACTTCGGCTGGAAGGCCGTTTCAGCCATCATCATTTCCAACCTGGCCTACTTCTTCCTCTTCCGCAAGGAGTTTGGCCGCCTGGCCGCCCAGCAGCGCGAGTTCAACGAGTTTGACGACGCCGTTCCCCAGTCCTGGGAAGACCGCAATGACAAGATTCCGGTGTGGGTGACGCTGGCGCACGTCTGCTTCCTGACCTGGACGGTCCTCTTCGCCCATGAACCGGTCATGTTCATCGGCAGTTTCCTCTTCTTCATCGGCTTTACGGTGGCCACTCCCCAGTACCAGAACCAGATGTCCCTGCGTGTTCCCATGATGGTGGGCTTCTTCCTGGCGGGCCTGGTCATTCTGGGCGGCGTCCAGGCCTGGTGGCTGGAACCGGTGCTGATGCGGCTGGGGGACTACGCCATGATCGGGGCCACGCTGCTGACGGCGTTCAACGACAATGCCGCCGTCACCTTCCTGGCGTCCACGGTTCCCAACCTGCCGGAAGCCGTCAAGTATTCCGTGGTGGCCGGCGCCGTGACGGGCGGCGGCCTGACGGTAATCGCCAACGCCCCCAACCCGGCGGGGCAGGCCATTCTGGGCAAGTACTTCAAGGGCATCAATCCCCTGTGGCTGTTTGCCTGGGCGGCTTTTCCCACCGCCATCGTGTTCATCTTCTTCACCTGCTTCGGCCATTAAGGGCCGGAACCGGAGCTTACTCTTATGTTTACCGGACTCGTTGAAACAACAGGAACCGTGGAAGGGTTTACGCCCATCAACGGCGGAGCCAGACTGACGCTGATTATTCCATTCGGCCATGAACTTTCCCTGGGGGATTCCGTCGCCGTCAACGGTTGCTGCCTGACGGTGGACGCCCTGGACGGTGAGCGCGTCTCCTTTGACCTGCTTTCCCAGACCCTCCGCGTCACCAGCCTGGGAAACCTCCAGCCGGGGGGGCTGGTGAACCTGGAACGCGCCATGTCCGCCATGGACCGCTTCGGCGGCCACTTCGTGATGGGGCATGTGGACAATACCGGAACTATTACGGCCCTGGAGCCCGTGGGGCAGGACCACCGCCTGGAAGTGCGCATTCCGGATGAACTGGCCCGCTACTGCATTGACAAGGGCTCCATCACCATTGACGGCATTTCCCTGACGATTGCGAATTTGAACGGCTCCCTGCTTGAATTCTGGATCACGCCCCATACCTTCGGACGCACGAACCTGCAACGCGCCGTTCCCGGCCAGCCGGTGAATCTGGAAGTGGACATGCTGGCCAAGTATGTGGAAAAGCTGTTCGCCGCCCGTGAACATGCGGAGGGCTAGTTTTTTCCGTGAGGGGAAGTGAAATGTGGAATCCGCAGGAATTGGCGTGTTTTTCCTGCCGGTAACCCGTACGTCTTCCCCTTTCCCGTAAAAATGCGTTCACCTGGGAGCCAGGGCCTCCCCAGACTGGGGGAAGACGCGTTGCCGGGAGTGGGAGGCGTGGTTCCGGCAGAGGAGGAACGATGTGTGGAGAGCCGAATCAGGAAATGCGGAACGGCTTGTTTTACTTGACCATCCCTCCCTTGGCCGTGACCCATTTGCCGCGCTTGACGGCCCGTTCAAAGGACAAGCCGTGACGCTCCGCCGCCGCCTTCGTTTCTTCCCACTGGGAGGCCAGAATGCCGGAGATGACCAGGACGGCATCCTTTTTCATGGCCGCGATAATGTGCGGAAAGGCTTTTTGCAGAATGGTGGAAAACAGGTTGGCGACGACAAGGTCCCCCTTCTGAAGTTCCGAGGGCGTCCATTCGAAAACGTCCCCGACGAATAAATCAAGCTCTTCTCCGGTGACGTCATTGCGTTCCATGTTGTGCCGTGCCACTTCAATGGCCATGGGGTCAAAGTCGAAGGCCGTGGCGTGTTCCGCTCCTAGCTTCAGCGCCGCAATGGCCAGCACGGCGGTTCCGCAGCCGATGTCCGTCATGCTCCAGCCGGTTCCCCTGCGGGATTTGGCAGCGTCACAGATGAAGCGCAGGCAGGTGGACGTAGTGGCATGGTCTCCGGTCCCGAAGGCCATTTCCGCAGGAACGCTCAGGATATGGCGCGCAGGGAATTGCTTCCGCAGGGCGGCCAACTTCTCCGGAGAACTCTGCTCCGTAATGACCAGGGCATCCCTTATTTTAAGCGGAGCGCGTTCTTCCCGGCTCTGCGCCGCCACCCAGTCCCGGGTTTTGATTTCCCGGACGGTCCCCCCAAAATATTCCTTCAAGGTCAGGGCGTCTTCCTCATGGTCGCAGTAGACGGTGATTCTGATGGTCTTGCCCCCCTTGATGATGGTGATGGAGGCATTGGGATTTCCGGCAATGCGTTCACTCCACGCGTCTTCCCATTTGGCGGGGGACAGTTTGTTCCAGCTCCAGGTCATGCGGGGAGTATGGTTGCTTTTCCGGCAGGAGGCAAGGACGGATGCAATGGAAAGAACAGTTGAAGGAAAGGCCATGAAGCGGGGCAGGGGCTTGCGGCGCTCCGGAAACTGGCCGGAACTTACAGGGATTTCCCGTTGGGCCACATCAGCATCCGTTTCAGGAAGCGTTCGTTGTTGACGGTGACCTTCGGGAAGAGGCGCCTGCTGGATTCCTTGAGCGCCCTGATGGCGTCTTCTCCCTGCAGCGGCGCGCGGTCCGAACCGCTGATGACGGTGCGCAGCCATGCGGTCTGGGGCATGTCATAAGCTTCCACGGCCTTGAAGGGCATGCGTTCCCTCCAGTTGGTGCCTCCCGTGGTGCCGGGGATGTTCAGGCGCTTGTTGACGTCAAAGAGGGCAGGCCAGAGAATGGCCGCGTAACGGGAGTTGGAACGGAACAGGGCATTGTACATGGCCGTCTTGATTTCCAGGTTCCAGTAGGAGAGCCAAGTGTCCGGCTGCATCCCGGCGAAGTCCGCAAACCATTTCAGCAGGCGCGCTCCGTCCTCCGCCTGGCGCACGATGTTTTCCTGTTCCGGGTTGGACGGCGTTTTGGGAGAGATTCCCTCCCACAGACCCAGCTTGCGGGCACGCTCGATTTTGGCGTAGCTGTCGTTCCAGGTCTGCATGATGGTTTCAAAATCATGCGTGCCGAATGCCGCGAAGGAGCATTCGTGATATTCCTTTCCGGGGATGATGTTGCCGTCCGGTTTGATTTCCCAATGGGGAATCTTGAAGCCGGGAATGTCCAATTGGCGCATGTTCGGGCGCACGTATTCCGGCACGCAGCCCAGGTCTTCCCCCACCACGCTGACGCCGGGGGCGGCAGAGATCAGGAGGCGAAGGTACAGGTCTCCGTCCGTCAGGTTCAGGTTGCGGTCCACGGCGTTGTCATCCCCGCGGGGCTTGAAGCCGGGCAGCCTGCCGCCCGTTCTCTGGGCCGCCTGCTCCAGCGTGAGCGGCAGGAAGACCTCGTTTTCCGTAGGCTTCCACGGGAAGGAGTAAATGCGGTAAAAGCCCAGGATATGGTCAATCCTGTACATGCTGAAAATCTTGGTGCAGTATTTTACCCGGCGCCGCCACCAGGCGAAGTTGTCCTGGGCCATGACTTCCCATTTGTACAGGGGAATGCCCCAGTTTTGCCCCCATTTGCCCGTGAAGGGGTCTTCCGCGTAGTTGCCTTCCGCAGGAGCGCCTCCGCACCAGTCCGTATCAAACAGGTAGCGTTCAAAAAAGACGTCCGCACTGCACAGGGAAACGCCGATGGGGATGTCCCCCATCAGTTTCACGTTGCGTTCGTCCGCATAAATCCGGATGAATTCCCATTGCTTTTCACAGAGCCACTGGAGCCAGCGGGCAAAGTCCTTTTCTTCCTCGTAATCGGCGGCGATGGTTTTGGCCCGGGCCGGGTCCTGCTCCGGCCAGTGCCACCAGATTTCCGTGCCGAACAGGTCGCAGAGAACCTGGAAGCAGACAAAGTCTTCCAGCCAGCTTCCCTGTTCCTTCACCCATTCCCTGAACTTGGGCATGATGCCCTCATATTCCGGCTTGGTTTTGAAGTTGTTCCATGCGCCCCGCAGAATCCACATTTTCCAGAACCTGACCTTGGGGTAGTCTACCATGTTCGGGCCGGAGGGCTGTTCCCACGGCAGCGTGTCCCCGGTTTCATTGAATACGCGTTCTTCCAGGCCGGGGATGGTCCAGGGTTCCAGGGAAAGGTACAGGGGTTCCAGAGCCACGGAGCTGATGGCGGAATAGGGGGAAGGGTTTTCGTCCCGGCCCAGGGCGTTGACGGGCAGCAATTGGAGAAATCCCACGTGGGCATCCGCCGCCCAGTCAATCCACTGGCGCAGAGCCGTCAGATCCCCGATGCCGTGGTCGTTGTTGCGGCGCAGGGAGAACAATGGCAGAACTACGCCGGCTAATCTCTTCTCATCCATAACAGAACAAATGCTTGAACGGTTCCCCCGGATGGAACTGTGCCAAACGTGGGAACCGCAGGTGGCAGAATAGCATTGCCGGGAGGAATGCGGCAAGCCTAATACGTTGCCTTTGCGCCATGATTTGAGGTTTCCCCGGGAAGAGAGCGGGGAAGGGAATCCGTAAGGACGGCCTGTTTTTCCCCGCCTGGGGAACCGCTTACTTTTCCCGGCCCCGGCTGCCTGCCGGGAGCGTGTTTCAGGGATGGAATAGGTTCCGCTGCGGGGAACAGCATGATGGCCGGGGTTCCCTGTTTGTTGATGGAAAATCCCGGTCTCCGCTTTTTTCCGTCTTCCTTCCATGAAGTGAAGGGGCCCGGCAGGAGTCGGGCATGATTTCTTCCGCCCTGCGGATTTTGTATTTGCAGAGCGGCGTGGAGAAGTAATCGAAGCAGGCGCCGGACCCGCGGCAGGACAAGGGAGGGGGCTCCGTCCGAGTCATCAGGGGACGCATCAGAGTGCTGCCCTGGGTTTCTTTTGCCTTCATCATGCAGCATGACGAAACAATCAGGAAAAGCGCCGGGAAAAATCCCTTGATCATTTGGAAGTGATGTTGATATGCCGCAAGCCTGTACGGAAGTTTTCTTGACTGTCCAGCACGAAGGAACGCTTATTGGCGGGAAAGCCGGGATTTTTCTTGTTGAAACGGCATCCTGCATCAACAGGCGCAAATTCTGCTTCCATCCGCAATCTGTGGCAGTTAAGATACCCGGCAAATGAAATTGGCATTTCTCCCTTCCGCTCTGCTGGTGCTGCTGGCTTCCTGTGGTCCGAACAAGCATTTGAATGCCTGGGACCGCCAGAGTTCAGCGCTGGATCCCGTAGGCATCACTTCCAAGAAAATGGCGGCCAAGAACAAGGCGGACCAGGCATTTTACAAGCCGGGGGAATCCGTTACGTTCAAGAAGGAAAAAATGATGGTGTTCGAGCAGAATCCGGAGAATAATTTTTCCACGAGCGGAACCGTCAGGGGCGGCGTGAAAACCGGGAAGGTGCTGGTTTGCGGTGATTTGTTCGCCAAGGTTGAGTTTGAGGACGGCAGCCAGGGCTACGTGAGCCTGTCGGAAATCGTCAATCCGCAGGAAATGATGGGCTTTTATCCCGTCACCGCTCCCGACATGGTCGGTCCGGACGGAGCCCTGCTTCCGTTGCCCGCGAACATGGGCGCCGTCAGTCCGGAAGCCGCTGCGGCTTCCCGCGAACTGGATTTGTCCCGGATGAATACTTCCCTGGTCCCCGTTCCGGATTCCGCTTCTCCGTCACCTTCGGGAGCCGCACCGCAGGAAGCCCCTCCGGCCAGTGCGCCTCTCCCGGAATCAAGCGTGAAACAATAAGCGCCTTTGGCTCAGATGCCGGAGATGAGTGATAAGGGATCAGATATATCCCGGCTTGCGCCGTGCCTGTCGCTCTTGTCCCTGATGCTCCCATCCAGCCGCCCGCGGAATTTTATTCCGCCGTCAGTTCATACGCCACGGCATCCGTTACGGTGACGGTGGCGAATTCGCCGACGGGCAGCGTCAGGGGGACGGAAACGGTGCCGTCGATGTCCGGGGCGTCCCATTCCGTTCTGGCAACGCCGGGAGCGTCCACCAGCACGCGGATTTGCCTGCCGATCTGTTCCTGGCCCGTTTCCGAGGCAAGGCGGGTCAGGAGCATGGTGGCTTCATTGTAGCGGCGCGCCTTGGTGCGGTGGTGCACCTGGTTCGGCATCTTGTAGGCCTTCGTGCCTTCCTCCCGTGAGAAGGTGAAGATGCCGGCCCGTTCAAAGCGGAACTCCTCAATGAACTCCATCAATTCCTGATGGTCGTCCTCCGTCTCTCCGGGGAATCCGGTGATGAAGGTGGTGCGGATGGCGATTCCCGGAACGGCCTTCCGGATGTCCCGCAGGAGGTTGCGGATGTAGTCCCCGTCCGTCACGCGCTGCATGGCGCTGAGCATGTTGCCGGAAATGTGCTGAAGGGGGATGTCCACGTAGCGGGCCACCTTGGGGCTTTCCGCGATGGCGGCGGTCAGTTCGTCGCTCCAGTGGGCGGGGTGGGTGTAAAGAAGCCTGATCCAGAATTCCCCTTCAATGGCGTTCAGGGCGCGGATCAGGGAGGCCAGGGACTCTCCGCGGGAGGAATCCACCGCGCTGCGGCGGTTCGGGCGCGCATCCGTCCATTTGTCCATGCCGTAGTAGGTAATGTCCTGCGCAATGAGGCAGATTTCCTTCACGCCAGACCGGATGAGGGCTTCCGCTTCACGCACCACGTCCTGCTGGGAGCGGCTGCGGTGGCGTCCCCGGATCA
Source organism: Akkermansia sp. BCRC 18949 (assembly GCF_045011645.1). NCBI lineage: Bacteria > Pseudomonadati > Verrucomicrobiota > Verrucomicrobiia > Verrucomicrobiales > Akkermansiaceae > Akkermansia > Akkermansia sp. BCRC 18949. The sequence goes on along the minus strand of NZ_CP123619.1, from coordinate 2,040,787 downwards.
TCGGGATGATGCAGTAGGCACAGCCGTGGTTGCAGCCTTCCGCTATCTTGATGTAGGCCGTATGCGGGGGAGTAAGGCGGTAGCGCGGCGTGTCCCAGTCCGGAACATACTTGCACTTGCCTTGGATGAAGTTCCGGTCCTGCACGGTCCGGTCCATCACCTCCGTGATGATTTCCGGGAGCCTGGTGATCTGGTCCGGGCCGATGAAGGCGTCCACCTCCGGCAGCAGGGCGGGCAGTTCCTTCTGAAAGCGCTGGGACAGGCAGCCTGCCACGATGAGCTTCTGGTTTTCCGGATAGGCTCCGCTTTCCCTGGCGCGCACGACGTCCAGAATGGCGTCGATGGCTTCCTGCTTGGCCTGGTCAATGAAAGCGCAGGTGTTGACCACCATCACGTCCGCCAGCTCAGGTTCCGGAGTCATGGTCATGCCGGCCTTCTGCATGTGGCCGATCATGATTTCAGAGTCGATCAGGTTCTTGGGGCAGCCCAGGGAAATGAGTCCAACGGTGAGAGGCATGGCAGTGAGTGAAAAGCGTGATGGCGTCAGTCCCCGGAGGGGGATTCGTCCTTGACGACGACGAGGTCGAACGGACGGATGTCCACGACGCGCACAGGGGTACCCTTAATCAGTATGCCTTGTCGAGAGAAAACCTCGCATATTTCGCCATGGATCATGGCCTTGCCGTTGGGCTTCAGCTCCGTGACGGCGTTCCCCCGGTCGCCTACCTGCACGCGCGCAATGTTGACGGCTTCCCCGGCGGGGCCGCCGCTGACCGTGGCGTTCGTGACGCGGCGCATCAGGACGGAGTCCGGCAGGTACTTCATCAGCACGGCGATCAGGATGGCGCCCCCGGTCAGGCCCAGGGCCAGTTTCAGGAGGGGGATGCCCAGGACCATCGCCAGCGTGTTGACGTCGTCCCACTGTCCGTCCCGGATGATGTGGTCCCATTCCCAGGAGCTGATCATGCCGCCGAACAGGGCCAGGAAGATGCAGATGCCGCCCGCAATGGCCGCAATGAAGGTGCCCGGGATGACGAAGAATTCCACGCACAGCAGGACCACGCCCAGAATGAGCAGAGCCGCCGTTTCATAACCGGCCAGGTTCCCGGCGATGTTGTTGCCGAAGAAGAACAGGGCAAACGCGGCAATGGCCACGATGCCGCCGATGCCGAACCCAGGCGTCTTGAATTCCATGTAGATGCCGCCGATTCCCAGCAGGATCAGTATGGGGGAGGCCCACGCAATCCAGAGGCCGATGCGTTCAAAGGCGGTGGGTTCCGCCGTGACCGTGGGGGCGTCCACCTTCTCCTGAGCCAGCAGGTCCGTGACGGAGGTGGCCGTTCCCTGGGCCAGCAGGGGCCTGCCGTCTTCCAGCCGCGTGGCGGCCTCCTTGCCCGTCAGGGTCAGGAGTGCGCCTTTTTCCAGCTTGACGGGGCCGAATTGCTGCTCCTGGTCGGAAGGGATCATCATGGCCTTCACTACTTCCGGGCGGTAGCCCTTTTCCGTTACCACGGAGCGGGTGAAGGCCCAGAAGGCGCTTTCCGCCTTCTTGCGCATGACGGGGTCCATCTCCTCCCCGGAGGAGGTGATGATGCCCGCCGCGCCGATGGAGGAGACGGGCGCCATGTAAATCTTGTCGCACGCCGCGGAGATGAGCGCCCCGGCGGACATGGCCTTGGGATTCACGTAGGCGTAAGTGGGGATGGTCAGCGGCTGGATGCTTTTCATCATCATCTCGCTGGTTTCCCAGGCCAGGCCGCCGGGCGTGTTCAGGTCAAACACCACGGCGCGCGCCTGTTCCTCCTGCGCCCGCTTCAGGATGCGGTTCATGAAGCCGAAGCTCTGCTTGCTGGTCAGGGAGTCCTCCCCCACCGGAATGACCACTACCCGGTCGCGGAAGGATTCCTCCGCGGCCGCCCGGAACGGGGAGCCGGCAAACAGGGCCAGCAGAGCCAGCAACAGAAGGTGAATGTGCTTCATGCAGACAGGCTAACACGTTCCGCGCCCGCGCTCAATGGGGAAATGCGTTCCGTGCGGACGGGGAGGCCGGATGCCGCCGCGCCGTTTCACCCGGTTTTCCTGAGGGAACACGGGAGCTCCTCTGTTTTTCCAGTGCGCGCCCGGTTGTTTCCTCCCCCTGTTTTCCTGTGAATGGCGTCCTGATTCTGTCTTCTTGTGCACCCGGCGGGGCTGTGATAGACTGGCCGCGCCTTATGGGAAGGATTGATGAAGACAGCATCCGGCGCGTTCTGGAAGCCACTGACATTGTAGATGTGGTGGGTTCCTATCTTTCCCTGAAAAGGGCCGGGTCCCGGTGGAAGGCGTGCTGCCCGTTCCATAATGAGAAGACGCCTTCCTTCATCGTGGACCAGACCCGGCAGAACTTCAAATGCTTCGGCTGCGGGGAAGGGGGATCCGCCATCACCTTCGTGATGAAGATGGAAAACCTGGGCTTTGCGGATACCGTGCGGCGGCTGGCGGAAAAAGCCGGCATTACCCTGGTGGAGGAAGTGTATGACGCCGCGGAGGAAAAGCGGCGCAAGGCGCGCACGGCCCTGCTGGTGGCCCATAAGAAGGCGGCCGAGTTTTTTCACAGGCTCCTGCTCCGCTCCCCGAAGGCGGCGGAGGCCAGGGCCTACCTGAATTCCCGCGGATACGGGGCGGACATGGCGAAGCGCTGGCAGGTGGGCTGGGCTCCTGATTCTTCACGGGAGTTCCTGGCCTGGGCGCGTAAGGAGGGGTTTCCGGACCAGGTTTTGATAGATTCCGGCCTTGCCAACCGCGGAGAGCGCGGGGACCTGTACGCCCGGTTCCGGGACAGGCTGATGTTCCCCATTAACAATGTGTACGGGGAATGCGTGGCGTTCTCCGGACGAATTCTGCGGCCCCAGGAAAACGTGGGCAAGTACGTCAACTCCCCGGAAACGTCCATTTTCAAGAAAGGGGATGTGGTGTTTGCCCTGGACAGGGCGCGCGGTCCCATGGGGAAGAGCGGCAAGGCCCTGCTGTGCGAAGGGCAGCTTGACGTCATCGCCTGCCATGAGGCTAGCATTTCCTTTGCCGTGGCTCCCCTGGGAACGGCGTTCACGCCGGAGCACGCCAGAACGCTTTCACGCTATGCCTCCCGCATTGTCGTTTGTTTTGACGCGGACAAGGCGGGCATGGCGGCGGCGGACCGCGCCTTCCGGGAGCTGGCCCCATTCGGCAAGGATGTTTACCTGGTGAATCTTCCGGAGGGGGACGATCCGGACTCCTTCATGAAGAGGGAAGGGAAGGAAGCGTTTTCAGAGATGGTGGAGCAGGCCCGTCCTTTCTTTGAGGTCCGCATTGAACGCGCCAAGGAACGCGGCCTGCTGACTGACGCCGCCGCCAGCGCCGCCTTTGCCCGTGAGATGACGGCTCTGCTGGCCTGCATGAGCGACCCCGTGGCCCGCGACCTGGCAACGGCGGACGTCGCCACCAGGATGCGCACGACCGTGAATGACCTGCGGAGTGCCGTCAGGACGGCCGGACGCCGCAAGGGAAGGGAACAGGCACAGTCCGCGGACCGTGCGGCGGCTGCGGAAGTTTCTCAGACGCAGCCCCCCGTGAAGATGGACCGCGCCGTGGCCGTGCTTTGCGAGTTGTCCCTCCAGAACGCCCGTGCCCAGGGGCTCATCGTGGACCGTATTGAAGAATTGCTGGAGCCGATGCGGATGCTGCAAGGGGGGGGGATCCTGAAAAAAATCCTGGCACGGCTTCCTTCTCCGGACAGTCCCGCGGCCATTCAGGCTTTTCTGGCGTCCCTGCCACAGCCGGAACGGGATGCCCTGAACCTGCTGAACCTGGACCCGGTGCCCATCCCCGATGTGGACCGGAGCGTCCAGGAAGCCTGCTCCGGCATTGCGAAGGCGGCCCTGGAAAGGCATATCGCGTCCCTGATGGCGGAATTGGCGGACCCCTCCACGGACGCCGCCAGAAGGCTGGAATTATCCAAACTTAGTGTTGACTTGAAGCGTTTGCTGGGTACAATGTAGTGCCTCGATACCTCCGGGTATTGATATAATGGTGAATTGTGCCCTCTTCTTTTCAAGATATGTCCAAATCCGGTGACCCATCCTCCTCTTCTCCCAAGAAGACTTCCGCCAGCAAAAAAGCTTCTGAATCCAAGGAAAAAGTAGCATCCAAGCCTGCCGCAAAAACTTCCAAAACCACTTCCAAGGCAGCCCCTGCCAAAAAAGCCCCCGCCAAGGCCGCCGCTCCGGCGGCTAAAAAGCCCGTTGCCGCCAAGCCCGCAGCGGAAAAGAAAGCCCCGGTGAAAAAGGCGTCTCCGGCCCCTGCCGCCGGGAAGGCCGCAGTACCCGCCAAAAAGGCTCCGGCAAAGGCGCCCGCGGCCGCACCGGCCAAGAAAGCCGCCGCTCCCGCCGCCAAGAAGGCTCCTGCCAAGCCGGCGGAAAAGAAACCCGCCGAAAAGAAGGCCTCCAAGCCTGCCGCTAAGGCGGAAGCTCCCAAGAAGTTGAGCGAAATCCTGGAAGAGGAACGCAAGAGGGCCGCCAGCCGCAAGGTCACGAATCCGATTGACGCCCCGGAAATCCAGGAAAAAATCCGTGAACTGATCAAGCTCGCCAAGGAGCAGGGCTACCTGACTTTTGACGACATCAATGACTCCCTTCCCAACGACATCGTTGACCAGCAGGACTATGAGGCCATCATGGACCGCCTGCGCAGCATGGCGTTTGACATCATTGACGCGTCCGACGTGGACAGCTACACGGACCGCACCCGCATCAACACGGAGGAAGAAGACGAGGAGGAAAAGCTTGAAGCCAAGATGGACATTCTGGACGACCCCGTCCGCATGTACCTGAAGCAGATGGGCCAGGTTTCCCTGCTCACCCGTGAAGAGGAAGTGGCCATCTCCAAGAGGATTGAGGATGCGGAACAGAACGTCCAGCGCTGCGTGCACCGCTTCGGCTTCATTGCGAACGCCTATCTGGACGTGGCCTACCGCCTGCTGGACAACGAGGAACGCTTTGACCGCGTCATCCTTGACAAGAAGATCGACTCCCGCGAACGCTACATGAAGGGGCTGGCCCAGCTCTGCGCCCAAATCCAGCAGACCCATCAGGACGCTTCCAGCGCCTTCCGCAAGCTGTACCGCAGCAAGGAGGCCGCCAAGTCCGTGAAGGCCCGCCAGGCGGAGTTTGACAAGATCACCGGCGTTCTGGTGAAGCTCTTCGGCCGCCTGTACTTCAAGCACAAGGTGATTGAGGATTTCTGCTCCATGATTGACGAGGCCCGCGACCGCGTGCTCCGCATGCAGAAGAAGGTAGCCCAGGACCCGTCCAACAAGGAGCTCAAGGAACACCTTGCGGAACTGGAACTGCGCATGTGGATGACTGCGGATGAAATGGGGGAAGCCTATCAGGAGCTCCGCAAGTGGCTCCGCGAAGCCCGCCGGGCCAAGGACGAGATGGTGGAAGCCAACCTGCGCCTGGTCATTTCCATTGCCAAGAAGTACACCAACCGCGGCCTTTCCTTCCTGGACCTCATTCAGGAGGGCAACATGGGCCTGATGAAGGCGGTGGAAAAGTTCGAATACCGCCGCGGCTACAAATTCTCCACGTATGCCACCTGGTGGATCCGCCAGGCCATCACCCGCTCCATTGCGGACCAGGCCCGCACCATCCGCATTCCCGTGCACATGATTGAAACCATCAACAAGCTGATGCGCGTTCAGAAACAGCTGGTGCAGGAATACGGCCGTGAACCTACGCCGGAGGAAATCGCGGAGGAAATCCACCTGCCCGTGGAACGCGTGCGTTCCGTGCTGAAAATGGCCCAGCAGCCCATTTCCCTGCAAGCCCCCGTAGGGGATTCCGACGACACCTCCTTTGGTGACTTCATTGAAGACAAGGCGGCGGAAAATCCCATGGAGGAAGCCTCCTTCTCCTTCCTGAAAGAGAAAATCAAGGATGTGCTGGACACCCTTACGGACCGCGAGCGCGAGGTTATTGAACAGCGCTTCGGCCTCCGGGACGGCAGCCCCCGCACCCTGGAGGAAGTGGGGCGCCAGTTCAGCGTCACGCGGGAACGCATCCGCCAGATTGAGGCCAAGGCCCTCCGCAAGCTGCGCCATCCCACGCGCATCAGCAAGATCAAGGGATTCCTGGAAATGACGGAATCCTGACCGGATTTGCGCCGCATGCCGTGCTACGCTCCGTGGTCATGAAGACCTGCGTGGCCGCGGCATGCGGCATTTTCATTTTACTGGCTTCCTGCTCAGGCAGCGGGGAATTCAAGCCCTCTTTCAACCAGCCCCTCCAGCCCGTGATGCAGCCGGGCTTTGTGTACGTGGACCAGGTGGCCCCGCTGGTGAAGACCAACCTGAAGTATGCCGGGTATGACAATTTCGTGGGGCGTCCGCTGGACGGCTACCACGGCAGGCGCGCCATCCTGCGCACCCAGACGGCGCACGCCCTGAAAAAAGTCTCGGAAGACCTGTACAGGCAGGGCTACCTGCTGGAAATCTATGACGCCTACCGCCCCCACACCGCCGTGCTGGACATTTGCAAATGGGGCGCGGACGCCGGAGACCAGAAGATGAAAGCCCGGTATTACCCGAACATTGACAAGGCCAAGGTGTTCGGGGACCACTACGTGCGCGACTTCTCGGAACATTCACGCGGCGTGGCTGTGGACGTCTCCCTGCTGTATGCCAAAACCGGAAAGCCCGTGGACATGGGCGGCCATCATGACTTGCTGGACCCCAGTTCCGCTACGGACACCGCGCTGGTAACCCCGGCCCAGCACCGGAACCGGATGATTCTGAAAAAGGCTTTTGAAAAGCAGGGGTTCGCCAACTATTCTCCGGAATGGTGGCACTACCGCCTGCTGAATGAACCCGCGCCCTCCCTGCATTATTACTTCCCGGTGTGGGACGGCATGGCCTCCCGGTAAATCTTTGACGCGTCCGCTGTCACGGACCGGGCATTTTATCCTTTGATTTTTTTCCGACGGAAATAGGATGGCGGAATACTGAAGAATTTGACCAGATGAAAGAAGAACATTCCCATGATTCCGCCGTGCAGCCTGAAGCCTACCGCTGGGCTGCCGTAATGGCCCTCCCTCTGCGTCTGGTAGTAGGCTGGACGTACTTCTCCGCGTTCTGGCGCCGCCTGGTGCTGGAAAACAAGCTGATTCCGGATGATCCGGGATACATCGGCGTCAAATTCAACCACTTCCTTCCTAATGCGCTGGGAATCAAGCCGGTCATTGAATATCTGGTGACGCACCCGTCCGAACTCTGGTGGTTCATGGTGGCGTTTACCATCATTGAATTCCTGGTGGGGCTGATGCTCATGCTGGGGCTGCTGACGCGCCTGGCGAGCGTGGGCGTTTTCTGCCTGGCGCTGGGCATTCTGCTGGGTTCCGGCTGGCTGGGAACCACTTGCCTGGACGAATGGCAGATAGGCATTCTGGGCATGTGCGCCGGACTGCTCCTGTTCCTGACCGGGGGCGGTTCCTGTTCGCTGGACGGCAGGCTTTCCAAACTTCCGTGCTGCGCGCGCCGTTCCTCCCTGTTTGCCTGGGTGGGGTCCGGTCCGCTGCCGCTGGGATACGGCCGCATGGCCCGCGTTTCCATCTGGGGAGCCGTGTTCATGATGCTGGTCACGCTAGGAACCAACCAGTTCTTTCATGGCGGCGTATGGGGGCCGCTCCATAACAAATCCGTGAAGCCCCTGCTGGAAGTCAGCGGGGCCTCCCTGTCCGGGCAGGAATTGCGCTTCAACGTATTCCGCACGGAAGGCGTGGATACCTACGGCTCCTTCCTCGTCCGCATCAGGCTGACGGACGGCCAGGGCAACACCCTGTGGAAAATGGAGGCGGACCAGCTTTCCGCGCTTCCCCCCTCCGCTATGGAGAACGCTTATCTGGCAAAGGTCAAGCCGGGCGCCTTCGGGCTGGTCGTTCCGCTGGGGGCCAGGGCCGGCGTAACACTCCCCGCCGCGCTTTCTGCGGTTCCGGAAGGTCCTCTTTCCGTAGTGCTGACGGATGTAAGCGGCAAGGAATGGTCGGCCCCGGTCCGGAAGGCCGGCGGCGTATGAGCGGCCCCGGAAGAAGGAGAAAGGCGGGATAAAAGGAAAGAATTCCCGGTTGGGGATTCTTTCCGGAGGTGGCTATGTTTGTCCGTGCCGCGCTGTTTTTCATCTTCGAGAGCTTCTTTGTTTCAAAGCGATACGTTCCTTTCCATCTTGACAGAATGAAGGGAGGGGATAAAAGGGGAGTAATGAAAACTACCCTGATCATACTTTGTTTCGCCTGCTTTTCGGCCGTTTCCCCGGCGGAAGAAACCTTGAAATCCCTTCTCAAGGAAAGGGAACAGCTTTTATCCAGCATGGCTGAACTGGCGCAGGAACAGTACAAGTCCGGCATGGTTCCCTGGGAGGAAGTGACCCGGGCCAACTTGAACTTGCTGGAATTCCGCCGAAACAACGCCGGATCTCTGAAAGAAGCCATCGCCGTCCAGAAGGAACTGGTCAAGTATCTGGAGCAGCTCTTTCGGGATGCGGAAAAGGCCTATGCTTCCAGCGTGGGAGATAAAATGATGGTTCTCAAGGGCCGGGACGCATGGCTTGCCGCCAAGTGCACCTTGCTGTCCATGGAGAGCCGTTTGGGAGGGGAAGGGAAGTAGCCGGAAGCTGCGGCCGCACGGTGGCGGTATAAACGGCATTTGTTCATGCCGGTTTTTTCCATGCCGCTGAAAGGCGCGCATGGCTGTTGTGAATGATGGTTCCCCGTATTGGGAAAGCCCCTGTTTTCTTTCCGGACGCGGGAGGCCAGGGTATTCGTGCAGCGTTTGCCGCTGGACGCGTCCTTTCCGGATGCGGCGGCAAACCGCAACCCATGTTGAAACATCATGTCTGACGAGAACAATAATGATTCATCCTTCCATTTTCCGGAATCGGATGAAAAGCAGTTCCTGGAAAAAATGGAACGGCTGGAAGGCAAGCTGGATGATCTGGAGCAGCAAGTGCTCCAGGCTCTGTCTGAAGTGGAAATCCCGAATACCTGGCTGGAGGAATGGGAGAAGTTTACGAACTCTGCGCCTGAACCCGGCGAACGGGAAATCAGGAAATGGGTGGAAACCCAATTGGGCAAGCTGAAGGGGTTTGAAGCCCTGGACCAACTGGAACAGAACCAGATCGCGTCTCTATACCAGGACGCTCTCCTGTTCTCCCGGGAGATTTTGTCCAGAAAAGAGCAATTGGGCGGCACGCTGACGGATGAAGAACGTGATGTGCTGAATTATATTCAAAATTCAATTCGATAAATACCATGACTCCATTACTTCATCTCAGGCACTTGTTTGACTTTATAGCAACCAGGTATTTTTCCCGCCAGGATGGAAGGCGCAGGCTGGATGCCTTTCTCGTTCAGGAAGGCCATGCGGCGCTTCCTCATTATAATTATATCATGGAAAGACTTTCGGGGTTGCCTCTGACCCGGCATTCCGCTCTGGTCCAGATATTGGCCGGCATTGTGACGGCGGTGATAAGTTGCCGCCTCCATTACAGGGACAATACGCATTATCCTGCCCGCATTCCCACTTGGATCACTTTTTCCCGGTATGCCTACCTTGATCCGGGAGCCGGAGGGTATCTGATGGGAATGGCGCCGCATCCGGACGCAGCCCTTCTGCCAGGCGTTCCATTGTCCTCCCTGAATCATGCCTTCTCTCCTTTTGGCGGTGCAACCGGGTACGATCCCGTTAGTGGGCATGTACATGTGCGCCATGGGTTTAATGCCTACATCAAGTGCTCGGGCAATAACATTTATGTTGCCTTCCGGGGGACGGATACGGGACATTGGGGTGTCTTGGTTCCCAATGTATTGACGGATATTTTCCAGTTGTATTCCTGTGACATTTGCTACGTTAGGGCGGCGGGACTGATTCGCCATTTGTTGAATCATGTGCCGGGAATAGTGTCCTTGCAGGCCACCGGGCATTCCCTGGGCGGCGGCATGGCCCAATTCGGGGTGGCGGCCAATGTAGGGTCTCCTCTCCCGGTTGGCGGCGTCGCGGTGAATGCTGCGGGATTGTCCGGTAATTCCTTGCAGGCGCTGGGTGCAGACCGTTTGGCGGCCGCTGCCGGCGTCTTGGACCATATAACCACTTGCTGTGATCCGGTCAGTACGTATGGCGGAGGATTGGTGGGCGGCCGGTACCGCATCCCCAGGCAGAACGCGCCCCTTTCCAACGGCCATGGCATTGCCGATGTAGCCGCCTGTTATATGGCGGCTACAGGGGGTGGGGGAAACATTCCGGCAGATCCTCGCTAGTGTACCGGAGGGAGTTGAACGCGGAAAGGGATGCTCCTTGAAGCAGCTCCCGGCACTTCCCTCTTTTCTTGTGAAAAACGCAAGCCGTCCCATTGCCAGCAATGGGACGGCTTGAACGTGAAAAAGCAATTTGATTAGTGAGGCAGGCGGAAGTTGCGGTTGAAAGCGGAGACTTCCTCCTTGAGCTGGGCGAAGCCGTCCGGGTTCGGGCAGACCTGGTCGCCTACGTACAGGGCCAGGGCGCGGGCAATGAATTCCGCTACCTGTTCCACGTCTTTTTCCTTCATGCCGCGGGTGGTCACGGCGGGCGTACCGATGCGGATGCCGGAGGGCTTCATGGGGGAACCCGTGTCAAACGGGATGGCATTCTTGTTCACGGTGATGCCCACGCGGTCCAGGGCTTCCTGCGCGTCCGCCCCGTTGATGCCCTTGTTGCGGAGGTCCACCATGAATACGTGGTTGTCCGTGCCGTTGGAGACGACGCGGAAGCCGAGTTCCGCCATTTTGGCCGCCATGGCCCTGGCGTTTTTCACGACCTGGGCCGCATAGTCCTTGAATTCGGGTTTCAGCGCTTCCCCGAAGCAGGCCGCCTTAGCGGCAATCACGTGCATGAGAGGGCCGCCCTGCATGCCGGGGAAGACGGCGGCGTCAAGCTTCTTGGCGTATTCCTCCTTGCAGATTACGAAGCCGCCGCGCGGGCCGCGCAGGGATTTGTGCGTGGTGGAGGAGACGAAGTCCGCATAGGGAACCGGGTTCGGATGCTGTCCGCCGGCCACCAGGCCCGCGATATGGGCCATGTCCACGAACAGGTAGGCGCCGCAGGCCTTGGCGATCTGGCCCATGCGTTCAAAGTCGATCGTGCGGGAATAGGCGCTGGCTCCGGCCGTGATCATCTGCGGCTTCACTTCCAGGGCCAGTTTTTCCAGCGCGTCATAGTCGATGGCTTCCGTTTCCTGGGATACGCCGTAGTGAACTACGTTGTACAGCTTGCCGGAGAAGTTCGCGCGGTGGCCGTGGGTGAGGTGGCCGCCGTGGGAAAGGTCCATCGTAAGAATGGTGTCGCCGGGCTTCAATACGGAGAAGTAAACGGCCATGTTGGCCTGGGAGCCGGAGTGGGGCTGCACGTTGGCATGGTCCCCGCCGAAGATTTTCAGCACGCGGTCAATGGCAAGCTGTTCCACCTTGTCCACTACCTCGCAGCCGCCGTACCAGCGCTTGCCAGGATAGCCTTCCGCGTATTTGTTGGTCAGCAGGGAGCCCTGGGCTTCCCGGACGGAGGGGGAGGCGAAGTTTTCAGAGGCGATCAGCTCAATGTTGTTGCTTTCGCGGCGGCCTTCCTCCTGGATGAACGCGGCCAGTTCGGGGTCCGTCCATTGCAGGGGGCTGCCGGAGGATTTGACGACGCGGCGTTCATGGCGGCCGCCTTCAAAGTCCGCGTGCAGCCATGCGTCCAGCACGTCTTCCACGCTTTCATTGTCCACATAGGCGGAGGCCAGGCACAGCAGGTTGGAATCGTTGTGCTGGCGGGAAAGGGCCGCGGCGGGGGCCGTGCGGCAGAGGGCGGCGCGCACGCCCACCCAGCGGTTGGCGGCGATGCTCATGCCGATGCCGGACCGGCAGATGAGGATGCCGCGGTCGTTGGTACCGTCAGCAATGCTGCTTGCGACTTCATTGGCGTAGTCGGAATAATCGCAGGAATTCTTGGTCATGGTACCCATGTCGGTCACTTCATGGCCCCATGCCTTGAGGAGTTCTACTACGGTTTCCTTGAGGTCGACTCCGGCGTGGTCCGCGCCGATGGCAATTTTATATGTCGTATTCATGATGGTGCTCATTGCTGACGGGCAAAGATACTGCCTTATTTCACCCCGGCTGGCAAGTCCCGGATTCATTCCGGCACGTTCCGGAAGGAGCGGCGGCCGCCTTTTACCCCGGAAAAAAGGGCCCCGGTTCCTGGAGGAAACCGGGGCGAGGGGGAAGGAATGGGGAAGGGACCGTTATTTTCCGGAGGATTCCAGCTTCAACATGTCCTGGACGATGTTGATGCCTTCGCGGAGTTCCGGGTCAAGGCCGGAGGGATATTCCGGGGAGTCGTCCAGTTCCGCCGTGGGGTCTTCCGCCAGGTGCATGAACTGTTCGTTGTCCTTGTCCGGGTCCGCCAGGGGAAGCTCCTTGGCGTTGACGTCGTCCAGCGTCAGGCGGTAAATCTTGTACTTGGTGGCGTCTTCCTTGGCCATTTCCGCAAAGCGGCCCTTGCGTTCCTTGTTGATGGATTTGCGGCGCTCTTCCAGCGTGGAGTTTTCCTGTTCCCGCGTCTTCTTGTTCAGGGAGAGCTTGTTGTCCTTGATGCGCTGCTTCATCATGGCGATGTCTTCCCTGGCAATCTGGAGGTCGCGGTCTTTTTCCACGCGCTTCGCGCTGGCTTCCTTCAATGCGGGCAGCATGGCCGTGATGGAGGAGTCCTTTTTGTAATTGGTGCAGGGCGTGATCTGGTCATAGGGCATCGCGTAGTCCAGAATGTCTTCCCCCAGTTCAAACGCCGCCGTAGCGGTGGGAAGCTGAATGTCGCTCTCCACGCCCTTGAGCTGGGTGGAGCCGCCTGCCACGCGGTAGAATTTCTGGGTGGTGACTTTCAGCAGGCCGGCACGGTCCCTGGCTGCAAAGAAGGGCAGGTACTGGCCGATGTCCACCGGCTGCTGCACGGAACCCTTCCCGAAGGTGGAGTCATCCCCCACGATCACGGCGCGGCCGTAGTCCTGGAGGGCCGCGGCCAGAATTTCAGAGGCGGAGGCGCTGAGCTTGTTGATGAGCACCACAATGGGGCCGTTGAAAAGCTTCTGGCGGTTGTGGGCGGATTTGATGTCCACGTTGCCCCGGGTGTCCTTGATCTGCACCACGGGGCCGTTCCCGGTAAAGAAGCCCGTCATCAGGCGCACTTCCTCCAGGGAACCGCCGCCGTTGCTGCGCAGGTCAATGACCAGGCCGTCCACGTTTTCCTTGTTCATCCGTTCCAGGATTTTTTTGACGTCCTTGGCGCAGCGGCGGTCGCCGCCTTCCATGTCCGCATAGAAGGAGGGAAGGCTCAGCACGCCGATGCGGTTCTGCCCTTCCGGCGCTCCGGTGAGTTCGATGATTTCGCCTTTGGCGAGTTCGTCCTTCAACGGCACCTTGGAGCGGGTCAGCGTGATGATCTTGGCCTGTCCGGGAGCGTCCGCCGGTTCCACCTTCAGGCGCATCTGGGTGTTTTCAGCCCCGCGGATCATGTCCACCACCTTGTCCAGCTTCAGGAACAGGATGTCCACCATTTCTCCGGAGTTGTTGGAGTCAATGGCCACGATGCGGTCGTTCAGCTTGAGCTCTCCGGATTTGTCAGCCGGACCGCCCACGACGATACCCGTGATTTTGGTGGAGCCGTCGTCTTCACTGCCCAGCAGGGCGCCGATGCCGGTGAGCTCCGTGCCCATGGAAATCTTGAAGCGGTCCACCTGGCGGGCGCCCATGTAGTCCGTGTGCGGGTCATAGGTCATGGCTACTGCGCTGAGCAGGGTTTCCGCCACGTCTTCCAGGTCCGTTTCCTGAATGTTGCGCTGGATGCGTTCATAACGCATGAGCAGTTTTTCCTCCGCAGGCTTTTCATTGGCCAGCGGGTCGGGCTTGTTCTGTTCCTTCGCCAGGCGCGCCACGGTTTCACGGCGCAGGATTTCAGACAGGAGCTGTTCCTCCACCATGTCTTTCCAGACCTGCTGCATTTCCGCCTCATCCTTGGGCCACGCGGCGGTCTTGCGGCGGGAGCGTTCAATGGACCGGTCCTTGTCAAAGGTAAAGCCGCCTTTTTTCAGCAGGTCCCGCGCATAGGCGATGCGCTGCATGGCGCGCTGCCGGTACAGGGCGTGCATGGCCTGGGCCGCGTCCATCATCTGGCCGGACATCAGGTAGTCGTCCAGTTCCCTGCCGTATTTCTTCTTGAGGGCGTCCACGTCCTGCTGGGTGAAAAATATCTTGTTGGGATCTACCTTGCGCAGGTAGGTTTCCAGGAATTTTCCGGACAGTTCGTCGCTGAATTCCTTGCGGGAGAAGTGGAAGTTCTGGAGCAGGAGGGACATTTGCTTGCCCACCTGGTTGAAGTCCGTGGCCGCGGAGGCGCAGGAGGTGATGGCGGCTGCGGCCAGGGCCGAGAATGCTGTAAGTCGAATCCAACGGAATGAGTGCATGTTCATAACGGAAAAGGGTGCGGTTTTCTCCATCAGGGAAAAAAAGCTAGTGCTGGGATGTGAGTGTTACTGATTTGTAGGTGATTGTCTATCTTATAAAACGTCCACATGACGCTATTTTACGCGCCGGGTTTCCGGAAGGGGGAAAGGGACTGCCGGAGGGCGGAAGAACCCCCGTCCGTCCGGAAGGAACGGCATCCGGCGGGGTTGCAATCCTCTGCGGATGCAGGGCGCAGGAGAGAGGAAGAAAGAGGCAAATTCATTAGTGGACAAATACACCATAAAGTTTGAAATTCTGTGCGGAAGTCCGGCATTTGTCATATTGGGGCCGTACAGGAAGGAGAACGCGGTTTCCGGAGGCTTTTTCCCGTGCGCCGTAGCGCCGCCCGCTTGACGGCAGCCTTTTTCTTTTTCCGCCGCCGCATTTCTCCCGGAGCGGGGAAGGCATTCCTTCCTTGTCAGCGGCGGGGGAGGGCCGGACGGGGCGCGGATGTTTCCAGTATGGCCGCCGCGGGGAAAGGAGCATTTCAGGATTGAGGTCACGGAGGTTTTCTGTACACTTCGCGTGATGATGAGAACACCGAACCAGGACAAGAAGCCTTCCGGAAGCAAAATGGGCGTTCTGCTGCAGCGTTCATTCAGCACCGTGGTTCTGCTGGGTTTGCTGGCGGGGGCCCTGTGGTGGGACCGTGAACTTGGGTATTACGGGCTGGTCTGCATCTTCTGCATCCTGGCCTCCTGGGAATGGAGGCACATGCTGCTGCGTTCCAGAAAAGCCTCCCAGCCGAACCTGAGCTTTCTTTTCGGCGCGGCGTATCCCGTGCTGCTGTCCTGGGCGTGCTACGTGACCAAGTTCCGGGAAATCGCCCCTACGGAGAATGCCCCGTTCCTGATTCCCCTTCCTCTTCTGGTGGCGCTTGCCGCCCCGGTCCTTCTGGTCGTGATTTCCTTTATCCGTGAAATGAAGTATCCGGTGGTGGGAAGCCGGGCACTCCGTTCCGTCGGGACCACGCTGCTTTCCTTCATTTATCCCGGCTGGCTGTTCGCCTTTGCCATTCTGGCCCTGCATCTGGCCTATATGAGGGTAGGGTATGTTTATCCGTCCATCGTCATGTGCGTGCTATGGGTCATTCTGGTGACGAAGATGGCGGACATTTTTGCCTATGTCAGCGGGTTCCTGCTGGGAGGCCGCATTTTTTCACGCAGGCTCATTCCCCACATCAGCCCCAAGAAGACGTGGGAGGGCATCCTCGGTTCCTGGGTGCTGACGAATGCGGCGGCCATCGGGCTGGTTTTCCCGATGTTCAGGGTCTCCGTCCTGTCCATGCCCCAGATGCTGGTGCTGGTGGGCTGCGTCTCCTTCATTTTCCTGCTGTCCGTTTACGGGGACCTGGCGGGCTCCCTGGTGAAGCGCAGCCTGGCCATCAAGGATTCCGGCTCCCTGCTGCCGGGGATAGGCGGCATTTTTGATTTGATTGACAGTCCTTCCTTTACCGTGCCGTTCTTCTGGTTCCTGCTGGCCTGCATCGGTTGAACGGCCCGGGCATGAACGGATTCCCCTGTAACCCGGTATGGATTCCCCCTCCCTTCCCATTGAGGAAATCCGCGGAGAATTGCTGGACGCGCTGCAAGCCCCCTCTCCGCGCATTCTGCTGAAAGCGCCCACGGGCTCCGGCAAGTCTACCGGCGTTCCCCCCATGATGGATGACGCCGGGCTGGGGGAACGCGGCCTGATCGTCGTCGTTCAGCCCCGCCGGATGGCCGCGCGCCTGCTGGCGCGCCACGTGGCCCGGCTGCGCGGAGTGGAGCTGGGGAAGGAAGTGGGGTATGTGGTGCGCTTTGAACGGCACATTTCCCCCCGCACCCGCATTGCGTATGTGACGGACGGCATGCTGGAACGCTGGCTGACGGAGCGACCCGCCCTGGAAGGGGTGAGCGCCGTGGTGTTTGATGAGTTTCACGAACGGAGCCTCTCCGGGGATTTGTCCCTGGGGCGCGTATTGGACTTGCAGGAAGGCCCGCGCCCGGACATGGCCGTGGCGGTGATGTCCGCCACGCTGGAAATATCCGGCCTGCGGGATTACATGGGCGCCTCCTGCCGGGTGCTGGAGGCGCACGGAAGGCAGTATCCCGTAGAAACCGTTTACCGGGCTCCCCGGCTGGTCAGCGATGGCCGCGGCAGGGTATCCCCCCCTCCGGTATGGGAGCAGGCGGCGGACGCCGTGAAGGAGGCGGTGAAGGATGACGGCTGCGGGGACGTGCTGGTATTCATGCCGGGCGTGTATGAAATCCGGAAAACGGCGGAGTTGCTGGCAGGCAGGCCGTGGATGGGCGGCCGGGACGTTTTTCCTCTTTACGGAGCGTTGACCCCGGAACAGCAGAATCGCGCCGTGGAGCAGGGGAAAAATCCCCGCGTCATCGTTTCCACCAATGTAGCGGAAACCTCCCTGACGATTGAGGGGGTGCGCACGGTGATTGATTCCGGTCTGGTGCGCCGGTCCGGCTGGGACCCTTACAGGGGCATGGATACGCTGCACCTGACGAAGATTTCCAAGGCGTCCGCCGCCCAGCGCGCGGGCCGTGCCGGGCGCGTGGCTCCGGGCCGCTGCTTCCGGTTGTGGAGTGAGGCGGAGCAGGCGCGGAAGGCGGATTTTGATCCGCCCGAATGTTTCCGGGTGGATCTGGCGGGGGCCGTGCTGAATCTGGCCGCGTGGGGCATAACCGCTCCGGAAGGGTTCCGCTGGCTGGATGCGCCGGACCCCCTGGTGATGCAGCGGGCCGTGAACCTGCTGGCCGCCCTGGGAGCTACGGAGGCGGACGGGAGCCTGACGGACGTGGGAAGAAGGATGACCGCTTTTCCTCTGCCGCCGCGGCTGGCGCGCCTGATGGCGGCCGGGCAGGATGAACAGTGCGTGGTGGAGCTTGCCGCCATTGCGGCCCTGATGCAGGGGGAGGGCGTAGCGATGAAGGGCGGCTTGAACGACAACCTGCGCGATTCTGCGGACTATACGGATTTTCAGGCGGAGTGGCGCGCGGTGGAAAAGGCTGTGGACGCCGGGTTTGAGGCGGGGGCGTGCACCCGCTGGGGCATTTCCGCCCGCGGGGCGCGGGAAGTGTGGATGGCGTACCGGCAGCTTTTGTCCATCGGCAGCCGGGGGAAATCCCGGGAAATGCCGGAGCCGGATTTCACGGCGGCGCGGCCTGCCGTGGTTCGCGCCATGATGGAGAGCTTTGCGGACCATGTGGGCGTCCGGAACGGAGTGGCCGCCAACACGTGCCGCATGGCCGGCGGCGTGGGGGGCAGGCTGGCGGAAGGCAGCGTGGCGTTCCACGGGGAGCATTTTGTGGCGGCGGAGGTGGCGGAGTTGTCCGGAAAGGCGGTGGAAACCCGTGTGGGCCGCTGTACGCTCATTGACCCGGAGGAGCTGCGCGCCGTCCGGCCGGAGCGTTTTTCCGGCGGGGAGGCGGCCGTCTTTGACGCCGCGCTGCGCCGCGTGCGCCTGCACCGGAGACTGATGTATGAAGACCTGGTGCTGGAAGACCGGGACCGCGGGGACGCTCCGCCGGAGCTGGCCGCCCCCATTCTGGCGGAAAAGGTAGTGGACGGAACCTTGAAGCTGGTGAAATGGGATGACGCCGTGGAGCAGTGGATACGCCGCCTGAACGGTTTAAGCGTCTGGATGCCGGAACTGGAACTCCCCCGTTTTTCAGAGGAAGACAAGCTGGTAGCCATCTCCCTGGTTTGCGAGGGAGCCGTGGGCTACAAGGACATCAAGGAGAGGGAGATCATTCCCGTGCTCCGGGACTGGCTCTCCGGCTGGCAGGCGAAGGCGCTGGACGATTACGCTCCGGTGAGCCTCACGCTGACCAACGGCCAGCACGCGAAAGTGAGGTACGGGGAGGATTCCACGCCTGTGATCGGCCTTACGGTGCAGCGGCTGTTCGGCGTGGCGGCGTCTCCGCGCATTGCCAACGGCTCCGTGACCGTGAAGGTGGAGGTATTGGCCCCCAGCCAGAGGCCTTGGCAGGTGACGGGTTCCCTGGAAAGCTTCTGGCGGAACGGCTACGGCCAGATGAAAAAAGACCTGGCGGGGCGCTATCCCCGGCACCGCTGGCCCGATCCTGAAGAGCTGGATTTCCTCCCCCGTTCCCGTTGAGAAGGCGAAAGGATTTTTCTGTAACAAAACAGTAGCAAAATCGTCCGTTTCCGTGTAAAGAGGCGGTGGTGCAGCTCGCGGACGCCCTCCGCCCACCATTCACAAGAGACAGTTATGGACTCAATTTACTGGATTATCATCGTAGCCCTGCTGCTTCTGGCGGCATTTGACCTGATCAACGGCGTAGCGAATGACGCCGTCAACTTCCTCAACTCCGCCATTGGTTCCAAGGCCGCCCCCGTGCGGGTGATCCTGACCGTGGCTTCCATCGGCGTGCTGGTGGGCGCCTGCTTCTCCGGCGGCATGATGGAGGTGGCCCGCAACGGTATTTTTCACCCGAACATGTTCAGTTACCACGAAGTGATGCTGCTCTTCCTGGGGGTGATGATCAGCGAGGTGATACTCCTGGATACCTTCAATACCTTCGGCCTTCCCACGTCCACCACCGTTTCCCTGGTGTTCGGCATTCTGGGCTCCGCCGTGGCGACGGCCCTGTTCAAGATTTCCAAGCTTCACATGACGCAGTCCGTGTGGGACTTCATCAATACGGACAAGGCGTTTGAAATCGTCACCGGCATTCTCCTTTCCGTAGCCATCGCCTTCACGGTGGGCACCATCGTCATGTGGGTTTCCCGCCTGGCGTTTACGTTCAAATACCAGTCCCGCTTCAAGTGGTTCGGCTGCTTCTGGTGCGGCATCGCCATGACGGCGGTGGCCTACTTTGCCGTGTTCAAGGGCTTGAAGGAATCAACTCTGATGGAGCCTTCCTTCATTCAATACATTGACCAGAACCTGGGCATGGCCCTGCTGGTGGCCTTCGGCGGTTTTTCCGTGCTCATGTTCCTGCTCCAGCACCTGTTCATGACGAACATCCTGCGCCTGACCGTGCTGGCCGGCACCTTCTCCCTGGCCCTGGCCTTTGCGGGCAACGACCTCGTGAACTTCATCGGCGTGTTCATGGGCGGCCTGGATTCCTTCCAGTACGCCACAGGCGTAGTGGAGGCCGGCGGCTCCGCCTCCTCCATCACCGCCATGGAATGCCTGATGCCCGGACAGGGCGTTCCGGTGAACCATTACATTCTTTTTGCCGCCGGATGCATGATGATTTTTGCGCTGTGGTTCTCCAAGAAGGCGAAGACGGTGATCGCCACCGGCGTGGAGCTTTCCCGGCAGGGTGAAGGAGGCATTGAACGCTTCGGCTCCGTTCCCCCCGCCCGCGCCATCGTGCGCAGCGCCATCGCGCTGGGGCGCGGGGTGAAAAAGCTTATCCCCGCCCGCATGCTGGTGCGCATGAACCATCAGTGGGATGCTGCCCCGCAGCCACTGAACCCCAAGGACCGCGTGGCCTTTGACCTGATCCGCGCCACGGTGAACCTGACGGTGGCTTCCCTGCTGATCGCGTGGGCCACGGGCAAGCAGCTCCCCCTTTCCACCACATACGTGACGTTCATGGTAGCCATGGGTTCCTCCCTGGCGGACAAGGCGTGGGGCAGGGAAAGCGCGGTTTACCGCGTGACCGGCGTACTGACCGTAATCTCCGGCTGGTTCATGACCGGCCTGGCCGCCTTCACGCTGGCCGCCGTCATGGCGACCGTCCTGCACTACGGGCAGGTGTACGCCATCTTCGGGCTGCTGGCCCTGGTGGTCGTCATCCTGGTGAAATCCACCATCATGCACCGCAAGCGGGAGAACAAGCTTTCCGTAGAGCGTTTTGACCAGATTACGGAGGAAAACATTCTGGACGTGTGCAGCCATCAGGTCGTGGACAGCACGCTCAAGCTGCGGGAAATCTACAATGACACCGTGGAAAACTTCTTCCAGGGGGACCGGAAGGCCCTGAAAGAGCTGGCGGACGCCGCGGAACGCCTGGCCCTGACCAGCAGCGAGCACCACAAGTATGACATTCTCCCCATCCTGTACAAGATGCAGTCCCGTTCCCTGGACATGGGCTACCACTTCGTGCAGGCCCTGGAGCATTTGAACGAAGCCACGCAGAGCCTGGCGCAGTTTTCCGAGTCCATCTTCACGTATGTGGACAACAACCACACGCCGTTCACGATTGACCAGGTGGACGACTTGAAGGAGGTGCATACCGCTCTCATGAAGCTTCTGGATGAATACTGCAAGATGCTCCAGACGGGAACGTACATCCAGTTCGACTATACCATGGTGGCCCAGGAACAGCTCCTTCAACTGGTGGCAAAGGCCACCAAGCGCCAGATCAAGCGCGCCCAGCGCAACCAGACGCGCACCCGTTCCTCCCTCCTTTATCTGAACATGCTTAATGAAATGAGGTTCATGGCCGTGCAGGTGCGGGCCCTGACTAATGACGAACGGAACTTCGTGGCGGCGTAAGGCGGCGGGGAACCGGGCTTTTTGCATGAAAAGGAAAGAAAAATCTTGAGCGTTTGGTTCATGCAAGTATGCTGAATGGACAGGGGTGTTCGATAAAGAAGGAACGAGAGCCTTCCGAATCACCAGGAACGACCCTGATTTCATAGGTAGTTAGTTGGAGCGGCTGCGGAAGGAATTCCGCAGCCGCTTTTTTGCCCCCGCAGGAGGGGGGCGGACCTTGTGTCATACAAAAGAAGGAATGTTTGAACATATTTCCCGCCCGGCTGTCTCACCCATAACGGTTATGATCCGGATGCAGTGAAAGAGAGAGCACTTCATCCACTTAAGGACTCAACCGTCTTCATAGGTAGTTAGTTGAACAGCAGCCCCGGCGAAGGGATTCGCCGGGGTTTGTTCGTCTCCGGATGGCGCGTTCCGCGCCGTAAACGGCTGGAAGGAAGCGGGGAAGGAAGAATAGGAGGCGTTTTGCCGCGGGGTTTGATTGACGAGCGGGACGCATCAGGGCATAGTGGCAGGGTATGAAGAGAGCGTTTTGCGTGATAGCCGGTGCATGCAGCCTGCTTGGATGGGCTCCGGCGGACGAGGCAGGCATGAAGAATGCGCTGGCGGACTGGCAAATGAGGCAGTCCGACTGGGAATCCGCATTCAAAACGGCTGAAAGCGATGAAAAAAGAGCGGAACTGATGGAGAGCCGTCCGAACGCCATTCCGGTGGCGCAGGAATTGTGGAGGCAGGTGGGGAGGGACCTTCAAAAGCCCGAGACTCAAAAACCCTACCTTCTCCCGGCTGTCATTTGGTTTCTGGACCATCCCCAGGCCGTGGCGCAGGCTTTCCCCAACGGAGACGTTGCCAGGAAAATTGTCGTGCTTTGCCTGGACTCCCTGGAAAATACCCTGTTCCGGGAAAAGGGAGCGGGAAAAGCGGCGTATGCGTTGAGCAACTCCCGCGACCTGCGTTGCCGCGTTATTCTGGAACAAATCAAGGATTACAACCAGTTTCCGGAAGACCAGGGGCTGTCCGCCCTGGGGCTGGCCATGGTGATGAAGGAAACGACGGGAATGCTCCAGGATGACGTCAGGCTGGTGGCGGCACGCGGAAAGCTGCTGAAAGACGCCATCATCAAATGCTATGATTCCAGCTTCGGTCCCGTTCCGGTCCGGAATCTGGTGAAGGAAGAGCTGTATGAAATACGCAATCTCAACATTGGACAGACCGGGCCCAAAATAAGCCTGCCTTCCACCGCCACGGGCGCGGAAGTGACGGTCCCCTCCGGGGACAAGCCCGTGCTGCTGGTTTTCTGGGATCCCCGGGATGTGCGCTCTGTCCAGTTTTTGCAAAAGGCCGTTTCCCTACGGAAGGAATTTCCGGGCCTGACGGTCATGCCGGTGGCCCCCGGAAACAGTGAGGACGTGAAAAAGGCCCTGCTGAATTTGGAGATGGATACTCCCTCCCTGGTAGATGAAAAGGCGGCGGCGTTCAAGGATTACCGCGTGATGCTCACGCCGCGGGTGTACCTGCTGGACCCTGCGGGGAAAATCCTGATGCGCGGCACGCCGGACATGCTGTTTGACGCGAATCTGTACGCGGTCATGGGCAAGCTGGAAGGGAAAAAGAATGGAAAGGCGGACGAGAAAAAGGCCCCGGCCGCCCCCGCCGCCGTGAAGCCGGCTCCGCTGCCGGCCAGGATCAACTCTCCGGATACGCGCATTCCCTCCGTTCCGCAGCCTGCCGCGCCCCGGCCAGCGGCCCCGCCTGCTTCCTCCGGTGCGGAGCAGCCCTCTTCTCTTTCCGCTCCCCCCTGCGGCCCATGCCCGAATAGCCTGTTCCATGGAAAATATTCCATTGAGAAAGGCCGCGGAGGCTGTGGCGCGCGTGCTGGCCGGAGCGGGGCACACGGTGTATTTTGTGGGAGGCTGCGTCCGGGACAGGCTGCTGGGATATCCCGTGAAGGACATTGACATTGCCACCTCCGCCCGTCCGGACGAGGTGCTGCGCCTGTTCCCGGACGCCTGGGAAGTGGGCGCCGCCTTCGGCGTGGTGCTGGTGCGCCGTGGCGGTTTCTCCTTTGAAGTGGCTACGTTCCGCAGGGACGGCAGCTACAGGGACGGCAGGCGCCCGGAATCCGTCTGCTTCACGGATGCGGAGGAGGACGCCCGGCGCCGTGATTTTACCATGAACGGCCTCTTTGAAGATCCGTTTTCCGTTCCTCCGGGTTATGTGGTGGATTATGTGGGAGGCGTGGAGGACATCCGGGCCCGCGTGCTGAGGTGCATCGGGGAGCCGGACCGCCGTTTTGAGGAGGACTCCCTCCGGCTGATGCGCGCCGTCCGTTTCGCCGTTACCAGGGAAGTTCGGGTGGAAGCGGAAACTTATGCCGCCATTTGCAGGAACGCCCCGCTGCTGGCCCGCATCGCGCCGGAGCGCATCCGGGAGGAACTGGACCGGATTCTATTGTCTTCAGGAAGGAAACGGGGCGTGGAAATGCTGGTGGAAACGGGGCTGATGAAGCATGTTATTCCAGAGGTATACGGCATGATCGGCTGCACGCAGCCTCCCCAGTGGCACCCGGAGGGGGACGTGTATGCCCATACGCTGATGATGCTGGACGCGCTGGGGAAGGACGGCGCCCCCGTGTCTCTGGAGCTGGCCCTGGGCGTGCTGCTGCATGATGTCGGAAAACCTCCCTGCCGCCAAGTGGATGAAACGGGGCGCATCCGTTTTTCCGGTCATGACAAGGAGGGCTCCTCCATGGCGCGGGACATTTTAAGGAGACTGAAGTATTCCAATGCCGTGATTGATGCGGTGTGCGCCATGGTGGAGCGCCACATGCGCTTCATGAACGTGCAGCAGATGAAGAAGTCCACCCTGCGGATGTTCATGAGCGCTCCGCATTTCAGCGACGAGCTGGAGCTTCACCGCCTGGACTGCCTTTCCTCCAACGGATTGATGGACAACTGGCAGTTTGTCCGGGACGCCATGGATTCCTACCGGGACGCACCCCTGGTGCCTCCGCCCCTGGTGACCGGGCGCGATCTGCTGGACCTGGGGCTGCCCCCCGGTCCCGATTTCAGGAAATGGCTGTCCCGTTTGCAGGAGCTCCAGTTGGAAGGAACGCTCCGGACCAGGAAGGAGGCCCTGCTGATGCTGGGGCAAATTGCCCCGGTGGAACAGAATACACTTGCAGAGTACCTGGAAAAGTTAGCATTATAGGCCGCAAGACCTCATCCTTTCAGCTCATGCGCCCGGTCATTTATCAACTGTTTGTCCGCCATTTCTCCAACATGGAAACCCATGGGGTGGACTGGGGGACCCGGGAGACGAACGGGTGCGGCACCTTTAACGGCGTGACGGACAAGGCCCTGAGGGAAATAGCCCGGATGGGCTTTACCCACATCTGGCTGACCGGGGTGCTGAGGCACGCCACGCAGACGGCCTATCCCGAGCTGCCCGCCCAGCCGGAATCCATCGTAAAAGGCCTGGCCGGCAGTCCCTATGCGGTAGTGGATTATTTTGACGTGGACCCGGACCTGGCCTCCACGCCGGAAAAAAGAATGGAGGAATTCAAGGCACTCGTGAAACGCTGCCGAACGGTGGGGCTGGTGCCGTTGATCGACTTTATCCCCAACCATGTTTCCCGCGCGTACCTGGCGGACTGGGACGGGCATGACGATTTTGGAGAAGGGGACGACCACCATACGTTTTTCTCTCCGGAGCAGGGGTACTTTTACCTGACCTCCAACAGCCCGGGGGACGGCCCCCCCCTGCATCTGCCGGACGGCCTGTTTGAAGGGGAAATGACCTTTGGCCGCGTCACGGGCAACAATGCCGTGACATGGAACCCCACCAAGTATGACTGGTATGAGACGGTCAAACTCAACTACGGCTATAACTTCATGGCCGGACTGCCGGCCCTGCGCCTGCTGCCGGACTGGACCAGCCCCAAGCAGCACGTGCCCAAGACCTGGCGCATCATGGACGACATCCTTTCCTTCTGGCAGGGCCTGGGCATCGGCGGTTTCAGGTGCGACATGGCCCAAATGATCCCCATGGCCTTCTGGAAATGGGCCATTTCCCGTTCCCGCGTCCGTCTGCCTGACGTGTTTTTCATGGCGGAGGCGTACAACGACCACATGAAGACCACTCCCGGCGATCCCTGCGCCGCGCTGCTGGAAGCCGGGTTCAATGCCGTTTACGATTCCGATTGCTACCATCTGGCGCTCCACATGTACACGGAGAATAACTGGGCCAACGATTTCGACCGTCTTTTCCGCAGCAACCCCAAGTACATGACCAACGGCGTCCGCTATGTGGAGAACCATGATGAAACGCGCGTGTGCTCCCCGCTCTCCTGGGGCGGCGTGGGGCGTACCGTCCTGCCGGCCATCATGACGCTGGTGTACGCGTCCGGTCGCGGTCCCGTGCTGGTGTACAACGGGCAGGAAGTAGGGGAGCGGGCGGAAAGCCCCGGCGGCTATGGCGGCCATGACGGCCGCACCAGCATTTTTGACTACACCTGCCTGCCCCAGCTCCAGCCCTGGGTGGCGGACGGACGGTTTGACGCCTCTCTGCTGCCGGAGGACTCCGCGGAGCTGAGGAACTTTCATCAGCGGCTGCTTCCCCTGATGCAGCATCCGGCGCTGGACCGCGGGGATTTTTACGGCCTGAACTGGGCCAACATGAAAAACACCACCTTTGGCAGGGAACCTGCGGAAGACACCTCTGGCCACTGGGTGTACGCCATGCTCCGGCATGATGCCCGTGCCAGGGCCACCGTGCTGGTGGTGGGGAACCTTTCCCCGGAGATCAACTTCTACAACCTCCGCATTTCCATTCCCCAGCACGCCTTCGGCTGGTGCGGCATCCAGACGGACCGCGTGCGTGTCAGGAACCTGATGGCCGGAGAGGGGGAAGACCGGGTTTTTGACCGGAAGGAACTGATGGAACGCGGGCTTCCCCATCCCCTGAAACCGGGGCATGTGGGCGTGCTGGAACTCTCTGCCGTTTAAAGGGGCATTCCCTCCGGAGGGGTGTGGCTGCCCTTTCCGATATTTTTTGCTCTGCTGGGCGTTTTTATAATGACGGGCGGTTTTTAATTCGGTATAGTCCCGGAAATTCCTATGACTAGACGTTTCCCTCACTCCATGTCTGCCATTCAGCAAATTGCCCTGGCGCTTGCCGTTGCCGGTATTGGAGCCGGCCAGGGGCTGGCCCAGGAAGGAGCAGGGGCCGCCCGCCGGACTGCGGCCCGGATGGAAGAGCAGGCCCAGGCTTCCATGCTGCTGCTGGGGCAGGCGCGTCAGCTGTATTCCGAGGGCAAGTACCAGGAAGCCCTGGACAATTACCGCAGGAGCCTGACCGCGCTGCCCAAGTCCCCCAACATGGAGAAGCGGCGCCGTTTTCTGGAAACCAGCATTGCGGACGCCAGCGTGGCCGTGGCGCAGGAATACATCAAGGTGGGGCGTTACGACGAGGCCGTCAAGCTGCTGGAAGATGCCTTGAAAGCCACGCCGGACCATGCCCTGGCCAAGCGCACGCTGGAAATAGCCCGGGACCCGGTTCGCACGAATCCGGCCCTATCCCCGGAACACGTCAAGAACGTGGAGGAAGTCAACCGCCTGCTTCGCCTGGCTTACGGCTATTATGAACTGGGCCAGTATGATGCGGCCCTGAAGGAATTTACCTCCGTCCTCCAGACGGACCCTTACAACACGGCGGCGCGGCGCGGCATGGAGCTGGTCAACCGCGCCAGAACCGCCTACTTTGACGCTGCCAGGGATGAAACCCGGAGCAGCGCCCTGGCGGACGTCTCCAAGCTGTGGGAGATGCCCGTTCCGCTGACGGAAACGCCGGAGGAACCCGCTTCCTTCTCCCAGCCGCTGGACAATCCGGTGGTGAATGTGGACCAGAAGCTGGGCATGATCCGTCTGCCCCGCGTGCAGCTGGACGGCGCAACGGTGCAGGAAGCCGTGGACTATCTGCGCAGCCTGGCCAGGACGCATGATACAACGGCCATGACGACGGCAGAGCGCGGCGTGAACATTTCCGTGGACCCCGGTCCTGCGGACAGCGTTTCAGCCAAGGAGACCGCCGGCAAGAGAATTACGCTTAATCTTCAAAACGTGCCGCTCCGCGACGCCCTGGAATACGTGGCGCGCGCTTCCGGCCTCATTCTGCGCACGAACGCCTTTGGCGCGGAGCTGGTATCCAGTTCTGACGGCACCTCCTACATGGTGACCAAGGCCATTGCCCTTCCTCCGGGTTTCTTCTCCGGCCTGTCGGAATCCTCCGATTCGGAAAATGCCGATCCCTTCGGTTCCGGGGATGCCGGTTCTTCCGGTATGACCCTGAAACGGGTGGACCCGCAGAAGGCGCTGGCCTCCCTGGGCGTGAAATTCCCGGAAGGCAGCTTCATCAAATACAACTCGGGCAACTCCACCCTCCTTTTCCACGGCACGCCCAAGGACTTGAGCATGCTGGAGGAGCTGGTGGCGTCCAAGACGGCGGAACAGCCCCTGCAGGTGGTTGTCAGCGCGACGTTCCTGGAAGTCAATCAGACGGACCTGGAAGAATTGGGCTTCAACTGGATCGTGAACCTGAACCTGGACCCCTCCAAGTGGTTCATGGGCGGTGCGGGCACCAACAAGAATGACTACAACAACACTGTGCTGGACAGCGCCGCCAGCGTGGTCGGAGCCGCCGTCCCGGCAGGGGTGGTGGGTGGACTGAGGTCCGGCAACCAGGTTTTTACGGAAGACAGCATTGACGGCATGATTGAGCGCGGTTCCTCCGCCAGAAGCACCGGCGTGGCCTACGTTCCCGGCGGTGCACCCAGCATCGTCACCATGCGCGGCATGTGGAGCCAGGCGGACATCACGATGATCATGCGCGGCCTGAGCCAGAAGAAAGGCACGGACATCATGCAGCATCCTTCCGTGATTGTGCGCCCAGGGGAAAAAGCCACCTTCTTCAGCGGCAAGGAACTGATTTACCCCACGGAATACGATCCGCCCGAAGTTCCCAACAGCACGGGCAACAACAATAACGGAGACGACTGGGGCGACTATGACGACGATGGCGGAGACCGCCTGCCGGTCATGCCCATCACGCCCGCCCACCCATCCGCCTATGAAACCAGGCAGCTCGGCACGGTATTCAACGTGGAGGTAACCGGCATCAGCGATGACAAATCCATCGTGGAAATGACCGTAGTGCCGGAAATCGTGGACTTTGACGGCTTCATCAACTACGGTACGCCGCTCTTCGTCCCCGTGGCCTCCCAGGAGAAAAATGCGAAGGAAGACATCGTCATGGTGAAGGCTTCCGACAACTTCATTCTCCAGCCCGTATTCTCCACGCGCCGCCTGACCGCTCCGGTACGCATTGCCACCGGCAGCACGCTCGTCATCGGCGCCTTGAAAAAATCCACCTCCATCACGTATGAGGATAAAATCCCCATTCTGGGGGATATTCCCTGGGTGGGCCGCCTTTTCCGCTCCAAGGGATCCAAGGAAGAGCGCAAGGCCATCATCATCATGGTGAAGGCGGAAGTGGTGGACCCGGGCGGCAAGCAGCTTTACACGCCGGGCACCGCCGTTCCGGATGAGGAAGCTCCGGCAGGGCTCGCGCCTCTTCCCGCCCTCAGCAATGCCCAGTAACCTTTAACCGGATTAAGACTATTGAAGAACAGTGATTCCGATCCTGAGTCCTCTTCTTCCTCCCAGGGGGCGGACAATATCATGCGCCAGCTGCATGCCTCGGATTCCCAGGGCGTGGAGCGAAAGAGGGAAGTAGTGGTGCGCCCGGACGGCAGCAAGGTCATCCGTGTGGAAAAACGCCGGCGGACCTACAATGACGACCACGGGGACGCCAAGCAGGCCGTGCTGAAAAACAAGCGTTTCCTCATTGGCCTCTGCATCCTGGTCCTGCTGGTTGTGGGCGCCCTGGCGGGAACGTACATGTACCGCCTGACTTCCTTCAATACGGAGGAATTCGCCGGGCGGCTGCAATCGGACCTCTCCGCCGCCTGGGGCGGGAAGGTGGAAGCCTCCGGCATGGCGATGGACGGCCTTTCCATGAAGGCCGCCCGCATCAAGGTCACTTTCCCGCAGGATTCCTGCCTGTCTTTTGTAATGATGGAAGGCGTTTCCGGAGAAATCTCCGCCACGTCCCTGTTCATGGGAAAAATCAAGGGGGAAAGCCTGAACATGGCCAAGGTCACGATTGGCCTGCGCCCCGGATTCTCCAAATTTGCCGTGCCGCAGACAAAGCGGGAACTCCCGTTCGTCTTCCGGCGGTACACCTCTCCGCGCCTGGAGGTAGGTTACGCCCACAAGACGGAGGAATTTACCCTGGAGCGGAATGACGGCCCCTTCTACATGACGGCGGAAGCCTACATCCGCACGTCCGGAAACGGTACGGAACCGGAATACGTGCTGGACCTGTCACAGCAAAAGCTGAAAATCAAGGGCTGGCCTCTGATGGGCGTCGACTCCGGCTCCATCATTTTAAACGGAAACGGCGTCAAGCAGCTCACCTTCTCCGGTTTTCTGGACAAGGGGCGCCTGCTCAACAAGCCTACGGACCTCAGCCCCTTCATGATTACGGGGAATTTCCTCCTGGGTACGGATTTCCGCCACCAGGCCTGGACCCTGACGGGCAGGAATTTTGACCTCCTCTCCCTGGTGGGGGATGACTTCGCTTCCTTCCTCAAGGTACAGATGGGGGAACAGGAAGTGGATGAAAAGCATGAATTGAAGCTGGACTTTGCGCTGCCCGTGACGGACGAACAGAAAAGGCCCTCCGTAAAAGGGTACAGCGGTTCCGTCATCAAGGCGACCATGCTCAGGCTGCCCGTCCTGCGCCTGCTGGCGGCCATGACCGCCCGGAACACGGAAATAAGGCTGCCTTACTCTTCCCCAGTCTTTACGTCCGGCTCCTTTCTGCTGGAAAGCGACGGAACGGACCGTTCCGCCTCCCTGAAAGAGATTTCCCTGTTTGAGCAGGGCTTCCTGGGAGTGACCGGGGTTCTGTACAGCAACGGTTCCGCCGTGACGGGAGAGCTGGTCTTTAAAATCCCCTCCTACATGGTGGATAGCCGCCGCCTGCCGTCCGGCGTTACGCAGGAGGGGCATGAAATCATTCTCCCCGTGAAAATTTCCGGTACGCCGGCATCCCCGCAGGACAACTCCGCCGGCATGCTCCAGGAAGTGGAGCCGCGCGCGGACCGTCCGGGAATGGGGACTGCCCCCTCCCGCGGAACGGCTCTTCCCGCTCCGTCAAGTACCCCGCCCGCCCGCATTACGGTGGACGGATTCATGTGATATTGCCGAGGATTCATGTTGCTGCTCAATCCCATTGTCCGAAAAACGTCCGAAAAGCGTTCCCGCTGGTGGACCAAGCTGGCCGGCTTCGGCTTGTGGTCCTTGCTCCAGCCCATCTGCATGAGCCTGAATATCCGCTCCATCAAGGAGGAGCACGACGACGTCTACACGGCGCCCTTCCTGGTGGCCCTCTGGCACAACCGCACGACGGTGCCCGGCTACGCCTGGTCCCTGGCCCAGAAGCCGCTCAAGATGTGCGTGCTCACCAGCGCCAGCAAGGACGGCGCCCTGGTGGAGGCCGTATGCAAACACTTCGGCCTGGATTCCGTCCGCGGTTCCTCCGGACGGCGGGGAGCCCTGGCCTACATGGAAATGATGAGGAAGGTGCAGGAGGGGGACGTCTGCTTCTGCCTCACCCCGGACGGTCCGCAGGGCCCCATTTACCAGGTGCACCACGGCATCATCAAGATGGCCTCCCAGTCCGGTCTTCCCATCGTTCCCGTGTGCATCGAATATGAAAGCTGCTGGAGGCTGAACAAGGCCTGGGACCGCTACGCCATTCCCAAGCCGTGTTCCAACGTGAACATTCTATGGAAAAAGCGCCTGTTCATTCCTCCGGACGCAACGGATGAGCAGGTAGCGGACTACGCCCGCCTTCTGGCCGGGCTGCTGAGCGAGGGGCTTCCGGACTTCCCGCCACTTCATCAATCATTATTATGCAAATCATCGACGGAAAACAGGTAGCCTCCCAGGTGCTGGAAGAGGTTGGAAAGGACATTGCCCGGCTCAGGGAACAGGGAATAACGCCCGGCCTGGCCGTGGTTCTGGTGGGGGAGGACCCCGCCTCCCAGGTGTATGTGAATTCCAAAGTGAAAAAATGTGCGGAGCTGGGAATGAACTCCCGTAAAATCGTTCTCTCCGCGGATGCCTCCCAGGAAGAACTGCTCCAGGTCGTCCGTGACTTGAATGCGGACCCCTCCATCCACGGCATTCTGGTGCAGAGCCCGCCTCCCCCCCATATCGACGAGGCGGCCGTGGTCCTGGAAATAGACCCCGCCAAGGATGTGGACGGCTTCCACCCGGAGAACGTCGCCAAGCTGGTGCTGGAGGATGAAACCGGTTTTGTGCCCTGCACCCCGCTGGGCTGCATGAGGCTGTTGCAGGCGGCCGGCATTGAAACGGCGGGCGCGAATGCCGTGGTCATCGGCCGCAGCATGATCGTGGGCAAGCCGATGGCCCATCTTCTGATGTCCAAGCAGGCGAACGCCACCGTTACGGTGGCCCACTCCCGCACGAAGAACCTGCCGGAGCTTTGCCGTTCAGCAGACATCATCGTGGCGGCGATAGGCAGGCCCGCATTCGTGACGGCTGATTTTGTGAAGGACGGCGCCGTGGTGGTGGACGTGGGCATCAACCGCGTGGAAGATGCCTCCGCCAAGCGCGGCTACCGGATTGTTGGAGACGTGGCCTATGATGAAGTGGCGCCCAAGTGCCGGGCCATTACCCCCGTGCCCGGCGGCGTGGGGCCGATGACCATCGCCATGCTGATGGCTAACACGGTCAAGGCCTGCCGCCAGCAGACGGGGGCCTGACGGAGCGCCGTGACGTCCGTTTTTCTTGTCAAATGAAGGAAAGTAGGGCAGTATTCACTTACCATTATGTCAAGTAAATTACTCGAAGGCAAAGTTGGTGTCGTAATCGGCGTGGCGAACAAGCGCAGCATCGCGTTCGCAATTGCCAAGGCATGGCATGAAGCGGGCGCAAAGCTCATCTTCAATTATCAGGGCGAACGCCTCAAGGACGGCGTGCTTAAGCTGGTCCATGAAAACTTCGGCGAAGACGTCCCCGTTTACGATCTGGATGTCAGCAATGATGAATCCATCAATGCATTCTTTGAAAAAGTCCGGGAACACACGGACAAGGTGGATTGCATGCTGCATTCCGTGGCTTTTGCCCCGAAGGAAGCCCTTGGCGGCAGTTTCCTGGATACGGGACGCGAGGCGTTCAAGATTTCCCTGGATATCTCCGCCTACTCCCTGGTGGCCCTTTCCCGCGCCGTGGAGCCCATGATGTCCGACAACGGCAGCATTCTGGCGATGTCCTACCTGGGTTCCGAAAAGGTGGTGCCGAACTACAACCTGATGGGCGTTTCCAAGGCCGCCCTGGAAGCCTGCACCCGTTATCTGGCGTATGATCTGGGCCGCGCCCGCGGCATCCGCGTCAACTGCATCAGCGCGGGCCCCATGCAGACGCTTGCGGCACGCGGCGTTTCCGGCTTTAACACCATGTTCAAGGTGTATGAGGAACATGCCCCCCTGGGCCGTTCCTGCACGGGCGAGGAACTGGGCGCTACCGGCGTCTTCCTGGCCAGCGACGGCGCAGCCGCGATCACCGGACAGGTGATTTACGTGGACGGCGGCTATCAGATCATGGGCATGTAGCATTCCCTCCGGGAAAATTTCCCCTTTGTTTCAGGCCGTACCGCTTGCCGGTACGGTCTTTTTGCGCTGTTTCCGCGGGTATGACAGGGATGCGCCATCTCTCCTGTCAAAAATTCTTGTGTTCCGGTGTCTCATTTTTATAAATAAGAAAATGACAGCCTCCCCTCGTTATCTGTTTAACGGAGAAACGTGCGGCAGCTTGGATGAATTGTTCCTCCGCTACGGGAACTCTTCTCATAAAGCCCATATCTCCCTTGTTGGCGGGGACGGAATGCACATGCAGTCCGTTCCGGTGGGTAACGGCCTTTATTATTGCGAGGTGGGGGATGACGCCCATGGCTACGTCTGCCCCCATGAAATGCCGGTTGAGGAATTGGAGGAACAATTCCGCCGTTTTGATTCAGGGGAGGATTTCTCCTTTGTGAAGGAAGATTGGAGCTTTTACGAACCTTCCGCCTCTCCGCTTCCGGCGATGGTCAAATGGATTGGCGTCGCGGCCCTGATGGATGCCGCCATTGTACTGGCCTTCACCGGGCTTCCGGAGGTCCACACCGTCCATCTTTCCTGCATGCTGGATACGTTTACCCGTTTTCTGCTCAGTTAAGGCGCGCAGGGGCGGCCTGTTGAAGGAAGCCTTTTGCGGCTCCGCTTCAGGGGGCGAGTACCTTCAGCGTGCCGTGGCGCGTGATGCGGACCGGGGCGTTGCCCATATAATCGCCGTCCAGTTCACAGGCGGCCTGTCCGGCGGAAATGACGGTTCCCCCCGTCATCCGGATATATTCAAAGGAGCCGTTCCGCCGGGAATGGAAGCCTCCGTGGACGGCGGCCATCAGGCATTCCCCGATGATGGAGGGAATGGAATGTTTGAAAACCACGGCGTCCAGAAGACCGTCGTCATTATCCGCTTCCGCAAAGAAATTCAGCGGTCCTCCGTACCTGCGCCCGTTGCCGAAGAGGATGGAACGGCCTGCCACCACCCGCCCGTCATCCGTGGACAGGGTCAGCCGGGGCTGCCGCTCCGTGCAAACCCGGGCGCCGGCAATGACGTAGGCGAAGGCCTTCCATTTCTTTTTCATTTCCCACGTGGTCAGTTCCACGGCACGGGCGTCCGCGCCTATGCCCGCCATCTGGAGAAAGGGCTGCCCGTTGAAGGCGAACAGGTCCACGTCCCTGGGACGTCCCGCATTCAGAACATGCAGGGCGTGGTCAAAATCCTGCCGGATACCTATTTCACGGGAGAAGACGTTCATGGTTCCCGCGGGGAAGGGGGCCAGCGCCGTTTCCGTATTGCAGAGGGCCCTGGCCGCCACGCCCAGCGTGCCGTCCCCGCCCGCCACGGCCACGACGGGAGTTCCGGAATCCGCCCGGGCGGCCAGGTGGCGCAGCATGTCTTCCCTGCTTTCCGGCTCAACGACGTCAAAAAGATCCCGGTGGCCGTCCAGCCAGCGGCGGAAGCGGTCGGCCCTGGCGCTGCGCGCCGTATTATTGAAAAACAGGGGAATCCTCATGGAGCGGTCACGGAGAAATTCAAAATCTGCACCGGGGCTTCCGTATGGGCCACGGGTTCATGGCGCACTGTTCCGTCGGGCAGCATGAATCCCAGAATGCCGCGGGAGACGTTGTCCGGCAGGCGCACTTCCAGAAACTTCCTCATGTCGTCGGATGGGCCGGGGGTGGTGCCTTCCGCCAGGACTTTCCCTTCTTCCGACTTGAGAACGACGCGCAGGGGCAGTCTTCTGCCGCTGCCTTCCTTCCCATCCCTGATATCCAGCATCAGCCTGCTGCCCGGCAGGTACTCCGGCTGTGCCGCCACCCAGTCCGACGCCAGTTTCATATAACGGTCCGTGATCCTGACGGCGGGGACGGTCCGGCTTTCCGGAGGGAAGGTCAGCGCGCGCCGTTTTTCGTCGTAGCGGGCTTCCCAGATCAGCGGGAAGAACTCTCCGGCGCCCTCCTTCTTCCAGGAGGTGGCGTAAATGGCGTTCTCCGGCTTGCGGGGGTCCAGCATGCTGATGGCGGACATCACCCACGGGGTGTTGAAATCCTTCTCGTTGTACTCCAGCATTTTCCATTCCCCGTCACACCAGGCTTCCACCCAGTTGTGGTTGCCGCGCACATGGTTCCAGGTAAGGACGCCGGCCATGCGGGCCGGAATGCCCACGGAGCGGAGCGCGCAGACGAGCAGGATGCTCTGGCCCGTGCAGGAAACCTTGCCGGATTGCAGGGATTCCTTCACCCCCTGGTGGGGAATCCTTCTTTCCGTGGAATAGCGCACATTCAGGGTTTTCTGGATGCAGGAGGCAATCGTGAGGGCGGCTTCCCGGCCCGTCTTGCATGCGGAAACCAGCGGCGCAAAGAGGTTGTGGAACTGTTCCCGCCATTCGTCGCGCGGCTCGTTGACCACGGCATAGGGGAGCACGTTGTTTTCATAAAGCTCCCACGGAACCTTGCCGGCCCAGGGGAACTGGCTGCGGGCGTCCAGCGCCAGGCGGACTTCCCGGTCCAGCCGTTCTTCCGTAATCGTTTCCCTGTCCTGCGCGGGCATGTAGGCGCGCAGGAATTCCACTCCGTCCGGAATGGCGTCATGGGCGGCGCAGAGAGCGGCGGTCAGGCCCAGGAGAAGGGCGGAAGGCAGCGGATTCATGAACACGGGAATTCATACCTGAATTCCGGGAGGGAGACAAGCTTCCTCTTGCGCAAGTAGGGCATGGAAATGGGCGAACAGGTGCGTGTCTTCCGGCGGCGTGGGGGCAAACGGGGCGTCATTGTCCAGGATATCCTCGCAAATGCGCATGAAATCGCGGGAGGTTTTCGCCCTTTTCATGTAATGGTCAAAGGAATCCGGAAGCCCGCGCGCGGTGTAAACCAGGTATTTTTTCATGCGGTGGATGTGTTTTTCCTCCACATAACGCTCCTGCATTTCCAGCGTGCGCTCATGGAGGCGGCGGATGTAATGCAGCACGTCCCGGAAGGTGGGGGAAGCAGGGACTCTACCCTGGAAACGGTCGTAAAGCTGGGAAAATATCCATGGATTGCGCAGGGCCGCGCGCCCGATCATCAGGCCTGCGGGCCGGGCCAGCCGCACCCACGCGTCCGCCGTGGCCGCATCTACAATGTTGCCGTTGGCGACCACCGGACAGTCCAGCGCTTCCACGGCCCATTTTACCCATTCCGGATGCACCGGGGAGCGGTAGCCTTCCCGTACGGTGCGGGCGTGGATGCACACCCTGTCCGGGGTGTGGGCGGCAATCACGGGGAGAATGCGTTCAAACTCGTCCGGATTCTCGTATCCCAGGCGGCATTTGACGGTGAAGGCCCCGGCGGGAAGAACGTCCCGGAGCGCGCCCAGGGCCGCGTCCATGGCCTTCAGGGAGCGCAGCATGCCCCCTCCGGCGTTTCTCCTGCACACCATCGGGGCGGGGCAGCCCATGTTCAGGTCCACCCCCGCGCAGTCGTGCTCCATCAGGGCCAGCGCGTCCCTCGCCAGGTACTCCGGCTCATGGCCCACGAGCTGGCCGTAAATGGGGCGCCCCGTGGGATTTTCATCAATGGAGCGCAGGATGTATGGCGACATCTTTTTATGATGGGCCACCGTTCTGAAATACTCCGTGATGAAATAATCCGGCAGTGAATTCAAGTCCTTCAACGTCTTGAGGAAAGCCAGATCCGTCACATCTTTCATGGGGGCCAGGGCCAGGAGCATGCGCCTGTGCATACCGTGAAAAGCCCCGGTTGGCAAGCTGTGATTGTCTTGACGAAAGAAGGAAAGTGTGGAAGCTGTGAGCATGAATCAGGACTCAACCCGCAAAGCCAGAGTGAATGTGAGACGAGCCGAGGTGATGGAACAGGTGGAGAAGGAAATCCAGCAGCATTACCAGAGTGAATTGATTTCCCATATCCGGTCTGCGGGCAACGTGTACAACCTGGGCCACACGGAATTTTTCCTGGCGAGGGAGTTTGGATTCTGCAACGGCGTGCGCCGCGCCATAGACATAGCGTATGCGGCCCGCAGGGTGTTCCCGGACCGGCGGATTTTCCTGATCGGGGACATCATCCACAATCCGGAGGTAAACCGGCAGCTGGAGGAAATGGGCATTCAGAAGCTTCCCTGGAAGCAGCTTGATTCCTCCTATGACCGGATTGCCGCGGACGACGTGGTGATTATTCCCGCGTTCGGCGTGCCCACTCCCTTCATGGATGCGCTGGAGGAAAAGGGCGTGCAGATTGTGGACACGACCTGCGGGGACGTGATGAAGGTCTGGAAAAGGGTGAAGAATTACGCCGCCATGGGGATTACCTCCATCATTCACGGCAAGGCCACCCATGAGGAAACCAGCGCCACGGCCTCCCGGGCCCTGGGGGAACGGGGAAAGGGGAAATACCTGGTGGTTTACGATCTGGAGGACGCCCGCATCTTGTGCGACTACATGCTGGGCCGCGGAGATCGCGAGGCGTTCCTGAAACGGTTTGAAGGCTGTTATTCCCCGGGATTCGATCCGGACCGGGATCTGGAGGAAGTGGGCATCGCCAACCAGACCACCATGCTGAAGACGGAGACGCAGACGCTCCAGAGGATGGTGAAGGACGCCGTCGTCCAGAGGGACGGGGACGATGATAATTTTTATGTGTTCGACACTATTTGCGGCGCTACCCAGGACCGCCAGGACGCCCTGTACGAGCTGTTGAAGAACCCTCTGGACGTCATGTTCGTGGTGGGCGGCTACAATAGTTCCAACACCACGCACCTGGTGGATATCGCCAAGGAGCATGTGCCCACGTATTTCATTGAATCCGCAGAAAGCATCAAATCCATCCAGTACGTGGATGCCTTTGACACGGAAACGCGGGAAGTCCGCCGCATGACCACGGAACCGGTGGTGCAGAATCTGGGCAAATCCCTGAAGGTGGGGATTACGGCGGGCGCTTCATGCCCGGCCAACCTGATTGAGGCCACTATCCTGCGCATTGCAGAATTGCGCAAGTAGCGGCGCGCATCCGGAGCTGGAGGGATGCGGAGAAATGGGCACGCCTTCCACCGGGAAGGCATCTGCCGTTTTTCTCACGAAAACGGAGCGGTGGCCGGACCCGCGGGAGAGGAAAACAGAGAAACAGGAATACGGCGGAAAACGGCGCCGGGCAGGACTCCTTAATTTTCCAGGTCTTCCGGGGTGACGGAACGCTGTTCCCGGGAGGCAAGCAGTACGGCCTGTTCCACGACGTACTCCGTATTGGAGTCGAAACGGTAGGCGTTGCAGTTGGGACACACGGCAGTGGTCAGGGACACGATGGAGCCGCAGGCTTCGCAAACCTTGAAGTCCCCGGGACGGTCAATAATCAGTTTGGCTTTATCCAGGCGGGATTGCTGCATGGGAGGGGAAAATAAAACAAGCCGCTCAGCAGAACAGAGCGGCTTGCCATAAAGATCGTCAGAAAACCGAAGTGAAAACTCAGGCGATTTTTGCGATGGCCTTGGCGGCCTTGCTCTTGTAGTTGGCGGCGCGGTTGGCGGGAATGGTGCCCACCTTGGCGGCCTTGTCAACGGCGGAGGAGAAAGTGTTATAGGCAACGGCAGCGGCTTCCTTGTCAGACGTTTCCACCGCAGTGGCAATCTTCTTGCGGAGGGTCTTCAGCTTGGAGGACACAGCGCGGTTGCGGGCGGTGCGGGTTTCTGTCTGACGGATGCGCTTGAGTGCGGATTTGGTATTGGCCATGTTTTAAAAGAGGTTCGGTTTCCGTTTCGAGGTGGCAGAAACATTAGAATAACAGGACAAAATGTCAAGCTCTTGATATATTTTTTAAGGCATTCCTCCTAAGCGCGGGCAGACTGCGGGCTTTACCGGAAAAAGGGTTTGTGGCATCCTGTGCCCCCGTTATGAAGAAACGCGTGGATTTGCCTGAAAAAAAATATGAAGGATATATTTTTGATCTGGACGGCACCCTGGTGGACAGCATGCCGCTCCATTACAAGGCATGGCGCAAGGCCCTGGCCCGTGCGGGGGCGCCGGACCGCGTGTTCCTGGCGGATGAATTTTATTCCTGCGGCGGTAAATCCGCCAACGACGTGGTGCGTTTTCTGAACGAACGGTACGGCATGCACATGGATGCTGCTTCTACCGCTGCGGACAAGCGCCGCATTTATCTGGAAATGCTGGAAGAGGAGGGCATGCAGCCCATCCGGGAGGTGGTGGAATTCGTGCATTCCCTGGGAGACGCCCCCAAGGCGATCGCTACGGGAAGCGCCATGCCGGGAGCGTCCCGGACGCTGGCCGCCGCCGGACTTTCAGGTCTTTTTGACGTGATTCTGACGCCGGATGAAGTGGAGCATGGCAAGCCTGCGCCGGACATGTTCCTGAAAGCGGCGGAACTTCTGGGGGCATCCCCGGACCGCTGTGTGGTTTTTGAAGACGCGGAACCCGGCATGAAGGCCGCCGCAGCCGCCGGAATGGACTGCGTGCACGTCCGCCGCGCGTCCCTGGCCTGATTCCCTCTCCAGCGGCTTCCGCAGAGGGGCGCTTTCCGGCCTTCCCCTCCTCCCGGGATGCACGCCTGCATTTTAATGAAAAGGCTTCACATTACGCCCGGAATGCGCTAGAACCTTTTTTCCTATTGAACAAATAAAATATTATTTGCACATGAGCACAAACGACAAAACATCATCCGCCCCGACGAAAACCCGCATGACAGGAGCCGAAGTGCTCGTGGAATGCCTCGTGCGTGAAGGTGTAGACGTCGTCTTTGCCTATCCCGGCGGCGCCAGCATGCCGATTCACCAGGCCCTGAGCCATCAGCCCAAAATCCGGACCATCCTGCCCCGCCACGAACAGGGCGGCGCGTTCGGCGCGGAAGGCTACGGCCGCGTCACGGGCAAGGTGGGCGTCTGCATCTCCACTTCCGGCCCCGGCGCCACCAACATGATCACCTCCATTGCGGACGCCTATCTGGACTCCACTCCGCTGGTGGCGATTACGGCGCAGGTCATGCGTTCCCTGATCGGCCGCGGCGCCTTCCAGGAGACGGACGTGTTCGGCATGACCGCCCCCATCGTGAAACACAGCTATCTGGTGACGGAACCGGAAGAACTGCCCCGCATCATCAAGGAAGCCTTTTACATCGCCTCCACGGGCCGTCCCGGCCCGGTGGTGATTGACATGCCCAAGGACGTGCAGGAAGCCGTGTTTGCGCCGGACTTCGACATGGAGATGGACCTCCCCGGCTACAACCCCGTGCTGCCCGTTCCCACGGAAAAGCTGGAAGAACTCATTCCGCTGATTGAAGGCGCCAGCCGTCCCGTCATTTACGCCGGCGGCGGCATCATCTCCGCGGAAGCCTCCGCGGACCTGCTGGAATTTGCGGAACGCTCCCAGATTCCCGTGGCGACCACCCTGATGGGCATAGGAGCCATGCCGGAGACCCACCCTCTTTCCCTGCGCTGGCTGGGCATGCACGGAGCCGTGTTTGCGAACAACGCCGTGAATGAAGCGGACCTGGTGATCGCCCTGGGCGCCCGGTTTGACGACCGCGTGACCGGCGCCGTCAACATGTTCTGCCCGGACTCCACCATCGTCCACATTGACATTGACGCCAGCGAGATCAACAAGAACAAGAAGGTGGCGCACCCCATCCGCGCGAACGTGAAGGACGCCCTCCAGGTTCTCAACGCCGCTCTGGCCGCTCAAGGCTGGGAACGCAAATCCTCCGGCTTTACCCGCACTCCGGAATGGTTCGGAGTGATTGAAGACTGGAAGAAGCAATACCCCTTCTCCTATGAAGACCGCAAGGGCTATATCTCCCCGCAGGCCGTCATTGAGGAACTCTACCGCCAGACGGCGGACAAGGATCCCATCATCTGCACGGGCGTGGGCCAGCACCAGATGTTTGCCGCCCAGTTCTTCAAATTCGACAAGCCCCGTCGTCTGGCTACCTCCGGCGGCCTGGGAACCATGGGCTACGGCCTTCCCGCCGCCATGGGCGTGTGCCTGGCCTGTCCGGACAAGCTGGTGGTGAACATTGACGGAGACGGCTCCATGCTCATGAACATTCAGGAGCTGGCTACCATTCACGTGGAGCGCCTGCCTGTCAAATGCATCATCCTGAACAACCAGCACCTGGGCATGGTGGTGCAGTGGGAAGACCTGAAGTATGACTCCAACCGGGCCCAGACCTTCCTGGCGGACCCGCACGACAGCTATGACCCCACCCACAAGACGGAAGACGTCATCTACCCGAACTACCCGCTCATCTGCGCCGGATTCGGCGTCAAGTGCGAGCGCGTGCTCCGCATAGAGGAGCTTCCGGCGGCCATCACCCGCATGATTGAATCCCCGGAGGCGTACGTGCTGGACGTAATGGTTCCTCACGACGTGCATGTGCTGCCGATCATCCTGGGCGGCATGAGCTACAAGGACGTGATTCTGGAACGCATTGCCGGGGACGGCTCCGCCAAGAAGGCGTCCGAACTGGGCAAGGAAATTCCGACGGCCCTGTAAGGAATATTCCGTCATTCATTCGTTAACGGGAGCCGTCCGCAAGGGCGGCTCCTTTTTAATGGCAGCGGAAACCGGAG
The DNA here is from genome assembly GCF_045011645.1 of Akkermansia sp. BCRC 18949. Lineage (NCBI taxonomy): Bacteria > Pseudomonadati > Verrucomicrobiota > Verrucomicrobiia > Verrucomicrobiales > Akkermansiaceae > Akkermansia > Akkermansia sp. BCRC 18949. Next base: position 1,999,417 of record NZ_CP123619.1, on the reverse strand, counting down.
GGGAATTCGGCTTCCGGCAATGGGGAAAACGGCGCGCCGCCCGGGAGGCCTGTTGTTTATGTGTCTCCATGTTGGCGGCTCCGGGGATGCACGGTTCTGTTTGAAGGAACGTGGAAGATGTTGCTGGACGCGGCAGAGGGGAACGGCTAGCATCAATGAACCAAGTTGAATGCAAGCCGGACCGGACGCGGCGAAGATGGAATATTACGGAATAACGCCGCGTCTGATGCCGCCTTGCGCCAACCCCAAGCTCACAGAAAAATCCCGGGAGACCGGCGCTTGCTGCAAGTGATTGGGAAATGGATATTGACAAAAGAATCACCTCTTATCGGGCCTGACCGTATCCGGCTTCCGCATCAGGTTGGCGCAAACCCCTTGCTGCGCCCTTGATGCTCAACCCGTATCCTCCAGGCCGTCGCACCCTCACGGGTGCGTGGATTGAAACTGGTAGGGCTCTAGGCCAAATCGGACATAGGTAGTCGCACCCTCACGGGTGCGTGGATTGAAACTTGCCGGGCGGGGCCATCTTGTAATTCGCCAGGGTCGCACCCTCACGGGTGCGTGGATTGAAACCCGGGAGCCAAGACAAAGCGGCTTGTCCATGTCAGTCGTACCCTCACGGGGTGCGTAGAATGAATAGTGCAGTTGTTTTTAATGATGTCTGCATGGTAAGGGAGGTGATTATTTTGATAAATGGTTATTTATTGAATATTCTTTTAAGGAGGATTTTTATGTTGGGGAGGACGCCGGATGAACAACTTTCCGGATGGTTTATTATGGTTTCCGGACAGCCTGTCCGGAAAAGGGAAGCAGGCAAGCGGTGCATTTCCTGCGGCATGGGATTTTTTTCCGCGTTCACAGTTTGTGATGGATGAAGCCGGAGCAATCCAATATAAAGATAAGATGCATATAGACTGGTTGAATGATTTTTTGGAATGGACGCCTATTTTGCTGATGGTGCTGGTAGCGGTCGTTTTTCTGGTGGCGCTGAAATGGAGAAGCGGCAGGATGAAGAAGTTTCTGGAGGAGTGGAAACGTAAGATCGTCCGGCAGGCGGAAGCCGGGAATTCCTCCGCCCAGTTCCGTCTGGGGCGCATTTACCAGGAGGGGGACGGCGTGGAGAAGGACCCGGACCGGGCGGAGGATTGGTTTCACAGGGCGTTGCCCGGGTTGAAGCAGAAGGCGGATGCGGGAGATGCGGATGCCGCCTTTGACCTGTATGATTGTTTTCATGAAGGCCTGGGCGCGGAGAAGAGCGATACGCAGGCCCTGCACTGGCTGCAGCTTGCAGCGGAGCAGGGCAAGCCGGAGGCCATGTTTGACCTGGCCCTGGAGTACCGGGAAGGCGGCCTGGTGGAGAAGAATGAGGATTTGTTCATGTACTGGCTGCGTAAGGCTGCGGAAGCGGACGAGAGGGACGCCCAGTACCTGCTGGCCGCCTGTTATGAACACGGCAATGGAGTTCCGCAGGATTTGAATCTTGCACGGGAATGGTATGACCGCGCGGCGGAAGGAAAGGATTCCGGTACGGAGGAGGATCCGGAGCGCGCACAGGGGAAATAGGAGGCGGCGAGCCTCTTTCGGCTGGACAAATGGGGAAGCGGGCGACACTCTAGGCGTTTCATGGAGGGCATACGCTATTACAACCGCTACACGGGCAGGGAAGAACGGGAACAGGTGCTGGGGGAGAAGTACCTGCAATGGATTTACGGCACTTCCACAGGCCGGGCGGCACTGCATGTCCTGATCAAGCGCGGCGTTTTTTCCCGTCTGCTGGGGTGGCTGAAGAACCGGCCTTCCAGCGCGCGTTCCATCCCCTCTTTTGTGGAGGAGTACGGCATCAATATGGAGGATTCCCTCAAGGGGATGGGAGAGTTCAAGCATTTCAACGATTTTTTCTACCGCCGCCTGAAACCGGGAGCTCGCCCTCTGGCCGGTGGGGAGGATACGGCCGTTTTTCCCGCGGATGCCCGGCACATGGGCTGGGAACGCGCTGACCGAATCAAGAGCGTTTTCGTGAAGGGGCAGAGTTTTGACCTGCCCTCCCTTATGGGGAGTGAAGCGCTGGCCGGACGGTATGCGGAAGGCGCCGTCGTTTTGTCGCGCCTGTGCCCCACGGATTACCACCGTTTTCATTTTCCGGTGTCCGGGGTGCCCGGCCCGTGGACGAGGCTGGGCGGTCCGCTGGCGAGCGTGTCTCCGTACTGCCTGCGCCGCCGGCTGGCGTGGCTATGGACTAATAAAAGGAATTTGACCCTGATCCGGTCGGAGTTGTGGGGAGAGGTCGCCATGCTGGAGGTGGGCGCCACCGGGGTGGGGCTGATTGAGGAGACGTATGTTCCGGACGTTCCCGCCGCAAGAGGGGGGGAGAAGGGGTATTTTGCCTTTGGAGGCTCCACGGTGATGTGCTTTTTTGAACCGGGCAGAATACGCCTGGCTCCCGACCTGCTGGAAAAGACGGCGGAAGGCACGGAGTTGTTTGCCCGTCAGGGAGATATGATGGGCGTCTCTGCGGAGTAGCTGCGGTCCGGGAAGGGGTGCGGCCATGATGTCTCCGGATTATGAATCCGGAGTCAAGCTTACAAAATTGAAAGAAAAAGGTTTTGGGGAATTTGAGCTTGTCCATATCATGGGAATTGTCAGAGGGTGTTCCTGATGTAATGGGCTTTCTTTTCGTTCCAGTAATGGTTAATAACCGTCTTTACGCTTCGGCGGCGGCCTCCATCAGGGCGGGAGGCCCTGGCTCCCGGGAGATATGCGGCTGTGAAAGGGGACGGTGGAAGTGTTGATGGAGTGTGGCTTTGCGGCACTGGCGCCTGAAAGCGGCAGAGTTCCTGCTTTTCGTTGTTGAAACTCTTTCTGGAGCATAGCGGAAGTTTTTTTTAATAGCCGTCACTGCATTCCGGTGAGGGCATCCATCAGAGCCGGGAGGTCCTGGACTACCAGACGATATGCGGCCGTAAAAAGTGAATGTGGGAAATGTTGATGGAATGTCCATTTGGAGTTTTTTCCAGCCAAGCCGGAGCCTGGAGAAGGACAGCTTTTCCGGATTGTAGAATCTTTAACGGATTCATAATCCGCTATTTCCTTGGGCAACGGGTTCCATTCCGTATTTCACCCATTAATAAGAATAAATTTATGAAGTGCCTATGTATTCTTGGTGTTCTGGCCAGCCTGGCAACGGCACAGGCGGCTACTGTGTTGAGCACGACGACCAAAGACGATCCTTCCACCCTGACTTCCGGGGGATACGGAGCCTATTACGGTTTTTCCTTTGACCTGGACCACATGCTTCTTTCCTCCGGGGAAGGGATTTCACCGAATTCCACGGTGTTCCTGCAATCACTGGATATTGCCAAGGCGACGAACAGGACGGATGCCACCGACGGGCTGTACGTGACGATTTTTTCCTCCGCCGCTACCAAGGACGGAACGACGTTCGTGGGGCAGTCCACGACCACCGTTGACATGGCCGGAGATGGCGCCGGAGACGGAGCGGCCTCCTGGGAGAAGGCCGTGTTCAATAATTTGCAGCTTGATAGCGGCGTAACTTATTACGTGGCTTTTACGACGACGCAGATTTCAGATGCCACGAGTTGGGGTGACGTGAGCTTTTCCTCCGCCAGGTTGAGGCTTGGCAAGGAAGCCGACGGCGTGGACATCGGGGATGTGTATAAGAATGCGGGCTTTACCAGTACGGAGGGTTCCGTATGGGGACCGGCGTTGAGGGCGGAAGTGACGCTGGCCGCCGTGCCGGAACCGGCTTCCGCCTCCCTCGGCCTGCTGGGGCTGGCCGCCCTGCTGATGCGCCGCCGCAGGTTCTGATTAATGGAGCCATGAATGAAATAGTCCGGCACTCCTCCCGGGAATGCCGGATTTTTTGATTTTCCGTAATAACGGGCTGGGTAAGGACCGTCCGCAGGTTACTTCATTTCCGCAATGGCGCGGGCCATGTCCGGAGCCTTGAAGGTGGAGGAGCCCGCCACCAGCACGTCCGCCCCGGCCAGGGCGCACTGCGCGGCATTGTCTTTGCCGATTCCTCCGTCCATTTGAATCAGGAAAGGGGCCTGGTGCTCCGTGCGCCATTCGGCGGCTTTTTCCACCTTGTCCAGCACGGAGGGCATGAAGGATTGTCCGCCGAAGCCCGGCACCACGGACATGACCAGCAGCAGGTCTATTTCCTCCAGGTAGGGAACTACGGCGTCAAAGGGCGTGGCCGGGTTGACGGCCAGACCGTTTTTCACTCCGGCTTTCCGGATGCGCCTGAGGGTGTCGCGGATGTAGTGGGGGTCCCCCAGCTCTACATGGAAGCAGATGAGGTTGACGCCCGCTTTGACAAAGCGGTCAAAGTAGTGGTCCGGCCGTTCAATCATCAGGTGGGCATCCAGGAAACGGTCCGGCCCCACCGCTTTTCTGACGGCGGCGCAGATTTCCGGGCCGAAGGAGATGTTGTCCACAAAGTGGCCGTCCATGATGTCCAGGTGCAGCCAGTCGGCTCCGGAGTCAAAGGCACGGCGCGCTTCCTCCCCGATGCGGGAGAAGTCGGCGGCCAGCAGGGACGGGGCGATCATGGTCATGATGGCAGAGTCTTTCCGGGGTGTCAGTTGGCTACGATGTTGACCAGGCGGCCGGGCACGACAATTACCTTGCGCACGGTGACGCCGTCCAGGAAGATTTTTACCTTGGCGGAGGCCAGGGCCAGCTTTTCCAGTTCTTCCCGGGAGATGTCCCTGGGCACTTCCAGCTTGTCCCGCAGCCTGCCGTTCACCTGGATGACCATGGGAACGGTGTTTTCCACCAGCAGGGTTTCCTCCCAGACAGGCCAGTTTTTCTGGCAGAGCTGCGTTTCCGCCAGGGCGGGGAATTTCGCTTGCAGGCGGCTGTGAATTTCTTCCGTGAGATGGGGGGCAAAGGGGTTCAGCAGCGTCAGGAAGGCGTCATAGTCCTGTACGTCCACCACGTCCGCGGAGGTCATGGCGTTGGTGCATTCCATCATTTTGGCGATGGCGGTGTTGAAGGACATGTCATTGATGTCTTCCGTCACTTTCCTGATGGTTTTGTGCAGTTCCTTGCGCACGGGGAGCACGGCGGCTTCCGGAGCGTCCGCCGCCAGCTTGGGGTTGATTTCCCATTCGCCTTCCTGGTTTTCCCGGAAGGCCACGCGCCAGACGCGGGCCAGGAAGCGGGAGATGCCTTCCACTCCCTTGGTGGCCCAGGGCTTCACGTCCTTGAGGGGCCCCATGAACATTTCATACAGGCGCAGGGAGTCCGCTCCGTATTCGCGGACGATGTCGTCCGGGTTGACGACGTTGCCGCGGGATTTGGACATTTTCTGGCCGTCTTCCCCCAGGATGAGGCCCTGGTTGACGAGCTTCTGGAAGGGCTCGCTGGTGGTGAGGTAGCCCAGGTCAAAGAGAACCTTGTGCCAGAAGCGGGCATAGAGCAGGTGGAGCACGGCGTGTTCCGTGCCGCCCACGTACAGGTCCACGCCTCCGGGGTTGCCGGTGGAGCCCATCCAGTATTGTTCCGCCTCACGGCTGACGAAGCGTTCCGTGTTTTCCGGATCCAGGTAGCGCAGGTAGTACCAGCAGGAGCCGGCCCACTGGGGCATGGTGTTCGTTTCACGGTGGGCCGTGGGAGTGTACGCAATCCATTCCGTGGCCCTGACCAGCGGGCCGCGGGGGTCGCCCGTGGGGGCGAAGTCGTCCAGATCGGGCTGGAGCACGGGGAGTTCGCTTTCCGGCAGGGCGCGGTGGCGGCCGTCTTCCCAGACGATGGGGAAGGGTTCCCCCCAGTAGCGCTGGCGGGAGAAGAGCCAGTCACGGAGCTTGTAGTTTACCTTGCGGCGGCCCTTGCCGTTTTCCTCCAGCCAGAGGATCATTTTTTCCTTGGCTTCCGGAGTGGGCAGCCCCGTCAGGAAGCCGGAGTTCACGCTGGCGCCTTCATAACCGCAGAAGCCGCGCCAGTCAATGTCTTCACTGGGCGGCTGGACCACCTGGAGAATGGGGAGGCCGAATACCTGGGCGAAGGCGAAGTCGCGTTCGTCATGGGCCGGAACGGCCATGATGGCTCCCGTGCCGTAACCCATCAGCACATAGTCCGCAATCCAGACGGGGACCTGTTCCCCGTTGGCGGGGTTGACGGCATAGGCTCCGGTGAAGACGCCCGTTTTTTCCTTGGAGAGGTCCGTGCGTTCCAGGTCGCTCTTGGAGGCGCACTGGGCGCGGTACTGTTCCACGGCGTCTTTCTGTTCCGGCGTGGTGATGGTGTCCACCAGCGGGTGTTCCGGGGAGAGGACCATGTAGGTGGCTCCAAAGAGGGTGTCCGGCCTGGTGGTGTAAACGGTGATGGTTTCCCCGTTCAGGGTGAAGTCCACTTCCGCCCCTTCAGATTTGCCTATCCAGTTGCGCTGGAGCAGTTTGATGGATTCCGGCCAGTCCAGCGGCTCCAGTTCGTCAATGAGGCGCTCCGCGTAGTCCGTGATGCGCAGCATCCACTGGCGCAGGGGGCGGCGTTCCACCCGGTGGCCCTTGGATTTCCATTCCTCCACTTCCTCGTTGGCCAGGACGGTGCCCAGGTCCGGGGACCAGTTGACGGCCGCTTCCGCCACGTAGGCCAGGCGGCGCTGGTCGATTTCCTCCCGGCTCAGCCCCTGTTCCTCCAGTTCGGAGACGGGGCGCGCCTTTTTCAGTTCCCTGTTGTAGTAGGAGTTGTAAAGCTGGAGAAAGATCCACTGGGTCCAGCGCACGTATTCATGGTCCGTCGTGGCTATTTCCCGGTCCCAGTCATAGGAGAAGCCCAGCATCTTGAGCTGGCGGCGGAAGTTGTCAATGTTCCGGAAGGTGGTGACGGAGGGGTGCTGCCCGGTTTTGATGGCGTATTGCTCCGCGGGAAGGCCGAAGGAGTCCCACCCCATGGGGTGAAGGACGTTGAAGCCGTTCATGCGCTTGAAGCGCGCTACGATGTCCGTGGCGGTATACCCTTCCGGATGGCCCACGTGCAGGCCCGCGCCGCTGGGGTAGGGGAACATGTCCAGCACGTAGTATTTGGGTTTGGACGCGTCAAAGCCCTCTTCTCCGGGATTGCTTACTTTAAAGGTTTTCCTTTCGTCCCAGATCTGCTGCCATTTGGGTTCAAAAACGTCAAAGGGATATGGTTTCTTGCGCTCGGACATGATGGGGAGGAATGTATACTCCGCCCGCTGGCCAATCAAGCCTAAACCCGGTGGCGCAAAAGCGTTTCCGCCGCTTCCCGGAGGATGATGCCTTTTTCCGGAAAAAAGAGGAAAGACCAGAGGTTGCTTGTGCGTATTTTTAGGTTGAAAGGATTTTGACGATTATATTAAATATGTTGCGACCATGAAGTTCTCCGCCTGTCTCCTGTCCGCCGCCTGCGGCGCGTTTTCCCTGCTTGCCGGGGCGTCCGCCCAGAGCAATACTTCCCACCCCGTTTCCGGAAAGAAGCCCAATATCATCGTTTTCCTGGTGGATGACATGGGCTGGCAGGATACGTCCCACCCGTTCTGGTCCGACGACCGGGGCAACCCGAAGAAGACGTTCCTGAACGAGCGCTACCGCACGCCCAACATGGAGAAGCTGGCCGCGCAGGGCATGACGTTTACGGATGCGTACGCCCATCCCCTCTGCACGCCTTCCCGCGTGAGCCTGATGTCCGGCATGAATCCGGCGCGGCACCGCGTGACCTGCTGGGTGAGGGAGCAGAACGGAACGACGGACCGCAACAACAAAAATCTCCAGCCGCCGGACTGGGCCCTCAACGGCCTCCAGCCGGTCGGGATTCCCGCCCGGGGGACGACGAAACGCCCCATTTCCGGGGAAGACATGCATTACAACATGACGCGCCCCTTCGTCACGGCGGCCACGCTGCCGGAGATGCTGAAGAAGTGCGGCTACGTCACCGTGCACTGCGGGAAGGCCCATTTCGGCACCCAGGGAACGCCGGGATCCAACCCGTTGAATATGGGATTTGACTACAATATTGCGGGTACGGAGATCGGTCACCCGGCAGATTACCGCGGTTCCAAGCATTACGGAAAAGGGTTCAACCATGTGCGCGGGCTGGATGAGAATAATTATTACCAGGACGACGTATTTTTGACGGAGGCGCTGACTCTTGAGGCCCTCAAGAGGCTGGAAGCCATCAGGACCAATCCGAAGGAGGCCGGCAAGCCCTTTTACCTGTACATGGCCCAGTACGCCCTGCACGCCCCGCTGGATGAACGCGCCTACGACAAGAGGTTTGCGGATTCCTACAAGAATCCGGAGGACGGGCACAAGTGGTCTCCGGTGGAGAAGCATTATTCCGGGTTGATCGAGGGGATGGACAAGAGCCTGGGGGATATCATGAAGTACCTCAAGGAGCATGACATGGACAAGAACACGGTGCTGGTGTTCATGTCGGACAACGGCGGCCTGGCCATTTCCGGCAGGCTGGGCAATGAGGACGCCAATTATCCCCTTTCCTTCGGCAAGGGATCGTGCATGGAGGGCGGCATCCGGGAGCCCATGATCGTTTCCTGGCCCGGCGTGACGAAGGGCGGTTCCAGGTGCGCTGTTCCGGTGGTGATTGACGACTTTTTCCCGACCCTTCTGGATATAGCGGGATGCCGGAACGCCAAGGTTCCGCAGAAGCTGGACGGCCTGAGCCTGGTCCCGCTGCTCAAGGGAGGCCGGTTCCCTGCGGACCGTCCCCTGCTGTTCCACCAGCCCAACAACTGGGGGGAAAACAATCGTCAGGCTCCTCAGTACGGCGCTTCCACCGCCCTGCGCCACGGGGACTGGAAGCTGATTTACCGTCACGGGAACCAGAGCTTTGAGCTGTACAATTTGAAGAAGGATATCGGTGAAAAGGAAAACCTGGCTGCCAGGGAACCGCGGAAGTTGAAGGAAATGGCCGGCCTGATGGGCAAGCTGCTCCGCGAGCGGAAGGCGCAGATGCCCACCTACAAGAAGGGTAATGAACTGGGCGCGCCGGAAGGAAGCTCCGTTCCGTGGCCCGACCAGGTGAAGAAGGGCGGGAATTGAGATTCCGCAGCAGTTTCCGGTTTCTTTTCCATCAGGGCCGGCAGATGTGCCTCTGGTGAAGGCGGGTGAATGGGAATGCCCTGCTTCCGGCAGGGCATTCAGCTTGTGACCGCCTTTGCCGGAAGGGCAGTTTCCCCATGAAACGGGCTGTTCACAGGCGCTTTTCTCCGCGCCGCGTTCCTGTTCTGAAAAGACTTGCGGTAAGAGCCGCCAATTTCTGCGGCTTCCGCATGAACAGGCGGACGGTGGGCGTACGCTGTTTTGATTAACGGACTTTTTTCAATATCCGTTCGCTGGCCCTCAGTTTCTTTTCATCTGCCGCAAAGGCTTGCGGCGCTCCATGCGGTCCGCGTGGAATCCTCCAGGCTTTTCAGGCAAGCCATTTTTCCGCAGGCTGTCCATGGAAAAACACGGGAAAACGGCGTATTCCCCGGGACGGCCATTCTGCCCCCATCCGGGCAGGGAGCCTCCCTGCCTTTCCTGCGGTAGCTTTTCCGATATTCAGCGGAGGAAGTTTCCCCTTCCCGGAAATACGGTCCCGCTTAAAAACGCAATTTTTCCATTCTCTTTTTTCAGGATGGGGAGAAGGTGAAAATAACGGCAAACTTGCTTTTGTTCCGGAGGAACGGGGATAAAAAACGCTCCGCCGTACGTGCCGGCGGAGCGTGATGGAAATTAAGGCGATGGCATCCCCGGAAGGGGAGGCATCTTAAAAGTCGTCGGAAGCGGCGTCATCCGTCGCCGTGGCGTCGCCGCCTTCAGTCGCGTTATCCGCAGCGGGAGTTTCTTCCGTTCCGGTAGCGTCTTCCGCAGGAGTTTCCTCCGTCGTGCCGGGTTCGGCAGCCGGAGCTACGGCAGGCTTGGCGGCGGGGGCGGCAGCCGGAGCGGTTTCCTTGGGAGGAACGACCACCTTCACGGCGGGGGGCGCCGGAACGGGCGTTTCCAGGCCGTCAGCCTTGCGTGTGCTGACGCGGAGGCCGTCCGCATAGGCCAGGTTTTTCAGGATGGCATAGCCCAGGGCGGGAGCGCGGTCCGTCGTGTTGACCAGCATCTTGAAGTGGTTGTTGACGGACATCTTGCGGGCGTCCCTGCCATTGCGGAAGGGAATGATGCCCACCAGGTTGCCGTCATTGTCAATGCAGATCGCCCAGTAGGAGCGGTCCACCTGGATGAAGTACTGCGGACGGATGTAGTCCATCGTTTTCCATTCGGCTCCCTTGATGTATTCCTCCATGGCGCGGCGCGCATTGGCCGGCATGCCGCCCCAGTCGGCGTAAACCCTGGTGGTCAGCGTTTCACGGCCGTTGTACCCGTGTACGGAAACGTGCTGGGCAGTAGCGAATTGACGGGCGTAGCTCTCGGGAGAGGTAGGTTGGCAGGAGCTGGTGAAGAGCGCTGCTCCGGCGGTCAGGATGCAGGCTGCTGCAGTGGTGAAGGGATGAATGTTAGTCATGGCAATCGCAATGGTTACGTTATAAAAGAGGAAAACACATCCCATTTCAAGGAAAAGAATGCAGGAAGTGCCGATTTGTGGCGTTTTTTGACGTTTCCGTTTGATGAGGGGAACCGCGCAGGCGCGGCGGAAGCCTTTCATGCGTGCCGCCTTGAGGGTATGATGGTAGATTACTCAAATTTTTCTCGCAAATCGTTCTGAATCGCTTAGGTTGTCGTTGCTTTATGTCCGCCTTCGTCATCAGCGAGTCTGCCCTGGAACGCAACGCCCTTATCCTGAGGGATGTGGCGGATGCCGCCGGGTGCCGTATCGTGCTGGCTCTGAAAGGTTTTTCCTGCTGGCCCTGCTTTGATGCCCTGTCCCCCTGGCTGGACGGCTGCTGCGCGTCCGGCCTGTGGGAGGCGCGGCTGGCCCGGCGCAGGTTCGGGAAGCATGTGCTGACCTATTCTCCCGGCTATGCTCCGGAAGAAATAGCGGAGCTGGCGGAGATTTCCGACCACCTTGATTTTAACAGCCTGACGCAGTGGAACCGCTTCCGGGAGGAGGTGATGCGGCATCCCCGCTTTCTTTCCGGGGAGCTGAAGTGCGGCTTGCGCGTCAATCCCCGGTTTTCCACCGGCCACACGCCCCTGTATGACCCCTGCGCGCCCGGCTCCCGCCTGGGCGTCACGCCGGACGTGATGCAGGGGGCGGATTTGACCGGCATTTCCGGCCTTCATTTCCATACCCTGTGCGAACAGGGGGCGGATGACCTGGCGGCTACGCTGGGCGCGGTGGAACGGCACTTCGGCCACATTCTGTCCCGCCCGGAGATGACGTGGCTGAACATGGGCGGGGGCCATTGGATTACCAAGCCCGGCTATGACCGGAAGCTGCTGGCGGAGCTCGTCCGCCGCATTCGCGAGCGCTACGGGGTGGAGGTCTGGCTGGAGCCGGGAGAGGCCGCAGCCATCCATACCGGCGTGCTGCGGTGCAGGGTACTGGATATTTTTTCCTCGGAAGGGGTGGAGCACGCCGTTCTGGATGTTTCCGCGTCCGCCCACATGCCGGATACGCTGGAAATGCCCTACCGCCCGGACGTATTCCAGATTGTCCGGGACGCCTCCCTCCGTTCCGCGCGGCAGCCCGTCGTGCAGATGGCCGGGGAGAGCTACGCGCTAGCGGGGAACGCCGGGGAGGGCTCCCATACGTACCGCCTGGGCGCGCCCACCTGTTTGGCGGGAGACCGGATAGGGGATTATTCCTTTGCGGAGCCCCTGGCGGCGGGCGACGAACTCGTGTTTGACGATATGGCGCATTATACGATGGTGAAGACCACGTTTTTCAACGGCGTGCGCCACCCGGACATTGCCGTCCAGAGGAAGGACGGCTCCGTGGAGACGGTGCGCCGCTTTACTTATGAAGATTTTGAAGCCCGCCTGGGCTAGAACATTTGACCAGACAGATTGACATGGCAGCAGCTAAAGAAGGCATCAAACAGAAAGTCCGGGGTTGGAGTCATCATGATTCCGCAGATTTGTACGGCATTGACGACTGGGGGAACGGTTATTTCCGGATCAACAAGAAAGGGGAAGTGACCGTACGCCTGAACGACGAGGACGGCGGGAAAAAGGATATCAGCCTGTGCGACCTGCTGGAAGGCCTGAAGGAGCGCGGCACCACCGTTCCCGTGCTGTTCCGTTTCCGGGACCTGCTGCGCAGCCGCATTGCGGAGCTGAACGACAGCTTCCGGAAGGCGATCAAGGAAGCGGATTACCAGGGCAAGTACCAGGGTGTCTACCCCATCAAGGTGAACCAGCAGCGGCAGGTGGTGGAGGAGATCGCGGAGTTCGGCACCAAGTATGATTACGGTCTGGAGGCCGGCTCCAAGCCGGAGCTGATTGCCGCCATGGCCCACATGCACAATCCGAATGCCTACCTGATCTGCAACGGGTACAAGGATGACGAATTCATTGACCTGGCGCTGACGGCCCAGAAGATGGGGCTGAATATTTTCATTGTGCTGGAAATGCCTTCCGAGCTGGACGTGATTCTGGAACGCGCCCGGAGGATGGACATCCGCCCCAATCTGGGCGTGCGCATCAAGCTGGCGGCCAAGGGGTCCGGCCTGTGGCAGGAGTCCGCGGGGGACAAGTCCGTCTTCGGCCTGAACGCGGCCCAGGTGGTGGACGTGGTAGATAAGCTGAAGCAGGTGGATGCGCTGGATTGCCTGAAGCTGCTCCATTACCACCAGGGTTCCCAGATTCCGAATATTTCCGTGGTGCGCGAGGGGCTGACGGAGGCCGCCCGCATTTACGTGGACCTGGTGAAGGAGGGCGCGCCGCTGGGCACGCTGGACATGGGCGGCGGCCTGGCCGTGGATTACGACGGGTCCAAGACGAATTTCCATTCCTCCTGCAACTATTCCATTGCGGAGTTCGCCCGTGACGTGGTGGAGGTGGTGGGGGATATGTGCACCAAGTACGAGGTGCCCCATCCCACGCTGGTGACGGAGTCCGGGCGTGCCGTGGTGGCCTATTATTCCGTGCTGGTGTTCAACGTGCTGGACGTGACGAGCGCGCCGGGCGAGGAACCGCCGCCCGAGCTGCCGGAGGATGCGCCGGAGCTGTTGAAGGCTTTTGCGGATACGGACCGGACCCTGGCCAGGAAGAACATGCAGGAGTGCTACAATGACGCCTGCTATTACCGGGACCAGCTGCGCGCCCAGTTTTTTTACGGGAACGCCACCCTGCGCCAGCGCGGGCTGGGAGAGGCCTATTACTGGCACATCCTGAGCCGCATTTCCCGCATGCTGGCGGAGATGGAAACCATTCCGGAAGACCTCCGGGAGCTTTCCTGCTCCATGGTGGACTTTTATTACGGCAATTTCTCCCTGTTCCAGTCCCTGCCGGATTCCTGGGCCATCCGCCAGCTTTTCCCCGTGATGCCTCTGCACCGTTTGAACGAACGGCCCACGAACAAGGCCGTGCTGGCGGACATTACCTGTGACTGCGACGGGAAGATAGACCATTTCATCGACCGTGAGGACGTGGCTACCGCTCTCCCCCTCCATGCCATCAAGCCCGGAGAGGACGATTATTACATAGGCGTGTTCCTGGTGGGGGCCTATCAGGAGACCCTGGGAGACCTGCACAACCTGCTGGGGGATACGAACGTGGTGGGCGTGCACCTGGAAGGCGGCCGCCCCGTTTACACCCATGAAGTGGAGGGCGATACGGTGGCTGACGTCCTTTCCTACGTGGAGTATGACCCCAAGGAGCTGATCAACAAGTTCCGCACGTTTGCGGAACAGGCCGTAGCCGACGGGAAAATATCGCCGTCAGAACGCCGGAGGGCTCTGGAAGTGTTCCGTTCCGGCCTGAACGGATATACCTATTACGAGCTGTAGGAAACGGCCTTTTTTCCATGCCCCGGCAGGGAAAAGGGCCTTCCGTTCCAAAGCGTTTTTCTCTTTGCCCATCAGGCCGCCGGCGGTTCTTCCGGCGGTTCCGTCTCCGCAATGACCTTGGCCGGCGTCAGCCCCCAGAAGCGCGTGGCCGTTTGCGGGGAAATGCCTTTCATGTTCAGGTACCGCGTGCGGAGCAGGGAGGAGGAGCGGTGGCCCATTTCCATTTGCAGCAGGTTGTAGTCCTTGAAGTGCTTGGCGTGATAGCTGGCATAGGTATGCCGCAGGCAGTCAGGCACCCATGATTTCTTTCTTCCGCCCCAGCCGGCTTTTTTGCGGATTTTGCGCCACTTGATCGTCCAGCCCTTCGGGCAGATGGGCGTGCCGGGTCCGGGCTTGCTTTTGTCACGGCAGAATTTGAGCCATTTGGCAAGCACGGGCAGGATGGTGACGTGTCTGGCGCCTCCGGTCTTGGTATGCTTGGAGTTCAGGATCACGCAGCCGTCGCGGATGGCGATGTTTTCCCAGAGCAGGCGTTCCACTTCCTGCGGACGGATGCCCGCAAAGATCATCAGGGCCGCTCCAGCCACGCAGCTTCCGTCAAATTCATCCATGCACGCCTTGAGAAGCTGGGTCACTTCTTTCAGCGTCAGGGCGGGAATTTCCTGCTCCCGCAGGAAGGGCGTATCCACACGGAGGATGGGGTTTTCATCACACCATCCGCGCTTGACGGAGAAGGAGAAGATGCCGCTCAGGATGAGCCTCGCCTTGTGCCTCTGACGGGACGTGGTGAAGGTGTTCATCAGGATGCTCTGGCATTCCTCCACGCTCAGGTTCCGGAGGGGCGTGTGCTCCAGTTCCGGGTTGCTCTTCTTGAGCTTGTGGATGATGCTCCTGATGTCCGTCAGCGTCCGGGGACGGCGATGGCTTTTGGAACGCAGGCATTCCACGTCCGCCGTACCGAAGCTGACGGTATGGTGTTTGTTCTTGATGGCGTTCAGTCCCAGGGAGACGACTTCCCTGCACCGGGTGATGGTGCAGATTTCATCTCCCAGGGCCTCCTTGATTTCCAATACCAGCCTTGCAGCCTGGATCAGGGTGACTGATTCCCCTTCCAGAAGCGCGGCTCCAACGTATTTCAACTTATTTGTATTCGGTGCTTTTCTCATACTCATTCCTCGTGTTTGTACAAACACGGTTTTAATGAAAAAGGCCATCCTTATAGTAAAGAAAACTTATGCTTTCCATCGGAAAACGCGTAACCGTAAAGGATATGTTGTTACTTATGTTTTCTTTGATCCGATCGGAAAATCAAAGTTTCTGGTAGTGCAGGAACCGAAAATGTTAGAAAGCATGGTTATGTTCATGAATGTCAAATTGAACACTATCCATTTGACGCCAATAAATTCTTGTTAGAAGAAGGGGAGAACTCCCCCGCAGGATGAAAGTATTTTACATGCCTGAACGTATGAGATAAATTATTCCGCTGTACCATGAACATCAGAATTCACTCTTTCAACGTATCGTGTGCCGGGCTGTGCTGCGCCCTGGGCTCCTTTCTGGCGGCTGATGCCCGTGAGGTCCATTCCCTGAACGGCTCCTGGGATTACAGCTTCAACGGAGGCTCTTCCGGGAAGGTGGCGGTTCCCCATACCTGGAATGCGGAGGATGCCGCGGACGGCGTGAAGGGGCAGCGCGGAGACGCCAAGTCCGTCAACAGCGACGCCTACCGGCGCGGCTCCGCCGTTTATTCCCGCACTCTTCCGGTGGCCCCCAGGCCGGGCAAGAGGTATTTCATCCGCGGCGGAGGCGCCAGCATCGTTTCCGAGGTTTCCGTCAACGGGAAGCCTGCCGGCAGGCATGAGGGGGCGTTTACCGCTTTCTGTTATGAAATCACTCCCCTCCTGAAACAAGGCGCCAACACGGTTTCCGTTCTGGTGGACAATACGCAGCGGGAACATATAGCGCCCCAGCGCGGGGATTTTTCCATGTTCGGCGGCCTGTACCGGCCCATTGAGCTGATTGAAACGGACGGCGTGTGCATTGACCCCCTCTTTTACGCCTCCCCCGGCGTCTTCATTACGACGAAGTCCCTGGATAAGTCCAAAGCGGAGGTGGAAGTGAAGACCCTGCTGAACTCGGACGGGAAGGCGCGGGACGTGGATGTAGCCGTGGAAATCCTGGACATGAAGGGCAGGAAGGTGGCCGGAAAGACGGTGAAAGCCGCCGCCGGGGAAAAGAAGAACCTGGAGGTTCCCGTAACGCTGGCGATCGCCAAGCCCGTGCTCTGGAACGGAGTCAGGAATCCCTACCTCTACCAGGTGAAGACTTCCATCAGGACGGCGGACGGCCAGACGGACGAAATAGTGCAGCCTCTGGGCCTCCGGACCGTTTCCGTCGATCCCGGGAAGGGCTTTGTCCTGAACGGGAAGCCCATGCAGGTCAAGGGCGTCAGCCGCCACCAGGACATGAAGGGGAAGGGCTGGGCGCTTTCTCCGGAGGATGAGGCGCGGGACATCCGGCTGATTGCGGACATGGGAGCGGACGGCTTGAGAACGGGCCACTATCCCGCCTCCAGTAATGTTTACGACCTGTGCGACAAGACGGGGCTGGTCGTCTGGTCCGAGGTGCCCAACGTCAACCTGGTGCGTGATACGCCGGAGTTCCGGGAGAACAACCGCCTCCAGGCCCGGGAAATGATTTACCAGCACTGGAACCACCCCTCCATTTGCATGTGGGGCATTTTCAATGAAATCGGCCACCAGCCGGAGGCTTCCTCCAAAGGGGTGGACATGGAGGCTGAATTGACGGAACTGAACAAGTTCGTGAAGGAGACGGACCCCTCCCGCATGACAGTGGCGGCCAGCAACCAGGCGGGCCGCAAGAAGCTGAACAATATTCCGGACCACATCGCGTTCAATACGTATCCCGGCTGGTACGGGGGCGGCCCGGAAACCATGAAGGGGAACCTGAACGGCTACATCCGCGATTACGGCGGCAAAATGGGAATCGCCGTCAGCGAATACGGCCATGGCGCCAGCACGGGCATGCATGAGAATCCGGCCAAAAGGCCGTCCCCCACGGGGTTCTGGCATCCGGAGGAATGGCAGTCCCAGGCGCATGAGATCAATTACAAGTGCATCAGGGAGAGGCCGGAGGTGTGGGGCTCCTTTGTCTGGAACATGTTTGACTTCGGTTCCGCCTCCCGCTTTGAGGGGGAAAGCCCCGGCATCAATGACAAGGGGCTGGTGACCTATGACCGCAAGACGCCCAAGGACGCCTATTTCTTCTACAAGGCCAACTGGAGTCCCCAGCCGACCGTGTACATCACGTCCCGCAGGTTTGCGGAGCGCACGGAAAAGACGGTGCCCGTGAAGGTTTACAGCAATGCCCCTGCGGTGAAGCTGGCCGTCAACGGGAAGGCCGTGGGAAGCGTCAAGCCGGATGAATTGAAGCGCGCCGTCTGGCCTGAAGTGACTCTCAAGCCCGGTGTCAACACCATCACGGCCACGGCCTCCATGGGCGCGAAAACGTACACGGATTCCTGCAAATGGACCTTGAAGCCTTCCGGGGAGGAAGGAAAGAAGGATTCCGAGCGCTATCAGGACCCTTCCATCAACAAGTACAAGTAAGCAATCCAGCACCTGACCCGAGATGAAGACGGTACGAGCATTCCTGTTTTCCGTGATGTGCCTGGCTCCGGGGCTTCCCCTGCTGGGGGAAGCCCCGGACTGGGAGAATGAAGAGGTGACGGGAATCAACAAGGAGGCTCCCCGCGCCTCCGTTCTCCCGGCGGGAGACAAGACGCTGAGCCTGAACGGTGACTGGAAGTTCAAGTTTTCCATGACGCCGGACGGGAGGCCTGCCGATTTCTTCAAGCCTTCCTATTCCGTTTCCGGATGGGATACGGTCAAGGTGCCTTCCAACTGGCAGCTTGCGGGCTATGGAACGGCCATTTACACGAACGTCCCGTATCCCTTCAAGCCGAATCCCCCCAAGGTGATGGGAGAGCCGCCCAGGAACTGGCCGGCATACAAGGAGCGCAATTCCGTGGGCTCCTACCGACGGGATTTCAATCTCCCCGCCTCCTGGAAGGGGGAGCAGGTAATGATCCGGTTTGACGGGGTGGAGTCCGCCTTTTACGTGTGGGTGAATGGCCGGAAAGTCGGCTATTCCGAGGATTCCTATACGGGCGGCGAGTTCGACCTGACTCCCTATGTGAAGCCGGGCAGGAACACGATTGCCGTGGAGGTGTACCGCTGGAGCGACGGCTCCTATCTGGAGGACCAGGATTTCCTGCGCCTTTCCGGCATTTTCCGGGACGTGACCCTGTTCGCCCAGCCGCAGGTGCACGTGCGCGACCTGTTCCTGAAGGCGGGGCTGGACAGGAAGGATTACACGACCGGGGTGCTGGACGGAACGTTCACCATCCGCAATTCCGGTAAGAAGGATATTCCCGCCGGAATGAAGCTGGATTATTCCATTGAAGGGATTTCCACCAATTTAAATTGGGAGGGCGCGAGCGGCTCCGGCCGCGTGCAGACGGACAACAGGGGCAGGCTGGATTCCGGCACGCTGGAAGTTCCCGCCATTCCCGCCGGAGGCGAGGTTCAGGTGGCTCTGGACAGGAAGTTTCCCGGCGTGAAGCCGTGGACGGCGGAAACGCCCAACCTGTACAAGGTGACCTATTCCCTGAACGGGAAGGACCCCCGGTCCGTCAATATCGGCTTCCGTTCCGTGGAAATCGCCGATAACGGCGCGGTGCTGGTCAACGGAAAGGCCGTCAAGTTCAAGGGCGTCAACCGTCATGAAGCGCATCCGGACTACGGGCGCGCCATCCCGCGGGAGGTGATGGAAAAGGACGTGCAGATCATCAAGGCGCACAACATCAACACCGTCCGCTGCTCCCACTATCCCAACCATCCCTATTTCTACGAACTGTGCGACCGCTACGGCCTGTACGTGATGGATGAAGCCAACTGCGAGGCCCACGGCATCCGCAACAGCGGCATGGATATTTCCCGGAAGCCTTCATGGAAGAAGGCGCATGTGGAACGCAACATGAGCATGGTGCACCGTTCCAAGAACCATCCCTCCATCGTGTTCTGGTCCCTGGGCAACGAGTCCGGCAACGGGCCGAATTTTGAAGCGGCCTCGGAAGCCATCAGGGCCTATGACGATACGCGCCCCCTCCATTACTGCGAATTCCCGCACGGCCACAAGGCCGTGGACATGGATTCCGCCATGTATCCGCCCGTGGACCGGGTGGAAAACTGGGGGAAGCAGAAGACTTCCCGTCCCTTCTTCGTGTGCGAATACGCCCATTCCATGGGGAATGCCCTGGGCAATTTCAAGGAGTACATGGAAGCCTTTGAGTCCTCCCCGCGCATGGTGGGCGGGGCCATCTGGGATTTTGTGGACCAGTCCCTCCGCGCCAATCCTGCCGGGAACGGCATTTACAAGCCCGCGCCCTTCAAGGGCGTGACGCAGGCCTACGGCGGCATGTTCGGGGACAGGCCCAACCAGGCCAATTTCTGCGACAACGGCATCATTCTGGGCAACCGGAACACCACGGCCAAGACGAAGGAAGTGAAGAAGGTGTACCAGTACATGGCCTTTGACCGCAAGGACGGTTCCCTGACCGTTCGCAACAAGTATTTCCACAAGCCGTTGAAGGGCTATACGCTTTACCTGGTGTCCCTCGCGCCCGGCGGCAAGCATGCCGTGGAGCGCATGGCTCTGCCGGAGACGGCCCCCGGCAAGTCCGTGACGGTGAAACTGCCTTCTGCCGCCATGCAGACGGGCTCCCTGATGGTTCTGGCGGACGCCCGGTTCAAGCTGCCGGAAGACGTGAAGGAGCTTTCCGCCAAACAACTGGAGCATGTGGCGGACGAGTGCGAAGCTTACGAGTGGTTCCCGGCGGCCGTGGAGAAGGAGGCTTCCGTGAAGGCTCCGGCGGCGCTGCCCGCCGTCTCCGTGCGCCAGGGCGATCCCGTGGTGGTGCAGGGGAAGGGCTTTTCCGCCTCCTTCAAGGACGGCATGCTTTCCGCCCTCCGGTACGGCAGCCAGGACCTGATTCTGCCCGGCTATCCGGTGGCGCTCCAGGCATACCGTTCCCCGGTGGACAACGACGCCTGGATCAGGAGCAAGGTTGAGGGGAAGATGAAGATGCAGAACATGAACGCGGAGTATTCCGATGTGAAGGCCGCCGTCATTTCTCCCGGCGTGGCCCGCATTACCGCGCAATTCCGGACGAAAGGCTCCGGCCTTTCCTTCTCCGGGGAGGTTGCCTGGACGGTGTTCGGCAACGGCGTCATCAATGCCTCCGTCAGAATGTATCCCTCCGCCAAGGGGGAAGAGCTCCTGCGGCTGGGCGTCACCTTCGGGATGCCTGCCGCCTATGACCAGGTGGAATACCTGGGACTGGGGCCGTGGGACAATTACCGGGACCGCCGCACGAGCTGCTGGAAGGATGTGTTCCGCACTTCCGTGGACGACATGTTTTTTGCCTATTCCCGCCCCCAGGACATGGGCAACCGCATGGAGACGGACTGGGTGGCCCTGTCCAGACCCAAGGCGGCTCCGGCGCTGTGGGTAGGCTCCGCCTCTCCCAGGGCCCCGCTGGAAGTGTCCGTCCTGCGTTATACGCCGAAGGAGCTCAACAACGCCAAAAGCCTGGACAGGCTGCCGGAGAAGGACAAGGTGGTCGTGAATCTGGACGCCTTCCAGATGGGGTTGGGCAGTTCCTCCTGCGGGCCGCGCCCCCTGGCGAAGTACCAGACGCTGAGCGAAGCCACCCCCCTGGGCTTTGTGCTGGCCCCCACGGCCGCCCTGCTGAACCTGGCGCGCGCGGGCCTGGGCGTGCCCCATTCCCCCGTGATTGAACGGGACGGGGACGGCATGGTCAGCCTGGTTTCCTCCACGCCCGGAGCGGAGATGAAGTATTCCGTCAACAAGGGGCCGGAAAAGACGTACCGGAAACCCTTCAAGCTTCCCG
Organism: Akkermansia sp. BCRC 18949; assembly: GCF_045011645.1. Lineage (NCBI taxonomy): Bacteria > Pseudomonadati > Verrucomicrobiota > Verrucomicrobiia > Verrucomicrobiales > Akkermansiaceae > Akkermansia > Akkermansia sp. BCRC 18949. The sequence goes on along the minus strand of NZ_CP123619.1, from coordinate 1,978,538 downwards.
AAGGGGAAGTCAGGGCCTGGGCTGCCACCGGAAAATCCGGCAACGTGCCTCCCACGTCTCCCGGCGAGCGGAAATTCCCCCTCGTCAAGGGGCAGGGCGAATGGAAGATCCTGAGCGCTTCCTCGGAAGAGCCGGATACCGGGTTTGCCCACTTCGCCATTGACGGGAATCCGGATACCTGCTGGCACACGTCCTATACGAACGGCCTGCCGGGCTTCCCCCACTCCATTGCCGTGGACATGGGAACCAGAATGAAGTTCACCGGATTCATCTACACGCCCAGAATGGACAAGGACAAGGGCCTCATCAGCCAGTACACGTTCTCCGTTTCCGATGACGGGCAGAACTGGAAGGAAGTGAAAAAAGGCCAGTTTACCTACCATTATATCCGGAAGGACCCCGCCGTTCAGCGCATTGACTTCGGCAAGCCTGTGGAGGCCCGCTATTTCAAGCTGGACGCCCGGTCCCCGGTGAAGGGCGGCGAGCAGAGCGCCACTGTGGCGGAGTTGAATATCATCACCCAGTAGCGGACCGGCGCAAGCGCCGCTTTCCTGAAGGGGTGCACGGCTTTGCCGTTGCGGGACTGCAAGGCGCGGGAATGTTTTTTGATTGAAAGAAAGAATGCCGCGGTATGGTAGTATGCTCATGCGCAAGATGATTGCTTACATGCTGGGCACCGCCGTTCTGTGCCTCTCCGCAGCCGGAGCGGAAACGCCCGTTTCCGCCGCTGGGGAAGCTCCGGCCCCCTGCAAGAGGATGGTCTGGAACCGCGGCTGGGAGTTCCGGCTGGAAGACGAGCACGGAAAGAGCGGCTGGCAGACGGCGCATCTGCCCCATACGTTCAGCCTGCCCTATTTCATGTCCGATTCCTTTTACACGGGGCGCGGCTCCTACCGCAAGAAGCTCGTGATGCCGGAGGAATGGGTGGGGCAGAAGGTTTTTCTGGATTGCGGCGCAGCCTTCCAGGTGGCGGAGGTGACGGTGAACGGAAAGGCCGCAGGAACGCATGAAGGAGGGTATACGGCGTTCCGGACGGATCTGACGCCTTTCCTGAAGCCCGGAGAGAATTGGGTGGAGGTGCGCGTGGACAACCGCTGGAGTCCCCGCATCGCCCCGCGGGCCGGGGAGCATACCTTTTCCGGCGGCCTGTACCGGAACGTGCATCTGCACGTGTGTTCTCCCGTGCATCTTCCCGCGCACGGCATCTGGGTGCAGACGCCGGAAGTGACGCCTGCCCGCGGGAAGGTCCGCATCCTGACGGAGGTGAAGAATGATTCCCCGGAAATGAAGAAGTTTTCCGTGCGCCACACGGTGCGCGAGGAGAAGGGCGGCCGTGTGGTTCTGCGCGGGGAGAAGCCCGTGGAGCTGGGCGCGGGAAAGGAAGCCCGTGTTCAGACGGACCTGCCTCCGCTGGCCGCTCCCAGGCTGTGGAGTCCGTCAGCCCCCAACATGTACCGCGTGACGACGGAGCTGGTGGACGAGAAGGGAAAGACGCTGGACCGGGCGGAGAATCCCCTGGGCTTCCGCTCCCTGGAGCTGACGGCGGACCGGGGCATGCTGATTAACGGGAAGCCCGTTTATCTGCAAGGAGCCAACGTGCACCAGGACCACGCGGGCTGGGGGGACGCCGTGACGGATGCCGGAGCGCGCCGTGACGTGCTGCTGATGAAGAACGCCGGGTTCAATTTCATCCGCGGTTCCCATTACCCCCATTCCCAGGCTTTTCTGGACGCCTGCGACCGGGAGGGGATGTGCATGCTGAATGAAGGCATTTTCTGGGGCATGGGCGGCTTCAAGGAGCACGACAGGTACTGGAATTGCGACGCCTACCCTACGGACGAGAAGGACCGCGCCGCGTTTGAGGAGAGCTGCATGCGCCAGGTAAGGGAAATGGTGCTGCAATTCCGGAACCACCCTTCCATCGTCATCTGGAGCATCAGCAACGAACCGTTTTTTACCCGGCATACGCCGGAGGCCAGGGCTCTGTGCGGCAAGCTCATTGCCCTGGTGAAGGAGCTGGACCCGACGCGCCCCGTGTGCGCGGGAGGTGGCCAGCGCGGAAAATTCGACCAGCTGGGGGACATGGCCGCCTTTAACGGGGACGGCTCCCACGTGAAGACGCCCGGCAGGCCCAGCATGGTGACGGAGTACGGTTCCGTGAGCTGCAAGAGGCCGGGGGCGTATGCGCCGGGCTGGGGGGATATGAAGAAGGACAAAGAGGCGGGAGTGCGCTATCCCTGGCGCGTGGGGGAGGCGGTCTGGTGCGGTTTTGACCACGGCAGCATCTGGCCCTCCGGCGGCCGCATGGGCATTGTGGATTATTTCCGCATTCCCAAGCGGGCCTGGTACTGGTACAGGAATGAGTTCAGGAACATTCCCCCGCCGGAATGGCCCGTGGAGGGAACGCCTGCGCAGGTGAAGCTGATCGCGGACAAGAAGGCCATCAGCCCGGCTGACGGCACGGACGACGTGCACGTGACCGTGAAGGTGGCGGATGCCTCCGGCAGGCAGATAGCCAATGCCGTTCCGGTAACGCTCACGGTGGAATCAGGCCCCGGAGAGTTTCCCACCGGCAAGAGCATCACGTTCACGCCCGGGACGGACATTGACCTCATTGACGGCTGCGCGGCCATTGAGTTCCGGTCTTATTACGCCGGGAAAACGGTCATCAAGGCGTCTTCCCCGGGATTGAAGGGGGACAGCCTCCAAATCGTTTCCCGGAAGGCCCCGGCGTATGTGGCGGGCAGGAGCGCGGAAACGAGGGACAGGCCTTACAGGCGTTTTACCGCGCAGGAGAGGGACGCCCAGCTGGCGCGGCATGGCCGGTCCGGAACCGGAGAGAAGGCGAACCTGGCGGAATTGCGGCCCTGTTCCGCTTCCTCCAACCTCCAGGACGCGATGAAGGCGTCCGACGGGGACGGCGCTTCTGCGTGGCTGCCGTCCGCGGAAGACAAGGCGCCGTGGTGGCGGCTGGACATGGAGTTTGAATTCCGCCTGGACCGGGTGGAGGCGAAGGCCGCCGGGGACTGGAAGGGGCAGGCACCCGTGGTGCAGGTAAGCAAAGACGGCAAGACCTGGAAGGAGGTGAAAACCGTTCTGAACAAGGACGGGACGGCGCTGACCGCAGCGTGCCCGGAGGATGCCGGAGCCAGGTATGTCCGCATCCGGCTGTCGCCGGGGCAGGGGATTGCGGAAGTGGCCGTATGGCCGGCGGATGCCTCATGAGGGTTCCCGTTCTTCCGGAGCGGGGGGCTTTTTCCGGCTCCTCCGCGTGCCGGAGCTGCCGGAATCCTCTTCCGCCCGCTGGCGGCGCAGTTTGTCCCAGTATGCCAGCCGCTTGTTGATTTCCCGCTCAAAGCCCCGTTCCGGCGGCTTGTAGAACTGGCGGCGGGGCATCTTGTCCGGAAAGTAGTTCTGCCCGGAGAAGGCGTCCGGAGCGTCATGGTCGTACGCGTAATCCTTCCCGTAGCCCAGCTCCTTCATCAGCTTGGTGGGCGCGTTCAGGATGTGCGCCGGAGGCATCAGGGAGCCGTATTCCCTGGCCGCCTTCCGTGCCGCGCCCCAGGCGGTGTAGGCGCTGTTGGATTTGGGGGCGCAGCCCAGGTAGATGACCAGTTCCGCGATCGCCAGTTCTCCCTCCGGGGACCCCAGGCGTTCATAAGTGTCCCACGCGGCAATGGCCATTTGCAGCGCGGCGGGGTCCGCCAGGCTGATGTCCTCCATGGCGAAGCGGGTCAGGCGGCGCAGCAGGTAGAGCGGGTCTTCCCCGCCCTGGAGCATGCGTGCGGCCCAGTACAGGGCCGCGTCCGTATCCGAGCCGCGCAGGGACTTGTGCAGGGCGCTGATGAGGTTGTAATGGCCTTCCCGGTCCTTGTCGTAAACCGGGGCGCGCTGCTGGACGATCTTCAGCAGGGCCGCCGTGTCCAGCGTTTCATCAGGCTTGCAGAGGTCAAAGACGCTTTCCATCAGGTTGATGAGGTAGCGGCCGTCCCCGTCCGCCAGCTCAATGAGGGTGGCGCGCGCTTCCGGAGAGAGAGGCAGTTTGCGCTGAAGGAGGGATTCCGCCCGTTCAATGATGCTTTCCAGCGCCGGAGCGTCCAGGGAATGCATGACGAAGACCTTGCAGCGGGAGAGAAGGGCGCTGTTCAGTTCAAAGGAGGGGTTTTCCGTAGTGGCCCCCACCAGCGTGACGGTTCCGTTTTCCACGTAGGGCAGAAAGCCGTCCTGCTGGGCGCGGTTGAACCGGTGGATTTCATCCACGAAGAGGAGGGTTCCCTGGCCGTATTCCCGCCGTTTGGCGGCCTCGTCAAAGGCTTTTCTCAAATCCGCCATGCCGGAGAAGACGGCGGAGAGCGCGACGAAGTGCATGGACGTGCGCGTGGCCAGGATGCGCGCCAGCGTGGTTTTTCCGCAGCCGGGCGGCCCCCACAGGACGAAGCTGGTCAGCTTGCCGGAATCCGCCATGAGCCGGATGGGCCCTCCCTCCCCCAGCAGGTGGTCCTGGCCCACGATTTCCTCCAGGGCTGCCGGTCTCAGGCGGTCCGCCAGGGGCCGGTCCGCGAAGGCGGCAAACAGGCCCGGCGTATCGTCTTTTTTCATGGTGTCCATCATACGCCGCGGGAAAAAGGAAGGCAAGGGGCGCATCATGGCATTTCAGGCGGAGCGGATGGGCTGGCGTGTCATGGAGCGGGAGGTTCCCCGACCGCTTTTAACGGGATTAAGGAAAAAACGGGAAGAAAAGGAAAGACTCCCGGCAGAAGCGGTGTATACTGGACGTGATGTTCCGCTATGTTTCCCCTGTATTCCTTTTCCTGCTCTCCGGAGCATGCTGCCTGACCGTGAATGCGCAGGACCAGATCATTCCCCGGCCCGTTTCCGTCAGGATTGCGGACAAAAGCGAGGCGAAGCCCGTGAAGCTGGATGGAGGCACGCGCATCGTGTGCCGGGAGAAGGACGCCGGGTTCCAGCGGCAGGCCCGTCTGCTGCGGCAGTTTTTATCAGGCGGAACAGGACTGCCCCTGGCGGGGATGGGGGGAACGGGGGCCATCCGGATAGAGAAGGATGCTTCCCTGAAACAGTACGGACCGGAGGCGTACCGCCTGGAAGCGGCGCCCGGAAATATCGTGATCAAGGCTGCCGCACCAAAAGGGGTGTATTACGCCGGACAGAGCCTGGCGCAGATGCTGCCTGCCGCGTTTTTTGACGATGGCGCGGACAAGGGGGCGGTAAGCTGGACCGTGGCGGAGAAGCCTTTTTCCATGCTGGATTATCCCCGCTTTGCGTGGCGCGCCTTCATGCTGGATGAAGCGAGGCATTTTTTTGGAGAGGAGGAGGTGAAGAGGCTGATTGACCAGATGGGGCTTCTGAAAATGAATATCCTGCACTGGCATTTGTCCGACGATGCCGGATGGCGCATCCAGATTAAAAAGTATCCCAAGCTGACCTCCATCGGCAGCAAGCGGAGAGACACGGAGATAGAGACGTGGGGGAGCGGCAAGTATGCGGGCAGGCCCCATGAAGGTTTTTATACGCAGGAGCAGATCAGGCGCATCGTGCGCTATGCGGCCGACCGGAACATAACGATTGTGCCGGAAATAGACATTCCCGGACATTCCGCCGCCGCCACGTTCTCCTATCCGGAATTGAAGTTGTCCGCCAAACCCGTGACGGAGATTCCCGTGAGCTTCAATGACGGAACCGCGTTTGACCCCACCAACGAGCGGACCTACCAGTTTCTGGGAGATGTCATGACGGAGCTGGCGGCCCTGTTTCCCGGCGGCATCATCCACATCGGCGGCGACGAGGTGCGGTATAAGAAGTACTGGGCGGGCGTGCCCCACATTGAGGAGTTCATGAAGAAGAAGGGCATCAGGAATTTCCCGGACCTTCAAATCATGTTTACGAACCGGATTTCCGGCATGCTGGCTAAGAAGGGAATACGGATGATCGGATGGAATGAGATTCTGGGTTCCGACGTGCACAATGACGGCGGCCAGGGGGCCGCTCTGGGCAAGCTGGACGGGAAGGCCATCATCCATTTCTGGTACGGGTCCGACAAGATTGCCACCAAGGCGGTTGAAGACGGTCACCAGGTGGTGAATTCCACCTCCCATATGACTTATATGAACAAGGGTTACGACAAGCTCCCCCTGTCCAAATCCTATTCCTTTGAACCCGTTTTCGCGGGATTGAAGCCGGAGCAGCAGCAGAACGTCATCGGCCTGGGCTGCCAGGTCTGGACGGAATGGATTGCGGATGCGGACAAACTGCACCGCCATGTGTTCCCCCGCATTGCCGCTTATGCGGAAACGGGCTGGACCCGGAAGGAGGACAAGAATTTTCAGGATTTCCAGAGGCGGCTGCCTGGCTATGAGAAGATTCTGGATGCCCTGAACATCAAGCACGGGGAAGGGAAGTAATTCCAATCACGCCGCGGCGGTCCACGCCCCGTTGCGCAGCGGTGTTTCTTCCGGCAGGGGCGTGTTGGGATTTTCCTCTCCGGCGGGGCTGTGCCCGGGCGATTGTTTTATGCCGTTCCGAGTGTTCGCGAAGGCGAGGGCGTGATCTCCGGAGATGCGGGCATCTTGCATGAGGCGATGACTGTCTTTTTCCGAAGAGGCCATTTTCGCTTTCAGCTCCGGTCCGGTGGGGGACGGAGCGTTTTTTCAGGAAGCCAGCCATTTTTAATGGTTGGTCACACTTTGGCATAGTGTCAACAAAAACGGGGAAACTGGTCTCCAACCAATCATGGACCAGCGGTTTTCTGACCGCCTGCGGTCCCGATTTCACTAATTAAACATAGATTATAAGGAGAATAAGATGATGTCCCTGATATCCTCGCATTATCATCAGCTGTACACGCCGGAAGACGCTGCCGTAGTTTTCATTGACCACCAGCCCCAAATGACCTTTGGCGTAGCCAACATCAACCGTGCCGACCTGATCAATAACGTCACCCTGCTGGCGAAGGCCGCCAAGCTGTTCCAGGTGCCCACCGTGATTACGGCCGTGGAAACGGAGGGCTTTTCCGGCTATGTCTGGCCCCAGCTCCTGGATATTTTTCCGGGCCAGCACGTCATTGAACGCACGTCCATGAATTCCTGGGATTCCGACGAGTTCCGGAAGGCCATCAAGGCGACGGGCCGCAAGAATATCCTCCTTACCGGGCTCTGGACGGAAGTGTGCGTCACGTGGCCGGCTATTGAGATGATCGGCGACGGTTATAACATTTACGTGGTGGAGGACTGCTGCGGCGCCACCTCCAAGGACGCCCAGAAGGCGGCCCTTTCCCGCATCGTCCAGGCGGGCGGCACGCGGCTGACGACCATCGGAGCCCTTCTGGAGTTCCAGCGCGACTGGAAGAACAAGGAACATTACGACGCTCTGATGAATCTGCTCAAGCAGCAGGGCGGCGCTTACGGCGTGGGCGTGGAGTACGCCTACACGATGGTTCACCATGCTCCCCAGTCCGCCCTGTCCCCGCAGGTGGTGAAGCATGACGCCTGATTGCCCGCAGAGTTTTTCCGGCGCTCCCTCCGTTAACACGGGGGTGCGCGCCGGAAGAAAAATCCTGAACATTCGTCAGGCATGAACGCCATCAATCCTTCAGAGGAAGTGACCGTTGTGGTGCGCCGGCATATTCTGCCGGGGCATGAAGGCCAGTTTGAGCACGCCATGCGGGATTTCGTCAATTTTGTGCTGAGCTGCCCCGGGCATGTGGGCATCAGCGTCCTGCGGCCCTCCGACGGAAACGGGGAGTATGTGGTGGTGGACCGTTTCGCGAGCGCCGCCGCCAGAAAAGCCCTGGTTTCCTCCCCGGAGTACGAACGCTGGATGAAGCTGCTGGGAGCCCATACGGAAGGGGAGGCCCATATCCAGGAGATGAACGGCCTGGACGCCTGGCTGAACCAGCCGGGCACCCCGATGATGACGCCGCCGCGCTACAAGACGGCGGCGGCCACCTATCTGGGCGTGTGCCTGGTCATCTTTCTTCTGAACATTACCGTGGGTGGGCCCATCCGCAGCGTGCTGCCCGGATGGCTTTCCTTTTTCCTGTTCAACGCCTGTGTGGTGGCGCTGCTGACCTGGGTATTCATGCCGCTGATCAGCAGCATTCTGTCTCCCTGGCTTTTCAGGGCGCAGGCCGGAACCATTCCGGGAACAACCCCGAACCATGATGAAAACAATGAAAAACAATGATAAGGTTTACGCCGATTTGATGATCTCAAACGGCAACACAGCAACGCTGGATGAACGCGGCACGATGGCCCGCGCCGTCGCCGTCAAGGATGGAAAGATACTGGCCGTGGGGTCCGACGAGGACGTTGCCCAGTACAAGGGGCCGGATACCCAGGTGATCGACGCCGGGAAAAGGACCGTCATTCCCGGCTTGAACGATTCCCACCTGCACGTGATCCGCGGCGGCCTGAATTACAATATGGAACTGCGCTGGGACGGCGTGCCCTCCCTGGCGGACGCCATGCGCATGCTCAAGGAGCAGGCCCGCAGAACGCCGCCGGGACAGTGGGTGCGCGTGGTGGGCGGCTGGAGCGAGTTCCAGTTTGCCGAACGCCGGATGCCTACGCTGGAGGAGATTAATGAGGCGGCGCCGGATACGCCCGTTTTTGTGCTTCACCTGTACTGCCGCGCCATGCTCAACAAGGCCGCCCTGCGCGCCTGCGGGTATACGAAGGATACGCCCAACCCTCCGGGCGGGGAAATCCAGCACGACAGCGAGGGCAATCCCACCGGCCTGCTGATTGCGCGGCCGAACGCCACCATTCTTTACGCCACGCTGGCCAAGGGGCCCAAACTGCCCCTGGAACACCAGATCAATTCCACCCGGCATTTCATGAAAGAACTTAACCGCCTGGGCCTGACCAGCATCATTGACGCGGGTGGCGGCTATCAGAATTACCCGGAGGACTACCAGGTGATTGAAGAGCTGCACAAGCGCGGGGAAATGACCGTGCGGATTGCCTACAATCTGTTTACCCAGAGGCCCAAGGAAGAGAAGGAGGACTTTGCCAAATGGATCAGGATGACCAGGCCGGGAGAGGGGGACGATTATTACCGCTGCAACGGAGCGGGTGAAATGCTCGTCTTTTCCGCCGCGGACTTTGAGGACTTTCTGGAGCCGCGTCCGGACCTTCCCGGAGACATGGAATCCGAACTCAAGGGGGTGGTCAGCCTGCTGGCCGCCAACAAATGGCCTTTCCGGCTGCACGCCACGTATAATGAGAGCATCTCCCGCTTTCTGGACGTGTATGAAGAAGTGAACCGGGAGATTCCCTTTGACGGCCTGCACTGGTTCTTCGACCACTGCGAGACCATTGACGAGAAGAATCTGGAACGCGTCAAGGCGCTGGGCGGAGGCATTGCCGTGCAGTGCCGCATGGCCTACCAGGGGGAATATTTCATGGACCGCTACGGCAAGGAGGCGGCGGAACATACGCCGCCCGTGCGCAGAATGCTGGAAATGGGCATTCCCGTAGGGGCCGGAACGGATGCCACGCGCGTGGCGAGCTACAATCCATGGGTTTCCCTGTACTGGCTGACCACCGGGAAGACCGTGGGCGGAGAACCGATGTACCGGGAGGAAGACTGCCTTTCCCGTGAGGAAGCCCTCCGGCTTTATACGCAGGGGAGCACCTGGTTTTCCTCCGAGACGGGCAAAAAAGGAGCGATTGTTCCCGGTCAACTGGCGGACATGGTCGTGCTGAGCGAAGATTATTTCTCCGTTCCGGAAGAGGAGATCAAGGGAATAGAATCCGTGCTGACCGTCATGGACGGCAAAATCGTTTATGCCGCGGGACCGTTCAAGGATTTGGACCCGGCGCCCATTCCGGTGCTGCCCGAGTGGTCCCCCATTGCCGTGTTCGGCGGATACGGCGCTCCCCTGGACCCGAAGAAGGCGGCCAGGGCCGGCGTGCCTTTCCAGCAGGAGCACCGGCATTCCTCACACTGCCATGAACACGGCTGCATGCATTCCGCGTTCATGCTGATGGAGGGCGCGGCGAATGCGTCGCGGCCCAGGTATTCCGATTTCTGGGGCTCCGGGTGTGGTTGCTTCGCATTCTGACGGTAAATGATGCGAAGCTTCCTGCGCCCCGTCTCCCTGGTGGGACGGGGCGCTTTTTGCCTTTCCCGGAAGGGGTAGGGAATAAGGCTGCGGTTTTTCCTGCCGGAGTTACAGAACTTCCCGGTACAGGGAAATTTCAATGGCTTCCTCCGTCATGTCGCTCAGGAGTGGGATGATGCGCTGGAAATGCTCGGAATCCGCATGAACGTCCACGGCTGCCTGGTCCTTCCATTCTTCAATGAATGTCAGGATATTAGGGTCATCAATGTCCTCATACAGATGGTAGGAAATATTGCCGGCTTCCGCACGGCTGTTTTCCACCAGTTCCCGGGCGGTGGCGATGAATTCTTCCCTGGCTCCTGCTTTGACGATGCTTTTGGCTGTAATCTTAATCATGGCTATGGCTGTTTTGGCCGTATCCAGAGTAAGGGAGCGGGAGAGCCCGTGTCAACGACCCTTTTGAGGCGTTCCGGTCATGGCTGCGTATCCTTCAGGATTTTCAGAACATAGGCGCGCGTTGTATCCGTATGCTCCGCGCCGCGTATGCAGGAAAGCCCCTGGTAGAGCCCCACCGTTTCCAGGCGCAGGTCCATATCCTGTCCATCCAGATCCTCCTGGGTGGGTGGGGGATAATTGGAGGCGGGACCGCTCAGGGACTTCATCCGCATGGTATCCATGTTGAACAGGCAGCTTTGCATGCCATTGGTGAATATCAAGCTGCCCTGGCGTTGTTTTTCCTCCGGCCGCAGCCTGTAAATGGTGATGGCGCTTTCCCCGCCGGGATTGATCAGGATGGCGGGGAAAACATGCTTGTTCCCGCCTTTCTCCCGGACGGTCAGGTCAAAGTCGCATTCTCCGAAAAACCTGTTGGTGACACGGGAGGAGATATGGACCTCCACGGGCACTTCCTGCGGCAGGGGAACAAGGGTGGCAGCAGACAGCGCGGACCCCGGCGGGAGTTCCGGAACCGGGAAGGGTACGGTGATGATGTCAATAACGCAACTGATGACGCCGATCAGCACGAACAGCAGGATGCCCTTGTTCCGGAGCTGGACGGGAAGCAACTTCCGGGATTCCCCCGGATAAAGCTTGCTGGCGGATTTGTCCTGCTGCAGGCAGTATTCGGTCAGGCGTGAAATGACGGCCAGGGCGCAGGCCATGGCTGCCAGCCATGCAAGCGTGAAGGCCAGGTCCTCCACCATGGGACCCGTGGTGAAAAAGCTGAATAACCAGATGATGAAGGCCGTCAGCAGGAGAAAGACGACCAGGAAGGCCATGCAGCCGAAGGGCGCCGTGGAGACGGGAATCCAGCGCCTGCCGCGCTTGCCGCAGGCGCGCAGAATGAGGATGGCAATAAAAAAAGCAACAATTGCCAGCGTAGAATAAAAATGTTGAAACAGGTAATCGAGCATGGCATGCGGGGAAAACTTGGATAGTAGCTGGTCGGGGACCGATTTCATGCCAGTTTCCGAAAAAATATCCGGAAACAAGCCGTTTTTACATGATGAAATGATAGGCGTCGAATTTTGGAGCTCTTTATCATTTTAGCCTTTTTTCACCCTTGCTTGCAAGATTTTTCATTTCCTTGTTTCCCGCTATTTGAATTTAATATGCCGGAAAAGAATTATTCTACAATTGAATATGGAGGAAAAGCCGGTTCCATCATCTTCCAGAGAGGAAACAGGGCGCAGGGCTAGCGGAAGAAAAGGGTGTTGCGGAATTGCGGGTTACAAAACAACGGGAAACGGCACAAAGGAGTTTCCCATCCCCGTGAAGCCGAAAAGTGATTCATATCCCCGTCCCGGAGTTCTGTACCGTCTCCGTTCCGGCTCCTCCTTGGGGGGGACGGATTGCCAGGGGAGCCTTTTCTTCGGGTCCGGCTCACTTTTATTGAAAGATAAATGATAACGGGAAGAAAAGTTTTAAACTTGTTGGCAATGAGTGTTTTTTATCTTGATGTGGAGTTTTGGCGCAGGTGATTCCTGAATCAAAAGTTTATCTTGTTGTTCCGTTTTATTCCCTGGGGGAAAGGTGATTGAGGGCCGGATTATATTCAAAAGAAAAGGAAGCTGACTTTATGAGGGCACTTGCAGAAATATCGGGAAAAATGTTCCTCTGTCGCGCTAATATAAGACCGGAAAATGAATAAAATGGAATTTAAAACTTTCTTTCAAACATTTCTAAGAAAGTGCAAATAAATTCGTTAAAGATGATAGTGGAAAGTTTGTCGAGAGATTAAACGGGAAGCCGGTTTTTTCCATAATTATCCGGGCGCGGAGAAGAAATTGAATGGAGAAAATAAAGTTCATGGATGAGGAAACAGGCCGATTCCTTTCCCGAATTTATTTTTCTCTTCCGGATGATGAAGGGAACTATCGTTCCTGTTATTACGGTGTTCTTTTTAAGCCGGCACGGAAGGCCTCTTGGACTGGAGAAAAAGCAGTCATGGGTTGCATCCGCCTTCTCTTTTTTCATGTTCTTCCGCCCCTGCCGTGCCATTCAGCCTGTTTCCTGCCGGGATTTTTCTTTTTCAAGAAGTTGTACATACCTTATGGAAACAGCGTGAATGCCGCAGTTGCGGTCAATTATGCAATCTCCTTCCCGCGTATTTGCCTTGAGCCGGAAAAGGGGTTGGGCTAGTGGCTGGCCGAGTGTTTTACCTGGCCGGGAGAAGTTCCGGGTAGGCTGAATTCCTCTCTGTTATGGAAAATGGAGAAAAAGGTGCTGCCAGAAAAAAGCTATCCCTGTACCGGGTCCGCCAGCACTTTTTTGAGCTTCGCAAAGCGGGGCAGGGAGCATTCCTTCTGCATGGCCGTTTCTCCCTGGATGAGGGGCAGAACGTAGTCGATGAACGGCTGTTCAACTCCATTGCCGCGGGTATTGATCCATTCACGGGGGACGAGTTTTTCCACGTTGGCCACGTCTCCCAGGCTGGTCAATTTGGTCTTGCAGGAGTAGATGCCGTTTTCCGTGCTCCGTTCGAAGGCGACCATCTTGTCCGTCTGGCCGGAAACGGCCGCTTCCACGGCGGCTTTCCCCGCCATGTAGGCTTCATCAATGTCCGTTTTGGAGGCCACGTGGGAGGCGCAGCGCTGGAGGAGGGAAAGTTCAATGCTCCTGACCTTGGCCCCGGTCTGCCGCTTGACGGATTCCGCCAGCATGGCGCCCAGTCCGCCCAGCTGCGTATGGCCGAAGACGTCCCTGTCCCCGGATTCCGCGACAAAGCGGCCGTCCGCATATTGCACCCCTTCCGAGACGGCGACCATGCAGCTCCCGTTACGCTTGTAAATCCGGTCCACATCCTGCCAGAATTCTTCCATGCGGAAGGGGACTTCCGGCAGGTAAACCAGGTCCGGTCCGGCGCCCGCATAAGTGGCCAGGGCGGCGGAACCGGCCAGCCATCCGGCGTGACGGCCCATGATTTCCACGATGGTGACACGCCCTTTGTCGTACACGCGGAGATCCTGGTGCACCTCCATGCAGGAGGTGGCGATGAATTTGGCGGCGGAACCGAAGCCGGGGCAGTGGTCCGTGCCGTAAAGGTCGTTGTCAATGGTCTTGGGGATTCCGATCACGCGGCATTCATAGCCGGATTGCTGCATGAATTTGGATATCTTGTTGCAGGTATCCATGGAATCATTGCCGCCGTTGTAGAAAAAGTAACGTACATCGTACTTCCGGAACACCTCCAGCAGGCGGCGGTAGTCCGTATCATCCACGGCGGGATCCGCCATCCGGTAGCGGCAGGAGCCCAGGGCGGAGGCCGGGGTGTATTTCAGCAATTCCAGTTCCTCCGGGTCTTCCTGCGCCATATCGAACAGGCGTTCCTTCAGCACTCCTTCAATCCCGTTGGCGGCTCCCAGCACGCGGGTGACCGGTTCGCATTGCAGGGCCGTCTGGATGGCCCCCAGCGCGCTGGCATTGATGACGGCGGTGGGGCCGCCGGACTGGCCGATGATGCATGCTCCTTTCAATGGCTTCATGGGGGAAATGGTGGATGGGAGAGTTCTGTGGAGCCCCGTTCCGCAGCGTGGGAAGCCGGGGGATGAAATCAGAGTCGAACCTATCTGGAGCCCGGAGGGATGTCAAACATTATTGGTCTGCCGGAGGGACTCCCGCAGCCCGGGCGGAAGAGAGGGAAACGCCGGGCATCCGCTATTCGGTTTTCATGCTTTTCCGGGATGGCGGCCAGGTGTTCTCCCAAGGCGGGCGCCGCCGGTGGTCCGGTGGGTTTAGTGTGCGGAAGAGGCATGCGGAAATCCGTGCTGTACAGCCTGGGGCTTATTGCCAGGGCACAGATGGCGTTTACGCGCCTTTTTATGCCCATGGCGTCCCTCGTTCCTTCCGGGAAAGCGTATTTATGCGGACGGCGGCGTGTGGCGCACGGAGACGGACTGCCCGGGGTAGATTTCCGGGATGACGGAGATGCTCTTGATGTTTTTGCCCGCAGTCAGGGCACGGAGCATCCGGATGAGCTTGTGAACCGTTTTTGTCTGGTTCTCCTCGTAATAAGTGATGGTGGGCAGCAGGCGCTCCATGAAGGGTTCATACGTCAGGCTGATCAGGCTGAGCTGGTCCGGAATGCTTAAAGAGCGGGCTTCCACCCAGGAGAGGAGGGGAACGATCTGGTTGCCCCGCGTAGCTACCAGGGCGGACATGTCCGGATGTTCCTTGAACGCTTTGGCGAGGTATTCAAAGAAAAGGGGCGTCTCAAACGGGGTGGGAATCAGCACGGGGTTCCAGCCCTTTTCCGCAAAGCTGAAAAAGCCCTTCTGCATTAACTGGTGGCCCTTCAACGGGTCCGGGGGGAGGCACAGGCCGACGGTCCGGTGCCCCTTGTTCCAGAGGTGCTGCGCCGCATGGTGCGTGGTGGCCGCCCAGTGGCGGTCCAGATAGGGCAGGTTGCTGCTCTGGTAGGAAGTGCCGCGCACGATGCAGGGAATGCCGTGCGTCTTGAACCAGAGCTGGGTCTGTTCCGAGGAGCGGTGGAGTATCCAGCAGACGCATTCGGATTTGGTCACCAGCTTGGCGAGACGCTTGTCCGGGTTGTTGCCTAAAATCCAGGGAGCTTCAAAAATGCGGACGCTGATGCCGTCTTCCTCCAGAATCTTGGAGATGGTGTACACCTCCGCCAGCACGCTTTGCGCCAGCCTCTTGAGGGGCTGGGGCGTCAGAAAGCCGATAATGCCCCTTTTTTCCTGAACAGGATGGGAGGGGACGGTTTTTCCCGCTCCTTCCTCCGTAGTTTTCAGGATGCGCCGCGGAACCTTGATGCGCGCGGGAGCGATCCATGCCTCCCTCTCCAGAAGAGCCAGAGCCTTTCTGACGGTCTCCCTCCCTACGGACAATCTGTGCCCGAGCTCCCGTTCTCCGGGCAGGATGTTGACCAGGCTGCCGCTGAGGATCATCTGTTTGATTTTATTGGCTACGGTTTCAACCAATGAAGATGCGGGCAACGAAGTCATACTCTTTTATATACGTACTGCCTTGCGTGAATTCGAGTCAATTGTAGGGATTGGTTCCGCCGCCAAATTCAGCGTGAATGTCCTTGTTGCGGTAAGTTGTTGGAATTCTGTAATCTAGATAAAAATATGAGTCCCTGGTCTTTTTTAATGTCGGAAAGTGGAGAAATCATGGGTAAAGGATATATTATTATCAATGGATTACATGTTTCCCGCGTTCGCAGGTGGGTGGTTTGTGATTATTTTATAAAATATTCATAATAAACATCTTGGTTTATCTTTTCTGTCAAGTGGTGTCATTTTTTCATGCCGGTTGGCTCCGCATGCGGCGTGCCTCCCTCCGGGGAAGTGGCAAGAGGCATGCACGTATCAGCATGGATGATTCCTGTCTCTTTTCCGGTGCTAAATCTGCTCAATGAAAGTGAATACCATACCGGGCGCGGCTTATGCGCTGACATGTACGGCAGCATGCTCTGTCCAGGCTCTTCTCTCCGATGCTTCTTGCCTGACTGTTCTGGAAACGGAAAACTCCGGACAGTATATCTTTGTGGCCCCTACGGATGCGGTGGAGGTGTCCGACGAACATGCACTGGTAACACAGACTTTTAAAGCGGCCGCTCTGGGATTGGCTGCCCAGGGCGGCATTCGGCTGAGAGAAGATGCCGTTTTGAAAAATCTGACGGCGGAGGCGTCCACCTTTTCCGGAACCGTCAATGCCAACGGCGGTATCAATGCCGTATCCGCGCTTGCGGCCGGAGCCTCCAACACCGGCCTCAACGCGGGCAGCCACGCCGTCATGTCCGTTCTGAGGAATGTGTACCATCTGGACCACGCGAACGGAACCGTTACCACCCTGGAGGGAAGCAACGTCAAGATGGAGCGTTCCTTGGCGGACTGGTGCGGGCTGTCCTGGGCGGGCACGCTGACGGCGCACAAATGCGTCCTGGTCAAATCTGCCGTCACCAATACCAATTACGGAGGAGCCATCAGCCCTGCCGGAACCGGAAGCTATGCGCTGGTGATGTCTCTGCTTTCCGGTGTGAATTTGGCTGCGACTCAAACTAAATTCGGCTGGACCGGGTATTCCGGAACCGTCACCGCCACAACGGTGGAGAATATTCCCGGACCGCTTTTTTATGTGGATGCAGCCAGCAGAAAAGTAGTGGCCAGGTCCGGAGACGGACAGGTTGTAACGGAGCTTTCCTGGGCTGCCTTGAGCCTGGACTGGGTATCCCGGCTTGATTTGATTGCGGTTCCCTCTTCATCCGGTACCTGCAGTATTTATCTGGCCCGGCATACGGGGGTAAGCTCCGGGCACGGGAACCACTACAATTTCAACCGCCGTCATCTTAATCCACAAGCTTATTACCTGGGGGAAGTTTCTCTGGGGCTCGTCAGCAATGACGTCCACTACGCTATTATAGATACTTGCTCCGCAGAGATGGCCATGTTCAGGGTAAGCGTCATCCAAGGGATTAATCCGGCTGACTATCTTAAAATAGAAACAATTTAACATGAAAGAATTACAATTTTATTTCCCGCGACCCGGCAAGTGGGATGAATTTACGTTGACTGCCGTTTTCCCGGATATGGCGGGGTTTGTTCAGAATCAGCGCTACAGGCACCGGGAGCTGACGCCGGAACAGTTGCAGGCTTTTTCCGAAGTAGTGTCCGCCCTTACCGTCCTGTCTGACGAATGGAAGGCCGTTCAGGCATGGGCGAGGCTGGATATGTGCGTGACCGGCACATCCACGGAGGGTAGTGAAGACATGGTCAAAACAGTGGAAGCGGTTACCCTGACCGTGGAAGCTGTCAATGGCCGGGGAGCCCGTAAACTGTTCACCAACGCAAATTATCCAGAATTTACAATTCCGGAAGCGGGGGCGGTGGCATTTTTCAAACATTTTACGGATAGCCGTCAATAACAGGCAGCCCATCCGTTCTCGTTCAAGGTGGGATGCCCAAAGGCGGGAGCTTTCCGTTTTACGCCAATAGGCATGGATGCTCCGAATGGAGCAGGCGTCGCTGCATGCAGCTCATTTTTTAACCGCACAACGAGGGATTCAGCACGTCCGGATTCGCCATATTCGTCAGGAGCATGGACCATCTCTTTTTCTTATTCATTGCAATTCCCTATACAATTATGAATATTCCAATTAAACGATTATTCGTCAACGGATTCCATAACATCTGCGAAGGCTCCGGAACGGAGCTTCTCCACCAGATTTGCGTCTGGCGCAAGATGGGACTGGAAGTGCCACACGTTTTTTCCAGGGATTGCCTGGGCACTCTTAACGAATTTTTTGAAATCATACCGCATGTCTGAATCCATTTCCATTCTTCCTGCTCTCATTAAACTGGGTGGATTTCAATATTGCGCCAACCATGGCAACATAGGAGATTTGCTTATTGACATCGCCACGCGGCAGTTTTTCCGTCGCCATCATCTGCCGGCGCAGGAAAAACCTCATCGGCATGTGGTGTATGGCGGTGGCGGAAGGTTCGTGTCTTTTTACGGTTCTCTGGATGAGCAGAAAGAGGAACTGACGGCCCGCTCAGTGGAACGGTGCATTATCCTCCCGCACAGCTTTTATCAGGTAGATTCTCTTATTCGTTCCTTTGATGAAAGGCACCTGGTCTTTTGCCGGGAACAGCGTTCCCTGGATTATTGCCTTTCGCTCAATGATCGGGCGCAATTTCTCCCGGCGGACGACATGGCTCTTTACTTCTGCCCTAATTCCTTGCCGTCTTTTATCCTGGAAGAAAAGGGAACTCCCGCTTGTCCGGAACCATGGGCGGTTTCCCTCCTGGAAAAAATCCGGGAATCCGTGCAGGAATCTTCTTTCTGCGCATTCCGCGAAAATTACTGGCAGCAGGGGGCTTTTCTACCGCGCCGGGGCAAGGAGAGTGCCCTGCCTGCGGAATTGATCCTGGGACGTGATATTTCCGATCTTTGGAATGGCTGGGGCGACGGTTCTGCCGAGCAGGCTTTTCTAATAGGGGGCCTTCTCTCTATTCTGAAGGAATTGGACATCGTCATTTCAGACCGCCTGCACATCTGCATTGCAGGTCTGCTTGCCGGATGCCGGGTATACTTCCTGGACAACAACTACGGAAAACTTTCCGGAGTTTATCGTCAATCCCTGTCCGATCATCCAAGAGCGAATCTCCTTCCTCACTCTGAACTTTCCGTACTTTTTCCCGAGATATTTTCCCTTGTCCGCAAATAGTCTGTTTCCGTCCATAAGCTCCCCTCCAGGGAAAAGGCATGGACAGGAGATGTGATTCAACCTATGCAGTGGAGTAGCGAATATTGTGATGAGGAACTTACTCTCGTCTATTATAATTATGGGACCTACATACTTGACTAACCATATTATTTCAAAATATTTTCGTCATTCTATTTTCATTTGAAGGTGAATAACTTAGATAAAAACGCTGACTATGTATTCTAGTCAGTGTTTTTCATAATATATTTGTAATAAACTATACAGGGGTGGATGAATTTGGATTGATTCCGGAAATGGAATACCATTGGTGGCATCTTCAACAAGGAGAATCCCATGACGATATTGTAGGAGATTTTTGCAGGGAAGCAGAAAGACTAGTTCATTTGTTGCTTGTAAAATTACATCGCGAGGGCGAATATTGGAAAATTACAGTAGAATAATTTTTAATATAAAGTATGTAATTACTGATGATTTTATTTATAGATATAGTGTTCCGGAAAAAGTTTCAGAAATTATATCTATATAAACACACGAGTGTTTCTTCTGGAAATTATTGCATTCAGTTTTCTGCTTCTTAGCCGAGAGCTGTTAACTGATAAAAGAAAACCCTGAAAGCATTAAGCTTTCAGGGTTTATTTATTGGTACCGCCGGTGGGACTCGAACCCACACTCTTTTGGAACTCGATTTTGAGTCGAGCGCGTCTACCATTCCGCCACGACGGCACGTGAAGTGGAGGAATTAAGCGGCAAGAGGGCTGTGGAGTCAAGAATTTCCTGTGGAATGTGGGAAGCCTGCCGAAAAAACGGAGGGAATCCGCGGTGGATTCCCTCCGGAATGTTTCCGAATGGGAAGAACGTTTAGAACGAATAGCGCACGGTGGCGTTAACGCTCTGGTTGGTCATGTGTTCCCTCTGTTCCAGATGGTAGAAGGCTCCGGCGCTCCAGGCGCTGGAAATGACCCAGTTCAGCCCCGCATGGACGATCAGGGCGTGGCGTCCCGGATGGACGCCGTCTACCCGGAAGGGCGTGCCGAAGGCGTCCGTTTTCACGGAAGCGTTGCGGCGGGAGACGTCTCCGGCGTAGGCAACCGTCATCTGCGGCAGCAGGTACTGGCCCCTGCCGACGGCGATCTGCTTCTGCCAGGTGACGCCGGCGGGGATGCTCCAGTTCTGCACGGAGCCGTCCTGGTACCAGGCGGTGCCGGAACCGGAATGCTCCCCGAAGGAACCCTGGGAGCCGTGCAGGAATTCAATGCCTGCGAAGGGTTTCAGCACATCCGTGCTGTTCAGGCGGATGTTCCAGGTTCCCTTCAGGCCGAAGCCGTACACGTCATCGTTCCAGGAGGCGGTGGCGGGTCTGCCGCCCAGCGTGCTGTCCGCATCGTTGTCCATGCGGCCGTAGGTGAAGTAGCCGTCAATGTCCACGCTGTTTCCACGGCGCAGGTCGCGGTGGTAGCGCTGGTAGAGCGCCAGCATCAGGCCGTCCTGGTCCGCCTTGAACTGCTTGTCCGCGGAGTGGAAGGAACCGAAGGTCTGGCCGAAGGCCGCGCCGGATATCCAGTTTTTCGTCCAGGCGTAGTCCATGCCCACGGCATAGCCGCCGCCCTTGTAGTCAAAGCCGGAGGCTCCCGTGGCGGAGGAGACGTTCATGAAGTCCCCCAGCCCGGAGAACCAGATGTTGCGCGCTCCCGGTCCGCGGAAGTCCAGTTGGGAAGCCGCCGTATGGGCGAAGCTGTCCACCACCCGGACGGAGGACCACAGCGTGTTGGCGATGCGGTAGGCTTCCTCTCCGCGCAGGGCCTTCACGGCGTTGATGTTGACCTTGCCGCTGAAAATCAGGTGCAGGCCGTCGTCGGAAACCGTGAAGCCGGTATCCGTGACCAGGTCCGTGCGGCCCTTCAGCGTGGGGTCGATGCCGGTGAGGTCCCACAGGGATCCGTCCGGATCAATGACCGTATCGGGGTCCAGGTTGACCAGGGAGAGGGAGAAGCTTTGTTCCTTGCTGAAAAGCAGGTTGTCTCCAATGACCACATTGACGTGCGCTCCATCCACATGGTAGGAGGAAGAGACGTTCATTTGGGAATAGGTGTCCGCTCCGGTATGGGTGGCGTCCGCCGCCGCCGTTCCGTTCACGATGAACGTGAGTTCCTGCACTCCCCCCCACGCGTTCAGGCCGCCTTCATAGTTGTGGTAGCCTGCGGAGGAGCCGGAGCCGATCACGATTTCACTGCCGTAATAGGTAACCTCTCCCTTGAAGGCGCCGGAACCGGAGACGGTGGAACCGCTGTTGGTTTCCACGCCGGATAGAACAGTGGAGCCGTTCAGCACCAGATGCCCCGGATTAGCCGGATGGGCGAATGCCTCACCCAGGCGGATGCTCCCGCCTTCCACGCCCAGACTGGCGTCCCTGCCGTCCAGAACGAGGGTGGCGTTGTTGCTGATGACGACGTTTTCCGCCGCATAGGAACCCCTGGCGACAACCTTCACATCCTGTGCCGTGACGTTGAGGTTCGCGAAGGCGCCTCCGTCGGCGGCGGAGGCGCTGTAGCCTGCCGTGCCGGAGTGTTCCCAGTTCAGGGTCTGTTCCTTTTCATCCTTGCCCGCCAGCGTCAGTTGTCCGGAAACGCCGCTGACGGCTCCGGAGGAAATGACGGCGTCCGACTGGCTCAAGTCAGCCTCCCCGCCTTCCAGCACGATGCCGTGCTCAGGCAGGTTTTCCCCGATGATGACCTTGGAGCCTTCCCCCACATGGATGCTTTCTCCGGGGTTGACGACGATGGGGGCGCCTTCACCCAGGAATACCTGGCCCTGGAGGCGGTAGCTCATGCGGTAGTTTTCCAGTTGGAAGTTGTCCACCCTGGCTCCGTACATGGCGGTGATGCCGTTCTTGATCTGGTCCAGCGTGACGACCCAGGCGGAATCCGTGGCGTTGAGCACCGTGGCGCCTACCGTGGCGTTTTGCGCCAGGTCCAGATTTACGTTCAGGCCGTCAAAGCCCACTTCCAGGGCCGTTCCCGCCGCATTCTGCACCAGGGTCCCGTTGAGCAGCGTCATGCCTTCCGCAATGGTGAGCGTGCCGCTGCCGGAGATGGAGCCCTGGTTGTTGACGACGGCCCCGTCACGGAGTATCTGGGAGTTCCCGGTCAAGGTGACGGCAGAGCCGTGGCCCACGTTGAACCGGTTGAGCAGCCCGGCGGCTTTTTCCGTGGAAATGGTCCAGTTTGCCTTGTTTTCCGCACTGCCCACGTTGAGCGTGACGGAGGAATGGTGGGTGGCCGTATCGGACTTGCTGGTGTTGACGGTTGTCCGCACCGTATAGTCAAACAGTCCCGGAGCGGCTTCCGTTCCGGACAGCAGCGTAATGGTATCCACGGAGCCTTCCGCTCCGGAGCCGCCCAGTTCCCAGATGCCGCTGATGGAAGCTCCGGCGTGGACGGTGACGTTGTCCGCCGTGTTTTCCGTGGAGAAGCCGGAACCCGTATTGGACCCGCTGTACAGGGCATACCCCGTTGCTTCGTTCCCCGTCGCCGTTGCTTCAATGACGCCGGTGGAACCGATGGTCGTCGTGATGCCGGCTCCTCCCATCAGGGCCGCCGCCGTGCTGCCGGCAGTTGCCGCGCTGACGGTTCCGTTGATAGTGCCGGTGGTCAGGGAGAATTCCGCCAGCAGCCCGTAGGCTTCCGCAGCTCCCGTGGAGGAGGCGGAGATGAAACCGCTGACGTTTCCCACGGACAAGGAGCCCGTGGAACGTGCCCCGGCGGCCGTTCCGGCCATGGCTTCCGCCCGGATGGCGCCGCCCACATTGCCGATGGTAATATTGGAATGGGTCTGGTAACCCCCTTCTTCTCCGGCGAAGAGGCCGTAGGCGTCCATGCCGTTGGTCGTGGCGGTAACGCTTCCCGTTGCTCCCATGTCGCCCAGCGTGATGTTTTCCCTGGCTTCAATGCCGATGGCGGAAAAGTCCTCGCTTTCATCATTGGAACCGGAGGCTGCGGTGATTTGACCGTCCAGCCGGGTAATGTTCACCTGCCCGTAGTTGGACTGGATGCCTCTGGCTCCGTAGCCGCCGGCCGTCGCCGCGGAAATGCTGCCGGTGGAGGAAAAGGTGCCGATGTTGACGTCCTTGTAGCGCGGGCCCTGGTAGTCCATGGTGTTTCCGTAGGCATACAGTCCCCTCGCATAGTTTCCTGTTCCCAGGTCCACGGAGATTTTGCCGGCCATCGTTCCAATGTCCAGGCGCCCCTGATAGGCGTAAATGCCGTTGGAGGAGAAATTGGCCGTGATGGAGATGAGGGCGTCTTCCGTGATCGTTCCGATGGAGAGTATTTTCCCGTAGCTCCGGATGCCGGTGGCATTCGTTCTGGCTGCGGAGATGTTGAATGTTCCTGCCAGGGTGCCGATGTCCACATTGACTCCGGAGGAGGTGTCAATGCCGAAGGCGTTGTTTGCCGTGGAGGAGACGTTGAATACGGCATCCCCGGCAATCGCGCCAATGCTGAGGGTGCCTGATTTTCCCCAGATTCCGCGCACGTTGCTGGAGCCTGTCACGTTGAATGTGGCGGAGACCGTTCCCAGGGCCGCATCTGAGGCGGTTCTGGCTACAGTGGCGTCATAAGCGCCGGCCAGGTCTTCCCTGGCAGTATCCTGGGCATGGACCGTTCCCAGCATGCCGAGGCAGGCCAGGGTCATAGCCACAGCCTGCATCCGGTGCCTGGCGTGGCACGGTGTTTTTTCAGGAGTGTTGAACATTCCGGACTTCAAGGAGGCCGGACCATCATAGTCTGCTCCGTTCAAGCGGAGCGTGTTGGATGAATGCATGTGTATGGTCTGAATGCCGGAATACTCGCCGGCGGTTCATAAAATACTTCGGGGCTGGCGATCTGGCTCATTGCAGGTTTTTAAGCCGTGCAATATACAGTGGCGGTACCGCTCCGGATTCACACCGGATTCCCCATCTATTTCCTGCCCGTACCACGGGCTTCCCGGAAGCGCCTCCGGTTGGTGAGGGAGGCATGGCATGCCTAACATATCCTCCGGACCCTGTCAATTGGAACTTTTTCTTGCGTTTGGCTCCCTGTTTCGTATTGCCATGAAGGACGGCCATGCTATCATGGCGCCCCGGATGTTCGTTATTGTATTTGGCATATGTATGAAGCGTTAACGAACTCTCCTTCACATGCGCCGGGCATCGTCCGGGGAAGGAAACTGACGGAGAAGTGCCGTGACCCGTGGGTAGATATTATCCGTGTGCTGGCCATGTTGCTTATCATGATCCAGCATACTCCCGCTTCTCATGGCTTCACTGTGTATGCAACACGTGCGGGCGTATTTTTCTTTTTCATGGCGGCGGGTTACTTCCTGGCCCGGAAGTATGGGGGCAGCCTGGCCCCGGTGCCCTGGCTTAACTGGAGAAAAGCGTTTCTGATTCTGTGTGCCTATTTGTTTTGGATTTTCGTTTCCATGGCCTTGTTCGGGTTTCCCGCGGACATTGTAAAATGGATGACCGGTCTGGGAATAGGGCGCCCTCCTTTGGGAACTGTTTTATGGTTTTTGCGGGATTTAATGGTGTTTGTGCTGGTTTCAGGAGCGTTATTCCGGATGCCGCGGGCCTGTCTGCTCATTCTGTCCATGGCCTCCCTGGTGCTTTTCAGTACGAGCAATTCCCTTTACTTGTCCTTCGAATACATGGACAAGGTTTTCTGCGTTATCCATCCCAGGGGTTTTGGAGCATTTGCCCTTGGCATGTTTTTGTGCCGTTATTCCCTTGAAGAGTTGAAGAATGCAGTCGGTAAAGCGTGGCTGTACGTGCTGATGGTGTTTCCCGTTATTTTTATATGGGAAATGTACAGCACCGTTCAGGAGTCTGCGTTATCCTTGTGCATGGGCGTGCTGTGGCTGGCATCCTGCGCCTTCTTGATGATGCGGTATTTTCCGGGAATCTCCTCTTTCTGCGCCCGTTTGGCTCCCTCCGTCTTTTTTGTATATGCCGCGCATGCCCTGGTTTATGAGGGCATGCTCAGGCTCGGTTTTCCAAGGGGAAGCTTCTGGATATGGGGAATGGCCGTACCCCTTGTTTTTCTGGCTCTGAGCGGACTGTACTTTTTACTGGCGCGGATGTGTCCGGCAGTGTTGAAGTATATTGCGCTGAAGAATTGACCGTCTGCTATTTTTTTACGGTTACGGGAAGCCCCGCAACCATGAAGTAAACTTCGTCCGCGCTTTTGGCTAGAAGCTGGTTGGCGATGCCAAGCCCGTCGCAGTAGTGGCGCGTTTCCGCGTCCGCCTGGCTGATGCCCATGCCGGTTTCAGAGGAGACCAGAACCCAGGGCACGGGGGATTGGGGGATAAGTTCCTTCAAGGCCTCTATTTCCTCAATCAGCGCTTCCTGGAATGGTTCGTAGTCCGTAGGGTCCTTCTGGGCGTACAGGGTATTGGAGGTGAGCAGGGTTACGCATTCCAGAATGACGCCGTCCACCTGATCCAGCAGGCCGGATTCCCGGACGGCGGCGGCCACATGGCGGGGGCATTCCAGCGTAAGCCAGCTTGCCGGGCGCCGTTCCCGGTGCTTGCGCACGCGGTATTCCATGGATCCGGCTCCGGGCCACACCTCCGCCGTGGCGACGTACAGGATTTTTTCCCCGAATCCGGCGGCTATCTGTTCGGCGTATTGGCTTTTGCCGCTTCTGATGCCGCCCAGGACGAGCGTCATGCGTGCAGGATTGGCGTCAGTGTTTGGAGATGTAGCGTTCATGGGATTCCAGCATGGCCTGGTGGGAGTTCAGAAAGTCGTCCAGGCTGAAGACTTCCAGAGTGATGAGGGGGGAGAAACGGATGTCCCACATGGGGTGGAGGATGGCGTCCAGCGTGGCGGCGGCCATGTGGTGCAGGGATTTGTGGTCCCGTTTTTCCAGCCCGTGCAGGTGGCACATGCGTATGTCCGGCAGCCAGAGCGGCAGCAGTTCTTCCGGCCGCAGGCCTTCCTTCCAGACATGGCCTATGTCAAAGCAGCGGGAATGGGGCGTGGCGGAGACCAGCTTGTCCAGGTAGTCGGTCGGGTGGCGTTCCAGGTTTTCCAGGGCCAGGCATTCCGGAGCGGGCAGATGGGGCGTGATTTGCTCCAGGCTGCGGAGGATGCGTTCCGTTTCACGCTCCGTAAGATGGGGGCGCATGTCCGGGCCGGGAATGTGGTCCGTAACCACGTGCATGACCCACGTGTGGGGCTCCAGTTCCCGGGTCAGGTCAATGGCGCGGATGATGTTTTCCGTGTAGCGGCGCCCTGATTCCTCCGTGGCGAAGCCGCCGTCCGTGGGCAGGTGGACGTTCCACTTGACCCCGGCGTCCGCGGCGATTCCGGCCAGCTCCCGGATTTCCGCCGGGGTAATGAGTCCCTCCCCGTGGTCTCCGGCTTCCAGCAGGAGCAGGGCGATGTCATCCGCGTAATGGACGCATTCCCTGATGGCGGGGACGTAGTAGTCCGGGATGATGAAGGAGGTGCAGCTGATGTTGAGGCCCGGGACGCGGCATTTGTGCGGAGTTTTCATAAGGTGCAGAAGGTGAGCAGGACGAGCCATTCCGTGCATTCCACGGTGCAACCGAACACGTCCCCGGTGACGCCTCCCAGGCGGCGGCGGGCATACAGGAGCAGGGCCGTGGAACCGGCCAGGGCCGTGAGCAGGGCGTACAGCCCGTGCCACCCTGCCAGCGCGCAGGCAGCCAAGGTGACGGCGGCGGCTATCAGGGCGTGGACGGGGCGCGTCCCCTGCTTGAAGGCTTCCCCCATGCCGCCGGGGCGCGCGCCCGGAAAGCGCATGGCGATGAAGATCTGGCTGCGCGCCAGCAGCCCGGCCAGCGCGCACGCCGTGAGCAGCAGCTCCCATGAACCGAAGGCCGCCAATGCTGCCAGCGCGGCGCCCTTGAAGGCCAGGTTGAAGAACAGGGCCGTGCCGCCGAAGGTACCCAGGCGGGAGTCTTTCATGATTTCCAGCCTGCGTTCCCTCGGCACTTCCACGGGCAGTCCGTCCCCGCAGTCCGCCACTCCGTCCAGATGCAGGCCGCCCGTGATGGCTACCCAGCAGGCGCAGCCGATGACGCCGCAGACCAGCGGGGGGAAGAGCAGGGTAGCCGCCCAGGTCAGGCCGCCTGCCAGCCCCCCCACGACAAGGCCGACCAGCGGGAGCCATGCGGAGATGCCGTTCAGGTCGTTTTGCAGCGGCCACGGGCCTACGGGCAGCCGGGTCAGGAAGCCGAAGGCGGAGCGGATGGTGGTAATGACGGCCATGGCGCAGGGAAAGGAGGAGTTAGCGCGGAACGGTGATGTCCAGTTCCGGCAGGGTTTTCATTTCAGACAGCACGCGCGTGGCGGCATCCAGCAGCGGAAAGAACAGCGCCGCCCCCGTGCCTTCCCCCAGGCAGAGGCCCAGGTCCATGTACATGGTGACGCCGATGTGGTCCATAATGAGCTTGTGCCCCGGTTCCGCGGAGTTGTGGGAGCCGATGAAGTACTGAGCCGCTTCCGGCCGGATGCCCTGGGCGATGGCTGCCGCCGCCCCGGCAATGAAGCCGTCAATGACGATGGGGACGCGCAGGGAGGCCGCGCCCAGCATCAGCCCGGCCATGGCTCCTATTTCCGGTCCTCCTACCTTCGCCAGCACGTCGATGGCGTCGGAGGGGTCGGGCTTGTTCAGGGCGATTCCCTGTTCGATGAGCTCTATTTTTTTACGGATGACTTCCCCCTTGACGCCGGAGCCGCGCCCCGTCACGGTTTCCACCGGGGTGCCCGTGAGCACGGCCACGATGGCGGAGGAGGGCGTCGTGTTGCCGATGCCCATTTCTCCGGCGGCCACGATGTCCAGCCCCCTGGCTTTTTCCTCCCGGGCCATGTCGATGCCCACTTGCAGGCATTCCAGCGCCTGTTCCCTTGTCATGGCCGGGCCCCTGCTGAAATCGCTGGCTCCGTGCATGACCTTTCTTTTCACCAGCCCCGGCAGGTCGCCGAAGTCGTAATTCACGCCCACGTCCACCACGGAGAGGCGGGCTCCCGCGTTGCGCGTGAAGGCGTTGATGGTGCCGCCGCCTTGAAGGAAGTTGCGGGTCTGAATGTAAGTGACGTCCGTGGACGTCAGGCTGAGGCCGTGGTCGGCAATGTGGTGGTCCGCGGCGAAGAGGACCACGGCCTTGTCCTTCAGGCGCGGCGCGGGATTGCCGGTCATGGCGGCAATCTGGATGGCTACGGGTTCCAGCTTCCCCAGCGCGAGGGGGGGCTTGGCCAGTATTTTCTGATGTTCCAGGGCGGTTTTGGCGGCCTGTTCGTCCAGCGGGGGAATATGCAGTTTGTTCATGATGGTCAGAAGCGGGGAATGAAGAAAAGGATGAGGGAGAAGATCAGCGTGCCCGCGGCGGCGGTCACCCACATGAGGCGTATGGCCAGGGCCAGGTCACTGACGGCGGCTTCCGTGCGCCCGGTTCCTATCCACGGGTAGTCCGCAGGAACCCCCTTGTAGGAGACCGGACCGCCGATGCGGAGGCCCAGCGCGCCCGCGAAGGCCGCCTCGCTCCAGGCGGAGTTTGGGCTGGCATGGGCGCGGCGGAAGGTCCAGCCCGTGGTGAATGCCCTCCGGGCGGAGGTTCCCTTCACGAAGAGGGCCGCCAGGGAGATGCACGGCAGGATGAGGCGCGCGGGGATAAAGTTGAGCGCATCGTCCGTGCGTGCGGCAAAGGTGCCGAAATGTCTGTACTGGTCGTTCTTCTTTCCCCACATGGCATCCAGGATGTTGAAAACGCGGTGCGTCAGCGCGGCGAAGGCCGCCCCGGAGGCGCCCCCTGCCAAGCAGCCTGCCGCAGCCCAGAACAAGGTGGAAAAGACGCCGTCCGTCAGATTTTCCGCCACGCTTTCAATGGCCGCCCTGGCCATGCCGTGACGGTCCAGCCGCTCCGTGTTTCTCCCTACGATCATGGAAACGGCGTGCCGCGCCTCGCCGTCCTTCCCGCTACGCAGGGCGTTCGCCACCCGCAGCGCATGCTCTGCCAGGCCGCGCGGGGCCATGCAGATGTAAATGACCAGAACGGCCGGAATCCAGGGAATCCACGGGGAGGGGAAGACGGAAAAGGGAAGGCAGAATACCGCGCAGGCAAGCCATGCGGCGGCGCAGGTTCCTAAAGCCGCCGCCGTTCCCGCCGTAAAAGTCCCTCCCCACAGCCGCCGCGCCAGGGTTTCCGCGCGGCGCGCGCACCAGCCGATCAGGCAGACGGGATGGAACCTGTTGGGCGGATCCCCCGCCAGAATATCCAGCAGAAGGGCCGCAGGCAGGATGAACGGGCACGGAAGCATGGGTCAGCGTTTCAGTTGAAGAATACGGTAGATGGCCTTGAGGTCCAGATGCTCCCGGACTACGTCCGCCAGGCGGTCCAGCGCGCCGTCCAGGTCATAGGAGGCGTGCAGGGATGGATTGGGGGACAAACCGGAATCCACTCTGACCATGTTGATGAACGCGCGGCGGAACTCGTCGCCGTCCAGAATGCCGTGCAGGTACGTGGCCCAGATTCGGCCTTTGCCGTAGCCGCAGGGGGAGCCGTCTTCCCGGAACATGATGGGGACGCTCCCTCCCTCATGGCGGGTGACGCCGTGGTGGATTTCATAGCCCGCCGCGGGAGGGGCCAGCGGCGTGCTTGCCCGGCGCACGTTGAGCAGGGTTTTGGCGGCGGCGAAAGTGGTGGAAAGCTCCAGCAGGCCAAGCCCCGGCGTCCGTTCCTCCGCGGATTCCATGTGCAGCGGGTCCAGAATGTCCGTTCCCAGCATTTGCAGGCCGCCGCAAACGCCCAGCATCCACTTTCCCTGTTCAGCGTGCCGGCGGATGGGTTCTTCCAGCCCTGCGGCGCGCAGTCCGGCCAGGTCCGCCGCCACGCTCTTGGTGCCGGGCAGGATGACCAGGTCCGGATTCCCCCATTCCTCCCGTGTCCGCACCTGGCGGAGGCGAACGTCCGGCTCCGCCGCCAGCGGGGCGAAGTCCGTGAAGTTGGAGACGTGGGCGGGCA
Source organism: Akkermansia sp. BCRC 18949 (assembly GCF_045011645.1). Lineage (NCBI taxonomy): Bacteria > Pseudomonadati > Verrucomicrobiota > Verrucomicrobiia > Verrucomicrobiales > Akkermansiaceae > Akkermansia > Akkermansia sp. BCRC 18949. The sequence continues at coordinate 1,948,734 of NZ_CP123619.1, read as the reverse complement.
TCACTACGGCCACGTCCAGACTGTCCGCGTGTCTGGCTTGCCCGTCCTGTTCAAAGGGCAGCGCGGCCCGGTCCTCTTCCGGAATGCTGATGTTCCGTATCATCGGGATGACGCCCAGCACGGGCCTGCCCGTACGGTCCAGCATGTAGCTGTGCGCCGGGGCCAGCAGCTCCGGGTCTCCGCGGAACTTGTTGACCACAAAGCCCGCCAGCAGCTCTTTTTCCCAGGGGGCGAACGTCATCCATGTCCCCAGGAAGGAGGCGTACACGCCGCCCCGGTCAATGTCCCCGGTGAGCAGAACTTTGGCGCGCGCGTAGCGGGCCATGTTCATGTTCACCACGTCTGCGGATTTCAGGTTGATTTCTCCGGGGCTTCCGGCCCCTTCCAGGCAGAGGACGTCATACTCGTCCGCCAGGGAATCGTACGCCCGGCGCACGTCCGGCCAGAAGCGCCTTTTGGCCGTAAAATATTCCCGCGCCTCCATGTGGCCCACGGCGCGCCCCAGCACGATCACCTGGGAGCCGGTGTTGGAATGGGGCTTGAGCAGGATGGGGTTCATCCTGGCATCCGGGTCAATGCGGCAGGCCTGGGCCTGCACCATCTGGGCGCGGCCCATTTCCTCCCCCAGCGCGGTCACGCCGGAGTTGAGGGCCATGTTCTGCGCCTTGAACGGGGCCACCCGGTGGCCGTCCTGAAGAAAAATGCGGCACAGGGCCGCCGTGAGCACGCTTTTTCCAGCGTCGGAGCAGGTGCCCTGAATCATCAGGGCCGGTTTGGGCAGTTTGCGGAGAATGGCGGGGCCGTCTCCCTTCAGCTCGGCCCGCAGGGCCTCTGCCAGCAGGGCGTGTTCTTCCGGCGTGCGGACGCCTGCACGGAACCAGCCGCCGTTTTCCAGCCCCGGATAATTGGAGCAGTCGCGCAGCGCGATGCCGTGGTTTTTCAGGAGCCGGGCGGCCAGGCCGGAAGGCGCCCCCGCCAGGCGGAAGAGCAGGAAGTTGGCTCCGGACGGGAGCACTGCGGCGCCCGGCAGGGCGGAAAGCCTGCGGAACAGGTCTTCCCGGCGTTCCCGGTTCAGGGCGCGTTCCCCGTCCGCCCATGAAGGGGGCTGTTCCAGGACGGCCTGCACCGCAGCCGCCGCAAAGGCGTTCACGTTCCACGCGGGCAGGGACTGCCTCAGCCGTTCCGCCAGCGGAGCGGCGCAGACGGAAAAGCCGCACCGGACGCCGGCGATGCCGTAAAATTTGGTCAGGGAACGCAGGACCACCAAGTTGGGCAGAAGGGCCGCGTCACGGAGAAGCGATTCCGTTCCGTCCGCGTAGTCAATGAAGGATTCGTCAATAATCCAGATGACTCCGGGGCGGTCCCGCACGGCCTGGCGCAGGGCCGGAACGTCCAGCAGGCCGCCGGACGGATTACAGGGATTCGCCAGGAAAACGGCGCTTCCGCCTGCGGCCTGTTCCGCCGTCAGGAGGGGTGACGGAATAAAGGAATTCCGTTCCTCCGTCCGGATGGAAAGAACGTCTGTGCCATGGCGCAGGCAGGCCAGCCTGTATTCGGAAAAAGCGGGTTCCGGAATAACGGCCTGTTTCAGTTCCAGCGCGCGCGGGAGGGCGTGAATCAGTTCGTTGGCTCCGTTGCCGAAGGTGAAGCAACCGGAAGGCAGCCCGTAATGAACCGCTGCCAGTTCCCGCAGCTCCGCCATGTCCGGGGAGGGGTAGGGAACGGCTGCATCCATGGCCTTCCACAGCGCGGAGGCAATGAACTCCGGCATTCCCTCCGGCCTCAGGTTGACGCTGAAATCCAGAATCTCCCGTTCGGGCCGTCCGGCATCTGCCGCCAGGGATTTTAAATCTCCTCCGTGTGAAAAACTGTTCATACCGTAGTAGTAGAGACCGGAAGTCCGGACGTCCGCGTGTGCCGGGAAAAGGAAGGAAACGCCTTGAAGAAACGGTTTTTCCGGAAGTTGGGAACTCCTCTGAAAACGGAAATCCTTCCCCGCTGCGGGAAGGAGGGTGAAAGGCGCGTCATGGGCGCATCATGTCCTGTACGCGCCGGGGGTGACAAGACAAAAATGGAGAACTCCGGTTGGAAAAACGGGATGGCGTGCGGCGGCTGAAAAGAGGAAGCGTCCGCAAAGCGGCGGAATGTTCAAAGAAAAATTTTTTTGGCTTGTCATACCGGTCTCTTTGGTATTTCATCCGTCTCATGAACCCTTATGGGAAGGGTTACAGACCTCAGGGACGCCCGTAGCCGGGCAGGAAATAGATTGGGGAATACCGGTGTGAATCCGGAGCGGTACCGCCACTGTAAGCGAGCCTGTCTCGCAAGCCAGAAGACCAGCCTGTGGGGTTGTCCAACTGTTCGGCGAGTTACCGAACGTAAGGCACCACAACCATGCTTTATACGAAGAAAGCCCTTCAGATGGGCGCTATTGCCGTTGGCCTTGCCGCATTCGCAGGCCAGTCCTCTCTTGCCGAGTCCGCTAAAAAAGAAGACTCCAAGCCCTCCGCCAGTTCGGAAACCATGCAGGTCATGCCGGAATTGACCATGGCGTCCCACTTTACGGGCGTGCCGTACAACCGGTCCGGGGTATCCGTTTCCATCATCAATCCGGAAGAATTCCAGAAGGCGGCCATTGAAACCCTGACAGGAGCCCTTTCCCAGACTCCCGGCGTCTTCACGCTGGACGGCGGCGGCACCTGGCAGCGCGGTTCCGTGAGCAACACCGTCATCCGCGGGATGAACAAGGAAACCTACACCCTGACCATGGTTGACGGCATGCGCATCAGTGATGTCAACATGTCCGGCAACAAGCTGCTGGGGATCACCAATCTCTTTACGGTGGGCAATGTGGAAGTGGTGAAGGGCGCCCAGGGCGCCGTCTTCGGTTCCGGTGCCATTGGCGGCGTTGTTGCCATGGACACCCCGGAAGGGGAAGGCGATCCCGTGACCAGGATTTTTGCGGAAGCCGGTTCTTTCCATTCCTTCAACAGCTACGCGACTTCCTCAGGCAAGATCAAGAAGCTTTCCTACTTTGTGGGCGTGGGGTTTGAATCCACGGAAAACGATCCCACCATTTATCCGGCCATTTATGACAACCGGAAAGGCATGAACGACTTCCGCCAGTGGCAGGAAGCCGTGCGCCTGGGCTATGACGTCAATGACAAGGTGAAGGTGGGCTTTACCTACCGCCGCCTGGATTCCTACTTTGAATACCCCACGCCATATGTGGATTACGACCAGTGGCCCGCCGTGACGGACCCCCACCTGTACAACACGGAAGACAAGAACCGCAGCAACCTGGTGACGGGGCGCGTGGATGCGGAAATTACCAAGCTGTGGTCCACCAGCTTCATGATCGGGCATTACAACATGGACTATTCCACGCATACGCCGGGCTTCGATTTCCAGCCCAACGTGATGCGCAACCGCCGCTTCCAGACGGAATGGCGCAATGCACTTACGTGGAACAAGGAATGGAAGACGGTCGCCGGCATGGCCTGGGACCGCTCCGACTACATGAGCGAAAACAATTACGTGGCCAAGGATGAATGGCAGAGCACGCTTGCCTTCTTTGCGGAGCAGATGTGGGCGCCCACGGACAACTTTGACGCCAGCGTGGCCCTGCGCCTGGAGCATGATTCCGTTTGGAACAACCACTTCACGTGGCGTTATTCCAATTCCTGGAAGGTGACGGGCAAGGATTCCCCCACCCGTATTTTCGGTTCCGTGGGTTCCGGCTTCCGCGCCCCCACCTACTTTGAACAGTACGCCGCCAATTACGGCTACGTGGGCAATCCGGACCTGGACGTGTCCAAATCCCTGGGCGGAGACCTGGGCGTGGAACAGCGCCTGGCGGACAACCATTACGCTTCCGTAACGGGGTTCTGGACCCGCATTAACGATGAAATCGGCACCAAGAGCGTAGGCACGTGGCCCAACTCCTACACGACTTACGACAACTTCTCCCACGCCACTTCCTATGGCGTGGAAGTAGCGTTCAAGGGGCAGTTCAAGGATGCGTGGAACAGCGGCTATTATGCCAACTACACCTTCACGATGCCCAAGCGTGACTCCATCGGCAACTATGAAACCATCCAGATGGCCAATACCGCCCGCCATACCATCAACGCGGAGGTTTATACCTCTCCGGTTGAAAAACTGACGGTCGGCTTCGGCGTAACCTCCGCCATGGGGCGTACGGACTACAACTATGCCCGTCTGGACAACTTCTTTACGGCGCGTTTGTTCGCCAGGTACCAGGTGACGGACAATGTGGCGCTCCATGTGCGTGTGGAAAACCTGTTCGACCAGAATTTCATCATCACGAATGACTATAACTTCGGACCGCGCCAGGCCCGGGGGCTGGGAGTCTTCGGCGGCGTGACGGTCGAATTCTAATTGCTTTTCAGGACTAATTGTTGATTGCACCCCCATCTTCCGTCTTGCGGGCTGTTTCAGGCGAAGGGAACAGCTCCGGGCGGAAGATGGGCTTTTTGTTTTCCGGTGGTTCCGGAATCGGTTAACATGCGGCGGTAATCTGAGCTGTGTTTCGCTGGCTGTACATTCTGGGGGCGTTGGTCCTCGCCGTCTTTCTGGGAGGAGTCCTTTACTTCTCCCAGCGGGAAGCGGACGTTTGGCATGAGGCCTCCGGACGGACGGACGGCAGGGGCATGCCTGCCGTGTTTGACGGCTTCGTGGAACGGTGGAACAGGTCTGTGGAGCGGGAACTGCTCCGGGAACTGGCAGGCGGCGAGCGGAAGAAAAGCCTGCTGTCCGTCTCCCGTGGCGATGGGGATGGGCGGCGTCTGGCCGAGCAGGAGCGTTCCGTGGAACGCATCGGCAGAAGGCTGGAGCTGAAAGACCATATCCGCCTGCTTCCCCTGGAGGAGGTTCCTGCGGAATTGGAATGGCGGACCGGAATGGAGGAACCGGAAGTGGGTGACCCCCGCGCCGTGAAAGGGGGGCTGGTCCGGCTGTGGATCAATACGCCGTTTCCCGGAACCCTGCGGGCGTTCGGACCGGGAAGCGAGACCTTTTTCAACTACTCCGCCATTGACAACGTGTGGCTTCCCCTGGTGGGGCTGCATCCGGAAACCTTCCGGCCCATTCCGGGGCTGGCGGACCGCTGGGCTGTCTCCGCGGACGGGAAAACCGTTTTTTACCATCTGGACCCGGAAGCGACGTACTCGGACGGCCGCCCCGTAAGGGCGCAGGACTTCCTGCTGAATATCTGCCTCCGCACGTCCGGCTTTGCCCGGGACCCCTTCTGGACCACCCTGTTCCGTTCCACGTATGACCAGATTACGGTGTACGGGGATTCCGTCATTGCCCTGACGCTGCCGTCCCCCAGGCCGCTGCTGCCCTACATGGCCTGTGTGGATTTCCATCCGGCCCATCCCGGTTTTTACCATGATTTCAATTCCCTGTTTCTGGAACGCTACCAGTGGAAGGCGCCTCCGAATACGGGAGGCTATGTGGTGGTTCCCGGTAAAATAAGGATAGGCGAGCGCATCACCCTGGCCCGTGTGAAAAACTGGTGGGCGAAGGACCGGAAATACTACCGCTATTCCTGCAATGCGGACCAGGTGGAGCATGTATTTGTAAACCTGGAAAACAAGGCGGTTGAAATGTTCCGCCGCGGGGAGCTGGACATGATGAACGTCCGCAAGCCGGAGGTGTGGGAAAACAGGCTGGAACTGCCGGAAGTGCACCGGGGCTACATAGACAAATACAGCCTGGAAGCCGGTTATGCCTGCCCCCCGTACGGCCTGTATCTGAATTGTGCGGACAAGCTTCTGAAAAATCCCGGCGTCCGCAAAGGACTGGCGCATTCCGTGAACATGGGCATGGTGATTGATACCCTGTTCCGCGGGAATATGAGAAGGCTGGGCTCCTACATGGAGGGGTACGGCGATCTGACTCTCCCGCTGAAAGCGCCGGAATACAGCAAGAAAAAAGCCATGGAACATTTTGCCCGCGCCGGTTACCGGGAAATGGGGGAAGACGGCGTGCTGAAGAATGAACGGGGGGAACGGCTGGTGGTGGAACTGACCTTCGCGGACTCCTCCACCCTGATGACCAATGTTTGTTCCATCCTCCGGCAGGAGGCCCTGAAATGCGGGGTGGACCTGCGCCTGGACCCCCTGACCTATAATGTCTGTTCCCGGAAGGTATTTGAAAAACGGTACCAGGCTGCCCTGTGGGCGTGGCCGCTCCAGACGCCGTTCCCCCGGCTGTATGAAACCTTTGCTTCCGAGCTGGCGTACGATGCCCGCGGCAACCCCGTAGGCAACACGAACAATATCTTTGCCGTGGCGGACACGGAACTGGATGCGGCCCTGGACGCGGAGCGAAATGCCACGGATGGCTCCGCCCTGAAAAAAGCGCTTCACCGCGCCCAAAAGCGCATTCATGAACTCTGCGTCTGGATTCCCGGCTGGCGGGAACCCTACACGTACGTCGCCTGCTGGCGCTGGATACGCTGGCCGGAATCCCCCACGCGGTTCTGTTCCCCCCGGATTTACAACCCCCTGGAATCCCACCTGTACTGGGTGGATGAAAAAATGAAGAAGGAAACGCAGGAAGCCCGGCGCCGGGGCGTTTCGTTTGAAGAAAGGCATCAGGTGATACGTATTGAAAGACCGGATGACGCCGCTCCGTAATAAAACCAGCCCGCCGGCTCCTTTTTAAATTGAAAGGAGGCGGTTTTTCATCATAATTCCCCTGATTCTCTGTAACCGTTTATTGACTCCATCATCATGAAATTATCACTTTTTTCCGTTCTTCTTCTGGCAGGGCATCTTTGCATGGCCGCTCCCATGCCCCTGCCGGAATCCAATGACGGAGCCAAGCATGTCTTTACCACCAACCAGGAAAACTTCCTGATGGATGGAAAGCCCGTCAAAATCATCTCCGGGGAAATGCACTACCCGCGCGTGCCGCGCGAGCACTGGCAGGACAGGTTCCAGCGCATGAAGGCCATGGGCATGAACACCGTCTGCACCTATCTGTTCTGGAACGTCCATGAACCGGAACCGGGCAAGTGGGACTTCTCCGGAAATCTGGACTTTGTGGAATTCATCAAGGAAGCGCAGAAAGCCGGCCTGTGGGTCATCGTGCGTCCGGGGCCCTACGTTTGCGCGGAATGGGAATTCGGCGGGTTCCCCGGCTGGCTGCTGAAGGATGAAGACCTGAAGGTCCGCTCCCAGGACCCCCGCTTCCTGGAACCGGCCATGGCTTATCTCAAGAAAGTCTGCTCCATGCTGGAACCGCTGCAGATCACCAAGGGCGGCCCCATCATCATGGCCCAGGTGGAAAATGAATACGGCTCCTACGGCTCCGACAAGGACTACGTGAAAAAACACCTGGAAGTCATCCAGAAGGAGCTTCCGGGCGTAGTGCCCTTTACCTCGGACGGCCCGAACGACTGGATGATTAACAACGGCACGCTGCCCGGCATCGTTCCCGCCATGAACTTCGGCGGCGGAGCCAAGGGCGCCTTTGCCAACCTGGAAAAGCACAAGGGCAAGACTCCCCGCATCAACGGCGAATTCTGGGTAGGCTGGTTTGACCACTGGGGCAAGCCCAAAAACGGCGGCAGTACGGAAGGCTTCAACCGCGACTTGAAGTGGATGCTGGAAAACAACGTCTCCCCCAACCTTTTCATGGCGCACGGGGGCACCTCCTTCGGCTTCATGAACGGGGCGAACTGGGAAGGGGCCTACACGCCGGACGTGACCAATTACGACTACGGCGCGCCCATCTCTGAAAACGGAACCCTGACGGACCGTTACCGTACCTTCCGCCAGACCATTCAGGACTATTACGGTGATACGTACAAGCTCCCGGAACCGCCCGCGCAGCCGGAAATGATGGAGCTGCCGCCCATCACGTTTACGGAGAAAGCCGGCATGTTCAACCGGCTCCCGCAGCCTGTCATCCGCAAGGAACCCGTTCACATGGAAGCCCTGGGGCAGAGCCTGGGCTTCATCCTGTACCGGACGAAGGTGAACGGCCCGGTGAAGGGAGAGCTGAAAATGAACAACATGCAGGACCGCGCCATCGTTTACGTGGACGGCAAAAGGCAGGGTGCGGCGGACCGCCGCTACAAGCAGGACGCCTGTGACGTGGTCATTCCCGCGGGCCTCCATACGGTGGATATCTTTGTGGAAAACATGGGCCGCATCAACTTCGGCGGACAAATCCAGGGAGAACGCAAGGGAATACGCGGCCCCATCACGCTGGACGGGAAGAAGCTGGAAAACTTCCTCATCTACAACCTCCCTTGCAAGGGCGTGGAGCTTCTGTCCTTCTCCGGCAAGAAGCCGGGCGGCGACCAGCCCGTGTTCCACCGTGGATATTTCAACGTCTCCAACCCCAAGGATACCTACCTGGACATGCGGGACGGCTGGAAAAAGGGCGTCGTGTGGGTGAACGGCCACAATCTGGGCCGCTTCTGGTTCATCGGCTCCCAGCAGGCGCTTTACTGCCCCGGCGAATACCTGAAACCGGGGAAAAATGAAATCGTGGTGCTGGACGTGGACGGCGGCTCCGGCACGGTGAAAGGCGTGAAGGAAGCCATTTACGAAGTCAACAGGGATCCCGCCATGGCGGATGTCTTCCGCGTGGGCAAGCCCGTGGCTCCCGCCGCCAGCCAGCTCGTGCACAAGGGAACCTTCGCCAAGGGGGCGGACCAGCAGGAAATCAAATTCCGCGCTCCCGTCCAGGCCCGCTACATCGCCCTCGTCAGCAAGAACGCCCATGACAACGGTCCGCACGCCGCCATTGCGGAGCTGAACTTCCTGGATGCCTCCGGCAACCTGCTTCCCCGCGAACAGTGGTCCGTGGTCTATGCGGACTCCCATGAAACGGCGGGGGAAGCCGCCCAGGCGGGCCTGGTGATGGACAACCAGCCCACCACCTACTGGCACACCAAGTGGCAGGGAGACAACCCCAAGCACCCGCACATGATCGTGCTGGACCTGGGCAAGGTGCAGAAGCTCTCCGGCTTCCGTTACCTGCCGCGCCAGAACCGGGAAAACGGCCGCATCAAGGACTATGAAGTCTACGCGTCTCCCAAGCCGTTCAAGCCTGCCAAATAAGGATTCCCTGAAATCCTGATCTTTCCGGGGCCGCTCCATCCCAGAGGATGGAGCGGCCTTTTTGTGTCCGGAGAGCCGCATGTTCCTGCGGCAACCAAAATCTTAAAAACATGGAGCCCTGCCGTCCGGTTGGAAATTCAGTTGCCGTATGGGGGCGCATGCGGGGCCCGGCATAAAAAAGGCGGCTCCGTGGTGAACGGAGCCGCCGTGAGGCAGTAATGAACTCAATGATTGTTAGAAGTTCCAGGAGAAGCCCAGCTTGATGGTGTGGTAGCCGGGATCACTGTAGCCCTGAATCTGGTAATATTCGTAGCCGATCAGGAAGTCAGCGCTCTTGGAGATGCTGAACTTGAACCCGGCCTGGGCTGCCCAGGAAAACTTGGTGGTGGAGATGGTGTGGGAATGGCTCCCGTCTTCCAGCCCGTGGATGGTGGTTTTAATGTCTCCGTACGTGGCGCCCGCCTTGCCGCCCAGATAGAACATCGTGTAATCGCCGATGGGGAGGTTCAGCGTATAACCGGCCATCATCGGAACGTAGGTGGAGCGGACGCTGGCGGTATAGGGGCCGCTGATGCCCAGGTCATGCACGCTGGGATGGTGGGAGCCTGCCAGAATGCCGCCGTTCAGGGAAATCTGATGAACAATGCTGCCGGTTTCAATGTAATTGAAAATGCTCAGATTGCCGCCGGCCACGTTGGGCATGGCATCCTTGGTGGCGATGCCGTAAGCTCCTTCCAGGGACATGCCGAACTGGCCGTCGTATTTGTCGGCGTGGTAGGCATTGGCGGCGGACACGGAGGCCACGAGGGCCAAACCTAGCAGTATAGTCTTGTTCATATGGGGATAAATGGTGAATTTAACTGTGGTTCATTCTTGGCAGTTTTCTCTTTTGAAGTCAAACATGAAATGTCAAATTTGCATGAAATCCCCGGGCGCCGGGAGATGAAGTTGCCAGAACGGGCCCGGTGGGGTACATTCTGCGCCATGGAACAACAAGCGTGTGATTTGCTGGTGACCGCTTCCCGCATGCTGGCGGGTGCGGAACAGGCCGGTACCACCGGAAATGCGGCCGTCGCCGTCCGGGACGGGAAAATTCTGGAAACGGGGAGCGCCGCAGAACTGGAAGCCAGGTGGAAGCCCGCCGCCCGCAGGGACCTGGGAAATGTTCTGCTGATGCCGGGGCTGGTCAATGCCCATACGCACGTTCCGATGACCTTCTTGCGCGGCTTTGCGGATGACCTGCCTCTGATGGAATGGCTGACCGGGCATATTTTCCCGGTGGAAGCCCGACTGACGGACAGAATTGTCTCCCTGGGGGCGCGGCTGGGCATGTATGAAATGATGCGGACGGGCACGACGGCTTTTGTGGACTCCTATTTGCTGGAAATCAACGTGCTCCGGGAGGCGGAGCGCATGGGAATGCGCTGTGTGGGCGGGGAGGCTCTTTTTGCGTTTCCTTCCCCGGCGTACGGCGGATGGGATGCGGCTGAAGCCCTGTACCGGGAGCAGGCGGCGCGCTTTGCGGGCCGCGGCAGGGTACAGGTGGCCCTGATGCCGCACAGTGTGTACACCACCAGTGACGACGTGCTCCGGAATTCCATGAAGCTGGCGGAGGAACTGGACCTGATGCTGCATATCCATCTGTCGGAATCCGCCGGAGAAGTGGAGCAGTGCCGCTCCCTGCACGGGGACAGGCGCCCGGTGGCTTATGCCCGGGACATGGGGTTGCTGAATGAACGTACCGTGCTGGCCCACATGGTGGACGTGACGGATGATGAACTGGAACTGGTAGCGGCTTCCGGAGCGGCAATCGCCCACAACCCGGTCAGCAATTTGAAACTGGCTTCCGGCTTCGCCCGCGTGCGGGACATGGCGCGGGCCGGCATCTCCGTCTCCCTGGGAACGGACGGAGCGTGCAGCAACAACAGCCTGGACATGTTTGAAACGATGAAGCTGGCCGCCATTCTTGCCAAGGGATGCAGCGGGGACGCTACCGCGGTGCCCGCCGTGCAGGCGCTGAACATGGCCACGGCGGAGGGCGCCCGCATCTTCCGGACGCCGGGGCTGGGAACGCTGGCTCCGGGAGCTCCCGCGGACATGATTGCCCTGGACCTGGATGAACCGAACCTGTGCCCGATTTTCAACGAAGCGTCCCATGCCGTTTATGCCGCTTCCGGCAAGGACTGCGTGTTCACCATGGTGGAAGGGAACATCCTGTACGACCACGGAACCTACACGGACGGCCTGTACGCAGACACCGCCGCGGAAATGCGGGACCTGGTGGAGTGGGTGAAGGGGAAGGAATAAAGACGGAAGACTAAATACAAAAGAGAAAATAGTCTTTAACAGGCATTTCCCCTCTATTTAATCTTTTGTCATTGGGGCGCCGTTCAGGCGGCGCATGCTCATATTCCTTCTTTACCCGCAAGGGGGGATGCCTTTATAGTAATTTCATGCAATATGATCTCATCGTCATTGGTGGAGGCCCTGCCGGCTATGTGGGCGCCATCCGCGCCGCCCAGCTGGGAAAATCCGTGGTGTGCGTGGAACGCGACCGGGTAGGGGGCACCTGTTTGAACTGGGGTTGCATCCCCACCAAGGCGCTTCTGAAAAATGCGGAGGCCTACCTGACCGTGACGGCCCGGGCCAAGGAATTCGGCATGACGGTGGAAGGCGTCAGCGTGGACTGGAGCGAAGTGATCGGCCGTTCCCGCAAGGTCAGTGACCGCCTGGCCGGCGGCGTGGGTTTCCTGTTTAAGAAAAACAAGGTGGACTCCGTCACGGGGGAAGCCTCCATCACCGCCCCCGGCAAGGTGGAAGTGAAGGCCGCCGACGGAACGACGAGCGTTCTGGAAGGAAAAAACATCCTGATCAGCACCGGCTGCGTCACCCGCACGGTGCCCAGCCTGCCCCTCAACGGAACCACCATCATCGGTTCCAGGGAAGCCATGGTGCTGGAAAAGCGGCCTGAGAGCATGATCATCATCGGTTCCGGTGCCATCGGCACGGAATTCGCCTACATTTACAACTCCTTCGGCACCAAGGTAACGCTCATTGAAGCGCTCCCGCGCATGCTTCCCAATGAAGACGACGACTCCTGCCAGACGCTGGAACGCGCGTTCAAGAAGCAGGGCATCAAGGTCATGACGGGAGCCTCCGTGGAATCCGTCACGGAAACCTGCGACGGCAAGGTCAAGGCCAACGTGAAAAACAGCAAGGGACAGGAAGAGGAAATCACGGCGGACGTCTGCCTGGTGGCTATCGGCGTGAAGCCGGTCGTTCCCGCCGCTCCCGGCCTGGAACTGACGGAAAAGGGATTCATCAAGGTGAATGACCGTTACGCCACATCCATTCCCGGCGTTTACGCGGCGGGAGACGTGATCGGCGGCGTGCTGCTGGCGCATACGGCCACCTTTGAAGCCGTGCAGGCCGTGGAAGGCATGTTCAATCCGGACTACCAGCCCAGGCAGGTCGGCTTCTTCCCCAGCTGCACCTACTGCTACCCGCAGGTGGCTTCCGTGGGCAAAACGGAACGCGCCCTCAAGGAAGCGGGCGTGGAGTACAAGGTGGGCAAATTCCCCTTCCAGGCCATCGGCAAGGCCGTGGCCGCCGGAGAAACGGACGGCTTTGTGAAAACTCTGTACGGCGCCAAACACGGCGAACTGCTGGGCGCCCACATCGTGGGGCCGGAAGCCACGGAACTGATTGCCACGCTGGGCGTCGGTATTCAGGCGGAACTGACGGACGAGGACATCCACGCCACCATCTTCGCCCATCCCACGCTGTCGGAAGCCATCCATGAATCCATGCTGGCTTCCGAGGGAATCGCCATCCACATGTAACGGTTTTCACGGGAAGAGCCCCGGAACGGGGCTCTTTTTCTCCATTAAAAAAGATGAACGATAACCTGCGCTGGAAACAAAGGCTTCAAAACCTGAATAAGGCTTTTTCCCGGTTGCGCCATGCTTGCGCGTTGCCGGAATACAATGAATTGGAAATGGCCGGACTGGTACAGACTTATGAATCTACATTTGAGCTGTGCTGGAAAACGTTGAAAGATAAACTGGTCTATGACGGCTACAGCGTTAACAGCCCCCGCGAAGCTATCAGGCAGGCGTTTGGCGCAGGTTTGATAGGTCATATTGATTGTTGGCTTCAGGCGTTGGAAAGCCGCAATTTGTTTGTACATACTTATGATGATTCCAGCGCGGAAGAGGCGGTTTCCCTGATTAAGGGAAAATTCTTTCCCATGCTGGCCCCATGTGTGGAAAATCTGAACATGATGGCGGAGAAAGAGGACTGAACGATGGCCTGACGGCCAAGGTGCGCTCAGGCATCCGGGAAATTCTTTCACAGACTCCGCAGATTAGGAAAGCCGTTTTATTCGGTTCCCGCGCCCTGGGCACGTGGAAGCCTGCGTCCGATATCGATCTTGCCCTGGAGGGCGAGGAGCTGGATTTATCCGTCCTTTTGACTCTCCAAGCGCGTCTCACGGAGTTGAACCTGCCTGTGGAGGTGGACTTGATTATTCGTAACAAAATCATTAATCCTGATTTGGAGCGTCATATCCATGCTTATGGCAAGGAGTGGTTTTCCCGTTCCATGGAATGAAGAGATTTTGACCCCGGAGAACCCCTGTAAAACAGGAAAGACATTCAATCTTTCCTCTTTAGTATTTAGTCTTTTTCTCCCCGGTCCTCATAGCTCAAACACCGGATTCTCCACGGCGTTTTTCACCGCAATAAGGAACTGCACGGCCTGCTTGCCGTCCACCAGGCGGTGGTCATAGGAAAGGGCCAGGTACATCATGGGCCGGGCGACGATCTGGCCGTCCCGGACCACGGGGCGTTCCTGAATGGCGTGCATGCCCAGAATGCCGCTCTGGGGCGGGTTCAGAATGGGGGTGGAGAGCAGGGAACCGTAGGTTCCCCCGTTGGAGATGGTGAAGCAGCCCCCTTGCAGGTCCTGCATGGACAAGCTTCCGCCGCGCACTTTTTCCGCCAGGGCGGCGAGTTCCAGTTCCAGCTCCGGGAGCGTTTTCCGGTCGCAGTCCCGCAGCACGGGGACCACGAGGCCCTTGTCCGTGCCGATGGCTACGGAAATATCGTAATACAGGTTTTCCACAATGTCCGTGCCGTCTATTCTGGCGTTAACCTGGGGCACTTCCTGAAGGGCCTTGACCACCGCCTTGATGAAGAAGCTCATGAAACCGAGCTTGGTGCCGTACCGTTCCCGGTACGTCGCATTGAATTGTTTGCGGAGCTCCATCACGGCGGACATGTCGCACTCGTTGAAGGTGGTGAGGATGGCCGCCTGGTGCTGGGCCTCCACCAGCCGGGCCGCGATGGTGCGGCGCAGGGGGCTCATGGGTTTCCTGATGAAACGCGGGGCGGTTTCCTTGTCAGACTTCCCGTTTTTCCCGGCGGGAGGCTGTTCCGGGGCGGACGTTTCCTTTTCCGGCTTTTGTTCCGGGGATTCGGCCACAGGAGGAGGGGGTGTGGAAGCGGGTTCCTCCCGTGTTCCCGGCGCTGCGGTTTTCTCCGGTTCCGGCGGTACGGGAGCCTCTTCCTTTTCCGGTGTGGCTGCGGTTCCGTCAGCGGAAGAAATGCGGCCCAGAGCCGCGCCGATGGGGGCTTCCACTCCTTCCGGGACGAGGATTTCCAGCACGCCGCTTTCGTCCGCCTCCAGGTCCGTGGAAACCTTGTCCGTTTCCAGCGTCACCAGGGTGTCGCCTTTGGCTACCGTGTCACCGGCATTCTTGTGCCACGCGGCTACGGTGGCGGTGGTGATGGATTCTCCGAAGTTGGGGATCAGGATGTCGCTCATGGGAGGAAGATGGGTTTAGGATTGCGCCCGCGGCCCGAAGGCGGTGGCGATGAGTCTTTTTTGCGCGGCGGCGTGCAGGGCCTTGGCGCCCTCCGCAGGGCAGGCCATGGGCGGCCGCCCTGCATAGCGGAAGGAGGTGGCGAAGAGGCGCCCCATCCTGTTCCGCAGGTGGCCCCAGGCCCCCATGTTGGAGGGTTCCTCCTGGCACCAGACGAAGTCGCGCACCTTCTGGTAGGGGGCCAGCAGGTAGGTGAGCTGTTCCTGGGCCAGCGGGTAGATTTGTTCCAGGCGGATAATGATTGTGTCTGAAATATTCCGTTCCTTCCGGTAGGCGGCCAGGTCATAGTAAACTTTCCCGGTGCAGAAGACGGCGCGCGTTACCTGGTCCGGCGCGGGAGCGTCCGGGTCCGGCAGCACTTCGTGGAAGCGGGAGGGAGCCAGGAATTCCCGGTGCGGGGAGACGGCCTCCGGACGGGAGAGCAGGCTTTTGGGCGTGAAGACGATCAGCGGCTTGTGCACGTTCTGGTGCACCTGGCGGCGCAGGGCGTGGAAGTATTGGGCCGGGGTGGTGGGGTTGATGACCTGCATGTTGTCGTCCGCGCAGAGCTGGAGATAGCGTTCCATGCGGGCGCTGGAGTGTTCCGAGCCCGCCCCTTCATAGCCGTGGGGCAGCAGCAGCACAATGCGGTTTTTCTGGTGCCATTTGGCCTCCGCGGCCGCAATGAACTGGTCCACGATGACCTGCGCTCCGTTGGCGAAGTCCCCGAACTGGGCCTCCCACATGACCAGCGCGTCCGGGCTTTCCAGAGCATAGCCGTATTCAAAGCCCAGCACGGAGGCTTCCGACAGGGAGGAGTTGTAAATGCGGAAAGCGGTAGTGCCGTGGTTCAGCTTTTCCAGAGGAGTGTACAGGGAGCCGTCATTGAAGTCATGCAGGACGGCGTGCCGCTGGGAGAAGGTGCCGCGCTGGCAGTCCTGGCCGGACAGGCGCACGGTGTGGTTTTCCGCGAGCAGGCTGCCCCAGGCCAGGGATTCCGCCATGGCCCAGTCCAGCAGTCCGCCTTCCCGGAAGGCCTCCCGGCGGCGGGCCAGGAAGCGTTTTTCCAGCGTGGGGTGGGGCGTAAAGCCGTCCGGCAGTTCCGTAAGGATATCTCCGATGCGCTGGAACAGCTCCGGGCTGATTCCCGTCCGTACGCTGGTACGCGGGATGGGCGTTTCATCCGCATCCTGCGCGGTGGCGGGCAGGATGTAGTCCGCGGGGTTTTCCTTCATTTGCAGGTAGGCCTGTTCCATGCCTTCCCAAAGGTCTTTCCGGATGTCCTGCTCCTGCTGTTCCGTCAATTCCCCGCGCTCCCTGAGCGCCGTTCCGTACAGGGCTGCGGCGGTGGGGCGCGCCTCAATCCGCTTGGTCTGCATGGGTGCGGTGAAGGCGGCCTGGTCCGTTTCATTGTGGCCCAGACGGCGGTAGCAGTACATGTCCAGAATGATGTCCCGCCCGAACTTCTGGCGGAACTGGAGCGCGAATTCCGCCGCCCACACCAGGTCCTCCGGGCTTTCCCCGTTGATGTGCAGGATGGGGGACTGGAGCATCTGCGCCACGTCCGTGGCGTAGCGGGAGGAACGGGCCTCGTCCGGTCCGGTGGTGAAGCCGATCTGGTTGTTGATAATGAGGTGCACGGTGCCTCCCGTGCGGTAGCCTTTCAGCAGGGAAAGATTGAGCACTTCCGCCACGAGCCCCTGTCCTGCGAAGGCGGCGTCCCCGTGGAGGACGAGCGGCAACACATGCTTGCGTTCCGCGTCTTCCAGGTTGTGCTGCATGGCCCTGGCCCTGCCTTCCACCACGGGATACACGGCTTCCAGATGGCTGGGGTTGGAGGAGAGGCGGACGTGAAGGTCGCGGCCGTCCACATGGCGCGTGGTGGCGTAGCCGAGGTGGTATTTGACGTCGCTCCTGCCAATGGGGGATTCCGGCAGGTAGTCCGGCGTGAATTCTCGGAAGATGGTTTTCAGCGGCTTGTGGAGGATGTTGGCGAGCACGTTCAGCCTCCCGCGGTGGGCCATGCCCATTTCAATGTGGGAGACGCCGGCGGCGGGGCAGCGCTTGACGATGGCGTCCAGCAGGACGATGGCGCCCTCCCCCCCTTCCAAGGAGAAGCGTTTTTCCCCAATGAAGCGCTTGCCCAGGAATTCCTCGAACAATTCCGCCTTGCAGAGATGGAAGAAGGCGTCCCGCCGGACCTCCGGGCCGTAGTCCACGCCGTTCGCCCGGAGCTTGATTTTTTCTTCAATCCAGGAGCGGATTTCCAGATTGTCTATGTGGTGGTATTCAAACCCGATGGGGCCGCAATAGATTTTTTGCAGGTGGCTGATGATTTCACGGAGGGTGAACGTGCCGCCGTCCATGAAGGTGCCGATGTTGGCGGGCTGGTCCAGGTCTTCCGGACGGAAGCCCATTTCTTCAAGATTGACCGGGGTGCAGGTCTTGTCCGGAGACGCCAGGGGATTGAAGCGCGCGCACTGGTGGCCCATGACCCGGTAGGCCCGGATGAGCTGGTTGACGCGCCCCCGGCATTCCGCGCTTTCCGGCGGGACGGTGTAGGGGGAGGCGTCCGTGTAGTTCCCTGCGTTTCCTTTTTCCTGCGGAGCGTTGCCGCTCCCCAGTTCATAGCCCTCAAACCAGGCGGCCCAGAGAGGGGCTACGGACAGGGGATCGTTTTTCCATGATTGGTGGAGCGCCGTGATTTCCTCAGGCGGCAGTCTGGAGAAGATGGAGGCGTTCATGCCGAAAGATGGGTTGATACGGGGCTATTCCATGTTCACTAATCGCTATTCTCTGCCCGCAGGGCGTCAATAGCTGTGTTCGTTGAGCTGGACCTTCCCGCGGAAGACCCAGTAGATGGCGGCGGAGTAGGCCAGGACGAGCGGCACGCCCAGGATGGCGATGTACGTCATCACGACCAGGCTTTCACGCGTGGAGGAGCCGTTGACGAGCGTCAGGGAGTTCTCCGGGTTGGGCATGGAATAGAGCAGGTTGGGGAACATGGCCGCCCCGAAGAGGGCCATCATGCAGCCCATGGTGGAGCAGGAGGCGACGAAGGCCCAGCCCGGACGGTTCCTGTGGATGAAGATCCAGATGGCGGTGATGGAAATGACCGCCAGCACTGCGATGCCGTAAATCCAGGGGGAGCGGTGCAGGGCCGCCGCTACGTGCGGCACGTACAGCAGGGTGGCCGCTCCGTGAAGGATGATCAGGACGGTGAAGATGATGACGCAGGGCCGGAGCAGTTTTTTGATCTGTTCCTGCAGGCTTCCCTGGGTTTTCATCAGGAGGTAGATGCCTCCGTGCATGGCGAACAGGGCCACCGTCGTCAGCCCCAGAAGAACGGAGTAGGGGTTCAGCAGGCTGAGGAAGGTTCCGGTGAAGTTGCCCTGGTCGTCCAGCGGAATGCCCTTGGTGACGTTCCCCATGGCTACGCCGATGAGCAGGGCGGCCAGGAGGCTGCTGATGGAGAAGGTGGTGTCCCACCCCCTGCGCCACCATTTCATGGGCTGCTTGCTCCGGAATTCGATGGAGACGGCGCGGAAGATGAGGGTGAGCAGCAGGAGCATGAAGGCCAGGTAAAACCCGGAGAAGACGGAGGCGTACACGTACGGGAAGGCGGCGAAGAGGGCGCCGCCCCCCGTGATGAGCCAGACTTCGTTTCCGTCCCATACAGGGCCCACGGCGTTTAGCGTGAGCCTTCTGTTTTCATCACCCTTGATGAAAAGCTGAAGGGCTCCGGTGCCCAGGTCAAAGCCGTCCAGAATGGCGTATCCGGAGAAAAGCACGCCGACGAGGATGAACCAGATGATTTGCAGGTCTGTAAGAGTAAGATTGTCCAACATGGTTTTAAGAGGGGCTGAAGGTTAGTCTTTGACGAAGGGGACCTGGAGCTTGCCTTCCCCGGTGCCGTCGTCTTCGTTTGCTTCCTGGTCCGGACCCTTGTGGATTTTATGGGTGATCTGATAGAGGAAGAGGGCCAGCAGCAGGGCATAAATGACGAAGAACATGCCCAGGGAGGAAAGGGCTTCCGCCGCGGTGAGGGTGGGGGATACGGCATGTTCCGTTCTCAGGATGCCGTACACGATCCATGGCTGGCGCCCCATTTCCGCCACGGCCCAGCCCACCTGGTTGGCTATTTGGGGGCCCAGCACGGAGAAGACGAAGCACCAGAGCAGCCAGCGCTTCTGGAAAAGCCAGCCTTTTTTCCAGCCCCACAGGCCCACCAGGAACAGGGCCCCCAGGGCGCAGCCGATCAGGATCATGATGTGGAAGGAGTAGAAGACGGGCAGGATGGGGGGGCGTTCGTCCTGCGGGATGTCGTTCATGCCGGTGATGGTCGTATCCAGGTCATGATGGGTCAGGAAGGTGAGCATGTACGGGATGGAGATGCCCGTCACTTCATGGGTGGACGGGTTCATCCAGCCGACGAGGTGGAGGGCCAGCGGAGCGCCGGTTTCCATCACGCCTTCCATGGCGGCGAATTTGGCGGGCTGGTGGATGGAGACTTCACGTGCGCTGGAGTCCCCCGTGATGCCCATGCCCACCACGCCGATGAGGCCGATGACCAGGGCCACCTTGAAGCTTTTTTCAGCTCCTCCGGTGAAGCGTTTTTTCAGGATGTACCAGGCGGAGACGCTGAGGACGAGCGTGGCCCCCGCCAGCCAGCAGCCGGCCAGCGCATGCGTCAGGCGGTCCACGGTGGACGGGTTGAACACCACGTCATAGAAGCTGGTGATATGGGCCTGGATTTTCCCGTTCACTTCCACCAGCTTGTACCCGGCGGGCGTCTGCATCCAGGAGTTCGCCACAATGATCCAGATGGCGCTGAAATGGGCGCCCAGGGCGACCATGCAGGAGGAGAAGAAGTGCATTTTGGGGCCCACCTTGTCCCAGCCGAAGAGCAGGATGGCCAGGAAGCCGGATTCCAGGAAGAAGGCGAAGATGCCTTCCGCCGCCAGAGGGCTGCCGAAGATGTCGCCCACGCAGCGGGAATAGTCAGCCCAGTTGGTGCCGAACTGGAATCCCATCACGATGCCGGAGGCCACGCCCAGGGCGAAGATGATGCCGAATATCTTGGTCCAGAATTTGGCCTGCTTGTGGTAGAGTTCGTTCTTCGTTTTCAGCCAGAGGCCTTCCAGCGCGACCAGAACCACCCCCAGGCCGATGGTCATCGGCGGGAAGATGTAGTGGAACATGATCGTAACGGCGAATTGAAGACGGGATAATAAGACCGGATCGTCCATGATTGCTTGGGGATGAGTGGATGTTTATGGAACAGGAGGCCGGCAGCCAAATACCGGTACCTTCATACTTTATACATCCCAAGAGGACCTTTGTTCAATTATTTTCCTTTTCCCTGAATAACTTTTTTAGATTGTATCTAAAAAAGAACGGTTTAGCACTGGATGAACACGTCCATCCCCTCTTCCGCCAGGGCAAAAAGATCCAGCATGTCGCGGGGGGAAAGGCGGATGCAGCCATGGGAGGCCGGGGCGCCCAGCAGGTCCGTATCATTGGTGCCGTGGATGTAGATGTAGCGGCTCCGCGTGTTGGCGTTGTGCGGTTCCAGGCCGTCCAGCCACAGGATGCGCGTCAGGATAAAGTCCGAATGTTCATCCAGGCTTTCCGGGATGGCGGCGGGGTAGCGGCCCGCCGGAAGGCGTGAGATGAAAATGGTGTCCTCCGGCTCTCCGTCCCCGATTTTTTGGCAGACGCGGAAATGTCCGGTGGGCGTTTTTCCGGAGCCCTCTTCATGGCCCGTGCCAGCTTTTCCGCTGGAAACGGGGCACCGGAGCAGGATGTTTCCGGATTCTTCCAGCACCAGCTCCTGGCGGGACAGGTCAATGCGTATGGAAGGGGCGGCCATGGGGGTGGAAAGAGTTGTCACGCTTGCTGTTCCATCCGGGCGATGATGGCCTGGATGGCGGCTGTCAACTGCCGCGCCACGCTGTTGTAGGCGGCCTGACCGCAGCCGATGGGGTCCGCAATGCTGCGGTTGTCCGTGTAGCAGGTGACCAGTCTGATCTTGTCCGCATGCTCGGGGAAATTGGCAAGCAGGGCGGCCAGGTGGCTTTCCGTCATGGCATAGACGTCCGTGGCGTTTTCCATCAGTTCTTCCGTGACGGGGCGGCTTTCATGGCAGGAGAGGTTGACGCCGTGCGCCTGGAGGACGTGGAGCGTTTCCGGGCTGGCCTCCTGCCCGTGCCATGCGGAAGTTCCCGCGGAACCGGCGCGCCATTCCGGATGATGCGCTGAAAGCTTCCGGAACAGGCCTTCCGCCATGGGGCTGCGGCAGGTGTTGCCGGTGCAGATGAAAAGGATGTGCTTGCGCTGTGTCATGAGTCGGGATGTTCTCTTTTGGAATGGTGGGGGATAGGCACCTCGTTGGGTTCCTGGTACAGGTTGTCCGGGGGGAGCACGTGCCCGGCTCCATTCCCCTCCGGCGGGGGGGCTCCGGCGTCTTCCTCCTCCTCTTCATCCGCATCGCGGGAGGGGGGGGAAAGCCAGGGAAACAGGCAGCCCGCCAGCACTACGCACAGCACCGCCGCCACGGGCGTCATGACGGGGAACCAGGTGTCATGGACGGAAAACAGGTACCACGCGATGACCGGGGCCGCCAGGATGCAGAGCCCCCAGATGGTGAAACGCCCCCGGCGCTGGAAACGGAGGGCCCATACTGCCAGGAGCAGGACGTCCAGCACGATGACCCACTGCACCCATACGGGGGCTACCGGAATCAGGACGGCCGGGGCCGGAGCCAGCGCCCCCATGAGGGTGCGGATGGTTTGCGCCGCCAGGAGGGCCTGTGCGTCCGGCGTGTCGGAAAGGGCGGACGGTTCGGAAACGAGAACCGCGTCCGCGGAAGAAAGCAGTTTTCTGACGGCGGTGGTATCCGGCGGCCGCAGGCCGGACATGACGGGGACGATCACCTCCTTGGTGTCCAGCATGGTGGGGCTGCTGTGTTCCGCCAGGGGAATGCGGCCATATTTGTCCAGCGGAACGGAACGCTTGCCGCCCAGGAAAAGGGTGTCGCCCGGAATGATTCTCACGTCGTCGGGTTTCAGGTCCAGCGCGTTCAGGGCGGCGGCCAGCGGAAGGGTGGGGATGATCTCCTCACCCCAGCGGATGAAAAGCGGCGGAGAAACCCTGTTCTCCGGGGAGGGGGAAAACAGTTCGTTGTTTTCCACGACGGTTCCCAGGGAGGGGGCTGCCGTGGTCAGTTGCGGAGCTTCCCCCACCAGCCTGTCCGCGCGAGGGAACAGGTCCGTCTTTCCCACGATGTTGGCAGCGGGAATAACCAGGCCTTTCCAGTCCGGCGGGAGGGGGGCGTGGCGGGAGGACTCGCTCATCTGCCGTCCCAGCGCCTTGTGGCGGAAGCGGTCCAGCTCATACCCCACGGCGGCTTTGACGATGCTGTCCGGCTCTTCCTCCCAGGCCATGGGAGCCATCACGTAAACATTCCTGGCCCCCTGCTCGTACAGGTGGCGGAACAGCACCGTGTAATCCATGGGATTGGGAGGATAGGCGGCAAAGCTGTTCAGGGAGGATTCCCGGTGCAGGGAAACCACGGGAAGCTGGGCCGTCTGCCCCTTGTTGAAATAATCGTAAGGCTGGAGGACGATGCTGCTTTCCGCATTCAGACCTTCCGGGCGCACGGTCCGGTACTCTCCTGCCAGGGAACGTTCCGCCGCTCGCTCATAACAGAAAATGGTGGGCGGAAGAAACACGTACCCCAGAATCCAGCCCAGCCCCAGGGAAATCTGGAACAGGGACAGCACAAGCAGGAATCTGGGGGTCAGCGTCATCAGGGGCAGGGAGAAAGATCATGCTAGCATGGCCGCCAGCGGTTCTGCAAGCGTGGAGCCGGGCAGAAGCTTCCGCAGGTGTTCCAGCCCGGCGGGAATCTGGGCCAGATACCAGGTTTTTCCCTGGTTGTGGCCGATGTTGGCGTAGGCGCCCAGCATCTGCATGAGCCGTTGCAGGGCGCAGGCGCGGAAGATGCGGTCATCCAGGGGCTGCCCGGAAATCTTTTCCCACTCCCTGATCAATTCCTTCGCCTGCTCCGGTTCCAGACGGGCATAGCCGTCATAAACCAGGGAGGCCAGGTCATACTCCGGGCGTCCGCCGCGCATGCCCTGGAAATCGATCAGCCAGGCCTTACCCGCGTGGATGTGCACGTTCTGGGACTGGCTGTCCCGGTGCACGGGGCATTCCGGAAGGGAGGCCAGAAATTGCGCCAGCTCTTCCAGGGCCGGATGGTTCAGGAAGGAATCCGTTTCCAGCCCCAGGTGGGCCCCCAGCAGGTGTTCCGCAAAATAGGATTGCTCCCAGCGGTACAGGGCTTCGTCAAAGGCGGGCTGGAGGGGGAACTCCTCCGGAAACGGGCAGGAGTGAAGCAGATGGAGCTGTTCCATGGCCCGGATGTAGCGCAGGCGCAGGGAGGGCCAGGACTCTCCCCGGAAGGCCAGCAGGCTGGCGTCTCCCAGGTCTTCCACCAGCGCGGCCCCGCAGCCGGGGCCGAGCGGTTCGTAGTCGTAAATCTCCGGCACGTTCACGCCGTGGGCGTGCAGGTGCCGGTCCGCGGGGATGAAGGAATCATTATCCGCGCGGTCATTGCCCCACCGGATGCCGATGCATGTGCGGGAGCCGAGGCGGATGCGGACGATGGTGCGGCCGGACGCTCCGAAAGCCAGGGTATGGAAATCCTCTTCCCGCGGAACGACGTGGAAACTCCGTTGAACCAGGCTGGACAATTCTTTCATGGAGGGGCGTGGCGGAAGGGCCTTGCGGAAAGGGGGCGGACGGAGGGCAGGGAAATCCTCCCTCCGCCGGAAACGATGAAGGGGATGAAATCAGGAGGGGAACTGGCGGTCTTCCCCGTAGCCGTAATGCTCCACGACGTAATCCACATCCTTGTCTCCGCGGCCGGAGCAGTTGACCAGGATAGCGCCTCCTCTGTTTTCCCGGGCCCACTTCATGGCGTAGGCGATGGCGTGGGAGCTTTCCAGGGCGGGAATAATTCCTTCATAGCGGGAAAGCTTGAAGAAGGCGTCTACGGCTTCCTCATCCGTGGCGGTAACGTAATTCACGCGGCCGATGTCGTGCAGGTAGGCGTGTTCCGGACCCACGGAAGGATAATCCAGCCCGCTGGCCACGGAATGGACCGGTCCCGGATTGCCGTCCTCGTCCTGGAGCATGATGCTCTCGAACCCGTGCAGGACGCCCTTGCTCCCGTAGGAGATGGAGGCGGAATGATCCCCGAGCCTGGGCCCCTTGCCGAGCGGTTCCACGCCGTAAATATCCAGCGGGTCTCCCAGGAAGGCGGTGAACATGCCCATAGAATTGCTGCCGCCGCCCACGCAGGCGCACACCGCGTCCGGAAGAAGCCCCGTCATTTCCATGAACTGCTCCCGGGCTTCCACGCCGATGCACATCTGGAAATCGCGCACCATCTGCGGGAAGGGGTGGGGGCCTACCACGGAACCGATGCAGTAAATGGAATCCTGATAACTGTTCAGGTAGGAATCAAAGGCGGAATCCACGGCTTCCTTCAGGCTCTGGAGGCCGTGCGTGACGGGCACCACCTTGGCGCCCAGGATTTTCATGCGGGTGACGTTGGGGGCCTGCTTGGCAATGTCCACCGCTCCCATGTGAATCTCACACTCCAGGCCGAAGAAGGCGGCAGCCGTAGCCAGGGCCACGCCATGCTGCCCGGCGCCCGTTTCCGCAATGATGCGTTTCTTGCCCATGTATTTGGCGAGAAGGCCTTCACCCATGCAGTGGTTCAGCTTGTGGGCGCCCGTATGGTTCAGGTCTTCCCTTTTCAGGTAAATCTGGGAAGTGCCCAGGTGGCGGGAAAGGCGTTCGCAGTGGTAAACCGGGGTGGGGCGTCCCTGGAACTGCTTGCGGATGCGGCGCAGTTCATTGATGAACTGGGCGGAGTGGGCTATCGTCTGGTAGGCTTCCGTAATTTCTTCAAAGGCGGGAACAAGCTCGTCCGGCAGGTAAACGCCGCCGTATTCGCCAAAACGGCCCTGGGCGTCCGGAAAATTGCGTAAATAGGTATGGAGATCCATGGTCTGTTGCATTCGTGACTGCCAGTATTTAGCACGATGCCCCAGTTCAGGCAAAAACAATCTCCGCAGGAAGCCCTTTTAAAAAAGCGGGGAAGGGAAAAATCATCCGCAGGGGGGAGCGGAACGGACCAGTCCGGAAGGCCGGAAATCGGGATGGGACCGGACAGGGATGCCGGGGATGGCCGGTTCATGGGGAATCTCCGTTTTGAGGCCGTGAAGAACGCGGCCTGCTCCTGCTGCAAGGGAAGGAAGCTTCTCCCTGTTCACCACGCTCCTGAATAAATAGTAAAAGAAAGGGCAGGCGTTGCCGGAGATTCGGCTTCCGGACTTTTTTACCCGGAAAAGAACGGAGGGAAGAAGGCCGGAAATCAGGCCAGGCGGCGCTTCCTGATGGATTTTCCGGTATCGGCAAGCGTCTGCCGTGCGTCGGGGTCCGCTCCGGCCATCAGGGCGGCCAGGTCCCGGACGATATTCTGGCGCATGCGGTCCACCAGGTCGCGCCCTTCCTGGGTGATGGCGACCATGATTTTGCGGCGGTCCTTGGCCGCGCTCATGCGTTTCAGATAGCCCATCTCCTGAAGTTTGTCCACCATGCCGGTGGCCGCCGCCGTGGAATGCCCCATCTTCAGGGCAATGCTGGACATGCTCAGGAAGTCCTCGCTGGCCAGGTAGGTCAGCAGGAAAAACTGGGGATAGGAAACCTTGCCCTCATTCAATTCTGAAGAAAGATTCAGAATGCAGGAACGTTGCGTGAACAGGATGAAATCCGCCAGCTTGTTTGCTTCTTCGGAAATGGAGCTCATGGTCGTGGTGAATGTCTGGGGTAGGTTTGGTAACGGTGCCGTCCGGAGGCTTGGCGGCGGTTCAGCCAACCTACCGCCGCCGCCTTCCGCGAGCAAGTCAAAAATATAAATTTTTATTAAAATTTTACATTTGCAGATAATAAGCCTTTTGATGGTATTCCGGATACAATATGTTGAATGTTAATAGAATGATTGTATTTTGAGGATAGAATGTGAATAACATGTTAAAAATAGTCGTAAGCTGTTGATGAATGAAAGTTTTTTCCGGAACTGCCGGGAAACCGGCATAAATCTGGCATAAAAGGGCGCGTCAGCATGACAAGCCCGGACCGGAAAGAGGCCTCATGCAAGGGCTCTCCATGGGAAAGGGAGGCCTGTTTCAGAAAAGTTTTATACGGGTGCGCACCAGGAAAAACAGGATGCTGCCGCCTTTGGAGGCAGGTCCCGTCATCAGTTCTGGACTGCCGGAGAAGAGAAAAAAGCCGGTTCTACCCCCGGAAATTTTTATGGATGCCTGGCGGGCATCGGCAGGCATGGCTCCTTGTTGGGTCCGGGCTGCTTTATTTGCCGGACAGGAATGAAGGCAGGGAAAACCCCTTTAAACGGGCCTGGAAGGGGGCAGAAAGGGAAAGACGGCGGGTTCAGCCATGCCGATGAACAAGCGTGTTCTAGGTACGTCTGGCAGCGAACGCTTCCCCCTGGAGGAACCAGTGCGTCCCGTCCTCCGTGGCCATGTTTCTCCAATGGAACGTATTTTCCGTAAGTTCGGAAAAAATCCATTTCATCTTTTGCCCGGTAATTTCCGTCAGGACAATCCGGCTGCCTTCCTTTCTCGCTTCCAGCCGCGTGGCTTCTCCGGCCACACCGTAAAAAATGTCCCATGTCCGTTGCTGGGGATTGTAAATTCTGATCGTCGTGCCGTAGGCGGCGTCCGGCCAGGTTTTGATCTTCCGGGCCTCCCGGGCAGGGCAGATGAACACATCCTGGACGGCCATGCCTTCCAGGACCCATGAAAAAATCCATTCCCCTTTCACGTGGCGTTCATGCTCCGTGCCGTGCCCGTCAACCCATTCAATATCCCAGGTTCCGACGAGGGGGCCGAACCAGTTGTCCTCCTCCGGAATGAGGCTGTTTTTCCCCGGGCTCACCAAGGCTGTTTCAAAATCATTCATCTTTAATAATTCCATTTAAAAAGTCGGTTACACGTCCAGGCGCATTGTCCGGGATGCTGTTGTAAAATGTTCACGCTCGTAAAATCTTCTGCCGCTGCCGTTATTCTCCCATACCGTGAGTTCCTGGTGTTCCTGGTTTCGTGATTTTGCCCAGCGTTTGACTTTATCCAAAAGCAGGCGTCCAGCTCCATTCCTCCTGTATTCCCGCATGACGAAAAAGTCTATGATGCAGCCATATTTATGAGGAACTACGGAAGGATAGGGAGGTGGCGCGTTTTCTTCAACATGCACGAATCCGATAACGGCATTGTCTCTTTCCGCGATCATGATATCGCCGCTGCCGCTTTCAATCACAGGATTCGGGCAATCTCCCGTTTCAGTTGCCGCAACGCAATTTTCCGGTAGCTGGGCAGCATTACAGGCAAAAAAATCATCATATAGAGCGCTTGTTTTTTGGACATCCTCCCTTGCAGCCGGCCTTATCTTGATGTTCATGCGCTCCTGATAGCCGAACTGTTCTGCCGGCCATTCTCCGGAAAAGCGTTTTCATGGGGAAAACGTGCCGGAGAATGGCCGGAAAAGCGCCTGAATGAGTTAATTGGCGGGAGGAGGGGTAAAGGTGCGGGCCGCCAGCTCCTTGTCCATGAGCAGCATTCCCTGGCCTTCTCCCTTGATCATGCGCAGTTTGCTGATGATGTCCTTGACGGTTTCTTCCTCTTCCACCTGTTCACTGACAAACCAGTGCAGGAAAATATCCGTAGCGAAGTCCTTTTCCTCCTTGGAGAGGCGGACCAGGTCATTGATGCGGCGCGTGACCTCCTGTTCGTGGGACAGCGTTTCTTCAAACATTTCCAGAATGTTGGACCAGCTCGCGGCCGGGGCATCGATGGACAACATGGTAAACTGGCCTCCGCGCGCCAGAAGGAAATCGTAAAATTTCAAGGCATGGGCGGTTTCTTCCTGGTACTGGACGCGCATCCAGTGGGCGAACCCCGTCAGGCCGGCGTCCTGCAGGTAGGCGGACATGGCCAGGTAAAGGTTGGCTGAATACATTTCCCATTTGATTTGCTCATTAAGAGCGGTTGCCATTGTTGTACTGATCATATGTAAAATCCTGTTGATTTCCTTTTCTTCTACAAAACAAAGTCCGCAGAATCAAGATAATCCTGCGGACTGTATGACGGGGGAATTCGGGAAAGGCGTCAGGCTTTTGCGGCAACCGTCTCCGGAACATTTTCCGCAGGAACCTCTTCCTCCACGGGAGGGGCGGCTGCTTCCGCAGGCTCGGCTGCCGTTTCAGTTTCTTCAGCGGGTTCCTCCCGGGCTGCCGGGGCTTCGGAAGAAGGGGTGTCCTCCTTCTGCTCCTGGGGCGCGGCGGCTTCCGCCACCGGCATGTCCGGCGCTTTCTCTTCCGGTTTCTGCTTCTCCTTGGGAGCCTTTTTGGGAGAGGGGGCCTGGGCCGGAACGGCCTTCGGACGGCTGACGGTGTTGTTGGAGAAAACCAGAATGTAGCCCTGTTCGGACAGCCAGAACAGGTCGCGGACCAGATTCTGCTGTTTTTCCGTAGCCTGGGCCACTTCCTCTTCCGTGGCCTTTTCCGGGTCCGGCACGGGGGCCAGCTCCCTGAGCATGGCGTCCACGCCCTTGCCCGGATTGTTGGCCGCCCAGGTGGCGATGGACATCAGGGAATCCGAAAGAACGGTGCCTTCTTCCATGGCCTTGGGGCGTGCCGGGCCGGTGTAATGGTTGCCCTTCCACTTGAAAATGGGCATGTGGTGGCGCGCCAGCCCGTGGCAGAGGTTCGGAATCAGCATGCTGGGATGGCGGCGCGTGGTGCCGGACAACTGGATCAGGTGCGCCCACAGGCCGGGGGAAAGATGGTTTTTCTTCACGGCTCCGTTGACGAACACCTTGTCCGTGACGTCATAGCACTCTTCAAAGTGGTTGGACTCGAAATCCTGTTCCACGGCGGCGGGGGATTCCAGAAGAACCTCGGAGGCGCCTTCGCGGACGGGCTTCCAGGCGGTGCGCTTGGAAACGGCTTCCTGCCATGCCTGCACGGCTTCCTCGCTCTTGTCCGTCACGATCTTGGAACGGAATGCCTCAAAGGGCATGCTGGCAAACTTGGTACGGTGCAGGTTCATCAGGGCGGACTGGTAGCCGTGCCAGTTGACGGGGCCCACCAGTTCATTGTTCAGGGAACACTTGGCAATCGCCTTGAAATCGCCCTTGGGCGCTTCCACTTCCTGTTCCACGGACTCGTAATACTTGGGCATCCAGGAAGACTGCCAGAGATGCTTGACGGCCTCCTGGCGGGAAATGAAGCAGGCTCCGTCGCCGTGCTTGCAGTGGTAAAGGTCCGGGCCGTTCTCCTGCTTCATGAACACCAGGTCATAACGGTCGTAGGAACCCATGACCACCTTGGCAAGGTCCAGCAGGGAAATAGTGCGGCGGTGCTTCTGCACCTCCTGGTGCAGGGCGGCCAGGCCGGAATCCACGGGGCGCAGCTCCACGCGCAGGCCTTCGGCCGGTTCCGCCATGGGCGGGCGGGGCGCCTGTTCGCGGCGGTCTCCGTCGCGGCGCGGGCGGAAGGAACCGCGGGTGCGGTCTTCCCTGTTGAATCTTCTTTCACCATTCTGACCGTCAAAACGGCGTTCCCCCCGGGGCTGGCGTCCTTCGCGGCTGTCGCGCCGCGGACGGCGGTCGCCTCCCTGCCTGTCGCCGGACCTGCGTTCCGGATAGGACGCGGAACGTTCCTGACGGGCTCCCGGTCTCGCCCAGGCCGGACCGAATTGGAAGTCGGCCAAGCCGGAAAGGTCCGGAATTTGCTGCTTGGGGTCTGTGGAAGGAGTTTCTTCGGTCATCATGTACGGGTTGTTTCAATAGCAACTAAATGAGGTAGATGGCAATCATTTTACGTGCAAACAGGCCGAAAATTGTTCAAAATGTCATGAAATGCATCTGGAAACGCAAATATTTCCGGTGCATTCTTCCAATCCAACCTTTGTCAAATTCTCTATTATGGATAAAATACGTCAACGCCTTTCCGATCTTGGTTACGCCATTTACGATGCGCCCGCGCCCGTGGGTTCCTACGTGCAATGCGTGCGTACGGGCAACCTGCTTCACCTCTCCGGCGGCATCTCCGTGAACGGGGAGGACAAATACTTCGGCAAGGTAGGGCAGGACTTGACGGTGGAAGAAGGGCAGGCCGCCGCGCGAGCCGCCGTTCTGAACCGCCTGGCCGTCATCGTGCAGGCCGTGGGCTCCCTGGAAAAGGTTTCCCGCATTGTGGCCGTGAACGGATTTGTGAATGCCGGCCCGGATTTCTACGACCATCCCAAGGTGCTGAACGGCGCGTCCGACCTGCTGGTGGAAGCCTTTGGCGAAATCGGCCGCCACAGCCGCACGGCCGTGGGCGTGTCCGCCCTGCCGCTCAACGTGGCGGTGGAAATAAGCATGGTTGTGGAAGTCTGCGGCTAGGGATTTAAAAACCGGAAGGGGATTCGTGCTTGAATCCCCGCGGCATTCCTGTAGAGTGCCGTCCGGTCAATGCCCTCGTGGCGGAATGGTAGACGCTGCAGACTTAAAATCTGTTGTCCGCAAGGACGTACCGGTTCGAGTCCGGTCGGGGGTACTTCGCTGAATAACAATAAATTATGTAGATAAAAGGCTCGCTTCTGGCGGGCCTTTTCCGTCTTCAAGCATACGGAAATTACCGCTTTTACTTGTATCTCCGGTCAACAATAGTTACCTGAAGAATGTGTTGAAAGGAGCCTCCCCCAGTACTGCCGGGTGGGGTATTCTCCCTGTTTTGCGATGAAATCATCTGGTTTTCCGTGAAAGGCCCCGGGGCATTTATGTTCAAGCGTCCCTTGCAGGATTGCGTAGTGACGCTGTCCGGGGTCCCGGACAGCCGGGCACATGGAATTTTGGGTAGGAGCCATTTTTTGTTAGAGGTCCGGTGTTGGCCCATTCCTTCTCTTATTGACCAAAAGGTTTTTCCATTTTATATTGGAACCCATTCCGGGGGGGTCCCTGCCGGCTTTCCGGTATCCATCCCCACACCCTATGATGACCATGAATTTGAACAAACTCTCCGTTTGGGCGGTGGGCGCCTGCCTGTGTGCGGCTTCCATTTCTCACGCCGCTGCCGCTGGAATTGACTCTTACGATGCCGCTTTAAAGAAGGTAAAGGAAGTGAAGGCGGCCCTCGACCCCTTAAAGTCAAAAAACAGGCTGAAGAACTGGGTGAATCTCGGGTTGCAGCTGGAAGGCTTGAAAAAGGGAAGCGACGTGAATGGCAGGGACGCGATGACCTGGTCTCCACTCGCCTGGGCGGCGTATGTGGGAGATAAGGAGATTTTTGATTACCTGCTGTCCAAAGGCGCCAACCCCAAGGCTGTGGACCAGTACGGCATTTCCATTTTCATGAGAGCCGTGGAAGGGGGCAATATGGACATTGTCAAGTATTTGATGGAAGAATGCAAATATGACGCCAATGAAAAGGACCGGGAATTCGGCACGACCGCCCTGATGAGAGCCGCAACGTGCAGGCGCAATGACATTCTTGCCTACTTGATTGACAGGAAAGCCAGCGTGAAAGCCAGGGACAAGGGAGGCCGGAATGTGCTGGCGTATGCCGCTGATGGCCGGAATATGGAGGGAATGGAAATGCTGGTGGCTAAAGGAGCGGATTTGAATGGCACGGACAAGGAAGGCCACTCCATTTTGATGAAGGCTTCCGAGCGGGGATGCCTGGATATGGTCAAGTACCTCGTCAAAAAGGGAGCCAAGGTAAAGGGAAAGACCAGGCATGGAAAAACCGCGCTGATCTATGCCGCGGAGGGCGGTTATCTGGATGTGGCGGGATTTCTGGTGGATCACGGAGCGGACATTAAGGCAAAAAATAAATGGGGTGATACAGTGCTGGATATCAAAACGGTGGATCCTGCGGTTAAGAACTATTTACATTCAAAGCTTAAAGTGAAATAGAGCGTCTATGCTGGCAGGAGCCGTTTATTGGATGGGAAAGCATTTGGATCGTGGCTGGAACAGGAAGGGCAGGATAGCCGTTTTCATTTTGAAAGCGGCGGGAGGCGCCTTTCTGGCGCTGGCCTTGTTGTCGGCGGGAGCGGAGTGGTACATAGCTTCCGCTTCCGGAGGCAGGGTTTTTGAGCATTCCGCGGATGTTCCGGTTCGCGCTCCTGCCCTGGTGCTGGGGTGCTCCCCTACGTTCATGGGAGGTCCCAACGGGTATTTCTATAATAGAATGGATACGGCGGCGGAACTTTGGAGGGCCGGGAAGGCGACGGTTTTTGTCGTTTCCGGGGACAATAGCTCCCACGCCTACAATGAACCGGAATGGATGAAGCAGGCCCTGGTGGAGCGCGGCGTTCCGGAGGACCGGATTGTGTGTGACTTTGCGGGGCTGCGGACGCTGGATTCCGTCGTGAGGATGAAGGAGGTCTTTGGCGTTTCAACCATGATCGTCGTTTCCCAGGCCTTTCACAATGAACGCGCCCTGGCGATCGCTGCACATGAGGAAATGGACGCGTGGGCCGTCAGCGCCCCGGATGTTCCCAACCGCAGTTCACGCATTAGAAGCTGGTTCAGGGAGCGCGCGGCGCGCGTATGGATGATGCTGGACTTGTGGCTGTGGGGGCGTGAACCCCGGTTCCTGGGGGAACCCGTGGCAGTGCCGGAAGTAAAAGGGGAAAAATGATCAACGCCTCATGCGGCATGGAGCGTCATGAGGCGTCTTTTTTCATGCGGAACGGCAAACCTGGGGAGTGCCCGTACCTTGGTCCATTAAGACTGGATGAATCAATCGTGCCGGTTACGCGGGGAAATCTGCCATGGGGATGGGGAATGGTCCAGAAGGCCTGAGTGAACAATCCGCCACGGAAGGCGGCCGGATGGAAAATAAGGTTCGCCGGGATAGCTCCTTGTGGTAACGTGGACGCATGGATGACGCTGGTGAAACGGTCCGTAATGCGCTGCCTCCGCAATGGCTGGAATGGGCGGTGGAACTTCAGTTTATGGCCCAGGCGGGGATAACGTATGCGAAAGACCCCTATGATCTGGAGCGTTTCCAGCGGTTGAGGGAAATCGCCGCGGAAATCATGAGCGCCAAATCCGGGCTGGATATGGATACGGTCCGGGGGCTGTTTTGCAGTGAGACCGGATTTCAAACGCCGAAAATGGATACCCGCGCGGCCATCTTCCGGGAAGGTAAAATATTGCTGGTGAAAGAAAAAGGTTCCGGCTTGTGGTCCATGCCGGGCGGCTGGGTGGATGTGAACCAGTCCGTGCGGGATAACACGATCAAGGAAGTGCGGGAAGAAGCCGGACTGGAAGTGGAAGCGGTACGGCTGATAGCCCTGCATGACCGCAACAGGCACAACCCTCCCCCCTATGCGTACGGGGTTTGCAAGGTCTTTGTATTATGTGAAGAAAAGGGCGGCTCCTTCCAGCCCAATCTGGAAACGTCTGAAAGCCGCTGGTTCGGACGGGATGAACTGCCTCCCATGGCTTTGGAAAAGAACACGCCGGAACAGGCGCTGCTGTGCTTTGATGCGGCGGACGATCCCTGCTGGAATCCCGTGTTTGATTAAAAAAGGGAACATATACGGCAAAATCATTGACTCTTTCCGGGAAAGTGCTATGCCAGTTCCAGCGGCTTGCGAAAAGCGGGCTGTTTTATTCCGGCTGTAACGTTCCCTTCTTCTAGCGGTCAGGAAGGCCGTCTCTCCAACGGCAAAGGCTCGGTTCAACTCCGGCAGGGAATGCCATCCGCCCTATGGCATCATAGGAACCGGTTTTTTGTCTTGATGCCTGTTGCCGGCAATTCATTGTCCGTGAAGATGTGCGCTTTTTGGCGCATGCCCCAGGCGCATTTCTTCGGAATGCCTCCTTTTCCGAAAGAATTTTCCAGCCCTCGGAAATTCAGGTTTCTTTTTCCTTAATTTTCCTGTTTTTTCATTGCGGTCCTCTTCAATTGCGGCATTTTGAACCCGGAATATTCTGGTTGTTCCTGTGAGCGTGGAAAGCGGTTTCATTTTTCAGGAATGGCGGCGTTTTTCGCCTTTCCATTTTGTTGTTGTTGCATTCATGAAAAGTGCGGATTTCAAATCCGCCGTCAATGACGAATTAATATTTTTTCATGCGGATCAGATACTTGTGGTTGAATATATAAATGGCAGCGCTTCCGCAAGGCGGCGTGAAAGGAAATTTTAGAATCATGCAAGTTATTTATCATCATTGATGATGAGCGTTTTTCTCCGGAAAGTCAGATGCCGGATTTGAAATCCGGTAGTTTGCGGGCGGAGCCATGTATAAGTTTTTTGGAAAACGCGTATTGGATATTGCCATATCCTTATGGACATTGATAATCGTATCGCCTCTTCTGGCCGTTATATCCATAATACTCCTGGTTCATACGCGGAAGTCTCCGTTTTTTTTCCAGACGCGTGTGGGGTACCGCGGGAAATTGTTCAGGGTTTTTAAATTCAAGACCCTGACGGATGCCCGTGATTCGGAGGGGCTCCTGCTTCCGGATGACTTGAGGTCTTTTCCGCTGGGAACTTTTTTACGCCGCTATTCCCTGGATGAACTGCCTCAGCTGGTCAACATTATCAAGGGAGACATGTCCATTGTAGGCCCCCGGCCATGGATTCCGGATCAGCTGGATGTTTTTCCCGGCCGCTGCCGCATGGCGCGCTGTTCCGTCCGGCCCGGATTGACCGGCATGGCCCAGGTATACGGAAGGAACGGAATCCCGTTCTACAGGCGGTTGTGCTACGACATCGTTTACGCCCGGAATGTGTCCCTGTTCATGGACGCCAGGATCGTTTTCCAAACCGTTGTCCGGTTGCTGGCCCATAAGGACGTCCGGCAGTGCGAGGACGCTTTCAGGAATATCTCGGGCAGCATGCTCATCAGGAACGATCTTTCCGTGTCTGTGCCTTTTCCGTCCAAGCAGGAAGAATCCTGATTATTTATCCATTTAAAACCATAACCTTATACCTTAATGATGATAAACCGCCCCTCTCTCTTTTCTCCCGGAATTTTCCGGCTGGCCTCCCTGGCTGTCTGCTCCCTGTTGCTGGCCTCCTGCGTCAATCCGAAAGAGGTTCTCTATATCCAGGACATTACGGGTGAGACCCGGCAGGATATAGTCACCAAATACCAGACGACTATTCAAAAAGACGATCAGCTTTATATTTCCGTCAGCAGCAAGCAGCCGGAACTGACTACCCCCTTCATCATGGCGGAAATGGGCAATTCCATCTCCAACAACACCGGCAATTCGCGGCCCAAAGGGTACCTGGTGGACGACGAGGGATATATTGTCCTGCCGGTCATCGGGAAGATGAAGGCCGCCCGGAAGACGTGTTCCCAGCTTGCCCACGACATTTCCGCAAAGCTCCGCAACAGTGATTACATCAAGGACGCCTCCGTCAACGTCCAGATCATGAACTTCAAATTTTCCGTTCTGGGAGAGGTGAATAATCCCGGCTCCTACCAGGTGGACGGCCAGCGCGTCACCATTTTTGACGCCATCAGCCGGGCGGGAGATTTGAATATCGACGGCAACCGGGACATCGTGCTGATCCGGGAAATGGAGCGTGACCGGAAGATCGTCAAGCTGGACCTGCGCAGCAAGTCCATTTTCTCCTCTCCTTATTACTATATCCGGCAGAATGATATTATTTATGTCACTCCGTCAGACCGCAAGATCAACATGAGGAGCGAAAGCGCCCAGTACTACGCCTGGGGCCTTTCGGGCCTGTCCCTGCTTATCGCCGTCATCGCCATCAGCCTGTAAGACGCTTCATCCTGTTTTCCTTCCATGCCCGTTTCAGTGATACAGCCTGAGGACAACGATATTTTTTCCTTCCGGTTCATTTTTTCCACGGCCAGGAGGTATTGGCCCTGGATTCTGGCGTGCGCCCTGCTGGGCGGGGGGCTGGCTTATTTCATCTGCGCCCGGCAGGGGTATCTGTACCAGAAGACCGCCCGCATCATGCTGAGGGATGACAAGCAGAAGAATGCCCAGGTCTCGGAAATCATTCTTTCCGATCTGGGGTTCAAGCCGGGGGAGGCCAACCTGGCGAACGAGAGCTATGTGGTCAAGTCCTCGGAGGTGATGAGCCGTGTGGTGAAGGGGCTGGGGCTCGACGTCTCCTACTGGGAAAAGCGGAATATCCGGGAAGTGGATCTTTACCATACGACTCCCCTGAAGGCGGAGTTCAGTGAACAGGTGGCGTTT
This sequence comes from Akkermansia sp. BCRC 18949, assembly GCF_045011645.1. Lineage (NCBI taxonomy): Bacteria > Pseudomonadati > Verrucomicrobiota > Verrucomicrobiia > Verrucomicrobiales > Akkermansiaceae > Akkermansia > Akkermansia sp. BCRC 18949. The sequence continues at coordinate 1,912,436 of NZ_CP123619.1, read as the reverse complement.
CAGCCTTGTTCCCTGGCGGTTACTCCGCTGAATGGCCGGGAATTTTCCCTGTCTTACCGGGCGAAGGAGAGCGGGGAAAACGTTCTGCACGGAAAGTTCGGCGTTCCGCTGAAGCTTCCCTTCGCCACGGTGAATGTATGCCCTACTTCTTATTTTTCTTCAGGCAGCATGGGAAGGACCATTTTCGTGGAGCGCGTTTCCGTGAAGGAGGCCACCGACGGAATGCTGGGCCGGCTGAGCGTAACGCGGCCCGATTCCAAGGAAAGCAGCCTGCTGGAGCTGACGTTGAGGCTTTCCCATCCGCAAAAGGCGGAAGACGCCCTGAATTACCTTATTGAGGTTTACAATGACCATTCCAGGCGGGAGAAGCAAATGGCCGCCTCGCGGGCGGAGGATTTCATCGTCAAGCGCATTGGAAAGCTTGGCGGCCAGCTCGGCGGCGTAGACAAGCAGGTGATTGACTACAAGCGCCACAGCCGGATCGTCAAGGACATGAATACGACGCTGGATGCCACGTTCAACCGGGTGCAGGAGATAGGGACGGAACTTTTTTCCACCAGGACGGAGTTGATCCAGGTGAAGGTGCTTGCCAGCCTGCTGGCGGACCGGAGCCGCCAGCAGGACATGATCCCCGCCAATATAGGCATTCAGGATGCGGGAATTGCCAAGCAGATCGAACTTTTCAATGACAATTTCCTCCAGCATAAAAAGTTGTTCGCCAGCGCGGGAAGGCAGAATCCCATGGTTTCCTCGCTGGCGGAGAACATGAAGGAGATGCGCGAATCCATTGGCCGTTCCATCGCCAATTACTGCAACGCGCTGGAAGTGAGGATGGGTGAACTGGAAAAGGAGCGGAATGAACTCAACCGGCTTTTGTCGGACATGGCCTCCAAGGATGAAGGCCTGGTCCCTCTTCTCCGGGAGCAGAAGGTCATGGAGGAACTTTACCTGATGCTGCTGAAAAAGAGGGAGGAAAACGCCCTGGCTCTGGCCACGACGGAACCAAGCGCCCGCATTCTGGAACCTGCGTTCGGCTCCAATGCTCCCGTAGCGCCCAAACTGTCCCTGATGACGATGGGCGGCATGGCCGGAGGCGCCTTTGCAAGCCTTTTGGTCCTGCTGGCCGGGAACGCCCTGAATACGAAGGTGCGGGATAAGAAGGACCTTGCCGGAGTGACGGACCTGCCGCTGGCAGGGGAACTGCCCCTGCTTTCCGGAAAGGAGCGGAAAAAGCTGCCCCTGGTCGTCACGAATGGCCGTTCCTTCATGGAAGAATGCTTTCACATCCTCCGCAACAATGCGGAACTTATGCTGCTGCCCAATCCGGAGGAAGCGCCCCGCGTCCTGTTCCTGACGTCCACGAGGGCGGGGGAAGGGAAGACGTTTACGGCCCTGAACCTGGCCGCCGCGTATGCCCAGACCGGGAAAAAAGTCCTTCTCATTGATGGAGACCTCCGCAAGGCCAGTCTTTCCGCCTTTTACGGAGGGAAGAATACCAGGGGCCTTGTGCACCTGCTGATGAATCCGCAGGCCTCTCCGGATTCCGTCCTGCAATCCGGCAAAAGGTTCCCGGGATTTGACCTGGTGACGGCAGGTCCCGTTCCCCCCAATCCCGTCGCGCTGCTGACCCGGGGCCGTTTGGAAGAACTGCTCCGGTACTGGCGCGCCCGGTATGACCGCATCATTCTGGACGGCTGCCCGTATGAGGCCGTGGCGGATGCCTCCCTCATGGCGCGCCATGCGGACCTGGTCCTTTATGTCATCAGATGCGGCATGATCGAGAAGCAGTACGTCCCCGCCATCCAGGGGCTGGCGGACAAGGGCGAATTCCGTTCCGGAGCTATTATCCTCAATGCGGAGAATTTCAAAAACTCCCGTTTTCATTACTACAACGAATATTCCGAAACTGACGGATAGCGTCGTTAACTGTCCTCTGCGTTGATCACTCCCTTTTCTTCAGCATTAGCCCCATAGCCTTTTTCCCGGTATTTTCTTCTTCCACCGTTTCATGAACACCGTCTCCAGAGTGATAAGGAACACAGGATTCCTGTATATGAAAATGGGCGTCACCATGTTCGTTTCCCTGTACGCGACGCGCCTGGTCCTGAATGCCCTGGGAGTGGACGACTTCGGCATTTTCAACATGGTGGCGGGCGTGATTGCCATGCTGGCTTTTCTCAACGCCAGCATGGCGGCGGCTACCCAGCGCTTCATGAGCTACGCGGAGGGGGAAGGGGACCCGGAGAAGCAGAAAATCGTGTTTAATATCAGCGTGGTGCTCCATCTTGCCATTGCCGTGATGGTCGGAATCCTGCTGTACGCTGCGGCCCCCATCCTGTTCGGGCATGTTCTCAATATTCCGGAGGACCGGGTTTTTGCCGCCAGGTGCGTTTACTGGGCCATGATCGCCAGCACCGTGTTCGGCATTCTGGGCGTTCCCTGTGAAGCCATGCTGAACGCCCATGAAAATATGCTGTATTTCGCCGTCATAGGCGTTCTGGAATCTTTCCTGAAGCTGGGGGCGGCCCTGCTTGTCGTTCATGTGCTGGCGGACAAGCTGGTTCTGTACGGGGTGTTGATGGCCGGGATTTCCATCCTTGCCATGACGGCTATGCTTGTTTATTGCCGCAGGAACTATGCGGAGTGCGTGATTGCGCCGCGGCGTTACTGGAAACGCGGCGTTTTCCGGGAAATGGGCAGCTTTGCGGGGTGGAATTTCACGGTTTCCGCCAGCAGCATGCTGTCGGAATACGGCGTCGGCATCGTCCTGAACCACTTTTTCGGCGTTGCCCTCAATGCGGCGCAGGCCGTCGCCCAGCAGATCAACGGGCAAACCATGGCTTTTTCCGGGACCATGCTGAAGGCCCTGAATCCGGTCATTTCAAAAAGCGAGGGGGCGGGCAACCGCGGCCTCATGCTGCGGGCCTCCCTGTCCGGCTGCAAATTCGCCTACCTGCTCATGGCGGTTTTCGCCATTCCCCTGATTCTGGAGGCTCCGGGACTCCTGGGCCTCTGGCTTCATTCCGTCCCCGCCTGGGCGGTCCTGTTCTGCAGGCTCCAGCTTGCCAGAACCTTGCTGGAACAGCTTTTCCTCAGCCTGGGGTCCGCCATTTACGCGGAGGGGAACATCCGCCTGTACACGCTGGTGAAAACGGGTTCCGGGATTCTTTTCCTGGGCGCTACCTGGGGATTCTATCGCATGGGATCGCCTCCCTGCATGATGTATGTGGCCGCCATTCTCTTCGTCACCGTGCCGGGGGGGCTGCTGGCCCTTTCCATCTGCGTACGGCGCCTTGGCCTCAGCCTGCGGGATTTTTCTTTCCAGGTGCTGGCGCCGTGCCTTGTCCCCAGCGCGGCTACGTTTGCCGCGGGCATCCTCCTGTCCCGGATTGATGCGTCGCTTTCTCCCGTTCCGGTATTGTTCCGCACCTGCTCGCTCCTGGTCGTCTTCCTCCTTTTCCTCTGGTTTTTTTCTCTGGACGGCAGGGAGCGCGGCACCCTTGTTTTTTTCCTGAAAAGCGCCTGGAGGAAAATTCAGTTTTCCAAATAATTCCATGAAATCCTATTCCATTCTCGTCAATACCTGTGATTCCTTTGAAGACTGCTGGGAGCCTTTTTTCAGGCTTTGGTCCCTCTATTGGCCCGATTGCCCCGCCCGCGTCTACCTGAATACGGAGTACAAGACCTATTCCGGTCCGGAAAAAAACGTCGTTTCCCTGAGGAGCTGCGCAGGCCGCACCATTCCGGGGCGCGGGAGGGCCACGTGGAGCGAATGCCTGAAATGGGCCCTGGAGGCCATGGAAACGGATACGGTGCTTTACATGCAGGAGGATTACTTCCTGACGGCGCCGGTGGACGGCGGGGCGGTGGAAAGGTATGCGGAGCAGATGCGCGCCCATCCGGAAATTCCCTGCATCCAGTTGACGCCGGAGGGAATTCCGGCCCGCGAGCCTTCGCGGTATGAAGGCCTTTTCACCAGTGACCCGGATTATCCCTGGTATGCGTGCTGCCAGGGCTCCCTGTGGCGCAGGCAGGCGCTGCTTTCCCTGTTGAGGAAGGAGGAATCCGCCTGGAAGTTCGAATACTTCGGCAGCCGGAGGGCGAAGTATTCCCGCATGGAGTTTTTGACGGTGGACCCCTCCCTGTTTTCCCGGGAAGCGTACCAGATCATTCCCTACATTTTCACGGGCATCATCCACGGCAAATGGTACGGGCCGGTGGCGGAGCTGTTTGAACGGCACGGCATCTCCATGGATTTTTCCAGGAGGGGTTTTTTTGATCCGGAGGAAAAGCCCCCTTGCTCCGCGAGAATCAGGAATGCCGCCAGGAACTGGAAGACGTGGCGCAGCCGGCTGGAGCTCCGGTCCATGAAGCGCCGCTTCCTTCGGGAGGAGAATGCCTGCGGAGGTAATTAAACTTGTCCATGCCATGATTTCACTGATGCACCAGGGTTTGCATTTGCTGCGCCGCGTGTTTGAGCGCTGTTCCGGCAGGGAGGAACTGCGTCCCCCTTCCTGTGAGCTGAACGCGGACGCGGCTTCCGCGATGATTGAGGACCTTCTCCGCTCCGGCCGTCCCGCCATGGTGGGACGGTTTGGCTGCACGGAAATGTCCTGCCTGCATAATTATCTGGAAATTGGGAAGGCGGGCAGGAATCCGCTGGACTACATCACGGGCCGGAGGGACCAGTGGTGGTGGAATAAAAACATCATGAGGCAGATGAGGGAGTGGTCCGGCTTTTTCCCGGCCGCGCCGGAGTATCTGGCCCGTTTCTGCGAGCTGATGCTGCGTGACATGATGGAACTGGATATCCTGGGAAGCTGGCTTCCGTATGAACGGGAGGTGATGCCCATGATCCGGGACGTTCCCCGCGTGCGCCTGCTGAATCTGGAGCCTTACTGGTCTTCCCGGCCATGGAGCAGGGCCCTGGAGGGAAGGAAGGTGCTGGTGGTCCATCCTTTCGCGGAAAGCATCACGCTCCAATATGAACGGAACAGGGAAAGGATTTTTGAAAACCCGGAGGTTCTTCCTTCCTTTTCCCTGGAGACGCTGGCCGCCGTCCAGAGCCTGGGCGCGGGGCCGGACCGTTTTGCCGACTGGTTTGAAGCCCTGGCATGGATGGAGGGGGAGATGGACCGCCGGGATTACGATGTGTGCCTCATCGGGTGCGGGGCTTACGGCTTTCATCTGGCGGCCCATGCCAAGAGGAGGGGCAGGCAGGCCGTGCATCTCGGCGGGGCTCTTCAACTGCTGTTCGGCCTGCGGGGCAGACGCTGGGAAGACCCTGCCTACGGGGCCGATCCCGGCGCTCCCAAACATGATTATTCCCGGCTTTTCAATGACGCGTGGGCGAGGCCGGGAAGAGAGGAGACGGTAGGCCACGCCAGCCGTGTGGAGGGGGGGTGCTACTGGTGAAGAACATGAACGCTCCGGAAAAAGGGATGAACGTGCTCTGGCTGTCCAATATCCTGTTTCCCGAACCGTGCCGGATGCTTGGGCTTCCGGAACCGGTTCTGGGAGGCTGGATGTACGCGGGAGCGCAGGAGCTGATGAAAGCCGCCCCGGATTTAAAGCTGGCCGCCGTCATGTTTTACCCGGGGCGCACCCTGCGCCGCCTGGACGGGGAGGCCATGACCTATTACCTGGTTCCCGCCCCTGCGGACATGGGGGTTTACAGGAAGGAACTGGAACCCTGTTTCCGGGAAATCAGGGATATATTCAGCCCGGACGTGGTCCATATCCGCGGTTCCGAATACCCGCACTCCCTGGCCTGGGTGCAGGCCTGCGGGGCGGAACGCACGGCCGTTTCCATCCAGGGGCTGTCTTCCGTCTGCGCCGGGTTCTATATGGGCGGCATTCCTGCCCGGGAACTCGTGAAATCCGTTACCTTCCGCGATCTGCTGCGCCGCGACACGCTTTTTGCCCAGCAGCGGAAGATCAAGGCGCGCGGAAGATACGAACGGGAGCTGTTCGGCAAGGTGCGCCATGTAATCGGATGTACCGCCTGGGACCGTTCCCACGCATGGGCCATGAACCCCGCGGCGCGGTACCATGTTCTCCAGCCCACGCTCAGGGAACCCTTTTACCGTCATGAATGGGATGCCGGAGCGTGCGAAAAGCATACGATTTTTCTCAGCCAGTCCCACTACCCCCTGAAAGGATTCCACAAGGTGGTGGAGGCTCTTCCCCTGGTCTTGCGGCATTATCCTGACGCCAGGGTGAAGGTGGTCGGACCGGACATCCTGTCAGTCCCTGCGTGGCGCAGGAACGGCTACGCCCGTTATTTGGGAAACCTGATGGAACGGCTGGGAGTCCGGGACCGTTTCCGCTGGCTGGGACGTCTGGACGCGGAGCAGATGGGCAGCCAATTCCGGAAGGCGCATGTCTTCGTTTGCCCCTCCATGATTGAAAATGAGTCCAATTCACTGGGGGAAGCCCAGATGGTGGGCACTCCCTGCATCGCGTCCTATGCCGGGGGGATGATGGATTCCGTGTCCGACGGGGAAACGGGTTTCCTGTACCGGTTTGAAGAGACGGAAATGCTGGCCATGCTGGTGTGCCGCCTGTTCGGGGACATGGATTTGTGCAGGCGTCTTTCCTTCCGCGGAAGGCAGGCCTCTCTGGAGCGCCATGACCGTTCCGCGAATGCGGAACAACTGAAGCGCATTTACGGGAGCATCGCCGGAGAGGCCGGGAACGGGACGGAGGAACATGAAGGAAAGGGAAGGGAGGGGGCCGCATGCAGCAATTGATTTATCTTGCCAGGAAAGCCGTGCTCCGCTGCTGGGCCGTCTGCCTGCATCCCCTTCACAATTGGTATGCCAGGTGGCTCCTGTATGCCGGCAATGCGGTTTACGGCCCCGGCCTCTGTTCGTTCGGCATTCCGGACGTCAGGATATCCAGGGGAAGCCGCCGCCGATCCGTGCCGTGCCGCATAGGAAGGGAATTTACCATGCGGAACGGCTCCCACGGCGTCTCCCGTTCCTCCCAGCGCTGCCTGATTTCCGTGGACCGGGACGGCGTGCTGCGCATCGGCAACCGGGTGGGCATCAGCAATACCGTGATTATCTGCACGCAGTCGGTGACGATCGGAGACGATGTAAAGGCCGGATTCGGAGTCCACATCATGGATACGGATTTCCACGCGTTGGACCCGGAAGCCAGGCGGGGAGCGGAGGACAGGCTTCTGCGCCGGTCCGCTCCCGTCAGGATTGGGAACAACGTCTTCCTGGGTGCCGGAACCTTCATTTTGAAAGGCGTTTCCATCGGGGACAACGCCGTCGTGGGAGCCCGTTCCGTGGTAACGCGTTCCATCCCTTCCAATGAGGTATGGGCGGGAAATCCGGCGCGCCGCATCCGCCGTGCGGAGGAGGGGAAAGCTTCTCCGGTGATGGAAAGGAGCGCGCATGCGTAATACGGCCCTTTCATGTCAGGCGAATGAAAGGCCGCCCCTTGATGGGAAATCCCGCCTTCCTTCAAGCATCCGGGTAGTGCTCCCCTTCATCATCCTGGTGAAGGCCATGATCATGTTGTCCATGTACTCGTCCGCCGCCGTCCTTCACCCGATTTGTACGGAACAGGCCATTTCCCTTTCCTCCGTCCTCCTGCTGGCGGTGTCCTTCGTCATCATGCGGAAGTATTTCCGGAGGGAGGACGCCCCCGTCTATCCCCTCTTTTCCATTTATTTCCTGTGGGTATTCATTTGCTGCCTGCGGGGCGTCTTCGCCGTGGACGGCTACTGGTCCGCGCGGGCTCTGGTGACGAATGCCCCCACGCTTTTCATTCCCGTGCTGGTTTACGTGTTCAGCCTGCCGGAGGTGACGCGGCAGGTCCTGTCCGTCTGGTTCAAGGTGTTCATCCCCGTTTTTTTCCTGTTCATGTTCACCCTTAATCCGGACTTTTACGCCTCCCTGCTGAATCCCCTGCTGATGCTGGTGCCGTGGCTGCCCCTGCTGCCCCGGAAATGGAAGCTGGTGGTGCTGGTCATGGCATGCCTGATGGTGTGCGTCAGCATGGGAGCCAGGAGCCAGATTTTAAAGGCGCTGGTGGCTCTGTCCCTGCTGGCCGTCTATTGCGGCAGGGATTTGCTCAAGGACTGCTTTTACAGGATGATGCGGCACGCCCTGTTTTTAATTCCCTCCCTCTTTCTCGCCCTCGGGCTGGGCGGCGTCTTCAATGTCCTGGACGTCGGCTCCTACGCCGGAGCGCCGGGAAGTTCCGTGGAGGACGACCTGCTGGCGGATTCCCGCAGCATCGTCTTTGAAGAGGTGGCTTCTTCCTCCCTGAAGGACGGCTGCATTTTGCTGGGGCGCACCCCGGCGCAGGGGTATGAAACCAGTTTCCAGATGTCCAGTGATGAGCGCCAGTCCTACCATGACCAGAAGCGCCGCGCCTGGTGCGAACCCGTCCTCCTCAATATTTTCGCCTGGACGGGGGTGGTTGGGCTCTTCCTTTACACGGGATTTTACTGGCAGGCCTCCTATCTGGCCATTTACCGCTCCAACAACCGCTGGATGAAATTGCTGGGAGTGTTCGTGGCCTTCCGCTGGCTCTGGGGATGGCTGGAGGATACCAACTTCAATCTGGATATCATGAACATCTCCCTGTGGATGATGATCGCCATGTGCTATTCCAGCCGCTTCCGGGCCATGACGGACGGCGAGCTTCACGAATGGGTGGAAAGCATCTTCCGCCGCCGTTCCTCCAACCCTTTCCCCTCCATACGCATTCCATGAAAACTGACGCTGCCTCCGGAAAAAAACTTGCGGTCCTGATGACGTGCCACAACCGCAGGGAAAAAACGCTCCGCTCCCTTGCCGCCCTGTTCTCCGCACTGCCGGAAGCGGAGCTGGACGTCTCCGTGCATTTGGTGGATGACGGTTCCTCCGACGGCACCGGAGACGCCGTGCGGCAGGCTTACCCCTCCGTTTCCGTCATCACGGGGGACGGAACCCTGTTCTGGAACCGGGGAATGAGGACGGCATGGGAGGACGCCCTGAAGAAGGATGCGGATTTCTACCTGTGGCTGAATGATGATACCGTGCTTCATCCGTTTGCCGTAAGCCATCTATTGGAAGCCTCCCTCCGGATGGAACACGCCGCCGTCATCTGCGGCTCCACCTGCCATCCCGGCACGGATGACTGGACTTATGGAGGCACGGCGGGCGGGAAGCCCGTTATTCCGGATGGAACCCTGAGGGAGTGCGAATTATGCCACGGGAACATTCTGTGGGTGCCGCGGCGGGTGGTGGAGCGCATAGGCATTCTGGACGGGTTCTACCTGCACGCGCTGGGGGATTACGATTATTCCCGTACGGCGCGCGAACGCGGAATAAAGCTGCGGGTGGCCCCCGCCTGCCTGGGGACTTGCGAACGGCATGACAAGGCCGTTGCCTGGACGGACCGGAAGGTGCCCCTGGCAGGGAGGATCCGCAATTTGTATTCCCCGCTGGGGAATGCCCAGCCCAGGTACTATTTCCATTACGTCCGCAGGCACGACGGCCTGCTGGCCGCGTGCAAGGCCATGATCTGCATGCATGTACGAGTTTTTTTCCCCTTCTTATGGACAGCAACGAAATAGACTGGGTTTTCCAGACGGATGACGAAGAGGTGCTGGAGACGTACAGGACCCGCGACAATTACCTCATGGAGCGTTCTCCGGAGGGGGATGATTCGCGGTGCGCCGTTTATTTCAGCAGCAACGACCTGTATTTTCCCAACAACCGCGCCCGGTTCCATGAACGGGTCACCCTGCGGAATACGTTTGAATGGTTCGGAACCAGGGTTCCGGGCTGCGGAAGGCACATCTTCATCCGGGACGTTTTCAAGCAATGGTACCTGGGCGGCATCAACAGCCGCCTGAATTCTCCGGAAAAGGTGCTGAAGTGGCTTGAAAACGAGACGAAAGGCTGCCGGGTAACGATGGTGGGCAGTTCCTCGGGAGGCTATGCCGCCGTTCTCTTCGGCTCCCTGCTGCATGCGGAGCGCGTTTTCTCCTTCAACGGCTATTTTGACCTTGCGCCGGAAACGGAAATGGAAGACGCCGCCAGAATCAATCCCCTCTTGGTACGGTACGGGAACGACCCGGAACGGGCGCCTTTTTACCGCCTGGCCCCTTTTCTGCATGCGGAGACCCCCGTTTATTATTTCCACTCCCTGTTTTCTCCCATTGACCGCAGGCAAAGGGAGCTTCTGGGCGGCTGCCGGGGAGTGCACGTCATCCCCTTTCATTCCCGCCGCCACGGAATCCCCTTCCTCAAATGCTGTTTAAGCCGCCTTTTCCTGTGCTCCGATGAGGAGCTGCTGGAGCTGTGCGGCGCAATTCAACGGCCCTTGCGGTTTTCCCTGCGGTATGCGGGCGTCCGGAAGACGGTTTCCGGCTTCTTCAGGCAAGCGTGGCAATATTACAGGAAAAGGCACTGAACCATGAACGGCAACAAACGGAAACTTATGGTCTTTCATCAATACCTGGCGCCTTACCGCATTGATTTTTTCAATGCGCTGGCCCGGATTGGAGAGATGGAGGTATTTTTTGAATATGAAAATTCTCCGGACCACCACTACAACAGGCCGGAAATGGAAGCCCGCTGCGCGTTCCGCCCCCGCTACCTGAACCATGTTCGCGTGGCGGGGAGGCGCATCCCCTCCGGCCTTGCGCGCGTTCTGCGGCACGGACGGCCCGATCTGGTGATCGTTCCGGAGTTTTCCATTCTGGCTCTGGAGGTATGCCTGCTGCGCGCGGTTTGCCGCTGGAAATTCAAAATCGTCAGCATTTGCGATGACAGCATGGACATGATCCGCGGAAATGAATTGTCCCGCATGCATGCGCTGGCGCGGAAGGCGGCGATGCCGGTGATGGACGATGTGATTCTCCCGGACAGGGAGGCATGCCGCTGGTACCGGGAACATTATGGAAAGGGCGTCTTTTTTCCGATTGTCAGGGATGAACGGGCATTCCGGGAACAATGCCGGGAAACGCTTTCCATGAGCCATTCCATGCAGCGGGAATACGGCCTGCACGGAAAACGGGTGGTCCTGTATGTGGGGCGCCTGGCCCCGGAGAAGAATCTGGAATGCCTGGTCAGGGCGGCCGCGGCCCTTCCGGAGGACGCCGTTCTGGTGATTGCGGGGTCGGGAAGCCTGGGCACGGCCTTGCAGGATCTGGCCGTCCGGCTGAAAGTCAGCGCCATTTTTACCGGCTGGCTGGAAGGCGAACGCCTGGCGGCCTGGTACAATCTGGCCGACGTCTTTGTTCTTCCCAGCCTGGTGGAACCGTTTGGGGCGGTTGTCAATGATGCCCTGGCTGCCGGGTGTTTCTGCCTGGTTTCCGGGCGCTGCGGCTCCGCCTGCCTGGTCCGCCGGGGCTGGAATGGGGAATTGTTCGATCCGGAAGATGAAAAGGGGCTGGCCTCTCTTCTCCGGAAAACCTGCCTGGACCGCGGCGGCAGTCCGTCCCCTCCGCGCCTGAAAGAATGCCTGATGCCTGCGGGATTCCGGGAATACGTCAACCATCTCATGGAACATATTGTACGATGAATGCTTCCGCCAATGCCGCCCCGGGCAGGTCCCGGCCCATCCTGTTTCTGCGTTCCCTGGCTAACGGAGTGCGCAGTTTCATACGGTTCCGCCTTCTTCAACGCTGGGTCACCGTGGAGGGAATGACCAGGATAGGAAGGCATGTGCATCTGAATTCCCCGCACAAACGGATCATTTTCGGGAACAGGGTGCAGTTGGGGCCATACTGCCATGTCTCCTGCGATATACGTTTTGGGAACAGCGTGTTGTGCGCCGCCCGCGTTTCATTCATCGGAAGAAGGGACCATTCCTTTAACAGGCCCGGTTGCGCCATCTGGGATTCCCCCCGGAACTGGGAGGACGGCATGACGGTCATCGGCAGCGACGTGTGGATTGGGCACGGCGCCGTCATCCTGGGAGGCGTTTGCGTAGGGGACGGGGCCATTGTAGCGGCAGGCGCCGTCGTGACCGGAGACGTGCCGCCCATGACCGTGGTGGGCGGCAATCCTGCCCGGGTCATCCGCCGCCGCTTTGCCGCCCCGGAAGAGGAGGAAAGGCACCGGAACTACCTTAATTCCATCAAATAGACAAGCCATGATGCAAATCCTGATTAACGCTTATGCCGTCAACCCGGACTGGGGCAGCGAACCCGGCATGGGGTGGAACTGGGTCATCCACCTGGCCATGCACTGCAAGGTGCATGTGATTACGGAGGGGGAATGGAGGGAAAACATAGAACGGGAGCTCGCCCGCCTTCCCCAGGCCGGCAACATCGTGTTCCATTATCTTCCCGTACCGGAAAAAATTCGCCGGATGTGCTGGGACCAGGGGGACTGGCGTTTTTACCGCCATTACAAAAAATGGCAGGAACGGGCGCTTGCGCTGGCGCGGCGCATCATGGCGGAAAACCGCATAGACGTCATTCACCAGTTGAACATGATAGGCTTCCGGGAGCCGGGGATGCTGTGGAAAATCGGGGGAATTCCCTACATATGGGGACCGGTGGGGGGAATGGAAAATACGCCGGTGGCCTACTTGCGGGAAAGCGGCTGGGGGCAGGTGGGGAAGACGGCATTGAAAAACGTGATCAATACCGTGCAGGCCAGGTTCCAGCCCAGGGTGCGGAAAGCCATGAAGCGCGCTGACGCCGTGCTGGCTTCCGTTCAGGGAGTGCGGGAGAAAATGGAACGGTACCATCGCCGGGAAGCGCTGCTGATGAGCGAAACCGGCTGCGCCGCGCCGAAGGAGAAAGTGCGGAGGGCAACGGACGGCGGACAATTCAGGCTGCTGTGGGCAGGCCGCATGATACCCAGCAAGCAGTTGGCCCTGGCATTACAAACCCTCACCCATCTCCGGGATTTGCCGGAGCTGAAGCTGCATATCTGCGGGGGAGGGGAGAGGGGGCGGGGCTACCGGAACCTTGCGGAACGGCTGGGCGTGGCGGGGCAATGCGTGTGGCACGGCACAGTCTCCAATGAAAAGGTTCAATCACTCATGCGGGAAAGCGACCTCTTTTTCTTTACCAGCATCATGGAAGCAACCTCAACCGTGCTTGTGGAAGCCCTGATGAACCGCCTGCCCGTGCTCTGCTTTGATACCTGCGGCATGGGAACCATCGTGGATGAAACCGTGGGATGCAAGATACCCCTGACCCGTCCCGGACGGTCCGCCCGGGACTTTGCGGAACGCATCCGTTTCTTTTTCCATCACAGGGAGGTCCTGCGGGATATGGATGAAGCGTTTTACACCAGGCAGAGGGAACTGGACTGGAACCGCAAGGCGGAAAGGATGGCCGGCATTTACCGCGAAGTTTTGAAGGCCCGTCAACATTGACCATGAGTGAAAACCGTATGGAGACCTATTTCAACATCAGATACGAATTTGACCGTGAACGCGTTTTCCGGCGCATGGACGAAGTGCTCCGTTCCGGGGGCGCCGGATACATCTGCGTGGCGGACGGCCATGTACTTTCCGAGGTACAGCGCAACCGGGAATACAGGAATGTGCTGAATGGAGCGCTCCTGACCATTTGCGACAGCGGCTGGGTGCCCGTCTACCTGAAATGGCTGCTGCATGCGGACAGGCCCCAATACTGCGGCGCCCAGATTTTCAGCGACGCCATCGGCATGAAAAAATACAGAATGATGTTCCTGGGAGGAAACCGCGAGACGCTGGATGCCCTTCGCCGGACCCTGGAACGGGAAGATCCCCGCGTGAAGCACATGCCTTTTGAGGAATTGCCGTTCTGCCCTGTGGATGAATTTGACTACGCGGCTATTGCCGGGAGAATCAATGAATACCTGCCGGACATCGTCTGGGTTTCCCTGGGCGCTCCCAAGCAGGAAATATTCATGAACAGGCTGTGCCCCCATCTTCAACGGGGGGTTATGGTGGCCGTGGGCGCCGTCTTTAACTTCGCCTCCGGGCGGCATATCAGAAGGGCCCCTGCCTGGATGGTGGACTGCAGGCTGGAATTTCTCTACCGCATTTTTAATGAACCCCGCAAGCAAATGAAACGCTGCTGGAAAATAATCTCTGTCCTGCCCTGGATTTTTATCCGTGAAAAACAACGGCAAAAGGCGGCCAGGCCGGCTGCCGCCTCCGGAAGGGAAAGAAAAGCGCCCCCTCTTCCCTGTACGCTGGTTTCATGTTTCGGCCGGCTTCCCGGCAACATGGATGACCTGCTGGCTGACTGGGGCAGGGAAGAAGGCAGGAAATTCATCATTGTCAGCGACGATGCGAGGTTCTGGAACCTGCCCTTCAACGCCAGCCTGGTGCCGATGGCTTTTTGCGAACTCCAGTCCCTGGTAAGGAAAAAACTGGGAAGACGGCATCAAATTAACGTTCCGGAGGACCTCCCGCTGCTTCTGCCGCAATATCCGGTTCTCTTTGAGGACTATGTGGAAGGGAACCGGGAATTGGAAACAATAGCTCTGGAATGGGAGGCCGGTTCCTCCCATGCACCGGTTCCCGCCGCTCCGGTTTAATGCTTACCCCTCTCCATATAGCAACATCCACACCTTAATACATTTCAACGATGGCTACCAAAATATTCGTCTCCGGTTTTTACGACATCATTCATGCCGGGCATATCCAGTTCTTCCGTGAAGCGCGTTCGCTGGGAGATTTCCTCATCGTCTCCTTCGCCTCCGGGCAGGTGCTCTGGAAAAGCAAGCGCAGAAAACCATCCATCCCGGACGACCATAAAAAAGTGATTCTGGAAAGCCTGTGCATGGTGGACAAGGTGGTCTGCGGAGAACATCTGGAGCCGGGAATGGATTTTGAACACGTTTTCCTGAAAGAACGGCCCGATATCCTGGCTGTTACGGAAGATGACTGTTACGGCGACCTTAAAAGGGAACTGTGCGCAAGAATTGGAGCGCGGTATGTGGTGCTTCCCAAAACGCCTCCCTGTTCCGAACAGATTTCCACCACCCAGCTGGTGAACAGAATCAAGGCCCCGCTTAGCGTTCCCCTGCGCGTGGACTTTGCGGGGGGCTGGCTGGACGTTCCCAGGCATGCGCGGCAGGGGGCGTACATTGTCAACTGCGCCATCAGTCCGTTTGTATCCCTGGACCACTGGCCCTATGAACTCCGGTCCGGACTGGGAGGCAGCGGAGCCTGGGCCATGCTGCAGGGCCGGGACCCCGTCCAGTCGGAACTTGCCCTGGGGGTTGGCTGGCAGGATCCGGCCGTGATTGCGGAAACGGGGCTGTGCGTCTGGCGTTCCGGCGCCGTTCCCGTGCTGGACATCAAGAGCACCGGTGACTTTCTGGCCGGGAAAATGGCGGTCTTCCACACCGGGCATGACCATGATACGCCGGGAATGGCTGACGGGTGCAGGGACTATGCCCGCATCGCCCAGTCTTCCCTGATTGCCCGCGCCGGAGTGATGGAGCGCAGCATTCATGAACTGGCTGCCGGAGTGGCGCTGTACCATAGCGTGCAGCTCCAGGAGGGGATGGCCCCCCTTCCAGCACTGGGGGAGGAGCTGGCGAAGAAATACCTGGGAGGCGGGTTCGGCGGATATGCCCTGTACCTGTTCGCTTCCCGGGAGGACAGGGACGGGGCGGTGCGTCTTCATGACGGCATGAGGGCTGTGGAGCCGTATTGCAAAAGCCCTTTCTGATTCTTTTTGCCGGAATGAAAATGTCCATGGTTGAAGAATACTCTCCGGACATGGAGCCGGAAAAGGCGCAGGCTGCCCGTCCGGGGGCCGTTCCCGGGACGCCGCCGAGGGAATGCTGGCTTGACCTGGGCAGGGTGGTTGGCCTGTTCTTCATCGTCCTTTTTCATGCTGGGGGAAACGGGGCGGAATTCCCTCTCTTCTTCCAGCGGGTGCCTTTTCTGTTCATGGCGGCGGCCTACTTTGTGGGACGCAGGAAAATGTTCGACTGGCGCCATTCCCCGTGCAGGTACGTTTTATTTTATCTGGCATGGAACGGCGCGGCTTTTCTGGAAGCGTTCTTCAGACATTGGATTTATTTAAGCCTGGGCCATTCAAGCACGTGGGACTGGAGCAGCCTGCCCTGGAAGCTGACGGGAGTGGGAACCACCTTCCCCTACGACGGCCCCCTGTGGTTCCTGAAATACGTGATGGCGCTGAGCCTGCTCTCTCCGCTTTTATTTGCCCTCGGAAAAAGGAAGCTGCTGATTCCCGCGACGATAGCCGTTCTCTTCTCCGTGGTGCTGTTTCCGGAGATCAACGCGCTGTTTTCCGACCCTCCCCGGGTTCCGTGGGCGGACTCCCTGGCCTTTTTCATGCTGGGGTTCTGCCTTTCCTCCCTGACGCTGGGAGAGATTAAGCTGTTCCTGAAAAAAATAAGTTACTTTTCCCTTCCCGCGTGGGCGGCAATAGCGTGGATGAACCATGGCGGCGTCATCTCCACGGAAACCCTGCACACCATCCCCTGCTGGATTCCAGGGATTCTGGGGCTGGGCTCCCTGTGCGTTCTGCTGGCGGAAAAGAAGTTCTTTCGTAAAATCGCTCAGGCATGCGCTCCCCTCTTTTTCTTCATTTATGCCGTCCATTGCCTGATCCTTCCCTGGTTGATGCCGCTCCTGTCAAGAATCCTGCCTGAGGGAATCCCTTCTGACCTGGTTGCTGCGGTCCTGGTATTTGCGGGAGCATTCTTTCTTCATCGGCAGGTGGTCCGGCATTACCCCGGCTGGGAATACCTGATCTTTGCCCAAAAGCGGAAAAAGCCGGTGACTGACGGGCAGGAAAAGGAGATAGTTGCCGCCGCCTTTTCCCAGTCTGCTTCCATCAATGAGCCCCCTCTTTAGAGGTCTTCCCATTTCTCCTTTGCCGCGCTCAATATCCCTTCTTCTAATGGACAAACCTTTTCTGGCGGCTCGCTTCATGGCTTCATTCAGAGTGGAGTTTTTATTCGAACGGCAATTTGAGATTCCAATTCCGAAGGGCCTCCGGCATTCGTCAAATGACGTACTGAGGCCTGCACGTTCCCGGGCAATCTTTGACGGCAACCCCGTGCGGAACCGCCGCCGTCTGGATGCCAGAAGACATGCCCATTTCAGCCCGGATGATGGAATGGCCCGGAGGGAGATGAAAGAATATTATTGTTAACAGAGTATTATCAATATACGGCTAAAAAATACCCCTTATTGATTTAAAAAAATGACTGCCTTTATTCAACTTCGCGCCCTGTTGCTCTGTGGTTTGCTGGGGTACCCGGCTGTCGCGTGTGGAAAAGGAAAGGAAGGCGTGTCCGTCATGGTTCCGGAACAGGCTTCCCGCGGAGTGCTGGTGGAGATGGCGGTCAAGGTAAGGCCCTCCGGCCGGCAACTGGATTACCAGCAGCGGGAAATGCTGGGTTTTATCCATTTCGGCATGAACACGTTTACCGGAGCGGAATGGGGAACCGGAAAGGAGGAGCCTGCAATTTTCAATCCTTCCCGGCTGGACGCCCGTTCCTGGGTAAAAACGTTCAAGGATGCCGGTGTAACGGGAGTGATCTTTGTAGCGAAGCATCATGACGGATTCTGCATGTGGCCCACCAAATGGACGGATCACAACATTTCCCGTTCTCCCTACAAGGGAGGAAAAGGAGACCTGGTCCGGGAAGTCTCCGCGGCCTGCCGGGAACTGGGCATGAAATTCTGCAT
The DNA here is from genome assembly GCF_045011645.1 of Akkermansia sp. BCRC 18949. Lineage (NCBI taxonomy): Bacteria > Pseudomonadati > Verrucomicrobiota > Verrucomicrobiia > Verrucomicrobiales > Akkermansiaceae > Akkermansia > Akkermansia sp. BCRC 18949. The sequence goes on along the minus strand of NZ_CP123619.1, from coordinate 1,894,796 downwards.
CTACCTTTCCCCGTGGGACATGCATGAAAAAAGCTTTGGGACGGAAAAGTACAATGATTTCTACGTCAAGCAACTGGAAGAGCTGCTGACCAATTACGGCCCGGTTTATCTTTTATGGTTTGACGGCGCCGGGGTGGAGAGCAAAGTCAATGGGAAACAGACTCCCTTCGACTGGGAGAGGATCTTTAAAAAGGCCAGGGAATTGCAGCCGGAAGTTCTTCTTTCCGGGGCGGCTCCCGATGTTCGGTGGGGCGGGAACGAGATGGGGCGCGGGCGGGAAACGGAATGGTGCGTCCAGGGGGTTACGGCTTCGTCACGCCTGTTTGGCGGAAATAATGTGGGGATTCGGGCTAAAGACAGGAATCTGGGTTCCATTGACAGCCTGGCGGGGAAAAAGCAGCTCGTCTGGTACCCTTCACGGGCAGGCCTTCCCATCCGCAAAGGCTGGTTTTACCATGAGCGCGACGACAAATCCATCAAGTCCCTTGATTACCTGGTGGACTGTTATTTTTCAACGGTCGGGCAAAACTCCAATGTTCTTCCCAACCTCTCTCCCAATAAGGAAGGAATCATTCCGGAAGCGGACGCCAGGAGGATGATTCAATTCGGACGGGTGATTGAAAAGATGAAAAAAAACGACTTGGCCAAAGGCGCGCGGGCGAAAGCCCTTTCCGGGTGGTCCGGAAATCCGGACTCCGGACTCTTGTTTGACAACAACCCTTTTACAGGCTGGGCCACTGCCGATGGCACAACCCGGGCGGAGGTTGAAATCCAGTTGCCCGGAAAGAAAGAATTCAACGTCATCAAGCTTCAGGAAAATGTCCGTGACTACGGCCAGCGTGTGGAGCGCTTTGCCGTGGATGCGTGGCTGGACGGCCAATGGAAACCCTTGGCTGAAAGTACCACCATCGGATTTTGTAAAATGATCAGGCTGCCGAAGGCGGTGAAGGCTGATCAATTGAGGATACGCTTTCTGGATTCCCGCAAATCCATTTCATTCAGCAATTTCTCGTTGTATTACCTGGCTCCTTTCTCAACGGAGGACAACCTGGAGGCCGTCCGGAAACTGGACAGGAAGACATGGAAAATAACCGTTGCCGGGAAAAACCTTCCCACAGCCCAGTTGGAGCGGCTGAAAGACGGAAAAACGGATACTTATGTGGAAATTGGCCTGCCCCCCCAGGGATGCGACATTATTATTGATACGGGAAAAGTGCAGAAAATTGCCGGGTTGATTTATACGCCTGTGATGGAAGGCGGCCCGGGCCATATTGAAATGTATGATATCCGTCTCAGCAGGGATGGCAAAACATGGGGAAAGCCGGTGGCTTCCGGCCGTTTCGGCAATATCGTCAACAACCCGGTGGAACAGGAGGTCAATTTTGTTCCCGTTGAAGCTAGATTCGTCAAATTCAGCGCTAAAAAGGGTGCCGACGGAGCACGTAAAGCGGCTGTTGCCGAGTTGGATTTGCTTTAACATGGCCTATAAGGGCCTTTCTACGAGGAAAAAGAGGGAAAGGGAAACCAGGCAAATGGAAATTTGGTTCTTGCTCCGGTGTGCTTCAACAGGAAGAAGGATGCTAGGTTTCTCCATGAAGCAACCAGGCGGCCCATGTAAAAAGGAAGCGCCCCAAATGTTTTTCCGCTTACCATGCTTGCATTAACGGCTAACATATCCGCCGGCTCTGCAATCGTGGCGCGTTGAAGGTAGGGGAAGGGACACTTCAATTTCTATAGGAAGATTATCCTGACGGCCGTATTCCCGGACAGGAACGGCTTCGTTCAGTCTCGACGCTTTTCACAGGATGATATTTTCCAGGAACAGGTAGAAACTTTCAACGAAGTGGTAGCACACGTTGCCGTTTTATCCGATGAATGGAAGGAGCTTCACGTCCGGGTGCGGCTGGATCAGATCATCAGCTCGCCTTTGGAGGAAAGGGAAATATCTCTGGAATCCAGGGATGCGGTTGCTCTGACCGTGGAAGCAGCCACCGCCCAGGAAGGGCGCGGGTTTTTCACCAGCCAGAATTTTCGGAGTTCACGATGGTGGACGGGATGGCAGTGGCGTTGTTCAGCCACTTCGCAACAAACAATAAGAAATAATCATGAATAAAATTACTTCTATCAACGGAACCCTCATAGCTTCTCTGAATGAACTGAATGAACATGTGGAGAATGGAACTGCCCATGTTACAGAGGAAGAGCGTACTGCATGGAATAATCAAACCACGGTCAAGGCCAAGGGGATTCTAATTGCCACCCAGGAAGACCTTGACGAGCATACCGGGAACAAGGCTATCCATGTGACGGAAGACGAACGCGCCGCGTGGAACGCCAAGGCGGATGCTGCCGCTCTTTCTGCAAAAGCCGACGCGTCTTCCTTCAATGTGCACAAGGATGATGCCGTAGTCCACATAACAGCGAAAGAACGTGAAACGTGGAACGGCAAGCAGGACAAACTGACAGATGAAGCGGGCAATATGACGCTGGACGGCGGACTAACGGCTCAGGGCGGAACATTTTCCGATGCGGTTAATGCTAACGGAGGCATCAACATCCCGCTTGCCGCGGGGGCCGCGACTAATACTGCGGCCGTCAACCGGATACATGCTGCCGGGCTTGCCGCCGTGGCCGAGACATACAACCTGCAGATTTACCTTGATGCCGCGATTACTACCACCACCAATAATGCTGCCGTGACGGAGCGGGTGTCGGGGCAGCTCATGAGGGTTACCGTGCCGGCCAGACAGTCGTCATCTGTCAATATGGGCCTGGATCACTCTCTTATAGGCCGCGCCAATTACAGCAAATTTGGCGGATTTACCCTGCCAGTCCGGATGTCAGCCTATAAAGCCACTATCAAGATAACGCTAGGCATGGGTGACGGACAGGTGTCGGTGAGGACGGATAGAGACGTTGACGATTACACTAGGGTGCACACTAGCGCTGAGCACTTTGGCGAGGTGCTGGATGTGACTATATCTGACACAAGAGATTCTGAGTCCAGAGGGTACTGGGTCAGAGTCAGAGAGATTTATTACTCCCGTTCAGCGGGGAGGAAGTTTGTCAAGACTACGAGGGCATTATTACCCCTTGACAGCAACACAGCCGTGCCCGCATCCATCAGCGGGCTGGTGTATCACCAGTACCGTGACGGTGGCTGGGATACTGACAATTATGGGACGTTGTGGCTAATGACAGGCGGCTACGATAATCGCTGCTGCATACGCATCGCCAATGTGCGGGGCATACATACCTACAACTCGGTAGGATTTAACGCATGCCACCTGGACATCTACAACAGTACAAACGCCACAACTGTGGACATAGGCGCTCCGCGCATTATGCAGCGATACATGGACGGTTATAACCCTGCGTATTATGGATTTTCGGCCATCGAGTATAACGCGATCAAGTCCGAGACGATAGAGGATTTTATTGATCCGGATACTCAAGACCAAGCCTGATACCATGATTGCAGATAGATAGTTACAGCTACAGTTCCCATGTCTCGGAGAGTGGGACAAGTTCACGATGACAGCCGTATACCGGGACGCGGACGGCTACACTCACACTAACCGTTACGCCCAGGACAACATTCTCACCGAAGCCCTCTCCCGCCCACCGCAGGAGAGGGCTTCTTTATACCCGCAGTACATTGTTTCTGAAAGCCGTCATAATGTACTACTGTTTGTACTGAAGTTTTGGATAAATAAAAATCGCAAGTACTGTATTTCAAGCACTTGCGATTAAAATAAATGGTGGAGGCGACGGGAGTCGAACCCGTGTCCTGAAGGCCGTTGATGCCGGCATCTCCATGTTCAGACGCATATTGCTGCTTTCGCGGCCGCTTCGTCATGCGCCAACTAGGCAGGCTCGCTAGTTGCCTGTGGAAGTCTCGTGCGTTGCGCGGCAACCCCGCATTGCACCAGCCTGCTGAATATTCGTCGTCCCCTCTAGCAGGCGTTGAGGTTCTGACGCGGCTGAACTAATTAGGCAGCCAGAGCAAGGTCGTTAGACTCTGCATTTATTTTTTTAATCGGCTTTTTAGAAGGCCAGCCGATTAACCTTCACATGCAGCCAGCACCTCAGACTTCCAGTCGAAACCATGGCGCCCCCATATGTATTTACCGGTAGAGACAAAAAATCCCGCCATGGCGTTCAGGCAGGAATTATTTTATTTACCAGTGGTGATGCAAGTGGCACGCCCGTAGGGATTCGAACCCCAAACCTTCTGATCCGTAGTCAGACGCTCTATCCAATTGAGCTACGGGCGCTTTGACTTGCGTCGTGTACCGCGTAAGCGGTGAGAGAAATATAGGTTTTTCTTCGGGAAAGTCAAGATGTTTGTAAGATGATTTGAGAAAAAAATCTCATTTTTTCTCTTCCCGGGAGAGGAGTCCTTCAAAGACAGGCCGTTGATTCCGGAGCGCAGAAAGAGGGGAAAGGCGTTGCGTCACGGAATGGGCTGTGGCACACTGAGCGGAGAAAATGAGCGAGTTCAAGGTGATCAGGTCGCCGATGGAGGCATTGAAGGAGTACTTCGGCTTTTCCAGTTTGAGGGAGGGGCAGGACCGCGTGGTGGCTTCCATCATGGAAGGCCGCAACGTGCTGGTGGTGATGCCCACCGGGGGAGGGAAATCCCTGTGCTACCAGCTTCCCGCCTTGTGCCGGGACGGGGTCTGCCTGGTGGTCAGCCCGTTGATCGCCCTGATGAAAGACCAGGTGGACGCCCTTGCCGCCAGAGGGATTCCCGCCACCATGATCAACAGCTCCCTGAGCTTTCCTGAACAAAGGGAACGCCTGGCCGGCATGAAGGACGGGGCGTTCAAGCTGGTGTATGTGGCTCCGGAGCGTTTCGGCCATGAGGGGTTCATGCGTGCTCTGGCGGAGGTGGACGTGAATATGGTTGCCGTGGATGAGGCTCACTGCCTGAGCCAGTGGGGGCATGATTTCCGTCCGGATTATTTGAAGCTGGGCAGGGCTATTGAAGCGATGGGGCGCCCGCAGGTAGCGGCTCTGACCGCCACGGCCACTCCCCGCGTGCGGGAGGATATTCTGGAACATTTGAGGCTGGACGACCCGGTGACGATTGTACGGGGGTTTGCGCGGGAAAACCTGCATTTCCGCATTACGGCTTGCGATACGCACAAGGACAAGTACAAGAGGCTGTACGAGCTGGTGAAGCGCCATAAGACGGGTATTATCTATTGTTCCACCCGCAAAAAGGTGGAGCAGGTCTATGAGGCTCTTTCCGAACTTGGCCTGAACGTGACGGCTTACCACGCGGGCATGACGGATGAGCAGCGGGAAGAGGCTCAGAACGCCTTCATGAACCGCCATGCGGACATCGTCATTGCCACGAATGCGTTTGGCATGGGCATTGACCGTGCCGACGTCAGGTTTGTGGCCCATTTTGAGGTTCCCGGCAGTGTGGAGGCCTATTACCAGGAAGCTGGCCGTGCCGGCCGCGACGGGGATGAAGCCTATTGCGAGCTTTTGTTCAACCACGCGGATTTGCGGACCCAGGAGTTTTTTATTGAGGGGGTGAATCCGGGCGTTCCGCTGATTGTGGAACTGTACGAGTTGTTAAGGAAGCATTGCAGTGCGGAAACCCACGATGTGGCGTGGTCCATGGAGGAGATGGGGGAACGCCTCAAATGCCGGAATGCCATGCAGGTAGGGGCCGCCCTGTCCGTTCTCATGCGCAATGGCGCGATCAGCCGCCATGACGTTCCGGGGCAGCGCGTGAAGCTTACCAGAGTGACGGACCCCGCCGTAAGCGGCTTGAAGATTCCTCTGGACGCACAGGCCCTGCGGGAAAAAGAGGTAAGGGACCGGGAAAAACTGAAGGCGGTAACGGAGTTCGCTTATTCCACCGGCTGCCGCCAGCAGTGGATTTTGAATTACTTCGGGGAGGAGGATGGCGCCCCGTGCGGCCGCTGCGACCAGTGCCTGACGCTGGGGGTGGAGGAAGGCCAATCGTTGGGCGAGGAGGAAACCAGGGTTGTCCGGCAGGCGCTGAGCGGGATTGCGCGCGCGTCCGTGCGCATGGCGGACGGTTCCTGGCAGGGAAGGTGGGGCAGGACGAAAATCATCCAGATGCTCAAGGGGGCGAAAAACCAGGAGATTTTAAAAACTTCCCTGGCCCGTCTGAGTACGTATGGCATTCTTTCCCGCTGGAGCGAGGACGATATCCGCCAGTTGTTCCGCGCCATGCAAATGGCGGGGTTGACCAGAATGAGCGGAGAGGCGAACCGCCCCCTGATTACCCTGAGCCCGAAGGGGAATGAAGTGATGATGGGGCGCAGGGAGGCGTCCATGCTCTGGCCCTTTGCCCGCCGGGAAAAGGCTTCCGCTCCCACGGGCCAGGCCAGGGTGCGGGCCACGGGGGATTTGGCCGCCCTGGGCGAGTTTGACGAAGATTTGTTTTTGAAATTGAAGGAGCTCAGGAATGAGCTGGCCCGTGAAGCCGGAATTCCGGCTTATGCCGTATTCCACAATTCCACCCTGGAAGGGCTGGCGCGGCTGAAGCCCACCACCCGCCGGGGAGCCATGAACGTCCACGGCATCGGGGAGCAGAAGGCCGCGAAGTATCTGGATGATTTTCTGGAAGTGATCGCAGAGCATTGCGAGGTTTAAAAAGGTTTTCCGGACCGCTTGCACCATGTCCGCGCCGCCGTGGGGGAACTGATGGACCTTGTTTTCCCATGGTCCGGCCGCTGAATGTTCCTGCGGGGTTACATTTGCAGGTGAAAAACGGCTTCCGGTTGATTTTATATTGGGAGGACGTTTGTCCGTCTCTTGAATCCGGACGGGAAATTCCAGTGGGAGGTGGCGCTGAAACCCGGTGAAGAAAAGGAACTGACCTGCCAATATGCCTGCCTGGAGTAATTCCTGCCTGTACTATTTATGTATTGACTTCATTTTGGGAAGTGTGTAATTTCTTCTCCACACATTACCCAAGACGGAGCGGTGGCTGAGAGGCTGAAAGCACTCCTTTGCTAAAGGAACGTACTGGCAAAACCGGTACCGAGGGTTCGAATCCCTCCCGCTCCGCCACTTTTTTATTACGCTAGAGCACGGAAAGCCTGATTTTACAAGGTTTCCGTGCTTTTTTATTACGCTACATTACCACAGAAAACGGAAAGGTTGCTGTACAAGTGGCTGTACAAGTTTTAAAAATTGTACAGTTCATATGGCAGGAATTATCAAAAGAAGCAATAAATGGGTGGCCGTCTTCAAGACGCTGGACGGCAAAGAGGTCAGGAAAACCACTCGTATCGACGTGGTTCCAAAGGTTATTCCTCCCGGGGCAAACAAAAGAGCGGTCATAGCGCAAAACGAGGCCAGGGCTCGCCTTATTGCCGAAGAGCTTGAGCATGGACACAAGACCGGCTTTGTTGACTCGCAGCGGCTCAAAGCTATCGCTGGCGGAGATGTTCAGGCGGCCAGCCTTGGCAGAAAGGCCGTGAGCGTTGGAGCGTATCTCCATGAATGGCTGCAATCACGATCCGGCAAGATTCAGGCACACGAAAGAGACGGGAAGGCCATCAAGCAGTTTATTTTGTTCCTGGGGAATGATGGAGGGCAAGCCATAGCCTCCATCAACAAAGACACCGTGAGACGGTTTGCGGAGACAGAAATGGAGCGCGTGTCATCCGGTACAGTATCAAGGTATCTCGAATCTCTTTCCTGCGCGTTCAATCAGGCTGTCGAAAAAGAATTGATCATCTCCAATCCTTTCAGGGGAGCCAGGCTGGACAAGAAAAAAAGCAGGACGACAAACAGGAGCGCAACGCGTTCACCGTGGAAGAAGTCAAGAGGCTGGTAGAAATTTTACCGGGTGAATGGCCGGACATGATACGGGTATGCCTTTATACGGGCGGCCAGCGTTTGGGCGATATTGCCACCCTCAGATGGGAGCAGGTCAACCTTGACGGTGGACTGATTGCCATGACCTCACAAAAAACCAAGCGGCGCATGAACAAGCCCATCATCCGACCGCTGAAAGAGATTTTGGAAGAGAGGGAGAGATATTCCATCAATGAATTTGTGTTCCCTTTGGCCGCCATGAAACACGCACAAGGCGGCGGGAAGTCCAGCAAGCTCTCTCTTGAGTTTACCGGACTTCTGAAAAAACACGGCATCATTTCTGCCGGGGAAAGGAAAGGGAAGGGAGACAAGCGCGTGCTGTCTGAAAAAAGCTTTCACAGCCTGAGGGCGACCGCGGTGACGATTTTGCGGTTGGCAGGGGTGCCGGCGGACTTGTGCCGTTTTATTGTAGGGCATGACTCTGAAGAGATTGAACGGGTATATTTCCGGCCCGACTCGCAGGATGTCGTGCATGCAATAGAGGAAATATCCAGCAAGATTGTTTTGTAATCCTCTCGGGAGGAATTTGTCATCACGTGAACGGATAATTGATGACACAACGTCTTACCGGAGTCACAAGACATCAAATCTCATGAAAAAACAGGAATTTCCTACCCCCCCCCCCCCCCGCATTATAACGCTTTAAATGCTAGCGTGTTAGGAGAAAAAATATCAGCAAGAAAGGGTTACGTCAATGTCGGGTAACGTGATGCTTGTGTTTTTCTTGCTGGCCGTGATGTTCGGGTTCGTTTGTTTCGGCCTTGGCATTGTGGAGGGTTACCGGCGAACCACAAAGAGGATCTTGCGAAACATCACTCAAAAGGATGAGAAGAAGAAATGAACTCGTCAATCTCCTCGTTTCCTCGTTCGGCGATCAAAGATTCCTTAGGTGTGCATATCAATGTAGATGTGTCTACTTATCTACATTACGCGCTTAATTCTAATGATGAAAAAAAATTAGGAAGGAGATCCGGGATGATGCTGGATGAAAAAAATGTAAAAAAGATGAAAAATAGTGTTGACTGGTGGTTAACCACCGATTATGTTGAGCGCATGCCAAGTCAACGGAAGATAGACAAAAAACAGATTTCAGTATGGATCCCCATCGTCCTCTTCCGAAAATTTCAAAAGAGAGCAAAAGAACTGAATATGACGATGACTGAAATCATTACCGCTTATTTAGTTCAACAAACTCAAAACGTAATCCTTACACCCGAAGATTATGAAAACATCGCCCGAGAAATACGAGAAAAAGCAAATAACAATTAACCTCCCTATTGACTTATTTGAGCAAATAAAATTGATTGCGCGGAAAGAACAAAGATCAGTTTCCGGGCAAGTAGTTTTTTTACTCGCGGGTGGTGAACCACCTATAAAAAAGAGAATCAAAAAGAAGGGAGTTTTTTTACCTATAGGTGGTGAACCACCTATAAAGAAAACCGAACCCGCCAAGCGATAATCATGGATTACTTATCTCAGCAAGTCGGGATTCTTTTTGAGATACTCCCAGGCAACATCTGTGATGTTGACGTCAAACCCGGACACAATGCTTCCGTACAAGGAATGTCGAATAAGAACGCCGGCTTCTATCAGACCATTTACGACGCCGTCCCTATCATCAAATCTCTGTGTTCGAGTATCGAAGAAGATATATCCAAGCAGAATGTCTTTCTCTTTTTGAGTGAGAGCATGGAGACGCTTGATCACCTTTTTACGGGATTTTGCCTTGGAGCGAGAGGTTTTGATAGTGTTCCAAACCTTTTCCAGCAGGGCGCAGCCGGAAATAAGGAACACGAACCACGCAATATCGCGGTAATCATGGGTCGAATAGCTGATATGCAGGGCCTCAAGGAGGCTTTGAGGAGCGAAAAGATAAACTCCTGCTGCGGAAAAGATTATGCCTGCATAATTGCAAGCGAATTTAAGCAATTCTGCCAAGTATTGGGGAAAAATCATGGATACAGAGAATAGGCTTAAACGGAAGTAGAGGCAATAGCGTTTACATCAAAGACAAACAAGAAAAAACATATGAATACACCATACATCACCAGCGAGGAACTACGCAAGACCCTGAACATTAGCAAGGGTTCTCTAGTTCGACTTAATAAGGAAGGTTGTCCCCGTGTTTATTTTTCCGGCGGGCTGGGAGGAAAAGGAACACACCCGCGTTACAAACTTGACGAAGTAACGGCGTGGCTTGAGAAAAGATCTCAAGAATTTTTGAAGAAAGGAGGGCGAAAATGAGCATCGAATACGACGAAGAAGACCGCTGCATCCGTGTGGATGATGTAGCTGTGAGTCACGCAGATGCCGAACGGCTGATGAACGAACACGAAACCGCAGCCGCGGCCCTCGAAAACGCCCTGGTGCGGTACGAACGGGACCATGCCACGACGGACAACCCTGACGGACACAACGACGACTTTTGACCAAAGCCATGAACGGGAACGAAAAAACGATAGCCAGCCTTGCGGATGCCTTGGAAGTGCTGTCCGGAGTGCTGAGGGAATTGGCGGACACTCCGGTTCCTTCCTCGGCTGAAGCGTCAAGCGTCGGAATGAATAATTTTGTTCCGGTAGATGAATTCGGAAGCGCAAAAGACTGCGCCGAACGGTTCCACTACTCCGTCAGTGGTATTACTCCTTATTTGTCGGAAGGGGTGAGGCTTGGGAAAATTACCAAGATGACGCCTATGAACAATCAACGGGGCAGGAAGGGCGAAGCACGCTTCAACATGCGCGAAGTCAGAGATTTTCTCTCCAACCAATCAAAACAATGACCACACATCAACACATCATCGACCGGGGGCCCTACAAGGGCATGGTGGAAACACTCACCAACAACCCGCACCCCGCCAAAACGGCGCGCTGCTACATGTGCGCCGAACCGCTGAACGCCTCGTCTTCGTGGGTGTCCCTGGTAGGGGACCATCAGGACGGCGTCTTCTGCGCCCGCTATCTGTGTCGCCTGTGCGCCCGGGAGCGTCTCAACGGCATCCCTGACGAAGCGGAGCGCTGTTGGAACTACACCCAGGCCGCACAATCAAAAGACCTCCTCTCCAAAATCCTCGCTTACCTGATTTTGTGGTGTGGAGTAATTGCCGCTGGAGGAGGATTTTTATTCTTAATTTTCCTCCTGCTCAAAACACTTTTTAACTGAACCCAATAGAACAAAAACACCATGCAAAGAAACGAATGCAAGCCCGGAACAGAAGTCATCATCCGGGGAACGATCAGTGAAGATGACGGAACGGATTTTAACTCTATCAAAATCACTATCCGCCGTGATGACGGCAAAACGGAAGATGGCTTTTTTGACCCTTCTGCTCTTGAGCCCGCCCAGGCGAAATACGACCCGGCGCGGAAATACCGCAAGGGGGATTTGGTGCGAATCACCGGATTTCACGGGAGACTTTTCGGGTGTGGAGGTAATCGGGAGTTGTCCGAAAATAACGCAATTGGAACCCAAATTGCACTTCATGAAGACGAGATTCCGGGAGGGGATGTTAGCCTTCCTGATGGCGTTTTACTAAACCGAAACAATTACCTTTCAGTTGCTTGTATCAAACTTGTCAAGCCGATTGAAGAAATTGAAGCGGAACAGCCTTATTACGTTGAGGAAGAGGACGAGTCATTTGGTGTTTGGTTTAAAAAAGACTCTGAAATTGTCTTGAGAATGCACTGCGTGTCTTTCGGAGACGGGCGCGAAGTGACACGAGAAGAGGCCCTAGAGAAAGCCTTGGAGCTTTGCGACGAACTGAACCGCAAGCACCGCGAATCCCTGAATGCCTAAAAAGCAGTTGGCCGGGGTCAGCGCCAACTGGTCCCCGGCCTGTTACGAATGCAACCTACAAAATTACAATTAGTAACGAGTTATGAATACACCAAGTGAAGCCACGCGGCAAGAGAAAGTAATGGCTCCCTCCAAGTCCACCGAGCTGGCCGTCAGCCTGGACAATCTGGCCCTGGAAGCCCAGCAGGCATTGAGCTGCAAAGGCAGCTTTGAAAAGGCCATCAACATGGGCATTGCCATGAACCGGCTGCGCGACGCCCTGACTCCCCCCATCATGGAATCCATCATGAAGCTGAAAGGCTCCCAGCTCGGCTTCCGCACCGATGAATGCCAGCCGACACAGTACAAGGAGGGCATTTCCTATAACGTTGATGCGGTCAGGGAATGCCTGATTGTAGCCACCTGCATGGGGCTTTCTCCAGTAGGCAATCAGTGGAACATCCTTGCCGGTCGCACGTATGTGACCAAGGAAGGCATGACCTACCTACTGAAAAATCTGGATGGCCTGACCAACTTGAAAATGGTCTATCATCCCGCCGAAATCAAAGAGTCTTCCACTTCCGGCATCAGCAAGCAGGGTAAAGAGTACCAGAAGATTGAGCGGGAAGGATTGGTGAGAGTAGATATGAGCTGGGAGTTCAAAGGAGTTCCGGATTCCGAGACTCTTGAGTTCTGTATCCGCGTGAATAACGGAATGACCCAGGATGCCATCATCGGCAAGGCGGAACGCAAGGCCAAGGCTTGGCTTTATTCCCACCTGACCGACACGATTATTTCCGATGGTGAGGTGGAAGACGGACGAGAAATGCGTAATGCCACTCCGGAACCCGGAACGCAGAAGCCGAAGGTCGGTAATCCTCTTGCGGGTGCTGCTGTACCTCCGCCAGTGGCGGCGGCTCCCAAGCAGGAAGAAAAGCCTCTTGAGCCGGAAGTGGTTTCCTCTCCCCCTCCTGCCACCGATGATTTGAAGTTGGAACCGGAATCTGCCGTGAGCTTGGCAGACCTGGAAAAGCTGCTGCAAGACCATGGAGTGAGCATGCCCCAGGTGGTGAAGTTCTGTCAGAGCCGGCAGATTTACTACGTGCAGGGAGCCAGCCGGGAAGAGACGTTCCCGCCCAAGACGCTGGAATGGCTGGTAGCGAATTTCAACCAGGTGGTTGCCTGGGTGGGAGCCTCCGGGAAGTAAGAGCACAAGATAGAAAGGGCATTTAACCATGAATGTTTTAGATTTATCGAGTTTTGCGGCTTCCGGCGTGGCCTATGGACGGGTGGATAACCCCCAGGCGTACCACGATTCCAAGAAGGGCATTCCCCATTGCGTTTCCAAGTCCATGCTGATGGATTTCGCAAAAAATCCATTCAAGTGGAAGTACCGGCAGGATGAAGGGATTGAGAAGGTTTCCCTGGGGTTCCGCTTCGGTTCCCTGGTGGATTGTCTGGCCCTGACTCCGGAGCAGTTCCAGAATCAGTATCTCGTGGAAGAGTGGCTGCCGGGTGTGAACAAGAACGGCTCCGTGTCCAAGACAAAGCAGGACGACGAGCAAGCAGCTCGCTGGGCGGCGTTTGCCGACCGTGGGGGAGCCGTCCTGACTCCGGAGGAATACGCCGAAGCACAGCAAGCCATGGGGATTTTCAACGGCTATTTGAAGACGGAACACGGTTTGGTGCTGGGGGAATCGTTTGAATCCCAGGTGGCGATGTACAAGACGCTGCTCATTGAGTACGCACCGGACAAGCCGCCGGTTCCTATCACGATCACGGGCATGATTGACATTCTGCCCCACGATACCGATTTGCCGATCATCGACATGAAGACGACCTCCACGCCCGTGGAAGATTCCGGCCTGATTGACAGGGACATGGCCCGCTACGGGTACGGCTGGCAGGCTGCCTTGTACTGCGATTTGTATGAGGCGATCTTCGGCACACGCCGGAATTTCATGTTCGTTTTCGTGGAGTCCGTAGCCCCTTACTGCATTTCCGAGGTGCGGATGGATCAGGAGGCCTTGGAGCATTACCGGGGGCAGTATATGGCCGCCCTGCGCCAGTACGCCGAGTGCGTGGCGACGGGGATTTATCCGGGGGCCGTGGCTCTGCCGCGGTATTACCGCATCCCGCGGTGGGAGCTCAAGAAGGGATGGGAAGGAGGTGCGGCATAATGACCACGCTGACCATTACCTTGCCCCACACGCCGCGGGAACTCTCGCCCAACGCCAAGGCCCCTCTCACGCAGAGGGGGGGCCATTGTGGCCGGCTACAAGAAGACGGCAGCCAAGCGCCGCGCCCGGAACATAGCCTGGGGCCGAACCTACGAAGCCCTGAATGGCCGGAGGATGCAACCGACGCATTACCGGGTGATCTGGTACTACAAGGGCAACAAGCCGGACGCAGACAACTGCCTTGCCCGCTGCAAGGCGTACCTGGACGGAGCCTGTAAGGCCATGGGGATTGACGACCGGACGCTGGATTGTGCCGGGATTGACCGAGTTCACGATCTGGGCCGGGGTGGACAGGTGGAAATCGTGTTTGAAAGGAGGGGGAATGAAAGACTGGACAGGTAACAACTGGACTCTTGGTGCCACGTTGGGCGCATCCTATCTCGCCACCGGGGAAAGGCCGAGGGAAGACTATTACGCCACACACCCTGACATGGTTCGGGATCTGCTCAACGCAGGCGCACCCCTCCGTCAGCGGGTATGGGAACCGGCCTGCGGGGCTGGTCATATCGTCAATGTCCTGCGGGAGCGGGGGCATGAAGTCTGTGCAACCGACATTGTTGACCGTGGATGTCCTGATTCCTGCGTGCAGGATTTCTTATGGGAGTTCGACGATGGCGAGATAGGAGACGTGGATATTATCACCAATCCGCCCTATGCAACCGCCCTTGAATTTGTCGAGCGTGCGCTTGCCTGCGTCAAGGATGGAGCCAATGTCTGGATGCTTCTGCGCCTCCAGTTTTTAGAGGGCAAGGCCCGGCGCCGTCTATATGACATGGCCCCACCCGCGGACGTGTGGGTATTCAGCGAGCGGCGGACCTGTGCGAAAAATGGGGATTTCTCCAAGGCTGAAGGCGGGGCCATTGCATACGCATGGTTCCATTGGATTAAAGGTTACAATAAACAAACAACTATCAAATGGTTATGAAACTCACTAGAAGAAAAGCATTGGCTGTTTACAATAAAAGAGAGCGCGACTTAATGGGAATTACAGGAGCTATCCATCCCTATGAAGTTGTTGAGGATGAAACGATAAACTCCGATGGATCAAAATCCATAGACTTTTTTATCATGACGCCTGATAACGAAGCCCCAGTTTTCATTACTTGTGAAGATAGTTTGAATTTATCCCAGATAGCCGGAGTTAGAGAAAAAGCAATATCCATAGCCAAAGAATTGAGTGTAAGCCACTACATGAAATACGGCGACGAGGATATGAGATGAACTACAACCCCCAACTGACGCTTTTTTGATTATGGCACGTAAACCAACATCTTTAATACCGCGGACGCACCGGGAACTGTGCGAAATTGCTGAACGCTGGCTCATGGGCTCTGCCCGTTGCCGGGTGGCGATCGCGGAACCGAACTGCATCGTCACAAACGAGCAGCCCGACGCTATAGGTTTCAATGGATCGTATAGCATCCTCGTTGAGGCTAAAACCAGCCGGGCGGATTTTTTGGCAGACCTCAAAAAGCCGTTCCGCATCTATCCTCAAAAGGGTATGGGGTATTGCCGATACTACATCTGTGAGCCGGGGATCATCACAGAAGATGACCTGCCGGAACGGTGGGGATTACTGTATGTCCTCCCTGGCGGACGGGTTCGGATAGTTCGGTACAGCAGATATTTCCGTGAGGCAAACTACGCCGCTGAAAGGAGCCTTTTGACCGCATGCCTGTACATCCAGAAGCCGCTAAAAATCAATACTGTCCAAGGCAGGAAAATACAGCTCTCACCTGCATTTGGGGCAGAAGCAAAAGAGAAGGAGGGGATATAGTATATGCCAAATAGAATAATCAGAGAAGGAATTATCACCAGTGAAGCGGTCAATTCCCTAAGCTGGGAAGCCGAAATATTTTATCGCCGCTTGCTCTCCGTTGTGGACGACTTCGGGCGTTTCGATGCCCGTCCGTCTGTCCTGCGCTCTGCCCTGTACCCCCTGAAGCTCGACTCCATGAGGGAGGATTCCGTTCAACGTTGCCTCAAATCCTGTGAGGCGGCCCGGCTCGTCGTCCTGTACTCCGTCGATGGAAAGGAATATCTGGAAGTGACCAACTTCCGGCAGCAGGTACGGAGCAAGAAAAGCAAATACCCTGCACCTGATGCACATATGCACAGCACATGCTTAGCAGATGCACAGCATATGCGCACTAAGACGGAGTCGGAGACGGAGACGAATAATACCCCCTTACCCCCTCCGTGTACCGTGGAGGAAGTCGAAGCCCATTTGCGGGCCGCGGCTTTTGCGGGCAGGGTTCGGTTAGCTCCTGACCAGATTCCGGATTGTGCAACAGCATACATCTCCAAACGGGATTTGACGGATTGGAAACGCGGAGAAATTCCCATCACCGCGGCCAAATGGAAATCTGACTCCATCAATTTTGCCGTCAGTTATTCCGCCAACCATCCAGCACAGCCAGGAACAGATAAAGACCCATACTCAAACCTTGAAGAACTTTAACAATCAACCTATTTCAAAACATGATCGACTCTCAAACACTCATTGACGCTGAAAAACTGGTGCTTTCCCAGGCTATGGACGGCACCCAGGCATTTACGGACTTCCGGGACAAAGGCATTTCCCGGCAGACATTCAGCCTCCCGGCACATCAACAGATTTGGGCTGCCCTGGAAACCATTGCCAAGACAGGAGGAACCGTGGATGCCCTGACCGTCATTGCTCACTTGGAGGCCCAAGGCCAGCTTGACGCCGTAGGAGGGCACGCCGGGGTGGTAGAGATTGCCACCTATGGAGCCCTTGCCCGCTACAAAACAGACGCCGCGCTGGAAATGGTCACGGAAGCCGCAAAAAAGCGTTCTCTGCTTGCTTTTGCGGGCCAGGTAGGAGAATACGCAGTTGACCAATTCAAAAGCGCGGAAGAGGTTCTGGACGAAATCGAACGCGGCATGTCCTCCCTGCGGGACAAATGCGGCGTCAAGCAAACCGAAACCATCCGCGGAGCGGTGGGCTCCATCATCGAAAACCTGCAATGGCGCATGAAGAACCCCGGCGCCATCAAGGGGCTGTCCTCCGGGTTCCGCCGTCTGAATCTGACCCTGGACGGGTTGCAGCCCGGCGCCATGATTGTGATCGCCGCCCGGCCCGGCGTCGGGAAAACCGCTGCCCTGGTCAACATCCTGACCAACATCTGCCTGGAAGGAACCCCTGTGGGAATGTTCAGCCTGGAAATGCCGAAAGCCCAGCTTTTGGAGCGCATTCTTTACGGCATGGCCGGCATCAATTCCGACGACATTCGCCGCGGCAAGCCGATGACGGTCGGACAGCAACAGCATTTCACGGCTGCCGTGCGGAAAATCACGGATGCCCCGCTGCACATCGACGATGAAAGCGCCCTGACCATCGAAAAAATCAAGGCCCGCGGGCGCCGGATGGTAAGGGAACACGGTGTCAAGTGCATCGGGGTAGACTACTTGCAGCTTGTGCGCTCCACGTCCCAGCAGGCCCGCGGGAGCCGGGAACGGGAAGTCTCTGAAATCTCGGCTGGCCTGAAGGCTATGGCAAAAGAGCTGAATATTCCCGTCCTGGTGCTGGCCCAGCTCAACCGCGACGTGGAAAAGCGTCAAGGCAAGTCCCAGGGAAAGCCGGTTGTTTCCGACCTGCGCGACTCCGGATCCATTGAACAGGACGCGGACCAGATCATCATGATCCACCGGCCCGGGATGTATAACCCGGACAAGCACGCGCCCACAGAAGCGCAGTGGATTATTGGCAAAAATCGCTTTGGGCGTATGGGGCATATCCCGTTCAAGTGGACGGCCGAGTTGACGAAATACGAAGAAGAATCTACCACCAACAACAAATGAGACCCCCCAAACCATCCCTGCGAAAGAACAAGCCGACGCGGCGCGGAAAGCCCGGCTCCTACAAGCTCCGGCTGACGCTCCTGGTAGACCCCAAAAAGAACGGCAAGCCGACAATCATCATTGCCAACTACAGCCCCGCCGCACTGGAAGCTCATTTAGGCCCGGCCATTGTTTCCCGCATCCATCTATGCGGCACCATCATCACGTGTGATTGGCAATCGTACAGAGAGATCAACTACCATCCCAGGAAATAGCCCCTGGAATCTCGTATAGCCCCTGGAATCTCGTATAGGGCTATTCATCGGGAAGTCCATGTCGCATAATCATCTCCATAAGCAAAACAGTAGAAGCGGGGCTTTCCGTTTTTCCACTGAGCCACTTCCAAACGATGGTCTCTGAGACACGAAGTATCTGGGATGCCTTTTTGACGGCGGATGTTTTGTTGGCGAGCTGATACCGAGCCTGTACCCAGGCGATAAATTTCTGTGCATTTACATCGGCAGTTTTTTTATCCTCATTGGAGCTTTTATTGATCATGGGGTTTTCAATACGTTTCACCACGATTGATATTTCTGGCAGAAAGTTTTTCCGGATCCATCTTACAATCGTGGACTCTTTTAAGGTTTTTTCCCTGTAGGTGGTTTTAATCCACTCCACAAATTCTTTCGTAGTCATAGCGGGGAAGGGACGACTTTCGCCGCCCCTAGAGGTTATTTAGCGAGCTTCAACGCGGGAAGCGTCCTGCGTCCAGTTGAGGTTTTCTCCATCAATTTCTTCGCCCGTCATTTGTTCAAAGGTCATGAAGATTTTAACCTTGTTCCCTTCTGCATCATAGCCGGGAGCAGACCATTCTTCCATGTAGCTGCCGTCCTCGTATTTGTCCGCGTAGGAGCCAGGGAAAACCCTGTTGGTGTATTCCATTTGGCGCGTTGCATAGTAAGTCTTGCCTTCAAACTCGTAGCTGCCGAATTCACGTTCAAGAGCAGTCAGGTTGATTTCTTCTCCGTCTTCCGTGGTGATGATTTTGTTATCGTTCATTGTCTTGTTCTTTCTAGTTTTGTTGTTTGGATTATGTCTTCGTTCGGTCCCTTACCTCCCGTCAACAAAATTAAGTTACTATAAAATTTATAGTAACGCAAGAGAAAAAATGAAAAAAGTTATCATTCCGTTTTTGCTTGCGGCCTGGCGCAGAATATGAGAGAAGGGATTCGTTCTTTCTAGGAACACGTCAGCCCTCCGGGGCTGTGGATTAAAACGATCACAAGATCAGCACGAGCGGAAACGCTCATTCCCTTAAAAAGGGCGGTTCTTCGGGGCTGCCCTTTTTTATTCCTTCGGGACGGCAGGGGCGGCAAGTACCCGCCATCCGGCGCCGCTGCCATGTCCACTTTTGCGGAAGCGTTGTGCAGCACAAACCAGGAGCTTATAGACCTTTTTCCCCTTTTCTTCGCCGTACCGGTCTATCATGTAGAGTTTGAGATTCCGAGCCGTGACTTTCTCTCCATCCGGGGATTCCAGCAGCCATATCTTTGCATGGCAATTTGTCTCAAATTTCCCTGTTCTGGGGTGCTTCCTGGGGCCGGGAACTCCCCGATGCTTGCAAGCCTCCTGAAAGGCTTCTGACGTGATTTTCCGCCCCTTCTGGGCTGCATTCGCGCAAGGATAAGAGCAATGTTTCCGCCGAAAGAGTTTTTTAGCGCGGAATTCCTTTCCGCACACGGGGCAGGTGATAGTTTCCCAGGCGGCGTCATAGTGTGCCTTGAGGCAAGCGCGGGAGCAGTATACGCTTTCCCGCGCTCCGTAGCGCGGCGGAACATCCTTGCCGCATATAGGACACTTTTTCACAAAATCTGTATATGTGAGAGGGTCAGATTTGTCAATGGGCCCAGAAAGGAATGAACAAACAGAGTGCTTGATTTGCTAGCTACTTGTCCTCTAGAGTAGACCCGCAGGAAAAAGAAGCAATCACCTACCGCCAACAAGAAAATAGGACGGCCCAGCCTCTATACGGAGGCATTAGCCGACGAGATAGCCTCCCGTTTAGCCAACGGGGAAACGATGAAGTCCATTTGCTCGGACGATCACATGCCGGAGGTTTTAACTGTCTGGAGATGGAGGCACGAACGGGAAGAGTTTTGTAAACTCATTCAACGCGCGCGGGAAGCGCAGTCAGAAGCCATGCTCGACGAGTGTCAGTCTTTGTCAGATGCCGCTGCCCAGGTTGCCCTCGACCCCGAATGCGGATCCGCCTCCGTCGCTGCCAAGAAGCTCGCCATTGAAACGCGGCTGAAAGTGGCCGCCCGCTTCGCCCCGGAGAAATTCGGCGACCGAGTCCGGCAGGATGTAGCGGGCGTTCCTGGGGCGCCCTTGGAACGCAAGATCACCCTGGACCCCGAGCAGCTGGCCCAGCTCCAGGAAGACGAGAAAACCGCGCTGGAAACCATCGCCGGCAAACTCAATCCGTAGTACATCAGGCCATATCTCCCCGTCAGCTTCTTCCTTCGCCACATCCTCCGCCTGGATCCCTATCCCTGGCAGGTGGAGGCCATCAAGGCGCTATCCCTCGGCAAGATTGCCCTGGGCGGGAAAAGCGTGGCTCTAGTGGCTCCCAACGGATCGGGTAAGACCAGCAACTGCATTGCGCCGGCTATCCTGTACTTTCTCACCTGTTTTCCGCGGGGACAGGTCCCCGTCACATCCTCGTCCTGGATACAGGTGGAAAAGCAGCTTTTTCCGGCGCTGCGCCGCTATATGGACAATCCCTTTTTTGCGGGCTGGACCTTCAACAAGACGGAAATCCGCACGCCCGAAGGCGGCTTTGCCGTGGGGTTCTCCACCGACAATGCCGGACGCGCGGAAGGATGGCACCCGAAAATCTCGCCCGACGTGGACCCGGTTTTTTACGTCCTCGACGAAGCCAAGACCATCCCGGACCCCATCTTCACCGCGGTTTCCCGATGCACACTCTTCCACGCATTCATCACCTCGTCGCCGGGTGCAGATTCCGGTACCTTCTACGATTGCTTCCACAAAAATTCATCCCTCTATTACAAAATCCGCGTCAAGTACGAGGACTGCCCCCATATTGAGATCAACGACCCAGGCAAGGCAGAACGCATCAAAAAAGAGTACGGAGAGCAATCCTCTTTCTACCGCTCCGCCATCCTCGGAGAATTCACGGACCTAGACGGACAGTCCGTCATTTCCCGCCGCTCCCTTATGGAGCTGTTCAATAACCCGCCTCCCTTTTTGGACACCGGGGAGACCTGCGGCGGCTTTGACTTCGCCGCCGGCGGAGACGAAAACGTCTTTGCTGCCGGGCACGGCAACCGATTCTTCATTGCTGATCACTGGGCAGACCCGGACACCGTCGGAGCGCGGGGACGGTTCCGCCGAAAGGCCGTCGAGCTCGGTATTCCAGCCGACCGCATCTTCGCGGATGGCGACGGGTTAGGGCTTCCCATCATTGACGACTTCCGAGCCGAAGGATTCCCGGTGCACTCCTACCGGGGCGGATTTCCTTCCGACGATACGCAGGCCTTTGTCAACCTCCGCGCCCAGGCATGGAGAGCATTGGCACGTGCGATCGAGGAAAAAGAGCTCATCCTCGACATTGATGAGGACACCATTGAGCAGCTTGTCGCGCCGCGCGTCCAGACGGACGCGATTGGCCGCGTCAAAATCGAGAGTAAGGAGGACATGGCGAAGCGCGGCGTCCGCTCTCCCGACCGTGCCGACGCGCTCGTCATGGCCTGGCACGCGCGCCGGCACAGCGGGCTTGTCCGGGAGCTTGGAGCGTGGTATGCCAGACATCCGGCACAAAAACGCGCTATCGGCAGATATTAGGGTTGACAATACATCAACATATCTATATGTGTTGATATATATTCAATCGCAGGGTGGTGAAACGGTATCATATGAGGTTCCTGTCCTCATGTCGGAGGTCCAACTCCTCCCCCTGCAACCAACCTTTTCCTTTCCTCCCGCCGCAGGTTTAACGCCGTCCGAAATATCCTCAACGCCCCGAAGCTGGTCGCCCAACAGGAGACCAGAATCAAGGAACTGGAAACAGACCTCGCCCGGCAAGCCTTGACGGACCGGAGCCGCACTCCTGGCCGCCCTCAATGGTTTGAATACTGGGACCCTCTTCAGGGCGCCGGCTTGCAAACACTTATCGATGCACGCAACGAAGCCAGACGCGGCGCCTTTGCGCGGCAAATGCTCATCTGGGACGAGGTTATCTACTCGGACGGACTTCTGGGCATGCTCTACTCCCGGTTAATCGAAAGCGTTTCCATGCAGGGCTGGAAGATTGACGCCGCGGACGACAGCCCGGAAGCCCAGCAGCAGAAAAACGCCCTGGAAGAATTCTACAACTCCGTCAACGGACTTCAGCAGTCCTTCGGGCATCTGGCCTCCGCTCTGTTCTACGGCTACGCCCACCTCCAATATATTGAGGACGCCTGGGGCCGGAGGTTTGAATTCATTCCCCAGCGTTACTGGGTGCGGCCCGGAGAACTGAACGAATGGCAGTTCAACCCCCAGTGCTACATTGGCGTTGACACAGGCGAAAGCGTAGAAGACGAAACACTCGTCGTGATGGAGCACCGTTACCCCATCCTGTTCCCTGCTTCCCGCGCATCCTTTGAGCGCAACCACGCCAAGATGGTCTGGGACAACCACATGGACCGCTACGGCTCCGCCCCGGCCATCATTGAAGCTCCTAGGGAAGCAAGCGCCGCCGTTATGGATGCCCTGCAACGTGCGTGCGAAGAGCTTAAATCGGGAGCGTCAATTGTTACACCTCCCGGATCAAGGGCGGAACCCCTCAAAGCGTCCTCCATCAACGAAAACTACTTCCTCTCTCGCATCAACATGGCCGACAAGGATCAGGTGCGGTTTGTGATGGCAGGAACCTTGACTGTTCTGAATGAATCGGGTTCCGGCACGCTGGCCGGGTCTGCCCATACGGACAGCTGGAACTCGGTGGTCTCCGCCGTGTGCTCCAAGGTGGCGGAAGCTTTTAACGCCTCCATCAGCCCGCTGGTGCTGGGAGACGGCGAACCGCTGGCCCGCCTCCAAATCACCTTTGACACCGTTCAGACGCCGCTGCAGAAGGCCGAGGAAATTGCCGCTCTTATGGATGGAGGCGTCCGTCCCGAGAAAAACGAAATCGAGAAAAAGATCGGCATGTCCATCGGAGACACAAGGAAAACCGCTCCCGCAGCGGCTGCCGTCAACCGGGAACCGGAAGGCGCGCGCATCCCGCCCGACGCCTACGAACAGCTGCAGCAGCTCATTTATACCGGGCTCATGAAAGGATTTAGCGATGATCAGTACCAAACAAATCAATGACCTGTCCAATCCCGCCAACGGCTGGTTCCACGTCGAGAAAAGCGGAGATCATGAGGTCGACTACGGCGAGGGGCCTGCGGTGCTCCGCATAGACGAGCAGGCAATCAAGTCCATGGTGGACGAATTCAACTCCCGCACCTTTGACGGGCCCGGCATGCTCATTGACGGCGACCACTTGAGCCATGACCTTTCACGCGACACTCGTGCTCTCGGATGGCTCAAGCGGCTAGACACCTACCGCGATCCTTCCGGCGCGTTGGAGCTGTACGGCTTCATTGAATGGACGCCGCGCGGGCAACAAATGTTGGCCGACAAAGAATATACGCAATCCTCCACTGAGTATGGAGAGGGCATGACCTTTAACGACGGCATTTACCACCCGTCACGGCTGGCCGGCTTCGCCCTGACCAACCGGCCCCGCATCAAGGGCAAGCGTCCTCTGGTCAACCGACAGACTTCCCCCGCCTCCACAGAGGCCGGGGGCGAACAACAAAGCCCCGAACAGGGGGAAAACAACCCAGAAACCAATATGGAAAACGACGATAGAGAATATCCGTCCAAGGAAATGGACAAGGCCCAGCGGGCCCTGTTCGATTCCATGCTTGACAAGCTGGATGTCGAATTTGACGGCACCGACGACATGAGCAGGGACATCCTCGGACGCCTCGATGAACTGCTCTCGCTGGAAAAGCGGGAGAAAGACCACGTGAACGCCGAAGTGGACGCCGCCGTCAGCACGTATGAAAACGAGCTGGACGAGGAAGAACGCAAGGAATTCACGGAAGAACGCCGGGAAGAGCTGAAAAACTCTCTCCGGGAAAGTCCGGCCGCACTGGGCGCCTTTGTCAAGGCTCTCAATCGGTCCGCGAAGTCAAAGCCGCCCCATGACGTTGTTGACGAAAGCCTCCGAAATCCAACTGGGAGAACGTCCTTGAACCGCCGCGCCACCCAGGCGCCGCCCAATCCGTTCCGCAAAAAGGAATCCATCGACGAATTACGGAACCGCGTGGACGAATTGATGAAGGGCGGCATGAAGCGGTACGATGCCTTCCAGAAAGCCACCGAAGAAGGCTACATTGCAACCTCCGAACGATAACCCCAACCTGATACAAACCAATGCCATCACTCAATGTAACCCAGAAAAGCGCCATCGTCTATTTCAACACCCCGGAGGGTGTTGACCTGTGCGGACAGGAAGGAACCGTCGTAGCGCTGACCGCCAACCCGGACATCCCCGAGTTTATCGGGACGCCGTTGTCCGCCATCCCTACGCAGACGCAACTGCTCGGCGTAGTCCTGCAAGGGCAGCCCAACCAGGGAACCTGCGTCGCCGCCCTCGTCGGCATGTATGCCGGCCTGATCAAGGCGGCTCTTTCCGACACGCCAGGCACGATCAACGCCGGAACGCCCCTCACCATCACGGCCAACGGAGCATGGAAGGCCGCCGCCAGCGGTGAAACCGTCTATGCCCGCGTGATTCACGCCCAGTGGGAACAGGGCATGGTGGAAATCGGCTTCGTCCCCTCCTACCAGGTCGCGGCTGCGTAACATCAACCCCAACCAATAGAAAGACCAAAAAACAAGGGCTACTCCATTTTGCTCAGCCGTCCAGTTCACCGATATCCTGACCGCCTACTCAGCCGGCTCCGGGAATACCGAAGAGAACTCCATTATCAGCCGCATCGCGCCGATCGTCCCGGTCTACGACCTTAACTTCCAGTACAAGGTATGGGACACGGATTCGGCATTCACGGTCCAGCCAATCCAGGTGGGACCGGGCGAGCCTCCCCGCCAGACCGTCCTGCGCGGCAGGAACGAAACCGACACCCTTCAGGGTTACGGCTTGACCTTGCCGATTCCGGATGCCTTGCTGGGCGTCAACCGTGAAAAGGCGCAGGCTATCACCCTGGCGGAATACAAGCTTATCGAATCACAGTTTGTGACCTCGTATGAGTATGAACGCGCCAAGCTCATCACCAGCCAGCTGCCTGCCGCAGCCGGGTACGGGGACTGGGCCAACGAACAGAAGAACCCGCTGGCGGACCTCGACAAGGCAATCCTGTCCATCAATGCGGCTACCGGACGCATGCCGAATACCATCGTCTTTGGCATCAACGCCTGGCAGCTCCTGCGAGCCAACCCCATTGCCAGACAGGTGGTGTCATTCAACAGCGTCGGCCTCTTCAATGAAGACCTGCTCCGCAATGCGCTGATTCGGCCCATCAGGGATATTTACATCGCAGCCATGCCCTACCGCGACGCTTCCGGCGACGCCAAGACCATCATGGAGAACGAAGTCTATGTCCTGTACAAAGAAGAATCCCCGACGCAGTTCGACGCCTCTGCCATCAAGACGTTTGGCTTGTCCGGCAAGCTCCGCCGCGAAGTCATCACGGAATACAAGCCGACTCCCGCTCTGACGCTGGTAACCAACCGTGTCTACTCGC
Organism: Akkermansia sp. BCRC 18949; assembly: GCF_045011645.1. Classification (NCBI taxonomy): domain Bacteria; kingdom Pseudomonadati; phylum Verrucomicrobiota; class Verrucomicrobiia; order Verrucomicrobiales; family Akkermansiaceae; genus Akkermansia; species Akkermansia sp. BCRC 18949. Next base: position 1,869,283 of record NZ_CP123619.1, on the reverse strand, counting down.
TGACCAAGCTGACCAACCCGTCCGCCATCGTCCGCATCGACGCGACGGCCACGGCTTAACCCACGCCAACCCGCCTCCATCATGTCCGCCTTTCCCGCCTGGTCCACCATCACTACGGATGAAGCCGACCGACTCCTCGGCCTCAACACTGCGGAGCGCGACGCCCTGGTGAAAGCCGGGGAGTTGCGCAGCCTGGACTACCGGGACGTCATGATGGAGGCGGTCAACGATGTCTGCATGACCATCCGCGGGGCGCTGGCCAACAACCTCGCCCTGCGGCAATCGCTGCAGAACAGCGGGATGTACGACATCCCGCAGAGCATGCGCTCCCTGGCGTGGCCGCTGATCATCCGGCAGCTCTACCTGCGCTACCAGATCAACCTGACCGAAACGCGCCAGAAGGCAGCCGAATCGGCTGATGAGATGCTGGCCCGCTATGCACGCGGGGAAATGCTGCCGGAAAGCGTGGACGGCTCCGCACCCGCGGACCCCGCCTACATGATGCCGCGCTACACGCGCCGCCCCTGGTTCAACCCCATGCGAAGCACCTACCGATGATGACCGCCGCCCAGATGGAGATGATCGCCAACGACTACGCCGAACGCGCCTTTTTCGTGTCCGGCGTGGAGCCCGGCGTTATCCTGTCCGACTTTGAGGACAAGGCCGACAAGGTCGCTGCCGGCGCCTTGAGCTACGAAGAAGCGCAGCAGGCCATCCGTGAAACCCTGCGCCAGCAAGGCTATCGTCCTCCGGAGACAGGGCAGGGCGGCATTCAGGATTTGTCCTCCTGGCTCCGCATCCAGGTCGTCATGGAAACCAACGCGGCCATGGCCCACGGGTATCGGAACTGGTACAACTGGACACAGGACGACAGCACGGCCGCCTTCAAATTTTACCGCTCCCAGGGCCGGGAGGATCCCCGCTACTGGGCCGAACGCTGGAACCGGGCCAGAGCCGGATTGGAAGAAGAAGCCACGGAAGCGGTATCATCCGGCTTCATCCGCGGCGAGATCGTCGGCTATGCGCTGGCGTCCTCCGATATTTGGGTGCGTCTCTCGCGGTTCGGCACGCCTTACCCGCCCTTTGACTACCTGTCCGGCATGAACATCGCCCCCGTGGGCGCCGAAGAAGCCCGCGCGGCCGGGCTAGACGTGTCGCGCGTCCGTCCTGCTCCTGCCAGCTTCAACGCCACATTGGAAAGCAACGCCAAAGGCGTGACGGAATCCAACAGGAACAGGATCCGCCGCATCCTAAAAGACGCCGTGCGTGTCAAAACCGAGAACGACCGCAATACCACCTTTGCCTACACCGACCCGAACGGGACGCGCCCTTACACGGACGCGGAACTGGCGGAAGTCCTGTCCGGGGATTTCCCAGAAGAGATCCCCCTGCGTCAGGCCCAGGCGTTCCGTCTGGCGGCAGCCGGGGGAGCCGTGGCCGGAACGCTGGCATCACTTTACCTCGACCGCCTGCTGGACCGTCTGGCTTCCGAGCCGGAAGGTGATTGGTACGCCCGGCCCGCAGACGTGGCCGCCGCGTCCTCCCGCCAGTATATCCCCGTTTCCCCAAAGGAAGAGGGGGAATTCACCTATCCCATTACCTCCGGGCACGTCAGGAAAGTGGAAGACGTCGCCGGAGCCCTCAATGTGGAACTGTCAACCCCTTACGTTTTACCCGTCAAATGGCTGTAACCGTCCACATCGACCAATCCGCGATTAACCGCGCGTTTGCCGACATGGCGCCGTCCGCCGCCCTGCACAAGACCGCCATCCGCAAGGCGGGCGTTGCCCTCAGTCTGATGATTCAGCAGACCTTGCGCCAGCAGGGCAAGGACTACTACGACGCCGCGGCGGACGCCACCAGCATGGAAGAAACCGCCGAAGGCGTCAGCGTCTCCATTGCCTGGCGCGGCATCGGCCTGCACTGGATAGGCACGCAGGGCTACCTGGGCGGCCCGCTGCGGCCCACCGGACGCACTTCGGAAGTCACCGGCAAGCCGATTCAGAACCTCGCCATCCCCACCATCAACGCGCCACGAGGGCATGGAGGGACCCGAAGCATTTACAGCGCAGGCTTCCGTAAAGAGGACTTGCAATTCATCCCCTCCAAAAATGGAGGACGGAATGGAAATGTAACCGGTGTCCTGATTCTCAAGACGGCCCAGTCCTCCACCGGGAAGAAAGCGGCCCGCAAGCTTTTCCGGCAGGGAGCCAGAACCGGCGACGTGCTCTACGTGCTGTGCCGTGAAGTCACGATCCCGCCAACGCCGGGCATTCTCCCGACGATGGACCGGATGGCGCAGCGCGCCGCGGAAACTTACCTCGCCAACATCGGAAATGCATCATGATCCCATCCATCGACCAAACCATGTGCCGGCGCATCATTGAACGCCTCAAGAGCCTGGGAGCGCTGAACTGCCACATCTTTGAACGGCCCTTCGACCCCCAGTACGCCGCCAATGACATCATCATGTCGGCCATGGGAAACAACGGCGTTGTTCTGGTGTGTCCCGGAGAAGCTGCCGAATACCAGGACGGGCACGGCCAGACCGCCGTCCCGACCATGTGGCGGCAGTATTTCATCATCGCCGCCATTTATCACAACGCATCCCTGTTCCCGAAAGAATGCCTGACGCCGGATTACTATCTGCGCGCCCTGGGCGACCTGATTGAGGAAACCCTTTGGGACTGGAACCCTTTTCCCTTTGCCGCTTCCGCCTCCATGAAAGGAAAGGTCAAGGGCCGCTTCGCTTCCTCCGCCCGCATTGACGGAGAGGAACGCCAAATGAACGTTTTGACCGTGGATTACCGTGTCCCGGTCAACATCAACATAAGAAACCATCCGAAATTCGATGAACACACCCACAACTGACAAGAAGGCCGTGCGGAAGAGCGTCCCTAAGCCGGTCGATCCCCGCGAAACCGCCGACAAAACGTCGGCAACGCCGAACGAAAAGAAGAAAACCACTGACAAGAAGGCCGTGCGGGTCATTCGCACCCGCGCCGAACTGGACGGAGGGCTGATTCTCAGCCTCTCCATGAAAACCGACACCCCGGAACTTCCCGCGCCCGTCGCGGAAGCTCTGGCAACCCTCAACCTTGTTGACATCAAATGAGCAAAGCAACTACATCCAACACCGAACCGGAGAAGAAGACGGAGCAGGCCGCCGTCATCGACACGAATATCCTCATCCTCGCCAAAGAAGTGAGGATAGGGCGCTCAACCTTCTTGAAAGGGGCGCGCATCCGTGCTACAAAAGAACTCGCCGATAAACTGGAAGCCGACGGCAAGGCATCCATCATTTACTAATCATTTCCAGCATCAGGGCTACTACATACAATCCCACCTTTTCTAACCGCAACGTCACGCCGCAGATTACCGGCGTTCTGGCGATTTTCCTCCCCGACGGCATCAAGGTGACCGAAGACGGGGGAGTTTCCTACGTCACCGGGCCGGACCAGTTTCCGACGCCTCCCACGGCTCCGCCCGCCGATCCGACAGCCGGGCCTGAACAGCCCTGGGTGAGTTTCGGGCTTTTGGGGGCTTTCCAATCCGTCGCCACACAGGTCGAAGGGGAAGTAACGCGCTTTTACGGCGGCAATCTCGGCTACCGTCAGCAGCGCAAGAACACCACGACCGGCAAGCGGTTGACGTTCACCACACCGGACATGTCACCCGAATATTTCCAGCTGGCGTTCGCGCTGGGAACTGCTCCCGCCAACGGCGAGGAATCGACCACCGTCGGACACGGAGGCGACAACAAGATCGAAGGATATCTTCATTTCTGGTACCAGAACGATGTAGGAACCATCTATCTTGTTGGAACCGCGCATGGCGCTTTGCGCCTGCTGCAGGACCCCGAGCACACCACGGCGATTGCTTCACCCCAGTTCGAATTTGAAATGGATTACCGCGGCCAGTACAAGTTCACGCCCTCCAATGTGCAGGACGTGACGCCGGCCCCGGGCTCCTGACGTGTTTCACAAGGGGGCGCCGCGCGCCCCCGCATCCTCCTTTTTTTTCAGGCAACAGGCAGGAAAATATGACATCCGGACAGTCACGGGGCTCAACCAGTCACTGGTCGTGCGCGTGGTGGATTTCCAGGGGGATCCCGTCGATATGGGCGGCGTCACCCTGCGCGGAGCCGTTCGCCTCAAGACGGGTATCGCCGAGTTCGGCTTTTCCCGTGACGACGAGGGCAACGGCGTGATTTCGTGGGCCTCGGTGCCCGCGGGCATGTGGTCCTACGATGTCTTCATGGATGACGGAAACGAGGAAAGCCCGCTTCTCTACGGATGCTTTGTTTCTTCGGGCCGGGTGACGCCGGACTTGCCGGACGAGCAGCAGGCGGTAGCGGGTGCGGTCGTCGTGCAGCTGCCGGAAGGAAGCGGATGCGTGCAGGTGGTGCTTGATAATGCGTCAAGCGCCGCCTGGTACGCGGAGCAGGCCAAGAAGTACGCCGAGAATTTCAATCTTTCGGTGGACCGGGTCACTACCGGCGAACCTGGCACTCCTGCCGCAGCGGAAGCCGTGAAAGGCACGGAAGCGGGTTCTTATCTGTTGTCGTTTACCATCCCCAAAGGAGACGCCGGCCCCGAAGGCCCTCAGGGTCCCAGGGGTGACGCAGGGCCTCAAGGCTCTCAGGGTCCCAGGGGTGACGCAGGGCCTCAAGGCCCTCAGGGAACTACCGGAGAGCAGGGACCAAAAGGCGACATTGGAGAAACCGGACCGCAGGGTCCTGCCGGCCCGCAAGGACCCGAGGGGCCGGAGGGTCCCCAAGGGCCCCGTGGAGAGAAAGGAGATACCGGGGATGTTAATCCGGACGGTTCTTATAACTGGACGCAGCCGCAGACCTACGACGCCACGATCACCGCAATCGAAGGAGTCCGTGTGCCGCTGCCCGCCACAGGGCAAAATGCCATTTCCTATGAGGGAATGATAACCCTGACGGCTGCCGGCCAATGGAGCCGCACCAACTATTTTCTGGAATCCGTCATTCCGTCATGGGTGACTGCCTTGGTGGAAGCCCAGTCGTTGAGCACAAGCTACGCAATTGCTACCGCTAACGCCTCTCTAAAAAAGGGAGTATTTAATAACGACTTGTGCGATATGGTATTAACCATGACGGCGGCAGGGGGTGTTTCTGTTATCGGCAAATCCACGGGATCATGGAAATTTGCCAATTACATGGGCAACAATAGAAATAACGAATATGCTGCCGCTTGCGTCTGGCGGATACTTGGCTCCGACAAGGTGTCGGTTCTCTTGGGCAGCACTGCCCAGGGGTACGCTACGACTACCGATCCGCTGGCGTCCTGCTATTCACATCCTGTGCACTGGGTGGATTATGCCTGGGATAATGCAAATTACAGGTATCCGCAAAACAATACAGTCAATGGAGCGAGAGGGGGCGACAATGTGCCGGCGTATCAGATCACTACCTACCCTATGGGGTATCTGGGGAGCAATAAGTCGGCCTTGATAAGGGGAACGTTTTACGGACCCCTCAAGGTAGATTCCCATTATGTTTGGGCATTGGCTCCGGCTTTTACCTACGTCTCCGCGGCCATGACGCCACCCAACCCCGATGACCAGGGGATTTACAATCGCTGGGCTTTGTTTGTGGACAAGCAATATGTAATGGATATGGCTTCCTCCTTTTGGGGTGCCGGCAACACAGCATGCCTTACAACCAAATTCAAGGCGCACGAAGTCAGCGGGACTTATCAGGCGGGCCTCCGTATGGGAGGGATAAGGATAGACAATGCACCCTCACTGGGCATAACCAACTCCTGGGTCCTCATGAAGGACACGGTAATGGAGGGTGTGACGCCTAAACCAGTTCCAGAAGTAACGGCTTCTGCGCAGGAAGTTCCGGCCTCTGGCGGCGAGGTGACATTGACGGTGTCTTCCACCCTCTCCGAAGCTATCTATGTGCTGAACGATACCATGTGCGGACATGACCCCGCCGCTGTGTGGTGCACGCAATCCTCTGAAGAAATAGGGTCCGGCGGCGGCCAGGTTGTCCTGACGCTGGCGGCCAACACGACTGGACAACCGCGGCAGGTGTGGGCGTTTGTTGGCCACCATTACGCCGAGGCCGCCGTTGTAGAAATCAACCAATTAGCGCAATAACACCATGCAAGAGATACATTTACAGTTCCCTAAGCCCGGACAGTGGAACGAATTTGTTATGACCGCCAGATTTCCAGACAATAACGGCTTTGTACTCTCCCTCTGCTATACACAAGCGGATATACCCGCCGACCAAGCCCCGGCCTTGAAAGCAGCGGTGGCCGCGATCGCCGGCATGGACGAGGACTGGCAAGCGGTGCAGGTTTGGGTGCGGTGCAACTGGGTATTCCAGGCGCCGACTGGAGATGCAGACAATTACCAGTCCACAGAGGCGGTGATCCTTACGGTTGAGGCCGTCAATGCGGATGGTGGGCGCCGGACATTCACGTCTGCGGACTACCCGGAATTCATCATCACGGACCCCGCCGCCGTGGCATTTTTCAAATACTTCACCAATAACAACATAATCATATGACTACTAATAATCAATGCAATCATGCCGAGGCGATAGCCAAGGAAATGTACAACATGTACCAATCCGCCATATCCCACGCCCCGAAAGAAACGGGCTGGGAAGATGAACCGGCCTATGTCAGGCAAGCGTGGTATCACGTCGCAGACCAGGCCCTCACCATCATCGGCAAGCACGCCGTTGAGGACATCAAAGACTATCTCGGCATCAAGGCTTCCGGGGCTTCCACCTGGTGGAAAAAAGCTCTCCTGGCTTTGGCTTCCGCCGCTGTGGGGATGCTCGGCTTATCTCTCTTCCAGGGCTGCGGGCACTCCGTAGACGTGACGCCAGGACGCACCGAGGTCTGCAAGGACGGTTCCTGCCTCGTCATTGAGCAGGGGCATATCTCCTATTCCCAGGCCCAGCCCAAGACGGAAGTTGAGCCCGTGGTGCAGGTAATCCCCAGCAAAAAATAACCATGTGCAAACTCTCCGAAGTACCGGCGCGTTTCCTGGATTTTGCCAAGGCTTCACCCATGCTTGCCTGCGTCATGCTGTCGTTGGTCATTTGCGGCGGGGCGTGCTGGTACATCGGAGATGTCATGGGACATCACAACGACCGACTTTGCGATCTGATGACGATGCAGACGCAGGCCCAGGTAGAGACGGCAAAGGCTATTCAGCTTCTTGCCGTCAGAATAGAGAATATCGAGCGGAAGCTTGAAAAATAGTCAACTGTAAAGTTTTTCTTACAAGTTCATACATATTAATAACCAATCAATTAAAGGAGAATACCCAGGAAAATAGCCATTGATATAGGCCATGCCAACAACACCGGAGCCCGTGGAAACAGGCTTGAAGAACACGCCGTAGCAGCGACGATTACGGAACGCCTCGCGCCTATGCTCAGAAAGCTGGGCGCCCAGGTGGACGTAATTGACTTTCCGGCCCAGAGCAACACGGACGACCTGAACGCCACCATCAAGGCCGCCAACGAAGGCGGCTACGACTTCGGGATTTCCCTGCATTGTGACTCATCGGATAATGTGCAAGCTCACGGCGCCCATGTGTGCTTCTATCCCGGGAGCGTTAAGGGAAGCCGGCTTGCCATGTGCATCGCGGAACCTCTTGCCCGGCTGCTCCCAGGACGGGCCAACACCGTGCAGTCCCGTCCGGGGCTGGCCGTCCTGAAAAGGACGCGCTGCCCGTGGGTGCTGTGCGAATGCGGCTTTATCACCAATCCTGAAAATGCCGCCCTTATGAAGGACCATCCCGAAGCCATTGCGGAAGCCATTGCGGAAGGAGTGAAGGCCTATTCCAAGCTGTAGACGATCATGATCTACGAGGCCCCATACTCCGCATGGTACGTTTCCGGAGCCGGAAACACGCTCCAACTCCTCAACCTCTGGGATGCCACGCCGGAGCCTCCCCGGTTCGGCGGAGACATAGAAGTCTTTGAAACGTCCCTGGTGGACGGCACGAGGGCTTTTGCGGAAGGATTGGGGTCTGCCGTAGAACACCGCACCTTTGCCTTTTACCGCTGGTTTAAGGACTACGAAGAAATGGCCAGGTATCAGGAAAACCTGGCTGTCTGGATGGCAACCAACCAGAACGGCACTCTGTACATGCAGTTTGCCGACCAGCCTCAATGGAGATTCACGTCCGTCCTTGCCGGCTACCAATTTGAAACGGAGAACTTCATTCCTCCTCCGTCGCCGGAAGACGGTTATTTGTGTCTGCTGGTATCCATCAACATGACGCTCACGGACCGGGTTCCCGACAATTCAGCCTGGGTGTTCTCCGTGACTCCTTCCTCGGTTTCCGTCCCGGCTGCCGGCGGACAATATGCGTTCTCCGTCGTCTCCTACTTCAACCCGGGCGAAATCGGGCAGGGCTGGAAAGCCTTTGAGAACGACGGCATCTCCATCTCCAACATCATCAACGGCAACAATGGCTCCTTCCGGGTTACAGTGCCTCCCAACGAAACTACGGAAGAAAAAAGCATTTATCTGACAGTTTCCCAGGACGGAACCGGAATCGCTCCTCTCATTGAGATCACCCAGGCGGCATCCACGCCCCAGGAGAAAACGGTGGGCTCTCCCGTCTTCCTGGAAGGGGATCCTGCCAAGATTGCCGCCTTGGGAACGTTTAACTGGCGGCAATACCGGATGAAGTGGGGAGAACAGGTAGACGGTGATCCGCCGCCGGCAGCCTCCATCAAATCCGTCACCGTGGCCCGCGGGAGCGCCAACAACATCAGCACTGCCCTTTCGCTGTACGTCCTCAATGAGGATGGGTCCACCACAACGCTGCTGGCTACCAGCAACGCCGCGGTTAATGACGCCGCCAGCCAGCAGGCGACATTCACCTTTCCGACGCCGCCCAAAGTGGAAGCCGGGATGCAGCTCATCTTCCAGCCCGGCGCCGTCGTATACACCAAAATTGAGAATATCGCGGCCTACGATTGGGGCGGCATTGCCTATCGGCCTTATCCGGCCGCAATCACCACGCCTGCCGTGATGCCGGCCATGTCGCTGGACGTCGAATACATCGGATAACAACACCTTTTCAACATACCACCAATCATGACTGACCAATCCACTCAACCTGAAAACGGCATGGAACGGCTTTTCGGAGAATTTGCCGAAGCCTGCCTCAAGAACCCCTCCCTGGACCAGGCGACGCGAGCCTTGCGGGAAAGCGTCTTTGCCGCTGCCGGACAAGCCGGCGTCAACCCCTCCGAAGCCTTCGGCATCATCTTCCGGGATATGATGATGCTTGAATACTTCCAAAAACGCGTGGACGACGCCCGCGCCAGCCTCGCGGACGGGAAACTTCCTGCTTTCGCCATCGAAGAAGTCAACACTCAACGATAACCCCTTATCAATTCCACCATGGCTACCAAGAAAGAAATCGAAATCAAGCTCAAGTCCACGCTGGACGGAAAAGGCGTAGAAGAAGCAAAGCAGAAGATTGACTCCCTGAATAAATCCACAGACCAGCTCGACAAAGGCAGTCAAAAGGCGACCAAGAGCATCAAGAACATGGGGCAGAGCACCTTACAGGCGGCCTACTTCTTCGATGACCTGCAATACGGCATCAAGGGCATCCTGAACAATATTCCGGGCCTTGTAATAGGCTTCGGCGGCGGGGCGGGCCTAGCCGGCGCTCTCTCCCTCGCCACGCTTGCAGGCGCGAAGCTCTACGAGTGGCTTTCCTCGACGGAAGAGAAGTCAGTTGATTTGACTAAAAAACTTGAAGAAGAAAGAGAGGCTTTCAAAAAGTTAAAAGAAGAAGTTGGTGAAATTTCTCGGCAAAACAACAATGAACAAATATTACGGGCGGCAATAGATAGTGCAAAAAAAATAGCTGATTATCGTAAAGAAGAAGCTAACGCATTAAAATATTCTTTGGATTATCGTAAAGAGTTGATTGCTTTAGAATCTGGAATTAATGACGATGAAGCAGAGATCGCCCGCCTAAAAGTAGAGGAAGATTTTGCTAATGGGAAATTAGGTGAAGGCGCCGAGGCTGAGCGTCGAAGAGCTCGCTTGTTAGAAGGCATCGAATTAGATAGCCGCGCAAGAAGGAGAAATGAAAGAGAAGAATCAGCAAAATTAGATGTGTCCGACGCAGTCAATAAGAGAATTGATGCAGCTCGTACCGCAAGAGAAGCTCAAGAGTCACTCCAAAATGCAAAATCTAATTCTTACGATATCATGTCTCTTGAAGAAAGAAGGGCGTCAGAAGTTTCTTTAAGTGAAATGAGAAAATCTTTAATAAATGATTTATATGGAGCTTTAAAATCGTATAGAGATAAAGAAAGAGATTCCGGAGCCTTACGATATAGGAATGTAAGTGATAAATCTATTTATGATACAGCTAATGAGTTTGTAAATGGAGAAGAAATTTCAAATAAATTGGTGTATGCATTGCTCGATAAATACCGACCTAGCGACGCAGAATCTAGAAGAGCAAAAATATTTGATATTCAAGGAAACATAGAGAGAAGTGACATTTCTCTTCAGGATAAAGGTTTTAATTTGGGTGATATGACTTTTGGAGATGGAGGTTATTTGAATGCCTATAAATCTTATGCTGAAACCGTAGAAACTCTTGAAAAAGAATATGAAGAATCGGAAAAGTCTTTAATATCAGCAAAGAATGATGAAGAAATAGCAACGCGAAAGCTATCTGATGTAAAGAGAAAAAACGCCTCGGAAGCCGCTGTTGATATACAACGCGGTAGGACGTCTCAAGCTCAGGAGAGAAGGCAAATCCGTGAAGAAACAGAAAAAGAGGATACCGAGAATGAAATCGAAGGCAGAAAAAAAGAAATAGAAACCAAAAAAGATGCTCTGAAGAAGAATAAGGATAATTTTTCTGCTGAACTGGAGCGTTTAGTTGTTGCTGCAGGGGAGTCTGCCAGTGAGCAACAGAAAGCGATGGTTAGAGCCGCTTCGGAGGCTATTCGGAATCAGGTTAAAAACGCCTCGGCAGATGGAATAATTGACTCAGCAGAATATACACAAATAGGAGTTGCCTTTAGAGATGCTTTGAGGCAGCAAGGAATTCAAAACACCTCAATTCTGAATGGACTTACCACAAATATGAAACAAGCTCTTTCCCTTGTTAATCAACAAGCGGCAGAATTAAGAGTTCAGCAGGCACGAATCGATCAGTTAACTCGAGAGCTAAAACAAGCTCAAAATAATATTGGAGGATTACGGCGCAGAAAACATTGAAGAAAAATTATCATGATGTATGATGTTGCCATGAAATATTTCTACTTCTGCGGGAATGTTGTCAAAGGCCCCATATCATTCAGGCAACTACAAATTTTAATTAAAAATCATGTCATAGGACCTGAAACATTAATTTGCGCAGAAGGAACAAATAAATGGTTCAAGGCTGATGAATTACTAAGGGAAAGCAATAAAACAACTTATTCTACTAAGAAACTTCCAAATCGCAAAGAAAGTAATTCTTTTCTTTCCACAGTCCTTATATTTCTCGCAACCCTATCGATAGGAGGGGGCTTCATTATGGGGATTGTAAGTTTTGAAGCAGGGTTAATTGGTATTGGAATGGGTTATATTCTGGGAGGTGCCGTAGTGGCTGTACTTTGGTACACGCTGTATATTTTACTTGCCAAAAAATAAATAAAGCCGGGAAAAGAGATTGTCAAAGACAAGCAAAAAAACAGTAGCCTGAAACACAGACAGAAGAATATTGTCAACAACCAACCAAATTCTCAAGCAGCAGGAACCATAACATTACCATAGATGACTTGCTGGCTCTCAAGCCATCAAGCCTCACGCACGATCAACAGAGCTTCTCCACGTCCACCATTACGGCAGTTTACCCCGTCAGGACGCTTGGGGAAACTTTGCCGTACAAGCAATTCGATACCGTCACCATCTCCCAAAACGGACAAGTCATCCTAGTGGGGCTGGTGTCCAATATTGAAAAAGTATACAGCGGCAGCCAGCGGTCCTGGAGGATTGTTTTTTCCGACCCCTGGTATTACCTCGCTAATTGCTATGCCTTGGAAAATGGATGGCAGCCGACGTTCGGGCTTTTCCCCCGTAAAGGCGTAGAGGGTATTATTCCCAAGGTCAACCTGAGCGGCGCTTTGTCCAGCGTGCTTGACATGGCAAAGCACCACCCAGCCAGCTATGAGCTGCGCATCAGAGACGACAAGCAGCTGATACCGTGGAATGCATCCTGCGACACTCTTCAAAGTCTGCTGCAGTCCATCCGGCGCTGGTCTCCGCGTATGGTCAGTTATTATGACTATACGGGAGAGAAACCGAAACTCATCATTACGGACTACGATTCTCTCGACCCTATTTCCCTGCCGCTGCAACCCTCCGCCACAGTCAAAAGCATAGACGTATCACTGTCACCGCGAGGCGACCTTGTTCCCCCCTGTGTTGCGATTGTGGCAGAATCTACCGGCAGTTCAGGCTATCGCGTCTCCTACCTTTCCAAGTACCCGTCGGACGGCGACCCTACGCTGCCGCATTCGATCGTCTATCGCGTCTCCTCTGACTTTTATTTCTCCAATTACAATGAGTCAGGCGGTTCCGCTTCCGAACCCCAGCCCGTAAAGACTTCCAGATCCGGCAGCTTGGCTTATCAGAAGATGATTGTCAAAGGGCGCCGCATTGACGCTGCGGACATGATCAACAGCTTTTGGGCACACCATTTCCCGTGGATGAAAGACATCCCGGCAGGGCAGCTTGTGACCTATTCCGACCGGGTCGTCACTCCCAAGGCATGGGAAGGCACGGAAGAGGAAAAACCCAAGGGGTACGACACCACGGCAACCGCATACGAACTTACAGACGGGCAGATTCACACAAAATCCCTGCGCCCTAAATGGTGCAATACCACCATCAAGCAGCGTCTAGCCATTCCGGAAAATGCCCCGGCCAAGTGGAGAGAAAAATTTAAGAACATCGGAGTAATTGGAGGAGGAGACACGCCTTGTTTCTGGCAGGAATTTTTCCGTGGACCTGGTGACACTCGACCGCCCCAATGCTACCTATCCGATTGACGGCATTTATAACGGCGAACAGCCGTCAAACGATGAAGACGGACCCTCTACCGGACCCAATGACGGAATACCTTATGCCGACATAGCAAGAACGGTGTGGGAATCCATGCAGGAACTTCCCTATGACGGGTCTATCTCCTTTGCGGCTCGCGGGGGGGCTCAATACTGGCAATACATGGGGCGCCGTGTTTCCTTGCTTGGCGGCAATCCGGAATGGGAAACTATCAATACCATGGTGCAGACCGTAAGCCGTGACTTGCAGACCAACGTTATTGAACTTTCCTACGGCTCTCCGTCTCAACTTGGAATCGAAGATTTACTTGAGCTTAATGAAGTGAATGTTATTTCAGATGCCTCTTCCGCGTTGGAAAACATGCAGGGAGCGCCGGAACCAATTGACCTGACCTACGACCCCAAGCCGGAATCTCCGACCATTGGACAACAGATTACGACCGCCACCGGGTCTGAAGCTCCTGCGCCGGAATACGGCTTCCAGGTGCGCCTGACCAAGGACACAGAAGGAAACATCACCGATGCTCGCATCAAACCCGGCGCTCTCTACCTCAACGGCTCTCTCTTGGGATTCTACCCGACCGGAGACGGCGGCTCCGGCTCCTCCTGGGTGAAACTCCCGATGACCAGCGGGGAGGTCTGGATAAATGTCCACTTCGACCAGGACGCCAAGTTAACCAGCGCGGAAATGTCAGGCATACCGGGAACGGTGTACCCGATCATGCTCGCCCGGGAAAAACCCGGCGTCAACTTTGACTATGCTTTTCAGGTTGCCGACATCAACGAAGACCAGGTCACGCAATACGCCCTGGGCATGATCCAGATCCCGGTCTTCGGAGGCACCTTCTACCCCTACGGACCAGCTTAACCAGACAATACGATGATCAGAATCTATCTATTCACCTATGCCGGAGACGCGGATGAGGCGCAAGCCTGCGTCCGGTGCGCCTTGGCAGCCCTCCCTGAAGCCGTCATTACCGTGGCGGACGATGAGGCCGACCCCGTACCGGAACGCACCAGAAAGGCGCTTCTGGCAGCCGGAGCGCGGTATCGTCAAACCAGCTTCCCGCGCTACGGCAACCTGCGCGGTCCGGAATGCGTCCGGGGCATTATCTCCATGCTGGCCGGCGAAGCGGCGGACGATGACATCGTCGTCAAAATCGACTCGGATACGGCGCTGCTCAACGGAGCATGGATCAGGGACATGTCTGAAACGGGGGCTCACTGGTGCGCCTCGGGAGCAGATAGCCGGCAATTCTACGGTCTGTGTTATGCCATGACCGGACTGGCCGCCAAACGAGCCGCGGAAGTGCTGATGCAAGCAGATCTGCCGGACAACGCTCCGGAGGATCTTACCATCGGGCACACGGTCATTGAACTTTTTGGGGTCGGCAAGGGGAGAATTATCCCCCCCTGGACGCCCCAAAACAGGGCTGGCCGCTGGTCGGCATGGAACTGGTTCAGCATTTCGGTCGCCCCGGAAAAATATGTTGGGTTTGACGTTGTAACCGTGGGAAGCCCCCGTCCTCCCCATATTCCAAAAGCAAACCGGGCCCGCGTCATGGATGCCTTATTCCGCTGCCGTTTTCACCAGAAAGAAAATTGATCATCTTGTTGATATCAACAACATGACCCTGAGGGTAGGAAAGGAACTGTACAAAAAGCTGAACATTATATTCATAAGTATATTTATAATCAATAAATATAATCCCTCCCGCTCCGCCAAAACCTTTCATTTTTTAAGAGTCTGCATTTCAACGATGCAGACTCTTTTTTCTTTATAAATCAGAGAATTAAATGTTGCCTAGAATTGTACATGACAGGATGGAATGTGAATAGTTTTTTTATGTCATCAGAATATAGAATTTTTACGTAAAAGAGGTCTCCTTATTGGTATGCTCGTTTCAATATGCAGAATCCTGCTGAATGGAAACAGATTTCTAAATGTACCAAGAAAGTGGACCAAAAGATGGTTAATATATGGGAGCTGTTTCAAAAAAGGGGTAATGTGCTGTTGTTACCGTCTGAAATGATTTGAAAAGTTTATAGCAGTAAGCTTTTAGTTGAATTTTGCGGGATATTGTATGATGTCGGATTGATTGCCTGTGAGCTCGTTTGACCGTAAATGGAACAAGATATGGCACCAATACCGGTGGAAGTGACGAAGAATCATTCATTAGTTTTTTATCTTGCAATAATATCCGCTATGACAATGGCGGAGTTGTCCAGCTAAGAAGCGATTTGTTGCGGGTATTGGCATAGGAAGTGAAGGAGCGGCAGTAGGTGTTACACTTCCAGTTGAAGTCTCTCTTTTCGAGGTTTCCATCTAACGGCTTAAGGCGGCGTGGTGGGTTTGTATGGGATACTTCTTCATATAGGTCCCATAATTTTCTTGTCCTACAGCTCATTCTATTTGATCCAACAGGCTATGCTTACACTTTCTCCTCATCTATACATATTTTCTATTTATTTTATGTATAATTTAGTTGATTATTAAAAAATTTCCAGATATAGTAATCTCAAGACAAAAATAATTGAAACATGAATGTGATATATTGGCCAGAAAGGAAAAATAAAATAGAAAATATTGTAAATTATTAATAAATATTTGGAATCAAATATTTTTATTTACATAAGATTATTTAATTTATTATCAATTAAATGACTACTTCAGAAATAATATTACTATTGGCGGTTTCACTTTTTATTTGTATAATTATCGGAAGAATTGTCTATTATAGAATCTATATACGTCCTGACGAGTTAAAATATGAAAATTTACTCATGTCATCCAGACCAGATTTTATTAGATGCGACAATAATCTGAAAAATGAATTTATTGTTGAAATAGAAAACTATGAATCTACAAATGATACGATAAGAAAAGTTGAAGAAAAAGCTAAAAATCTTCCCTTTCCAATTCCATTACCTCCTAACAACAACGAAACAGGAGAAGATATTATTAGCAAACTAATTTCTTTGATGGATAAAAATCCTCTTGCATTTGTGGGAACAGAACAGTTTATATTATCCATTTTTCCTTCTGAACAGATAGGAAACTTTACATTTTACGCTTTGGAATCCATAACTGACCACTCCTCTCAAGCCGTCATGGAGAACATAGCTTCTCTAAAAGCAAGCTTGGCAGAAGGAATTACTAATTTCCATGATTCGGATAAAATTATCGAATGCCTAAAAAACTTTGGAAGTTATTATTTATATGGTGACAACCATGTTTTTCACCTGCAAACATTGATGAATACAGCTCATGAAAATGGCTGGAAGGCTATAGGAGCTTTCCTGCAACATACAACCATGCATGATTTCCTGCTGCCAATGATGAATTATGATCAGCATATTTCTGAAATAACCCATTCCTGGATTCATCATACTTCGGAGACGTTTTCGGACATAGAAAACTTCGATTTCGATCTTGATATTGATCCCACTGGACATTTTCCATTTATAACTCTCTTTGTATCAGGTTCTCGTGAAATACGCTTAATCAGTAATAATAAAACTTCAATGGAAAAATTCCCTAAAAAATGTTCTATTGGATGTAGGTGGTACCGGGTTAGGGGCACTGGGTGGAGCTAAAGCTGGAGCCGTTTTTGGGGGAACTTTAGGTAGTTTTTTTCCGGGTTTTGGTAATGTAATTGGAGCTTCAATTGGAGGAATTATTGGAGGAATCGCTGGAGCCATGGGAGGACGTAAAATTACGAACAATATAAAATGTCGAGAATTGAATCTTGCTATTAGTAATTATCGTTCTGATTTCAATCAAATGTTGTTGGATGCCAAAAAATTCTCTATAAAATCTGTTGAAAAATTACGTTCTGTATCTATTGTCAAACAAAAACAATTTATAGCAGAATTACCAGATGCTCCATATTTTGATTATTCTAAGTCTGAAATTATTGTTATCGCGCAAAAATTGGTAATGTCACTAAAAGATGATTTACATAATTATAAACAGCAGCTTTTGATTCTAAAGAATTCCAGATTTTCATCAAAAATAAAATATAATAAAATTATTCAATGTATTGATTTGGAACTTGATGAAATTAACAGTCAAGTACCTTCTGATGAGGAAATCAATGAAAATCCCATACAATCGCTATACAATATTTTGGATATTCCTTTTTTGAGGAATGAAAAAATTCCACACGGAGTTACCTATGCTACTTCAGTACCTTAAGGAATTAATTAGAAAAAATCGTGCCATGATGATTCTATGGGGAATTAATGCCAATAACCTTTATAAAAGGTTAATTTACGATATTAGCATCGAATTAAATGCTCAAGCGGATAATTATAATAGAAAGTGTCTCACTTGGAAATATTCTTTAGATCAGAAAGAAAAATTGGTTCAGAAAGAAAGAGAAAAGCTAGGAATGTAATTCTTCCTCGTGTGATTTCATAAATATCGTTTCAATTTTTACAACCTAAAGCCAATTTTATAATCTGCATCTCTCAGGAACTCATTGGATAAAACAAGGGTATAAGTTAATGCACAAAATTATGATTTTTTTGATTATTAATTATTGAAATGCAATCTGCTCCGCCAGCATTTTTATCATGCTAACTGTTGGAAAGCCTGATTTAGTCAAGCTTTTTTCATTTCTTGCAATATGGGAGTGATGCGGTTTTTTGAAAAGATTACTCTACGGAGTTCTGTACTTGCCTGCGAGCATGTCCTATTCGTCAGAAGGTCAGTGCCGTTTTTTCACGGGAAGCTGGTACTACTACGTATTGGAAAAGCGACTGGAATATTTGTTCACCTGCGGGAATGGGTTCCGGGAAATTTGAGGTCGGTTGGCAGGCCTAGTTATTGTAGCCAGGAAGCTTCTTTGAGTATGAACCTTGCCGATTTCCATCTTGCTGAAACCACTTCTGCGGATATTGAACCCATCCGGCAAATTCATTGCGACGCTTTTGGCCACAATAAGGAAGCTAGGTTAACTGAATAACTTCTAGAAGGTCCAACGGCAGAACCCCATGTTTTCCTGTTTGCGCTTCATTCCGGCAAGCTTGTGGGTTGCGCCAGTTTCAGGGGCAGGGATGAACCGGGCATGATTACACATTCTGGCTCCTCTTGCCGTGGTGCGGGAATACTAGCTCCAGGGTATGGGGTGTGTTGATCCAGAGAGGGGTGAAACGGTTGAAGGCCATGGGCTCTCTGGAGGTTTTTGTTCTGGGGCATAAGGAGTATTACCCCAAATATGGCTTCCAGTCGTACACTGTGCGCCGTGAGTTTATGACTCCTTATCTGATTCCGATGAGTTAGGCGAATACTGGATGTACCAGTTTTGTCTCCCGAGGGAGAGGCATTGGAAGGAGGAGCCGTCCAATACGCTCATACGCTCGACAGGCCCGGGCATTGGAGAGACGGCGAGAGTGACCGTTGGATTTGTTGATGGCTATAGTGAGGACGGAATTCCTTACGAGGGAATCACGGTAACAAGACACTCTTTGTTTTGCCCTCTCTGGCGTATGGTTTCCACAGGTTTGTGTAGCCGGTCCGGGGAATTAGGAAAAGGCTATAGTGTCTGGATGGCCCGGTAAAGAAGTGTCCATCTCCTTGGGATTCTTCTCGTACCGGCAATGTCTGGAGGCTCGGGCGTAATTGTTTTCCTTTTCCTTGTTTCTTTCAGCACGGCAGGTTTTCGTCCATGGAAAAGAAGGGAATGGTTCTCCGGCTTTTTCCAAGTTCCCCTGGCAAATGCTGGGAGTTTCTTTATGGTGCAGGGAAATATTCCGCCACGGTTTCCTTTACTTCTTCCAGCCATTTGCGGCGCAGTTCCGGAGTGCTGTCGGCAATGATGCGGAACATTTTTCTTTCAAAGACGTGGACGCCGCAAAAACCGAAGACGCAGTCTTTCCAGATGTGCTCCAGCGGATCACCGAAGATGTCCCTCTCTCTTTCCCCCGGAGTATTGGAGGTATTGAAAACAAGTGCCGCCTTTGCTTTTAACAGGCCGATGGGAACGCCCCCTCCATTGTCGCCTTTGGGGAAGGTATAGGCCACTTCCTCCCGGAGTACGCGGTCAATCCAGCCTTTCATGATGGCCGGAGGCTGGCCCCACCAGTTGGGGTGGATGATGACGATTCCGTCCGCTTCCCTGATTTCCTGCTGGTGGAGGGCTGTCAGCGTATCTTCCGGAACGTCGCTGACCAGTTCCGTGTCTGACAGAACGGGATTGAATTGTTCGCGGTAAAGGTCGTGAAACAGGACGTGATGCCCCCGTTCGTTTAAGGCTTCTGCCGCTGCTGCGGCAATCGCCGCATTAAAACTGTGCTTGTAGGGATGTCCCACGATAACGGATATGTTCATAACGGCTGCTTGAATGACTGCTCCTTTGAATAGTATAGGCCTTGGCGGGAAGAGTAGCTCCGGACGGAGGCCAAGTCAAACCGGCGTTTCGGTATCAACGCGGAATGGTTCCATAAAAAAGCGCCTTCCGGTGGGGGAAGGCGCCTGAAAGTGAATTGATGAAGAAGGGGGCTTACATTCCCTTGTTTTTCATGGCTTCCGCCAGAGCGGCGCCCATCTGGGCGGGCGTCTTGGCGACCACGATGCCGGCTTCCTTCAGGGCTTCCTGCTTGGCGGCGGCGGTGCCTTTGCCTCCGGCCACGATGGCGCCTGCGTGGCCCATGCGGCGGCCCTTGGGAGCCGTGGCTCCTGCGATGAAGGCGGCGACGGGCTTCTTGCAGTTGTTCCTGATCCATTCAGCGGCTTCTTCCTCTTCCGAACCGCCGATTTCACCGATCATGATGAAGGCGTCCGTATTGGGGTCTTCCGTGAAGAATTGAACGGCCTGCTGCTGGGTCATGCCGTGGACGGGGTCGCCGCCGATACCGATGCACATGCTCTGGCCCAGGCCCATGTTGGTGACCTGCCAGACGGCTTCATAGGTGAGCGTGCCGGAACGGGAGACGATACCGATTCTGCCGGGCTTGAAGATGTAGGCCGGCATGATGCCGATCTTGCAGTTGGCGGCGGGGTTGACGATGCCGGGGCAGTTCGGGCCGATGAGGGTCACGTCCTTGTCCTTCAGGAAGGCTTTCACCTTCTGCATGTCCTGCACCGGGATGCCTTCCGTGATGCAGACGATGAGCTTCACGCCCGCGTCTGCGGCTTCCATGATGGCGTCCGCGGCGAAGGGCGGCGGCACAAAGATCATGGAGGCGTTGCAGTCCGTGGCTTTTTTGGCTTCCGCCACGGTGTCGAAGACGGGGACCTTGCCTTCAAAGAGCTGGCCGCCCTTGCCGGGGGTCACGCCGGCGACCACGTTGGTGCCGAAGTCCATGCAGTTTTTGGCGTGGAACGCGCCGGCGCTGCCGGTGATGCCTTGCACAACCAGACGGGTGTTTTTGTCAATGAGAGATGTCATTGTCGTAATAAATAGTGAGGGTTATTTGACTGCTGCAACCGCCTTCTGGGCGGCTTCGTCCAGGTTGTCGGCAGGGATGATGGCGATGCCGCTGTCTGCGAGGATTTTCTTGCCGATTTCCACGTTGGTGCCTTCCAGGCGGACGACGAGCGGGATTTTCATGTCAATGTTTTTCGCCGCGGCCACAATGCCCTGGGCGATGACGTCGCAGCGCATGATGCCGCCGAAGATGTTGACCAGAAGTGCCTTCACATTCTTGTCGCTGGTGAGGATGCGGAACGCGTTGGTTACCATTTCCTCTGTGGCGGAGCCGCCCACGTCCAGGAAGTTGGCGGGTTCGCCGCCGTAGTATTTGATGATGTCCATCGTGGCCATGGCCAGCCCGGCGCCGTTTACCATGCAGCCGATGTTGCCGTCCAGGCCGATGTAGTTCAGGTCATATTTGCCGGCTTCCACTTCACGGGGGTCTTCTTCCGTTTCATCCCGCATTTCCATGATTTCCGGGTGGCGGTACAGGGCGTTGTCGTCAAAGTTGAATTTGGCGTCCAGGGCGCACACGCGGTCGTCCGTGGTGACCACGAGGGGGTTGATTTCCACCAGGGAGCAGTCCAGGGCGGTGAAGAGCTTGTAAACGTTGGTGATGAGCTTGGTGGCCTGGCGGAGCAGGGGGCCGGTCAGGCCCAGGGCCACGGCGATCTTGAGGGCCTGGAAGGGCAGGATGCCCAGGGCCGGATCAATGTGTTCGCGGATGATGGCTTCCGGACGGGTGGCGGCCACTTCTTCAATGTCCATGCCGCCTTCCGTGCTGGCTACGATGACGGGGCATTCACGGGCGCGGTCCTGGAGAATGGCGAAGTAGCATTCCTTCTTCAGGTCCACGGCTTCCGCCACCATGATCTTGCTGACCAGCTTGCCGGTTTCCCCGGTTTGCTTGGTGACCAGAACCTGGTTGAGCATCTTGCCGGCTACGTCTTCCACTTCCTCCACGGAGTCAACGACGTGCACGCCGCCCTTGAAGCCGTTTTTGAAGGTGCCTTTGCCACGGCCGCCAGCGTGTACCTGTGCCTTAACTACGTATTGGGAAACGCCCATGTTCCGGGCTATTTGTGCTGCTTCCTGAGCAGTGGCGGCGGCAATGCCCCTGGGGGTAGCCACGCCAAAGCGCTCAAAGAGTTGTTTTGCTTGATATTCGTGAATGTTCATGACAGTGGGCCGTTCGGCCAAATGTTTGCGAAAGAAAGGCTATGCCTGTTTTTTGTGCCGGTCAAGGGAGAATGGTTTGGTCTTTTGATTTTTTGTCCGGGAGATTCATGGAGTGCCTTTGGAAATCAAAGAGGACAGAAGGCTTGACTGCATGCTTAAAGATTGTGAAACTTCCTTCTCATTTTTCCGTATTATATCTTTTATGAAAATTTACCGTCCTTCCGACACCTGCTTTGACGAAATGAAGAGCCGGATGAACCGCCGCGCTCTCCCGGAGGATTCCGTAAGGGATACCGTTAACGCTATTATCCAGGACGTTTCCGCGCGCGGGGACGAGGCCCTTTTTGATTATGCCGCCAGGTTTGACAGGGTGCATCTGGATCCTTCCTCCCTGTTCGTGACGGAGGCGGAGCTGGCGGGGGCGGAAGCCGCCGTGGAGGATTCCGTGAAAGAGGCCATTGCCGCCTCCCTGGCCAACATCCATTATTTTTCAGACCGCAGCCGCAGGCAGGACTGGTCCGGCGTGAACGCCCAGGGTGTGGAGGTGGCGGAACGCTTCCTTCCGTATGACCGCGTGGGCATTTATATTCCAGGCGGGAAGGCTCCCCTGGTGTCCACGTCCATCATGACGGGCGGTTTTGCCCAGGCCGCCGGCGTGCGGGAGATTGTGGCCGCTACGCCCTGCGGGCCGGACGGGCGGGTGAATCCCGCTCTTTTATATGCATTGAAGGCTTCCGGCGCTACGGAGATTGTCAAGATAGGCGGAGCGCAGGCGATTGCCGCCCTTGCGGTGGGAACGGAGAGCGTGAAGCCGGTTGAGAAGATTTTCGGCCCCGGCAACCGTTTTGTGGTGGAGGCCAAGCGCCAGCTGGTGGGAGCCGTCGCCATCGACCTGCTCCCCGGACCCAGTGAGGTGATGGTGCTGGCGGATGAGACCGCAGACGCGGAGTTCCTGGCCGCCGACCTGCTGGCGCAGGGGGAACACGGTCCGGACAGCGTGGTGGTGTTCGTTACCACGTCGGAGGCGTTATTGGAACAAGTGGAAGCGGAGGTGGAACGCCAGGCCGCCCTGCTGAGCCGCGGTTCCATCATCCGGGAGGTGCTGGACAAGCACGCTTACGGTTTTCTGGTTTCCTCCATCCAGGAGGGGGTGGACCTGGTGAACGCCTTCGCTCCGGAGCATCTGGTGCTCGTCACGCGGGATGAAGACGCCGTGCTGGACGGCATCCGGACGGCGGGCGCCATTTATGCCGGCGCTTTTTCCACGGTGGCCTGCGGGGATTTCCTGGCAGGCCCCAGCCACACCCTGCCGACCGGCGGGGCCGGCAAGTCGTTTTCCGGCCTGCGGGCGGACCAGTTCCAGCGGCGCACCAGCGTGGTGCGGATGAACCGGGAGGCCGTGCTCAAGTCCGCTCCGTACGTGGCGGAGTTCGCCAGAGTGGAGGGGCTGGACGCCCACAACCATTCCATCCAGGTCCGCGCCGCCCGCGTTGACCGATAATTCCAAACTTCCCCCACCCCCCATGAAACGACAGCAAGGAACCAAGGAACGATTGCTGGACGCGGCGGAGTGCCTGTTTGCCGAGCACGGCTATACAGGCACTTCCATGCGCATGATTTCCCAGCAGGCATCCGTCAACATCGCCTCCGCCAATTATTATTTTGGCGGCAAGGAAGGGCTTTGGAAGGCGGTCATGATGAAGTATGCGCCGCAGGCGCGGGATTTCCGGATTTCCATGATGAATGAGGCCATGGAGAAAGGCACGGTGCGGGCGCTGGCCCACGCCTATGTTTACCCTTCCTTCCACGGCCTCCTGCATGTGAAGCTGGAAGAACTGGGCAATTTCCCCCATTACCTGCGCCTGCTGGCCATTTGCCACGTGCAGACGCCGGAGATAGCGGTGGAGTATATCAAGGAGGTGTATTCCCCCATACGCCGGCGGCTGCATGACTGCATCCGCACCATGTTTCCGGGCGCTTCCACGTACCAGGTTTTCTGGACGGTGCTGGCTATTGAAAGCATCATGATCGGCCTGCTGACCCGTTTGCGGATGATTATGGAGCTGATGGAGAACAACCGGGTTCCCAAGGGCAGCGTGCAGGATTTGTTTGAGCTGATTGTCCGCCAGGTGGACGGCCTGATCCATTTGTGTGAAAAACCAGCATAACCTTTTCACTGCCGTCCGCATTCCACATGTTCAAGTCCCTCATCCGCACGTTTGCCATTGTGGCGGCCTTTATTGCGGGGTACATGATGCCCGGCCTGCATGTGTATAGCTGGACGTTCAAGTGGATGCTGATCGTGATGCTGTTTGTGACGTTCCTGGGCATCCGCTTCAAACGGATGAAGCCGGAGCGCGCGCACTGGCTCCTGGTAGGGGCCAACCTGCTGATCGCCCTGGCCGCGTGGGGCGCGTGCCGCCTCGTTTTCGGAGACGGGTACCTGGCGGAGGCCGCTTTCTTCGTGGGCATCATGCCCACGGCCACGGCGGCTCCCGTGGTGATGGGGCTGCTGGGCGGCAGCGTGGAGTTCATGCTGACGGCCCTCCTGCTGCTTAACGGCATTATTTGCGCCCTGCTGCCTTTCATTCTGCCGGCGGTCGTGGGGCAGGGCGGCTTTGAGATTTACCTGAACGTGGCCCAGAATATTTCCCTGGTGATGCTGCTGCCGCTGGTTCTGGCCCTGGCGGCGCGGCGTTTTTATCCGCGGGCCATTGCGTGGCCGCGGAAGCTGAAGGACGTCACCTTCGGCATCTGGGTGGTGATTCTGGTTTTGATCGCGGCGAACGCCTCTTATGATATTTCCTCCCGTGACGGCATTTCGGAGCGCGTGCTGGAACAGATCGGCGCAGTTTCCCTGCTGGTGTGCGGGATCAATTTTGGACTGGGGCATTTGCTGGGGGGGCGTACCCGTGCCGCGGAGTGCAGCCAGGCCCTGGGGCAGAAGAATACCACGCTGTCCATTTACCTGGCGCTGACGTATGCCAGCCCCATCGCCGCGCTGGGGCCTACGTTTTACGTGCTGTGGCATAATTTATGGAATGCCTGGCAGTTGTACCGGGCGTCCGAACGGAAGCGCAGGAACGGCTGACGTAAATTGCCGCGCATGGCCCGGAGAAAAGCGCCCGGCGGAAGGCGGAGAGAAGGGCCGGAAAGTGGGAAAAAGGCAGGAAAAAGCTTTCCCGGGCCGGTCCCGGGGACTGGCGGGGAAACGGTTGTCGTCGGCTGGTTTGTTCGCCTTCAGGTGCAGCGGAGATTTCCTCCCCATGCAAAAAGCTTGAAATTCAGGGAGCGCCGGGTAACGTTATGCACTTGTTATGCAGGCCCCTTCTCCTTTGAAACCCCTGTCTCCGCGCACCAAGTGGCTGATTGCCCTGTGCTTGTGCGCGCTCGTGATGCTGCTGGAGTTCCTGACGTACCATATGGCGTACCGCATCGGTTATGATGAAGGGATGCTGACCACACCGCCGGTGGTGGTGCAGAAGAGCGATGAAAAGGCCATGCAGAATTTATCCCGCTTCATGGCGGATGTTTTCGCTTCACGCGAGAGCTTGGCCGGCATTCTGGACAACCGGGAGGAACGCCTGGCATGGATCAGGGATCCGGAGTTGCGGACGGAGACGGCCTGGGGCCTCACCCGTGAGCTGATCAGCCGGGACGGCGTGGACCGCGCCCTTCCTGCGGCCAGGGAATTGATTGACGCCGGATATGCCTCCGGGCGCTACCGGGTGTGGGCCCCCCGCGCGGACGCCGTGGCCAAGGCCCTTCTGGCGGAGCACCAGTATTCCCCGGCCTACGGTTATTTGAAAACCGCCGTGGAGGGGTATGAGAAGGAGGGAATGGCCGAGCCGCTGGTGCGGGCCCTCCAGACCATGAGTTCCATTGACCAGATGCTGAACAGGAATGAGGAGGCGAACGTGCTGCTCCAGCGCGCGGTGGACGCCGCCGCCCATCTGGGGACGGACGCCCTCCCGGTCAGGTCCAGGCTTATGGCCGCCCAGGGCCGGCTGGCGCGCGCCACGGGGCGCATTCCGGAATCGCGCGCCTATTTCAAGAAGGCCCTGGCCCTGTGCCCCCAGCCGGACAAGACGACCGGTGACCTGGCCCTGGCGAGCATCAGCATGGGAGAAGCCATGCTGGAGGCCGGCAGGAAGGATGAGGCGCGGGAATTGTTTTTAAAGGGCCTTACCGGTTCGGAGAACGCCTCCTACTTGTTGAATGACTGCCTTAACGCCCTGCGCGGGCTGGCGCGCATTTCCACGGAGCAGGGGAATTATGAGGAAGCCCTGGCTTATCTTTACCAGGCGGAGGGCGCCGCCCGCGGCGTGCTGCCGGCGGACCATGCATTCTGGGCCGGGCTGTACGATCAGAGGGGGTGGGTGAACATCATGCGCAAGGCCGCTCCGGAAGCCCGCGCGGATTTCCTGAAGGCGATTGCCAACAGCGCGGCTTCCCCCGTCATTTCCGCCCAGTCCCTGGAAGGGCTGGGCAAAGCGTGGCTGGATGCCGGGGAGGGGGACAAGGCCAGGGAAAACCTGCAAAAAGCCCTTCAACTGCGGGAATCCCACTTTGCCTCGGACGTCCTGTCCCTGGGCCGGGTTTATTATTCCCTGGGGCTCGCCAGCGATATGGCGGGGGACCGGGAAAGCGCCCTGCACGCCTATGCCGGAGCAGTGGATTCCCTGCTGAAATGCGGGGAGGGGCCGGAGCGCAGAAGTCTGCTGGTGCAGTCCTATTTGTGCAAGGCATACGCCCTGTGCGACGGAGAGCAGTGGAAGGAGGCCGTGGAAACTTTTGAAGCGGTGCTCCCCATGCTGGAGGGGGAACAGCGGTCGGAGAATTACAAACAGCTTGGCCGCTGTTACGATGAACTGGGAATGAAGGAAAAGGCGGATGCCTGCTGGAAGGAATCCGGTTTTCCCCGCGTGCGCATGGCCTCTCCCGGGCGCAGGCCGTCCGGGAACGCCAGATCCTCCCGGCGGTAGGCTTCGGGCGGTCCTCGTAAGACGTTGCGAGGTGTTTATTTTGCTTGATTTGTGCCGCCTTTTTGGCTCAATGCCTGCATGAGTTCCGAGCGCCATTTTTCCAACAAACCCTACCGCCCCTCACGCAAGAAGAAGTCTTATTGGAAGCCGGTTCTCTTTCTGGTGCTGCTGGGGGGGCTCTGGTTCGGCTACATTCAGTACTGGCCCACGATTGAAGGGTGGTTCAAGCCGACCATTCACGAGGTGCACAGCCAGACGCAGGCCATGGGCCATTTGCAGGGCATGCTGGCCTCCTGGAACGGTTCCGACGCGGAGCTGGCGCAGATGGCTTCCTCCGTGGACAAGCAGGTGGAATGGATGAATTCCCCGGAAGCGCGGGATTCCTTTGCGTGGCTGCTGGCGGTGGAAATGGACAGGCGCGGCATGCTGAAGGAATCCGAACCGATGCTGGCGGCCCTGCTGGAAAAGAAGCTGGCCGATTCCGCCTCCATGCCGGCGGAGGACAGGAACCGCCTGCTGGGCGTCAGCCTGAACTGGGCGCGGGAGTTTGCAGGCCGCAAGCATGACGCCACGGCGGAGAAGCTTTATGAAGTGATTTTGAAAAATACGCCGGAGGAGCAGGTATCCATCCGTCTGGCATGCCTGGAACCGCTGGCCCACTATGCGTATGACCAGGCCAGGTTTGAGCGTTTTTCCGCGTTGTGCAAGCAGGCCGCCTCCCCTGTCATGAGGAGCATGCTGAAAAAGCCGGAGGACGTGAAGAGCATGGTGAAGATTCTGCTGCTTCAGGATACTCTGCCGGACAAGACTACGGGGCAGCCCGGCGGCACAGGAAGCGCCATTGCCCGGGAACTGCTCACCAAATTCCGCCTGACCGCCAGTCCGGATATGGGCCGAATCATCCTGAACGAGCTGAATATGCCGCTCAATGCGCGCCGTAAGTATTCCCAGGCGGAGCTGAAAGCCATGGCTGACCAGTTGGAAGCCGCCCTGATCTGCTTTCGCGCCGCGGAAACGGAGATGGACTGCACGCCGGAAACGATGCTTGCCCTGGCGCGGGTAAGGATGCAGATGGGGGATTTGAAGGAGGCTTCCCGCCTGCTGTCCCGTGCGGAAGGGACAGCGATGACCCTGGGCGTGGATGCCCCGCGCATTCTGAGCGGTTCCAGCCTGAGCCAGGACATTGAGGCTCTGCGTTCCCAGCTTGAGAAGTACGGCCAGGCGGAGGCTCTGGTGAAACGGGCTTATGAGGACGTGAACATCGCCGCCGCCTTCCTGAAAGCGCGGGATTATGACCAGGCGATGAAATATCTGGACCAGGCGATGAAGGTGGCCCGTGAGAACACCACGTTTGTCCAGGCCCTCCAGCCGGTCATTCTGAATCTTCAGGCTGAGATAAGCGCGGGCAGAGAACAGTGGCCCCTGTCGGAAGCCCAGTATGGAAAGCTGGTTGAAGAATGGGATGCGCTGAGTCCGGAAGACAAGGCGAAGCTCCAGAATAATCTGGCCTCCATCCAGTCCGGAGACCTTTACAACAAAATTCACCGGAGCTGGGCTGACGTGTGTCTCAAGCAGAACCGGACCACAGAGGCCCGGCGGGTGCTGGCGAAGATAGGGGAAGCCCCGGCGGAAGAACCGGAAAAGCCTGCTTCGCGCCGCCGCCGCAGATAATTGAAGCCCTTTTCAGCAGGCTGACCCGCGCGCCCCTCCGCGGGAAGCGCCGCGGGCGACAGACGGCGGAAGAATGCCTTGGCAGCGTGCCGCAGGCCTTTGATCGGCTTATCCGGCACAGCCGCATTAGTGCCGGAATTGCTTTGCCGGGCCGCTCTTGGCTTTCCCGGGCGCGGATGGCGGAAAGGGGGCGTTTTGGTACAGATTGCCGCTTTCTCCGCCGCGCATGCTGCGGTATTCCCGCTTTCCGGACGGAGAACGGCTTTTTGATGTGATAGGAGTATACGCCACCTGTACCGGATGCAACGTTTCCGGTATGATTCAAGGCTCCGGGGAAGCTGAAAAAACAGCTTCCGCAGATTCCTCAGCTGCGGACTTTGGCTTTCTGCCGCACGTGGCCGAGAGCCCTTTTTCCGTGGATCATTTTTTCACGGCGGTCAGCGGCGGACTGACGGCGGGAACGCACGGTATATTTTGCGAAAATTTGGCTAACCGTAAGGTTCCCCTGTTCAAAAAGTGTGAAAATGTTATCTCTCACTCTCATCGCTTCCTGAAGCGCCGCATCAGCGCCCCCGTATTGAGAATCGGAGAAATAACGAGTGAATAAGCGCTTGTTCTTACAGATCGCCAACCGATAGCCTTGAAAGGCTGTCGTTTCGTAAGTGTAGCGGGTGATGTTTTTACAAGGCATATGTACAGAAGTTATGGGACCGGGTAATAGGAGCAGTGACAGGCTTCTATTAGGATAGGTTCCACTTCCTGTAAAATCCAGAAAAAACACAATTTGTTAGATTGAGTGCAAAAAATGCAATGCTAGGCTCTTGTGGACAGCCTATTGCGGTGTGTCATCCCTGACATAAAAACAGCCGTCGGAGACACGGACTTTCAATTTTTCTCCTGCATGTACCTGGTTCGTTTGCCGTATGAGCTGCTTATTCTGGTTTTCCACCAGGGCGTATCCGCGGCGCAGCGTTTGCTCCGGGCTGTGAGCTTCCAGCCGGGCTTGAATAAGAGCCAGTTGTGAAGAGAAATCCGCCATGCGCACGGCGGCCGCATGGGCCAGTCCGGCCTGGAGGGAGGCCAGAAGCTGCGCGCGCTCCCTGTTGCGGTGGGTGGGATGGCGCATTTGTAACTGATGTTCCAGTTTGTTGATATGGAGCGTGTTTTGAAAAATGCGCGTGGCCGCGGCGTTCAGCAGGGTTTCTTCCATGTCGTCCAGGCGCTGGGCGTAAGGGGAGAGCAGGGAATCCGCATCCAGCAGTTTTCCCCGCAGGTAAACATCCAGTCTCAGCTTGGAACGCAACAGGGAATGCCGTGCGGAGGCGTGCAGGGCCTGTTCCATTCTAGCCAGCTTGCGGAGCCATTCCGGACCGTCCGGCGTAGCCAGCTCCGCGGCCGCGGTCGGGGTGGGGGCGCGCAGGTCCGCCACAAAGTCCGCAATGGTGAAGTCCGTATCGTGGCCTACTGCGGAAATCACGGGAACGGTGCATTCGTAAATCGCGCGCGCTACCGTTTCCTCATTGAAGTTCCACAGGTCTTCTATGGAGCCGCCCCCGCGGCCCACAATGAGCACGTCCACGGGCGGCAGGCCGTTGAGAGGGGCTGCGGACCAGGCGCGCACGGCAGCGGCTATTTCATGCTCCGCTCCCGCCCCCTGGACGCGCACGGGCAGCAGGTAGGCTTTCACCCACGGGGCGCGGCGTTCCAGCACATGGCGTATATCCTGGATGACGGCGCCGGTAGGGGAGGTGACGATGCCGATGGCGCGGGGAAAGGCGGGGATGCCCTTTTTGCGTTCAGCGTCAAACAACCCCTCCCGCTGGAGTTTTTCCTTCAGTTCCAGAAAGCGCGCCTGCAGGTCTCCCTGGCCGGCGGCTTTCACCTGCCTGATGACCAGTTGAAGCTGGCCCCGGTCCGGGTACACGGTGGCGCTGCCCAGCACATGGACCTTCATCCCTTCCTGGAGCCGTACGAGGCATTTGGAAGCCGCAGCCTTGAAAAAGGCGCAGAAGATTTCCGCGCCCTGTTCCTTCAGGGTGAAGTAAACGTGGCCGCTGGTATGGTGCTTGACGTTGCTGAGCTCTCCCACCACCCACTGGGTCCCCACGGCAATGCTGACCGTATCCCTCAGGCGGTAAACGAGCTGTTTGACCGTGATGGGCCTGGGAGCGGCAGGCGTTTCCTCCGGGAATTCCATGGGTTATGGTTCAAAGGGAATGTTCAGCGCTTCATAAGCCAGCATCCTGCATTGCTTGATGTCCAGCTTGCCGGAGGGCAGCACCGGAATGTGCTCCACGGGAATGATTTCCTTGGGGCACCACAGGGCCGGGAGCCCCTGGTCAATCAGGCCGTGCCTGATGAGGGTGCGCGCCTGGTGCACGTAGTCCGTCACCAGGGTGGTGAGCAGGGCCACGGCCTCCCCCTTCACGGGGTCCGGAATGGTGACGACGGCTATCCGCCGTTCCTCGTCCGCCGGGTCCAGGTTCCAGATGTTCATGATAGCGGCTTCCAGGGCTTCATGGGGCACCATTTCCCCGCCTATCTTGGAGAAGCGGGAGATGCGGCCTTCAATTTTCAGGAAGCCGAATTCGTCCGCAGAACCGATGTCTCCGGTTTTCAGCCAGCCGTCCACGAAAATGTCGCGGTCGGCTTCCGGACCGCCCAGGTAGCCGGGGAAGATATTCGGCCCCTTCAGCCAGATCATGCCGGAGGTCGTCACGGGTACCACGCGGCCCGTATGCGGGCTGGTGATGCGTACGGCGATGCCGGGAAGCAGAGCGCCCACGGAGCCCTTTTTCATGCCGGGAATGAAGTCTCCGGCGGCGTTGGACGGGGCCGGGTCAATGAAGTTGACGGAGCAGACCGGGGAGGCTTCCGTCAGGCCGTAGCCTTCGCACGGAACGGTGCCGAACTTTTCCCGGAAGGCGGCGGAGAGCTCGTCCGGCAATTTTTCCGCTCCTACGATCAGGTAGCGCACGGTTTTGAAGGTGTCCGGCTCGCAGCGCTTCATGAAGCCGCGCAGGAAGGTGGGGGTGGTGACCACCAGGCTGATGCCGTACTGCTTGATGAGGGCGCCCAGGCGCTTGGCCTCCAGCGGGGAGGGGTAGGTGACCATGTCGTACCCGCCGATCATCGGGTACCACAGCCCGATCGTGATGCCGAAGCAGTGGAATACGGGGAGGCTGCCCAGGAATCTGCTTTGCGGCGCCAGCGTGATGCGGGAGGAACACTGGGAGATGTTGGAAAGGATGTTGTGGTGGGTCAGCGGCACGCCTTTCGGTTCTCCGGAGGAGCCGGAGGTGAACATCAGCACGGCTTCATCCGCGCCCGTGGGCGCATCCAGCCCCAGCTTTTTAATCATGAACCCCGCTGTAAGGAATTTGATGGCCACGCCCCAGCGTTTGGCGGAGCCCTTGAGCAGCGGAATCTCCCGCTCCATGAGGATCAGGTCCCGCTGGGGGGGCCACGGGAAGTTCTGGAGCTTGCGCATGAAGGTATCCGCCGTGATGAACCAGTCCACGCCGGATTGCTTCACGGAGCTGGCAAAGGCCCCTTCCGAGGCGGAATAATTGAAATTCACCGGCGTTTTTCCGGCGAACAGGCAGCCCAGGTTGGCGATTGCCGCTCCCTTGCCGGGCGGCAGAATGATGCCTACGCGGCGGTTCGTGGTGATCTTTTTCAGCCGTTTGGCAAAGGCCACGGAGATGGCCAGAAGCTGGCCGTAGGTCAGCGTGGTATCGTCAATGCCGTCGATCACCCGGCAGTCGGAATGAAGCTTTAGGCTGCGGAACAGCAGGGCGGACAGGGAGCCGTGCAACTGCGGCAGCGTGGCATAGGCCTGGGCGGAGCATTCCAGCCACGCGGAGGTGAGGCGCGCCGCCATTTCCGCCCCGGGAGCCAGCTTGGGGAGAATGTGCACCTGGATATCCGCCTGGGCGTCCGTATCCGCCTCCGCGTCCAGCACGGAGCTGGTGTAAAAGCCCGTGCATACCGGCACGGGGGAAATATGGAGTGCTTCCAGGGCCTTGATCACCCGTGGGGGAATGTGGCTGATGGAGCCTTTCACGTGGGCTACGGGACCGGGCAGGAATACTACCCTTCTGCCCTCGTTGATGCGTTCCATGATGGCGGAACGCAGGGCAATGGGATCGCTGCCCCCGGCCTGGAACAGGATGCCGTCCGCCTTGGTGGATTCCAGATGGGCGGCGGTGGCCGCATCCGGGGGGAGGCTTTCTTCCACCAGGTACGTCATGCGGTCCCTGCCCAGTTCCTTTTCGAACATCAGCAGGGTTTTATGAGATACTTTGTTGAAAATCAGCAGGTCGCCGGAGTCGGATAGATTGGAGGAACCAAAAATGGCCATGGGAAAAGGGGAAAAACTTGCTTGACGTATTCTAGCAACTTGCCGGGCGGGGAGCAAGGAGGAAAGAATACATCCCGCGCTGCTTTTGCTCCCTCCGGACCGGTCCCGGAATTTGTCCCTGGCTCCGGCATGCCTTTTATGGGAAGGATGTTGTTTTTCATGGGACTGACTGGATTTCACGCTTCTGCTCCCGCGGCGGAATTTCCGGAAACAAGCGGTTTCATGATGAAATCCTTAGGAGGTTTTTTACTGTGCCCTTCATGGATGGCTTCCCGGCTGCCTGAAGGCCCTGCATGCAGGGAAAGAAAATGAACGGATTTGAAATCCGGACAAGAAGGGCGTCAGGGAAGTCGTGAGAGTGGTGGAAATGAAATAATTTGTTTATGATCAGATGTTTATTTTAAATTCTGTTGGTTTTGTTTTTTGAATAATGTGGCTAATTTGAATGAGGGCATGGAATAGAATGGAGATAACGGAAATAATTTAAAGCTTTGGAAACGGCACTTCCAGATTGACACCGGATTTCAAATCCGATATTTCATCTACCTAATAGCATGTCTCATTTCTGCTAAAAGACCACGTCTTTCTCAATATATTTATAATTAATTGTTTTCTTTATGAAGCTGCATTTGCCCCTCAATTTGTTGTCCGCTCTTCTTGCCTGCTGCGCTGCGTTGTCCGCCTCTGTTCAGGCTGATCCCCTCACCATTACGACCAACCAGACGTTTGATACGGACGTTACCTGGAATGAGGCTACGACCATCGGCGCCAACGACCTGACGCTGACCATTGAGGCCGGAAAGACGCTTACCCAGGCGGAGGGAGCGTTCAACGTCGGGGACAACAGCCTTACCATTACCGGCGGCGGCGTGTTCAAGATTGAAACGGCGGCTACCGTGAAAGCGGGGAATGGCTCCGGAACCAGGACCCTGACCATTGACAACGCCACGCTGGATTTGAGCTCTCCGGGAGCCAGCCTCAGCATGAAAGGGGATAATTATACGCGCTACAAGGTAACCGTCACCAACGGCGGCGTGCTGCGCGTGGGAGAATATGCCTATGACGGCGCGGGGCTGGGTTCCATGGCCGTCAATACGGGGTACTGGACCTTGAACAACGGGCGCCTGGAGATTACCAAGGAAAGCGACGGAACCTTCGGGAACGGCCTGACAGTCGCCGCGGGCGGCGGCGCCGTGGAGGTGGTGAATGCCGGCAGCACCATGTCCATCACTGCTGACGACACTCATAATATCCAGCTGAACGGCGCCCTGACCATTACCGGAGCAGGGAACATGATCACGGGCAGTGACAATGCATTCCGTGGAACCGGGCGTTTGATCAAGGACGGCTCCGGAACGCTGACCCTGGCCAATTCCTCTTCCTTCACGGGCGGCGTGGAACTGAAAGGGGGCACCCTCATTGTCAGCCATGCCTCCGGAATGGGAACGAACAAGAACCTTTCCGTAACGGGGAATGCGGCCATCGGCGGAATTTCCGCGGGGTACGGCGGGCTTTCCCTGTCCGCGGGAGCGGGCCTGGACGTCTCCGCCGTGGACAGCAATGCCGGCCTGTCCATGACCGGCGGCGTCCTGTCCCTTGGGGGGCAGAATACGATGACCGGCAACCTGAACCTGGGAGCGGCCGTGCGGATTGACGCCACTCACATGACGGTGAACGGCAATCCCCTGCTGGCCCTGAACGGCGCCCTGACGGTGAACGGCAGCCTGCTGCTGGAGAACAGCGACAGCGTGAGCTGGAGCGCGGGCACGTACAATCTGATTAATGCCACGGGCGGCATCACCGGGGATCTGGCCAATACCATTCTGCTGGGGACCGAATACATCGGCAACTGGAGCACGACGGACAATACCCTGAAATTCGTCGTGGCGCAGGTCACGTCGCTGACCTGGACGGGCGGCGGAGACAATACGTGGACGGTGGGAGGAACGGGGAATTCCCCCTGGAATGCGGGATTGTCTTTTGCCAACGGCAACGGAGTCATCTTCGGCGACGTAGCAGGCAATGCGCCGCAGACCGTGAACATCGCCGGACAGGTGAATCCAGGCCTGATCGTCGTCAATGCTGAGGCAACCGGTTACACGTGGACGGGGTCCGGTTCCCTGGTGGGAAGCTCCAAGCTGCAGAAGACCGGCAGCGGAACCTTGTCCATCGCCACGGACAACGCCGGTTTTTCCGGAGAAGTCCTGCTGGGCGGCGGCACGGTGGAAATGCAGCATGCCTCCGCGCTGGGCACCGGCAGCATCATCTTTAATGGAGGCGCGCTCAAGTACGGCACGGGCATTACGGCAGACGTCTCCGGCCAGATCAAGACGGATGCGCTGGCTTCCAACTCCATTCTGGTGGACACGAACGGGAATGCCGTAACGTGGGCTTCACTGGCCGGCTGGACGGGGACCGTCACCCGTACGGGAAGCGGCAGCCTCCTGCTGGGGGCCGGCACTTATGGAGGCAAATTGACCAACAGCGGCCCCGGTTCCCTGGTCATTGGCGCGGGGGACTCCACCCTGAACGGGGGAATCAACGGCACCATCACCAAGACGGGTACGGGAACGTTAACGCTGGGCCTTAATTCCTTCAACGCTTCAGGAGGAGGAACGCTGGTTGTGGAACAGGGCACCGTGATGCTTGCGGACGAAACCGGAACATGGAGCTCCAACCTGAACATTACGCTGGGGGAAAATACCGTGATGGACGTAGCGGGCGCCAGAACCAAGGTGACGGGAACGGGTACTCTTACCATGGGGAACGGCTCCACCCTGCATCTGAAGAACGGAAATGCCGCCGGCGCGAATTTCGACATGAAAATCGTCCTGGATGCCGCAGGAGGATTTGCTTTCCTGAATGGAGCCATTTATGGAAATGCCACCGCGGTTTCATCCACCATCACCGGAACGGGCGGCCTTAAAATCATTTCCGATGCCGGGGGGAACGGGTGGGGTTTTAAAACGGGCTGGGTGAAGAATTCCTATGACGGGGATACGGAAATAGCCGGAACGGGCAACCTGGTCAATCTGACGTACAATATCGGGGACGCCTCCATCGTCTCCGGCCAGACCCTGACCCCGTGGGGGCAGGGCAACGTAACGCTGGGCGGCAGTGAGAAAAACGTCACCGTGACGTTTAGCAACTTGAATTCCAATACCGTCACGGGGGGAGTTTCCCTGGACGGGGACATCACCCTGAAAGGGACGAATGCGGCCACGGCGCTGAGCATTTTTAACGGAGCCACCGTGAACGTGAACCTCAACGGCAAGGTATCCGTGGAAACGTCCGGCACGGGAACGGCGGCCATCGCGAGCGGGGACAGCCTCCAGATGCTCGGCGGCCTGGGCGGAACGGGCACGCTGGCTGTCAATACCCGCAACAATGCGGGAGCCCTGACGCTGGGCGGGGACGTCTCCGGTTTTTCCGGAACGCTGAACCTTTCTGGAGCCAACCTTTACCTGAATGCGGATACGGCGCTGGCCGGAACGCTGAACGCCTCCACCGCCAAGGTGACGGCGCTGCGGAAGCAGAACGTGACCGGAACGCTGAACGCCGCTTCACTGGCGGTTGACGGAAGCGCCCTGAGCGCGGACGGAGCGACGCTGACGGTGAGCAACCTGGCGCTGGGCGCGGATGCGGGCGTCAGCCTGGACATTAACGGGAATATCACCGCGGGGACTTATACGCTGGTTTCCTGGGACAACCTGACGGCCGGCAACTTCGCGGATGCGGGGACGATGACCCTGACCGGGGCGCTGGCCAGCCTGTACCAGGGAACCTTCAACGTAAACACCGGGGACAAGACGGTGACCGTTTCCGTCAGCATGGCGGACGGCGTGGTAGTCTGGGACGGCAACCCGATCGGCGCCGTGGACAACACCACAACCTACCTGTTTGACGGTAGGCACACGGGAGTGGCGTCCCTGACGGGGGACGTGAATGCCAAGGCCATTTATTTCAACAACGGGGCAGGGCAGGACCTGGAGCTGACCAACAACGGAGGCAAGCTTTCCGGAAACGGCGCCATGACCAAGCTGGGTGAAGGAAAAGTGACCTTCAACAGCTCCAATAACGATTATTCCGGCGCGGTCAACATCAAGGAAGGAACCGTTGCCGTGAAGGCGAACATGGCCCTGGGGACCGGAACGGTGACCGTGGACAGGACGGGACGGCTGGAAATCGGCGTAACGGGCGGAATTGCGGATATTCTGGGAGCCACGATGCCGACGATTAACGGAGGCACGATCGCCTTTGCTTCCGGAGGCGCCAATACGCTTGGAACCAATCTGGCCAACGGCTCCGGCATCAATCTGGAAGTGTCGGGCGCCGGAACGGCCCTGACGGTTTCCACCGCCCAGACGAAAACCGCGCTGACCACGGTGGGCGAGGGCGCGGTCCTGAACCTCGGCAAGAATGGAGACGGAGGAGAGTCCATCCTTTACGGCAACCTGATGGTGAACGGCGGCACGCTGAATACTACGGCGGGCGATCCGTTCGGCTACAATAATAGCGGGAACTTCGGCACGCTGACCCTGAACAACGGCACCTGGAATGTCGGCGGCGGCAATACGACCATGGCCAATACCAGAATGGTGTTCAACAACAGCCGGGTCATTCTGAATATACCCGGTGGGGGATTAAACGGCTTCGACTTGTTCAGCGGCACCAATACCATTGTGACGCAGCAGTCCGCTACCGGAATGAGCGTCTTCTCTGTGGCGGAGGGAGCCCCCTCCACCGGTCAGGCGAATGCCCTGACCCTCCGCGGCGGCACGGTCATCTTTGACATAGCGCGCGGGAATTTTGCGCTGGACGATACTAATACGGCAGATTTGAAGCTGGATGTAATCGTAGCCAAGGAAGGCAACGGCGCCAACCTCGTAAAGCAGGGGAACGGCGTGCTTCAATTGACCAAGGCCAGCGATTATACCAACCAGACCCTAATCAAGGAAGGGACCATCCTGCTGACGGGAGCCGGCTCCCTGGGTTCCGGAGCGGTGACGCTCGGCGGCAATGGAGACGCCTTCCTGACCTATGCGGTGGATGCGGACCAGACGGTGGCCAACGCCATCGGCGGAACGGGTTCCATCACCCAGAAGGGTCCGGGCAAGGTGACGCTCAGCGGCGCCAATACCTATGCCGGCACGACCAATGCGGAAGCCGGAACGCTGGCGGCGGGAAGCGCTACGGCGTTCGGGACCAGCACGGTCTCCATCTCCTCCGGAGCGACGCTGGACATCGGCAATTATGCGGTGAATAACGCGGTCAACGTGAAAGCCGGCACGGCGGATGCGCTCTCCACGGGCGCCATCACCAGCAACGGCGGCTCCATCGGCAGCCTGACGCTGGGCAGCTACTCGCGCCTCAACGTCACCGGAGACATGGCCATGGCTGCGGGCTCCTCCTTCACCTTTGACATGACGGGACTGACGGCGGGAGGAAACGCCCTGGTGACGCTCACCGGCGGACTGACGCTCACCGGAACGCACAACGTCACCCTCAACAACTACGACACGCTCACCGACGCGGGAGACTACTCCCTGCTCACGGTGGGAAGCGGGACGCTCACGCTCGGCTCCTTCAACATCGGGGACCTCATCAATGACGCCCATCCGGAACTGACCTACACGCTGGGACTCTCCGCGGACGGCAAAACGCTTCAGCTCAAGATTGAGTCCTCCGCGAATATGCTCACCTGGAACGGAACGGCGGACGCCGGAACATGGAGCGCGGGCGACGTGAGCAACTGGACCTACGGCGGAAGCGGCTCCGCGCCGGCGACCACGGACGGGCAGCCCCTGCTCTTTGACAACACGGCAGCCAACAAAACCGTGACGATTACGGGAGACGTGGCTCCCTCCTCCATCGTCGTCAGCAACAGCGGCGCGGACAACACCTACACCTTCCAGGGAGACGGGCACATCACGGGTGCCACGACCATCCTGACCAAGAGGGGGGACGGCACCCTGCAAATCCGCAACACGAACACCTACGGAGGCTCCACGTCCCTGGAAGGGGGCATTGTGGACATCAACGGAGACGGAGCGCTGGGAACGGGTTCCATCATCTTCGGCGGCGGCACCCTGCAGGCCTCCGGGAACGTGACGCTGACGCAGACCATGGTGCAGAAAAACGCCGGGGACGCGGTCAAGCTGGCTGCCTCCGGAACCGGCACCACGCTGACGGTGGACACGGCCGGGCAGGACAGCTTCCTGTCCCTCAACTGGAACATCTCCGGGAATGGAGCCGTGGCGCTGGGGAACATCGCCAATACCAAGATTCTCTCCGGAACCGTGACGGTGGCCAGCGGCTCCACCCTCAAGCTCTCCGGAGGCAATGAAATCGCCCTCTCCGGCGTACTCAAAAACATCAGCGGCACGCTCGCCAAGACGGACGGGGGCTCCCTGCTCGTCAAGGCGGCCAACGGCAATGACGCGCTTAACGGCACGCTCAGCAATGCCGGAGGCAGCATCGTTCTTTCCGGCTACGGAGCGGCTACGGCCAACCGTACCATCACGATGAACGGCACGCTGAATGCCGACCTCATTGACGTCACGTACGGCGTGACGCTGGACTTGAAGAAAGACCTTGATATCGCCACGTTGCAAATAGGCGGCGGCACGATGGGCAGCAACACGCAGGCTTCCGCGGTCAACGTGGGGACGGGCGTCACGCTCACCTCCACCACCGGCGTCAATTTGGGCGGCGCCAACGGGCAGGGAGCCCTGGCAGGCAATCTCAACATCAACGGCGGCACTGCCGTGCTGGCGGCCGCCTCCTTCCTGGATGGCTCCGACTCCGGCATCACCCTCAGCGGCGGCGGTACGCTCACGATGGGCGGCGATATCACCGGCACGTCCGGAACCCTCACGCTGGGAGAAGGCACGCTCAACTCCTCCGCTGCCTGGACAACTTCTGTCGGAGTCGCCCTCAACGCCGCTTCCGGCAAGACCGCCACGGTGGATACCACGGGGGGGGACATCACCCTCAACGGCGCCTTCACCGGTTCAGGCAACCTTCTGAAAACCGGTACGGGCACTCTGAGCATAGGGGCCGCCAGTGCGGGTTACACGGGTACCGTGACGCTTGCTTCCGGAACGCTTTCCTTCCAGGACACCGCCGATGGCTATAAAGCCGGGCTCAACATCACCGGAGGCAACGTGACGGGCGGCCAGAATTACAAGGGCGTCAAGAACGTCTCCGTCAATGCGGCCTCCGGCGTCAGCGCCATTTCCCTGGGCGGCCTTTCCGGTTCCGCGCTCAAGACCGTCAACATGACGGACGCCGGAACGGTCATCAGCGGCATCAACGGCGCCGCCAGCCTGGACAGTGCCAGCCTGGTGGTGGGAACGGGCAACGTCTCCAAAACACAGGACCTGGCCGGAAGCACCTCCATGATCCAATTTGACGCGGACGGCACCCAGCTGGAAATTGAAACCCTCACCCTCACCCTCTCCGCCGACCTCATCAATGCCATGCAGGGCTGGGGAGCGGGCGACCGCACCGCGTGGCTCAACCTCACGAACGGAGCGCTGGGCTACGGCACGGCCGTCTTCAACCCGCTGCTGGAAACCCTCGGCTTTGCCGTCACGGGCATCAACGGCGGCTCCATCGGCATCACCGGTGACGCCACGCAAATCTACGCGGTAGGCAGTGAAGACAAAACCGTCTCCAGCAACTCCGAACTCGACCCGTACCGCGCGGTCATCGTGGACGGCAACCTCGCACTCAACCTCCCGGGCGTGGACGATACGGCTGACGGCCTGACGATTAACAACCTCTCCGGCGCGGCCTCCGGCGTCATCAACATCACCAGCACGAACGACAAGACGGCATCCGTCATCCTGAACAACGAGCTGCTGGGAACAGATCCGAATACGTCCGGTCCCGATACGAAGTACTCCGGAACCATCAACGGCGGCACGGCCAACATTACCAAAACGGGAGAAGGCTCCCTGGAACTCGCCGGAACCCTGAACACCAGCGGCACGCTGGACATGCAGGACGGCAGCCTTATCCTCTCCGGCACGGCGGACCTGGGCTCCATCAGGCTCAACTCCACCAACTCCGGAGACCTTTCCTCCCTGGACATCACTGGAAAAACGCAAGCGGGAACGCTCACGGATGAAGGCAACGGCGGCAACCTCGCCATCGGTAAAAACGGCACGCTCACGCTTACGGGAGCCGGCTCCGAACTCTCCAACAGCACCATTTCCGGAACCGGCGTGCTCCATGTGGCGGACACCGCCTCCCTCGCGCTCAACGGCACCTCCAAGCTTGACGGCGTGCAGGTGGACCTGGACGGCAGCGGAATGCTGGAACTCGGCAACGCGGCCAACACCATCTCCGGCCTGACGGGAATCGGCGCGCTGAACAACGGGTCTGCCCTGGAAATCACCACCGCCGGGAATGCCCTGTATGAAGGCACCCTCAGCGGGGAAGGCAGCATCACCATGAACGGCACCGGCACGCAGGTCCTGAAGGGGAACGGCGCGATCGGGCAGGCCCTCAGCGTCACCAAGGGCACGCTGGAACTGACGGGAGCGGAAGGCGGCAACGGCTCCGTCACCTACAAGAGCCTCACGGCGGCAAGCGGCGCCCATGTGCGCCTGAGTCCGGTAGGGGAGGGAACCGGAGCGGTCAACACGACGCTCACCGTCGCCAACGGACTCAACCTGCAAAACTCCCATCTGGACCTGGTCATCAACACCAACCGTGACGACCTCTTCTCCAGCCCGGTCATCACCGTGCAGGCCGGAGACGTCAATCTGGACGGAACTACCGTTTCCCTGGGAAGCCTGGGGGACTACGACGATCCGGCGGACCCGACGGCCAACCTCAACTTCACGCTGGTGGACGCGACGGGAGCCGGAACGGTTTCGGCCAACGGAGCCACGGTGGACGCCTCCGGCTACTTTGACTTCTACTACCAGGAATTCGGCATCCGGACGGAAGGCGGCAAGATTGTGGTGACGGGCATGGTCAAGACGGAGAACGCCTTTATGGACGCGGCCAACACGGCCAACTCGGAAGCGGGGGCCAACCTGCTCTGGAACAACCGCGGCAACGCGCCGAAAGGCACGCAGCTCGGTGACCTGAGGGAAGCCGTCAGAAACGACATCCAGTCCGGCAACACCTCCCGGGCGGCACGTTCCATGGCAGCCGCGGCAGGCAGCACGGTCAACGCGCTGGGAACGGCCCAGAAGGACGCCCTGCGCGACCAGATGGGATGGATCCGCAACCGCACCACCCTCATGGGCGTCAACCCCGCCTACGTCAACGATGACCTCCCCTACTTCCACATGTGGATGGAAGGCACGGGCTCCTACGCCAAACTGGACACCAAGGGAGATGAAAGCGGCTACCAGCTCACCACCTGGGGCGGCACCGTGGGCATGGACGTGGACCTCAGCGACCATTTTACCATGGGAGCGGCCTTCACGGCCAACTACGGCGACCTGACGGCCAGCGCGGCGGACAGTGCGGACGGCCACCTGGACAGCTACTACGCCAACCTCTTCGGCCGCTACCAGAGCAAGCGCTGGGCGCACACGCTCATCCTGACGGGTGGGTGGAACGACGCGAAGCTCAACCGCACGGTCAACTATGGGGAAGGCAGCTACAGGACGCAGGGCAACACCAACGGGTGGGGCTTTGGAGCGATGTATGAACTGACCTACGACGTGTACCTCAACGAAGACAGGAGCAGCATCCTGCAGCCCCTGGTCAACGCCTCGGTAGTAACCACGAGAATGGACGGCTACACGGAAACGGGAGCGGGGAACGCGGGCCTGAACGTAGGCAAGCAGGAATGGACGACGGGAACGGTTGCGCTGGGCGGCCGGTGGATGGGGCTCATTGGCAGCAACATCTTCGGGCGAGAAGCGCTGGCTGAGTTCCGAGTAAACGCGGCCCAGGACATGGGCGACCACCGCGGCAAGACGGGCGTAGGCTTCCTGGCCAATCCCGGCTATACGCAGACGGTCAGAGGAGCGAAGGTTGGAACGACGGCGCTGCAAATCGGAGCGGGGCTGAGCGTACCGGTAGGAACGCAGGGAACGGTCTTCATCAACGGGAACGCGGACTTCCGTGACGGAGCCAACTCGGTGAACGGAAGCGTAGGCTACCGGTATGACTTCTAAGGAGAGTTGAAGTTTGAGAGTGGAGAGTTGAGCGGAGACGCTCTGCTCTCCGGACTTCCAGGGCCGTTCCGGCATTGTCCGGAACGGCCCTGCTGCGTCACGGAACATTGCATGCTGTGCGGCGCTTCTGCCGGCATGGTGCAGTAGCGCAGTTGATATCATATAGTGGAATAAATGATGTTAAAATGGATTATTGATTCCATCCGGAATGATTCGCAAGGCGGATTAAAAATCCGCTAGGGAACGGAAAAGCCGCCAATATACCAGAATGAACCTGCTTGCATGTTTATACTGATAAGGATACCACCACGAACATACCTGATTGCGGACCAGATATAGCATGAAAACGGTCTTCCAGGAGAGTTGCAACGCCTACGGAATCAACGTTTAAGCTTGTAGGAGGATTTTTAATCCGTTAATGATGATAAAAAGCCTCCTGTCAGGTTCAGGAGGTATTTTCACGTTCATTTTCATTAAAAATTATGAAGCTGCACCTTCCCTTGGGTCTCCTGTCCTCTCTGATTGCCTGCATGGCCGCCGTTTCCTCACCGCATGCCTTGGCGGAAACCTATACATGGCTTGGCGGAACGGATGGCTGGATCCATACAAATGCCAACTGGAATCCGGCGCCGACCAATTATGCAAACGTGTGGGCCGGAACCAGTGCCAATATTATGCAATTCAGCGGACCATATGGAGATAATGTTCAAAAGGCCGTCAAGGCCCAGTTCAATAGCTTGTCGCTGGGTGGCATTAATGTGGCGGCGGGTGCTTCAGGATTCAGTGTATCCTCCAGCGACGGCGGTTCCCGCGTCGTCAATTTCCGTGCTCCGGGAGAAGGGCAGGCGACGGTTTTCAACATCGGGGAGGATTTTTCGTTAGGATCAACGGGTACGGCCTGGGAGGGCGTTTCATTTTATGCGAATACCTTGTTCCAGATCGCTGCAGGCAAGACCATGAACGTTT
This sequence comes from Akkermansia sp. BCRC 18949, assembly GCF_045011645.1. NCBI lineage: Bacteria > Pseudomonadati > Verrucomicrobiota > Verrucomicrobiia > Verrucomicrobiales > Akkermansiaceae > Akkermansia > Akkermansia sp. BCRC 18949. The sequence continues at coordinate 1,825,454 of NZ_CP123619.1, read as the reverse complement.
ATGGAGCGCTTGCGGTTGGGGAAGGGATTACTGATCCCCCCACAATTACTGTGGGAGGTGTGGGGTATTCTGGTACGCTGATTTTGAATTCGGCCGCACAGACGACGAATGTAACTGATCAATCCGTCAACAGGAACCGTCAGGCCATGACAGCGAACTGGATGGTTACGGGAGGGGCAACATTGCAGTTGAATAATGCTACTGCTCTGGGTTCGGGAATGGTGAACCTGAATGGAGGCAATTTGAAAGCGCAGCATGATGCTACCTACAATAATACGCTGACCGTGAGTGGTTCATCTGGCCTGACGGTAAACGCCGCCACGCAGTTTTCCAATGTGACTCTTGCCGCCGCGGGTTCCCTGAACATGAATGGTGGAACTCTTGGTATTGCCGCTGCTGGCAGTCTGACGCTGGGCGCGTCCGGCACGATTACGGGAAACCTGACGCTGGGAAACTCGTCCCTCCTGAATTTCTCCGCTCTTCCGGCTTCCGGCGCGTCTCTGCTTAATGTGACCGGAACGCTGACCGTGAACAGCGAACTGCTTCTGGGGCAGGGAACGATAGACGGCGTGGCCTGGACGGAGGGTTCCTATGACCTGATCAGCGCGGGCACCGTCACCGGAGTTCCTGCCAGTTCCTTTGTCCTGGGCGACAATCTTCTGGGTTCCTGGAGCACGGGGAACGGCAAGCTTACCCTGGTGGTGGCGCAGGTGGCTTTGCTTGAATGGAAGGGGGGCGACGGAATCTGGTCCGTCACTGCTCCCGCCGCTTCCCCGTGGAAGGACGACGGCGTTTACAATGATAATTCCGGAGTCGTCATGGGAGACATTGGCGGCAGCGCCCCGCAGACGGTGACCATTGATGGCGCCGTCTCTCCCACGATTATCATGGTGCAGGCGGATACGACGGATTATGTATGGGATGCCGCGGCAGGGGGCGGCTCTCTGGAAGGCAACGGTAATCTGGAAAAGACCGGCAACGCCAAGCTGACCATCAATACGGCCAATACCAACTATACCGGAAAGGTGATCCTGGGCGGTGGCACGCTTGAAATGGGAGATGACGCCGCCCTCGGCGCCGGCAGTCTGTCGTTTGACGGCGGTATCCTCCAGTATGGCGCTGGCGTGACGGCGGATATTTCCGGACAGATTTCCTCCACGAGCAAGAACTCCATTAAAGTGGATACCAACGGGAACGCCGTAACGTGGGCTTCCGTGGATAATTACAAGGCGATGGCCATGGAAAAATCCGGAGACGGCACCTTGAATCTTGGCGCCGCCGTGTATGCGGGCGCTCTGACGGTGGACGGAGGTTCCGTGTCCATTGCCTCCGGAAGTGTTCAAACGAGGTTTTCCGCGGGAGTCACGGTGAATGCGGGGGGAACCCTCGCCATTTCCAGCGCCATCGATGGAATGCCTTCCGGAAACAGCGCCAACATCGTCATCAACGGCATGAGCGGAGCGGGCCGGATTGAGCTGGACAACCAGGCGGCCAAATCCCGTTTTTACATTTCAGGAGACAATTCATCCTTTACCGGGGAACTGGTCGCATCCGGGTTGAATAATAATCCGGGCAGTATAAATGATGCCCGCGACCTCCAGTTTGCCACCGCCGCCAGCATGGGGAGGGGGACGTTAACCCTGAATGGACGCGGTTTCTGGATGGATGCCGTCAACACGGCGGATACCGCCGTCATGGCAACGATCAATGTGCTGGAGAAAGGAACCTACCTGAACGGAGGGAGCGGCAAGTCCTATTACTTTGGCGGGGCATTCACCGGTTCAGGTACGGTGACCACCGCACTGGGGGATGCCTTCGCCTACTTGACGGGAGACATGACCGGGTTCCACGGGGCGTTCACCCGCACTGGCAATGCCCTGTTTACCTGGGCATTCGGCAACAATACGGCGGCGACCCTGAATGATGGCAAGCTTTTCGGGGATGGTGTGGTGTTAAAGGCTGACGGCGGAACAAGCTTGTTCAAATTCTCCTACACCAATGACCTCGTTCTGATGAACGCCACCGTAGGAGCGGAAGGCGCCCTGAACGCCAGGGTGGAACAGGCCGGAACCGGAACGCTGGTGCTGACGCAGGACAATACCGCTACGGGGACGCTCACCATTACCAGCGGCACGGTCCAGCTGGGCAATGGAGAAGCCACGGGCTCCTGGGTAGGTCAGATCACCGGGGCAGGGGCCCTGGTAGTGAACAGGGCCGGAGGCTCTCCGGTCCTGGAACTGAACGCCACCAACAATTACCAGGGGGGGAACCACTCTGAACGGCGGCACGGTGAAGGCGCTGGGCGCCGGTTCCCTGGGGACCGGGAATGTTTCCGTTAACGGCGGTTCCGTTCTGGACATGAACAACCAGGCGATTGCCAACAACATCACCATTACCAAGGGAGGGCTGCAACATGCAGGAGCCTACGCCACTGCCGGCGGCGTAACCGTGAATGCGGAGGCCAATTCCGGGGATATTGACCTGGGCGGCCTGTCCGGGGACAAGGTGGGCGGCATCAATACCACCACGGCGGGAACGGCCATTACCGGCCTGACGGGAAATCTGACGCTGACGGGGAATAATTCCCTGCATGTGGGTGCGAACAATACCACGTATGCCGCTGCCGGGGACCAGAAGAGCCTGCTCCAGTTCAATGACACGGCCACGGGCACCGTTTCCTTCGGCGGGGACGCTTCCGACCTCACGCTGCACATGGACATTGATACGGATATCCTGATCGCCATGCGCGAACTGGAATCCGTAGGCATTCTGCTGACCGACGGAACGATCACCGGCCTGCCTTCCAGCGACCTGGTGGCGTGGCTCAACCAGCACCTTACGTTCAATGCCACGCTGGAAAGCCTGGGATTCGGCATCAAGGGGGTGGAAGGCGGCAGCATCATCATTTCCGGCAGAACGGACCAGATTTACATTTCGTCCGTGGACGGTTCCACGGTGACGGAAATTCCGGCCCTTAATTCCTATGCGCAGGTGATTGTGGACACAAACCTCACCCTGAATTTTGACGTGCCCGCGGCCAATACGGACAAGACCATCATCCGGCATCTTTCCTCCGGCACCGGCAGCACGGGCAACCTGGTGGTGAATGCCGCCGGGGACGGTTCGCTGGATATCGAACTTGCGAACGATCTGGACGACTCCGTGTTCAACGGCAATCTTACCGTGAACGGTGACGGCGCGGACCTGATCAAGACGGGAGAAAAGACCCTGGTGCTGAATGGCAATGTCAATACCTCCAATGCGGTGGTTGCCAGGGAAGGCACGCTGGCCCTGAACGGGAGCGCCAATAATATCGGCACGCTGACTTTGTCCTCCGCCTCTGCGGATGAACCCGTCCGCGTCGTGATCGGAGGGACCACGACGGCCACCCTGGCAGATGACGCGGAGGGCGGCTCCCTGCAAATCTCTGCGGGCGGAACGCTCAAGACTGCCGGGGATTCCACCCTGGACCAGGCGACCACCATTTCCGGAGCAGGCCGCCTGAACGTTCAGGAAGGTTCTTCCCTCACCCTGGCAGGGGAAGCCGGCCTGTTCGGAACCTCCGTGACGCTGAACGGAACGCTGAGCCTGTCCGGGACCGGGGAGAAGTCCATTCTGGCCCTCTCCGGCGCTGGAACGCTGGCCCTGAATGGCAATGCACTGTCCGTCACCTCCGCATCCGCCGTGAACGGCTCTTTCTCCGGCACACTGGACGGGGAAGGGAGCATTGACGTCTCCGGCAAGGTAACCCAGGTGATGCAGACCGGAAGCTCCACGTATGACCTGGGCGTGCGCGGAGGGGGCACCCTGGTGCTGAAAGGCACGTCCGCCGCTCCCGCGCTTGACTACCGCAACGTTACGGTAGGCGCTTCCGGCACCCTGCGCATTGAGGCCATCGGGAATGGAGCAGGGGACCCCAATACCACCTTGAACGTCGGCAGCGTTGACTTCCAGAGCGGTTCCATGACGGAATTCGTGTATAACCTGAGCGCGGCCGATCCTTTCGGCTCCGCCATGCTGACGGCGGATTCCATTACCATCGGGAACGGCGCCGGCTTTACGCTTGCCAACATGACCGGCAACACGGGCCTGGGAACGTATGACAACCTGGACGGAGTGGTGCTGATGACCGCGGACGCGATTGACGGCATGGCGGAAGGGGAATCCATGTCCGTGGGTACTTCCGGACTCTTTGCCGTGTATTACAAGGATGCGACCATGGTCCGGGAAGGAAACAATATTGTGCTGAACGCCACGGTACAGCAGGATAATATTTTTAAGCCTGCGGTGAATTCCCATAATTCCGGAGCAGGTTCCGAACTTCTGTGGGGAGCCAGGAACAACCTGGACGCCACTTCCCAGCTCGGGCAGGTCATGAATGCCATCAGCACCATGGTTACGGGGAGCAATCCTGATTTGGCGGGAGCATCCAGGGCATTGGCAGCCGTAGCGGGCAGCACGGTCAACGCGCTGGGAACGGCCCAGAAGGACGCCCTGCGCGACCAGATGGGATGGATCCGCAACCGCACCACCCTCATGGGCGTCAACCCCGCCTACGTCAACGATGACCTCCCCTACTTCCACATGTGGATGGAAGGCACGGGCTCCTACGCCAAACTGGACACCAGGGGGGATGAAAGCGGCTACCAGCTCACCACCTGGGGCGGCACCGTGGGCATGGACGTGGACCTCAGCGACCATTTTACCATGGGAGCGGCCTTCACGGCCAACTACGGCGACCTGACGGCCAGCGCGGCGGACAGCGCGGACGGCCACCTGGACAGCTACTACGCCAACCTCTTCGGCCGCTACCAGAGCAAGCGCTGGGCGCACACATTGATCCTGACGGGAGGGTGGAACGACGCGAAGCTCAACCGCACGGTCAACTACGGGGAAGGCAGCTACAGGACGCAGGGCAACACCAACGGGTGGGGCTTTGGAGCGATGTATGAACTGACCTACGACGTGTACCTCAATGAAGACAAGAGCAGCATCCTGCAGCCCCTGGCCAACGCCTCGGTAGTAACCACGAGAATGGACGGCTACACGGAAACGGGAGCGGGGAACGCGGGCCTGAACGTAGGCAAGCAGGAATGGACGACGGGAACGGTTGCGCTGGGCGGCCGGTGGATGGGGCTCATCGGCAGCAACATCTTCGGGCGAGAAGCGCTGGCTGAGTTCCGGGTGAACGCGGCCCAGGACATGGGCGACCGCCGCGGAGAAACCAATGTGGCGCTGCTGGGCAACCCCGGCTTCATGCAGAGCGTGCGTGGGGCCAAGGTTGGAACGACGGCGCTGCAAATAGGAGCGGGGCTGAGCGTGCCGGTAGGAACGCAGGGAACGGTCTTCATCAACGGGAACGCGGACTTCCGTGACGGAGCCAACTCGGTGAACGGGAGCGTGGGCTACCGTTATGACTTTTAAGGAGAGTTGAAAGTTGAGAGAGGAGAGTTGAGCGGAGACGTTCCACTCTCCAAGCCAGCAGGGCCGTTGCGGACAAGAGCCGGGGCGGCCCTGCTTGTGTAAGGAAATAGCGTCCTCCGGAGTAATAGGCCGTGTGGGCTGAAAGGACAGAATAGAAAAAAGAAAATGGTGTCCATCCTGTCCATCAAGTCCATTTTGTCCACTACTCTCCCCGCGCCGCTCGCCGCCCTTCACACGGCACGCCCCTTCCGATTCTATAAAACGGCGCAGAATACTCTTGCATGCCCTCGTCCGCTGTCTGATGTCAGAAAAATCCGGAAGGCGAGGAATAGGGCCTTTTTTATGCGATTGCGGCGGCTTTCCATTCCAGCACTGCTTCCGCCCGCAGTTCGTCTCCGTGCATGATGTGGTGGGAGGTGAGGGAGTCCTGGCGGAACAGCAGGGATTTCATGGATTCTCCCGCATGGGTTTCCTTCTTGAAATGCAGGTGGATTCCCGTCAATTCATGGTTCTCCAGCCAGGAATCCGGCAGGGATTCCAGCGCCCAGACCAGGTAGGCGGCATTGTTGATGTGGCGGTTGAAGTCCGTATCGCGGCGTTCCGCCATCCATTCCCGGATGGTCGGCAGAAGGCCCGAGGTATCCATGGCTGCCGGAGCCACCGTTTCTTCACACGGAGTATCCGGGAAGGCATCAATGTGCCTGTTCAACGGCACCGGGCGTCTGCGGCGTACGTCAATGACGGCCCACAGGCAGCTTGCCGTGACGATTTGGTTTCCCAGGGCGTCCCTTATTTCCAGATTGCGGCGCGCCAGCAGCGGCGTTTCCTGCGCGGTCCAGGTGCGGAGTTCCACCGTTTCCTTCCACCGGGGGAGGCGGCTGATGGCCGTGTTCAGGCGCACTTCCACCCAGGCCAGGCCGCGGGATATCACAAAGTCATAGCCGAAGCCGAGGGAGGAGGCGTGGGCCTCCGCTATTTCCTGAAACCAGTGCAGAACCGTTTCCGGTTTCATGAGGCCGTCCGCACCGCTTTCATAAGTGCGGACAGTGGCTTGAGTGGAATAGATTCCGTGGGCGTCGGCATGTTTCATAACAATTCATTTTAGCCGAACCGTTTTACCGCACCAGCCAAAAACGGGTAATGAGCCGCTCGGCATGCCGGAGTTCATGGACCGCATGGGAAGCTTCCCGGAATTTCCGGATTGCTTCCTTGGAGCGCCGCTTGCCTATGCGGCAACCGAAAGGAACGCGGCTGTAAGCCACGCCTTTTAATGAAATCAGTTCGCCAATAATGATTAAGTTGCCGCATAAGCATGCGGCGCCTCGGAAACGCTACAGAATGCTCCGGAAGTAGGCGATGGTTTTTTCAAGGCCTTTTTCCAGCGGAATATTGGGCTTCCAACCCAGTTTTTCTCCCGCCAGCCGAATGTCCGGCTTGCGCTGGGCCGGGTCGTCCAGGGGCAGGGGACGGAAGACCGTTTTGGAAGAAGAACCCGTCATTTCAATGACTTTTTCCGCCAGTTCCAGCATGGTGAATTCCACGGGATTTCCCAGGTTCACAGGGCCTGAAAAGCCTTCCGTGTTCATCATGCGGACCATGCCTTCCACCAGGTCGTCCACGTACTGGAAACTGCGGGTCTGCCTGCCCGTTCCGTAAATGGTGATGTCTTCCCCTTTCAGCGCCTGCACGATGAAGTTGGAGACCACGCGGCCGTCGTTCGGGTTCATGCGCGGTCCGTAGGTGTTGAAGATGCGGATGATGCGGATGTCCACCCCGTTCATGCGGCGGTAGTCCATGAACAGGGTTTCCGCGCATCTTTTGCCTTCATCGTAACAGGAGCGGACGCCCACGGGATTGACGTTGCCCCAGTAGGTTTCCGGCTGGGGATGGACCACGGGGTCGCCGTATACCTCGCTGGTGGAAGCCTGGAGGATTCTGGCCTTGCACCGTTTGGCGAGGCCCAGCATGTTCAGCGCGCCCAGCACGGAGGTTTTAACCGTGTGGATGGGGTCAAACTGGTAATGGGGAGGGGAGGCAGGGCAGGCCAGGTTGTAGATTTGGTCCACTTCCATCACGCAGGGAACGGTGACGTCATGGCGGATTATTTCAAATCCGGGATAGTCCGCCAGGTGAAGGAGGTTTTGCTTGCTGCCCGTGAAGAAGTTGTCCATGCAGATGACTTCATGGCCTTCTTTCAGAAGCCGTTCGCTGAGGTGGGAGCCGATGAAGCCGGCTCCTCCGGTGATCAAAATCCTTTTACTCATGATAGCATGTCCATGCGTTTTGCGCTCCGCCGCGCCGGAAGGGAAGGCGGATATTCCTGCGTGGAACGGGAATTTTTCGTCCCGCCGTGCGTTGCGGTTCAATGTCACATATCCGTCACGTGAAGGCAAGCGCATAGCATGCCGGACGGGATTTTCCTGGGCCGGATGTTGCAAGGGAAGGGGATGCGATGGAAGAGGAAAGATGGAAGAGGAAAGATGGAAGAGGAAAGATGGAAGAGGAAAGATGGAAGAGGAAAGATGGTTCCGTGCGGGCCGGGAAGCAGATGGAGGCGTGCAGGCCCCTTGGCGGGGTCAGGATTTGGGAAGTGTCAGCAGGAAGCTGGCTCCCCCCAAGGTGCCGAATTCCAGTTTCAGGTCCCCCCCCAGGGAGCGTGCCGTATCCTTGGCCAGCGCCAGCCCCAGGCCTACGCCGGGCTTGCGGCTGTCGGAGGCGTCCTTCGTGCGCCGGAAGGGCTTGAACACCAGCTTGCGGTTTTTCGGGGAGATGCCCGGGCCGTTGTCCCGGAAGCGGATGACGATGTTGTGGCGGTCCGCCTGGACGGTGAGCTGGACTTTGGCGTTTTCCCCCTTGGCGTATTTAATGGCGTTGGAGGTCAGGTTGTCCATGATCTGCTCCACGGAGACGGCATCCGTATGAATGGGCAGGATGCGGATGGGCTGCGCCAGGGCAAAGGAGAAGCTGATGCCCGCCTCCCGGAGCCGTCGGTCTATTTTTTCCGCAATGGGTTCAAAGAGTTCCTGGCAGGTGAGCGTATCCCGCGTGCGGCGGATGGCGTTCCGCTGGAGCCGGGAGTAGGAGAGCACGTTTTCAATCAGGTGTTCCAGGCGGCGGCATTCCCGCTGCATGTTGGCGTAGTATTCCGGCTTTTTCTGCTCCGGCACCATGCCGTCCTCCAGCATTTCCGTATACAGGGAGAAGGAGGTGAGCGGCGTCCTGAGTTCATGGGTGACGGCGGAGACGAAGTCCCCGCGGCGCTGCTCCAGGCGGAAGGTGCCCAGCATGAGCCAGATGACGCCTGCCGCGCCCAGCAGTACCATGCTCCAGATGAGCGTGAGCGTCCAGGTCAGCATTTTCTTGTGGTCCTGGAGGGGGACGGCTCCGGTGTCTCCCGGCAGAAAGACCAGGGGGGCGTTGGCAAAGGGGAGCGTGCCCGTTTGCCGCGCTTCTGCGGGAGGCGGGGCGGAGGGATCGAAGGTAGCCAGGCGGCTGTGGGGAAGCAACAGCTTTACCTGGCCGGGCAGCCGCCGGTTCAGGTTGTCCATGTTCATCAGGGCCCCCTGCAAATAGACGCCGCGGCTGGTGTGCACCTGGCGCAGGATATAGAGGTTCCCCCCGTCTTCCACTGGGACGAAGGAGGTGACGGTTTCCACCTGGGCCGGCGTGCCGGATGCCGTCGGCTCAGGTTCCGGGGCTTCATGCAGGATTTCATTCCGGATGTCCGTCCAGAGGTTGCCGCTGGACGGCACGGAGGTGAGGGCGGAGACCTTGCCGTTCAGCCGCTGGTAGAGGTCCTTCTGCTCATTCAGATGTTCGGCAAGCTGCGGGTTCAGCGCGGGTCCGGTTACATGGCCGGAGGGGGAAATCTGGATATAGGCCGTGACGTAGTCCGGCAGGTAGGAGGAGAGGTTGGAGCCGCGGGCGGCCTCTCCGGGTTCCGGGGAGCCCATGCGCTGGTCATAAGGGCGCTTGTAGGCGTAAAAGGGCTGGTATTCAAAGTAGCCGCGGGCCTGTTCAAAGGTGATGAAGGAGGTCAGGAGGCGGTCCATTTCCAGCTTGGCTTCATGAGCCAGGGCCTCCACCCTGATGCGCTGTTCGGAGCGGCCCGTTTCCTCCGCCTGCACCAGCAGAACGTGGGTGAGCCATCCGAGCGTGCCGATGACCAGCAGCAGGCTGATTGCCAGCAGAGTGATGCGTATGCGCCGGTTCACGGGTCAGGAGACGAAGGATGAGTTCCAGCGGTAGCCCTGGCTTCTGAGCGTTTCCAGCGGGGCGGCCGCGACGGTCCCCAGCTTGTCCCGGAGGCGCATGACGGTCATTTCCACGGAGCGCGTATCCGTCAGGCGCGGGTCCACGTCCCACACGCGCCGGAGCAGTTCGTCCCGCGTGATGACGCGGTTGGGGTGGGTGGCCATGTACGTGAGGAATTCGAATTCCCGTGCGGTCAGGGAGGTTTCCTTTCCGTCCTCAAAGGTGAGCAGGCGGTTGGCGCTGTCCAGGGATGCGCCGGGGATCCGGATTTCCCGGAGCTGGCGCGGCCGTTCCGGGGATCTGCGCAGCACGGCCTCGATGCGGGCGAGCAGCTCCCGGATGCTGAACGGCTTGACGATGTAGTCGTCCGCCCCCAGCTTGAGCCCCTGCACGCGGTCCTCCTCCTCCCCGCGCGCCGTGAGCATGATGACGGGCGTGCCGGGGCGCTCCGCAGACATGACCTGGAGCACCTGGAAGCCGTCAGCTCCCGGCATGGCTACGTCCAGCAGGGCCAGGTCAAAGTTGCGTTCCCGCACGGCGCGGATGGCGGCCAGGCCCTCTTCCAGCGCCAGCACCTCGTAGCCGGATGCGGTCAGCACGTCCGTCAGGGCGTGCCTGATGCTGTCGTCATCCTCCGCAATCAGAATGGTATAGGCTGAATCACTCATCGTTTGATTCTATAAAACCACAATGTTTCCCTGTTTGTATAGAGAAACCTGCGCCCTTTCAGTAACAATGCCATAACAGGGCGGTTCCCGGTCCGGAGGTTTTCTTTTCCGGAGCAGCCCAGGTCAGTTCTGCTGGAGCGCCTGGAACTGGGGCGGAAGGCTCCCGGAGGGAATTTCTATGGCCTCCATGGGGCCGGGGACGATGCCTTCAAAGAACGGCGTGCCCTTGTAGGAAAGGATGATCTTGGAATGGACCATGTTCCCCGTGGTCTGGCGCAGGAAGTCCGTATCCCGGAAGACCAGGAGCGTCTTCCCGTTTTCCGCGGCCACCGGGCGGCACTGGAAGTTGCCCAGCGGGGCGCCGTCCGCCGTCGTCATCTGTACGGGCAGTACGTAGGCTTCCGAGAAGGTGGGGGCATAGACGCCCCAGAGGGAGGTGAGCGCCATGACGACGACGATCACGATGCCGACAAATATTTTTGTGGAGGTAGACATGCGGAGAGCGGTATTCTGGACCGTACGTCCACCTCCTGTGCGGAGGCCGTGCGGCGTCAGCGTTGTTTAAGCCATTCGGCAGCCTGGGGGGCGTAATACGTGAGGATCATGTCCGCCCCGGCGCGCCGGATGGAGGTTAGAGTCTCCAGAACGGTTTCCCGTTCATCCAGCCAGCCGGAAGCCACGGCGGATTTGATCATCAGGTACTCCCCGCTGACGTGGTAGGCGGCTATCGGCAGCGTCACGTGCTTCCGCATGGCGGCCATCACGTCCAGATACAGCGTGGCGGGTTTCACCATCAGGATGTCCGCGCCTTCCGCTTCATCCAGCTGCGCTTCCCTCAGGGCTTCACGGATGTTGCCGGGGTCCATCTGGTATGTTTTCTTGTCCCCCTCCTTCGGCGCGCTTTCCAGCGCGCCGCGGAACGGCCCGTACAGGGCGCTGGCGTACTTGGCGGTATAGGCCATGATGGAGACGTCGTCCAGGGCCTCGGAATCCAGGGTGGCGCGGATGGCGGCCACGCGGCCGTCCATCATGTCGCTGGGGGAGACGATGTCCGCCCCGGCGTCCGCGTGGCACAGAGCCTGGCGGCAGAGAACCTCCACGGAGTCGTCATTGAGGATTTCCATCGTGCCGTCGGAGCGGAATTCCACCAGGCCGTCGTGACCGTCTGAATTGTAGGGGTCCAGCGCCACGTCCGTCATGACGGTGATGCCGGGCACCTCGCTCTTGAGCGCGTAAATGGTGCGCGGAATGAGGCCGTCAGGGTTGCAGGCCTCACAGGCGTCCGGGGTTTTCTTCCCGTCCGGGATGGCCGGGAAAAGGTCCAGCGTGCGGATGCCCAGGTCCATCAGGCGCTTGGCTTCCTCCACCAGGCCCTTGACGCTCCAGCGCGTGCAGCCGGGCAGGGAGGAAATGGGCTGGTTCCCGGTTCCTTCATGGACGAAGACCGGATAAATGAGGTGTTCCGGGGAGAGGGAGGTTTCCCGGATGAGGCCCCGGATGTTGGCGGATTTTCTGTTGCGGCGCGGCCGTATCGGTAGATTCATCATGGTGTGATAATGGAAAAGGTTGTGTGATAGAGGGGCGGGCGTTCCCCGGGCGGTTTTCAGGGTTTTTTTTGTTCGTCCAGCGCCAGCGGGTTCTCCACATCAGCTCCAGTGATCATCCAGCCGCTGTCCGTTTTGGTAAGGTACAGGTTGTTGACGGAGAATCCGTTTCTGGAAGCGGGCCGCACGCCGATGGTGGCCTTGATGCCGGGGGCGCCGTCCCTGGTGACGGGAACGTAGGCAGCCTTGACGACGGGAGCGCCTTTTTCCTTCACCTCGGTCCGGGGGGCGGGAATCCTGCCCATGACCGTTTTCAACTGGGAGAGCGCGTCTTCAAATTCCTTCACGGAGGCGAATTTGGCCGGAGCCAGCATGCGTATCATGGCCAGGCTGTCCCGGTTCGCCAGGGCGCACCCGGCGGCGGTCACGGCCTCTTCCGGCGTGGGAAAGGCCAGGGGGGGGTAGGTCCGGTGGAAATCCGCCATGATGCGGGCGGTGGTGGATTCGTCCGCTTTCAGGTTCCATGAAGTGAAGGCGTCCGTCAGATACATTTTGAAAACGGGGAAGCCATCCGTGGGGTCCTTGATTTTCTCCAGCGCATAGCGGTAAATGAGAGCGGGCTTGTCCGTGTCCGGCATGCTCATGCGCGGGGGCAGGATGGTCATGGCCGCAATGCTGTGAATGTCCTTGCCGCTCTTCTTCGCATTGTTCTTATTGGCCTCCTCCTGCTGGTCCTCATCCCGTTTGTTCGGGTCTGTCTGGTCATCCGGATGGGGGCGCAGGGGAACCAGGATGGTGTTCGGAAAGGTCATGAAGCTGAGGTTGGTGGGCTGGATGTAGCGGCTTTCCTCCCTCCTGTCCTGAAGGCGCATGGCCTTGACCACGGGGGTGAGCCGGGCGCTCTGGGTGATGGCGGATTCCATGTAGTACGGGGAAACGAGCAGGGCGGCAATGCGTGCCGGGTCATCCCCTTTCACGGTGCGGATGAGCAGGGTCTTGAGTTCGTCGTCCGATTTCCCCTTTACGGCTTCCACACGGAACCGCTTGATGTGCTCCAGGGCGGCTTTGACGGCGGCCACGGAGTACTGGTGGGCGAGGCCGAAGATTTTCTTCTTGGCTTCCGCTGATATTTTTTTCGCTTCCTCCCGGATTTGGTCGTCAAAGGGAAGGAACGTATTGTCAAAGCTCCCTGGGGTCAGGGAGGCCTTCCACTGGCCGCCCTTTTTCACCAGGGCCACCGCAGTGGCTGCATAGACGTACGGGTTTGTCTTGTCCGGCAGCAGGATGTAGGCCATCGCCAGGTCTCCCTGGGTAATGATGGAGGCTTCATCCACAAAAGGGGGCGTTCCGGGGCCGCTCCGGTTACATACGCCTGGACCGCCTCCATGCGGGAAAGGATGCTTTTCAGCTTGAGCTGGCCTACAAAGGGGGAGGTGGCGGGCAGGGATTTGTACGGTTCGTTTTTCCAGTCAGTTTTTTCCTGAAGGGCGCGGAGCAGCAGCCTGGCCGCATTGAACGGCGTGCTCTGGTCCGGAACAGGGTCCGGTTCCGGAGCCTTGTGTTCCGCGGCCTGGTCCATGCTGATCTGGAAGCGGACAGGGGAGCCGTCCGGCGGCTGGTCGCCCCGGGAGAGGCCGCAGGGCAGGCAGAGGCAGAGAAGGGAGAGGGGGAGGATTTTCATAACCGCTGGCCGCCACTATGGCATAAACGGCCGCAGGTGTAAATCACTCGTTGAGGGAGGGATAGCGGATGGAAGGTAAATGGTTGCATTCCGTTTTTTCCAGTTCTCCCTGCGATGGTGAAAAATGAGAAAATGCTTATGGGGAACGACGAAAAAGAAACTTGAAGAATTGTTTAACCAGATGGACGCTGTACAGGATGACACCGGAATCCGGAAGGATGGGAAGCCATCGGATGCCCATTTCTCGGGTAGGAGGAAGAAGCCGGAGAGCGGCGCAACCGAGGATTCATCCTGCGAATGGTGTGAAGGAAAAGCTGTTCCATCGTTCAGACTTGGTGAAATGAAGGGAGATGAAAACGTACCAGTCCAGCAGAATGATCCATATGCCAAGCAGAAGAAGAGCGGCTCCCAAGGTATGGCAGATGACATTCAGCATGAATTTCTTGTTATACCGGATTTTCCGGTGCGGCAACCGTAAAGAAGAAAAAGGGGAGAGTGTTCGTTCTCTTCCGGAAAGTCTCCGCGGCGTTCATGCCTTGAATTTTTGGAGAGGAGGGTTTTTTGCATTTGCCAACAGTGCCTGGGGGAGGTTAACTAATGCGCGTATGTCCGAACACAAGGAAAGAAAGACTCTTGAAGAACGCCATCAGATGTCTGATCTGGAACGGCTGCGCCACTCCTGCGCGCACGTTCTGGCTACGGCCATTTGCCGCCTCTGGCCGGACGCCCAGCTGGCTGGCGGCCCTGCCGTGGATAACGGTTTTTATTACGACGTGGAGCTGGACCACCGCATCAGCACAGAGGATTTTGAGCGCATTGAGGAGGAGATGAAGAAGGTGGTGAAGGAAAACCAGCCTTTCCAGAAGGAAGTTATTTCCCGCGCGGAGGCCATGAAGATGGCGGAATCCGGGGAATTGGGCGCCCTTGGGCCGCGCAATACGCCTTCCCAGTTTAAAATTGACCTGCTGAACGACATTCCGGAAGACGAGGAGATTTCCCTGTACCGCAACGGAGATTTTACGGACCTGTGCGCCGGCCCCCACGTGGGCCGCACGGGGAACTGCAAGGCGTTCAAGGTCATGAGCGTGGCGAGCGCCTTCTACAAGGGGGACAAGAACCGTCCCATGCTCCAGCGCATTTACGGCACCTGCTTCCCGAACCGCACCCAGCTTGACGAGCACCTGGAACGGCTGGAGGAAGCGCGCCGCCGCGACCACCGCAAGCTGGGCCGTGAACTGGGGCTCTTCTGCATTGACGAGGCCGTGGGCCAGGGCCTGATCCTCTGGAAGCCCAAGGGAGCCCTCATCCGCCGCTCCCTTCAGGATTTCATCACGCAGGAGCTGGACAAGCTGGGCTATTCCCAGGTGTACACCCCCAACATCGGCAAGCTGGACCTGTACCGCACGTCCGGCCACTTCCCGTATTACCAGGAAAGCCAGTACGCGCCCATCCCGGAACGGGACGCCATGGAAAAGCTGAGCCAGGAAGGAGCTTCCTGCGCGGAACTGTTCAACGGGCTGGCTGACGGCACCATTGAGGGCTACATGCTCAAGCCGATGAACTGCCCGCACCACATCAAGATTTACGCGAATGACGCCCATTCCTACCGGGACCTGCCCGTGAGGCTGGCGGAATTCGGAACCGTGTACCGCTGGGAACAGAGCGGTGAGCTGGGCGGCATGACCCGCGTGCGCGGCTTTACGCAGGACGACGCCCACATTTTCTGCACGCCTGACCAGCTTGCCGGGGAAATCCGCCAGTGCCTCGGCATCGTGAAGACCATCTTCGGCACGCTGGGCATGACGGACTACCGCGTGCGCCTTTCCATGCGCGACCCGGAAAGCGACAAGTACGTGGGCTCTCCGGAAAACTGGGACAAGGCGGAACAGGCCCTGCGGGAAGCCGCGGAATGGCTGGGTGCGGATTACAGCGAGGAAGCCGGGGAAGCCGCCTTTTACGGCCCCAAGATCGACTTCATCGTGCGCGACGCCATCGGGCGCGAATGGCAGCTGGGCACCGTGCAGGTGGACTACAACCTGCCGGAACGCTTTGACCTACATTACACCGGAGCGGACAACAAGCCGCACCGCCCCGTGATGGTGCACCGCGCGCCGTTCGGTTCCATGGAGCGTTTCACGGGCCTGCTGATTGAGCATTTTGAAGGGAAATTCCCCACCTGGCTTTCACCGGAACAGGTGCGCGTGCTCCCCATCTCCGACAAGGTGATGGACGTGGCCGCCGCGCACCGCGCCGCCCTGGCCGCCAGGGGAGTGCGCGTGACGGTGGATGAAACGCCGGACAAGATCGGCGCGAAGATCCGCAACGCCCGCCTGGACCGCGTTCCCTACATGCTGGTGCTCGGCCAGCGTGAGGCGGAGGAAGGCACCGTTTCCGTCCGCCACCGGGACAAGGGAGACCTGGGGGCGATGCCCTTTGAACAGTTTGCGGACGTTGTGGTCAGGGAAATTGCGGAGCGTCATATTTCCCCCATGATTTGAGTTGCCAAGTTATTTTATTTAGTTTAGTAGTATCCGGACGTGCCAATCAAGCCAACGAAGAATAATGATGGTAATCGCCGCCGTGAGCGCGGTGATCAAACCCGTGTGAATGAACGCATCCGCGCCCCCCGCGTGCGCGTGGTGACTGCCAACGGCGACCAGCTCGGCGTCATGAATACGCGCGACGCGCTGGAAAAGGCCAAGGCCCTGGGCCTGGACCTGGTGGAAGTGGCGGGCAATGCCGATCCGCCCGTGTGCCGCGTGGTGGACTATGGACGGTACAAGTACCAGCAGTCCAAGCTCCAGAAAAACAACAAGAGCCGCACGATCAAGCTTAAGGAAGTCAAGCTCCGCATCGGGACGGACACGAACGACTACAACGTGAAGCTGGCCCGTGCGGAAAGCTTCCTGGACCATGGCCACAAGGTCCGTTTCCAGCTCCGCTTCCGCGGCCGTGAGAACGCCCACCAGGAACTTGGCTATGACATGTTCAACAAGGTCATTGCGGACTTGAAGACCATGGCGCAGGTGGACCAGGCTCCCCGCCTGGCCGGCAACACCATGCACATGGTGCTCTCTCCGCTTCCCGTCCAGCAGCGCGTGAAGAAATTCACTGCCCACCTGGATGAGGACTTTGATTCGGAAGATTCCGCCTTTGACGCGGAAGACGACGAGTGAAGCGCTTTTCCCTCTTTTTTCAGGCTTTCCGCCCTGTAGGGCGGAAAGCCTTTTTTACGGACAAATGCCTTTTTCCATGGTTCTTTCCTACACTGACACCAAAGAATTTTCCCCGGCGGCGCTGGAGGAATTGTTCCTTTCCGTCCAATGGGAATCCGGGCGGCATCCGGAACGCCTGGCGAAAGCATTGCTCCATTACGGGGCCGTGTTTTCCGCCTGGGACGGCGGCAGGCTGGCGGGACTGATCGCCGCCATGGATGACGGAACCATGACGGCGTATGTCCATTACCTGCTGGTGCATCCGCTGTACCAGGGGTGCGGCGTCGGTTCCCGCCTGCTGGAGCTGTGCAAAAGGCGCTATGCCGGGTATTTGAACGTGGTGCTCACCTCCTACCGCGAAGGAGTGCCTTTTTACGAAAGGAACGGCTTTATCACGGACCGGACGCAGGAGGCCATGCGCTTCATTCCTCCTTCTTCCGGGGAAACCGGGCTTTAACAGACGCAGGGAGGAAGAAGGGCCGTCCTTCCTATGGCATGCGCTTGCGGAACGGCTGCATGCGGCACATGGTGGCGGTGCGCCACAGCCATTCCAGGGGGCCGTACAGGAAGAGGGCTAGCCAGAGGCGGCACGCCCAGGCTTGAAGCAGGAAGACGGCTACCGCCGCACAGAGGCACGCCCACGGCCCCATGCCTTGCGCCAGCCCCAGGCCCCACCCGAAGAACAGGAAGGTGAACACCAGCGTTTGGGAGACGTAGCACGTCAGCGTGCATTTTCCGGCGCTGCTGAGCAGCCTGGATGGCAGGGGAAGGCCGGGATGGGTGAACAGCAGGACGGCGGCGGAGACGAAGGCCGCGGTATAGGCGAGGTTTTCCCATTGGTGCAGAAGGTGTCCAGCGTCCGTTCCCAGCGCGGAGTCCAGCCGGGAGGTGAGGAGCAGGCGCGCCGCCAGCAGAGCCAGAAACAGGGTTCCGGAGATTCCAAGCATCCGCAGAAACAGGCGGCGCTTGTTCGGAGCGTCCACAAAGACCTGCCATCTCCCCGCCAGCATGCCCAGGATGAAGAGGCCCAGCGTCTGCCAGATGCGGCCGCTGAGCAGGAAGAACTGCCATTTGCCCGCCTGGCCCTGCGTCAGGTTCCACAGGGCCGCTTCCTCCCAGCTGCCGTGGGCGTACAGGAATTCACGCGAAGGGCCTGCCGCCGGGGAGGCCGGGTGGAACCAGCCGGAGGAATGCGGCCACAGGTCCGCCAGTCCGGCGCGGGACAGCGTGTCCATGAAGGCGACGGGCTGCATCAGGCACAGCAGGCAGAGGATGACGAGAAGAGGCGTGCCGCGTTTGTACAGGGCCACCAGGGCAAAACCCAGCACGCCGAAGATGGTGAGGATGTCCCCGTCATAAAAAAGGGTGTGCGCCAGCCCAAGCAGGAACAGGAGCGCCAGCCGCCACATGAAGCGCTTCCGGAAGTCGATGCCTTTCTGTTCCTGCCTGTCCAGCTGGATGAAGAAGCTGAGGCCAAACAGGAAGGAGAAGAGAAGGAAGGATTTGCTGACGAAAAGGTGTTCGTAGGCCCAGTCCGCCGCGCTGTTGGCCGCGGCCTGCCATCCCTCCGCAGGGGGCATGGGGAGGTACAGGTTGAAGTGGTCGTGCGCGTGGACGATGACGATGCCCAGCAGGGCCAGCGCCCGGAGGATGTCCAGGATGGTGATGCGCGCCGCCCGGGGGGGCGCTCCGGCGGGAATCCGGGCGGTCATGGCGTCAGGAAGGGCGGGAAAGGGAAGGAATCAGTTCCGCCGCGCGCCGCCTGGCCCACTGGTCCGCTTCCAGGATGGGGGCCAGCTCTCCGCGGGGATCTGCCGGGGAATGGTCGTTCATGACGGCTTCCACCAGTCTCCAGATGCCGGGGAAGGTGAGTTTTCCCTGAATGAAGGCGTCCACCGCCACTTCATTGGCGGCGTTGTAGACGGCGGCCAGGGTGCTGCTGCTGGCGCCGGCCCTGCGCGCCAGGTCCAGGGCGGGGAAGGCGTCCGGACGGGGCGCCTCAAACACCAGCTGGCCTATCTCCGCAAAGTTGAGCTGCCTGAGGGAGTTGGGAACGCGGTCCGGCCACGTGACGGCGTACTGGATGGGGAAGCACATGTCCGAGCTGCTCATCTGGGCCAGCACCGTGCCGTCCCGGTATTCCACCATGGAATGCACGATGCTCTGCGGGTGAACGATGACGTCCACCTTTTCCATGGGAACATCAAACAGCCAGCGGGCCTCAATCATTTCCAGCCCCTTGTTGAACAGGGTGGCGGAGTCTATGGTGATTTTCCGGCCCATGCTCCAGGTGGGGTGCTTGAGGGCCTGTTCCAGCGTGACGTGCTCCAGGTCTTCCTTCTTCCAGGTGCGGAAGGGGCCGCCGGACGCCGTCAGAATCAGGCGGGAAACGGCATCCGGTCCGCCGTGGCTGCCGTTCAGGCACTGGAAGATGGCGTTATGTTCGCTGTCCACCGGAAGCACCTGCACACCTGCTTGGCGCGCCTTTTCCATGACAATCTGGCCGGCCATGACCAGAATTTCCTTGCTGGCGATGGCGAGGTCCTTGCCTGCTTCAATGGCGGCCAGTGCGGGCTTGAGGCCGGCAGTCCCCACGATGGAGATCAGCACCATGTCCGCCTCCGGAAGCCGCGCCAGGCGGCACAGGCCTTCCTCGCCCGTTTCCACCTGGGCGCCGGGAAGGGCGCGCGCCAGCTTGTCCTCCCCGGACGGGTCAAAAATGCATACGTTGCGGACGTTGAATTCGCTCGCCTGGCGGGCCAGCGCCTCCACGCTGGTTCCGGCGGCCAGCCCCACGATTTCCATTCTGTCCGGAATGTCCCGGGCGACTTTCAGGGCGCTGGTTCCGATGGAACCGGTGGAACCCAGGATGACGACGCGTCGTTTCTGCATAACGGAGAAGCATGATGCAAAAAATACGGCTCCTTGACAAGCCGGGGAGATGAAAATCTTCCCCGCGCCGCAGGAACCGGCCCCTCCGTCAGTTCGGCCTCATTCCGGTGGGCCGGGAGGAAGGACGCCACGCATCCGTGCCGTAGGTGGCTTGTGCCGTGGGTTCGGGAAGCTGCCGGAACTGCATCCTCTGCCGGTCCCGTCTCCATTTCCGCAGGTTGCGGGAACGCCAGTTCCAAATGCGGCTTTCGGCATGGAGGGCTTCCCGGGTCATGGCGTAAACGTTGGCTCCGGCTTCCGTATCCCCTCCCAGCCGGCGGTAGACGGCCATGGCGAAGGGGATGTTGTCCCGGAGTTCAAAGCGCGGCAGGTCTCCATCGCTGAAATACCAGTCCGGCTGTCTGTCCATCGTCATCAGGTTCAGGTCGCCGCTCAGTTGGGACGGACTGCGGAGCCCGGTCAGGGCCAGGAAAACAAGGGCTGTGGCGCCGCAGAGTTTTCCATAACGCAGCCAGTTTCCATGACCGGCCATGTAGCGGAAGAGAAGGTACAGGAAGCAGGCTCCCATCAGCAAATAGATGCCGGCCGTGACGCGGTTGGGAGAGAAGCCGAAATCTTTTATCTGGAAATACAGCCTCATGCCCACGCTGGCGGCGAGCAGCCCCGTCTGCGCCGCCAGGATGAAGCCCAGGACGATTCCCGTTTTTGACGCCCGCACGGAGCCTTCCGGACGGAACAGGACCAGCAGCACCAGGGCGGAAAGAAAGGCCGCCAGCATGATGGAGTCCGCCCCGTCGTGCAGATAGGCGGTCTGGGAGATGCCGTCAGGAACGCTCCCCCGCCATAAAAACGCCACGTCCGTGCCGTTGTTGACCAGAAAGGCCAGGTTGATGAACAGCAGGGAAACGGCGGGGAGGTGCGGGAGCCAGGGGCTGCCCGGACGCACGGGGTGTTGTTCCGGGAAGGAAGAGCGGGAGCGCGGCATGGCTGCAATGCCGAATGCCAGGGCTCCCAGGCACCACAGGAGGATGTCCGCTACCGTTCCCATATCCGGAACCAGCCAGGAGCAATAGCTCCAGAACCATTTGTTCATGGCTGTTCTGACAGCGGCGACCACAGGGTTCCCGTCCGCAAAGATGGACAGGAAGACCAGGAACAGAATGACTCCGATGGCGACGCTGCCTGCAAGCGGAATTTTCCCCAGGACGTTTGCGGCCGCCTCTTTTGCCTGGGTCATCCGGAAAAATTTATAGCCCCACCAGGTGACGTACCGTTTGGCAGGGTCAAAGCTGTTGCCCTCTTTCCGCGGCAGGAACGTTATCACCACGGGAAGCCCCACGCCGATGAGCAGATTGAACTGGGTAAAGGAAGTCAGGTTGGCGCCTGCCGCAGCAGCGTTCAGCACGGCCATGAAAACGAGGAACACCTGCTCCTTCCGGCTGAGGTCCGTTCTCAGTGCCAGAAAGGCCGCCGTGTACAGCAGAAGGCCCAGCGCAGTGCCGATGCCCAGGCCCTCCAATGTACCGAACATGAAATCCGCGGCAAAGCCGCTGGCAATCAGGACAAGCAGCGGGATGTGCCCATGCCTCCACCAGGAAGGGGAAAGCAGGGACTGCGGATCTCTGCGGACGGAGGTGGGGCAGGAAGGCGGAAGGGATGGACGCTCCGGAAAGGAAGAGGAAGGTTCTGTCATGGGAGAAAGGTCGGATAGTTGCGGAACAGCCGCCCGCACGCGGGGAGTGAGGCGCTGTCCGTTAATGTTTAGCCGTTATTGCAGGAGTGTCAAGCAGGGATGTCCGGAAAAGAGCGGGCCTGAACGGAGAGGGCGGGTCCGCCGCATGGAAAAGGATTGTATTTTCCGCAGGAGGGCGTATAGCATGGCACGAATGAAGCGCATCGCCGTGTATGCCGGTAGTTTTGACCCTCTGACCAATGGTCACTTATGGATGATCAAGCAGGGGGCGAGGATGTTTGATGAGCTGATTGTGGCCATAGGCGACAATCCGGACAAGCACTACACGTTTTCCCATGAGGAACGCATGACCATGCTGCGGGTGGCGCTTTCCGACATGCCGGACGTGCGCATTGCCGAGTTCCACAACCGCTTTCTGGTGGATTTTGCCAACGAACACGGGGCCACGTTCATGCTGCGCGGCATCCGTTCCACGCAGGATTATGAATATGAACGCGTGATGCGCCATATTAATGCGGACATGGCTCCCAAGGTCTGCACGGTGTTCCTGATGCCTCCGCGGGATACGGCGGAACTGTCCTCCAGCATGATCAAGGGGCTGATTGGCCCGGAAGGCTGGGAAAGCCAGGTGAGCCGCTATGTCCCCCACAATGTATTCGCCATGCTGAAGGAGAAGTACCGGGAGGTTTTCCCGCGTTCCTAGCGGCTTTTGGAGCCGTTATTCGTTGTCCGGAGAGGGAGCCGGAGGACTGGAACGCCTGCGTCTTCTACGGTCCCTCTGCCGGCGCATGCGCTGGATGACGCGGGCTCTCGCGGCGCATCGGCCCGTTTGCATTTGTTCCACCGCGTCGCACAGTTCCCTGCGCGCCAGAAAGCGGTTGAGCTCGCGGGACCTGTCCACGTGGCATTTGACGGCGATTCCCGTGGGGATGTGCTTGAGATAAACGCAGTTGTTGGTTTTATTCACCTTCTGGCCGCCGCGCCCGCTTCCGCGGACAAAGCTTTCCTCCAGATCCTGTTCACGGATGCCCAGGGCTTCCATCCGCTCCTGGAGAGCGGCCAGTTTTTCAGGCCTTACCATAACCGGAGCATTGCAGGGTGTTGACGCGCTGCCGGACCGCATGGACCAGCATTTCCCGGCTGGCGGCTGTCATGGAGCGCAGGCTGACCGCGACGGTTGAGCCGTCCGTCAGGCGGAGGTCCAGGCGTCCGCCTTTCCGGTCCGCAGAACGTATCTGCTGCCAGAAGCACCATTGCATGGCGCGGCGCGCCCGCAGGAAGGGCAGGATTTCCACACCTACCGGGGTGACGATGACGGCCGCGTGCTTCAGGCAGCGGCTCCCCGCAATCAGGCAGAGGAGGGAGGGAACAAGCGCCGCAGCCTGCATGGCCCACAGGGGGGCGGGCAGGTACGGGGTGATCGTATCGTAACCCGTGAGCTGGAGGAAGGCGGCGATGGCGATCAGCAGGAATCCCGCCGCCAGCAGGACGGAGCCCGCGCGGTTGCGGGTGAAGCGCAGCTCCCTTTCCCGGGCGGGAATGTGCCGGATGTCCTCCACGCCCAGCCCGGCTTTGACCGGGCTGGGGGCGGAGGCGGAAGAATGGAGTTCAGGCTCCGGCATAAACGCCCGGGAGGATTTCCTTCGTTTCTTCGGAATCGTTTTCCATCAGCAGCGTGCCCTGGAGAACGGCTCCGTCCTGGAAGTGGAAGCGGCCGCGCAGGGTCAGCTTGTCCAGCCCGATCAGGGAAGGCAGGCCCAGGCTGTCCAGGGAGTCCACCAGCTTGTACAGCTTGGAGTCCAGGTCCACAACGGGAGTTTTTCCTTCCCGTTCCGGAGCCAGGGCCACCTTGCCGTCTTCATCCACGGCGATGGCGTCCGAACGCAGCAGGAGCAGGTCGGACGTGGTCTTGACGGGGAAGAACCGGGAACGCGGAACGTTGACGGCCCTTGCGCCGGGAAAGCACTCGATGCCCGCGCCCATGGCCGTTTCCAGCTGGTACACCGGGGCGGATTCCGGGTCGCGGGGGTTGAGCGTCTTGCTGTTCCGGATCATGGGCAGAGGGAGCACGCCGCCGTTGGCGTCCAGGATTTCCTTGAGGGCGTCCAGGCGTATCCAGAGCGTGTTGGTATTGAAATAGCGGTGCTTGGAGATGTTCTGGGATTCGGGAATGTCCGCATCCGGGCACTGGGCAACTTCCCGCAGGATCAAGTGGCCGTCCGCCTTCCTGACGGCCAGGTGGCCGCCTTTCTTGTCCGCCTCCGTGCGGCGGGTGACTTCCATGACGAAGGGGGCGCCGCTCTCCGCAAACCAGCGCAGGAAGTTCATGTCAAGCTGTGCGCCCAGATTGTCGGAGTTGGAGACGAAGGCGTATTTGACGCCGTCCGCCAGCAGGCGGTCCAGCCAGCCGGAACCCAGCAGGGCCGGGTACAGGTCACCGTGGCCGGGCGGGCACCATTCCAGTTCCGGCTGTTCCGGGCAACTGGCCGGGGCGAGCCCGTCCACCAGGATTTTGGGAACGCGGTTCTGCATCAGCTCCACCTGGGCGGGGTCCGCAAAGCCGTCAGACGCGTATTTTTCCAGGTAGGCCAGCGTATCCGCGCTGGTGGAGAAGGAGTTCATCAGCAGAAGGCGCACGGGCGTGCCGGAGATGGAGCGCAGGTGCTTCACCTGCCGGACGATCAAGTCCAGGAACGTGTCTTCACCCTTTACCTTCAGCAGGCTTTTCGCCTTCTGGAGGCCCATGCTCGTGCCGAGGCCGCCGTTGAGCTTGATGCACACGCACTGGGAGATCAGGCCCTTGTCCGCCGCGGGGGTGGAGGCCGTGATGTCCTGCCAGTCCACCACCTGGTCGGCGGGCTGGATGTCCGTTTCCGGAATCATGCCGGAGTGGTTGGAGACGAGAGCTTCGTAACAGCGGGAGAAAGCTTTGACGGCTGCGGCCGGAACGCCGGCGGACTCCATCTTTTCTTCAAAAGGAGTGAACATACTCATTGGCGGCTTTTGTACAAAATGCCCGTTGGAGGCTCAAGCATTATCAGCGTATCCGGCACGCCCGCGCGCCTTTTCCCCTGTGGGGGCCTTCGGCTTATTTGGAAGCGATCACCCGGATGCGCCGGTAGTCCGCCACCCATTGGGTGCCGTCCCACAGCTCGTCCCGCAGGGCCTTTTCCATTTCCTCGAAAATCCGGACGCGCCGTTTTTCGTGGAGGCACTTCAGGTCCGCCCAGAAGAACTGGCGCGCCCAGTTGCGCAAGCCGTCCGGCCCGTCCTTCAGCGGCGTGGGGCGGTCAAAGTCCATCACCACTTCCGGGCGCAGTCCTGCCTGTTCCAGCATGCTGCGGTATTCTTCCACGGTGGGGAAGTAAAAACGTGTCTTGTACGGGAGGTTCATCCGCTCCAGGCTGGGCCGGAAGGCCTCCCTGATGCGGAGGATGTTGCGGTGGCCCCCAAATTCGCAGATCAGTTTTCCCTGCGGTTTCAGGACGCGGGAGACGGCTTTCAAAAGAGCCCCGTGGTCCGGTATCCAATGGAAGGCGGCATTGGAAAAAATGACGTCAAACCAGTTGTTCCAGGGCATGAGGCAGGCGTCCAGCACGCGGAAGTCCATGCCGGGATAAAGCTGCCGTGCCTTTCCAATCATTTCCGGGGAGGCGTCCAGCCCGACGACGGAGGTCGATTTTTCCAGCAGGGCGTGCGTCAGCGTGCCGGTTCCGCAGCCCAGGTCCAGAATGGCCTGGCCGGGGTTTTCCGGCACGTGGGAGAGCAGGTCCCTGCCATATTCCGCGACAAAATCATGCTTGTTTTCGTACAAATCAGCGTTCCAGTCCATCACTGCCCCATCATAGGAGGAAAGGGATTCTTTACAAGAAAGACCCTGTCTTTTTTCAAGGGATTTTCCCGCTGCTGCCGCCAAGGTCCGTTTCTCCGTGCCGTTCCGGGATTCTGCTTGCGTTGGCGGGGTTGAAATGATTAAGATAAGCTTACTATGAAAGCAACAGCCCTGTTCATGGCGGCCTCAGCCCTGGCCGCGGTTTCCGCCGGCGCCTATGACGGATATGGTTATGACCCCCGTCCCGCAAGTTCCTACAATGATACGGTCAGCGGCGCGGCCCACATCGGTTATGATTCCCGGTATGCCTACAAGGACGTGGTGGCATCCTCCCTGCTGAACCGCAGCGGCGTGTTCAACATCGGCGGTGAGCTGAATCTCAACCTGGCCCGGGACTGGAAGCAGGAAATCGGCGCGGAATACATGGCCTTCTGCGACGGCCTGCTGAGCGACAAGGATGCCTTTGACGCCAACTGGAAGGCCGTCAAGGAGCTGTTCCCCAACCTGTCTTTCCGGGGGGGGTACGAATTCAATTACGGCGGCCTGCCGGGCTATTTGAGCAAGTACATGGGGAAGGCCCCCCATTCCGTGGCTCAGTCCGTGACGGCAGGCCTGGCGTATGACGATCCGGGCCACGGCTATTTTGGCTCCCTGGACGTGCAGTACGGCTTTTACGGCATGATTGGCTGGCGTATCGACCTGAACGCGGGCAAGCGCTGGAGCGGCCTGATTCATGAGAAGGTGGACCTGGAATTGAGCGCCGGAACCGGCTATTCTTCCAGCTACTGGGGCTCCGGCGTGGCCGGATTTGACCAGGTGAACATCAAGCTGGCGGCTCCCGTGCGCGTAACGGGCGTGGATGCCAGCCGCGGGTTCCGCGTCATTCCCTTCATCCAGCTGGACTGGGCCGGAAACACCCGTTCCGAAATCCGCCGCTACACCGGCATGAGCACGATTGAGGACTTCCGCATCCGCGTGGGCGTGGAAGCCGTTTACCGCTTTTAAACGGAAGCCTCCGCGGCCCTTTCCTCCGGGCGGGGCCGCGGAGGCGTTCCTTTTTCTCCGGAGCCGCCCGGACGGCCTCTAACTCCCTTGAACAATCCCGTCATGTTGAAAATGATTCTGCTGCTGGCCCGGCGCACGTTTATACGGCTGCTGCTGGTGCTGCTTCCCCTGGGCCTCTTTGCGTTCCTGGCGCAGGCTATTCCCCTTTCCCCGCTGCAATCCCTGGTCGTCCTGATTCCGGTGATTGCCTTTGAAGTGTGGCTCGTGGTCAAGTACCTGCTGCCCGTGATGGGCGATCTGGTGACCAAGACGCTGTATTCCTCCAACATCACCACGGATGAGGAAGTGCTGGTGGACGCCGCCCGGCGCATGCTGAATTCCGGGGATCCGCAGGGAGCCCTGGAACTGCTGGAACGCTACCGGAAGGAAAATTCGGGGCTGGTGCGTTCCTGGCTCATGGAATCCAGCCTGCTGAACGATATGCGCCGGTATGCGGATTCCGTTGAAGTCCTTCAGGAAGGCCTGGAATCCAGAAGATGGCGCAAGGAGGACCGGGCCCTGTTCCTGTACAAGATAGGAGTGATTTACGATTCCCAGCTCAACAATCCGGACAAGGCCCGGAAATACTGGGAGGAAGCCGCGGACAGGTATCCCAACACGGCTTACGGCCGTTCCGCCCTGGACAAGCTGTAAATAACCCCGTACTGAAGTAGCGGCATTTGCTATGGAAAGTTTGCCTGGTTAGGGCTGTGTAGCTGACCGGCAGCGCATGGTTTTTCCCGGCTGGCGGAGTGTCTTTGTTCATGCGGCCTGTTATTTTTCACGGAGCGGTTGCTCCAGTATTTTTTAATGCGTTCCAGAAAAAGGAAAAAAGAATTTCAGGAAAGCTTCCCTCTTTTTTTCTTTTCAGGTAAAAGTTGTATTTTCAAGCTTCTAGCCAGAGTGAAAGAAGCTTTTTATTGATGAAAATCAATATAATAAACGTTGCATAGCTGAAAGGTTGCATTATACTGATTCCTCTTCAATGATTAAAGGCCGTTCGATTTCGGCAGATGGTTTGAATTTTTTAAAACTGATTGAATATGATGGAATTAAACCATATAAAATATATGGTTCTCTGTAAGCTCCCTTATTATGGGCGGAAAATCATCAATCGGTTTATGAATGGTTTCAGGAGAAGAAGAAACGAATCTTTGGCGTCAAAGCTGGAAGATATCCGCAATCTTCTCATTTACAACCATCCCGTTTCCCAGGTTCCTCCGGCTACGGGCAAACTGAGGCTGCTTCAGGAAGGCAATACCGTTTTGCTGGCTCTTTTTGCGCGGAAGTGCCGGGAAAACGGCCTCCGGTACTGGCTGGATTACGGAACGTTGCTGGGCGCGGTGCGGCACAGGGGCTTTATTCCGTGGGACGATGATCTGGACGCAAGCATGATGAGGCCGGAGTACGACCGCCTTCTGGAACTGCTGCCCTCCCTCTTTCCGCGGGAGGAAGGTTTTACCTGGAAAAGGCATGCCTTCCTGCAAATAGGGTATGAGGGCACTCCTCTCAACATTGACGTATACCCTTATCATTTTTATTCGGAAAGCCTCGTGTCCCCGGAACAGCACGGCAGCCTGGACAGGCG
Organism: Akkermansia sp. BCRC 18949; assembly: GCF_045011645.1. NCBI lineage: Bacteria > Pseudomonadati > Verrucomicrobiota > Verrucomicrobiia > Verrucomicrobiales > Akkermansiaceae > Akkermansia > Akkermansia sp. BCRC 18949. The sequence continues at coordinate 1,797,619 of NZ_CP123619.1, read as the reverse complement.
GCTTACTGCGTTTAAAAAAGACGTGGTTCTGGTGGATGGCCGGATGAACATGACCGATGACCAGATCCAGCAGAAAATCCGCCGGGAGATTCTGGAAGGCAAGGACCCGGCGGCGGAGGAGGACACCCCCGGAATTTTCCTTTCCCCAGCCATCACATTTACGAAAAACACTCATCTGCCCTATGAGACGTTCTTTCCCCTGGGATCCATGGAGTTTGAGGGGATGAAATTCTCCGTGCCCAACCATGCGCGCCAGTACCTGCAATTTTTTTATGGCGATTACCTGTCCTATCCAGACCGCATCCAGTTCAAGCACCCTTCCGTAAAGCACATGATGGAACATGTCCCCTTTGAGACGGCGGTGAACCGTTTCATTGACGTCTACGGAAAGCAGATTGACATGTCCCAGTCATGAAAACGGTTATCACCTACGGCACTTTCGACCTGCTTCATACGGGGCACGTCAATCTTCTGAAAAGAGCCCGGGCGCTGGGGGACCGCCTCATCGTCGGCGTGACCACAGACAGCTACGACCAGAGCCGGGGCAAGCTGAATGTGCTGGAAAGCCTGGAGGAACGCGTGGAAAATGTCCGGAAGACCGGATTGGCGGACCTTATTATCACGGAGGAGCTGGAAGGGCAGAAGCTGCACGACATCCAGAAGTATGGGGCGGATATTTTCGTGATCGGTTCCGACTGGACGGGCAAGTTCGATTATCTGCGCGAACATTGCGAGGTGGTTTACCTGGAGCGCACGAAGGGCGTTTCTTCAACCGACCTCCGTTCCGCCCGGAATTTCATTGTCCACATGGGAATTGCCGGCCACGGGCGCATAGCGGGCCGTTTTCTCCAGGAGTCCAAGTACGTCAGCGGCATTGAAATAACGGCCGTTTACGGACGCGACGAGGAGAAGGTGCGCCGGTTTGCGGAATCGTATGAACTGCTGGAATATTACACGGAGTATGAACGGTTCCTGGACAAGGTCCATGCCGTTTACGTGGCCGTTCCGCATCATCTGCATTATGAACTGGTCAAAAGAGCCCTCCTGAAAGGAAAGCATGTGCTGTGCGAAAAGCCGCTTGCCCTTTCCCGGGAAGAGGTGGAAGAGCTGTTCCTGCTGGCCGCGGAGAGGGGATGCGTTTTACTGGAAGCGCTGAAAACGGCTTTTTTCCCGGCTTTCCAGCAGTTGATAGGCGTGGCGGAAAGCGGAGTTATCGGTTCCATCAAGGCGGTGGACGCCGCGTTCACCAAATTGATTGAGGATGATTCAAGCAGGGAGTTCGATCCCATGCAGGCCGGGGGGGCGTGGACGGAGCTGGGGGCTTATCCCGTTTTCGTCATCGGAAAGCTGCTGGGGACGGAAAGCCGCCGCATCCGCTTCACGACTTGCAGGAAGCCGGAAACGGGCGTGGACCTTTTTACGCGGGCGGATTTCCTTTATCCCAATGCGGCAGCCTCCGCTACGGTCGCCATCGGAGCCAAGCGGGAGGGGGACCTGTGCGTCACGGGAACGCGCGGCTATATTTACGTGCCCTCCCCGTGGTGGAAGACGGAGATGTTTGAGGTGCGTTTTGAAGACCCCCGGCAGAACAGGAAATATTTTATCAGGTTTGAGGGCGACGGCCTTCGCTATGAGCTGGCCGCGTTTTTGCGCCTGATTCACGGCTGTCTTCATGACAACCGTCTTTTGACCCGTGGGGATTCCATCTTCATGGCTGACGTTACTTCCCGCTTCAGGCGAGGGGAATATGTTGATGAAATCAGCTGATCAGGGCAGGCATGCCGTTTGCCGGAAGTGAAAGGAGGGGGATTTTTCCTTCTGCTCCTCAATATTGATCAGGCGGTCATAAATGTGCTTGGCGAAGACGATATCGTGGAGTCCCAGCCCGATATTATAGCTGAGGATGCGTTCTTCCGGGGAAGTTCTTCCCGCTGCTTTTCCGGCCAGCACCGGAGCTATTTCCCCAAATTGACGAAAGCACTCAAAGTGCCGGAAATTCTTAACATGGTCACGATCATCGGCAAATACCTTGTCGAAAAACAAATCACAATTCTGGAACCCCTTTGTATGTACGGGGATAACAGTAATGCCTGGTTTGAAACAGCTATTTTCGGCAAGGAGGCCCTCCGCATTAGTAATGCAGGAAATAACGGCGTCTGTTCCATCAATGAGACTATGGATGTTTTCCACTTCTTCAAAACGGACGTTGCTATGGCATTGGAATTCTTCAATGAATTGGGAAACATGCGTTTTGTAGGAAAGAAGACGCACCGTAAAGTTTTTCTCAGGATATAATGCCAGAATACATGCCATGGTGGCGCGGGCCGTATTTCCCAACCCCATCAGGGAAATTGTCTGGAAATCCTGTCTGGCGAATGTTTGAAGGGCGAGGGCGGCCACTGCTCCGGTACGGGCGTTCGTGACCCAAAAGGCGTCCATAAGAGCCAGAAGCTCTCCGGTATGATAATCATAAAGGAGTATTTCCCCATTAATGGTTTTGGTACGTTCCGGATAACGTGTTACAATTTTTACCCCCATGGCGTTCAGGCCGGGGACGATGCAGGGCATCGTATTCATGAATTTTCCTTCTTCAAAGGCGATGCTTATTTTATGGGGAAGGAAGACAGATTCTTCATCCTTGATACGGAAGGACTCTTTTACCCATTGGAGTGCCTGCCGAGGAGAGATATTGAGGGAGGAAATAATTTCGTGAGGAATTGTCAGCATAGTAGGAGGAGTAAGGTAAAAGCGGCGTTTGGGAAAAGGGTGTTAATGACTAGTTTGAACGCATTGAACATATCTCGTGCATGGCGCGTACCAGGGCGTCGTTATCTGCCTTGTTCCTGACGGCGATGCGGATGAATTCCCTACCCTCAAAGCCCTTTTTCCGGCTGCAATCCTTGATCAGGATGGAGTGGTTTTTCAACAGGAGACCCGTGAGGGTACGGGCTTTCATGGGCGGCATTACCTCGCACATGAAGTAGTTGGCCTGGGAGGGGAGGACGTTCAGGAAGGGAACGCGGGAGAGTTCCTGCATGAAGCGGTCTCTTTCCTCCATGAACCGGCGGCATGCGCGCACGTAGGATTGTTCATATTTCCCGAAGATCTGCATGTAAAATTCGGCAATGGAATTAATGTTCCAGATGGAAACGTCCTTTTTTATCCATGCAATCAGCTTTTTGTCTGCAGAGGCCAGAACCCCCAGGCGGAGGCCTGGAACGCCGTAGGACTTTGAAATGCTTTTAACCACCGCCAAATGGGGGTACTCCTCAAGGAGGGTGTCCCGGAGCAACGTGTTGTCCGGCATGCCTTCAGAGAAATCCACAAAGGATTCATCCACGATCAGGCGAATGCCGCGCTCCTTCGTCCACAGGCAGAGGCGCAGCACGTCGGCCTTCGGGAGGAAGAAGCCGGAAGGATTGCCCGGATTGACAAGGAGCAGGGTGCTGATGTCCTTGCCGGAAAAGAATTCCATCAGGTCGTCCGCCGTGTAGCTGAAATTCCAGGAAGCGGGATGGAAGGGCACCACCATATCCGGGGCCGCCCGGTTGGGATATTCCTCAAAGGTGGGGTAGACGACGCCCATTTTCCCTTCCATGCGGGACATGAGCGCCTTGATGAGTTCCGCCGCGCCATTGCCGATGCAGATGTATTCCTGGCTGACGCCGAAGTATTTTGCGGCCAGCAGGCTGTTGACCCTCATGCCGGACGGGTATTCCCGCACCAGGTGCTCAAAGTTCGCCTTGAGTTCGGACATGAGGCGCTTGTTGGGGAAGTATGGATTGACCAGGTAGCAGAAATCCCTGATGCTTGGGTAGCGCCAGTAGCCGCCGTACCGGGACTCCATCAGGCGCAGGTGTTCCTCCCGGTCTGGTGTGAACATGGAAGCCGCTATGTCCAGATCCTGGATGTCGTCTATTTCATACCATGCTTCGCTGCCGAGACGCAGGGCCTTGATTTCCGGTTTGTCCAGCAGGGCGATGACCCGCAGCACCTGCTCGTAATATTCGTTGTTGCCCAGGGCTTTGCTGTAAGCGGTGAGGAAGGGGACGTAGTGGGTACGGGAGAAATCCCTGTTGAATTTGTAAATGTTGACGGTCTTGAAGTATTCCGTTTTTTTCTTATAGGAGAATTTGCTGCCGGGAATGAATTGCTTGATGTTGTCGTCTTCATCCAGCGTGACGACAGTGCCGTCCATCCAGCTTTCAAATTTGGCGACGAGGGCCAGGCTGGGGTAGGGATGGTGGAGCAGGGCGTCAATGACGGAGTCTTCAAAAATCAGGTCGGATTCAAAGAGCAGCGTATCGTCCTGAAGCAGGTGCTCCTTGGCCAGGTAAAGGGAATAAATGTTATTGGTGGCGGCATAAAGGGGATTGTCCACGTATTCCACGGGCGTGGAAATGTCCAGAAGAGAGATGAAGGATTTAAGTTTTGCTCCCTTGTATCCCGTGACGACGACGATTTTCTCCAGGGAAGGGGAAAGGTTGTCCAGTTGCCTCAGCATTCGCTCAATCAGCGTTACCCCGTTCACTTGAATCATGCATTTGGTGTTGTCCTGGGTGAGATGCCCCAGTCTTTTTCCCATTCCGGCCGCTAAAATGATTGCCTGCATAAATACTCTAATTTGTCTTCAGAACTTAAAAAGAACCAAGAACAATGTTTAACGGATTGATCATCCGCCGTCAAAGTAAAAATTTCTGCAAAAACATGTTAATGGAAAGTACATTGGTGAAAAAGGAAAAGTACGTAATTCATTTTCCTTCCCTATTTTCCCGCTTTTCATTGATTTAACTTCAAATGGAGATAGCGATCCGTTTAACGGATGATCAATCCGCATGCTATGGAAGTTGGGGAAAAGAGAATTGAGGATTTTTTTCAAAAGCTGCATCTTGGAGAAAATGGTTTTAATATACGGAAATGGTTGTTTTTCATTAAAAAGCCGCATTGTTTTTCATTGACTTATGGTATCCGGTGGATAAGGTCCGTTTCAGGACTCCCCCGTTGTTCGCTTACGGAAAGATTGATATTTTCCCGTATTCACTGCCTAGATTTGCCCACCATGAGATTGCCTTCGTTCATCACTGCCGGAAGAACCGGAAAGCTAATGAAAAATAAACATCTGTGGGTGACGGAAGTACGCTGCTGCGGCCTGACGGTGCTTTCTTCAATCACGGATAGAAAGAAGCGTACCATCAGGTTGTTCGGCATTCCCTGCGCCCGGTTCAGGGTGGGGAAGGAAAATGAGCATGCACAGATGAGAAAGCTGGTGAAGTCCACCGTCCGGGCGGAGGAAGTTCCGGCGGCGTCCGGCGTGCTGAGGGTTGTGCAGCAGGCCATGGCATTTTTTTTAAAGGAAGTGGGCAGTATTCTTGAAGAAAACGGTTACCAGTACTGGCTGGATTTCGGGACCCTTCTGGGGGCGGTCAGGCATAAGGGGTTTATTCCCTGGGATGATGATCTGGATATTTCCATGCTGCGAAGCGACTATGAACGACTGAGAGCGGGTGCTGCCGAGTTGTTTGGTTCCCGCGGCTTTTCCGTCAGCCTGGAGCCGTTTATCCAGATTGGGCTGCCGGGCACCTTGTGCAATGTGGACATTTTCCCGTACGATGTTGCTCCCGGCTCCTGGTCTCCGGATGATCCGGAGGAGCGGGAATGGCTGCTGCGTAATTACAAGGCTTCTAAGCTGATTGATTATGAAGCTAACACGTCGCGCCGTTACCAAACGCTGTGTTCTTATGAGGATAAAATGAGGATCAGGGATGAGTTGGTGATGGAAGGGAAGGATCCTGTGGAGGATGGAAACGTCTGCCTGGGTTTTGAAATTCCCTTTGCCGGACCGTGCCGCCATTCCTTCCGTCATGAATGGATGTTTCCCCTGTCCAGCGTCCTGTTTGAAGGAAAGACTTTTCCCGGGCCCCGGGTGCCTGAAATGGTTTTATACGGGCAATATGGAGACTGGGGTGTCCTTCCTGATTCTCCGCCTGTGCATTTTGACCTGAACCGGATTTCCAAGGAAGTGCTGCTCAGGATGCTGTACATGCGGGATACCGGGCGTTTGCCGGAATGTGACTAGGGGCGCATGGGAGGAGGTGCGTGGTTCCGGCGTTCCGCCGCGCCGTATTCTCCGGAAAGGAGGTGTTCCTGACGCTGCGGGCGCAGGACATGCGCGGGGAGGCCCGGAAGAACGTCTTTCTCCTTGACCCTGCTGATTGGGGCGGAGTATCATCGGATAATGAGAAGACCCCCGATTCCCGGTTTGGTGATGGCGGACGGCTGGCTCCAGCCGTATTCCCGCCAGATACGCGACCGCCAGCGTTTGTTTGACCTGAAAATGAAAAGGATCAGCCAGCGTTCCGGCTCTCTGGAGGGGTATGCGCAGGGGTACCGCTATTACGGCTTTAACCGTGATCCGGAGACGGGGGCGTGGACGTACCGGGAATGGGCGCCCGCCGCCCGCGGGCTGTTCCTGGCGGGGGATTTCAACGGCTGGGACCGGGAGAGCCACCCGCTGGTGCGGAATGAGCGCGGCGTGTGGGAGATAACGCTGCCGCCTGACGCGCTGGCCCACGGGCAGAAGGTGAAGGTGCACGTAATCGGCGCGGACGGCACGGGCAAGGACCGTATTCCCGCGTGGATCACCAGGGCCGTGCAGGACCCCGCCACTTATGATTTTGCTGGGGAGATATGGATGCCGGAGCACCCCTATGAATGGAGGAACAACGGCTTTGACCCTTCCCGGATAGAGGTGCCGTTCGTTTACGAGGCGCATGTGGGCATGGGCGGGGAAGAGCAGCGCGTGCATACGTACCGGGAGTTTGCGGATGAAGTTCTCCCCCGCATTTCCAAACTGGGCTACAATACCGTCCAGTTGATGGCCGTCCAGGAGCATCCCTATTATGGCTCCTTCGGCTATCACGTTTCCTCCTTTTTCGCTCCTTCCTCCCGTTTCGGCACGCCGGAGGATCTGAAGTACCTGATTGACCAGGCGCACGGCCTGAACATCGCCGTGCTGCTGGATGTGGTGCATTCCCATGCCGTGAAGAATGAGGCGGAAGGTCTGAATAATTTTGACGGTTCCGGAGGCATGTATTTCCTGCCCGGGGAGCGCGGCCATCATCCGGACTGGGATTCCTGCTGCTTTGACTATGGGCGGGACGAGGTGATTGAGTTCCTGCTGTCCAATGTCCGCTGGTGGCTGGAGGAGTTCCGCTTTGACGGGTTCCGCTTTGACGGCGTGACGTCCATGCTGTATTTCCACCGGGGCCACGAGCCGTTCGGGGATTTGGGCGCGTACTTCGGGCCGTCCGTGGACCTGGACGCCGTGGCTTATTTGCAGCTGGCCTCCACGCTGATCCAGCGGGTAAGACCGGGCGCCGTCGCGATTGCGGAGGACATGTCCGGCATGCCGGGGCTGTGCCGCCCGGTGGATGAAGGGGGCCTGGGCTTTTCCCATCGGCTGGCCATGGGCATTCCCGATTACTGGATCAAGCTGCTCAAGGAGAAGAAGGACGAGGAATGGAGCATGGGCGACATGTGGCATACGCTGACCAACAGGCGTTACGGCGAGCCGCACGTGGCTTACTGCGAGAGCCATGACCAGGCCCTGGTGGGGGACAAGACCCTGGCGTTCCGCCTGATGGATGCGGAGATGTACTGGAAGATGGCTGTGGACCAGCAGAGCCTTGTTGTTGACCGCGGCATGGCGCTGCACAAGATGATCCGCCTGGTGACGCTGGCTACCGGGGGGGAAGGCTGGCTGAATTTCATGGGCAACGAGTTCGGGCATCCGGAATGGATTGATTTTCCGCGTGAAGGCAACGGCTGGTCTTACGAGCACTGCCGCCGCCAGTGGTCCCTGGTGGATAATCCGTCCCTCAGGTTCAAGTTCCTGAATGCCTTTGACCAGGCCATGGTCCGCCTGGCCCTGGACGCACGGCTGCTGAACAATCCGCCGCCGTTCCCGCTGAATATTGACGAAAACAACCAGGTCATGGCGTTCCACCGCGGCGGCCTGCTGTTTGTGTTCAACTGGTCCGGAGACAGGGCGATCATGGATTACGTGCTGCCCGCTCCCCAGAAGGGGGAATGGAGGGTCGTGCTGGATACGGACGGCGCCCGCTTCGGCGGCTTTGGAAGGCAGGACGATTCCATGCCGCATTTTACGGATGAAGACGGGAATCTTTCCCTGTACCTGCTGCCGCGTACGGCCCTGGTCCTGAAAAGGGTGGGTTCCGCCGTCATGGTCCGGCACCTGGGGCAGGAGGAAGGATAGCCATTACCGCGAAAAACCGGCGTATCAAGGCCGGACGCGGAGAGGACCCAAAGGGGGCGCGCGGCACGTGCCGTGCGCGTCAGGGAAGGAATGGAGCCGTGCCCGGGGAGAGGCATGGCCGGGAGGCCGTTACCACTGTGCGGGCAGTTCCCTCAGGGGCGGCGCTCCGGAGTCCGCCTTTTTCAGGCGAATGGTCAGGGTGTCCGTCTTGAAGTCTTTTGACTTTTCGTTGTTGCGGCCCCACAGGATGGCCCCCTGCGTGGTCATCTCCGGATAAAAGGTTTTTTCCGTGGAAAGGAAGCCGGGCTTGTCCGCCGCCACGTGCACGGGCTTGTGCCTGTTCAGAGAGAGCGTGACGGGTGCCTGCCCCGCATAGTCTCCGTTCACGCGCAGGCTGGCCCCGGAAGGGACGCTGCGGATAGTGATGTCCCTGGAAGAGCTGCTGCATGAGAGGCACGCGCAGCAGGCTGCGGAGAGAAGGAAGAGATGCGGGAGAAGGCCGTGGGTCATCGTACCGGAAAAATTAATGGTGTTCCACCATGTTCATGGCGGCCTGCTTGATCTGGGCGGCCATGGAGTTGAGGGCGTTCGCCCTGGTGGGCGCCAGATGGTCCTTCAGGCCGGTCCTGTCCAGCTTGGACATGTCCGCTTTCAGGATTTCTTCCGGGGGGAGGCCGGAGAGCAGCCGGATGAAGACGGCAATGAGGCCCTTGGTGATGAGGGAGTCGCTGTCCGCGTAGAGCTTCAGCACGCCCTTGTCCGGCTCCGTGTACAGCCACACGCGGGACTGGCAGCCCTTGATGAGGGAGTCCTCCGTCTTGTGGGCTTCGTCCAGCTTCGGAAGCTTCTTGCCCAGGCTGATGATGTATTCGTAGCGTTCCGTCCAGTCCTGGAACAGGTCCAGTTCATCCAGCAGGTCTTGCAGGCGTTCTTCGTAGTTCATGGCTCGGATTTGGTGGGAAAGGCCGGTTATGCCCGGTTGGCGTCCGCCAGCGTGGCGAGAACGGCTTTCTGGGCGTGGACCCTGTTTTCCGCTTCACGGAAGATGACGGGGGCGAAGTGTTCCAGCACGTCTTCCGTGATTTCCTTGCCGCGGTAGGCGGGCAGGCAGTGGAAGGCGGAGTGGTTGGGGGCGGCGTGTTCCAGCAGCTCCCTGTTCACCTGGTAGGGGTAGAAGTGTTTTTCCTTGGACAGGCCTTCCGCTTCCTGGCCCATGGAGAGCCAGACGTCCGTGTTGATGACGGAGGCCCCCTTCACGGCTTCCACGGGGTCCGTGGTAAAGATGACGTTGTCACAGTCCAGGTGCCTGCGGAAGTCCTCCAGGGGCAGGTAGTTGGTCGGGGCGCCGATGGCGAGGGTGAAGCCCAACCTCTTGGCCGCCCACATCCAGGAGCGGGACATGTTGTTGTCCCCGTCCCCCACGAAGGCGATCTTCATGTCCTTCCAGGAGCCGGGGCCGTAGATTTCCTCAATGGTGAGCAGGTCCGCCAGGATCTGGCAGGGGTGTTCCTCGTCCGTCAGGGCATTGATGGTGGGAATGCCGGAGAAGCCGGCGAATTCCTCCACTTCCTGCTGGCCGTAAGTCCGGATGGCGGCCCCGTGGATCATGCGGCCCAGCACGCGGGCCGTGTCCTTGATGGGTTCTCCGCGCCCGAGCTGGATGTCATGGACGGAAAGGAACATGGGGCGTCCGCCCAGTTCGCTGATGCCCACTTCAAAGGAAACGCGGGTGCGGGTGGAGGATTTGGAGAAAATAAGCGCCCAGGTCTGGCCTTTCAGGGGCAGGCGTTCGTGATGGCCGCGTTCCGCCTTGAGCTTGTGGCCCAGCGCGAGCAGGTCCTTGATTTCGTCTCCGGTAAGCTGTTCGATGGAAAGAAGGTTTTTCATGATATTGTAAAGAGAATGGAGAAAGGGAATAAAAACAGGAAAGCCGCACCATACTCCCTGTTTCCTTAAAAGAAAAGGGAATAATGCGGCTTTCCGGGGAGGGGTGGAGATGCCTTTACAGCCTGGCCGCCGCCTGGTCCGGCCACGGCACGGGGGAGCCTTCCCGGGCTCCGGCGGGGTTGTCTTTCTTGTAGGTGGGCATCTGGGCCTTGCGGTCCTTGAGCAGGGCGGTCATGGTTTTTGCCATGGCTTTCACGCGGTCCGGATGCCGTTCCGCCAGGTTGTGCTCCTCGCTGATGTCTTCCTTGATGTTGAAGAGTTCAAACTTCTGGGTGGGGTGCCAGTAAATCAGCTTCCAGTCCCCCTGGCGCATGGCCGTGCTGGGGGAGTAAAGCGAGTTGTTGCCGTTCCCCTCCCCCCAGACGTTGGGCGTATGGAAGAGCAGAGGGCGGTTGGGGTTCATTTTGCCGCCCTTCAGCAGGGTGACGAAGCTTTTGCCATCCACGACCTGCGGAGCCTGGATTTTTTTGGCTCCCGCCATTTCCAGAATGGTCGGGAAGAAGTCTTCAATGATGACGGGAGTGGTGCAGACGCTTTCCGGCTTGGTGACTCCGGGCCAGTAAACGATCATCGGCTCCCGGATGCCGCCTTCCCGGTTGGAGCCCTTGCCGAAGCTCAGCGGGTAGTTGGATTCCTTGTTGCCCATGCGCCCGCTGATGGCGAGGCCGCCGTTGTCCGCCATGAAGATGATGACGGTGTTTTTATCCAGATTGTTCTTTTCCAGGTACTGCCGGATGTCGCCCAGGCTCTTGTCCATCCCCTGGATCAGGGCGGAGTAGCGTTTTTCGTTGTCGGACCAGTTGTGGCCGTCGTTGGGGTTGGAGTAGTCTTCCGCAAACCGCTTGTCATAGCCGCGCATGTCGAAGGGGGCGTGGATGGCGTAATGGGACATGTACAGGTAGAAGGGCTTGTCCGCCTCCTTGGGGTTGTTCCTGATGGCGTCCAGGCGTTTCAGCACCTCCTGCGTCAGGGCCTCTGTCAGGAAGACGTCGTTTTCATAATAGTTGTTCTCATCCAGGCCGCGGACGTGGAAGTTCCCCGTGCCGTATTTCTGGGAGCCCCGGTAGTCCGCCGGGCCGCCGATTTCCGTGCCGGCGATGTTGTAGTCAAAGCCGAAGAGTTTGGGATTGGCCCCCGGGGTATTTTTGGAGCCAAAGTGGGCCTTCCCGCAGTGGATGGTGGTATAGCCCTGTTTTTTGAGCAGGGCGGGCAGCCCCAGCACCGGGGTAAAGGGCTTTTCCATCTTGTACTGGATTTTCTCTTCCGTCAGGGGGAGAAGGGTGGTGCCGGAAGATTTGGTGCCCAGTGGCTGCACGCCGTTGATGCTCCAGTCCGCAGGAGCTTTGAGCGCCTTGTGGCCGGCATCCGTGGTCTGGTCCCGCAGGAGCGTCCAGTTGGTGACGCGGTGCCGGGCGGAGTTCATGCCGGAGATGAGGCTGCACCGGCTGGGGGAACAGATGGGCTGCGCATAGGCGTTCGTGAAGACCATGCCCTGCTTGCCCAGGGCCTCCATGTTGGGCGTGCGGTAGCGCTTGTTCAGGAAGGTGGGCTTGGGCGTGCCGTCCGCTTCCCTCCAGAAGGGCAGGGATGTATCCTGCCAGCCCATGTCGTCCACCAGGAAAAGGATGATGTTGGGGCGTTTCTGGGCTGCCGCGCGGGGCGTGTTTGAGGGTGCTGCGGAAGCGGGCAGGGCGCTTCCCAGCAGGAACGGGATGAGAGAAAATGCAATGCGGAAAGTTTTCATGATAAAAAGACCAGTACTCATATAACGCATGAAACGGGCTATTCTGTCAAGGATTCGTGTTCCCGCGGCAGTTTGCCGGGGATAAGAGCCGTTTTTTCCGGTACGGCATGCGCCGGAAGGGAAGGCCTTATTCAAACAGGGCCGGATAGGATTTCCGTGCCAGAGCCGTGCTCAGGTCCACGATGGTCCTGCTGTTGGGCGCCTGAAGCGCCTTCTGCGCCATGTCCCGGCACTGGCCGTAGTCCAGGTTGCGGATGGCGTACCGGATGATGGGGACCAGATGCACGCCCACGGACATGGAGGTGGCGCCCAGCCCGATCAGCAGGGGAAGCAGGGTAATGTCCCCCGCCATTTCCCCGCAGATGGCCGTGGGGACGTTTTCCCGTTCTCCGGCAGTGATCGTCATGCCGATGATGCGCACCACGGCGGGGTGCGTGGGGCGGAACATGTTGGCGACGCGGTTGTTGACCCTGTCCACGGCGATGGTGTACTGCGTGAGGTCGTTCGTGCCTACGGAGAAGAAGTCCACCTCCCGGGCGAGCACGTCCGTCATGATGGCGGCGCTGGGCACTTCAATCATGATGCCCACCTTCAGGTCCCGCGCGTAGGGAACGTTTTTCTTTTCCAGTTCCTCCCGGCATTCCTGAAGGATGTGCTTGGCGGTGACCACCTCCGTATAGCCGGAGATCATCGGGAACATGATGCCGCAGCCGGGCGTGTCCGCGCAGGCGCGGAGAATGGCGCGGAGCTGCTGCTTGAAGAGCTCCGGACGGCTGAGGGAGACGCGGATGCCGCGCCAGCCCAGGAAGGGATTAGGTTCCGGCGTGCAGAGCCGTTCGCACGGCAGCTTGTCGCCGCCGGAGTCCAGCGTGCGGAAGATGACGCCGTGGGGCGCGCAGCCTTCCGCCAGCTTCTTGTAGTAGCGTGTCTGTTCCTCCTCGTCCGGCATGCCGGCTGGATTGCCCAGCAGGAAGAATTCCGTGCGGAAGAGTCCCACGCCTTCCGCCCCCACCTCCTTGATGCCGGAGTATTCATGGGGGAATTCCACGTTGACGGAAAGGCGGATGTTGCGGCCGTCCCTGGTGATGGTAGGCAGGTCCCGCAGCGCTTCCAGCGCCTTGTAGGCCTTTTCCTTTTCCACCTGGAGGCGGTTGTAGTACTCCACCGTCTCCTGCGTGGGCTTCAGGATGAGCACTCCCTTGTAGCCGTCCAGGATGGCGGGGGCGTGGCTTTCCACCCGCAGGAGGGCCTGGTCCAGCCCCACCACGGCGGGAATGCCCATGGAGCGGGCGAGGATGGCGGTGTGGGAAACGGAGGAGCCTATTTCCGTGGCAAAGCCGTGAATCAGGCTGGCGTCCATGGCCGCCGTGTCGGAAGGGGTCAGGTCATAGGCCACCAGCACCTGGGCTTCCTCCGCTTCTTCCTCGTCTTCCAGGGGTTCCGTGCTGCGGAGGTTGTTGATGACCCGCTGCATGACGTCCTCCATGTCCGCGGTCTTGGCGCGCAGGTAGGGATCGTCCACGCGGCGCAGGACTTCCATGTAGTTCTGCATGACCACATAAAAGATGTGCTCCACGTTCTGGAGGCGCTTGAGCAGCTCCGTCTGAACCTGCTGGAGGATGACCTTGTCCTGAAGAAGAAGGATGTGGGCGTCAAAGATGGAGGCGTCCTTTTCCCCGGATATCTGGATCATGCGCTCACGCAGCGTCCGGATCTGATCCGCGGTGGTTTGCAGCGCCTGGTGGAAGCGCACCAATTCGGCATCCACCTCCTCCGGGGAAATTTCATACGCCACGGGTTCCTTGGAACCGCTGATCTGAATTTTGATCTTGCCCAGGGCGATGCCGGGGGAAACGGGAATGCCCTGAAGCCAGGTTTCTTCCGTGGAAATGGGTTCCTGAATCATCTGCGGGCTTGATGGCCCGGTCTCATATGGCCGTGAGCCGGAGTGTTCAATCTTCTTCAAACTTGCGGGAAATCAGGTCTTCCAGCGCGTTCAACGCTTCCTGCTCATCCTTTCCTTCCGCCGTGATGGTGATCTTGGAGCCGTGGCCTACCGCCAGCATCATCAAGCCCAGAATACTCTTTCCATCAACTTCCTCGCCATCCTTCTCCACGACAATGTCTGCATCAAATTTACTGGCCAGTTTGACGAATTGAGCAGCCGGACGCGCGTGAATGCCGAGTTTGTTGATGATGGTGAGTTCCTTGGTAACCATGGAATTTGAAGTAAGGGGTGATAACGGTTGCTAGAACGGTAAGTACACTAATTGAAGTTTTTTTCCAAGAGTTTTTTGTCAGTCCTGGTTTTCAGGCGGCTGGAAGTTTGACATGAGGCGGCGGTTGAACTCCCCGGCCATGTCGATGCCCATGTCCTTGAGATGGTAGTCCATGGCGGCCACTTCCACCAGGCGGGCGATGTCCCTGCCGGGGGCTACGGAGAGCTGCACATGGAGCACTTTTTCCCCGAGAACGTCCAGGCCCTCCCTTTCCAGCCCCAGCCTGTCCAGCGCTTCCTGGTCCTTGGCGGGAATGAGGGTGACGATGAGGTCCAGCCGCTTGTTGTGGCGGATGGATTTGAGGCCGAAGAGGGTGGTGATGTTGACGATGCCCAGCCCGCGCACTTCCATGAAGCCGCGGCTCATCTCCGGCGCGCTGGCCACCAGTTCTCCGCCCACGTTGCGCACGTACACCATGTCGTCCGCCACCAGGGCCGCCCCGCGTTCAATCAGGCCCAGGGCCGTTTCACTCTTGCCCACGCCGCTCTTGCCGCGGATGAGGACGCCCACGCCGCGCACGTCCACCATGCAGCCGTGCAGGGTGAGGCTTTCCGCGAATTCGTTTTCCAGAATGATGGTGGCGGAGTTGACGAATTTCATGGTCACCAGGCTCGTGCGGAAGACGCAGACGCCGGCCTCATCCGCCAGCTCCACGATTTCCTGGGGCGGGTCCTGGTCACGGGAGAAGACGATGCCCGGCACCTCGCACCGGAACATGCGCTGGATGCGGGATTTGCGCATGCCCTCCGGCAGTTTTTGAAGGTAGGCCAGCTCCGCGGAGCCGAAGACCTGGATGCGCTTGTTGGCAAAGTAGGAGTAAAAGCCGGCGATCGCCAGCCCGGGGCGGTTGAGGGCGGGTTCGCAAATGTGGCGGCTGAGGCCGGCGGGGCTGTTGATGAGCTCCAGTTGGAGGGCTTCCTTGTATTTGCCGTAAAATTTGGACAGGGTGACGAAATCCACTTTCTTCACTTTGGATTTGCTGAACATAATCCTATATAAAGGAACAAATCTCGCGCGAGGGCAATCAAATATTGTTCCCAGACCCGCGGGCAAGCCTCATTTTTTTGAAAAAAGGCCCGTTCCGGCGCGGAATGCCACACTTTACCGGTTGATTTGAAGCCTCAGGCGTGGTCTGATGGTGCCATGAACAGACTGGATCAATTGGCAACCTTGTTGAGATTCCCCAGCATTTCCGCCCAGAAGGAGCACGCCCAGGACGTGAGCGACTGCGCGGACTGGCTGGTGGACAAGCTGTCCGGCATGGGGCTGGAAGCCGCGGCCCACAAGACGCGCCTCCATCCCATTGTGATGGCCCGCAGCCCGCGGGAGGAAGGCAAGCCAACCGTGCTGATTTACGGCCATTATGATGTGCAGCCCGTGGACCCGGTTGAGCTGTGGGAGTCCGACCCGTTTGAACCGGAAGTGCGGGACGGGAAGATTTACGCCCGCGGCGCCACGGATAACAAGGGGCAGTTGTTCGCCCATATTCTGGGCGTGGAGGAATTGCTCCGCCAGAACGGCGGCCACCTTCCGGTGAACGTGATCTTCCTGCTGGAAGGGGAGGAGGAAGTGGGCAGCGGCAGTCTTTCCCAATTCATCAAGGACCACAGGGACGAACTGGCCTGCGACGTGATTGTGGTTTCCGATACCGGGATGGCCGCTCCGGACACACCGACGTTTTCCTATGGCCTGCGCGGCCTGGCCGGGGCGGAAATTATCGTGAAGGGCCCTTCCGCGGACCTTCATTCCGGCGTGTTCGGCGGCGCGGTAGCCAACCCCATTGCGGCCCTGGCGGAAATAATCACTTCCTTCCATGACGAGGACGGCCGCGTGGCCGTGAGAGGTTTTTACGATGGCGTGGAACCCATCGCCACGTGGGAGCGCAGCATGTGGGCCACCGTGCCCGGCATGAGCAATGAAGAGCTGGCGAAGCTGACGGGCGTGGAAACCGTGGTGACGGAATCGGGCTTCACCGGGGCGGAATGCATTTTCGCCCGTCCTACGCTGGAAATCAACGGCATCGGAGGCGGCTACCAGGGAGAGGGAAGCAAGACGATCATTCCCAGCCATGCCTTTGCCAAGATTTCCTGCCGCCTGGTTCCCGGCCAGCAGCCGGAAAAGATTGAAACGCTGCTGGAAGAACATGTGAAGAGCCATGCCCCCAGGGGCGTCACGGTGGGATTCAAGCGGGGCCACGGCGGAAACGCCTACGTGTGCGACCCGAATTCCGAGTTCGGCCTGGCTGCCCAGCAGGCGCTGGAAGAGGCCTTTGGCCGCAAGCCCGTGCTGGTGAGGGAGGGCGGCAGCATCCCGATCATTGAGGAAATGAAGCGCGTGCTGGGAGCGGACGCCCTGATGCTGGGCATGTGCCTGCCGGATGCGCGCATCCACTCCCCCAATGAAAACTTCCCGGTGGACCTGTTCTCCAAGGGAATCGACATGAGCCAGATTCTTCTGCGCCGCCTGGGGCAGATCAAGCATTGACCGAGTTCTTATGGACCAGCCTGCCGCCGCTGAAATCGTCAACCTGCACAAGACCTTCAAGACAGGTCTTGGCAAGCCCGTGGTGCATGCCGTGCGGGGGATAGACATGAGCATCCGGCAGGGAGAGGTATACGGCCTCATTGGCCCGAACGGCTCCGGCAAGTCCACCCTGATGAAGGCCCTGCTGGGGCTGGTGAGGCCCACGGAGGGTTCGTGCGCCATCTTCGGCAAATCCAGCCTGTCCCCGGACAGCAAGGAGGAGGTGGGCTTCCTGCCGGAAAACCCCTACTTCTACAAATTCCTGACGGGGGCGGAAACCGTCTCCTTTTACGGCAAGCTGTGCGGCCTGAGCGGCAAATCCCTGAAAGAGAAAGTCCGTGAACTGCTGGACCTGGTGGGGCTGGCCGACGCGGCGGACAGGCGGCTGGGCGGTTATTCCAAGGGAATGCTCCAGCGCGTCGGCATGGCTCAGGCTCTGGTTCAGTCCCCCCGCCTGCTGGTGCTGGACGAACCGACCGCCGGCGTAGACCCCCTCGGTTCCCGCGACATCCGGAACATTATTGAGAACCTGAAGACGCGCGGCCTAACCGTTTTCCTGTGCTCCCACCTGCTGGAACAGGTTCAGGAGGTTTGCGACCGGGTGGGCGTCATCTTTAAAGGGCTGCTCATTGCGGAGGGTTCCGTGAACGAGCTGACACGGGATTCCGACAAGCAGGAAATCCTGCTGGAGCATGCCTCCCCGGAGCTGCTGGAACAGTTGAAGGAGCTGGTGCGGGAAGACGGCCGCGCCGCATGGCTGGAAGACGGACACCCGCGCAACTCATTGGAAAGCGTATTTTTAAAGAGCCTGTTGGAATGGAAGGAAAAGCACCCCAATCCGGAACCGTGAGCGGTCCTGCGGCTTCCAAGCGGGAAGTGCGCCGCATGATACGTGAAAGGATAGGCGGATTGGACGCCGCCTCCCGGGAAGCCATGTCCCGTTCCATCTGCTGCCGTGTGGCGGCGCTGGTACGGGAAAAGAATTTCCGGCGCGTGGCTGTTTTTGCCGCCAGGCCGGGGGAAGTGGATTTGCTGCCTCTGCTGGACATGCTGCAGGACCGGGAATGGTACTTCCCGCTGGTGCATGAGGGAAGGACGCTGAGCTTCCACCGAGTATGCCATCACGGGGAGTTTGTGACGGGCTGCTGGGACATTCGCGAACCCGGCCCGGGTTGTCCGGAACTGCATGCGGGAGAAATGGATTTGATTGTTCTGCCGGGAGCCGCGTTTACGCGGGACGGCAAGCGGCTGGGGTACGGCGGCGGATTTTATGATACCCTGCTGGCCGGTCCGGCTGCGGGAGTTTCCCTGGCGGGAGTCTGCTTCCCCTGCCAGCTTCTGGACGACGTGCCCATGGAAGCCCATGACAGGCATGTGGACATGGTGATTACGCCGGACGCGGAGTGATGCTTGATGGAAAGCGGGTGCGTTTCTGCGGTAGGGAACAGGAAGCCGCGTCTCCGGACGAAAAGGAAAGGGGCTAGATGCGGAACCGGTGTTTCTGCACGGTCAGTTTATAGAACAGGTCGTAGCGGGCATTCAGCAGGGGCTGGAGATGTTCCACGCCGCCGGCCACCTGGCCGCGGATGTCCGCGTACAGTTTGCGGTAATCGGAAAGGCCGCTGACCATGGCTTCATACAGGGGCGTCCGCAGGCCGCATTCTACGGCAATGTGCATTTCCGCCGCCGCGGCTACAATCTGGCGCGACAGCCGGAACTGCATCCAGGCCAGCCCCAGGTTGCCGCCCACCCAGACGGCCAGGGCCGCGGCTACGCAGGCAAACCCCGCCGCATGTTCTCCGAAGCACCCCAGCAGGGCTCCCAGAATCACCAGGATGAGCATCAGCTTGATTTCCGTTCTCATCACGTCCTCCTGGTCCAGAAACAGCTTGCTGAGGCACGGCTTGATGCCGAAATCCTTCAGGGGCATGTAAATGGAACGGCCCAGGCGCTCCTTGTACACCTCCAGGTCCGCCTGGAGCCGCGCGGCGGGAAAATCGCCTATGTCGCAGTCCCACTGTTCCTTCACGCGGGGGCGCACATGGTTCCAGTGCGTCTGGCAGATGTTCAGGAATTCCTTGTTGTAATATGCGTGCCGTTCCTCAATGCCGGACTTGACCAGCTCATAAAACCATTCGTCAATGACGGGAGGAAGCTTGTGCAGGATCATCGTGCGCCGGATGGAAAGGAAGCGCCCCATCTGCCGGGCCGATTTTTTCCCCAGCCGCGGCACGCAGTCCTGCACGTACTGGGCGTATGCCTTGAGCCGTGCGGGCATTTCATCCTCCATCTGGAGCTGGATGCGGTCTATCTCCCGGTCAATGGAAGTCAGGAAGCCGGAATCCATCTTGGAAAGGCGGTGCAGTTCATTGAGCACCTTTCCCTGTTCTTCCAGCAGGCGGTCCGTAGCCAGCAGCAGGCGTTCCACGCGCTTGTCCGTCAGCGGGCTGCGTTTCAGCACCTCCTGCACGCATGTTCTCAGCGCTTCCACGCCTTCCCCAGCCTGCTCCCCGGCGGTCGTGACGGGGTACAGGGGAAGCTGCACGCCCAGGCGTTCGCGGGAGGTGGAGCGCAATTCCTCTTTCAGGGACTGGAGCTGGTCAAAGGATAGCAGCTCCGCGTGGGTGATGACGAGCACCATGCGGGAATGAAGCCGTTCCTCCAGTGTCCGGAGGTAGTCCCATAAAGGGAGCTGGTTGCCGTCCCTGGCGGAAATGACCACAAGAATGGCGTCCGATTTGGGGACGATGTGCTTCAGCTTCCGGGGGGCGTCCTCCTGTTCCAGGCCGATGGTGTCCCAGAACTCAAGGTTCAGCAGGGCGTCCGACGGGTAAAAAAGGTCCAGCACCCATTCATGGGTGTGGGGCGCGGGGTGGGGCGTGTACTGCCAGCGGACCAGTGTGGCTTCGCTGGAAACGCGGGAACAGAACCGTTCTCCGGCCAGGGCATCCAGCGTGGAAGACTTACCGGAACCCGTCATGCCGATCACGGTGACGTTCTGCGGAGAGCAGCATTCCGCCAGGGCTTCCTCCACGTTTTCCTGGGAGTCAAAATGACGGTCCGGGCCAATGCGGGCGGAAAATGCCGCGGCGGCATCCGCTACGTCCCGCACCGCATGCGGAATCACGTTTTTTCCTCCTGTCAGCATGGGGTGTTGAAATCAAGGCTCCGTCCGGGCCGTTCCGTTATTCCGGAACAAACGTACACGCCGCTTTTCCTTCTGTCCAACTAAAATCACGGGGCCGGAGCATAGGAGCGGCCGCCGAAAATGGCGGTGCCCACGCGGACGAGGGTGGCGCCCTCCTCCACAGCCGTTTCAAAGTCATGGCTCATGCCCATGGAAAGCTCCGTCAGCGGGGCTCCCCCCTTGCCGGCCAGGGTTTCCTTCAGCTCCCGGAGGCGGCGGAAATAAGGACGCGCTTCGTCCGGATTTTCCACCGGGGGAGGGATGCACATGAGGCCGGCTATTTCAAGGTGGTCCAGCGCGGCCAGTTCCGGCCATTCCCGTTCCAGACTCTCCGGGGAAAAGCCGAATTTGCTGTCTTCATCCCCTACGTTCACTTCCAGCAGGATGCGGGGGCGTTTGCCCGTCTCCTGCGCTACGGCGTCCATGAACTGCGCCAGGCGCAGGGAGTCCACGGCGTGGATCAGCGTGAAATGTTCCAGGGCCTTGCGCACCTTGTTGCGCTGCAGGGGGCCGATGAGGTGCCATTCCGTATCCGGAGGAAGAGCGGGGATTTTTCCCAGGGCCTCCTGAACCCTGTTTTCTCCGAAAATGCGCTGGCCCGCATCGTAGCACGCCTTCACGTCATCCGCAGGAAAGGTTTTGCTGACGGCGACGAGGCGGGCGCACCCCGCCGGACGCCCGGCACGGAGTTCCGCGGAGCGGATGCGGGAGAGAATGTGTTCCAGATTCTGTTGGATGCTCATGATGGATGGTTCAATTCAGGGAAGGCTGTGCGGGCGCGTGGCTCATGATGTGGTGCAGGGGGGAGAGGCGCCGCATGGCCATGGCCCATACCTTGGAGGAGTCCGGCTCCAGGCAGATGTCCGGCACGGTGGGGGAGACGTACCAGGCGCGGTCGTTCAGCTCCCGGCGCAACTGGGAGGGCGTCCAGGCGCTGTGGCCCACGTAGGCGCGCAGGATGGCGTGGGGATCCTCAATGTATTCCAGGGCCTGTTCCTCCTGTAGATGGAACTGGACGCGCAATTTGTCCTCCGTCCGGACGAAGGCGGCGAAAATGAGCTGGTTGCGCTCCACGGGGCCACCCTTGAAGATGGGAACGGGGTAAAGGGATTCCGGAATGTCCGTATGGCGCGCCACTTCTCCCACGTTCATGCCGGCCGGATGGTTCAGGATGTGGCCTATGACGAATTCCTCCTCCACCCGGCTCAGAAAAATCACGGAGTGGTAAAAGCCGCCGCCGTCCAGATAGGGGGCGGAAACCAGAAGGTGGCCCGCCAGGTTTTCATTGCTGATATCTTCATGTTCCATCATGGCCATAAGTCTACGTTAACAAATGTGACGGACGCAGGCAACCATGCGTTCAAACAGCCATGTCAGGAGGCGGAGGAACGGGAATGCCGGAAGAATGGCGGGGAAGGTCGGTTCAGCCGAGGGTGTAACGGGTCCCCCTGGCGGAACGGGCGGCGGCTTTGGAGCTCTTCACTGTCTTGCGGACTGCCGTCCGCTTGTGGGGAGAGGCTTTCTTCCCGGCGGCCGCGGTCTGCTTGCGGGAAAGGGCTACGGCGGGAGGACGGGATGCCCGGCGGCGGTGGGAAATGATGGAAGCCGTGTTGGCATTCTCCATGAGAGACGGTGCGGAAGCCATGACCAGCAGGGAGGAATCCTGCGTTTTTTCCGCCTGGGCCAGAGCTTTCAGGGAAGCGTCTATGGAGCAGCGTTCGATCACGACGGGATCCCCGGTCCGGAGCAGGTTGAAGGCTTCGTACACGTCATTGCTTTTCATTCGCACGCAGCCGTAGGAAGCGGGCGTGCCGATGGTGCGTTCTTCCGCCGTTCCGTGGATGTAAATCAGGCGGGAGTGGGCATTCCGGTTGCGGCCTTCCAGCCCTTCCAGCCACATGATGCGGGTGACAATGGGGTCGCGGCCCGGAGAATTGGGGGCCACGCATTCCCCGGTGGGCTTGCGGCTTTTAAACACCATGCCCTTGGGCTGTCCGGTGCCGATCTTGGAGGCGATGCGGTGGGCGCCCAGCGGAGTGCGGCAGCTCCCCTTCCTGTCGCCCAGACCGAATTTGGAAGTGCTGATGGGGTAGGTTTTTACGACGTGTCCGTTGCGCATGACGGCCATTTTCTGGTCCCTGACGCTAACGACGACGCCATCCTTGACGATGGCGGTGGGCTGGTAGTCCGGACGGGAGCAGGATACCAAGGCGCCGAACACCGCGAAGGCGGCGCCGGCGAGTTGAATCAGGCGTACTGCTTGCGAGAGAGGCGCAGGCATGGGAAAGGTGTCAGTTCTTGGCTTTGGCAGTTTGCTTGGCGGGCAGCAGGTTGGAGATCATGCGGCCCAGGGAGCAGAACCCCGTGTAGTAGAATCCCAGGAAGGGAATCATCAGGATGGGGGAAAGGTAATGGCCCTGGCGGATCATGATGATGATCAGGTTCAGGAAGAAGGTGCCGCAGGCGATTTCCAGGACGGGGATGACGACGGACTTGATGGCCCTGTACCCGTTGCGCTTGAGCTGGGAGACATGCTGCCTGTTTTCCTTCTGGTCCACCCCGTACTTGGGCGTGCGGACGAAGGCGGACTGATGGCCGAAGATGGCTTCCAGAACGGCCTTGGCGTTGTTGACCGCCATGCCCACGCTCAGCGTGAGGAGAAGCGGCAGGTAGGGCAGCTCCTTCCACCAGGATTTGGGGCGCACCACGATCTGGGCGCTCATGTAGAAGATGCAGACGGCCACGCTGGTCATGAAGAACAGGGCCACGTTCACGAACCACATGAAGACCGTTTCATTTTCCGGAATGCGCTGGGTGCAGATGGGGTACACCAGGAAGCAGAGCAGGGCCAGGAGCAGGTAGGAATAATTGCAGGTAAGGTGCGTGGTGGCCTCCACCTTGGCCTTGAGGGGAGCCTTGGAGCGCCAGATGTCCAGCAGGATTTTCTGGCAGACCTGGATGGAGCCCTTGGTCCAGCGGTGCTGCTGGGACTTGAACCCGTCCATGTCCACGGGGAGTTCCGCCGGGGTAACGACATCGTTCAGGTAAATGAAGCGCCAGCCCTTGAGCTGGACGCGGTAGGAAAGGTCCATGTCTTCCGTCAGGGTGTCATGGGACCAGCCGCCCGCATCCCCGATCACGCACTTGCGCCACATGCCGGCGGTGCCGTTGAAGGTGAAGAAACGCCCGGAGCGGTTGCGCGCCGTCTGCTCCATGGCGAAGTGGCCGTCCAGGTACATGCCCTGCACGCGGGTGAGAAGGTTGTATTCCCGGTTGATGTGGCCCCAGCGGGTCTGGACGAGGCCCACGCCTTCATCCGTGAAGAAATGGATGGTTTTTTGCAGAAGGTCCGGTTCCGGAACGAAATCGGCGTCCAGAATCAGCAGGAATTCGCCCTTGGCCACCTTGGTGGCCGCTTCCAGCGCGCCGGCCTTGAAGCCCGTGCGGTCCGTGCGGTGGATGCAGACGGCGTCAAAGCCGCGGGCCTTCAGTTCCTCCACCTTGCGGTAGCACTGTTCCGTGGTGTCGTCCGTGGAATCGTCCAGAATCTGGATTTCCAGCTTGTCCTGAGGATAATCCAGAGCGGCTACGGATTCCAGAAGGCGGTCCACGACGAACTTCTCATTGAACATGGGGAGCTGAACCGTAACGACGGGCAGTTCCTGGAAGCGGGACTTGGGCTGGGGCTTGTTGTTGCGGTTCTTCCAGTACAGGTAAACGATGCTCAGGCGGTGAAAGCCGTATCCGGCCAGGCCGACGAGAACCAGAAGATAGCACAGGAGCCAGATAAAATTGTAATTTAAAGACATGCGGGGCTTGCAAAGGGTGTTTGGTATCTTTTTGCGTCAGGCGGGGGGGATTTCCTTGACGTGACGCCCATATAAGACACCATAGGGCGAGAGTCAAGACATATTCCGTTTTGCTTAACCTTTTTGAGTGTTGTTATGAAGAGATTGTATGTGCTGGCAGCGGCTGTATCCGTCACGGGGGGAATGGCGTTTGCCGCCCCGAAGGAAAACGCCCCGGAGAAGGAGGAAGCCGTACTGGATGTGCAGACGCCGCCGCCCGGCAAGCAGGACAGGCAGGGTCAGCCGGCCATTCCGGAACGCCTGCTGGACGACTCCCACATGAATGAGGAGCTGGGCATCAACGAATTTACCGCGCCGTCCATCCGCAAGATTTTTGAAGACCTGGAAGGGTTGCCGGAAATTCCGGAGAACGTGGCGCTGCGCGCGCGTCCCGAACGCCCCCCCATGGACCGCTGCTCCCTGGCTCTCCAGCTTGGCGGCATGATGGCGGACGGCTTTGTGATCGTGCAGTGCGGCAAGATGAACGAGGTGAAGCCCATTGCGCTGGACCTCTCCAGCTACGCGAAGGCCATCGGAGCCGGGGAACGGGTGAACCGCCATGCCGCCAGCCTGCTGAAAAATGCGGAAGACGGGGATTTGAGCAGTTTCAAGAATAATCTGGCCCTGATTCAGTCCGACGTGGAACAGGAGCTTGCCTCCCTGCGGGATTCCGACATGGCGAACCTGATTGGCCTGGGAGGATGGATACGCGCCCTGGATGCCGCTACCGCGGCGCTGGATAACAAGTTTGCGGAGGACAAGGCGAAGGTCATCTTCCAGCCGGACGTGCCGGAATACTTCCATTATATCCTGGACGGGGTGGAGCCGGAAATGAAGGAACGCCGGGACATTGCAAAAATCATGAACCTTCTGACGACCTTGCAGGAGCAGATGACGCTGGCTCCGGACGCCAAGCCCACCAAGGCGGGCGTGGAAGCCATCCGCAAGACGACGCTGGAGCTGATGAAGGCGGCCCTGGCTCCCGTGGAATCATAATTCCTCCCCGGCTCCCGTATGGTTCTCCCCCTCCTGACCAGCCTGGAAGTGCGGCTCACGCCGCGCAGCCTGTATTCACGGGATGAAAAGCTGGAGCGGATGGTCCGTGACGACGGGCGCATTCCCGTGCCCTACAATGTGAGCATCCGCAATACGGGGGAAGGCGCCGTGCGCATCATCGGTAAAAAGTGGACCGTCCGTTCCCATGAAGACGGCACGCAGGTGATTGAAGGGGATGAATTGTTCGGTTCCCGCCCTCTGTTGTGCCAGGGGCAGATATTTGCGTTCAACGGCCTCCAGATGCTGCGTCTTCCTGCGCGCATCCAGTTAACTCTTCTTGTGCGTGACGAGGCCGGGATTCTTTATCATACGGACCCTGTCAGCCTTAAATGGTGAAATAAAAAAGCCCTGCATGAAATTGCAGGGTTTTTTTATAGCGATTAATGATGAGAGATCAGAGAGTAGGGAAAGAATGAGCGGACCAATGTCCGGAAGTTGAAATAATTAATCTCTATTCACTACTCTCTACTCACTGCCATCGGCTTAGCCTTCTTCGTCATCCCCGTGGTTGAGGATGAAGTTCAGGTCGTCAATGCCCAGGCTGGAGGTGAAGCCCTCGTCACCCAGCACGTTGGCGACGAGCTGGTTCTTCTGATGCTGGAGGATGCGGATTTTTTCTTCCACGGAGTCCTTCGTCAGCAGGCGGTAGGCGATCACCTTGTTCTTCTGGCCGATGCGGTGCGTACGGTCAATAGCCTGGCTTTCCACGGCCGGGTTCCACCACGGGTCATACAGGACCACGTAGGAGGCGGAAGTAAGGTTGAGGCCGGCGCCCCCCGCTTTCAGGGAGAGCAGGAAGACGGACGGGTCCTTGGTAGTCTGGAATTTTTCAATTTCCCCGCGGCGGTCCTTGGTCTGGCCGGTAAGGTAGTTAAGCGGCCTGTTTTCCGCTTCCAGCCGGTTCTTGATAATTTCCAGCATGGAGACGAATTGGGAGAAGACGAGCACCTTGTGCCCTTCCTCCCGGAGCTGGTCCAGCAGGTAGAACAGGGCGGTCATCTTGGCGCTGTCTTCCTTGGCGTACTTGGGGTCCACCAGGCCGGGGTGGCAGCAGATCTGGCGCAGGCGCATGAGGCCCTGCAGAATGGCGAAGCTGTTTTTCTTGACGGATTCGTCCGAATCCAGGCCGAGCAGGGCCTGCTGGATACGGCGGAGTTCCGCCTTGTACAGCTGGCTCTGGATGCCTTCCATCTTGGCGTACACTTCTTCTTCCGTCCTGGGGGGCAGGTCCTTCGCCACCTGTGATTTGGTGCGGCGCAGCAGGAAGGGTTTCAGGCGCGCGGCCAGGCGGTTCTGGCTCTGCGGGTCCTTGCGCTTGTCAAAGCGCTTCTTGAAGTAGGAACGGGAACCGAGAACGCCGGGCATGGAGAAGGCCATGAGGGACCACATGTCCAGCAGGCGGTTTTCAATGGGCGTGCCGGAAAGGACCAGGCGGTTGTAGGAGACGATTTCACGGGCGGCCTTGGCGGCCTTGGAATCCGGGTTCTTGATCTGCTGGCCTTCGTCCAGGATGACCGTGAGCCACTTGATCTGGTTCAGGGTTTCTCCGCAGACGCGGAGCTGGGCGTAGTTGACCACGACCATATCGTAATTCTTCCGGATGTCGTCCAAATTGGCCTGATCCTTGCTGCGGATGACGAGTACGCGCACGCCGGGAGCGAATTTCTCCGTTTCCCCAGCCCAGACATCCAGCACGGACTTGGGGCAGACGATGAGTACCGGAGGAACGGCGATTTTCTTCTTGGATTTGTTTTTGCGCGCGAATTCCTCACGCAGCCAGAGCACGTAAGTGATGGATTGGATGGTTTTGCCCAAACCCATGTCGTCCGCCAGAATGCCGCCGAAGCCGTTCGTGGCCAGATAGGCCAGGAAGTGGAAGCCGTCCACCTGGTACGGGCGCAGGGTGGCCTGGAGCTGGGAGGGGACGTCCGGCTTGACATCGATCTTGATTTCCGCGGTGCGGTCCTTGATGCGTTTCCAGGCCTTCGGGTCGAACACTTCCGCGGCCTTCGGGTCCGCTAGCTGCATGGCGTGCATGCGGTGGGTTTCCCCGGAGAGGTCGAAGGGGTCCAGGCCCAGGCGGGTGACGGCGTCGCGCTGGTCGTTGTCCAGCTTGATTTCCAGGCGCATCCAGCCTCCGTCGTCCATGCGGACGTAGCCGCCTCTGGCGGCGACCAGGGCGCGGATTTGTTCCTTGGAAAGCTGGACGCCTTCCACGTCAATGACGATGCGGAGGTCAAACCAGTCAATCTCCTGGTTAACTACTTCAAACCGCACGGCGGCGGCCACCGGGTCCGCCAGCAGTGTCTTGAGCTTGTCATCCATATTGACGGTCAGCTCTTCCGGGAGCTGCTTGGCCCACTCCGCAAATTTTTCAGGGAACTGCCGGGTAACGCGGGCCTTGAAAGCGCCCACCTGGGGATCATAGGAGAAGCCCATTTCTTCCAGCAGGCCGGGAATGGGATAGAGGTGCTCCCGGATGAAGCGCAGCAGGGCCTTGTTTTTCATGGGCTCCTGGTGAGCGACGTCCCAGCCGTCCTTTCCGAGTTTTTCCGTGCGGTAGCCGGAAGCGTCCCTGGCGCTTACTTCACAAAGCACGTGTTCCGTTTCCGCGGAGGTGAGGCCGCGGACGATCTTCATGTCAAAGGTGCCGCGCAGGTCGATGTCCACCACGCGGTCCTCCATGCTGGGGGGAAGGGAAGCGCCGATCTTACGGAGGAACTCCACCCCTTCAAGGCTGTCGATGACCTGCTTGGGAATGGAATAGCGGGGTTCCACTTCCGTGCTCTCCAGCCAGCGGGGGGGACCCGGGAACACGGTTTCGTCAGACTGGTACAGCTCCTGCTGGCCGGGAAGCTGGCGGACGGAGTGGGAGACGTTGATGCCGGTGGACGTGGCGAGCTGGAGGGCGTAGCAGTCCGGCTCAATGGGGTCGTCCTGGCAAATCCACTTGAGCGGTTCGTCCACCACCTTGAAATAATTTTCATCCAGGTTCACCAGGTAGCCTTTCAGGGCGGGCTGGTGGAAAAGCTTGTTCATCAGGGCGCACGCGGCTTCCTGGTCCAGGTCCAGCGTCAGGGCGTCTTCCGCACGGGCGTAATCGGACAGGGATACAAGGAGGATTTCCGTCTGGGCATCCATGCGCACGGCAGCGCGTTCATGCAGGTTTTCCAGATGTTCCAAATCCTGCTTTTCCCGGACGGGAATCCAGTCCTGCTTCAGGGAATGGCGGTATTCGAAATGGCCCTCGTTGATGGTGGAAACGAGCCTCATGAACAGCTCTCCGCGGGGCGGCTGCGGGGGCCGTTCATTCACGGACTGGATGCGGTCATACCAAGTGCCTACTTCACGGGAACGCTCCCATTCGTGAATCTTGCGCTGAACTTTTTCCAGGTCCGTGATGGATTCCATGAATTCCGGGTAGGGCAGGCGCCTCTTGTTGAAGGCGTAGGCGATGTAATTCCAGAATTCAAGGATGTTCGTGGGAGGCACGGGCCACAGTTCCAGCGGGTCATAGCTGACGATTTCCCAGCGGGGATTCAGGCGCACCATGTCATGGTCATGGATTTCCTGCTCAATGGCGAAACGGCGGTAGCGCTTCTCCAGCTTGCTGACGTAATCCGCTTCCTTGTCATCCAGTTCGCGGCCCAGCTTCTCTTCCAGAATATCCAGCAGGGGAACGTCGTTAAGTTCGTTCGGGGACTCCGGAAGATCCTGGCCGCGGTACATGCGTTCCAGCATGGCGGCGTACATGGCCGCTCCGGCCAGATCCTCGTCTTCCGTGGAGCAAGCCCCGAACCACCTGTTGCCCTGGAGGCGGAGGTTCACGCGGTGTACGCCGTGCGCATCTTCCACACGGCCCTGAATATACAAATGATTGCCAAAGATTTGCGTAACCGCTCCGTCTTTCTGGAGCTTCTCGCCGCGCAGACGGATTTCTTCCGGAAAGGCATTGAGAAAGTTCAGGGTAGCCCTATCCGGGTTAAGTGCCATGCTCATAATATCAGACTGTCATATAAAAATTGGAAACAAGCGTTCCTTGTAAAGGGACGCTACAGGTCTATGCACTTTACTATGGCACAAAAGGCGGATTAGAGCAACTATTCTCTGAAAATAATTCCAACGGATGTTTGAAATAATGGTTATCTTATTGAAGGCAATAGCATTATATTCTCGGAACGGCGGCTGTTTTTTGAAGAAAAAGAACGTATTTTATTATGTTGGAAAGAACGGATGTCAGCCTTGCGTAATATGTGTTCTTGACACGTTCGCTATAAAAGGGTCTTTTATGCCTGAAATTTTATGTCCACTGCATCACTTCTACAGTTACTGGCGACTCAAGCCCGCTTGAGCGATGGCGAATTGGCCGAACGTCTTGACATGACTGAAGAAGCCGTTCGAGCCCAGCGGGAGCAGTGGGAAAAGGAAGGCGTGATTCTGGGCTACCAGGCGGTAGTAAATGAGGAATACGAACACGACAGCAGGGTAGCGGCCTTCATTGAAGTAAAAATGACGCCCGAACGCGATGGCGGCTTTGACCGCCTGGCGATGCGCATCTCCCGTTTTGACGAAGTCTCCTCCTGCTATCTGGCGAGCGGCGGCTTTGACCTGCTGGTGCTGGTGGAAGGAAAAAGCATGCGGGACATCGCCCGGTTTGTGGCGGAAAAACTGTCCACGCTGGAAGGGGTTCTGTCCACCTCCACGCACTTCCACCTGAAAACCTACAAGAAAAACGGCTGTGTGTTCGAGGCCCCCGTGCAGGCCGAACGCCTGGTTGTTGCTCCGTAATCCCCTGCCGTCGGAAAGGAACCATTAATGAACTGGCAGAACAAAATAGCGGAGCAGGTAGGCTCCATTCCCCGTTCCGGCATCCGGGAATTCTTTGACCTGGTCACAGGCCGGACGGATATCATCTCGCTGGGCGTGGGGGAACCGGACTTCGTCACGCCGTGGAACATCCGCGAGGCGGCCATTTACTCCCTGGAAAAAGGGCACACTTCCTACACCTCCAACTACGGGCTGGAATCCCTGCGCCGTTCCATCGTCAAATATGTGGAAGGCTTCTTCCATGTAAAATACGACCCTCTGCATGAAGTGCTGGTGACGGTGGGCGTCAGCGAAGCCATTGACCTGGCTCTGCGCGCCGTGCTGAATCCTGGGGACGAGGTGCTTTACCACGAACCCTGCTACGTCTCCTACGCTCCCAGCGTGAACATGGCCTATGGCGTGGCTACCGCCGTGCCTACGAGCAAGCAGGATATGTTTGCCCTGAATCCGGCCGTGCTGGAAGCCTCCATTACGCCCCGGACCAAGGTGCTGATGCTCAATTTCCCCACCAATCCGACCGGGGCCGTGGCCCCTGTGGAAACCCTTCAGGAAATTGCCCGCATCTGCATCAAGCACGATCTCATCGTGCTGACGGATGAAATCTACAGCGAGCTGCGCTACGACGGCAAGCCGCACGTTTCGATAGCCTCACTGCCTGGGATGAGGGAACGCACCCTGCTGCTGCACGGCTTTTCCAAGGCGTTTGCCATGACGGGCTTCCGCCTGGGCTATGCCTGCGGACCGGAGCCGCTCATCTCCGCCATGATGAAAATTCACCAGTACTCCATGCTCTGCGCTCCTATCACCTCCCAGGAAGCGGCCATTGAAGCATTGCAAAACGGAACCTCCGCCATGATGAAAATGAGGGAAAGCTACCGCCAGCGGCGCGACTTCCTGGTGAAGCGCTTCAACGAAATAGGCTTGGACTGCCATTTGCCCGGCGGCGCATTCTACGCCTTCCCGGACATCTCCAAATTCGGCCTTTCCAGCAAGGAATTCGCCACGCGCCTGCTGATGGAAGAGCAGGTGGCCGCCGTGCCCGGTACCGCTTTCGGTGCAAGCGGGGAAGGCTTCCTGCGTTGCTGCTATGCGACCGCCTTTGACCAGATCAAGGAAGCCTGCAACCGCATGGAGCGTTTCGTGAAAACTCTCTCCTGACCCCTCCGCGTCCATGAACTCCGTCCCGGAGGCCCTGAAAACAAGGGCGTACGTAGCGCCGTTTGCGGTGTTCATGGGCTTTACCCTTCTGTGGCAGTTTGGCGCCCCGTTCCTGGAATGGGACCACCCAGCCGCCGCCTGGTGGAGAAGGGCGCCGGAACAATGGCTGTACCCCGTGCAGGCCATCGTCTGCTTTGCTCTGGTCATCTGGTGGAGAAAGGCCATTGACTGGGACTGGAAATGGAAACCCGCTGCGTGGGGCATCCTCTTTGGCGTGCTGGGTATCCTGTGCTGGCTGGCCCCCACGATGGCGGCGGACCGCCTGTCGGGCGGTCCGGACGCATGGTTCGGCCATCCCTCCTGGCCATGGTACCGGTACCTGCTGGGAATTGACGCGCGCCCGGAAGGATTTAATCCCGGCGTTGTCTTTTCCCCGGACTCCTGGAGCTGGCTGGCGGCGCTGGCCCTGCGCTTCTTCCGGGCCGTGGTGGTAGTGGCGCTGGTGGAGGAACTCTTCTGGCGCGGGTACCTGATGCGCCTGATGGTAAACCTGGACCATCCGTGGAAAGTGCCCTTCGGCACCAACACCTGGAAAGCGTACTGGGTGACCACCCTCTGCTTCATGGCCGTGCACCAGCCTGTGGACTACTGCAGCGCCTTCATCTACGGATCTCTGGCGTACCTCCTTGCCGTGTGGCAGAAAAACCTGTGTGCCGTCATCATCATGCACGCGGTGGCGAATGCGCTACTGGGATGGGCCGCCCTGGAATGGGGCAAATACGGCCTGTGGTGAATCCGGCGTTTACAGGGAAGGGCTTCTTGAGTACATAAGACCGATGACTCCGGAGGAAGCGATAGAAATTTTATGGGACTACCACCATGTGAAGCAGGAGCTGCGCCCGGCGGACCTCATCTTTATCCTTGGCAGCAATGACGTCCGGGTGGCGGAATATGCGGCGGAACTCTATGAGCGGAAGCTGGCCCCTCTTCTCCTGTTTTCCGGCGGGATGGGGCGGTTCACCGGGAAATGGGCCGTGACGGAGGCGGAACTCTTTGCGGCGGCAGCCATGAAGGCGGGAGTGCCGGAAGACAGGATACTCATTGAAAATAAATCCACCAACACCGGGGAAAATGTCCGTTTTTCCCGGGAAATTCTGAAAAAGGCCGGCATTCCGGAGCCCGCCACCCTCATTGCCCTGCAAAAACCGTACATGGAGCGGCGTACCCTGGCTACGCTCCAGGCCCAGTGGCCGGAACCCGGGGTGGCAGTCAGTTCCCCTCCCGTAAGCTTCCGGGAATACTTGACCCCGGAACTGCCTCGGGAGCTGGTTGTCTCCGCCATGGTGGGGGACTTTCAACGGATACTGGAATACCCCCGGCAGGGATTTTCCACGGAACAGCCCGTAACTCCGGAGGCGATGCAAGCCTTCCGCACGCTGGTGGAAGCCGGATATGACTCCCAGCTGCTCAAGGGGGTTCCCCTCCCCTGGGATTCTTGAGAAGACACGCTTTTTGCTTTCACTGGCCGCTGATTGCGGTCATCAATACAACCCGCATAGCCAACCCAATCTATATATCTTATCATGGCAGACAGAACCAATACAGATCCCGCCCGAATGGAGAAAATCGTGAGCCTCTGCAAAAGGCGGGGCTTCATCTTCCAGGCAGCTGAAATCTATGGCGGGCTGAATGGTTGCTGGGACTACGGTCCCATGGGCGTGGAACTCAAGCGCAACCTCAAGGAATACTGGTGGCGTAAAAACGTGCAGGAACGCGACGACATGGTGGGGATGGACGGCTCCATTCTGACGCATAACTCCGTGCTGGTCGCCTCCGGCCACGTGGGCAGCTTCTCCGACCCGATGTGCGACTGCCTGCTGACCAAGGAACGCCTGCGCGCGGACCAGATCCCGGCACAGAGCGGCACGGGCTTCTTCTACACCGGAGCCTCCAGAAAAGATGGCTCCTGGAGCGTGGAAAAGGAATACTCCGTGCTGGTGGACTCTGAAAAACAGGCGGACAGGGCCCGCAAGACTGCGGCCCAGTACTATGCCCAGCTGGCTGGCAAGGACGTCTCCCACAAGGAAATGGAACTTAAAGGAGAACGCATGGAACCCATTACGGACTCCACCATGTACAACCCCGCCAACGGTTCCCTGGTGACGGAAGCCCGCGAATTCAACCTCATGTTCAAAACGACCATCGGGGCCACCTCCGATGAAAATGATCCCAATGCTACCGGCTGGCTGCGCCCGGAAACGGCCCAGTCCATCTTCTGCCAGTACAAGAACATTCTGGACAGCTCCCGCGTGAAGCTCCCCTTCGGGATTGCACAAATAGGCAAATCCTTCCGCAACGAAATCAACCCGCGCAACTTCACCTTCCGTTCCCGCGAATTCGAACAAATGGAAATCGAATACTTCTGCCGTCCGGAAGACGGCCTGCGCCTGGTGGATGAATGGCTGGAACACCGCCTCAGCTTCTATGATGAAGTAGGCGTGCCGCGTGAACACATTCATCTGCTGGATGTTCCGGACGGTGAGCGCGCCTTCTACTCCAAGAAAACCTACGACCTGGAATATGAATTCCCGTTCGGCATTCAGGAACTGGAAGGCATTGCCTACCGCACGGACTATGACCTGAGCTGCCACCAGAAAGGCTCCGGCCGTCCGCTGGAATACTTTGACGAAGAAACTCGGGAAAAATTCATTCCCCATGTGGTAGAACCCTCCGCCGGGTGTGACCGCACCATTCTGGCCATCATCTGTGAAGCCTTTGATGAAGAAGAATTGGTGGATGACAAGGGCAAGAAAGACGTCCGTACCGTGCTCCGCTTTGTGCCCCGGATGGCTCCCATCAAGGCCGCCATTTTCCCGCTGCTCAAGAAAAACGAGGAACAGGTGCGCATCGCCCGAGAAATTGAAAAAACGCTCCAGCCGTGGATGCCCGTATTCTATGATGAAACGGGAGCTGTTGGCCGCCGCTACCGCCGCCAGGATGAAGTGGGCACCCCCTTCTGCATCACGGTGGACTTTGAAACCCTCGGAGAAAACGATGCCTCCCTCAAGGACACGGTAACTATTCGCCACCGCGACTCCATGGAACAGGAACGCGTCGCCATCAAGGACTTGCTGCACTGGCTCATTGCCCGTGTGCGTTAACGGCGCCTTTGGCGGCTGCTGATGCCGCAAAACACTTCAAGGCCGCTCCATATTGAATGGAGCGGCTTTTTGTTTTCGGAATGGCAGAGAAGGAAAAAGTTGCTGGACGATAGGCCGCTGACCATCTAGCATTAAAAACAGGTTGGTGAACCAGATGGGAATCAGCAATTCCAAAATGAATGCTGAACCGCTGATCTGTTTGCGCCAACCCCAAGCTCACAGGAATTCCCCGGTAGATCGGCGATTCCTGTAAGTCCTTGAAATCAGCAGATTGACATTCCCTCCAATAAAATATAAGGCGTAAGGAATATGCATCCTGAAAGAGGTTGGCGCAAAAAGCGATTTGTACCACTAACTTTCAACGCATATCCCCTTCCGCCGTCGCACCTTCACAGGTGCGTGAATTGAAACGTTATTGCCGGAACCGCCGCCATACCAAACCCGGGTCGCACCTTCACAGGTGCGTGAATTGAAACCGAGCACTGCAATAAGCTCTTCATCGTGTTGGATGTCGCACCTTCACAGGTGCGTGAATTGAAACCAGGTCGAGCATGTTGCCTGTCTGGACGCTTTCGGTCGCACCTTCACAGGTGCGTGAATTGAAACCAACCTTGAACATCAGACCCAAAAATAATATGCCGTCGCACCTTCACAGGTGCGTGAATTGAAACAACGGATGCTGATCATTGCTCCCCCGCTGGCTCAGTCGCACCCTCACGGGTGCGTGGATGTGCCAAGGGACACGTTTTGGAAGGTTGTGTAACGCGCCAAGGCATCTGATAGAACTATGACAGGTATCTGATATAACTTGCCTGTCTGCCTACTCCGCGCAGGGTGTCTGCATAGACTCTGCCTCACCCTTACACGCGGCCAGAAGCTCACCCCAATCCACCGCCTCATCGTCCTCCCTGTCCACTCCCTCCCGGAGCATCCGCTCCCTGGCGTCGGCCAGCAGGTGCATCACTCTGGCCCGCTCGCTGGATGGCCGGTCATCCATGCGAGGGGAACCGGTGGTCACCATCGCAAACCTGGCCGCATAGCTCTCGGCTCTCACCGTCCTGCTAGGCCAGCACCAGGCCGTCCACTCGCTCCAAGGAGATCGTTGTCGCCACGGCTCCTCAACCCGGCACAATGTCACCGGCACTCTGGCCAGTACCTCGCGGCCGATCGTCACGTCCTCCGGCGCTGAATCGTCCAGGAGCGTCCAGTCCATCTCCCGGTAGAGACGTCTGGCCATCCAGCCGCGCAAGGCGTACAGACAGCCGTAAATCCTCCAGGAGCCGTCGATAAAATCCCCAGAGGCATACATCGGGCACCATGGCCGGGACTCCATCCACCGCAGCCAGCCGTCATCCAGGAGAGCCGTGTCACAGTCAATCTTGACCAGGATATCGTCATCCTCGGCCTCCCGGCACATCTCGGAAAGCATGCCGCGGATACAATCCGGGCCACGCAGGTTGCCGTTGCGCTCCCAGGTGGATTGTACGTAGTCCGCCCCCATGGACCGGAGAGCATCTGCGATATCCTCCTGTACCGGACTGGCTGCATCATCTACCACCGTCACGCTCGCATAGGGTACGGCCATCCGGGCGCACCGCACGCAAGCTGCTGCCTCGTCGGCGTCTCCGGAGTACGAAAAAATAAAAATCCTGATCATACTATTATATATAGGGTAAAATTTAGATGGCGGGGCCGTATGGATAGAAAGTGCCTCCGTAGACCGGCACCTGGATGGTGCCCAGCATGTGCTGGATGACCTCCTTGTCCCGGATGGTGGCCAAGTGGAAGGAATAGGAAAACACCTCCGAGGGGTCGCCCTCCTCCATCTGAAGGCGGAGGGGGTTGACCGCCCCCTGCTCGTAAGCTATGGAGGTGCCGGTCAGCTTGCCCATACCACTGAATTTGACGTCCAGCCATATCTCGCCTGCCGTGCACGAGGACGCAAACCACTCCCCGCTATTGGGCGTGGGAACCGTACCGATGTACCGGCCGGAGAGCATCAGCTTGCCCGGACGAATTCGGCAGCCGGTTATGTCGTCGCTGCCCTCGGCGCGCTCCAGGGTGACCTGATAGCCGTAGGCGGGAGGCTGCTCCGGCGCCTCGCTCCATACCATGCCGCCCTCCGGGCCGATGGTCGGGGCATCCGGTGACTTGTAGGCCTCGTCGTCATATTGCAATGTCTGGACCGGGTTGTCCTGCTGCTGCTCCTGGTCCAGCTCCTGCTGGTCGGCAGCCATCTGCTGGATGCGGTCTACCATGTCCTGCAGGGACAGGTGAGAGGGTACGCCCGTCGTGAGTGATGTAGTCTCGCCGGCTAAATCCACTGAGACTCCCTGGACGACGGTAGCCATGTCCCGGTACGCACGGCGAGCGCCCTCCAGGGCGAGCCGGCGGCCCACCAACCCGGCCGGACAGAGGGCGCGCAGGGACGTAACCGCACCCTCCCAGGGCAGCGGACGGGTGATCTCGTAATACTGCCGCAGGATGGACGTATAATCCGGCCACTCCATCGTGGATGACGGCGGTGTGCCTCCGCCGCTGATGGGCGGATCGCTGCCGTCATCCCCCCCGGCATCCCCGGACTTGCTGGCCCGGTAACGCATGCGCTGCTTGTTGATGGTGCGCCCGCGCCACTTGAGCCATCCCCAATAGCGGACGCGGCCTCCAAAGTTGCGGGTCTTGGTGAAGATCATCTCGGTGCCCTTGGGAGGCTTGGTGTCGGTGTATACGACCTGGCGCAGCTCTATGTAACTCCACTTAATGGTCTTGCAGATGGTGGACAGTTGACCGGACGCGTGGCGATATCGCTGGGCCGTATCATCGGTGGAGTAATTGGACAGGTCGCTGCCCTCTACATCCGCTATCAGAGACCGCTTGATGATCCCCAATCCTACTCCAGTCGCCTTGGCCAGCTCCGGCACCTGGGACTGCCACCACTTGAGGTCGGCCGCCCCCGTACCCGTGGGCAGCCTGTCGCCCCTGACCTCGACAATCGGCTTGGTAAAATCCCAGACGGGGTCCTCACTGCTGACCGGAGGCTCGTCCCCGGTGGAGGTGGCGCCACCGGACAGCGCCACCTGGATGGTGACACATCCCTCCTGGTGCAGGTCAGCTCCCTTGGGCCAGACTTGGGACTGGTAAGCCTGCCGTCCGGCCGTCAGTACGACGCCCACGGCCGGAGGCACCAGGTCCGGGCGGGGAGACAGGTTGATACCGGACAACCGATCGCGCACACGGTCCAGCGTCGCCACCGGCAACTCCTCTCCGTCAGCCACCTTGATCACGGGAGAGGCCCCGGAGTAATCAACCCAGCACACCATGCCAGGACGGCCGCCCAGAAGCTTGCGCAACACCCCGGCATACATGTCACAGCCCAACGCAGTGTCCCACATCCAGGCCGTGGGAGATACGGCCACCTCAATGCCGACGTCTGCCGGTAGCAGTCCGTACTTGCGGGCATCCTCCAGCAGCCACTGCACCGTGCTGGCGATCTTGATCTTGCGCGGCACGTCCACGCCATCACCCCCGCCTCCGGAGACATAGGGAGACAAGCCGCCGCTCAGTTTACCGCCAGGATTGAAACACAAGGCCGCCTCCAGGGGTTGGAGGATATCGCATGCCTCCATGGACCAGCGCCAGGCATTGCCGGACTGCTCCAGAGCGCACTTGCGGATCGTGCCCTGTAGCACGATGACGCCGTCCCAGACTACGCGCACATCATCCAGGTAGGCATAGGGAGCCGGCTCGTCCTGGTCGCGGGCCAGCTGCAGCCAAGATACCTTGGCGGCCGTAAAATTGCGCCAGTCATACTTGGCTCCTTTGATGGCGCTGCCTGTTAGCTCAATGACGTGCATGGAGGATCAATCGGTGATGGATAGGGGTTAATGGCGACCGTACTGCTCACGGGATTTGAGGGCTGCCACCTCCCGCTCAATCGTGCTCAAACGGTCGTTGTGCCGGGAGGAGTTATCGGCCGCCTGCTTGGCGATGGTGACAAACTGCTGCATGACATCCAGGATACGGCCAGAGGTGTCGCTCTGACCAAACATCTGCCGGGTAAACTCGCCGATCATGGAGCTGTAGTCCTGGCCTGCTGCAGGCTGGGGAGCAGGATGCGGAGGAGGTTGTGGCGCCTGGGCTCCGGCCCGGATACGCGTGCGCACCGCATCCTCCGCGTCCAGGTCGCGGCCCTCCGGAGTAACGCGGCGGGGCTTGACCGGCTGAGGCCTGGACATGGTCATCAATATCCGGCCCAGCTCGCCCTGGACCAGCTCCTTGACCAGGGAGACGACACGCTGCCCGGCGGCATCGTCTCCGTTGATACGCATGGACAGGGACTGGAGCCGCTTGACGGTGGCCTCATTGAGGATGCCGTACTTGGCCACATCCTTGAGGATCGCCACAATCTTGCTGGCGGCCCCATCCTTGGGCAGGCTGGGCGTAATGTCGGAGAGGCCGTCCAGCTTGGCCTTGTAGCGACTCGCCTCCAGGTCCTTGCGCTCCAGGGGAGTCAACAACTCTCTCTCTCCGGACGCGGCTCTGGAGTATCCCTTGATCATGTCGTCCACCATCCACTTGACCTTGGCCCGCAGCTCCCTGGGCAACCCCTTGAGGGCCTCGTCGCGCATCTGTCCCAGGCGCACGGCGTCCTGCTCGGACATGTAGCCGGCATCGGCCATGTGCTGCCCCTGGGTCAGCAGCCGCTTGAGCCTGGGAGTCTCACGCTCCTTGTAATCCTGGCTGGCAGTGAGCTTGTCGTAGTGCTCGCGCCAGCGCTCCTGGACGCCCTTGCGCTGGCTGGCCAGTTCGGCGAGGTCCTTTTGCCGACGCTCGTCGGCAGCCACGGCGCTGGCCTGATCCGCCTTGGCGGCGGCGATGGTAGCCTCCTTGGAGTTGATCTCACGCTGGTACTGCAGTATCTGCTGCTGAGTAGTGACGTTGGCCTCGTCCAGCTTGAGCTGGTTTTCTTTTTCCTTGAGACGGTCCTTGATATCTTTTTGTTTGGCTTCCTGAGCTGCAATATCTGCGGCGATATCATTCTTCATCTTCTCTGCACCATCGTTGTTAGCCGAGTACGACTTGAGAGGATTGCTAGTGCGGTAATAGTCCTCAATGGCATCTATTTTATCTTCAACAAGCTGACGCTCTGCTTGCTGGGATTTGTCTTTGGCAATAGCAATGTTGGCTGTGCCCAACTCTTTATTGATGCGCTCCAATCGGGCACGGTCTGCCTGTAATCTGCGCTCCGTCTCATAGATGGCATTTTCCGCCCCCAGCAACGGATTCATCCGTTGCTGCTTGTTAAGTTCCTGCGTCTTTTCGAGTAGGCTAATACTTTTTTCGAGGCGTTGTTTTTCCTGTTCTAATTTCTGTTTCTGCGGCAGGAGGTCCTTGGCCTCCTGATGCGCCTTGTCAAGCACCTCCTCCCGTCGCTTGAGTGTGCGATATCCATCCGGAGTCACACCCGCATAAGGCGACTTGGCCGCCTGCTCCTGCTCAGCCTTGATCTGGGCCACCTGTTTGGCCGTTTCATCGCGTGCCTGGATGGCTGCATCCAGCATGATCTGCTGACGATCCTCACGAGACTTGGCAGCGGACTTGGCCTCGGAGGCGTCCAGGTCGGCCATCAGGGCGGCGGCCGTTTCTTTACTGATTTCCCCCCTGATCTCGCGGGTCTTGACGATGGTACGCTGCAGCTCCAGCTCCTTTTGACGGAGGGCCTCGACATGATCCACCTCCGCCGTGCGGTTGACGGCCAGCTGGCCGATGAGCTGGAGGCGCTGGGTGTAGAGGTCATTGATGGCCGTGATCCTGCGCTGCTCCTCGTCATAGATGCGCTCTCGCTTGGCGTTGGTCAGCGCATCGGTATAAGCCTGCTCGCGGGTGGCGGCCTCGGTGGCCAGCCGGTCCTTAAGCTCCCGCGCCCGCTTGACAGCGGCCTTGTCCACGCCCTCAATGTATTTATCCCAGGCATCCAGGATGGCTTTGCCCCACGCCACCCCCCGGTTGTAGGCAGCCTCCAGCTCGGTAGGGATGTTAAACGTCGCCTGTACCTTGCTCTTGAGGTTACCCAATCCGGACGCCGCTCTCCTAGCTCCCCTCTCCATTTTGCGCCCGGCCTCTTCTCCCTTGCTGCCGGCCTTGTCCATCTCATTGCCGGTGGTCTTGGCCTCCTGGCCAACCTGACTGACGGCCTCCTGCACACCCTCTGCAGCGTCACTGGTCTTGTCCAGGGCATCGGCAGTCTCCTCAGCGGCATCGGTCACCTCCTCCAGGTTGGTGGCGACCTCCTTGTCGCCCAGCTCCTCGTTGACCTGGTGTGCCGTCTTGCGGACCTTGTCGAGTCCCTTGTTGACTTGATCCAGTCCTCGCGTGTCGGCCTTGGCCTCCACACCTACCTGTACCTTGTAATCCTTGTCTGCCATGGTGATATGATAGTTATTAGTTAATAGTTAAAAGTTAATAGAGTGGTTAAGAGATGTCTCCCGTGAGGGTGAGGGATACCTGCAGGGCAGCCCAGACCTTGCCCTCGGCATCCGGCAGCCGGATATCCTCCGGACGGCGGCCGAGGCGCGGCCCATCCGGACCGAGGTCATGATCGCTCGTGAGCGGCAGAGGCTGGGCAAGGTCAACCGTAGCGTGGTAGGTCCTGGTCCGGCCCGGCCGGCCCTGGTAGTAGCAGGACAACCAGGTAACCACACCCTCCGGGTGCAGGGTGAGCGCCTCCTGCAGGTCGAGTCCCCAGGCATGGGCGCGGGCGAAAGTCGTAAACGCCCGCACGAGGGTAAAAGACATCTGCAGGGAGGCGTTGCCACGGGCTGCCTGGTGCATCCAGGGACTACCGATGACGGCCTCGCGCTGGATCTGGACGGATGGCTTGACGGTCACCAGCTCCTCCATCACGTCGTCGTATTGGCACAGCACGATATCCCGGAGTCCGTCCGGACGGTAGATGACCGTGTCGAGAGAGAGGTAGTGCATGGTGTGATGAGAGTGGAGAGGTGAGACTTAAGAGTTGAGAGCCGTGAAATACCGGAAAAACGCCACCGCGCTGGGGTCCGCGAGTACAAACTGCATGTACTCGGAGGGTGTGCAAATGCGCCGGCCGCCGGCACTATTGACAGCCTCAACCGTCAGTAGTACGGCCTCGTGCACCTCGACGGCCCCCTCGCGGGCAGCGGGGTTATTGATCACGGAGTCGTCTCCCAGTTGTGCCCACACCTGGGAGGCTTGCCAGTCCTCACCCATGCTCGCGATTGCGGTGACTGTTGCCTCCAGGACCGGGGCCTGATCGGCGGGTATGTCATCCTGGGTATAATGGTCAGTGTGAGTGTAGCCGTCCGCGTCCTGGTACACGGCTGTCATGGTGTACTTGTCCCACTTACCTGGGCGCGGAAAATGTAAATGTATCTCTTGCATGTTGTTGTTAAGCTAATTGGTTAATCTTGACGACGGAGGCTTGGGCGTAGTGATGGCCGACAAACGCCCACACCTGCCGGGGCTGGCCAGTCGTGTTGGGAGCCAGCGTCAGGGTGATCTGGCCGCCTCCGGCTGGTGTCTGCTCAGAGGACTGCATGCACCATACGGCGGCGGGGTCATGCCCGCACATGGTATCGTTGAGTATATAAACCGCCTCGGACAGCGTGGACGATACCGTCAGCGTTACCTCACCGCCCTCCGCAGGTACATCCAGCGCGGAAGCCGTCACCGCCGGCATAGGCTTGGCCGTTACTCCGTCCATCACCACGCGCCCCATAATGGATCGTACATCGTTGACCCCCAGCGCGGGGGCTGCGTCAATCCTCATGCCTCCCATACGCAGCCCCACTTGCAAGGTACTGCTTGCCTCGTGAGCCTTGGCCTTAACTGTGACGCAGGCCGTGTGGCCGCTGCCACAAAACAAGGATGTCATCGGCATAACATAATTGCCGTCGACAAACAGTTCCCATCTGTTCATCGTGTTTTGATGATCGGCGGCTGCGCGGGGTGCCATTGCCACGGCAACGTAAGTGATCTTGGGCACAAGCGCCCACATATATAGCTGGTCGCCAACGGCGCGCCCATAATCCGTGCCTCGGATCAGGCAAGACGTCGTACTCCCCAGGTAGCTTGTGGGATAAATCGTCACCTGCCATGCGGGTGCCATGTCCCGGCTGGTGTAATTATTGACTGCGTTGAGCAACGGATACCTGTAATCCGCTGCGTCCAGATTGTAGTCAGCCCAATGGATGGGGTGAGCATAACAGGGCGCTGCCGGATTAGTTGTCGATGAGTACCCTTGGGATGTGCTCCCCAGCAGGATAGACGCCTTGTCAGAGCCGATAATCCGCCATACAACGGCGGCGGCATAAGCACTATTGTTATGATCTCCCATGTAATTGGCAAATTTCCACGCGCCTGTAGATCGGCCAATCAAAGACACACCGGCGGAGGGCATCATGGTAATCAAAAAATCGTGCAGATCGTTGGTATACACCGCCTCCTTAGAGGATGCGTTGGCCGTGACTACATTATAAGCGTCGGACATCTGCATCTGCCGCACCAGTGTTGTCACCCAAGACGGGATCAGCGTCTCCATGTAGTAGTTCGCCCGCCGCCAATCATCTGCGGCCCGCTGCTCTATCAGCGCCTCGTAAGAGATAGCCTCCTGGGCCGTGGCAGGCAGCGGCACGCGAACGCCCCTGGATGCCGTGACGGTGGCATCAAATACCTGTGGCTGTGTCCATGTGTAGGATTTGGAGGTGTCCACAGCGCCCACGTCCCCGCGCGGTATAGTCATGTCCAGTTGCCACGATCCCGGCGTGCTGCCGGGTGTCAGGGAGGCGGTTGCCTGGCTGCCTGGCTCGCCCGTCGTGACCGTGCCAACAGTGATGGCCAGACCCTCGGCAATCTCCTGAGCTGCGTCCCTGGCCGCCTCGGATGCGCGGGCATCCTGGTATGTCTGCTTGCTGGTAGCGGCAGCATAATCCGTCAACCGCTGCACCTCGGCGCGGGTGGCCAGATTAACCCCTCCCACGCTGACGCCGTCCTGATAAGTACAGGACAACATCATTGCGGGCATGACGGTGGCATCGGTAATCGGTCCGTCCAGCGCAGACGCAATCCCGCGCCCGTCGGCTGCCGTCACCATCTGCCGGGCGATGGACAGGGGGATCTCCACTGGCGCCTCGGGCGTGCCACCATAGACGTGCAGCGCCACCTCGTCCCCGATTACAATATCCGTATCGGCAATCATCCCCCACATGTACAGGTCCACGTCAGTGCTGGATGCTACGGCCTGACTGGATCGTGCCGCCAATACCCAGTCCCCGCCCGGAGCACGTCGCCAGATGTCCAGCCAGCGCGGTGTGGTGTCCGTCGTGCCGAGGACTGCCCACATGTACACGTCACGCACCTTGCAGATCGATCCGACATAACCGGTCAAGAGGTCATCGCCAAATATAAACCGAGCCCATGACCATGCCACGGTCTGGTCCTGGTCATAGCCGGGAGGCGACATGGATGCCGTGCCGCTGGCCGGAGTGACATACATGCCGGCGTTGTGCAAGGCGTCTGGCAGCTGGTTGGCCAGGGATGCGGCCACCATCTCCTCCCAGTTGACGATGACGTCATCTGGAGGGACGACGTCTGCCGGCATGATATCCTGGCGCACTCTTACCTTGATCAGGGATGAGGTGCGCTGGGAGCCGTCTCCGTCAATAATGACCACCTCCGCGACCAGGTCGATGCGATCGGCGCTGCCCATGGCTGCGATCAACTGAGTCGTGTTGACCGACAAGCTGCCAACATAAGCCAGCCCCAGAGCGTCGTCGACCGGCTCCAGGTTGGTGGCGGCCAGGACCAGGGTATCGTCACCCAGGGCGGTCTTGACGGCCAGCGCCGGCCTTGTGCCGGAGGGAGTCACCGGAGTGCCCTCATCCAGCAGAGTGATGCGCAGGGGCAGCTTATCGCCGCGCACCAGGGACAGGTCGGTGACCGGTATGCCGCCGGGGTGCATGACGGCCATGGTGGCCAAGTCAATCAGGAGTATCATATCAGTGTGGGGGGAGGAGAGTGGAGAGTTGAGAAAGGTTCCTCCCGGCGGATCGCCGGGAGGAAGTGGCGTGCTTAGGCCGCCGGATAGTCCGCGTCAGGCGTCAGCTTGCAAAGCGGGTTGTAAACAACGCTGAGCTCAAATTCGGCCAGGGACGGATCAGACGCCGCCTTGGCCGGGTTGACCAGACGCAGGCGGCCCTGCATGCAGGCGCTCATGATCCTGGCGCCGTCGCGGTAGGCGTCGGTCCACTCCGTGTAGACGTAGACGTCGATCTGCGTGGAGCCGGCGGCAAACACAACCTGCTCCGTGCCCCAGTCCTCGCGCAGCCCAAAAGAGAGCTGCAGGAATTCAGGGGTGATGTAGTTGGAGGCAAACAGGAATTTACGCTTGGTGACCAGCTGCATCTCCTCGGTCTCGTAGGTGCCGCCGACGCTGGTGCCCTCAATCTCTGCGGTCTTGGGCTCAATCTGAGGGTTGCTGGTGCGGACCTTGCCCATGTAGAGCCAGGGGCCGGGGTCCTCGTCGCTCGGAGGGACGGGCAGCCAGTCT
This sequence comes from Akkermansia sp. BCRC 18949, assembly GCF_045011645.1. NCBI lineage: Bacteria > Pseudomonadati > Verrucomicrobiota > Verrucomicrobiia > Verrucomicrobiales > Akkermansiaceae > Akkermansia > Akkermansia sp. BCRC 18949. The sequence continues at coordinate 1,753,029 of NZ_CP123619.1, read as the reverse complement.
GCAGACACGGTCTTGGCCTGGTCGCCGCTGCCGATGGAGGCTCCGAATTTGGCGATGCTGACCTTGGAGCCGATGATCAGGCCGGGGATGATAAATCTAGACATATCAGTGATTAGTGGTTGGTTAATGGTTGGTAGTTACACGCCGATGATGACGGCCAGCTTGGCCGCCTCCAGGGCCTTGGCCTGGGAGGCTGTCACTTTGGCGGTCGCACCTGCGCGCCCGTAAGCGCCGTTGATGAGCGTGCCCGTCTTGGTCACGCGGACTAACACCAGCGTATCCTCCTGGGCGGGAGCCTGCGGAGTCGTGCCGGTCGTATCTGTGTTGTTGGTTGTGTTGGTCTTAGCCATGGTTGTGTGTTGTGGGTGAGGATGAGGGAAAAATTAAAAGTTGACGGGAGCGTAGAGGATGATGGCCCGTCCCCGGAAGCCGGTGAGCTTGGACTTACTCATATCGTAATCCTCGACGGATGCCACGGAAGGCATGTCGTAGCAGACGCGGTCGACGACCGGGTCCCAGGTGCGGACCGCGTGCAGCGCCTGCCCGACCATGCCGGACAGACAGCGCAGAGGCGGCATGCCTCCGGGCATCCCGGCTGTCCTGGCAAAGCAGCTCACGGCCAGCACGGCGTGCATGCGCACCATCGGAGCATCAACGCCCATGTCCAGCAGGGGGACGTATCCTGCAGGAGTGACGGCGACGCTGCCGGGCTTGCCAATGGCCACGCGGTTGATGGCGTCCACCTGGTCCTGGTCGTCCCACACGGTTGGGCACACCATCGGAGCCAGGACGTCGTCCTGCTGCAGGTGCTTGATGAGATGCTCGGCGAGCTTGTAATCCTTGTCCATGAGAGTGGAGAGTTAAGAGTTGAGTGTTGAGTTGTCGTCGGCCTGGGCCAGGAGGCGGTTGAGGACCAGGGTGGCGGCGTACACGGCATTCTTGCGCATCTGCTCGCGGGAGGGCATCACCTCCGGATGGGCCGGGATGGTGGCGGACTTGACCAGGGCACCCAGTGGTGTGACATCCTGGTAGTGGCCGTCCTTGTTGCGGCGCTTACGCTGCTTGACGCGGGCCAGGATGGCGCTGCCGGTATCGACGTCGCCCAGGACCATGACCTCCTCCTCCGGGATATTGAGGGATGCCAGGGAGCGCCGGCGCAGGGGGGAATCCTTAAACGGGATGAGCAGGCTCTTGATGCGGCGACCGGTCACCTCCGACTTGCGGCCGGAGGGCTTGACGGTGCCGCCCAGCCACTGCAGGCGCACGCCGATGTGGGTGATGTCGATGGTGGCCTTGTTGTCCCGGATGACGGGAGGGTTGACTGATCGCTTGGCCGCGCCCCAGAATCTCTGGGACTGGGTGCGGTCGAGCATGTCCTGGAAACTATCCCTTACTGCCTGGCGGGCAGCCCTGGCCACGTCAGCCACCATCTCCGTGCGGATGGCGGGAGCCAGGGGGAGCCGGTTAAGCCCAATCACATCTACGTGCAACCTGATCATGAGTTGACATCAGTTAAGGGTTGAGGCATAAGGGGGACATGAGTGGGATGGACGGCAAGATCAGTAACCGCGACCTGCGCTGGTGGCTCAAGGAGCTGGCCAGACCGCGCGATGCTGCGTCCGGCATCCGACCGGAGCCGTCCGACTGGGAAAGCCGAGCCCGCGCCCAGGGCTGGCAGCCGGCCAGACCGTTTGTAAGCGGCCGCCATAACAACGGCCGCCAGAACCGCCATCTCCGGCGTAAGGGTTGATCTGTTATTACTGCTCGCTGACATAGACGTAGGTGGGCGTACCGTCCCTCCCCCGGACGATCTTGTTGACTCCGTGGCGGACCTGCTGCATGAACAGGACCTCGCTCTCGTTGGTATGGGGATGCTGGTCGGACTTGTTGACAAGACGCCTCTGATCTTGGAGAGTGCGGACGATGGTGTCGATGCGGTGGCCGGAGCGGTAGTCCTCGTTGACAAGGATGATCCTCTCGTTGCCCGGTTTGCCGCTGCCGGCAAACCGCTGCGCCGTCTCCTCCGTGCGTGACCAGCTGTCCACCATCTTGGTGGGGAGCGCCTGGTAGCCGTCGCGCTTGATGGCAACCAGGAATTGGTCGGCGTTGTTGGGGTCGATGGACATGCCCCGGTAGAGCGTGCCGCTCTCCCGGACGTCGGTGGGCGTGATGCGGTTGACGGCATCGTAGAGGGCGTCCCACTCCTCCTGGGTGGCGTAGTCCTGGACTCCGCGCTGGCTCCTGTCAAATTTGCGCTGGTCCTCCACGAATTTGACCATGGCCCTGGCCTGGGTGTCCGGGATGACGGGAGGGCGCTGCCCGCAGATCACACGCCCGGCCTCGCTCCAGTGCACCGGGCGTGTGCCGTTGGGGTCGGTGTAGTAGACGCGGTCTCCCTCCACCTCCACGCAATCCTCCAGAGCCTCGACAAATGCCTGCTGCAGGTCGCCGTCCATCTTGGCGATGGACGCCTCCAGGCTGGCGTTGAGTGACTCGCCGTCCATGTCATCCACCGTCGCCTCCGGGATAACCAGGCCGTGGCGCTGAGCCTCCTCGTAGTCAACCGGGTCAACCCCCATGCCGGAGTTAAAATCAAACGGAGGATAGTCCAGGTCAAATCGGCTGAGCTTGCGCCAGATGGGCGAGGTAAGCAGCGCGATGTGGGAGCCGTCGGTGGCCACGCCCTCGTAGTTGACGGCCGCCGCCGCCTCCCTCCAGCGGGCGGCCCAGTCCCTGGGCTGGCGGCTGTAGCGGATACGCACCAGACGCTGGGCCGGATAGGCCAGCGACCCCATCATGGAGTCCCGGTAGGCTCGCTCTTGGACCATGGCCACGTTGGTCTCCAGGATCAGGCGCTGGCGGGCGTCGGAGTTGAGGTCCTGGATGGTGCCCTCTGTGCCGGGCTCCGGCTGGTAGCCGGTGGCCTTGAGCATCGCGCGGACCTCGCGCAGGGCGTCGGCCTCGGACAGGTTGCCGTCCACAATGCCCTGGGAGCGATCCCTAAATCCCTGCACACGCGCATAGTGCCCCTGCCTGGCCGTCCAGTAGGAGCGCTCGCGGATATCCGGGTCCACGCCGTCCCAGTCCGCCGACGACATGCCGGCAGCAGGCACCGTGACCTTGGCACGCATGATATCCGAGGGAGAGGGCATTGCTGTTGAGTGAGGAGGGTTGAGAGTGGAGAGTTGAGCTGCTGTTACCTGTTAACTCCCCGTCCGGGGGACGGGAACAACCCCGGAGCTCCGGAGCCGTAGGCAGGGCGCGGTCCCTGGACGTAGGGGCGCTTACCGGGAGGCACGGGCATGCGGCCATCCGGACCGATCACCCGGTGGGTGCCGGCCCGGACGGCCTCCAGCCGCTCGCGGGCGGCTGTGTTGGCCTTATCCCGGTCCTCGGAGACCATCACCGCAAACCGCTTGAGCAGACGCCAGGCGATCATGTCCAGGGCCTCCGGCTTGAGCGTGCGCGGGATGGTGGTGTCGCTCTGCAGGTCCATCACATTGGCGGCGTTGGCAGCAATGGCCTCGCGCACGGCTGCCGTCACGTCCTGGATGATGCCGGGGATGACGGTGCCATCCGTGTCGGCGGCCGTGATGGCCTCCAGCTCCGCTCGGTCGATGGCCTCCGTGAGCATGTCCGCCGTCAATGTGATCCAGCTTGACATTGTTGTTGAGAGTAGAGGGTGGAGAGTTAAGAGTTGGGTTGCTCGTCCGGGGACTCCGGGGCGGGATCGTCGAGGTGCAGGATCATATCGACTATCGTGTCACACATGCCCAGGGTCTCGGCCGCCTTATGCAGGTCGAGGGTCTCGTAGGGCTTGGTACGGGCCAGCAAGCCGCCGATGATACCGCCGGCGATGATGGCTGTGATCTCCTGTCTGGGAGTCAAGCCGGCCTGGATGGGACGCAAGGAGGCGACGTATGGCTCCAGGGTCTTGGCGGGGCCATATAGGGCCTCGTACTCGTCCTCGGTCATGTTGGGTCCGTGATCGTTCCCTGCCTCCTGGTTGGTGCCGTCACCCTTGTCGGCGGGCGTGGGGGAGTCTACGGCAGGTTGATTGGCGGGATTGGCTACAGGCTCCGGTGTGGATGCCTCGGCAGCGGTGTCCTCTGCGGGCGGCGTGATCTGCTCCTGGTCGGTATTGGCAGGTGCTATATCCTGAGCGGGAGCCTGAGGAGCGTCGTGATTGGTAGCCTTGTTGGTCTTGGTTGATTTAGCGGTCATCTTGATTGTGTATTGATGGTAAGTATTAAGAGAGGGAGCGTGGAGGCAAGAGCATCTCAACTCTTAACTCTCCACACTCCACCCTGTATTAAGCGATCTGCATGCGCATCATGCAGGAGGGAGCCGAGAAGACCACCTTGTGGTGGCCCTTGATGCGCAGCCACTCTGTGGAGATGTCGTCGTCACGGTAGGTCTCCACCGTGCTGTACATGTCGTCTCCGGCGATGTTGAGCGTCTTGAGCGCCGTGATGTCAAATGGGCTCGGATCGTCGTCAGCGTAAAACAAGTAGAAATTGCTGCCCACGATGCTGACGTTGTCCACCTCTGCTCCCGCCACGCCTCCGGGATTGTAGGAGGCGATGGAGCGCATGATCTTGACCGGCGGGATGTCGTCTCCTTTTAGACCGATAAAATCCAGGAACTTGTCCTGGGTGAGTACCTTGGGAGACCCCTCACCCATCTTGTACTGGATTTGCTTGTTGGCCTCAACAAGGTCCCAGATATCGCCCGTAGTCAGGATGCGGTTGGGATAGACTCCATTGTTCCGAGCAAATTGTTTAGCCATCTTTTTCAGGATATCCGCCAAGGGCAGGTCCAGGTTGGTCCACTTGTTGGCCTCGTTGGTGTCGCCCACCTTGGTGATGCTGGGGATGATGGAGTTGGCGTAATCAAACACCTCCTTGTTGTGGCTAATCAACATGCGGCGGGCCAGTCCCCGGGTCTTGGCCTGGCGCAGGCTGTTACGGTAGACCTCCTGGTCGATGGCACCGAGCAGCTCGCGGTCGTCGATGCCGATCTTGAGGGTGTGCTCCTCCAACATGACCGGGAGGTCCTCTCCCTGGATGTCGATGGTGCGAGGTGCCTCGTACATGCCGCGCCGGGTATCGGAGACCGCAAATGCGTCCTGGCGCAGGTAGCGCTTGTAGGAGGTCAGCAAGCCGGGGGCCTTGACACCCGGAGCAAGAAAGCGTGCCGGGTCGTGGAGTTGAGTGCCGTACCAGCCGACGATGTAGTTGGTCAGCGGCAGGTTGACGGCGTAAGTTGCAGATGTGCTCATATGAGTTAATAGTGATTAGTTAACAGTTAATAGCGTATTAGGCGGTGGGCGTTGCCCAGGCGACGAGCAGGGCCTCGTGGAGGCAGCTGCCCTGTCCGCTGGTGTTGGGGGCCATGGACTGAGCCACGATGAGCTCACCGGCCGTGCCGGTGGCTGCCTTGACGGTGGCATCAGCGCACAGCACCAGATAGGTGCCGGTCTCGATCATGCCGGGAGTGTCGTTGAGACGGACCTGGACGATGCCCGGATGAGGCATCAGGATCAGGTCGCCGCCGTTGCCGTCGGCGCCGTCGCGTCCGTCGGGGTTGCTGACGACGCCGTCAGGGACGGTGGTGGCGGACGTCACCAGGGACATCGTCTGTCCGTCAGCGGAGAGCTTGGCGAATTTGCCCTCGCTCTTGTCGGTGCCGGTGGTGCCGGCCGGCCAGTCGCGGCGCACCACGGGAGTTTGCTTAATAATCATCTTGTTTAGAGTTGAGTGTTGAGAGTTGGGAGTGGAGCTATTTGCTGCGTGAGGACGTGAATTCCTCCGCAGCCCTGGTCCAGGTGCGGTTGTACTCGCCCGGAGTCAGAGCGCGGCCGTGCTTGGTGACCTCGGCGTCCACGGCCTTGCGGCAATGGGCCACCAGATCGACGTCGCTCTGCGGCACCTTGACGGCCTTGCCCTCCGGCGTGCGGTGGGTGATCACACCCGCAGGAGTGACCTTGGGGTCCATGCGCTGCTGGTTGCCCTTGTTATGCAGCTGTCGCGGCAGGGGTGCCCTGTTGTGGGCAACGGAGCCTCCGTTGGACTCATCGACCTGCTGCTTGAGCAAATCAAAATCCGTCTTGAGATCCGTCACGGCCTTGAGGATGTCGTCCCCGGTCGCGGTCTCGGACAGGTTGAGTGCCTTGGCGATCTCGTTACAGATCCCCAGCCAGCCCTCGTCGTCCGAGTTGCAGTTGGTTTCGTCTTTGTTTTGGTCGTCGTTGTTGGTATTGGTTTCGTCTTCCTTTTTCTTTTCCTCCTCCGTGGTAGCGGGCGAAGGATTGTCATTGTTGGTGTTGGTTTCTTGCTTCTTCTTTTCCTCATCTCCGGCGGCATCGTCGGAGTGCAGGACCCGTTGCTGTGTTGCTTTCTTGCTCATGGTTGTGGTTTGGGAGATGGTGGCACTGCGGCTGTGGACGACCACATCGCCTGCAGCGGATTGGCGGATGATGCCCGGCTGGGCCTCGTGGTCCGGGTTGTTGGTGACGGCCAGACCGGACAGGCGCGTCGGGCTGTAGCCGTTGTCGTAGACGCGCTTATAGTCGGCCAGCTTGTACTCGGTGCTAAATGCCCAGTACTTGCCTTGGTTGAGGTCATGGTGGGTGTCCTTGACCCAGGCGATGTAGGCAGCCTGGTAGAGGCTGCCGTCGACCCGGCCGTAGTCCAGCGCCTTGCACCAGCCCAGGGCCGGGTTATCGCCGGTGGTGCGCAGATGCAGGTGGTCGTTGTTGACCTGGATGCCGTTGCCGCCGTTGATGGCAGGATCGTAGGACTCGCAGATGGCCTGCAGTGCTGCCTCGTCGATGACCTCGTCCACGTCCCAGCGCTTGCCTGGGGCGATGGAGGTGTCGGGCACCGGGATGGTGTAGGTGCCGGCCGGCTCAATCAGGTACCAGCCTGATTGCGGGACCTGGCCGACGGGGTACGGAGCGCAGGCAGCCGGGTCAAAATCCGGGATGCCGCGGGCGATGTATCTGTCTCGGTAGTTGCTCATGCGTTGGATTGGGCTGAATTTGCGCCGTGCAGGGGTCGTGCAGGGGTGGATAATGTGAGAGACGGGTCAATGGCCGCCGCGCGGCGTCTCCCCTCGTTGCGGGCCTCCTGGAGGCGTCGGGCAATCTGGAGTGCGGTGGAGACGATCTCCTCCTCTCCGGGGACCTGCAGCATCAGGGCCAGCTGGGCCTGCTCCGCCGGGGAGAGGGGCAGCATCTCCAGCGTGACCCGCTCCAGGCGTTTGTCGATGTCTTGCAGGCGGTGGGCGACCACCTCCTCCAGACGGAGGCGGGCTGGCTCCCAGAGTGTGGTGCTGCGGTGCAGAGCCAGGGTAGTGAGGGCGTCTCGGCGGCGGGAGTTAAGCGTGTAGGGCGTCTCCTGGGGGGCGGGCTGCAGGGGCATCTTGACGACACCCTCCATGGCCTGCTGCTGGGGCACGTAGCCGGCGGCCTTGATGGCGTAGAGCTGGGAGGAGGAGACCCCGGCGGTCACCTGCCAGCCGGTGCGCTCGCTGACCTCGGCGTCGTCGATGTCGTAGCCGGCGGCACGCAGGGCGGCGGCGTTGGCAATCTCCTTGTCCGGCGTGGTCTTGTCCACGCAGGAGAGCGTAAAATCCACCAGGTGCGGCTGGCCGGGGTGGTACTCATCCAGCACCCGGTTGACCAGCTGGACTGTCAGTACAGAGGCGATGGAGGATGCCTCGCCGCCGGCCCAGTCGGCAAATCCGTCGGCCTGTGCTCCCCCGGCCAAGGTACCGGAGCCCGACTCGGTCATGACCGTGAGCTTGCCGGCCGTGGTCAGCATGGCGATCTCCTCGGTGGCCACCTTGTAACGGCGGTCAAACAAGTCGACGCTCGTCTGGGATATCGGGATGGACTTGATATCGGAGTCGTGGTCGATGACGCCGGTGGCCGCCGAGTAGCACATGGCCGACATCTTGATGTACTCCTGACGCAGCTCCTCGGAGCAGTCAGGAGGAAGCACAAAAAATGCCGGCGGCGTACCCAGCCTCTCCAAGAACACGTCCCATTGGGCCAGCGTCGTGCTACGGTTAAGCACCAGCATCTGGGCGGGCATGTCGATGGGCCGGGGATGCAGGCGCAGGATGAGGTCGTCCAGCGGGACCGGCAAGGCCTCTCCCCGGTAGCGGCCAAACTGGGCGTTGGGATTGTACCCCCAGGGACCCCGGTAGCCGTCCCGGCACATCAGCCAGTTGTCAATGGGCAACAGATGCAGGCCATCGCTGTCGGCGTAGGGCTGCAAGAATTTGTAGTGCCGGCGGGACGCCTGGGACAGGGAGGTGATGGCCTCGTCCATGTTAACGATGGCGTTGCACAGGTCGGTAATGGTGCGCTGCTGGCTCTCGGCCAGCAGGCTGTCGCGGTCGTCCAGGTCCGGCTTGACCGTGATAGACCAGTCGTACTTGCTCAGAGCGTCGTCCCGCTTGGTAATACAGGTCATCAGCATGGCGTCGTAGCGCTCCATCTGTTCCCAGATCCACTGCTGCTCGGCATAGGCGCCCAGCTGGCAGTCCTGCAGGCAGCGCCGTATGGTATCCACGCTCAGGTAGTCCAGCGGGCACACGCGCTCAATCTGGCGGCGGCGTACCTTGTCCAGCTCGGCCAGGGCGAGTGCGGCAAACATGGCCGGCTTGCTGTCCTGGGATGCCTTGTCCGGCGCGGTAAGCGCCCGCTGCACGCCCTCTGCATGGGGCCTGCGGTGGAGGATGTAGTTGTAGAGTCGTCTGATCATACTATGCTGCCAGGAGTTGATGTAGGATGGGACGGCCGCCAAAGAGCGAGCCGTGGGAGCGGCCGCCAAACAGGCCCGCTCCCGTGATGATGCGGCCGGTGCCTGGGGCCGGGAGATGGTGCTGCACGTGGCCGTCGGCGGCGCGCAGGGCCAGAGCCAGGGCCGTGCACCGGTCGGAGTGTCCCTCCCTGGTGTGCGGGGCCTCGTAGCTGTAGTCCGTACCTCTAAATATCTGCTGCATGGCGTGCAGGTCCTCGCGCACCTCCACGTCGATGGGGATGCGGACGCGGGTCGGAGCCTCAAAGGCCTGGCGGAGGCGCGGGAAGATGAGGCGCTTAAACGCAGGCGTAAACGTGCAGAGCTCGATCCTGCCATACTCATGGCCCTCCGGATGCCAGCGCTTAAACTCCTTGACCAGGACATCGCCCATGCCGATGCCCACACCCGTGTAGTCGTAGCAGACGCGTCTGGCCGCCTTGATGCGGTGGCGCAGTACCTCCATCTGGTCGGGCACGGACATGTTGCGCAGCACCAGTACCTCGCGGGTGACGAGCACGTCCCCCACCCGCTCCAATGTCCAGCAGACCGTCGGGTCGTTGGTGCGTCCAAAGTCGATGCCCAGGCGCAGGTCCAGCTTGTTGCCCAGGTAGATGGCCGGGTCGCAGGACACCGTGGCACTTGCCGACTCAGCCGTGGCGATCAGGTCGTAGGGCAGCAGCACGTTGCTGCTGTCCAGGAATTCGCACATGTACTCTTGAGCCCAACCAATGGGGTCGTCCAAGGATTCGCGGAGCTCGTCGATGTCGATCGGGAGGCCATCCTCCACTGCCTTGGCGATGGTCACCACATGGCAGGACCAGTGCTGCTTGCGGCCCTCCCTGGGGTTAAGCAGGTTGTCGTTGATGATCTTGTACGTCCTGGCGCCACGACCCGTCTTGCCGTTGGGGGTAGTAATGAGGCGGACCTTTTTCTCACCGCCCCGGAGGGGATTGGTGATGGATGGGAGCACTGCACGCCACGTCGCATCGGGGTCCTCGAAAAATGCGAATTCCGTCAGCACCAGGTTGGCGCTAAAGCCTCGCACGGTATCCGGCCGGCCGGGGACAGCCAGGATGCGGCTGCCGTTGTCAAACGTGATGGAGCCGGACTTGAGCAGGGTGTTGGGGCCGTCCTGGCGCTCAATCTCCTCGGCAGCCAGTGCGACGCTAAATGCCTCCGCCCACTCCTTGCACTTGGACAGCGACTCCATCGCCTGGCGCTCGGAGGGGGCTGCGATCATCCAGGTGGTCTTGGGCCTGATCATCGCATCCCTCACCGCCTCGGCGGCCGTGCTAAAATCCTTACCGGACTGACGGGACCAGATGCCGGCCTTAAACCGGCTCTCGTCCGCCACCCACTGCGCCTGGTAAGGCAGCAGCAGATCCAGTGGCGTTGTGATCAGGGAGGAGGACATGATGGAGGGTTGAGAGTGGAGAGATGAGAGTTGATTTGGTGTTAACTATTAACTGTTACCTATTAACCGGATGCGTTAGCATCCAAAGATATTGCGCAGCTTGCGGTCGCGCTCCTCTGGAGTGAGGGTGGACTGGGTGACCTGTTTGGCGGCGTCGGCCTGGGCAGCCTTGGCCTCCAGTATCTTGAGGCGGCGCTTGTCTTGGGCCAGCTGCTCGGCCTTGAGGATGAGTCCCACCAGGATGTTAAGGGCCTTAGGGTCGCAGGACGGGGAGGCGGCCAGGTCCAGGGCGGCGGAGCGGATGGCCCGCATGGTGGCCTCGTCCACCCCCTCCACGGATATCTTGTTGAGCTCCTCGGCCGTCTTGTTCTGCCGGGCCAGACGCGCCGGCAGGATTTGGGAGTGGTAGTAGCGCCGGATGGCCTCCTGGCTCAGCTTGATGCCGTCCTCCTCCAGGCGCTGCTGCACCTTGCGGTAGGACTCGCCGGAGAGCAGCATGGTGTCTACGTCGTCCTTGATGATGGGGGGCAACTGGGAGCCGATCACACTGTCTGGTCTGGGCTTGCGGAGCATAGCGTTAATACTGTTAACTATTACCTGTTCACTGTTACCTCATATCTGGGTAAGCTGGACGCGGCCGGCGTCGGTGATGGCGTACTTGCGCTCGCCAGTGATCATGCAGGTGGTGGACGTGATCAGGCGCAGGGCCTCCAGCTCCTGGATAGCTAGGTCGATATCGGCAGTACCTGGACTCGGAGACATGTCCAGGGATACCTCGGCCCGGAGGGCAGACACGCGCTGGGTATAGGCAGCGGGCAGCCGGTCGAGGACCTGCAGGACGGTGATCTTGATGTTGGCGCGAGTGGTCATAAGGATTTACGGGTCTTGAGGATGTCGATCATCAGGGTGAGGGTGCCGGACATCTCATTAAGCTTGACGGTGATGCCGTTGAGCCTCTTGTGCATGTCGTCGGTGGTCTTGGCTTGGAGGGCCTTGAGTTCCGCCACCTCCTCACGGGTGGCGTACTTGTCCTCCATCAAGAAGCGCTGGGGATCGTCGGATTGCTGGGGAGCCTTGCGGCCCTTGACCATCCACCATGTCCCGGACGAGCCGAGAGCAACGCCGAGGATGGTGCCCACTGCCTCCGGCGAGATGCCTGCAGCGGCGTCTGCTATTAGTGCAAGGATCATGATCAGAGCAGTTGGGCCAGCGTGCTGGCCCCGGTGGTGTAAGCGCGGTGGAGGGTGGCCGTGGGGAGGGAGCCCAGCTGGACATGGCCGGGATCGTAGGGCGAGCGCCAGTCTCCACCCCACACCAGACCCAGCTTATGGGCCAGGGCCGCCACGGGCTTATAGATGGAGTCCGGTCCCTCGCTGGGTGCCCAGATATCACGGCCGTCCCTAAACAGGCAGACGTCGGCCGCAATGCCAAAATTGTGCATGGACTGCCCTCCCCTGGCGTTGGTCACCTTGGGGCGCTTGGCGTAGAGCTTGTCTTGCTCGTCGTAGGTGCGGAGTCCGCAGATGAGCCGCCAGTCGGCAAGACCGCGCAGGGCCGTCATCATCTGGCGCACCTTGAGCGCGGCCAGAGGCTGGAGGGTAAGCAGGTTGTCCTCCGTGCGCTTGTCCAGCCGGCCGTAGCGGGTCTGGAGCTGTTGATGGCTCTCGCGCCACTGGGCCGCCGCCTCACGGGTCAGCGGACCGGTGATGCCGTCAAGCTGGCCCCGGTAAAATCCGGCAAATTTGAGGGCGCGCTGCCACGCCAGTGTGTTGGATTGTAACTCTGCGTAGGTCATTGCTGTGGAGAGTGGAGGGTTAAGAGTTGAGAGTGGAGGTTACTTGGACGTGGCCTGGACGACTGGCGGTACTACGACAACGTCCGGAGTTGATTGGGACCAGGCAACGCTGTGGGAGTCACGGTCCACCACCAGGGATGAGCCACCACGGATGACCACCACCTGCCCGTCGGTAAGAGCCACGCTGGTGGCTACCGGGTCGGCATCCTTGCTGCAGGAGTTGCCAAGCAGGATCATCAACGCGCCCAGGACGATCATCAGGCGGGTCGTCCCGGACAAAGGTGAGGAGGACCCGGAGCCATTGGGCATGGACGACGTATCCTGATCAGGATACTGGCTCCGGTCCTCCACAGGGGGAGCGACGTCCTCCCCCATGGAAGCGACGGGGAGAGGGAGGACGCCGGCCGGATTGGCGGACTGGCCACTCTGGCCATCCTCTCCGGCAAGCTGGTATTTCCCGCCGCTTATAAACTGCAGCAGGATGTTGACCGCGCCAAGGGCGCTAAAGAATTCAATGGGGTTGCTGTCCAGCCAGGCCCGTACGTCGGGGATGATCAGAGCCAGTAAGGCGGCCAAGTTGGTCCAAAAGTATTTGGACAGGTAAAATGGCGTCTTGTTGGTGGTGGTGTTCCCGGCTCCACCCGGAGCCGGGATTGTATCATGTGCACCAGTAGTATTATCAACAGGAGAGGGAGTGTAGCTCATGGGGGCACTTTAGCCCATTCCCGGCGACCCTCTGTTGCATTTGGCGCGTTTGTTGCATTTGGCGCATTTGGCGTCAAAAAAAGTCGAATGTGCTCTGCAGCAGGCGGGCGTGACGGATGGCCCGTCTCTGGAGAGTGACGGCCATAGCCTCCACCTGGCGACGGTAGAGCAGCCACTTTCTTCCGGCCGGGTTGGGACGCCAAGCGATCAGGCTGCCGTGCATCACCATGCGCCTGACCGTCTGTGAGGACACTCCCAGCAGGGCCGCTGCCTGGGTAATGGTACAGAGGGGCCCGGAGGCCCAGTGCTTGAGCGTCTTGTCGTCCATGCCTCAACCTTACCACAATTTTTTGCCATCTCTAATGACGGCCAAAAAAAGCCCCCTGCAGGGATGCTGCAGGGGGCGTGCAATGGTTGGATGTTGTTAACCTAAAACGTGGGGAGCTTTTTCTTTTATTGCCTCATAAATACGGATTAACAATTCATCAGGCGCAGTTTCGGCAGCAGGGCTTTTCAAATGCATCGTGTCACCTTTTCTCTCACATGGAGAGAATGGTAGGATTTGGTTCACTTCATCATCTGATAGGTTCGCCCACAATTTTATGTCTTCTAGGGCTTCTACTTCATTGTGTCTATCCGTTTCAAAAATATTGTTGAGCAATGCATGCATAAAATTCCATTTCAAGGCATTATTTCCGTCAATAGTAATGGATTCAATTTCGTTATTTGACGTTGAATTAAGTAATATTTTGTGCATATAGGAATAGAATATACAGAAGTATGAAAATACAAAATTTGTACTTATGTCATTAACATTAATAAAAAGACCGCCGGGAATTTTCCTGGCGGTCTTGCCGTACTGGGTATCGACGGAGATTAGGCAGTGAGCACGAGGCCGAGTCGGTCGGAGGCGATGCGGTGGTAGTCCGGTGACAGCTCAATGCCCACGGCCGTATGTCCCTTGTTGCGCGCAGCCACCAGGGTGGTTCCGCTGCCGGCAAACGGGTCCAAGATGCGGGACTTGGCAGGCAAGATGGTCATGAGGTGCTCCATCAGGGGGACCGGCTTGCCCGTCAAGTGGAGCTTATCCTTGGGGCGGATTGGCTCGCGGACCACTCCCGGAGGGCATAGCTTGACGGACTTGTTATATCCTCCATGCGTGGCGGTCAGGACGTACTCGGCCTGGTTGCGGTACAGTCCCATCTGGGGGCGGCAGCTTTCCGTCTTGTCCCAGGGGATGATGCCCCTCCACGTCCAGCCGGCAATCTGCAAGGCGTCGGAGGTGAGCGGGAGTTGACGCCAATCGCTAAATACCATCAGCCAGCCGCCGGGGCGCGTCAGGCGGAGGGCCTGCTCCATCCACCGCACGGACCACATCAGGTGGGTACGCTGGTCGCGGGTGTCATTGCTAAACGTCGGGTAGTATTTACGGGTGCCGGATTGCTGGTACTTGACGCGTGGGTCTTGTGCTCTGGCAGCGGTAGAGAGGCCGCCGCTGGCGTAGGGAGGATCGGTGATCACGGCATCATAGGATGCCTCCGGCATCGTCATCATCAGGGACATGCAGTCCCCATGCAACATGGTATGTGTGTTGGTCATCGGACGCGAGCATAGCTCACGCAAGCACCTCTCTCTAACGTCACAACAAATTTATTATGAATTTGTTATGCTTGTTAGATGTATAAAATTTATGATCAGAATGTTGCGCTGTGTCATACATCAGATATTGCGCTTCATAAGGACAAAAATCCAGCGGCCGTCGTCAAACAAAGTGCCAGCATAATCCCATCCAAAAAAATCAAGGTCTTTTTGGCTATTGGGGGAGATCAAAGGTTCTTCTTTTCCGTCGTAAAAATCCTTTTTGTATAATGCGCGGAATCGGTATTCGTATTTGATTGGACGCTTGCTGATTTTTTCTTGGCTACCTGTTTGAGGTAGCCTTGTCACATCAGCTATTTGGGTAGAAAGGTTGTACAAGCTGTATGAGATTGCCCCAGTAAGAGCGATCAAGCAGATGCCTATTACGGTGAGAGTGTAAAACTGCCATGGTTTCATATCTAATTGGTCATTATTTACTTACATTGTTAACTAATAATTTTAAGGCCTCACGCAATTTTGCGAGCTCTCGTTCTGACTCTCTCCATTTATGTTCATAGTATGAAGATTCTTGTAGACTTTCGGCTCCAGTACGTCGCCATAGATAGTCCATCGATACTGACAAAGCATCCGCCATTCTTTGCAACTCCCCCGCTTTAGGAGTCGCCTTACCTCTAAGATAAAGAGATATAGCACTTTGTGATATACCAGTAGATTCGGCAAGCATGACCTGAGAGAACCCTTTTTGCTTCATCAGCTCTCTCAAATTATCTTGAAATAGAAGTTTCTTCATATTTTGTGCTTGCCAAATATTACGTTACTGGTATTAGTTTCTTCATAAGGCCGCCCCATAAGGGCGGCCATAGGAAGAACCTAACAAATCTCTTATGAGAACACAAGAAGACATCTCACTCCAGTGGCTCTTGAGCAGGGGGTATACGCCTGTTGAGGCTGCCGAAGCATTAGGGGTATCACCTAGTCACGTACGCAGAGTACTCAAAGGGGCCCCAGACCGAGGCAATGCCCTGAAAGCTCGCATCAGGAGGTTGCCGCGTAAAAAACTGACATCATTAAGGAGGAGCAGGTAACAATGCTGAGGAACGCCGCCAATCTCATTGCCGCCATAGCAGTCATGGCCCTGGCATTTTTTGGGATGGTCAAGGCAGGAGGCTGGTATCTGGATACGGAGGAGCGGCAAGTGCGCGACGGCATCAAGGACCCGCGCACGGCCAGCCTGCCAGTTATAGAAAGGCCACACGATGATGGACGACACCCCCGTTGATATGGACGCCCCCATGACTGCTGATGAGTGGGCCATCTGGGGAGCCCTGTGGAACATCCCGGAGGTGCGCCGCCATTACCAGGTACATCACGACGGACCGCTTACCTGCTCGAACCTGGCTCATTACCTGGGCCTGTCCGACAAGGCTATCTGGGAGCTGCAAGACAAGGCCCTGGTCAAGCTGAGGGTGGCCCTCAACCGCTACATCCTACAGCAAGAGATCAATCGTCAACAACATTTTGACCAATGAAACACGAGCTAATGATAACCGCTGAAACGCGGGTGACGCTGGGCGTCAGCGAAGCCAACCGCCTGCATCGGTATGCCCAGGCGCAGGCCGAGATGGCGGCATGCGCCGGCCGCAATGCCGTGACGGCAGGACTCAAGCTGGGCAAGCTGCTGACCGAGCTTAAGGCCGCGACTCCCCATGGAGAGTGGGGTGAATTCTTCGCCAAAGACGATAAATTGAAACCACGGTTTCAATTTACCCAGCAGATGTCCAACCGCTACATGCGCTGCTACAAGACAGCAGCCGGTCGATTGGCCAATACGGAGAGGTATCTCCTGGACGCCGGACTGAGCGGTGAACCTGTCTCCGAACTGCCCACCCTAGTGGATAAAGTAACCGACGGAGCCGAGACACCTCGACAGATGGAGATCAACCTGGGAGTTATCTCTACCCGCAAGCGGACAACGCATGACCGGGTTAAGCCCCTGGGATTTACTGGAGCCGGCAACCCTGACGGAGCGCTGGCCCTCACCCCTATGGACAAGCTGGCCAATGACCTGGCCGCCCTCAATCTCCCCCCGGATGAGCTGGAGCGTCGCCGGCACCAGGCCGAGCAGGATGCGGCCTGCCTGCTCAAGCAGCTGGGGACCTTTGTGGACCAAGGCTACATCCACTTATTGCGTCTCCAGGAGCGCGAGCTTTTCGCTGAGTCCTTGGCCGCCTACGCCCGCAAGATATCCAACGTCGACGAGCAGCGAGTCAAGGCCACGATGGATGGGTTGGTCAACGGCACAACTACATTATAACACAATGGACAATATCACCATGGACGATTTACCGCTGGTGGAGCGGGACAGAGTGCTGGCCATCTATGCGGCCTGCAAGCGCATCAAGGAGGCCAGCGCCTGCTATGGAGCGCAGCAGGGAGCTATCCGGGATGCTGCAGCCCTCTGTGGCATATCCTCCGTCACCATGCGCCGCTGGTATGATATCTGGCGCAACAGCGGAGACAATCCCCTCTCCCTGGTGGACCGCCGCTACCGCAAGATACAGGCCCGTAGCCGTGTTACCCTCAGCAAATTCTTGGCCTATTGGCACGGTCTCTGCACCCAGTGCCAGCGCAATGGGGGCATACCCACCGCCAGGCTGCAGCTTATCAAGACCTGGACGGAGAGGCGCGACACCATCCCCGGCTATGAGGACTGGCCGGGCTGGCCGCGCATCCCCTCCGGCTGGAGCCTGCGCAACCTGCAGCGGCTTGCCCCCCAGACCCTGGAGACGGTGGCGCTCAAGCAGGGCATCCGCACGGCAGCGCCCCAACTGGCCCAGGTACTGGCCACCCGCGAGGGACTCTGGCTGGGCAGTCATTTCTTGTTTGACGACGTGTGGTTGGACCTCCAGGTCTTATCCGGCCGCGACAAGGGGCAGCCCCTGCAGCTTGGGGTGCTGGAGTACCTTACGGGCAAGCGTGTAGCGTGGGGCCAAAAAATCCGCCGCCGCGACGAGGAGACGGGCAAGATGATCCATCTTAACAAGCGGGACATGCGCAGCATCCTGGCCCTGTGGGGAGCTACAATCGGATACTCCCCACGAGGAACCACCCTCGTGGTCGAGAATGGGACGGCCGCCATTGACAAGGAGATGGAGGAGCTGCTCTACCATGCCAGCGGCGGTCTGATCAAGGTGGACCGCTCCGGCATCGGAGGCGTGCGCCAGACGCTCAAGCAGGGCCATGGCGGCCGTGGGGTGGGCAACCCGCGCCACAAGGCCCCCCTGGAGAGTTACCACAACCTGCAGCACAACCGCATCAGCCATCTGCCTGGGGCCACCGGCCACGACCGCACGCCGCCGGAAACCCTGCACGGCCTGGCGCGTGCCGAGGACCAGCTCATCAAGGCGATGGACAAGCTGCCCGCGGATAGAGCCGGTCAACTCAAGCACTACATGCTGACCATGGACGAGTTGAGTCACGAGCTCACTAAGATTGTCAGCGACATCAATGCCCGCACCACCCACAAGCTGGAGGGCTGGGAGCGCTGCGGTTACATGGTTGAGGAGCTGCGCCTGTCACCCTCCGCGCCCTGGACTCCGTCCTGCGAGGTGGAGCCGTCCATGGCCGCCCAGATCATCCGCACCGCCTGCGAGACCGGAGCCGACCTGGTGCACCGCCGCCGGATGAGCCCCACCGAGGCATGGGATTACGAGGAGGCCAAGCCGGGCAACAGGCTTATCAAGCTGCCCGCCTGGTGCATCTGTCAGATACTGGGCATGGACCTGGCCCGCCCCATCAAGGTGGCCAGCGCCTACATCCGGATGCGCGACAAGGCTATCCAGGACGAGGAGCTGATCTACGAGGCCCGCGTGGTTACTCCTGACGGAGCCATCCGGGAGCTGGCCCACGGCAAGTACCAGGGCTACGTCAATCCCTACGATGCCAACCAGCTATTTGTGTGCGGTCAGGACGGCCGCATCATCGGCACTGCAGGCCTCGTGCAGAGGGTCTGCACGGCGGATACGCACGCCGTGGAGCAGGCCATGGGCAAGGCGGCCGGGCGCCGGGAGCATCAGCTGGAGTATGCCCGCATCATCGGAGCCAAGGACGAGGCGGATATTGTCCGCAAGCGCGAGCACAACAGGCGGTTGATGGAGGGCAAGCCGGTCACGGCAGCCGAGTATGCCCAGGCATACTCCCTCACCCCCACGCCTGCCGATAAGCGGGCCGTGACTAGGGCAGCCACGGCGGCGGCCGAGTCCATGCCGGACATCAGCCTCATCCCCGCCAGCGGCAACGATGACGACGAGCTGCCCCACGACCTGCCCGATGTAAGATTTTTATAACATAATAAACACAATAATAACAATATGGACGACATCACCAAAATCAACAACGACGCCGACCTGAGCAGATATCTGGCACGCATCCCGGCCACGCCCTACAAGCAAGGCCACAAGAAGATGCTTACGGACCTGATCAACTACGCCGTCGAGCATCAGTGGACCCTGCGTACTCTGGCCGACAAGCTGCCGGTGAGCACGACGGTCATGCACCGTCTGCTCAACGGTACCTACCAAGCGCCTGCCGGCCCCCATCTGGCCAAGCTGGACGACCTGTGCGGCGTCCTTTCCCTACGCCAGCAGTCAACCTCGGACGGCCCGTTTATTGAGACGGCTCTGGCGCGCTACGTGATGCAGATTGCCGAGCTGACCCACGTTAATCAATACGCCTCCATGCTGGTGGGCAAGACGCAGTGGGGCAAGACCTGGGCGCTCAAGGAGTATGCCCGCCGCCACCCCGGCACGGTCATCCTGGTGCGCTGCCCGGTAGTCACCAGTCCGGGACGGCTGCTCTACCGCATTGCCGCTCAATTAGGCCTGTCGGTCAAAGGCAACACCGAGTTCCAGATTGCCAAGATTGTCAACCGCCTGACTCCGGAGCACCTGCTCATTGTCGACGAGATCCACCACGCGCTGGACAGCGACAAGACCGGACGCAAGGGCATTGAGCAGCTGCGGGAGATATACGATGAGACCCAGTGCGGCATGCTCCTGGTGGGCACACCTGTATTGGCTGAGTACGTGGAGCATAATGACAAGTGGCAGGGCATCCTGGAGCAGACCTCCAAGCGCGGAGCGGCCAATATCTACCGCCTCCCGGATTACATTGAGACCCGTGACCTGGAGACGCTCTGGACCTACTACGGCTATCCGACTCCCAGCCGGGCCATGCTGGCCACCCTCAAGCAGCAGGCCAACCTGTACGGATTTGGCAAGACTACCAAGCGCCTGCGCAAGGGTCTGGAGGCAGCCAACAATGCAGGGGTGGACCTCACCTGGGACTACTACCTGGCCGCGGTTAGAAAACTTGAAGAAATGGAAGCCGGCAAGATGCCGGAACACGTATAACCACAAACAATAAGCAAACATGAAACAACAACCCAACACCGAGAAAAACACGCTCACCATTACGGTGCCGCCAGAAACCCTGGCCGCTATCAGGATTGCCGAAGGCATACCGCAGCTGGTTGACCTCGTCGGCACGGCGCTGACAACATGGGGAGCCATTGGTACGACCGATCCGGTCGACCTGGGCGATATCCACCAGGTCCTCACCGATGCTGCTGATCAGCTGCCCGATCTCCTGCAGGACCTGACCCTGCTGCGCGACGCCATGCTTGCACAGGACACCCATTAACACTCCGATACCATGCGCAAGAAGACCATCAAGTACACCATCGTTGACCTGGACGGCACCCGATATGTGGTCCTCCGCCTAGCCGACCTCGACGCCCTCATCACCACGCATCACAGCCTGTCCCTGGAGCTCATCCCGGTATTAAGCGAGGAGCAGTGGGAGCAGCACCGGCAACTGCTCTACATCACCCAGCATATCCACATTGAGCGGGTCAGCCACTGCAAGGCGGCCCTCCTGTCCAAGACTGACTACGACTCGCTCAATCTGGCCATATCTCATTTGCACACCCTACTGGGCAAGATGCGCCTGGCCAGCATCACCGTCGGTCCATCCGAGGCCGATCAACCCACCTCAACCACCAACCAATAACACCATTACTATCATGTACAGCACCAACACCAATCAACAACAGGACGGGCGGCGGCAAGCCCCCAACTTCACGCTGGACCCTAAGGGAGGCAACTTTGTCCTCCACATCGAGGACGTCATCACGGACAGCGGACGGTCCGGACTCGCCATCTATAGCGAGACCATCCAAAAGGCCGACCATGAGACCCCTGCCGCCCGTGTCGCCACGCTGATCAATGAGTTCATCGCCAGTAATCCCGACACCATTGGTGAGGTGATAATTGATACTATTCACCATAACCGGGAGGGCGAGCAATGAAAGACCTGTTTACCGCCACACCTGCGGAGCGTGAGATCATTGAGCGCATCGCCAAGCGGGCCTGCGCCCTATACCACAAGTACGGCAATACAGACGTCGATGAGCTGGATATCCAGATGGACCTGGAGGCGTGTCACTGCAACGGCTGCCCTCTGCGGCTTGCTGACATGGAGCAGGCTGATAACTTCAATCTCATGCACGATGTCACGGGCATCAATGCGCATCTTAATCATGACACGGGCAAGCTGGAGAGGTGTTTTCTCCCCCGTTTTACCGATATGGAGAGGAGGTCCAGCCGTCATGACTAATCCCATCTACTGCTATTACCACCGGCACGCACGCCTGGAGATCATCCAGCGCCATGGACAGACTTATGCGGTTTGCCCGGAGTGTCGAGCCGTCCTGGCTGATAGGCTCAGGGGAGATATCTATATATCCCATCACGGAGGATATGCTGCATCCGACGACCTGATCCACAAGCTGATAGACGGTGCCGAGCCGGTTAATCCCATCCCTCCCATCTACATGTACATTGACCAGCCATGACCTACGATCCAGAGACCCTGTGCACGCTGATCAGCATGCAGCTGTCCAGATTTGCCAGCTCCGGCAACTACTGGACTATCTACGACCCACGCTGGCCGGGCATGATTGCCATCCGTCTGGAGCAGCTGGGAGAGCGCTACGTCCCGGTGGATGGAGCTAAATTCTACGCATGGCTACAGACGCCCGGTCTCACCTGGCAGGACGTCGTATCCATGGTGGCCCGCAAAAGTAAACAAATCAACAAGCAACACACATAACAATGACTAAATTAACAACACGCAACACCGGACTGGCCACCCTGGCCGAGTACGAGCAATGCCTGGACCAGATCGCCGAGCTGACCGTCAAGCGAGACAAGGCTCAGGCCCGACTGGACAAGGCCATTCTGGCCGCCCGCGAGGAGCACGGCGGAGTAGTTGATGGCCTCAACAACCTGATCACCGCCAAGCTGGCCCAGGCCGAGCAGTATGCCATCCGCAACCGGGAGGCGCTCCTGCAAGGGGACGCCAAGTCCGGAGAGACCGGCAAGGCCCGATGGGGTTGGAGACTGGGCAATCCCACACTGGTGCTACTCTCCCGCAAATTCACTTGGGGAGCCGTTTGCAACAAGATTAAGGAGATGGGACTCACCGCCTACCTCAAGGTGTCCGATCCCAAGCCGGACAAGGACAAGCTCAAGGCCGAGCTGGATGACGAGCGGCTGGCCGCCCTGGGACTACGCATTGAGCAGACGGAGGCATATTGGGTAGAGCCTAAGACTGACACAGCAGGGAGGATAAGCGCATGACTGAGATTGAGGTCAAGGACATGGGGCACCACATCATCCTGTCCATTACCACAGGAGCAATCCGTGGGGCCAGTACCGCAACATTAATCTATCTAACGCCGACGCAGCACAAGCAACTGATCAATGCTCTGATTAACCCTACACCCTTCAAGCCCAACATCGATATATGAGCAAACCACTTACCAAGCGACAGATCACCGTACTGTCCATCATGGCCGGCAAGGCCTACAAGTGCATCCAGTCCCAGGGGTGCCCCCTGCCGTCCCTGGTGGATTGGCGGCATGACGAGGTTTGGGCTGCCACAGGAGTCACCGAGTCACTTACCAAGGCAACCCAGGAGCACTACGTGCCTATCTATAATAGACTGGCTACCTACCTGGGCACGTCCTCCATCAAGGACCGGACTTGGTCGGAGATGGACACGGCCCTCCACAACCTGCGCGAGGCTATGATGCGCTACGAGACCAGCCCAGACTATCTGGCCGAGATCGTGCGGGACCAGTTGCACCTGCCTTGCACGGGTCGGGATGTGTACCAGGCATTGCGGCATTACGCTGCCGTGGAGCATGTCCAGCACCTGATGTATACTATCATCAACCGGGGTCGGGAGGATGCCCGCAAACTAGCCTCCGAGACTGGCCAGGATACCTACGAGCCGCATGCTGATCCGCGCACGATGCCGCCCGGCAAGCTGGCTGATCATGTGGGGGCTGTACGCATTGTCACCACTCCTGGGCCGCATAAGCCCACCGCGCGGGGATTCCGCAGTAATATATGGATGCCAGACCAGGAGGTGCAGTCATGAGTGATCCTGACTATCCGCTCACCTGGCCGGAGGCTCTTAGAGCTGCCAAGGAGGGAGCCATGATTGAGTCTGCCTGCTTATCTCAATTGGATGGATACCGCATTATGGCAGTATTCAGCCCATCCAAGGGGGTGCTAGTCGATCATATTTGGCAGGACTGGGTTATTGACATCGGCAGTAACGAGGTCCGATCTGGATGGCGTATCGTCCCACAGGAGGAGCAACCATGAGGATACTGGACACGATCCTGCGCCTGCTGCCATATCAGCGCACCATGCTGGAGACGGATATACCTGCCGACGCGACACTGGAGTGGTGCCGGAGACCTCGCCGAGGCATTAGGTTGGTTCAGTCTTGCCCCCCCGCGAGTAATGTAGTGAGAGGATACTCCGGCCGTGTAGTCGTCGATGAGTTTAATCCCATCCTCATCGACATGGAGCAGCCCAGTGTTCCGTCGGATAACAACTAACTTTTCGCCCTCACAGGGGCGTGGATTGAAACAGAAAAAACATCATGAAAACCTTAACTCCAGGCGATAAGCTTAATTGCTACGTTATTGATCGCAATGGCCAACAGTCCAATCTAGCCATCCAGATACTTGTTGTTGCCACCAAGCAATCCCTGTATGCTGACGGCCTCTATTCTACTATTCTGGGTATCGTCGATGAGCGGACGGGTAAGCTGATAGAGGATCATCCGGGCAAGGAGATGACTCCATTTGTCCGCGCTTTATGCGATGACTAGCCCAGATACCATTCAGGCCGCCAGGGACAACCTGGCGGCCTTTTTGTTTCTTGGGTCAATCGTCTTCATGGACGATGATCCACACGTTGTCGAGTACGTCACGCACCCACGCTGTTACCTTATGCCCTTGACGAGTGGCCCAGATCAGCACGATGGCCGACTCTCGCAGATGATAGGTCTGGGGGTGTTCTTTGTCTTGGTCCTGCGGCGAGATGACAGTGACTGATCCGTACACTGGGATCGGCGTTATAACAAGAGGTGTATTTGATTCAGACATGGTCGCTATTTCAATCAGCTTTCACCTTTTCTGCAATGCGATTGCATGTGCTTTTTTCTCATGCTTTCACCCCTTGTGCAGCCCCTCTGCATAGCCAGTGCACTTATATCAGATACCTGTCATTTCTCCGCATTTTGGCTTCGACTTTTATAAGATATCTCCTGTCTGGCCAGGAGCGCTCCAACTCCCGTGTTTTCTAAGATTCCAACGGATTTCAACCCTAAATCAACTTATATCAACTATCCTGTCATCCCTCAGTTGTCACACTTGCATGGAAATGTAGATGTGAACATCAAACACCAGCCTTACTAAATGGCATTTCATTAAGTATAGGTTGCTGAGGGAGAATGGACTTGGAGCCGACTTTCTTGGAGTAATAAAGAAAAATAATAGTGAAGCTTGCATCTTTAAAAAGGTAGTTTGTGATATAAATAAACCTTCTCTTCAAGAAGAATTTGTTGTTGAAGTATGGCAATAGAATGTTAGGTTTCCGTTGCATTTTGCATCAAGAGAGGGTTAGACGAAATGATTAGAAAGTGTTTGGAGTCGGAATTGGAAACAATTTATGAAATTATCAATGATTCAGCCGTGGTTTATAAAGACAGGATTCCTACCGACAGATGGAAGGAACCTTACATGCCCGTGGATGAATTAAAGGAGCAGATCAGAGATGGCGTGGTGTTCTATTGTTTTGAAGATAAGGGATGCCTTCTTGGCGTCATGGGGATTCAGGACCGGGATGACGTTAAGCTCATACGTCACGCCTATGTCAGGACGTGCGCCCGTCGGGGAGGAATCGGAGTCCAGCTTCTTAACTATTTACGAAAAGATCAGGAGAAACCTGTTTTAATAGGCACGTGGGCGGATGCGATATGGGCGATCGACTTCTACCAGAAAAACGGGTTTCATCTGGTAGGGGCTAAAGAACGGAAGCTGCTGTTAAAGAAGTATTGGACGGTTCCGGAAAGACAGATTGAAACATCCGTGGTACTTGCAGATGGAAAATATTGCCGAGAGTAAATAAAGAGTCACTTAAATTCTGCACGTTCCAGTTTGTTCTTTTGCTTACTATAAGAACAAATAAAGTCCAGGCCCATCTCCTTATGAAGATGGGCCTGGACAAGGCGTTAAAAACCATCAATTTCTTCCGGAATCAATCCTGGAAGATTTTCCATCTTATAGGTGCCATCAGCATGAACAATAAGGCTTCGGTGTACCTTGGCAGAAGAATATTGGCCTGCGGGGCAGGAATGTTGCCACCAGATTACCTTCTTTACTTCCATGCTACCTTCAGGACGGGCGGAAGAAGCATCCCCTTCAAACATGAACGGGAGGGCATTTTTTAAGATTTCTGCATCTTCGTCACTGAATCCTGTAAGAGAAGCAAGCTGCGGAGAAATGGCTCCATAGAAAACATAGACTCCATGATCCACACGGTGTTTCATGCCCATGGTATCGGACGCTTTTTTAGTGCCATCGCCTTCTCCGCTGACACTTTTGGTAATTTGAGTACTGGTGATTTCAACAGGTTCTACGCTGAAAGCTGCCTGTACGGTGACAGGGCCGCGAATACCGATAGAAACGCCATCGTTCTTTTTTTCACCTTTCCCTTTATAAGCAAACAGTTGACCAAAGGCGCGAACATCAAACCATGTCTGGCAAGCCAAATTTGTTTGTTCTTCCTTGGTCTTCTTTCCTTCCAGAAGAATAGAAGCTCTGTCTTTCAATGTCTTGCATGTATCTACCTTGTGGTCATCCGATTGGACAAATATAGGAATTCCCGAGTCAAGGATCCTGTTGCGGATTTTACGTTTCAAGCAGACGTCAGAAAGTTCTCCCATGCCATTAATTGTGGTACGTGGGCGATTACCATCTAGTGGATCTCCATTGGGATTCGCATTTTTCACGGTAAAAATCACCGCAAAGTCTATCTTATGTTGTAGTGACATGTTTTTTATTTTTTAGGTTGAGATTGTTTTTCTTCTCTTATGAAAGATTTTTGACAGTAGTATCCTAGGAGAAATTCACCTGAAACCTTAGTGTCGTTGATAAAATCATTTCGATCGAAGAGGTTGTGAATGGTTTCTATTTCCTTTTCGTAGGAGTCTCTCTTTTCAGGGTCATTCTTAGTAAGTGTTCGGCGGTATGGTGCCAGTGCTGTATTCAAAATTTGCCACGTTGAATGTGGATGGGAACTGAAACGCTGCATCAGTTTCTCCGCATTGGTGGGGCGTTCCGTATCGGAGGAAGCTTGCTGAGCGGTTTTTTCCAATAATTCCGCCATGGCGAGTAGTCTTCCGAACAAATATCCCCGTTCTGTAGTTTTTGTATCCAGACTCATGTTATAATGTTGTTGTTTTATTGAGTTAAATTGATATCTAAATAAGGCACATGCTGTATTGATGGCAAGAGTCCAATCCCAGGATTCCAAACCATTTCGGTTACAGGCCCGATGAATACAAGCTTCCACTAAATCAGGAGGGAGAGGCCGTCTTTCAATAATACAGGGGAGCAAACGAGCTACTGTTTTCTTGCGCAATTTTTCATCCACGGATTTTCCATAAGCCACTTCCACAATAGTTTTAGGGGAAGGGGCTCCAACGTACCATAATTTGTTTCTGTTATCCCACAGCCACCACACACATTCAGTATGCCAATGCTCAATGTTATTCCAGTATTCAACGGAATCCATTTCATTGAAGAAAGTGATGGACAGACGTCCCTTATCCTTGGAAGCCGAATCCAGACCTATGATAAAGACTTTGCTGATATTGACCACTTTTTCTTTGTAGCCTGAAATTTTCGTTCTAAGTTTCCTTCCAACTTTTTCAGCCGTATATTGAACAACCTCAGGTTCTTCATCAGGGTCAATATCCAGTAGCTCCTCGGTGCCAATCAATGGATTGGGTACGAAAAAACTTTTGGATGACCAGGCTACGATTGCTTGGGAATCATCTCTCCATCCTTGGTTGGAAATGAGCCATCTCAAGGCACTGTGGGCTTTCTGGGAGACTTCGCGCCCTACGCCGCAAACCTCAGCCGGATCATCAAATTTTCCTCTGAAAGTATATCCATCAGTATCATTAGAGGAAATAATTTTAGCACCATCTCCGGACTTTCTGATAGATGCCGGATGTTGTTTAGCCAAATTAGTTATCTTGCCTGTTACATAACAAAGGCCTGTATTTTGGTTCTGTGATTCCTGAAATCTGATCCAGGAATCCCACATTTCTTTGTCTTTCCATACATCTGGAACAAGATTTCTGGGAATTTCCACTCGCCATCTTACCAGGATGGCGTCTATGCTGACCACTCCGAGGGCTGCATAAATTTTCGGTGCATCATTTTTTTCTCCCGTCCATTTTTTCATTAACACGTAGTCTTCGTTTACGGGCAGAATCTTTGATTCAACAAGATCTTTCAGGAGGGTGCCTTTTGATACATACGCAAAGATGACAGAAAGTGTGGCATTGGAAGGATCGAATTCTTTCCAACGTTCCAATTGGCTCAGATATTCTTTGTACCCGCTTTTGCCGTTGTTCGTCCATATGGTGAAATCTCCCGCCACATATTGCAGTTTGTCGCAAAGGGGGTGGGGACATAATCCGCTGGTCCTCCCTCCGGATTTTTCAGTAACGGGAATGATTGTTTGCTGGCTCCCCGAGGGGACGACTTCCGCTCGTCTGAAATTGCCGGAACCATCCAGTACGACTGTTATCTGGGCATTCTGACTGCCATGATAAAGCGGGAATAACGGTGTGATCGTCCGTTTTTTTAAATCTCTCTCTTCCAAAGAGTTCTTTCCCGCCTGTTGCGCGTTATCTTCGTACGTCCTATATAAAGCTTCCATCCAGTTCATTGTTTACCTCGCTTTCTATTCTTCCAAAGAGGAGTCTTTTGTTCCGCATGAGCGTGGGGGATTAGCCTTCATCTTGCGGACAGCCCTCGTTATATTACACTCTTCTGGACGGATGAATTTTACAATCCCATTCTTCATGACGGGTTTCCAGAAGCGAACCCCCAATTCGTCTCTTCCCGTCTCATCCGGATAATCAAATCCATGGAACATAATGCCGAAGGCGAGTTCCGGAGTGTCATCATAGGCTCCGGGAGTGTCTCCAAACCGGCACGGTTCCACATAAGCCTGGCATTCACGTGCGCCCAGGCAGATGTCGCGTCTGCCTCCCTTTTCCAGCGTGCGGCGGATGATGGCAGCATGTTTTCCTTCAATGCGGTCCGCCTTCATATCCTCGCGAAGCAAATTCCATTCGAAATGAGCTCGTACCTGATAAGCAACATTTGTCAAATAAGTGTATACCGACAGTTCGGCACCGCTTTCATGATACTTGATCAGTTTCATGTTTTTTGCGAACGTCCGAATGGGATTCATGATACGCACTTCATCAATGACCCAATTAATGGTGGGCTTCCAATAAATAGATTTGGTTACTCCCTTTAAAGCTTCATAAGTAGGGATGTGGTAAGAGCATTTTTCACCGCCCATACGGGTGAGGGGATCAGTGAATAGGGCCAATTTTCCTGATACCATGTATTCTATGTTATTTCCCATGATAAGATAAGTTAAGAGATAAGAGCGCCTGAATTTTTAGCATAGGGTTCTTTTCCGGACCATGAAAATCCAGTTTTTTCATCATAATGAATTTCTGAAAGCATATAGACAGGATAATCGGTGGGTAGTAATACAAGTACTCCGTCTGCAAGCATGGAATGAACTTCCTGATCGGAACAGTTTAATGAGAGTGTGTACTTCATGGCGTCCCTGAGTAATTTTCGGACGTCTCTCCATTCTTCTTGCGAATGAGGGTGCGTCAGCTCTGTCAATTTTTCTATAATCTGAGCTCCCTCACCCTTATTCACAATGACTGGAGTGGATAAGCCTTCGATGACTCTATAAGCTTCTGCCGCTTTTTGGAATGACTGATACAGGAGCATGCCGGAGTTGTCAGACTGGATCCGCCGCGCCTCCATTTTTATGGCTTCATTCGTAGAAAGCAGGTCCATCATGGTGTAACTGTCGGCCTCCAACGGGTAAGCCAACTTGTTCCCTTGCTCAGAATAATAATGTCGGTAAAAAGAATCCAAGGCGTTTTCTTCCATCAGTAAATGGGCATTTCCGTGCACATCGCTGAAAATTTGGTGTAGAAGTGATTTGCCAATGCTGATTTCTTCCAATTTGTCTGTATGCTCCAATTTTTGGGAAGGAAAGACGACGAAGATGTTTCCCTCGTCCAGCCGGGCATTTCTGTTGCAGCGGCCACCGGCCTGGACAAGAGAGTCCAGGCCTGCTGCACTGCGAATGACCACATCAAAGTCCACATCTACGCCAGCTTCAATTAATTGCGTACTGAAGCACAAGATAGGTCTTCCTGTCTTTTTAGCTGTTTCAAGAGAGAGTGTGTCTATTTTATGTTGGATGATGTCTGAGCGATCCTCCGGGATCATGTTTGTGCTTAAATGGCAGGTTTGTACATCCTCCACATCGCCGCAGGCCTCATACAGATTGCGGGCAAAGGATTTCGTATTAACTATCATTAAGGTATTTTTCCCCATCCGCGCTTGTTTTAATGCAAAATCAGTAAACTCCTGAAGTTTCCATTGTTTGGATTCTTCAATCATATTCAGAGTAATCCGGCGGTTGGAATGAAACAGTTCAAAATATTTCTGATAGTCGGGAATGATATGAGGATCCGGATTCAGCCTTAAATTCCAAACCTTATCCTCCAATCGGCTCCATATGGGCTGCGTAGCCGTGCATAAAACAAGACTGCATCCCATGACTTCATCCATGAAATTTAATGCGGATGTCAGCAAGTAGGTGGATTTTAAAGGGAGAGCCTGAACTTCGTCGAAAATAATTACTGAACGGGCCAAGCTGTTCATGCGGCGCACGTAGTGGCTCCCTTTGGAGAACAGCGTCTGCAAAAACTGTACCGCTGTTGTCAGAATAACGGGAGGATTCCAGGAGCATTCGGCTTGGTGGCGCTT
Source organism: Akkermansia sp. BCRC 18949 (assembly GCF_045011645.1). Classification (NCBI taxonomy): domain Bacteria; kingdom Pseudomonadati; phylum Verrucomicrobiota; class Verrucomicrobiia; order Verrucomicrobiales; family Akkermansiaceae; genus Akkermansia; species Akkermansia sp. BCRC 18949. The sequence goes on along the minus strand of NZ_CP123619.1, from coordinate 1,723,171 downwards.
TTCCTCCTCCTGATAGAGTTCGCTTCCGGATAATTCGTTTTTGGGATCAACGAGGACATTGGAATGATGGACCAGGATGAGATCGCCAAATTCCTCCCCCAATGCGTCACGGATGATAGCCGCATTCTGGTCAATGATAGAGGTGTAGGGAATAACATAGATCAACCGGTCCAGATGATGCTTCTGTGCGTGGGCCAACGCAAACCGCAGACTGGCCAGAGTTTTCCCGGCTCCTGTGGGGAGGGTCATTAAAAACTTGCCTTGAGGACGGTTTGCAGCGTTGAAACTGCGTTGAGAGATTTCTGTACGCAAATCATCAATCGTTTCATGTGAGGTAAAGCCTGCCAGATAACTGTCCAGATTCGCCAGCATCTTGTCCCATGGAGGTGTGGGTACGGCTTCAACCGGCTCTCCGCCCGCACTGGAATGGTCGGCGTCCACAAGGGAACTCAACAAAAACCGGCACAAGAGACCATATCGGTATTTTATTTCCTTGCCAGACAGTTTTTTCTCACCATTCCTGAGGAGGGCATCAAAGGAACGCCATTCTTCTCTTAAGGCCGGGTCTGAAAGCATTGCCTGTATCCGGGCTTTTTCCCCTTCAGGCAGGTTTTTCCAGGCTTCTTCATAGTGGGATTTCTCGATGTCTTTAGTAATGCGGGCTTTGAAGGAATTGGTACCGTCCGTTTTTATATTATCAATCAGGCATCCTTCATGATGGGAAAGACAGCAAAGGGCTATTATTTGAACCCAATATTTTTCAAATGGTTCCATTGGGCGGGGAGCATCCATGAAATAACGCCACAGATGTTGTGCTCCTGCCGTGGAGTGATCGATGGAGCCTCGAGGCCCAGGGTCTTTTCCGGAGGCAATAGCCTCCATATATTCATAAAAGGCATCACTCCATTTCCCAAAGTCATGAAGCGCCCCGATGAGCGCCGCCGTTCTTGCCAATCCTATTTTTGCCGCGTTGAGAGAAGCTCCCACAATACACTCATGCGTGTGCTGTTCAATTGTCTGCCCAGGCCGTGCTAACATGTTTTATTCTTCCTTCCCAGTTCCAGTACCGAAGAACCAAAATAGTCTTTTACGTGAGATTTACAAGATATGAATTGATTAATTTAGTATTTTATTTAGGGTTTCATCCTGAACAGAATTTCCAAGATGTTTTCATCTCTCTTCTCCGTACCCCTGGCGGCATTGCAGCATTACCTGTACTGTCCCAGGCAGTGTGCTCTGATTCATCTGGAATGCGCATGGGAGGAGAACCAGTTCACGGCAGAGGGGAACGTGTTTCATGAACGGGCCGATTCCGGGATGACGGAAACCCGCGGATTGAAAAAAGTGCTGCGCTCTCTGCACGTTTCTTCCGGACAGTGGGGTATTCACGGTATTGCGGATGTCGTGGAAGCTGTTTATTCCAAAAAGGGAGGGGAGGTGGTTGCCATGACGCCTGTGGAATATAAGGTTGGCAAGCCGAAGCCGCATCGTGCGGATGAGGTTCAAGTGTGTGCCCAGGCATTATGCCTGGAGGAGATGTTTGCCATAGAAGTCCCTGCCGGTTTTCTGTTTTATGGAAAAACCCAGAGAAGGTTTGAGGTGCCGTTTGACAAGGAGCTGCGTTCCTTGACAGCCTTGGTTATCCAGAATGCCAGAGAGGTGTTGACGGGCATCGTTACGCCGTTGCCCATGTATTCCAAAGCCTGCAAGTCCTGTTCCCTGGTCAATGATTGTCTTCCTGACGTTTGCCGAGAGCACAGGCAGACCATGAAAGCCCGGGTGGATAGTGTGTTTGAAGATAGTCTTGGTGCAAGTGAAGCTGATGATTTATGAAGAAACATTTAAATACCTTGTTTGTGACGCTGGAGGGATGCTGGCTGTCCAAGGATGGCGATACCGTGAAAGTCAATTCGGAAGGAACATGTTTGCTGCGGGTTCCCCTCCATAATTTGGAGGGTATTGTGACGCTGGGATGGGACATAGGAGTTTCCCCTTATTTGATGGGGGCCTGTGCGGAGCGCGGCATCACGCTTTCCTTCTGCAATCCTTACGGTAAATTCCTGGCTGGCGTCCAGGGCTTCATGAAGGGAAATATCCTGCTGCGCCGGGAGCAATACCGCTGGGCTGATGATGAGGCAAGATGGGTTGGCGTTGCCCGGGAAATGATAGGAGCCAAAATTGCCAATTGCCGCAGTTTGCTTTTAAGAGCGCAGAGAACTTACGGGAAAGATTTGTCGGAAGCGGTGGACCGTCTGGCTGCTTTTTGCCGCATGGCCCGCGGGTGCAGTTCCGGCGATATGCTGCGGGGCATTGAAGGTTCCGCTGCGGAAACATATTTTTCCTGCGTGTCCCATTGCCAGAGGACGGAAGAGCCGGAGTTAGTGTTTGAAGGCCGCAACAGGCGTCCTCCCAAGGATTGTTTTAACGCCCTTCTATCTTTTCTATATAGTCTGTTGTGCCATGATGCCAGGTCCGCTCTTGAAAGCGCCGGCATTGATGCGGCCGCCGGTTTTCTGCATCGCGACCGTCCGGGGCGTCCCGGAATGGCCTTGGACCTGATGGAAGAATTCCGGGCGCCGCTGGCTGATCGCCTGGCTCTTACGCTAATCAACCGCAAGCAAATTTCCGCAGATGATTTCGACAAGGAGGAATCCGGCGCCGTCTTTTTGAAGGAAGATTCCCGTAAGAAAGTATTGAATGCCTGGCAGGAGCGCAAGAAGACCGTTTTGGTGCACCCCTTCCTTCAGGAAAAGACGACACAGGGATTGCTGATTCACATCCAGGCCCTTTTGCTAGCACGTCATTTGCGCGGAGACCTGGACTGCTATCCTCCGTTTATTGGCAAGTAAAACGCTCCTTAGCCATGTATATTCTCATTACTTATGATGTAGCTACGGATGACAAGGTCGGGCAGCGGCGGTTGCGTCAAGTTACCCGCGCCTGTGAAAATATCGGTCAGAGAGTGCAGAATTCCGTGTTTGAATGTGAGCTGGCTCCGGCCCAATTGGTTGACATCAGGAACAAGCTGCTTAAGATTATTGATAACGAGAGCGACAGCCTGAGAATTTATCACATGGGGTCCAATTGGCATCATAAAATAGAGCAATTGGGCAAGGAGAAGAGTTTCGACATTTCCGGCCCTTTGATCATTTAAAAGCTGTCTGAGCACGGCCTTTGCGCCAACCCCAAGCTCACACCAATTTCCCGGGAGATCGGCGATTGGCGTAATACATTGGGAATGGAAGATTGACAGATGAATACTTAGAAGAGAAGGCTAGGTGATGATGGCCTTCTTCGGGAGGTTGGCGCAAAGTATCGTTTGCGCTGTTGAATAACAATGTATATGGTCAGGCGCAGTCGCACTCCGCAAGGAGTGCGTGGATTGAAACCAAGTCTACCGTCTGCAATTCGCACCAACATAGAGTCGCACTCCGCAAGGAGTGCGTGGATTGAAACGGGTCGGTGTAGGCAAAGGTGGTATTGCGGTCGGTCGCACTCCGCAAGGAGTGCGTGGATTGAAACCACGAGTACGCTGACCCGCCCATGCCATCCGATTGTCGCACTCCGCAAGGAGTGCGTGGATTGAAACAACAGGATCACCGCCCCCATTATGAAGCAAATAAGTCGCACTCCGCAAGGAGTGCGTGGATTGAAACTCCTGATGTGGCAAAAAAAGTCCTGGAGTCTGTGTCGCACTCCGCAAGGAGTGCGTGGATTGAAACGCGGGCCACCACTACGCACAAGCCGCCGTCATCAGTCGCACTCCGCAAGGAATGCGTGGATTGAAACATCGGAAAGGCTTGCTATGTCCGGATTTGCGTAACTCTTCCTAAAAATGAAAAGCTCTCCAGGCTTGTTTGGTCTGGAGAGCTTTTTTTCGGGTTTCGTTGTTTATTTTTCAGCCGGGGGCTGCCGGTTCAGATCGAGTTCTGCGGGAGGGAGGGACTGGAGCAGGGTCAGAATGGGGTCCTGCGGTGCGGCGCCCGCTTCCCGCTGGCGTTTGAATTCCTCCTCTTCCTGCTGGAGGGCCGCCAGTTTGGTATCTTCCACCAGCGCCTTGAATTTGTCCGCCTGGGAGTATTCTCCATCCGTATCCCGGAAGACGCGGGCCAGCCAGCGGCGTTTTTCTTCCGTGCTGAGCAGGGGCTCTTTCATGGGCTGGGGAGGGTGTTTTTATCCAGCAGGTTTCCTGCAAGCTGTTCCCCATCCGCGGTGGGGCGGTAGACGTAAGGGCGGCTGTCCCCGAAGCGGTTGATGTATCCCTGTGCAATGAGGTCCTGCAGGATGTTGGTAACGGTATTGGGATGCAAGCGCGTGGCTTCCGTAATGGTACTGTGGCGCCTGTATCCGGCAATGACGGCCAGGATGACCTGGGCGCTGCTGAGGCGGAAGTCCAGCCTGCGGACGTTGGAGGCGAATATCTGTATGAAGTCCAGGGCTTTCATGAGCTTGTATTCACAAGTTGTTGTTATGTTGCTGCCTTGTTATTCTCCTGTTATTCACATTCCTCCGGGCAGGCGGGCGACTTGATTTTCCTCAGCAGGTCCAGCAGGGGGTGGGAGTCGTTGGAGAAGCTCTGCACTGCATTGACGGTTGCCGCCTGCGGGAGAATGATTTTATGGAATTCCTGGTGAAGATTCTGGCGAAGGCTCTGGTTGCCCGTCAGGGGCATGGCCAGCTTTTCTGCCAGGCGGGTAGCCAGCGCGTCCATGAAGAGGGGATCGAATTGTTCGGCGTCTTCAATGTCGGCTATGTAGCTCATGGGCAGCGGCGCGCGGGAGGCGTGGATGCGCCTTCCCTGCATTTTCCATTCCGTGCATTCCACATCCAGCACGCGCAGGCAGTCCGCAGGCAGGGTGAATTGATAGGGTGTCAGGGAGTTGGGCGCCTGGGCGGAGACGGAGTCCAGCGTGGTTTGCGTGGTGGCGAAGGTCCAGCGCGCCATGCAGAGGGTTTCCCTCCGTGCCGGGTGGTAATGAAGAACGCAGAGACGGGATGCCGTGGATTCATTGGCAATCAGCGCGTCCAGCGGAGCCTCCCCTATTTTGGAGAGCGCCGCGTTGCAGATGTCCAGCGCGGAGGGAGTGTCCGGCTGAAGTAAGGATTCATTGATCATAACGCCACATGTTTGGCGGAAACGGATGCGGAATGCATCACGTTTGGGAACACCCTCTTTGATGCCACCGGTGGCACGTATGCACCCGGTTTTTCCCCGGATGCATTTTCCTCCAATTCATCTATTTGATAAATGCATGCACCTTCCCGGGCAATTCCGGGCAGGTGAGGAGACCGCCCTTTTCCTCCGCGGGGAGCGAACGCTCCCGCCGCATGGATCGTCCGTGCGGCAGACGGAAGGGGCCATCAGTATAAACCATGCATAGAAAGTAAAAGAGATTATGGGATTCATGAAACCGTCCACTCCTTCCACTCCAGCTCCGGAGCAGACCATCCCGGTCAAGGCGGAGAGCGTGGGAGAGGAAGTGGGAGAAGATTATCAGGCCCGGGAGCGGCAGAGGCAGGGGATGATTTCCACCATTCTGGCGCGCCGCAATTCTTCCGCCGGGCAGGGGGAGGTCAATCCCCGGACCCTGCTTAGGAAAACCCTGGGATAGGCACCGCCATGGAAGAGAGAGTTGCGGAGCTGAATTCCGTGTACAAGTCCCTGGCCGCCCAGCGCGCGCCGTGGGAGACGTGGTGGGACCGCCTGAGGGATTACGTGCTGCCCCGCCGCCTGAACCGGGAAGGGGAGGTTTCCCTCCCCAACAGGGACGCCATGGACCGCATGACGGATACCACTGCCGTGGAGGCGTGCCAGAAGCTGGCCAGCGGCCATATGTCCTACATTACGCCCAGCCATGACGTGTGGTTCAAGTGGTCGGCTCCGGACGACCGGGGAGGGGACGAGGCGGAGGCCTGGTACAATCAGTGTTCGGAGATTGCCCTGAAGGAGCTGTCCGTTTCCAATTTCTATACGGAGATCCATGAGTGTTTTCTGGACCGCGTGGCTTTGGGGACCGGCAGTTTGTTTACGGGAACTTCCTCGGACGGAAGGCTGCTGTTCACTAATATTCCGTGCGGTCAGTTCGCCTGTGCGGAGAATGCGGAAGGCCGGGTGGATACCTACGTCAGGGAGTTTACCTATACCGCCCACCAGGCGCGTTCCATGTTCGGTATGAAGGCCCTGGGGCCCAGGGCGCGGGAGGTGCTGGAACGCGGCGGCAATCCGTACGCCACGTCCCTGCGGTTCCTGCATGTGGTGCGTCCGCGCACCCGCCGGAGCCGCCGCAGGGAGCAGGCCGCCCACATGCCGTTTGAAAGCGTGTATCTGTCCCTGGACGACCAGGTGATCGTGGAGGAGGGAGGATATATGGAGTTTCCCTACCTGGTAACCCGCTTTTTGAAGTGGGGCAGCGGTCCGTACGGCCTCGCGCCCGGCAGGCTGGTGTTTCCCGCCATCCAGCAGGTTCAGTTCCTGAACCGCATTCTGGACACGCTGGGGGAGGTGGCCGCCTTCCCACGCATTCTGGAGCTCGCCAACCAGATTGGGGAGGTGGACCTGCGTGCCGGCGGCAGAACCGTCATTACCCCGGAGGCCGCCTCCCTCCACCTTCCGCGGGAGTGGGCCACGCAGGGCAGGTATGACGTCGGGATGGACCGTCTGGCGCAGAAGCAGGACGCCATCCGGCGCGCCTATTACCTGCCCATGCTGGAGCTTTGGAGCGGCCACCGCGGCAGCATGACCGCCACGGAGGTGATGGCCCGGGAGAACGAGCGCGTGCTGATGTTTTCCCCGTCCTTCACGCTGTTTGTGAGTGATCTGTATTCCACCATGACGCGCATTTTCTCCCTGCTGTTCCGCATGGGCAAGTTTCCCAGGCCTCCCCGCGCCGTTCTGCGGGAGGGGAGAGACGGCTCCATTGCCGTCGGAGAGCCCCGGGTGGTGTACCAGTCAAAGATTGCGCTGGTGCTCAGGCGCTTGCAGAGCGAGGGGATGGACCGCAGCCTTCAGCGCCTGAATATGATGATGCAGGCCGCTCCGGATTTGGCGGATCATGTGGACTGGGACCATTGCTTCCGCCTGTCCACCCGTGTGGACGGCGCTCCGGAGAGCATGCTGAGGCCCTGGGCCGATGTCCAGGCCATGCGGAAGGAACGGGCGGACCGCCAGCAGGGGGCCGCACAGGCTCCGGCGGAAGAGGATCCGTACGCTTCCCTCAATCCCTTGCTTGACCAGTTAACCACGATTCAGGAATGAACCAGGATACGACATTGCAGCAGGAGGCCTCCGTCCGGGAGGCCCGTCTCAGAAGGCGCCAGCTTTTCCGGGTGTTTGACACTCCGGACGGGCGGGAGGCGCTGACCTTTCTGGAAGCCCGCTTCCAGACTGATTTGCCCGTTTTTCAAGGCAGCCCGGGGAGTTATGACCCCCTGGACGCCATGAGGCGCGATGCCTACAGGGAGGTTTTCCTGTACATCCGCCGTCAAGTTCAGTTAGCCATTAAAGAATCCACAGCAGAAGAAAAGAATGATTGATTCCATTGATAATAATATGGCCGCTCCCTCCGGGGAGGCGGATTTTTCCGGGGCAGTTTCCCCGGAGGCGGAAGCGTTGACAGAAGCCGCGGCTCAAGCCGTGCCTCTTCCTTCCCTTCTGGGGGAGGACGGCGGTTTTGTTCCGGATTGGTATGCCCGGTTTGATGAGTTGAAGGGGATGGAGAAGTCCCTTTCCAAGTTCAAGACGCCGGAAGCGCTGGCGAAGAGTTATGCGGAGCTGGAGCGCCTGCGGCATTATCCCGGCGTGGAGAATGAGGAGCAGATGGCTCGGTTCCGCCGGATGGCCGGCCTGCCGGAATCGGAGGAAGATTACCGCCTGGAACGTCCGGAGTCCACGCCGGAAAGCGAGTGGAATGCAGGGCTCGCAGAACGCATGGCCCGCACGGCCTACCGTTACGGTGTACCTCCGGAAGCCATGAACGCTCTTCAGGAGACGATGGCCCAGGCATATGAGGAGGCCCGGGAACAGATGGCGGATTCCCGGATGGAGATGGAAACGCAGGCGGAACAGTCCCTGCAGCAGGAATGGGGCGCCAATTATGAGCGCAACATGGGCAGGGCTACCGCCGCACTCCAGCGGCTTGCGTCCGAGACGGGAGTGGATGCGGATGCCCTGCTTGACAATCCGGGTCTAGGGTCCAATCCGGACGTCATCCGCCTGCTGTACCAGGCCTCACGCCTGCTTGATGAAGCTCCTCTTCATCATTCGGGGGCCGCAACGCCCTCCCCGGCAGAGGAAGCCATGCGCATGGAGTCGGATCCCTCCCATCCGCTTTATGAGGCGTATATGAATGTGAACCATCCCAATCACAGATACGCCAATGAGTTATACGACCGTTTGACTTCCCGGTAGCCGTCCGGGCCGTTTCAGCAACGGAATTGGTTGAAAAGCAAGCCCGGCGGGAGAATTCTTCCGCCGGGCTTTTAATGGTCATTATTTCATCAGGGAAGGAGGGTCAAGGGCTGGGGCCTTCATCTGCCTTCATACCTTTAGCGTCCCGAAACAGGGCTTGCGTTCAAAAAAAGTTGGAAAAATATTTTTTTCCGTATGGATGGAGGAGGGAGGAAGATATGACTTATACCTTTTACCGTAAGTAGGTATGGATAGTATTTCCACACTTATTCTTATTCAGGCAGCTTCCATCAATTTTTACACAAACCGTCCGTTGATGCTGGCATTTTTCAACAGGCGCCAGACCGCATCATCCCATTCATCAGAGAGGGGCAATAAAAAATCCCGTCCGGAAAGGGACGGGATTTTAGGAAGATGGTACGCGGTATAGGATTTGAACCTACGACCTCCACCATGTCAAGGTGTTGCTCTACCACTGAGCTAACCGCGCGTTTTGGAAGTGCGGGCGGATTATTACCCGATTAAGGCGGAAAGAGCAATACTTTTTTTGAAAGCGGTCCATTTTGTGAAAGGGGGCGGAAGCATTCCTGCCGGGAGAAAGACGCTGATTTCTCTTCCTATGCGGTGTATTTTTGCTAATTTGGGAAGAACATTTCACAAGTATGATGAACAGACATTTTATTTTTGCGTTGTGCGCCGTTTTGGGATTCAGCGTTTCCGGCGTTTCCATGGCCCAGAGCACTCCCGCGGACAAGGAAGCCGCCGCCAAGGCCGCCAAGGCGGCGAAGGTGAAATTCCGCTGGGGCAAGAGCCTGAAGAGCGCCCAGAAGCAGGCGGAGGAAACCGGCCTTCCCATCGTCCTTCTTTTCACGGGAACGTCCTGGTGCGGCTACTGCATTAAGCTGGAGAAGGAAATCCTTTCCAAGAAGGAGTTCAAACAGGGCATGGACGGCGTGGCTATCGGCGTCAAGTTCGAGTTCGGCAGTTCGGATTTCAGCAAGTCCAAGGAAGCCAAGACGTATAGAATCACCGGCGTTCCGGCCATGGTCGTGGTGGACGCGGAGGGCAAGGAACTGGGCCGCACGGGTTATATTCCCGGCCAGACTCCTGTCCAGTACGTTGAATTTTTCAAGAAGTACGCGCCCAAGACTGCGGAGGCCAAGTAACGTATTTGTTCCGGATCGGAACGTTTTCAGCGGGAGCGGCGGCAGAACAATCGTCGCTCCTGCCGTTTTTTGGGAAGAAAGATGGGAAATTTTCCCTACACTGTTTTTGATGGCTCAAGTTCAAAAGAAGCTCCATAAAATTATGACAAACGCATATTGAATGAAGGATTTGCCCATCCGGTCCTACCTGCATGCCTGAATTTACAAATGCATTTAGCGGATTAAAGGAAGGCCGGATGCTTACCCATGACGAATTGGTAAGGGCCATCCGGTTCATGATTGCTGCGGAATATGAATCTATTCAGATTTATACCCAGCTTGCCGCATCCATTGACCACAAATTGGCCCAGGAAGTTCTTTGGGATATTTCCAATGAAGAAAAGGAACACGCGGGCGAATTCCTCCGCCTCCTTCAAGTGCTGGCCCCGGACGAACAGGGTTTCTACGATGAAGGGATGGGTGAAACCAATGAAAAGATCGACAAATTGAAGGCGTCCTGCCCGGACGGCAAATGCAGTTCCCAAGCCGCCCATTAAAGGGCTTTCCAGCCGCCACTGCAAGACGCCCGGTTTTTTTCACGAAGAATCCGGGCGTTTTCTCATGCCGCGCATGTGTCCCGGCTCGCCTCTTTCATTTCATGCCGACAGTGGGGAAAGTCCCGCAGCGGGAAAATTGAGGAGGGAAAAACTGCCGTTTCCTCCTATGGAAAAAAGCCGGAATGCGATGCTGGATCCCTTAGACCGTTTTCAATGGAAAAAGTTCAAAGAATGTCGCGAAAAATATATGACAAAAACATTTTGAATACATTAGTGGTGATTTGAGTCATACCTGCATGCCTGAATTTACAAATGCATTTAGTGGACAAAAAGAAGACCGGATGCTTACCCATGACGAATTGGTAAGGGCCATCCGGTTCATGATTGCTGCGGAATATGAGGCCATCCAGCTTTATACCCAGCTTGCGGAATCCATCGATAACAAGCTTGCGCAGGAAGTCCTTTTGGACATTTCCAATGAAGAAAAGGAACACGCGGGCGAATTCCTCCGCCTCCTTCAAGTGCTGGCCCCGGATGAACAGGGCTTCTACGATGAAGGGATGGGTGAAACCAATGAAAAAATTGACAAATTGAAGGCGTCCTGCCCGGACGGCAAATGCAGTTCCCAGGCCGCTCATTGACGGAATCTTCCGTCTGATTAAAATGCCCGGTTTCCCTCCATGGGGGACCGGGCATTTTAATGATGCCGGGCTTTTGCTTCCAGCTCGGCCCCGTGGCGGGCGCAGAAGGCAATGCAGCGTTCACAGGGGCGGGAGGCGTAGTAGGCGGCGGTTCTTTCTCCGGGGCGCGCCGTCTCCGCAGCCAGGCGTTCCGGAGACAATCCCAGCAGTTCCCTGCAGTAAAGCGTGCCGAATTCCTGCTTGAAGGAGGCGGCCAGTGATTGGACCAGGGAAAAGATTTTTTCCTTTTCTCCGGTTTCCGGAGAGCTGTTTCCATACAGGCTCCCCGCCAGCATGCTCAGTCCGCAAAAAGCGCCGCATACTTCCCGCATGCGTCCGATGCCCGCTCCCAGGGGGGAGGAGAGCTTCAGGGCCGTTTCCTCCGTCAGGCCGCAGACGTCTGCAAAAGCCGCAAAGACGGACTGGGAACAGTTGTATCCCTGGTGGAAGTAATCCAGCGCCCGGACTGCCCGGTCTTCCTTGGAACCGTTCATGGGAAAAAGGTTTTCTTTTACTGCTCCTTTTCAGCGGGAGCGTCCGCTGCGGCGTCTTCCGGTTTTTTGCGGTCCGTCAGGCGCAGCATGAGGATGTAGCAGACGGCCAGCACCAGCACGGCCAGAATAAGGGGAAGGCTTTCGCTCTTGACGGTGGAAATCAGCTCCTCCGGGGACTTGAGCAGTTCCGGATGCCGTTCCCCGATGCGGTGGCCGTACCAGGCGAGCACCGTGCACCAGACAAACGCGCCGAGCACGGTGACCAGGGAAAAGACGCCGAAGCCCATGCGGACAATGCCTGCGGGAATGGAGATCAGGTGCCGGATGACGGGCAGAAGGCGGGCGAAGAAAACGCCTGACACCTCATACCGCTGGAGGAAGACTTCCGCCTTCTCCACCTTGTTGGGCGGCATGAAAAAGAATTTGCCCCAGCGCATGATGACCGGGCGCCCCACAATACGGGCTACGGCGTAGGTAATGGCGGATCCCAGCCAGGAGCCGAACGTTCCGGCAACCACCACCCCCCAGAAGCTCATGGATGCTCCATCCTGGGCGGACAGAATGGCCGCAGGCGGGATGACTACCTCACTGGGGACGGGGAAAATGGAGCTTTCCATGGCCATCAGGACGATGACGCCCGCATATCCCCAGTCCTGCACCCAGGACATCCAAAGTGAGATCAACTCATGCATAACGGCGCGTATCTTGCATTAAAATCCTTGAAAGAAAAGTCTTTTATTGCACCTTGGAAAAGAGGCTGGTAAGGTTGGAAGGCATACGGCGCGCGCCGTTGCAGAGAGTGATGAAGCTTTACATGATAGCAGGCGAGAAGAGCGGGGACATTCACGGAGCCCTGCTGTTGAAGAATCTGCTGCGCCTGATGCCCGGCATGGAGGTCAGGGGACTGGGCGGCCACGGCATGCATGCGTTATGCCCCGGCGTGGAGGATTGGGCGGATGAAGCCGCCGTCATCGGCGTGGTGGAGGTGCTCAAGAAATACGGGTGGTTCCGGAAGCGTTTTCTCTCCATTCTGGAGCAGATACGGCAGGACCAGCCGGACTGCCTCATTCTGATCGACTACCCGGGATTCAACCTGCGTCTGGCGGAAAAGGTGCGCAAGTGCTGCCCGCATACCAAAATCATTTATTTTATTTCCCCGCAGGTATGGGCATGGCACCGCGGCCGCATTCCCAAGATGGTGCGCATGCTGGACCTGATGATGTGCATCTTCCCCTTTGAGGCTTCCTTGTTCCAGGAAGCCGGGCTGAAAACGGAGTTCGTAGGGCACCCCCTGGTGGACGAGATTGCTTCCATCCGGAAGGATGACGTCCGGGAGGCGTCCCTGGTCGGTCTCTTTCCCGGCAGCCGGAACCGTGAGATTGACAGGCATTTCCCGGTGTTTATAGAGGTGGTCCGCCGCCTTTCCGGGGAACGGCCGGAGCTGTCTTTTGAAACCGCAGCTTCCACGGAGGCGCTTGCAGAAAGAATGCGCGGCATGGCGCAGAAGGCCGGCATGCCGCCGGAGCTGTTCCACATTACGGTGGGGGGATATCATGAACTGATGGACCGCGCCACCATGGGGGTGGTGGCTTCCGGCACCGCCACGATGGAGGCCGCCTTGCACCGGCTTCCGTACATGCTGGTGTACAAGGTTCCCCTGCTCACGTACTGGATGGCGCGCATGCTTATTAAAATACGCTTCATCGGCATGGTGAACATTCTGGCGCAGAAATCCGTAGTCAAGGAGCTGATCCAGTTTGATTTTACGCCGGACAAGGTGATTGAGGAAATAGAACGCCTGCTGGTTCCGGAAAACAGGGATGCCCTGCTGGCGGACATGAAGCAGGCCTCCGACAAGCTGGGGCAGGGCGGAGCGGCGGAACACGCGGCCCAGGCCGTCTGCCGTCTGCTGAAGGAGTAATGCTCCGGTTTTTTGACGATTTGAACCGGGAAGAATTGCGCCGGCCGTTTTATTGATGGAAACGGGTTCGCAACCGGAATGGGGAAAATACATCCGTGGCCGTTGTCCGGTGAAATGCCGGTTCCGTTTTTCCATTCTGTCTCCCGGTCCGGACCAGGGGATTTGTTGCCGTGAATTCCCGGTGAACGTTCCTTTTGGAATCGGGAGTAGTTTTTCAGGCAGAGAAATCCTTCTGTGGAATGTTCCTGCTCGTTCTGCCGGGCGCAGCATTTAAAGCTATTTCCGGGCCGGAGAGGCCCCTTGAAAGGAATAAAAGAAAAGCGCCGGGCGAACCCGGCGCTTCTGTTGTGTTTTACGTTGGCAGCAAGTGTGTCACAACCGGGACTCAAACCACTCCCTGGTCGATCATGGAATCCGCCACCTTCACGAAGCCGGCAATGTTGGCGCCGGTGACGTAGTTGGTGAAGGATTTGTCGGAAGAGTATTCCTGGGCGTGGGCCAGGGCGTTCGCGTGGATGTTGGCCATGATGCTCTTCAGCTTGTGGTCCACTTCCTCCCGCGTCCAGGAGAGGCGCTGGCTGTTCTGGGACATTTCCAGACCGGAGGTGGCCACGCCGCCGGCGTTGGCGGCCTTGGCCGGGCCGTACAGGATTTTGGCGGCCAGGTAGGTTTCAATGCCTTCCAGGTCCGTGGGCATGTTGGCGCCTTCCGCCACCAGGGTACAGCCGTTCTTGATGAGGGTGCGGGCGTCTTCTCCGTTGATTTCGTTCTGCGTGGCGGAGGGGAAGGCGCAGTCGCACGGGACGCTCCAGGGACGCTGGCCTTCAAAGTACTGCGCCTTCGGGAACTGCTTCACGTATTCCGCAATGCGGCCGCGGCGATTGTTCTTGAGTTCCATGACCCAGGCCAGTTTTTCCGGGGAAATGCCGTCCGGATCGTAAATGTAGCCGTTGGAATCGGACATCGTGACGGGCTTCGCGCCCAGTTCGTTGAGTTTTTCCACCGTGTACTGGGCCACGTTGCCGGAGCCGGACACCAGGCAAACCTTGCCCTGCAAATCGTCGTTGCGGGTGGCGAGCATGTTCTGGGCGAAGTACACGCAGCCGTAGCCGGTGGCTTCCGGACGGATGAGGGAACCGCCCCAGTTCAGGCTCTTGCCGGTGAGAACGCCGGTGAATTCATTGCGGATTCTCTTGTACTGGCCGAAGAGATAGCCGATCTCGCGGCCGCCCACGCCGATGTCCCCGGCGGGAACGTCCGTATCCGCGCCGATGTGGCGCTGGAGTTCCGTCATGAAGCTCTGGCAGAAGCGCATCACTTCATTATCGCTCTTGCCCTTGGGGTCGAAGTCGGAGCCTCCCTTGCCGCCGCCCATGGGCAGGGTGGTGAGGGAGTTCTTGAAAACCTGTTCAAAGCCCAGGAACTTCAGAATGCCGAGGTTCACGCTGGGGTGGAAGCGGAGGCCGCCCTTGTACGGCCCAATGGCGCTGTTGAATTCCACACGGTACCCGCGGTTCACCTGAACCTTGCCCCGGTCGTCGATCCACGGCACGCGGAACAGGATGGTTCTTTCCGGTTCCACGATCCGTTCCAGAATCGCGTGGTCTTCATACTTGGATTCTGCGGCCAGAACCGGCTCAATCGTGTTGAGCACTTCCTGAACGGCCTGGATGAATTCTTTTTCGTGGCTGTTCCTGGTTTTCACCAAGTCGAGCACGCGCTGGGAATATGTCTGTGCCATCTTCTCTGTTGTTGTATTTGGGTTGACGCTTCACGCGCGGTTTTTCGCACGCGCTTTTCGTTTATCATTCCGCGGCGCGGACTGGCAATCATTTTTTTCCCCGGAAAGTGTAAAGGGTCAGCAGGAAAATAGAAAATATCTTTTCATGTTGTAATTTGTAAACTGACCCCTATGGACGATGGATATTCGTTCATACGGCATATTCCGGGGGGTGGAAACCGGAGGACATACCTGGTAATCCGGCTTCTTTTTCCCCGGAGGCGGATTTTGAATCCGGTGTCAATAAGGAATGAATGAAAAAGAAAAAGTTATCAGGAAACGCCGCTGTGCCACAGACGGAATTCGCCTGTGATGAATGGACGGGACATTTTTTATAAACAGGCGGTTTTCTGCGTCTTGCGTGATTGTCCGGATTCAAAATCCTTAAACTGGCCTCCATTGTCAGAATAGTCAAAAACCATGAAGAAAACATTATTCCTGCTTATTTCCGGAGGGGCTTTTTCCATCGCCCAGGCGGCTTCCGTTTTTGTGGACGTGTACAGGGATGGCCCAGGCAGAGACGGCATGAACCAGTACACTTCCAATGCTGCGGCTGTTCTCCCCTTGGCGGACGCTTCCGGAAGCGATACTCCCTACACGCTTAAAATCGTTAAAAGCGCCGGGAATTTCTTTAACACGGAGCTTTCCGCCGTAACTCCCGGGGAGGGTGACCCTGCCTATTACGCCTATTACCAGAACAAGGCGGCGATGACGGATCTGGTCAATACCCTCGGTTCTTTTGATTACGGTGCGCTGTCCTCCTACATGGCTCCCGGCGCCGGAGGCTCCACCACATCCTCCATTCAATTGGGGGGGCTGACGGTGGGAGACACGGTGACATTTTACATGTTCATTTCCAGTATCGTGGCCGCTCCGGGGGCCACTACCGTGACCGGGGGAACCGGCACCTTTGAATACGCGGCAACGGACGGGACCGGTTTTTCGTCCACGCCTTCCTTCGCCAACGGCAAGCTGACCCTGGTCAAATGGACAGGGGAGGCGACGGCGGATACTCTTGATTTCCGTATCGGAGGGCAGAAAGCCGGGGTTGCGGCCATGGCGTTTTCAGTTGTTCCGGAACCGGCTTCGGCATCCATGGGATTGCTTGGGCTGGCCGCTATGCTGGTGCGCCGGCGCAGGGCATAACATCGTTCGCTCCGGCGTTCTTTATCCTGTCACGGGGTGATGTCCGGAGGGACGGCATGGTTCCCTCCCTCCGGATTTTTCCATGTGACGGGCCGGGAGAAGCTTCTTTTGGACGCTCCCGCAGGGAAAAATCAGGCGGTCAGGCGTTCGATCCATGCCCGCGTCTTCAAGTCCGTTTCCGCCATCTTCTTGGCCCGGTGGAGCAGGGTGCCCATGGATTTGGGAATGCCCATGTGCAGGCGGTTGCTGATCCAGGCGTACGGAACCAGCGTGCTTTGCCGGACGGCCAGGGCAATGATGAGCTTGGACGGATGGCTGTAGGGCGTGACGAGCAAGTCCTCCTCCGAGAGCCCGAACGCTTTCAGGCCGTTTTTCACAATGATCTCCGCCTGGTATTCCCCTATTTCCGAGGCGCGCATGCCCGTCGTGACGGGCTTTCTGCGCGCCAGCCGGGGAAGTTCGCCCACCAGCCTGGCGCGAAAGGCGCTGGAGCCGTAGCACCAGCCCCGCTGGACGGTGCCGGGGCCCACATGGCCGGCGGGGAGCAGGGAGCGTTCGTCCATGCGTTCCGCTTCAAAGCGGCCCATCAGGTGGTTAAGGTACTTCTGGCGGCCGTCGTCCGTGTCGTCGCAGCCAAAGCAGACGAGGCCGCGCTCCGGATGAATCCACTTGGGCCTTTTGGCGGGCGCGTCCAGCCATGCGGGCAGGCTGGTCCATTTGCAGCCGGAAAGGAACGTGTGGCGGCGTGCCAGGCCGGACCGCGCCGGATTCAGATGGATATAGTCGATGATGGTGGAAAAATAGTGGGCGTTTTCCGCTTCCACCACCATGGCGTGGTACCTGCCCGCAAACAGGTGGCCCCGCATGCGGTGGCGCGCGTTGAAACGCTGGGTGTAGGCAGTCTGGAGCCATTTCATGCCGTCCACCAGGTTCGCGCGCGCGGTCTGGAAGAGAATGTGGTAGTGGTTGGCCATCAGGGCATAGGCGTACACGGTCCAGCCGCTTCTGCGGGCCGCCTCCTGGAAAGTGCGCAGAAAGGTCTCCCTGTCTTCGTCATCCAGGTAAATGGCGTCTCCGCGGTTGCCCTCGCTCTGCACGTGATAGACCGCTCCAGGGTATTCTATTCTCAGGGTACGGCTCATGCCGGAAGCGTACCGGATGAGGTCAAAAATGCAAGTTTGTTGTTATTTTTAACCTGACCCCTATTGCGAAAAAAGAGGGTGGAAAAAATGCGTTTTTAAGCGGGTCCGTGTTTCCGGAAAGGGGGAGCCCGCCTCCGGTGAACGCCGGACAGGATGCTGCCGGGAAAGACCGGGAAGCCCTTTGCCCGGATGGCAGCGGCGCAGCCATGCCGGCGTTTCCCCGTCTTTTTTCATGAAAGGTTTGCGGAGGAATGAGGCGCCGGAGAAGGCCGCGGTGTTTTATTCCCTGAATTCCGTCGGGAGCGCCGCATGCCAATGCGGCGACGGAAAAGAAAAAGGGAGCCAGCGGACGAAGAGAAAAGAGAAGGCTTCCTTTGAATTAACGGAGAGGGTTGCCTTTGTCCGTGTATTTTTTAAGAGCCCCTGGGGCCTGGTGCGCTTCCCGCGGGTCTTCCCGGAACCAGGGCGCGGCCCGGAAAACGCCTCTCCTATTGCAGCTTTTCCCGCCGCATGATTTCGGAGAGCACCAGGTAAAGGTCCGTCTTGTTGACCACTCCCAGCAGCAGATCGTTGTTCGGGTTCACCAGCGCCAGGGATTCCGAGCAGTGGGGGCGCGAGAAGATGCCCAGAGCTTCCGGAAGGTGCATGTCCGCGGGAAGCGTGGGCATGTCGCTGCGCAGCACGTCCATGGCCAGGACGGCCTGGGCCAGTTCCTTGTTGCGGGCGAAGGCCGCCACATCTTCCGCTACCACGCTGCCCAGGTATTTGCCCGCCGGGGAGGTGACGAAGATGGGCTGCGCCGGGTTCTTGATGAGCATGGAGGCAATCGTGCCGAATTTATCCAGCGGGTGGACCACGGGCGGGTCCTTGCGCGCCACGTCCTGGAGCTGCACCTGGGCCAGGGGCTTGTCAAAGGTGCTTCTGGGTCCGAAGGCCAGGGAATCATGGTACATGGACTGGGCCTTGGTGAGCCTCGCCATGCCGTAGGAGACCAGAACGCCGATGATCAGGGGAAACATCATGTGCCCGGCCATGGTGAATTCCACTACCAGCACCAAGGAGGTGATGGGGGCGTTGGCCGCTGTGGTGAAGAAGGCGGCCATGCCCACCAGGGAATAGGCGATGGCATGGTCCCCCGGAACTCCGAGCTGGGTGAGCGCCGCGCTGAACAGGAAGCCGCAGACGCTCCCGATGGTCAGGCTGGGCGTCAGGGCGCCCCCCACCGTACCCACGCCGAAGACGATGGCGACGGTGAAGATTTTCAGGAATAGCAGGATGCCGGCCCTCGTGGCGTCAAATTCATAATGAATGAGGGAGGTGATGATGTTTTTGCCGTTCCCCACGATTTCCGGGTAAAAGATGGCGATGACGCCCACCAGCATCCCTGCGGCCATCAGGCGCACGGGAAGCCACTGGCGCTTCCCGTTCAGGTACTGGCGCGATTTTTTGAGGATCAGGAGCCAGAAGCTGGCGACCAGGGAGGCCAGCGCGCCCAGCAGAACGCACCAGAGCACATGCTGGTTGCCCGTCAGGGATACTTCCTGCTGGAGCTGGTAGATGGGGGCCGGTTCATGGAACAGGCCCATGGTGAAGTATCCGGCGCAGCTCGCCACCAGCAGGGGGGCGAGAAAGTCAATGGTCAGCGCGCCCAGCACGATTTCACTCACGAACAGGCCGCCGGCCAGGGGCGTATGGAAGGCGGAGGACATGCCGGAGGCGGCGGCGCAGGCAACCACCAGGCGCAGGCGCGGGGCGGAGAGATGGAAGAAGCGGCCCAAGGCGGACCCCACCACGGCGGCGGCCTGCACCAGCGGGCCTTCACGGCCGATGGAGGCGCCGGAACCTACGGAGAAAACGGCGGACAGGGAGCGCAGCAGGCTGGGCTTGGGCGGCACATAGCCGTTGCCCAGCGCCACGGCTTCCATGTATTCCGTGGCCTTGGCCGGGACAAAGCGGTGGGTGAAGAGAAGGGTGAGGCCGGCCAGCAGGCCGCCCGCCGCCGGAACGAAGATGCACCAGGCCCAGTCCTGGCTGGCCATTTCCTGAAAGACCTGGATTTGCTTGTAGCTGGTGCGTCCCGTCAGGACGTCCTGCACCAGTTCCACCCCCATTTCAAAAACAAGGGCCGTCAGGGCGCCCAGCGCGCCGACGACGACCGCCCAGATGAAGATGACTTGCTTGTCACCCAGCTTGACCTTTTCACGCAGGCTCAGCGCCATGCGCAGCCATGACCATGAAATGCGCGTCTTCGCCGCAGGCTGGTTCTTCTTGTCCGTCATTGCAGGGCGTGTTGAAGGGACGCCAGCAGGCTGGCTTCGTCTCCCGTCCATTCCCCATTGGGGCCCAGGGGAGCGTTTTTATGCCACCGCAGCAGCTTCTGCATGGTGGTCAGGTAGCCGGTCACCATGGCGGTGGGAACGCCCAGCATCACGATGAGGTGGGCATTGCGTGCGTCATCCGGCCAGAGGACGCCTTCCGGACTGATGCCTACGGTGACTTGCATGGAGTCCAGCGCGCTGGTGCGCCCGTGGGGGACGGCCAGGCCGTGGTCCAGATAGGTGGTTTGCGTTTCCTCGCGCAGAAGGACCGCATTCTTGATGTGCCTTAGCTGACGTTCGTCAAGGACTTCCGCCATGGAATCCGTCAAGGTTTCCAGAGCCTGTTCCTGAGTGGTTGCGGGCTGGAACGTGCGTACGTGAATTTGAAGATTGTCTGCCACCGGGTCTGCTAAAGGCTTTTGGCTTTTAATTCTATGAAGGGAACCATGATTATCAAGGAAATTCTGGCCTGCGTACGGGGAAGGAGGCTTTCCCTGTGAATTGGGGCGGACAAAAAGGACCTCCGCGCCTTTCCGGCGCGGCTTTTTTGACACAAACGCGGCGGAACGGCCTGTTTTTAGGCTTTCTCTTCCGCGGGAATGAAGCTACCCTGCCGCCATGATGCAGGATTCAGAGGTCATCAAACTCGTCAAGCCCGTGCCTTCCGACCGCCTGGCGACCCAGGTGCTGGTGATGTGGTACAATACGGTGCGCCCCAAGTGGAAGAAACCGCTGGATCTGGCCATCACCGCCTTTTTTGTGCTGATGACGCTGTACTCCTTCTCCCTGCGCCCGCTGCCCATATTCGCGTGGCTGTCCCTGGCCGGGGCGCTGATGGCGATCATCCTGTCCTGGTTCTACGTTCCCTTTCTGGCGAAGGCCGCCCTGGCCGCGAACAAGAAGGTGCCCATGTACCATCAGGAAAAGGATTACGTCTTCCATGAGGATTACATGACTTTCTCCAGCAAGGACGTCGAGCCCATGAATATCCCCTACGACCGCTTCACTACCCTGTGCAAGACGCGCCACGCCCTGCTGTTCCTCTTCGGCAAGAAGCTGGTGCTGTGGCTGCCGCTCAAGCTCATGAGCACGGATCAATTGGAAAGCATCATGCGCCGGTTCCGGAACCATGGCGTGGAAGTCCGGGATATTTCCTGAGGCGGAAAGCCGTTCTCGGCCGTTCCGGAAGGGGCTCAAATTTGCCGTTTCCGCGCCTTTTTTGTTGAGCGCGGGGTCAAAACGGGTAGGGTGTCTCCATGTCACGTTACAATGGAGAACAGGTTCTGGTGGTTCCCCGCGCCACGTTTGAAGAAGCGGGTTATTTCCAGGGACACCGGGAAGGCGGGGATCATTATCTGAATGCGTTCATGAAGCCGGGGGTCTCCTCCTTCATGGACCGGGAGGCGGCGGAAAACGACCCCTCCCACAAGCAGATCATCGCCTATGCCATTTTCTGCCACCAGGGCCGCATCTTGCATTACACGCGCGGCGGCTCCGGCGGTGAGGCCCGGCTGCATGACAAGGGCTCCATCGGCATCGGAGGCCATATCAATCCGGTGGACCGCCAGTCCGGCCATGACGATGTTTCCACCTATCTGGCCGGGGTGGAGCGTGAAATCCGCGAGGAACTGGTTATTGACGGGAGCTGCACCCAGCGGGTGCTAGGCGTGATCAATGACGATTCCAATGACGTGGGAGCCGTGCATCTGGGCATCGTCCATCTGTTTGAGCTGGATACGGACCGGGTGCGCGCGAATGAAGCCGCGCTGGCCAATCTCCGTTTCGTGGCCCCGGAGGAACTGTCCGGGGAGATGTTTGAGAAGCTGGAAACCTGGTCCCAGCTTGCGCTGGAGCTGTTTAAAAACAGGGGAGCCTGAAGCCTTGCGCTTCCATGAAGCGCCCGGCGGGCGTAGCAATACGCCTCCTCTTTCGTTTCCTTCCATGGGAAGCCCCCGCGGCATACGCCTGCGGGGGCTTCTTTCGTCCATCAGGGCCTGAAGAAAACAAAGGGCCGTTAATGGAAGATTTTTCTGCGCCTGCGCCACAGCAGGGTGGCCAGTCCGGCCAGACCCAGGGAAGCGCTCCCCGGCTCCGGCGCCTGGGCGAAGACCATGGCGGAATTGGCCTGGGGGTCCGTGGACATGGCCGCATCATACAGAATGCCGCCGTTCAGGAATTTGATGTTGTCCAGATTGGCGGGAATCTCCGTCAGTGAAAGCGTGTAGTTGCTGGTGCCCGTAATGTCCACGATGACTTTGTCCGCGGTAAGTCCCTGAAGAGTCAGGGAGGCGTGTTCCCCAAGAATGAGCGTGGTCATGTCTGAAACTCCGTTCAGGACGAGTCCGCTTCCGGCTTCAATGGTTACGGTGAGCGCTCCTCCCAGGGAGTTCAGCGTGGTGCGGGTCTGGTTGACGGCGGAAACATGGGTGAAGTCGCTCAGGGAAGCCTGGAAATGCTCCACGGTCACATGGTCCAGCACCAGGCTTCTGCCGCCGCTCACATTCGTGCCGCCGCTGATGGTTCCGGCATACTTGTCAAAACCGTAGGCCGCCGTCCCGGAGGAAAGATCCTGGATGCGCACGATGGAGCTGCCGTTGACGGCGCCGCCGAAACCGCCCCCGGAGATACTGCTCCAGGACTTCCCGTTGTGAAGCGTGGCGGAGTTTCCGGCCACGGTGACGGACGTATTTCCCTGAACGGTGCCGCCGGAGCCTCCCGCATACACATCTCCCTTGATGGTGCCCCCTGTAACGCGTACCGCGCTTCCCTCCCGGATGGAGCCTCCCTTGCCTGCGCCGTAAACGGAGCCGGCGATGACTCCGCCCGTGACGGTGGCGTTGGAACCGCCGGAAATGGAGCCTGTCAGGCCTCCCCCCATCACGTCTCCGTTAATGGAGCCTCCGTTGACGTAAACGTGCGTGGCTCCCCCGATGGTGGTTGTGCCGTTCTTGGCATTCGCGTAAATGCCTCCCATGATTTGGCTGGAAAAGGAGCCGGAGTTAATCACGATGTCCACGTTCCCCTTGATATCCGCAGCATAGGATCCGACCACGGAGGAGGCGTTATTGCTGGTGAAGGTGCCGAAGGAGGCGTTTTCCGCGGAGAATTCCAGATAAACGTTTCCGGTCACGCCGGAGGCGTTCACGGCGCCGAAGACGGTGCTTCCGCCCGTGGCGGCGTCCGTAAAGCGCAGGGCGGCATTCCCGTTCAGTGTTCCGGAATTTCCATGGGCCCCGTACCAGGCGGAGGCCTGCCCTTCCTTGGCGATGGTCAGCCAGACGTCCCCCGTATAATTGCCGGTGCTGGCATACACATGTGTGGCGTTTCCGGAAGTGATGGTGACGTTCACGGAGTTTCCCAGCCTCCCGGAGGAGGCGTCCGCCTGGGCGCGGGCATCGAAGACGCCGGAGCAATTCTGGTTGGCGGCGGAATGCGTGAAGCCAGTTTCCGGCCACGCGATGTTGCCCTCCGGAGTGCCTGACGAGCCCCCGGAGTCCGCTCCGGCGGAAATAAAGGCGTTCTCTTCATTGACCAGCCCGGAAGTGGGTGGGGCATACGATCCTGTGCCATCCATGGACAGGTCTTTCAGGATGGCGTTTCCGTTGCCGTCATACTGGATGATGACGCCGTTGCTGCCGGAACCGGAGGTGACGGAAAGCGCTTCCCCGATCAGCATGTCCCCCAGCCAGACGTAATAGCCGCCTTTCAGCCCTTCCTGCTCATTGCCCGTGACGTACGCCATGCGCAGGTTTTCCGTATTGGCGGACATGTCCAGGGAATACAGGATGGTATCCCCCCATTTGATATAGGCCTCGTTAATGTTGAGCGTGCCGTAAAAAGAGCCGTTCCCCAGGCTGACGCTGAACTGGTCCGAGAGATTCCAGCCGTTTGCCGCCCCGTCTCCCAGGACCAGGTTGAAATCAAAGGTAAAGCCGTTTTTCAGGGCCGTTCCCTCCGTCCATGTCCGGGAAATGGAACTTGTCCCCGCCTGTCCCAGGCTGATTCCTTCCGCGTTCACGCCAATGTTGGATACGGAAAAGCCCGCATCCGCCAGGTTCTGCACTCCGGTCCATGCGGGCTCTCCTGCGCCCTGGTGGAAGTTGACGGCCATTTCCCCGGCGTCCCGGCGCAGTTGTCCGGCAGAGCGGCCCGCATAGCCCATGGCTTTGGCGATGTTGCCAGCCATGAGCAGGTCTCCCTGGGCGTTGGGGTGGAGTCCGTCCGCCGCGGGATTGTTGAACATGGACCGCACCCCGTAAAACGGCTTGGAGGAAGCCACGTCAATGATCCCTCTGTTGACGTCGATGACCGTGACGCCCTGCCTGGACTGCCCCCAGGAATTCAGGGAGGCGTTATAGGTTTCCACCGCCTGGTGGGTGGCGTCCGAATTGCCGTTGGAATGCTGGCTCCAGCAGGGAATGGTTAGAACGATGACGTTCGCGCTGCCGTTGGCGGCGTGCATGGTGTCTACGATGGCGTCCATGTCCGCCAGAAGATCCCGGGTGACTGAATCAAGACGGCTGTCCAGGGTGGAATTGTCGCCGTCGGAGAGAAGGTCGTTGGTGCCGATCATCACGAAAAAGGTATTCGGTGTGTCCGTTCCCGTGAAGGTCGGGCCCTGGTAGGCTGCTCCGTTTGCTTTGGCATCGGAAAGCCCCAGCCAGTTGGAGATGTTGGAGCCGTCAAACCTGCTTCCGGTTTTCCTGCCGGATATTTCCCAGGCCCTTGCGCTTGCCTGGGAGGAATGTTCGTTGTTGAAAACCTGGCCGCCGTAGGAGGTTCCCGCGGTGACGCCTCCGGAATAGTTGCCGGTTTTCACGCCTTCCGCATGGTAGGAAATGCCGTTGTCCGCAAATATTTTATGGAGGGCCCAGCGGTAAGTGCCGCTGTTCATGCCGTGGGTGATGGAATCGCCTACGTACATGACGTTGCCCAGGTCCGTGCCCGCAGGGGCGGCGATGGCGGAGGGGAAAGCCGCCAGCAGGGCGGCCAGGAGGGAGAGAGGGAGCCTGGTTTTCATCAAGGGGAGCAGGGGAATGAAACGGATGTTTGAAAAAAGTGAATAAAACGGCCATCCCTGAATGGACAGGGATGGCCGTGGCTGGAAAAGGCTAGGCTCTCCGGCGGCGTACCAGCAGGATGCCCAGGCCCAGCAGGCCGAGGGAGGCCGCGGCCGGCTCCGGAACGGCGCTCAAGGCGTATTCCTTCATCTGGTCTTCTGTCAGTGCTCCCAGGTACAGGTCAAAATTGTTCAGGGTATATTCCCCGGTGACGCCGTCCGGAGGAGTCCAGGTGTTTCCGGAACCGTCCTTGGCGGAAAAATTGAGCTGGTTCATGGTGACGCTGCCGAATTTGACCCCGGAGCCGTTCAGGGAGGCCAGAGTGGTCAGGGTGGACGTATCGTCCCCCAGCATGGCGGAAATAGTGACATTCCCGTCATTGTATGTGTAAAACAGGGTGAGGGCCTGTCCTGCGGAATAGCCGGAAAGCGTTTGCGTTTTCCAGGGGGAGGTGCCTGCCGTGCCTCCGTTGTAGTTAAAGCCGCCTGCGCACAGAGTGAGGTCTCCCGACTCCGTCAGCCGGTAGCCCATCCCCTCCAGGTTCTTGTAATTGGAGGTGGTATTATAGGTAAACAGCAGGCCTACATCCGTCCCCGAGGTGGTGCCCAGGTCGGAAATGGTCAGGGCCATGGTCCATGGAGTGGCTCCGGAGCCGGTATGCACGGGCACGGAGGGAGAGGAAACATTCAGGGTGTCTCCGTTGCTTCCGTTATAAATGGTGTAACCCTTTGAATAAGAGGAATCCATTCCATTTATGGAAGCGGCGAAGGATAGACTGCCTCCCAGAACGGCGGCCAGGAGGGTCAGGTATGTGGTCTTCATATTGATTGCTGTACGGATTGGAGAAATGTTCCCGCGCAAGAGAACGTCCGTTTTTTATCGGATTCCTAATCCGCTTGTGGACCCATCCAATGCAAGCATGGATAAAGGCTAGAGAATCATGGGAAAAGGAATTGTCCTGAAAAGACCAGATCTTTTAAATTATGATGAATATCAATATTTTATGATAAACAATACATTTACCGTTAATATTTTTAATTGTTGACGGATTAGGAATCCGCCCAGGCGCTTGAAATCAGTTGTAAGAGCAGGAGCAGTATGGAGTTGCCCGTAATTATGGAATAGAAAAATCGTGGATAATTAATTCCTGAAAAACACGATGCAATTCTTTTACGCCATCTTGATTGTAAATGAATTGGTTCCAAATCAATTCCAAAACTGTTTCCGTCCCCCGCGGAAACCGAGCCGGGGAAAGGGAAAAAGGAGGAGGGCAGGAGATGCGATGACCGGCAATCCGTGAAGCGGCGCAAACAGTGGATAATCCATTGACCGTCCCGCTCCGGACTCATCAATCCCTTCTGCCGGAAGCGGGAAGACCGCGGATGCCCGGCCCGCCAGGAACTGGGAAGGCGGCGCGCCTGTTTTCCGCTCCGCCGGAGAGCAAATTCCCCGGCAAGCTTGTACTTGCCGGGGAATGAAAAAAACAGTCAAGGAAACTCCCGATTTTAAGGGAGGAGCGTTTTTTATCGCTTGGACGGGCCATCCATGATAGCCTTGTGACTCATGTTCCAGCCGCCGCCCAGGGCCGTGTACAGGGAAACCAGCGTGCTGGCGTGCTGATAGTAGTACTGGGAAAGCTGAATCTGCGCAGGGTACAGGTTCTGCTGGGCGTACAGCACTTCAATGTAGTTGGAAAGGCCCGTGCGGTAACGCTCAAAGGAGAGCTTCACCGCTGTTTGGTAGGCTTCCACGGCCTCTGACTGGATGGAGGTGATATTGCGCAGCTTGGCCCGCTGGATGAGCGTGCTGGAGACTTCCGCCAGGGCGTTCAGCACCGTCTGTTCATAGTCGTTGCTGGCTGCCAGGAATTCGGCCTTGGCAGCCTTTTCGGAAGCCGTCAGCTTGCCCGCCTGGAAGAGGGGGCCGGTCAGGTTGGTTCCAAAGCCCCAGCCGCCGCGGCGGCCCTGCACGTGACGCAGGTCCGCGGAGGCCAGGCCGCCGGCCGCCGTCAGGGAGATGGTCGGGAAATAGTTGGCAATGGCTACGCCCACTTCCGCGTTGGCCGCGCGCAACTGGTATTCGCTCTGGCGGACGTCGGGCCTTCTGGAAAGGATGTAGGCCGGAATGCCGGCGGGAACCTTCACGTTGTAGGCGATGTCACGGGTGCTGCCGGAACGGCGGATGCGGCCGGGAGCGCGTCCGGCCAGGACGGAGACCGCGTTTTCCAGATTGGCGATCTGCACCTGGATGGCGGGAATCTGTGCCTGGGAGGAAGCCAGGGCGGCCTTGGCGGAGGCTACCTGGAGCCTGTCGCCCACCTGGCCTTCAAGCTGTTCGTCGAACAGGCGGAGGCTTTCGGAATAGGATTCCACGGATTTCTGCACAATGGCAAGCTGTTCGTCCAGCTGGAGGAGCTGGAGGTAGGAGTCAGCCACCTGGCGGAGCAGGGAGAGCATGAGCGCGCGCTGGCCTTCTTCGGAAGCGAGGTAGTCTGCGCGGGCCGCTTCCGTCATCCGGCGCGTCTTGCCCCAGATGTCCAGCTCCCAGGAGATGCCGGCGTCAATGGATCCGGGCGTCAAGGTATTGCCAACGGCGGAGGTTTGGACCACGTTGCCGCTGGTGTAGTTGGAGCCCTTGCTGAGGGAGCCGGAATAATCCGCCCACGGGAAGAGCGGGGCTTCCGTGATGGTGATGTACTGGCGGGCCTTTTCCACGCGCGCCATGGTGGCCTTCAGGTCACGGTTGTTTTGGTAGGTATCCGTCAGGAGGTCCTGGAGATCCTTGTTCTTGAAAACTTTCCACCAGGGCAGGTCCGCAATGGACTCCGTGGCCGCGGAGGCTCCTCTGAACGCCGTGGGCATGGGCATGTCCACCGGCTTGAAGTCGGGACCCATCATGCAGGAGGAAGCCGTGATGGCCGTGCCCAGCAGGATGGCGCGTGTGATGTATTGGTTCGGTCGCATAATGGCGTTTTGTCTGTTTTTAAATGGTTTCAAGGGCGGTTTTTACCCTTTCAGTGATTCATGGGCTTCATGGAAGAGGTGCTTCCGGGCGATGATTTCATCCGGATCCTCCGTTTCCACCGTCTTCCGGGCGATGCGGACGCGGAAAAGCTTCATGATGAAGTAGAAGGAGCACGGGATCAGGAAGACGCCCACTACCGTCGCCATCGTCATCCCGGCAATCACCACAATACCGATGATGTTGCGGGAGTAGGCGCCGGAACCGGAGGCCAGGGCCAGCGGAACGCAGCCCAGGATGAAGGCGAAGGAGGTCATCAGGATGGGGCGCAGACGGATTCTGGCCGCGGAGAGCGTGGCTTCCATCAGCGTCTTGCCGCGTTCCATTTCAATGACGGCGAATTCCACGATCAGGATGGCGTTCTTGGCCGCCAGGCCGATGAGCATCACCAGGCCGATCTGCGCGTACAGGTTCAGTTCATACCCGAACCAGTACAGGCCCAGGAAAGCGCCCAGGGCCGCGATGGGCACCGTCATGAAGATGCTGAGCGGCAGGGACCACCGTTCATACAGGGCCGCCAGGATCAGGAAGACGAAGACGGAGGAGAGCAGGAAGATCTGCACGATGCCGATGCCGTTCTGGATCTTTTGTTCCTGATAGCTCATGTCTGCGTAGCTGTAGCCCATGTCCGTGGGCATGCTGGCCTCAAAGGTCTGTTCCAGCGCTTCCATGGCCTGGGAGTTGGAGTAGCCCTGGGCCGGGGTGACCATTAGCTTGGAGGAGTTGTACAGGTTCTGGCGCAGCAGGAATTCCGGACCCTTGATGTCCGTGATCTTCACGAGGGTGGAGAGGGGGACGGAGCTGCCCGAGTCGTTCTTCACATAGAAGTTCTTGAGCATGTCCGTTCCGGTGCGGTCGCTGCCCTGCGCCTGGATGTACACCTGCCATTGCTGGCCGTACAGGGTGATGTAGTTGATGAACAGGGAGCCCATGTAGGCCTGGAGCAGGCTGTTGGCCTCACTGATGCTGACGCCCAGCGTGGCGCACTTTTCTTCATCCAGCCGCACGTCCTTCTGCTCCACGGCAAAGGACATCACGCTGCGCACGCCGCCGTTCTTCTGCGGGTCGAATATCGGGAGCTTGCTTGCTTCCTTGACAAAGATGTCCGTTTGTTCCGCCAGGTATTCCGTGCCCTTGCCGTCGCGGTCTTCCAGCATGAAGGTGACGCCGTTGGCGGAGCCCACCCCTGCAATGGCCGGGGGCTGGAAGCACATGGGGATGCCTTCCGGAACCTTGGTGCTCAGCAGGGCGTTGAGCTGGGCGGTGACCGCCTTGGCGCTCTGGTCCGGATTGGGGCGTTCCTCCCAGGGCTTCAGCATGACGAAGAAGAAGGCGTTGTTCGTGCTCTGCACCCCGGTCAGCAGGCTGAAGCCGGAAATGGCGATCACGTCCTTCACGTTCGGGTTCTGGCGGATGAGGTCTGAAACCTTGTCCGCGGCGGCCGTTGTCAGCTGGAGGGAGCGGGCTTCCGGCATGATCAGGGCGGAGAACAGGTAACCCTGGTCTTCGTCCGGCAGGAAGCCGTTGGGAATCTGCTTGGCTACGGGCAGGATGGCGTACGCGATCAGGGCCAGCAGGGGAATGGAGATGATGAGCTTGCGGGTCAGGAAGTGGCACACCTTGGTGTAGCCGCTGGCCGTAGCGTCATAACCGCGGTTGAAAATGCGGTAGAAGAATTTCAGCGGGCCGCCCTTGTTCGGGTCCTTGGGCTTGAGCAGGATGGCGGAGAGGGCCGGGGACAGCGTTAGCGCGTTGAACGCGGAAATCAGCATGGAAATGGCGATGGTCACGGCAAACTGCTGGAACAGCGTGCCCGTAATGCCCGGCAGCAGCAGGGAGGGAAGGAACACCGCCGCCAGCACCAGGGCGATGGCGATGACGGGGCCGGACACTTCCTCCATGGCGGCGAAGGCCGCCTGGCGCGGAGTCAGCCCGCGTTCCATGTGGGATTCAACGGCTTCCACCACCACGATGGCGTCATCCACCACCAGGCCGATGGCCAGCACCATGCCCATCAAACAGATGGTATTCAGGGTGAAGCCCAGGAGCGGGAACAGCGCGAAGGTGGCGATGATGGAGACCGGCACGGCAATGGCCGGAATCAGCGTGGCGCGCCAGCCCTGGAGGAAGACGAACACCACCAGCACCACCAGCAGGAGGGCTTCCACCAGCGTGTGCTCGATTTCCTCAATGGAGGCGCGCACGGCCAGCGTGGTGTCCAGCGTCACGTTGTACTCCATCCCGGCGGGGAAGCTGCGGGCGCGGTCTTCAAAAAGCTTCACCAGGGCGTCCACCGTATTGATGGCGTTGGAGCCGGGGGCCGCGTACACGGCGATGGCGCCTGAATCCCTGCCGTTGTATTTACTGGATACGTTGTAGGTCTGGGAACCCAGTTCCACCTTGGCGATATCTTTCAGGTAAAGGAGCTTGTTCCCGTCCGCACGGATGATGATGTTGCCGAATTCCTCCGCAGTCTGGAGGCGGCCCTTGGTCTGGATGCTGTACGTGAATTCCGTTCCGGGAGGGGCCGGTTCCGCGCCGATCTGGCCGCCGGGAATCACGGTATTCTGCGCCCGGATGGCGGACTGGACTTCTCCCACGGAGATGTTCTGGGCGGCCATCTTGGTGGTGTCCAGCCAGATGCGCATGGCGTAGCGTCCTGCGCCGAACACCTGCACGTCGCCCACGCCGGGAACGCGCTTCACGGGGTCCACCAGGCTCACGTACGCATAGTTGCTCAGGAAGATGGCGTTCAGGCTGTCGTCCGGGGAATACAGGTTGATCACGGCCAGCGGGCTGCCCGTGGACTGGGTGATGGTGATGCCCATCTGGGAGACTTCCGCAGGGATCTGGGCGGTGGCCTGCCCGTAGCGCATGTAGGCCAGCGTCTGGTCCATGTTGGGGTCCGTGCCCACTTCAAAGACGATGCTCAGGGAGCAGATGCCGTTGTTGGCGTTGGTGGAAGTCATGTAGTCCATACCCACGACGCCGGAAATGGATTGCTCAATGGGGGAGGCCACGGAGTTGGCCACCGTCTCCGCATTGGCGCCCGGATAGGTCGCCTGCATCTTGATGGTGGGCGGGACGATGTTCGGGTACTGCTCAATGGGGAGCCCCATCAGGGACAGTCCGCCGAGCAGGATCATCACGATCGAGATGACGATGGCGATGGTCGGGTGTTTGATGAAGAAGCTGGACATGGTATTAAATCATGAGAGTGCGCGGGAAAGGCGGGGAGGGGAGAGGGGCTTCCCAGGAGAGGGGGGATTATTTGGCGGCGGGCTGGGCTTCGTCGTGCTTCATGCCTTCGGGCGTCTTGGCCTTTTCAAAGGACTGCGCTCCTACGGAAGGCATGACGGGCTGGGAAACGACAGGCTTGTAGGGCAGGGGCTTCACGGGGGCCTGTCCCTGGAGCTTGGCCGCCTGCATGATTCCTTCCACCACGATGGGGCTGTCCTTCGTGAAGGAGGAGTGCGGCATGGGAACGATGTTGATCACCTGCATGCCGTCCACCACGGGACCGAGGTTCACCACCTGCATGTGGGGAACGTTCTTGTCATCCAGGTAAATGATGAATTTGGCGCTCTGGGCGGAGAGGATGGCGCGCGGGGGAACCAGCGTGGCGTTTTCCAAAGTCTTCACCGTAGCGCGGACGCGGACGAACATGCCGGGACGGAGCGTCAGGTTCGGATTGGGAATATGGCCCACGATGTTGATCGTGCCGGTCTGGGCGTCCACGTTTCTGTCAATGGCTACGGGCTCGCCCTGCATGGGGAATTCCGTGCCGTTGGCCAGAATGACGTCAAACTTGAGGTGCTTCTCCTTGGTCAGGTTGCTGTCCATGGAGTTCAGGAAGTCCTGTTCACTCACGGAGAAGTCCACGCGGATGGGGTCAATGGCGGAAATGGTGGTCAGCGGATTGGGGCTGGAGGGCGTCAGCAGGTTGCCGATGGAAGGAGTTGCCAGGCCCGCCAGACCGGAAATGGGGGCCGTGATGGTGGTGAATTTAAGATTGATTTTCGCTTCGTCCACCTGGGCCTTTGCCGTGGCGATGGCGGCCTCCGTTTCCTGGACCTGCTGCAGGGCGTCATCCAGCTGCTTGCGGCTGACGGAGCCGGTCTTTACCAGCGGCGTGTAGCGTTCCACGTCCAGCTTGTACTTCTTCAGCGTGGCTTCATACTGTTCCAGGCGCCCCTGGGCCTGGTCCAGCGTTGCCTGGAACGGGCGGGGATCAATCTGGAAAAGCACCTGGCCTTTCTTCACGTAGGCGCCGTCCTTGTAATCCTTGGAAAGAAGGTATCCCGTCACCTGGGAGCGGATTTCAGCATCTTCCGTACCGCGCAGGGTGCCCACCCACTCCTGCCTGATGGGAACGTCCCTGGTTACCAGCTTGGTCACCTGCACTTCGGGAACGAGCGCCGGCATCTGGCCTGCTGAATCCTTTTTCCCTTCACAGGAAGTTAAAATCATCACCGGAGAGCACAGGAGCAGAGTTGTGGCGGCAATCGTCAAAGGCTTGTTGTACATAAATGGATGCGGTTGGTTGCAAGCTGGTGCCGGAAGATGCGGCAGAGCGAGCAAATTTTGCTTCTTTTTCTCATAAAGTCAACGCAAAGATGTGTTCTGATTCTTGTGAAATATCCGTAACCTTTGCATATTGAAGGGATAATTTAATTAAACAAATGTATAATATGTTGACTCCTCCATGCTCCTCTGCGGAGGCGGAACGGCGATCCTATCCGCGCCTTCGTTCAGGAGGCCAGCCGCCTCTTGCGGAGCATGGCGTCCATGCGTGGTTTTCTGCCCATGAAATCCATGAACTGCTGCATGGGCGGGACCGTATATCCCTTTTCCAGAATGGCCTTACGGAATTTCCGGGCGGTTTCCCTGTCCGGTCCTCCGGCCCGCTCAAAAGCTTCGAAAATGTCCTTGTCCAGAACTTCCGCCCAGCGGTAGGCGAAGTAAAAGGAGGCATAACCCGCCGGGGAGGAAAACAAATGGCGCGCCGTGCGCAGCTTGCCGGTTCGTTTGAAATCCTTGAAATAATCCATGTCTCCGGCTACGGCGGCGTCCACCTCGTCCAGGGGGCCGGCGGCGAAGCGTTCCGGGTCCGTGTGCACGGCCAGGTCCATTTTTGCGTACAGGAGCTGCCCGGCCAGGGCGAGGGCGGGCGTATTGCCGCGGGAAGCGTCCAGGGAGCGCAGCATTTCCTCCGGAATGGGGAGCCCCGTTTTTTCATGGCGCGCGAAGCTTTTCAGCACGTCCGGATGCCAGCACCAGTTCTCCATGAACTGGGAGGGAACCTCCACAAAATCCCGCGGCACGCTGGTCCCCGCCAGGGAGGGGATGGAAACCCGGGTAAACATCAGGTGCAGCAAATGGCCGAATTCATGGAACAGAATCCTGGTCTCCTGATGTGAAAGAAGCACCGCAGCTCCTTCTGCGGAGGGATGAAGGTTCAGGCAGACCATGCCCAGGCGGGGCTTGCCCGGGTTTTCCCGCGTGGCCGGGCTCCCCGTGTCCAGCGCGTTCATCCATGCTCCGGCCCTTTTGCTTTTGCGGGAAAAGAGGTCCAGGTAAAAGGATCCCAGGCGGTTGCCCCTGACGTCCTCAATGGTGAAAAAGCGCACGTCCGGATGCCAGGTCCCCACGGCTCCTGCGCCTTCCCCTGCCGGAACCTCCGCCACGCGGATGCCGTATAACTGCTCCGCCAGGGAAAACAGGCCGTCCAGCACGCGGGGAAGGGGGAAGTAACGGCGCAGTTCCTCCTGGTCCAGCCGGAACTGTTCCTTTGCCTGGAGGCTGGTGTAATACGCCACGTCCCAGGGATTCAGACGGGCGTTTTCCTGTCTCGTGAGACGGGCCTTGAGTCGGCGCAGCGCTTCCATTTCACGGAAAAAGGGGGCTTTTACCTTGTCCAGCAGCTCATTCACGAACTTCATGGCGTTTTCCCCGTTTCCCGCCATGCTCTCCCGCAGGGCGTAATCCGGATACGTTCCATACCCGCACAAATGCGCCTTTTCACGGCGCAGGGAAAGAATCTCCCGGATGACGGGTTCCGTATCGCATGCTCCCGTGGCGACGGTCTGGAGATGTTCCCATAAATCCTTCCGGCATTCTTCGCGGTGTGCCTTCTCCATCACCCGGGCGGAAGCCGCGGAATCCAGCGTAAACGTCCAGCCCGGGCCGGAATGGCCTGGGCTGCGTGACTGGAACTCCTCCCGCGCCTGTTGAAGAGCGTTATTGTCTATCCCTTCCAGAAAGGCAGCGTCCCGCACCGTCCAGGTCCAGGACTTCCGCGCGTCCATGTACAGATTGTTGAAACGCTGTGAGGCGAGAGTCAATTCCTTGTCAATTGCCTCAAGCCGCGCGCGCTTGTCCGGCGGCAGGTCCGCCCCGTTGTCCCGGAAGCTCTGCATGGTCAGCTCCATGTACCGTTTCTGTTCCGGGCCCGGATTGGTCTGCCGCAGGCGTTCCTCAGCGGTTTTAAGGACGTTCCACAGGGCCTGGTCCTTCGTGACGGAGGAAAGGAAGGCGGACACGCGGGGAGCAACCGAATCCATGGCCTTGCGCAGTTCCGCGCTGTCGCACAGGCTTTTGAGGACATAGGCCTTGCGCATGCTTTCCATGAGGAGGTCATTGCTGCGTTCCAGGGCGCCGAACGTGTTTTCATACGTCATTTCCTCCGGTTGGAGACGGCTGATCTCTTCCACGGCGGACCGGGTGAGGCGCATCGCTTCCCGGATGTCCGGTTCCAGCCTGTCCGGGGTCAGGCGGTTCCAGCAAATGGGGCGGCTCTTGTCCAGAAAAGGGTGGGTGGAAGAATCCGCCGGAGAGGGAAGGGCCGCGGAAAGAAAAAGGAGAAGGAGATGGAAAAACTGCCTGGGTAACCGCATGGCGGCTATCCTACCGGAAGCCCTCTCCCCCTTCAAGCCTTGTGCTTTTCGTGTCTGCATCCGGGGAAAAACCGGGCCCCGGTCTTGAACGGAACCGCGTTTGCATGTATGAACAAAGGCGATGTCCACCAAAATTTTCCTCTATGATACCACGCTGCGCGATGGAGCGCAGAGTGAAGACGTCAACTTGAGTGCGACGGACAAGGTCCGCATCGCCCGGCAGCTGGATTATCTGGGCATGGACTACATTGAGGGCGGCTGGCCCGGCGCCAACCCGGTGGAGACGGAATTTTTCAAGGCCATGAAGGACGTGGAGCTCAGGAATGCGAAGCTGGCCGCCTTCGGCAGCACGCACCATCCTTCCAGCACGCCGGAGACGGACCCCACGCTGAACGCCCTGGTTTCCAGCGGCGCGCGGGTGGCCGCCATCTTCGGGAAATCCTGCCCCCGCCATGTGGAAGTGGCGCTGGGCATCTCCCGGGAACGCAATCTGGAAATCATCGGCAACTCCATCTCCTTCCTTAAAAAGAATCTGGAAGAAGCTTTTTTTGACGCGGAACACTTTTTTGACGGCTTCAAGCGGGACCCGGAATACGCCCTGGCCGTGCTCCGCGCCGCCCACGAGCACGGCGCGGACTGCCTGGTCCTGTGCGATACCAACGGAGGCACCATGCCGGAGGAAATCAGTTCCATCATCCGGACGGTCAGGGAACGCCTTCCGCATGCCGCCTTGGGCATCCACGCCCACAATGACTGCGAGCTGGCCGTCGCCAACAGCCTGGCCGCCGTGAACAGCGGGGCCGTCCAGGTGCAGGGCACCGTGAACGGCATTGGGGAACGCTGCGGAAACGCCAACTTGTGCTCCGTCATTCCCAACCTTCAGTTGAAGATGGAGGGCTTTTCCTGCCTCAGTGACGCCTCCCTGACACGCCTCAAATCCACCGCCGCCTTCGTTTCGGAAGTGTCCAACTTGGCCCCCTTCCGGCGGCAGCCCTTTGTGGGGAACGCCGCCTTCGCCCACAAGGGGGGCGTGCATGTGAGCGCCATCATGAAGGACTCCGCCCTGTACGAGCACATTGACCCCTCCCTGGTGGGGAACGTCCAGCGCGTGCTGATGACGGAGCAGGGGGGCAAAAGCAACATCCTTTCCCTGTCCCGTACCCTGGGCTTTGAACTGGAAAAAGGGGACCCGCTTCTGGACGTGCTCTCCGCCGCCGTGAAAAAAAACGCTGCGCTGGGGTATGACTACGTGGCCGCCCCGGCCAGCGCGGAACTGCTCTTCCTGAGGCACATGCCGGACAGCGCGCTGAAGCCGTACTTCAACATACTGCGCACCGTGGTGCTTACCTCCCGCCATGAAATGGATCCGGACATGATGGTGGAAGCCTCCCTCAAGCTGGACGTCCACGGCAACGTGGAGCACACCGCCGCCGGCGGCTTCGGCCCCGTGCATGCGCTGGACCGCGCCCTGCGCCGCGCCCTGACGCGCTGGTACCCGGAACTGGAACAAATGCACCTGATTGACTACAAGGTGCGCGTGCTCTCCCCCACCCGGACGAACATTCCGGACGCGGCGGAGGAAAACGGCACCGGCTCCAATGTGCGCGTGCTCATTGAATCCTCGGACGGCGTTGCCACCTGGACCACGGTGGGCGTCTCCTACAACATCATTGAGGCCAGCCTGGAAGCCCTGGCGGACGCCGTCACGTATAAGCTCTACAAGACGGAGCAGGCCAGATGGCGCGCGGAATGCTGATGGATGGAGCGTTCTCCAGGGAGCTGAAAGCCGTTTTGATATTGGTGCTTGGATAAATTCTTTGAAAGATTTTCCGTATTAAGGAGGCTGTCTCTTTTCCATAAACGAGGTAAGAATTTCTCCCATGGAAAAGAGTGAAAAGGTTATTAGAAAGAAGTAATTACATTGTTTTCTACTGTTTCCGTTGTGGAAGATAATATGTTATTTCTAGACATATAGTTACATCTTCTTATCCAATAAATATTATAGAAAGAATCAAATGAAAGCGATGAACAGCCTCCTGCACTGGCGCGTTGAGGCACCCAACCGGCCGAATACTTCACCAACATCAGTCGAGGATGCAGGGAATTGAGGATTCATTCATCCAGTTCTATGAATGCCATTAAGAGTTGGAAAGACCTGCCCCCCATTCATAAGACATCCTCAAACAACATCCCTCTAAGCTAACCAAACCTTCTGGAGTGGATGCTCCATACTTGCAAAAGAATACTGTCATATTGAACAGCTCTTGAAACTAGATAAACATATATAAGGTTTACTAACCTGTCGTTCATTTTAAGGTTCTTTATCTGCTTAGATATATTCTTATTCGCCATAAAACTATTTTAACGTAGTTTTTTCATCAACATTTTAAATACGCCCTTTACAGCCAGGTAAATATAAAAAATCAATGTATGAATAAATCCCCATGAGCATCCATAGTCCAAAAGTAAAGGAATTCCTGCGATGTCATTAAGACTTTTATAAGTCGGCAGGGAAAATGCTATGCAGATGCTCACACCTCCTACCAGAGGAATCCATGATGCATTAGTCTTTCTTAAGATATATCTTTTGATAAAAATAATCCAATTATAAATGATAACTAAAGTCCCTATGAGAATTAGAAACCAAAATAATGATTGATATATTATATTGTAAATCATAGTTAACATTATTTTTTTGGAGGGGTGTAAATTCTTTGTTTAGCAGGAAGAAGCCGTTTGAAGAATCCATCAAGTCCTTTACCAGTAGGACACGAAAGAGAACTTTTAGGAACCACATAGCTTCTTACGTTCCATACAGGTGCAAATAGATTTTTCAAACCTGGCTGCCATTTTCCGGACCACATATAATTCCATACGGTTGGAGTGCCTTCCATTACCCATGAATTTGGGGTTAGATCCGATCCCCATCGTGAGACTGTTGTCACTTCAATCTCAGTAGATTCAACTAATACTTTTGGGCAACATTTTGTCGCTGGCGTAGTAAAAGCCTTAGCTCCTAAAGCTACTTCTGCGCCAGCAGCAATGCTATTTGCCGCTTCCGTTGGAACTCCTACAGATTCAGCGCCTTGAACTATGGCTTTATAAGTCATTGTCGAATCAAATTCGCCGGTAATAATCACACGAATACCTGTACTTGCCACATCACTCCCATGGACAAACAGAACTACTCCTCCAGCTGTTGTTACAGGTTCGGGGGTAAAAATGCCAATTGCTCCTGCAGTTGCTTCAAATCCTCCTCCAACTACTTGTAATACCCCTGTTGCTCTATTGACAACCTTGTATTCTCTGTCTATTTTTTTAATTTTTTCAAAAGTCAGTGTTGCTGTACGCTTAGTTCCCTGCCATACTAAATTGGCATTGTGTTTGGTCCCATCTATCCACCACTGTAAATCACGACCAAGATAATCTTGGTTTTTAATTCCATTATTTTTAACAAAAACAAACAAATTTGCACCTGCTTCTTCTGTAAGTGGATCACGGCTAATCCATCTTCCATCGAGTGGGTTGAGATGGCGGTAATTATAATAAATTAGACCCATTTCTTCGTCCATATACTCACAGGAGAAACGGAATTTATTATTTTGAGCTATTTTCCCATGAGCTGTCAGAGTGTCTCCAAAGGGTGCGTACTCATAGCGGCCTCTTCTCTCTGCATCATCTCCAAAGATAGAAGTGACATTCTTGAGCACATCATGCATGAAGTAGAGATGCTCGTCTTGTTTTGCTGCATTCTTCCATTGTGTCATCAATATGCGCGTGGCTGTTGGTTCGGTGGGATCCCACAGATAGCTCTTTTCCAACATGGGCTGGGAGTGCATTAAATCCAGGTGGGCTATTTGCAGGTAGTCACGGTATAGGTAATAAAGGTGGCTGACGGTACTTCCGTTGATAGTCACTTTTTTGTTGAAACGACGTCCCATATAGTCATAACCGCAGGCAATAATGGTACGTCCATCTTTACTGGTAAACCGGACAGGACGATCATGGGCGTCGTAAGAAACATTCCAGATTCCCGTTGAAGTTTTGATCGTGATCTGATTGCCGTCGGCATCATAGACGGGGTCAAAAAATTGTTGTTCCGGAGTGGAGGAGGAAGAGTTGAGAGGGGAGTTAATGATGTTTGTGTATTGATTAAGAGGATTGACTCTGTAGGAGATTTCTTTTTGCAGTTCACGGGCAGTTTTACGGTTGCCGATGTTGTCGTAGGAGTATATAAAGCTTCCTCCTCTGCTGGTACGGTCTTTGACCAGCTCGCTGCGGTCATTGTAGGTAAAATCTCGGATTGTTGCCAGTAAGTCTTTATCCCAAGAGTCCTGTCGTTGGGTAGGGCGCATCAGACCATCATAGTTGTACTCATGGAAGGCCGCTAATTCACCATCCGCTCCCTTCTTGTAACCGATGGTGGTCACGAGATTTAGTTCGGGATGATAGGTGTTTTGGCGGACCATGCCGTTGGGGTAAGTAAGATGGTTAAGAAAGCCGCTGGTTGGATCATACTGCCACGTGAAAGGAGACTCCAGGCCTTCCAGATTCATCCCGATGATGGCACCTTTGGAGTCATAGTCAAGATGGGAGTACTGGATGGTTTGGGTTCCGAGCATCAGACGATAGCCTTCCGAACGTCCCATGGCATCGTATTCTTCCTGGAGGCAGCTCTCTACTGTCCCAAAGGAAGTCTCTTGGGTCATGCGGCCGTAATTGTTATAAGAAAGTTCCTTTAATCCAGAGGCATCCCGGATGGAGGTTATTTGTCCCAGGTGGTTATAAGTAAACTCCCATCCAGCAGTAGCATCATTATGATAGACGGAGACGAGTTCCCCGGTGAGAGGAGCATAGGCGTAGGTGGTAACGACCCCTCTCGCCTTGGTCAGCGTCTCTAGACGGTTGAGGCCGTCGTAGGTTTTGGAGATACAGGACCCGTCGGCATAGGTCTTGTTCAATTCCAACCCCGTAGCTTCGTCATAGAGCCAGGTGGTGGTATCCCCGTCGGTACGGCCGGAAGGATCGGTGGTAATGTCGCCTTTGTCTGCTCGGAAGGTAGTCAACGTTACCATATGATCGGCTTCGTCGTAAGTGAAACAGGCCGGCTGGATGGCAGTGCCGTACGCGGCAGTTTTTCTGCCGCGTACGTCGTAGGAATAGCAGGCAGTACCTCCCCGGGCATCGGTGATGCGGGCCACAGCATCGCAGCAAGGCTGGTATCTGGTGGCCGTCAGATTGCCGGCTGCGTCCGTACTCTTGACGGGACGTCCGGCAAGGTCGGTTTCAATCGTCGTGATATTGCCTCTGGAGTCAGTCTGTTTTAGAATCATGCCCGCGGAAGTGTAGGATCGGTTCTGTGAAGAATGGATGCCTGCGTGGCTGGTTTGACTAACAGTGAATCCGTCAATGATGCGAGTTTCGGCTACTACACTGGAAGTGGGTATGCTGCTAAATTGTGTGCGTTGGGTAGCAGCAGTGTATTCCGTCCAGTGGATGCTCCGTTGTCCGTAGATATCCGTCGCGATCGTTTTCTCTTCCAAAATGGGACTTAGCTGCGAAACCATATTTTCTATGTGTTGAATAAGGGGTAGTCCTTGTTCATTGTGATTAGTAGATGTCTCTATTTGATAAATACCGTCTTCGCCAGCTCGATAGTATGTGATACTTTTCGAGATTTGATTTTTAGTAGGATCATCTGGATAAAGCTCGTCTAGAAGAGTGGCCTGCTTCAAAGGGATTCCAAGCTCACTGTAAGTAATGACGGTGGGCGCCATATTATCTATTTGGATACGTGTAAGCTGTCTTTTGTCATTATAAGTATTCTTAGTAGCGATGAATTTCCCAAGACTATTTGGTTGTTCTTTCCGTATAGGTTGGTTGAAACCATTACTTAAAGAGCGGGAGAGAATTACCCCTTTGGATAGGGTGGTGGTCAGGATACCTTCCCCGGTTAGTTCCAGTCGGGTCTCCGT
Source organism: Akkermansia sp. BCRC 18949 (assembly GCF_045011645.1). NCBI lineage: Bacteria > Pseudomonadati > Verrucomicrobiota > Verrucomicrobiia > Verrucomicrobiales > Akkermansiaceae > Akkermansia > Akkermansia sp. BCRC 18949. The sequence continues at coordinate 1,682,629 of NZ_CP123619.1, read as the reverse complement.
TTCGCGCTGGCCGGTTCCTCCTTGCCAGAGAATAGTGCCATCGTAGTACTTTCTAGTAATCAAAGTGGCTCCGGAAGGAGTAATCACAGTAGTAGTGAGCCGATCCTCACTATAATGGGTCCGTGTCACACGTCCCAGTATGTCTGTAGAAGAAACGACCGTTCCAAGATCGTCATACTCTGTCCTTTCCACTGTAGTCATGGGCCCCACGTCGCGGCGCGTGGCAATCGTCCTTCCCGCCGCATCATAGCTGTAGGAAGTAATTGTTTCTGGAGTGGTCTCAGTAGCTGAGCGGATGGTTTCCACCAGCTGCTTGGCTGAGTTGTAGCCGTAGCTGGTTGTGATGCCGTCTTCGTCGGTTTCCCTCAACGGCCCGCAGCACATCCATTCCGTCGTGCTGCTTCTGCCGTTGCCTTTGGTGGCCTTGATCAAGTTGAGTTCTGCATCATATTCGTAGTCTTCCGATGAGACCAGAGACCATTCTTTCCCGGTATGAACATACTGCTCGTTTCTGGTGGCCGTACCGTTTTCAGCGATGTATTGCACATTTCTAGTACTTTGTCCCGGAATGATGCTTCCATTGGCCTGAATGGTAGTTGTTAATTTGTGGATGGCCCAGTAGTCCGTAGTGGCTTCATAACTGTAGACGGTCTGCACGCCAGCGATACCCTGAAGAAGTTTCTTTCTCCCCCGGGCATAGGGGTATTCGGCTTCTTCCCCATAAGTCTCCTCCACGCGCGTATGGACCTGGTCGGAGCCCAAAGCGATTTCTCTCACCGTAGTGCGGTTGACTTGCGGTGTATCTTCATACGTGTAGGTGCGCTTAAGAAGCTCTGTTTCTTCCCCGTTTTCGGCAATGACCACTTCGGTTTCCGTGGCGGGTCTGAAGTCGTTAAAGCGCAGGTCGGCATATGTCGTGCGAATTCCCTTTTCACCTCCTCCCGCCCAAGGAGTAGCTTCCAGAGTCACCCGCCCTTGCTCGTCATACTCATAGCGCGTATAACCGCCGTCGGGCTTGAGTTCCAGAGACACCCGGAACTGGTCGTTGTAGGTGTAAAGCGTTGTTTGTTGGCTGGGGGTATTGTAGCCTTCCGTCCGGCTCAAGGTCAGCCAGCCTCCCTCGGTATTCTTCTTGACCGTCCGGGTACAGGAAGAAGGAGTTTTCTCATTGATCCTGCGTTTATTCTCAATCATTTCCCACTTCCCGTCAGGCAGTAAGTTTCTTTCTATCGTATGTATGAGTTGCTCGTCACCCTCGCCTTGAATGATGGTTACATGGCTGCCCTCTACTCTCCGCTCCGTATGGAAGATAGGCATGCCTTCCCTCTGCTCGGCGATGTGCATCACGTTGACTCCATTTTCCACACTCGTCTGATACCTGACCGTTTTATAAGGAGTTCCAGTTTCAATAAAGCTACCGGATATCTTCTGTACCTGATCTGGAGTATACCATTGAAGGATAAGTCTGCCGTCTTCCGGCACGGCTTGAAGAAGACCCTCGTACTGGGACCAGATGCTTTGCACGGCTCCGGTGGCTGGATGGCGGTTGACCTGGAGTTTTTGAGCATAGTCCTCCGCCGTGGTTTCTACGCCGCAAGAAGAGATTAAAGAGACGACCTTTCCGGTGACGGTCGAGAAACGCAGGATGCGTCCGTTGCTCTGGACCATGTCCAGATAGGTAGGTTCCCCCTCGGTACAGGGGGATTTGTCTTCGTTAAGCAGCCGGACTCTGTAATTAAGCTTGCGGGAATTTCCGGAAACGGGAGCCTCTGCACTGCCTTCAACCGCCTGGAAGGAGATGGAACTCCCAGTGGGACGCCTGACGCTTAACTGGCGTGTTTGAGAATTCCAGTCACAGGTCCACTCCAGGGGATGCTTGTAGCGAAGCCCAATAGAACCCTTAGATAGGGAGCGGAAGCTGAAGGAGGCAAAAAAGTTGGTGTTGCCGCCTCCCGAACCTTCCCCGTCCACCTCGAGGATGCCCTGGCAATCGTCGGCTTCATCAGGATTGCCGCCGAAGGGATGGCTACCGGCGGAATTTGCTCCTCCATTCTTGTCGCAACTGGTTTGATCAGTTTCTTCGTCACATTCACAGGAACAGGGGCATGGACATCCCTCCTCTTCCGGGGCACTGGAAGAGGAGGAAAGAGAACTGGAACTGCTGCTGGAAGAGGAACTGGAGCTCGAAGAACTCGATGAACTTGACGAGGAGCAGGAAGAACTGATTGACGAGGAGAAGCTGCTTGAAGAACTCGACGAAGAAGAACTCGAACTGCTGGAGGACGACGAACTGGAAGAAGAACTGCTGGAACTGCTCGAGGAAGAGCTGGAAGACGGAGCGCTGCTGGAGGAAGTTGGAGTCTCGGGCACCAAGGAACTGCTGTGGAAGCTGGAAGACGACCAGCTGCTCGAGGAACTGGACGAGGAAGAACTCGAACTGCTGGAAGACGACGAACTGGAAGACGATGGAGTGCTGCTGGAAGAATCCGGAGGCTCGGGAGCCGAAGAACTCTGCCAGGAGCTGGAAGACGAACTGCTCGAGGAGGAAGAGCTCGAACTGCTGCTGGACTTGGGGTCAAACTCAAACGAATCTCCTCCCCCTGCCGAACTGCTCGACGAATCTCCTTCTTCCACCTCCTGGTACAGGTTGACCAGAGTCAGGACGGTTTCTCCTTCCTTGCCGGCAGGCGTGTTTTCCGCCAGCAGGTAATAATCCAGGTCGGGCTCTCCTTCCTTGTCGCATATCAGGGCAATGCAGAACTCCTGCTGGGAGTCCGGGGCTGGCTGGTGCTGGTGAACAATGTGGCACCAGTAGTATCCCTGGTCGAATTGGATCTGGCGGCGGAGAGGGGTGGAAGAACCCGGCTCCGTGGAGAGTTCCAGATCCTTGGCGGGAATGGAAAGGGAGATGGAAGAGTGGGCGTGGAGGTGGAGAAAACAGGTGGAGGGAGCCATGACCTTGAGGTATCCGAACCATTCGTGGCGGGTGTTGTTGGAAGCAATTCGTTTGGGGATAAGGACGGGAGCGGAGAGGCCGTTGACCAGGAAATCGCCCTGGGGCTGGCCGTTGGGGTACATGGGAATGAAGGGGTAGACGGTGTCCATGGCGCCGATGTTGAAAGTGTTGTTCATGGTAATGAAATGATGTTTGTTCAATGGTTGCGACTACCATGAATCAAAAACTAACAACGTAAACACGTCGGGAACGTTACCTCTAAATATTAAAGTTTATGAGGGAAAATTTGACTCCTTTTCAATCACTTTCGATCGAAATTTGGATATCTGAAAAGAGGTATAAATGAGGAAACATGGCGAATGAAAGAGGGATATAAAAATTTGTTGAAAGAGAGAACCCGGGGATTCCATGGCAAATAAAACATTGACCCACCGGGAGGGAAACTCTATCCTGAAAGCCTCATTCAACCGGAGGAAGATTACAGCCGTGGAGGACGATATTATTTGTACAGAAAAAATCATTGCGGAACGCAAGACGTTCTTTCTTGATCTCAAACAGAATGCGCGCGGCAAAGTGGTGCGTATTACGGAAAAGGTGAGTTCCAACCGGGACCGGATCATGGTTCCCGCGGAAATTCTGGATGATTTCATCGCCGCTCTCCAGGATATCCGGGAAACGCTGAAGCAGCAGGGGGAATAAGTCCCCCTCTCTTTTTCTTCTTTTTAACGCTGGCGGGGCTGTGGTTGTCCCGCTTTTTCCGGGTATCCGGATGGGTGGATATCCGGCAGGCAAAAAGTTGCTTTGTCTGAATTAGGCGTTGTCAAAAATAAAAAAGGGAGTATTTTTGCTTCCCGGTTTTGCCGTCCCCTATCTCTGTATTCCGGCGCATGCTGCGTTCCGGAGGCGCGGGGGCGGAATGTTTATGGCAACCACTAGTATTTCAGACACATGACGACACAACAGGAATTGACTCCGGAGCTGATACGGGCCGCGCTGACCACGGTTAAATTCCCGGGTTTCAGCCGTGACATCGTATCCTTCGGGCTGGTGAAGAAGATCGACATTGACGCTGAAAACAACGTCACGATTGATTTGGTGATTGAGAGCAAGAATGCGGATATTCCCCGTTACATTTTTGAAGGCGTCCATGGCGTGATGAAGCATCTTCCCGGCGTAAAGCATTGTGACGTCAATATTGAACACAAGGCTCCGGAAGCCAGGAAGGGAGTCAATGACGACCCCTCCACCTGGAAATCCTCCGTCCCCGGCGCCAGGCACGTGATCGCCGTTGCCTCCGGCAAGGGCGGGGTGGGCAAATCCACCGTTTCCGCCAACCTGGCGGTGGCCCTGAGCAAGCTGGGCTATTCCGTGGGCCTGGTGGACCTGGACATTTACGGACCCTCCATGTCCCTGATGTTCGGCACCAAGGAACGGCCCGGAGCCAATGAGAATGACGAATTTCTGCCTGTCACGGCCCATGGCGTAAAGCTGCTTTCCATGGGGCTGCTGATCAATGAGGCTGACCCCGTGGCCGTGCGCGGCCCCCTGGCTACCCGCTACGTGCAGCAGTTCCTGCGCAACGTGGCGTGGGGGGACGTGGATTTCCTGATTCTGGACCTGCCTCCCGGCACGGGGGACATCCAGCTGACCATTGTGCAGACGGCTGAACTGGACGGTGTGGTGGTGGTCACCACACCGCAGGAGGTCGCGCTGATTGACGCCCGCAAGGCCATCGGCCTCTTTGAACGGGTGAAGACCCCCATTCTGGGCGTGATTGAAAATATGAGTTATTTCCAGTGCCCGTCCGACGGCAAGATTTACCACATCTTTGGCGAAGGCGGCGGCGAACGGGAAGCGGCCAAGCTGGGCGTACCCCTCCTCGGCAAGATTCCGTTAGACATCGCCACCCGCTCCGGCGGGGACGAAGGCCGCCCCGTGGCCCTGGAAGACCCTGAGCAGAACCCGGTTTCCGCCGCGTTCCGCCAGGTGGCCGAACAATGCGCCCGTGTGGTGCTTGACCGCTGAACGTCCGGACGGGGCAGGAGGCCCCGGTCCGGTTGATACCCTTAACCTTGAAGCCGGGTTGGAGCCTGCCGCTCCGGTCCGGCTTGTTTGCCGGCATGTTCCGGCTCCCTGAAGGAGGAATGCATGGAAGGAAAGAAAGAAATGAATAAGACGTGGAATTTGAAGGAAATGAAAAAACTGATACCGCTGGCCCTCCCGGTGCTGGTGGTCAACCTCTCCATTGTGGGCATGGGAGCGGTGGACGCTATTGTGGCCGGACGCGCCGGAGTGACGGACATGGCTGCCGTGGCGCTGGGGTCTTCCGTATACCTGCCTGTAGCGCTGTTTGCCTGCGGTGTGCTGATGATCATCGGCCCCGTGATTGCCAATATGCGGGGGAAAAGCCATGAAAGCCGCGTGGGTTACATGACCAACCACGGCTTGTGGCTGGCGCTGATGCTCAGCCTGGTTTCCATGCCGGTCATTTATGTGCTGAGAAACGTGTTCGGCTGGATTTCCGATGACGTCGCCATGTGCCAGATGGCTTCCGCCTACATGTTCGCCATCATGTGGGGCCTGCCCGCCAACCTGGGATTCGTGGCCCTCAAGAGCCTGAATGAGGGGTCCAACATGACCCGGCCCGCCATGTACGTGGGGCTGTGCGGCCTGCTGCTCAACATCCCGCTGAACTACATCTTCGTCTTCGGCCTGTACGGTTTTCCCCGCATGGGCGGAGCGGGGTGCGGCGCGGCCACGGCGGTCATCTTCTACATTGAATTCCTGCTGATGTTCCTGCTGGTCTACCTCAATCCCAAGCACAGGCCGTACCGCAGGCACATCGTTTCCTGGCGGCGCCCCACGCCTTCCGTCATCACTCACCTCATGCGGCTAGGCGTGCCGATCGGCGTTTCCCAGTTGTGCGAGGTGATGCTCTTCTGCGCGGCCGCGCTGGTGCTGGCCCCGCTGGGAGAAACGCAGGTGGCCAGCCACCAGATTGCCGGGAACGTGGGTGGCCTGGTCTTCATGCTTCCGCTCTCCGTAGGGCTGGCGGCCTCCATCCGCGTGGCGTACCACCACGGCAGGAAGGACCTGGCGGGCACCAAATCCGCCGTCCTGTCCTCCTATGTGCTGGTGCTCACGATCTGCCTGTGCACCTTTGGCGGCATCACCCTGTTCCGGGAGCAGATCGTGCACTTGTACAATGATTCGGAGATGATTGTCAGCACGGCTTCCGTCCTGCTGATTCTGGCGGCGGCCTACCAGCTTCCGGACTGCCTGCAGGTGCTCTCCGTCGGGGTGCTGAGAGGCTTCCGGGACACGGCTTCCATCACCGTCATCACCTTCTTTTCCTACTGGATCGTCGGGTTCCCGGTGTGCTACATCCTGGCCCGTACGGACTGGATTGTCCCGGCCATGGGAGCGCGCGGCATCTGGACGGGATTCATCATCGGCTTGTCCGTGGCGGCGGTGCTCCTGCTCTGGCGTGTAAGGCGCACCACCAGACGGGAGTTCGCCCTGATGAGGCAGGAAGGCGAATAGCCCGGGAAAGGAAGACAGTGTTCAATCAGGAGGGGGGGAAAATTCCCTTCCTGATTCTGTTTTTCAGCAGGTCCGCAACCTCTCCGGGTGCGGTACGTTCTCAATAATGAATTGCCTGCGCCTGCCGTATCCCGGAATGAGATGGCTTGTGCCGTCCCTGTGCAGCTTCTGGTGCACGTATTTCAATTTACGGATAGGGTACGTCCGGACTGTCTGCGTGATGAACAGCGTGTTGGGCTTGATGATGGTGATCAGTCTCCGGTTCGTCACGGCATAAAGGCTGTTCCTCCTGCGCGGGCGTTCCATCCACGGGGCCGCAACATTCCCAACATCAACATGGTGGTTCCCGGGAAAAGGTGATCTTCCGGAGCATTTCCTTTCCGCGGGTTGATACGGCGTCCTGGAAAGTAAAGATGCCCGGATGCATGGCGGAAGGTGCGCCCGCGGCGTTCCGGGAGTGTAATGGCGGTGTGCGGGAAATGAATCCCCACGTCATCATTATTGAATTATGTCTATTACAGTTACCAATCCGGGAGGCCGCAAGATTGAATTCAAAGAACAGAGGGGGCCCACCTGCGGTCTCTATGCCCTGTCCTTTGTCCTTGATTACCTTTACGGGTTATCATGGCCGGCTACCAAGGATCACAAGGAATCGGATTCCTTGAGAGAAGTGTTTAAGCGTGAAAAGAGAAGCACTATAGGCGAGTTGTTTGATTCTTCCGCCGAGATGGCGAAGTTCATTAACGATACCTTGATTAAGGCAGAAAAATGCCGTGCTGAAGTTTGTTCCGTGGAAGCAATCCAGAAAGCGCTCGCCTCTGGCGGTCTCTGCATGGTTCCTTTCTGCGTAGATGCCGGGGGCAACACTGAGAATTCGGGAATTCACGCCCATTGGTGTGTTGTACAAGCTATTCCGGATCAAACTAACCCCGACGAAGCGACCGTCCTTCATTGGGGGGACAAGGTGAGAAAATTTTCCCTGTCTGCTCTGAAGAATAGCAACAACGCCATCAAGGATGTGGAAGAACAGTACTGGGGTAAAATCCCTGCCGATTCCTATACCTTTTCCATTCCCATTGATGGAGTGACTTATGTCCAGTGCAGCACGGCTGCAGACACTTCCTGCAAACGTGGGCATCTTCTTCAATTCCCGATCAAGCCGGGCTCCGTCAAGCTGATTCCGGCAACGCGTCTCAGCCAGAAGCTGGCCGGAAAGATGCTCGTCTTTGCCAAATGACCGGAACCGTGCGATATAAGTCGTTTTTCAGGAATCCGTAAATGGCAAAGCGGGCGGTCCCTTTCATGGAGGGGACCGCCCGCAAGTGGTTTTATCCGGTATGCCGGAGATTTTTAGCCGACGCGTTCCACCTTCACGGAGTGGGACTGGCCGTTGATGACGATGGTCAGGTCACGGGAACCGGAGGGGCCGCTCACCTGGGCGGTGATGCCGTTGTCAATGACGGTCATGGACGGCGCAGCGGCTGCGGGAGCTGCGGCAGGAGCGGTGTTCACCTGCATGGGGGCTTCTTCCTTCGGTTCCGGCTTCTTGTAGAAGTCCTCCACCTGCTGCGGGAACATGGCGTAAATCACGCAGTGTTCGTCGTCCGTGGGGAGTCCCTTTTCCGCGAGCTTCTTGCGCAGGTCTTCCATGCCGGGCTTGATCAGGTCCGCCGGACGGCAGGTGATCGGTTCCTTGCCCATTTTTTCCGCGCAGAGCTTCTGCACTTTCGGGTCCACCGGGGCCGGGGTGCGGCCGTAGTAGCCCAGGGCGATGTCCGCCGCCTGGGGAGTGATGTTCTTCCAGCGGCCGAACTTCACGTTCAGCATGGACTGCACGCCCACAATCTGGGAAGTGGGGGTCACCAGCGGAATCCAGCCCAGGGCCTTGCGGACCACGGGGATTTCCGCGAACACTTCTTCAAACTTGTCTTCCATGCCCTGTTCCTTGAGCTGGGTGCGGAAGTTGGAGAGCATGCCGCCGGGCACCTGGTAGCGGAGCGTGTCGGAGTCCACCACTTCGTTGCGGTGGGAGGTGAACTTGCCCAGGCTGTCGTAAACGGGCTTGAGCATTTCGGAGACCTCAATGAGTTTGTCCGTATCGTAATCCGGCTTGCGGGGATTGCCGTTCAGCAGGGCGAGCATGCGCAGGCAGTCCGGCTGGCCCGTGCCGTTGGCGAAGGGGGAGATGGAGACGTCGCACGCGTCCACCCCGGCGTCAATGGCGCTGAGGTAGGTGGAGGCGCCGAGGCCCGCGGTGTCATGCGTGTGGATCCAGACGGGGATGTTCAGGTCCTTTTTCAGGGCGCTGACCAGTTCATGGGTCACATAGGGGGGGATGAGGCCGGCCATGTCCTTGATGACGATGGCGTCCGCCCCCATGTCCGCCAGTTCCCGGCCCATGTCCACGAAGCTCTGCGTGGTGTGCACGGGGGAGGTGGTGTAGCAGATGGTGCCGTGGGCCTGGGCTCCGGCCTTCTTGGCGGCGCGGATGGAGGTTTCCATGTTGCGCGGATCGTTCACGCAGTCGAAAATGCGGAAGATGTTCATGCCGTGCTTGGCGCTCATGGCAACGAAGGCTTCCACCACGTCGTCCGCGTAGTTGGTGTAGCCCACGATGTTCTGGCCGCGCAGGAGCATCATGTGCGGCGTCTTGGGGGCGGCCTTCTTCAGGGCGTCCAGGCGGTCAAAGGGCCACTCCTTCAAAAAGCGCAGTCCGGCGTCGATGGTGGCGCCGCCCCAGGTTTCCAGGGCGCTGAAGCCCATGGAGTCCAGAATGGGGGCGATGGGCAGCATGTCTTCCGTCTTCATGCGGGTAGCTGCCAGGGACTGGTGCCCGTCGCGCAGAACGGTACAATTGAATGTAACAGGATTCATTATTTAGTTAACTATTGTTAAAAATTGAAGAGGTGGCTTCTTGAGGATGATTTTCTCACAGCCTCCCTTTCAGGTCAAGCGTACAACAGCGGATTCACCGCAAGAACTACTGCACGGGAGCCATCAGCCGGGCCAGGTTGCAGAGCATCTTGAACCCCAGGGATTTGTTGTTGTAATCCTCCAGGGATTCCTTTTTGGAGGAGGAAAAATCCTTCTCCAGCATCTCCTTCACCTCTGCGCAGACGGCGGGGGAGTGGATGACGGCGGTGATTTCAAAATTCAGGGCCAGGGAGCGGTTGTCCAGGTTGGCGGTGCCCACGGTGGCGATGTCGTCATCCATCAGGATCACCTTCTGGTGCAGGAACCCTTTCTGATAGGCCCAGACCTGGATGCCGTACGTGTCCAGGTCACGGAGGAAGGTGAAGGAGGACAGCTTCACCAGAATGTGGTCCGCCCGTTCCGGGCGCAGGATGCGCACGTCCACATTACGCAGGGCCGCGGCCTGGAGGGCGGCCATGACCCCTTCGTCCGGGACGAAGTAGGGGGTGGCTATCCAGAGCCTTTCCCGGGCTCTGTTCGCCAGGGCAATGATCGCGGTTTTCCAGGCGGGGATGACGTCCGCCGGGCCGGAAGGAAGCATCAGCACGGTTTCATCCTCCCGCTGGGGCGTAATTTCCCAGCACAGGCAGGGCAGGGAGGAGGGGCCGGATTTCAGCATGGCCCAGTTCCAGTCTTCCAGGAAGCTGATCTGCGTCTGCTGGACGGAGGGGCCTTCCAACTGCACAAACGTGTCCCGCCAGTAGCCCAAGGCTCCCTTGCCCAGGTACTCCCGCCCGATGTTCATGCCGCCGATGAAGGCGGTGGCCCCGTCCACCACCACCAGTTTGCGGTGGTTGCGGAAGTTCAGCCGCAGGATGTTGCTCAGGAAGTGGCGTTTTCCGTTGAAAGGCTCAATGTTCACGCCCTCCTTCCGCAGGGCGGAGATGTAGCCGGGGGGGAGCTTGTGGGAGCCGATTTCATCATAAAGCATGTAGATGCGGATGCCGGCCCTGGCCCGTTCAATCAGCAGGTCTTTCAGGTTCTGGCCCACGGAATCATTCTTGATGATGAAGAACTCAATCAGGATGTAATGCTCCGCGTTCTTGATGGCGTCGTAAATGCGCGGGAAGGCGTGGTCCGCGTCAATGAGCAGGCGGCAGGAATTGCCGCGGCAGACGGGCAGGCGCACGATGTTGGAAAGCGTGTGCATGATCTTTCCCACCGTATCGGAGGACTGGACGGCATACGGGGCCATGCAGTTCGTGATTTTATCCGTCAGTTCCCCCCAGGAGGATTCCGGATCCGTCTGGCGGCGGCGCGTTTCCACATATCCGCTGAACCTGCGCCGCCCCAGAATCAGGTAAAAAGGCACCGCAATGTACGGAAAGGCCAGCAGGGAGATGAGCCACGCGATGGTTCCCTGCGGCGTGCGCGTGTGGAGAAGGGCCGGAATCAGGCAGAATGCGCCTGCTATGTGGCAGAGGGCGGCAAATCCCAAATATGGCTCTTCAGGGATGATCATGGAACGGAAACCGGAAAAGATGCTGAGGGGGAAAACGGCGGGAAGCGGTGAAAAGGCTGGCTTTTGAGGCTGGAGATGGTACTAAAGTGGCGCATGCTCGTATTATCACGGGTCCAGGGATTAGAAAAGCGTAAATTAAGGGAATGAAACAGTATTTGGCACTTTTGGAGGATGTCCTGACCAACGGGGTGGGGAGGGAAGACCGTACCGGAACGGGCACCATCGGCGTGTTCGGGCGGCAGAGCAGGTATGACCTGCGCGACGGTTTTCCGTGCCTGACCACCAAAAAGCTCCATCTGCGCTCCATCATTTACGAACTGCTCTGGTTCCTGAAAGGGGAAACTAATGTCAAGTTCCTGAAAGACAATGGAGTCAGTATCTGGGATGAATGGGCTGACGAGAACGGGGAGCTGGGGCCCGTGTACGGCGCGCAGTGGCGCTGCTGGCCGGGGAACGACGGGAAGCCCATTGACCAGATTGCCAGACTGATTGACGGCCTTAAAAACAATCCGTGGTCCCGCCGGCACATCGTCAGCGCGTGGAACGTGGCCCTGGTGGATGACATGGCGCTTCCTCCGTGTCATTCCCTGTTCCAGTTCTGCGTGATTCCCGCCCAGCCGGGGGAAGGGAAGCACGGGCTTTCCCTCCAGCTTTACCAGCGCAGCGCGGACCTGTTCCTGGGAGTTCCCTTCAACATAGCCTCCTACGCATTGCTTTTGCTCATGGTGGCGCAGGTATGCGGGTATGAGGCGCGGGAATTCATCCATACCTTCGGAGACCTGCACCTGTACCGGAACCATCTGGACCAGGCGAGGGAACAGCTCTCCCGCACGCCGCGCCCTCTGCCGGTCATGAAGCTCAACCCGGAGGTGAAAACCATTGACGGGTTCCGGTATGAAGACTTTGAACTCGTGGGGTACGATCCCCTGCCGCACATCAAGGCGCCCGTTTCCGTTTAGAATTCCACCCCTTGATCCATCATGTCACAGCCCGTTACTTATACAGGAGTAGTCGCCATGGCCTCCGGCCGCGGCATCGGCTACCGGGGAGCCTTGCCCTGGCGCCTGCCGGACGACCTCAAGACTTTCAAGCGCATCACGACGGGACATCCCGTGCTGATGGGCCGTAAGACATATGAGAGCATCGGCAGGCCGCTCCCCGGCAGGCAGAACATCGTGCTGACCCGTGATCCGGCCTGGACGGCGGAAGGGGTTCAGGTGATCCATTCCGTGGAGGAACTGGAACGGCTGGAGCTGATGAACCCGGAAGTCATGGTCATCGGCGGGGCGGAAATTTTTTCACTCATGATGCCGTTCATGTCCCGCATGTGGGTCTCCAAAGTAAAGGGGGAATATCCGGCGGATACTTTCCTCCCGCCGTTTGAGGACAAGCTTGGCCATGCATCCCTGAAGGAACGGTTTGAAGGCTTTGACCTGTACTTGTACGAGTAGGGGAAGGGACGGCTTCTTTTCCGCATTCTCCCCGGATATGGGATGAAGCGCAAAAAAGACGGAGCGGCAAAGCCGCCCCGTCTTCCAAATAGGGATTTTTTCTCCCGTTATTGCGCCTTTCCGGTGAACAGGGCCTTCACCCATTCACGGTAGCGCTGGAACATGGCGTACAGCGCCGGAATGAACAGGATGCCCACCACGGTGGCAAGAATCATGCCGTAGAAGGTGGAGATGCCGATGGCCTTGCGGCTTGCCGCGCCCGCGCCGGAGGCGATCACCATGGGGAACACCCCGATGATGAAGGAAATGGCCGTCATCATCACGGCGCGGAAACGCTGCCGGGCTCCTTCCAGAGCCGCCTCCTGGATAGGCACGCCGCGTTCCCGCTCCATCTTGGAGAACTCCACCATCAGAATGGCGTTCTTCCCGGCCAGGCCCACCAGCATCACCAGCCCGAGCTGGGCGTAAATGCTCAGGGGAGTGTTGCAGATGATCAGGCCCAGCAGGGCGCCCAGCAGGGCCACGGAGACGGAGACGATGACGGAAATGGGCACCGTCCAGCTCTCATACTGCGCCACCAGGAACAGGTAGCCGAAGAGCAGGGCCATGCCCATCAGCAGGACGATTTTGCCGTCATTCTGCCGTTCCTGGTAGCTCATGTCCGTCCATGTGATGGAATAATTTTCCGGCAGCGGCAGGGCCTCAATCTGGTTCATCAGCTCTCCGCTGCTGACGCCTGGCCTGGCCTGGGCGGTCACTTCCGCGGACATGAGCTGGTTGAAGCGGGATATCTGCCGCGGTCCGACCATGTAGGACAGGGTGGCTACGGAGCTGAGCGGCACCATCTGGCCCTGGTCGTTCTGGATGTAGGTGTTCATGATGTCGTTGATGCTGGTGCGGTCTTCCGCCGCGGACTGCATCTTCACCTTGAACGTGTAGCCGATCAGGTTGAAATCATTGATGTACATGGAGGCCAGCTTGCTCTGGAGCGTCGTGAAAATGCGGTTTACGGGCACGTGCATGCTCTGCGCCTTTTCACGGTCGATGTTCAGGAAAAGCTGGGGCGTGTTCGCCTCATACGCGCTGCGGGCGTACATGGCCCCCGGCAGCTTGTTGATCTTGTCCAGCAGTTCGTTCGTCACGCGTTCCAGGTCCTTGGGAGTTTCCTCGCCACTGGCCTGGAGCATGAAGGAGACGCCGCCCGTCAGGCCCAGGCCCATGATGGCGGGTGGGCTGAACACGGTGGCCTTGGCCGCCGGAATCTCGTCGCACAGGATGGAAGCCTTCTGCATGATGGAATCCAGGGAAAGCTCCGGAGTCTTGCGCTTGTCCCAGGAGTCAAGCTGGGCGATGCACATGCCCAGGTTTTCCCCGTTGCCGCCCATGAAGCTGAACCCGGAGGTGGAGGAAACCTGGCGCACGCCGGGAATGCTCATGAGCTTCTGCTCCGCGCTGCGCATGGCCTGTTCCGTACGGCCCAGCGTAGCGCCCGGAGCCAGCTGGATGTCGCAGAAGACGGTGCCCTTGTCTTCCGGGGGAAGGAAGGACTTGGGAACGGTTTCAAACAGCTTCCAGTTGCCGAGCAGCACGGCGGCCAGCAGAATCAGCGTGAGCCAGGCGCGGCGCACCATGATGCCGGCGCACTTGATATAGCTCTTGCGCGCCCATTCCAGCGTGGCGTTGAAGGGGCGGAAGGGGCTGAACCTGCTCTGCTTCCTTTTCTTCTTCTTCAGCAGCAGCACGCACAGGGCGGGGCTGAGCGTCAAGGAATTGATGGCGGAAAGGCAGAGGGCCACGCACATGGTCACGGAGAACTGCATGTAAATGTTCCCCACCATGCCGCCGAAAAAGGCGATGGGCACGTAAATGGCCACCGTCACCAGCGTGGTGGCGATGATGGCCCCCGTAATCTGGTGCATGCTCTTCTTGGTGGCTTCTTCCGGGGTCAGGTCTTCCGTTTCCAGAATGCGCATGGTATTCTCCACCACGATGATGCCGTCGTCCACCAGGGAGCCGATCACCAGAATCAGGCCGAACATGGTCAGCACGTTGATGGAAAAGCCCAGCGGCAGCAGGATGGCGAAGGTGCCAATCAGGGAAACGGGAATGGCGAGCGCCGGAATGAGGGTGGCGCGCCAGTCCTGAAGGAACACGTACGTGATGCCCACCACCAGAATCAGGGCGATAATCAGCGTTTCCACGATTTCCGCCATGGTGGCGGAAATATATTGCGTGGGGTCGTAACTGACGACGTAGCTTACGCCGTCCGGAAAGCGTTCCTGCAATTTGACCAGCGTATCCTTCACGCCGTTCATGGCTTCCAGGGCATTGGCGTCGTCCAGGCGGTACACGGCCATGTTCACGGAATCCTCCCCGTTGTTGCGGCTGCTGCCCGTGTAGGTTTCCGCGCCCAGCTCAATGCGGGCGATGTCGTCCAGACGGGTGACGTGGCCGTCCTGTCCGGTGCGGACGATAATCTTGCTGAACTCCTCCACGGTTTGAAGCCGCCCGGTGACGTTCACCTTGTACTGGATGAAATTGTTTTCCCCTTCCGAGCCGATGGAACCGGCGGCGGCCTGCACGTTCTGCGCCTTGATGGCGTTGGAGACGTCATCCGGCGTGATGTTCAGGGCGGACATGCGCAGGGCGTCCAGCCAGATGCGCATGCTGTAATTCTTTTCCGGCATCAGGTTGACGGCGGAGATGCCCGGCACGCGGGCGATCTCATCCTTCACCCTGGACTTGACGAAGTTGTTCAGCTCCAGGGAACTCATGCTGGTGGACCGGAAGGCGAAGAATCCCAGGATGTCCGAGGAGCGCTTACGTATCTTGATGCCCTGGTCCGTCACTTCCTTGGGCAGCTTGTACTCCACCCGCTTCAGGGCGTTCTGGACGTTCACCATGTTGATGTCCGAATCCGTGCCGCTCTTGAACGTCAGGGACAGGGAATAACCGCCGGTGTTGTCAGACTTGGAGGAGAAATAAAGCAGGTTTTCCAGCCCGTTCAATTCCTCCTCAATGGGAGAGGCCAGCGTCTCCATCACCACCTGGGCGCTCGCGCCCGTGTAAGTGGCCTGCACATTGATGCTGGTGGGGGCGATTTCCGGATACTCCGCAATGGGCAGCTGCTTCAGGCAGATGCCGCCCGCCAGAATCATCAGGATGGCGATGACGATGGCGAATTTGGGGCGTTTGATAAACAGGTCCGCAATCATGGGATGATCAGTTTTGAGCGGAATACACCGGATTCACCTTGGCGCCGGGACGCACCTTGTGCATGCCGTCGATGATGATGACTTCCCCTTCCTTCACGCCGGAGCTGAAGCACTGTTCATTATTGACCGTGTTGCCCAGCGTGACGTCGCGGCGTTCCACCACGCCCTGGTCATTCACCACGTAAACGTAGCTCTTGTAGGCGTCGTGCATCACGGAGGAAATGTTGGCAGCCGGGAAGCGGTCCACGTTCTTCTTGGAAAGATTCACCGTGACCACGCCGCCGGGCGTCAGCACGTCTTCCGGATTGGGGAACCTGGCCCAGACGTTCAGGGTGTCCGTAGTCGGCTGGACGGTATTGTCCGTCATGAAAATTTTGCCCGGCTGGTCGTATGCCTTGCCGTTGGCGAGGTTGACGGACACGAGGGCATCCTTCTTCATCTTCTCCTGGGTGCCGAACAGGGAAAGGAAATCGCGTTCGCTGATGGGGAACTTCACGTACACCTCGTCAATGCCCGTGATGGTCACCAGGGAACCGGAGGTGGGCGTGATGTAATTGCCCGTGGAGAAAGTGACGCGTCCCGTGCGTCCCGTGATGGGGGCCGTCAGTTTGGTGTAATTGAGGTCGTCCTTCGCTACCGTGATGGCGGCGTCTGCGGACTGGATCTCCGCTTCCAGGGCGTGCATGGTGCTCTTGGCGTTTTCCACCGTATCCATGGAGACGGACTTGGAGGCCAGCAGCCTGTTATAGCGTTCAAAGCTGTTCTTCGCGTAAAGCAGCTTGGCTTCCAGCTGGGCCTTCTTGGCTACCGCTTCCTCCACGGCCGCCTTGTAGCGCGTGTCTTCTATCTCGAAAAGGAGGTCTCCCTTCTTCACCACCTTGCCTTCCCGGAAGCGGGTGGCCACGATGTTGCCGGAAACGCGGGGCTGTACGGTTACCCGGTCAATGGCTTCCACCTGGCCGATGTATTTCTTGTTCACCGCGCTGTCGATGGCGGTCGCTTTCTCGACGAGTACGGTACTGGGCTTGGCGGCCCCTCCCGGCGCTCCCTGGGAATAACCCGGAACAAGCAGAGAGAAAAGCAGGCCGGATCCGGCCAGCAGGCGGAGGGGAACCTTCCGTTGGTGCGTATGTTTTTTCATATGGTATTATTTACTGTAAACGTGGTTGTAAAGGGTATCCACAATGCGGCAGAAATTCTCCTTGTCCTCCTCCGCCAGGGTGCTGAACAGGGTGTCCAGCCGTTGCTTCATGCCGTTGTAAAGCAGCTGGAACCTGGACTCCCCTTCCTCGGAAAGGCGGATGCACAGGGAACGCCTGTCGCGCGGGTTCTCCTTGCGGTCAAACAGGCCCTTCTTCACCATGCTGTCCACCAGCAGGGACGTGGAGGGAATGCTCATGCGGAGATGGTGGGCGAGCGTCTTCAGGGGAATGCCTTCATGGCGGTTGGTCATCAACCGGTTCAGGGCGCCCAGGGCATTCATCTGCCGGACGGAGAGCCCCATGATCTTCTGATAGTGGCTCTGGTCCACTTCATTCAAGTTATCTCTTTTAAACTGGTAAAGGATAGTCTCGAACTTGTGAACGGAGGTAGTGATATCCACGGCAGGTTGAAGCATGGGGCTGTTATGTCAAAACCGGTTAATTGTTGTCAAACTAAAACAAATAAAGTTGAGAATTTGTTGCCGTGTCGAAATAAATCGGAAAAATGAAAAATCACGGCTCCTTCACCATACAAACCGCCGGAGGTTGCGGAAGTTTCAAAAAAAGTCTTTTTTTCTTGTCACTGGGGTATAAAGGCGTGTATAAGCCTCCACGTCCTCGCCGCAAGGCAGGAACAACATTCAAGGTCAGGGAGCGGTAGCTCAGTTCGGTTAGAGCGCCAGCCTGTCACGCTGGAGGTCGCGGGTTCGAGCCCCGTCCGCTTCGCCACCTTGTTTCAAAGAAGAAACGGCCGCCTCCGGGCGGCTTTTTTGTGCCCTGGGATTGTCCGGTTCTCCGGCACCTGTTCGTTTGCCTGTTTTTTCCCAAGACGCATCCCGGCAAGGGTGGTGCCTTTGCATAAATCCCCACGGTTTGAATGAAAGGCATCCAGCCGGGAGCGGAGGCTCTTATTCCCCCTTCTCCTTCTCTCCGCCAAACCCCTCCTTTCCGCGGAGCAGGGGACCATGCTTGATTTCGCCACAATCTTCCCCCATGATACCCGCATGATTCTGGAACTGCACTCCCCGCTGGACATGCATCTTCACCTGAGGGACGGCGACATGCTGAAACTGGTCGCACCCCTGAGCTCCGCCTCCTTTGCCGGGGCGGTCATCATGCCCAACCTGGTGCCCCCTGTGGCGGATGCGGATGCGGTGCAGGCCTACCGGCAGCGGGTGCTGGACGCTTGCGGGGGAGACGTCTTCCAGCCGTACATGACGGCGTTCTTCCGCTCCTATTCCGAAAAGGAACTGGCTACGCTCAAGGAACTGGTATTCGGCATCAAGCTGTACCCGGCGGGAGCAACCACGAACAGCGAAGGAGGCGTAAGGGCCATGAAGGATGCGGAGGGCACCATGTCCCTCATGCAGGAAATGGGCATTCCGCTGCTGGTGCACGGTGAAAGCCACGGATTCGTGATGGACCGGGAAGCCGAATTCCTGGACGTTTACCGTGATCTGGCCACCCGCTTCCCCCGGCTGACCATCTGCATGGAACACATCACCACGGCCTCCGCCGTGCGGCTGCTGGATGAATTTGAAAACCTGGCGGCTACCGTAACCCTCCAGCACCTTCTTATCACGCTGGACGACGTGGCCGGGGGCATGCTGCGCCCCCACCTCTTCTGCAAGCCGATCGCCAAAAGGCCGGAAGACCGGGAAGCGCTGTTGAAAGCTGCCCTATCCGGACATCCGCGCCTCATGTTCGGCAGTGACTCCGCCCCCCATCCCGTCCACGCCAAGGAAGCGTGCGGCTGCGCCGCCGGCGTGTTCACCGCTCCCATCGCCCTGCCGCGCCTGGCGGCCCTGTTTGACGGACACGGCGCCCTGGACCGGTTGCAGGGCTTCGTTTCCGGCCATGCCTGTTCCCTGTACGGACTGAAGCCTCCTGCCAGGACGGTGCGCCTGCAGCGGCGGGAAATGCTGGTGCCGGACGCCTACGAGGGGCATGGACAGAAAGTGGTGCCGATGGAGGCCGGAAGCGTCATTCCCTGGAGCCTGGTGTGACGGCCACCCCCGCGGGAAGATGACAGAAAGCAATTGAAGGAAACCGTCTTTATACTGGATATTCCGGACGATCTCACTACAATCCCTGCTCATGGATCGGATTCGCGTTTATACGGGTGGAGTAGCTTCCTGTAATGGTTATCTCTTCAAGACGAAGGATAACTCTTACGTGGCGGTGGACGCTCCGTCCGGCTTCGCGGACTGGATATACTCCAAAAAGCCCGATATTATCATCACGGACCTTCTCATCACGCACCAGCACTTTGACCATGTGGAGGACGCCTGCCGCATGCGCCAGATCTTCGGCTGCCGCATTCACGCCGGACAGCCTTACACTGAAGACTTGACGCTGGAAAAAATGGCGCGCGACGCCTGGGGGCTTCCCCTCAACGTACAGCCGTTTGTGGTGGATGAAATACTCACGCCGGACATCCACACGGCAAACTGGGGCGGCCTGCTGTGGCATCTGCACCAGGTGCCGGGACACTCTCCGGACAGCATCGTTTACGACCTGCCGGACGAGGGAATCATGTTCACGGGAGACGTTATCTTTGCCGGTTCCATCGGACGGACGGACCTTCCGGGAGGGAACCTGCGCCTGCTGAAACAGGGCATAGAAAAGAAAGTGCTCAACCAGCCCGCCACGACCATGATTTTCCCGGGACACGGACCGTACACCACCGTGAAGAATGAACTGCTGACCAATCCGTTCATCTCCTGACCACGCTTCCCGCGCCGCTGCGCGGGGACGTGCTCCACTCTCTAGCAAGCATACAAGATCAATGTTATTTTCAGAATTAGGTTTATCGGAACCCGTCTTGAAGGCGGTGGAAAAATGCGGTTATGAACATCCCACCCCCATTCAGGAGCAGGCCATTCCCATCATTCTGGAGGGCCGGGACCTCATTGGGGCCTCCCAGACGGGAACGGGAAAAACCGCCGCTTTTGCTCTCCCCCTGCTGACAAAGCTTCAACCCATCGGCAAGCCCCAGATACTGGTGCTGGAACCCACCCGCGAACTGGCGGACCAGGTGGCGGAAGCCTTTGCCGAATACGGAGAATTCACCGGGCTGAAAGTGGCCCTGCTGTACGGCGGCGTGGGCTACGGGAAGCAGACGGAAGACCTGAAAAACGGAGCGGACATCGTGGTGGCAACGCCCGGCCGCCTGGTGGACCACTTCTACCGCGGCACCATGCGCTTCGGAGAAGTCAAGGCCCTGGTGCTGGATGAGGTGGACCGCATGCTGGACATGGGCTTTCTCCCCATCGTCCGTAAAATCGTCAACCTCTGCCCGTGGGAAGGCAGGCAGACCCTCTTCTTCTCCGCCACCATGCCCCCGGTCATCGCCGGATTTGCCAAATGGTGCCTGACGGATCCGGCGGAAGTCACCATCGCCCGGCGCGAAGTGGCCGCCACCATCAGCCATGCCTTTTACCCGGTGGCGCTGGACCAGCGGGACGAACTGCTGCTGGCCCTGCTCAAGGGGACGGACTTCCATTCCGTCATGATCTTCACCCGTACCCGCAAGGAGGCGGACGCCGTGTGCGGCATGCTCAAGCAGCATGGCTACCGCGGGGAAGTGGCCGTCATGCACTCCGACATTCCCCAGAAGGAACGCATGGAAGCGCTCAAGGGCTTCAAGAGCGGCAAATATGATATTCTGGTGGCTACGGACGTGGCGGCGCGCGGCATTGACATCAGCGGCGTGACCCACGTCATCAACTACCGGGTGCCGGAAAATGCGGAAGACTACGTGCACCGCATCGGCCGTACCGGCCGTGCCGAAGCCTCCGGAGACGCCTTCACGATCATGACGGCGGATGAAGTGGACTTTGCCACGGCTGTGGAAAACTTCATCGGAAAGCCCATTGAACGCAAAAAGCTGGACGGCTTCGACTACACGTACACCGCCCTGCTGGAAGACAAGCCCGTCAAATCCGTCCGCAAGGTCAAACCCGCCGGTCCCAAGCGCCGCAGACGCTAAGGGGGAGCTGACAAGGTTCTCTCTGCGGGAATGAATATCATCCCATGCGCATCCTTGCCATAGACCCGGCCATCCGCAACACGGGCTATGCCGTGGTGGAGGGCGACCACCGCCGGGCGTGCGCCCTGGACTACGGAACGCTCTCCATTCCCCGGAGTGTGTCCCAGTCCGGCTGCCTGCTTGCCATCAAGCAGCACCTGGGCAACCTCATTGACAAATGGGAACCGGATGAAATGGCGGTGGAACGCATCATCTACGTCCAGTCCCATCAGACGGCCATCACGATGGGCGCGGCCAAGGCGGCCGTGGTCATTGCCGCGGCGGAAGCCGGACTGCGGATCATGGAATACTCTCCCAAAAGCGTGAAACTCTCCGTTGTAGGGCGGGGGGCCGCTCAAAAAGCGCAGGTCGCCTTCATGGTGCGCGCCCTGCTGGAACTCCGGGAAACGCCGGAATCCGATGCCGCGGACGCCCTGGCGATCGGCCTCACGCACCTCTTCGCCGCGGACCCCTTGAAGGCCCACATGATGGAGAGGAAATACATTTAACAGTGATGAGAGTTTAGAGATGAGAGATTAGTGTAAAATATCCGGACTTGCAGTCCACGAATTTAAAATCTAATCACTACTCTCTAAACTCTCATCACTACCTTCAAGGCTTGAACGTCCTCCCTTTCCCGTCCTGCCACGCCTTGAGCAGGGAAGCGTACATCTTGTTGAGCTGTTCCAGAGTGGCTACGCGGAACTCGACGGTATTTGTATTCGGGTAAGCCTTGGCGACGGTGGTATCCGGATCAATGCTTCCTCCCGTCGCCCGGTTGACGGCGCCGGAACCGAGTTCCTTCGCCCGGTCGGTCACATTCTTGATGGCATTGATGCCGGAATTCTGCCCCAGCGTCTCCAGATAATAAAACTTGGTGGGCGTATTCCCCATGGTGACCAACGTCACTTCATACACCATGCACGCGTTGTCCAGAATATACTTGTGCTGCGCCACAGCTACAATCCGGCTGAGATGCACCACATACTGCCCCTCCGGAAAATTGCCGATCCAGAACTGGCTCTGGTTGTAATCATCCGTAGACTGGGTAGGAGCCCCCGTTTTGGACTGGGCGGAAAGGGGTACAGCTGTGAAAATACAAACCGCTAAAGTAAAAAAGAAGAGATTTTTCATATTCTTATACAAACATTCGCATTTAGGTGAGATGAAGAGAAATTATTAAAAACACTTATTATTAAGTACTGCAATCAAACAGGAGAAATAAAATTAATGGTAAGAATCCTCCACTCCTTTTTGATAACCAAGTGCATAGGCAGCATGAGGACTTTTATGCCTTACTGCACCTGCTTGGCTTTCAGGTAACGAATTCAAATCTATATTTAATTTTTCTTTACGGCGTAATCCATCTTTGTAGCCTCTGTCATAAGCACATCCAGCGCAACGGTGCCTCCCAGCTCCTCCTTGATCGTCTGGTAAATTGTTAAATTGAAGATCGTAACGATGTTCTTTTTTACAAGTCATAAAATTAATAGTATCTAAATTATTCTTCAATTAAACCAAGTATCCAATTTGACCATGAAATAATAGTGGATGCTCTGCGTTTGTAAGTTTCATTTGAACTAATATTATATAAATTAGATTTTTTCATGATTTCGACAATTTCGTTTTTTGATGGAGTATTCCCTTTTTTTAAATATAATTTTAATGATTCTTTAAAAATTTTATGCGATAATATGAGCTTTACAAATTCAAGTTGTCTGTCTGTAATAGATTTATTAAACATGCCCAAGCCTGTTTCAGTGAGAACATATTTTATATTATTATTATCATATTTTTTATCGACCAAACCTAAATATTTTGCAGCATTAAAATAATATTCTGTTTGTCGGGCATCAAAATCATAATTCTGCGTAATTTCTTCCTTGCTAAGGAATAATTTTTGTTTTAATAATTCACACAGATTGATTATGCGTTCAAAGCTGTCAGCTTGAGGAAAGGGAATCGATGGTTCTGATACAGTTTTTGTGTTTTCTAAAATATTTTGTATAGCTTCAATATTAATAGATCCTTCTTGAATTGCATATTTTTTATGCTTAATCAAACGAATAGAGTTATAAAATTTAGCATCTGTAAATTCATATTCACGAATATGAAAAATACCATTTGAATATGTTAAAAATATCGGACGTATTTGTTTATTCACCTTCTCTTTCCATAAACGGTAAGGATAATATAGCTGACGGATTAAAAAGTCATCAGAAATATAATTTTTGGCTTCT
The DNA here is from genome assembly GCF_045011645.1 of Akkermansia sp. BCRC 18949. Classification (NCBI taxonomy): domain Bacteria; kingdom Pseudomonadati; phylum Verrucomicrobiota; class Verrucomicrobiia; order Verrucomicrobiales; family Akkermansiaceae; genus Akkermansia; species Akkermansia sp. BCRC 18949. The sequence continues at coordinate 1,659,557 of NZ_CP123619.1, read as the reverse complement.
ATCAATATTAATGAATCATTTCCTTCATAACCTCCATCTATTTCTATTTGAGAATTATTTACTTTTACTTCAAATTGTTTTTGGTCTTCGGAAGAATTAATTTTGAAATCAAATAAAGAGGAACTCATTCGTCCGCTTATTGTCGGAAACAAATTGTCTTCACCTGTAAAGTCATGCAATATTTTTGAAACAAAAATACAATTAATTGAAGTTGCTTCGCTTGTTATATCTTTATAATCCATACTTTCTAGAAAAGTAGGAAAATCAATGAATGTTATATCTATTTCTTCTTTTTTAAAAGTACAAAAAGTTTCAAAAGTACTGATTTCATAAGTGCCTCTGGATGTAGGTAGAATTGATAAGTTATTTTCAGAGAATAAATGGGGGAGCTGGGAACGATGATCAAATTTTGTCATCAAGCGTGCTTCTCTGAACTCATTAATATCTGTGGAGGATATTGTTACCCGTCCTTTCGATTTTATTGCATCTAAGATACGGTGTTTTTCAAAAATTTGTTCCCACGCTATATCGTTTTTATATCTATTCATAATTGCGTATTAAAACTTCATCTACTTCTCCCCGTTTTTCCGCATTCGCGTTAATTGAACGGATCGCCCTGACAGTGCTAATGTGATATTCCTTATACTGTTCTTTAATGAAATTAGACGAGGAATTAGATAATAAAAATTTTATGCCTCTTTTTGTCAAGTCGTCACAAGCCTCACGCAATTTTATTTGATCAAGAATATTCCATCCACCCTGAACGTAACCAGTGAAATTAGAACTATCTGAAATAGGATGATAGGGAGGATCCAGATATACAAATGAGTTCTTTTCCAAATTTTTCAAAATATCATTATAATCTCTATTATAAATTTTTATATTGTTGGAATTTAGATATAGAGAAACTGCTCTTAAAACTGGTTCGTTGACGATATTTGGATTTTTATATTTGCCAAATGGAGAATTAAATTCTCCAGAATTGTTTACACGATATAATCCATTATAACAAGTCTTATTTAAATATATCAGCCTGGAAGCTCGCCGCACCTCTCCTATTTTTTTAAAATCAGATGATCGATCTAGACTTCGTATTTCATAAAAATATTTGGATTCGTTTTTATGAGTTTTTAAATCTATAATAAGTTCATTTAAATTATTTTTAATTACATTATAGACATTTATTAATTCAGAGTTGAAGTCATTAATAATTGCTTTTTTAGGTTGGAGATGAAAAAATACAGCTCCTCCTCCAATAAATGGTTCTACATAAGTATGATTTTTTATATTTTTCGGTATGAATTCTATTATAGAATTTATAAGTTGCCTCTTGCCGCCAACCCACTTTACAAACGGGGTAACTAATTTGTTTTTTATCATTATAAAATCTATTTTTATATTATTTTTATTTTTATAGGAAAAACTATGATCCTATTTTTATTAGTTATTTTTCTGCCCCGACTAGATTTTCCTTACAGTTTTCTTAGTCGATTGTCAATCATAATTTGAATGATTTTTATGGATGTCTTTTGTATAAGGGAAATTTATTATAAATTTATATTTATAATTATATTTTTTATTTTTAATAAATTATTAAGATATTATTATGCCATTTTAAAAATTTGTTAAAAAATAAAATGATTTTTATTATTTAATATGAAACATTGATGGTGATTTCTAGGAAGTTGCTTTATAGAAAAAGATATGTAGAGATGATATCATCTAACAAAAATTGTTGATTTTCAAATTTTTAGAAAGAAATAATATTAGTGTTTTCGTAGAAAGAAATTAATACGAGAGAAATGGCTTGGTGGGCTGGACGACAGGAAGATTTATTATGGAGAACTTTGAACGAGTTCATGCCGAAACCTAGGAAGAAAATGTATACAAAGATATGGTACCGTTTCTTAATGTCGCAGTTGAAAAAAGATAGTAACTCTTGATGAATTATTTGGATAAGGATACGGTAATGGGTCGATTGATATACTAAATTTTAATAATAACGATACAAAGAGATAAGGATTTTGGTATATTCACTAAAATTGCAGGCTATGGCGAAATGATGCTAACATAGAGGGGGAGAGCCTCACTCTGCGTGGGAACATATGAAAAAACCGCTTTCCCCAAGTGCCGGGAAAAGCGGTTTCGTTAAAAATAACAATGAAAGGTCAGGGTTCTATGATGTTGAAGTTTCCATTGAACTTGTCCATGCATCCGATCAGCTCCTGGAACTTGTCTGCATTGCCTTCGATCTTGATCATGCCTTTGTCCAGGGCTTCCTTCAAGGGCATGGCCTGCATGGCAATAAGGGTGAAGTTGAGCTTGTCTCCGGTAATTACTGCATCAGGATGATCGACCGGTTTTCCTTCTCGGTACATCAGTACTTCATCCTCAACCCAGAAGCCGTATGGTTTTCCGTTTTGGTCTATCCAGTTGAAAGCGAGCTTTTTCCCTTTGGATTTCTCGGCATTGAGACTGATGCCCATGTAGTCAAACAGCATTTCCGGCGTGAGGTTGGACAGAATATCCTTGGATACAAGATCCAGAGGGTTCTGAAGCAGGCCGTTTCTCAGTTCGTAGGCGCCGACGAGAAATTCATTGCGCCAGGGGCCGGATTCCGCCTGGTAGCCGAGCTGTTCAAGCGCGTCCGCCGCCAGATTTCTTGCCTTGCTGTTTTGCGGATCGGCAAAAACCACGTGCTTTAATACTTCGGCGGTCCAGCGGTAGTCTCCTTTGTCAAAGGCTTTTTGGGCGTTGTCTATCATCTTGTCGGCACCTCCCGCCAGTTCCACATAGCGCTTGGCCGCTTCCACGGGCGGCAGGGCATACAGGTTTGCCGGGTTGCCGTCATACCAGCCCATGTACCGTTGATAGATGGCTTTGGCGTTGTGGTTCAGCGTGCCGTAATAGCCCCGGAAGTACCATTCCTTATCGATTTCCGGCGGCAGCTTGATCATTTCCGCAATTTCTACAGGAGTATACCCTTTGTTAATCAGGTTCAACGTCCGGTCGTGCATGTATTTGTAGCCGTTGCGTTCCTTGGCCAGGAACCGGCTGATGCGTTCTTTCCCCCATCTCGGCCAGTGGTGCTGTGCGAATAAGACTTCCGTTTTGTCTCCATAACGCTGAATGGCTTCATCAAGAGCCTTCCACCAGTTGCTTGCGTCCCGAACCTTGGCTCCTCTCAGGGTATAAAGGTTATGCATGGTGTGGGTCGCGTCCTCCGCACTGCAAAGCGCCTTGAATTGAGGGAGATACATCAGCATTTCAGAAGGGGCTTCCGTTCCGGGGGCCATCATGAATTCCATCTCCACTCCGTCTATCGTTCTTGTTTCACCCGTTTTGGTGATTGTATCGGTAGGCGGAATGACTGTAATGGTTCCGCTGGAGCTGGCGGTTCCCAGGCCGGAGCCTACGGTACCCTCCGGCCCCTTGTTAAAGGGCGCCGCATACATGTACGTGGAGCGCCTCCCCATGGCATTGCCGGCATAGACGTTTTCGGAAACGGCTTCTTTCAGGAATCCCTCCGGCGCCAGTATCTGCGTTTTACCGGATTTGACGTCTTGCTCCGATGCTACTCCCTTGACCCCTCCAAAGTGGTCGACATGGGAGTGCGTGTATACAACTGCCTTGACCGGACGTTTCCCTGTCTCCGGCTGTTCCACTTCCCGATAGTAGAGGTCAAGCCCCGCTTTTGCGGTTTCTTCCGAGATGAGGGGGTCAATGATGATGAGGCCTTCCTTTCCTTCGATGATGGTCATGTTAGAAAGATCAAACCCGCGAATCTGGTAGATGCCGTCCATGACCTTGAACAGCCCGCTTTTGGCATTGAGCTGGGAAACGCGCCATAAACTCGGGTTCACCGTATCAGGGGCCGGTTTGTCCTTGGTAAAGTCAAAGGCAGAGATGTCAAAGACCGTCCTCCCCTCCTTGTTTTTAATGTTCGGGTCCTTGAGGGTTGCCATAAATCCCTTTTCAGCATCCTGAAAGTCTTGTTTGTCGTTCTCGTCCAGGCCATGAGCGCCGAGAAATTTTTGGTTGTATTCAATAGTATGGCTTGTCGCCTTTTTAGGCTGCTCTGCGCCCTGGGCGCCTATGCCTCCCCCTGCGAACATTGCCAGCAACATGGCAGCGAAATAATTGATTTTTATTTTCATATCAGTTTTTATTAACGGGACGTGAAAAGTAAAAGAGCGGCCAGTCAGCCAGTTTTCACCTTGCAGGAAAATAGACTTGCCGTTAAAGAACAATGTTCGGAAAATGGCAGTATGTTAATGTTTGACTACCAGAGTTTTCTGGATATTTAACAGGAAATTCCACAACCAGGGAGGGGGTCTTTTGTTTTTTTATATTACTTATCCTGCTGATGGGTTGTGATTTATATCCGGAGTTGTTTGGCGGGGAGAATAAAGTGTCTGTATCCGAGTCATTTTTACATGACTGCAACAAATTTGTGGAAGAACATGGCTGGAAATGCAGGGAATGTTGTGCTAGGTAAGAAGGCATGGAAAGATTGTATCGTCCCAATGTGGCGGGGCTGTTGGTCCGGGAGGACGGAAAGCTGCTGGTTTGCGAACGTTCCAGGCAGAAAGGGGCCTGGCAGTTCCCTCAGGGGGGGATTGATCCGGGAGAAACTGCCACGGAGGCAGTGAAGCGGGAAGTCCGGGAGGAAGTGGGGTTCCTGCCGTTCCAGTATGATCTTGTGGAGTCCCGGGGCGGGTACCGTTACGATTATCCGCCGGAGGTGCTGGAGTATGTCCGCGAAAAGCGGCAGCAGCCTTTTGTGGGGCAGGAGCAGGAGTATTTCCTGTGCCGGCTGCGTGCGGACGCTCCGGAGCCCAGCCTGGACCACCGGGAGTTCTGCGCCTACAGGTGGATAGCCCCGGCCGGGTTCAGGCTGGAGTGGCTGCCGGAGTTCAAGAAGGAGGTGTACGCCAGGGTGCTGGCGGATTTCTTCAATGTCCGGGCACGGGATAAGTGAAGTGGCTCAGCAGGTCGTGCGCGGCGGAGACGGGATCCATCTTGTCCCCCGCCACCATGTTTTCCAGGACGGGCATGCGGGACGCCACGGCGGGATGCTGTTCAAAGGCGGTGAGCAGGGCTTCATGCACCAGGGCCTGAACCCATGAGAGGGACTGGTTCCGGCGGCGGTTGTACCAGAAGCCGGATTCCTTCATGCTATCCCGGAAGCGGAAGAGCGTTTCTTCAATGGTGTCCAGTCCGCGCCCTTCCAGGGAGGAGCAGGTGAGGACGGAGGGCGTCCAGCCGGGGGTGGGGCTTTGCAGGTAGTGGAGCACCATTTTCAGTTCCTGGCAGTGGGCCGCCGCCCGCTGGCGGTTGTCGCCGTCGTCCTTGGTGACTACCAGGATGTCCGCCAGCTCCATGATGCCGCGCTTGATGCCCTGGAGGTCGTCTCCGGCGCCGGTGATGAGCAGGAGCATGAAGATGTCCACCATGGAACGGACGGTGGTTTCCGACTGGCCGACGCCGACGGTTTCAATGAGGATGATGTCAAAGCCCGCGGCTTCGCACGCGATCATGGTTTCACGCGTTTTTCTGGCTACGCCGCCCAGGGAGCCGCCGGAGGGGGAAGGGCGGATGAAGGCGTTTTCCTCCCCGGAGAGTTCTTCCATGCGGGTTTTGTCCCCCATGATGGAACCGCGGGAAACGGAAGAGGACGGGTCAATGGCCAGCACGGCCACCTTGAAGCCTTTTTTGCACAGGTAGGTGCCGAAGGCTTCAATGAAGGAGGATTTGCCCGCGCCGGGAACGCCCGTGATGCCGATGCGGACGGCGTTGCCCGAATGGGGCAGGAGCTTGGAGATGAGCGCCCGTGAGGCTTCCTGGTCTTTAGCGGCGTTGCTTTCTACCAGGGTGATGGCCCTTCCCAGCAGGGCGCGGTTCCCGGCCAGGACTCCCTGGGCCAGTTCTTCTACGGAGGGGCGGTGCGGACGTACAAATTTAGTGCTGCTCATGGATAGAGAATGCGGATTATTTGAAAGGGGGTTCGTTTTCCTTGGTGCGCTCCATATCGTAGTTGAAACGCTTGAGGACAAATTGGCGCTGATCGGCCAGCTTGCGCTGGAAGTTTTCCCAGGAACGCACGTTCATTGGTGACCAGCCCGCTTCCGCAATGGCGCAGGCGCGGGGGTAGGTGCGGTAAAGCAGGTGGTTCAGGGTGGGGAGCTGTTCCGCCCACATGGTGGCCTGAACGCCGATGATATGGTCTGTTTCCTGCTCCGGCCTGCCGTAGGCGGGGTTCAGCTTGTAGCTTTGCTCCAGCGTGGTGGTGGGCATCCAGCCCCGGTTGTCCTGGCCGGGAATCTGGGGGTAGTCCAGATAGCAGTGTTCCCCGGCGGCGATGATGAGGGGAAGGCCCTGCTTTTTCGTTTCCGTGATGGTGGAGGGCGTCAAGCCCATGCGCCAGGTGAAGACGGTGTCTCCCTTGCGGTAAACGCTGGCCTGGGCCCACGGCTTTTCATACCAGAAGATGGGCTTTTTGCCGCGCGCGGCGAGCATGGAGGCCATTTTCGCTTCAAATTCCTTCAGTTCCTCGTGGACGTCCTTCATTCCCTTCTGCTGGCGGTATTTGACGCTGAGAGGGCATTTTTCCCAGGTTTTTTCCAGCGGGGCTTCGTCGCCGCCCAGGTGAACCATGGTGGACGGAAAGATGTCCCTGAGCTCGTCAAAGACGGCGGCATAGAATTTCCATATTTCCGGCTTGTGGGGGCATACCAGGTACAAGCCCACACCGCCGGTCGTGCTGACTTTCGTGTTGTGGTCTGGAAAGCAGAAGAATTCCGGATAGGCGGCGGCCAACGCCTGGTTGTGGCCCGGCATGTCTATTTCCGGGATGACCTCAATGCCGCGCGCGGCGCAGTACGCCACCAGGTCTTTCAGTTCCTGCCTGGTGTACATTCCTTCGTGGGGAGTGCCGTTGCCGAAGCTTTCCGCCCGTTTGGAAGAGATGCTTTTCAGTTTGGGATAGCCCGGCACGGGCAGGCGCCAGCCCTGGTCGTCCGTCAGGTGGAGCTGGAGCTTGTTGAATTTATAGTAGGCCATCAGGTCCACGAATTTCTTCAGGTCCTTGATGGGGATGAAGTGGCGCGCAGGGTCCACCATCATGCCGCGCCACGGGTAGCGCGGCTTGTCCTTGATGACTCCGCAGGGAATGCCTTCCGGATGCGCCGCCAGCTGGTCCTGGAGCTGCTGGAGGGTGACCAGTCCGTAGATACGGCCCTCTTTCCCGCCGGAAGAGAGGTGCACTCCCTGCGGGGTGACGGTGAGCTGGTAGGAGTCCTTGCCCAGGGAAGGAGAAGTTTTGTCGGAGAGAAGCTTCACGGTCCTGGTGGCGTTCCGCTTCAGCTCCGTTTTCTCCGGCTCCGGAATAATACTGTATTTTTCTGCTGGTGCGGCACACGCCATGGATGCAGAGAAAGCTGTGCAGGCCAGGAGGTAGATCAGTTTAAACATGACGGAGGGCTTTTTCAGAAGAGATTCTATCATGGAGAATCAGGAGTGATAAGGAAAAACGGCGGAATTACTTTTTGTTTTCCCACCGGAAGGGCGGCTCATTGTCCTTCGTGCGTTTCAAGTCGTAATTAAAGCGCTTGAGGACAAAGGGGCGGTGGTCGGCCACTTTCCTCTGGAAGTTTTCCCAGGAACGCACCTCCATGGGAGACCACCCCGCTTCCGCCAGGGCCATGGCGCGGGGATAGACGCGGTAAAGCAGGTGGTTCAGGTCCGGAAGGTGTTCCGCCCACACGGGAGCGTGCACGCCCCGGATGTGGCCTGCTTCCGCGGTGGATTTGCCGAAGGCCGGATCCAGTTCATAACATTTCTGCAAGGTCGTGGTTTGCATCCATCCCCAGTTGTATTGTCCCGGGAATTGAGGGAAATCCAGATAACAATATTCATTGGACGCCATAATCAGGTTCAGCCCGGCCTTTTTTGTTTTCTCAATGGCCTGGCGCGCCTGGTCCTGCCGCCACGCGTAAACTGTTTCGCCCGGGTGGTAGATGCCGGCGTTCCCTTCATACCAGAATTGCGGCGTTTGCCCGTTTTTGTCGAGCAGGGCTGTCATTTTGGCGAAGAAAGCCCTCATTTGTTCCTGTTCGTCTTTCATGCCTGCCTTGGTCCGGGCTTCTCGGCACAGGGGGCATTTTTTCCAGAGTTCCGTGGGGGCTTCGTCGCCGCCCAGGTGAACGGTATTGGACGGGAAGATGTCCTTGAGTTCCTTGAAGACGGCGGCGTAGAATTTCCAGACCTCCGGCTTCTGGGGGCATACCAGTTCCTTGCTGTTGCCGGCCACTGTCCGTACCTTCATGTCCGGTTTGGGGAAGCAGAAGAATTCGGAGTAGGCGGCATGCAGGGCCTGGTTGTGGCCCGGCACGTCTATCTCCGGGATGACTTCAATGCCGCGCGCCGCACAGTAGGCCACTAGGTCTTTCAGCTCCTGTCTGGTGTACATGCCTTCATGGGGAATGCCGTCTCCGAAGCTTTCCTCCCGCTTGGAGGCGACGCTTTTCAGTCTGGGATAGCCCGGCACGGGCAGGCGCCAGCCCTGGTTGTCCGTCAGGTGCACATGGAGCTTGTTGAATTTGTAGTAGGCCATCAGGTCCACGAATTTCTTCAGGTCCTTGATGGGGATGAAGTGGCGGGCGGGGTCCACCATCATGCCGCGCCAGGGGTAGCGGGGCTTGTCCGTGATGACGCCGCAGGGGATGCCCTCCGGCTGTGCCGCCAGCTGGTCCTGGAGCTGCTGGAGGGTGACCAGGCCGTACATCCTGCCCTCCCTGCCGCCGGAGGCAAGGTGGACGCCCTGCGGGGTGACGGCGAGGCGGTAGGCGTCCTTGCCCAGGGCAGGAGAGGTTTTGTCGGAGAGGAGCTTCAAGGTCCTGGTGGCGTTCCGCTTCAGCTCCGTTTTCTCCGGCTCCGGAATAATGCTGTATTTTTCTGCTGCTTCAGTTTGAAATACCGGGAACAGCAGCAATCCGGCCAGGAGTGGAAAAAGCCTTGTCATGTTTTCAGTATAAGCCGTGCCGGGAGAGAATCTTTCAAAAATTTGCTCCTTCATGAGCACGCGGCGGAATATGCTTCATGCCCGCTGAAAGGATATGGTGGACCCTTTGACAAAATGTTTCTCAGGAATTACCGGGGCTGGCATCCCGGCAGTCCGGACAGAAGTTCCTTTCAGGGAAAGAGGAAGGGCCGGAAAGAGGGAAGGCCTTTTGTCTTTTTCCCATGGTCCGTCTGGCGCTGTTAGCGGCTATTTGACCGTTTTTCCAGGTCCGGGAATATTCCCTTACGGTTGACGGTGGAAAAAATGTGCATTTGCGTTCTTACTGTCCGTGTCCTCAGATCAACAGAGGAATTATTTGGAAAGGTGCCGTCCACGCTTTGAAGGGCTCCGCAGTTGCTGGAAAGTTCCGGACTTTTTCCTGGCCCAGAGGAACGTTAAAAGTAAAAAAGGCCGCCTCCGGAGAGACGGCCTTTTTCTTAAAGGTGGTAGCCCTATGAGGACTCGAACCCCAAAATACGGAACCAGAATCCGCTGTGTTACCGATTACACTATAGGGCTATGTAACGGGCACCTTTGCGGTGCGGGCGAATTAAAGCGGAACCGGTTGTTCTTTGCAAGTTTTTTTTCACTCAAATGTGTGTTTTGAATAGAAAAAATGAATGCGGAGAAAAAAGGGCGGTCCAGCTTTTCTCCCGGGGTCATTCAGCCAGGGTTTGGAAGTAGGCTTTCACGTGTTCCCGGGCAATTTGCTGGTATTCCGCTTCTCCGTGCCTGCCCTGCGCCTGCTGCCAGGGGGAGACCGGCGCTGTGTTGATGCGGCCAAGCTGCTGGGCCGTGTATTTGCCATAGACGTTCCAGATGTGTTCCAGAAAAGGGATGATGTCCGTTTCCTCTTCCAGGGGGGGCTGGCGGCGGCTGGGGTGTTCAATGATGGAGCAGGGCGGCTGGTCCTTGTATTCGTGATGAATGGAGGGGAGCACCGGCCCGCAGGTCCATGCTTCCGCCCGTTCGTTGATCAGGAAATCGCCGTGATGGTGCAGGTGCCACCAGTCCGCCAGAATGACCAGGTGGTTCAGTTTGACGGGCGTGAGAGGAAGGTTTTTTGCATTCGCCTGCTGAATGAACCAGTTGCAGAGCTTTTGCGTGGTAGTGTGGTTTGCCATGCTGAAATGGGTTGCCCTTCATTATAAAAGGCAGGGGATATTTCACAATACTAAACAGGTTTCATTCTTGCGCGGCATGGAGAAGAGATGAGGCGGAGTGCCGGAAAAGGCGAACTTTCAGGTAAATTTATTTGAAGCAAGGAAAAAGAAGAAATAATTTGTGTCATGCAAAGCTTGGTATTCGCGCCAGTTCTTGTTGTGGGGGGAATGTAAAGTCGTTTGTTGAAAACAAATGGTGTTTTCAAACTCTAACAAAATGAAGAATAATTAAAATTATTGGGAATGAAATAAAGTTCCAGATTCCTGGAGCGTCCTTTAAAAAACATTTTGAATAGCAGTACTTTTTATGATTTGAATTATTTTAACCTAAAGCTCGTTCTGCCATGAATTTACATTATTTCTATCATTCCGGCTTGTTGGGGGCGGCCTGTCTCCTCTCTCCCGTTTATGGGGGATTGATGTCTGATTCCTTCGACGTTCAGACTTACCGTGATTTTGCGGAAAACCGGGGCATCTTTGGAATCAATGCCAAAGACGTCGCCATTTACGACAAGGAAGGCAATTACGTGGGCTCCATCCCCAAAATGATGAATTTTGACGGATTGGCGGACGCCCATGCCGGGGAAGCCGCTTTGGTAGGCGGCCCGGGCTTCATCGCCACCGTGTCCCATGATTACAATAACCAGACCATTACGTTTACCAAGCGTTTTGGAGCCACGGAAGGAACGCCGTTTTATGACGCCTACCGGAGCGTGGTAATCAAGAATGCCTGGGGCGACCAGACGAATTACACGTATGACTACCGCGTGCAGCGGTTGAGCAAGATCGTGACGGAAGCGGAATACGCCCCCTACCTGACGGATCCGGAATACCTGGACAACATGAAGGGACGGCTGGTTCTGCGTGCCGGGTCCGGAACCCAGGCTATTGCCACGGGGAACGGTAAACAGGACACGGTCAGCGGAGGTTATTCCTATTTGACCGGGGGAACCCTGGTTTTTGAGGGACAGGCCAGCGTTCCGGGAACAGGAGAGCCGGACCCTGAGAATGCCAAGACCTATCCGGCCTACCGTTTCTGGTACAATTTCAAGAAACCTTCGGAATCCAATCCCCTGCCTTCCGGCATATTGGCAGGGGACAGCGGAAGTCCCAGCTATGTATTTAATGAGAAGTCCGGCAGATGGGAATGGGTGGGGGCCGGTCAATCCCAGGGCGGTAGCGGCTACGGCGAGTTCAGCCAGATGCGCTCTGGCAACCAGTGGGCCAGCGATTACGTGGACAGTTTCAACCGCACCGTCAGCGTGTCGGAAGGGGGTGGGGATCTTCTGTGGAATGTGACGGATGGCGACGGAAACGGAACCTTCGTTCAGGGAGATATCAGTACGGATTACACCGGGCTGGCCTCCGGCCTGCGAGGAGATACCTCCACACAGGGAACGCGGGCCTCGGACACGCAGATAGGCGTGTGCAGCAATCTTATTTTTGACGGCTCCGGCGGCACCATTGTTCTCCAGGGCTCGGTGGATACGGGGGCGGGTTCCCTCACGTTCAACCGGGATTACGTATTGAGCGACGGAGGAAATGCCTCCTACCGTCTGAATACGGCGGGTTTCGTTGTGAACAAGGGGGCAACCGTGACGACGCTGCTGACCGGAACCTCCGGGGACGAGTGGCGGAAGATCGGGGAAGGTGATTTGATCGTCAGCGGCCACGGGAACAATGCGGCGGACATCAACGTGGGAGGAAGCGGGATGCTGATTCTGGACCGGGACGGCTACGCGGCGCACAACGTGAAGCTGAACGGCGGCGGAGTAATGGTGCGCCTGGCGGGGGAAAACCAAGTATCCGGGGAGTTCATCTTCGGCCACCGCGGGGGTGTGGTGGACATGTATGGGCACAATTTGACGCTGAACGCCATCACTCACCTGGATTCCGGAGCCGTTTTTGCCAATTACCTTGGCAATTCCACCGTAACGCTTACGTTCACGGGCTCCGGGGAACAGACGTTCCTGGGGGCTTTGCGGGACGGGGAGGCCGCTTCCCGTGGACTGATGAATGTGGTGTACGCACCCGGCACGGCGGAAGGGTCCGTCTGGAATCTGGCCGGCCATATTCTCAATACCGGAACGTGGACGGTGCAGGGAGGAGAGGTGAAGGTGGCCGGAGTGCACACCCTGCACGCGGGCGGCTATGTGGATGAGAACGACTGGCAGATGGCCTCCTTTTCCACCGGAACAGTGCAGGTGAACAGCGGCGCCCGGTTTACCACCGGCGGCCATTCCCTGGTAGTTTCCGCCGTGCAGGTGGATGACGGTGGCACGTATGGCGTGCTGGCCGGGGGAGACCACAGCGGAAACGTTGTGTTGTCCGGTGCCGCGTCCATGCTGCGTGCGGAAGTGGATTCCGGCTCTGCGACGGAGTCCGGCGTGATTTCAGGTGCTGGTTCCCTCGTGAAAATCGGGGAAGGAACCCTGCTTCTGAAAAACGGGAACAACAGTTTTTCCGGAACTGCCACGGTTGAAGAAGGCCTGGTGCGCGCCTCTTCCGCCGGGGCTCTCGGGCAGGCTGTCTGGTCGCTGGATGCCGCCGGAGCCCTGGCTGTGGAAGGCGCTGGTTTTTCCGCTATTGCCGGAAAGCTGGACCAGGCGTCCTCCGGAACGTTCGTGCTGCTGGAAGACCAGGCGGCGATTTCCGGCCTGAACGGCTTCAGAAACTTGTCCGTCGGCGCATTGGGAGAGGTGAATTTGGGAACGTCCGGAACCACGGAAGTTCTATCCGGCTGGACCGCGGACGGTGGCTGGTCCCTGGGCGGGGGAGGAGGAACGCTGACGGTGAACTTGAAGCTCAGCGGTTCCGGCACCTTGTCCATCGGCAACGGATCCAATACGGGCGCCGTGGTGCTTGCCAATGCGCATAACAGTGATTCGGAAGGCGGAGCCGCCTTTTCCGGAGCCATTGAGTTGAATGGGGGAGTACGGCTTGCCTATACGGACGTGCGTTCCCTTGGCCTGGAGAACAAGAACGTGCTCGTCAAATACGGAACCTCGTTTTCCCTTGGAGCGGAAGTGGATGCAGCCCTGGCGCACGTGTCCAATGCGTCCGGTGGCGTACTGCTGCTGTCCGGTGACCGCACGTCGGGTTTGGACCTGGGCGGAATGGGATTGGATTCCGTTTACATCGGGGCGGACGGCCAGGCCGTCCTGTCCGGTTCCGTGACGGCCGGAACGCAGGGTTACCTGTTCGGCGGCGGCGGAACGCTGACGGTAGCCAGCTCCCTGGGAGGGGCCCATGCCATGACGGTGGATACGCAGGGAATGGAGACCTCAGGCGGAGTCATCCTGGCGGCGGATAATACTTATTCCGGTGAAACGCGCATTTTGTCCGGAGTTTTCCTGACGGTAGGCAATGGAGGAACAGCCGGCTCCCTGGGAACGGGCGCCGTTGTGAATGACGGCACGCTGGCGTTCAACAGGACGGACAAGATGACGGCGGGAAACGCCATTTCCGGAACAGGGGCATTGATCCAGAAAGGCGCCGGGGAACTGGTGCTGACGGGTAATAATTCCTACAGCGGAGTAACGACAATTGCCGCAGGAACGCTCACTGTGGGCGATGGCGGAACCAGCGGTTCCCTGGGAACCGGGGCTGTGGTCAACAACGGGGTGCTGGCCTTCAACCGCTCTGATGCCGTTGCCGTGAACGTCAATGTATCCGGCAGCGGAGCTCTGGTGAAGAACGGCTCCGGCACGCTTACCATCCAGAAGATGCTTTCCTATACGGGAGGAACCACCGTGAATGAAGGCGCGCTTGTGCTGGGCTACGGCGGTGCCAACGGAATGATCCGCGGGAACCTTGCCATTCAGGAGGGGGCGCAGGTGACGTTGAAGGGCGGCGACAGCTTCGGTTATTCCGGAGGGAACGCTTCCGTGAAGAACGTGAATATCACAGGAGGCACCCTGTATTTTGGAGACAAAGCCAACCAGACGTTCCAGAATACGGTGTTTAACCTGAAGGGCGCTGTAGTGGATGGCATCACGGGAGGCCGCATGGATATCTGGACGAAGGCTGTGGTTAATGTGAAAGCCGCGAACAAAGCCTCGGAAATCAGGAACATCAACGTGCTGTTGCGGGACGCCAATCCGACGGTGTTCATGGTGGAACGCGGCAAGTCTGCGTCTGACCTGAATGTCTCGTCCAACATCATCAACTCTTCCGGGGTGAAGGGCTCCTTCATTAAGAAAGGGGCCGGGATCATGGTGCTTTCCGGCAGAAATACCTATTCAGGAGGAACCACGGTTAACTGGGGAACGCTGGTAGCGGCCTCCAACCAGGCTCTGGGAACCGGTTTGGCGGCGGTCAACTCCGGCGCACGTTTGGCGCTTGGGGGCCTGGGAACGGATTTGGCTTCCGTTTCTCTTGGAAATGATATTCTGGTGAAGAGCGGCGGCATTCTTTCCGGTTCCGCCACCCTGTCCGGGAATACTACCTTGAATGCCGGGTCCATGCTGGAATTCACCCTGTCCATGGGCGGTTCCGCCGGGAATGAACTGGCGTACAACAGCCTGATGCTCCAGTCCGGTGTTTTCCAGATTGACGCGGGAGCCAAGCTGAAGCTGGCGGCGGTGTCTCTGGATTATTCCTCCGACTTCTGGGGGACCTCCCATATCCTGAACCTGATAGAAGGCGGCGCGAACGCCAGTTTGAAGGGGGCGTTTACGCTGGACCTGTCCGGAGCCGGAAATTATGGCTCCTATGGGTCCTGGTCCCTCCAGGGCGATGAGGATTCCAAAACCGTGAACATGGTCTGGACTCCCAATGCCGAGGCCGTTTTGGACCATTCGGAAACTGCGGCGTTGCTCGCGGCTCCGTCTCCTGCGCCGGTTCCGGAACCTTCCTCCGCGCTGCTGGTGCTGGCAGGCCTGGGGACGTGTATTTTCCGCCGCCGTGTGCGGTGAGCCTGATGAAGAACCCCGCCGCACTTCCCGAAGCCCTGCCGGATGTTCGTGAAAACGGTCTGGACTGGAAGATGGGAAGTGCGGCAGACTTGCCTGTTCCTTGTTTAATCATAACTTAATTTCAATTTCTTATGAATGTTCATCATTATTCCGGGCTGCTGGGGGCGGCCTGCCTCCTCACTCCCGCCTATGGCGGGTTGATGTCTGACTCGTTTGATGTTCAGACCTACCGTGATTTCGCGGAAAACCGGGGCATTTTTGATGTGAATGCCAAAGACGTCGCTATCTACGACAAGAATGGCAATTACGTGGGGACTATCCCCAAAATGATGAATTTTGACGGCGTGGCGGATGCCCATATCGGGGAGGCCGCGCTGGTGGGCGGTCCCGGCTTCATCGCCACCGTATCACATGATTATTATAACCATTTCGTTTCCTTTACGGTTCGTTTCGGTGCCAAGCAAGGAACTCCTTTTTACGATTCCTACCGCAGCGTTACGAGAAAGGATGCATGGGGTGATAAGTCCGATTTGACATACGACTACCGTGTGCAGCGATTGAGCAAGATCGTGACGGAGGCGGAATACGCACCTTACCTGACTGACCCGGAATACCTGGACAACATGAAAGGGAGGCTGGTCATGAGAGCTGGTTCCGGAGTTCAGGCTGTCGCCACAGGAAACGGCAAACAGGAAAAGATTGATGCCTCTTATGGCTATTTGACCGGAGGAACCCTTGTTTTTGAGGGGCAGGCCAGCGCTCCGGGAACAGGAGAGCCGGATCCGGAAAATGCCAAGACCTATCCGGCTTACCGGTTCTGGTACAATTTCAAGAAGCCTTCGGAGTCCAATCCATTGCCTTCCGGTGGATTGTCAGGGGATAGTGGAAGCCCGTGCTATGTGTACAATGAGAATTCCGGCAAGTGGGAGTGGGTAGGTGCGGCACAGTCTGCCAGTGGAAGCGGGTATGGACAGTTTACCCAGATGCGTTCCGGCAACCAGTGGGCCAGCGATTACGTGGACAGCTTCAACCGTACCATAAGCGTTGCGGCGAGCGGTGACGTACTGTGGAACGTGACGGATGCGGACGGCAACGGGACCTTTGTGCAGGGAGGTGTGACTACGGATTACACCGGATTGGCGGCCGGATTACGCGGGGACACCTCCACGAAAGGTACACAAGCTACAAATGAGCAGTTGAACGCCTGCAATAATCTGATTTTTGACGGCTCCGGCGGCACAATCGTGCTCCAGGGGTCCGTGGATACCGGAGCGGGGTCCCTCACCTTCAACCGCGATTATGTGCTGAGCGACGGAGGCTATTCTTCCCGCCGCCTGAATACGGCGGGCTTTGTGGTGAACAAGGGAGCTGCGGTCACCACCTTGCTGACCGGAGCCTCCGGAGACGAGTGGAGGAAGATTGGGGAAGGCGATTTGATCGTCAGCGGCCACGGGAACAATGCGGCGGACATCAACGTGGGCGGCGGCGGAAATCTGATTTTGGACAGGGACGGCTACGCGGCCCGTAACGTGAAGCTGAACGGGGGCGGAGTAATGGTGCGCCTTGCCGGGGAAAACCAAGTGTCCGGGGAGTTCATCTTCGGCCACCGCGGGGGCGTGGTGGACATGTACGGGCATAATTTGACGCTGAATGCCATCACGCATCTGGATTCCGGAGCCTGCTTCGGCAATTTCCGTGCGAATACCGCCGTGACATTCACGTTTACGGGGCACGGGGCGCAGGACTATCTTGGAAGCTTCATGGACGGAGGGGCCTTGAAGGACGGCCAGCTTCATGTGGTGTACGCGCCCGGCACGGGAGAAGGTTCCGTCTGGAACCTGTCCGGGCATATTTTCAATACCGGGACGTGGACGGTGCAGGGAGGTGAGGTGAAGGTAGCCGGGGTGCATGCCCTGCACGCGGGCGGCTATGTGGATGAGAACGACTGGGAGACGGCCCTCTTTGCCACCGGAACGGTGAATGTGGAGAGCGGTGCGCGGTTCACGGCGGGAGGCCATGCGGAAGTTGGCTCTTCCGTGAACGTGGCGGACGGAGGGACGTATGCCATTCTTTCCGGCGGCAGTCACAGCGGGAACGTGGCTCTATCCGGTTCCGGGGCCGTCATGAGGGCGGAAGTGGACTCCGGTTCCGCGACGGAATCCGGCGTTATTTCAGGAACCGGCTCTCTTGTGAAAACCGGAGAAGGAACGCTGGTGCTGACCGGGGCCAATTCCTATTCCGGCGGTACCGTCATTGATGCGGGGACGCTCGCCGTGGGTGACGGGGAAAAAGACGGTTCCCTGGGTACGGGAACGATTGTCAACAATGGAACTCTCGCTTTCAATTCGCTCCACGCCGGCTCCGTTAATTTGCAAATATCCGGGACGGGCCGCCTCGTGAAAAACGGTTCCGGAATGCTCGCCGTACAGAAACACCAGGCTTATACCGGAGGAACTACGGTCAATGAAGGAACGCTGATGCTTATTTCAGGAGGTGAGGAAGGTATCATCCGCGGAGGGCTGGTTATCAACCGGGGCGCAACGGTTTCCCTGCGCGGGGTGGACTGTTTCGGCAATTCGGGAAATGAGGCCTGCGTCAGCCATGTGGAAATTAACGGAGGAACCCTGTTCCAGAATGATACCAGGAACCAGACCTTCCGGAACATGACCGTCACCCTGGCAGGAGGGACGCTGGACGGCGTGGCGAAGGGAAGCATGGAGGTCTGGACGGATACCGTTTTCCAGGTAAGGGCGGCGGACAGGGCCTCGGAAATCAGGACGGTTAATGTCAAGCTGAGGGGAGGCAGTCCTGCTGTCTTTGCGGTGGAGCGCGGCACGGCGGAGGCGGATTTAAAAGTATCAGCCAACATCGTCAATTACTCCGGAGCAAAGGGCTCCGTTGCCAAGACAGGAGAGGGGATCATGGTTTTATCCGGAAAGAATACCTATTCCGGCGGAACGTCCGTCAATGGGGGAACGCTGGCAGCGGCCTCCAACCAGGCTCTCGGGACGGGGATGGCGACGGTCAATTCCGGTGGTTGCCTGGTACTGGGAGGCTTGGGGACGGATGCGGGCACGGTCAGCCTGGGGAATAATATTCTGGTGAAGAACGGAGGCATCCTTTCCGGTTCCGCCACCTTGTCCGGAAACACGGTCATGGAAGCCGGGGCTGTGTTTGAACTGACCTTGACCATGGGCGGTTCCGCAGGGGGCGAGCTGGCGTGCAACAGCCTGATGCTCCAGTCCGGCGTCTTCCAGATTGACGCGGGGGCCAAGCTGAAGCTGGCGGCGTTGAGCCTCGACTATTCCACCGACTTCTGGGGAACCTCCCACATCCTGAACTTCATTGAGGGGGGAGCGAACGCGACCCTGACGGGTAATTTCACGCTGGATGCGTCTTCCGCCGGAGATTACGCGGCGTACGGCCAGTGGAGCCTCCAGAAGAACGAGGATTCCAAGGAAGTGAGCATGGTGTGGACGCCGAATGCGGCTCCGGAAGCTTCTTCAGCCATGGCATCGGCGTTTACGGCTACGGCGCCTGCTCCTGTTCCTGAACCGTCCTCATGCATGCTGCTGATGGCTGCGCTGGGAGCGGTGTTCCTGCGCCGTTCCGTTCCGCGGAACGAATAAAAAAGGCCTGTAAATTCAACGCGCCGCATTCCGGAGGGAGTGCGGCGCGCTGCTTTTCCGCGGTTCCGGGAAGGATACGGGATGCTTTAAAGAGGAAGAATGCGCGCTCTCCGCGCTACTTCTTCCGGAGAAAGGGAGTACAGGCTGTCCAGCAGGGAGACGGCAAAGGAACCCGGAACGGGACTCTGTTCAAAGGCCATTTCCCCCGCGATGCCCATTAATACGGCCGTGGAGACGGCCGCTTGCAAGGGGAAGGAAGAGACGGAGGCGCAGGCGGCGGCCAGCGCGCCCATGGAACAGCCCACGCCCGTGACGCGGGACATCATGGCATGTCCGTTTTCCGTGGAAATCACCTGGCGGCCGTCCGTGGAATAGTCCGTGCGGCCCGTGACGAGGACAGCCGCTCCCGTGTGCAGAGCCAGTTCCCTGGCCGCCTGCAGGGCGTCTGCGCTGGAGCTGGTGCTTTCCGGTCCCTTCGTGACGGAGGAGTACCCGGCCAGAGCCATGATTTCAGAGGCGTTCCCGCGGATGATGCGGGGCTTCCGTTCCTTCAACTGTTCCGCCAGCCGCGTACGCAGGGAGAGAGCTCCAACGGCCACCGGGTCCAGAACCCAGGGGATGTCCAGCCGGTTGGCTTCCTGCACCGCCGTCTGCATGACGGCTCCCTGTTCGCGCGTCACGGTGCCCAGGTTGACCAGCAGGGCGTCTGTTCCGCCGCGGAGCATTTCCACGGCTTCCTCCGCATCGTTGAGCATGGCGGGAACGGCTCCTGCGGCCAGCAGCAGGTTGGCCGTCAGGGGCTGGACGACGGAGTTGGTCAGAGAGAGAATCAACGGAGCCGTCTCCCGGATTTTTTCCAGATCGGCGGAGACGGCATGGACGAGGTCAGTTGATGAAGGCATGGCGTTTGAAAGAATGTTTTGCTGCCCGCTTGTTTCCGGAATGCAGCCGGTCAGGCCAGCGCCCGTGCGGCGGCTTCCGGATCCTCCGCTCCGCAAATGGCGGAGACGACGGCAATGCCGCTGGCCGCTCCCGTAGCGCGCACCAGCCGGGCGCGCTCCGCATCCAGCCCGCCGATGGCGACGACGGGCAGGGGAGACTGTGAGGCCAGGGCGGCGAAGCCGTCCACGCCCAGCACGGGCGGGGCGTTCAGCTTGGAGATGGTGGGAAAGACAGGCCCCATCCCAAGGTAGTCCACCAGGGCGGCGTCTACGGCGCGGAGCTGGTCCGCGTTGGAGACGGAAAGCCCCAGAATCCTGTCCGGGCCGATCATGGCCCTGACGGCAGGAACCGGCAGGTCACGCTGGCCGATGTGGACGCCGTCCGCGTCCAGCGCCAGGGCCAGGTCAATGCGGTTGTTGACGATGAAGGGAACGCCGCGGGCCGCCAGGAAGTCCCGGATGGGCAGCGCTTCCCGGTAGCAGGTGCCCGCGTCCGGATTGGTGGAGCGGTACTGCACGATGGTGACGCCGCCGTCCACCGCCCTCTGGACGGTTTCCAGAAGGCTGTGGCGGCATTTGGCCGCTTCATCAGTGACCAGGTAGAGATGGAGGCTGAATTCTTTCATGGCTGGAGGATGGGAAGGATTAGTCCGTGAACAGGGGGGTGGAGAGGTAGCGGTCCCCTGTGTCCGGCAGCAGGACCACGATGGTCTTGCCTGCGTTTTCCGGGCGCTGTGCCACCTGCGTGGCGGCCCAGAGCGCTGCGCCGGAGGAAATGCCCGTCAGCACGCCGTCCGTGCGCGCCAGCTCCTTGCCGGTGGCGAAGGCGTCTTCATTGGTGACGGTGATGACTTCGTCATACACGGAGGTATCCAGCGTTTCCGGCACGAAACCCGCGCCAATGCCCTGAATCTTGTGGGGGCCGGCGGTCCCCTGGGTCAGCACAGGGGAAGCGGACGGCTCCACGGCCACGATCCGGATTTCCGGATTGCGTGATTTGAGGTACTTGCCTACGCCCGTAATCGTGCCTCCGGTGCCGATGCCTGCTACGAAGATGTCCACCTTGCCGTCCGTGTCGTTCCAGATTTCCGGTCCGGTGGTCCGGAAATGGACTTCCGGGTTGGCCGGGTTGACGAACTGGCCGGGAATGAAGCTGTTGGGGAGTCCTGCGGCCAGTTCCTCCGCCTTGGCAATGGCTCCCTTCATGCCCAGCGCGCCGTCCGTCAGCACCAGTTCCGCGCCGTAGGCCTTCAGCAGGTTGCGGCGTTCCACGCTCATCGTTTCAGGCATGGTCAGGATGATCCTGTACCCGCGGGAGGCGGCCACCGCCGCCAGGCCGATGCCCGTGTTCCCGCTGGTGGGTTCAATGATGACGGAATCCGGATTCAGCTCTCCGGAGGCTTCCGCGGCGTCAATCATGGCCCGGGCGATGCGGTCCTTCACGCTGCCGGCGGGGTTGAGGTATTCCAGCTTGGCCAGGATGGCGGCGTTCAGGCCGTTTTTGCGTTCGTAATTGGTCAGCTCCAGCAAAGGAGTGCCGCCGATCAGTTCTGTAATGTTTCTGTAAATTCTCATGGCTTGTAGGAAAAGAGCGTTGTAGCCGTTAAATCGTTAGAGAATGGCGCGGAAGCCCTGTTCCAGGTCTTCGAGAATGTCGTCGATATGTTCCGTGCCTATGGAAAGCCGCACCGTGGAGGGCGAGATGCCTGCCGCCTTCAGTTCCTCCTCCGTCATCTGGGAGTGGGTGGTGGAGGCCGGATGAATCACCAGGGACTTGACGTCGGCCACATTCGCGAGCAGGGAAAATAGTTCCAGGCTTTCGCAGAACTTGCGAGCTTTTTCCGCGCCACCCTTGATTTCAAAGGTGAAGATGGAGCCGCCGCCGTTCGGATAATATTTCCGGTAAAGTTCGTGGTCCGGATGGTCCAGCAGGGAGGGATGGTTCACCTTCTGCACCTGGGGATGAGCCGCCAGGTAATCCACCACGCGCAGGGCGTTCTGCACATGGCGCTCCACCCGCAGGGAAAGGGTTTCCAGCCCCTGGAGCAGCAGGAAGGAATTGAACGGGCTGATGGTGGCTCCCGTATCCCGCAGCAGGGTGGTCCGGATCTTCATGATGTAGGCCAGAGGGCCGCAGATTTCCGCCAGCACGGCGCCGTGGCAGTTCGGGTTGGGCTGGCTGATGCCGGGGAATTTATCATTCTGCGTCCAGTCGAACTTGCCGCCGTCCACAATCACGCCGCCCATCGCCGTTCCGTGGCCGCCGATGAATTTGGTGGCGGAATGCACCACCACGTCCGCGCCGTGCTCCAGAGGGCGGAACAGAAAGGGGGAGGCGAAGGTATTGTCCACAATGAGCGGAATTCCGCGGGCGTGCGCCACCTCCGCCAGCGCGTCTATGTCCGCAACGTTGCAGTTCGGGTTGTCCAGGCTTTCCACGTACAGGGCCTTCGTATTTTCCCGGATGGCCTTGGCGAAATTGTCCGGATTGCTGCCGTCCACGAAGGTGGTTTCAATGCCGGATTCGGCAAATGTATGGGCAAACAGGTTGTAAGTGCCGCCGTACACGTTGGCGGCGGAAACGATGTGGTCCCCAGCGCGCGCAATATTCTGGACGGCATAGGCGATGGCCGCCGCTCCGGTGGCTACCGCCAGCGCGCCCGCTCCCCCTTCCAGGGCGGCGATGCGCTTTTCGAAAACGTCTGCCGTGGGGTTCATCAGGCGGTTGTAGATGTTGCCCGGCTCCGCCAGGGCAAAACGGGCGGCCGCCTGTTCGGAGTCCTTGAAGACATAGGAAGTGGTGGCGTAAATCGGCACGGCGCGGGCATCCGTGGCCGGGTCCGGATTTTCCTGGCCCACGTGGATCTGGCGCGTTTCAAAACGATGGTTCTTATTCATATTTTTTATATTCCTATCGGAAAAGTAGGGAATAGATAGTTAAAGCGGGACGGGATGTCAAGTGCCGGGTAAAAAAAGTGGGACATAAGGCCAAAACAAAAAAGGGGCGAAAAAATGTTCAGGCCGGGTGCTCCGGTTAAATGCCTGCTCCGTAGTCGCAGCCGATTTCCTTCTGCTGCTCGGACAGGTCCTCCAGCGTGACGCGGCCCAGGTAATCCTCAATGACCTTTTGCAGCCCCCGCCAGAAAGGCAGCGTGGCGCAGCTTGACGCCCGCGGGCACGGGCTGTTCTGGGAGGCCGTGCAGGAAAGGGGCAGCAGGGAGCCTTCCGTCAGTTTCAGGATGTCTTCCGTGGTGTATTCCCGGGGATGCCGGGACAGGCGGTAGCCGCCGGACTTCCCCCGGAAACTCTGAACGAAGCCCGCTTTCAGCAGGATGGCGATAATTTGTTCCAGATACCGTACGGTGATGTCCTGCCTGGCGGAAATCTCCTTCAGGGAGATGTAGCCGTCGTCATTGTGCTGGGCAAGATCAATCATCAGGCGCAGTGCATAGCGTCCTCTGGTGGAAACCTTCATCATACCGGATCAATAAACGATATTTCAGGCTGCCCGTCAATCGGGAATGAAGGCACCGCGCGGAATAAGGGAACACGGGCGGACCGGTTCTCCGTCAGGGGCCTCAGTAGCTGTAATGGCGTGGCACGCGGGGGCCTATTCCGGTAAAGATTTCCCAGGAAATGGTGCCGGCTTTTTCCGCCAGTTCCGTCACGGGAATGTTTGGTCCCATGATCTCCACGGCCATGCCCGGTTCCGGATGGGGAACGCCGCTCACGTCCACCATGATCTGGTCCATCGTCACGCGCCCCAGCAGCGGGCAGGAGACGCCGTCCACCATCACGCGGGCGCCCTTGTGGGCCAGGGAGCGCAGGTAGCCGTCCGCATAGCCTATGCCCACGGTTGCCACCCGGGTGGGATGGTCCGTTACAAAGGTGCCTCCGTAGGAAATGCCGTGCCCTTCCGGCAGCGTGCGCGCCACCGTCAGGCGGGAGAACAGGGCCATGGCCGGCTTCAACTGCGCGGCCCATGGGGAGGGAATGGGGGAAAAGCCGTACAGCACCAGGCCGGGACGGCACATGTTGTTGGAGGGAATCTCATAATCCAGGGAAGCGGCGCTGTTGGCCAGGTGGCAGTACTTCAGGGGCAGTTTTTCCCGGATGCGGGCGGCCATCTGCTCAAAGCGGGCAATCTGCTTCAGCGTCAGCGCCCGGTACTCATCCGCACAGGGCAGGTGTGCGCCCAGCCCTTCCATGTACAGGCTGTCCAGTTCCCCCAGGCGGGAGAGCAATTCTTCAAGCTGGTCCGGCAGGAATCCGCCGCGGCCCATGCCCGTATCCACGGAGATATGGATGGGAAGCGTCTTCCCGTACAGACGCGCCAGGGAATTGTAGTGCACGGCTTCCTCCATGGTGGAGATGAAGGAACGCCAGCCGTTCAGCACGATTTCCTCCCGTTCCTCCGGAAAGGCGGGACCGAGGATATAGGGCCGGGTGCGGCACCCCGCCTGGCTGATGCGCCGCGCTTCCCCCACGTTGGCGACTCCGAAGAAGGCGATGCCTTCCGAATCCAGGGTGCGGCAGACCTGTTCCAGCCCGTGACCGTAGGCTGCCGCCTTTACCACGGGCATGTAATATTCACCCTTGGCCGCCTGCTTGACGACGTTCAGGTTATGGCGGATGGCCCCGAGGTCGATTTCGGCCCAGGCGCGGGGGGGGCTGGTCACTGGCATGATGGAGAAAGGCGGAGAGGTTGGAAAAAGGAGAGAGGCGGCACGCTGCCCCGGTACGGAGGGATTGTCCGCCTTTGCCCGTGCAATGCCAGACGGATTTTTGTCAGTCTTGGTGCAAAAAGAAGGGAGGACGGCAGGAGGGGTGCAGAGACGCATCCGGCATTCGGGTCATTCCGGCTTTTGCGGTAAAGTGCCGGGGCCGGAGGCAGGAGTTTCCAGCTCTGAAGGGGAAGATGCGTGCGGGGCGTCCCGCAGGGTTTTCAGCAGGGCCGCCATGGTGTCTATGTCCTCGTCCGTCATGGAGGAGAGACCGTCCAGCTTCTTCTTGATGGCTTCAATTTCCTCCTCCCGGTACGGCATGGGTTCTCCCGCATGGGGATGCAGGAAGAAGGAGGTGATGGTGCTGGTCAGCGTTCCCACGAAGCCGATGCCCGTGAGCATCAGGAAAACGGCCAGGAACTTTCCGGGAGTGGTGACCGGGTAGGTGTCCCCGTAGCCCACGGTAGTGGCGGTGACAAAGGACCACCAGATGCCGTTGGGAAGGCTCATGCCTTCCGCCAGATGGATGCCCACGGCCCCCAGCAGGATGATGACCAGGGCGGCAATGCAGATGTACTTGAATCCGTTCGTGTTGAAGAAACGCCTGATGCGCGTGGTGAACCTCATGGCGTAGGAGAACAGGTCCAGGTACCTGGCGAGCCGCAGAATCTCGCCGAGGGAGGCGAACCTGAACAGACGGAACAGCACGTCAAAGGGAATGATGGCCAGCAGGTCCCAGACATGGTCCTTGACGAAGAGCCATTTGGACCTGCTGATGGAGAAGCGGACCACGTAATCCAGCACGAAAATCCAGTAAATGATTCGGTCCGCCGTCACTTCCCATTCCGCCGCCTCGGAAGTCAGGTCAATGGCCGCCAGCGTCACGGCGACCAGGGCCAGCAGGCACATGCCCGTTTGATAGGCCAGCTTCAGGAACAGGAAGTGCCGGGGCATGTGGTGGAACGCGTTCATGACGGGGAATGAAAGGAAAAAGCCGCTCCCCGGGGCAGGGAGCGGCTTGTGAAAGAGGCCGTTTCCGCCGGAGGCTTTATTTAAGCAGGAGCTGCTCCATCAGGGCCTGGGAGGACTGGGCCAGCACGGCGGGATCGTCCAGCATGCCGGCGCGGAGCAGGGCGGTATTCGCAATCTGGTCCGCTACCATCTGGGCCAGTTCCGGATTTTCCGTCCTCAGGGCGGAGAGCTTCTTCACCAGCGGGTTGGAGGGGTTCAGCTCCAGCTGGGGATGGCTTTCGGGGATTTCCTGCCCCATGGCTTTCATATACGCCCTCATTTCCGGGCCCATGTCATTGCCGCTTTGCAGGGCCACGGCGGCTCCGCTGACTAGGCGCTTGCCCAGGGTGACCTTGGAGAATTTGTCCGGGTACAGTTCTTTCAGCCATTCTTCCAGGGCGGTGGCTTCCTCCTGGGGCAGGGCGTCCTTCTGTTCCTCTTCCAGCTCGGGAAGCTCCACGTCGGCGCGGTCGATCATCGTGACGGGCTTGCCGTCCACGCTGGACAGGGAGTCCAGCACGAACTCGTCCCCGTGGTCCGTGAAGAAGGCAACTTCGTATCCGCGGGCCTTGAAGGCTTCCAGGTACGGGCTGTTTTCCAGGTGGGAGCGGGAGGGGCCGGTGAGCGCGTAAATAGCCGTCTGCCCTTCCTTCATGCGGGTGATGTATTCCTCGAAAGAGGTCGTTTCCCCCGGCTCCGTGGCCGTGGATTCAAAACGGAGCAGCTTGCCCAGGGATTCCTTGTTCGGCCAGGAGGTGACCACCCCTTCTTTCAGGTAGCGGGAAAACTGTCCGTAGAATTCCTTATAGGTTTCTTTTTCGTCCCTGGCAAGTTTGTCCAGGTGCTTGATGAAGCGCTTGGTGATAATGTCGCTGATCTTGCGCACCAGGGAATTGTCCTGGAGCATTTCGCGGGAAATGTTCAGGGGCAGGTCCTCGCTGTCCACCACGCCGTTCAGGAAGCGCAGCCATTCCGGAAGCAGGCCTTCCGGCTTGGCGTCAATCAGCACGCGCTTGCAGTACAGGGAGACGTTGGCGTCCACGCGGCCGAAGCCGAACATTTCCGGATTACGCTTGGGGATGAAAAGCAGGGCATTCAGCATGATGGGGGCGTCCGCGCTGAAATGCATGTAGGACAGGGGC
Source organism: Akkermansia sp. BCRC 18949 (assembly GCF_045011645.1). Classification (NCBI taxonomy): domain Bacteria; kingdom Pseudomonadati; phylum Verrucomicrobiota; class Verrucomicrobiia; order Verrucomicrobiales; family Akkermansiaceae; genus Akkermansia; species Akkermansia sp. BCRC 18949. Next base: position 1,632,970 of record NZ_CP123619.1, on the reverse strand, counting down.
TTTTCATCCGTGTGGGAGATAAACTGGTAAAACTCGTCGTATTCCTCCGGCTTCACGTCTGATTTGGACTTGGACCAGATGGCCTGGACGGTGTTGATGTGCTCTCCGTTGAAGTTGATGGGGAAGCCCACGAAGTTGGAATAACGGCGCAGGAGCTCCTTCACGCGGTATTCCTGGGAAAACTCCTCATACTCATCCTTCAGGTGGATGACGATGCGGGTGCCGCGGTCCAGCGGTTCGTCAAGGGTTTCAATGCTGTAGCCCTCCCGTCCGTTGGAAGTCCAGCGCAGGGAGGCCGCCTCCGGCTCCCAGGAATGGGTAAAGACCTCCACCTGGTCCGCCACCATGAAGGAGCTGTAAAAGCCCACGCCGAACTGGCCGATCAGGTCCGCGCCGCCTTCCTGCTTCTGCTTGAGGGCCTCCATGAACTTCTTGGTGCCGGAATGGGCGATGGTCCCCAGGTTTTCCACCAGGTCCGCTTCCGTCATCCCTATGCCGGTGTCCGCGATGGTGATGGTCTTGTTCTCCTTGTCCGTGGTGATGCTGATTTCCAGAGGCTTTTCCGGCTGGTAGATGTTGGAATCCGTCAGTTGTTTCAAGCGCAGCTTCTCCAGGGCGTCGGAGGCGTTGGAAACGAGCTCCCGCACAAAGATTTCCCGGTCGCTGTAAAGGGCGTTGATGACAATGTCCAGCAGCTGCCGGACTTCCGCCTGGAATTGATGCGTTTCTGTATTCATATGGAAAAATGTGTTACGGGTGCCATTATAGGGACCTCGTCAAGGGGATGGACAGTTTTTAAGCGGTGGCAGGAACGCCCCATGTCACAAAAACGGCCTTTTTCCGTCCATGTTCCTGCCGGAGGATTTTTCCTTGAAACAATTCAGGAAACTGATCAGTATAGTTTTATAAACATGATCCTCTTACCATTCTTGAAAAAGGGAGCCATTTTGCTCGCTCTCTGCGGCATGCTGGGCGGCGGCGTGCTTTCCGCCCAGGAGACCGGGTCCGTTCCGATTACGGAAGCGGGCCTGAAGGCGCTGGATTCCAACGTCTTCACCAATGACTTTATGCTGGCGCTGAAACCCAATGTCACGCGTGACCGCATCGCCAAAATCAAGGATCCCTTCGTGCGCGGGCTCGCCCGCCAGATGGCGGAGAAAAAATATGACCGCAAGGCGCGCGCCATCACGGCGGAACCGTACGAACCGGTCAAGGACCTGGCGGACCGCCTGCGCACCAGCCAGTACAGCAAGTTTGAAAACCCCACCGGCATCTTTTTTGAGGAAGGGGAGGACGTGCTGCTGGTCATGGAAGACCCCAAAGGGGAAAAACTGAACCTGGTCATCCACAACTTCGGGCGTGACGGAGGCCGCAGCTCCTACCCCCTCAAGGCGGGAATCAACATCATCAAGGCGAAAAACAAGGGGCTGGGCTACATTGAATACTTCACGCCCAACTACAAGAAAGCTCCCAAGGTACGGCTCTCCATCCCGTCCGGCAAGGTGAACGGCGTGTTCGTGGGAGGCGTGAGCAAGAACAGCGACTGGAAGAAGATGCTGGAAAATTCCCCCACGGAGGTGGTGGACATCGTTGGCAGCCGCGTGCACCTGGTTTATCCGGTGGAGGAACTCAAGAAATTCTGCCCGGACAAGGGGGAGGAACTGATCGCCCTGTATGACAAGATCATCGGCATGGAGCAGCAGATCATGGGCCTGTACAAGTACAAGATGCTGCCTAAAAACCGGATGTTCGGCCGCGTGATCTGGAATGGCTTCATGCACGCGGACGGCACGGGCGCCGCCTTCCACAACGGCACGATGGGGGAAGTGGGCAATCCGGACAAGATTCCCGGCAGCGCCTGGGGCATCGCCCATGAATTCGGCCATGTCAACCAGGTGCGCCCCGCCATGAAATGGGTATCCACCGGGGAAGTGACCAACAACATTTACTCCGCCTACGTGAACTACATGCTGAATCCCTCCAGCATGCGCCTGGAGCATGAACGCATCAACGGCGGGGACGGCAACATGATCGGCGGCCGCTTTAACGCCTACCTGAACAACGGCATCCTGAAGGGGGAAAACTGGCTCATCCAGACTGGCCCGGACAAGCGTTCCGGAGGGGACAACCGCCCGATGGTGCACGACCACTTTGTCAAGCTGGCTCCCCTGTGGCAGTTGGAGCTGTATTTCAAGGTGGCCGGGAAGGGCAATCCCGACTTCTATCCGGACATCTTCTACAAGGCCATCAAGATGGACACCAAGGGGAAGAAGGACGGCGAGCTTCAGCTTGCGTTCATGAAGAACGCCTGCGACGTCTCCAAACAGGACCTGACGGATTTCTTCCAGAAGACCGGCATGCTCAAGCCCATTGACCAGGAACTGGACGACTACACCTGCGCCCGCATGACCATCACGGAGTCCGATTGCAAAAACCTGATTGCGTACGCCAGAAAGTACAAGAAGCCGGAAAGCCCCGTCATTTACTACCTTTCCGTCAACAGCGTGGAGGCGTACAAGAACCGCCTGCCCGTCCGGGGCGCCTGCAACCAGGGCATCACGGAACAGGGCAACCGGCGCATCATCTCCCATGACGTGTGGAAAAACGCCGCCGTCTTTGAAACCTACAAGGATAAGGAAATGGTCCGCATCACCATGGTGGGGACGGATTCCAAGGACAACTCCTCCACCACGGTTCCCTATCCGGAGGGCTCCACCCGGATTGAGGCCGTTTCCTGGGATGGCAAGCGTACGCTGGCGTACGGCAAGCGTCCCGCCAAATAAAAGCTTAAGAGGTTAGCGTGTTCGGGCGCCGCCGTTCTCCGGAACGGCGGCGCTTTTTCATGGGGGTGTTCTCGCTCCATGACGGCCCTCCGGCCACAGGAAAGCGGCCAGGTGAATAATCGCCCCATACGTCTTCTCCGGTGTATTTTTATGGCCGCGTCCCGGGAACAAGGGCTCCCGCCCCTTGCAAAACCATGAACGGCAAACGCAGAAATTTCCCTTTGCCGCGCTTGGGATAAGTTCAGGTACGAAAACCGGAATGCTTTCGCTCTTATCAGGCCTGCTGCATGCCCAGGACACCGTGGCTGATTTCTTCATCGTGAAGCTCCATCTTGCCCCCGGAACCTGCGTGGCCTTTTCCGCCTGTACTTCCTTCCGGTTTTCCAGTAAGAGGTGAAGAAGCAAGCATGGCCGCCATCGTCAACGACCTCAGTGAATATTTGAAAACCAGTCCTTATATTGACTGGAAGCATGAGCTGGTGCTGGACAGGGCCGCCCGGCTCCGCGCCGCAGGTAAAGGAGAGCTGGAATGGATAGCAGGCGCCTACCGCTTCGTGAGGGATGAAATAAGCCATTCATGGGATGCGCAGGATAAAAGAGTGACGGTTTCGGCGTCAGACGTGCTGCGGGAGAAAACGGGCATCTGCTGGGCTAAGGCGAATCTGCTTGCGGCCCTGCTCAGAGCCTGCGGCATCCCGGCGGGGATATGCTACCAGCGGCTGACGCTGGAAGATACGCCGGGAAGCGGGTACTGCATCCATGCCCTGAATGCGGTTTTTCTGCAAGATCCGGGCAGGTGGATCAGACTTGACGCCAGGGGCAATAAAGAGGGCATCCGGGCGGAGATGGATTTGGAGAAGGAACGGCTCGCGTTCCGCGTGAGGCCGGAAATAGGGGAAGCGGATTATCCTGAAATTTACGCGGAACCCTTGCAGCTCACCATGGACGTGCTGGAAAACAGCACGGACGCCCTGTACATGTACCTCCATTCCCTGCCGGGAGAAATTTAGCGGAACAGGCGGCTGTTCCGTGCTCCCGCTCTGAATGCAGGAGGAACGGTTCCCGGGGCGCCGCAGGCCTCTGCGGTTTCTGAACGGAATGCGGCCAGGGACTGCGCCCTTTTTTATTATTCCTTCGCTGACGCTTGATTTTCTTTCAATTGACGCAAGAGGTTAAGCCGCTCCAGACGGCTGCATATGGAACATTAACGCATAAAAAAGCCTCTGCCGTTCGGCAGAGGCGGTGACGGAAAGAATCAGTTCTTGCAGCAGGATTCCCCGCTCCTTGGGCAACCGAGGCGCGCCTTCAGGATGCGCTTGAAATCCGTGCCCAGCAGGATGAAGCCTCCGGCCATCATGGCGATATCCTTGATGACGAGGCGTCCCGCCCCGGACAGATAGGGGAAGCCGTGGTTGGGGCCGCCCAGGTCGGGCACCCACGTTTCCGGGGTGGTTATCAGGAAGGACAAGGTTCCGGCGGTCATGATGATGAGCAGGCAGTCGCCGATGAGGCCCACCTTCGGGAAAAAGAGGCCCAGCAGTACGAGCGTGCCGATGGAGACGATCAGGATTCCCAGCCCGTAGGCAAAGCCGTAGGTGTTGTTTTCCTTGTGCCATGCGATATTGGGCGGCACCACGGCTCCCTCCTTATTCATGTGCTGCTTGTATTCGGGAGCCTTCTTGTCGTAGAAGAAACTCATCATCGGGCTGTTGGCTACGAAGGGAACAATGCCGTCCGCTTCATACTGGAAGGCCTTGAGGCCGCCAATCCAGGCAAAGACGATGAAGACGGCCACTCTCAGAAAATTGATGCCGAACCGTTGGACGGTCTCGGCGTATCGGAGGCATTTTTCAGGGGACGGGCATGTAGTAGGCATATCCGCTTGTAATACTGAAAATATTCATCGTCAAGGGAATTTAGTTTAATTCCAAATATTCCTATAGGAATATAAAATGCAGACAAGCCGTAAGACATTCTTTTTTAATATGATGGTGTTTTTTTAGATGTGAGTGGAAAAACTGGAAAAGGAGAGATATAAATGGCTGCCTTTCCAGAGCTTGGCTTGCTGCGCTCCCAGGATGGATTCCCGAAGGCCGGGAGGCCTTCATTCCCAGGCGGCCTGTTTCGTTCAAGCTGCGGGAACATGTCTTCTTCTGCCTTTCTTGATGGCTGCGGTTCCGGGGTCAAGAGGGTGATTTGTTCCACGTTCGGCTTCCCTCATTCTGCGGGGTTCATGCTTCGCATTCCGTCCAGCCGCGCAAACCGTTTCCCGGGCCCCCTGCCGCGTACAGCCGGAAAAGTTTTTTACTTTTGAACGGGGGCGGGGGAACGGCTGTATAACATGGGATGGATAAGGCAGGAACTTCCGGAAGCATGAAGGGAAAGATGCTGCTGCTTGTGGCCTTTTTGATCATTTGTTTCAATCTGCGGACCGGATTTGACTCTCCGGACCCGCTGTTGGGAACGATTGAAAAGGATATGGGCCTTTCCCTTGAAAATTCAGGGCTGTTTGCCCTGCTGCCCGTGTTTGTGCTGGGCGTGGCCGCGCCCATTTCTCCGCGCGTGGCGCGCTGGCTGACGCCGTGGAAGATCATTTTCTGGTTCCAGCTTCTGGCCGTGGCCGGTATTTTCTGGCGCAGCTGGGACGGCGTGGCGGGCCTGTACGGCGGCATGGTCCTGATGGGGCTGGGCATGGGGATTGCCGGAGCGGCCATTCCCGGACTGATCAAGCACCAGTTCCCGGACCACGCCTCCGCCATGATGGGCATTTACAGCGCCATGATCGGCGTGGGGAGCGCGGTGGCCTCCGGCCTGTCCGTTCCCATCTCCAACATGCTGGGCGGCTGGCGCTTTGGGCTGGGAATATGGATTATTCCCATCCTGCTGGGAATGCTGGTGTGGGGCGCGTACTTCCTCAAGCATCCGGTAGGAGTGTTCCAGCGCGATCCGGATTCTTCCGGCCGCAACCTGCTGCGCAGCAGCAAGGCATGGCAGGTCACCATCTTTTATTTGAGCCGGGTGGGGGCAGCCTATTTCTTTTACACCTGGATTCCCATCTTCCTGAGGCAGCGCGGCATGAGCTACGTGGACGCAGGGTTCATCCTTTCCGTAGCCATGTTTGCCCAGCTTCCCGCCACGCTCTCCGCGCACGCTCTGGAAAAAGCCACGGGGGGCCGGGGCCTTCTCATCGTGATGGCCATGGCCCTGGCGGCTCTTTCCTGCTGGGGCATCCTGTATCTTCCGCTGGACTGGGCTGTCTGGATGGCCATTCTGTTCGGCCTGGCGACGGGAACCGTTTTCAGCCGCGGAATGGCGCTGATGGTGGAACGGGCCAGAACCCCGTCGGAGGCGATCAGGCTTTCCGGCATGTCCCAGGGCATCGGCTTCACCATGGGCGCCGCCCTGAGCCTGCTGTTCACCTCCTTCCTCCACCAGGGCGGTTCCTTCCTGCCGTTCTGCCTGGTTTATACCTTTTTCTGCGTGCTCGGCATGATTTCCGGCCGCATGTCCGCCCAGCCGGGGTATGTTTGATATGTTCAGGGAGATGTTAGATGTTAAGAATTAGCGGTTAGATGGAGGGAAACGGTGGTTTTCCCCTTCTTCTTTCCGCTTCCTGCCTTTTGTTTTTTGGAGAAGGGCCGCCGCCCGAAGGGCTTGACGCTGGCGGGGGGGACGGGTAAGCTCTTGCCCGTCAAATTTTATGAAGGAAGAGATTGTACGCATTCAACGGGATGCCCTGGCGCGCATCGCCCAGGTGTCTGACAGGCGCGGCGTGGAAGACGCGCGCGTAGCCATCCTCGGCAAAAAAGGGGAACTGACCATGGCCCAGACGGGCATGAAGGACGTTCCCAGGGAGGAAAAGCCCGCCGTCGGCCAGTTGCTTAACGAGGCCCGCAAGGCTATTACGGAAGCGCTGGACGCCAAGCTGGAGGAAGTGCAAGCCCAGGCGGACAAGGCCGCCGTGGCCGGCGTTGACCTGACGCTTCCGGCCCGCTCCCTGCCGCAGGGCGGCCTGCATCCCCTCACGATCGTGCGGGATGAAGCCATCCGCATTCTGCGCCACATGGGTTTTGCCCTGGCGGACGGCCCGGAGATTGAGGACGAGTTCCACTGCTTTGACGCGCTGAATACGCCGGAGGACCATCCGGCCCGCAATGAGAAGGATACGTTTTACTTTGATTCCGGCAAGCTGCTGCGTACGCACACCTCCACCGTGCAAATACGCTCCATGGAGAAGCAGACGCCCCCCGTGCGCGTGATTTCCCCCGGCTCCGCCTACCGCCGTGACGAGATTGACGCCACGCACCTTTCCGCCTTCAACCAGCTGGAAGGCCTGTATGTGGACACGGACGTTTCCGTGGGCGACCTGAAAGGGACGCTGGAATACTTCCTGCGCGCCCTCTTCGGCTCCGATACGGAAGTGCGCTTCCGCCCCCATTTCTTCCCGTTCACGGAACCCAGCTTTGAAATTGACGTGAAGCTGAAGGTGGACGGCCAGGAACCGCGCTGGGTGGAGATCGCCGGCTGCGGCATGGTGGACCCGAACGTCTTTGAAGCCGTGGACCGCGAACTGGGGCTGGAACCCGGCGTGCAGGCCCGCTACACGGGGCTGACCGGATTTGCCTTCGGCATCGGCCTGGACCGCCTGGCCATGATCCGCTGGGGCATCCGGGACATCCGCGCCCTGATTGAGAACGACGTGCGCTTCCTTGCCCAATTCCAATAATTTTTACCTTACCCAGATATGAAAATTTCCCTTAACTGGCTTTCCCAGTATATCGACCTGGCCGGCCTGAGCGTGGACGAAATGTCGGACATGCTGACCTTTGCCGGCATTGAAGTGGAAGACATCCGCCAGCAGGGCGTGGACTCCCCGTACGTGGTGGTGGCCCGCGTGGCTGCCGCGGAACAGCATCCCCAGGCGGACCGCCTGAAAGTCTGCCAGGTGGACGTGGGCGACGGCACGCTGCACCAGATTGTGTGCGGCGCGCAGAACTACAAGGTGGGGGACAAGGTTCCCTGCGCCCTGCCGGGAGCGGTGCTGCCCGGCAACTTTGAAATCAAGGTGGGCAAGCTGCGCGGGGTGGAATCCCGCGGCATGCTCTGCTCCGCTTCCGAACTGGGGCTGCCCGACAAGGAGCACGGCCTCTGGATTCTTCCGCAGGAGCTGGAAACCGGCACGCCGATCTCCCAGGTCGTCAAGGCGGATACGATGGTGGAAGTGGAAGTGACGCCCAACCGTCCGGACCTGCTTTCCCACAACGGCATGGCGTATGAACTGGCCGCCATCTCCGGCCGGGAGTACAGGCCCGTTTCCATTGATGACGCCGGGGTGGAGCTGGAACCCGCCGGGGACTTCGTGCGGCTGGACCAGCCGGACCTGAACCCGTACTACACCGCCGTGAAAATCAGCGGCGTGAAGGTGCAGGAAAGCCCAGAATGGCTGAAGGAACGCCTGGTGGCCATCGGTCTGCGCCCCATCAACAACATCGTGGACGTCACCAACTACGTCCTGCATGAACTGGGCACGCCCCTCCACGCGTTTGACGCGGCGAAGGTGCAGGGCGGCATCGTCACCCGCACCGCCTACGAAGGGGAAACCTTCAAGGCCCTGGACGGGCAGGAATATACCCTCAACTGCACGGACCTGGTCGTTGCGGACCAGTCCGGCAAGGCGCTCGCCATCGGCGGCGTGATGGGCGGGGAGGAAAGCGGCGTGACGGAAGCCACTACGGACATTATTCTGGAATCCGCCTGGTTCAAGCCCTCCTCCGTGCGCGCCACGTCCCGCAGGCTGGCCCTGTCTTCCGACTCCTCCTACCGCTTTGAACGCGGCACCTCCGCCTGGAACGTGTTGCGCGGTTCCGTGCGGGCCGTGGAACTGATTCTCCAGCTGGCGGGCGGCACGGCCTCCCAAACGTATGTGGCGGGGGCTCCCGTTCCCAATCCGGCCCATGCCTGCATGCCTTCCTGCGGGGAGCCGGACGGCCCCGTTTCCGCGTTCGCTTCCCTGAAGCAGGGGAAGGGCGCCACGGTGACCAATGAACTGGGCTTCGTGAAGCTTCCCTGGAAGGCTCTGGACCAGATGTCCGGCGGTTCCATTTCCCACGAGGAAGGCGCGCGCATCCTGGCGGCGCTGGGCCTGATGCAGGTTCCGGACGCCCCGGAATGCTGGCTGATCCCCCCCCACCGCCTGGACCTTACGCGCCCCTGCGACTTGCTGGAGGAAATTGTCCGCGTCTTCGGGCTGGACGGCATCCCGTCCCGCTTCTCCGGCCCCTTCGTCACGGAATCCCCCGTAGACGTGGCCTACAACTTCCAGATGGGCCTGCGCCGCAAGCTGGCGGCCCTGGGGTTCTATGAAACCCAGACCATCAAGCTCATCGCCTCTGAAGCCGCTGACGGCGCCGTCGCCCAGGTGAAGGACGCGCTGCCCCTGCGCCCCCTGCAGGACGGCGACCTCATCCGCGTGTCCCTGCCGCTCAGCGAGGACCACTCCGTGCTGCGCCCCGCGCACACGCCCGGCCTGATTGCCGCCGCCGTGCGCAACAGCAACCAGGGCGTCTCCGGCCTGCGCTTCTTTGAACTTGGCCGCGTCTTCCGCAATACGGGCGGCGGCAAGGGCAGGGACATTGAAACGGATACGCTGGGCATCCTGCTTTCCGGGGACCGCACGGCGCGCTCCTGGGCGGACCCCAGGCCGGAACAGGCCTCCTTTGAAGACCTGCTGGCCGTCATGGAAGCGCTGGCTCCGGGCCACCGCTTTACGCTGACCCCCGCCAAACCGCGCGAACAGGCCGCCCTAGGGGCGGACGTGCAGCTTGACGGGAAGGCCTGCGGCTACTTCGCCCGCCTGTCCCTGGCGCGTTGCCGGGAGCTGGGCCTGGACCAGCCCGTGTACGTGGCGGAACTGGACCTCCGCAAGATGCAGGAAATTCTCACCGCTTCCGTGAAGGCCGCGGAACTGCCCCAGTTCCCCGGCTCCTCCCGTGATGCGGCCATGGAACTGCCCCTTTCTACGTCCAATGCGGACATCGTGAAGGCCATTGAAGCCGCACGGGAAAAACTGCTTGTCAGCTACTCCTGCTTTGACGTATTCACGGACCCCTCCGGTGAAAAGCTCCCGGCGGACCGCAAATCCATTGCCTACACCTTCCTGTACAGGGATCCGGCCAAGACCCTCACGGCTGCGGAAGTGGACGCCGCGCACCAGCGCGTGCTGAAAGCCCTGACGGACAAGGTAAAGGGCCTTTCCTTCAGATAACCCCCATCACGGGCCGCGCGTTTCATGAACCGGAGCGCGCGGCCTCTTTTTTCATCTTCCATGCACCTGCCTTCCCTGCGCCATGCGGGCCTGATAGCCGCCCGCGTCCTGATGTTTGCGGCGTGGTTCGGCCTCTCCGTATGGGCGGCGGGCGTGGTATTTTACAATGTATGGGGCGGCGCCGTTCTGGTATGGCTTTACGTAGCCGCCATGGCCTGCGCTTTTGTTTTCCGCAGGAAGCGGCCCGTATTCTGGCGCGCCTCCTGGGGTGTGCTGGCCCTGCTGCTGGCGTACTACCTGTGCATTCCTGCGACGAACGGTAAGGAGTGGCAGCCGTCCTGGAGCCGCCTGCCCGCCGTGGAAATCAACGGGAATGAAATCGTGGTGAAAGACGTGCGCAGCTTCGTCTACCGGACGGAGCGGGACTTCGACGCGCGCTACGTGACGCGCCGCTTTGACCTGGACAAGCTGTCCACGCTGGACTTCGCCGTGAGCCACTGGGACGGCATGGGATTTGTGGCCCATACCATGCTCTCCTTCGGCTTTGAGGACGGAAGGCATCTGGCCCTCTCCGTGGAAACGCGCCTGCCGGAAGGGGTGGAGCAGGGGACCATTCCGGGCCTCTACAAGCAATTTAACGTGATTTACATTCTGGCGGACGAGGAAGACCTGTTCGGCCTGCGCACCAGCTACCGGAAGGAGGACATGTACCTGTACCGCATCAACATCGGCAGGGAAAACCTGAAAAAAGCCTTCCTGGGCTTTGCGGAAAAAATCAATAGCCTCCACGAACGCCCGCGTTACTACAACACCGTCACCGCCAACTGCACGACGGAGCTGGTGGATACGTTCAAGAACTACCTGGGCGTGCGCCGCTGGCAGTGGACGCCCCTCTTCAACGGCATGTGCGACCAGGACGCCTATGACCGGGGGGAGCTGCTCCATCTGCCCGGAGAAAACTTCCGTGAACTGAAAAAACGCTCCTTCCTGGGGCATGGCGGGGAAGGGCTGGACTGGGCAGCCCTCCGCCGCCGCTGGGAGGAGGGCTGGCGCACGGACCCGTCCGCTCCGGTCAAAGAGTAGCGAACTGGAAGTGCATCCAGTCGTAATCGCGTGCGCGTCCCAGGGATACGGCCCCCTCCGCCTCCACGAACTGCCAGAAGGCCGCGTACTCCGGTCCGGACAGTACCGCTTTCGGTGCAGGGATGTTCAGGCCGTTCCTGTCCGGGTCCATGTCCACGGCGATGCCCCAGGCATGCATGGACGTGGCCTTCCCGCCGATGATGGAGCGGTTGTTGAAGCAGCCTCCGTACAGGTCCAGCCCCAGTTCCCGTATCTTCTCCATGCCGTAATGGTCCAGGGTGGCCCGGAAAATGCGGAGGAGCGGTTCCGCCACCAGCTTGTGGCAGCGCATGGTGGAAACGGTCGTGTTCCTCTCCCATGCCAGCCGCATGATATATGGCAGCCGGATGCTGGTCATGTTGCTTTCATCCCCCGCGCGGCCGAAGACGGACTTCCCGGAGCGCACTTCCTCCTGGCTGGGCCAGGAATGTTCCGGCTGGCGGATGCCCAGTTTTTCCATCAGGGCCTGCGCCGTCCGGGGACCGGGGATGCCGTCCGCATCTAGTCCCAGATGCTGTTGAATCAATTTCCAGTGTTCTTTCATAGGAGTTCACGCTAGGGGTTTCCTCCCGTAAGTTCCACATTTTTCCTGCCAGCGGCATTCCTGCCTTTCCGGAAGGGGAGAAAAAGAAGCGGGGTGTCTTTTATGTTGCGGAAAGGACTCATTCTGCTACACTTTTATTCACCTTTTATTTTATGAATTCAGAACCATCCAACGTTGTCAAATTTTACAATGGGGAACAAATTCCCCTGGAACTGCATAAAGTCCGCGTGGTGCAGAAGCTGCATCTTGTCCCCGTGGAACGCCGTCTGGAAGCCGCGCAGGAAGCCGGGTTCAATACCTTCCAGCTCAGCACGAACGACGTTTACCTGGACATGCTGACGGATTCCGGCGTCAACGCCATGAGCGACAACCAGATCGCCGCCATGTTCCGTGCGGACGACGCCTATGCCGGTTCCCAGAGCTTTGACCGCCTGAAGCAGGCCGTATGGGACGTCTTCGGCAAGGAATACCTGCTTCCCGCCCACCAGGGCCGCGCCTGTGAAAACATCATCGCCCGCACCTTCGTGAAGCCCGGGGACGTGGTTCCCATGAACTACCATTTCACCACCACGCACGCCCATATTGACCTGAACGGCGGCAAGATTGAGGAACTGGTGGCTGATGAAGCCGTCAATCCGGTCAGCACCAATCCCTTCAAGGGCAATCTGGACCCCGGCAAGCTGCGGGACTGCATCGCCCGTCACGGGGCGGACAAAATTCCCTTCGTGCGCATGGAAGCCTCCACCAATTTAATCGGCGGCCAGCCTTTCTCCATTGCCAACATGCGTGAAATCCGCGGCATTTGCGACGAATTCGGCATCATGCTGGTGCTGGACGCCTCCCTGATCGGGGAAAACGCCTACTTCATCAAGATGCGTGAAGACGAGTTCAAGGACTCCTCCTGCGCTGACATCCTGAAAACCATGTGCGGCCTGGCGGACTTGGTATACTTCTCCGCCCGCAAGGTTTCCTCCTCCCGCGGCGGCGGCATCTGCACGAACGACCGCTCCATCGCCAAGAAAATGGAGCACCTGGTTCCCCTGTTTGAAGGCTTCCTGACCTACGGCGGCATCTCCGTGCGTGAAATTGAAGCCATGGCCGTGGGCCTGTATGAAACCACGGACCTGACCGTGATTTCCCAGAGCCCCTCCTTCATTGAATACTTCATCGGCCAGATGGTGGACATGGGCATTCCCTGCGTGACCCCCGCGGGCGGCCTGGGCGCCCATATTGACGCCGGGCGCTTCCTGCCCCATATTCCGCAGGAGGACTATCCTGCCGGGGCCCTGGCGGCGGCCTTCTTCATCGCCTCCGGCGTGCGCGGGATGGAACGCGGCACGCTCTCCAGCGTCCGTGACGAAAACGGCGACGACATTCTGGCGGATGTGGAACTGCTCCGCCTGGCCTTCCCGCGCCGCGTCTTCACGCTGTCCCAGGTCAAATACGTGGCGGACCGCATGAAATGGCTCTACGACAACCGCGACCTGATCGGCGGCCTGGAATTCGTGGAGGAACCGCCCGTGCTGCGCTTCTTCATGGGCAAGCTCCGCGCCAAGAGCGACTGGCCTGAAAAACTGGCGGCCAAGTACCGCCAGGACTTCGGGGAAAGCCTGTAAAAAAATCTCACGATCTACTGGAATAAAAAACAAGGCCGGATCCACGCGTCCGGCCTTGTTTTTCTAAAGAAAAATAATTTAAAAAATATTTTCCGTTTTTTGATAAAAGAAGTGTTAGCGCAAGTCGTTTTTACGGAATCCCTTGTAGATGAAGTCTGTCTTTGGGCCGCGGCCCACCGTCCTGTCAAACAGATCTACCATTTCCCCGTCCCGGTACCCTGCCATGCGGATGAATTTAAGAATATCCGCTTTGCTGTTGGAAAAATGCTTTATAAGAATTGTCATCCAGAGTTTTTCCATGCGTTCCAGATTAGATTTTGCACTTAACTGGCGGTTTTGGGCAGTGACATACATGTCACTGTAACGTCTGCGTGCTTCAAACTGTCCTCGGATATATTCTTTCCCGAATATCTCGTCTTCCGTTGGGAATGTATCGCTGAATCCGTTATTGGCTACGGAACGGAACTGCTTAATATAAGCTGAAGCATAGGATGCAGTAAGAAGATTTATCTCCCTTTCTCGAATATCAAGTTTTGATGCGATCTTTGAATGATCTAGGAAAAGCATAGAATCAAATACCCAATGCTTTAGTAGAATATCGTTTTTGGAACCGATGAAAGGAGAAATATTTTCCTTAGAAGGATGGCTCAGGTCTTGATAACCAATAGGAGCTGCTCCCAAATAGTAGAAGAGCCATAATTGATATGAAATCATTTCTTTACTGGCGGAAGTCTCATTTATACAACCGATTTTTCTGTATAATTTCTCAGCCGTATTATAGAAACTCTTCATATCGCCCTGGCTGAGTAATTTTTCAAATTCTTTGAATTCTTCAGGGCGCGGAGGAAGATTTTTTAAGGATGACGGTGGCTTCAGGGATGGATCAAGCTTGACAGGATTGAGCTTGGCAGGCTCTGGATTAACGGGAACAGGATGAACGGTCTTGATCTTGACGAGATTGGCGTTTATCGGTTCGGTCATACCCAGAGCAAGCAAAATGAAAAAAATACTTTTCATGATCAGTTATTTAAATTATTCGGAATAGGGGTTGTTTTTTGTACCTTAACCGGATTTTTCTCAGAGTGGAATTTATCAATTTCTATTGTAATATCCTTATTTGTTTTGGAAATACTGCAATTCATAATACCACGTGCGACGCCCGCACATAACTCTGGATCATTACCGTTTGATTGTGCCGACACTAACCTGAACCAGCATTTGTGTCCCCATGTCATCGGGTTTTCCTTATCCAGAATGTTTAATTGATCTTTGGTGATCGGCAAATCAAGAGCTATTTCGTCCTTAAACTGGTTAGTCTGCTGAATTTCCACGGGCTTGGGATTGGGGTTATGTGGTGGACGATTGTTTTTATTATGCTGGGGATTGACATATCCTTCGTCTATTTCCTTGATTTTCATTTTTGAGAAATTTACGTCAAGAGGATGAATGGTTAATTGGATAATCATCCAGGCTGAAGCAAAGGGAACTCCCGGCATTTGTTCCTGAATTTGAGGAGGAGTATCCTGGCCTTCCTTGAGTTTTTGTACCTTTGCTCCCTCAGGGATGACAATCTTAAGAGAATATGGTTTGGATACTAATCCCCCTTCTGTTTTTACTGTAACCGTAACCTGTCCGTTTTTTTCTGCTGTTGGTTTAGCTTGAGCATCAAAAGATGTGATTCCTTTCATTTTTTCAGGAAGAATCAATACACCTTCTTCATCCGTGACGATCCATTCCAGTTTTTTAGGGTCTCCCATCAAGGCTGGTTTCGCTTCCAAACTAATGGTGATTGTTTCTCCTACTCCAATGGTTTGGCGTTTTAGGTCATCTTCTTTGGAATCCTTGCTGATTCCCATATTGAATTTTGCGGAATGAAGTTCCGTCTTCGATACAATTTTAAGACCTTCTATTTCTTCGTTTTCAGCATCTTCTGCCCCAGCTGTCGACCATAGAACAAATAGAATGAGAATCTTGCAGACATATTGTATAGTAATTCGATTACTATTGGTGTAACATATTGGACGAGAAAACATAGTCATTATGAGAAGGCAAAGGCTAAGAAAAAATGATGCATTGATCAATATAAAATTTCATCAATAGTGAATGTATAACATTTGCCCCGGCGAAGGAATCACCCTTTTTCTGTAATAACAGAGGCGATTTTTATTGTTTTTGACAATAAAAAGTCAGGATAGGATTTAAAATTGAAGCAGGCCCTGCTTCCAGCATATCCAGACGGCCGCCGCCGCGATGAGAAGGATGATGACGAAGGCGGTGCCTGCGGAAGATTTCTTTCTGGCCTTGGGCAGGGCTTTCCGCGCCACTCCTCCGGCTTGCAGGGTTCCTGCGGCCGCCATGGCGTTGATGTAATCGTTCCATGCTTTGGCGGAATGGAAGCGGCTGCGTTCATCCGGAGACAGGGCCTTGTCAATCCCGGAAAGGAAGTTCATGGGGTATGTCTTCCGCAGGGCCGCGTAACTGGTCACCTTCGGGTTGCGGTCCACCACGGAACGCTGGTCCGCCGGGTGGGGAACCTGGCCCGTAAGCAATTCGTAGAACGTGGCGCCCAGCTCGTACATGTCGCACCAGGGGCCGATTTCGCTCCGGCGTCCGGGGTAGAATTCCGGCGGCGTGTAGCCGGGAGTGATCTGGACGAGGCCCTGGTGCTGGAGGGTCTTGGTGCGCACGGCGCCGAAGTCGATCAGCTTGGGCGTGCCGTCCGGCTGGATGAAGATGTTTCCCGGCTTGATGTCGCAATGGTAAACTCCCATGGCGTGAAGGTAGTGCAGGATGTCCAGCAGGCGGAACAGAAGGTCCGTGGCCCGTGCCGGCTCCATGCTCTGTCCGGTGGCGTGCATGGTGGTCATCAGGTCGAACAGGGTCTGCCCCTGGATGTTTTCCATAACGTAATAGCAGGTGCCGTTGGCATCAAACATGTCGAACACCTGCACGATGCCGGGGTGGTTGAGCTGGGCCAGGACGGAAGCCTCCTGCCGGGAGTTGGAAATGCTCTGGGCGAAGTTGACGGCGGCCTGTTCGTCCCGCGGGTGGACGAAGCCGGTTTCCATGTCCCGGAAGGCGTAGGCGTCCGGCATGCATTCCTTGATGACGACGTACCGGGAATGGGGATTGTCCAGCGCCAGGTACGTAATGCCGAAGCCTCCGGCGTTCAGCACATTCAATATCGTATACTTGTCTTGCAGAACGGTATTGTTCGCAAGCGGGTAAACCAGGGTTTCTTGTTCCATGTCAGGGGGGAGGGCGGGTTGGGGCCGGGAAAATCTTTAATTCAATACGCAAGTTCTGTCAAGAATCTCTCTGCCGTATTCAATAACAGGAAACCCGGAATTCGTATTCCTCCACGCTGCCGCGTTCCAGGCAGGCGGCCAGCCAGTCGAACAGGGCGCCGAATTCCCCGCCCAGGGTTTCCCCGGTATCGGCCTCCAGCGCCTTCAGGCGGCTGGAAGCCAGGCGCACGGGCGTCAGCTCCGCCAGCAGGGCGGCGCATTCCTCGTCCCCTGCCTTGAAAATCTCTTCCGCCCCCGGCAGTTCGCACAGGCGTTCGTCTGCAATTTCCAGGCACACGACGCCTACGCCGAATTCGGCGGCCAGTCCGCGCAGGGCGGCGCATTCGGAATCATCCGGAAGTTCCCCCACGATGACCAGTTCCCCGCACTGCGCCCAGCGGGACGTGGCCAGGGTCCTGAAAAACTCCCTCCTGCCGTCTTCTCCTCCGGGCATGCGGGCCACGCAGACGCTGCGGATGCCCATCATGGGCGCTCCGATCATGCGGCGGCGCTGGAGCGCGCTTTGGTCGAAGACCAGCGCGTTCCCCTCCCATTCCCCATCCGGCCATTCCACGACGGCCAGGTCCGGCTTCACCCATGAGGTTCCCGTTTCACTGGTGCTGAACACGAAAACCCCGCGGCCCGTGGTATCATACTGGCGCACGGCCAGGGCCAGCGCCTTGGCGCGGCAGTTCAGCGCGTCCGGTTCGTTTTCCCCCAGAAACAGGGGCAGCAGCCCCCTGGCCGCCGGTTTGCCGTCCCGGTCCCGAACGCGCCTGTAATAGCCCTGGCCGCGCTCCACCTTGGCGATTTCCGAGTCCGGCTCGGAGGCCATGAAGGAGAAATGGTAGCGCAGGGAGGCGTCTGAATACTCCTCACCCAGCCTCAGGCGCACCAGGCGGATGAGTTCGGTCCCCTTGATGGCCTGGGCCGGGTCGGAAGGCAAAAGTTCCGGAAGCAATTCTTCCAACTGGGATCGTAGACTCATACGCGCCCCATGAGAACACGGGAGGGAAGCTTCTTCAAGGCGGAAGGAGTTCAGCACATGAAATAAAAAGCTCTTTTATTTGTTCCGGAATACGGCAAGATGGTCCGCATGGCATGGATTACCTCCGGTTATATACCTTCGCCCAGGCGCATGGCCGTAATCGCCGGTACCACCTTCACGCAGCTCGTGCGGATGAAGGTGTTTCTCTTTCTGGGCCTCTTTGCCGTGGCTCTGCTGGCCCTGAGCTCCTTCCGCCTGAGCGCGGTGCTGGGGCCGGAAACCGGGGGAATCAATGAACTCGTTCTGCTGAAAAACTCCGCTTACGGCGCCATGCGGGTGTTCGGCCTCTTTTTCTGCGTGGCGGCCACGGCCCTGATTATCCCCAAGGACGCGGAAGACCGCATCCTGTACACCATCCTGTGCAAGCCGGTTCCTCGCATCGACTACCTGATGGGGAAGGTGCTGGGGGTGCTGGCCCTCACCCTGATCGCCGTGCTGCTGATGGACGCCGTGATGACGCTGGTGCTGTGGCTGCGGACGGATACGGTGGTGGCGGAGCAGATCGCCTCCCTGAAAGGCCGCTATACGGTGGAGGAAATGCAGCCGTACCTGGACAGAATCCGCCTCCAGGGCGCTACCTGGAACGTGCAGACGGGCCTGGGCGTCATGATGTGCGAATTCGTGGTCCTCTCCTCCCTCACGCTGCTGATGTCCTGCATGACGAACGGAACCATCATCAGCGCGCTGCTGACGTTCATGGTCTATCTGGCGGGGCTGTTCCAGACGCAGGCGCTCTCCCTGTGGGTGGGCTCCGGAACGGGAGGCATCTCCTGGTGGGAAATGGCGGGCAGCAGGCTGTTTGCCCTCATCTTTCCGAATTTCCAGATTTATTCCGTAACGGATTCCGCCCTGAACGGGCAGACCATTCCCCTTTCCCTGTTCGGCAGTCTGGCCCTGATTACGCTGGGGTACTTCGTCTTTCACATGACGCTGGCCGCATGGCTGTTCAGGAAAAAGGAATTTTAACCTGGAAAAGTATGGAAGACATCATCAATGCACGTTGCGGTTGGGCCGGAACAGACGAACTATATATAAAATACCATGACGAAGAATGGGGCAAACCCGTTACCGACGACAAAACCTTGTTTGAATTTCTGGTGCTTGAAAGCGCCCAGGCAGGCTTAGCCTGGATTACTATCCTCCGGAAACGCGAAGGATACCGGGAAGCCTTCCATGGCTTTGATGTGGAGAAAGTAGCGCAAATGACGCCGGAAGACATCGACCGGTTGATGCAATTTGATGGAATCGTCAAAAACCGTTTGAAAATCAATAGCACAGTCAATAACGCGAAACTGTTTATGGTTGTTCAGAAAGAATTCGGCAGTTTCTACCAGTATGCCCTTTCATTCTTCCCCGGCCGTCAGCCTGTTGTTAACAATTTCAAGACCCTAAGCCAAATCCCCGCCACATCTCCCGAATCTGACGCCATGAGCAAAGACATGAAAAAGAGAGGCTTCAAATTCTTCGGTTCAACGATGTGCTACGCTTTTTTCCAGGCGGCCGGCTTTGTGAACGACCATGTGGAAGGCTGCTTCTGCAAAGTAAATCAGGCGGAATAGACTGGAGCGTAACCGTTTACAATTTTTACGAATAATTTGCCACTGAAAGCTGGAGGAAACAGGTGCAAAAGTTTATCTTTCACTTTCACAGGTTGTAATTAATATCTTTATTTTCTATAAACCGTTTATATTTTTGACCGCAAGAAAATCATCAACCATGAAAACAGGTATCATTGGACTGGGAAAAATGGGCGGCGCCCTCCTGCGCGGCATGCTGAAAGCCGGAGCGGTGTCCCCGGAGGAAGTCTGGGTGTACGACCACCACCATGAAAACGTGCAGGCCCTTCAGCAGGAATACCCCGGCGTGCATGAAGCGGCCACGGAGGCGGATGCGGCGGACGCTGTGGAGGCCCTGATTCTGGCCGTTAAGCCGCACGGCGTACTTTCCCTCATTTCCTCCCTTTCCGAACGGGGGGAGGAGCTGCCGCTGTTGATCTCCATCGCTGCCGCCATCTCCCTGGATGACATGGAAGCCTGCGCCAGCGACGGAACGCGCATCGTGCGCGCCATGCCCAATACCCCGTGCATGGTGCTGGCCGGGGTCATCGCCTACAGCACGGGAGCCGCCGTGACGGATGAAGATGAGGAGGCGGCCCGGCGGCTGCTCTCCGGCTGCGGCTCCGTCTACAAGGTGGAGGAAGCCAGGATGAACGCTGTTTCCGCCATTTCCGGCAGCGGGCCCGCCTACATGTTTACGGTGCTGGACGCTCTTTCGGACGCCGGCGTAGCCATGGGACTGCCCAGGAAAACCGCCCTGGAAATGGCCGTGGAAACCATGCGGGGCTCCGCCCTCATGCTGGAACAGACCGGGAAGCATCCCATGGCGCTCCGGGATGAGGTGACTTCCCCCGGAGGCACC
Source organism: Akkermansia sp. BCRC 18949 (assembly GCF_045011645.1). Lineage (NCBI taxonomy): Bacteria > Pseudomonadati > Verrucomicrobiota > Verrucomicrobiia > Verrucomicrobiales > Akkermansiaceae > Akkermansia > Akkermansia sp. BCRC 18949. The sequence continues at coordinate 1,612,888 of NZ_CP123619.1, read as the reverse complement.
ACGATTGCCGCCCTGAACGCGTTGGACGAATGCGGATTCCGCAATGCCTGGATTCAGGCGGTGGAAAGCGCCGTGCGGCGGGCGGAGGAAATGGAGGAGCATTGACGCATGCGCTCTTAAACGCTCCCGGGAACCGGATTGGCTAAAACGCGTGCGGCGCGCCTTTACCTGTTCCGGAACGGCGTTTCCCTCTGCTTCCGGAGCTCCGGGCTTTGCAGGTTGAACTGGACTTTCCGGATGGATTTCAGCGGGATTCTGACTTTTCCCAGCGCTGCGGAACGCCCTTCCATGAAGCCGTTCCTGAGGGTCTCCAGGTTCAGTGAAAGGATGCTCTGGTCCGTCAGGAAAACGCGGGTGTCCGCGCCGTCCTCCGGCAGTTTCTTCTCCTCCTGGCTTTTCTGGTCCAAGGCGCGCACCTTGGCGGTGGGGATGGTTACGTCATAGTGGTCCGACTTGATGCGGATGGAGCCGTTTTCCTGGAGGGAAATGGCTCCCCGGAGCACGTCTCCGTTCACCAGCAGGGCCTTGTCCCTGGAGGCGTCCGTGTCGTACTTGGAAATGATGTCCTGTTCCTCCGCCAGGTAGGGGAGGGCGCCGTTCCAGTCAAACACGTTCAGGTTGAACACGGCCATGTTCAAGCCGTCGTAACCGCTCACGGCAAGAGTATTGCCCGGTTTGAATTCATGCTTTTTGGAGGCTTCCCCGTCTTCTTCCTCATCGTCCCCGCTTTCATTCTCAAAGATATTGTCCATGTCCTTGACCTCCTCCCACCGGCCAACCTGTTCTCCGTTGACGTATAGGTAGTAATTGCCTTTTTCCGGGTCGGCGTAAAAATGAACGTCGGAACGCTTGACGCTCTTGTCGGCATACCAGTTCCGCTCCGTGTTCCTTTTGACCCTCCCCAGCGTCCGGTACTGGCCAGAACTATTCTTGGAGAGCTCCGCCTTTTCCAGGGAGAGGCCCAGGTCAATGCTGCTTCCGGAGTTGGAGTCCTGCCAGAGGGAGAGATTGATCCGGAACGTATTGGTATGGTAAAGGGAAAACTGTACATGGAGGCGGGACGGCATGGGGAAGGAGGTTTGCAGTTCCGTATTGTTGGAGCCGCGCATGATCCAGTACCCGTTGCGGCATTCCGGGAGCATGCTGTTGGCGGAGGACTTCCAGCCCTGGAGGGATTCCGTCGCGTTGCGCAGGTAGGCTTTCTGGGAGTCGAACCCGATGTGCCGCACGTACTTCCTGTTGACGGGAAGCAGGCCGCCCCACGCGGTTTGCAGTTGAAGGCTCTCCGTATCCAGCGCCTTCAGGGTGCCGTAAAACTCGTCCCCGTTGGCGAGCCTGATGACGGAAAACTGCTCCGGTATCTCCAGCGGACGGGAAGAAACCAGCTCGTCCAGCTCCTCTAGGTTGACATCCACGGGTTTGGAAAGAATGCTGGAGCGGACTTTCAGGTACGGGCTGTCCAGCGTGTCCAGGCTGCCCGGCAGTTTTTCCCCGGATTTAAGCGTAATGACCCCTTCCGCCCGTGAGCCGGGCGGAAGGACGGCGGCCAGCAGGGCGCAGGCGCCCAGGAAAAGCGTTATTGCTTGTTTCATGGCGGATATATCAGGGGGTGGAGCGGGATGGCTGTGCGGAATTCAGAAACTCCACGCGGGTGATGTTTTTCAGGGGCAGGGAAATCTGCCCGAGCTGCGGATGCCGCAGGATGATTCTCAGGGAATCCATGCTCAGGATGTTGCCGTGCAGGCGGGAGCCGTCCTTCATCAGAATGCTGTGGCATGCCGCAGAGCGGGAATCGTCCTTCTTGTTCTGCTCCGCGAAAAAGACGGTATCCAGATACTTGGCGGGGATGGAAAGCTCCCGGGGAATGCCCGGATATTCCTTGTCCGTGGAAAGAGTCAGCGTCTTATTCCTGCTGTTGTAGCTGCTGATGGAACCGGGAATGGCGTCCTCCTCCTTCGTCAGGACAAGGTCCGTTGCGGCATTTCCATTCTTGGTCACGGATTTGGCGCTCAGGGTAATGGAGGAAAGGGCCAGCCTGCTGATGGTCAGGGAGACGTGCCCTTCCATCTGGAGGCCGAAGGCGTCCCCCTGCAACGGTTGTTCCGGGGGGCTGGGGTCCGTCATCAGCTTGGGCGGCAGGTCTCCCACCAGTAGCTCGTAAACCTGCTCGTTCTCTCCCTGCCGGGAGGCCGTCAGCCTGATATCCACGCCTTCCGTCAGGGTAGGGGTGGGGATGTCCACTTCCCCCAGCACGATGATGCCGGACTTCTGTTCCCGGAGAAGGATGCATTTGCCGGGAGCGATGCTGAGCATGAGCCTGTTCAGGCTGCTGCCGGAATTGGACCGGAAGGGAATGTTCTCGTTCCCTCCGAAGCAGAAGACAATGCCGGCGCGATCGTTGTTGCCGTCCATCGTCATGGTGGTGCGGAAGGTGAAGGAGGAAGGATCCAGGCCGATGTTCTTGTACAGGGGAATCCAGGTGGGGTAGTCGCTGTTGCCCAGCCGGTACTGGTACTTGTCTCCCTGGATTTTCGGTTTCAGGGCGTTCATCAGTTTTCTTCCGGACTGGGTGCGGTAATCGTCCTCCCGGTTGCCGGAATAAACCCAGCTGTTGTCGAAAATCAGGGGTTCCTGCCAGAAGCCCTTTTCCTGGAGCGTATCCAGCCGGAAGCCGGCCACCTGGTCGCGGGGGATGGAACGCTCGTTGCCCAGCATGTCCCGGTACTGCACCTTGTCCTGCGTGATGGAGATGATGTTGCACGGGATGATGTCCCGATGCCCCGTGGCCATGAAAATCTTGTCCCTGGCTCGCAGGTCCGGGGAGGAGGTGCCTGTGAAATAAAGCGCGCGGATTTCCGACGGGAGGATGACCGCGTTCTGGCGCATGGCCGGGTGCTTGATGACGATGCCCTGTTTGCCGTAGGAGACGATTTCCCCGCGGAGGCGGTAATTGCTGTCCGTGACCACGTCTACGACGGAATTGGCCCAGGCGGTCAGCAGGCAGGCCGGAGCCAGCAGAAGGGAAAGGCGGATTCTATTGTTCATAGATGGGTAAAAATCTGTAATTGAGCGCCAGGGAAAGCAGGGCCGCGGAGGTGGAATACGCTGCGGAATGGTCTGAGAGCCAGGAACCGTTGGGTGCCTGGGAGGCGCCCAGGTAGCGCATGTTCTTGTAATTCCATTCCTTCCATACCTCCTGGTCCGCATGGAACAGGGCCTGGGACATGTAATACTCAAAATAAAACGGGTAGGAGGAATCCCGGTAATTCAGGTTCTTTTTCAGGTAGGCCAGGGAATCCTTGAAGGACGGGTCCGTCTTGAGGCGTGCTAGGGACAGCGTCAGGGAGCCGATGGCGGTGAGGGTGACGCGGGGACCCGCCGGGCCGGTATAGCCGTAGGCGCCCTTCTTGTCACGGCAGGAAGCCATATACTTGAGGCCGCGTTCAAAGGCCTCGTCCGGCACGGGAATGCCCGCGTTGCGCGCCGCGAACAGGGAGACGATCTGGCAGCCGGTCACCGTGCTGTCCGCATCCGTGGACTCCGGGGAATAGCGCCAGCCTCCTGTCTTGTTCTTCTTCTGGGCGGTCAGCGTCAGGGCCACGGCCTTCCGGAGGGCGGGGCCTATGCGGTCGTCCCTCACCATGCCGTAGGCCTCCGCCAGCGCCAGCGTGGCGAAACCGTGGTTGTACATGGAATCCCCAATGTAGCCGGATCCCCTGTTCTGCTTGGAAAGGATGTAATTCACGCAGCGGCGCACCATGGTGGCGTACGGCCCCGTGTTCGGGTCGTCCCCGTGGGCCAGCACGGACATGAGGCAGAAGCCGATGATGCCGGGCTCCTGCCCGTAGGTGCCATCATAGGTGCCGTCCGTCTTCTGGGCGTTCTGGAGGTAACGGAGTCCCTTCACGTACATCAGCTCCACCTGGGGCGGCACGGGGGAAGACGTTCTCATGGAGGATTGGGCAGCGGCGTTCTGCGGCGCGGCCGCCATGCAGCAGGCGAGAAGAACGGTAAGGAGGATGGGGGCCTTTTTCATGGGGGAAAGGGAGTTATTGTTCATTCACGGGCGGGAGCCGCCCGGCGGGCGTGCATGTTTACTTCTGAAGGGTTTTGTTGTAGGCGTCCAGCGCCTTGCGGAATTCGGAGGGCATGTCGTCCGCGGACATGCCGGTGGATTTGGGAACGGAGCGCGTTTCCGTAGCCATGTCCGGATTGGAAACACCCTTCTCCTGGGTGGAGGCCATGTTGGATTTTCCGTCCGCTCCGTGTCCGGGATTGTTTCCCTTGCCTTTCTGGGAGCCGTTCTGTCCTTCTCCTTCGCCTTCTCCCTCCCCGTCCTGCTGTTCCGCAGACTGGGAATCGTTGTCCATGCCCAGTAGCTGGCGCAGCATGTCCATCAGGGCCTGTCCTCCGGGCTTGGGTTGTCCGCCGGCTCCGGTCATCTTGGCCTTGGCGGCCTGGTAGATCAGCTCAATCACGTCCGACTGGGCGGCCAGAGTCTGGCCGCCCGTATTGTAAACCTCCAGCAGGTCCACGGCGTCATTCATGGCATGGCGGCACTTTTTCAGCAGGTCCACCACATTCTCATTGGTTTCTCCCAGGATCAGGTCGGAGGTGTCCGCCTGGAGTTCGTCCTGTTGTCCGGCCAGCTTGGAGGCCGTTTCCTTGTGCTTGGCGGAATATTCCGGAGCGGGCTCCGGAGCGGCGGCGCAGGGCAGGGAAACTGCCAGAATCAGGGCGGAAAGGTTCACGGTATTCATGGGGCTGGCGCAGTAAGGGTTTTGCGGTGTTCCTGCTCGGCGGCGCGGGTGCGCATGCGGATGTCCTGTTCCTGCTGGATCATGCGGATGATTTTCAGCATGAACTCGAACTCGGCGTCGGAAATGGAGGCCTGGTCGCCACCGCCGCTTCCGCCTCCACCGCCGCCGCGGCTCTTCTTGTAATCGTCTATCAGCTTGGCCCAGTGGCGCAGGGTGGAGGCATACAGACGGGACTCGTCAATGGAGCGGGCCGTAATCGCGTTCAGGATGTTGCCGTGCACCAGGTCCAGCTTCTCGCGGAGGGAGAAGGCGTTCATCTGGTTGTACAGGTCGCTGTAAATGCGTTCCCCGGTGCGGGACTTGTAATAGCTGAGGTCTTCCAGAATCCAGCCGATGTCCTGCGTGGAGGCGTTTTGAAGGGTGGCGATGGTTTCCATCTCCCGTTTGGTGGAGGGGTCAAGTTCATCCATGGTCATGCCCACAATGATATTGATCTGGCCGGCAAGCGCGTTCGCGATGGAATCCTCCTTGGCGGCGGCCTGCTTGAGCCGCGCCACGAAGGTGCTGGCCTCCATGTCCTGCGCGGACTTGGAAAGCTGGTTCATGGCGTCTTTAAGCGCCTGGGTGGCGTCCGAATGGGAGCTCTCCCCGTCGTCCAGGTCCTTCCGGCTCTCCTGTTCGGAGCGGTTCTCGGAGGCGGAATCCCGGAACTGCTTCTGCGCCTTCTTCATGGGGCCGTTGGGAATGGGCTTGAGCATGGAGATGCCCTTCATGAACTCCTTCATGCCGGAGGGGTCTATCTGGGGGTTGCGGGAGGCCTCCTTGAACAGGTCCTCCGAGCGGTTGAGCAGGTCGCTCAATTCGCGCCTGTTGGTCTGTTCTTCATCCGCCAGGGCGTGCAGGCGTTCCTGGGACTCCGCCTTTTTCAATTCACTGCCTTCCATTCCTTTCAGGCGCTTCGCCTCGTCCGTCATGGCGTCCATGCGGCGGATCATCCCCTCCAGCTCGCTGGTGATGCGTTCCAGTTCATTGCGGATCATCTGGGCATGCTCTGATTTGGAAAGGACGAAGATGATCATGGGTTCCGAATAAACGCGTTTTCCCCCGGGCTTGTAATCCTGCGTGAACCCGCGCACGACGACGCGCTGGGGGGACAATTTCAGCGCCCTGGCCTGGAACAGGTACGTCCCTTTCAGGCTGGCCTGGGTGGGATGGCCGTCCGCCAGAACCTTTTCCCCGCGCAGGCCGGGAACGGGCTTGCCTGCCTTGGCCGGGTCCGGAGCGGCGGCGTTCTCTTCCTCATCGTCATAAAAAGATTTTTCCCCCTGCCATTCCACCCCCATTTCCCGGAGGCCGAAATCGTCCGCCGCCTCCACCTCCAATTCAATGCTGGTGTCTTCCAGCACGTAGCGGTCATTCTCCCCTCCTCTCAGGTAAATGGAAGGCTGCTTGTCCTCAATGGGTTCCAGGCGTATCCGCACAGGCTGGGAGGTCGCAAGGCCGTCGCTGTCCGTCCAGGTGAGTTCTATTTCCCTGGGGTCTTTTTCCAGGCGGATATCCGGAATGACAACGCTGCTCCCTTCCACGCGGAGCGGCTTACCCTGCGCGTCCGCCGCGGATGCCAGGTTCTGGGAGGCAGTCACCTTCAACGTCAGCGTGGAGCCTTCCGGGGCGGAAATGACGCCTGCGCGCATGGCCTCCTGCCCGTCGGGGCGCGCCATATAGGCGGGGTAGGCCACGGTGGCCGTAGCGCCCAGCAGGGAGGGGCGGGCCTTCGGAATGATTTTCAGCCGCCGCACGACGTCCCCCGCGAAAAACTCCAGCCTGTCCGCCTGCTGCATGGGAGGAATGTGGATTTTATACACGCCGTCCGTCAGGGGGGCCTGCTGGCGCACCCTGTTGCGGAAGAAATACTCTGCCGTCTGCGGGCGGGACTTGGTGGCGTTCGCCAGTTTGAGCTCATACAGGTAGCTTTCCCCCAGGGGAATGACCAGGGAATCCGGCGTAGGGTCCAGCTGGGTGAACGTATAGCGTTCCGGAGGATCGAACGGTTGGAGCCAGCGTTCCAGGGCGTTCCCCGCCGCTTCCGGGCTCACCAGGCATACGCCTGCCGTGCATAAGGCCAGGATGGCCAGCAGGACGAACAATTTCTTGTGGCTGGGCCTGGGGATATTCACCGTCAGATCCCGCGCGGACACTTCGCGGGCCACCTGTTCCATGGCGGCCGCTTTCAATTTTTCAGAACTGTACTGGCGCCCGTACTTTTCGGAATCCAGTTCGATGACGCCCAGGAGCCGGTCCCCCAGCGCCGCATCCGTCCGGGAAATCAGGCGCGCCAATTGGGCCTCCGTGCGCCTCTGCCACACCCACCGGAAGCTCCACCACGGGATAAACACCGCCAGGCCGGCCATGGCGGTGAAAAAAAGAATCCAGCCCACGGCGGAGGGCGTTTCCCACAATCTGTCGGAGAGGTACAGAAGAACGTAGGAAAGGATCACGGCAATGCCTGCAAGGCATACGGCTTCCAGCATCTTAACCGTTCTGAGGCGGCGGCGGAAGGAGTGAAGCTGCCTGACCAGCTGGGCAGGAAGTTTGACGGTAGTTGAAGGGGGCATGCTTAATCCTGGTATTTACGCTATTTACATCGTTTTTGCAAGCTCGCCGCGCGTGATGTGGTAAATTCGCGTTCATTGGGCTTGGAGTGTTTTTCTCGCTGGACTTTATAGTTTGATTTCCTAAAATAACGCTGCGCTTTAAATCTGGCCTGGTTTGCGCATGACTAAAAACCAACATATTAGGCCTTACCCATTGACTTCGCCATGCAACAGGGAAACAAAACAACGGCTCCGGAGGTTGACTTCGGAGAATTCGCACCAGCCACATACGCCGAATGGCGTGAGGCAGCCGTCGCTGCCTTGAAAGGGGCTGACTTTGACAAGAAGCTTTTTACCAAGCTTGTGGAGGGAATCACTCTGCATCCCATCTATAACAAATGGGATGAACACGCTCCGGTGGCGCCTGCCGGGCAATTCCCGTACCGCCGCGGAACGCGCGCCCTGGGCTATATGGAAAAGCCCTGCGAAATTGCCCAGAGCATTCCCGCCTCCACTCCGGAAGATTTCAACGGCAAGCTTCTGCACGATCTGGACCGCGGCCTCACTGCCGTGAACGTCCAGCTCAACTGCAAGTGCGGCTTGAAGCTGCGCAAGCAGGCCGACTGGGATACCGCTCTCAAGGGTGTGCAGCTTGACAAGCTGCCCGTGTACATCACGCCCGGCTCCTGCGGCCTGGGCACTTTCTCCATGTTCCTGAACACGTACAAGGCGGCCGGATTCAACACGGCGGACCTCAAGGGCGGCGTTCTGTACGACCCGGTGGGCAAGGCCGTGATGAAGGGCTCCCTCTGCGGGGGGAAGGGCATCTGCGCCTACTATGACCAGATGGCGGTGATGACCAAATGGGCCGTCGCCAACGCTCCCGCCTTCCAGACCATCGGCGTCAGCGGACTGCCTTATGCGGACTCCGGCGCTTCCTCCTTTGAAGAAGTGGGCTCCATGCTCTCTACCGCTGTGGCCTACCTGCGCGCCATGGAGGAACGCGGCATCTCCGTGAATGAAGCTGCCGCGCACATGCGCTTTACGGTCTCCATTGGAGCCAACCTGTTCCTGGAAATCGCCAAAATCCGCGCCCTGCGCGAACTCTGGGCCATCATCGTGAAGGAATGCGGCGGCAGTGAGGAAGCTGCCAAAATCAAGCTTCATGCCCGCACCTCCTTCTGGACCCTTTCCAAGGTGGACCCGTGGGTCAACCTTCTGCGCGGCTCCGCCCAGGCCTTCTCCGCCATCATGGGCGGCGTGGACAGCATTGATGTGCTGCCCTTTGACGCGGCCGTGCGCATGCCGGACGAATTCTCCCGCCGCATCGCCCGCAACTGCCCGCTGATTCTGCTGGGCGAATGCAACCTGGACAAGGTAGTGGACCCCGCCGGCGGTTCCTGGTACCTGGAAAACCTGACGGACGAAGCCTCCCGGAAAATCTGGGACGTCTTCCAGGGCATTGAAAAGGAAGGCGGCATCATCAAGGCCCTCAAGGCCGGTTCCATTCAAAAGAGCGTGAACGCTACCGCCGCCAAGCGCTATCAGCTGGCCGACCAGCGCCGCCAATCCATCGTGGGCGTCAACCAGTACGTCAACCTGGCGGAGAAAAAGCTGGAAACGCCGGAAGGCGCCGCCTGCGCCGCTCCCAAGGGACACGGCTGCTGCAAAAATGCGGACGTGCAGCTCCCGGAAGTGGAAATGAGCGTGGACTCCGCCTGCAAGGCCGCCAGTGAAGGCTTCTCCACCTGCCTTATCAACAAGGCTCTCGTGGCCGGCGCCGACTGCAAGTGCGGCGAACCGCTGGAAATGGAAGCCCTGCCGAAGCGCCGCCTGGCGGAACGCTTTGAATCCCTGCTTGCCAAGGCCGATGCCTGGGTGGAGGAAAAAGGCTCCCGCCCGATGGTATTCTTCGCGAACATGGGCCCGCTGCGCCAGCACAAGGCCCGTGCGGACTTCTCCCGCGACTTCCTGCGCGCCGGCGGCCTGGACGTGGTTTACCCGTCCGGCTTCCAGACCCCGGAAGACGCGGCCAGGGCGGCTGCGGAAAGCGGCTGCGCCGTGTGCGTGATCTGCTCCACGGACGACACCTATCCGGAAATCGTTCCCGCCTTCTGCAAGGCGCTCAAGGAAATCAAGCCGGACATGATGGTGGCCCTCGCCGGTTATCCGGCCGACCATGTGGAAGCGTTCAAGGAAGCCGGCGTGGATATCTTCATCCACGTCAAGGCCAACTGCTACAACACCGTTGAAGCTATCCAGAACAAGATCGGCCTCTAACAACCACCAACCTATTTCATTCAATGAGCAATATTCCTGATTTTGCATCCGCCTCCTATCCTGAAATCAAGGCCGGCGCCCCGGCCACGGCTTCCGGAACGGAAACCTGGATGACCAATGAACAGATTCCCGTGCCGCCCACCTACTCGGAAAGCGTGTACGACGACTGCCTGCACTTGGACTTCACGGCCGGTGTGGCCCCCAACCTCCGCGGACCGTATGCCACCATGTACGTGGCTCGTCCCTGGACCGTGCGCCAGTATGCCGGCTTCTCCACGGCGGAGGAATCCAACGCCTTCTATCGCCGCAACCTGGCGGCGGGCCAGAAGGGCCTCTCCATCGCCTTTGACCTGGCGACGCACCGCGGCTATGACTCCGACCACCCCCGCGTGGTGGGTGACGTGGGCAAGGCCGGCGTGGCCGTGGACTCCATCCTGGACATGGAAATCCTCTTCAAGGGCATTCCGCTGGACAAAATGTCCGTTTCCATGACCATGAACGGCGCCGTGCTGCCCGTGCTGGCCTTCTACATCGTGGCCGCCCAGGAACAGGGCTGCACGCTGGACCAGCTCTCCGGCACGATCCAGAACGACATTCTCAAGGAATACATGGTGCGCAACACCTACATCTATCCGCCTGATCCCTCCATGAAGATCATTGCGGACATCTTTGAGTTCACCTCCAAGTACATGCCCAAATTCAACTCCATTTCCATCTCCGGCTACCACATGCAGGAAGCCGGCGCTACGGCGGACCTGGAAATGGCGTACACGCTTGCGGACGGCCTGGAATACGTGCGCACCGGGATCAAGGCCGGCATTGACATTGACGCCTTTGCCCCGCGCCTCTCCTTCTTCTGGGCCCAGGGCAAGAACTACTTCATGGAAGTGGCCAAAATGCGCGCCGCCCGCGTGCTGTGGGCCAAGCTCATCAAGCAGTTCAACCCCAAGAACCCGAAATCCCTGGCCCTGCGCACGCACTCCCAGACTTCCGGCTGGTCCCTCACGGAGCAGGACCCGTTCAACAACGTGACCCGCACCTGCATTGAAGCCCTGGCCGCCGCCTGCGGCCACACGCAGTCCCTGCACACGAACTCCCTGGACGAAGCGATCGCCCTGCCGACGGACTTCTCCGCCCGCATCGCCCGCAACACCCAGCTCCATCTTCAGGATGAAACCACCATCTGCAAGGTGATCGACCCGTGGGGCGGCTCCTACTACGTGGAATACCTGACCAATGAGCTCATCCGCAAGGGCTGGGCCCACCTTCAGGAAGTGGAAAAACTCGGCGGCATGGCCAAGGCCATTGAAACCGGGCTGCCCAAGATGCGCATTGAAGAAGCCGCGGCGCGCCGCCAGGCCGCCATTGACTCCGGCAAGGAGCCCATCATCGGCGTCAACAAATACCGTTTGGAACAGGAAGCCAAGATGGACATTCTGGAAGTGGACAACACCACCGTCCGGGACGCCCAGATCGCCCGCCTGCAGAAGCTGCGCGCGGAACGTGACTCCGCCGCATGCGAAGCTGCGCTGGAAGCCCTGTCCGAATGCGCCCGCACGGGGGAAGGCAACCTCCTTGACCTTGCCATCAAGGCGGCCAAGGCCCGCGCCTCCCTGGGTGAAATCTCCTCCGCCCTGGAAAAACACTTCGGGCGCCACAAAGCACCAATCAAACTCATTACCGGCGTGTACGCTCAAACCTATGGTCAAGATCCGCTGGTGGAGGAAGTCCGCAAAATGACGGACGACTTCGCCGAACGCACGGGGCGCCGTCCCCGCATCCTCGTCGCCAAGATGGGCCAGGACGGCCACGACCGCGGCGCCAAGGTGGTCTCCTCCGCCTATGCCGACCTCGGCTTTGACGTGGACGTAGGCCCGCTCTTCCAGACGCCGGAAGAAACCGCCAAAATGGCGATTGAAAACGACGTGCACATGATCGGCATGAGCTCCCTGGCCGCCGGCCACAAGGTGCTGCTGCCCGCCCTGGTGGAGGAACTCGCCAAGCAGGGCCGTCCGGACATCCTGGTCTTCTGCGGCGGCGTCATCCCCGCCCAGGACTATGACTTCCTGAGGGAACACGGTGCGGTGGCCATCTTCGGCCCGGGCACCAACATCCCGGAAGCCTCCAAGGAAATCATGGAAGCCCTCAACGAACAATACGCCGACTAAGGCCCTCGTTGGAAAAACAGCCTCAATCATCAGGGAGCCGGATCACGGGATCCGGCTCCCTTTTTTGTGAGCTCCCCGGACTCTCTCCATAGGGAGCTTTCATCCGGAATGGCAGTAAATGGACCTGATGGACAGAATGGACTTAATCTTTACTTTGTCCATGAAGTCCATGAAGTCCATGAAGTCCATGAAGTCCATGAAGTCCATGAAGTCCATGAAGTCCATGAAGTCCATGAAGTCCATTTCCGCGGCAATGGAACAACACTGCCTCCACAGGACCCTCTGGTCCAAAACCCCCCTTTTCATTGCTTTTGCATTGCCCCCCGCCGTCAAATTCCGTAGTCTCGTCCCGCCGTGAGCCGCACCTACCGCCATTGCCTGGACTGCAAAAAAGTATTGATTCCTGCCGAGACCGACATCTTCCGCGTGATTGACGGGGAAGGGGACGGTCGCCCGGACGTATTCGCGGACCAGATGGGGGACCGCGTTCTGGTCTCCACGCGGGACTGCCCCATCCCCACGGATTTGGAACGCGAACTTCGTGAACTGGGCATGCCCGTATTCCACAAAAAGCTGGAACAGAACCAGAAAGAAGCGCCCGTGCAAATAGCCGGACCGGAACTCCCCCTGCAATTTACGGTCACGGAGCAGGGCGTGCGTTTCAAAATAGACATGTCCACCGGTTATTCCCAGGGAATCTTTCTGGACCAGCGCGACCACCGCCGCCAGGTGAGGGAACGGAGCAGACCCGGCATGAGGGTGCTGAACACCTTCGCCTATACCGGGGCCTTTTCCGTATATGCCGCCCTGGGAAGGGCTCAGACGACCACGCTGGACCTGGCGCAGCCCTGCCTGGACTGGGCCAGGGAAAACTTCAGCCTGAACGGCATTGATCCCTCCACCCAGTACTTCTGCAAGGGGGACGTCCGCCGCTGGCTGGAACGGTTCGCCAGGCAGGGCCGCTCCTTCCACGGCATTATTCTGGACCCCCCCACGTTCTCCCGGGATGACCGGGGAAGGGTGTTCCGGGTGGAATCCCACTACGGGGAACTGGTGGCCCAGGCGCGCGAATGCCTGGAACCCGGCGGCTGGATGCTGTGCACCAGCAACTGCCGCAAGCTGAGCCATGAGGACTTCCGCAGGATGGTGGCGGAGGCTCTTCCCGGCTTCCGGCTGACCCATGATCCCATGCCTCCGGACTTCACCGGAGAGGATTATCTGAAAAGATTGTGGATAGATTGGAAATGAATATTTTATGAAAAATTTTCCTCACCTCCGCTGACGCATTTTATCCTTTTGAAAGCCCTCCCGGTCTGGTAGGAAACCGCCCAATTACTTTTTCTATGAAAAAACTAGCCTATGTTGCGGGACTCTTCGCGCTTACGTGCGCCCCTCTGCTTGCCGCCCTCTATGAAAACCTGGAAGTGGGAATGGACAAGGACCAGGTGCTGAAAACCCTGAGGCAGAGCAAGCAGCTTGAAGGGCCGCCCACGGATGCCCTCCTTTCACGCACCGGCCTCAACGGCGTATTTAAGACCAAACAGTCCATCGGCGGCCAGACCTTTTCCCTGAACTTTGACTATGACCCCTCCGGCGGCTTGAGGGCCGTTGTCTTCTACTCCCGGAGCAAATGCCGCGGTTCCGAGTATGAAACCAAATTGAAATCCGCCTACAAGGCTCTTCTGGTGGGCCTGACGGAAAAATTCGGGGAACCGGCGAACATGCCGGAATGGGTGGCCAAGGAATCCCTTCAAGAAGGCCGCATCCAGTACATGCACATGTGGAGGGTATCTCCCGGCGTCTTCCTGATGTCCGGCCTGGGCAACATGGGAGCCATGGAGGGTTACTTCCCCCTTTTCCGTTTTTCCGGGCCGTCCGGCATGCCCCCCGCCTCCAAAAGGGACAGGGATGAACTGAAAAGGGAATGGGCCGCCATCCCTGAATTCCCCGGCTTGAAGGAAGCCGAGCTCCACATCTCCGATGCCGTGCGCGCCATGGGCTCCAAAAAATATGAGGACGCCTTTGAATGCTTCCAGCAGGCGGCGGAGCTGGGCAGCCCCCGCGGCTACTGGGGCATGGCGTTCCTGTATGATCTGGGCAAATACGGCGTGAAGCGGGACAAGAAAAAAGCGGACGAAATGCACCGCAAGGCCGGAGCTGCCGGCTATGCCCCTTCCGCCTCCAAATTCGGAGCCACGTGGCCGGATGCGGCGCGGGCCCTGGGCCTGTCCGCCGCGGAAGCCCGGGAACAATCCCGCATACGCCACCGGGCGGCGGCGGAAGGCTATGCCTCGGAGCAATACAACCTGGGCGTGATGTACCAGACCGGCTTTGGACTGCCCAAGGATATGGCCAAGGCCCGGGAATGGTTCCAGAAAGCGGCGGACCAGGATGACGTGCAGGCCAAAAGCATCCTGAAAAAACTCCAGTAACTCTTTTTCCAATCCATTACTATCATGAGCCTATACGCACAACAACTCGTTCGCTACCCTGAACTGGGCATCTCCCTTGACTTTTCCAAACTTCCTCTGGACGACGCCTTCCTGTCCTCCATGCAGGGGCGGATAGACAGGGCATTCGCCGACATGAAGGCGCTGGAATCCGGCGCCATTGCCAACCCGGATGAAAAACGCATGGTGGGCCACTACTGGCTGCGCAACTCCGCACTGGCTCCCACGCCGGAACTGAAAGCCGCCATTGATGGACCTCTGGCGGACGTCAAGGCCTTTGGCCAGGATGTTCTGGACGGCAAAATCACGCCTCCCCGCGCGGAACAATACTCCGCCGCCCTCGTCATCGGCATCGGCGGTTCCGCCCTTGGCCCGGAACTGGTGGCGGACGCCATCCCGGCCGCTGGGCTGGACATGTTCTTCCTGGATAACACGGACCCGGATGGCATGTACAGAGTGCTGGAATCCCTGCCGCTGGAAGAAACGCTCGTCGTCGTCATCTCCAAATCCGGCGGCACGCCGGAAACCCGCAACGGCATGCTGGTGGCCCAGGACTTCTTTAAAAAGAACGGTGTGGAATTCGCGCCCCAGGCGGTTGCCGTCACGGGGGTGGGCTCCAAACTGGACAAAACGGCTGAAGCGGAAGGCTGGCTCAAGCGCTTCCCGATGGAAGACTGGGTGGGCGGCCGCACGTCCGTCATGTCCGTGGTCGGCCTGGTTCCCGCCGTGCTTCAGGGCGTGGACGTGGATGAACTGCTGGAAGGCGCGCGCCTGATGGATGAAAAGACCCGCCAGGACTGCGTGAAATGCAACGCCGCCATGAAGCTGGCGCTGGCCTGGTACAAGGCCACCAACGGCAAGGGGGAAAAGGACATGGTGGTTCTCCCCTACAAGGATGCCCTGGTGCTCTTCTCCAAATACCTTCAGCAGCTCATTATGGAATCCCTCGGCAAACGGCTGGACCTGGATGGCAACGAAGTCTGCCAGGGCATCTCCGTATACGGCAACAAGGGCTCCACGGACCAGCACGCCTATGTGCAGCAGCTCCGCGACGGCGTGAACAACTTCTTCGCCACCTTTATCGAAGTGCGGGAATGTTCCGCGGACGCGGTGGAAGTGGAAGCGGGCGCCACCTGCGGAGACTTCCTCCAGGGCTTCCTGCGCGGCACCCGCCAGGCGCTGGCGGAATCCGGCCGTTCCTCCATCACCATCTCCATTCCGGAAGTGAACGCCAAAACGCTCGGCATGCTGGTCGCCCTGTTTGAGCGCGCCGTCTCCTTCTATGCCTCCCTCGTGAACATTAACGCCTACCACCAGCCCGGCGTGGAGGCCGGCAAAAAGGCCGCGGGGACCTTCCTGGCCCTGCTGGGGAAAGTAAGGGCGGCCCTTGGATCCACCCCAGAAACCGCCGTCCAGGTAGCTGCCCGGCTGGATGCGGACCAGGAAGCCGTGTACCACTGCCTGGTGCATATCGCCTCCAGTGATTCCTCCGTCAAGTGGGTCCAGGCCGCCTGCGCGGATGAAGACACCTTCTGCAAGGCGTAAAAATAAAAAACATATTCCTTCCGGCGGACGCTTATCTGGTTGATAAGCGTACGCTTTTTATTTACAAGGACTGCCGCCGCTGCCGGCGTCCTCGTGAATCCTTAAAGCTGTCTTGAAGAACCCCAACTTCAGGCGGAGACTTATACGTTCCGAAAAACTCGGATTAATTTAATATTCTCTCTCAAAATCATGAAACCTATTCTTCTGGCGGGAAGCTCCTTGCTGGTTCTTTCCTCCTGCTCCATTACCCAGGAAAGCCCTGTGAACATAAAAGGCCTTTCCAACGTTTTGTCCTCCACAGCCTCGCAAGAATTGCAGAGGGCGGGGGAGGAAGCATGCCGCAAGGCCGGGTACAGCAACTTCAGTTCCAATATTCTGGTTTTTTCCACGGATGTATCCTACCATTTTACGGGCCGCGCAATCCTGGACATCGACCGGGTGACAAGGAAGCAAATTCAGGATATCTGTTATATTTCGGAACCTCCCAATGTGCGGATCAAGGGTAAAATGACGGTAGCCCGCACCCGGAACTATAGAATCCCGGGGATCATTCTTCCATTACTCCGTTGGACGGGCGGCACCATTTATGTGGAATGTCCCGTAGATATCCTTTATTACGAGCCGGATTCCTCCTTCCGGGAATCGCTTTGAAAAATGCAGCCGGGAGCACGGAGACGGGGAGAAAAAGCGGAAGATATTTTTCCCTAAAAAACATAAAAAACATTTCCGTTTTCCGTACAATTTCGAGTTGACAAAGCGAGGGGCGGCGGGCATCCTTACTCGACCCTAACTCGCTATCGGGTCTTTTGTTGGCTCCTGTGGTTGATGTTTGGGCAGAATCATTAATTCGACTACAACAATCGATATGTCCACCAATTCCTGCGCATGCAGCGCATCTACTGACAAATTCGTCTATTCCTTCGGCGGAGGGTCCGCCGACGGCAATGGCAGCATGAAAAATCTTCTGGGCGGCAAGGGCGCCAACCTTGCGGAAATGGCCCGCATTGGCCTTCCTGTTCCTCCCGGATTCACCATCACCACGGAGGTCTGCACTTACTACTACGATCACGGCTGCACCTATCCCGCCCAGCTTGACGCGCAGATCAAGGAAGGCATTGCCAGGATGGAACAGATCCTGGGACGCAAGTTCGGCGATACGGAAGCCATGCCCATGCTGGTAGCCGTACGTTCCGGCGCCCGCGAATCCATGCCCGGCATGATGGACACGATTCTAAACCTCGGCCTGAATGAAAAATCCGTGGAAGCCATGGTAAAGGCCACCGGCAACCCCCGCTTCGCATGGGACTGCTACCGCCGCTTCGTCCAGATGTACGGCGACGTGGTGCTGGGCGTGCAGAAGAACCCGGATGAAGACCACGAACCCTTTGAAGCCGCCATCGCCGCCATCAAGGAAGAACGCTACGGCAACGCGGACGTGGAAGACACCAAGCTCTCCGCGGATGACCTGAAGGAACTGGTCTCCCGCTTCAAGGCGCTGGTGCTGGAACGCACCGGCCATGAATTCCCGGAATGCCCCTGGGAACAGCTCCAGGGCGCCATCGGCGCCGTGTTCGGTTCCTGGAACAATGACCGCGCCATCGTTTACCGCCAGAAATACGGTATCCCGTCCGAATGGGGCACCGCCGTCAACGTGCAGGCCATGGTGTTCGGCAACACGGGTGAAGAATCCGGTTCCGGCGTGGCGTTCACCCGCAACCCCGCTTCCGGCGAAAACGAATTTTACGGTGAATTCCTGATGAACGCCCAGGGTGAAGACGTGGTGGCCGGCGTGCGTACGCCTGCTCCCGTAGCGGCCCTTCACGACGTGATGCCCGCCGCCTTCAATGAACTGATGCGCATCCGCGAAGTGCTGGAAAACCACTTCCACGACATGCAGGACTTTGAATTCACCATTCAGGACCGCACCGTGTACATGCTCCAGACCCGCAACGGCAAGCGCACCGGCGTGGCCGCCTTCCGCATCGCCTGTGAAATGGTGGAGCAGGGCCTGATCGACTGGAAAACCGCCGTGCGCCGCATCCCCGCGGACCAGGTGGACCAGCTGCTGACCCCCATCTTTGACCGTGAAGCCATCAAGCAGGCCAAGATGCTCACCCGCGGCCTTCCCGCCGGCCCCGGCGCCGCCACCGGCCGCATCTACCTGAATGCGGAACGCTGCGTGGAAGCTGCGGACAACGGTGAAAAAGTGCTCCTGGTCCGTCTGGAAACCTCTCCGGAAGACCTGCGCGGCATGATTGCCGCTGAAGGCATCCTGACCGCCCGCGGCGGCGTTTCCTCCCACGCGGCCCTCGTTGCCCGCCAGATGGGCAAGGTCTGCGTCTGCGGCGCTGATGAAGTCATCGTGGACTACAACAACCGCACCGTCACCGTTGGAGGCATGACCTTCAATGAAGGCGACTACATGTCCATCGACGGAACGAGCGGCCTGGTGTATGCGGGCAAGGTGGAAACCTCCCCCTCTGAAATCATCCAGGTGCTGATCTCCAAGACCATGAAGCCGGAAGACAGCCGCACCTACCAGAACTTCGCCAGGCTCATGCAGTGGTGCGACGACTGCACGAAGATGAAAGTGCGCACCAATGCGGACTCCCCCAAGCAGACGGAAACCGCCATCGCCTTCGGCGCTACCGGTATCGGCCTCTGCCGCACGGAGCACATGTTCTTTGAAGGGGACCGGATCGACTTCGTCCGTGAAATGATCCTTTCCACCAAGAAGAGCGACCGCGTGGCCGCCGTTTCCAAGCTCCTTCCCTACCAGAAGGGCGACTTCAAGGGCATCTTCAAGGCGCTCAAGGGCCTGCCGGGCACCATCCGCCTGCTGGACCCGCCCCTGCACGAATTCCTTCCCCAGACGAAGGAACAGCAGCTTGACCTGGCTCAGAAAATCTGCATGCCCGTGGAAGTCATCATGCGCCGCGTGGCTGAACTCCACGAGTTCAACCCGATGCTCGGCCACCGCGGCTGCCGCCTCGGCATCGCCTATCCGGAAATCACGGAAATGCAGGCCCGCGCCATCTTTGAAGCCGCTGTGGAAGTCTCCCAGGAAGAAGGCTTCGCCGTGGTGCCTGAAATCATGGTTCCCCTGGTGGCCTTCAAGAAGGAGCTGGACATCCAGAAAGCCATCATTGACAAGGTGGCCAAGCAGGTATTTGAAGAAAAGGGCGCCAAGGTGGACTACCTCGTAGGCACCATGATTGAAATCCCGCGCGCCGCCGTCACGGCTGACGAAATCGCGGAAACCGCCCAGTTCTTCTCCTTCGGCACCAATGACCTGACCCAGACGGGCCTGGGCATGAGCCGCGACGACTCCGGCTCCTTCCTGCCGCAGTACCAGGAACTGGAAATCATCAAGAAAAACGTCTTCGCCTCCATCGACCAGGAAGGCGTCGGCAAGCTGATGAAGATTGCCGTGGAACTCGGCCGCTCCACCCGTCCGGACATCAAGCTGGGCATCTGCGGCGAACACGGCGGCGACCCCGCTTCCGTCAAGTTCTGCAACACGCTGGGCCTGACCTACGTGAGTTGCTCCCCCTACCGCGTCCCGACCGCCCGTCTGGCCGCCGCCCAGGCAGCTTTGGAACAGGCGTAAGCCTTTTTTGTTAAGGGTTAATAGACAGCCCGTGGTTCTCCGGAACCACGGGCTTTTTTGTGGAGACGGGGGAGGGATGGACTAAAGGGACTTGATGGACGGAGTGGACCAAAATATTAAATAAGAAGATTATTTGCCTCTGTGTTTGCGCTGTTCCAGCCGTGCGCGGGTCATGCGTTCACGGATGCCGCCGTTCTGCATGAAATCCTTTTCCTGGGCTTGAATCAATTTAGCAAGCAGGCCAAGGGCTACGTTAATGAGGATAACGGCTGTATTTGCTCCAAAATGGTCCGGGCGGAAATTCCTGTGCTTGCCCACCCACCGGATAACTTCCTATGCGGAAGAAAACCTGGCCCTGATCAGCTCTTGCGCGTAAAGACTGTTGTTTTCCCACTGTTCCAATCCCCGCTGGCGCAGATAGGAAAGGTAGTCTTCCTTTAGTTCCTGAAGGCTTCCCTTGGCAATTCCCGTCAGTTTCAATTCAGACGCTTTGCTGACTCCTGAATCCACGCTCCCTTCCGTGATATTCTGCATGCCGGAACGGGCTGCCTGAACCATCTGGTCATAAGTCCGGCCTTGATTTTTCACGTATTTATTGCAGAACCGGAACGTGAAATCATAAATGATCTCCGCAACCCGGTATACCACCAGATTCCGGTATCCTCCATGCTTGGGAATAAATCCATGAGACATTCCGTCCATGGAGTTCATTCTGTTCATTTATTCCCATTTTGTCCATTAAAATAAATAAACTCCAAATTTTCTCCTCACCCCTCCAGCGCCCTCTTCAGCAGCTTCCGGTATTCCCCCGCCGGAACCTCGTACGTGCCGAACTTCAGCAAATGCGGCGTAGTCCACTGCGTATCCAGAAAAAGGAACTGGTGGGCCCGCAGGTACTGAACCAGGGCTACCAGGGCAATCTTGCTGGCATCCGTTTTCCGGTGAAACATGCTCTCCCCGAAGAACGCCTTCCCCAGGGAGACCCCGTAAAGGCCCCCCTGCAATCCTTCCTCATCCCAGCACTCCACGCTGTGGGCAAAGCCCATCTCGTGAAGCCTGCCGTACACTTCCTCAATCTGCCCGTCTATCCATTGTTCCTCCGGTTCGTCCGTCCGGGCGCAGGCATGGACCACATCCGGAAAAGCGGTATCCATCCGGAGTTCAAAAGGTTTTTTATTCAGGACGCGCTTGAGACCGTGAGGGATGTGGAAGCGTTCGTCCAGCGGAATCAGGGCGCGGGGATCCGGTTCGTAAAAGGAAATTTCTCCCGTTTCCGGGTCCGCCATGGGAAAACACCCCTGGCAGTAGGCGGAAAGAACCAGTTCCGGTGTCAGTCTGGGATTCATCTGATATGGTCCAGCAGTTTGCCGAGGACGGGGGAATTCAGGGCCTTGCGGTCCGGGGAGGCCATGGGCAGCTCGTGCACCTTGTCCAGAGGAACCAGTTCCTCCCCCTCCAGAAAAGCCGGGGATTCCGTCACATGGTGGATGTAGCGGGTCACCTTGTAGCGGGTGACGCTGTAGGTCTGTTTCAGCACATGGGGCAGGGAAAGGGTATGGTCGTCCTCCCGCTGGGGGAAACGGTACATGCCGGCGTGGCGCTTCCCTTCCGGGCATCTTGCCAGCAGGATGGATTTACCGCGGAGGTAGAGAACGTCGTGGTGTTCCACCCGGGTAATTTCCGGCTTGGGATTCTTGACGGGGAGCGTTTCCGGCTGCTCTGCGGAGCAGAAGGAGCGCACGGGGCAGAGCAGGCAGTCCGGCGCGCTGATCCTGCAGTAGGTCTGCCCCAATTCCATGATGGCTGAATTGAATTCGCGGGCATGTTCCGGATCCACCAGGTTTTCCGCGCGGGTCCACAGGTACTTCAACCCTTCCGTGGAATCCACGGGCACGGAATAATTGTCAATGCGGGCCAGCACGCGCGCCACATTGGCGTCTACGATGGGGGCGGCCTTGTTGAAGGCGAAGGAAAGCAGGGCCCCAGACGTATACGGGCCGATGCCCGGCAGGCGTTTTAGCCCTTCCGGATTGTCCGGGAACTCTCCGCCGAATTCGTTGACAATCTCCCTGGCAATGGCCTGGAGGGAACGCACGCGGCGGTAATAGCCCAGCCCTTCCCAGGAGCGCAGGGCCGTCTGCTCGTCCACGGAGGCCAGGTGCCCGGGAGTGGGGAACTGGCGCATCCACCGTTCATACCTTCCCAGAACGGTGGGAATGGTGGTCTGCTGCAGCATCAGCTCGGAAACCAGGATGTGCC
Organism: Akkermansia sp. BCRC 18949; assembly: GCF_045011645.1. Lineage (NCBI taxonomy): Bacteria > Pseudomonadati > Verrucomicrobiota > Verrucomicrobiia > Verrucomicrobiales > Akkermansiaceae > Akkermansia > Akkermansia sp. BCRC 18949. Next base: position 1,591,222 of record NZ_CP123619.1, on the reverse strand, counting down.
ACGGGTCCGTTGTCCGCCGCCATGGGTAATCCTTTCCCTCGCGCCTGAACCACTCCACCAGCGCGTTCCGGAAAGCCCGGATGTCAAAATCGGGTTTGGTGTCAGGCATGCTTTTGTTCAAGGGCTTGGCGCATGGCGGAAATGTCCGGCTTGATGCCGAACCAGCGTTCAAAGGAAAGGGCCCCCTGGTGAACCAGCATGGAGAGGCCGTTGGAGACCCTGGCTCCCTGGAAGCGGGCTTCCATCTGGAAAGCGTCGTCATGCGTCTGTAAATCATACACCAGGTGGTGGGCGGAAAGCAGGGCGGACGGCACGGGGGAGGGGTCCGTAGGTTTCAGGCCCAGGGACGTGGCGTTGACGATCAGGTCCGCTTCCGCCACGGCGGAATTGAACCGCGGCGTGTTGTTCAGGTGGGCCGCCAGACGGTCGGATGGTCCTTCCAGCCTGTGTTCGTCAATGAAAAAGGAACTCAGTTTGTCCTTAAGGGCCTGGAGCTTTTCTTCTGACCTGCCTGCCAGCGTCAGCCGCTCGCAGTGCTGCATGGCGCAGGTGTAGGCCAGGGCCAGCCCGGCCCCGCCGCAGGCGCCCAGAAGCACCACCTTCAAATCGCGCAGGTCCACGGAAAATTCTTCCCGGATGGCGCGTCCAAAGCCCGGACCGTCCGTATTGAAGCCGGAAACAGAGCCGTCCTTTTGAAAGACGAGCGTATTGACGGAACCCGTAGCGCGGGAGAGGGCGTCCGTATCATGGCACAGGGAGCAGGCGGCCTGCTTGTGGGGCACCGTGACGTTGGCTCCCAGGAATCCTTTTTCCCGGAGCAGGCGCACCACGTCCGCAAACTCTTCCGGAGAAGCCTGGATGCGGATGTAGCGCGCACGGATGCCTGCGGCATCCAGAGCGGCCTGCTGCATGGCGGGGGATTTGGAATGGGCGATGGGGAAGCCGATCACGGCCAGTCTGGCGGGAACGGATTCTCCGGCATCAAACGGATGTTCTTCATCCAGAAGATCGGCCAGGGTGTAGTAGGGTTTCATGGAAAGATAGAGGAACGGGCTCAGGCGTTCACGCTGTACTATGAATGAAATTACGCCGGATTTCAAGGCAAACGCCTATCATTCCTTCTTCCGGGTGGTTTTTTGCCCCGTAGTCCGGAACGCGTGGGGGCGGCGCTTTTTTCTGCCGCACGCCGGGCAGGAGGTCAGCAGTTGATGCCGGCCTTCTTCGCCTGGCTGCATAGCTGCCTGACGTGCAGACGGTACATTTTCCCGTCTTTGATGAAGTTTGTCCCGCATTGCCTGAATTCAAAATGAACCTTGCTCCGGATGCATTGTTCCCGGATGGATAAGATCCATTCATAATTCAGGGGCCTGGCGCAGCTGTTGGATTCTCCGCCTGCGACGACCAGTTCAATCTGGTTCAAATACGGGGCCAGGTCCACCTGCTCAAGAAGCGGCTGGCAGATGATATTTTTATGCTTGATGGGAAGCTTGTTGAAGATGGGGAGCCTGAAGTCCGCCCTGTCCTGGTTTTCCACCGTGCAGCCTATGGTGACGTTGTCATAGCCGTCCGCCCAGTCACCGGGGATGCATTCCATGAACCGTTCAATTCTTTTGGTCAGGAAAATAAAATTCAGGTCCCGGCGTTCCCGGATCATTTCCCAGCATTCGCCGCGCCATGGGTCCGCCTCCCGGATGAGAAAATCCGTGGAGAAGCCCAGATACACGGTCTGGCCGGGTTTCATTCTGTAATCTCCCTTTTTATTCTTCAGCACGGGGGCATGAAAATTGTCCGTTTTCACGATCTCGTCCGTATTCATTCCCCTCCGTCTGTCGGCTTGATGAATATAACAGAATTTGCACCCGGCGCTGTACCGGTGGCATCCGCGCCATGGGTTCCACATAGCCATTTGATTACTTCCGATGGATTGGAGCTGGGGAAAGCATCAGCAAGGCGGAACCCGGAAGCTGGCCGGGTTCCGCCTTGAAATAACAGGTACGGGAATAATCCGCTTATTCCCCGCAGCCGCCATCCTTATACCCGCAGGAGCGGCAGGACTTGCACTTGCCGTCCTGCACGTAGGCCAGGGAATGGCACTGCGGGCACAGGGAAGCGCCGTTAAGCATGGTGCCTTCCGGCGCCTTGCCGGCGGCGGGAACCTCCGGCAGCGCCGGGGTTTCAAGGTGCACCGGGGCGGTGATGATGCGGGGGGGCAGCACGCTCACCGTGGTGTCCGGAGCCTGGCCGGGCAGGCTGACGCTCGGGATGGAGAACACGTCCCGCAGGCGGTAGCCGTTGCTTTCCGGGAAGAGCCATGCCAGAATCTTGGCGATCAGGTCCACCACGGAGGCGCAGGAACGGATTTCCGTGCAGGTGTCCGCCTCCGTATCGTCCCCCACGCGGCAGAAGCCGGAAGGCTCAAAGGAGTAATTGCGGAAGCCCTTGACCACTTCCTTGAGCGGCACGCCGAACTGGAGGGCCGTGGAGAGCAATTTGCAATAGGCTTCAAACATGCCGGAGGCGAAGGAGCCCACCTGGCCCAGGCGGCCGAAAACTTCCCCGCAGGTACCGTCCGCATACACGCCCACTGTCAGGTAGCCCGTGAGCTGGCCGCCCACGGAGAACTTTACGGTCTGGCCCAGGCGGCGGCCGGGCAGCTTGCGCTGGCGCGGCTTGGAGGCTTCCGCGATGATCTCGTCAATGGCGTCCGATCCGGCGTTCACCAGTTGTTCCCAGACGTGGTTGGCCTTGAACATGCGGGTTTCCGGCGTGTCCACCACGTAAACGGCGTTCGCCTTGGAGCCGGCGCGGAAAATGGCGATGCACTTCACGCCCAGCTCATGGGACATGATGAGGGAGTCGTAGACTTCCTGCACGGTGGCGGAGACGGGCATGTTCACCGTCTTGGAGCACGCGCCGGAAATGAAGGGCTGGAGGGCGCCCAGCATCAGCACGTGGCCGGCGGGGGAGATGGCGCGGATGCCGTTGCCGTTGGTGGCGGCGCAGTCAAAGACCGACAGGTCCTTCTTGTCCAGCCACGGGATGGACTCAATGTGGGCGGAGCCATTGATGACGGTCAGTTCATCCGCCGTCAGCACGGACATGTTGGCCGGGTTGCTGATATAGGCCACCTTTTCCTGAATCTCGCTGCGGGATTCCGTGCCGGAGAGCAGGCGGCGCCACGCGAGGCGCACGGGTCCGGCCTGGTCGTTGCAGGGGTCCACGATGAGCTGGTTCACGACGGCGTCCATATTCCCCTGGAACGCGGAAATCAGGCCGTCCAGGCCGGCCACTTCCAGGGCGGCTTCATTGACGAAGTCTTCCGCATAACCCAGGGAGCGCAGGCCTTCCAGGGCCAGGCGGTTGAACATTTTCAGGGAGCCTCCGCCCGCAAGCTGCTTCCACTTCACCAGCGTGTAATCCGGTTCAATGGAAGTGGTGCCTTCATCGTAGCAGCCCAGCGGGGCGGAGATGGTGCCCGTGGGGGCCATCACGGAGACGAAGGCGTTGCGGTGCGCCGTAGCCTTGGCGACCTTGGCCCACATCCCGGAGGCGGCTTCCGCCAGCTTGGCGGCGGGGGCGATGCGCTCCTTGTTCATCAGGGTTGGAGCCTTGAAGCTCTTGAGATAGGCGTGCAGGGCGTAGGAGGCGGTCAGTCCCTGCGCTTCCGGCAGCACTCCGCCGGCGTTGGCGATGATGTTCTCAATCAGGTCGTCCAAAGTCTTGGAATCCTTCTGGGAGGGCAGGGCGGTCGCCAGCTTCTGGGCCGCGTTATGCAGGCGCAGCACGGCCAGCAGGTCCTTCTTGCTGGCGGGGTATTCCACGTAGGAACCCAGTTCCGCGCCCATCTCCGCGGAGGCCGTCCAGCAGGCCGCCGTCAGGGCGCTGCAAAGCTGGGAGGCAATCCAGCGGCCTTCGTCTGAATCGTACGGAACGCCCAGCGCCATCAGGGAGCCGCCCACGTTGGCGAAGCCGATGCCCGTGGTGCGGTACTTGTAGGTGCCTTCCGCGATTTCTTCAATCGGGAAGCCGCCGCGTTCCACGTTCAGGTCAGCGCAGACCATCGCCAGGCGCGCGGCGTGGGTCAGGGCGTCCGCGTCGAAGACGGGCTTGCCGTCCTCATCCTTCGTCAGGAAGCGGTAGGCATTGAAGGAGGAAAGGTTGCAGCTCGTATTGTTCAGGAAGACGTACTCGGAGCAGGGGTTGGAGGTAGTGATGGAGCCGATGGACTTGACGGGGTTCCAGAGGTTGATCACGTCATTGTTGTGCACGCCGGGCTCCCCGTTGTCCCAGATGGACTTCGCCATGGCTTCCAGCAGTTCCTGGGCCCGGAAAGTCTGTTCAATGTGGGCCGGGTTCGTGACCCAGCGCGTGTAGGTATTGCCGTTGTTGGCGAGGGCCTGCCAGAAGTCGCCTTTCAGGGAGACGGAATGGTTCGCGTTCTGGTGGGAAAGCGTTTCCCCGTACAGCAGGGCGTCCATGTGCGGGTCAAAGCTGTTCCGGGTAGCCAGAGGCAGGGAAAGAATGAGGCGCGCGGCGGCTTTTTCCGCCGGGGTTCCCGCCACCAGCTTGGTTTCCGCAATCTGCTTCAGCTCCACGTGCACGTTGTGCTCGCGCAGGATCACCTTGGCGATGTCTTCCTGGCGGTTCTTCGTGCTGATGAACTCGAAAATGTCCGGGTGGTCGCTGAACATCAGCACCATGCGCGCAGCGCGGCGCGTCTTGCCGCCGGACTTGATGGCCCCGGCCATGCGGTCCCAGCCGCGGTCAAAGGAAATGGGGCCGGAGGAGCGGCCCTTGCCGCTGATGGGCTCTCTGGAGGAACGGAGGGTGGAAAGGTTGATGCCCACGCCGGAACCGGAAGCGAAAATGCGGCCTTCCGTGGTCAGGTGGTCCAGGATGTCCTCCATGCTGTCCCCCACTTCCGTCAGGAAGCAGGCGGAGCACTGGGGATATTCATACGTGGACTGGACCGTGAAGGTCTTCAGGTTGTTCTTGGTGCCCTTGGTGTGGTAGGCCTTGTTGCCGTGGCCGGTATAGCTTTCCCGCAGGTCCGGGCGGCCCCAGCGCCACTGTTCCCAGTGGCCGATGTTGAACCATACGGGAGAGTTGGGAGCCCAAATCTGCTGCACCAGCATGGCCTTGATTTCCTCGTTGAAAATCTCCGCGTCCTCCAGCGTGGCGAAGTAGCCTTCCTCCCAGCCCCATACGGTGTAGGTGTTGGAAATGCGGTCGTAAATATTGCGGAAGCTGTCTTCATATTCCAAGGACCCCGGTTCACTGCCGAAAAGGTACTTGTCCGCCGTGATCTTGACGGCGTTGTCATCCCAGTGGGCGGGGGCTTCCAGTCCCAGGCGCTCGTAAATGGTCTTTCCGGTCTTCCAGTCCATGATGCGCACGTCGCGGCGCGTCCAGTCCACTTCATCATAAGGGTGGACTTCGTTGTGGGAAAATCTTCTGGTGAATTTCAAACCGCCCAGCAGGTCCTTCCTCTGGGGGAGGATGATTTCCTGTCCTGTACGCAGTTTGAGTATGGTTTGCGAGTTGTCTATAGTCATGGCTTGCGAAGTAGAAAGCGTTTGGGAGAAATCCCGTGAGGCAGCGCTCCGTCGCGGGGTTGGGGCGGCGCGTAGCGTTTGCATTATCTACTGAAAAATAATCGCGATGAAAAGGAAATATTGTACAGTCTTTTTTTCTGTATCCCACATGTTGTGCTTTATCCCGGTTTCCGAGAAATTTTACTCCTGTCTTGCGTGAATTTTTTTTGTCTGCCTGACACTCCATTTTTTTTGCTTGACGGGCGCCTTCCTGCAGAACGTTATTCGCCTCCCGCGGAGGGGGCTTTTCCATGGGAAACCCCCGGCAATAAGAAGGCGTTAAGGGGCCGGATGGATGGGTATTGCAGCGTGTATTTCCTGTTATGTAAAAATTCCTGTTGATTATTAACAGTGAATGAATTTTATTGATTAATAACATAGTAAAGCATCTGATGTCCATGCCGGTTTTCTATCCGGTTGGGAGCGGCCTCCTTCTGCTCCCCTTCATAAGGGCGCCGCTCTTCACCCATCCGGCAAAAAGTCGTTCCGGAAAACTCTCAACAAGCCCTTTTAAAAAACATGGGACAACATTCCTGGGCTTGAAACGAATGCCTGCCTGCTACGGATTTTACGGATTAAAAAATGGCTTCTCCCTTGTTTTTTAAGGCGGGAAGCAGGAGGAGGAAAAGGCTTATCCATCTGCCTCAAATGAGCCTTGATGAACGTGCTGCAAGGCGTTATTTTAACGGCCATGAGATTGGCTACCCTGATCTGGTTGACCGGCGCCGTGTGCTGCATGCCGGTCCTGGCCGCAGACCCTCAGCATAAGGAACAGAGCGCCGCAGAAAAGGCCCCGCAGCCCCGGTCGCGGAACGTCTCCCTTCAATGCATTGCTCCGGCGCCCGGCTTGCCGGTCCCCATGGATTTGACGCAGGCGGACGGAATCCGGCTGAACGCCCTGGACGTTACCGTGTCCCTGAAACAGCACCAGGCCTTTCTGATTTACACTTGCGCGCTGGACATCCCCAAAGGCGTCAAGGGCAAGACCATCTCCGTGGGCGTGCCGTTCCAGTATGATCCGCCGGATGAACAGGCCAATGCCGCAAAGCCGGAGCCCATACGCAACCTGCCTTTTACGAGGGCGGTGCAGGACATCGTGACGTCCGTGGACGATTTGAAATGTGATTCCTCCCTGGTGGAAGGGCGGCATCTTCAGGCGGACGCTCCCACCATGTCCCCCGTTGCCGGAATCACCCACTGGCTGGTGGCCCAGGTTCCCAACAAGGCGGGTACTCATGTGCTTACCTTCCAGTTTTCCGTGCCTTATACGCAGGATATTGCCATTACGCCGGAACCGAAGGTCAACATGGGGGAACCCCGTCTGACGCTGCTCGCCTCTCCGGTGATGACCTGGACGGGAGGCACCCCCAGGGCGGTTGTGAATGTATACAGCTCGGAGATGACCAACCAATCCGTCAAGCTGGACCCGTCCGCAGATGCCAAATCCATTGTGACTACGCCCAAAGGCGTTTATACCTGGTCCCTGCTGGGAGCGGACGGCAGGCCCTATGCTTCCTCCGTGGTGCTGACGCCCGGCCCCGGCTGGGTGCTGGACAAGGACGGCCAGGTCACCATCCGCGGTGAAAAGGGAACCCTGACGGACCAGTATGATGTGACGGCCAGCTCTACTCTGGAGAAGGACCCCTACGGCGCGCCGTGTTCCCCGGATAACCTGAAGAACGGCACCGGCTATTGGGCGGAAGGCGTTTCCGGAGACGGGCAGGGGGAAACCCTGGAAATCAAGCTCAAGAATCCGGGACGGCTGCTGGGCATCATGCTGGAAACCGGCATTTCCCCGGTGACCAATCCGGAAAGGGATACGGAAGCGCGGCGGCATCCGAACATAGCCTATTCCATGTTCAGCCGCCCCAAAGTCATCCAGGTAACGCTGAACGGGAATTACACCTTTGACGCCACGCTGCGGGATGACTGGACGCCCCAGATCGTCGTGCCGCCGTACTACAGGCAGCCTGTGCACACCATCAAGATCAGGATAGATTCCATCTATCGCGGAACCGGAACGTCGGACACCTACATCGGCATCCTCAAGCCTATTGTCCAATAAAAGGCTTGTTCCGGCCCTTCTTGTCCGGAATCGGGAGTCCGCGCCTTTCCTCTTTCGCAGTAGTTCCGGCATGAACAGTCTGGCGCGGATGGTGGGGCCTTTCTCAATGATGGAACAGGGAACTGCCCGTGCGTCCTCTGGGATAATGGCGGAAGGGAAGCGTGAGCAGGTACATCAGCACGAGCGCCGGAATCTGCATCCACAGCAGGTACCAGGGCCACGGCCCGAACAGGTCCAGCACGGAGCCGCCCGCAGGCGTAGCCACGGTGAACCCGTAATTGGTTTCCAGAAGCATGTTGACGGGGTGGACGGCGGCCAGATATACGTTCGCCAGCAGAAGGGCCCACAGGAAATCCCACCGCGCCGGCTTCCATTCCAGGGCCAGCGGCAGGTAAAGGGCCGTGATGACCGTTACGCCGTGGGACAGGAAAAAGGCGAAGTACGTCCACGACGGGAAATCGTGGGCCACGGATGGGGTGAGCAGCCCCTGCAAGGTGGCGCACAGCACGCAGTAGTACACCACGGAGCGCAGCAGGCGGGAGGGAATCCACAGGCTCAGGGCGCAGAGCACCTGCATGACGGAGCAGAAATGCAGGGGAAGCATCCACGTCCAGCTCTTTTCCGGTTCATCCGCCAGCATGGCGGCCAGGTCCGGAACCAGGCTGAACAGGCAGGCGACTCCCAGCCAGAACGTGGTGCGGTTCCTGACGGTTTTCTTGTAGGACTGCCCCAGTTCCATGATGCACAGTCCCGCCGCCAGAAGAACGGCCAAAGCCGCCCAGTGGGAAACCCCTGCAAATTCCAGTGGAGGGACGCCGTTCATGCAACGGCTACCATAACAGAGAAGGGGGGGCGGGGGCAACGCGAAAAGCGGAACGGGTTTCAGTCTTGCAAATTCGCCTTCCCCGGGCATACTTGCCTGCGGAATGAAACAGGGCTTGTTCATATTGGTCAGCGGCCTGCTGATGGCCGGCCTGACCGGATGCGACGATTCCAGCGAACGGCGCGCCCGCTACGCGGAGAAGAAGCCCGCTCCGCGCCCCCTGGAAAGGACGTTTGACCCTCCCAAAAAAGTTCTCCCCCCCGCGGAGCCTAAAAAAAAGGCCCCCGTGTGGATGGACTACAAGGGGGAGGACATGAGGCAGCTCACGGAACTCTCCGGCCGCAAGGTGCTGATTGTCTTTTATGCCCCATGGAGCCGCCCGGCCACGGACTACGTGCAGGCGGTCAAGTCCTACGCCGCGGCGCAGGACGGCAAGGCGTTCGCCGTGCTGATTGACGCGGACGCTTATCCGGACGTGGCCCGCAAGTACGGGCTGGAAGCCGTTCCGCTAACGGTCCTGTATCTGGAAGGCATGAAGCTGAAGGAAATGGTCGGCGGCGTTTCCGCCCCCCGCCTGAACGAACTGATTGAACAGACCATACGGGTGCAGTAAAGGAATTTCCTTTGCGGCCTTTGCATGGTTACAGGGAAAAATGACCAATTACCTGTAGATGAACACTCGTCAATAGTCCGGAGAGGTATATTCCTTCTGGAGGCGCCTCTTATATTTCGTATTGGAGACGGTTTGGCAAAATTCCGGAATGTGCAGGCGGAAGGCGCATTTATTTCCTCCCGGGACGGAGAGATTGGAATGTTTAATTATTGGCCATCAATGCTTGTATTTTTGATGCCCTTTATTTTCACCTGATTCCTGCGCCGTTTCGGCCCTTTCCCTGTCTGCCGAATACGCGTTGAACGTGTTGATGGGGAGAGGGAAATCTTTCAAGGTGACCATGGACTGAATGACCAGTTCATTCAACAATAAATGAATTGAAAACATAAACACTATGGCTATATCAACTATACCATTTCACCCGCTCGACGCTGAAAATAATCCTCGTTACAAGGTGAGGAAAAAAGACGCTCCCAAAATCGTCTGGCACAAGACGGAAGAAACCGGCGTCCATGACTGGGAAGGATACATCCGTATTCCCTTTGATAAGGAATATGCCTTTACCATTCAGATGGACGACAACGGTTACCTGGAAATAGACAACCAGAAAGTGGTGGAACTCAAGGACGGCAACTCATCCAAGAAGGCGGAGGGCAAGAAGGAACTCAAGCAAGGTTACCATTACGTCAAGCTCCATCATGAGAACCTGAAGGTTCCGGATGCCATTGCCCCCTATCCCAATGCGGAAGAATTCGTTCCTCAAATGGATGGGGCTGACCTGGAACTTTGGGAAATTGATGCCCCCGTCAATCTCTGGAAGACGGAGGATGCCCAAAAACTGCTGAAATGCTACAATATGGTGGATTATGTCACCATGCCCAATCCCGGACAGGTTTGGTCCTACATCGGGGGGTGGCTCTATCAGGCCCACCTGAAGGAAATTGAGGACAATGTACCTGAGCAATTGCGCAGCTATTATAACAGCTGCGCCCTGCGCATGAGTATCACGCTGAGTTCCTTCGGAAAGGACTTGAAGAATGAAGCCGGGGCTATGCCCATCGGAGCCGAGGCGAACGCCGATGCGCTGGGAGGTAAAACCCACGTGATCATCCGTGCAAGGGACATGGCCGCTTATGTGCAAAAGCTCCTGGGCGACCCGGACTATGCCGACGGCCAGGATACAGGCTATTGCAGCCCGCAGCCGGGCGACATTATTGTGTTTGCCGGAAAGGGCCACGTAGGCATGTGCCCGGGAGACAACATCTCCATTGGCAGTTTCCTGACTGGCCCCATTTGGTTAATCAACCGGGCGACATTGAAAGACGCTGAATAATTCATCAACTTCTTTTTTACGGAGCGAATGCTTTAAAAGCATTCGCTCCGTTTTTGAACATAATGGAAAAGAAAGTAATCTACCCATTTCTATGGATAAAAAACCACTCTTTTGTTGTTTGCTTTCCGGACTGATAGCGGTATCGGCCAGCGCGGCGCCATCTCCATCCCCCCTTCCCACGCAGGCTGAAGTGGCCGCGGATGCTTCTCTTTACAGCCCGGCCATGTACCTGCGGAAAAGCGACATTCTCCTGGCGGTTATTATTTATAAGACGGTGGAAACGGACCAGGAGATAACGTACTACGCCCGCGTCGTCCAATCCCTCCGGGGAGACATTCCTGTGGAGGCTTTGATCCAGTGGAGCTGGACTGCCCATAAACACTCTGCGGTCAGCTTCTCTAAACCGGAACCGGGCAGCTCCCCTAAAACGGAACTGTATTCCGGTAATTATATGTATTATACCCTTGCCTCCTCCAAGGAGGTAAAAAAACTGCCGGACACGCCGGAATCTTTTGCTCCGGCGGACAGTATCCCGGGCCTGGATTCCTATGATCTGGGAGACGACGTTATTTACTTCCCGATGACGGAGAGCGATCGGGGCCAAGCTATAAGGAAACTCCTTCATATCGAACCCGCCAGGATCACCGCAGAATCGGAGGCCGCCCGCTTCCGGCCCTCTTCCGGCAAATAACGCCTTACTCTTTTTTCTTTCCCTCTTTCCGGCAGGCCCTTCCTTGTTGCCCGGGCATGTTTCATCTCCCCGTCCGGTTCCTTTCAGGAAGCAGGCCTTTTTTTGTATTTCAGCATTCCCCTCTCTGTCCCGGACAGGGGGGAAATACATGAAAAAACCGGTTCACGTTTCCGTGAACCGGGCCTGAAAAAAGGGGGAAGTGTTAGACGCCCAGATTGAACGCCCTGTGCACCACCCGGGCCGCTTCCTCAATGTCTGACTCGTCCACCATCACGGCAATCTTGATCTCCGAGGTGGAAATCATGCCGGTCTTGATGTTGGCGTCCGCCAGGGCCTTGAACGCGGTAGCTCCCACGCCGGAGTGGGAGCGCATGCCGATGCCTACCAGGGAAAGCTTGGCAAGACCCGCTTCCGTTTCCACCTTCACGGTGGAACCCAGGGCGGCCATGACCGGCTTGAGGGCAGCCTGGGCGCGGCCCAGTTCGTTGGAGGGCATGGTGAAAGACTGGCGGACGTAGCCGTCATGAGCGGTATTGGCCAGAATCATGTCCAGGTTAATTTCCGCTTCTGCCAGGGCGCCCAGTATCTGGGCCGTGTAGCCAATCTGGTCCGGAATGCCGGTAATGGTAACGCGGGCCTGGTTGCGGTCAATGGAAATGCCGCGGATGACGACGGCTTCCATGGAGGGAGTTTCTTCTTGCACGATTGTACCGGGGTTGGTGTTCATGGAGTTGCGAACTTCAAAGACGACGCCGAATTTTTTGGCGAATTCCACGGAGCGCGACTGCATCACCTTGGAACCGTTGGAGGCCATCTCCAGCATCTCGTCATATGAAAGGGTTTGTATCTTCTTGGCGTCTTTCACCACGCGGGGATCACAGGTGTACACGCCGTCCACATCTGTAAAAATCTGGCACACGTCCGCTTCCAGCGCGGCCGCGATGGCGATGGCGGAAAGGTCGGACCCCCCGCGGCCCAGCGTCTGGACCATTCCTTCCTCCGTGGCTCCCTGGAAGCCGGCGCAGATGAGGATGTTGCCTTCCAGCAGGTACTTGTTCATCAGCGTGGGGTTGATGCTGTGGATGCGGCCACGCGTATGGCTGCCGAAGGTCGTGATGCCCGCCTGCGCCCCCGTGAAGGACATGGCTTTTTCCCCTAGCTCGTGCAGGGCCATGCAGAGCAGGGCGATGGACTGCTGCTCTCCGGTGGCCATCAGCACGTCAAGTTCGCGTTCGCAAGGGGATTCGGACAACTCTTTGGCCAGGCCGATCAGCTTGTCCGTCACCCCGCTCATGGCGGAAACGACGGCGACCACCTGGTTGCCGTCTTTGGCGGTGTCATGGATGCGGCGCGCCACATTGCGGATGCGGTCAATGGTGCCGACGGAGCTGCCCCCGAATTCTTGAACGATAAGAGCCATGTAACAGGATGATGATGTAGGTTAGGATTGAGGAAGAAGGTGTTCGATGCGGAGTACGCGGGGTTCCGCCGCCACGCAGGAAATGCGGGCAATTTCCTCCAGGGCCTTCTGAAGCTGGCCCCACGGGCAGGAATGGAGGATGAAAACGAGGTCGTTCCACTGGGCTCCGTCTTCAGCGATATGGCTGGGAGCGGAGGAGGTGGCGGAAATGCCGATGCCGAAGGTGGCCAGAATGCGGGCTATCTCCGCAATGACGCCGGGCTGGTCCGCCACCTGGAAGCGGACGTAATACGGGGTGACCGTATCATTGATGTGCATGATTCCGCAGGACTTGGCATACGGATTGAAGCCCGTATGGTATTCAGGATAGCGGCTTTCACGCATGGCGGTGATCACGTCGCTGATGACGGCGGAGGCTGTGGGATTTTTGCCCGCTCCGCGGCCGTAAAACAGCGTTTCCCCTACAATGTCTCCGTTGACGGAAATGGCGTTGAATACGCCGTTCACGGAGGCCAGGATATGCCAGTCATGGACAAAGCAGGGCTGGACGCGCAGTTCCAGGGCGTCTTCCTGCCCTTCATGGTAGCGGATGACGACGAGGAGCTTGATGGTATACCCCAGCTTCCTGGCGAACTCGAAATCCCGGCTGGTAATGTTCTCAATGCCGCTGACGTAAATCTTGTCAGGGGAAATAGTGGTTCCGTACGCCAGCATCGCCAGGATGAGGGCCTTGTGGGCGGCGTCCCAGCCGTTGACGTCCAGGGAGGGATCTTCTTCCGCAAAGCCCAGCTTCTGGGCCTGGACCAGGGCGTCCGCGTAATCGGCCCCGTGTTCCCCCATGGCGGAGAGGATGTAATTGGACGTTCCGTTGATGATGCCGACAATGGAATTGATATGGTTGCAGATCAGGGAATTCTGCAGGCTCTGGATGATGGGGATGCCGCCTCCGGCGGAAGCTTCAAAATAAATGGGCGTGCCCATTTCCGCGGAAAGCTTGAAAATCTCCGCGCCGTACTCCGCCAGAAGAGCCTTGTTTCCCGTGACGACGGGTTTCCCGGCGCGGAGGGCCAGCGTCACCAGCTCGTAAGCCTGGCGCGTGCCGCCGATCAGTTCGATGACGATGTCTATTTCCGGGTCATTCACCAGGTCCTGCCAGTCGTCCGTCAGCAGCTCCTGGGGAACGGCGGTTTCCCTGGGTTTTTCCAGATTGCGCACGGCGATGCGCTTGATTCTGAAAGGAATCTTGCTCCGGGCTTCCAGAAGGGAGTGGTTGCGGCACAGCGTTTCATAAACGCCGGAACCAACCGTCCCCAGCCCGGCAAGCCCAAGTTGTATAGGTTTTTCCGTCATTCCTGCCGGGGGATTATGCAAAAAAATCCCTGTAACGCAAGAGCTTTTACCGTCTGGAAATGCCACGTGACCCTCGTCCGGAGGGCGTGGAAACGGGGGAAAGTGGAAAGGGTGGCCGTTACTCCGTTCCCCTGGCTCCTCCGGATAATCTCCGGAAGTGCCCGTTCCGTTTTCTGTTCCAAATTTTGTAAGGGGGAAATCCTTCTGTATTCTCCAGAAATAAATGGAGTGGGGGGGAATATCATATCCCGCCATGTTCATTCTGCCGTTGCCTGGGAATGGAAGCTTGATTAGTTCCTCCTGAGCGCTTCAAGCTATCCTTTCTGTCCACCAGGCTTGTCTGGTTTCCTGGCTAGCGTATTTAAAACATTTTCCGCAGCACAGCGGCGGGGAATTTCTCTCTTTCTTTGTGCCGTCCGGAGTCTAAAGGGGCCGGAACCCTTATTCCCGGCGCACGGCCGTGAATGAACATGCGGGAAGGACGGCTTCCTTACGCCCGGTGGCATCCCTGGTGCGCTGCAGGTTCACGAAGGTTCCGCCAGGACAACCGCCGTGCCGCAGGCCGGCAATTCACTGGGGCCGGGGGAAATCTCACTGCTGGCGAAATCGGGCAGGGAAACGGCGCCGGAAAAAGGCAGCAAAAAACCCTCCTTGAAGAGAGGGTTGGATTGGCAGCCCCACCAGGACTCGAACCTAGAAATACTGAACCAAAATCAGGTGTGTTACCAATTACACTATGGGGCTGTCTTGCACTGGCATTCCTGCCGTTGCGGGGCGTAGTAAACCATACGGGGCGTAGTCTGGCAAGAGAAAAATGTCCCGGTTCCGGCGTTTGGCGGTCAATGTTCCGGCTTGATGATGCGGGTATAGCTCAACCGTTTGAACATCAGCATGGGAATGGCTACTCCGATCACCAGGGAGAAGATGATGAAGAACGCCGTGATGCCGTTCTTGCAAATCTCTACAATCAGCCGGTTCATGGTGGCCGTGTCCTGGTTCTCCTGCATGAACTGCATCAGGGCCAGGATGGTCTTGTAGGCGTACACGCCCGGAATCATCGGCAGCAGGGAGGGGAAGGCGAAAATCTCCGCCGGGCACTTCACCAGCTTGGCCGTCATGACGCCCAGCATGCCTATGGTGAAGGCGGCGATAAAGGTAGCGCTGGAAATGTCAATGGACCAGGAATGCAGCATGTAAAACCGGAAGGCGTGGCCGATGGCCGCCAGCAGGGCGGAAACGGCAATGGCGCGCTTGGGCGGATTGGAGATGACGGCAAACCCCGTGGCGGCAATGGCGGCCATCAGGCCGTCCAGGAGGATGGAGGAAAGAAAATCCGGACTCATAAGCTGTTTACCCCCACGATGAGCATGGTTGCGGAAAGGCCGATGGTGATGCAGGAAATCATCATGATGGAATGGACGCCGCGTGAGATGCCCATCAGGATGTGGCCGTGCATCAGGTCCATGATGGAATTGATCATCTGAACGCCGGGAACCAGGAACAGGACGCTGGTGGCCAGGGCGATCTGAGGCGTGGAGCCGAGCTGGAAGATGACGGCGCACGCGGCCGCCATGGAAGCGGCGAAGGCGGAAAGGATAATGACGCCCAGCGGATTGTACTTCAACCGGGAAAGCTGCTGTTTTACCAGGAAGCCCAGCAGGGTGGCGGCGAACACGGTCAGCATGGCCCACAGGTCCCCGTTGAACAGGCGGCAGAAGGCGGCGTTGCCCACGCTGACCAGAAGCAGGTCCGTCCAGCGGGAAAACCTCTTGGTGCGCACGATGGAGCGGAACGCCTGCTCCATCTCCGCAATGCTGACGTTGTTGTCCACCGGGAGCCAGCTCAATTCGCTGAGCTGCTGGATCAGGTTCAAGTTGAACGCCAGGGGCTTCAGCTTCCGGACGGAGGTGCGGCGCAGCGTCTCGTCATCCTTGCAAATCAGGCTCATGGTAATATTGCGCTGGAAAATGGTCATATCCGCGCTGTACCCGTACGCGGCGGCAATGCGGGAAATATTGCGCACGGCGCGGTTGGTGTGCACCCCCGCGCCCATAAGCGTGGTGGCGTACTCCAGCAGGAACTCTGAAAGGGCCTGTATTTGGTCGGTATGCTGCATAAAGGGGAAAGGCGGAATAAAAACGGGAAAGTCAGGAATGGGCGGCCTGTCTTCTGGCGGCGTAATCCTTCTGCTGGTCCTCCCCGGTGACGCCCACGGAAAAATAGGTGCTTTCCGGGTGGGAGAACACGAGGGCGCAGACGGAGGAAACGGGCTGCATCATCCAGGTCTCCGTCAGGTTCATGCCCGCTTCCTCCCGGGCATGGAGCAGGTCGAACACGGTTTCCTTCTCCTGGTGGTCCGGCTGGCTGGGGTAACCGCAGGCGGGGCGCACCCCTGACTCTTCCGGAATATTCCACAAAAGGCGCAGCTTGCCATGGGCGATGGAAGCGAAAGCCTCCACCAGGCGGTCCGCCAGGGAGCTGACCAGCAGGGCGCGGTAGGAATCATTCCTGGCTTCCCATTCCTTCGCCCAGCGCCTGGACCCGTGAATGCTGACGGCCATGGCCCCCACATAATCCTTCACCCCCTCGGGAGCGATGAAATCCGCCAGCGCCAGCCTGGTCTTTCCCTGCTTGTTCAACTGCTGGCGCTGGGTCAGCAGGATGGCCTGCGGAACGTTTCTGGACTCATCCGTCCAGACGGTGATGTCGTCATGGCTGGCCGTGGAATTGGCCGGGAAAATGCCGATGACGCCGCGGGCCTGGTAGCGGTTCTCCTTTACGGCCTGTTCCAGCAGGTCGCGTGCGTCCTGGTACAGGGCCGCGGCCGCCTCCGCCTTGGAAGGGTCCTTCGTCCGGAACTCCTGGCTGGCGCGGTTCCAGGAACCGTGCAATTCCCAGGCGTGGAAAAAGGGCGTCCAGTCAATATGCTCAATCAGCTCCTGCACGGTCACGTAATAGCGCGGGTCGTCACTGCAGCAGCCGCAGCTGACGGAGCTGTGCAGGCTGCCGATGGAAACCGGTCCCAGGCGTGCGGGCACGGGGGGGACGTAGCCGTCCTCCGCCCCCTTCCAGCGCAGTTCACGGGCTTCCTCCAGGGGCAGGAGGTCGCGGACGGGCTTGTTTTCATGCCTGTTGCGCAACTCCTCCTGCCGTGCCTTCACGGCGGCAATGTAGGAATCCTTCTTCTCGCTCACCAGGGAGGCGGCAGCGGGCACCACCTGTGAGGCGTCCACCGTATGAACCACGGCACCCTTGTAATGGGGGGCGATTTTCAGGGCCGTGTGCAGGGCGGATGTGGTGGCTCCCCCCACCATCAGGGGAATGGTCATCCCCCGGCGCTCCATCTCCGCGGCCACGTGGGACATCTCCTCCAGGGAAGGGGTAATCAGGCCGGAAAGCATCACCAGGTCCGCCTGTTCCGCTTCCGCCCGGTCCAGAATGGTATCGCAATGGACCATTACGCCCAGGTCAATCATCTCAAAGCCGTTGCAGCCCAGCACCACGCCGACGATATTCTTGCCGATGTCATGCACGTCCCCCTTCACGGTGGCGATCACGGCTTTTCCCGTCTTGGAGGAACCCTTGCTGTCCGCTTCAATGTACGGAGTGAGCCATGCCACGGCCTGCTTCATCACGCGGGCGCTCTTCACCACCTGGGGCAGGAACATCTTGCCGTCCCCGAACAATTGCCCGACGACTTTCATGCCGTCCATCAACGGGCCTTCGATCACGTTCAGCGGAGAGCCCAGCTCCCGGAACGCCTCCGCCGTATCCGCATCCACGAACTCGGTAATGCCCTTGATGAGGGAATACTCCAGGCGTTTGGCGACGTCCTGCTCCCGCCAGGCCAGCACGGGCTTCTTTTCCTTTCCGTCTTCCGTCTTCTCCGCGGCCAGTTTTTCAGCGTAATCCGTCAGGCGTTCCGTAGCGTCCGGATTCCGGTTCAGCAGAACGTCTTCAATCAGCTCCAGCCTGTCCTTGGGAATATTATCGTACACCTCCAGCATCCCGGCATTCACGATGCACATGTCCAGCCCCTGCCGCGTGGCGTGGTACAGGAAGGCGGAATGCATGGCCTCCCGCACCGGATTATTGCCGCGGAAGGCGAAGGAGACATTGGAAATGCCGCCGGAAATGTGGGTGTGGGGAAGGTTCCGGGAAATCCAGCCTGCTGCCTTGAAGAAATCTAGCGCGTAATTGGCGTGTTCCGCAATGCCGGTGCCGACGGTCAGCACGTTCGGGTCAAAAATGATATCCTCCGGAGGGAACTGCACCCGCTCCACCAGCAGGTCATAGGCCCGTTTGGCGATGCGGACGCGGTCGTCGTAATTGGAAGCCTGCCCCTGTTCGTCAAAAGCCATCACCACGGCAGCAGCGCCGTACTTTTTAATCAGCGCCGCTTTCTTCAGGAACTCCTCTTCCCCCTCCTTCAGTGAAATGGAATTCACGATTCCCTTGCCCTGCATGCATTGCAGGCCGGCCTCCAATACTTCCCATTTGGAGGAATCCACCATGAAGGGAACACGGGCAATATCCGGCTCCGCGGAAACGAGATTAAGAAAGCGGACCATGGCCTCGGGACCGTCGATCAGGCCGTCGTCAAAACAGAAATCCAGCACCACGGCTCCATTCTCCACCTGCTGGCGGGCAATGGATACCGCTTCCTCATAATTCCCTTCACGAATCAGGCGCGCAAATTTGGGGGAACCCGCCACATTGCAGCGTTCCCCCACAAAAAGGGTATTCTTCTCCCGCGTATGATTGTACGCTTCATATCCGGACAGGCGCAGCGCGGGCTCCTGGGAAGCCGGAATGCGCGGAGGCTCCCCTTCCATGGCTGCAGCAATGGCGCCGATATGCTCCGGAGTGGTCCCGCAGCAGCCGCCTACGATATTCAGCAGGCCCAGGGAGGCATACTCCTTCATGAACCGGGCCATGTCCTCCGGAAGAAGGTCGTAGCCGGTGGGGCTGAGAGGGTTGGGAAGCCCGGCATTCGCGTAAATGGACACGTAGCAATCCGCCAGGCCGGAAAGCTCTTCCGCAAAGGAGCGCATCAGGTCCGGCCCCAGGGCGCAATTGATGCCCACGGAAAAAGGGCGGACGTGACGAATGGAATTCCAGAACGCTTCAATCGTCTGGCCGGACAGCGTGCGCCCGGCCTTGTCCGTCAGCGTTACGGACACCATGACCGGAACGGCGTCCTCCGGCTGTTCCTCAAAAATCTCTTCAATGGCGAACAGGGCCGCCTTGGCGTTCAGCGTGTCGAAAATCGTCTCCACCAGCAGCATGTCCACTCCTCCTTCCAGCAGGGCCAGAACCTGGTCGCGGTAGGCTTGCCTCAGCTGGCGGAAATTCACGGCCCGGAAGCCGGGATCGTTCACGTCCGGGGACAGGGAGCAGGTAACGGGCATGGGACCGATGGAGCCGGCCACCAGGCGCGGCCTGCCGTCTGACGCTTCCGCTTCGTCACATGCCTGGCGGGCAAGGGCGCAGGCGGCCAAATTCACTTCCCGGATCAGGGACTTCAATTCAGGAGCGTCCACCACCTCCTGGAAATACTCCTGGTCCTTGCGGCGCCCTTCTTCCGGACGGTGCCAGAAATAATCATGCTGGCCGATGCTGGTAGCGCTGAACGTGCACGTTTCCAGGATATCCGCATGCCCCGTACCCAGAAAGCGGCGGTGGATGTCTAGGATCACCTCCGGCCTGGTCAGGACGAGCAGGTCGTTATTATTCTTCAGGTCGTTGGGGTAGCGCTCCGTATCCGCAAAACGTTCCCCGCGGTAATCCTCCTCTCCCAGCCTGAACTTCTGGATATTGGTGCCCATGGCGCCATCCAGGATAACAATCCTTTTGCTCAATTGGTCCTTCAGATAATCAAGGCGTTCTATTCTGGATGCTCTGGTCATATGGCGCGGAAAATCTACCGTTCGTCCGCGTTTGGAACAAGGACAATTGGCGTCACGCTTGCCGTGGAAACAGCCATTCATGGCCATGCGTTTTTAAATCCTTCCGTTTACTCTCATTCTGTCCTGCGGAAATGGATGGAAAATCCGTGCTCCGGGAGAAATGCGTACGTGAAAATATTTGCGGACGTCTGATCCTCTGGTGCTTGAAAAAAAGCACGAGAATGGTGCATTTTGTGGCTTAATAATATGAATGTGATAACGGTGGCGGTAACTCTTCTCTTCAATATCTGGAAGAAATCTACGGGAAACAGCCTTCTCCCGGTCAGAGCCGTTTCCGGTGTTTTCCTTGATGCCGCCTGTTATGAAACTTTGCCGATGACGGCAAAAATCACAGCAAATCATGGGAGGTTTGATAATAACATGTTTATAAGATGTGTATAACTCTTGAAGCTGATCCCGGTCTGGAAAATCGTTCCAGGTGATTTGCAGTTCTTTTCTGGAGCCTGTTTCCAGAACAGGAAAGGCGGCTGGGAGAGTGGGTTTCCCGCTCTTCTCCTGTCCGTTTTTGAGTGTAGCTTGAAGGTCTTCATTCTTTTTTATTCCCTGCTGGGGTTTCGCATTCATGATTGGCCGTGTAAAAACAGGACGGAAGCTTCCCCGAAGATAAAAGGTGATGTAAATAGAATGTGAATAACAGGTGTGCAACTAAAGCGGAGTATCTGAAAAAATTAATAAAATGCGCATAAAATAAATGAATGGTGATAAAAAATGAAATAAGGAATCGTGAAAAGAGGCTCTGCCGCTCCCGTCCCCATGCCGGGAAATTCTCCATTCCTGTAGAAAAGTTCTCCTGATACTTCCTCCGTGTAAACTTTATTTCTTTGAATAACTTAAGAAATTCAACTCTTTAAGAAGAAATTCAGGGCATCCGGAATGAAGACGGATTAGAAATCCGCTAGATTGATTTCAGTGGGTGTTTTGACATTTTTGGTGTCAGGTCGCTCCGATTAACTACGTGATATACGACGAGAAAGCCGGGCTTCCCTGAAGGGGGAGGCCCGGTAGTTTATTCCTCGGTAGGTAAAACGTTCCCGTACTCCGCCTGTCGCACCACATGAAACGCCTCCCTTTTTCTAAAGGGCTAAATATGGGAGGATACCCTGAAAAAATTTCCAAGGGCACCCGGAACGGCACAGAGGGGTTACTCGGCCGTTTTAGGAGCCTGGAGCTTGTCTTCCGGGAGGATGCCTGGAGGAACGAACAGGGCCGTGGACGGAATGATGACGGGGGCAGGAATATCGGGCCCCGACCAGGCGACAGACATATGGTCCGGGCCTCCGTCCTCCTTGTGAATCACCAGCAGAAAATAAAAACGGCCTGCTTCCAGCTGAACAGGCTCGGAAGCCTGGTTGGGCTGGTTGCTCCAATTATGGGGATCGGAATACCCTTTAACCGTAGCAATGCAGGCCATGTCCTTCTGGGTGGCGTCCTTGCCAAGCCACAGCTCCGCGGAATCGTCGGAAGACAGGTAAAGACGGTACTTGCCGCTGACGGGTACCCGGATCAGGGCGGAATAACGGGCTCCGTACTGGTCGCCCAGATTAGTTACATCCAGGCTGCTTATCTTGTAAACGGCTGATGCCGCTGTCTCAAAAACCTTCCCGTGCGTTAAATCTCTTACCGAGCTTCCCGGAATACCGAACCATAACTCCTGCGCTACGCCCGGGGAAGGCTCTCCGGCATCGGACGAGCCGGAAGCGGCTTCCGTCAGCAAGGCGCCGCACAGGAGGCTCAGGATGGGTAAAAAAACGTTCATGAATGAATGGGGCAGAGGGATACTCTCTGCAACGACTACGGAAAGGACAGGGGCAACCTTTCAAAAACGGCGTCATTCCCGGGGTTCGGTGTCATGAGGCTTCTCCTGCTCCTGGCTGCCGTCCTTCTGGCGGCGGGAACCGCTTCTCCAGATCATCCAGCCAATCAGGAACGCCAGAACGCCCAGTCCGGCTACCCGCCGGGGTGTGGAAATGCCGCTGTCCGCCGTGGGAGCCGGCTGTCCGGCAGCAGCGGGAGGTTCCTGCGCGTGAAGGGAACCTGCCAGGAAGAAAGCCGCCAGGGCGGCAGCGGAAAGCATGCGATGCTGGAAAAGGGGCCGTTTCATCTTTCATGAAAGGTAAAACAGCCGTGCATCCCATTCAAACACATTTATTTGGGCTGTCCCGATTTCCGGGCAGGCGTGGCCTGGTGAATCTTCCCAGTCCGGGATTTCCCGGAAAAAATCATCCATCCGCATCTTTTTTTGCAGAAAAAGCTTGCGCGTCTGCGCCAGTAATGGTACTTTCTCCCCGTCCTCAACAGGACGCACCAAGACGAAAGTCAAGGGGTATTAGCTCAGTTGGTAGAGCGCCTCAATGGCATTGAGGAGGTCAGCGGTTCGAACCCGCTATGCTCCACCAAATAAAGGCCTTAAAGCAAAAACGCTTTAAGGCCTTTTCCTTTTATCAACTACTAGTGGTCCGGAAAAAATCATCCATATTAGTTTGGTGAGATTGAGGAAATATCACCAAACGGAACCCGCTCGTTTCCTTGTTGTATCTTAGTAAAAACACAGCCCATGATGAATATGGTGTTGCCAGTTGTAAGGTTCACGGATAAAAATAAGGGAAGCTTTTGAACATACAAAATCTCCTTGACAATAATCCTTAAAGCATATGGGAGTTATCGAGATTTGTGGTACCTGCTACCAGATATAGATATTTAATAGGCCGGGTCTAGAGAATACTACAGGGGATACTACTATGAAATTAGCATAAGTGAAAAATTATAATTAATATTTTATGTATATAGATTTATTTTTAAAGAAGCATTCTAATGAAACAAAAGAAATTATTTCATTTAATGATGCACTTCAAGAAAGCAGAATCATAATCATTCTTGGAGCTCCTGGAAGTGGGAAAACATCTCTCTTAAAAAAATATTATCAAGATCATCCCTCAAGGACCAAGTTTATAAAGATAAAATCTTTTTTAAAATTTCCAATAGCTATGGAAGATTGTACTGAAATAGTATTGTTGGATGGTTTGGATGAAAGTAGATGTTTCGAAAAAGATGAAATATTTCTAATGGAAGAACTAGCCCATAGGATAAAAGAACTACCAGATACAATAAAAGTGGTCATAACTTGTCGGGAAATGGACTGGTATGGAGAAAGTGATATTCAAGCATTAAAAGATGTAGTTGGAAACATCGCAAACGTTTATAAAATCCAACCGATGAATGAATTGCAACAGAAAGAATTGGCTGAATTATATAGCGTTGATAATATTGAAATATTTATGAGGAAATTTTCAAGTCATGGTTTTTTGAGTAATCCTCAGATGTTTACAATGTTAGTGCAGCTGTATAAAAATAATCCTGAGAAAAATTTTGATGCCAAATCTGAACTCTATAAGGAATTTATTATAACCGCACGTGAACATAATATTTCGCATAATCGTAGAAGGGAATACAGGCTTGAACCTGATGAAATGCTGAAATATGTAGGGTATATTGCGTTTTTCTATATGTTTTCAGATATCGGAGAACTGGGAGGAGATTTATTGGACAAAATATGTGACACTTCCAATGGTTATCCTAAAGAGAAATTGGAAGCAACTCTTAGAACAGCATTGTTTGCAGAACATCACTTTATTCACAGAACCATTGCCGAATTTGCAGCAGCAATGTTCATTCAGAAGTATAAATTGTCAGAAAGTTGTCCATCATCATTTTTGCGTGTTAAAAATATGTTTGCATATAAGGGCAAGGTAGCGACAGAATTAAGAGGTACCTATGCATGGTTGTGTTCTTTGTCGCGGAATAATGAATTCATTAAAATAGACCCTTATTATCAGCTAGTTTACGGTGATTCATCGCTGTTTAATGATCAACAAAAAAGAGAGATTCTTCTGGAGATTAAAAAATATTCATTGGATAATCCATATTTCTGGAATTTCAACAGAACAGAATTTCTTTCCGATATTTATGATCCTGAATTTGATGATTTTTTTATTAGTGAATTAGAAGAAGCATTGCGCTTAAATAACCATTATGTGTATTTGATTACACGGATTGTTGTATCAAATACATCTTTGAGTGCTAAAATGATTGATTTTTTGAAAAAGAAAATAGTAGCAAAAGGAATTTCCGCTTACTATAAAACTGAAATGCTCGAAGGTGTATCTAAGGATTGGGCATTTTTAATGGAAGTACTTGATTTAATTAAGAATGGAAATATCGAGGATGGCGATGATGTTTTAAAAGACAAATTACTGAAGTTACTGTATCCTAATCATATATCGTTAGAGAAAATCCCTGAATGGCTGATGATCTACCAAAGATCATGGATGGGAGGTCACGGGGATTTTTTGTACAATATACGATATAAACATAAGTTTCAGCTAATAGATCGAATTTATCAGCTTAGTAAATGTAAAACTGGTGTGAAGTTTCCTGGAAATACAGAATTTTTTTATAAAAGAATATTTCTTTGAAACAATCTTAAAGTTTGAAGAAGTTTTATCTGCTTTTCAAATTTATAGTATCCTAACTCATTTTAAAAAATATTATTGTTGGTATGAAACTCTTCCCATTGAATCTTCATATTTAGCAAAAGAATTAATGAAGAAAAATTCGAAAAAAATATATAAATTGGCTAATGAATTGTTTTCCTTGTATGTAGACGATTTTTTGAAGAGCAATGGAGAACAATATGAAATTCATAAATTCAGATATTTATTTGCGGTATGTGGAGTAACTAAATGGAGTGATATATTATTTGAGAAAATGAGCTTAAATCTTAATGATAATATAAATAAGAAACTGTTTCATTTTGCATTTTGTGGATTGCCAAAAGAAAATCAAGCTTCCGACAATGTAAAGGAAATTGCTCAAAAATTTCAATTTTTAGATTTATATAAAAAACTCATAAATCCTACTAAAGAAGAATGGATGATTGAATATGAAAATCATAAAATAGAACAAGAAGAAAATCATAAAAATTTAATAATAGAAAGTGATGAATATTTTAAAAATAGAAGTGACAATGATATTGTAGATAAAAATCTTTGCTGGATTTCACAATTTATTTATCTTAAAGAAGAAATTCCTGTTTCTAAAGATGAACAAAAACGATTAAAAAATATTATTAAAAATTTATATCATGCGGATCGATTGAGATTTGATAATTTAGATGTATATTCATTGATGGAAGATAATTCCATTCATATGGTTTACTATGTTGCATGCTCGTTGAATACAAATGAGGAACTCTCTCAATTGGATATGCAAATTCAAAAATACATTTACATTAATTGTATTTTACATTCCAATACAGGAGGAATTATCAAAAATGACTTTGCAGAATATTTTAATATAAACAAATCAGAGTTGGCCGAAGAATCTCTGAAATGCTTTTTACAATATGCGGTTGCCAAGAAAGCTCCAAGTCTAAAAAATGTATTACTGCCGTATTTTGAAAAAGAAAATGAGATTGAAAAATTAAAAGAAATGGCCGTGGCTTGTAAAATTGATGTAGATTATATTGTCCAGACATTTTTGCGTTTAACGGCTTTTCAATTAGATTTGAAAACTTTACAGCAATTGGAGAAGTATGAACTAACAGACGAGAATAAAGATAAAATTCGAACGTTGATTATTTTTTTAGAAGACAAAAAGGAAGAATTTATTGAAAGACATGCAATTATATTAAGTAAATTTTGTGTACCAAGTAGATATAGTTTTCATTTTTTATCCTCGGATATGAAAGTAAGATCCATCGACTATATGATTAGTTGTTTTACAACACCCGAATCAATAGAATATGTAAAAGAAGTTCAATCAGATAGTGATTGGTGTACAACGTTCTTGAGAAGAGATAGCTTCCATCTTTTAAATTTAGGAGAGATGCAAGAATTGCAAGTCAGGCGTCAGAATAAAAATGATGTTTGGACACATCTAATCACACATCGAATTAGTGAACTGATTCAACAAGAAGCAGACAGTGTAAAAAATTCGATTCCTATTGATAATCTCAAGGAATTTATTATATCTGACACAATTTTATCAAAAGAGGATTTCTTTATAGATGTTTGTTGTAGATTGATTGAGTTGAAGAAAACGATAGAGGATAATCGTGATAATGATAAAGATTCTTTTTATAATCAGGATGGTTCTTCGAAAGATGAAGAATGCTGTAGAGATATTATTCTTCGTCGTTTGAAAGATAGATATAGAAATGATCTTGATATGGCCAAGGAAAGATATGAAGCCAATAATAGAGTGGACATTAATGTACGTTATAACGTAGAAGATTTTGAAATACAGATTGAATGTAAGAAAGATAGTAATAGAGAGTTGTATACAAGTATTAAAAATCAATTGATAGACAAGTATTTTTCTTCAAATGTACAACATGGAATTTATTTAATATTTAATTTCAGTGGTCACGATTCTTTTTTAGAGAGGGTAAAAGATTCGATTCCTATTGATTATGAAAATAATATAGAAGTTATTTGTATTGATTTGGCTAAATGAATTTTGTTTTAATCGTTTTGATTAATCATATTTTTCCCATGAACAAATGTCTCCCAACATCACTTGGAAAAGTGGGTGAGGAAGGACGGGGGTGATCTGTTGCAAAATAGAATATTGCTGGGGAGACCTTGTCTTAAGCTTATTCAGGAGATGGTGGAATTCGTATTCCAGTTGTTTGTCCGGCAGGAGGAGGCGGGGAGGCGGTTGACACTCGCAGGGAGAAATTTTGTTTAAATCAAAGTTGTAGCCCCTGCGCACAGATTCGTCATGGACGGCTTTCAGGTAGGCGTCTATGGTTTGAATGGGGTTTTCCGTTTCCCGGAAGCGGATGAGCTGGGGATGATGCGTATAGCCTTTTGTCTGGCCCAGCAGGACTTTCCGGGCGAGCAAACCTTCCCGCCACAGGGCAATCAGGCCGATGGAGTCCAGGTAGGAAGGGTGGAGGGACCAGAGTCTCATGAACTCTTGGACTGTGAATACGGGGACGGCGTTGATTTTATCTGTCTCCGGGGGCCTCTGTAATGGAAGGCCGGGAGCGTATACGGATTTCCCGGAGTCCGGAATCATCCTCAGGCCAGGGAGATTTCTCCCTGGATGTCTTCGGCGTCCGGTTCCGGTAGCGCGGAGTTCCTGACGGGGACTGTTTCCGCGGCGGGGGAGTCCGCCGTTCTGGTGCTGATGGCTTCCAAAATCAATTCCACGGTGCGTTCCAGCCCGTAGTCGGACGTGTTGACGCACAGGTCGTAAAGGCGGGCGTTGCCCAGCTCCTGCCCGGTATAGTGCAGGCAGTGGGTGCGGCGGCGGGAGTCCATGGTGTCCATGGTTTTGGCTACGCGGGCAGGCTGCACCCCGTAGTTTTCAATGACGCGCTGCATGCGTACGGACGGATCCGCATGCAGGAAGACGCTGAACAGGTTGGGCCTTCCTTTCAGGATGAAGTTGGCGCAGCGGCCCACAATGACGCAGGCCTGTCTGGCCGTGATATCCCGGATGACTTTGCTCTGGGCCAGGAAGGTGGCGTCTTCCGGCGGCAGTTCTTCCGCCGTGTAGGCGTAGTTCTGCGCGTAGAGCTCGTGCAGGAAGCGGCTGGTGAGCTGTTGTTCATGCTTGCGGATGTAGTCCGGAGTAAGGCCGCTTTGGGAGGCGGTGAGGTACACCAGTTCCGAGTCGTAGAATGGGATTCCCAGTTTCTCCGCCAGCATTTTGCCGATGGCGTGGCCGCCGGAGCCGTATTCCCGGTCAATGGAAATGACCAGCGGAGCGTCCGGCGCGTAAGCAGCTGTCCGTGCCAGCGGAAGGAGTTCTTCCGCCGCTCCGGAGCGTGTCAGCTGTTCCAGCAGCCTGTCCGGCCAGAAGACGTGCCTGTTGAAGAATCGGACGATCATTCCCACCAGGACGGCCGCCACAATGGTTCCCTCCCGGATGCCCGTTAGTCCCGGAAGGAGCGTCAGGGAGCACACCAGGCCAATGCAGACCAGCGTGCAGTCCACACTGGTTTTCACGGCCCCGAATTCCCATTTGAAGAGTTTGACGAAGGCCAGGCTCATTCCTTCCGCGGCCAGCAGAACGGCATCCGCCTTGACCTGGAGAAAGACGCCGAAGCCGATGACCAGGCAGCTCAGCAGGCAGAGTACGGCGGACCACAGGTAGCCGCCCGGTTCCAGAGGGGCCATCAGCCACATGGAGAAGTCCGTCAACGCCCCAAAGAGGAATACCACGGGTATCTGGAGCAGATGCGCCGGGCGGAAGTTCCTTTTCAGCAGGGCCGCCTGCACGGCCACGAAGGTCAGGTGCATCAGGATGGTGACGGTTCCCATCGTCAGCGGAAGCGCCAGGCTGAGCACATACGGCGTGCAGGAGATGGGGGAGACTCCCAGGTTGGCCTTGGCGGAGAGGGCGATGCCCAGGGACATGATGAAGAGCGCCACGATCAGGACGGAGCACCGCAGGATGTGTTCCCCAATGCTTCTCCGGACGTGATGATCTGCCATGATACCGGATGTTAGCCCCTCTGTCAGCGTCAAGTCAAGGGTGCAGGGGGAGGGAACGGCTTTTTCCCTTTCCGCGCGTGCGGGGGAGAAAGGTCCCCGGTCTTGTCAAAGGGCGCCGTTTTTCCTATTCTTGCGGGCAGATTCCGTTTCAAGCTTATGGCCAAAAAGAAGGAGAAGGAAGTAAAGACGAACGCCATGCGCCTGCTGGATACGCTGCGGGTTCCCTACAGGCATTATTCCTATGAGTGCCATGAGTTTGTAGATGCCCGGCATACGGCGGAGGCCCTGGGGCTGCCGGCGGAGAAGATGTACAAGACGCTGGTGACGGTGGGCGCTCCCCGCCAGTATTACGTGTTCGTTATTCCCATTGGAGCGGAGCTTTCCCTGAAGAAGGCGGCGCGCGCCGCAGGCGCCAAGGCCGTTGCCATGCTTCCCGTGAAGGAGATCACGGCGGTGACAGGGTATGTACGCGGCGGCTGTACGGCCCTGGGAATGAAGAAGAAGTACCCCACGGTGATTGATTCCAGCGCGGAGGCTCTGCCGGAGATGGTGGTGAGCGGCGGCCGCCTGGGGTGCCAGATTGAACTCAATCCCCTGGATTTATGCCGGGCGGCGGAGGCTGTTTTTGCTGATGTGACGGAGGCTTCCGCTTCCTGATGTTTTCCGGTGTTCCGGAAAAGGGGAAGGGCCGGGGTAAAAAGCTTTTCACGGAGGATTTTTTTCTATATCCCTGTTCCGGTCCGTTTCTCCGTTGCCATGGGCAGCCGCTCCGTTTCCTGTTCTTTTACAGGGCCGGATTCTGCGCTCTGCATGAGTGGAAGGGGAAAGGTTTCGCTTATGAGAAGAAAAGACAAGGAAGTAACCCGGCGGGAAGACCTGCTGGAGATGATAGCGCGGTTCAAGGTGTGCCGCCTGGGATTATGGGACGGCACGGAGGTGTACATGGTGCCCCTGAACTTCGGTTATGAGGACCGGGACGGTTCCCTGGAGCTGTTTTTCCATTGCGCCAGGGAGGGGCGGAAGCTGGATATCCTGCAATCCCGCCCGGCAGCTTCTTTTGAAATGGATGGGGACCATATGCTGATAGAGGGGAAAAACCCATGCCTGTACAGTTATGCCTATGCCTGCGTGATGGGCCGGGGGACGGTGGAAATTCTTCAGGAGGACGGGGAAAAGATACATGCCTTGAGCCGCATCATGCTGCAACAGACGGGGCGGGAAGTGGCCTTCACCCCCGCCATGGCCCGCGCCGTATGCGTCCTTCGCCTCCGGGTGGAGTCCATGAGCGGCAAGCTTCAGGCATGCCCGGAACTTCCTTCCGCCTGATTTCCATGTCCGGAGACGCCGTCACCCTGTTTATCCGCTGGAGCCTGCCGCATTGGATGGCGCTCGGCATCGTGGCGGCTGCTGCGGGAGCCCTTCTGTGGGGCTGCCGCCGGCTGCGGATGGAAAAACGCGTGCTTGTCGGCAAGGTATTGGGCGCCGTTTTCCTGCTCACTTTTTTGATTGAAACCTTCGGGCGCATCGTCCGGGAGCACTGGGAACCCTGGCAGGACCGGCTTCCCCTGCATTTTTGCAGCCTGATGACGCTGGTCTGCTTCATCGCCCTGTGGTACCGCAGGCCCTGGGCGTGCGCCGTCGCTTACTTCGGCGTGCTGGCCGCCAGCGTCCAGGGGCTGATTACTCCCATGCTGTATGAGGGATTTCCCTCTGGCGCCTTTTTTGCCTTTTTCGTGGGGCACGGCCTGCTGCTGGTTTCCGCTCTGTACATCCCCGTGGTGCTGCAATGGCGCGCACGCCCCTGGGACGACGTAAGAACGCTGGCCCTTTGCGACGCGTACCTGCTGCTGGTCATTCCCGTGAATATCTGGCTGGGGACTAATTACGGGTTCACCCGGTACGCCCCTCCGGGAACCGTTCTGGAGTACTTCGGGCCTGCGCCGTGGTATTTCCTGGCGCTTCAGGTTCCGGCGCTGGTAGTGCTCCGGCTGCTGTACCTGACGGTTCGCCCCGGGAAAAAGCAGGGGTGTCCAGGGGAAAACGCCTGACCGTCAGTTCCTATTTCAGCGTCTTCAGGTCTTCCTTCGTGAACAGGTGGATGTCCTTTTCACGGGCATGGCGTATCTTTTCCGCCCATTCCGCATCCGCCAGCAGCGCGCGCCCCACGGCAATGAGGTCGAACTCCCCGGCCTGCATCCGTTCCACCAGCGGTTCCAGGCTGGCGGCTTCCGCCTCCGGGCCGCCGTCAAAGGCATTCGTGAAGTCTCCCTTGAGTCCCACGGAACCGACGGAGATGGTGGGTTTTCCGGTGAGCTTTTTGGTCCATCCGGCCAGGTTGAGGCGTGAACCTGCAAACTCCGGTTCCCAGAACCGGCGCGTGGAGCAGTCAAAGATGTCCACGCCCGCTTCCGCCAGGGGCGCCAGAAAGTCTTCCAGCTCCACGGGGGAATACGCCAGCTTGGCGTCGTAATGGCCCGTTTTCCATTGGGAGAAGCGGAAGATGATGGGGAACTGGCTGCCTACCGCCTTGCGTACGGCATGAATAATGCGGCTGGCAAAACGGGTGCGGCCCACCAGGTCGCCGCCGTATTCGTCCGTGCGCCTGTTGGTTTCCTTCCAGAAAAACTGGTCAATCAGGTAGCCGTGCGCTCCGTGCAGTTCCACGCCGTCAAAGCCCAGCCGTTTGGCGTCCGCTGCCGCACGAGCGAAAGCGTCAATGACTTCTTCAATCTTGGCGATGCTCATGGGTTCTGCCGTTTGCTCCAGCGTGTTCACGTCTATCCCGGAAGGGCCTATGGGCGGCAGTTCCGGGTTGGGCAGGTTGTCTCCCTTGAAGGGGCGGTCCATGCCCACGTGCCAGAGCTGGGGGACTATTTTGCAGTCCGTGGTATGGACGGCTTCCAGCACCTTTTTCCATCCCCGCAGGGAGGCGCCGCCGAAGAAGTTGGGATAGTTGGAGGAGGGAGAGGCGCTGGGCTCGTCAATGAAGGTGCCTTCCGTAATAATAAGGCCCACTTCATGCTTTGCCCGGCTCTTGTAATACTCGGCCACCTGGTCCGTGGGAACCCCGTTGGGGGAAAATCCCCGCGTCATGGCCGGAAGGACCAGGCGCGTCGGGGTGTTGAGCTTGCGTGAATGAAAAGGCTGGAACAGGATTTCCATGTCCCTGATTTTAAGTTCGTTCTGTGCGTTCATGAGAATAAAAAGGCGTTATATCCTGACCTGGCCCGTAAATGGGCCGGCATGGTACAGGAATGAGACACTTTGCGGTTCACTCCCGTTCATCCCTGGAAAATTTGATCACGGGATTCAGGGGTTTTATCCCTTCTCCGGAAGGGAGAGAAAATCCCGCAGCAGGAGCACTCCGTCCGGGGTCAGAATGGATTCTGGGTGGAACTGGATGCCGTACAGGGGGCGTGACTTGTGGCGGACCGCCTGGATGTTCCCGCCGGAGTCTCTGGCCGTCACGGCCAGTTCTTCCGGCCACGGGGAGGGGGCAAGGCGCCAGGAATGATACAGGCCTGCGGGGAATTCCTCCGGCAATCCGTCAAGGACCGGGCATGATGCTACCCGGCGTATGGATTCCCGCGCCCCGTGCAGAGGCCGGGAGAGGTGCTCCAGCTCCGCCCCGTAATGGACGCCCAGGATTTGATGCCCCAGGCAGACGCCCAGCACCGGGGTGAAAGGTGGCAGCCTGTCCAGCAGGCGGAAGGTTGCCCGGTGGCACGCGTCCCGCACCATGCCGGGCCCCGGAGACAGGATGAGCTTTTCCCCGGCCTGGACCGCCTGTTCCAGTTCCGGGGAGTCATTGGGAACCACGCGCGGAACGGCCATTCCGGTCACCCGGACGAGTTCCGCGAGATTCCAGGTGAAGGAATCCCGGTGGTCAATGATCCAGACGTTCGGTTGACTCATGGCGCGCACATGATAGAGTAATTTCCGCCAATGTACACACGGGAAGAGACCATCCGCCGCATGAATGCCCTGGGCCGTGCGGGACATCCGTTCTTTTTCGTGATCTCCCATGACCTGGAGCACAACCTGCTGCTGGAGCCTGGCGGTGCAGGGGAAGGGCGTACGGCGGCCTTTGCGCTTCCTCTGGGGGGAATGGAGCTGAAAGGGATGGTCCCTGCGCTTCCGGAACGGATACGGTTCACTCCTTCCCCCTGTTCCGTGTCCCGGTATGCGGAGGCTTTTTCCTCCGTCCGGAAGCATCTGCTGAGGGGAGACTCCTACCTGCTGAATTTGTGCGTGGCCACTCCCGTGGAAACCAATCTGGCGCTGAGCCACCTGTTCCGGTTCGCCCGCGCGCCCTACCGGATGCTGCTGGGGCCGGACGCCCGCATTCCCGGCGTGCATGGCCGCGGATGCGTCTGTTTTTCTCCGGAACCATTCGTCACGGTGCGCGGACGGACCGTCTCCACGTTTCCGATGAAGGGGACGGCTCCTGCCGCCACGCCGGAAGCCCGCCAATGGCTGGAGACGGATGAGAAGGAGAACCGTGAGTCCGCCACCATTGTGGACCTGATGCGCAATGACCTTTCCATGGTGGCGGCTGGCGTGCGGGTGAAGCGCTACCGCTATATCAGCCCTGTGGAAACGCGCGGCGGCGCCATCCTGCAGTGCAGTTCTGAAATTTCAGGCACTCTCCCGGAAGACTGGCGTTCCAGTCTGGGGGAGATGATGATGAAGCTGCTGCCCGCCGGAAGCGTGACCGGAGCGCCCAAGGAGGCCACCTGCCGGGCCATTGCGGAGGCGGAAGACATGGAGCGGGGATTTTACACGGGAGTTTTCGGCTTTTTCAACGGGCGGGAGCTGGATTCCGCCGTCGCCATCCGCTTCATGGAAGAGGCCGGGGAGGGAATAGTGTACAAGAGCGGAGGCGGCATCACCGTCATGAGCCGTATGGAGGAGGAATACCGGGAAGCTATTGCCAAAGTTTATGTGCCGTTTGATCTTTGAAACCGTAAAATGGAAGGATGGAGCGCCCTGCCTGCTGCCCTGGCACCAGCGGAGGGTGGAGAGGAGCATGAAGCTTCACGGTGAGGAAGGTTCCTCCGTTCCGGACCTGGCCTCCGTGCTGGAAGGGAACCCCGGTCCGGAGGGCGCAGGCATTTACAAATGCCATATCACGTATGATACGCAGGGAAAGGCGCGCCGTCCCGTCTTTGAACCTTACCGTCCCCGGCTGGTGAAAAGGCTGGCATGCGTGGAAAATCCACGGCTGGATTACTTCTGCAAGTGGGAGGACCGGACGGAGCTTCAGACGGCAGGGCTGGGGTTGGGAGAGGATGAAGAAGTGCTGATCCTCCGGCACGGGCAGGTGACGGATACGCGGTACAGCAACGTCGTGTTCGGGGACGGCTCCTCCTGGGTGACTCCGGAAACTTTTCTGCTTCCCGGCACCAAGCGCGCATTCCTGCTGGCATGCGGAGCCATTGAAGAGCTTTCCATCAAAGCGGAGGATATAAAAAAATCCCGCTTCTGTTCCCTGATTAACGCCATGCTGGACCCCGGCGACGTGGTGGTGCGGACGGAGGATATCGTCTATCCTTAACCGGTTTTATAAATTTATATATTACAGGAGCATGATCTACAATTCCTGATAATACCGTTGCATCAGCTTCGCCATCAGTTTGCGGCGTTCTTGAAGGAATGATTCGTAATCACTTATATCCATGCTGACAATATTTTGAGGGATACTATTTTCCTCCAGATTGCGGTAAAGCATTTCTTCATCGGAAATATTTCCGAGTGTAATGGCTTTAGTCCCGCATTGCTCTTGCACTTTGGCAAAATAGACAGAGGGAGGATCGTCTCCAATGGCTTTATTTACCTGCGTATCAAGATAGATATAATTGGCTACCTGATTATATTTTGTCTTATTATCAATGCCGTTCTTTTTCAGATAATTGCGCGGAAAAATATGGTGCACGTCTCCTGAAATGGTAATGAGATCGGAGACTTTAGTCCCTTTCATCAGCAGGGAATTGCAGTTCAGGTTAATTTGAGCAGCAAGGAAGGTATTAAAGGCGGGACTGTTTACAGAAGACGTTTCCAGGTTCTGAGGCAGCGTAACCGTCCAAAATGTTTCCGATAGGGCAGAGGCCTCCACTTCTGTTTTGAAATTCAGGAAGCCTTTTTCTTCGATATTGCGCATATCACGGTCCATCTGCGTCTCCGGAGATCCGATGTATCTTGAAGTTAGGGTGGAGAGGACGAACCATTTTTGAACATGCCGTTTGATTTGTTCGTTTGGAATGGTTGGATCACTCCGCAGCATCAGATACAAAGTGTAAGCAAAATCCAACGTCATTTGTGAATTCAACTGTTTGCTGGAGACAAAGCCCGCACCCTTAAGGGCCATTACAAATTGTGTAAAATTGTGCTGGTTGATAAATTGTACAATGCCGGCATCCAGTTTCCGGTAGGATTCCGCTACGATATCATCCCGGTATTCCTTGGTTTCGAAATCCCTCCCGGACAATAAGCTGACCAAATCAGCAAGTTTTCCTCTGCGGAACTGGTGCATGAATGATACCCGTAGCATATCGCCGTAATCGGGATCGTAAATGTCATCATAATCATGAGCCAGCCACTTAATTTTATCCGCATACTTGGAATTCTGGAATTCCTCATCACGTACCAATAAGGAGTAAAAATCAGGTTTCACGGCCAGATGGCAGAAATAGTCCACTGTTTTACGCATCATACTGCCTTCATGTTCCATGTCCGCGGCCATCTTGGACATGACAAAGTCTGATTGGCTGAGAGACGTTCCTTTGGAATTGATACGAATGAAAATTTCAGTTACTTCATCAATATCCAATGTAGCATCCAGCTCAATCACGCCAATTTGCCTGTTGGCGATTCCTTTTAGAGAGGCAATGGATTTATTGATTATGTTGGGTTTGATTCCTTCATTGATGGTACAATATTCAACGGAGAACTCGAACGCATCGAAATCGGCATCAAATACGATGGAAATATCCGGTATCCATCGTTTGTCTTTTAAATGAGAAGCGTCTTGAACCGCAAAACGCTTGCTCGGATCATCAGCAAGAGGATTGAAGGCGATTTTGACGCGGTCTTTATTAAAATCTTCATCCAGGACTTCTTTGCCGGCGATAGCGGCCATCAGGGCGGTTACACGTTGCTGTCCGTCGATAAGTACTTTTTTTCCGTTGGCTTTTCCTCCATCCTTGGTTTTCACGTCAGGATTCTTCCAAGTAATGATATAGCCCGTAGGGTAGCCGTTATATAAGGAATCAATTAAATCCCGTACTTGGCTTCGTTTCCAGACAAAGGGGCGCTGAATTTCTGGTATAACAAAATCTTCCGCTTCTATCAGCCCCAAGACGGCGCTGACGGAATATTGCATCAACGTGAATTTTTCACCGGTCATGATATTTCTCTTTTATTGCTTCATCCACTATTGAGCTTATTTAGCATGAGGAGTGCTTTTCATGGATATTAGAAGTTGGGTTCACGCTTGAAATATATGATTTCATGAAAAAAGATGTGCAGATCTTTTCCCAGCATGTTAGCGGCATCATAAAACACCGCAGAAGGAGGAGCAATTGTTTTTGATCCTCTGAAAATAAAAACAGACTGGATTTTTTTGGAATGCCTTTTCAGCAGAGATTTCCTATTATCTTCATTTTAAAGATAGATAAAAAGTAAAAGCCGTTTGTCATATTTGGCAAACGGCTTTTAGTAAGAGTAATATGTTTTGTTTTTCCTTAAATGGCGCCGCAGTAGTGGGCGCAGAACCACATGGCGCGGGGATGGTGGAAGAAGGACTTCCAGAGGCTGCCCTTGAGGGTGTTTGCCCTGGAGCCGTCCTTGTTCAGGTAGCCGAACCAGTCGCCGTGCTGCACGTCCTGGAAGTGGGAGAAGGCCCAGTTGTGCACCATGTCGTGGCAGATGGCGTAGCGTTCCTCTCCAGTGAGCTTGTAGGCGAGCGTCATGGCAATGAGCGCCTCGTCGTGCGGCCACCAGAATTTCATGTTGTGCCAGTATTCCTGGACGGGCTTGCCGTACACGTCCGTAAAGTAGAGCAGGCCGCCGTTTTCCTTGTCCCACCCGCGCGCGAAAGCCCAGT
Organism: Akkermansia sp. BCRC 18949; assembly: GCF_045011645.1. Lineage (NCBI taxonomy): Bacteria > Pseudomonadati > Verrucomicrobiota > Verrucomicrobiia > Verrucomicrobiales > Akkermansiaceae > Akkermansia > Akkermansia sp. BCRC 18949. The sequence continues at coordinate 1,554,756 of NZ_CP123619.1, read as the reverse complement.
CGATCATGTCGCAGCCCACCTTGATGAGTTCCGGATCATTGCCGCGGAAGCGGGCTTCCTCCAGCACGAACCAGCCCCCCTCAATGGTATGGCCGGGATTGAGCGTGCGCTCGTCAAAGTGGTCGATGATGGCGCCGTCAGGGCTCACCACTTCCATCACGGCCTTGAGCTCCGGCTTCATGAACAGGGTGCGGAGGTCGTTGATGCAGCGGTCGATCCATCCGGTGTAGAAGCCGTCCTCGTCACCCAGGTACTTGCGCAGTTCCTGGGCGGTCGCCAGCGTGATCATGCGTGTTCCCAGTCCCGTCGTGGGACGGTTCCCGGTGAATTTGGGAACCATCTTGCCGGGGGTGAAGCAGATGTCCGTAAAGACGTCGAACCAGTGGCGCGCGGCTTTTGCGGATTCTTCATTTCCTGCAGCTTTCGCATGGGCGGCAAAGGCGATGGCGGCAAAGGATTCGCTGTACGCATAGCGGCGCTTGCGGATGGGGGTGCCGTCCGCCTCCACATGGAAGTACATGCGGCCGTCGGCAGGGTCCACGCATTTCGCCGTCAGGAAGTTCAGGGCGCTTTCCGCCCATTTGAGCCAGTCCGGGTTTTTCTCAATGCTGTTGTACATGGTCAGCAGCATCCAGGCCATGCGGCCCTGGGCCCACACGGATTTGTCCGTGTCCACCAGGGTGCCGTCCGCGTCAAAGCAGTGGTAGAGGCCCCCGTTCTTTTCGTCGTAAGCGCGCGGGAACCAGAACGGCAGAACGTCTTCCAGAAGCTGGCGGCGGTAGAATGCGCCCAGGGTGGTCAGGTCAAGTGTTGCAGCCATAAGAGGGAAAGCGGTTTAGTTCATGGACCACTGGAAGAAGCCGATGGCTTCCAGCTCGGAGCGGAGTTCCTTGAGCTGTTCCGCGGTGGGGTTGCCCTGCGGCAGGCGGGCGGGACCCAGGTCAACGCCCAGCCAGCCCATCAGGGCCTTGGCGCAGCCCATGTAGCCCTTGGAGGCCAGGATGTTGATCATCTGCACGGATTTCCACTGGCAGTCGCGCGCCGTTTCCACGTCGCCTTCTGCAAAGGATTTCATGAGTTTCTGGTACAGGGCCGGGGCAAAGTTGAAGGAGCTTCCCACAGCGCCCTTGGCGCCTACGGAGAGGGCTCCCGTGAACCATTCGTCCACGCCCCAGGGGATGTCCACGTTTTCGTCGTAGTTCAACGTGGTCTGGTACAGGGCCAGGTCCGGATTGGTGAATTTGATGCCCGCAAAGTTCGGGATCTGTTCCTTGGCCAGCTTGATGAAGTCTACCGGATTGAAACGCACGCCCGTCAGCACGGGAATGTCGTAATAGTAATAGGGCAGGTCGGGAGCGCCGGAAGCGGCGAAGGCGCAGCATTCCACCAGACGCTGGACAGTGCCTGGCTTGTAGTAGGAGGGGGCAAGGGAGCTGGTCGCCACGAATCCGCATTCCTGGGCAAAGGCGGCCAGTTCGCGGGCGTCCCAGACGCTGTTGGAACCGGTATGGGCGATGACGTCCACGCCGTACTTGGCGGAAGCTTCCTTCCAGGCGGAGTAGATTTCCTTTCGTTCTTCAAGCTGCATGGAGGAGGATTCACCAGTGCTTCCGGTAATGAAAGCCAGCTTGATGCCCTGGGAGGCAAGCAGCCTGGCCTGGGCGTCAACGCTGGAAGGATTCAGGGAACCGTCCGCCTTGAACGGAGTGTGTACGGCGGCCACCAGGCCGTGGAGTTTCAATGACGTGTTCATATTGTGTAGTGATATGAAAATAATTCGGGGAAATGATTACAAATCATCTTGGGAAAGACAACCCCTGAATCCTTTTGAATCAAAAAAGACCACATAAAAAAACGCGCGTTCTCCAAAAAAGAATGCGCGCCGGAGCAAGAGATGCTTCAAAACATTAGCGGACAGCCTGTTGCTTGATGATGGAATACATGGCTTTTGCCAGGGATTTCGCGTGCGTCAGCAGCAAATCTCCATCATAACACCAGATCATCACGCCGCCCAGCTTCTGGGTTTTTACGTACTGGCATTTTTTCTTAATCGTGGTGATGCCGTTAAAGTAGTGCTGCTGGCCGTCGATGGCGCAGAGGTCCGTGCCGGGGGCGATGTTGGGGTAGAGCTGGACGACGTTGGAATAGCCTTTCTGGGCGTCCCAGTTGCGGTTGGAGCGCGTCTCGTTGGTGTAGAACGGCAGGCCGACGACGATTTTGCAGTCCGGAATGTTTTTCCTGCGGATGGTTTGGATGTCGATGAGCATGTCCGGATAGGTGGAGTGCTGTCCGGCGCGGTCATAGCTCATGACGTTGACGAAGTCCAGCAGGTCCATCATTTCACTGGTGGGCGCCAGGTAGTACGGATTGATCGCCGCGCTCAGGGACATGCCGCTGGCTCCCATGGCGGAGCGCACTTCTCCCAGCAGCAGGCAGAAGTTGTACCACTCCGTGCCGTTGTCCGGGTATTCCCAGTCAATGTCTATTCCGTCAAATCCCTTTTCCCTGGCGAAGGAAACGAGCTGGTACGCGAACTGCCGCCTTTTTTCCGCATTTCCCGTGAAAGCCGTCAACCCTCCGTCACAGTGGGCCACGCCCAGAATGATCTTGCTGCCCGCCGTTCCGCGAAGGTTTTTAAGCTTGTCCAGGCCATTCAGGAACTGGGCGTTGTTCTGCCCCGTCAGGTTTCCTTCCGTGTCACATCCCACGTTGAAGTAAATGAGGTCCGTGAATGATTTGAAGTGCTGGGCGGTCAGGTGGTTGGGGTTCCACTGCATCAGGTTGGTGTTGCGGTAGTAGGGCACCACGCGGAATTGGTAGGGATACACCTCCGCGTAGCCTTCCGGGGAAGGATTGGCGACCGCTACATTGGAGTCCTCCAGCAGGGCCACGCCCGTGCAGGAGGCGTCCACCTTGTTCAACCCTCGCGCGCGGGGGTTGAGGTCCACGCACAGCCAGAAGTAGTTGTCTCCTGCGGAGAGCGCGTGGCTTCCCTCGAATTGGAAGGTTTTGGCCCCCTTGGAGATGGTGTTGAGGACGGGGATGGCCCTCCGGTTGGCCTGCTCCGCGTTCGGGGAGAAGTAGGGAGTGGCGCCGGAGTAGAAAATCCGGGCCTTCGCGATGTCGGAGACGGAGGTGGTTCCGGCCATGGAGAAGGTCATTCCCTTCAGGATCTGGCTGGTTTCCGTAACGGTCACCTTGATCTTCATGATGGCCTGGCTGTCCGTGCCCGCATAAAGGATGGAGTGCGTTTGTTCACAGGCTGCCGTGGCGGAAGCCGCGTACAGGGGGGCAGCGCCGGACAGGCCCAGGGCCAGGGCGCACATGCAGGTTTTAAAGGTACTGTTCATGTTTTATTAAGAGATGGCGGTTGTTAGATAGTGCGCTTCCTGACGGCGAGCAGGCCACCTGCCGCCAGGAGAAGCAGAAGGGAGGTAGCGGGTTCCGGGACTACCAGGCCATTGGAAATCCAGTCCAGATGGAGGGCGTTTCCTTCGTCCCAGCGCAGTTCCCAGCGCCCCAGTTCCAGAGAGGGGTCATAGCCTTCCAGCCCCAGATTCCCCACCGTGATGGTAGCGGAGTCGGAGAGGGAGGAGAGGATTTCAGAGAAAGTCCCGTCCATGTTCGTGACGCCGGATGCATCCATAACCAGGTAGGACTGGTCCCTCTGCCAGATGGAGGAGGTGTAGTCCACTTGGTCGTCGCCCAGGGCCAGCGTCCCTCCCAGCGTCAGGGTGTCCGCATGCAGTTCCAGGCTGATCATGGAGCCGCGGGAGAGGTCAATCGTGATTCCGTTGGAAATATCAATGGCATTGGCAGTGATGGAGAAGCTGCCTTCGCCCGTTCCGAGGATGGAGACGTTGTTTCCCAGCGTCAGCGTGTCTGCATTCAGGCTGCCGGTTCCCATGACGGACAGCTCCGTTCCGTCCTCCAGCCTCACGTCCGCCGCATTCAGGGCGGCCTGTTCGCCAATGTGGAGGCTTCCTCCGCTTACGGTGAAGGAGGTTCGCGCTTCTTCCGTGCTCCAGTCTGCGGAATGGTAGCCGTAGGTTGCCCCGCTGCTGACGGAAAAGGTGCCTCCGTACACGGTCGTATTGGCCCGGATGCCGGACTGGCTGTTTGCGCCGGACATGGCGACCGTGCCTCCGGCCCCGGCGGCGTCATTGACGCTGATGTCCACGACGGATTCGTCCTGGGAGCTGAGGCCGTCTTCAAAGAGGATCCGACGGTTGTCCGCCGCATTGAAGGAAGCCATGGCGCCGTCGTTGAAATGGATAGCGTTGTAAACGCTTCCGTCCTGGACTGTGTTTCCGCGGAAGATGATGTCCGCCTGGTCCGCCGTCAGGGAAATGGAGCCTCCTCCCTGCAGGTTGATGGCGCCTCCGGCGTTTTCCGCACTGTTGTTTTCAAACAGCACCGTCCCGGTGTTGCCGGAAATGGCAACGTTGTAGGCGTCCAGGGCTCCCCCTTCATAAGCTGTGTTGCCGGAGAAGGAGGCGGCGCCGGAATCGGAGATGGTGATGTCCCCGTAGGCTCCGATGGCGCCCCCGTAGGTGGATGCGTGGTTGTCGGAGAAGGTCAGGGCCCCCACTCCGGAGAAGGTGACGTTTCCATCCGAATAGATGGCGCCCCCGCCGCCGTCCCGGGCCTCGTTGCCCGTCATGCTGAAGGAGGCGGCGGTATTGGCCGTTACGTCCCCGCCGGACCAGATGGCGCCTCCCGCGCCCGCCTCCGCCAGGTTGCCGGAGAAGGCCACGTGGCCCACGCTGGACCATTCCACGGTTTCATAATCGTTATTGATGGCGCCGCCGTTTTCTCCGGCCGTATTTCCGGTGAAGGAGATGTTTTCCGCGATGTCGGAGAAGGTGAGGCTGCCCGTGGTGCCTCCCGTATGGATGGCGCCCCCGTGGGTCATGGCGGAGTTGCCGGAGAAGCTGATGGCGCCCGTGCTGGTGAAGGAGGCTCCTCCGGAGGCGTAAATGGCTCCGCCGGAAGCGCCGGAATCCGCGCTCACGCTGTTGTTGCTGAACGTAAGGGCTCCGGTGTTGCTGAAGGCGACCGTATCATTGGCGGCAATGGCCCCCGCGCCGTAAAGGGCCTCTGTATTGGACATGTCGGCGGCATTATTGGAGAAGGTCAGGCTGCCGATGTCCTGGAAGGTGACGTTTTCCGAGAGAATGACGGCCCACTTGGCTCCGTAGTTGTCAATGTTGATTCCGTGGCCGCCCGTGAAGGTGATGCTCTGGAGGGTGTTGTTATACCCGCGGCCGCCTGTCCAGCAGTTGACGTTTGCTCCCAGGGCTCCCAGATTCTGGTCCGCCGTGAGCGTAAAAACGGTATCCGTATCCGTCAGCACGCTTCCCGCCCAGGCCTTGGAGCCCAGTTCCAGGGCGGCGCGGGTCATGATGTTGAGCGTGCCCTTGTTGTTTTCCGTGTTCAGGAGGATGCCGCCTTCATGCCAGTTGACCATGCTGGCATAGGAGCTGCCGCCCATGTCCAGAGTGGCTCCGTCCTGGACGTCAATGACATTGGCAAGAGTGTGGCCGTTCATGGAGAACAGGGCTCCGGAAGCGATGCTTACATTGCCCAGATTGCTGCCGGCGCCGAAGGCGTTGTCCACCTCCAGCGTCAGCTTGCCCGCATCCACGCGGACCGTGCGGCCGGAGGAAATCGTATTGGCCCTCTGGATGACCAGCTCTCCGGCGCCGGATTTAATGAGGCTCAGGCCGGAGAAGTTGGCGGTGGTGGGGTCTCCGTATTCGCCGGACGTGTTTTTATTGGCAAAGACCTGGTTGAAGTAGAGTACGGAATTTTCTCCGATGGCGAGCGCCAGCGCACTGCCGGCTCCGGTTTCGCAGACAATGGCATCCTGGTTCTGCGCATTGGAGGAAGTCCATGTAAGGGTCTGGTTGGCTCCCAGTTCAATGGTGGCCGTCGTGCCCCAGCCGGCGATGTAAATGCCGCGGCTGGCCGTGCCTCCGGATTCATAGCCCTGGGAAATGACGATGCGGCTGGAGGTTCCGGAAGCGAATTTAAGGGCGTAAAAATTGTTGTGCAGCTTGCCCAGGGAGGCGGAGTCATACCCGAACTGGTTCAGTTTGAGCGTTCCTCCGTTCAGCGTAATGGTGGGGGACTGGAAATTGGCTGTATAAACGCCGTTATGAAACAAGCGGCCATTGCTGGCATCCAGCACGGCTCCGGAGGCAATGTTGATTTTTCCGTTAATCCGGTTGTTGTCACTGGCGGTGATGTTTCTTTCCCCGGTGAAAACCAGGGTGCCCGCGTTGATGTTCCAGACGCCGCTGGCCGTATGCGCTCCATCCAGGGTAACCGTTCCGGCGCCTGTCTTGGCGAGCGTGGCGGAGCCGGTGAGGCTGGTATCCCGGACTTCATAGGAGTCTTCCGCATTGGGGGCGTCCAGAATCAGCCCGGTATTGGAAAGAGTGGCGGAACCTCCGTTGTTCCCGGCAGCCGCGCCCGTCAGGGTAAGGGAACCTCCGTTCAGCGTGATGGCCGCACCGTTGTAAAGCATTCCGGACGCAGAGATTCCGCTTCCTACTGTGATGGAGGAATCCGTCTGGAATTGGGCCGTATTTCCATTGCTCCAGTCGGCGGAGGAATCATCCAGCCGCCACGCTCCGGAATCCGTCCAGGAGCCGTTTCCTCCATTCCAGAGGTAGTCCGCCGCATGGGCCGGGATGCAGGAGAGACAGCCGGCGAACACGCCGAAGAACAGTGCGGTAATTTTCATGTAGGTTCTAACAGATAGAGTGATAGTGAATAAAAAAGGGAAAACAAGAACGAACTTGTTTTCCCTTAAAAAAAATCAGGGGACTTAACCCCGGCGGCGGCGCATGCACGATAGGGAAACCAGCCCCAGCAGGCTCAGTGTGGCCGTGGCGGGTTCCGGAACGGGAAGGGCGGGGTTGGCCGCCAGCGCGGCTATTTCCCCGTCATTCAGGACACCGGCATATAATTGGAGGTCATCCATGGTCGTATTGGCGGTGGACGCCAGCTTGAGTGACTGCACGTCTCCGGTGAAATTGACTCCGGAGGCCGTGATTTTCTTCTGCCCGTCCAGATAAATGTTCAATTCCCCGTTCTGGAAGGTGATGATGATGTTGGAAAAGGAATCCCTGGAAATCGTCAGGTTGGCCCAGTTGCCCACGTTTCCGCCGCAATAGGCCGCCCATGCCCCGGCGGTGGAGGCGTCGCCGGAATCCTTCTGGAGGTACATGTTCTGGCTGTTGCCGGATGTGAAGGTCAGAATGCTTTTCCATATAGCCGAGGACGATGTATTGCCGGGGGAGTAGTCCTTGACGGCAATGGAAAGGCTGAAACCTTCCGTAGCATTCAGCCCCAGTCCCGTACTGGAGGAGCCCAGCGTCAATTGTCCGCCGTTCGTGCGGCTGTCATAGCCCCGGCCTTCATAGCCATCGGTATAATTCATCCAGCCTGATCCGCTGAACGTGGCGCTGCCCGCATTTGGGCCGGCCAAGTTATTATCATTTAAAGATGACAGGTTTCCGTCAAGCTTGTTGAAATCATAAAAATATTTCAATGTGGCGGCCTGGGCTCCCAACCCTGAGCAAAGCAGGAACATCGTAAGATACAGAGAGGATTTCATGAAATTATTAAAAAAATTACTGAATGGAGCCAGTATCGGATTTACAATCCGGAAGTCAACTTATTTTTTTGAGTTCAAAAAAGTAACGGCAAATATTCCCACATATAAAGTAGGAATAATAAACAACGCCTAATACGGAAACCTTATTTATTTATAAGAAGTTATTGAATTTGAAGCGGTCTTCCGGATTGTAAATCCGCGGCGGAATTATCCTGTTATGCATGATTAACTTATGAAAAATAAAGCAATCATGGTTGAATCAGGTATAGATCAAAATACCGCGAAATCTCCCGTCTTTTAATAGAAATGCGTGAATGCCTATTGCCCCTGGAGGGCGGAGATTCATCTGGAAAGAAATGGCCGTTCCAGGCAGCGGAACGGGTTTCCTTCAATTCTTTCCATGCAGGGAAGGAACGGGAGCCTTCGCCGGGAGGGTGTACAGTTTTTCAATATCGTCCAGATACCGGGAAATGGGGGTATTGGCAGGCTGTTCCTGTTCACGGAGCAGTTTGACGGCTGCCGCGTAGGAGGCGAATGTCTTGCCGGTTCCGGACCGCGTATTGATTTCATACCAGTCCATGTAGTCCCGGACGCGCCGGGCGGTTTTCATGGATAGCTCCCTGATTTCCCGAAGCTGCCTGATTTTCGGGGCGGCTTCCCGGCCGTTGATTTTTCCGGTCTGCATCAGGGCCACAAGCTTGGCGTATTCCACAATGACGGGCCGGTAGGCGGGGAAGGAGCGCCGGCTGAGGTTGAGCAGGCTGCCGGATATGTTGGAAAGCTGCCTGTTCAGGTCCGTCAGGGAATTGGCCTGGTCCAGATTGTCCAGGGGGAAGGTGACGGTCGTCCGGGTGTCCGGATCGTATTTGACCAGGGTGAGGGCTTCCTGCAGGTGACGTTCCGTTTCCGTGATCGTGAGGGTTTCCGTCAGGGGAGGAGTCGCCATGCGGGAAAGCTGGAGCGTCCACCATTTATGAAGGGAGGAGGGGGTCAGGTTGAGCTGCGGAAAATGGCGCTTGATGAGATTCCTGGGATCGTCATTGCCCAGAATGGCCTGGTCCAGAAGCTGTTTCATCCCTTCCGGACCGTTTTCCTGGTTCAGCAGGCTGAGCACCAGCGCGCCGCAGGAGGTTTGATAGGCGGCGTAGGAGGTGGCGTCCAGTTCCTTTTCCGGTTCCGGGCAGTTCAGGATTTCTTCCGGGGTCATGATGCCGGATTGCTGGAACAGGGTGGAGTACATGGCCCGGTCCGCTTCATTGGTGTGCCACAGGACGGCCTGCTCCAGCCCGGCAATCAGCCAGGGGGGCAGCGTTACTTCGTCCGGCAGTCCTTCCGGGTCCACCGTGCGCAGCATCATCTCATAAAGCAGGGTGGAGACGATGGCGTGGCGCAGCCTGTCCTGGTTGATGCCGCGTCCCAGGTGAATGAAGATGTTGTAGGAGAGGGTATTCCCCACAATCACGGTCTGCATGCGGATGGGGTTGGCCGGAACCGGGCTTCCCGGCTCCCCTACCAGACGGATGATGATGTTGTTTTTCCATTCGTCAGGCTGCTTGAGGATTTTCACCAGGGCCGTGCGTATGGAGTCCGCCCGCGTGGCAATGGCCCCGGCCAACAGGGAATCCATCCCTGTAACGTGAAATTGCTTGGAAGCGGAAACGCTGGTGAACGGCTGCCGTTTGACGGACTGTCCTTCCGTTCCGGCAGGGGCCGCGGCCGGATGCTGGGGAGCGGGGGGTACGGCGCTCACGTTGGAGCTGCCCTGCAATACCGGACGGTCAGAAGCGTCATCGATCAGGGCGGTGTCCGGAACGGGAACGGGGGAAGCGGCCTGCGCTTCCGCGGAAGGGGCGTTCCCTGCCTCCTTCTGTTCCTGCGCCCGAACGCAGGGGGGCAGGAGAAGGGCCAGCAGAAGGGCGCATGTTCCTCTGAATTTCATCAATGGGAAAAGCTTAGTCGAATTGTTCCGCCAGACAGCCGAAGTCTTCTTCCGCGTGCCCTTCACGGCACAGTTTCCCCATGATGGAGGAGACCAGCGCGGCAGCGGGCGGGTGGATTCCCTTTTCAGCGGCCAGTTCCTGGGCGTAGATGCTGTCTTTCCGCATATTGTCCAGGGAGAAGTGGGTGGAAAAGTCGCGTTCCGCCATCAGGGGCAGCTTGAAGGACGCCAGGGGGGAGGCGATGACGTTCCGGGAAATGGCCTGCCCCAGCAGTTGAGGGGAAATGCCGTATGCCTGGGTGATGGCCAGGGCTTCGCTCAGGCTCTGCACCATGGTGGCGGAGACCATGTTGGTGACCAGTTTGACGACGGTTCCGGCCCCTATCCCCCCCAGGTGCAGGATGTCACGGGAACTGTGTTCTAGTACTGGCCGCACGCGGTCCAGGGTGGAGGAGTCCGTTCCCGCATAATAGACCAGCTCCCCTTTTTCCGCCGGCAGGCGGGATCCGGTGAACGGACAGTCCACATACGTGCAGCCGATGGCGGAGCACATCAGGGAGAGCTTGCCGACGGTGGCCAGGTCAATCGTGGAGTGGTTCAGGATGACATGTTCCGGGGTCAGCGCGCCCCTCATCTGTTCAAATACTTCCAGACAGGCATTCCTGTCTTTCAGATAGAGCTGGATGATTTTGGAGGCGCGGGCCGCGTCCGCCGGGGTGGGAACGGCTTCCGGAAAGTCTTCCCGGGGCGTCCGGTTCCAGACGGTGACCTTGTCACCCAGTCCGGTCATGTGGCGTGCAATCCGTGAGCCGATGAGGCCCAGTCCTAAAATGGAAACTTGATACATGGCGTTTTTCAGGAGAAAAAGGAAGGGGCGGATCCGTCAGGAACCGATGCGGAAGCGGCTTCTCCTGCGGGGTGCTTCCTGTTTTTCCGGCTTGGGCGGTTCCGCTGCAGCGGTGGCGGTTTCCGCAGGAGGCTGTGCGGCAGGCGCCGCGGAGGCCGTTTCCCTCATCTGGTCCGCCAGGGAGACGGGCCCGGCTTCCGGACGGTGGCTGACCACGACCTGCTTGGGCCCGGCAGAGGGCCTTTCCAGGGCATTGGGGTCCTCCGCCACATGGGCGGGCACCTCATAGGCATCGTGGGGAATGGCGGATGGATCGCTTACTGCTGCGGCCAGGCGCATTTCATCCTCGTTCGCGGCAGGCGAGGGAGCTTTGTCCGGAGCCTGTTTTTTGCGGGGAAGGGTGGTGGTCCCGGTGATGGCGAGTTCCAGGTCGGAATCCGGCAGGCCGCCGCTGCGGATGGCGGCGTCATAACTCTTGCGTGCCTGCGCCGTACGGCCCAGCCGGGAATAGGTCCAGGCCAGGTTGAAGTGGGCGTCCGGTGATTCCGGCTGGATTTTCAAGGCGTTTTCAAAGTGGCCCACCGCTTTTTCATAGTTGCCTGCGCTGGTTTCCAGGTTGCCCAGGTAAAGCAGGGCCGGAGCGTTGGCCGGGTCCAGCCGGACCGTTTCCGTCAGGGAGGCGATGGCGTGCTGGTCCTGCCCGGCGCGGTACTGGGCCACGCCCATCATGAACCATGCGGGGGAGGAGGCTGCATCCAGTTCCGTGGCCTTTTTCAGGTATTCGATGGCTTCCTCCGCCTTGTTGCGCTGGAGCAGGATGGTGCCCAGGTTGACCAGGGCCGGAACGTGGGCCGGCTGGAAGTCCAGCAGGGTGCGGTACAATTGTTCCGCAGCGGCGTAGCGTTTTTTGGCGAAGGCCTCCGCGGCTCCCTGTCCCAGGGCTTCCGCTTCCAGCTTCCGGCGCACCGTGGCTTCCATACTCCTGTTCAGAGCTTTTTCCTGCTCCGGCGTAATGGCTCCGGCGGAAATGGCGGCCAGGCGCGCCTGTTCGGCGGAACGGGCTTTCAGTTCATCCATCTGCCGGGTTAGCTCCTCCACTTGAAGGTTTTTCTGTTCCAGGGCCTTCTGGGTCCGGGCCAGGGCTTCCGCATGGCTCTTGTCATTCCTGGCGGATTTGGCCGCTTTTGTCTTCGTCTGGCTGCGCGCCAGTTCCAGTTCCCTGGCAAGCTGGGCGGCCTTGTCGCGTTCCGCGGAAAGGGCCTGGGCCAGCTTGTTGATCTTTTCCTTCTGCTGGTCCGTCAGGGGGATGTTTATCTTGTTGTCTCTGGCGATGACGTTGACAATCTGCTTTTCCGCCGGGGTGAGCTTGATGGCTTCTTCATTGTCCATCAGGGAGGCGATTTCCGAAGTGTCCGCGTTTTCCTGGAGCAGGCGCTTGTAAGTGCTGATGAGCAGGGAACGGCTCTGGTCCTGCACGGAAAGGATGCGGAGCTGCTTGGCGATTGTGGAGCGCAGCAACTGGTTTTCCTCCAGCAGGAGAGGGCTTTTTTCCGGATTGGCTTCCAGCTTGGACAGCTCCACATCCGCATTGATGAGCTTGGTGTTCAGCTCCGTAATGCGCTTGCGGTAGCCGATGTTTTCATCCCGGATGGCAATCAGTTTCTGCTTCAGGTCCGCGGATTCCTCCCGCGCCTCTTCCAGGGCTTTCAGGTTGGCCTTCCGCTGTTCTTCGGAGTCGGACTTGGCCGTTTCCAGGGCGGCGATTTTATCCTGAGCGTCCTTGAGCTGGGCCGCCAGCGTCAGGTTGCGGTCCAGCAGGTTTTTGGTTTTGTCCGGGCTGTTGAGTTCCACCAGGGCGGCCAACTGGTCGCGGTCTTTCTGGAGGGCGTTTTTCTCATCCGTGACCTTGGCCAGCTTGTCCTGGTGCTCCTTGAGCTGAATTTGGAGATCGGCAATCTGCGCCAGATACTGGACTTTTTCCTGTTCCAGCGTGGTGACTTTCTGTTCCAGCTCCTCCACCCGCTTGGTGAGGGTCTGGAGGAGCTTGTTGCTGGTCTTTCTCTCATCCTCCATCTGCTTCTTGACCTTGAGCAGTTCGTCCCGGTAAACGGATTCTCCGGCGGACGCTATGGCCAGTTTTGCCAGAATGTCCTCCTGTTCCTTGCGGGTGCGCTTGAGCGCCTGGATCAGGGCCTTGTTTTCAATGGTGGTTTTGTCCAGCAGCCTGCGGATGCGCTCGTAATTGCTTTCCACCACTTCCGGGGCCGCTCCGGGGGAAACGGACGGGGACGGGATGGTGTTGACGAGGGATTCTCCGGGGCGGGAAGGAAACTCCACTCCCTTGTAGCCCGGAGGAAGGACGATGTTGGGCTTGGGCCTGGGTCGCTTGGGCACGGCGGCCGGACGTTCCAATTCCAGGCCGGGGTCTGATGAAACGGCGGCGGCCTGCTGCTGCGCCAGCTTCTGCCACTGGTCCAGCTTCTCCCTGTTGAGCTGGCGGCGTGTTTGAAGAAGGTTGGGCCGCCATTGCGGATAGGCCTTCACCAGGCGTCCCAACTTTTCTTCCGCCTGTTGCGTCAGGCGGATGGCTCCTATGTAGTCGCGTTTTTCCACCAGTTCGGCAGACCTGGTTACCAGCTTTAACGCTTCCAGGTACATGTCCGTGGGGTCCTGCCTTGTCCCGGCGGAAACGGGCATGGGACCCGGCACATAGGCGCCCTGGGCCAGAAGGGGCAGGGCGCCGCAGGTCAGGGATAAGGCAACGGCAATGCCAAGAGGTAGAGGAGTCATCATGGGGAGAAGCTTTGTTTACATACTGTAAACCATCTTGAATCGCAAGGATAAACCGTGTCTTGTGCTTGTGTTCGCGGGGCCCGGTGCTAGACTCTCCTCAATCCTTGATTTTTCTGATGAATATCTCCGTTTTAGACCGTTTTTTAAAGTATGTTTCCGTGGGTTCCCAGTCTGATGCTGATTCCCGCAGCGTTCCGTCCACTCCCGGCCAGACGGAACTGGCCCGGCTGCTGGCCGGGGAGCTGAAGGCGCTGGGAGCCCAGGCGGAGCTGGATGAAGCCTCCGGCATCGTGTACGCCTCCATCCCGTCCAACGTGGAGAGGGAGGTTCCCGTCATCGGCTGGGTGGCTCATGTGGACACGGCCCCGGGCGTCTCCGGCAGAGGCGTGAAGCCCCGCATCGTGCGCTCCTACGACGGCGGAGACATCGTCCTGAACCGGGAACAGGGCATCGTGCTTTCCCCCGCCGTTTTCCCCGAACTGGCGGACTATGCGGGCCAGGACCTGGTCGTGACGGACGGAACCACCCTGCTTGGCGCGGACGACAAGGCCGGAGTGGCGGAAATCATGGATATGGCCGCCTCCTTCCTGCTGCATCCCGAACGGCCCCACGGCGAGATACGCATCGCCTTCACGCCGGACGAGGAAATAGGCCGCGGGGCGGATGCCTTTGACGTGGAGCGCTTCGGCGCGGACTTCGCCTATACTGTGGACGGAGGAGCCCTGGGGGAAATCGAATATGAAAATTTCAATGCGGCCTCTGCCGTGGCGACGGTGCGCGGCACCGGCATCCACCCCGGCAGCGCGAAGGGCAGGATGCTGAACGCGTGCCTGGTCCTCATGGAATTCCAGGGAATGCTTCCCGCGTTCCAGAATCCCGCCTTTACGGAAGGATACGAAGGCTTCTACCATTTGGACTCGTTCCGGGGGGATGTGGAACGGGCGGTCGGGGAGTACCTCATCAGGGACCACGACACGGCGGAATTTGAGCGCAAGAAGGAATTCATGCAGGAGTGCGCCGCCCTGCTGAACCGGAAGTACGGGGAAGGAACCGTGCAGGTGGAGGTAAAGGACTCCTATTACAACATGAAGGAAAAAATCCTCCCGCACATGCACTTGGTGGAACATGCCCGCAGGGCGATGGCGGCCGTGGGCGTGGAGCCGGAAATTATCCCGGTGCGCGGCGGTACGGATGGAGCCCGTCTTTCCTTCATGGGGCTGCCGTGTCCCAACCTGTGCGCCGGAGGCCACAACTTCCACGGAAGGTATGAATACGTTCCTGTCCGTTCCCTGGAAAAAATTTCCGCCATTCTCCAGGAAATCGTTTCCGGCTACGCCCGGTACGGTTTGGAACCTCCCGCCGGAAACTAGCGGAACGGCGATGGAGGGCGGCTTTGCGGCTCCGTCTCCTGGGAGCGGCAGGCTCCTGCCTTTCGTGGCGCGGAAGCTTTCGTTTAAATAGCCGCCAGGGCAGGGAGGCTCTGGCTCCCAGCGTGGTGTGCGGCTGTGAAAAGGGAATGGCGGGAATGTTAATCGGGCGTCTATTAGGGGCCTGTCAGCCATCCCTGAACATTGGAAAGGACCTCTTTTCCGGACCGTGGAATCCCGTGGGATTCCTAATCCGTGAAGCTGCGGGAAAGTGCTTGCTTTTTTCCCTCCCGTCATGATCATGGCGGCTCACCGTTTTTGATAACCCCCGCATACACACATTTTGATATGAGCGTGATTCCCAATGTCCTGGCTGAAAGGTACGCCTCCGCCGCCATGAAATCCATCTGGTCCGCAGAGGGCCGCATCGTCCTGGAACGCGAATTCTGGATCGCCGTGATGAAGGCCCAGAAGGATTTGGGGCTGGATATTCCGGACGGCGTGATTGAAGCTTACGAACGGGTGAAGGACCAGGTGAACCTTCCCGCCATTGACGCCCGCGAACGCGTCACGCGCCACGACGTGAAGGCGCGCATTGAAGAGTTCTGCGAGCTGGCCGGCTGCGAGCACATCCACAAGGGCATGACCTCCCGCGACCTGACGGAAAACGTGGAACAGCTCCAGATATGGAAGTCCATGCAGATCATCCGGGACAAGGCCGTGGCCGTGCTGAACCGCATGAGCGCCCTTGCCGGACAATGGAAGCACGTGACCATCGCCGGCCGCACGCACAATGTAGCCGCGCAGACCACCACCATGGGCAAGCGCGTCGCCATGTTCGGGGAAGACATCGTGCACGGCCTGGGTTCCTGGATTTCCCTGATGGACCGCTACAGCGTGCGCGGGCTGAAAGGCGCCGTGGGCACCCAGCTTGACCAGCTCTCCCTCTTCGGGCAGGACGCGGGCCGCGTGCTGGAGCTGGAAGACCGCGTGTGCGCCCACCTGGGCATTCCCTCCAAGTGGATGAACGTGGGGCAGGTGTATCCCCGTTCCCTGGACTTTTCCGTGGTTTCCGGCCTGGTGGAGCTCACCTCCGGCTGTTCCTCCTTCGCCAAGACCCTGCGCCTGATGGCCGGCCATGAACTGGCTACGGAAGGCTTCGCCAAGGGGCAGACCGGTTCCAGCGCCATGCCGCACAAGATGAACGCCCGCTCCTGCGAACGTGTCAACGGCTTCCACGTCATCCTGAAGGGCTTCCTGATGATGATCTCCGGACTGGCCGGGGACCAGTGGAACGAAGGGGACGTATCCTGCTCCGTGGTGCGCCGCGTAGTCATGCCGGATTCCTTCTATGCCGCGGACGGCCTGTTTGAAACCTTCCTGACCGTCCTGAACCAAATGGGGGTATATGAAGCCGTGGTGGCCGCGGAACTGCGCCGCTACCTGCCTTTCCTGATGACCACCACCATCCTGATGGAAGCCGTCAAGCGCGGCATTGGCCGGGAAACCGCCCATGAGGTGATCAAGGAACACGCCGTGGCCGTCTCCAACGACCTGAGGGCCGGAAAAATCATGGAAAACAACCTGCTGGACCGCCTGGCGGAAGACGGTCGCCTGGGCATTGACCGGGCGGACCTCCAGACCATCTTTGACTCCAACTCCTCCGCCACGGGCATGGCGGACGCCCAGGTGGAAGCGTTCCGCTCCATGGTGCAGGAGCTGACGGACAGGTTCCCGAACGGCGCGGGCTACCAGCCCGGAGACATCCTGTAAGGGCGCCGTACCCTCCGGTACGCACTTTATTCCCAGACTTCCCAGACGCCGTCCATCCGGGCGGCGTCCGTTTTTATGCCGGATGCGTACATGCTTTTTCAATTTCTTTACGTCAGGAGAGCTTGACGAATCAGAAGGATGCCAGTAAGCTTGAATCCAGTAAACGGGCGCGTACGTTGCATGCGCCTTCGCAAGCAACCCTCCTGTTAAACAATTTTCAATATGGAAAACCAGCAGCTCAGCCTTTTGGACCGTGTGTACACCGTTCTCAGAAAGAGAGGGGAAGAAACGGAATGGATTACTTCCGCGGACAACCACAACCTCAGAACGGGCATCGCGTTCGTCCCCTGTGATACGTTCACGCCCGTGAGCCTCCTGTACACGATGATTGATCGTCCGGAGACGCTGGTGATTGACGTGCTTTTTGCCGCCAAGGTGCCTGAAAACCGCCGTGTGGAAGTCAGCATCATCCTCAGTGAGCTGAATGCGGACCAGACGGCCGGCGCCTTCCAGCTGGACCCCAACAGCGGATACGTCTACTACCGCCAGTCCTTCGTTCTGGAAGGCATGGACCTCACGGAAGCCCAGTTTGCCCAGTTGATGAAGAACATTGAAACCGTGGCTGTGGAAACGGCGGAAGCCTACTCCCACATCATGGAGACGGAATATCCCAAATAACGGGCCGCGTTCCCCCCGGAGCTGTTCATGAGCGAGGCCCCTCAAAAAAAGGGAACATCCTGGTCCATAGGCATCGGCCTGGGGATCGCGGCGCTTTTGATAGGAACGGCCATTTTAACGGACCCGTCCGTCTCGGGCTCTGCCGGAGAAAAGGACAAGGCGGCCGCAGGAACGGTGGAGCCGCTGCATTTGCAGACGAACACTCTTGCCATTTCCGCGCCCGGCATCGTGAAGGCCTCCCACCTGACGATGCTTTCCCCCGGCGTTTCCGGGAAGGTGGACAAGGTGCACCCCCTCTTCAGCGCGGGAGAAATCGTCCTGAAGGGAACGCCCCTGCTGGAGCTGGAAAAATTTGAATACCGTGCACGCCTGGCGAACGCGCAGGCTGGGCTGGAACAGGCTCGCCTGGATGTATCCACGGAACAGGCGGAAGCCCTGAAAGCCATCAAGAAGACGTACAGCTCCGTCTCCAAAAGTGGAAAAGAGTCGGAACTGGTGCTCCGGGTGCCGCAGCGACGGGCCGTGAACGCGCGGCTGAACGCCGCGGAGGCGTATGTGGCGGAAGCGGAACAGGCCCTCCGGGACACGGTGCTGGAAGCTCCCTATACCTGCCAGGTGGTGGAATGCTCCGTGGGAGCCGGGGCCCGCGTGGTTGCCGGGCAGCCGGTGGGGAAGGTGATTCCCCTCCAGGAGCGGATGATACGGGTTCCCGTGCCGCTGGAAGAATTTTCCGCATTGCCCAGGGATGAACAGGGCAGGGTAAGCACGGCGCTGACCGCCTCCTGCGTGCTGAACAATGGAAAACGGCTGCAATGGCTGGGCCGCGTTACGGCGGTGGACGCCGCACTGGATACCGAGCGCAATTCCGCCGTGCTGATAGCCTCCCTGGAGCCGAACGCCTCCCATGTTTCCGAATGGCAGGTGGCCCCCGTCAACATGGCCCTTCAGGTGAACATCAGCGTGCAGGTTCCCGCCTCCGCGTGGATTCCCGCCTCTGCCGTCCGGGATGGAAGCTCCATTCAGGTAAAAACCGCGGAAGGGATGCAGGAGCGCAAGGTGCGCGTGGTGGCGCTGAAAGACGGGAAAGCCCTGGTAACCGTTCCGGAATTACGGGACGGGGACGCTTTGGCTCTTTGATATTCCGGATTTCTTCTTCCCCTATTTTTTCCGAGGGCTTGTCCCTTTCAAAAGGCGTTCCGGAAATCAGGCTCCGGAGAGGCCATAAAAAAACCATGCCGCCCGGAAGGGGGAGGCATGGCGTTGCGCTCAATGGCCGGCGGCCCATGGGTCAGTGTCCGTTCGTTCTCATGTCGAACACCAGCACCTCAAAAGGTTGAAGTTCCAGGCTCACCGGCTTGCCCTGTTCCAAATTCAGCGTTTTGACGCGCTGGTCCGGGTAGGAGGCCTTCATGGGGAAAACGGCGGGCACTCCCTTGACGGGTTCAAAGACGGTTGACGCATCCAGATCAATCGTCCGCGGCCGGTCGTCCGGATTGCGGAGGGCCAGCGTGCAGCCCCGCGGGCTCCATGCCGCATAGCCGTACGGTTCCAGCTGGTTCGGGTTGCCGCCCACCCAGTGCACGTCGGCCAGGACGTCCTGGAAGCGCCGGGCCCAGCGGGCCCCGGCCGCCACGTCGTCCCACGCCTTTTTGTCCATCATGGACGGCGTGAGATAAAGTTCCTGGAGATTGGCTCCGGAACTGAAATAAATGCGGGCGTCGTTCTTCAGGTCCCTGTTGTCCTGCTTCCCGTCCTCTCCCTTGCTGACGCGCGCGGCCTGGAACTTGGTGCCCAGCACCATGCCGTGGTGCATGATGGAGTTCAGGGGATAAAGCGGGCCGGGCTTGACGATGACGTTATAGCAGGCCCCGTCGCGGAACGTGATCCACTGTTCGCGGTCGTCTCCCTTGCCCGTCCAGCCTACGTCCGCCGTACCGCTGCGCCAGGTGGAATCCACATGGTTGAGCCAGAAGGGGGAGGGCCAGGTGCCTACCGTCGTGTTGATGAACAGGCGGGGATTCTCCCGGCGAAGGTCGTTGGCGATGGAAAGAAGGGCCATGAAATGGGGGCTGATGCCGTCTCCGGCCTTGTCCCACTTGAAATAGGTCACCTTGTCCTTCTTCATCAAGTCGGAGCAGCGTTTTTTGAACCACTTGTAATACTGGGGGCAGGAAAGGTCGAATCCCGCGGCGTCAGCCGGGAGAATGCCTTTGTCCTTGGCATGCTGAACCCTCTTTTCCGGGCCGAAATACCCTCCCAGCGGAGAAATCCAGATGCCGAAGCCGGAAGGAATCTTCCCGACCGCCTTGACTACAGGTTCAAACCCGTGCGGGAATTTTTTGGTGGAGGGCTGCCAGAGGTCTTCATTAACGTCGTCCCAGCCGTCATCCAGCACGAAGCCGTCCAGCCTGACGTGGCGGGAACCCAGTTCCTTCCTGTATTCCCCGGCTGTCTTGACGAGCGTCTTTTCCGTGGGGTCCAGGCCGTCGTCATACCAGCCGTTGTAATGCAGAAACTGACGGTAGGGCGCAGCCCGTTCCCGTTCCAGATAATAAAGGAACCCGCGGCGAAGCTGGTTCTCCGGCCATACGCCCAGCACCGTGGTGAACGTCTGGGCGTTACCGCTGCCCATGGGAAGGTTGCAGTCAAACCCGACGGTTCCCGTTCCTCCGGCGGCCTGGGCCCTGGCTACGGGAAGTTCAATGCCGGCAAACGTGCCTTCCCGCTCGCTGACCAGTGGGCTGCCCGGTACGGTGCCCTTCACGGCCAGGGTGGGATCCTGCAAATCAATCAACTGGACTTTCTTCAAATCCACCTCCTTGGACGCTTCAATCCGGTAGGTTTCCTTGACGTAGGAGGAACCCTCCCTCAATTCCGCCTTCCAGTGAACCGTCAGCCCGCTGTTTTTGTCCCGGAAAACGGCGGAAATAACGGCCCCTTCCGGCCGTTCCCCCAGGCGGAGGCCGGCGGAATGCCCTTTCAATGCGCTGATGGCGGGAACTCCTTCCATCACAAACCGGGAGGAGGGGAGATTGTAGGCTTCCTTCTCCGTGGAAAGGCGGAACAATTCCGGAGCCTGGGCGCCGGTGGCGGCCTTTTCGTCCGTGGCGCCCCGCTCCTTGTTCACGATTCCCAGGGGAATCAGCCTGCTGCCGTCCACCTTCCATGAGGCGTTCAGAATATTGTTGCTTAACGTATAAACATCCCCTTCCCGGTGGGCGGCGGGGGCTCCCGGTGTTGTTCCCGGATAGGTTACGGACGCGGCGGCTGTCTGAAAGCAAACGCAGGAACAGGCAGCCAGGGCAATTGCCGGCAGGGATGATGAGTGCATAATCCGGAAGAATCCGCAATCGGGAGGCATCCGTCAATTCAAAAATACGGGGGACGGGAGGGGCGGTCCGCGCCCCTGGTCCGCCGCAAAATCCTAGTGGGCTTCCAGCCAGTTATTCCCTGTTCTGGCTTCTACCAGAATGGGAACGCCGTTGGGAAGGGGAAGGGCGCCGATCATGGCTTCCTCAATCTTTGGAATGAGCTCCGTCTCGTCCTTGTGGAGGTCCACCAGCAGCTCGTCGTGAATTTGCAGGATAAGGCGGGACCTGGTGCCTTCCAGCAGCTTGTCCACATGGATCATGGCTATCTTGATCATATCCGCCGCGGTGCCCTGGATGGGGGTATTGATGGCGGTGCGCTCCGCGGCGGACTTGATGGTCTTGTTGGCGGAATTGATCTCCGGAATCATTCTCCTGCGGCCCAGCAGCGTTTCCGCGTAACCGGCCTGTTCCGCCTTGTGCACCAGGTCCTCCATGAAGGACTTGACCACGGGGAACTGGATGAAGTAATTTTCAATCAGCGTGGCGGCCTCACTGCGGGGGCAGCCCAGCCGCTGGGAAAGGCCGAAGGCGGAAATGCCGTAAATGATGCCGAAGTTCACCGTCTTGGCCGCACGGCGCATGACGGCGTCCACCTGGTCGCGGGGAATGCCGTACACCCTGGCCGCCGTCTCCGTATGGATGTCCCGGCCTTCCCGGAAGGCCTCGCACATGGCGGGGTCTCCGGAAAGCGCCGCCATGATGCGCAGCTCAATCTGGGAATAATCCGCGGAAAGCATGGTGTACTCCCCGGAGGCGGGGACGAAGGCCGTGCGGATCAGGCGCCCCTGTTCCGTTCTTACCGGAATATTCTGGAGATTGGGGTCCTGGGAAGCCAGCCGCCCGGTGGCGGTCAGCATCTGATGGAACTGGGTGTGGATGCGGCCGTCCCGCGGGCAGATGTACTTGGGCAGCGCGTCCAGGTACGTGCTCTTCAGCTTCATGTTCTCCCGGTAGGCCAGGATATCCGCCACAATGGGATGCTGGGGAGCCAGGGTGGAGAGGGTATCTTCATCCGTCACGAACTGGCCCGTCTTCGTCTTCTTGGGCTTCTTCACCAGCTCCAGCTCCCCGAACAGGAAATCGCCGAGCTGCTTGGGGGAATTCAGGTTCAGGGGATGGCCGGCGGCCTCTTCAATCTTCTCCCGCAGGCCGTCAATAATGGCTCCCACCTTGACGGAAGCCTCTTCCAGGGATTCCGGAAGCACGCGGATGCCGGTGAACTCCATGTCCGCCAGCACGGGGAGAAGAGGCAGTTCCACCGTGCGGAACAGCTCCTCCATGCCGCTCTCCTTCACCTGCTTTTTCAGGATGGCGGAAAGCTGGAGGGTAATGTCCGCATCCTCCGCCGAATACTTGCCCATGACCTCCACGGGAATGCCGCTGGTATCCAGCTCGCGCTTCCTGGCTCCCGGCGCGGCAATGTCCTTCAGCTTGATGGTGGAATATTGCAGCAGGTTCTCCGCCAGAAGGTCCATGCCGTGCTTCATGCCGGGGGCGATCAGGGCGTGCGCCAACAGCGTGTCAAAAAAGGGGCCTTTAACCCGTATGCCGTTGGCGCGCAAAACTTCCAGATCAAACTTCAGATGGTGCCCGGTCTTCTCCGCAGGGCCTTCCAAAAGCGGCCTGACCGCTTCCAGGTCCGCCGGACCGGAGACAGGCATGTACCATGCCTTGTGCGGTTCCGCGCAGAAGGCGACGCCCAGCAGCTTGTCCGTGAGGGGATTCAGGCCCGTCGTCTCCGTGTCGAAGCACCAGGAATCATGCTTTTCCAGCTCGGCAACCATGGCGGAACGGGCTTCCTCCGTATCCGCAATGATATACTCGTGCTTGAAATCATCCACCGTTTTCAGATGGCGTTCCTCAAACAAATCCATTTGGCCGGAACCGTTCTGCCGCGCGTCCGCCGCAGGAGCGGCGGGAGCCTCCGCGGGGGGCTGTTCCGCCTGGGCCGGAGCAAACAAATCGTCCGCAGGGAGGGGGGACTTCCTGGCTTCCGGCGATTTTTTCCCGAACAGCTTGGCCTGCATGGAACGGAACTCAAGCTCCTGAAGGAGGGCCAGCAGCTCTTCCGGACTGGGATCCCTTTTGACCAGTTCAGGCAGGGTCACGGTCAGGGGAACGTCCCGGTCAATGGTAGCCAGTTGTTTGGAAAGGGTCGCCAAGGCTCCGTTTTCCTCCACGATCTGCCTGCGCTTTCCCTTCAGCTTGTCCGCATTCGCCAGCAGGTTCTCCACGGTGCCGAACTCCCCAATCAGCAGTTTGGCCGTCTTTTCACCCACGCCGGGAAGCCCCGGAATATTGTCCGAGCTGTCGCCCATGAGGGCCAGGATGTCGATCACCTGGTCCGCGCGTTCAATGCCCCATTGTTCCTTGAGCTTTTCCAGGTCAACCACCTCGTGGTCGTTGCCCCGCTTGCCGGGTTTCCACAAATAGCAGGTGGGGGAAATGAGCTGGCCCAGGTCCTTGTCCTGGGAAACCATGTAGGTCTGGAACTCCTTCGTGCCGTCCGCGATGCGGGCCAGCGTGCCTATCGTATCGTCCGCCTCATACCCCTCATAGCGCAGGATGGGAATGTTCATGGCCTCCAGAAGCCTGAAAATCAGGGGCATCTGGTAGCTCAAATCTTCCGGCATGGACTCCCTGTTGGCCTTATAGGCGGGGTAAAGCTCATGGCGCGCCGTGGGGGCGGAAGTATCAAAGCAGGCCGCGATGTGCGTGGGGTGTTCATGCTCCAGAATGCCCAGCAGCGTATTGGCGAAGCCGTACACGGCGGACGTGTTGACGCCCTTGGAATTGCGGATGGGGTTGGAGAAAAAGGCAAAATGGGCTCTATAGGCCAGAGCCATTCCATCCAGAATAAAAAGGCGCTTGGAAGGGGAATCAGTCATTTCTGCCCTACTTTACCATGCGGCCCAGCGGTAGGCTACCGTTAAATGCGCCTCCGCGCCCTCTGCCGGATGAAGCGCCGCAAGCCCCTGGAGGCCATTGAACGGCACGCGTCCGCAGGGACGTAACGGATTTCAGGAAAAAGTTTGCCGACGCTCATTTCAATACTACGCCGTTGCTGATCGGCATTTCCCGGAACAAAAGGAGTGCAAGCCGCCTTTCCGTCTGGTATAGAGGCGGAAACGGAGAGGATAAACATGCAGGAATTGTTGACACGGGAGGAACGTGACAGACTGGCCGAACGCCTGTTGCCGGGAGAAAAAATCCTGTGGCAGGGAAAATCCCGCTGCGGATGGTGGAGAAGGGCCGCGAAGGAATGGAAGGGAATGCTGTTTTCGGTTTTCTTTGCCGCGGCATGGGTCTGGGGTTGTTGCATAGCGGCGTCCGCTCCGGTCTGGACGGGTGAGGTCATGTTCACGCTGGCGGTCATGGGAATATGCTGTTTTTTTGGTATTGCCCTCCTCGGCATGCTTTTGATCAACGCGGTTTTGGAAACGCGCCGGGCCAACGCCGTCCTGCACGCCCTGACGAATATGCGCCTGTTGTCCCTGGGGCCGGCCGCGGACGGCAATGGCGTCCTGTTCCGGCAGTGGAACGGGGCGGAACTGCGGAAAATCCGCCTTGTTGCCCATCGGGCCGGGCCGGAAGACCTGGTATTCCGCTACCGGTTCCCGCCAAACGGAAAACCGGAGCCGCAAGGCTGGCCCGCGCTTCCCGGAGCAGAAGCGGTCTGTGAGCAAATCACGCGCCTCTTTCCCGGCGTGTCCGTATCACGGCTGCCATGAACTCCGCCAGACGGTCGGCAGGTTCCCGTGAAGGCGCCGCCAGCAGGAAGAGGACCTGGCCGTCGTAAACGAGGCGGCAGACCCAGCAGGGAGCCGGATATTGCGGCCCCCTTCTTCCCCTGCGGCAGATAGTGGCGCCTGCATGCCTCAGCCGTTCCAGTTCTTCCCCGCTCAACGGTGTATGCTCGTCCACATGAAGCACGGAGCATTCCGACAAAAGCTCCGGATCATAGTCAAAAGCATCCCGGCGCAGGCCGAACAGCCTTTTTTCCGCATGCACCCAGCCGTTCCTGGCTTCATAAATCCTCTTGCCGAACCAGATGTCCAGCAGAACCGCCAGGATTCCCACGCTTAAAAACGGGGCGAAAAGGGAGAAAACGGCTCTCATGCTCTCTCCCATAACTTCCGACTGGGGAGGAATGGAAAGGAAAATCCATGTAAAAGCGCATGCGCCCAGCCACAGCAGCGGAAGAATCACCAGGAGAAACCCTGAAAACATGCGGTAGTTCGGGATGCCGATCATCTCAGCCGCAACATACCGGAAGCATTTTCCGCCGTCAACCGTTCTCCTTCAAGGATTGATTTCCTTGTGGGAGAACGCTATCATGCTTCCGTTTCCATGACTTACACCATCACACCCCTGATTGGAGAGGAAGCCATCCGCGCGCGCGTCAAGGAACTGGCCGCCTCCATTGACGCGGCCATGGCAGGCAGGCCCTATATTCTGCTGCTGCTGCTGAATGGCGCCATCCCTTTCGCCACGATGCTGAAAGGGCATTTGAAATCCCGGCCCGTGGTGAAAACCGTCAAGATCACCAGCTACGCCGGAATGGAACATTCCGGCTCCGTGGCATGGGATGGGGACTGCGGGCCGTTCCGGCCTGACGTGCCCGTTCTGGTGGTGGATGACGTGCTGGATACGGGCGCTACTCTGGCTGAAGTTTGCCGGGAATTGAAAAGGCAGGGGGTGCGGCAGGTTCTCACCGCCGTGGCCGTGGACAAGCACTGCTGCCGGAAAGTGCCTTTTGAAGCTGACTACGTAGGTTTTACGCAGGGAAATGAATTCCTTGTAGGCTTCGGCATGGACCTGGATGAGCGTTACCGGGAATTGCCCTACATCGGGAAAGTGGACATGGGCTGACAAATTCCCGAATTCATATTGAACAACCTGTTGAAAAAAAGTGTCCAAGCTAGTTGGAGCGGCAGAGCCATCCGCCGTCCCCGCTCAACAAGGGAAACCGGAAAGGAGAACCAAGACATGAAAATCAACAGGGCAAGACAACAGGAAAGCGTGGCCGTCTTCGGCCATGAAACGTCCCTCATCCGGGATGTTCTGGACAATCTGGAACTGGAACACGCGCTGACGTGGCTGCTGGAGGCCATCAGCCAGCACCAGTCCGGAGAATTGGAAAGCGAACCGTGGCATCTGTACCAGACCACGCTGTTTGCCATGTACGTGGACTATGACAACGGGAAGGTGCGCCTGTCCGCCGCCCTGGCATGCCACGATGCAGACCTGGAAATATCTCTGAAGGACTTTGTGGAGATACTGGGCCGGGAAGCCGCCAAGGAGGCGGACCCGCTCCACTATACTCCCGGCGCCCCCAGCAAGTGCATCCACCGCTACCGCAACCCGTATTTCAAGCGAAGGCGGCAGGAACGTGAGCCGGACATCGGGTTTTATTCCTGAGCCGGGGACCGGCACGATGCCGTATCCTTTCCAATGGCCGGGTTCCGCGGGGAATCCGGCCTTTTTGCGGGCGTTCGTTCTACCGGGGAAACGTAGGGGAAGGGCCGTGAAAAACCCGGTTTATACTGTTGCCGCAATGGATGCAGGGCAGCATGTTCATTACTGGGCGCACTGGTTCAAGCGGGCAGGGAAAAACGGAACTTTATTAGGAGAAAAAACGGCATGTCAAAATCGGCAGTGGAAATAGTGAACCTGGGGGAACAGGCCATCTAGGGAATAGGGAGGCAATCCGGCGATCAAACGATCTCCGCGGATATCCATGCCCTTTCAGAGGCTTATCATTCCCTGGCTTCCGTGCCGCGGGGAAGCGTGCTTCCCTTCTTTGTTCTGTCCAGAAACTATGATGGCCGGAATGGTTCCTTTGAACTATTTGTGGGCGGCACACTTGAAAAAGACGGGCTGGAGCAGGCGTTTCTTCCCCCCGGGGAATATGCCGGAATGACGGTCAGGCCCCGGCTGGGATTTTTATGGGGCGCGGCCATTGGGGCCGCCAAAAGGTACTTTTACCAAAAATGGCTCCCGCAGAGCCCATACGGGACCCTGAACATGGAGTACGAACTCCATACGGAAAAAAGTATTCGCAGCCATCCTTCCATGGACCTCTTTTTTGCCGTTAAAAGGAAGGAATAACGGAAGAACCGGCGGCTGGAAGCTGGCGAGGCACATTATCCGGCTTTCTTGTCGCCGGGCCGTGTTTTCCCTGCCGGAGGCGCCAACATTGACAGTTGCCTGTGAAATAATTAGAATGGCGGCATTGGGCCCAGGGAGATCAATCGGAAAAGACGGGGAGCGGGATGAAAAATCATCATACCATCAGGATTGCGACAAGGCGGGACGCGGCAAAGCTGCTTGAAATTTATGCTCCGTATGTGGAAAAAACAGCCGTCACGTTTGAATATGAAGTACCGGAGGTACAGGAATTTGAGGAAAGAATTGGCCATGTGCTGGAAAAATACCCCTTCCTGATTTGCGAAAGGGAAGGGGAAATTGCCGGTTATGCCTATGCCGGCGTTTTCAAGAACCGTGCCGCGTACCGCTGGGCCGTGGAAACGACGGTTTACGTCCGGGAAGACCGGAAAAAAATGGGCATAGGGCGGGAATTGTACGCAGCGCTGGAAAAGATTCTTTCCTTGCAGAATATCCTGAATCTAAACGCCTGCATTGCCTGTCCGGAGGCGGAAGACCCCTGGCTTGGGCGGGACAGCGTGCAGTTCCACGAACGTTTGGGATATCAATTCGCAGGAAAGTTTCATCAGTGCGGGTACAAGTTCGGCCGCTGGTACCATATGGTGTGGATGGAAAAACATCTGGGAAACCACCCGGACAATCCTCCCGCAGTGAAAACCTTTGATGAAATAAGGGGCCTGGTTGCGGAGCAGTACGGGATTTTGTAAAGGTCCGGTCAGGTAGGAGTGCTGCCAATGCGCAAGCACGCCAAGGTATGGCCGGTATTAATGAAGACAGCTTTTAGTGGAATATGAGAATCATTGAAATCCAGGAAAAAACTCCGTTGCTGATACGGCAGCTCATGGAACTGTGGGAAAAATCTGTCAGGGAGACGCACCTGTTTTTGCCGGACAGCGAAATAGAAAATATTAAGGAATACATTCCGCAAGCATTAAGAGAGATACCTCATCTGATCGTTGCGGAGAACGAAAACGAATTTCCTGTCGGCCTGATGGGGATTGGCGGCCAGAAACTTGAAATGCTGTTCATTGCAAGCGAAGAACGGGGGAAAGGCCTCGGTAAGAAGTTGGTGGAATATGGAATCGAAGCTTATTCCATCAATGAATTGGCCGTGAACGAGCAAAATCCGCTCGCCAGAGGTTTTTATGAATACATGGGCTTTCAAGTCCATAAAAGAACGGCCCATGACGAGCAGGGAAACCCTTACCCGCTCTTGTACATGAGATTGAATTGACACGCCGCCAGCTTCCCCTTCGGCATAAGAAAGCAGGTATGGGAAAACGCCTGTTTCATGCGTGCCTGTTGTGAAAGCATTTGGAAGCCTTGCGAACGACAGGCCGGTTATTCACATAATAAAAATAGTGCTTTTTCAGAGCGATCATCCAGAATGGGACCCGTCATGACCATCTCTCCCTTATCCGGCACAGCAGTTCGCCCCCGTTTGCCCTGGGTGGAGACTGCGCGGCTGCTGGCAACGCTGGTCGTCGTCATGCAGCATGTGCCTTCCGGCCCCTTTCTTCCCAACGAATGGCTGATCGGTCCGGCGCTGGCGACGTTTTTCCTGCTGGCGGGATATTTTTCCGCCTCCCGCCTGGAGGGGCGCGGGGCCGGAAAATGGACGGGCGGCCGCCTGCTGTCCCTGCTGTGGCCGTACCTCTTCTGGTGCGCGGCCTACTGGCTGGTAGCGGGCATGTCCCTTTCCCCTGGTTCGCTGGCTTCCGTGTTCGGGGCGGGAACGTGTCCCCTGCTGACCCCGATGTGGTTCCTGCGGGACCTGATGATTTTTACCCTGGCGGCGTTCCTGCTGCACCGCTGGCGTCCCGCGCTTTACGCGCTCGGCCTGTTCTGCCTGTTCCTGCACCGGTGGGATGACACCCTGGCGTGGCCCAGTCCCTATATGTTCGGGGACTTCGTGCTCGGCATCATGCTGGCGTCTTCCGCACCGGGTTGCCTGGACCGCTGGGGGAAGATGCCCCTGGCCGTGCACTCATCCATTATTCTGGCCTCTGCGGCCCTTGTCTGGGCAAGCTGTGCGGATACCTTCCTGGTTCCGGACGTCGCTTTTTCCGGACTGATTGTTCTGGCCTTCCTGAGCTTCGGAATAGTGGCTAGGGTCGTCAGCCCCGCACTGTCGGAACGGCTGGCGCGGTGGTCGTCCGGCAGCTTTTTCGTGTACTGTTCCCACATCTTCGTGCTGATTGCCCTGACAGGGGTGGAAACGTGCTTCCCGTCCCCGTGGGCGCCCTGGGTCTGGTGGTGCCTGGTGCCTGTCGTGTACATGCTGGCGCGAGGCGTTTACCTGTTCCTCAAACGGTATTTCCCGCGCGCCCTCGTCCTGATGACCGGGGGAAAATGACCTCAGGGGCGGCGCGGACGTTTCGCCCCATCCGTTCAGGGAGCCGCCGTGCGGAAGGCCTGGACCGGAATGGCCTCTTTCCTGCCGCCTTCCCTCTGCCAGAAAAGGTCGGGAAGCCCGGGGAAGCCTTCCGTTTCAACCAACAGGGGATGCCAGCCCTTTTCCAGCGGGATGGGCTTCAGCCCAGTTTTTCCTGCATCTCCTTCCGTCGTTCCTTCCCCCATGGAGGAGGATACCTCCGCGCCGGGCTTGTAGCCGTATTCCGCATCCAGCAGATGCGCGTCGTGTAGCCTGACGAACGCTTTAGCTCCCTTTTTCGCCGGGGTTTTCATGAAGAAGACGTATTTCCCGGTTTCCGGAACGTTCAGATAGAGCTCTCTTTTCATGCTGCCGTCCTTCCGGCGGACGCCCTGGGAGGACTGCGCCGTCAGGGGAACCAGGGTGCCGGGCATTTCCTCTTTCCGGAGGGCCGGAACAGGTTCTGCATCATAGGGCCGCTGGGCAAAGGTGCCGCGCACCGGGTGGGTATAATCGTAAACGCGCCTCATTCTCAGCACCTTGTCGTGCATGATGGGTTGCATCTTTTTCCCTTCCGGCGTGTCCTTTAGGTCATGGCGTTCCGCCGGGTCCTTCGCGGTATCGTAAATTTCAAACGGATCCGCATGGGACTGGATGTTGGTACGCACTCCCTTGTATTTGCCGAGGTAGACCATCTGCTGGTCGCCCCGGACGGCGTTCCTCCTGGACGGGAGAAAATCCTGGTAGCCGGGCGTCGTCGTCTTGTTCCGGGACATCTTGGCGCTGTATTCCATGTACAGGCGGCTGTCCGGCTGGGTTCCGTCGTTCAGCAGGGTGGGGAGCAGGGAAACGCCGTCACTCCGGAAGGGATCCCTGACGCCGCCGATGGCGGCCAGCGTCGCCATCCAGTCGTGGAACTGGGATGGATGGTCGCTGACGGAACCGGCCGGAACGCGGCCGGGCCAGCGGACAATGGTCGGCACGCGGAAGCCGCCTTCCCATGCG
Source organism: Akkermansia sp. BCRC 18949 (assembly GCF_045011645.1). Classification (NCBI taxonomy): domain Bacteria; kingdom Pseudomonadati; phylum Verrucomicrobiota; class Verrucomicrobiia; order Verrucomicrobiales; family Akkermansiaceae; genus Akkermansia; species Akkermansia sp. BCRC 18949. The sequence continues at coordinate 1,524,814 of NZ_CP123619.1, read as the reverse complement.
TCCTGCTTGATGCCGTCAAAGGGGCCGTAATTGCGGAAAAACTGCGGATTCTGGCCGCCTTCGTCATGCGGGCCGTTGTCCGACGTCATGATGATGACGGTGTTCCTGTCAATGTTCAGGTCTTTCAGGGTCTGGATGAGGTCTTCAAAGGAATCGCTCAGCCGCGCGATCATGGTGGCGTACTTCTTCTGCGCCATGGGCCATTTCTTGTCCGCATAGCGCGGATAGATGTAGGAGTTGATCTTGCCCTCCGCGGTATTCACCAGCTTGTGGGGCTTCCCCAGCCATTGCACGCCGCCCTTTACGCCGCGGCCTTCCGGATAGGGGCCGGTGGGGATCTGGAGCTGGGAGTGGGGGGCTATGTGGGTCAGCGCCAGGAAGAAGGGCTGGCGGGGATTCTGGCGGTGCGTATCTATAATCCATTTTTTGGCGCGGGCCGTCAGCAGGTCCACGGAGTACGCCTTGTCGCAATCCGCCGTGACGCACTTGTCCCCGTCCCAGATGCCGCTTCTCTTGGTGGGGGAAATGGGATTGGGGTCTTCCTTGGGATAATGGTGGTGGCCGCTGACGTGGTCCAGGTAGCCGAAGTAGTAGTCAAAGCCGCGTTTGGTGGGGTAGGCCGTGGATTCCTGCGGAGTGCCCGCGTGTTCCGTTCCTCCGCCTATCCCCCATTTGCCGATGAGGGCCGTCCTGTACCCGGCGGACTGCATGACGGTGCCGAGCGTTGGGGCCTGTTCGATGGGCAGGTCAAAGGACCTGTCCCGGATCACCTTGGCATGGCCCTGGTGCACCCCCGTGAACAGGGAGCTGCGGGCCGGGGCGCAAAGCGGGGCGGAGGAATAATGGCGCGTCAGCGTCATTCCTTCGCTGGCCAGTGTTCTCAGTCCGGGATTGTCCATGGCGGGCAATCCCTCCTTCATGCGCTGGTCCTGGTAGGAGGGCAGATCCCCCCAGCCCATGTCGTCCATCAGGATCAGGATGACGTTGGGCCGCTGGGCGGCTGCGGTGAAAGGAATTGCCAGAAGGACGGCCAGCAGGGGAAGCAGGCGTTTTTCTTTCATTTCAGCAAAAAATGGAATCTTACTTTGCAGGCCCGGTCTTGACGGAATAGCCTGGATCGGCAATCCAGCGTTCTCCCGATTTTTTCACCGGAATAAAGCTGATGCCCCAGGACTGGAAGCTGCCCGTATACGGCTGTTCAATCAGGATTTTGTTTTCTCCGGCCTTCACCCGGAAGGGAACGGGGGGACGCGCCCACCAGAATTCCTCATTGTCAAAGGGTATTTCATTGGCGGGGGAATTCCAGGTGTGCTTTTCATAACGCCGCTGTCCTGCCAGCTTGTAGGTCTGGGGATTTTTCACTTCCTTTCCGTTCACCCATATTCTGGTGCCGCACTGGGACCATTCCCCGGCTGCCGGGACTCCGGAACAGCGCCGCGTGGAGCGGGCCGGAGCGTCAAACCCCACCATGGCGTACATGGTGCCGGCCTTGGGCGCATAAAGGGTCGTTTCCGCCCAGGCGGTGTTTCCCGGCTTCGTTTTGGAGAACAGGCCTTCCGCCCCCGCACGGGTGCGGAAGTACAGATTGCCGCCGCGGGCCTGGATGGGCTCCGGCCCTGCGGGGGTTTTTCCCGCCAGAAGGCCGTTTCTCACTTCTTCCTCCCTGTCCTTTGGAACGGGGCCGAAGACGGTCCATTCCATGAAGGAATCCCGCCAATAGGGGAAGGGCTTGTCCCCGGCCAGGGCTTCCATGCGTTTCTCAAACAGGGAGAAAGCCTTGTAGGCTTCCGTATCCTTCTCCGGCAGTTTGCCGGCAAAGCGGGAGCCGTCCTCCGGCAGCCCCTTCCAGCTGCGTTCAGCCATGGCGAACATGGCCGGCCACTGGGGGCTCTGGATGGGGATGTTCTTCTTGTCTGCCACCCGGGTATCCGGCCACAGGCACTGGATGACGCCCAGGGAATGGTTGTCGCTCCTGGCCGTTCCGCAGGGCTGGCGGAAGAAATTCCGGCGCACCAGGATGCCGGGGTCAAAGGAATTGATGTAGCCTGCCGTGGAATCAAAATAGGGATTCTTCTGCTTGGCGGGGTCCGGCAGTCCTACGGAATTTTCGTCATTCCACAACTGGGCGTAGCTGTCTCCGGAGACGGGCAGGTCGTTGTTGCCCGCCCACTGGATGGGCTGGCGGCCCAAAGATTTGACCTTGGCCGCCATACGGTCCGCAAACTGCTTCCCGTTGGGGATGCGGATTTCATCCGCGCCGATGTGGAGGTAGGGGGACATCTCCACAGGGATTTCCCGGCAGAACTCTTCCAGCAGTTCCTCCAGAATCTTGATGCCCCTGGGATCGTGCATCGGGAAGCCGAAGCAGTTCTTGAAATAGGTGCTGTGCCCCGGCATGTCGATTTCCGGGATGATCTGGATGTGGCGTTTCCTGGCGTAGCGGAACAGGTCCCTGATCTGGTCGTAGGTGTAGGTGTCATTGACGTCCCGGTCCTTGATCCTCTTGGAAGGGTCATTCAGTACGGGGTACTTCCTGCACTGGATGCGCCATGCCGGGTAATCCGTCAGGTGCCAGTGGAAGGCGTTCAATTTCAGCCGGGCCATTTCGTCAATGTCCGCCTTGAGCGTCTCAATGGACCGGAAATTGCGGCCTACGTCGTGCATGAAGCAGCGGATGGCGAACGCCGGGCTGTCCTTGATGTCGCAGCACGGATAATCCCCCCGGGCTCCCAGCTGGTCCAGCGTTCTGCGGGCATAGAAAACGCCCGCATCCGTGGCGGACCTGATCAGGATGCCGTTGGGGCGGACCTGGAGCTCGTAGCCTTCCTTGCCCAGCGTCTTGGCCAGGGCCGCGTTCTTTTTAACGGAAACGGGAGCCTTTTTGGGGCATGTCCCCGTCTTCCAGTCAACATGGGCCGGGAAGGGAATGAGGGCTGCCGGAGCGGCTTCTTCCTGCTGGAGTGGATGCGGGGAAGTCCAGTCTCCATAGGAAGGATGGGAACAAAGCAACAGGCCTGATGCCAGCAAAAGGAGGGAAGGGTTTAGTCGCATGGTACTACTACTACATTCACATGCGGGACTGTCTTTCATCAAACATAAAATGAGGCAGTTTCCCTTTACCGGATTCCACGCTTTCTCCTCAGGCACAGGCCTCCCAGTCCGAACAATGCCGCGGCGCAGGAGGAAGATTCCGGCACCGGAAGGCCCTCCACGCTGAAATTTTTCACGGCAAGCTCCTGATAAGCATAGCTGGCGTTAAGAACATCGGTATTCATCACCAGATAAAAGGTGGCCCCCTGGTCGAACAGGGAACCGTATTCATCGTTGGAAACCGTCCAGCTATAGGATTGGTTATTAACGTTGCCTGCCAGGCCGGAAATCGTGGAACCAGCCTGGAAAACGGAATTTTCCTCTCCCCCCAGGCTGTACCACAAGCTGAAATTCTGGGGCTGTCCCGTTCTGCTGGTATTGGAAAGCCCTCCTGTATCAAAGGAAATCCTCAGGGCTGCATACCCGGACAGGGTATTGGCGGACAATTCATTGAATTTGACGGCCGTAAATCCTCCTCCTGCGCCGGAGGCGGAAACCAGCTTGGCGGCGCCATCTCCCGTCACGGAGGCAAGCGTCCCGTCATTGTTATTCTTGTTGCCGGAATACCATCCCGCATCCAGAGAGCCAAGGACGGATTGAACGGCGCTTGCGGAAGGCCCTCCGTTCGTGATCAGGGCGCCTCCGGAGGAATAATCGATGCGGGTGATGGAGGTTTCCCCCATCTTCAGCTCCGGAATAATTCCGTCAAGGGAACTCCACGCCTCCGCTCCGTGTGCCGATAGAACTGCCGCTGCGGGTAATGCCAGGAAAAAGGACGTTTTCATTTATATGTAATTTCTGTTGGAAAGCGGAAAGGCCGCTCCGCACTGGCGCGAATTCCGCTTTATTCGCCATGAAACTACAGAATTTGCAATCCGCTGGATATTTTATTACAGGTGCCCAAGTATTGAATAACATGTCTTTTTATAATAGAAATATGGTTGAATTAGTGTAATCAATAAGATAGGAAGGTTGAATTGGTTATTGCTGTATTTGTGTTGGTTTGAAGGGGAATGAAGCCGTTTGCGCAGGTAAGGGAAGGACTATGCATGACGCTGTTCGGTGGAGTCCGGAAAGGAGGCTCTTCCGGGTTTTTCCTTCCTGAAATCTGTCATTTCCACCGTAATCGGGAGAAACCTGCGGCCTTCCGGACCCCCTCCTTTTGTTTAGCCTTGAGTTGGGGGCGCGGAGTTGTTAGGATAGAAGGCAGGTATGGCATTGGATGTGCAGGAGCATCATGCATTTGAGCGTGAAGAGGGGCGTCCCCCTGTTTGGATAGGAATGGCGTGGGGCGTCGTGTCCCTGCTGGGCGGGGCTGCGCTGCTTGCGGCCATGCTGACGTTTGACGTGCGGGAAATAGGCTGGAGTTATTTAAATGATTCCGGGCAGGTGATTCCGGGCACCTCCAATGTGCTGGGCGTGGCGGGATTGTACGGCGCGGGGATTCTTTATTGGGCGCTGGGCGGCATGGCCTGGATGCTGGTCATTCTGTTGGAATGGTGGGGGCTTTACCGTCTGCTGCACCGTGGAAGTCTGCCCCGCAGCGTGGTGTACGGCGGCCTTTTCCTGCTGTTGTTCGGCTGCCTGTTCCTGACGGCCGGGCATGTGCCGGGTGACGCATGGGTGGCGCGCCACCAGATTCAGGGCGCCGGCGGCCTGGCGGGACATCTGCTGGGAACGGGGCTGCTTCTTCCGTTGACCGGCACGTCCGCCGTGCTGGTTCTTTCCGGGCTGGGCTATCTGCTGGCCCTGGTTTATGCCGCGGGAATGCATCCCCGCCCGCTGTTCCGCGCCATGCTGCGGGAGTGGCGCGCCTGGCGCATGAACAGGAAGGAGAAAAGAATGGCGCGCCAGTCCGCGCAGCTTGCCAGGGAGGCGGCGCGCGTGAGGGCCAGCATGGAAGATGCGGCCCTGTCCGCCCCCAGGCCGGCCGGAAAGGGCAGGGCATCCTCTCCCCGCCTGCAGCGCACCGGGGACGACCTGGAAGGCTTATATAATGAAGTGGCCGCGGCTTCCCCTGCCAGGTCCGCAGACCCCGCTCCCGCCCCCCGCGCACCGCGTACGCAGGGGCATCTTCCGCTGACGCCGCGCCCCAGGATTACCGTGGCGAAGCCGGCGGAAATCAAGCCCGCTCCCAGGGAGCAGCCTTTCTCCAAACTGTCCACGCCGCCTACGGAGGAATTCCGGGATTACGAGCTTCCTCCGTTTGAGCTGCTGCATTATGAAGAAAAGCCGGAAGGCCCTACGGAAGAGGACAAGGATGAAATGCTGGAAATCCAGCAGAAGATCATTGATACCCTGACGACGTTCCGCGTGGACGTGACGCCGGGGGACATTACCCGCGGCCCGACCATCACCCGCTATGAAGTTTACCCCGCGCGCGGCGTGCGCGTGAACACCTTTGACCAGTATGCGAAGGACATCGCGCTGGCGACGAAGGCGGAGAGCGTGAACATCGTGGCGCCCATTCCGGGCAAGGACACGGTGGGCATTGAAATCGTCAACCGCAACAAGGTGGCCGTGCCATTGCGGGAACTCTTGCAGGACCCCGGCTTCTGCTCCCCCAAGAAGAAAATACCGCTGGCCCTGGGGAAGGACGTGTATGGCCGCACCGTGATCGGGGACCTGGCATCCATGCCGCACCTGCTGGTGGCCGGGGCCACCGGGTCCGGCAAATCCGTGTGCATCAACAGCATTATCTCCTCCATGCTTCTGAAATTCCGGCCGGATGAGCTCAGGCTCATCCTGGTGGACCCGAAGGTGGTGGAAATGCAGCCTTATTCCAAGCTGCCGCACCTGATTGTGCCGGTGGTGACGGACCCCAAGAAAGTGCCCAATGCCCTGCGCTGGTGCGTGAATGAAATGGAGCACCGCTACCACTGCTTTGCCAAGGTGGGCGTGCGCAACTTTGAAGCCTTCAACAAGCGGCCGCCGGACGCGCCTGCGGAAGAGGCGGAGGAACCGGAAGACGGGGAGGTGGATGAAGCCCTGGCGGAATCCATTGCCCGTGACCTGGAATCCCAGGGGGAATGGCCCGCGGAAGAGGATGATGAACTGGACCTGGAGGACGACGGCGTCATCCCTGAACGCTTCCCCTATATCGTCATCATCATTGACGAACTTGCGGACCTGATGCAGACGGTGGGCGCGGACATTGAAACGAACATCGGCCGCCTGACCCAGAAAGCCCGCGCCGCGGGCATCCACCTCATTGTGGCGACGCAGACGCCCAGAAGGCAGGTGGTGACGGGGACGATCAAGGCCAATATTCCCACGCGCATCGCCTTCCAGGTGGCTAGCGGCACGGACAGTCGCGTGATTCTGGACAGGCAGGGCGCGGAAAAACTGGTGGGCAAGGGCGATCTGCTGTACCTGCCGCCGGGTTCCGCCCAGGTGGAGCGGGCGCAGGGCGCCTTTATCTCCGACGACGAAGTGGAAGCCCTGGTGGCCCACTGCGCCTCCCAGGCCAGGCAGAAATTCCATGAAGAGGTTCAGAAATCCCTGGACGAACCCTCCCGCGGAGGGGCGGACAGCCCGCTGGACGACGCGGAGGAGGAATGCTACGCCAAATGCCTGGAAGTGGCTGTCATTGAGCGCAAGGTGAGCACCTCCCTGCTGCAGCGGCGTTTGAGCATCGGGTACGGACGCGCGGCGCGCATGATGGATTTGCTGGAATCCCGCGGCATCATTGCCCCGGCGGACAATACCAACCGTCCGCGCAAGGTGCTGGTGGAATGAAACGACGAGAAAAGCCCCTCCCCATGAAACGAATCCTTTCCCTGCCTGCTCTGGCGGCGTTCGCGCTGCTGAGCGCCTCCTGCTCCCAGCAGGTGAGGCCCGTCAAAAAAAACGTCCGGCCTCCCGTGTACGTGGGGAAGGTGGAGCAGGTGTACCCCAGCCACAACTATGTGCTCATTGCGCTGGCCGGGAACGTTTACGAGCCCGGAACCGTGCTCATCTCCCAGTCTCCGGGCAGGGAGGAAAACCGCAGGGTCGCGAACCTGATCGTGACGGAGGAACGTATGGGCCGGGCGCGCATTCCGGCGGACATACGCAGCGGAGCCGTGGAGGCAGGGGACCTGGTGTTCCTGTACCGGAACCTGGCCGCTCCGGAAAGCTCCGGAAAAAAGGATAACCCGGACCCGGACAATCCGGAACCGGGGACGGATGAAGACGGCAAGGAGGTTACCCCGCCGATTTCCCCGGACGGCGGCAAAACGCCGGACGGGCTGCTTCCGGTGCCCGGGGAGGCCCCCGCGCCGGATCCCGCGGACCAGGAGCGCATTTCCCGTGAGCGGGAGAAAATCCTCCGGGAGCTGGAAAGCGTTCCGGGCAAGCTGGATGACCCGTGGCGCGAGGCTTTTTCCGGAAAATCGGCAGGAAAATGATTTTTTAGATTCATTCAATAAAAGCTTGTTTTTCAGCAAGCCCGGATTAGGATAATCCCGCTTACGCAACCAGATGACTAATTTATGAAATCCATCAAAGGAACAGAAACAGAAAAGAACCTTCTCAAGGCTTTTGCCGGAGAATCCGAAGCGCGCAACCGCTACACCTACTTTGCCGGCGTGGCCAAGAAAGCCGGTTATGAGCAGATTGCCGCCATCTTCCTGGAAACCGCCGACAATGAAAAGGAACATGCCAAGGTGTTCTTCAAGCTGTTGAAGGACGCCTGCGTTGAAGTAACGCACACCGTTTGCACGGCTCCCCTGGAATCCACGGAGGAATGCCTGCTGGCCGCCGCTGCCGGCGAGCGCGACGAATGGTCCGAAATGTACCCCACGTTTGCCGAGGTGGCTGACCGTGAAGGCTTCCCCGCCATTGCGGAAACCTTCCGCCAGATTGCCACTGTGGAACAGCACCATGAGGCGCGCTACCTCAAGCTGGCTGAAAACGTGCGCGAAGGCAAGGTATTTGCCAAGGAAAAGGAAATCCAGTGGAAGTGCCGCAACTGCGGTTACGTGCACACCGGCTCCACCGCCCCCAAGGTGTGCCCGGCCTGCGTGCATCCCCAGGCGTTCTTTGAAGAACTGGCGGACAACTTCTAATCGTCCTTTCTCCAGAAACATGATTGGGGCCGGTTTCACGAGCTGATCGTGTGATCGGCCCTCTTTTTACTTACGGACGCCTTACGCTGATGGACTGGAAACGCACGGATGCGGTGTGGATGAAATATGGGCGCAGCCTCTGGAAATTCGCCGGAAGCTACGGGCTGGGCATCGCTCTGATGCTGATCCTGCTGGTGCTGACGTTTGCCGGAACGCTGCATCAGGTGCGGCTGTCTTCCTCCATGGGGCCGGAGGCGGCCATAGAATCCTTCTTCGGCGCGCCGTATGTGCTGATACCGCTGGGCGGGGAAAACTCCCTGGTTTCCCTGCCGCTGCCCGGCATGGGCATTACCTGCGCCCTGCTGTTTGCCAACCTGCTCATAGGCGGGATGTTCCGCGTCCGGTGGACCTGGAGGCACGCGGGCGTGCTGGTGGCCCACGGCGGCATTCTGCTGCTGCTGGCCGGCATCATGCTGGGCAATAAAATGACGGTGGCCGTGGACCAGGTGGAACTGCCCCAGGGCGACCGGGTGCACGAGCAGTCCCTGCCGTTTGACCTGCGCCTGAACCGCTTCGTGCCGGAATTTTATCCCGGCACCTCCAAGCCCAAATCCTATGAATCCCAGGTAACCGTCTTTCCGGAATCCGGCGGCCAGTATGATGCCGTCATCCGCATGAACGAGCCTCTCCGCCTTTCCGGCTGGACGCTGTACCAGATGAGCTGGGGGCAGGACTCCCTGCATCCGGGCAGGCTCATCTCCGTCCTCCGCGCTTCCCACAATCCCCTGGAGCAGATGCCCAAATGGTCTTCCTACATCATTGCCGCGGGACTGCTGTGGCACTTTGCCTGCGTCTTCGGAAGGTACCTGCGCCGCAAACCCGGCCAGGCTCCCGCCGGAACGGAGGCGGCGGACGACCAGCCGGCGCCGCCCGCTTCCGGCGGCAAGCGCCGCCTGCGCCTGATAGGCATTTGCGTGCTGGTGGCGGCAATCTTCGGCGTCGGCATGCTGGCGGCCCGGCCTGCCTCTCATCCGGTCCGGGTGGAGCATTACGTGCCCTGGTCCTCCTTCCTGGTGGAACGGGCCGGGGCGATGGCCGTCCAGGACGGCGGGCGCCTGAAGCCCGTCTCCACGTACGCGGGCTTCCATCTGCTCCGGACCCTGGGCAAAAGAAGCTTTGCCATGGAGACGCCGGAGGGGAAAAGGAAACTCTCTCCGGTGGAATGGATGCTGGACTGCATGTTCCGCCCGGAATTCGCGGAACAGTATCCCGTCTTCCTGGTTAACCGGGAGGAAGTAGTCAGGCGTCTGCACCTGCCGGACCAGGCGGACAAGCGGAAAAAATACTCCTACGCGCAGATTGCGGAACACTGGGAGGAAATGACCCGCGCCGTCCGGGAAATCCGGCTGCTGGGAGAAACGAACTTGACGGAAGCCCAGAAGGAAATCCTGGCCCTTTCCCGCAACTTTGACGTGGTGCGCGGCTGGATGCTCGGCTCCCGTATCATGCTGGAAGACCCCTCCGCCATGGAACGGATGGAATTCCCCCGCTGGTTCCCCTCTGCGGGCCAGCATGGGGAGCGTCTGTGGACGGCCGCCCCGGACAAAGCCACCGGAGCCTTTCTGGCCATGGCCTCCCTGCTGGAACGCAAGGCCATCGGCATGGAAGGAGCGGAAGCCTCCGGACTGCGGATGAAGGCGGAAGGACTGCTGCTGGAAAAACTGGCGCAGCCCAATGAAGCCGCCTCCGCCGGGGAACGGCACAGCCTGGAAAGGGAAATCTTCTACTACCGTCTGGACCCGCTCTATGCCTCCCTGGCCGTCTTTGTGGCGGCGTTCGTGTGCCTGCTGCTCTGCGCCCTCTTCCGTCCTGCCGCCAACGCTCCCCTCTGGCGCCGTTTTCTGCGGCCCGGCGGGTTCAGCCCTGCGTGGCTGCTGGGTGCGGCGGGGACCGGCGTGCTGGCGGCGGCCCTGGTCATCCGCGTGCTCATCACCATGAGGTCCCCGGTGGGCAACACGTATGAAACCATCGCCTTCATCGCGTGCATGGGCGTGCTCTGCGCGCTGGTGGCGGAGCTGTTCAGCAAAAAGGGCATCGTGCTGGCGGCGGGGCTTCTGCTGGGGGCCTTCTCCTGCCAGATGGGCATTCTGTACGAATCCTCCCAGGCCGTGGACCACATGGACCCCCTGGTAGCCATCCTGCGCTCCAACTTCCTGCTCTCCACCCATGTCATCACCATTGTGCTGGGGTACGTGGCCGGGTTGCTGGCGGCGGTGCTCTCCCATGTGTACCTGCTGGCCTCTCCCCTGCGCCTGATCGGCAGGAAAACGGAACAATCCCTGGACCGCATGGCTTACGGCATCCTGTGCTTCTCCCTGGTATTCACGCTGGTGGGAACGGTCTTCGGCGGCATCTGGGGCAATGAATCCTGGGGGCGCTTCTGGGGCTGGGATCCCAAGGAAAACGGGGCCCTGATGATTGTGCTGTGGCAATTGACCGTGCTGCACGCGCGGAAAGCCGGGTGGCTGTCCCCCTGGCTGCTCCACTTCAGCAACGTGGTGGGCGGCGTCATCATCGCCTTTGCCTGGTGGGGCGTCAACATGCTGGGCGTGGGCCTGCACTCCTACGGCTTCACCTCCGGCCGTGACGCCCTGGACATTTTCTACTGGTCTGAAGCCGTCCTGTGCGTCCTCTTCGTCATCCTGCATTACCGCGCGCTCCGGCGCGTGGACATCAGGTAGGCGGAGAAGGACGCATTTTTCTCATTTTCTCCTTGCCGGTCCGGGTTCCCCGGTATATATTCCCGCCACCTCATGCACGGATAGCTCAGTGGTAGAGCGGCTGTCTTACACACAGTTGGTCGGGGGTTCGAATCCCTCTCCGTGTACCAAAGACTTTCTTTTATAAAAATTAAATAAAAAAGCCGCGCTCTGAATGCGCGGCTTTTTTATTGTTATTAAAGCATGATATAATTAATTATTTAATGCTGGACAAGAAGTGTAATGGAAGAAGTATAGTGCTTTTTTAATACCAGTGGTAGGAATTATGTTAGCAGCTGATGCAATGGTATGAAGTTGAGATTTAAAAATTGTTGTATTTTGTTTATTATAAGTTTTTTATGATTTTTAAAAATTCCGGAAGCTGCAAAATTTAGAAGGCAAATTTCTCCGGAAATATTTTTCTTGAGGAATGAAATTTAAAAACACGCAAAATGAATAAAATTGTGTTCATGTAAAAGTTGGTTGTTTCTCTTGCCGTATCTGATTTTAGTGATTGTGAATGGAGTTTGAATTTATTGCTGATCTGTTTGATGGAATCAAACATAAAACACGTTAGTTTTAATATAAATATTAATTCAGGTAATAAGAAATCTTCTATAGAGGATAAATAAATAATACAACAAATTTTCGAGGCGTGACCGGACTCAGAAAAAAATGATCATCAGGGCCCACCAGGTTTCATTAGGTGTTACGCCAGATACCTCCCCCGACAACCATCTGGAATATATGTGCAGGTATCTCAAACTGATGAACAGGAGTAAAAAAAAGCGCTGGTTCCACAGTGAAAAAAACTCTGCGATCGTTTTCCTATCCAAGAGGTGCGGCATAGGAAATTGAAAATCAGCCAGACGGTTTTCGTTGAAAGAATTATATTAACGGCTCAGTTCTCTGCTTCGTTAGCCCCCATTGATCAAGGGCGTCATCAAGGGAATCAAAGGAACTGTACCCCAGTTCTTCGTTCTTCATGGTCTTACTAATTACCAGATGTCCCCAGTCAACAATATAACGCGTTCCGTTCTGATCTACGTAATCCCCGGTTTCTCCCGGTACGGCTTTGCACCATACCTTTTCCAACTGCCGGATTTTGGCTTTGGACGTAGACGTTCCATTCCATTGAACCGTAACAGTCCACCCGCGGTGCGTGGCTCCTTCTATGGCTGCAAGAAGCTCGGGAGCCGATTTATGATCCACATGGACTCCAATGGTCAATTCCCACGTTGCTCCAGTTATCCCGTCAGCGGACATCCGCAAGCTATTGATGATACTCAATGCGGTAGGAAGATCCAATTGCGTCGCATGAAACGCATTCCCTCCGGCGACTATTTCCGGCAGGGTCAAATAGGCATACAGGCCATTTCCTTCGGCATCCAATGCCTGCTCCAGGCCACTCTCATAAATGCTCTGTCCATTTGCATCAACCGGATAGCGGCATGTTTTCAAATTGAAATTCCAACTCATAAAATTGGTGGCGTACATGGCCTTCGGTAATGCGGAGCCGAATTCCACCATAGATTTGTTGGACATAAACGCGTTGTTGACATTAGTTACATTTTTTAGATTGTGCTTAAAATCAACCAGACCCGCGCCCTCCGCCATGTAGGACAAGGACGTTACATTGCCAAAGTCCATATGAATGCGGCGGCATTTGGCAGCACCGTAAATCAATGTATCGCATGAGGTAATATTTGTTGACGATATCGTCACCTCATCAACGTCAGATTGTCTAAACATCCCAGTGCATATTGTTAAATTAGGGAATCTCCATGATGACGGGAAGCGGGTCAGCTTGGAGAGAGTGAAAAGATTAGTTCCATTTGTCAATGCGGTCAGGGCTGCTGGCTCCGGCATATCATCTGGCAAGGCGGTAATAATTGTGCCATCGCAAAAATCCCGTATAATATTTTCCCGTGTCCACTCATACTGGTAGGCGTAATAATACGCAGCTGCCTTGTAGAGGGAGGGCAGGACATCAGCAGGTATCTGCACGGCGCCGAGTGTTACAGGCCCCCCAATGTTAATGCCGCCGTTGGCATTATAGGTTCCCGTTGTCGTCAGGCTTCCTGCAAGCGTCATATTGCCGCTCTCATCCAAGTGGGGAGCGGTATTCCATCGGTTGCGCTCCTCTTCCGTGATATGGACTGACGCGTCCGCTTTGTGGGCATCGAATGTTTCCGTGCTTACTTTGGAATTAACTTCAGATGCTTCAGCCTTGGAGTTCCAGGCCGTTCGTTCATCCTCTGTGATGTGAACGGAATTATTTTTTTCATGCTCATAAAAATCATTATGGGCCGTCAGTAAAATCCCGTTGATGGAAGTAATTTTATCCATGATTTTTGTTTATTATTGGTTGTAGTGAGGTAGTTGAACAACTTTGGCGCCTCCTTATCCATGATGAACTCCGGCTCATCCGGCATGGAAGGCTTGCACCTTCCACGCGGGCTGGCTTCTTCAACGGTCAGGGCAACTCTGGACGGGATTCATGAGAACCTCCCCTTCCTTCGGTTGCGGATGGGCTGAAATTTGATCCAGCGGCGCCCTGGCTTGAAGTGCCTTACATTCCCCGGATAAAATGGAAACGGTTGAAACCCACTTCGGAAAAAATCTACGGCTGTCCCGGAGAAAGGTCATCCCGCATGGAACGTTAAGACTGCATGAATGCTGCTTTTGCCTGGAGCATCATTTGGACGTCTGCCGTTATGGATAAAAAAGCTGCCGCACCTTTCGGTGCGGCAGCCCCTGTTTAATGATATATTGAATCGGTTCCTGAATGGGAATGAATCAGGCGCCGAAATCCAGCGCCTTGGGTTCGCGGGCCCAGACGCGGTGCTGTTTCATGGCCGTGATGAAAGGTTTCATCAGGGCCTTGGTGTCTTTCGGCGTGAGCAGCCCGGCGTCGTCCATATCCCGGGGCAGGTCCGTCGCTTCCAGCATTTCACTGGCGTCGCCGGGCAGGCCGATGGCCTTCAGGTGCCGGTATGCCTGGCGCAGGTGGTACTTGGCGTCTCCGTTCATCAGGAGCGTTTGAATGCTCTGCTCTCCTTCCGGCACGATGACGGCGTCAAACACGACGGAGGGGTTGCCGGACAGGGTGCCGTCCACAAGCAGGTCTTTCCCTTCCTCCGTATTCACGCTTCCCATGTGCGGGGCAAGAATCTGGGGGTGCACGCCTTCCTTGTGCAGGGCGCTGCAGATTTCCTCCACGGATTTCAGGCTGACGCCGTCCGCCGCCAGCAGGGAGACGCGCATGCCCTTGAGGTTGCCGTCCGGGTTGGCGTACAGGCTCAGCGCCGGGTCTTTTTCCAGGCCGCAGACCGGTTTGGGCAGTTCCCGGCTAAGCTGTTCCTCCGTGAGTTCAATGCCCAGGTTTTTAGCTACTCCGGCTGCCAGGTTTGGGTCAATGCGCGTCAGCAGGTCCACCACCCGTTCCCGGATGTACGGGCGCGTCACCTTGCCTACTTCAAAGCTGAAGGCGTCAATGATGTGCCTTTGCTCCACGGGAGTCTGGCTCATCCAGAACAGGCGGGGCTGGGCATAGTATTCCGCGAAGGAGGGGCTCCTGAGGCGTTCCTTGACGCCGCTCACCGGCTGCGGGGCGGTGGAGAAACCGCCTTCTTCCGGGGGCGTTTCACGCGGCCAGTTGTCCCCGATGGAGTTGGGATCGTAGTTGGCCGGAGCGGTGTCTATCTGCATGCGGTGGAAGCCGTCCCTCTGGTTATTGTGGAAGGGGCAGACGGGCCGGTTGATGGGGATTTCCGTAAAGTTGGCTCCGCCCAGGCGGTGCCGCTGGGTGTCGCTGTAGGAGAAGATGCGGCCCTGAAGCAGCGGGTCGTCGGAAAAATCGATGCCCGGCACGATGTTGGCGGGGCAGAAGGCGACCTGTTCCGTTTCCGCAAAGAAGTTGTCCGGGTTGCGGTCCAGCACCATTTTGCCGACGATTTCCACGGGAACCAGCGCTTCCGGAATGAGCTTGGTGGCGTCCAGAATATCGAAGTCGAATTTGTCTGCGTCCTCTTCCGGAATGAGCTGCAAACCGAGTTCGAATTCCGGATAATCCCCGGCTTCAATAGATTGCCAGAGATCCTTGCGGTGGAAGTCCGGATCGCGTCCTGTCAACGCCTGGGACTCATCCCAGATCAGGGATTTTTTACCATACGCCGGTTTCCAGTGGAAGCGGACGAAGGTGCTTTTCCCTTCTTCATTGACCAGCTTGTACGTGTGAATGCCGAAGCCTTCAATGGTCCGGTAACTCCGGGGAATGCCGCGGTCGGACATGAGCCACATGACGTTGTGCAGGGTTTCAGGCTGGAGGGAGACATAATCCCAGAAGGAGTCGTGGGCCGTCTGCCCCTGAGGCATTTCATTGTGGGGCTCCGGCTTGACGGCATGGACGAAATCCGGGAATTTGATGGCGTCCTGAATGAAAAAGACGGGCGTGTCGTTGCCCACCAGGTCATAGTTGCCTTCCTTGGTATAGAACTTGGTGGCGAAGCCGCGGATGTCCCTCACCGTATCCGGAGATCCTCGGAAGCCCTGCACGTTGGAAAAACGCACAAAGACCGGGGTCTTTTCTCCCGGATCCTGCAGAAAGCCCGCCTTGGTGTACTTGGAAAGGGACTTGTATACCTGAAAATAGCCATGTGCCCCGGAACCTCTTGCGTGAACCACGCGTTCCGGTATCCGCTCCTGGTCAAAATGAGCCATTTTTTCCAGAAAGTGGAAGTCTTCAAGCAGAGAGGGGCCTCTGCTTCCGGCTTTAAGTGTATTTTGGTCATTGGCTATTTTAACTCCCAGGTTGCTTGTGAGCGGCTGGTCCATGCCGTTGGAGCGCATGGTGTCCAGATCCTTGATTTTTTCCGTGGTATTGTCCGGCATTTTCATGGAGCCGGGAGCGGAGGGTTCCGCATTGGGCGGCGTAGGCTTCGGAGTGGGCTTGATCAGCTCCGGATCAATCGTATCCGTGTAATGGGGTTCCGCTTCCTTTCCGTCGGTGAAAGGAGCGAGGCTGTCTTCCATGGGCGGCGTCTTTTTTTTCATTTGCTTGTTCATGATGGGACCGAATTTCTTCTATACGGGTAAGGGTTCGACTTCTCTTTTTCCGGTGATGTTCTGTCATGTTTTGTCAGCAGCCTCCGTTCAGGGATGATGGAGATTCGTTGAAAAGAACTCGACTTGAAACGTTTATATGATAGAGAATGGCATCTATGGAAAAGGCTTGTTTGATTGGCATGGCTTTTCTGCCTGTGGTCCATGCTTCATTCGCAGCAGGGCAGCAGGCGGAAGACCGCGGGGATGTAGCCGTGGACACGCGGACGGCGTTTGGGAAGCCTCCGCGTTCCCTGCATCTGGAACCGGTGGAGAGCCTCTCAGTGCCGAAAAATCCGGATATTCCCTACGGCATGATTAGCCGCGTGCATCTCTATGCCGACCGCTCCCATGGCTCGGGTGAAGATTCCATTTATCTGGTGGCGGAAATGAATTTCTGCGGGGAAGACGGGGACCAGCCCCATATTGTGGGAATCTTTGCCGGTTCTCCCGCAGGGGAACCGTGCATGAGGCTGGCGGACCTGGACAGGGACGGCATTCCTGAACTGGTTCTGGTTCATGAAGCGGGAGCAGGAGCTTCATATATGCGCATTTTCCGCATTTCCCAAGAACCGAATGTCTACGACGATAAGAGCTGCATCTCCGCCTCTGCCATGCTGAAGCAGGTGGGCTGCTGCCGCACGGGAATGGGAACCGTCAGGCTGGAGGATGACGGAACGGTGGTGGTAAAGACTTATCCGGAAGGAGGAAAGATTCCGGCATCCGTGAAAAAATACCGTCTGGAACAGGGGGCGGACGGAATGAAGGAGGTGGAATAAACAGGAGCGGAGCAGGGGAAGCCGGAATAGGAGGGAGAAGCGCAGCGGCGTTTCCGGCGCAGCGGGACGGGGGTACGCTGCGTACATGAAATGGGACGGAACTTCCACAAATTTTCATAGACGCGGGGAATAAATAGGTTATGATTTTTATGTCAATCGGGTATTGGAAAAAAGGCTCATGCCGTTATGGCGCGGAGCGGCTTTTCCGGTATGGAACCATTTTCCTATTGAATTAAAGTGATGACGGTGCAAGAAATAGCTGAACAGAGTTTGAAGAGCCTTCTGGCCTCCCTGGGTTTTTCCGCGGATATTGAAGTAACGGAGGCGGACGGCATCGTGTGCCTGAATATTTCCTCCCCGGATTCCCAGTACATCATCGGGGGAGACGGGGACAGACTGGACGACCTCCAGTACCTGGTCAACCGCATGATCCAGCGCAAGATGGAGGATGCACCCCGCGTGAAGGTGGATTGCGATCACTACCGGGAACGCAACGAGGCCCGCCTGCTGGAAAAGGCCCGTTCCCTGGCCGAACGCGTGCAGGAGAGCGGCAAGCCGATGAAGATGCAGCCGCTGAACGCCTACCACCGCCGCCTGGTGCACAATGCCCTTCAATCCATGGAAGGCATTGCGACGGAATCCGAGGAAGGCGACGGCCGTTACAAGCGCATTACCATCCGGCGCGCCTGAAGCCGGCAGTTTTCATGAAGGTTGCAGCGGTTATTGCGTCTGTTTGCCTGGCGCTGGTGACGGCGGTTCCGGGCCGTGCGGAAGCGGAGGATTCCCCCGCTTCCTGCGCCCCGCCTCCTTCTCCGCCGCCTCCCGTGCTGGTGGTGTACGGTTCTGCGGAGCCCGGCGCGGCGGAAGCCCGCTGGCTGAAGGCGCTCCGTCCAGGAACGGAAGAACGCCGTGCGCTGGATGAACATGTCCGTGACGTGCAGTTTGTCACAGTGCCCAAACGTCCCTCCGTGAAGGATTGGGAAGAAGGCGGCAGCCTGTTCCGTGCTGCGGAGCATGGCGTGCGCGTGCTGCCTGCGGTGGTTTTGCTTGATTCCAGGGGGCGTGTATTTGACTTGGTGGAAGGGGGAGCGCATGCCGCATCCCTGCGGGAAAAGGCGGCCCTGCTGGCGGATAAGGCCCGGCGCGTGCGCCCGGTGACTTTGGTGAATGACGTTCCGAAGGGTGGAGACCCTGCGGAGGAGGCCGCCGCCATTTGCCGGGCGTTGGAACCGGTGCCGGCGGAAGCCTGGTTCCGGGATTATCCGGGAACGATAAAACGCCTGGAAAAACTGAATTGCACGGTTCCGGCCTTTCTGAACGCCCGCGCGGCAGCCCGCCGCCTGGAGAAAAACCGGGAAACGGCGGCGCTCCTCTGCGAATCCTTCCAGGCCTGTGATGCCCCTTCCATCCGGAAATGCCTGGAAGCGTGGCGGAAAAGGGCGGATGATCCCTCCCTTCCCGTGGAAGAACGCCAGTTGATCCTGCTCTCCATGGTGCATCCCCTCTGGGTCCGGCTGGAAGAAGCGCTGTACCGGGACGCCCACACGGCGGAGAGTGAGGAGGCTTTCAACCGGGCGGTTGCCGTTCTGGAGGAAGTGCGGGACATGGACCGCACCAGCGTTTGCGGCAGGCGCGCGCACCAGCTCCGGGAAGAGCTGAGGAGGGCTCGCCTGGCTGCCGCGCGGTATGATTGATGCGGTTTTCCGGAGCTTCCGGAAACGGACAGGAAGGCTTCCCGGTTGCCGTCACGG
Source organism: Akkermansia sp. BCRC 18949 (assembly GCF_045011645.1). NCBI lineage: Bacteria > Pseudomonadati > Verrucomicrobiota > Verrucomicrobiia > Verrucomicrobiales > Akkermansiaceae > Akkermansia > Akkermansia sp. BCRC 18949. The sequence goes on along the minus strand of NZ_CP123619.1, from coordinate 1,506,284 downwards.
AATCAAGGGACGCGTTTTTTCTTCGTGATTCCCTTCTCCACAGGAAGGGCCCGGCAAATTGGCTTGATTTTGCCCCTGTCCGGGGCTAGTCTTCGGACCGTTATGACAGACTCATCCATCCCGGACATGATGGCGGCGGCGCGCCGTGACAAATGGACTGACCAGCAACTGGCCGCCAAGGCTGTGGAACTGGCGGAATCCATTCTGAAACAGTCGAATGCCGGGATGCGCAGGAAGGAGAAAAAGCAGGCGGAACAGATGGAGCGCATGATGAACGACCCTGCGGGCAAGGCCTTTACGCTGGCGCTGGCGGACCGCGTGTTCCGCCCTTCCTCGCCGGCGCGGGGCGCGGAGCTGTTCCGCTACCTGCTGGACGGCTACGGTATTCCCCGTTATTTGTCCGCCGCGGACCGGTTCGCCATGAAGCTGGGGGACAAATTCTCCGTACAATTTCCCGGCGTAGTGATGCCCATGATTACCAGCCAGTTGCGGAAGGAGAGCTCCAACGTGATTCTTCCGGCGGAGGATGGAAAACTGCGCTCCCACCTGCGCCGCAGGCGCAAGGCCGGCATCCGGATGAACATCAACCAGCTGGGAGAGGCCATTCTGGGTGAAAGCGAGGCCCACCACCGCCTCCAGCAGGTCGTGGACCGCCTGGCGGACAAGGACTGCGACTATATTTCCGTCAAGATTTCAGCCATTTTCAGCCAGATTCATCTGGTGGCCTTTGAAGAAACCGTGCAGCTGATTCAGGAGCGCCTGCGCATCCTGTACCGGGCGGCCATCACGAATGCGGTGACACTGCCGGACGGCTCCAAAAGACCCAAATTCGTGAATCTGGACATGGAGGAATACCGTGACCTCCACCTGACGGCGGAAGCGTTCAAGCGCACGCTGATGGAGGATGAATTCATGCAGATGGAAGCCGGGATTGTGCTCCAGGCTTATTTGCCGGACTCCTGGGAGGAACAAATGAAGCTGTGCGCCTGGGCGAAGGAGCGGGTGGAGAAGGGCGGCGCGCGCATCAAGATACGCCTGGTGAAAGGCGCCAACCTGGCGATGGAGAAAGTGGAGGCCTCCATGCATGACTGGGCGCAGGCCCCATACGGCACGAAGGCCCAGGTGGACGCCAACTACAAGAGAATGCTCCATTACGGCTGCATGCCGGAGAACGCCAGATATGTGCAGTTCGGCGTTGCCTCCCACAACCTGTTTGACTTGTGTTATGCCATGCTGCTGCGTGAGCGGGAAGGCGTCCGGGACCATGTGGAATTTGAAATGCTGGAGGGGATGGCGAACCATCAGGCGCGCGTCATCCGCCAGGCGGCGGACGGCCTGCTGCTGTATGCCCCTGTGGTGCTGAAGGAAGACTTCCACAGCGCGATTGCCTACCTGGTGCGGCGGCTGGATGAAAACACCAGTGAGGAAAACTTCCTGCATGACCTCTTCGGCATGACGCCGGGCTCCCGGAGCTGGGAGGCGCAAAAAAAGCGGTTCTTAAAAGCCTGCCAGGAGAAAGACGACGTGAAATACGGCCCCAACCGTACGCAGAACCGCGCTACGGACCCCGTGCAGCCCACGCATTACCGGGACGCCTTTGCCAATGAGCGTGATACGGACTGGTCCCTGCGGCAGAATGCGGAATGGATCAACGGCCTGATTGCCGCGGAAAAGGAAAAATCCGGCGAGGAAATTCCCCTGGTCATCAACGGTGAGGAAATCACGACCAACCTGTGGGGCGTGGGGCGCGACCCGTCCCGCCACAATGAAGTCTCCTACAAATTCGCGTATGCGGACTTTGACCAGATTGAACACGCGCTGGACACGGCGGACAAGGCCCGCGCCTCCTGGGCGTCCAAGAGCGTTGGCGAACGCGCTGAAATCCTGCACCAGGCGGCGCAGGAGCTGTCCAGAATCCGGGGGGAGGCCATTGCAGCCATGGTGAGGGACGCCGGAAAGGTGCCCACGGAGGCGGACGTGGAAGTGAGTGAGGCCATAGACTTCTGCCGCTATTATGCGGAAGGGCTGGACCGCGACGGCATGAACGACGGCGTGGAAATGACCCCGCTGGGTACCGTTTGCGTGATGTCTCCCTGGAACTTCCCCTTCGCCATTCCCACGGGAGGAATCGCTGCCGCGCTGATGGCGGGGAACACGGTGGTGTTCAAGCCGTCCGAGCTGGCCGTTTATACGGCCTGGCAGATCGTCCAGGCGTTCTGGCGCGCCGGGGTACCTAAGAGCGTGCTTCAATTCGTGCCGATGCCGCGCAATGAAATTTCCCACAAATTCCTGATGGACCCGCGCCTGAACGGCATCATCATGACGGGCTCCTACCGCACCGGGAAGATGCTGCGCGGCCTTCGGCCGGATCTGCGCGTACTGGCTGAAACCAGCGGGAAGGACGCCATGGTCATCACCGCCACGGCGGACCCGGACCAGGCTGTGAAAGATTTGGTAAAAAGCGCCTTCGGCCATTCCGGGCAGAAATGCTCCGCCGCCAGCGTGGCTATTGTGGAGGCCTCCGTCTATGACAACCCGGCCTTCTTGCGCCAGTTGAAGGATGCCGCAGCCAGCCTGAAGGTGGGGGGCTCCTGGGAGGTCAGCTCCGTGGTGACGCCGCTCATCAAGGAACCGGAAGGCGACCTGCTCCGGGCGCTCACGCAACTGGAACCCGGGGAGGAATGGCTGCTCAAGCCGGAACCCTCGGAAGACAACCCGTGCCTCTGGTCGCCCGGCATCCGGTTGGGCGTGAAGCCTGGAAGCTGGTTCCATCAGACGGAATGCTTCGGCCCGGTGCTGGGCATCATCCGTGCGGAAAACCTGGAGGAAGCCATTGACATCCAGAACGACTCCGAATTCGGCCTCACCGGGGGACTTCAGTCCCTGGATGAACGGGAAATCGCCCTGTGGAAAAGCAAGGTGCAGGTGGGCAATGCGTACATCAACCGCGTCATCACCGGCGCCATCGTGCGCCGCCAGCCGTTCGGCGGGTGGAACCACTCCTCCATGGGGCCCGGCTCCAAGGCCGGCGGCCCCAACTACCTCACCATGCTGGGAAGCTGGGAGGAAAAGGCGCTCCCGCAGAAACTGCGCACGCCGGGGGAACGCATCACCGGGCTGGTGGAAAAACTGTGCTCCGAACTGCCGGACTGCGCCAAGCGCATCCGTTCCGCGGCCGGTTCCCAGGCCAAGTGGTGGATGGAGGAATTCGGCGTGGAGCATGACCCTTCCCATATCTACGGGGAAAACAACACATTCCGTTACGTACCCGTGAAGGGGATACTGGCCCGTGTGGAAAACATGTCTGACGCTGACGCCGCCATCCTGCTGCTGGGCGCGAAACTGTGCGGAGCAGCCCTGCACCTGAGCGTGGAGGAAGGCCATCCCTGGATTCAGAAAATGAACGGTTACTATGCGTCCCTGACGGTGGAGACGGAAGCCGAACTCATCGACCGGATGCCGGAGGCAGCCCAGGGCGTGAAATTCCTGCGTGGAACGGGCATCTCCGAGGCTCTGGCGAATGCCGCACGCGCCCGGGATGTGGAAGTGCTGGACCGGCCCGTGCTTGCCAACGGACGCCTGGAACTGCTGGGCTATTTCCGGGAACAAGCCGTTTCCGAAACCGTTCACCGCTACGGCAACATCATCCCGCCTCCGGGCAGTTTCAAGACGGCCGGGGCGTGAGGGGAGCCTTGAACCCTGGCTCCCAGGCGGCGTGGTTATGAGTATAAAGACAGCGCAGGAAAATGCCCCCGCAGTCCAAACGGAAAACGCCCTCCTGGGAATGAAGGCCGGGCGGCCTTCATTGGATGAACTGCCGCCGAAGCCCTGCGGAGGGATTTTTCTTGCAAGGGCGGGAAAACCGGGCTTACCCGGTTGGGCAAAAGATAAACTCTGCCGGATACAGGAAATTCCCTCCGGCAAACGGTGAAAAGTTAAAGTAGCACGGAAGAGGGCCTGCGGCGTTCCTTGCGCCCTTCGGGCGGCAAAAAAGTTGAAATCCACAGGAAACGCGGCCTCTTCTGACTGTCTTGCCGCTGTTTTTAGCTTCTTCCCGGGCTTTCTTCCGCTCTCGTAGGCCTGTTCCTGGGCGCTTTTGTTTCTTTTCCCCATTTTGTGATAGAACGTTTCCGGGAAACGGGTATATTTCCTGGAACGTCCGCGACGATGCGGCAATTTTCCCTACCACACATCCATGAGCACCAACCAACCACTGACCTCCCACGGCACCCACATCGCCTGGGTTGACTTCCTGCGCATCCTGGCCTGTTTTCTCGTTGTAGTGGCCCATTGCTGCGATCCGTTCGTAGGCAGTTTTGACGGCACCTTCAACTTTAAATCCGCCGTCTTCTGGGGCAGTCTGGTGCGGCCGTGCGTGCCGCTGTTCGCCATGATCTCCGGCGTGCTGCTCTTTCCCGTCACCATGGAAATGGGCGCTTTTTACTCCAAGCGCCTCAAAAGGGTGCTGATTCCGCTCGTCGTCTGGTCCCTGGTGCTTCCCTTGCTCTACTTCGGCTACTTTGCCGCGGGCGTGCATACGGCCAGCCCCAACATCGTGATGGACAACTACACCTGGAGCGCCACCGTTGGCAAGCTTTACACCTTTCTCTTCAACTTCAACTATGACACCACGCCCCTGTGGTACGTATACATGCTGGTGGGTCTCTACCTCTTCATGCCCATCATGAGCGCGTGGCTGACGCAGGCCAAAAGGAAGGATGTGAAAATCTTCCTGGGCATCTGGGTATTCAGCATGACTCTCCCCTACCTCCAGATGCTTGCCCCGGCGCTGGGCTATGAAGGCAATTACGGCAACATGGGCATTCTGGGCGTTTGCGACTGGAACCCGTACGGCATGTTCTATAACTTTGCCGGCTTCCTGGGGTACATGGTGCTGGCCCATTACCTGGCCAAATACCCGCTGGCCTGGAGCTGGAAAAAGATGCTCGCCATCACTGTTCCCCTCTTCCTGGTCGGCTTTGCCGTCACGTTCTTCGGCTTCCTGGAAACGCAGAAGCACTTCCCCGGCCAATATTCCAAGCTTGAGGTACTCTGGTACTTCTCCGGCATCAACGTCTTCCTGATGACCTTTGCCATCTTTGCCATCGTCAGCAGGCTCAGGATCAAGCCCAGCCCGGTGCTGGGCAAGGTGGCGGCGCTCACCTTCGGCGTGTACCTGTGCCACTTCTTCTTTGTCCAGTGTTCCTATGACTTCGTGAACTTCATTGGAATGGGGGGGCTCCCCGCCGCCGTGAAAATACCGTTGCTGGCCTGCCTGGCCTCCGCCGTCTCCCTGGCGCTGGTATGGCTGTTGAGCCTGAACAGGTGGACGCGCAAAAGCATTATGTAAACCGCGGATATTTTCCGCAGGGCGCTTCGGGACCACGGCAGTCCCGGGGCGCCTTTTCTTTTGTGGAAAAGAGAATAAGGCGGTTTCCGGGGAGGGGCCTGCAAAATTCTGGACGGGAAAGAGGGAACAGGCTAGGATATTCCTGCATCGTGCACAGGCCCTGGTTGCCGGAGATGTGGGCTTTTTAACGCATGAAAAGCGCGTCTCCCGGTCTCCCTTCCGCCAACCCCAAGCTCACAGAAAATTCCCGGGACACCGGCGATTTACGTAATCCGTTGGGGTTCTAATCTTGACAACTATCATCTCTTTTTTACGGCCTGGAATATGTGTGCCTCCATGGGAGGTTGGCGCAAAACACCCGTTGCGCTGTTGATACTCAAGCCATAGGCGTCCAGGCCGTCGCACTCTCACGAGTGCGTGGATTGAAACCAGCACTTCCGCCAGGGCCTCCTTGACGTCCTGGGTCGCACTCTCACGAGTGCGTGGATTGAAACGATGGACATGCCGATCTTTTCCTCGATTTCGTTTGTCGCACTCTCACGAGTGCGTGGATTGAAACGCCATGTCCTCCTTACTCTCGATTTTGACGCGGGTCGCACTCTCACGAGTGCGTGGATTGAAACTTCCCCCTCCGTGTACCGTGGAGGAAGTCGAAGCGTCGCACTCTCACGAGTGCGTGGATTGAAACCCTTGTCGTCCATCAGGTACCGGGCATGGGCGACGGTCGCACTCTCACGAGTGCGTGGATTGAAACTTTGCCGGTCGTGCCAAAAAGCTTGTCGTCCGCGGTCGCACTCTCACGAGTGCGTGGATTGAAACCGACGTAGGAAACCAACCCCGGATAGCAAATGAAGTCGCACTCTCACGAGTGCGTGGATTGAAACTTTGGCGGTGATGGCCTGTTTGGCTGGCGCGTTGGTCGCACTCTCACGAGTGCGTGGATTGAAACCCGTCTTGATTTACGCTCTTAATGGTGTTAATGTCGCACTCTCACGAGTGCGTGGATTGAAACTGAATTTCCGTCAGGGCTTGCTTGAATTCGGCGGGTCGCACTCTCACGAGTGCGTGGATTGAAACAGATAAATAACCCTCACAACAAAATAGCTTGCAGTGTCGCACTCTCACGAGTGCGTGGATTGAAACGGTGGACCTGTCCCAGTTCGGAGCAACGTTGCCGTCGCACTCTCACGAGTGCGTGGATTGAAACCGCCATTTGCTGCACGATAGGCAGCCCCAGCCCGGTCGCACTCTCACGAGTGCGTGGATTGAAACCGACGCCTGGATGGTCGCCAACGAAGTGATCGAGTCGCACTCTCACGAGTGCGTGGATTGAAACCCACTTCTAGACGAACTTTAATGCCTAAAAATAGGTCGCACTCTCACGAGTGCGTGGATTGAAACTATATACAATAAGACCGGGAACATCTTTGCTAATAGTCGCACTCTCACGAGTGCGTGGATTGAAACTCCGATCAGATCCCCTAAAATTTCTTCCGCAATTGTCGCACTCTCACGAGTGCGTGGATTGAAACCGGGTATTGAGGCACGGGAATTCCCGGAAACTGAGTCGCACTCTCACGAGTGCGTGGATTGAAACATGTTTTAGTGATTGTTGAGTAAGTTGTTTTTCAGTCGCACTCTCACGAGTGCGTGGATTGAAACATGTTTTAGTGATTGTTGAGTAAGTTGTTTTTCAGTCGCACTCTCACGAGTGCGTGGATTGAAACCAGAATGAGCAGGAAACATCCGATTTTGCGGAGAGTCGCACTCTCACGAGTGCGTGGATTGAAACCGGGAAGGTACGAACGGCCCTAAAGAAGAAGGAGTCGCACTCTCACGAGTGCGTGGATTGAAACTCGCTGGGTTTCAGCGGAGCGTGTTCGTCCTGCGGTCGCACTCTCACGAGTGCGTTAATTGAAAGTCCACATGTCTGCGCGGGGCGCAAGCCTCTCATGCACTGCTTCTTGAAAGAGGTGCAGACCAAAGCTTTATTTTCCGCAACCGTATCGTTTGGTGTTTGGTCTGTTCCCCTGTTATTTTAAGAAAGGACGGTAAGAATCCGTAGTGGAACGGGATGACGGCTCCCTTCCGTTTACCTCTCAGATTGGCATGGTTTGCAGCCTTTTAATGTCCGTCCGCGGCGGGTTGCCGAACATGCGCTTGTATTCCCGGTTGAATTGGGTAGGGCTTTCGTACCCAACGCGGAAGGAGGCGTTTCCTGCGTCCATGTTTTCCACAAGCATCAGGCGGCGGGCCTCATTGAGGCGGATGCGTTTCTGGAATTGAAGCGGGCTGATGGCCGTGAGGGTACGGAAGTGCTGGTGGAAGCTGGACGGGCTCATGCCGGCGCGGCTTGCCAGTTCCCCGATGCTCAACGGCTGGTCGAAGTGCTTTTTTATCCAGTCAATGGCTTTTGCTATCTGGCTGCTATGGCTTTCAGCCACGACGATCTGTCTCAGGCTCCCTCCCTGTTCGTCCATCAGGAGACGGTAATAGATTTCCTGCCGCACCAGGGGAAGGAAGACGGGGATGTCCGCGGGAGTTTCCAGCAGTTCCATCAGGCGTTCCACTGCATTGAGCAGGGCGGGAGTCATTTTGCTGATGCCGATGCCCCGGTCTGTGGGGCGTTCCGGACGCGTGGCCACGCTGTCGTGAAGCATCAGTTGGGAGATTTCCTGTAAATCCAGTTCCAGCGTCAATCCCAGGTAAGGTTTTTCCGGGCTGGCCTCCATGATTTTAGAGACGAGGGGAAGCTCCACGGAGGAAACAACAAAACTTTGCGCATCATATAGGTAGGCTTCGTCCCCCAGCAGGATCTGCTTGGTTCCTTGTGCGATCAGGCAAAGATGGGGGGAAAACATATAGCTGTGCGGTTCCGTGGGGGATTCCCAGCGGTGGAGCTCCAGCCCGGGAATGGCCGTGCTCACCTGGTGTTTCCCATCCGTCCAGCCTGCAATCATTCCGGCAAGGCGCAGCGGTTTCCGTTGACGGCAAGCAGGAGTTGGCAGGGAGGCGGACGTTTCCCCCTGTTCCTTTTCTTTTTCCTTCATGAAGGCTTCATGTTATTCAAGGCAGGGTGCGGGAGCAACTTCATTTTGTTTCATTTTGCAGGATCAGGCAATAATGCAGGAGGACCGGGCTACCTGTTTTTTCCTCTGCCTGTTAATATTGGCAGGGTCCGGTGGGAACGCCGGAACAATAAAACAGGAAGGAACAACCAATGAATACGAAATTTATCATCACCCGTAACGCCGGAATTCTGGCGGCAACCGCGCTGGGCGCTTTTGCCGTGTCCGGCAGCATGGCTTCTCCGGCGGACAAGCCCTCGGACGCGGACAATTTTTACAAGAGCGGCCGGGTCTCCCAGCAGGAGGTTAAGTTCAATAACCAGTATCGCATGAAGGTGGCCGGGAACCTGTTCCTGCCCAAGGACATGGATAAGGAGGCCAGGTGCCCCGCCATTATCGTGGGCCATCCCATGGGAGCGGTGAAGGAGCAGAGCGCGAACCTGTACGCCGCGAAGATGGCGGAACGGGGATTTGTGACGCTGGCCCTGGATTTACCGTTCTGGGGCGGGAGCGACGGAGAACCCAGGAATTCCGTTTCTCCGGATATGTATGCGGAGGCGTTCAGCGCGGCCGCGGATTATTTGGGCACGCGGCCTTTTGTGGACCGGGACCGCATCGGCGTGATCGGGATATGCGGCAGCGGCAGTTTTGCCATCAGCGCCGCCAAGATTGATCCCCGCCTGAAGGCCATTGCGACCGTCAGCATGTACGACATGGGGGCTGCCAGCCGGAACGGTCTCCGGAATTCGCAGACACCCGGTCAGAGAAAGAAGATTCTGGCGGAAGCGGCGGAGCAGCGGTATGTGGAGTTTTCCGGCGGACCCGTCAAGAATACCGGCGGGACCGTGCATGAACTTCGCGAAGATTCCAGTCCCATTGAGCGGGAGTTTTTTGAGTTCTACCGCACTCCCCGCGGCGAGTTTACTCCGGAGGGACAGTCGCCGGAGCTTACCACGCATCCGACGCTTGCCAGCAACGTGAAGTTCATGAATTTCTATCCGTTTTCCGATATTGAGACGATTTCTCCCCGCGCCCTGCTTTTCATCACCGGGGAGGAAGCTCATTCCAGGGAGTTCAGCGAAGACGCCTACAAGCGCGCCGCCGAGCCGAAGGAGCTTTACCGGGTGCCCAGGGCCGGGCATGTGGACCTGTACGACCGGGTGAATATGATCCCTTTTGACAAATTGACGGATTTTTTCAGTAAAAACCTGAAGTGAGGCCTGGTGCTGCCCGGGAGTATCACATGGAAGCTTTTTCCCGGTAATGTTCCCGGAGCACACGATTAGAGAACGGAAGGGAAGGTCTTATTGGGACCGTGTGAACGGGAGAGCCTCTTTTATTGCATCATTGGCAGAAGGCCATGGCGTACAAGAAGAGTAAGTGGATGGATTTTATTCAGGGTTCTCCGCTTTCCCGTTGCCGGGGCGCCCGGTAGTTCCCTGGGCGCGGAATGGTCCATGGATATTGTCACTTGAAGAATTGAAAAGAAAAACAGATGGATATATTGGAAAGAATGCGCCGGGGAGAGTTGATACGGTTGGACGATCCCGAGTACCCGGTCATAGAAGAGTTGATCACGAGGGCCTTCCGCATCACCGGAGAGTTGAATGCAGGCTACCATGATGCCGCAGAGACGCGGGCTGTCATGAGCGAATTGACGGGGGAGTTGATCGATGAAACGACTTGGATCGTGCCGCCTTTTTATACCGATTTCGGCCGTTTTACACGGTTCGGCAGGAACGCGTTCGTGAATTGCGGCTGCACGTTCATGGACCGTGGCGGAATCACGATTGGTGACGGCGTGCTGATCGGTCCGGGAGTGAAGCTGATTACGGAGAATCACGCGGAGGAACCGGAATTGCGCCGTCATGTTTATGGGCTCCCCATCGTGATAGGACGGAAGGCGTGGATAGGGGCCGGGGCTACCGTTTTGCCCGGCGTGACGGTGGGGGAAAATGCCATCGTGGCCGCCGGAGCCGTCGTCACCGGGGATGTTCCGGCCAACGCGATTGTAGGCGGCGTTCCGGCCCGGGTCATCAGGAATATCAGGCAATGACGATTCAGGGCGAGCAACGAAAAGGAGCCGCAGATCCCGGGAAATAACGGCGTTGAAATGCCCGTGGAGGGATTAAGGCGTTGACGGATGCCGGCGCCGTGATAAGAAATGGCGTGGACTCCGGTTGATTGATTTTACCTTTGCAGGGCTGAACGGAGAGGGGGCGGCTGCGGTTGTCCGCAGAGGCGGATTTTCCCGGAAGGTACTGTCGCCACACGGAAGGAGGACGGTTATGGCCTGGGCTATCGGCACCGGCAATTTTCAGCCTGAATAGTTCGGAGTACCTCTCCCGCCGTGCGGCTGCCGTTCGTGTGAAGAGCCGGGAGAAGTTCTTTTTCCGGAAGGAGCGGAGGGTTAAAGTTCACGGGAAAGAGGGGAAGTGCCGGAGGGTCGGCCTCCTGCCGAAGAGGGACGGAGAAGATTTTTTCAGGCAGGAGGCGGGGTGCCCCCGCAGCACGTATGACAGGACGGTTGCGCGGGTTTTTTGATGCCAGCATGCCCGGATGGGATGGGAGGTTGTTTTAAAATGCTTTCACCAGTAGCATGTTGAGTAATGTTTTAATGAGTGGTGTTTTGCGCCGCGCCGGGAGAAGGGGAGAAGAAGTTGGATGAGGCGGCCATGGGAAACGTCCTGATTCTTGAGCTTTTTTTCTCGCATGCTGTCAAAGGTTTATACAGCATGGAATTGTACGATCAGGTAGAAAGAATAGTTGATGATGGAACACTCAGTAATTTTTCCGGACCATCGGAAGGTTTGCGCCCTGGGGCAGGGAACCTGGAAGATGGGAAAATCCGCCTTGAGGGAAGCCGAAGAAGTAGAGGCGCTGCGTGCGGGCATTGAGCTTGGCATGAGCGTGGTTGACACGGCGGAGATGTATGGCAACGAGGAGTTGGTGGGAACGGCGATCCGCGGATTGCGCGACCGTGTTTTCCTGGTTACCAAGGTTCTGCCCGGCAACGCCAGCAGGACCGGAACCAAGGCCGCCTGCGAACGGAGCCTGAACAAGCTGCGGACGGATTACGTGGATTTGTTCCTGCTTCACTGGAGCGGTCCCCATCCCATTGAAGATACGGTTGCCTCCATGATTGAGCTGCAGCAGGAGGGTAAGATAAAGGCTTGGGGCGTCAGCAATATGGATGTTCCGGAAATGGAGCGTTTTTATGCCGTCCCGGGGGGAGTCTCCTGCGCCGCCAACCAGATTCTTTATAATCTGGCCCATCGCGGCGTGGAGTACGACCTGCTGCCGTGGTGCCGGGAGCGCCACATTCCCGTGATGGCCTATTCGCCTGCGGATGAAGGGCGGCTGTCCCGCAATCCGGTTCTGATGGAGATTGCGCAGAAGCATGAGGCCACCCCGGTGCAGATCGCGCTGGCCTGGATTCTGCGCCGCCCCGGAATGATTGCTATCCCCAAGGCCGGTTCCGTCATGCATGTTCAGGAGAATTACCGGAGCTTGTCCATTAAGCTGACTGCGGAGGATGTGGATTTGCTGGACGAGGCTTTTCCGCCTCCGGGCAGGAAGGTGCATCTGGATTCCTGGTGAGCCATGGTGCGGGCCGGCCCGCGGGCGAAACGGGACGCACGCATTTTTCCCGCATCATCAGGAGCGCCGCAAGCCCTTGCGTCAACTGGGGCGGAAGGGCGCCAGCGAACGGTTTTTAATACACGCGTGCCCTGTGGACATGATGGGGCATTGGCTTTTTTTGTTCATGGAGACCGGGGAATCGCCTGTGCGTCTCCGGAAGGGGACCTTCCGGAGATTTTTTCTACTTGAAATGGAAAAAGGAAGCAGGGAAAGGCGGCAAATCTCCGTGCCACATAGTGGAAAAGGGAGGAAAACACTCATGAACGGTGCATCAGAGGTGCTGCCATTTTCTGGTTCCAGCCTCTTCCGGTTGCGAAGAGGGTTTTAACGCAGCCGTAAAAAAGGCCGCCCTTCCGGAAATACGGTGTTCCGGGAAGGGCGGCCCATGGTGAGGGCGGGATAAAAAGCGTTACAGCGGCTGCGCGTCCGTCCTGGGTATCCAGACGGGCGTGTTCTGGAAGGTGCTGGCGTAGTACCAGGAGCCGCGTTCCGCGCGCAGGATGAGCGGGGTGGATTCCGGCAGGGTGATGACCGCCGGGCTGTTCATGTCCGCCGCGTGCCTGCCGGGCGTTTTCTGGGTGACGACCAGCAGCCGGTCCGCCGGGATGGATTCCGGGGTTTCCGGGTACATGATGTAGTTCATGATGGCCGCCACGGTGACCAGTCCGCTGAGGGTGGCCAGGATGGTCAGCAGCGCCCCGTGCCTGCGGGTGACGGTCAGGAGCGCCAGGAAGGTGAGCATGACGGCGCCGGACAGGATGGAGATGGGGCCGAGCGCATCATGGCTGATGTAAGTGAGCCACTGGTTTTCCGTGGTATTGGCGGGGAGGATGGCCCCCTCCTTGCGTTCGATGAATTGCAGGTTGTATCTGGCTTCCGTGAAGTACGGGGAGAGTTCCAGCGCGCGGCGGTAGTTGAGGGCGGCCAGACCGGGCTTGTTCATGCGGTAGTAGGAGTTGCCGATGCCGAAGCTGGCATAGGCGCGTTCCGACTTGGAGAGGTCCGTATCGTTGCTTTCCCTGCTGAAGTAGTCAATGGCCTTGGCGTATTCTCCCTGTTCATAGGCCTGCACGCCCAGGTTGTCCGTTTCCGCGGCGTTTCCGGCTGCTCCGGCCACGGACAGGGCCAGGACGGCGGCCATGATGAGCACGGGAAGCTTGGCGATGGCTTTTTTAATGGCCTGGAGCATGTGCTGGCGTTCCGCGTGCGGCAGTTCGTCCGAAGAGCCGGAGGGCTTGAACGCCCTGTCATCCCGGAGCTGAAGGATGGTTTTCATTTCTTCATTCTGCTTGGAAGGAGGAATGTAGGATTCGATGAAGTTGCCGGCGGCTCGCAGGAATTCCGTGGGACTGGCCTGGCGCGGCGTGGAGGCGAGCCTCCGGAAGGAACGCATGCGTTCCCGGGCCGTGAAGCTTTCCTTCTGGACTCTCCGGATGTAGCGGATCAGGGCCATGCCCAGCAGGACGACGGCGGGGATGTAGGCCAGGAAGTACCATCCCCAGTGGGCCGGAGCGGTGAGGGCGTTCATGACGGCGGCGGGCATGATCCCGTAAATGTCCGTCATTTCCGCTACCGGAATGGTGCCTGCCGGGGGCGGCGTGGCGGGAGCGGCTCCGCCGGCCGCCGTTCCGGTGATGGCGGAGGCCTTCCATTCCAGGGGAATGGGGGAGGTGGTTACGGTTTTGTACTGTTGCGTGCTGGGGTCAAAGAAGGTGAGTTCAAAGGGCGGGATGGCGTCCGTCTGGGCAATCGGACGCATCATTTGCTGGAATCCCACGGTTCCCTGGATGGAGCGCGTGTTCTGGCCCGGGTCCAGCTTGTTGGGCGGGTAAAGCTTCCAGTTGGAAGCGTCCGTGAGGGCCGGGCAGGCAATGCTGTGGATGTTGCCCGTGCCCGTCACCTTGATTTTAACGGTGATGGGTTCATTGGCGCTGAGGTCCCGGGCATCCGTGCTGGCGGAGATGCGGAAGTCCCCCACGGCGTTGGTGAAAGAGGCGGGCGCTCCCTCCGGGAGTTCCTGGGCCGTGATTTTCACTTCCGGAATGGACATTTCCACCAGTACCTCCGAGCGGATGAAGTTGGCGATGAGGGGGTCCGCTTCCGGCAGGGCGGCGCGTGCCGTGACAGTGCCCGCCGCCGTGACTTCCCCGGCGCGCAGCGGGAATAGAGTGCTCTGGAAGGTCATGACGTTCCAGTTGACGCCTTTATAGAGCACGGAGCCGCGGGGCTGGCCGCGGAGCAATTCCACCAGCGTGGGTTCAAAGCGCCATGTAGCCAGGTTGGAGGTGGTGATGGTGGGCGCCGTGTATTCCAGAATGTATTCCGGAGCATAAATTTTCAGTTCGCAGCGGTCCGGCTGGTGGACATAGGGCTTCTGGTTGTCCACATGCCACAGCATGCCGTACGGAACCGTAGTGCCGTTCAGGTTCAGCGTGTTCCACTTGATGGCGCTGTACGGGTAGACGGTCAGCGTCTGGGGAAGCGTGGTATAGGAGCGGCCGTTGTTGGCTTGCAGGGTCAGGGACGGGATTTCCACGGTGCCCACTTCGTCCGGAGTTACTTCAATAGCCATCAGGAAGGCGGACTGGTTGGGGGACCCCGGCCAGCGGATATAGTTGCCCTGGCTGACCCAGCGCAGGCTGGCGCCCTTCACCCTGGGAAGCGGGTCCTGGCGGGCGATGCTGCCGTCCGTCAGGATGATGAAGAGGCGGGTTTGTTCTCCCGGCACAACGGCGTCGGACAGCCAGGTGGTGACCACCTGCTGAGCCATGAGCGTGACGGTCATGCAGAAGAAGAGCGAAAGAATGGCGAGCAGTTTTTTCATCATGTTGCGGGATATGTTTGAAGGGTTGGCATCGTGGATGCGGGCGGAACGGGTTAATAATCCTTGTCCGGAGGAATTTCCGGCGAACGCTGGGGAACGGGGCAGCCGGGTTCAATGTCCCTGCGTTCCATCAGGATGGCTCTTGCCTCCCGGCGTTCCTTTTCCTCCTTGCTTTCCTTTTGCGTGGCTACCGGTACGGGCTTGTCCCCTTCCGGCTGCGGCTTGGGCTGCGGTTTTTCCATGCCGGGCGTTTCAGGCAGCTTGTCTTTTTCCGGAGAGGAGGGGAGCTGGGCGTTTTTCATTTCATTTTCGTCCCTCTTGTTTTCCTTGCCCGCGGCGTTATCCTTGTCTTGGTCCTTGTTCTGGTCCTTGTTCTGGTCCTTGTTCTGGTCCTTGTTCTGGTCCTTGTTCTGGTCCTTGTCTTGGTCCTTGTTCTGGTCCTTGTCTTGGTCCTTGTTCTGGTCCTTGTTCTGGTCCTTGTTCTGGTCCTTGTCTTGGTCCTTGTCTTGGTCCTTGTCTTGGTCCTTGTTCTGGTCCTTGTTCTGGTCCTTGTCTTGGTCCTTGTTCTGGTCCTTGTTCTGGTCCTTGTTCTGGTCCTTGTTCTGGTCCTTGTTCTGGTCCTTGTTCTGGTCCTTGTTCTGGTCCTTGTTCTGGTCCTTGTTCTGGTCCTTGTTCTGGTCCTTGTTCTGCTGCTCTTGTTGTTTTTTCTTTTCCTCTTCCAATTTCTTCTTTAATTCCTCCAACTGCTTGCGGTATTCGTCCAGAGATTTGTCATAACGGAGCATTTCCTCCTTGTTGGCGGCCGCTCCTTCATGGGAGCCGTAGGCGGAGAGGGCGTCGTCAAAGCGCTTGACGGCTTCCTTGACGTGTTCTTTCGCCACGGGTATTTTTGCCAGGCGGGCGTCAATTTCCTTGATCTGGTCATCAATGGAAGAGGGCTGCGCCTGCGGTTGTTCCCCTTCCGGCCGGGAGAAGATCATGGTTTTACGGGCCTGGGCGGCTTCCAGGTTGCCAAGGTTGAAGTGGGAATCCGCCTGAAGGGAGGCTTTGGGAGAAAGGAGCGCCTGGGAGAATGCTTCCGCGGCTTCCTTGGGGTTGTCCGCTTTTTGTTCCAGGCAGCCTTTGGCGAATTCCAGGGCCTGGCGCGTTTCTTCCGCCAGGTCCGGAACGGCGAGCATTTCATCAATGGCCTTGACGGCTTCCTCTGTCTTTCCCGTCCGGATCAGGTCCGTGACGTTGTCCAGGGCGCTCGTGTCCGCGCGCGCTTCCGTGCCCAGCAGTCCGGCGCAGAGCAGGGTTGCGGCGGCCAGGGCGGTCATGCCGCGGCGTCCGGAACGGCGGAAGGAGCGCCAGCGGGTACCCGCCAGAAGAGTGAGGAGCAGGCAGATGAGGGCCGGAACGGCAAAGATGACGTAGCGGTCGTTCGGCACGCGGCGCACTTCCTCCCGGCCTTCCGTGATGTCCAGGCGGTCCGCGATGTCCCTGACGAAGCGGTTCAGCGCCGCTCCGTCGGAGAGCTGCACATACTGGCCGTCCGTCTGCCGGGCCAGGTATTGCAGGCTTTCCGGATTGAGCTTGGAGACGACATGCTGGCCGCGGCGGTCCCGGTACAGGCCGGAGGGGGATTGCTCATCCGGAATGGTGGTGCCGATGGTGGTGCCGATGCCCGCCGTTACGATGATGAGCTGGTGCTGCCTGGCGGCTTCCGCCGTCTTGTAAGTGATGTTGACGGTGTCTTCCCCGTCGCTGAGGATGACCAGGGCGTTTTTGGCGTCCGCCTCCTTGTCCCGCTTGAAGGTCTGGAGGGCCAGCCGGACGACGTTTTCCAGATTGGTGCCTCCCTGGGAGACCCAGCCGAATTGAAGCTGTTCGATGGTTTCCTTCAGCGCGTTGTGGTCATGGGTAAGGGGCATGAGCAGGACGGCGTCCCCGGAGAAGATGATGATGCCGAAGTTGTCCCCCGGCAGGGCGTCCAGCAGGTCGTAGGCGGCGGTTTTAGCCCTTCCCAGGCGGGTGGGGGAGGCGTCCTTGCTGAGCATGGAGCGGGAGCAGTCAATGGCGATGAGGATATTGCGCGATTTGGGAATCTCCTTTACCTCCGTGTAGCCGTCCACCGGACGCGCGATGGAGAGGATGGCGAAGATGGAAGCCAGCACGGCAAAGATGACGGGGAGCACCCGGTGCCAGGTGGCCGGAGCGTGAACCAGCTCCTGCCGGTATTCCGGGGAGACGAGCACTTCCCATTTTCTGGAACGGCGGCGCCACAGCCACCAGGCCGCCGCCGCGAGCAGGGCCGGGAGGATGAGCGCGTACAGAACGTTGGGATAAAGGAAGGTCATGGCGGGAAAGGGATGGTGTTACGGGGCGGGGGCCGGTTTGAGCACTTGCAGGGAGAGGCCCAGTAGCGTCAGCGCGGCGCCCGTTACGAGGAAGTACATGAAGTATTCTTCAATGTGGCGGACGGTCTGCACCTTGGCCTCGCTTTTTTCCAGCTTGCCGATGGAGGCGAACGCCTTGTTGAAGGAGGCCATGTTCGTGGCCCGGAAGTGCTCCCCGCCCGTGAGCTGGGCTATTTTCCGCAGGGTGGGTTCGTCAAATTCGCTTTGCACCACCATCCCGTTCGCCAGGGTGCCTTCTTCCGTGCCCACGGCGATGGTATAAATCTTGATGCCCAGCTTGGCCGCGTTTTCCGCCGCCACCAGCGGGGATATCTGGCCGGAGTTGGAGGCGCCGTCCGTCACCAGGATGATGATTTTGGATTTGGTGTCCTTGCGGTCGTCCAGCCGGGTGGCCGCCGCCGCAATGGCGGAGCCGATGGCCGTGCCGTCCGCCTGGATCATGCGAGGATGGAAGTCCCGGATGATGCCGTTGACCAGGGCGTGGTCCAGCGTGAGCGGACAGAAGGATTTGGTTTTCCCAGCAAAGCCCACGATGCCGATGCGGTCGTCCGGACGGCTGTCGACGAATTGGGTGATGACATGCTTGGCGGCCACCAGGCGGTTGATGGGCATGCGGTTGAGGACCATGTCCGGCGTCTCCATGGAGTAGGAGAGGTCAAAGGCGATCATGATGTCAATGCCGTTGACGGTGCGGAAGGTTTTATCCTCCACTTTTTGGGGGCGCGCCAGCGCGATGGCGAGGGCCGCCGCCGCCAGCACGAAGCAAATGGCCCCTATTTTTCCGGCCAGGGATTGGGGATTGCGCGCCAGGGAGGAGATGAAGCGAACGGTCGGGTAGGTGATGGAGCCTTCCGCCCCCCGCCTGCGGCGGAGGATAATGAGGCACAAGATGAAGGGAAGGACATAGAGCCATTCAGGTTGTGCGAATTGGAAGTGTTCCGTCATGGTGTGCTAGCGTTGGTTGGGGCGTGGGGAAGGTTTTTTGACGACGAGGTCCGTTTCCTCCTTCGTGCGGTGTGCGTCCGCTTCTATGTCGTTGATGAGTTGGACCGTGTCGTCCGCCAGTTCGTTGACCAGGGAGTCGTTTTCCGGAGTGTCCGGCTCATATTTCAGGGAGGCCATGCGGTCCAGCAGGTCGCGCGTGGGACCCTGGAGTTCCGAGGGGAGCGCGGTGAGCGCGTCCGCCCGGCGGTTGAATTCCTGCTGGGTTTCATACAACGCCGGGTCTTTGGTTTCCCCCACCAGGTATTTCCGGAGGAGCAGGGAGAATTCCACGGCGGCCTGCCTGAGGGAGGGGTGGGTTTCCCGGAGCATCGTGATGTCCCGGATAGCGGTTTCCGCCGGGCTGAGCGGCGCGGCGGGGGTGCGCCCCTTCCTGCGGATGAGCACGATGACGGCTATGGCGACGGCCAGCAGGATGGAGGCGAGCATGATCCAGATGCCCCACGTATCCCAGAAGCCCGCTTGGAGGTAGGCGTCCGGGGACTGCGTTTCCATCAGCGTGGGGAAGGCCGGCGGTTCCGGAATGGCCGTGGGGGGAGTCTGGAAGGTGGCGGGTGCTGGCATGGCTGGCGGAGAAGGGTTTAGCGTGAGAATTTGCGGGACCTCCTGGTGAAGAGGGCCTGGAGGGGCGGCATGAAGTTGTCCGTGGTCTGGAGGTCCAGGAAATCGATGCCTAGGCGGCGGAAGTCCTGCGTCCATTTTTCACGGTGCAGGTGCACGACGTTGGCGTGGGCTTCCCGGACGTCCTGGCGGGCGAGGTTCAGGAACATGCTTTTGCCGGTTTCCGGGTCTTTCAGGATGACGCGCCCGGCGTCCGGAAGGTGCAGCTCCATCGGGTCCGCGATGCGGATGGGGATGAAGTCGTGCTTGAAGTTGAGCTGTCCCAGGGCGGCCTTGTTGTGCTCGCTCCAGAAGTCGCTGAGCATGATGACCATGGCTGCCTTTTTCTGGGAAAGGACGAGCTGCCGGGCTACATCCGCGATGCTTTGATCCGCCCCGTCGTTTTTACTGGCTACGATTTCACGGACGATGCGCAGGGTCTGCTTGATGCCCTTGGCCGGGGGAATGTAATGGGAGTGGCTGTTCCCGTAAATGAGAAGGCCGCACTTGTCCCCGCTCTGGGCCGCGCTGAAGGCGAGCACCGCGGCCACTTCCGCCGCATAGTCCAGCTTGGAAGCCCGGGCCGCGGAGGAGGCGTAGTGCATGGAGCCGCTGACGTCCACCGCCAGAATGACGGCCTGCTCCCGTTCCTCCCGGAAGCGGCGCACGAAGGGGGAGTTCATCCTGGCCGTCACCTTCCAGTCAATGAAGCGGGGATCGTCTCCCGGCGTGTATTCCCGGAAGTCGTCAAAGTCCAGCCCCTGGCCGCGGAAGCCGGACTGGTATTGCCCGGCGAAGTTTTCCGTGGCCAGATGCCTGGCGCGCAGTTCAATGCGGCGCACGCGCTTGA
Organism: Akkermansia sp. BCRC 18949; assembly: GCF_045011645.1. NCBI lineage: Bacteria > Pseudomonadati > Verrucomicrobiota > Verrucomicrobiia > Verrucomicrobiales > Akkermansiaceae > Akkermansia > Akkermansia sp. BCRC 18949. Next base: position 1,486,549 of record NZ_CP123619.1, on the reverse strand, counting down.
GAATGTCTGAGGCTTTATCCATGAAGTGATCCTCCCTGTTTGAATTCAATCAGGTTCCGGTGAGGCGCCCCGCGGGGGCTGAAGGATAAGGGCGGACGGGGGTGCCGCCTCCTGCCGTCACGGCACGGGAACCTTCGTCAGGATGTGGTCGATGACGTCGTCCGTGGAGATGTTTTCCGCTTCCGCCTCATAGGAGAGCAGGATGCGGTGGCGCAGGATGTCATGGGCCAGGTCTTTGATGTCCTGCGGGGTGACGAAGGAGCGGTGGTGCATGAAGGCGTTGGCGCGGGCCGCCAGGGCCAGGTTGATGGTGGCGCGCGGGGATGCGCCCGCGCGGATGAGGCCGCGCAGTTTCACGTCCACCGTTTCCGGGAAGCGGGTGGCGCGCACCAGGTCCACGATGTAGCCGCGCACGGCGTCGTCAATGTAAATCTGGTTCACCAGGTCGCGGGAGGCCGCCACCTGTTCCGGCGTGGTGACCGGAGAGGTTTCCGGAGGCTTGGCGGAGCTGGCCATGAGGTCCAGCACCTGGAGTTCTTCTTCGCGCGTGGGGTAGGTGACCAGAACCTTGAAGAGGAAGCGGTCAAGCTGGGCTTCCGGAAGCTGGTAGGTGCCTTCCTGGTCAATGGGGTTCTGCGTGGCAAGCACCAGGAAGGGGTCCGGCAGGCGGTAGGTGGTTTCCCCCAGGGTTACCTGGCGTTCCTGCATGGCTTCCAGCAGGGCGGACTGGACCTTGGCCGGGGCGCGGTTGATTTCGTCCGCCAGGATGAGATTGGCGAAGATCGGGCCTTTCTTGGCAGTGAACTGCCTTTCCTCCGGATTATAGATCATGGTGCCCAGCAAGTCCGCCGGCAGAAGGTCCGGCGTGAACTGGATGCGGGCGAACTGCGCGTGCAGCGTGCCCGCCATGGCTTTTACGGAGAGCGTCTTGGCGAGGCCGGGCACGCCTTCCAGCAGGACGTGTCCCTTGCAGAGGAGGCTGAGGATCAACCTGTCCACCAGCGCCTGCTGGCCGATGACCACCTTGCCTACCTCCGTTCTGAGAGCAGAAATCCACGATGAGTTCGCGGCGATAATTTCGTTGAATTCTCGGGTGTCCATGATTCTTAATAGCGGGTGAGACAGTCTGCCGGGCGCTTGCGTTGAAAAATTCCGATTATTTCCCAAGGGCAAATCCGGTTTTCAAGAGAAGGTCTTCCCGGAAATGGGGGGCCGTCATCTGGAAGCCCACGGGGAGCTCCATGCCGCCTTCCTTCACGGTTCCGCAGGGGATGGACATGGCGGGCAGCCCGGCTAGGTTGGCGGGGATGGTGTAGATGTCCGCCAGGTAGGTCTGGAGGTGGTCCAGCGCGGAGTCCCCGATTTTGGGGGCGGGGGCGGGAGAGGTGGGGCCTACGATGATGTCCGCCCTGGAAAAGGCTTCCGCGAAGTCCCTGGCGACCAGGGAGCGGACCTTCTGCGCGCGGGAGTAGTAGGCGTCATAGTAGCCGGAGCTGAGGACGTAGGTTCCCAGGATGATGCGGCGCTTGACTTCAGGTCCGAAGCCTTCTTCACGGGTGCGTGAGAAAAGTTCCACCAGGCCGGCGGCGTCTTCCGCCCGCTTGCCGTAGCGCACGCCGTCAAACCGGGAGAGGTTGGAGGAGGCCTCCGCGCAGGCGATGATATAATAGGCGGCCACCACGGCGTCCGCGTGGGGAAGGCTGATTTCCACCAGTTCCGCGCCCAGGCTTTCCAGTTGCTTCACGGTGTTCTGCACGGCCTCGGAAATGCCCGGATGGTTGCCGGAGGTGAAATATTCCGCGGGGATGCCCACTTTCAGGCCCTTGACGTCACGGCCCAGCGCGGCCTCAAAGTCCGGCACGGGCTCGTCTGCGGACGTGGAATCCTTCGGGTCGTGCCCGGAGATGGCCTGGAGCAGGATGGCGGCGTCTTCCACCGTCCGGGTCATGGGGCCTATCTGGTCCAGGGAAGAGGCGAAGGCCACCAGCCCGTAGCGGGAAACGCGCCCGTAGGTGGGCTTGAGGCCCACGATGCCACAGTGCCCGGCGGGCTGCCGGATGGAGCCGCCCGTATCCGAACCGAGCGCGGCGATGGCTGTAGCGGACGCGACGGCGGCGGCGGAGCCGCTGGAAGAACCGCCGGGGATGTGGTCCGGAGCGTTCGGGTTGCGCGTGACGCCGTAGGCGGAGTTTTCACCGCTGGCGCCCATGGCGAATTCATCCATGTTCGTGCGGCCCAGGGGAATGCCGCCCGCCGCCTTCAGCAGGCGGATGGAGGTGGCGTCATAGGGAGAAGCATAGGGAGACAGGAGGCGGGAGGCGCAGCGTGTCGGCTGGCCCAGGACGTTGATGTTGTCCTTCACGGCGATGGGGATGCCGGCCAGGGGGCTGGACGTATCGGCCGCGGCCGCGGCCTTGAGGGCGGCCTCGCGGTCAAAGGAGATATAGGCGTTGGTGGTCCGGTCCGCCTCAATGGCGTCCGCCGTCAGGTTGACCAGTTCGGCGGGGGAAAGTTCCTTGCGGCGCAGGCGGTCGCGCCACTGGGCCAGGGTGCCTTGAATGCTTGACATGGAAAGAAAGGGATAAGAACGGTTGAAACGTGAAAAGGGAGGGACCGGGAGGATGTCAGGCGGATTCCACCACCTTGGGCGTGCGGAACTGCCCCTGGGACTGCTGGGGGGCGTTGGAAAGGGCTTCCTCCTGGGAAAGGCCGGGTTCCGGAACGTCCTTGCGCATTACGTCCATCGTGGGCAGGGGATGGTTCATGGAGGCGATGCCCGTGACGTCGTAGGATTCCAGCTTGGTGATGTAGGCCAGGACTTTGTCCAGGTCCTTGGAAAAGAGGGCGGCTTCTTCCTCCGTCAGGTCGATGCGCGCCAGTTTGGCAATGTAGGCTACGTCGATTTGGGGCGTGCTCATGATGGGAACGTGCGTAATATATAAGAGAAAGGGAGGGTGAGGCCTATTGCTGTTCCAGCAGGCGGACGATCCAGCAGAAGGAGGCGGCGATGGCGCAGACCAGCAGGCCCAGCAGCATGAAGTTTTCACGCAGCTCCCGCCTCATGTTGGTGGCGCGGCCGTCGCGGGCCACCACGGCGCGCAGGGCGCGGTTCTGGGTGCCTTCCCGCACGCGGTCCGGCGGGGGCATGGTATTGCGGTCCAGGCGCATGCGGGTCTGTTGCGCGGGGCGTTTGAGAGAGGCTTCCAATTCCTGGATGCGGTTCTCAATTTCCCGGGAAGCGCGGTCCAGTTCTGCCAGTTCTGAGGAACGGCGTTTGGCTTTTCTTTTAATCATGATGCGGAGGGGCTGAAAATCCAGATGAAGAAGAGGATGATAAGGGCAATCAGGAGCAGGGGAAGGTGGAAGGAAAGGCCCTGGAGGAACTGGGTCATGAATTCGCGGGAGCTGATGCGCACTTTGCTGGAACGGCGCACGCCCGTGAGCACCTTGGTGTGCTGCATGCGGGCGCACTGCTGGACGGCGTCCGCGAATTCCTCCTCGCAGCGGTCGATGACCTGCTGGCCCTGGTTGATGAGGTTGTCCGTGTTTTCAATGGGCCATTCGTCCGGGCGCACGGTGCTGAGCATTTTCAGGCTCCGCGTCAGGGCCATGTGAATCTGCTCCAGCTCATTGCTTTCCTGGCGAAGGCTTTCCACCTCCCTGCCGATGAGGTCCGCGGCGTTGACCATGCGGTCGCCCAGTTCGTTCTGCTGGTCCATGAAGCGGGCCTTGCGCAGGTGGGTTTCCTCCAGGCGGCGGCGGGAGCTTTCCACCTCCTCCTTTTCCTTCCGCAGTTGTTCCAGTCGGAGCTGGGCCTGTTCCATGTCGGCATCCACCTGGTCGTCTTCCTGGGGATGGTAGCCGGGATCGGCATCCATGCGGCGGTATTGGGGATTGCTTGGTTTCATACGCGGTAAAAATGATGCGGCCGGTGTGCGGGATTGCAGCATTCCCGGCCGGTATGGCCGTGCCGGGGAATCCCTGCGCGTGTTATTATTTAACTTTCACAAAATAAATCAAGCCAAGAAGAAGGTAAAAAGTGATTTTTCAAGTATGTTTCCGGCGGGGAATGCCGGGGCTTTTTTTCTTCCGGAGCCGTGCGTCCGGACTGTCCTCCGGGCGGCATGGCGCCCCGCTTTCCCGCAAAGGTGGATGCCGTGCACTTTTTTTATGGTCAAGGGCATGGAATTGCTGGTATGTAAGAAACATGCAGTCTGACACGGTAGAATGTAAGCCGACCATGTGGTTTACCGGCAGGGCGGTTATCATGGCTCTCATGTTCCTGGGGTTCGGAGTGTATTTTTATTACGATGCTTCCACCGGGTATCCCCAGAAGAACCTGGAGTTTTTCATGCACAAGGCGTTTGTGGACGCGGGAGCCCTCTTTGACCGTGAGGTGAGCGGGAACGGGGCCTCCCCGCAGGACTGGGAGCGCACCGTTCTGGAGCGCACGGTTGAATTCCCGGAAGGGTACCAGGTCCCGTCCGGCGTGGACCGGGACGCGACGCCGTGGCCCGACGTTCTGGCGGATTACAGGCTGATGTCCGCCCCCGGCAAGGGCTGGAGCGCCGCGTGGCAATCCTATTCCGGAGAAAAGCGCTACCCTATCAAGCCAGTGGACCACCCGTATGACGCCTCCAAGATTTTTGAACAATGGGTGGCCGGAAGCATCTGCATGGTGCTGGCCCTGGTGGCGCTGTTTTTCCTGGTGAGGACGCGCGGCAGGAAAATGGCCCTGAAGGAAGGGCAGGTAACGGCTGCCGGCAGGGTCTTCCGCGTGGATGACATCGCCCGGTTGGACTTGCGCAGATGGAAGATGAAGGGGCTGGCTATTGCGACGCTGAACCCGGAATGCGGAGGGGACCGGATCAGGCTGGACGGCCTGACCTACGGCGGCTTCCGGAAGGAGGATTCCCCCAATAACGCGGAAGATTTCATGAAGGCCCTTCTTTCCCTTTACCGGGGTGAGGTAGTTGACTATGAAGAAGCTCCGGAGTCCGGCGGCACGCCTGCCCGGAAGGATGACGAGGATGCCGTATGAGCGAATCCCTTCCACCGGAAAAGAACGCCCGTGACCGCGCGTTCGGCATCGCCTGCTGGACGCTGGGCGCGCTGGCGTTCGTCCTGCTGCTGATGGTGGGCGTCTCCTTCAGCCTGACCGCCCGCACCGTGGTGGTGGAAAAGGTGGTGGAAACGCCCGTGCCCGTTCCGGTGCAGCAAAATCCGGAAGGGCCGGCGGCTGTTGAAGAAGGGGACGAACCGGATACGGCAGGCATTGCGGCCGTTCCGGCGGGTTCTTCTGAAAAACCCCGTTCCGTGGAGGAAATGCTCCGGGCCTCCGATTTGTCGGATCCGGCGGGCGATCCGGTCCCTGCGGCAGTGGCAGCCCCAGTCCCGGGAGGGGAAGGCGTCTCCGGCCAGTCACCCCTGCCGGCTGAGAACCCGGCGGAAGCCATGCCGCCCATGACGGAGGAGGTGGCGGAGCTGGTCAAGGCGGCGCGGTATGCCCAGATTGACGGAGACCTTAAAGTAGCGGTGGTGAAGCTGGAGCAGGCCATGAGGCTGGAGCCGGACAACCCGGTGGTGCTTTATTACTACGGCCTCACCTATGAATGGCTGAGGAATGCGGATAAATCCCGGGAATTTTTTCTGAAAGTATACACCCAGCGGGAAAAGGCGGGGAAATACTTTGCGCGCGCGGCCCAGCACCTCCAGGCCGGTTTTTCCAGCCCTGCGGACCTGCGGGGCGATATGTCCTTCGGCACCATTCTGGAATACCGGGACCCGGAATGCCCCGCCGGGGAGCGCGTCAAGCTGATCGTACCCATCCTGATGAAGGATGGCCTGAACGTCAGGCCGGAGGACCTGCGCGTCATCGTCCAGTTCTTTGACAAGGTCAACGGCAAAAAGGTGGAAAAAACGCACGCTCCGGAACCCTCCTCGCGGTGCGTCACGGAACCTGCGGACTGGGCGGACGGAGAGGAAATCATGGAGGTGACCTACTATATGCCCCCCCTGACGGAGGAGGAGACGATCGCCTACGGAAGCCTCAAGTACTATGGCTACACCGCCAAATTGTACTACAAGGGTGAACCGATGGATTGCCATGCCTCCCCGCCTGTGCTATTTTTGCTGGAGCAGATGAACCAGAGTTCCCCTTCCGGCATGCCTGAAATTTATGACGGCGGCCTGCTTCCTCCGGTGGAGGCGTCTCCGGTTTCCGACTCCTATGACTCCCTGCTGCCTCCCTGATGCCTGAATCGTCCATGTTCGACCTCCCCCACAACTTCGGCGACTATACGCTGGTGGCGTTCATTGGCCGCACGCGGGGGGGGATGCTCTACCAGGCCATCCAGCAGGGCATGGACCGCTCCGTGTTCCTGGAGCTGTTGGAGCCGGACAACCCGGAAGGCGTGGGCGTGGAGGATTTTCTGATGAAGGCCCGCACGCGCGCCGCCGTCAGCGCGCCGGTGCTGGGAACTGTCTATGAGGCATCCCAGGCCCAGGGGTACTGGTTCGTCACCAGCGAGCAACTGGGGGGGGCCTCCCTCCAGTCCATGCTGGACCGCGGGCAGACCCTGTCCATGAAGGACCTGTTGAAAGTGATTGAAACGGTCGGCGGCATGTGCGGCAGGTATGAACGCCTGCAAACCGCCTTCAACGTCATGGAGCCGCGCCACATCTTCCTGGATGACAAATCCGCCGTGCGGCTGATGAATACGGCCATGCCCGGCGACTTTCATGAAGAAATATCCCGTGCGCAGATGAAGCGCCTGGGGGCCGACCTGCTGCCCCTGGTGACGCCGGACGTGCCCGGAACCACCCGCATGCGCACCCTGCTGGAATGGATGCGGGAGGGCCAGAACGGCAAGCCGATGCAGTGGGACCAGGTCATGGAGCTGATTGCCGCGGTCCGCGAACAGCTGGGGCTTTCCCCTCGGGCCACCACGCACCGCTATACCGTTCCCGTGGAACCCCGCAGAAACTCCGGAAAATGGATGCTCTGGACCGGAACGGGCCTGCTGGGCGCAGGAATAGCCGCGGCTGCCGTTTTTCTTTTATTCCCCCGGGAGGAAGCCTCCGCGCCTGCTCCGCCCCCGGTGCCGAAACACTATCCGGATTTCTCCGCCAGCGACCATACGGAAGTCCGCGTGAACCTTCCCGGCGGCGGGGAACTGATCGTGGGGGCTCATGAAATTACCCTGGAATCCTACCGCCTGTTTCTGGACCAGTGGGCGCGCCTTACCCCGGAACTGAGGGAGGAATACTCCCATCCGGACCAGCCGGACAAGCAGACCGCCACCCATATCCCCGAGGACTGGGAAGCCATGTGGAAGGCGGCCTCCACTCCAGGAGGCAAATGGAAGGGCAGGAAAATAACGCCCCGCTCCCCCGTCGTCAACGTCACCTTCTGGGATGCCTGGGCATACGCGAGCTGGAAGCCCGTGGCCCCCGGAGAGCCGCGTTACCGCCTGCCCGCGCGCGGGGAATGGATGGCCCTGGGGAACATGCTGGAAACGGGTGAAAAGGGAGACAAGACCCTGGTGATTGACAGATACAGCAATGATTACGACTTAAAGACGGGCATTTGCGGCATGGCTTCCGGCGTGATGGAATGGACCTCTTCCATGGAAAAGGATCCCGCGCGCGTGAAGGAGCCGCCAGGCCCGGTGGCCTGCGGCGGGGACTGGAGGCAGCCCGGCATCACCAACCGGGTGGAATACCTGCGCTCCCGCGGTGAAAGCCGGGACAACCTGGGCTTCAGAATCGTGCGGGACGTCCGCTGACCTGTTTAAAAACACATACTCGACAAACCAATACCATGAAACACATCCTTGCAATGCTGCTACTGGCCCTGATGGGGGCGTCCGGGGCCCTGGCCCAGATCTACGTGAAAGTAGTTCCGGAAAAGAAAACCTTCCTCAGCGGGGAGGCCATGTACATGAGGCTGACCATCACCAACAACTCCGGCGTGCCCGTGGAACTGAAAAGCCAGGAATATTCCTCCTGGCTGGACATCCATGTGGAGCACTCCACCGCGGGCGCGGAACTCCCCCAGTCCAAATTCGCCATGTTCCCTCCGCTCAAGGTGCCGGCCGGCATGAGCGTCTCCCGTAAAATTGACCTGCGGCACTTCTATGACCTGTCACGTGAGGGGAACTACCATGTGCAGGCCGTCGTGAAAATGCCCAACCAGAAGGACATGTTCGCCTCCCAGAAATCCCTGTTCGCCGTCCGGACGGGCACGCCCATGTGGTCCCAGACCGTAGCCATTCCCTCCAGCGCCAAACGGTGCACCTTCTCCATCTGCACCATTGCCGTGCGCGGAATCCAGAAACTGTACGTGCAGACGAAGGACCCGGATACGGGCGTGGCCTACAATGCCGTATGCATCGGGGACTGGCTGGGCACCACCCGCCCGCAGTGCATGGTGGACGGCAAGGCGAACGTGCACGTCTTCTTCCCCACCACGCCCATGCTGGGCGCGTATTCCCGCATCAACTACCGCGGAACCATGGAAAAGCTCCAATACTACAAAAAGGTGATGGGCACCCCCTCCATGGTCTTTCTCCCGGACGGCAGCGTGCGCGTGACGGGAGCCGTCCATTATGACCCCACCGTGCAGCCCAAGACGGTGCCGGACGCCGCGGACGTTCCGGGCATGTAATCCGCCCGGTGTTGCCGGTTGTTGCGCGGGAGGAAAAACAAGAAAAATGGACGCCGGGCCGTTCCCTGCGCCGGAAAGGAGTGGAAGACGGTTCAGGAATCCCCCTGCGGCTTCCTTTCCGGCTGCGGCGCGTTTTTCAGGATGCGCTGCACGCTCTCCTGCACCACGCTGATGGGCAGGGCGTAATTTTCCGCCCGGTTCACTCTGGCGATGTTCATGCCGATGAGCTCCCCTTTCAGGTTGAGCAGCGGGCCGCCCATCAGCGTATGCCGGGAAGGGGTGTCATGCTGGAGGACCATCGGAAAATCATCCCTGCGTTTGCTGAAGCCTCCGCTGATCAGGTCGTTGGAATCCTCGGGAGCGTCTTCCCCCAGGGCCTGCCGCCGGGAGCCCAGCGTGATGGCGTAGGAAAGCTTTTTGCCCTTGCGCCTGACCTTCAGCGTCACTTTTTCCCCGATCTCCTTCTTGGACAGGATGGGGGAAACGGCTTCCAGCGTGGTGATGGGCGTGCCGTCCACCTCCAGAATCTCGTCTCCGGCCATGGCTCCCGCCTTGGCGGCGGGACCGTCCTTGACGACCTCCTGAATGGAGCAGGGAGTTCCGAACATCACGCCCATGTAGGCCGTGTCCCCGTTCGGGATGGGCCGCCGCGCCGCGCTGAGGGTGCCCAGCTGGGGGCGCCTGGAAGTGCGGGTGGTGGAGCCGTTGCTGACCACCATCATGCCCATGGCTGCCTCATTGCTGACGGGGCCGGGGGCGGGCAGGCTGGCGGCGTCCACCTTCACCACGGCAATGTCCGTGGCCGGGTCCGTGCCAATCTCCTTGAAATGGCCGTACTTGGAGGAACCTATCCGGACCACCAGGTTCTGGTGGGAGTGGAGTTCCGAGGCCTTGGTGGCGATGTAGCCGTCCGTACTCAGTACAATGCCGTAAATCACGACGTCATGGCCGGAAAAGAAAACCGCGCTCAAATCCTGGAGCCGTTCCCGGATGGGCTCAATGGTTTTCAGAACGGTTTTTCCGTTGATGCGCTGTTCAAAATCCAGGCTCCCGTTAAACCCTTCCGCCAGGGCGGAGGGAAGAAGGGAACAGGCCAGGGGCAGCAGGCAGGCGCAGGAGGAGAGTTTCATGACCATGGAGGGAAAAAGCTAGCCGTCCCGTTCCGGTGACGGAGGCAGGGGGGCCTTTCCGCTTGCGGGAGATTCCATCAGTGCGTCGAAATCCTTCATGGGAACGTGGAGATTGTCTTCAAGCCCGGAACCCACCCGGCTGTGAATGCCGATCAATTCCCCGTTCAGGTTGAAAAGAGGGCCGCCGGAATCCCCGCGGATCAGCTTGCAATCCGTCTGAATGACGCCGTGCTTGAGGGAAACCACCCTCCCCAGGCGCACCATCGGGCCGCGTTTCTGGTCCAGGCCGCCTCCGTGCCCAAGCGCGAACACCCAGTCCCCCACGCGGGGCAGTTTCTCCGCCTTCTCCACGCGGGGAAGGTTCTTGTTCAATTTGGTCGTGATTTCAGCCGTTCCGGCGTCCGAATCGCTGTTCTGCGCCGTGGTTTTTCCCGGCAGGCGGGTGCCGTCCGGCAGGATGATCTTGAGCACGGTTCCTTGTTTGTCAACGACATGAGCCGCTGAAAAAATCAGGCCTTTTTCCGAAACCAGAATGCCGGTGCCGCTGCCGTTGTTCACTTCAATGCAGACCAGGGCGGGGAGCACCCTGGGAAGCACCTGCTGGAGCTGGTGTTCAATCCGCTGGAGGTCCTCCACGGACTGCGGCGTGGTGGAAAGGATTCCGGCGCTGTCGGCGGACTGCGCCCGCGCCTGCGGAGCCAGCAGGGCCGCTCCGCAGAGAATGGCGGAAAAACAGGGTTTCCGGAAAGCCGTGTTCATGATTGCCGGGGACTACTGTTCAGAGGCGGGAGCTTCCGCCTTCTGCTGGTCTGCCTGTCCGCCTTCCGCCAGGGAATCGTGATAATACACGCCGATGAACAGGCCCGCCAGCGTGATCAGGGTAATGAGCAATTCTTTCATGCCGCCACAGCATAGAATGTGTCTTTCATTCTGACGAGAGAATTTCATTGATAAGCCACACATTGATGCAGTTCGGCAGAAAAAGGACGGATGGCGTATGGGGAAATTGCCAAAATAAAGGTTGCTTTTTCCCGCAACGGGCGTATAAATCTCCCCAGCGGCCGGTTCCGGTCCGCTGACCCATCCAAGCGGATGTAGCTCAGGGGTAGAGCGCAACCTTGCCAAGGTTGATGTCGTGGGTTCGAATCCCATCATCCGCTCCATTTTTAACTTCCTAGTTTAAGGAATTTTTTCTTTTTAGGAAAGTTATAATATATAGACAGTAGGCCATTTGGGCAATATAGGGAGGACTACTCTGTCGTTTGTATTGATAATGTATCAATCCTCAATAAGAATGGTGGCGAATATTGCATGGTTATTCATAGATTAAAAGTTGAAAAGAAAAATAGGATTAGATAGAATTATATCGTAATCTCTATATATGCGTGAACATATTATAATAAGATTGATATGAAAATGTTAAAAGATATTGAAGGGTTCAAGATAAATGAAAAAGAGATTAGTTTGATTTTTTGTCAAGAAAGTGTTTTAAAGGAAGGTTGGAGTGGGTATATTTGGTTGGTAGAAGACAGTTCTATTAGTAAAAAATATATATTAAAAACTAGAAAACGCTGTAGTGTAGAAGATTTAGAAAAAGAAAGTAATTTTGGTAGAAATCTTCCTGGTGATATGTTTTTTGGAAGCATAGGAGATAATTTCGAGAAATTAAAATTAGGATTTCCTGTAGAACCTGGATTTTTAATGGAATTTTCAGAAGAAGGCTGTCTCACGCCTTATATTTCAAAAATTTCTTATGAAGTTGCTATTAAGTATGGAATAGATATGTTGGAAGCTGTTAAATATCTTCAAGATCGTGGATTAGTACATAAAGATTTATTTTCAGATAATGTGTTAATTCACAATGGTACTGCAAAAATTGCTGATTTTGGTGGATCAATCAAATTTGTAGAAGGAGAAAAATATGAGTATGCTCGGGGAAAAGTATATTATCCTCCAGAAGCTCAAAGAGGAGAATTGCATCCTTACATTGATACTTGGGCCGTAGCTGTAATTTTATATAAAATGATTTATAAGAAGGATATTGTTTCTATAGATCCAGTCAGTAACCAAGTATTAAGACGAAATTCTATTAATTTTTTTGAAGCTATAGATTTCTACGAAATATCTGAATTACCAGGATTTAATGATATACTTAAAGATGCTTTGAATTTTGATTTAAAGAGAAGAACCACTACAAAAGAATTGATAGAGAAATTAAAAAATTATAACCAATATTGTAGATAAACGCATATTCAGAAGATTTAAGATAGTTGATTATTTTAGAAATTTAAATTTGCTAGTAGCTGTCTATCATATCTGTAGATAAATAACTATGACGTTTCTGAATTTGGTATACTTATCTTTGATAAGAATTAAAAAACTAATGACATAGAAGGGTTTCATTATTAATGAAACCTGTTCCATAGAAAAATGCGTATGACGGCTACTCAAAATCGCCAATTATTTTTCTGTTTTAAAACCGCGTCATCAGGTACTTATAGGCTGGTTCATCATAGAACTTCAGGCACAGCCATGCCTGCAGGATGCTTCCGATGATGACGGCCAATGCTCCGGGGAGTAATTCCGAGAAGGAAAGGTCGCCGTTTTTCACCCACGCATAGTACAGGTAGATGAAGGGGTAATGCACCATGTACAGGGGGGTAGGAGATTCTGCCCAGGAACCGGCATATTTTATCCGTATAGGGATCAGTGATTTTTTCGGAAGCGCCGAAGAGGAGGATGAGGGGGAAGAATACCGCAGAGCACGCGGTTTCATAGAGGCTGTTCATCCAGAAGGCGTCTTCTCCCCCCAGACGGGGAACGGCCAGCAGGATGGCGAGGGAGATTCCGCATAGCCAGAAGGGGTCTTGATGTTGATTGTTGACGGGCTTGAACAGGTGGAACAGAAGCACAACCCGGAGAGGAGGCTCAACGCTTCATGCAGGATGCTATTTCTTTGGAACATATGCAGGATTTTTTTGCAGTGGCAGCAATGATTGCTGTGTATTCGGAAAATGGAGGACACGTTAAACCAGGGGATGGCTGGATCAGATTCCTGTTGTCCCGGCTGGAAAAAGGGGCTTCTGTGGAAACCAACATAGAAGCCATCTAACCGTTGAAACTGTCAAAATCCGGGAAGACCGCAGGCTTTTCGCGAGCGAGAATGTTTTCGGAGTTACCATCATGGATATGAAGGCAGCAGAGTCGTCATGCCACTTCATTACAAGTAACAGTAATAAACAAAACCATGAATACTATTAATATTCTCAATGGAATCACTCTGGCATCCCAGGAGGAAGTAACCGGACATACCGGGAATACAACGATGCATCTTACGGAAGAAGAGCGTACGGCCTGGAATTCCGCCGCCGCTATTCCTGACGCATCCGGCACTTACACCGGCAACAACACGCACGCAGGCGTGGAAACATTCAACGGGGCTGTCGTTCTGAACGGCCCCGTAACATCGGACGCACTGGAAACCGGGCGCATGCTCGCGAAGGTGACGGCTTGTTCCTGCATACCTCTGATAAGCGCCTTCAACGCGACGGTTAAGCAGAAGGGGCCTATGGGGTTCAATATCTCCAGGCCTGCCGACGGAAGGCCGGTAAAAGTGGGAGGCACCGGAAACCCGTGGGGATGGTGGAGCAAGGACAAGGTTGTCGTACAAATCAATTTTGTTCCGGATGAACGGGCCGTTTTTGAGGTGAGCTCATGCACGTTTGCGGATTTTACCGCTCCTCCGGAAGATCATTATGCCTATGCCCATACCATACGGCAAACAGGCAATGCCGCCGGCATTTATATCAGTCTTCAAATCGACAGTGCTTTGCGCAAATTCCGGGTGAAATATCATTCCAGGCTTTCGAATTCCGCCGTGGCTCCGGGGGTGCTGAGCGTTTATGAATGGGATATGCCGGAGGAATTTTACAATGTTAAAATGGCACGCCTCATTTATGCCTACCGCCACCAGTATCTGGACGTGTATTACGTGACGCCCTCAGGAGAACTGAAGCTTATCGCCGCTACGCCGGCCTCACAGGGTTACGCTATCACTGAAGCTCAATTGCTGTTTCATGGTAACAGTGAAATTTATTCCGCCATAGCGCACGTGGAAGATAATAAGCTGAGGGACTGGCTCGGCAAGCAGCCGCTTCCCTATTCCCGTTCCAAATGGGTTGAGCGCAATTCGAATGCTCCTTTATCCGGTATTGATCTGCCTTCTGCCGGGGGAAGCTCTTCGTTGACGCTGAATTCCGGCGCCGGTTCTGCATGGACGCTGGTTTCAAAGCCCGACTGGCTGGACGCAGGTGCGGAGCATTGGGAGAACGGCGCTGTCGTGACCGTATCAGCCGGAGCTGCGGAAGAAACGCGGCATGGCTCGCTCATCCTTGCGACGGATGGCAACCATGAGGCGGCCGGAGTTAAAGCCTATGAAAAAGTCGTCATCACGCAAACTGTCCAAGCGTGAGGCAGGCGTAAATAACGGTCATGGCCTGCTCTGGACTGATGGACAGTAACGCTTGAAGCGGCTGTCCGAATCAAACGACAGCAGGAACATTGGTTCGCATTCAGACGGGCGGCTTTTAGCCGTCCGTCTTTTTTTGGAGTACGGAAGATGAAGGCTCAAGGCTGCGGTTATTTTTCCGTTTCAGGAAATGCTTTGCCAGGAAGCTCCGGACCGGTTCATCGTAGAATTTCAGGCACAGCCAGGCCAGCAGGATGCTCCCGATGACGACGGCCAGGGCACCGGGGAGGGATTCAGAGAAGGAGAGGTCTCCGTTTTTCACCCACGCATAATACAGATAGATGAACGGGTAATGCACCATGTACAGGGGGTAGGAGATTCTGCCCAGGAACCGGCATATTTTATCCGTATAGGGATCAGTGATTTTTCCGGAAGCGCCAAAGAGGAGGATAAGGGGGAAGAAGACCGCGAAGCACACGGTTTCATAGAGGCTGTTCATCCAGAAAGCGTCTTCTCCTCCCAGGCGGGGCATGGCCAGCAGGATGGCGAGGGAGATGCCGCATAGCCAGAAGGAACCCTTGATGTTGAAGGGCTTGAACAGGCGGAACAGAAGCAGCCCGGCGGAGAAGGAGTACAGCAGGCGCAGGGAGCCGCCTGTCCATTCCGTGCCGGTCATGGCGAAGCCGGAGCATATGTCTCCATTGGGCCCCCAGAAGCTGAAGGAAGCCAGGCCGCATCCGGCCAGGATCACCAGCGCCGCCAGGGAGCGCGTGGAGAGTTTCCGGATGAACAGCGCATAGAGAAGGTTGCCGATGTATTCAAAGAATAGCGACCAGCTTGGCCCGTTGAGCGGGTACATCTCTCCCAGTCCCCGGATTTCCAGACCGGGAGGCGACGGAATCAGCAGGACATTGACGAAGGTGGCGACCAGCAGGGAGATGACCGTGACCTGGGACACATCCCATACGGAACAGCCCTGGAAATAAAAGATGAGTGCGCCGATGACCGCCCCGATCGCCACCATGGGCTGCAGGCGTATGAGGCGGCGCTTGATGAATTCCCCGGTCGTCATCGTTTTCCAGCGGTTGTCGTAGGCATAGCCGATGACAAAGCCGGACAGCATGAAGAAGAAGTCGACGGCCAGGTAGCCATGGTTGATGATTTGGTCCACATGGCTGGTGGCGTATGCTTCAAAGATATGGAACCACACGACGACAATGGCGGCCACCCCGCGCAATCCGTCAAGAATGTGGTAGTGATGTTTTTCACTTCCGGGTGGGATGGGAGAGTTCTGAGGGTTCGACATAGGAGAAGCTGTTTTTTAATGTTATTTTCGTTTTGCTTTGAGAGAGTTTCCGCCGTATCAGCCCATTCCCCGCTACGGATAGCCCCGTACAGGGGAGAAATCATCCGGAGGCGCAGTTTTCGCGTTACCTAATCAAATACCATTCCACCCTGCAAGTTCTTTCATCCATTGTCCTTTATCATAGGGCTTTATAGGGGGAATAGGGGGAATAGGGGGAATCACCGCCGGGCAGGGAGGGAAGACGGCTTTGGAGGCGGGAGTGGATGGGGAACAGGGAGCGCCTTTTCCTGTATGATGGGGCAGAAGGCTACCCCTTGCGGTAGTTCGCGAGCGTTTCCACGTATATTCCGGAGATGCTGCCTCCCTCCATGGGGGCAATATCCTTGAACGCGGGATTGAGGGGCTGGAGCAGGTATTCCGTTTTTCCGGTTTCCGCATTTTTCCTCCGGATCAGTTTTTTCAGGGTCACTCCGCGTCCGTCGTTGTATTCCACGATGGTTCCCGGCTTGGGGACGGGCGGGGCCGTATGGCGCCGCATGACTACCAGCGCGCCGTCCGGGATGAGGGGTTCCATGGATTTTCCTTCTACGCGGACCACGTATTCGTTTTTGCCCAGGGGCCTTTCCATGTAGATGGTGGACGGGACGGTATCGCTTTCCGAAAGGGAGCCCGCGGCGATGTTGCCGACAATCTGCGTGCTGTACTCGCGCCCGGCATGTCCGGCAAGGGACGGGAGTTGTTCCGCCAAGGGAATGAAGGAGCTTTGCTCCGTCCGGAGCTGGCGCACGTCCGCCGCTTCATCCGCCAGCTCGGTCAGCCACTGGCGCAGGGGCATGCCCTTTTCAGAAGCGGCCCTTTCGTATTTCCGCATGCGTTCCTCCGTGATTTCCAGCACAAGGCGGTTGGTCTGGATAGCCTCATTTTCCGGCTGAGCCGGCCCGTATTGGGACATCAGGGAGTGGATTTTCAAAATGGCGTTGGAGGGGAAGGGGCCGGAGGGGGAAAGCCAGTTGTTGACCGTTCCTTTCTCCGTGCCGCATTCCCTGGCGAGCCAGTCACGGTCCTTTCCGATGGCTTTCAGCCAGTTTTTCACGTCCCCTTTTGTCGGTGTCATGGCTTGATGATACACGATTTTCGTGAATTGTCGATAGAAAGAAGTAAATTAAATCCGTGAAAAATATGTTGACTGATTAACGAATATCGTTAAAAAGAAGTCATGAAGTACATGCCTTTGGACATTTCCATGATGAAGCCGGAGCCGTTCCCGTATTCCGTGATGATGAGGCCCGACCTGCATCCCAAAAGACAGCCCTCCGGGGAAGAAGGATGGCGCGGCCGCCTGGGGGCAGTCTGCGGCGCAGTGCAAACGCTGGTCCGTCAATGCAGGGCAAAGGCGGAACGGCAGAAGATGGTGATGACCGTTCTTTCCGTCGCGGGGGCTTGTGCTTTCGGCCTGTTGGCCGTCGGCGTGTTCTGGCTGGCCGTAGAAATGGACAATTCCGATTTGCAGGCATCCAAGTCTTCCTGTTCCATAAGGCCGTAAGCCGGACCCTGGCCGGAGTTCCTGAGCGGTTTTTTGTGGCGCCGCTCCCGGAAATAAACAGGGACTGCGTTTGATGAAGCCGGGTCCGTTTTCCCCCGGTTGAAATGGCTTGCGAAGGCATGAAAGGTTCCAGTGGGGAACCGGAGTCCGGATGAGCTTCCATTGTTGCGGAGCTTCTCCGTGGCGGTGGGGGGAATGAATAGAAATCGTCTCTTTTTTGAGGAGGAAATGGCAGGGGGTAATTATTTTTTTGTGTCGGAAATATTTGGTAATAAGTTATTTAAAATAAAGATAAAATTATTTTTAAGATTTTTCTTTCATTAGAGCAGGTGTAACCTTTTAGATGATAGGTAGTGTGTTGCTTCCCGTTTCCGGACGGGTGTTCCGGGAGTCCGGGAAGCGGCCTTTAAACCAACCTGTCATCATGTCAAACCATACCCATTCCGCCTTTCTCATGCATGTGCCCACCCGGCTTCTTTTCGGGGCCGGGCAACTGGAGAACCTGCATGCGGAAGCATTGCCGGGCCGCAAGGCCATGATCGTCATTTCCAACGGGAAATCCACCCGGGCCAACGGTTATCTGGACCGCCTCACGGGGCAACTGGACAAGGCCGGAATCGCCTGCGCCGTCTTTGACCGGGTGGAGCCCAATCCCCTGAATTCAACCGTCAATGCCGGAGGCCGGTTCGCCCGGGAACACGGCTGCGATTTTATCATCGCCCTGGGCGGAGGGAGCTGCATGGACGCCGCCAAGTCCATCGCGCTGATCGCAGTGAATGACGGCGATTACTGGGATTACATTCCCTCCGGCACGGGGAAGGGGAAGCCGGTTTCCAACAGGCCCCTGCCGATCGTTGCCATTACCACCACCGCCGGCACCGGATCGGAGGCGGACGCGGGCACTGTCATCACGAACGAGAAAACGCATGAAAAGACGGGGTTTGTCCATCCGGACCTGTTTCCGGCGCTTTCCATCGTGGACCCGGAGCTGATGCTTACCGTTCCTCCGCTGTTTACGGCCTTCCAGGGCTTTGACGCCCTGTTCCACAGCGTGGAGGGCTACGTTTCCAACGGCACGAACCTGATGAGCGACATGTACGCCCTGGAGGCCATTAAGCATATCAGCCGCTACCTGCCCAGGGCGGTGGCCGACGGCTCCGACCTGAAGGCCCGTACCCATGTGGCCTTCGGCAATACCCTGTCCGGCTACGTGATGTGCGTGGGCCGCTGCACCAGCGAGCATTCCCTGGAGCATGCCTTGTCCGCCTACCATCAGGAGCTGCCCCACGGGGCCGGCCTCATCATGATCAGCAAGGCGTATTTTACGCACCTGATTGAACGGCATGTGGCGGATGAACGCTTTGTCCGCATGGCGCAGGCCATGGGAATGCCGGAGGCGGCGGACCCCATGGATTTCATCACCATGCTGGACAGGCTGCAACGGGATTGCGGCGTAAGCGGCCTGCGCATGAGCGATTACGGCATTGCGCCGGAGGAGTTCGGGAAAATGGCTCGCAATGCGCGGGAAACCATGGGGTTCCTGTTCCAGTGCGACCGCGCGGAGCTGTCCGTGGAGGATTGCGTTTCCATTTACCGGAAGTCTTATCTGTAAGCCCGGGAGCCTGTACCATGAGCAAGAAGATTTTAATCATTTCCTCCAGTCCGCGCAAGGGCGGCAATTCCGACCTCCTGTGCGATGAGTTCATGAAGGGGGCGCGGGGCGCAGGGCATGACGTGGAGAAGGTGCGCCTGGCGGAGAAGCGCATCGGCTATTGCCGCGGCTGCGGCGTGTGCCATGACACCCACGCCTGCCTCCAGAAGGACGATATGGAAGAGTTGCTGGACAAGCTGCTGGAAGCGGATGTCATCGTGCTGGCCACTCCCGTGTATTTTTATACGCTGTGCGGCCAGATGAAGACGTTTATCGACCGCACGGTCCCCCGTTATCTGGACATCCGTGACAAGGAGTTTTACTTCATTCTGGCCGCGGCGGAGGATAACCGGGCCAATATGGAGCGCACCGTGGAGTGCTTCCGCGGTTTTCTGGACTGCCTGGAAGGGGCGGTGGAGAAAGGCGTGGTTTACGGCACCGGGGCCTGGAAGATGGGCGGCATCAAGGGCAATCCGGCCATGAAGCAGGCCAGAATCATGGGGATAGGGGTTTGAGCCTTTTTCCCCACTAAAGAAGATCAGCCGTAAAACCGCCCATGGAATAATATCAACCGGATTTCATATAGAATGTTTTTTGCGCCCAGCGAGGATAGGTGAGACAGCTTCCCGCGGCGTCCGATTTCCCGGGTGGGGATGAGGGCGCCGCGGGAAGAAAAGCTCCGGCAATGTTTCCGGCTTCTCTCCTGCCTGTGGTGCGCCTTCTGTTGCCGGAGAAGGCCGGCAGCCGTTTTTTCCTTCTTCGCGGGGATTCCCGGTCCCGTTCAATCCTGCCGGGCAGCCATTCCTATTAAAATATAGACGATGAAAAAATTATTATCATATTTGTACGCGGCAGGGGCTTTCCTTGCCCCCTGTTGCGCCGCGGAGCCGGAGACTCCCCAGCCATCCCCGAACACCATGAATATTACGATTAAAGCAGGAGAAAAGGAAATTGCCGCCACTCTTCAGGACAATGCCGCCGCCAGGGATTTCGTGGCCCGGCTTCCCCTGATGCTGACGCTGGAGGATTACGGCGATACCGAGAAGATCAGCCCTCTGCCCGGCAAGTTGTCTACCGCCGGGTCTCCGGCCATGGGGAAACCCTTCCGGGGGGCCATCGCCTATTACGCCCCGTGGGGCAATTTGTGCATTTTCAGGAAGGCCTTCGAGCCGTCCCGCGGCCTGGTGATTCTGGGGAGCGTGGACGGGGAAGGGATGAAGGCGTTGGATGTTTCCGGAAAGATCCGCGTGACCATTGACGTGAAACGCTGACCTTCCGGTTTGTCCGGCAGGTTTTTATCCCGGTTTTCCGGGATGGGGCAGCGTTCCTTTTTTAAGGAATCGGGAGAAGGCTGTTTTTCCCGGGCGGGGGCCTGTTGCCTCATTTTTTTGGAGAAAAGATATTAAAGATACATGAGATTTTTTTAATGATATGAAAATAAAATATTTATTGAATGCGTGCGCTGCGGTGCCCGGTGATGGGAAAGGAGGGGCGGATGCCTCCCGTTGACAGGATGGGCCCCGTCAGCACGCGGGAGCGTTCCGTGGTTCTGGACGCCTTGAGGGGACTGGCGCTTTTCGGCATCTGCCTGGCGAATTTTCCGGAGTTTTCCCTGTACACGTTCCAGAGTCCGGAGGTTGTTTCCGCCATGCCCACCGCCGGAATCGACCGGGTGGTCCGCTTCCTCCAGTACGTGTTTATTGACGGCAAGTTTTACAGCCTGTTTTCCCTGTTGTTCGGCATCGGCTTTTCCATCATGATGTCGCATTCCATGGAGAAGGGGCGCGACGGCATCGCCGTTTTTTACCGCAGGATGGGCCTTCTGGCCCTGATCGGGCTGCTGCACCTGATGCTCCTGTGGAGCGGGGACATCCTGCTTCTGTATGCGCTGGCCGGCCTGCTGCTGCCGCTGTTCCGGAATGTGCCGGACAGAAAGCTGCTGGCGATTGCCGCCGCGCTTGTTTTCTGCCCCGTTCTCATGGATGCCCTGAAGGTTTTTTCAGGCTACCGGTTTGACCTCGCCGCCCCGGTGGGGGGCGCAGTACGGTATTTCAACGGCCTCAGCGGGATTACGGACGCGAATTTCGGCAGATGGCTGGTGGACGGGGAACATTATTCCGACGTTCTGAAGTTCACCCTGTCCGGGGCGTTCATCCGCGTCCAGGAGCTGCTGGAGAGCAACCGCGTCTTCAAGGTGCTGGGCTTGTTCCTGCTGGGGCTGTATGTGGGAAGGAACGGAATTTATGCGAATCTGGAGAGGCGGCGGACGCTGTTGAAGAGGGTATGCCGCTGCGGTTTTCTGGCGGGGCTGCCCCTTTCCTTCCTGTACGCCGCCCATGCGCTTCACCTGCTGGGCGGCGGGCCCGTGGCCGGGGCCTTCCTGTATGCCGTCAGCGTTATTCCCCTCAGCCTGGCGTATGTGTCCGTTTTCTGCCTGTGGTTCCTTCGCCGGAAGGACGCTCCCTTGTTCCGGGCGCTGGCGGCTCCCGGGCGGATGGCGCTGACCAATTACATCGGGCAGTCCGTGCTGGGCATCGTCCTGTTTTACGGAATAGGCTTCCGCCTGGGGGCCCGGCTGGGGCTGGCGCAGGTGGAACTGGTAGCTGCCTCCGTCTTCCTGTTCCAGGCGCTGTTCAGTCGCGTCTGGCTGAAGTTCTGCCTGTTCGGCCCCCTGGAATGGGGCTGGCGCATGCTGACGTACGGGAAAAGGCTCCGGTTGTTCCGGAAGACTCCGTCTTTCCCCGGAAGGAAGGCGGCTCCTTTTAACAAGTAAAGAGTTCATGGAGGTTTTCCAATGGCTGTTTATCCAATCACGGAGCCGCCGGGCCGGCTGGGAGTCATCACCGCGTATCTGATGATTTACGTGGTGTGGGGGTCCACCTATTATTTTATCGGGACAGCGTTGCAGGGGTTCCCTCCGTTTCTGCTGGGCGGAATGCGCTTCTGCACGGCGGGGCTCCTTCTGCTGCTGGCCGGGCGGGCAAGGGGGGAGGATATTTTCCGGGGTCCCCTGGTCCGGAAGTCCGCCGTCAGCGGCATTATCCTCCTTTTCGTGGATATGGCCGTCGTCATGCTGGCCCAGCAGTATTTGAGCAGCAGCCTGGTGGCGATCATCGCATCGTCCACGGCCATCTGGATTATCGCGCTGGATGTTCCCATGTGGCGCAGGAATTTCCGGAGCATTTCCGTTTTGGCGGGGATAGCGGCCGGATTCCTGGGAGTGGGCCTTTTGTTCGCGGAGCAGCTTGGACGGGAGGAAGGGGGGGGCCAGGGCGCGCACGGTATCCTGCTGCTGGTTTTCGGCTGCGTTTCCTGGGCTTTGGGGACGCTGTACGCCAAGTACCGTTCCTGCGCGGAGGAGGCGGTCAACAATGTGGGCGGGGCGGCGTGGCAGATGCTCGCGGCGGGGGTGATGTTCTGGTGCTGGACCCTCGTCCGGAAGGAGCCGGAGAACATGGATTGGGAGGAAGTTCCTGCTTCCGCGTGGCTGTCACTCCTTTATCTGGTGCTGTTCGGCTCCGTCCTGGCGTACACCAGCTATATCTGGCTGCTGAAGGTTCGTCCGGCGGCGGAAGTAGGCACGCACGCCTATGTGAACCCCCTGGTGGCCGTCGTCCTGGGGTGTGCGGCGGGAGGGGAAGGGATGACGTGGGCGCGGATGGCCGGGCTGTTCGTCATCCTGGGGAGCATCGCGCTGGTGAGGAGAACGCCTCCGGAAGATTCCGCCGGGAAAGGGCGCGCGCTTTCCCCTGCGGCCGCCATGGCGTACAGAAAGGGAATATCGTGCCGGGAATCTGAAAAATGAAGTTTTTTTCATGATTTCACGGTTCATGAAATGATTTTTATGACAGTTAATATTTATTAATTATGAATACATTACAAATGATGAACGAGAAAATGCTAAAAATCCTTTGCATTACAGTTACTATAAGGAATAGCCTGAAGGAAGAAAGAAGAAGGCCGGGAATGCGGAGAATGCCGCTCCCCGTCTTTTTCCCGGTCTTCCTTTTCCGGATGCCGATTGCCGCCGCTTAAACGCATATGATGAATTCCAAAAGAACATTTTACCAACCCATCACCATGACCAAGAAAATGATTAAGAATACTTCCTACGAGGGGGAGCGCCCCTTGTTTGCCTCCCATCATCTGAGGCTGGAAGACGTCACGATTTATCCGGGAGAGTCCGCCCTGAAGGAATGCTCCGACATTGAAGCCGTACGGTGCGAGTTCCGGGGAAAGTACCCTTTCTGGCACAACGACGGCTTGCTGATTGAGAATTGCCTGTTCAGGGAAGGCGCCCGAGCCGCCATCTGGTATTCCCGGAACCTGCGCATGAAGGATACGCGGGTGGAAGCCCCCAAGATGTTCCGGGACATGGACGGGATGGTTCTGGAGAACGTGGTCCTGACGGACGCCCTGGAATGCTGCTGGCACTGCCGGAATGCGGAGCTGCGCAACGTGCAGGCGGACAAGGGCGATTACCTGTTCATGCACGGGGAGAATATGGACATTGACGGTTTCCGCCTGAACGGGAACTACTCCTTCCAGTATTGCAGGAATGTGGTGATCCGGAATGCGGAGATTCATTCCAAGGACGCCTTCTGGAATACGGAGGACGTGACGGTGTACGATTCCGTGGTGGACGGGGAATACCTGGGCTGGCATTCCAAAAACCTCCGCCTGGTGAATTGCCGTATTTCCGGCACGCAGGCGTTGTGCTACGCGGAGAACCTGGTGCTGGAAAACTGCACGTTCGGGGAGGATGCGGACCTTTGTTTTGAATATTCCTCCGTGCAGGCGGAAATCAAGGGGCGCGTGCACAGCGTCAAGAACCCGCGCAGCGGACGCATCGTGGCGGAAGAGTACGGGGAGGTTATTCTGGACGAGCACTGCAAGGCTCCGGCCAACTGCTCCATTGAAACGGGAAAAACGCAGTCGGGAGAAGCAGCATGAAGTACGATTTTGACACCGTTGTGCCGCGCCGGGGAACGAATTCCTACAAGTGGGATTCCATGCCCCGGGCGGACATTCTGCCCATGTGGGTGGCGGACATGGATTTCCGCACGGCTCCGGCGGTGACGGAGGCCATCCGGAAGAGGGCGGAACACGGCATTTTCGGCTACACGCGGGTTCCGGATTCCTATTATGAGGCGGTCACGAACTGGTTTGAACGCCGCCACGGCTGGAAGATCAGTCCGGAGTGGATTATTTACACCACGGGGGTGGTGCCCGCGCTGTCCGCCATCATCCGGGCCCTGACGGCTCCGGGGGACAAGGTGCTGGTGCAGACGCCCGTGTACAATTGCTTTTTTTCCTCCATCCGCAATAACGGGTGCGTGGCGGAAACCAGCCCGCTGAAGTACGAGAACGGGAAGTACGCGCTTGACGCGGAGGACCTGGAGCGGAAGGCGGCGGATCCCGCCGTCAAGCTCCTGCTCCTGTGCAATCCCCACAATCCCGCCGGGCGCGTCTGGACGAGGCCGGAGCTGGAGAAGATCGCGGATATCTGCCGGAGAAACGGCGTGCTGGTGGTGGCTGACGAGATTCATTGCGAACTGACGTATCCCGGCCATCCCTACACGCCGTTCGCCTCCCTTTCGGAGGAGGCCCTGCGCCATTCCGTCACCTGCATTTCCCCCAGCAAGGCCTTTAATCTGGCGGGCATTCAGATCGCCAATATCGTCGCGGCGGATGAGGAGATCCGGAGGAAGATTGACAAGGCTATCAACATCAACGAGGTGTGCGATGTCAATTCCTTCGCCGTGGATGCTCTGGAAGCGGCCTACAACGGCGGAGAGGACTGGCTGGAGGAGCTGAAGCTTTACCTTTACGGGAATTACGAGACGGTCCGGGACATGCTGGGCGAACGCCTGCCGCAGCTCCGCGTGCTGCCGCTGGAGGGAACGTACCTGGTCTGGATAGATTGCTCCGCGCTGGGGCTTTCCTCCGCGGAAATTGTCCGTTTGCTGGAGGAAGAAGGCCGGGTGATGGTGAACGGCGGCGAAATGTACGGGGAATCGGAGGGCTGTTTCATCCGCCTGAACATCGCCTGTCCCCGGAAACTGCTGCTTGAGGGGGTGGAAAGAATCTGCCGTACGCTGGGCGGCCGCGTTTCCGGAACATGAACGCGTCCGGCGACATGAAAGGTCTCAATGGAGAGAGCGCGAAGAACGATCATCAAGAACAAACAATCAAGTTGCCATGAGAAATAATATGACGAGAAGAGCGTGGCTCCAGTCTTCCACCGCGGCCCTGGCGTGCCTGGCGTTGCCGGAATATGCGCTGGGCGCGGCCGCGGAGAAGAACGGGGTTTCCAGGGTATGGATGACGAAGGAGATTTCTCCGGAGGCTCTTGTAAGGATTTACCAGGCTATGGGGCGAACGGCTTCCGGAAGGGTGGCCGTCAAGATCAGCACCGGGGAACCGGGCGGCCATAATTTCCTGAGTCCGGAGCTGATCAAGGATCTGGTGCATCACGTGAAAGGCACCATTGTGGAGTGCAATACGGCTTACGGCGGCAAGCGCTCCCGGACGGAGGACCACCTTAAGGCGGCGAAGGACCACGGCTTTTCTGATATTGCCCGGGTGGACATCATGGACGCGGAGGGTGAATTCACCATTCCGGTGAAGGACAGGAAGCACCTGGAATACGACATCGTGGGGAGCCATCTGAAGAACTACGATTTCATGATCAACCTGGCCCACTTCAAGGGGCACGCCATGGGCGGCTTCGGCGGCGTGATCAAGAACCAGTCCATCGGCGTGGCTTCCGCAAGCGGCAAGGCGTACATCCATTCCGCCGGAAAAACGCGGGACGTTGCCGCCGTGTGGAACAATCTGGCCGCGCAGGACGATTTTCTGGAGTCCATGGCTGCCTCCGCTCAGGCGGTGGCCGATTACTTCGGGGACAGGATTCTGTATATCAACGTGATGAACAAGCTGTCCATTGACTGCGATTGCGATGCCCACCCCCATGACCCGAAGATGAAGGACATCGGCATTCTGGCTTCCCTTGACCCGGTGGCGCTGGACCAGGCCTGCCTGGACCTCGTTTACGCCGTCAAGCCTTCCGCCGGAGACAACAGCAAACCCCTGATCGAGCGCATTGAAAGCCGTCATGGGCGGCACACGGTGGATTACGCCGAACAGATAGGCCTGGGCACCAGGAAGTATGAGCTGAAGAAGCTGGAATCTTAGCAGGCTTGTTAAATCCGATGACGTTAAAGAATGGATACTGATGATGGAGCGGTGCATTCCGTAATGAAGGCAAAGGGATTGATGCAGTCGGTGGACTGGGAGGGGAACCTCCGTCATTTCTACTGCGACTTGGCGGGAGGGGGCCATGGGAATACACATCGTTTATTCCATAAAGAGGGGGCCTAAAATCAATCTGATGAGAACGTCGCGCAGACACTGCCGTAGAAAGCCAAATAATCAGTTATCGTTTTAAAGAGAATGAAAAGATATCTTTTTATCAGCTTATTGATTTTGATCACATCGTTCCAGCTATCAGCCCAAACGAAGCCGGCCGTTTCAGCAGAGAATATGTTAATCCGTATTTCCGAAATCGAAGTATATCCCCAGTATTTGAAAGAATATCTGGAATATGCCTCTGTGGTAGGAGCTACATCGGTCAAAGAGGAATCGGGAGTTATTTGCATTTTCCCGATGCAGATGAAGCGGGATTCCACACAAATCCGCATCCTCGAAATCTACGCTTCTCCCGAAGCCTACCGGCATCATATTCAGACCGCTCACTTCCGGAAGTACAAGACGGCTACGCTGCACATGGTGAAGAGCCTCGACTTAGTGGACATGCATGCCCTTGATCCGGCAGGCATGCCTGAGATATTTCTGAAAATAAAAACAAACAAATAGAGAAGAATATGAAAACAATATAGGCAGCGTACCGGAGCTTTATTCTCCTCCTACGGTGGCAACGCTATGATGATAGTCCACTAAAGGATGTTCTTTCAGGAAGTCGACTGCCATCGGACAACTTTTCCGTTTGATGGATGGAGCGAATGTCGAAATGGACGATGCCCCTTGCGCGGACCTTCCTTGAAGGAGGTGAGGTATAAGGATTTATCTTGATTTTATTAAAAAATACAACCAGAAATAATTATGGAAGAAATTACATTAAATAACGGAGTGGTCATGCCCATCCTGGGCTTCGGAGTTTTTCAGATACCTGATGCCGCAGAGTGCGAGCGCTGCGTGCTGGACGCGATCGGCGCCGGCTACCGTTCCATTGATACGGCCCAGATTTACGGCAATGAGGAGGCCGTAGGCCGCGCGGCGGAGAAGAGCGGGGTGCCGCGCGAGGAATTGTTCCTCACCACGAAGGTGTGGATTACCAACGGCGGGTATGAAAAGGCGAAGGCTTCCATTGACGAGTCCCTGCGCAAGCTGCGCACGGATTACGTGGACCTGCTGCTCATCCACCAGCCCTTCAACGATTATTACGGCACTTACCGGGCCATGGAAGAGGCTAACCGGGCCGGAAAGGTTCGCGCCATCGGCGTGAGCAATTTTTATCCGGACCGTTTTGTGGACCTGGCGGAGTTCTGCGAGATCAAGCCCGCCGTCAACCAGGTGGAAACGCACGTGTTCAACCAGCAGGTGAAGGCCCGGGAGCTGATGGCGAAGTACGGTACCAGGATGGAATCCTGGGGGCCCTTCGCGGAAGGCCGCAATGGATTTTTCACGAATCCGGTGCTGAAGGACATCGGAGAGAAGTACGGCAAGACTCCGGCGCAGACGGCCCTGCGCTTCCTGATCCAGCGCGGCGTCATCGTCATTCCGAAGACGACCCACCGGGAAAGGATGGAGGAGAATTTCAACGTCTTTGACTTTGAACTTTCCCAGGAGGACATGGGGGCCATCGCCAGGCTGGACCGCGGAGAGAGCCTTTTCCTGTGCCATCAGGACCCGGAGTCAGTCCTGTACCTGATCAATTACGGGAAGCAGTAATTCACCTTAAGTATTGGAAAGATGACAGGGCATTCATTTAAAAGGTTTTGCGCGGCTTTCTCCGCCTGCATTTGCTGTGCAGGGAGCTTATCCGCTGAAAACAATAACGCCAACACGGACAGGATCATGAACGAACAACTGAATTTAACGCAGGAATGGGACAAGGTGTTTCCGAAGAGCGACAAGGTAGACCACCGCAAGGTAAGCTTCCGCAACCGCTACGGCATTACGCTGGCCGCGGATTTGTATATCCCCCGGAAGGCCGGCGGAAAGTTGCCGGCTATCGCCGTTTCCGGCCCCTTCGGAGCCGTGAAGGAACAATCTTCCGGGCTCTATGCCCAGACGATGGCCGAGCGCGGTTTTCTAACGATCGCGTTTGATCCCTCGTATACGGGAGAGAGCGGCGGGGAACCCCGTTATGTCGCTTCCCCGGACATCAATACGGAGGATTTCTCCGCAGCCGTCGACTACCTCTCCACACGCGACGACGTGGACCCCGAACGCATCGGAATCATCGGCATTTGCGGGTGGGGCGGCATGGCGGTGAACGCGGCGGCTATCGACACCCGCATCAAGGCGACGGTAGCGTCCACGATGTACGATATGAGCCGCGTGAACGCGAACGGCTATTTCGACGCGATGGACGCCGACGCCCGTTATGAGCTTCGCAAGCAACTGAATGCCCAGCGCACCGCCGATGCAAAAAACGGTTCTTATGCGCTCGCGGGGGGCGTGCCCGATCCCCTGCCTGACGATGCCCCAGGATTCGTGAAGGATTACTACAATTACTATAAGACGCCCCGCGGCTACCACAAGCGTTCGCTCAACTCGAACGGCGGATGGAATACCACCTCCGCGCTCTCGTTCATCAATATGCCCCTCCTGGCGTACAGCGGTGAAATCCGCAGCGCCGTGCTCATGATTCACGGAGAAAAAGCCCATTCACGCTATTTCAGCGAGGATGCCTTCAAGAAGTTGAAAGGGGATAACAAGGAGCTGATGATCATTCCCGGCGCGAGCCATGTGGATCTCTATGACAATCAAGCCGGGGTTATTCCTTTCGGCAAAATCGAGCAGTTCTTTCAGGAGCATCTGAAATAAGGCGGTTCTGCGGCTGACTTTGAAGGGAGCTGATTACGGTGAGGGACTCAACATGATAAGTCGTCTGCCGGTTGTTCGCAGGGGAAGGACTGCGTTCTTCCCGTTCCGGCGGGGTTCAAGCCATTTTAAGCAAGAGACACATGATACTGATTTTCGGAGCATTGCTGGCGGTTTACGTTTTCTGCCGCGCCATTCTGCCGCTTAGGCTGAAATGGGGCTGGAAGGCCCTGCTTGCCGTCCTTCTGGCGGTGGCGGCGTTCAAATTCCATCTGCTGCATTTGTTCGGCGGCCCCATGTTTTTCTCCCCGGTTCTGCCGGAAGGCGTCCTGCTGGCGACCGCATGGCTGTTCTCCGTGCTTTTCCTGTTCTTTTTCCTGCTGCTGGCGGCGGACGTGATACGCCTCCTGTATTTGCTGGTTCTGTTCTGCCTGCGGAAGAAGAAGACGGAACGGTTCCGCGTCATCGGCAACCGGGTGAATCTTGCCCTGCTGGCTTTCGCCGCCGTACTGGCTACCGTGGGGATGGCCGGAGGAACCGGGGTGCCGCGGGTGAAGGAGGAAACGATTTCCGTGAACCATCTGCCGGATGGGGCGGACGGCCTGACAGTCGCCGTGCTGGCGGACCTTCATGTGGACGGCATCACGCGGGCGGACCGCATCAGGAAAATTGTGGAACGCACGAATGCTCTGAATCCGGACATCGTCATTATTGCCGGGGACTTCGTGGACGGGACGGTTCCCGTGCACGGGGATGATTTGAGGCCGCTTGCGGATTTGAAGGCTAGGTACGGGGTGTTCGGCGTGCCGGGCAATCATGAGTATTATTCCGGTTATGAGGAGTGGATGGAGTTCCTGCCCACCCTGGGCATCCGTATGCTTCACAATGAACATGTGCAGACGGGCGGGGGCGCGGTAGTGCTGGCGGGGGTGACGGATCCTGTAGCCGACATCATGGGAAAGGAGGAGCCGGATATACGCAAGGCGCTGGCGGGAGCCCCGGAAAAGGGCGTGCGCATCCTCGCCGCCCATCAGCCGCGGCTGGCCCCGGAAGCGGCGGAGCACGGCGTGGACCTCCAGGTTTCCGGCCATACGCACGGCGGCATGATTGCCGGCATTGACCGGCTGGTGGCCCGGTTCAACGAGGGCTTTGTGTCCGGATTGTACACGGTGGGGGGTATGAAGCTGTATGTCTCCAACGGGGCGGGGATTTGGAACGGCTTTCCCATCCGCATCGGCGTTCCTTCGGAAATCGTGCTGATCCGGCTCCGGAAAGAGGAATAAGAGAGTTTAGAGTGGAGCGGGTGCAATCTTTGGAACAGATGAGGGAAAACATGTTGACTTATAGCTGCTCTAACGTTTAGACAGGAAGAAGGAACAAGGTTCGTGCACGGAGACTGCCGGATGAAGCCGTTTTTCTTCCCGGGCTGTTTTCTGCGCGGCCTTCCAACCCAGACATTAAATTCATGAAAACAATATCAATGATATGCACGCTGGCGGCCGCCCTGATGATGGGGGCCGGATGCTCGGGACAGGAACAGCCCAAGGTTTCCGCGGAACCCTCCAAGGTTCTCATTGCCTATTATTCATGGGGCGGCAATACGAAGTACGCCGCTGCGCAGATTCAGAAGGCGACGGGCGGAACCCTGTTTGAAATCAAGCCGGTCAAGCCTTACCCGTCCGGGTACCGGGAATGTACGGTACAGGCCAAAAAGGAGATTCAGGAAGGCGTCAGGCCGGAGCTGGCCGCCAGGGTGGAGGACATGGGCAAGTACGACGTGATTTTCATCGGCAGTCCCAACTGGTGGAGCACGATTGCGCCTCCGGTCGCCTCTTTCCTGGCAAGCCACGACCTTTCCGGCAAGACGGTGATTCCGTTTGTGACGCACGGAGGCGGCGGCATGGCGCGCTGCGGGGACGAGGTGCGGAAGCTGTGCCCCAAGTCCACCGTTCTCAAGGGCGGAGCTTTTGCCGGGGAAGGCATCCGGACGGCCAGGCCCGCGCTGGTCAAGTGGGTCAATGACACAATCACCATCAACAAATAATGCTCCTTATGAAACGAACCCTTGCGGGAATGGCTTTTTCCCTTGCCTGTCTGATGAACCTTTCAGAAGCCCAAACCATGAATAACGATACAAGCGCCTTGTCGCCAAAAGAACAACAGATTGCCGCCATCAGCGCCCATACGGCCAGGGGCGACATGCCCGGCCTGCGGAACGCCCTGACGGCGGGGCTGGATGCCGGACTGACCCTGAACGAGCTCAAGGAGGTGCTGGTCCAGATGTATGCCTATTGCGGTTTTCCACGCAGCCTGAACGCTCTCAATGAGTTGATGGTTCTGGCGAAGGACCGCGCCTCGCGCGGCATCAATGATACGGTGGGAGCGGAGGCGGGAGCGCCGCCCGCCGGAAAGAGCATCGACTTCGGCACGGCCAACCAGACGAAGCTTTGCGGCGCTCCGGTGAAGGGGGATCTTTTCCTGTTCGCCCCGGCCATTGACGAGTTCCTGAAGGCGCATTTGTTCGGGGACATTTTCGGCCGCGACAACATGGACTGGAAGACCCGGGAGTTCGCCACCATCGCGGCCCTGGCCGCCATGACGGGCACGGAAAGCCAGTTGAACTCCCACATCCGCATCGGGAAGCACAACGGCCTGACTGACGGGCAGGTGGAGGCCATTCTGGCCGTATCCGCCGCTGCCGGGAAGAAGGACGCCTTCCCCAAAGGGGAGCCGGCTCCGGCCAATTTCACCGGAAAAGCCTGGGTAGCCATGCTGGTGGACAACAGGGATTACGACATGTCCGCCTATAACGTCACCTTTGCCCCCGGCACGCGGAACAACTGGCACAGCCATTCCGTGGGCCAGGTGCTGTTCTGCACGGAAGGCACGGGATACTACCAGGAGCGCGGCAAGACCGCCCGGCGCCTGACGCCCGGTTCCGTGGTGGAAATCCCGGCCAATACGGAGCACTGGCACGGCGCGGCTCCGGACAGTGAGTTCGTGCACCTCGGCATCACGCCCAGGGCGGCTTCCAACAGGACGGCGTGGGGAGGCCCCGTGACCGATGCGGAGTATGCGGAGGCGACGGGAAGCAAATAAAAGCGCAGGGATTTTCCGGCGTTTCCTCCTTTTCCTTCGGAGAGGGGGGCAGCCGGGAAGGTTTTTCTCCCTGACGGGAAATGAAGGAAAAAACAGGGCATCCGGGAATTCCAATGGAATTCCCGGATGCCTCCTGTTGCGGATTTAAGGGAAAGATTATTCTTCCGGAGCGATGTTCGGTTCGCTGGCGCTGACGTGGTTCAGCGGATTGCAGCTGTCCGGCCTGTGGTTGTTCAAAAGATCCTGGTAGAATTTCTTCTTGTACTTCAAGACTTCCATTTGCTTTTTCAGGATGCGGAGTTGTTCACGGAGGCTTTTCTCCTGCTTGAAAATCAGTTCGGCGCGTTCCGGAATGGTGGTGTCCCCTTCCTGGCACAGGTCGATGTAGTGCTTGACGCCTTCAATCGGGAGGCCCGTCATCCGGAGGCAGTGAACCAGGCGCAGCCAGCCCAGGGTGTAGTCTGAAAACATGCGGGCATTGCCTCCGCTGCGGTCCACGTCCGGAATCAATCCGGCGTTTTCATAGTAGCGGATGGTGTAGGCGGACATCTCCATCATTTCCGCAACCTGTTTCACGGTATATTTGGGAGTGCGGTCATAGGAAGGCCGGTAGGAGCTGGATGGGGTCTTTTGTGTGATCATTGTGCAGTTGATGGCTTACAGTTACTCTAATATACTACCGGTTGCGGGATGGCAAGCGTTTTGCGTTGCCTCGCGGGCAATAACGTGTTCATAAGGCAGGGAAAACGGCTGGGACCGCTTTCCGGCGGACGGAAGGGTTTTCTGACTGACTAATTGCCGGATGAAGGAAAAGGGGAAAGGCCGGAAAGCCGTCTCCATGGTTGCTCCTGGAGAAGACGCCGGAACATGAAAAAGGCTGTTCCGGTGAAGGAACAGCCTTGATTCATTGGAAGAAAGCACATTTCAGGCGCGCACCCTGCGGCGGCGTAGCATCATGGCGGCAAGCCCCAGCAGGCTCAGGGAGGCCGCGGCCGGTTCGGGGACGGCCAGCGTCCCTTCCAGGGAAAGGTCTTCCACGGTGGCGTTATCTCCTCCCCGGCCTCCGGAGCTTCCCACCACGGCATAGACCTTGCCGTTGCCGTTTTCCTTCATGGCTCTCAACTGGTCTTCCGTGAGGTCATAGTGAACGTTCCAGGGGGAGCCGTCATTGTTCCTCGTTCCCTTGCAGAGTTCCACCATTTCCCCGTCCCTGGTTTCATACCAGACGGAATACGTGTACGTTCCGGTGGTTCCGGACGGGGTGAGGTTCATGCTGAAGCTCAGGCCGGAGTAATCCTGAATGTTTTCAATGGTCATTTTCAGACCGAAGCAGACGCCCGCCGTGCCGGACATGCTGGGCAGGTTGATGGTCTGGTCTTCCGTGTTGGAGGTGGCATTCCCCCAGCGCATGTCGCCGTTGCCGGTAGTGGTGTACCATCCGTCAGCCCGAGAACCGAGCCAGTTTTTAACGTCGTCTCCCGTGATGCCGTCCCCGGCAAGGCGTCCCGCTGAGTTGTAGCCCTGGCCCGTCATGGCGCCGATGTCGGGCATCAGCTCGACGGTTGCCGCCGCAGCGACGCCTGCCAGAGAGGCCACGGCCAGGTGGATGATGAGGTATAATGCTTTCTTCATATTCGTGTGGAATGATTGAATTATTCGCAAACTACCGGATTAACAATCCGCGGAGCTCCGGAGACGTTTCAAACGGGAACGAAGGAAAGCTCAAATGCATGGTTAACAAACACTTTCCCGTTTTCTTCCAAGCCCGCATACTGCCTGGGAATTGGGAACTCCCGGCCCTAATGGATACTCTCGCCGGAGCAGGATGGCGGCTATTGAAGGAGAACCTCCGCTGCGCTGCGGAAAGATTTTTTACCCACGAAAGGCGGGAGCCTTCCGTTCCCAGGCGCGGGAGGCGCAAATCCACCGTGAATAAACATTTCCACCGTTTCTTTTGCAGGTTGCCTTTCGCCTGGAAAGGACGGGAGCCTGCTCCTCATCTCATGGCTGTTTCCTTTCACAGACGCGTCTTTCCCGGAAGTTCGGGCTTCCCTGCTTCGTTGCGGAACGAAGAGAAAATCTATTGCATCAGGAACATAAGCTGACGATTTACGGAGTATGGACAAGGGAAATTTCCCGAAAACGTTTTTCTTTCAGATGTTCATGCTTGACTCCGGATTGTTAATCCGATGCATGGTCTTCTCTATGTTTTAGGTAATTGAAACAGAATATATTATGGAGACGTTAAGAAGGTGTTTTCCTGCGCTGGTGATGCTTGTAGTTGGCAGCCGCGGGGGAGGAATACCTCAATAAAGGGAGGCGGATGGAGCCAGTGCCTCCCCGTCCGTTTCCTGAAACTCCGGTTTCACGGCTTTCCTTCCGCCGGACGGGGGCCCGGTCAGGAATTGTCCGGAGCGGGAAGTGGGGGCCGGCGTGCGCCGTGTCCCGGCAAGTCCGGGAATTCCCATGGAAAAGAGTCAAAGGGTTTGACGGGCTTTTCCGGCCCGTTACAATGAGACCGCTCCGGGATGGAGCCTGCGCCATGATTATTGCCTCCCTTTCCGATTCCGCCCGTTACGAGTCTTTGAATCCCCTTTTCCAGCGGGCTTTCGATTTTGTCAGGGAGGCCGGTCCGGCTTCCCTGGAACCGGGCCCCCACGTCCTGGAGGAAGACGCCCTGATTGTGATGGTGAATGAGCCGGCGATGAAGAAGCCGGAGAAGGCCCGCATGGAAGTGCACGACAGGTTCATTGACATCCACGTTCCCCTTTCACGGGAGGAAGGGTTTGCGTGGAAGGACCGCTCTGCCCTGGAAAAGCCTTCCGAACCGTTCAACATGGAAAAGGACGCGCAGCATTACGACGATGCGCCGGACACCTCTTTTACCGTGAAGCCGGGGCAGTTCGCCGTCTTTTTCCCGGAGGACGCCCATGCCGGCTGCATCGGGGAAGGGGCTCTCCGTAAACTGGTGATTAAAGTCAGAACGGCCTGACCCGCCTTCCGGAAAGATGGTCCGGCGCCGGAACAGGCCGTTCCTCCACGCCCGCTCCGGCTTGCCTGCCGGCGGGGCAATCATTCAATTTATTCCTCGTCTTCCACCCTCGCGTCCTGCTTGGGGTCCTGCGGAGCGTTTTCCGGAATCCAGACGGCCACGTTGCCGCCGTGGACGAGGAACTGGCCGTTGCCTTCCTCGTCAATGGCGACGGTTTCCTCCACGTTTCCGGTGGCTTCCTTCCAGGTTTCCCCGGCGTGCTGCTTGCCCACGTTCATCACCTTGTCCCCGTCCTCTCCGTTGGAGATGAGCACGGCCACGCCGGAATGCGGGTGGTCGTCATCCCCCACGCGGGTGAAGCCGATGGTGTTCGGGTGGTCAAAGTAGTAGTTCTGCTCCCCGAAGGCATGGTTTTTGCGGATTTCCAGCAGGTTGTCGATGATGCCGCGGTGC
Source organism: Akkermansia sp. BCRC 18949 (assembly GCF_045011645.1). Taxonomy (NCBI): domain Bacteria; kingdom Pseudomonadati; phylum Verrucomicrobiota; class Verrucomicrobiia; order Verrucomicrobiales; family Akkermansiaceae; genus Akkermansia; species Akkermansia sp. BCRC 18949. Next base: position 1,451,168 of record NZ_CP123619.1, on the reverse strand, counting down.
ATGGGCGGGTTGCCGCTTACTCCGTAGTAGTCCCCGTAGAAGATGCAGGGATAGCCTTCCTTCATGAGCAGGATGAGCGCATAGGCGGAGGGCTTGAACCAGTCTTCCACGGCTGATTCCAGGGAGCTGCCCCACTGGGAGTCATGGTTGTCCACAAAGGTGACGGCCAGCGTGGGGTGGTTCTGGACCAGGGTGCCGTCCAGAATCTTGGAAAGGTCGTAATCACGGCCCTGCTTGGAAGCCTGGTACATGTTGTAGTGCAGGGGCACGTCAAACAGGTCCACCTTGTAGCGTTCCTCCTTGAGGTATTCGTTCAGGGAGTCCAGGTCCTGCTTCCAGTATTCGCCCACGGCGTAGAAATCCTCTCCCCTGTCCTTGCGGACGGCGGCCAGGAATTTCTTGATGAACTCGTCATTGATGTGCTTGATGGCGTCCAGCCTCATGCCGTCCAGGTCCAGTTCCCGGGATACCCAGACGCCCCATTTTTCCATTTCTTTCACCACTTCCGGGTGGTCGAAGTCCAGGTTGGCGAACATGAGGTAGTCATAGTTGCCGTTTTCTTCATCCACGCCCTCGCTCCAGCTTTTCCCGTCCCCCATGATCTTGAAGATGGAAGTTTTTTCCGTAGCGGCGTCGTAGTCCGTGCCGGTGAAGTGGTACCAGTGCCATTTGAAGTCGGAGTACTTGTCTCCGCGGCCGGGGAAGTTGAAGCCGGTCCAGCCTTCGATTTCGTAGGCGTCCGTGATTTCCTTGTCCCGGTTCTGCTGGTCCACTTCCTTGGCCATGAATTTTTCCGTATAGTCCGCTCCGGCCTTGTGGTTCATGACGGCGTCCAGGTAGACGCCCACATGGTGTTCATGAAGAGCCTTGATGGCGTCCTGGAGTTCCTGCTTGGTGCCGTATTTGGTGCGGACCGTGTTCTTCTGGTCGAATTCCCCTAGGTCAAACAGGTCGTAGGTGCCGTAGCCCACGTCGTTCTGTTCCTTGCCCTTGTAGGCCGGGGGAATCCAGACAGCTGTGACGCCTATCTCTTCCAGATGGGGGGCGTCTTCCTTCAGCTTGTTCCAGAACTGCCCGTCATTGGGCAGGTTCCACTCAAAATATTGCATCATGATTCCGTTTTTCATTTTGTCAGATTCCTTGTAAATGTCGTTCGGGTTGTTCCGCCTTCAGGAGGCCGGCTGATGGGGAAGACGGTTCCCTGGCGTCTGCCGGGCGGGGCTCCGGATGATGATTTCACACGAAGCCGTCAACAAAATAGAGTCCTTAAAGCGCGGCGCGTTCGGCATACTGCCGGTGTTATGTCCCGCAAAATGTCAGGGAGAACGTGTGGAAAGCTGGAAAAGAGGGCTTTCCGCCAGGGCCGGACTGAACTTGCCCGCGAGCCGTCAGGAGTGAAACTGGCCCTTGCTGCTGCTGGAAAAACGAGCGTCAGCGAACGAGTGTGGAAAGAGAGGGCGCGGCCTTTGTCCGCCTGTTCATTCCGAAGCCGCAGAGGCCTGCGGCGCTCCCTGGAAGGGCTTCACGCTTCGGCCGTGCTGTGGTCCAGGTAGTGCCTGTTTTTCAGCCGGTAGTATTTGAGGAACCTCCGGATGAAGAGCAGGGTGACGATGAAGGAGAGCACGTCCGCCAGCGGGAGGGAGGCCCAGACGCCGTCCTGGCCCCAGAACCTGGGCAGCACCAGCAGGAACGGCAGCAGGAAGAGCATCTGGCGCGTCAGGGAAAGGAAGATGGCCAGACGGGCCTTCCCGATGGCCTGGAAGAAGTTGCCGATGATGATCTGGCTGCCGATGAGCGGGAAGGCCAGCACGCAGATGGTGAGGCCGTTGGCCGCCAGGCTGATGAGCGCGGCGTCATCCGTGAAGAGCCCGGCAATGCCGCGGGGGAAGAAAACGCAGGCCAGGAAGCCCAGCGTGGTGAAGGAAGTGCCCGCCAGCACGCCGTACTTGAGGGTGAGCAGGACGCGCCCCGGCTTCATGGCCCCGTGGTTGTAGCCGATGATGGGCTGCATGCCCTGCGTGAGGCCGATGACGAGCATGGCGAACAGGATGAGAATGCGGTTGATGATGCCGTAAGCGCCGATAGCCAGGTCCCCCCCGTGGTCCGCAAGCTGCCTGTTGATGGCGATGGTGACCGCGCTGCCGCAGACGTTCACCAGGCACGGAGCCATGCCGATGGACAGGATGCCGGTGACGATGGCCTTGCGCAGTTCCCAGATGCCGCGGCGGAAGTGGACCGTGCTGGCCGCGTCCGAGAAGTGGAGCAGCACGCGCGCCATGCCGGTGACCTGGGCCAGCAGGGTGGCCAGGGCTGCCCCGGTGATGCCCCATTTGAACCAGAAGATGAAGATGGGAGCCAGGATGATGTTGATCCCCACGGAGAGCAGGGTGGAGCCCATGGCCTTTTTCGGGTAGCCGGTGGCCCTCATCACGTGGTTGAGGTTGAAAAAGACGTACGTGACGGGCAGCCCCAGCAGGGTGACGAGCATGAAGTCGTACGCGTAGGCGAGGGTTTGCCCGCTGGCGCCGAAGGCGGTCAGGATTTCCGTCAGGAAGAGCAGTGTGGGAACCACCAGCACCACGGCGGCGATCAGGCTCATGATGAGGACGTTCCCCAGCGTGCGCTCCGTCCCCTCCTGGTCCTTCTTTCCCAGACGGATGGAGCTGATGGCCGCCCCGCCGATGCCCACCAGCGTGCCCAGCGCAAAGGTCAGGTTCATGATGGGGAAGGTGACGGCCAGGCCGGACAGGGCCAGGGGGCCCACGCCGTGGCCGATGAAGACGCTGTCAATGATGTTGTACAGGGAGTACACCACCATGCCGGCGATGGAGGGCAGGGAGTACTGGACCAGCAGACGCCATACGGATGCGTTTTCCAATTCTGCGATGTTGCGTGACTGGGCTGCCATGGACGGACCTCCTTTTCAGACGGGAGGCAAACTATAGGAATGCGCGGAGGGGTTGTCAAGCTGTCCACCCGTCCGGGGAGCGGGCATTTTTCCGCCGGAGCGGCCGGAAAGGCCTGTTTTTGATTGACTGGGGAAGCTTTTGGGGGTTGATTCCTTTCCGCCTTTTTCCAGGAACACGCCATGACTTTTTCCGTTTGCCCTTTCCTGCGCCTTGCCGCCGTCTGCGGAGGCGCCCTTCTGTGCTCTTCCTGCCTGCCCATGCTCGGCACCGGGCAGATGCTGGCGGGCAGCCATCTTGCGGACGGCCTGCTGTCCACCTCCCCCCTGGACCTGGTGTGGAGGGGGGACATCCGGTCCTTTCCCTCCTCCGGGCTGGATACGCCCAGGGGCTTCAAGGTTTCCCCCGCGGATTCCTATTCCCTGCTGATGGAGGCGCGCCCCGGCATTGCCGGAGAGTGGGCCTGCTACCATGACCGGAACAGTTACTACTGGGCCTTTGTGGCCGGGAAGAAGGAGGAGGAAGCGGGGCTTTACGCCGTGCGCCGCGGCGTGGCCGTGAACGGAACCACCGGGGAGATTGAAGACCACCCCGCCGCGCAGGCCGTCAAGCCTCCCTCCGTCATGTAGGCGCGGGTTCTGGTCTTTTTGCAAAAACCGCTGCCGGGAACCCGTTTTCCGGGCTGTGGAACACGATAGATTTGACAGGCAGGGGCCTTTGCGGGCGTATTATTACCCGCATGAAGTTCCTTTTATTATCGTTTGCGTGGATGTGCATGGCGTGCACCGGGGCGTGGGGGCAGGATACGGCTCCCTCCTTCCCGGCGAACGGAGCCAATTACAGGCTGTTCCCGGCGGACCAGCCGCCCCTGGTTCCCAGGCCCCAGCAGCTGCACTGGACCGGCAAGGCCATTCCCGTGCAGTCCGTTCGCATCCTGGCCCCGTCTCCGTCCAGGACTTCCTATCCGGAACAGATGAAGTTCATCGTTTCCGAATTGAAGTCCTTCCTGGCGGACCACCGGGTGAAGGTGGCTCCGGACGGGGCGTTCGCCGTCAAGTTCGTGAAGGGGGAGGTGAAGGCCGGCACGGAGAATCCCAAGCTGAAGGAGGAGGCCTATTCACTCCGCGTGACTCCCGGCGGCGCGCTGATTACGGCGGCGGACACCAGGGGGTTTTATTACGGCATGAAGACGCTGGAGCAGCTTCTTCTGCGCCGCGGCGGGACGACGACCATCGCCGCCTGCGATATCGTGGACTGGCCGGATTTTGAAATCCGCGGGTTCATGAACGACGTGGGCCGCAATTACATGCCGCTCCCCCTGATCGCGCAGGAGCTGGATTCCATGGCGCAGCTTAAGCTGAACGTGTACCACTTCCATTTCACGGAGCATCCCGGCTGGCGGCTGGAGTCCAAGATTTATCCGGAATTGAATGATCCCAAGAATTTCACCCGCATGCCGGGCAAATTCTACACGCAGAAGGAGTTCAAGCAATTGGTGGAGTACTGCCGCCTGCGCAACATTCTGCTGATTCCGGAGATGGACATGCCGGGGCACAGCCAGGCGTTCCGGAAGGCCCTCAACGTGAAGATGAGCGATGAAAAGGCCACGAAGGCCCTGGTGGCCCTGATCAAGGAGATGTGCGCCCTGGTTCCCAAGGAGAAGATGCCCATCATCCACATCGGCACGGACGAGGCCCACGGCAAGGACGAGCAGGTGAACAATGACATTCTGAAGGAATACATCAATGCGGTGGAGTCCTGCGGCCGCACGCCCATGAGGTGGCACCCCGGTCTGACGCCTAAGGGCTATAACGGCTCCATCCTGCAATTGTGGTCCGGCCGCCAGAACCGCGGCGCATGGCCTGTCAACGGGTCCAAGTACGTGGATTCCCTGGAGACCTACCTGAACCACCTCGATCCGTTTGAAACGGCCATGACCATGTACTTCCGCCGGGCCTGCCCGTTCCAGAATGCGGACGGCCTGGGCATGATGCTGTGCTCCTTCCCGGACCTGGAAATTACGGACCCGCGCAACCAGGTTCTCCAGACGCCCGTTTACGCCGGGATGGCGTTCGTTTCCGAGCCCTTGTGGAACAATCCCCATGAAAAGGTGCAGGGAGACCCCAACCAGGACGAATACATGAAGTATTTCTCCAACCTGCCCGTGCAGGGGGACCCGCTGCTGAAAGGATTTGCGGAGTACGAGAACCGCGTGCTCGCCATCCGGGACCGCTTCTTCGTGAACAAGGAGTTCAATTACGTGCGGCAGGCCAATATTCCGTGGAAGCTGCTGGGCCCCATTCCCAACGGAGGGAAGACGGAAACGGAGTTCGCCCCGGAGGCGGACAACAAGACCGGGAAGATGAAGGATTCCTACGAGATTGACGGCGTTACCTACGAGTGGTCCAAGGACGCCTACACCGGAGCCACCATCATCTTCAAGCATTACTGCGATTTCCCGACGCTGTTCAACGGTGCGAAGATGGGGGCGTATCCCCACAAGAACCACACCTATTACGCGCAGACCTGGATTTATTCCCCGAAGGCGCAGACGGTGCCCTTCTGGATCAGCGGCCATACCTGGGCCACGTCCGACTGGCGCAACGGCCCGGCGAGCGTCCCCGGCAAGTGGTTCCACGCGAATCCCAGGTTCTTCGTGAACGGGCAGGAGATTGCCCCCCCGCAATGGAAGAAGCCGCGCAACGGCGGCGTGCTGGTGGATGAGAACTACCATTTCCGGGAGCCTTCCATGGTTCCCCTGAAGAAGGGCTGGAACCGCGTGCTGGTGAAGAGCCCCAGCAACAATTCCGCGCGCCGGTGGATGTTCACGTTCGTTCCGGTGCAGGTGAACCCCAAGACGCCCGGCTGCAACGTGAAGGAGTATCCCGGCCTCAAGTTCGCCGCGGAACCGAAGTAAAGGGCTTTTCCGGTTGTTCCCGGGCAAATGACGAAGGCATGAGGCGCGTTCCGCTTCATGCCTTTTTTATGGCCGGACGGGGTTCCGGGAGAGCGCGGCGTCCTGTCAGAGTTTTTTCCAGGGCAGGGCTTCCAGCATCCCGTCAAAGCCCAGGCCCGTTCCGGCGGGAACGGCTACCTGCGGGTTCATGCCGCCCATCTGGTCAAGGAAGGGGTCCGGCTCAAACAGGAGGTGCGTGCAGAGGCCGCAAAGGGGGATTTCCGTGGGCAGGGCGTTGCGGTAGTAGTCCGCCGCCTGGTAGACGGCCCAGAGCTGCCCCACGGGATGGTCCATGACGGTGGTGAACACGGGGGGCTCGTAAAGATACTCCGGCGTAGCTTCCCTCGCGGGCTTGACGATGCGGATGATGGGCAGGTCCGAGGAGATGGCCGGCTGGTGCTCCGAGTCCGAGCCCATGTCCAGGGCCAGCGGCATGCCGGCGTCCACCAGCCGTTCCCAGCTCTGGACGGAGAAGGGGCACGGGTCTTCAATGAAATCTATCCGGGTTTTCAGGTGGTGGGGCAGGGATTTCCAGAATTTCAGGGCGTCGTTTTCATTCAGGCAGCCGTTGAAGTCCAGCCGCCAGCGCCAGGCGGGGACCATGGAGGCGAGCATGGTCAGCCGTTCCAGGGCGGCGGCCAGGTTGGGGCTGGCCTTGATTTTTCCGGCCTTGAACCCCTTGGATTCCATGATGCGGATGGTGGCGGGGCTGACGCAGGAGGGCAGCGTGGCGTGGCTGGCCGGAATGTGCAGGCCGTCAAACAGGCTGGCGCCCTTCGCGCGCGCCTCCCCGTCCGTCCGGGCGCATTCCAAGGCGCGGATGCCCAGCGGCAGCGGGTTTCCCTTCCTGAGCGCGTCCAGTTCGTCCTGCAACGTGGCGTCCCCCAGCTCCGGCCATGGCTGGATGCAGCCGTACCCGCCTTCATCCGTTTTAATGAGGGCTCCTTTCCTGCATACTTCCGCGGCTCTGGCGTTCAGCGGACCGCAGGCCGTTAAAGAATATTCATGGTAAAACACAACTTTAATTCAAACAGCCTTCCCATCTTTTGTCACGATGAAAAAAGGTTTTCATTGGATTTTGGAGGGGGAATGGCTAAGCTCCGTGTCATGTACAGAACATTGGTGTTCGGAGCGGGCGGCCGTGTGGGGAGCCGCTTGGCGGCGCATCTGGAAGAGGAAGGCATGGAAGTGGTGAGATGCGGACGGGACGCCTGTGATTTAAAGGATTTAAAAGCCCTGAAAAACGTGCTGCTTTCCTCCGGCGCCACCCACGTGGTGAACTGCGCCGCCGTGAGCGGCCTGGAGGCCTGCCTGGATGATCCGGAGACGGCGCACCGCGTGAACGCCATGGCCCCGGAGATGATGGCCCGCATCTGCCGCCTGGAGGGCATGCGCTTCATCCACCTGAGCACGGACTACGTGCTGGACGGCAGGAGGGGCGGCCTGAAAACGGAGTTGGACAAGTGCCGCCCCGTGAACGTGTACGGAGAATCCAAGCTGGAGGCGGAACTCCGCGTGCGGGAGGAAATGCCGGAGGCGCTGGTTGCCCGCGTTTCCTGGGTGTTCGGCAATCCGGAACGGCTCTCCTTCCCGGAGATGGTGCTGCGGAAGGCGCTGAACGGAGAACCCCTCTCCGCCGTGGCGGACAAATGGTCCATGCCCGCGTGGGTGGAGGATTTGTGCGGGTGGCTCCGTTTCCTGGCCTATGAAAGCGACGCGTCCGGCGTGCTGCACCTGTGCCAGTCCGGGGAACCCGTCTCCTGGCACGGATATGCCGTGACCGCTCTGAAATGCGCCGTGAAGCACGGGCTGCTGCCTTCTTTGCCGCCCGTGGCGGAACAAAAGCTCGACGAACAGGCCGGTTTCAGGGATGCTCGGCCCCGGCATACCGCCATGTCCTGCGAACGGCTCGCTTCCCTGATGAAGCGGCCCGTGAGGACGTATGAAGAGGCCATCGACCTGGCCGTGGCCCGCTATGCCTCAGATTCAACCTTCCTCTCCCGCATTTCATGAACGATTTCCGCAATTCCCGTGATTCTAGCGATTCCCGCCCCAGGCCTGCCTACCGGGACCGCCGCTCCCAGCCGGGGCGCCCGCGCACGGCTCCCAAAAAGAACCTTTTTGTCAACAAGTCCCCGGAGGGCAGTGAACAATGGCTCACGCCGTGGGTGGAGCTGAAATACTTTACGTACAATCCCGCCGTTTTCCCCCGCATGCTCGGCTCCGTGAGCGGGGAAATAGCCCCGGGAAGCCTGGTGCACGTCTATGACAAGAACGGGGAGCTCTTCGGCGCGGGCTTCTGGAACGAGGCCAGCCGCACGCCCCTGCGCGTGGTGTACCACGGGAAGGACGCCTTTACCGAACGGGACCTGGACGCCGCCCTGGAACGCGCCGTGAAGCTGCGCCGGGAGATTCTGCGCCTGGATGAAACCACCAACGCTTACCGCGTGCTGCACGGTGACTCCGACGGCCTGGGCGGCCTGGTGGTAGACCGTTACGCGGACGTGCTGAGCCTGGAGGTGAGCACGCTGGCCGTCTGGCAGAGGCTGGACCGCTGGCTGCCCCTGCTGCACCGCCTGTGCGGCACAAAGCGCCATGTGGTGCAGGTGGATGAGGGCATTGCCCGCATGGAGGGCATCCGCGCGGAAGACGCCCCGGAATCCCCGGCTCCCGTCCGGCTGGTGAAGATTGTGGAGAATGGCATCACTTATGAAGTGGACTTCGCCCAGGGGCACAAGACGGGCTTCTTCTGTGACCAGCGGGACAACCGCCTTAAATTCGCCTCCCTGGTGAAGGGAGCCACGGTGCTGGACCTGTGCTGCTACAGCGGCGGCTTTTCCATTGCCGCCAAGATGCTGGGAGGCGCCGCGGAAGTCACGGGCGTGGACCTGGATGAAAAGGCCATCGCCATGGCGAAGAGGAACGGCAATATCAACCAGCAGCGCATCGACTTCGTGCATGCGGACGCCTTTGTCTACGCGCGCCAGATGGTGCGCAACGGGCGGCTGTTTGACGCCGTGCTGCTGGACCCGCCCAAATTCATCATCGGCAGGGAGGGGTATGAGGAAGGCATCAAGAAGTACCATGACCTCAACATGCTGGGCTTGCAGTGCGTGCGCCCCGGCGGCCTGTTCGTTACCTGTTCCTGTTCTGGCCTGCTTTCCCCCGCGGAGTTTGAGCACACCGTCATCAAGGCCGCCCAGCGGCAGGGGCGCAAGCTCCAGATCATGGCGATGACCGGCCCCGGCTGGGACCACCCCTTCCTGAGCACGTACCCGGAAGGCCGCTACCTGAAGGTGCTCTGGGCGATTGCCTTGTAGGGAAGGACTGGATATTCAATGTTTCCCCGCACTTTACGAAAGTAATGACTTGAAAAAGCACCTGCCGTTTTTATGGCAGGTGCTTTTGAAAGGTTATTCTTCAAAGGGGAACAGGTGTTTTTATTTCTTTCCCTTCTTTTTAAGAAGCCGGTCATGTTTCACCCGGTGCCTGCCCTGGTAGAGAAAGTCGGTTTCAGGTTCACGGCCAACGGTGCGGTCAATCAGGTTGGGAATGTCTTCCCTGGTGTATCCGGATTGAAGCAGGAATTCTTCTACCTTGGAATATTGACCGGGAAATTCGGAGACGAGCAATTCCATGAACACTTTTTCCAGATGCTTGACTTCGTCTTCCACCATGACGTTTCTTGCTTCAATGAAAGACTCTCCCCACGCTACATCATTGATAAGAATCTTAAGCTCTCTCATGCTGAGTTGTTTGAGTTTTCTCACCTGTTCTTCAGAGCGTTTCCGGTTTTCCTCTGTTTGGGCAGGCATATCTTTAAGATCTTTATAGGCTGCAATCCTGTAGGGATTCTTCTCTCCGGCATTTTTAAACTGTTTCAGAATACGGGCGTAATAGGGAAGCAGAAGTTTCCGAATGACCGTTTTTTTCAGGGGTGGTTTCATTTTCCCGGAATTTCGGACCAGGGTTATATATTTTTCCAGATGGCCGCATACCATGGATTTACGGTTCAGGTCCTCCGCATCGTCCATATCGACATCCGGTTCCGTTTCCCGGTAGGTCTTAAAGGTAAAAACTGGAGCCAGGGCGGCGAGGTAGCAATGCCAGACTTTTTCCTTTAACTCAGTATGGATGTTATCCTGCGTTGTCACTTTAAAAATGAGGGCATCTTGTTCCATCTTCTTGTAAAAGGATTTGAACCGTTTGTCTTTCAGCATGGCGGCAAGCTCTCCGATGCCGGGGGAAGGGTGTTTGTACTGCTCAAGGCAGTCCGGGCTTTCCAACTCAGGAGCAGCCAAGGCGGAATTCCAGCCGATTATTGGCAAGACAAAACAAAGGAATAAGCGTGGCAGTATTTTCATTAAGGTTTTAGCCATCATTGCTGTTTCTTTCAAATTTAATATTGAATTTTTCGACAATCGTATTTGTCGTAGATTCATCAATGGCTTCTATATGATATTTTTGATTAGTTGTGCTCAACAGAATGGTATCTTCTGCTTCGCTTCCCTCTCCTCCATGTCCTCTATGTACATATAATTTGCATACAAGCCAAAATTTTTGAGGATTATATTTCGAATTCTTAATTGTTTCTATAATTTCTTCGATAAGACGATTATCGCCTACCATATCATAAAAATGATTTTTGTTTCCAACGGAACCGGCAAGATTACAAGTTTTATGTTCATTCGCCAGTTCTGGTTTAGTTTTTGGAGGCTTGGAATTTTTCCCTTCCCACATGAGGCCCCCATCCCGTTCAATGATTTTGATCTTTTTGAAACTGACGTTAGTAGGGGAAAGCGTTAATTGAATAAAGCCTAAAAGGCCATGTTCCCCTTTGGAGAATTGAAACATATCAGTAGATATGGGGTTTCCGTCTCCCATGTCTATTATACCCTCAAATTTTTCTTTCTTTAACTTTTTAGGGATTCTGATATTGATAGTAATTTCAGCTTTTTGACCTTCACTTGTTTCTGCTTTGATTTTTGCGGTCGCGTCCTTCTCCAGGTCATCCTTTGCAGTCAGAGCAATTTTTAATTCTCCCTGAAGTTGTTCGGTATTAACTTGTTTGAACCCATTCCCTTCTATATTCCATTTAAGTTCTTTGATGGCGCCTTTCGGTTTGCCGACAAGCAAGAAAGTGATTTTTTCACCGATCCCGATGTTTTTCCTTTTCCGATCCTCTTCCTTATCTCCTGTTCCGCCTTTGATGTAATAATCTGCAGAACAAAGTGCTGTTTGCTGTTTAATTTGCAGGGGGCCGGTGGCTTCTTCTTCCGTTTCTTCCAGAGTGTCTTCCTCTTCTTCATCAGCCCACAGAAAAACGGAACTGAATAGAATCATCAGAATGAGGATCGACAAACGGGAAAGAAATGAAGGGGGAGTTAGCGGCATTTTATAAAAGAATAATTGAATTTTATATAAAAACATATTACCCGTCAATATGGGTTTTTGAAATATAGGGTTATGAAAATTTTATACCAATAAATGGTTAGTCTGTTCCGTATATGGTGCGCAAAGGAGATTGAAGCAGGCAGGCGCCGGAAGAGGCGATTCTTCACATCACCTTTCAGGCGTGTTGACGGCTTTTCCTCCTCCCTGCTTTGGTGGGAAGGAATATGGCAAAACAAGTATTACAGCGGCTCAGTTTCACCGCCGGGGAACTGACCCCGTGGCTGGCCGGGCGCGCCGACCTGGACCCTGTGTCCCGCGGCGCCTCCCGGCTGAGGAATTTCCTGGTCAGCCCCTTCGGCGGACTCCGGCGCAGGCCGGGAACGCGCCTGGTTGCCCGCGCTGGGTGCACGGAGGGGGGCGTGAGGCTGGTTTCCTTCAAGTACTCCACGGGGGTGCAGTTCATGCTGGAAGTGGGGCGCGGCTACATCCGGTATTTCAAGGACGGCGCGCCCCTGCCGGATGCGGAGGGCGGCGTGCTGGAAACGCCTACCCCGTGGAAGACGGACGAGCAAGTGGGGAACCTCCGGATGCAGCAGCTGAATGATGTGATTTACTGCGTGGAGCCGTCCACGCCGCCCATGACGCTGGCCCGCCATGCGGACGATGACTGGAGGCTGGAGGCGCTGGAGTTTTCCGGCATGCCCTATGAAAGCTCCCTGTTCAATGCCGTGAGGCTGGAATGCCGCATGGTGCGGGACGGCAGCGCCAACAGGCTGCTGGCCACGGCGGACGATGATGTGTTCACGCCGGAAATGGAGGGAAGGGAATTTCTGCGCGTCACCAGGAAGTACGGAGAGGCTGTTGTGGAGGGAACGCAGATGCCCTTTTACCATCTGACGACCCTGGACCGGGACCTCTACAAGGGGGAGACTTTTTCCATGGACCGGGAGGACGGCTGGCGGCAGGCCTATACCTGCATCCGTGATTTCAGCCGGAAAAACGACTACCAGCCCGGAGTGAACCGCCCGGAGCGGTACACGGCCTTTTTTGAAAAAGGTTCCGATGCCAGCGCCCGCGTCCATGTCAGCGGCGCGTGGACGCTGGAAACGACGGGCACCTGGGATGCGGAGTGGGAAATCTGCCGGGGGTATCCGGACGGCTCCAACTACCTTCCCAACCAGCCGGAGCTGGTGTGGCATTCCGTGAAGAGCTTCCAGCAGCGGGACGGGTTCCGGAACAACTTTACCCTGAGCGGCAATGAAGAGGAAATGTCCTACTACAAAATCCGCCTGATGGCGTACAGGAACGGCGTTTCCACGGGAACGCCCGTGTTCCAGGCCGCCGCCGGCTCCTTCAACCATGAAATGGTAGTGGAGGAATATGTTTCCCCCCGCAGCGTCTACCTCGCGAACGCCCTTCACCTGTCCTATTACGTGCTGGGCGACTGCGAGACCAATGACTGGTCATTCGGCGCGTTCGGCGTCCGGAACGGCTATCCGTGCACGGTGGAGTTCCACCAGGGGCGGCTGTGGTTCGGGGGTACGCCGGGGCAGCCGCAGACGCTGTGGGCCAGCAGGGTGGATGATTTTTCCGCGTTCACTCCCGGCATTCCGTCGGATTCTCCCATGATTCTGACGATGGCGGCCTCCCAGCAGAACCGCATCTCCTGGATTGCCTCCCTCCGGGGGCTGATGATCGGCACCAGCGAGGGAGAGTGGCGCTTGTCCGCCTCCAACTCGGAAGGGCTGAATGCGTCCAATGCCGGGTTTGAGCGCCATTCCGGGGTGGGGTCCGCCTCTCTGGACGCCCTGACGGTGGAAAACAGCCTTCTGTTCGTGCAGCAGGGAGGGATGAAGGTCCGGGAATTGTTCTATTCCCTGGAGGCGGACGGCTACCAGACGCGGGACGTCAGCCTGCTGTCCGACCACCTGCTGGCGGCGGGGATTGTGGACTGGACGGTGCAGAGGAGCACGGCGTTCCACGTCTGGTGCGTGCTGGGGGACGGCAGCGCCGTGTGCATGACGCTGAACAGGGAGCAGAACGTGGCGGCGTGGCACGCCCACCGCCTGGAGCATGGACGCATCCTGTCCGTGGCGTCCCTGCGCGGCTCCCATGGCACGCCGGATGAAGAGGTGTGGTTTGCCGTGGCGCGCGGGGAAGGGGAGCGGGCCTGCATCACGGTGGAACGCCTGGCGGACGGCAACGTCTGCCTGGATGCCTGCACGGAGGCCGTGGTGCAGGGAGAGAAGATGGCCGGCCTGGGTCATCTGGCGGGGTGCGGCGCCCTCCTGCTGGACGGGGAGGGCGCCTTCCTGCCCGTCAGCGTGGACGGGGAGGGGAATGCCGCCTGTCCCGGCAGGCTGGACGGAGAAACCGTGACCGTAGGGCTGGCCGCTCCGGCGGAGGTGAGGACGATGCCCCTAGAGACGCTTGAGACGCTGGGCAGGTTTAAAAAGCAGCTTGGCGCGCGGGCGCTCCTTCATGAAAGCACCCTGAAATCCCGTTACGGAACGGGCCATCCGGATGCGTGGAGGGATTTCCAGCCCGGCAGGTACGGCGTGGCGGAGCCTTATTCCGGCTACGTGCGGATGATCCACAACTACGGCATGGATGAACAGTCCTGCTTCGCCCTCCGTGTGGAGACGCCGGACCAGTTCAATCTGCTGGCCCTGGTGCTGGATGTGGAATTATAGGGCGCGGGAGCGCTTACGGCTGTTCGGCCGCCTCCTCATGGGAAAGCATGTGCACGATGACCTTGAGGCCGTGCTTTTCCCCGGCCGCCTTCGCTAGGGAGCGGATGGCGGAGGCCGTCATTCCGTTGCGGCCGATGATGCGGGCCACGTCCGTCTTTTCCAGAATCAGGCGGAAGCGGACGGCGTCTCCCTGCGGAGATTCCGCAACGCGCAATTCCGCCTGTTCCGGATGTTGCACGAATTGCAGGGCGATCAATTGCAGGTACTGGCGGATTTGTTCTACGGCAGGATGCATGAAGGGAAATGTGGGTTATTTCCATTACCCTACTATAAAACCGCCTGATTGAAAAGATGCAATTCCAGACATTCCCTGAAAAAGAAAGTCGCCCCGGTCGTAAAACGACCGGGGCGCCCCAACTACCCTATGAAACTGGATCCGTTAAGATCCAGAGAGCTTTTTTAACGAGCGCTCACCTGCTCGAAACGCAATATAGGACAGGAAAAAGGGATAAGCAAGTATTTTTTCATTGAAACGATTGTTTTTATTCAGGAAAAACAACATCGTATTCTTTACAATATCAGGCCGGAAAGAAGGATATTGTTATAATAACAAAATCATCTGCCGGGAAGCAGTTCATAAGTGAAGCCCTTAAGGTATTCCGTTTCCGGAATGTTCAGTAAAATTGGATGATCCGGTCTTTGGCCGTGTTGCTGTATCAGGCGCAGGGTGGCGGGCGCATCGATGGCGGCGTCGAGAACGCTTTCCCGGAACAGGTCCGCCCCGGCGTGGTGGGAACAGCAGAAGGTGGAAAGAATGCCTCCCGGGGCCAGAAGCTTCATGGCGCGGAGGTGGATTTCCTTATACCCGCGCATGGCGTCATGCACGGACTTCTTGTTTCTGGTGAAGGAGGGCGGGTCCAGGATAATCAGGTCCCACTTGTGTTCCCCTCCGTCCCGGACGAGGGCCGCCTCCTTCTTCAGGAAGTCAAACGCGTTGTCCGTAACGCACTGGATGGAGACGCCGTTCAGCTTTGCGTTGCGCGCTACGGCGTCCATGGCGTCCTGGGATACGTCCACGGCCGTTACCTCCGCGGCTCCGGCAAGGGCGCAGGCCAGCGCAAAGCCGCCCTGGTTGCAGAAGCAGTCCAGCACGCGGCGTCCGCGGGCAAAGCGCGCCACGGCGGCGTAATTGTCAAGCTGGTCCAGGTACAGCCCTGTTTTCTGCCCCGTCTGGAGGTCAATCATGAATTGCACTCTGCCGCTGCTTGCGGCGAAGGGTTCCGGCTCCTGCCCGCGCGCCACCCGGACGGAAGGCTCAATGCCCTCCGCCGCCAGCATGGGGGAATCGTTCCTGACGATGATTCCCCTGGGGGAAAGCAGGTCTTCCAGAACGTTCAGGATAATGGGGAGGCGGCGCTCCATCGCGATGGTCAGCGTCTGGACGACCAGGTAATCCGCGTAACGGTCCACAATCAGGCCGGGGAGGCCGTCAGACTCGCTCCAGACGAGGCGCGTGAGCGTTTCCTCCGGCAGCCACTGGCGGCGCAGTTCCACCGCCTGGCTGATGCGCCTGGAAAAAAAGTCCCCGTCCAGTTCCTGCTTGCGGCGGGAAAAACGCCTGGCGACGATCTGGGAATGGGGGTTGAACATGGCGGATCCCAGGAAGCGGTCCTTGAAATCCTTCAGCGCCACGACGTCCCCCGGCTGGGGATTGCCGAAGACCTTGCGCACTTCCGTGCCGTAAACCCAGTCGTGCCCCTGAAAAATGCGTGCTCTTGGAGAAATAATCAAACCTGCCATGTCAGGAAAGGCAATACATGATCAGGGTGGAAAGTTCAAGGGTAATGCGGAGGGGTGGCGCAAGGGCCGCCGCTGCCGAAGGGAAGGGAATGTCTGTTAAAGGAGAAAAGCTTTTTTCTCTTCCCGTGCTGTTTATGCCCTTATGGGAAGTAAGAAATAAGCTCCCTGCCGTGCTCCGGATGATGGTTCGGGAGGGAAGGCCGGGAGAACCCGCCTGGTGGCTGGACGGAAAGCGAAGCATGCAACGCGAGGAACGGATGAATTTAAAAGATGAACGGCTCAACCCTACGCTTCCAGTTGGCCGTTTTCCATTTAAGCCGTGAACCTCCGCTGTCTCTCTTGATGGCCGCGCCCCGGGAACAAGGGCCTCCCGGCCCTCGTAAATCAAAACAAACCGGGTTTTCCTTCCTTGGCAGTCAGGAGCGCCGCAAACCTTTGCGGCAACTGAAGGGGAACTGGATGGTAGCGAAGTAATATTAAAAATGGCCTTTTCTGATTAAAGGGCGCGTCTTTCAGCCGAATATCCATCCGGCTGTGGCAGAGGCCTGCGGTCATTTTCCGCAGCGGGAAGGGTGAAGGCTTCCGTTCCCTGGAATTTTCCGCACAAGTGAACCAATGCGCATCATTCCGGGACTATTTCGGTTGAAAATGCCCGGAAACGAAGTAAAATGTGGCGCGTTATGAAAGTAGAAACTTTTGAAACTCCCCAGGATGCTGCCAAAGCTTTGGCAGGAGAAGTTGCGGAACTGATCCGCACGCGCGCCGCCGAAGGCAGGAACGTGGTTCTTGGCCTCGCCACGGGCGCCACTCCGCTGCCCTTTTATGCGGAGCTGGTCCGCCTGCACAAGGAAGAAGGCCTTTCCTTTGCCAACGTCATCTCCTTCAATCTGGACGAATACAGCGGCCTGGACCACGACCATCCGGAATCCTACTGGTACTTCATGCACACCAATCTCTTCAACCACATCGACATGAAGCCGGAGAACATCAACCTGCCCTCCGGCACGGTGAAGGGTGACGAGATTGCCGCCCACTGCGCCGCCTACGAACAGAAAATCAAGGACTGCGGCGGCATCGACCTCCAGATTCTCGGTATTGGCCGCACCGGCCACATCGGCTTCAACGAACCCGGCTCCGACGATACCACCATCACCCGCCAGGTGCATCTGGACGAACTGACCCGTTCCGACGCCGCCCCCGCTTTCGGCGGCATTGAAAACGTTCCCACCACCGCCATCACCATGGGCGTGGCCACCATCATGGGCGCCCGGGAAGTGGCTCTGATGGCCTGGGGCGAAAAGAAGGCTTCCATCGTGAAGAAGGCCGTTCAGGGGCCTGTGACGGTGGACGTGGCCGCCTCCTACCTGCAGAAGCACCCGAACGCCAAGTTCCTTCTGGACAAGGGCGCCGCTTCCCAGCTTTAATTATCCGTTCAACAACGAACACGCCGCTTTTCCCGGTTCCGTGGAAAGGCGGCGTTTTTGATGGAATGAAGGAAGGCGGAATCTTCTTTTTCCAGCGGGGATGGCGTGGGGGGAGTTCCGTATGTCCGGACCGTTGGTCCCGTGAAGGAAGATTTTGTGTCATTGAGGGGAGTGTGGAACAGCTGTGGCTGCTCCGGTGGACGCAGGCCGGCAGGTAATAAAGAAGGTCCGTTTTTCCCTTCCATGGCTGGTCCGGTGGGATGAAATGGGGGTGATATTTTTATTGTTTATTAAAAATGAATGAGTTTTAATGATGTGTGGGACGTGTTTTCCTGTTTCCGGATGCGGTTCCGGAGCCCGGAGGCAAACCCGGAGTTCCTGTCAGGGATTTCCTTTAAAAGGGGGATGGCGGATTGGCCGTTTAACCGGCTGCACCTTTTTATTAGGATGGAGTGGCGCATTGACAAGAGTTTCATTTTCCGTGCATGGTTGAAGGTGCCAATAGATGAAAAATAAATATATCCGGCAGTGTGTAATTAATATTTCATTCAGGAATTACAGATGATGGCCGGTTTTTATAGATAGAACAGGAAAAACAGAAATATGAAACAAATGAAGATACTGATGGTCGTAACCGGAACCGGGATGTTTCCCGACGGAAAACAGGAAACGGGATTGTGGCTCAGCGAGCTCACCCACATTTACGACAGAGCGAAAAAGCGGGGATATGACATCGTCATCGCAAGTCCGAAGGGAGGCGACACCCCCGTCGATCCCATGAGTCTGAAAACGATGTACATGGACAAACTGTCCAAAAGCTGCTGGGACGATTCGGAATTCCGGGATGTGCTGCGGCACACGAAAAGCCTGGATGAAGTTTCCGGTGAGATGTTCGACTGCATTTATTTGGCCGGAGGCCACGGCGCGATGTTCGATTTTACGGATAACGCCGTTCTGCAGGAACTCATCAAAAACCACTATGAAAATAATAAAATAGTTGGTGCTATTTGCCATGGCGTATGCGGATTGTTAAACGTGAAGCTTTCGGACGGACAATATCTGGTAAAAGATAAGAAAGTCACGGGATTCAGCTGGTTTGAGGAAGGTCTGGCCGGAAAGAAAAAGGAGGTGCCTTTCGATCTGGAATCCGCGCTGAAGGAACGGCGGGCGGATTACAAGAAGTCATTGATTCCGATGATGCCGGAAGTAGTGGCCGACGGAAATCTGATCACGGGCCAGGACCCGTTCAGTTCGGAAAAGATGGCTGAAACGGTCATGGGACGGTTTAATCAATAGCAGTTGGCGGTGAATGGCATGAATTTGGAAGAAGCCTTGAATTACCGCCGGGCCGTGCGGGTATTTGATAAAAATAAACCGCTGGACCCTGAAAAGATGAAACACTGCCTGGAATTGGCCTCCCTGGCTCCCAGCAGTTCCAACATGCAGTTGTGGGAATTCTTCCAAATCACCCGGCCTGAATTGATAGCCCGCGTTGCCGGGGCCTGCCTAGGCCAGCCGGCTGCCGCCACGGCTTCGGAAATAGTCGTTTTCGTGACGCGGCAGGACCTGTACCGGCAGCGGGCGCAATTCGTCCTCGAATTCGAGCGTGGAAACATCCGGCGGAACAGCCCGGAGGAACGCCAGGCCAAACGCATCAGGGACCGGGAATTATACTATGGAAAGCTGATGCCGTTCCTCTATGCGCGCTGCTGCGGTATTTTGGGGGCTTTCCGGGCTTTTCTGGCCAGGGGCATCGGCCTTTTCCGCCCCATGATGCGCGAAGTCTCGGAGTGCGATATGCGCGTCACGGTCAACAAATCCTGCGCCCTCGCCGCCCAGACGTTCATGATTGCCATGGCCGCTGAAGGATACGATACCTGCCCGCTGGAGGGATTTGACAGCAAGCGGATGAAAAAACTGCTGAAATTGCCTCATGGCGCCGGGATCAATATGGTAGTCCCCTGCGGCATACGGGACAGAGAGAAAGGTATCTGGGGCGAGCGGTACAGAGTCCCGTTCGATGAGGTGTACCATAGGCTCTGACCCGCCGGGGAAGGAAAGTTCCGCTCCGCCGGCAGCGTGCGGCGTCAGCGGGGAGCGGGAGAGGACCGCCTGCGCTGCGTTCCTGGGGCGCGGCATGCCTCACAGGAAAAGGGTTCCGGCTACTTGAGCCACGCCAGGAATTCATGGTTCCCGTCGGTTCCGGTGATGGGGGAGGGCTCGCAGCCCATCCAGGAGCGGTTTAGTTCTTCCGTGACGAAGGCGCGTATGGAGTCCACCGCCCGCTGGTGCAGGGCCGGGTCCCGGACGATGCCGCCGGGGCCGATGTCTTCCGGCTGGAGTTCAAACTGGGGTTTGATGAGTACCAGGGCGTCCCCTCCGTCCTTAAGCAGGGGGAAGGCCGCGGGCAGGATTTTTTTCAGAGAAATGAAAGAGACGTCGGAGACGATCAGGTCCACCTGTTCCCCGATGTCTTCCGGAGTCATGTAGCGGGCGTTGAATTTCTCCTTCACGACGACGCGGGGATCCTGCCGCAGTTTCCAGACGAGCTGGTTGGTGCCGACGTCGATCGCGTGCACTTTGACGGCGCCGTGCTGGAGCAGGCAGTCCGTAAAGCCTCCGGTGGACGCGCCGATGTCCAGGCAGACCTTGCCTTCCGCGGAGACGGGGAAGGCGTTCAGGGCTCCCTCCATTTTCAGGCCGCCGCGGCTGACGTAGCGGGGGCGGTTCCGGATGGCTATTTCCGCGTCTTCACTGACCTTGAGGCCCGGTTTGGTGGAAGGGTGGCCACCCACGCTTACCTCTCCGGCAATGATAAGCCTCTGGGCCAGTTCCCGGGATTCTACGAGATTGCGGGAAACCAGAAGGACGTCGAGTCGTTGCTTGCTCATGATTCGGAAGGAAGGTGCGTACGCAGGTATTTCATGAAACCGCATGGGGAATCAAGAAAAACCGCGCGAAGAAAGGCATTTGGGGGCAAAAAGGAGGCATGGCGCGCGCTGGAACATTTTACGATTGATTCAGCCCGGATTTATAGGAGACTTTGCGGCGAATGGAACACCGCTACAGGCAATTGATGCGCAAGGTCAGGCTTTACCTGCTGACGGAGGTGCGTAAAAAATCGTGGGCCAGCAAATTCCTTTCCGCCAGGATTTTTGACCCCGTCTACTGGTCCTGGAACAGGCAGTCCGTGGCTACGGGCGCCGCCTGGGGGGCCGCGGCGGCGATTGCCCCGCTGCCCATGCAGAGCCTGTGGGGCGTTTTCGCCTGCCTGTGGCGCAAGGGGAATATCCCCGTAGCCATCCTGATGGCGTGGCTTTCCCCCCCCGGCTTCACCTTTTTCGCCATTCCGGCCCAGTGGTGGCTGGGGTGGTTCCTTTTTTCCCTTGTGGGGCTCCCCACGTCCGGAGCGAACTGGCAGATGCTGAAAACGGGAGTGCAGCAATGGTCCTGGGCCCCGTTTGACGGGTTGAGCATCGGCATGGTAAGCCTGGAGTTCCTGACGGGCTGGATTGTTTCCAGCGTGGTGCTGGGCTGCCTGTGCTACGGTCTGGTGCAGCTTGCATGGGGAGCGGGACACTTCCTGCGCAGTAGGAAAAATCCGGGCAAGACTTCTTCCGGAAAAGGTTTTGGTAAATAAAGCCGCCACCTGTCATGTGTTGCAGGGGGAAGCAAGCGTCTGCATGAGATAGATATATATTTTATGGACTTCTGGAATTTGAAAGTATCATTTTATTATTGACGTTTATGGTGAAAATATTATTTTTGAGAAACTTTCCTGAGTATGATGTCTCCCTCTATTGAGGCCCTGTTCAAGAAATATTTACACTGCCTGATCTTTCTTTGGTTTGGCGGGGTCACGCTATTGGGCTGTTTTTGTTCCCAGGCTGAAGAACCGTTGCCTGATGGAGACACGGGAGCGCTCTCCATTGAATCGAAAACTGCCCTTTATTCCGCTGATTGTTATATCAAGGGAGAAGAAAATGAAGACGATAAAAAGAGAAGTTCCATAGGCATAGGAGAATCCTTCACTCTTACGTTGACGGGAAAACCCATGGGAGATATTGAAAAATTGACATGGGAATTTGTTTCAGGAAAGGAATTGGTGAAAGAAAATGAAGAAAACGACTTTAAAGGTAAAACGGAAATTACATTGACGGCTAGAAAAGATCTGACACCAGATCAACTTAAGAACGAATCCAGCATCGAACTGAAAGTTACAACAAGCGAAGGTCTTATAGTGACCATGCAAAATCCGATAGCCGTATTTTTTCCCACCGGAATGACCGCCGCACATAGGGGAACCGGGACACCAGAGGTAGGCTGTAATAACCGGGGCGCTACGCAACCTTCAGCCCAATTGGTTGTTACATTGCAGCCTACGAACGTCTCCTTTAAAAATATTAAAATCATTGAACGGGATTTGGGTTCCGATCCCAACAATCCTCGAAAAACTCTGGATCCTGGCCATACAGGTCAGGGAGTTGATAAAGTAATAGAAATTAACAAGGCGAATCGGTTTGAAGATCATCTTAAAGGAACGGTTGCCCATCAGGATATTCAACAGAAAATACATATTTTGCCGCAGAATTGGAAATGGAAATGTTCCTGGCGCGTTCATAAGGGCAGGGGTGGACCAATAGCAACTTCTGGAAATGATGATGTGGGACAAATAGGAGAAGTTGTCGAACAAAGTTTTAAATTTTATTATATGCTCAATCCTCAAACGCAAAGAATAAGTGCCGTTTGTGGGGAAGTGTCGAAATTTGGATGTACGGCTCAGGCTTATTCAGATGGTACCGGAAATCATTATAACTATTTGGGACCTAAAGAAACCAATTAACGGAATTAGATTATGAAAATGCAGTCTTGTCTTCTCTCCCTCTTTATGGGAATCGTGGTTTCTTCACATGCGTCAGATTTTCCAGTTCCCTTGGAAAAACCTAGTAATATCAAATCTTTAAGTGATGTTCCGGAAGATATCAAGGCCTTGGGTGTCTTGCTCAAGGAAAACAAGCTCGAAGAATTTTACAAAAAATCTAGGGAATGGCATCTCAAAAGTTATCCTCATTCAGAAGATATAGTATCTGTGCGGAAGTTTTTCTGGCTTGCCTACTATGTTTCCTTCGCGCCTCTTTTTCCTTTTGAGGATGATGATTGCAGGACAACGGCTTCCTTTAACGACAACATAGATTTACGGCTTTTGGGAGACGTTTTTGATCGTTTTCTCAAAATAGCCCGGAATGATCTGGATGAATTCACAACCCAGCAGCCCCTGAAACGGAAGGAATTGGCGCCTCTTTTCAGCCTTTATGCCGCCCGCATGCTGAACAAAGTTAGAAATGCCTATGTTGACGATTTGCCGGAACGGGAAAAGGTTGCTCGGCAGAATTATCAAAAAGCGGTTGCCGAACGCATGGAAAAAGCAACTACGCTGGAGGAAAAACTTGATCCGTTTGGAGCGGAGAGCGGAAGGATGTCTACTAATTTGAATAACAAAATAGTGGCCAACGACGGAAGGAATATGGAGATTAAAAGTACCGTCGAGAGGATGGAAAGGTATTTCGTGCCTACTTTGGTTCGCCTGTTCCCCGGAAAAAAGGGAGAGGTGATCAAATATATCCGCCTGGCAGGCTATCAGGGAGGGGAAATCAACGATCTTGTGGACCGTACTGTAGGGCGGGACTCAACCACGGAATTTCTGTACAAGGGACGTGGCAGCAAGGATGCCCGATAAGCTTTTCTAAATTTATTTTTTTGCCATTACTAACTCGTTCGTGTTCTGCTGTTGGAAGCTGAGAACACGGAGTCTCCCAGTCTCTCTCCCGGGAGAGACGAAACTTGGAGCATTTTTCCGGTCGTCAGACGGCCACTTCCATCAGCAGAACGGTAGAGTTCTGGACCGCTTCAATGGTGATGGAGTCCGTATCCGTTATTCCGGCTCCGTCCCGGCGGTGCAGCACCGTGTCTCCGATCTTGATTTCTCCGTCTATCACGAAGACATACACCCCGGTGTTCTGGCACTTGAATTGATATTCCCGTTCCACGCCCCGGTCGAGTTCCGCCCAGGAGAACCAGGCCTGCTGCATGATGGAGATATCCGTTTCCGGAGCCAGGAAGGTGGAAATCTCATTGTGCTTCAGCAGGGGCTTGATGTCGTAGTCCCGGTATTTGGGGGGCGTGTTGACCCTGTCCGGAATGACCCATATTTGAAGGAATTCCAGGGGTTCCGTGGAACTGCCGTTGAATTCGCTGTGCTGGATGCCCGTTCCGGCGCTCATCACCTGGATTTCTCCGCGGGTGATGGTATGGCTGTTGTTCAGGCTGTCTCCGTGGCGGAGCTGTCCTTTCAGGGGAATGGAAATTACCTCCATGTTCTTGTGGGGGTGGGTGCCGAAGCCTTCTTCCGGGAGAACCGTGTCGTCGTTGAGTACGCGCAGGGCTCCGAACTGCATGCGGTCCGGATTGAAATAATTGGCAAAACTGAACGTATGGTATGTATTCAGCCATCCGTGGTTGGCATGCCCACGGGAAGATGCACGGTCAATGATGATGTTCATGATTGATAGGGTTGGTATGGAAAGCGGATTCCCGCCTGTAGATGGTTTGACCGGATGGACCCCGGGGCTGTTCAAGGCGCATGACAGCATGTCCGTTGACGTAAAATAAATCGGCAACACAAATTGATGGTGCAATGTCTCTTATTTTAAGGTAGCGTGTCGCGGTACCTGTGCAAACAAGACAAGGCGTATGGCTCATCGGACATTCATGAGATGGATCAAGGGATTGGTTCCTACGGTGATTATTTTGCTGGGCGCCTTGGTGCTTGGGTGCATCTGTTATGTCTCCATCTGGGGCGCTCCCTCCTTTGTCGTGCAGCGTGTGGAACAGGCTCTGATGGAAAAAGGCATTCCCGTCCACATAGAGACGCTGAAGATTTCCCTGTGGCCCCGCGCCGTGGTGACCTTGAAGAACGTGGAGCTGCTGGATCCTGGTGTTCCTCCGGAGGCGCGCCGCCCCGTGGCCCTGCTGCATGAGGCGGACGTGGCCCTGAACTGGAAGGAGCTGATAGACGGGCAGGTAGTGCCGGAACGGCTGAACGTGAAAGGGCTGGACGTCAATCTTCCCGTGGACGCGGAAAAGCCTGAAAGAGTTTTTTCCACCGCAGGGCTGAATGCGGAGCTGGACCTGGGGCGTCCCGGCATGGTGGACATCGTGAAGGCTGATGCCGTGGTGCAGGGTATCAGCGTGACTGCCCAGGGGGCGTTTTCCATCGGGCAGGAGGATTCCGGAGATTTTACGCTGACGGCTGAAGACATGGCCGCCGTCAGGGAGCAGTTGAACCAGGTGCTGAAATACCTGGACCGGGTGAAGTGGCCGGAGGCGTCTCCGCCCAGCCTGGCCGTCAATTTGAGCGACGACCCGAAAGGGGGAGTGCGCGTGGGCATGGATTTGCAGGCTCCTTCCCTGAGGTACGGGAAAATCCGGGTCAGGGATTTCCTGTTCAGCGGGGATTACGCGGATTCCGTCATCATGGCCAAGCGCTTTACCATGAGGGATGCGGAAACGGCCGGCTTCGTCAATCTTTCCCTCCAGGCCGATTTGAAGAAACGTTCCCTGATCTGGGATGTCCGCAGCACGGCTCCCCTGGTGTCCTGGGCCGTAGCCATTGTTGATGAAGCCCTGGTGCCGCGGGAGATGAAGTTCCTGAGCGAGCCGCACGTACAGGTGTCGGGCCGTGCGGTTTTCAGGGAGAACTGGGAGGGCGTGGAGCATCTGAACGTCATGGGCTCCGGTTCCATGGGAGCTTTCTCCGTGCTGGGGGAAAAGTTCCAGAGGGCCTCCTGCGATTTCAGCTATGAGGACGGCAATTTTTATGTGACGGATTTGGACATACGGCACCCCGGCGGCGTTTTTTCCGGCAAGGTGATGGGCGTGGACGGAGAGATCAAGATAGACGTGCACAGCACGCTGCCCATGCATGCGATGCTGGACATGGCCCGGTCCATTGCTCCGGAAGACGTGAAGCTGCCTCCTACGCTGGAAATCAAGGGAGACCCTGAATTGAAAGTGTACGGCACCGTGGGAATGGGGAAGGGCTGGAAAGGGCCGTTCCGGGTGGACCGCCTCCAGATTGAAGCGGCCGTGACGGACGTCTCCTACCAGGGGGTGGAGTTCGCCTCCGCCGCCGCCAGGGGGGAATTGATCGGCCGCTCCATCAATGTCACCCAGTTGGACCTGGCGCGGGAGGACGGCCATGTGAAGCTGGAAGGCAGCTATCTGGGAACCGATCTTGTCTTCACGCTGGAATCTGATTTGAAGCCTGAATTGCTGGTAGCCCTGGCCGGGAATTTAGCGCCCATTCCCGAGAATTTGAAGCTGCCGGAAAAAGCCTCCCTGTGGGTGCACGGCAGGCTGGATATTCCGGAAGGCAAGCCTGTGGAGCCCACGCTGGTCCGGGCGCGCATCAATGCGGAAAACCTGGCCTGGAACAAGGTGCCCGTGAAGACGGCGAATGTGGAGGTGGAGTACCGCCCCAACCAGCTTTTTGTACAGAATTGCCGGATCGGGATGGAGAAGGGCGTTTTTGAGCTGTTCGCCAACGGTTTCCTGGACGGCCAGATGTTCGTGATGGGGCAGTCCACGGTTCCGCTGGAAACGATAGACCGGCTGCTGGGCATGAAGGATGACGACTTTTTTATGAGCCGCTTCGTCTTCCGCAAGGATTCCGGCCTGGAGCTTTCCTTCCAGGGGACGCTGGGCCTGTACAATCTGGAAAAGGCTTACGATTTGCAGGCCACTGTTTCCGCGACGAATACGCGGTACAAGGGCGTGGACCTGAAGTCCGCGCGGGCGGATGCCCATCTGGTGACGGACCAATTGGTGCTGACCAACGTGACGACGGTGGTTTCCAACGGGAATTACCTGTCTTCCGCCGGGTTGTCCGGCGGTCCCGCGGAGTGCACGCTCAAGGCCAAGAGCATAGATTTCCGCTTTGTCCAGGATACGGTGGAGGTTCTGGGCATGGAGGGGCAGGCCTACCCCGGTTATACCATGCGCATGTTTTCCGACAACGCCGCCAAGGTTTTGAAGGAGTTTGTCTTTACCCGGCCCGTGACGCTTTCCGGCGGAGGCATGTTCCCGATGGGGGACGACATGAAGCTGATGAAGGGGCGCATCCGCTTTGACGCCTCCGCGGGGCGCGTGCGCTATCCCTTGCTGGGAACCACGCTGGACCTTGGAAAGGCGAAAGGGGAAATTCTTATTTCCCCGCAGTGGGTGGTGGTGGACAAGATGAAGGGCACCATCTGGGACGGCTCCTTTACGGGGCGCGTGCTGGCGCAGATTGACGATGGGGACGCCCTGAATGGCTCCTTTGTCCTCCAGGACATGAACCTGACCTCCATCGGGAGATCCTACGGCAAGAAGATGGAGAAGGCCACCGTGCACGGGGCCATTGAATTTTCATCCAAGGGAGGCAATATGAACTCCATCCAGGCGAAGGGCGAGGCCGCCCTGGTGCATGGGGACCTGGTGGAAATCCCCCTCTTCGGCTTTTTGGGGGAAGCCCTCTCCAATTATATTCCGGGCCTGGGCCACCTGATCAATTACAAGATCACCAGGGCCGACTGCGATTTTTCCATTGAGAAGGGCTATATCCGCACCAGCAATTTCTCGGCCAAGGGCAGCAATATGTCCCTGGAAGGAGGCGGCTGGATACGCCTTGCCGACTTGCAGGTTAATTCTGATTTCAAGCTGGGGCTTCGCGGCCTGCCGGGGCTGATTACCTCTCCCGTCTTCCTGCTGGCGGGGGGATTGTTCCAGGTGCGCGGCACGGGGCCTTTGAGCAATGTTTCCTGGAGCTTTGCGCCGTTCTCCGGCGGAAAAGCCCCTGTTCCCCCCGCGGCGGCTCCCGCCCGGAGGAGGTAGAGAAGGGGAATGCCGGGTTTCCCGGAGAAAAGCGTCATGGAGCGCCGCATGCCCACGCGGCGACTGAACGGAAACGCGGCTGCAAGCCGCGCCCTTTTGTAGTCCCGTATTGGATTGATGTTTCCCGTCTTTAATGAACCGGTCCGCCAACGCTCATTGATAATCCGGTTGACACACAGCATGCAATGTTCCGTGACGCAGCAGGGCCGTTCCGGACAATGCCGGAACGGCCCTGCGGGTCCGGAGAGCAGAGCGTCTCCGCTCCACTCTCT
Source organism: Akkermansia sp. BCRC 18949 (assembly GCF_045011645.1). Taxonomy (NCBI): domain Bacteria; kingdom Pseudomonadati; phylum Verrucomicrobiota; class Verrucomicrobiia; order Verrucomicrobiales; family Akkermansiaceae; genus Akkermansia; species Akkermansia sp. BCRC 18949. Next base: position 1,423,793 of record NZ_CP123619.1, on the reverse strand, counting down.
CTCAAACCTCAATTCTCCTTAGAAGTCATACCGGTAGCCCACGCTTCCGTTCACCGAGTTGGCTCCGTCACGGAAGTCCGCGTTCCCGTTGATGAAGACCGTTCCCTGCGTTCCCACCGGCACGCTCAGCCCCGCTCCTATTTGCAGAGCCGTCGTTCCAACCTTGGTCCCACGCACGCTTTGCATGAAGCCGGGGTTGCCCAGCAGCGCCACATTGGTTTCTCCGCGGCGGTCGCCCATGTCCTGGGCCGCGTTCACTCGGAACTCAGCCAATGCTTCTCGCCCGAAGATGTTGCTGCCAATGAGCCCCATCCACCGGCCGCCCAGCGCAACCGTTCCCGTTGTCCATTCCTGCTTGCCTACGTTCAGGCCCGCGTTCCCCGCTCCCGTTTCCGTGTAGCCGTCCATTCTCGTGGTTACTACCGAGGCGTTGGCCAGGGGCTGCAGGATGCTGCTCCTGTCTTCGTTGAGGTACACGTCGTAGGTCAATTCATACATCGCTCCAAAGCCCCACCCGCTGGTGTTGCCCTGCGTGCCGTAGCTGCCTTCCCCGTAGTTGACCGTGCGGTTGAGCTTCGCGTTGTCCCATCCTCCGGAAAAGGAAGAGGCGTCCCAGCGTCATTCATCATGGATTCCTGTAGAAAATGGATTTCCTGAGGGAGATTCCGTCTTCCTTCTGCCAGAAACCATGATACAGATGGAAACGGCAATGATGAGCAATTCCAGAAAAAAAGACCAGTGCAGCAGGAAGTTCAGCCACCAGGGGTGGTACTGCGCCTGGACAGTGGCCAGCGCGTGAAAGCGCATGGACCACGGAGCCAGGAGAGGGATGTCTCCCACGATGCAGTCCAGAAGGAGGTGCAGGAAGCCGCTCATGGAAAAGATCAGCAGCCATGTTCCGCCCGTGCTCCATGGTTTGATCCGGCTGGCTCCCCATGCGAGGAGCATCAGCGCGAACCAGACGGAAGGATAGTGCGTCCAGTAGGAATGATGGTGGTGCTGGCGGCCGTCCAGGGTATAAAAATAAAACAGGTCCAGGTCCGGGGCAATCGCCCCCAGCAGGGCGGCGGTCATGACGGCCTTCCTTCCCGGTGTGCGTAAACGGATGGTTTTTGCCAGGAGATAGCCTGCAGGCAGATGGGCGATGAACATGAGCGTTCAATAGAAGAAAAACGGACAAAGACGGACAGTCCGGGTGCGTACTACCTGGAAAAAGGTTTTTCCACCCAGTCAAAGGATAGTTCCCTGTTTCCGCCTCCCACGGAAGAATAGACTGTTCTAACGCCGCCGGATGAAGGATTCTTCCAGATGAGGGACAGTTCCTCAATCCGGCTTTCCCCCGATTCCAGGAAGATCTTGTGAATGCGGAGGCCAGGCAGGCGCCAGGCCCTCACGTCCGGGTGGACATAGGTGGTTTCCCAGGCGGTTTGATGTTCTTTGCCGGTTCCGCACGTCCATGTAATGCTCAAGGACATTTTTTTATCAGGGGTGCTTTTTCCGGCCCCGGTATATTCCACACTGACGGGAATGGTCCCGGAAGATTGCGGGATGGCTGCCGGGCTGCAAACAAGGGCGGCGAGGGATAGGGGAAGGAGGCTGATCATTTTTTCACAAGGGAGGGAGGCGTTGAGAAAAAAGGGGGCGGCTGGCCTGCATCAGCCGCCGCCCCCTTGGAGAGGGGGGTTATCTGCCGGATTTGCCCAGCTTGTACCCGGCGTAGGTTTCCGTGTTGTACAGGGGCTGGTTGTCCGGCACGGCGTAGCCGATGGATTTGCGGATGGCGAGGAAGTCCGCCACGCCTTCCGGTCCCACCTGGTTCAGGGGGGCCTTGTGCAGCCCGGCCATCAGCACCATGCGGCAGTAGGCGTCCGCGTTTTCCATGAACCATTCCGCTTCTTCCACGTCGCGGGCTCCGGTGATCACGCCGTGGTTTTCCATGAAGACCACGGTGGATTGTTTGGCCGCTTCCGCTACGGCTTGCGCCGTCTCCAGAGAGCCGGGCGTGCCGTAGGGGGCCAGCGGGATGTGGCCCAGGAAGATGTCCGCTTCCGGATTGATGCCGGAGGGGGGAACCTGCCCGGCGAACAGGAAGGCGTTGCAGTGCGGGGGATGGGCGTGGATGCAGGAGTTGACGCCCACGGATTTCATCATGGCGATGTGCGTTTTCACCTCACTGGTGGAGGGGCGTATGCCCGCCTTCTGGCGCGCGTCCATGTCCACCATGCAGATGTCTTCCACAGTCATGAAGCCCTTGGAGCACAGGGTGGGGGAGCAGAGCAGCAGGTTCTGCGCCACGCGCACGGAGATGTTGCCCCCATTGCCGTCCACATATTCGCGGTTCCACAGGCGGCGGCCTATGTCGCACATGCGTTCCTTGATAACCAGGATTTCAGGGGAATGGAAGAATTCGTTCACTTCCTCCCGCGTGACGGGGTTGTATTTTTCCCACGGGAACACTTTGTCCGGGAGGGGAGGGGAGATTGACCAGTCTTCTGACATATTTAGTTGCGTGTTAGTGGTTGAGCTTTTCGTAGGCGGCTTCCTGGGGACCCGGCATATACGTCCGGTAAGTGATGCCGAAGGCGTCCCTGGCCTGCTCCGGCGTAGAGTACACCCCGGCGCCCGCAAAGGCAAACATGGATGCGCCCAGCACGGTACTTTCAGATACTTCAGAGACCTTCACGGGGATCCGGAGGATGTCCGCCCGCATCTGGGTCCAGACGCTGTTTCTGGCGCCTCCGCCCACCAGGATGAGGAATTCGCTTTTGAACCCGCCCACGGATTCCAGGCGGCGCAGGCGGGATTTCAGCCGCCAGGCAAGCGCCTCCATGGCGGCGCGGTAAATGTGGCCGCGCGTCCGGCCCAGCACCAGGCCGCCGATGGAGCCTTTCCGGTCCCCGGAAGCCAGGAAGTCCGGAGCCATCGTTACGCCGTCGCAGCCGGGGGGGATGGCGGCCGCTTCCGCATCCATGGTATCGTAGGATTCACCGCGGAAGCAGGTGGCTTTCACCCATTCAATGATGCCGGAACCGAGCCATTGCAGGCCGGGGTTCAGAAGGCCCGGTTCCGCGTCGAATTCCGCCGTGGCTCCGTCCGCGTAGTCCTCCGGTGTCAGCCGGGCCTGCGCGGAGCGCGCCATCAGGATTTCCCAGGTGCCGGAGGAAAGGACCGGCTGGTCCCTGTCCGCTCCGGAACCGAAGATGGCGAACTGGGTGTCGTGCCCCGCGGAAATGACGGGGATGCCCGCCAGGGCGGGGATGCCCATGGCCGCCGCCGCTTCCGGCGTGAGGACGCCGATGGTTTCCCCCGCGTCCACCGTGGGGGGGAAGAGGCCGCGGCGCAGGCCTAGGCGGTTCAGGATAAGCTCGGAAAAGTCTCCCGTTTCCAGGTCCGTGAGCTGGGAGGTCCCGGCCATGGTCCGGTCCGTCGCCATGACGCCGGTGAGCTTGTACGCCAGGAGGTTGGAGATGAAGAGCCACGCATGGGCCTTTTCCAGCAGCTCCGGGCGGTTTTCCTTGATCCAGACGAGCTTGTAAATGGTGTTGAAGGCAAAGGCGCCCACGCCGGAGATGCGGTCAAGCTCTTCCTGGGAGATGTACTTGCCGATGTTTTTCATGACCTCCGCCGTGCGGGGGCACTTCCAGGAAATGACGGGGTAAAGCTGGCTGCCGGAGGCGTCCACCAGCGCGCCGTCCACGCCGAAGGTGGTGACGGTTACCGCCCGCACCTGTTCCGCATCCAGGCCCTCAAGGGCCTTCACGGCGCATTCGGAGAGCTGCTTGAAAATCCGGTCCGCGTCCCAGACGTGGAATTCCGGGTTTTCCTCACCGGGCAGCGTGGCGTTCGGCTGCGAGGCCTTCCCCGCGATGACGCCTTGTTCATCCACAACCATCGCGCGCGCGTTCGTCGCGCCGCAGTCCAAGCAGAGGGAGTACATAGAGAAATACTAAATATTGAAGATTAGATACTAAAGGGAAACTGTTCAGAGATTTTGCCCGGCAAGCGTTTTTGTCGTAGCGGTCAATAGCCGCATTAATTCCAGGCAATCCTGTTTCAAGCTTTCAAATTGCTGGTCCGTCAGGCAGGAAGTTGCATGCAGAAGGCGGAGCCAATACCAAGTCTCCGAACATTCTTTTAGTGAAATGTGTACTTTGGAGAAGAAGTCTTTTTTGCTTACGGCATAGGAAGCTTCTGCGAGGTTGGCTCCTATGCTTGTTCCGGAGCGCAGAATTTGCTGGATCAGTGCCTGCTCGCACCGTTGCTTGCGAAGATGGCGGCATAAGGAAACGATACGAATGGAAAAGGCAAAACTTTTTTCATGAGCGGCACTTTCGTTCATCTTTTAGTCTTTAATCATTCGTATTTAGTCTTTGATATTAACGCTGAACGTCATCAGGGGAAGAATGTCTTCCCCTGATGAAAAGGTCAGTCGTTAATATTTGCCGTACAGCGGGCCGTAGTTGGCGCAGGCGCGGAAGTCGGCGCCTTCCGGGTCCGCGGTGCCATGGAGGCCCCAGGCGGAGGGACGGTAGATTTGATCGTCCGGGATGTTGTGGGCGTATACGGGGATGCGCAGCATGGAAGCGAGCGTCAGGATGTCCGCGCCGATGTGGCCGTAGGTGAAGGCTCCGTGGTTGGCGCCCATGTTGGCCATGACGCTGTAGACGTCCGTGAAGGCTCCCTTGCCGGTCAGGCGCGGGGCGAACCAGGTGGTCGGCCAGCCCGGATCGGTGCGTTCGTCCAGGGTCTTGTGCACCTTGGCGGGCAGGTCCACGGACCAGCCTTCCGCCACGATGAGGACGGGGCCGAGGCCCTTGACGATGTTCAGGCGCATCATGGTGACGGGCGCGCCGCCCTTGGTGACGTAGTGGACGGAGTAGCCGCCGCCGCGGAAGTATTCCCGGTTGGCCGGGCACCAGACGGCTTGTTCCATCATGGTTTTCGCGTCGTCCGGGGTAACGTCCCAGTGCTTTTTCATGACGGGCTTGCCGTCCTTGTCCGTGCAGGCCATGCAGCCGTCCAGGGCCGCGGAGCCGGAGTTGATGAGGTGGATGATGCCGTCCTTGGCATGGCCTTCCAGCTTGTAGCCCGTGACGCGCTTCACGGCTTCCGGGCTCCAGTAGGTGCGCACGTCCGCAAAGACGTTGGCCTGTCCGGTGAGCAGGTAGCCGAAGAGGAGGCAGGCTCCGTTCAGGGAGTCGTTTTCCGTGGCGAAGGGCATTGGCGCGCGCGGGCCGTTCCAGTCAAAGGTGGAGTTGAGCAGGGTTTCTGCAATGTCTCCGTTCGGGTAGAAGTCCGTCCAGTGGCGCTGGCCCTGGAAGCCGCCGGCAATGGCCTGGTAGCCCAGGGATTCCTCTTCGCGGTCAATTTTCTTGAGCTTGGGGTTGCCCTGCATCATGTCCCGGAAGATCATGGCCATCAGCACGCTTTCCTTGAAGGTCCTGCGGCGTCCGGCTTCGTCCAGCTTCAGGTCCGGGCGGTTCTTGTCTTCGGCGAATTTGAAGACGGCGTCCGCCCATTGCATGGCGAGGTCGAATTCCGCTTCGTCGTAAATCTTCTGGTCCATGCGGCGGCGCACTTCCGTCATGTCCACGGCCTGTACGCGGATGCCCAGGTAGTTTTCCCAGAAGGACTGGTCCACGATGGAGCCGGCGATGCCCATGGAGCAGCCGCCGATGGAGAGGTAGCCCTTGCCGCGGAGGGTGGCTACGGCCAGGCCGGCGCGGCAGAAGCGCAGGATTTTTTCAGCCACGTCTTCCGGAATGGAGGTATCCCCGGCGTCTTGGACGTCTTTCCCGTAAATGGAGAAGGCGGGGAAGCCCTTCTGGTTCAGTCCGGCCAGGGCGGCGGCCAGGTACACGGCGCCGGGGCGTTCCGTGCCGTTGAAGCCCCAGATGGCTTTGGGCGTGAACGGGTCCATGTCAAAGGTCTCGCTGCCGTAGCACCAGCAGGGCGTGACGGCCAGGGAGACGCCGACGTTGTTGGCCTTGAATTTGTCCGCGCAGGCGGCGGCTTCCGCCGGACCGCCAATGCAGGTGTCTGCGATCACGCACTTGACGGGTTCGCCGGAGGCGTGGCGGATGTTGGCCTCAATGAGAACCGCGGCCGCCTTGGCCATGTTCATGGTTTGATCTTCCAGGGATTCCCGGACGCCGAGGCGGCGGCCGTCAATCGTGGGGCGGATACCGATGGTTGGTAATGCTGTTTTCATATCTTGCGTAGGTGATGTGAAGCTGGTTCAGGCCTGGGCAGGCGCATCCTCTTCCTTTTTCAAATGGGTGTTGCGGAAGAAGAAGCCGTAGATTAGTACCACGGCAAAGCAGATGATGGGAATAAAGAAGGATGACCGCACCGCTTTTTCCACAAAGTTTTCCTGGGCTGTCTGGAATTGCTTCATGTCCAGGGGGTCGGAAATCAGGTTGCCAAGTACCTCGGCCTGGTTCCCGGAGAGCGTGGTGAGCGCCGGAATCAGGGAGAATTGCTGGATCTGCTGCTCCCGGTCCGCGGGGGCGGGCAGGCGGTCCAGGTTGGCCTTGAAGACCGCCAGTTCTTCCGGCTTGAGGCCGGAGCAGCCGGGCAGGGATTTGGCCGCCCGGTCAAAGGCTTCCCCGTCCAGGGTATGGAGGGAAAGGAAGGTATCCAGGTTTTTCTGGAATTTGGCGGCGGCTTTGGCCTGTTCTTCCCCCCCGGCGGGATTGGCTTCCGACATCTTGTAGAGGGCCAGCATGGCGCCGGAGACGGATTTGCGGGAGTCCGCTGCTTCCGCCTGCGCGATCAGGGGACGGTCAATGGATTCAAAGTAGGCCACCTGGTTTTTTACCGTGGTGTTGTCAATGAAGGAGCCCATGTACGGGGTGATGACCGCGCCCCCCAGAATGGCCATGATGAGGCCCGCGGCGCCCAGCTTCACTTCGGAACCCAGTCCGCGCAGGGCGATGCCGTAAATGGTGGGGAACATCAGGGACATGCAGCCGGAGATGCCCACCAGCGTCCAGACGGAGATTTCCTTGGGCAGGTACATGGTGCCCAGGCAGCAGAGGATGCCCGCGATGGCAAAGAGGGACATCATGTTGGCCGGGTTGAATTTTTTCATCAGCGCCGTGGTGATGGCGCGGCAGGCGATGAACAGGACGATGGAGAAGATGTAGTAGTTGGAGGCCGCCGCTTCCTGCATGCCGGGGAAGACGGACATGATGTACTTGATGGTCCACGTCCAGACGGCGATCTGCACGCCCACGTAGAAGAACTGGGCCACCACGCCGCAGAAGTAGCGCGGCAGCTTCACCAGCTTCATGAGCTGGCAGCGGTAGTCCGGCATGATGAGCAGGAAGGCGATGGGCCCGATCATCATGATCAGGATCTGCTGCACCATGCTGAATTCAAAGGTGGAGTAGTACTGGAACAGGAAGGGAATGAGGATGAAGGCGACGCACAGGCCCAGGCGGCCGAGCTTGGAGGAAAGGGGCTGCGTGTTTTCCCGGGTGGGCACGCTTTCATCGTCGGACTTGTAGCGGCAGAAGAAGAACCAGATGACGGCGGCGATGGCGACCAGGCCCACATAGGGAACGCACACCCAGAAGAGCTCGTCGCTGACGATGGCGTTCAGTTGTTCCGGGTCCATGGCCTTGCGGGTGTCCATGTCCGCATCATTCAAATGCGCCAGGATGAAGTATTTGGCCAGGAAGATGCCCGTCAGGGAGCCGATGGGGTTGAAGGCCTGGGCGAAGTTCAGGCGGCGTACGCTCGTCTCCTGGGACCCCATGGAGAGGACGAACGGGTTGCAGGTGGTTTCCAGGATGGAGAGGCCGCCCGCCAGCACGAAGATGGCTACCAGGTAAATGTCAAAACTTTGCCCGATGGCGGCGGGTATGTAGCACAGCGCGCCGATCATGTAGAACCCCAGGCCGATGAGCACCCCGGCCTTGTAGGAGAATTCCTCCAGCAGGATGGAGGCGAAGATGGCAAGCACCGCATACGCCCCGTAAAAGGAGATTTGCACCCCTGCGGATTCCGAAGCGTTAATCATGAAGATCTTGCTGAATGCCGGGACCAGGTTGTCCGTCATGTTGTTCAGCAGCCCCCACAGCGCAAAACAGGAGACCAGCATGAAGAACGGCAGCCGGTACTGTTTGGGAACGATCGGCACGGTAGAGGTACGGTTTTTGTCCATATTGCTTTTGTCAATCTCTCACAAGGACGGCGGTGCGTCAATCTGGAAACGGAAAAGAGTCCAGAAATCATCCAACATGTTGACAAATAAAACAAAGCGGTATGTTTGGGTTGGGATATCCTGTCAGCGTTCACGGGAGACCCGGCTTCTTCTTGACTCCTGTTTCCGAGGCGGCTAAGGATGGGCTGATGAAGAAGTGCATTCTTGCCGTTTGTCTTGGGCTGGCCGGTTTTTGGGGCGTTCAGGCGGAAGATTCCCCCGTCGCCAATCCGGAAAAGACGGATGAAAAAAGCGGCGTGACGCTGCCGTCCGGAGAACTGCTGTCAGACCATGTGGCGGAGGCGGAGTTTACGGGTATTATTCACCGCAAGTGCAGGTTCCTTACCTCCCTCTGTCCGGACAAGTGCGACCACGCCAAGGATTTCGCCGCCTTCCGGATTATCAAGTATCTGGATTACCGGAAACCCGGCAAGTACGGGGATGAAAAGCAGGAGCAGCTGATGATCGACGTTAATCCGGCGCACAAGCCCATCCTGCAGGGGGCGGACATCCTGAAAAAGGTAGCCGCCCTGAAGCCGGGGGACAAGGTTGTCCTTCACTGGTCCCATTACTACATGCACCGGGATTCCAGCTCCTTTCCAGAACGTCCCGTGATTTCCATGGAGCCGGCGGCTCCTTCCAGTGGAAAAACGGAGGGTTGAGGACTGGTCTTTCTACAGGCCTCCCAGGCAAGGCTGGACGCGGCGGAAAAGCGTGTGTTAGGAAACAGGCTGGCAATGACGCAGCTCCGGGCAAGATTGTTCCGGTTCGCTGCGTATTGTCCTGCGAAACACACCATAAATACGATGCGTTTACCTTTGAATACATTAACGGGGCTTGCCCTGCTGTGTGCCCTGGGCATGTCTGTTCCCGCTGCCTTGGGTACGGAAAGCTTTGAGCAGGCCAAACACGGCAAGTTTACCACGCTTTCCACCAAGTACGGCCCCATGTCCTGCCGGGACGGCGTGGCGGAAATCGGGGGAGGGGGAAAATCCGGGAAATCTTCCCTGCGGATGTTCGGCGGGCAGGATACCGAACTGAAGCTGGACTTGAAGGATACTCCTTCCAGGGAAGTACGGCTGTCCGCCTGGGCGGAGCGCTGGACCGGACAGGCCCCCTTTGAATTTTCCATTGTGGCCGTAGGGCCCAAGGGGGAAAAGAAGATTTATGACGGCAAGGACATCAGGACGGGCGGCTTCAATACCAGGATAGAGGCCGGCGTTCCCGCCGGAACGCGCTCCCTGGTGTTCAAGCTGACGTCGCCGGAGAACAAGGGGTTGAAGCTGGACGACCTGTTCATCGTGCCCTGCATCCCCATGAAGGTGAATCCGCAGGTGGAGATGGCTTCTTCCGCCTATCCGGTGATGGTGCGCATCCCGTGCAGTCCCGTTCTTTCCCTGAAGGTTCAAACGGACGGCTGTCTTAATCCTCAGTTCCTGACGGCCGTCAATCTGGATTTTACGGGCACGACGAAGCTTTCCGACATTGAATCCGTGACGGTGGTGCGGGGAGAAGAGGCTCCGCCCATTCAGCACGGGGAAGACCCGTTTCCGAAGGATGCCTCCCAGGTACTGGGTACGGTGAAGCTTTCCGGCTCCTCCAGGCCCCAGGTTTCCGTGAAGGGGAAGCTGGAGCTGGACCCCGGCGACAATTACCTGTGGGCATGCGTGACGATGAAGAAGGGCGCCTCCCTGGACGGCAGGGTGGTGGTGCGCCCGGCCAGCGTTGTGGCGGGGAACAAGCTGATGAAGGTGGCCAATGCCGCCCCGGTGGCGCAGCGCATCGGCGTGGCCGTAGTGAAGCACGGGGATTTCAACTCCAAGTTCTACCGCATTCCCGGCCTGGACAGGTCCAGGAAAGGGACTCTCCTGGCCGTTTACGACATCCGTTACAACCATTCCGGCGACCTTCCGGCCAACATTGACGTGGGCGTGAGCCGCTCCACGGACGGGGGCCGCACCTGGTCCGACGTCAAGATCGCCATGGACGATTCCAAGATTGACCCCTCCCTGGGGGCTACCAAGGGCGTGGGGGACCCCGCCATTCTGGTGGATGAAAAGACGGGCCGCATCTGGGTGGCCGCCATCTGGAGCCACAAGCATTCCATCTGGGGCAGCAAGTCCGGGGACAATTCCCCGGAAGCCTGCGGGCAGCTGGTGCTGGCGTACAGCGATGACGACGGCCTTACCTGGTCCAAGCCCATCAACATTACGGAACAGACCAAGGACAAGGACTGGCGCATTCTGTTCAACGGCCCCGGCAACGGCATCTGCATGAAGGACGGCACGCTGGTCTTTGCCGCCCAGTACTGGGACGGCAAGGGCGTGCCGTGGTCCACCATCGTTTATTCCAAGGACCAGGGCAAGACCTGGCACTGCGGCACGGGCGTCAACCAGCAGACGACGGAAGCCCAGGTGATTGAATTGAAAGACGGCTCCATCATGATCAATGCCCGCTGCAACTGGGGCGGCTCCCGCGTGGTGGGCGTTACGAAGGACCTGGGCAAAACCTGGGAAAAACACCCCACCAACCGCACTCCCCAGTTGAAGGAACCCGTCTGCCAGGGCAGCCTGCTTGCCGTGGACGGAGTGCCGGGCGCGGGCAGGGTGGTCCTGTTCTCCAACCCCAACACCACCTCCGGGCGTTCCCACATGACCCTGAAGGCCTCCACGGATGACGCCGGCTCCTGGCCGGAGGACAAGTGGCTCCTTTACGATGCCCGCAACGGCTGGGGTTATTCCTGCCTGGCGCCCGTGGATAAAAACCACGTGGGCGTGCTGTATGAATCCCAGGGAGCGCTGAACTTCCTGAAAATCCCGTACAAGGAGGTTCTCAACGCGGGCAGTGCGCGCTGACGCCGCTTTCAGGTAATCGTTTACGGGCCGTTTCCTTCCGGGAGCGGCCCTTTTTTGGCAGCGGTCTTTGGGTAGGAATTTCTCCAAAGCGCAGGGGAGGGAGTTCAGGTATGAGGGCCGGGAGGACGGAAAGAGAAGCTTGAAACGCGCAGGGGGAGTGAATCTGAAAGAGGCACGAATCAAGCCTCCGTTTCCCGGCGGCGGTGTTTCTTCCAGGCCGCGGGAGTGTGAGTCCCTGGTGGCTGCGCTGCTGGAGCAAGGGCCTCCGGGCCCTTGTAAAAAAGCTTTCTCCGGATCAGCCCTTTTTCCTGTTCCCTGGCCGTCACTCCAGAAAAGAAGCCAGCGCGTCCTTCAGCATGTTCCTGGCGCGGAACAGCAGGCTTTTGGTGGCGGGAACCGTCATGTCAAGCGTCCGGGCTATTTCCTCGTAAGGCATGTTTTCAAAGCGGCGCAGCTGGACGGCCAGGCGCGCCTTTTCCGGCAGGGCGGCAATCGCTTCATCCACGGCCCGCTGGAGTTCCGTGTGCTCCATGGCTTCATCCGGGGCCTGGGAAGGTTCCAGGAACACGGTCATGCCGCCTTCCTCCTCCATGGCGTCCGCGGAGGTGGTGGGCTTGCGCTTCTGGCGGCGCACTTCATTGAAGACCAGATTGCGCAGGATGGTGAACATCCAGGTGGTGAAGCGTGCGGAGGGTTCGTAATTCCCGGCTCCCTTCCAGATGCGGATGAAAACCTGCTGGGCGATGTCCTCCACCTCCGGCCCGTTGTTCAGCATGCGGGCTACGGTGGCGTACACGGAGTTCTGGTGTTTGCGGACCAGCATTTCCATGGCGGAAGCGTCGCCATTCCTGACTCTCAGCATCAGCTGGGCGTCCTCGTCTGGTTCCGCAGGCGGCATGTCTTGTGCTTCGTCCATGAAATTCCCTTCTATAAACCCCGTGTCCGGTGAAAGGTTGCATCCGGAAGGGCGCATGCCCCGGAAAAAAGGTCTATCCCATTTTTCCGCGGCTGACGAGATGAAAACGGGTCTTTCTTCTCTTTCCGCGCAAGGCGCCGGACAAAACGTTTTGCTCCTGCCGATGGCCGGGGACGGCTGAGGGGGTGGAACATTCCGTTCTTTTCCCGGTGGGAAGACGGAGCGTGATGGAAATACGGAGGCCTCCCTCCATGCCGCTCCGGTTTGACAATGACCGGAGGGGCCTGCTAGGGTAAGGGAAAATGAAAGGAAGAAATGCCGGTAAATTGGTCTGTTTAAGGAATCATCCTGAATTCCTTTCCACAGCTTCCGCCTAGTTCGGCTCCAAGTGGGACGTTCCCGTGGAGGCCTATGAGGAAAGCATGAAGGAATGCATGGAAGGGAAAACGGGCATTCCGCAATGGTACGTGGTCATGAATGGACAGGGGGCAATCATTGCGGGAGCCGGAGTGATTGAAAACGATTTCCATGACCGGAAGGATTTAACCCCCAACTTATGCGCGCTATTTGTGGAAAAAAGGCATCGCGGCAGGGGCGTGGCCGCGTCCATCCTGGACTTTGTGCGGAAGGATTTGGCCGCGCTCGGATATCCCCGTCTCTATCTGGTGACGGACCTGGCGGGGTTTTATGAAAAATGCGGGTGGGAACTGCTGACAATGGCGACGGGCGGTCATCATGCCCGGGAACGCCTGTATACGGCTCCCGCCATGGAAACCGGACCCGTTTGACGGGGGAAGGCCGGAACTTCGTTCTTCCAGTCTTCATGCGGGGGCGGGAAAGGATTGTTGCGCCTGGAATAAGGAGGAAAGAAGGGGGGCCGGACACAGTAGGCCCTTCCGGATGGAACGCCCGCGGGAGGACTCTGTTCTTGACAGCATTTCCTGTCTGCCTGATAACTTGATGATACAGATACCCCTAACAGTATAAGGAAACGCCGCAATGAAACAATGCATGAATTCTGAAAATTTGCATCGCCGCCTCAAGAAAATCATCGGACAGGTGCAGGCGATCGACAGGATGGTTGACGAGGACGTTCCCTGTGAAGATGTGCTTGCCCAGCTCAATGCCGCCAAGTCCGCATTGCACAAGGTGGGCCAGGTCGTGCTGGAGGGGCATATCAGCCATTGCGTCCGGGACGGACTGGAGCACGGAGACCCGGAGCAGACCATCGCACGCTTTACCAAGGCGGTCGAACGGTTTGCCAACATGATTTAGCAGGAGGGTTCAAGAGACTTTTTTCAACCGCCATTTCCGGGGATTTTTCCGTCTCATCTTGACAAACCTATACCCCTATAGGTATATAAAACCCGTACCTGCATGGGTATGGAAAGGAGCATCATATGCTGGACCGATTGGAAAAACTGCTGGAATGGGGAGGGACAAGGCGCGACGTCGCGCTGCTGTCCGTTTCCGGATTCGCGCTGCTGTTGAGCATGCTTGATATTGAACCGCTTCCCTTTGGCGTCGCGTGGATAGCCATTGTGCTGTGCGGCGTTCCCATCGTGCTGGAAGCCGTGCTTGGACTGGCGGCGGCCTGGGACATCAAGGCGGATGTGCTCGTTTCCATCGCGCTGGTCGCTTCCGTCATCATCGGGGAGGACTTTGCCGCGGCGGAAATTGCGTTCATCATGCAGCTCGGCGCGCTGCTTGAGAACCTGACCGTGGCCAAAGCCCGGGCGGGAATTGAAAAGCTGGTTCATCTGACCCCGGCTACCGCCCGGAAAGTGGACGGCTCCCGGGAGGAGGTCATTCCGGCGGAACAGGTATGTGCGGGGGACGTCCTCCGCGTGCTGCCCGGAGAGACGGTTCCGGCGGACGGAGTGATTCTTTCCGGCCACACTTCCATCAACCAGGCCGTAATGACGGGTGAACCCCTTCCGGTGGACAAGGAAGCCGGGGACGAGGTTTCCAGCGGAACGGTCAACCAGTTCGGAGCCTTTGACATGAAGGCGTCCAGGGCCGGGGAGGACAGTTCCATTCAGCGCATGGTCCGTCTCGTCCAATCCGCGGATGCGGGAAAGGCCGGAATCGTGAGCCTGGCGGACCGCTGGGCCACCTGGATCGTCGTCATTGCCCTGGCTTCCGCAGGGCTGGCCTGGCTGGTCACGGGCGAACTCATCCGCTCCGTCACCATCCTGGTGGTATTCTGCCCCTGCGCGCTTGTGCTGGCTACCCCCACGGCAATCATGGCGGCCATCGGAAACGCCACCAGGCATGGATTCCTGGTGCGGGAGGGGGATGCCCTGGAACGCCTGGCCTCCGTATCCCACCTCACCTTTGACAAGACGGGAACGCTTACCCACGGGACGCCCCGCGTGGCGGCGGTACGCAGTTTTCTGCCGGACCTCCCCGAACAGGTGCTTTACAGGTATGCCGCCTGCGCGGAACTGCGGTCGGAGCACCCTCTGGGCAAGGCGGTCGTCCGCTGTTACCGGAAGGGAGAAACGCGGGAGCTTCCCCAGCCGGAACAGTTCCGCATGATTCCGGGGAGAGGCGTCCAGGCCGTCCTGGACGGGAGTGAACTGATGGCCGGGAACCTGGAATTGTTCCGGGAAAACGGACTGGAGGTGCCCGGCGAAGTCAGAAGGGCGGCGGAACAGTACCAAAGGGAGGGATGCACCGTGATTTTCCTCGGCATGGAGCGTAAGGCCGCAGGCTTCATCGCCCTGTCGGACACCCTGCGGGAGGACGCCGTCTCCACCATCCGGGAAGTGGCGGAAACCGGGGTGGTTCCCGTGCTACTGACCGGAGACCATGGGAATGCCGCGGCCCATGTAGCCGGGCAGCTCGGCATTGAGCGGGTTTACGCGGACTGCCTGCCGGAGGACAAGTTCAACTGGATTGACGCATTCCAGAAGGAACGGAACCAGGTGTGCATGATCGGGGACGGAATCAATGACGCCCCGGCCCTGAAAACCTCCCATGCCGGAATTGCGATGGGAGGCATAGGCAGTGACATTGCCGTGGACGCCGCGGACATTGTCCTGGTAAGCGACGATATACGGGAACTCCCCCATCTGCTGCGCCTGGCAAGACGCATGATGCGCACGATCAAGTGCAATCTGACGTTTTCCATGGCCCTGAACTTCATCGCCATCATGCTGGCGGTGGGCGGAATATTGAATCCCGTGGCGGGCGCATTGGTCCATAATGCAGGCTCCGTCGTCGTGATCGTCAATTCCGTCTTTCTGCTGAAATGGGGGAGGAAGAAGAGCATGGCTCCCCACGGCGCGGGGGAAACAGCTCCATAACGGGGGAGAGGGGAGTATCGCGCACCCTGCGGACGCATGATATCAAGTTGCCGCATTGGCATGCGGCGCTCCTGCGCCGTGGGTTTGGCACCCGGACCGGAAAACGCTTGGATGGGACGGGAGCCCGTGCTATCTTTTTCCCAAGTTCGGCAGGGGTGCCCAAACAAAGGCTGAGATTGCGGGAACGGCATGCTGTTCCCGCAGAACCCTTCAAACCTGATGCGGATAATTCCGCCGCAGGGAGTTCGATTGAACGGGCATGCCCCGTTTCTCGGGAAGGTCTCGTTTCCGCTGTTCCCCTGCCGGCACAGAACAGCATCCATTCCATGAACGACACCGCCAATTTGACCTATCCCGGCTCCCGACGCATTTATATTCCGGGCCGTCTGCATCCGGACGTGCAGGTTCCCTTGAGGGAAATCCTCCTGAGCGATACCCTGCTGCCAGATGGCACCGCCCACTCCAATGACCCCGTGCGCGTGTACGATTGTTCCGGGCCGTGGGGGGATGCGGCTTATGAGGGAACCCCGGAGCAGGGGCTTCCCGCCCTGCGCGCCGCGTGGATCCGGGCCCGCGGTGATGTGGAGGAGGCGGAAACGGACCAGGGCCGCTGCCTCCGGGCTGCGGGGGGCACGCCTGTGACTCAGCGGCATTACGCCCGCCAGGGCGTCATTACGCCGGAAATGGAATTTGTAGCCATCCGGGAAAACCTGGGCAGGGAAGAAGCGTTCAAGGCGGTGTATGACCGTTATCCGAACGCCAAGAGCCGCCCGGACGAAGCCCGGGAAGTCCTGGAGGCGCTCACCATGATGCCGCGGCCGTCCGAACTGGAGGCGCAGGAAGGCTTCGGCCCCTCCAGCATGGTGGCCCGCGACCGGCTGGACCACCAGCACGCGCCGGAACGCCGGAACGGCTGCCGCATGCCCGCTTATTTTACGCCGGAATTCGTCAGGGACGAAATTGCCGCCGGACGCGCCCTGATTCCCGCCAACATCAACCATCCTGAGTGCGAGCCCATGGCCATCGGCCGCAACTTCCTGGTGAAAATCAACGCCAACATCGGCAACTCCGCCCTGGGGTCCGGCATTGAGGAGGAGGTGGAAAAACTGCGCTGGGCCATCCACTGGGGGGCGGATACCGTCATGGACCTGTCCACCGGAAAGAATATCCACGCCACGCGGGAATGGATCCTGAGGAACTCCCCCGTTCCCATCGGTACCGTGCCCATTTACCAGGCCCTGGAAAAGGTGGGCGGCAAGGTGGCGGACCTGAGCTGGGAAGTCTTCCGTGACACTCTTCTGGAACAGGCCCGGCAGGGCGTGGACTATGTGACGGTGCACGCCGCCCTGCTGTTCCGGTTTGTGAACCACACCGCACGGCGCATGACGGGCATCGTCTCCCGCGGCGGGTCCATCATGGCGCAGTGGAGCATGATCCACGAACAGGAAAACTTCCTTTATTCCCACTGGGATGAAATCTGCTCCATTCTGGCGGCTTACGACATTGCCGTCTCCATCGGGGACGGCCTGCGGCCCGGCTCCGTGGCGGACGCCAATGACTTCGCCCAGCTGGCGGAGCTGGAAGTGCAGGGGGACCTGACCATGCGCGCGTGGAAAGCGGGCGTACAGGTCATGAATGAGGGGCCGGGCCACGTGCCCATGCACCTCATTGCCGAGAACATGAGCAAGCAGCTGGAATGGTGCATGGAAGCTCCCTTTTACACGCTTGGTCCACTGGTGACGGACATCGCCCCCGGCTACGACCATATCACCGGAGCCATCGGCGGAGCGATCATCGGCCAGCGCGGCTGCGCCATGCTCTGCTATGTGACCAGGAAGGAACACCTGGGCCTCCCGGACCGGGAGGACGTGAGGGAAGGCGTGGTCACCTACAAGCTGGCGGCCCACGCCGCGGACCTGGCCAAGGGGCACCCGTCCGCCCAGTGGCGGGACAACGCGCTGGCGCAGGCCAGGTTTGAATTCCGCTGGGAGGACCAGTTCAACCTTTCCCTGGACCCGCAGAAGGCGCGTTCCTACCACGACCTGACGCTTCCCCATGCCAACGCCAAAAAGGCCCACTTCTGCTCCATGTGCGGTCCGGACTTCTGTGCCATGCGCCTGAGCCAGGACATCCGCCGCCGGTCACGGCAGTAGGGGGACCGAAGGCGCGGCGTCACGGCAGCCGCCGGGCTGTCAGGAGCGGGAACGTCTGAAAAAGAATGACAAGGGCAGGGATGGTGCTATGATGCCTTTAAGATGAAGAATTCATTTTTTTCTGTCCTTGGCGTTCTTTCTCTGGCTTCTGCCGTGGTTTGTTCCGCATCTCCCGTCTGGGAGACGGATTGGAGCAAGGCTCTGGAGAAAGCCGGCAAAAGCGGACAGCCGGTGCTGGTTGACTTCACCGGCTCCGACTGGTGCCCGGGGTGTATTTATCTGCGGAAAAATATTTTTGATACGGACGCCTTCGCCAAGTATGCGGGAGACAACCACCTCGTGCTGGTGGAGCTGGATTTTCCCAGGACGGAGGGGAAAATGCCTCCGGAACAGCTCAAGTTTCATGAGGAATTGATGCGCCGTTACGGAATCTCCGTGTTTCCCTCCGTCCTGATGATGGAGGGGAATGGCGCTCCCTATGCCAAAATAGTGGGGCCCTCCAGAACGGTGGAGGAATATTTGAAGAAACTGGAAGCCGCCGGGGAGACGAGGCTGAAGCTGAAAGAAGCCGTGGCTGCGGCCCGCGCGCTGGAAGGAAAGGAAAAACTGGAAAAACTGGTGCAGGCCATTAAGCTGCTTCCGGAGGATTTGCAGCCCTATCAGAAGGAATTGATTGCGGAAATCTCCGTCCTGGACCCGGACGACCAATACGGATTTGCCGGGAAGGCTGAAAAAGCCGTGACCCTGGCGGCGCAGCGGCTCATGATGGAGCAATTCTACAAAAAGCACGCGGGCCCCTTTTCCGCAGAAAAAATCCGCGCGGGACAGGAGGAAGCTCTGCAAATGCTGGAGAAGCGGGACCTCCTGCCGCCCATCCGCCTGGAAATAGCCAAATACGTCAGCGACGGGTATGCGCTGGAGCGCAATTATCCCAAGGCCCTGGAATACCTGAACATGGCCCGTGACGCCGATCCGGAATCTCCGGCGGCCAAAAAGCTGGAGCCATGGATCAACAATATGCAGAAAATAATCAATAAGGAAAAATAAGCCCTTTTCAGGAAGGCATTCCCTCTTCCCGTGAAAAGGAAAACTATATTCCGTCTTTTATTTTAAACAAAAAAATGAACTTGTTGCGCTATGATTGATGAAGGAACCGAACATGCAGAAATGAATACGTCCGCCTACATCAGGGAAGAGGAAGTTAATGAAGAAGACAGCCATTTGCTGAGCTGGGATGAATGGCTGCGGAGGCACGTCGCTCAACTGCTGCTGTTTGCCCGCCAGCAGTCCCGCTCTCCGGAAGATGCGGAGGACATCCTTCAGGATGCCCTGATACGGCTGGCGCGCAAGGAGGCCTCCGGAGAATTTGTGGGAGGGCAGGAGGCATGGCTTTCCTATGTCTTTGCCTCCATCCGGCGTCTGGCGGTGGACTATGGCCGCAAATCCGACCGGCGCCAGAAAAGGGAGGATGAAGCCTGCGCCGCCGAACAGGACGAGGATGTTTATGCGGACCCCTGGTTTTCCAGCGCCGCGGCGGACGAGGAGCTCAAGCAGTTCATGGAAATGCAGCTCAGGAAGCTCCCTTCCAAATTCTCCGAGGTCATTGTCCTGAAAATATGGGGGGAACAAACCTTTCAGCAAATTGCGGAAACGCTGGAAATCTCACAGAACACGGTGGCGAGCCGGTACCGCTATGGCATCGACCTGCTCCGCAAGGCGCTGAGAAACAAAAAAGACCAACTCTAATGCCGCTCCACTCTTATGAAACATGAAACAACATCATCCGCCGCAGGGGAGGAAGGCGGCGGTACTGCCGCCATGCAGCCCCTTCCCGTATCCGATGAACTGATTTCCCGCCTGGCCGGAAGGTGTGAGGAAATCTTCCCCCTGAACGACCGTCTCCGGCATGATGAAATATCCGATGAGGAAATTCATGAGATG
Organism: Akkermansia sp. BCRC 18949; assembly: GCF_045011645.1. Taxonomy (NCBI): domain Bacteria; kingdom Pseudomonadati; phylum Verrucomicrobiota; class Verrucomicrobiia; order Verrucomicrobiales; family Akkermansiaceae; genus Akkermansia; species Akkermansia sp. BCRC 18949. The sequence goes on along the minus strand of NZ_CP123619.1, from coordinate 1,404,408 downwards.
GAATCCCTTTTGAAGCGTTTGCGGCCTGCCCCGGTGAGGGTTCTGTTCCGGGAACAATGCTGTTCCCTGATGTGCGCCGAGTCCGAACATGAAATGGAAACCCGGCTGAAAAGGCTTTCCGCCTCTTCCATGCTGGAATTCTCCGTGTGCAAAATGGCGCAGGCCATGGACTGCGCCGGAGAGGCGAAGCAGGAAAAAGCGGTGAAAATCCCCCTGTGGCGGCGGCTCGCCTATATTTCAGGCATTTCCGTGGCGGCTGCGGTGGGCGCCGTTCTGCTGGTTCAAAATACGCTGGTAGCGCCCGGCGGCACGGTGGCCGGAGGGAATGAGGTGGAAGCCGGAGCTGAAAAGACGGAAGCCCCTGTACTGCCCGGGGAAAAGCGGGAGCTGCTGCGGAAACCCACTCTTTTTGAATTGCAGGGCGGAGACGAGCGCGTGCCCGTGATCGCTCCTGCCGTCATCCGTAGAATTCTTCCTGAAAAGGAATATTAAAGGACCGCCGCGTGAACGCCTGTGGGCAGCGCGGTTGAAATTTTCCATTCTGTTGCTGCAAGCGTTCGCGCTCTCCGGTCCTGTTCCTTGTTCCGCGTCTCTGCTTTGTGAAGAAAAAGAAAGCGCCCTGGATGCATGGCGGAGCTCTTTTCCCATGCCCGGAAATAAATGTTCTACCGGGAGGGAAATCTCCCTGCCGGTGGAGGGAAAGGCGTCCGGATAAAGGTCTCACCCAAGTGTGGGTTGGCTTGGCTTTACTCCCGTGATGCGTTCCTTGACGGTCTGCCGACGCTGCGGGATGGAAGGGGACGGGCGGGGACCTGCAAAAAAAATGCACAAATTTTGAACATTGCGCGGACGGATGCTGTATATTATCTCACATGGATATGAAAACCTGTATCTTTCTGACATTGGGATTGCTGATAGGTTCGGGCTCCGGATATTCCATTGACCGGCCCGCAGGAAGTACGGACAACCTTCAGCCGCCGCCCTTGACTCCCTACACGCCGCAGACCAAGCCGCTGCCCTCTTCCAGACCGGCCAGGCTGGGCATTGTGCCCGGCACGGTGCCGCAGGCAGTCGTGGCTCAATTGGAACTCAGCGGATTTCCCGGCGTGCTGGTGACCAAGGTGATGCCGGACAGCCCCGCCGCCAAGGCCGGACTCCAGGAAAACGACGTCATCATCAAGCTGGGGGACATCTCCCTGTCCGGCCCGCGCTCCGTGACGGAAGCCCTGTCTGAAAAAGTTCCGGGAGACAAGATTACGGCTGTATTCTACCGCAAGGGCAAGCGGGAAACGGCGGATGTCACGCTGGACGGCGGAACGCTTTCCGCGGAAGAAATACTGGCGGCCCAGGGAGATCCCCGCACCCAGCCGCGCGTGGTTCCCTCCGTCCGGCGCCAGGCGGTTCCTCCCGCCGGAATGGCCGCACGGCCCAACCTTCCGCAGCGCATTCTGGACATGCAGCAGATGATGGATGATTTTTTGAGGGACTCCGCGATTGATGATTCGCGGATGGATGACATCATCGGCCGGATGAACCTGACCCCGGGAGCGGCCCAGATGCTCCGGAGCCTCCAGAACCTTCACCAGATGCCTATGCCCCCTATGGGCAAGGTGTCCGGCGGAGGGCAGAGCACGTCTTCCGTCCGGATGTCGGACGCCAACGGAACCATTGTGGTTTCTTCCAGCTCCCAGGCGGGCACCACCGTCCATGTGACGGATTCCGCGGGAAAAGTCCTGTACTCCGGCCCCTACAACACGCCGGAGGAAAAGGAAGCCGTGCCGGAAGCCGTCAGGGAACGCCTGAAAAACATAGAAACCAATTTCTGCTTTTAACCTCTTCATGAAACAATGGAGAAATCCATGATCATTATGTTAAGGACGGCTGCCCTGTGTGGGGCAGCCTTTTTCATGCAGAAAAGGGGCTTTTTCCTCTTCTGAAAAAGCGGCGCGTTCCGGGAAGAAAAAGCACGGAACAGCAGCAGGACATCTATTCCACATCCGGAGGAACCGCCGGAAGAAGAGGGAAGGAAAAGAAAGGGGATATCTTGCGGCCTCCCTGTGGGCAGGTCTTGAACTCCTTTTGAAAAGCGGAGTGCGGCAGGAACTACAGAATGCCGGTCAATTTCCGGTACGTCTCCAGCGCGAAGGAATCTGTCATGCCGGAAATATAATCAAGCATGTGCGCCAGGCGTGCGTCCTTCCCTTCGTCATCCTTGGGCAGACCGGTTCCCTGAAGCATGATGGCTACTTTTTTGGACTGTCCGGAGGAAGGATGGTTCACCCACTCCATGAAAAAGTCGATCAGCTCTCCCAGCACCTTGTAGCCCATGGCTTCCACTTCAATCACCTCCCGGGCCTGGTACACGTTCTCAATGGCGTACTGGTACAATCCGTTCAGCGGCGCGGCCAGTTCCGAACGGTCAATCAGGGATTGATCCATGCTCCCTTGCAGAAGCTCCTCTTCATGCTTCATGAAACTGTCCACGGCGGACTGGATGCTCCTGCCGATGGCGAGCGCGCGCATGTAATGGATGCAGGATTCTTTTTCATCCTTCTTTTCCAGCTCCCGGACGTAGCAAAGCTGGGATTCCGTCAGGAAAGGGCTGAATAAATCCCTGGTAGGCTCAAAATCCAGAATGCCGGAAAAATACCCGTCTTCAATATCCGCGATACGGTAGCAGATATCGTCCGCGGCCTCCATCAGGTACGCCAGGGGATGGCGGCACCAGCAAAGATATTTTTCATCAGGCGCGGAACGGGGAAGCAGCCCCAGATGGCCGGCCACGAAGGAAGCCGCCTCCCTCTCCTGTTCCCCGATGCCGAACTTCTTGCATTCAAGCTTGTTGGCTGCCGTCATGCCGCCTTTCCTGACGGCCGCGGAATAGGATTGCGTGCAGGGATACTTCATGAAGGCGCCCAGAACGGCCGCCGTCAGTTTCAGGCCGTTGCCTTCCATCGGATCCCCGGTGCGGGTAAGGATGCGGAACCCTTGGGCATTCCCTTCAAACGGCAGCTCCAGGCCGTGCCGTTTCAGGGCGGTTTCAATGGCGTCCTCCCCGGAATGGCCGAAGGGCGGATTGCCGATGTCGTGGGCCAGGCAGGCGGTGGAAACGATGGTGGCCACGTCGGAAGGCACTATAGGAGCGGGAAGGGAACCTTTCTCCGCCAGCCACTCTCCCGCCAGCATGCCGAGGGAGGAGCCGATGTGGGCCACCTCCAGGCTGTGGGTCAGGCGGGTGCGAACGTAATCATTGCGACCCAGGGGGAAAACCTGCGTCTTGTCCTGAAGGCGGCGGAAAGCGCTGGAAAACAGAATGCGCCCGTAATCCCGGTCGTAATTGCTGCGGTTTTTCTGCGGAGACGCCGTACTCTGGTGCCTGGACCCCCAGCGGGCGTCCGACAAAAGCTGCTGCCAATTCATCATCCCTGACATGGTGAAGGAATGCTACAGGGGAATGCCCGGCTGGAACAGGAGAAAATGGGGGAAGGCGTTCAATAGGTCAGCATCAGCCCCACTCCCCAGTGCAGGTTGTTGTCGTAATTGGTGGAAACGCTGAGATGGGAGGTCAGGATGTAGTGCAGGCCCACGGAATAATCCCGGTCCGTATTCAGGGAAAAGGAAAGGCGCAGGCGGGAGGTGAGCGGGATATCATCCCTCTCCAATTGCAGGCGCACCTTTCCGTCCGTATCAATGCGCGCATCCCCAATCAGGAGCAGGGGCAGCGTATACCGGACGCCCAGGGTGCCGTCCACTTCCCGGTCCTTTTTGGTGGTCTGGCGGAACATGTTGCGTTCTCCGGCCTCACCCTTGCGGCAGGTCCAGTCCACCCCGATGTAGGGGTAAAGCCACTGCTTCTCCCCGATGTACCTGCCCAGCCGTCCTTCCGCCTCATAGCCGCGCGTATCCTTGTAGCCTATTTGCCACTCTCCCTGAACGCTCCAGCGGGTGCCTCCGAACTCCAGGTCTCCGATGTTCCCGTTGGAGGCGAAATCATTGTTCACGGTCAGGTACCACTTCCGGTCCATGTCGTAAACGTGCTGGAGCGCCCGCATGGGGTGGGGAAGCTGCGGATTGGGGGGAGAATCCTCATACGTGAAAATCCGGCCCATGCCGCTCATCATGTGGTACAGGATATGGCAGTGGAAAAACCAGTTGCCGCGCGTCTTCTCCGCCGCGTTAAACTCGATCACCTGGGTGGCCATGGGCTGGATGTCCGCCGTGAACTTGAGCGGGGAAAAATCCCCGTGCCTGTTCACCAGCCGGAAAAAATGCCCGTGCAGGTGCATGGGATGCCTCATCATGGTATTGTTGGTCAGGATGATGCGTACATTCTGCCCTTCCTCGATCATGATTCGGTCCGTCTCTGAAAGAGTCTTCCCGTTGATGCTCCACACATAGCGGTTCATATTCCCGGTCAGCATGAAATGCAGCTCCTTCACGGGAACGCCGGAAGGGAGGTTGGTGCGGGAAGGGGACTTCAGCATGTCATACGTCAGGGTGGTTTCCTCCCCCTCCTCCTGCATGCTGCCGTGGCCTCCACCATGGGAGGAACCGGACTTCATGTCCATCATCCCCATATCTCCGGAATGGGAGGCCGGCATGCCGTGGTGATGCATCTGGCGCATGGAACCGGAATTCATTTTCATCATCTTCATGTTACCGCCCATGGTCATCATTCCGTTCATCTGTTTCATCTTCTTGAAGTAATTCAGCCTGGGGAAGGGGCGCAGCGGCTGCCTTTCCCCATGGCCCAGCCACAGGGATGATGACCCGGAGGTATCCTCCGCCGTCGCCTGGAACTCGAAAGCCCTGCCTGATTCCGGTACCGTCAGGACGACGTCGTAAGTCTCGGAAACCGCAATCATCATGCGGTCCACGTCCACGGGAACGACGTCCTTCCCGTCGCTGGCCACCACGCGGATTTTGCCGCCCGCGTACCTCAGCCAGAAATAGGTGGAGGAAGCCCCGTTGACGATGCGCAGCCTGAGGCGGTCGCCGCCCTTCAGCCGGGGCAGGGAAGCCTGCGAAGAGCCGTTCAGCAGAAAGCGTTCGTAATACACGTCGCTCACGTCCATGGCGTTCATGCGCTTCCATTCGCTGGTCAGCTTGGTTCCCAGGTAGCCGGCGCGCAGAGCCTCCCAGTAGCTCTGCACGCTCCCCTTGCGGATGGAAAACCAGTCCGACCCGGTGTGAAGCTTCCTGTTCACCTCCTGGGGATTCTCGTTCGTCCAGTCGCTCAGCACCAGCGTATACTCCGGCAGGGCGTCCTCCGGCCTGCGCGCCGGGTCGCCGGGCCGCTTGCGGACGACGAACGCGCCGTACAGGCCGCTCTGCTCCTGAAGGCCGCTGTGGGAATGGTACCAGTACGTGCCGTTCTGGATGATGGGAAAAGTATAGGTATGCGTGGTGTGGGGCTTTACCGGCGCGGAAGTCAGGTACGGCACCCCGTCCTGGTCATTGGGCACCAGCAGGCCGTGCCAGTGGAAGGAAGTCTCCGTATCCATCAGGTTGTGCACCCGTATCACCGCGGTGTCCCCCTCCGTAAAATACAGAACGGGGCCGGGAATGCTTCCGTTGATGGTCATGGCCGGGCGCGTGACCCCGGTAAAATTGACCGGAGCGTTCCGGACGTATAAATCGTATTCCACCGTTTTGGCGAATGACGGAGAGAACTGGGCCATCAGGCAGCAGCACAGGAATGGGAAAAAATGGGAGGCGACCTTAAACATGAACAGGAGGAAAGTACTGCCAGAAAAGACCTGTTCATTCCATCTCCGGTTCAAAATGAAACGGATGTGATGTGTCATGCCTTTCCTGGAGCATGAAAGGAGAATCTGGAAACTGGCGCGGGCGGAAATGACAAGGGTGCGTTATTCCGGAATCCGGCCGCCGGAAGCCTGTTTCCGCGCAGCCTTCTTGGGAGGAATGGGCGCGATCAGGAAAGAGGACAGGATAAGCAGGCACCCGAGAGCCAGGAGGAACATATTGGGCTGTTCCCGGAACAGGAGCAGGGAAATCAGCGCCGCCAGGGGAATCTTGAGATTGTTCATGATTGCCAGCTTGACGGGCGTCACCCGGCGGGCGCCGTAATTCCAGAGGAAAAAGCAGACTCCTGAAGCGATGACTCCCAAATAGGCCAGCAGCCACCATTGCATGGCTGAAATCTCCTGCCAGCAGGCCAGCCCTGACGGCAGTCCGGCAGGCAAGGTAACCAGCAGGGCGCCTGCGTAGGCATAGGCGAAGCAGGAAGCTTCACTTCCGCCGAACCAGGAATCCTTCAAGGAAATGTAGGCGATTTGCCCTGCCGCGAAACAAAGGTTGGAAAGCTGTACCAGAACAATTCCCGTAAGTTCGCCATTGCCGGCGGAATACCCTTTCCAAAGGATGCCCGCGCCTCCTATGGCTGCAAGAACGGCCGCCGCCAGATGGAGCGGCGGCAGCTTCTTCTTCATCAGGCCGTTGACCAGAACCACGTAAATCGGCGTAGTGGCCGTGAAAAGGGCGACCTGGTGGGAAGGCAGATAATGGAAGGCTGCGATATAGCAGAGGTACATTCCTCCGAATTGGACGGCGCCTATCCCCATCATCCCCATTGCATGGCTGAAAGGAACCTTCCGGACGAAGGGGAGGAAAACGGCCAGCGAGCCGGCCATGCGCGCCAGCGCGACAAAACTGGCGGGGAGGTCGGACAGGCAGTTCCCCAGCAGTCCGAATGACAACGCCCAGATGAAAGACGTGATCAGCAGCGCAGGCATGAGGGCGGAAGCATACGGAGAAAGGAAAACCAAGTCAATGCCCATGCTGCCGGGAGTATGCAGCGTTCATCAAAAAAGCAATGGCACGGTTAAATCTTCCCAGCCAGGAGGGGTTAAGCTTTTTGCTTATAAGACTGTTTGATCAGGGTAAGGATGTAATCCAGCTTGTCCGCATTTTTGATAGCCAGCTCGTAAGCGCCATTTCCATGATGGCCGATATTGGAAACGTCCCTAGCGAATTTATAGGGGTCTTCCAATTCGCCTTTGGGAAGGTTGATCCAGAGTTTCAGGCCTTGTTTCTGCAAAGCGATATCCGTGAAATTCGAACCGTTGACAGTGAAGGCGACATAAAGCTTGTTGGCCTTGATTCCAACGTTTCCCAAATCGAGAATTTTTTCTCTGAGGCTGTGGTAAACGTCCTGCACCTCTTCCGGAATGGCCTTCAATCGGTCTTGCTCCGTATAAACTACGACTTCCTTGCTGACAGCATTTACGGCGCTGTTTTCCGATGAGATTGTTTTGATGCTTTCCGTTGCGTTGAGCTTTCGGACCTCCTCAAAACTGATGGTTTGATTGCTGTATTTTTTAATCTCCCACAGAGCAATCGGAAGGTCTTTGAAATTAATCGCCTCTTTTTGATAGGGAGTGAAGCCTTGGGAAATGAAAATAACGCGGGATTGGGACCAGTCCACACTATTGCGTTTCAACGGCTCGTTCTGGGATTCGTTGTATTCCAAAATGAAATCAGCCTTGTTGTTGAGCATCACGGAAAGATAGGCGTAACCCTGGTCAACGACGCTGAAACTCTTGTCCTGCTTGTATTCAATGATGACGAAAGCCTTGTTTTTCCTGTCAAAAGCCAGGGTGTCTATTCTCAGTTGATGGACGGAACCGGATATCGTAAATTCGGATTTGACGAATTCCACTCCAAGCAGCGTATTCAAATTAGCTTCCACCAAATGTTGAATTTCCCGTTCCAACTTGAACGGGGTTTCCTTGATTTGGTTCAGTATTTCCAGTTTTGAATTAAAAAGCGGCATTTCAGGAGAGATGGGATACTTGGAGCATGCTATCCTTATAAGGGGTAGATGACAAGACAATCAACATATAGCAAAGAAGGGCTGTTTAATTAATCTCTTCTTGCCTGCTGGATGACCCGAACGCAAAACACCCCGGAATGCTGGATTCCAGGGTGTTTATGAAGATGGTACGCGGTACTGGTTTCGAACCAGTGACCCCATGCGTGTGAAGCATGTGCTCTACCACTGAGCTAACCGCGCATTTGCAGTGCGGGTGGGAATATATCGTTCATGCAGGGGATTGGCAAGGAGTTTTTTGAAGGCAGGTGAAAAAGAGGGAATACTTTCCTTCCGTCAAGATTCCCGGATTCATTCCTCCTGACTGATGTGCGGCTTTGTCCGGATTCCGTTCCGGAAAGTGGGAAGGTGGCTCAATTCCGGCTTGTACAGCATCAACCGTCTTCCTACACTCCGGGCATGAGTTGCACAAGCCCTCCCAGAGCATGGGCCCAGGTTGATACCAATGCGTTGAGGCACAATTTGAACGTCGTCCGCCGCGTGATGCCGGACCACGGCCTGATGGCCATTGTGAAGGCGGAGGCCTACGGGCACGGACTGGAAGGGGTAGTGAAGGCTCTGGATGGTGAAGACTGCGCTTTTTTCGGCGTCGCCACGGTGGCGGAGGCTGGCCGGGTGAGGGATGCTGGGGTGAAGACATGCCCGTTCATTCTCGGTCCCTGTTTTGCCGGAGAACGGGAGGAGATTGTGCAGAACGGCTGGCGCGCCGCCCTTTCCAGCATGGAGGAGGCGGAACATTTCAATTCCCTGGGCGCCCTTTACAACAAGCCCGTCCATGTCCATCTGGGCGTGGATACCGGGATGGGCCGCAGCGGCTTTCTTCCCAGTGAACTGCACGGCCTGACGGAAAAGCTCAAGCAGTTCAGCCATCTGGACCTGGAGGGCGTGTTTTCCCACCTGTCCGCAGCTTCCGACGATATTTCCTTTACGCACGGGCAGATCAGCGGCTTTGCTGAGGCCGTGAACGAACTCTCCCAGGGGCACCAGTACAAGTTCCGGCACCTGTGCAGCAGCGCGGCCGTGTTTAATTACAAGGTTCCCTGCGCCAACATGGTGAGGCTGGGCAGAATCCTGTACGGGTATTCTCCGATGCCTTCCCCATACAACAAGGAGCTGCGGCCCACGATGACCCTGTACAGCCGCATTACCCTGATACGCACGCTGCCGGGCAACCATGGCGTTTCCTACAACCACTGCTATATGACGAAGGGGAGCACGAAGGTGGCTACCATCGGCATCGGCTATGCGGACGGCTACCTCCAGTATCTTTCCAACCAGGGAGCGCGCGTGTATATCAACGGCCAGTACTGCCCGGTTCTGGGCCGTGTGACGATGGACCAGATTATGGTGGACGTCACCTACATGGACCAGGTGGAGACCGGGGACCTGGTGGAGATCATGGGCCCTAATGTAAGCTGGGAGGAGCTGACGCGCCGCGCCAGTACCATTCCCAGCAACGTGCTGACCAGCATCAGCGCCCGCGTGCCGCGGATTTACGTGTAAGGGGCCGCGGGCTGTTTCGCGCTCGTTTGTTTTTTTGACGGGATGGCAGGCACCGAAGCCGCAAAGCTGCGGTGAACCGGTGTTTCCGCTATCGCCTTTAAAGGCGGTGACTCTTCCGGGAGTGAGGGAGTTGTTCCCCTTATGGGTGTTTTTCCTAAGCGGAACAGAGGCTTTTTGTTGGGGTATGCTGTCCGCAGGCTGGAGAAAATTTCCTTGGCTGCGCTCTGGATGGATTTTTAGTTATGAAGGGCGGGGAGGCCGTCATCCCCAGGCTGCCGGAACCGTAAATTCATGGTTAATCAGCATTTCCGCCATACCTCTTGGCAGCCGGAATTTTCTTGAAATGGGAGGTTTTACTTCTGGGAGCGCCTTTTCCAATAGGTAACGGATGCGACGTTTTTCCGCGCTTTTACCGCTGGCGCACCTTGTTCCAGTCCTCCGGCTCCAGGGAGCAGGGGTCCGGGGCTACCCAGTGGCCCGGTTCTATTTCCACAGGGGTGAGATCCGCACCCACCGTTTCCGGATAGGAGGGGTGCTGGATGCGGTGGCCAAAGGCGGAGCCGAGCGGCGGGTTAATGGGGGAGGGAACGTCCCCCGGCAGAGGCTGGTGCTTGTTGGCCCTGGCGGGATCCGGTTCCGGGATGGCGTCCAGCAGCGCCTTGGTATAGGCGTGTTTGGGGGATTGGTAGATGGTTTCCGCATCTGACATTTCCACGATTTTTCCCAGGTACATGACCGCCACGCGGTCGGAGATGTGCTTGACCACCGCCAGGTCATGGGCGATGAAGAGGTAGGAGAGCTTGCGTTCTTCCTGGAGTTCCAGCAGCAGGTTGAGCACCTGGGACTGGACGGATACGTCCAGCGCGGAGACGGGTTCATCCAGAATGATGAGGCTGGGGTTCAGCGTCAGGGCGCGTGCGATGCCGATGCGCTGGCGCTGGCCTCCGGAGAATTCAAAGGGGAAGCGGTCGATGGCGCTGTCCGGCATGCCTACGCGGTCCAGCAGGCCGCGCACCCATTCCCGGCGCGCGGCGGGTGTGCCCATGCGGTGGATGACGAAGGGTTCCGCTACAATCTGGCCGATGGATTGGCGCTGGTTGAGGGATTCCGCCGGGTCCTGGAAGACCATTTGAATATGGGGGCGCAGGGGCCGCATTTTGCGCTGGGAGAGCGTGGCGATGTTTTTTCCGTTGAACTGGATGGAGCCTCCGGTGGGTTTCAGCAGGCGGACGATGCTTTTCCCGATGGTGGATTTTCCGCAGCCGGATTCCCCCACCAGTCCCAGCGTTTCACCGGGGTAGATGCTAAAGGAGACGTCGTCCACCGCCTTGACCCATCCCGCCTGCCGCAGGAAGATTCCTGAGCGGACGGGAAAGTACATTTTCAGGTTGTTGACTTGCAAGAGTGGTTCCGGCATGGCGAGAGAAGGGGAAAAAGGTTAAAGGTTGGCGCAGCGGGGGCAGGCTTCCACGAAGTGGTCCGGGGATATTTCCACGAGAGGCGGCCGTTCCGTGAGTTCTTCCACGGGCACTCCCTGGCGCTGGCAGAAGCGGCAGCCGGGCACAAAGTCCGCAATGGAGGCCACCTGTCCGGGAATGGTGGGCAGCTTGGTCTTGCGCACGGAGCTCAACTGCGGGATGGAGGCCAGCAGTCCCTTGGTGTAGGCGTGGCGGGGATTGGCAAAGAGTTCCCGGACGGGAGCTTTTTCCACCACGCGGCCGGCATACATGACCACCACGGAGTCACAGCTCTGTGCGATGACGCCCAAGTCATGGGTGATGAGGATGGAGGAGGAGCCCATTTCCGCCTGGAGGTCCTTGAGGAGGGACAGAATCTGCGCCTGCACGGTGACGTCCAGGGCCGTGGTGGGTTCATCCGCGATGATGAGTTCCGGATGGCAGGCCAGAGCAATGGCGATGACGACGCGCTGGCGCATGCCGCCGGAGAGCTGGTGGGGGAATTCGTCCACGCGCTGTTCCGGCGCGGGGATGCGGACGCGTTGCAGGAGCTGGATGGCGGCGTCCCGGGCTTCCCTGGCGTTCATTCCCCGGTGGAGCATCAGGGATTCCCCTATCTGCCTGCCGATGCTGTGCACAGGGTTGAGAGCCGTCATCGGTTCCTGGAAGATGACGCCGATGTGGCGGCCGCGGATGCCGTGCATGTCCGTCTCCTTCGCCTGGACCAGGTCACGGCCCTTGAAGAGTATTTTCCCGTCCAGGATTTTCCCCATGGGCTGGGGAAGCAGGCGGACGATGGACATGGCCGTGACGCTTTTGCCGCAGCCGGATTCCCCCACGATGCCTACGCAGGTTCCCTTGGGAACGGTGAAGCTGACGCCGTCCACCGCTTTCAGCAGGCCGGATTCCGTCTCGAATCCGGTGACCAGGTTCTTGATTTCCAACAGGGGTTCGCTCATTTGTTATTTCTCCGTGGCAGAGGGTTCCAGCGGGCCGCCGTTTTCCGGGATGACGGGAACGGACGGCAGCTTGCCGCCACCTTCCTTGTTGTCCAGGCTGTCGATGGAGTCCATATAGCGGTACTGGTCGTATACGGTGTCCACTTCCTCGAAGGTTTTTCCTTTCCGCTTGGCTTCCATGGTTTCCTTTTTGACGTCGTTGTCTACCCAGTACAGGTAGCTTTCCATCGGGTCAAACACGACCGGATGGCAGAATTGCGTGGTGGCGCTGTTCGGCCATTTGACCCAGCGCCAGTAGCCCAGCCTGACGAATTCCGTGGTCCAGCAGGGGACCCACAGGGCCTCGTCATGAATTTTCTGCTGCACCTTCCACGTGGCCTTTTGAAGCTCGTCTTCCGTAGCGGCGTTCGTTTCGTCGTCCAGCAGCTTGTCCATCTCCTTGTCCGCATAAGCGCAGATGTTGTTGGTATAGGTGATGAGGCTGCCGCGTTCGTCATAGGCGTAGCGGGAGTGGAAGCCCTGCTCGTTCATCGGGTGGGGCGGGGTGAAGCCCCAGGCCATGAAGGAGGCCTGGACGCGCTTTTCCATGATCTTGCGGAAGGCCACGGTGGAGTCCAGCGGGTCCAGCTGGATTTCCAGGCCGCACTTGCGGGCGTCTTCCTTCAGCTTGCCCAGCGTGGAGGCCAGGGAGGGGGAGGAATTGGGGAAGGTGATGGCGGCGGTGAGCCGGGTGCCGTCCGGCTTGCGGAGGATTCCGTCCGGGCACGGGATGGTGTATCCGGCCTTGGCGAAGCAGGCGCGGGCCTGTTCCGGAGAGTAGGGGCGCGCCTTGATGTAGGGGTTGGTGAATTTGCCGAAGCCGGAGTTGTAGGAGTTGAGCCGCTGGTAGTCCCCGCGGAAGGTGATGTCAATGATGTTCTGGATGTTCAGCGCATGCTGGAAGCCCAGGCGCACGTTGAGGTCATTGAAGGGGGCCTTGGAAGTGTTCAGGAAGAGGCCGTACGGAGGCCGGGGGTAAATGGTGAAAAACGTGCTGCGGTTGATATAGCCGTTGTGGACTTCCGGGATTTCCATGCGCTCATGCCACAGCTCCGGCTTCGTGATGTTCAGCACGTCCAGCTCCCCGATGCGGAAGAGTTCAATGGCCTTGGACGGTTCCGCGATGAAGTTGTACACGATCTGGTCCACGTTATACATGTACTTCGTGAATTTCTTGTCCCTGGCCCACCAGTCCGGCACGCGCTGGAGCGTTACCTGGCGGCCGCGGATGATGCCGTCCGGCTTCACCACGTAGGCGCCCGTGGTGGGCGGTACGCGCCACTGGTAGCGTTCCACGTAGCTGGGGCCGAATTCGCAGTAGAAGTGCGGCGGGGAAGGGATGAACAGCGTGCAGTAGAACGGGAGCAGCGGCTTGGCGAAGGGGAGGGTGATGGAGAAGCGGTTGTCGTCGTAGATGGTGATGTTGGACGCGTTCTGGTAGAAGAAGTTGTTGTAGAAGACGTCCCGGCTGTATTCCGAGGTGCGGATGTACATGTTCACCAGCAGGTCGATGGCCTTTACCTTGGCTCCGTCCGAGTAGCGGGCGTCCGGGTCCAGTTCAAAGTAAACAGTACGCCTGTCTGCGGATTCCGCCCATTTGTGGGCGATGCCGGGGATGATTTTTCCGGTGACCGGATGAATGGAGACGAGGCCGATGATGATTTCATCATACAGCGGGCCGCGGAAGCCGCTGTTGCTGTTCGGGCCGTTGGGTCGGAACGTGTCCGGGTAGGACCCCGGAGCCCATTGGCGCAGCACGCCGCCTTTTTTGGCGTTCGGGTCGCCTATTTCCGGATTGTCCAGCCCGTCTTCCCATTTCAGGTCCTGGGGGATGTCCGCCGGAGTCTTGAATTTGATGTAGTCCCCTTCCGTCTGCCTGCGGTGGATGACGGACAAGGCCGCTTCATCAGCAATGAGCTTGCTTTGCAGCTTTTCCCTGATTTTGGGGTCTTCCTCCTTGAAGAATTTGTCCCGGAGTTCCCGTATTTCCTTCTGCTTGGCGGCTTCTTCCCGCGCCAGCCGGTCATTAATCTGCTTGTTCCACCGTTCCGGGAAGGAGTCAAATCCCGGAGGGAGCGTGCCGAAAGGCACGTTCGGCTGCCAGCCCACTCCCTGGGATTGGGAGGAATCCTTGCAACCGGAACCAACTGCCAGCAGAAGGGACAGCGTCACGGAGGAAAGGATGGTGCGGAGGATGGCGGACAGCTTGAGCATGGGTATGGCGGAAACAGGAGTCTTTTTATTTATAGGTGGTGAATTTCTTGGGATCGAAGGCTTCCCGGATGGCCTCCCCGATGAAGGTGACGAGCAGGAGGGTAATCACCAGGGCGGAGAAGGCGGAGGTGACCACCCAGCTGGCGGAGAGGTCCGCCAGGCCGTCATTGAGCAGGCGCCCCCAGCTGGCGTACGTGTCCGGAAGGCCGAAGCCCAGGTAATCCAGGGAGGCCAGGGCCAGAATGAGGGCGGAGACGCTGAACGGAACCAGCGTGACCAGGATGGCGACGAGGTTGGGGAGGATGTGGACGAAGAGGATGCGGCTGGTGGAAGCCCCCAGCACGCGGGCCGCCGCCACGTAGTCGCGCGCCTTTTCCTTCATGGTGGAGGTCCTGAGCTGGTAGGTCATGGACATCCACCCGAACATGATGAGCAGGCTGATGATCAGGAACATGCCCTTCATCTGGAGCGGCACCATGTCTGAAATGATCATGATGATGAACAGGAAGGGAACCTGGGAGAAGATTTCAATGAGGCGCTGCATGCCGAGGTCAAACATGCCGCCGAAGTAGCCCATCATCATCCCGAAGGTGATGCCGATGAAGTACACGATGGGAAGGTAGAAGATGGCGGCTTTCATGTTCACCTGGAGCCCTCCGTACAGGTACGCCAGGATGTCCGCGCCCTGGGTGTTGGTGCCCAGCAGGTGGCCTCCCTTGAGGGGTGGGGCCGGGTGGTAGAAGATGCGGCTGATTTTGTTCTCGTCCGTCTGTTTCAGGAAGTCCTCCTTGGTGCCGGGGCCGCTGTAGTGTTCCGCTACGATCTGGTTGTTTTCATACGTGGCGCTGTACACTTCCGTCCGGTCTTCCAGCCAGCCGGTGGCGCGGTCCACCTTTTTCCCCTTGCGGAATTTGTAGCTGATGTGGGGAAGGGCTTCTTCATCCTTGTGCAGCCGGGAGGCCAAGCCGGAATACGGCTTGCCGCTGGACTCGCAGACCAGGCCGTCTTCATTCACCGTCAGGGCTTCAGAACCGGGATTGGTGGAATCCCCCGTGGGGTCGTACGGCACCAGGGGCATGATGACGAGGGAGGGTTTTCCCGGCTGCCCTGCCTGTTTTTTCAGTTCGCGGTAGTTGGCTTCCGCATCCGCAAAGTCCCCGGTCTGGCCGAAGGTGGAGCCTTTGTAAACCTTGCGCATGATGGCGGGGAAGTACCAGGAGCCGTCCTGCACGACGAGCAGCGCCCGTTTGCCCACCAGGCACTGGTCCATGCAGGCCAGCAGCGTCAGTACGAGCAGGATGATGAGGGAGACATAGCCGCGGGAGATGCTTTTAAAGCGCTGGATGCGGCGTTTCGTAATCGGCGTGGGATGGAAGCGGCGCGGCCCTTTCAGCATGATCCAGAAGCCGACCCCGGCCATGACCAGCACGCAGGCCCAGCCGAACCACAGGAATTTTCCCTGCGGCGTCAGGATGCCGCCGTTGTTCTGGTCCGTGCAGACGATGTTGAGCATGCTCATTTCACGCGAGACGGTGAAGGGCCAGCTCAACGTGGGCAGGAGCAGGCCGCACAACTCTCCCACGGCAGTGAGGACCGCCAGAATGACCAGAAGGTATGCCAGTTTTCTAACCATGTGTGTTATTCAAATTTAATGCGCGGATCCACGGCGGCTACGATGATGTCTGAAAGCAGGTTGCCCAGCACCATCAGGAAGGAGGTAAGCAGCAGCGTGCCCATGATCAGGGCGTAGTCCTTGTCCATCAGGGCCTGGTAGCTCAGCATCCCGAAGCCCTGGATATCGAAGACCTTTTCCACCAGCATGGAGCCGGCCACAATAAGGCTGATGAGGCTGCCCAGCGTGGAGGCAATCGGGATGAAGGAGTTGCGGAAGGCGTGCTTGATAACGGCCCCCTTGAAGCTCACGCCCTTGGCCATGGCCGTTCTGATATAGTCCGCGGAAAGGTTGTCCATCAGGTTGTTTTTCATCATCATGGTGGTGATGGCGAAGGAGCTGACTACATAACAGATCAGGGGAAGCACCGTATGGTGCAGCAGGTCTCCGGCCTGTTGCCAGAAGCCCATGTCCGCAAAGTCCGGAGACGTAAGCCCGCAGAGCGGGAACCATTCCAGACGCGCGCCCAGATACACCACCAGCACGGCGCCCAGCGCAAAGCCGGGCACGGAGTACCCCAGGAAAATCAGAACAGAGGAGATGTTGTCCACCAGGCTCTTGTGGCGGATGGCCTTTATTACTCCCAGGGGAATGCAGACGGAATAGGTAATAATGGCGCTCAGGATGCCGAAGTACAGGGAGACGGGAATGCGCTCCTTAATCATGTCCCACACTGGTTCATTGTATTTGAAGGAGTTGCCCATGGTGCCCTGGAGCAGCCCGTCAAAGCTGGTCTTATACATCACGGCGCGCCAGGCATAGCCGCGCGCCTTGTCCCTGACGGCTTCCGTATTGTCCGTCTGCCTCATGCGGCGCGCCCAGCGTTCCGCGCGGTCCATGGGGGATTCTATGTCCACGGTCCAGCCTTCCGAGGCGGCTTTCCGGGACGGAGTGCCGGAAAAGAAGGCGTCCTTCACGCTGTCGGAATCCTTGTCCTGGCGCACTACGACGACCTGTTCTCCCGTTTCATTCAGGTTGATCCGGGTGTGCGTATCGGAAATGCCGGAATATTCATCTTCCTTGTCCGCCGCTTCCACGCCGCCGATCTCCCCGAATTCCTCACGGGAAATGAAAATCTTTTTTGGGAGCACTCCCAGCCATTGCAGATAAGCGGTGATGATGGGCTCCTGAAGGCTGTACTGTTCCTCCAGGCGCTCCATATCCGCTTCGCTCAGGTTATTGTCGCCGCGCTGGGACCCCGCCTTCTGGCCGGACAGGGCGCTCATGCTCTGCTGCTGCATCATCTGCTCAATGGGACCTCCCGGAACAAAGCGGGTTATGCAAAAGACGAGGAACGTGACCCCCAGCAGCGTCAGGGGCATGAGAAGGAGTCGTCTGATGATATAGGTCTTCATTCGTCGCGCAGAACTCTACTGGTTTGTGGCAGGCGAGGCAAGTAGCAATGCAAATTTGTGAGCCTTTGCTAACATGCGGTTTCCCCATTTTTTCTTAATGCGGAATGGAAACAATTAAAGATTCCGCAGGATTTCAATGGAGCATCCCGTATTACCGTCAACGGTTCGCAAAACATTAAATGCCTTCTCCCAGGCGGCGCGCCAGCATCTCCGGGAGTCCGGCGGCCAGAATGCGCCTTTGCGCTTCCTCCACGTCGTATTCCACGCGGCGCTGGTAATAAACCATGCTGTCCACATCAAGCACGCCGTAGGCGGCGCGGGGGTCTCCGTCCCTGGGCTGGCCGACGGAACCCACGTTAATAAGGTACTTGTTGGTTTTGAGAAGCTGGATGTCTCCGGATTCATATTCCTGGATGCTCCCTTCATGGCGGATGAAGGTGCGGGGGACGTGCGTATGACCGTTGAAGCACAGGAACTGATTGTCTCGCAACATGTTGATGCTGTGCGTGGCCGTGTCCACATTCGTGACGTAGGACCAGGAATTGGGCTTGTCCTGGGTGGCGTGCACCAGAACGATTTCATTGGGCAGGATACGCTGGAAGGGGGCGCGGCGAAGCCACTTCTTCTGTTCTTCGGAAAGCTGCTGGCGCGTCCATATCAGGGCTTTGTACGCCACGGGGTTCATGCCCGCCGGATTGTCTTCCCCAATGGCTTCCTCATCATGGTTGCCGCGCACGGTGGGAATCTGGCGTCCGCGGACGAACTCAAGGCATTCGGCCGGATTGGCGTTGTAGCCCACAATATCACCCAGGCAGTAAACGGCGTCGCATTGAAGCTGTTCTATATCCTTCATCACCGCTTCCAGAGCGGGCAGATTGGCATGGATGTCACTGATCAGGGCTATTCTACTCATGGTGTTGTGGAGAAAAAGCATAGCATCTTTCCGGGGCGTTGCCAAGCGCCTTCAGCGGAGCGGTTAAAGATTAAAGGCCGGAAATTAAAGTTCATCCCAGCCGTCATTGAAAAAGCGCCCCTTTAAAGGAGGAGCTCCTTTTAATTTATCTTTAGTCTTTTGTTTTTAGTCATCCGTTTTTGCGGGAGGCAAGGCCTCCAAGGCCTCCCTCAAGCCGTCCACGGGGTATTTCAGGGAATTGGCCAGGTGGCTGCTCATCAGGTCGCGGGCAATCTCGTCCGTCGGGAACAATTCCCGGAAGGGAACGCGGTCTTTTTCAGGCACTTTCAGCCTGTTTTCCAGGACGAAAATATTGCTCACCAGGCTGGGCGTCCGGTTCCTGGGATCCTTGAACAATTCCCGGCCCAGCTCCAGCGCCTCGCGGGATTTGGAGGGAACGCGGACAAGCGCATAAAACTCCTTGCGCGCCGTCAGGGGCGGCGCTCCCAGTTCCCGGGCCTTGCGGTAGGCTTCCGCAGCCTTTTCAAAATCCGGCTGGCGGTAGGTATCGCTGTACATGTTGCCCAGCAGGGATTGCAGGTACCAGCTGTCCGGGTTGGCGCTGATGCCTTTTTCCAGGAAGCTGCGGCCCTTCTGGATGTACTTCCGGAAGCCTTCCCTTCGTTCCATGGGAGAAAGCCGCTTATTGTCCAGATAGCTGGAGGAGGCGTTATTGCCCAAATGCCACGAACCGTTGTCCCAGTAAAAGTCGGAATGGGGGGCAAGAGAGGTGATTTGGTTGTAGCGGCGTTCCAGATTGGCCCAGTCGGAAATCAGGAAGCAGTCGAAGGCCTCCATGCTCAGCACGGCCGCTACCAGGGAGCGCAGCCCCCCCAGGGAAACCATGGCGAGCTGCTGTTCCAGATAATCGGAGGAGGAGAGCTCCACCGGGTCATCCAGCAGCCCCGCCGCCTTCTCCTGCTCCAGAATACGGTTCTGCAAAGGCAGGCGGATCATGCCGAAGCCCAGCAGGGCAATGATGAAAATGACGATGGTTTTCAGCATGATGTTACAAAAAGTGGTGAGGCTCTTTACCCCAGAGAAAGATTCTCTAGAATTCTCATAGCTCCTTCATTCCTATTTTCTTTAGATAATAATAGATACCATCATAAAAGGAGGATTGCCGAGTCAAATCCGCGTCACATCCCTCCGGGATAAAAATCACGAATCCCTGGCGTGCTCGTGTCAATAAGACGCGGTAGGTATTTTTAAGATAGAGCTGTGCGTCTTTTTTACAAACCGTTTTCCAACTAGAACCTGTAAAATTATAAGCTTTAAAATGTCCTTTTTCTATGCGGTAGTCTGCATCCCATGCAACGATTGCCCAGTCAATTTCTAGCCCTTGAATATCAAATTCGGTGGCCGTGTCTTCGAGGAAATAGGAGGAACGAATATCCTCCTTATCATTTAAAAACCAGTTTTCTGCTTGAATATTACTCTGTACCCAGATTCCAAATTGGCGTAAACGTTTGGCCCCAGAGCTAGCGATGAGTCCATAACGTTCCGTTCCTCGGGCTTGGGCTCGTATCCATTCTTGGGCTTTTTCCAGGCTGCGGGTAATCGTGATGGGATAATTAGGCGATAGAGCAGAGTAGAGCTGTTGGGCTACTGGTAAATTTTCGTCCAATAATGATTTTACAAACGCAGAAACTCGTTCATTCCGGAAAGAACGGAGTGAAACTGAAAGATGGAGGTTTGGTTCCCGATAGAGGCGTAATCCCGTAAAGAGATGTTCAAGTGGTTTTCCGTGTGTATATTCCACATCAGAGATTTGGGGTGATACATAAACATTCCAATGTGGAAAATGGTCTCTTAGTGCGTCAAACCAAGCTAGCAGCCCTGCTTCTCCAGTATGTATCTCTTGACCACCTCCGATTAAGCAGATGATAACCGTCCAATCTTGGTGGCGATCCATTACACTGATAAGAAATTCAGGTTCAGACATGTTCCAGGCGGGAACATGGCGTTTTAACATAAATTTGGCCGTTTGTTCTTTTGTCCAAGCACGTTGTGCTTCGTCAAAAATGGCTACTTTCTCCGCAGGGACTTGTTCTGAAGGAGGCAGATAAGCATCACGAAAGTGGTGAATGTTTTGGATAAAGGCAGCAACTTTTCTTTTAGATGCTGTCTTTGTTATTTTACCTTTAAAACGTTTGATTTCATCTCGTGCTAGAGCTTCTCGTAAGACAGCAACCAAAGGACCATTACCGGAAAGAAAGACCGCATGTTCTTGCTCATCATATTGATGCCGCTCATTTGCAATATTGAGGCCTACTAACGTTTTTCCAGCACCAGGTACGCCAGTGACAAAGCAAATGGATTTTTCATGATGCTGCTTACTCTGCTCAATAATGCGATTCAGTGCCTTTGTGGTGAGGCTAAGATTGTAAGCTCCGGCATCACTACGTGAAATTTCTTTAACATCATGTCCACGGTAAAGTGCTTGAGCTGCTTCAATAATCGTGGGAGTAGGCATGTATGGTGAAGTTAACCATTGTTCAAAATGGAATGCCTCATCGCACAGAGTGCTAGTCAGCTTTGTTAAAGTAGGTCCTAAGGTGTTATCATTACAGAGGATAGGATGATAAACTCCGTCTTGACCTACTGTAAGTTGATGTTCCTTAGAAGGAGCATGGGTACAAATTACCAAAGGAACAATTTTCTTTTGATGGCTTTCTTGATGGAAATACTTTAAAGCTAGTGCATAGTCTACAACCTGGTCAATAGCATGTCTGGGATAAGATGATTCTCCTACTTTAAATTCAAGGACATAGAGAATACCTGCACAGGCGATGACGACATCTATTCGTTCTCCGATGCGGGGAATGGTGTATTCAAAGGCTATTGAGCCAGCAGGAATATCTTTAAGAACGTGTTGGAGTGATTTGATTTCGTGAACAAAGGAGTTGCGCGAATTTCGATCTAGGTCAAATGGTGTATGAAAAGCAATCTGCCCTAAAATTTCTTTTAGAGATTGGGTACAAAAAGACTGTAGGTCATTGGAATAATAAGACCGTTGCATCATCTTTGGTAGTAGGACAGAACCAGAATGGTCAATCCATGTTCAGGCGCTTGCGGATGTCCTTGTCCAGAAGTTCCCATTCCGGCACGGATGCTCCGGCCTGTCGGGCCTTGGAGAGAGGGTCTCCCCAGATGGCCGTGTATTCGACAGGGCGTCCTTCGTTGTAGTCCACGGCGCTGGACGGAATGAAGGAGCCCATGCTTTCCGTGCGGGAAAGGTGGAATTCCACCAGATCGTCAGGCAGGGTGTAGCCGCGGGCCTTCGCCGCCCGGACCACTTCCTCCATGATGCGGCGCGCCCGGGCGACGTTTTCCGGGTTTTGATAGAGTTCCGCAATGCTGATGCCCCCCAGCGCCAGGCACAGCCCGTTGAACGGGATGTTCCAGACGAGCTTGTACCACTGGATTTGCTCCGCGGCGTCAAAGGCGCGCGTCTTGATGCCGGCGTTGGCAAACAATTCGGAGAGTTCCCCGGCCTTTTCGGAGCCTTCCGGGGAGGGAACGAAGGGGGCAAACTGGATGTTGCCGCCTTCCAGATGGTTGACGTGGCCCGGTTCCGCGCGCATGGCGCAGATGAAGCAGAGGCCCACATAGATGCGGTCAGCCGGGATGATGCGGGCGATTTCCTCCGCATTTCCCATGCCGTTCTGGAGCGTGACTACAACCGTATCCGGTCCCATCAACGGAGGGAGGGCCTTGGAAAAACCGGCATTTGCCGTGCTTTTCCAAGCGACTATGACGAGGTCCACCGGGCCGACTTCCGCCGCGTCCCGGTACACCTTGAGCCGGGGCAGGGAGATGTCTCCATGCAGGCTTTTCACTTGCAGGCCGTGTTCTTTCAGGTAGCCGTATTCCGAACGTACGATGAAGGAGACGTCCTGGCCGGATTCCTGAAGTCTGGCTCCGTAGTAGCAGCCGAGGGCTCCGGCTCCCAGAATGGCGATTTTCATGGTGTGCGGTGAAGGTGTGTATCTTGTATTGAGATTGCCTAGAGGCCCTGAACGTTGCCCTTGTTGTCCAGATAGATGTGCATGGCGTTCGGTGAGACGGGCAGGGCCGGCATGCGCATGATTTCACCGCAGAGGGCCACTAGGAAGCCGGCTCCGTTGGCAATTTCAAAGTCACGCACAGTGACGGTGAAACCGGTGGGGCGGCCGCGGAGACGGCCGTTGTCGGAAAGGGAGTTCTGGGTTTTTGCCATGCAGATGGGCAGGTCCGTCAGGCGGCTGGCTTCAAACTGGGCCAGCTTCTTTTTGGCCGCGGGCGTCAGTTCCACTCCGTCCGCTCCGTAAATACTGCGGGCGATGATGTTGAGCTTTTCTTCCACCGGAAGGGCGGATTCATAGAGGGGCTTGAAAGGAGCGGAGGGCTTGTCCGCAGCTTCCACCACCATTTGGGCCAGGTTTTTGCCGCCTTCTCCTCCCTGGGAGAAGATGTCCGCAATGGCGCAGGGAATGCCGCGTTCCGCACAGTGTGCCACGATGGCGTCCAGTTCCTCCTGGGAGTCGTCAAAGAATTTGTTGACGGCCACCACCACGGGGCGCTTGTAGTGGGCGGCGGCGTCCAGATGGGCGTCCAGGTTGGCAAGGCCTTTTTTCAGTGCGGCCACGTCCGTGTTTTTCAGGTCCGCCAGGGCGGTGCCTCCGTGCATTTTCAGGGCGCGCGCCGTGGCTACGATGACGATGGCGGCAGGGTCCAGTCCGGATTGGCGGCACTTGATGTCTAGGAATTTTTCCGCGCCCAGGTCAAAGGCGAACCCGGCTTCCGTGACGGCATAGTCCCCAAAATGGAGGGCCATTTTGGTGGCCAGCACGGAGTTGCAGCCGTGGGCGATGTTGGCGAACGGGCCGCCGTGCAGGAAGCAGGGCACCCCTTCCACGGTCTGGACCAGGTTGGGCATCAGGGCGTCTTTCAGAAGGGCCATGACGGAGCCGGTGATGCCGAGTTCCCTGGCGAATACGGGCTTGTCGTCCGTCGTGAAACCGATCACGATGCGGTTGATGCGGTCTTCCATGTCCTTGCAGGAGGTAGCGAGGCAAAGGCATGCCATGATTTCCGAAGCCGGGGTGATGTCGAAGCCCGTTTCACGCGGGAAGCCCTGCTTGTTGAGTCCCACGATGATGGAGCGCAGGGAGCGGTCATTCATGTCCATGACGCGCTTCCACGTGACTTTGCGTTCGTCAATGTTCAGCGTGTGGAAGAACATGGCGTTGTCAATGATGGCGCTGATCAGGTTGTGGGCGGACGTGATGGCATGGAAGTCTCCCGTGAAGTGCATGTTGATTTCATCAGGCGGCGTCAGGGAGCTTTTACCGCCGCCGGTAGCGCCGCCCTTGCGGCCGAATACCGGGCCCATGGAGGGCTGCCGAAGCGCCAGGCAGGCTTTTTTACCGATGGCCTGCAACCCCTGCGCCAGACCGATGGAGACGGTGGTTTTCCCTTCTCCGGAAGGGGTGGGCGTGATGGCGGAAACCAGAATGAGTTTGCCGGGTGCGGCCGGCTTGTCCAGTACTTCCAGCGAAATCTTGGCCTTGTTGCGGCCGAAGGGGATCACGTCGTTTTCATCGACGCCCAGCTTGTTGACACAATCGGAGAATGCAGGTGTGACCATGAATGCATGATGACGGAAGCCCCCTCTTTTTGCAAGAAGGTTCATGGGCATTCATGTGGCGGAAACGTGGATGTTTTCAACCATCATGGGAGTGGGCCCAGGGAAATCCTGGGTTCAAGGAGGGTATGGGCAGAGGGTGCGCGGGAGAGGGAAAATTGGGCGGTGCAGGCACCGTTGTTTTTCAAACCGTGGGAGCGTGTCCTTCCACTATGTTTTCTAATGAAAGCGTTCCGGGAATGAGGGCCTCTGGACCTTATAAAAATTTCCCTGAAACCAGGGTATTTCAGGAAAGAAACCGATTTGAAGGGTTACCGCTTCAGCACAGGGCGGTAATGGCCCGTGATGGTATGGGAGAAGAGGAAGTCTTCCTCCTGCGCACCGCAACCGACGTTGTGAATAATCAGCGGCGTTCCTTCCTTCGTCTTCCGGTCGGAAACGATGCCGATGTGGGGAACACTGTCGGACAGGTTCCACGTAACCAGGTCGCCGGGCTTGTAGTCCGCCGCGGTTTCCGTAATGGGAACGGACCATCCCTTCCGGGCAAAGAAGGCGCGGAGATTGGGAACCCTGCGGTGGTCAATGCTGCGGTCCGTGGTTTTCAGGCCCCATAGTTTCGGATATTTGGAGAAGTGGGCCTTCATGTCTTCATGCACGGCTTTCTGGAGGTCCAGGCCGAAAGCCCTCATGGCTCGGATGACCACGTCCGTACATACTCCCGTTTCCTTGGGGACATCCCCGTTGGGGTAGGGGATGGTTTGATAGCCTCCGTTGTAGGAGACTGTTACTCCTATCTGTTCGCGCGCCTTGGCGGCCAGTGCGGCGTTGTCCGCCATCAGGCACGCGGAACAGGAAAGGAAGAGGAAGGTGAGAAGGGCGGCGGGTTTCATGGGGTAGTTGGGCTAGGAAAAGGGTAAAAATCAGACGAAGCTGGCAAAGCCGATGTCCGGACGGCGCTGCATGCCGTCAAATTTGACCTTTTTGGTTTCGTTGTGGGCACGCTGGCGCGCTTCGGAAAGGGATTCCCCCTGCGCCACGACGGCCAGCACGCGGCCGCCGTTGGTTTCATAACAGTTTTTGTCCGCATTCCATTTGGTGCCGGCGTGGTAAACGGAGGCATTCGCAACGTCGTCCAGCCCCTGGATGGCGTCGCCGGAGCGGGAGGTTTCCGGATATCCCTTGGAGGCCAGCACGCAGCAGACGCTCCAGCCGTTTTGGAAGGAGATTTCTTCCGGAGTGAATTCTCCCTTGGCCCCATGCAGGCAGAAGGAGGCCAGATCCCCGGAGAGCAGGGGCATGACGGCCTGGCATTCCGGATCCCCGAAGCGGCAGTTGTATTCAATCACCTTGGGGCCGTCCGGGGTCAGCATCAGGCCGAAGTACAGGAAGCCGCGGTAGGGCAGTCCGTCCTTTTTCAGCCCGGCTACCGTCGGGGCCACGATTTCCTCTTCAATGCGTTCCAGCATGTCCGGCTCCACAAGCTGGCGGGAGGCCACCGCGCCCATGCCGCCCGTGTTGGGGCCCGCGTCGCCTTCCTTGAGGCGTTTGTAGTCCCGCGCCGGGCACAGGATGAGGTAGTGGTCGTCCACCAGGGCTCCGAAGATGGAGACTTCCGGCCCGGTCAGGAATTCTTCCACCAGCAGGCGGCCTTCACCGAAGCGCCTGTCCGTAAATACTTCTTTCAGGAAAGAGTCCGCTTCTTCCTTGCTCATGCAGACGGCCACGCCCTTGCCGGCGGCCAGGCCGTCAAATTTGAGCACGGTGGGGTAAACGCCGCCGATGAATTGCCGGGCTTCCTCCAGAGTGGCGGCCACACGGGCCTGCCCGGTGGGGATGTGGTGGCGGAGCAGGAATTCCTTGGCAAATTCCTTGCTGGCTTCCAGCTGGGCGCTTTCCTTCATCGGCCCCCAGCAGGGAATGCCCACGCGGGCGCAGGCGTTCGCCAGGCCTTCATCCTTCACCAGATAGCTTTCCTCCCCGGCTACGCAGAGGTCCACTTTATTGGAAACCATCCAGTCGATCAGCGTAGGCAGATCCCTGGCGGGAATGGGGGCTGCCAGACGGTTGATGGCGTCACTCCCCGGGAAACAGTACATTTCCGGTGCGGAGGGAGATTCCTTGAGCGCCTTGACCAGTGCGTGTTCACGCCCACCTTTTCCAATAACGGCTATTTTCATACGCGGCAAGTATGCCGGGACGGACTGATTTTGCCAAGCTGAAATGAACGGGGAAGGCACTCCCGGCATACGGTTTTTTCCGTGCTGCTCCAAGGGGCTTTCATGATTCAGGGGACGGCTGTGGAATGTCTGCGTGCCCCTGGGCGGTGTTTTGCTTCCGCGGGGATCCCGGCCATGAAAAAGACCGCCTGACACGGAGGAAAGGCGGCCTGTGAAAAGAAGTTGTTTGTCCTGGCTTTAGAACGGGATTTCGTCGTCCATGTCTCCAAAGTCGCTGGACGGCTGGTTGGAGGGAGGCATGGGGGGCGGATTGTAGTTCTGGGCCGGACGGGACTGCCCGTAGTTGTTGGAGCGGGGAGCTCCCTGGGGCTGCTGGCGCGGAGCGCCGCCCATGTCGCCTTCACCGCCGCGGGGGAAGAGCTGGATGTTTTCACCGATCACGCGCAGCTTGGTGCGCTTCTGTCCGGAGGCCTTGTCTTCCCAGGAGTCCAGTTGCAGGCGTCCTTCCACAAAGACTCCGCGGCCCTTGCTGAGGTAGTTGCCGGCTACTTCCGCCTGGCGGTTCCACAGGGTGACGTCCACAAAGGTGGTTTCCTCCTGGCGTTCGCTGTTGTCGCCCGCATAGTAGCGGTTGATGGCGAGGCGGATGTCCGTGACGGCGGTGCCTTTGGGGGTGTAGCGCAGCTCGGGATCGGCGGTCAGGTTGCCCATTAAGAAGACTTTGTTGAGATTGGCCATATGGGGTGGGTGTTAACGAGGTGTGTGATAACGTATAAGAAAGGTGCCTTGCCGTTTGGGAGGCGTGTGGCTGGTCGCTAGCAACTATGGCCCTGCACGTGATTTTGTGCAATACTAAATTGCGGAATCGTTCTTCATCATGTCTCCTTTCTACATTGCATTCGTCATGGAACCGTGAAAACTTCACCTCCATGAGTTTCAAGCAACGGCGGCGAAACGGACTGTTCCGGGTTTCCTGGAGCATGTGCCTTTTGCTGTCCGTGCTGGCGCACCTGTTCCTGCTGGCGGGAAGCTACTTGGTTCCGGAGGAATGGCTGGCTTCCCCGCGCCCGGCGGAAGCGGCGCGGCGGCAGGTGGTGGTGAGCGCGCGCATGGTGAAGAAGGTGGAGCCTCACCCGGAGGGCCGGAGGCAGGCGCCGAAGGAGCATCTGCCTGCCATCGTGAAGACTAATGAGGAGCAGGAAAGCGCCACCAGGCCGGAGGCCCCCAAATTCCAGAGCAACAGAAACACGCGTGCGGAAGGCGGCCGAAAGGACCCGGACAGCAGCAGGGACATGCCTGCCCAGGACGGCGTGGAGCGCGAGAATGGGGAGATTGTCCTTTTTGACCAGAATAGGCAGGATGGCGACCTGAGCCATGAACGGGACGGCAACAAGAATGCCGCTCCCGGAGCGGCCGCCAACGTTCCCTACCAGCCCCTGGAGCCGTCCATGCCTCCCGCGGGCCATCCGGATTCCGTAGACCATTCTCCCAACAGGGAGGGCGTTCCGGGCAAGGCAAGCGAGGAAGGACTGGCCCGGCAGAACCGCCGCCCCGCGCAGGAAAGGGCCATGCAGCTTCCGCATGCGGTGACATTGCCCCGGCCCGGTGAACCGGAGAAGCCTGACGCCCTTCAGGAACTGGCCAAGAGCATTGCGAAGGGGGCGGACAATCCTCCCCTCAATCTTCCCAACCTGAACCTGCCTCCCAATACGAGGCCGGCGCAGAAGCAGCCTTTATACGACCCCATGTTTAACGCGGAGAGCCAGCCCGGCTTCAAGACGCATGAGCAGAAAACCAAGCAGACGGGCAAATTCAGCTTTGGCCGCCGCCCGACACTGGATGTGGAAGCCACCCCCATGGGGACGTACCAGGCGATCGTTTACCGGGCCATCGGGGAGCAGTGGTACCGTCAGTGTGACTTGAACCGCGACCTGATCGTCACCGGAACCGTGCGCATCCGCATCCTGATTAACAAGAACGGCAAGGTTTCCTCCATGAGGCAGACTTCCCGCGTGGGAGCCAGCGAGGTCCAGAAGTCCTTCACCTTCCTCGCCATTAAACTCGCCCGGCTGCCCGCGATGCCGCCGGAGGTGAGGAACGCGCTCGTCGGGGATTCGCTGGAAATGTACTTCGACTTCAATTTTTAACAACCTACCATCCTACAACAACATCATTCACTGATACTTCACCATGAACTTTATCAAGGACTGCATCACATTCTTCCAGGCAGGCGGCGTTTTCATGTATCCGCTGGCGGCCTGTTCCGTTCTTCTCATTGCGGCCATCATTTACCGCATGTTCAATATGAAGAGGAGCACCATCTGTCCCGCCAGGCTGACCCGGGCCGTGGAGCAGTATACCCGCGGGGCCTTGGAGCGCAGCGAACTGGAGAGGATGGCCGCGGATTCGGGTTCCGTGGAGGGGCGCCTGGTGCTGGACGCCCTGAATTCTCCTCTGGAGGATGAAGCCGCCCTGAAGGAGATGATCCAGGTGAAGGCCCGCGAGGAGTTCGTGACGCTCCAGGCGGGGCTTCCCCTGCTGGACATGATTGTGATGATCGCCCCCATGTTCGGTATTCTGGGGACTGCCAGCGGCCTGGTGCAGATTTTCAGCGTTTTCGGGATGGATGAGAGCCACGGCATGATCGCGCAGGGGATTGCCCAGGCGCTGAACACCACGATTGCCGGTCTGGCCATCGCCACTCCCGCCGTAATCGCCCACGTTTATTATTCCCGCAAGCTGGAGCGCATTTCCGCTTCCATGGAAGTCCTGCTGACGGAGCTGATTTCCTTCCGCTGCCATCATTCCCAACGCTGAACAGGCCATGCAATTTTACCGCAAGAAAGCAAGAACCATGGGGGTTCCCATCGTCCCCATGATTGACATATTGACCATTCTGCTCATCTTTTTCATCGTTCACACCCAGTGGAAAAAGCCGCAGTCCCTGCTGAAAATAGACGTGCCGGGCGCGGAGTTCATGGAAGGGGCTCCTTCCACGGAGCAACGGGCCGTCCTGGCCGTGACGGGGAAATCCTCCATTTCCCTGAACGGGAACCTGGTGGAGATGAATGAGCTGGCCGCCGCCCTGGAGTCCCTGAAAAGGGAGAAACCGGACGTCAAATTGCAGCTTGACGTAGATAAAAAGGCGGAGTTTGGCGTCATTGTCGGCATTTGGGACGCGCTGACGTCTGTGGGTATTGACGCGGGGGATGTTCCTGCCAGAATAGAAATCAACAAATCCGGCGCACAGTAAGCGCCTTAACACATATATACTCCCCTCCCTCCCGATGTTATTGGAAATCGCACAGTATGGAAATCCGGTATTGAAGGAAAAATGCCGCCCCGTAGAACATTTTGACGACGGCTTGAAAGCTCTGGCGGAAAACATGCTGGAAACCATGTACGCCGCAGAAGGCATCGGCTTGGCGGCTCCGCAGGTGAGCATTCCCATTCAACTGGTGGTGATTGATATTCCGGAGGAGGAAGAGTCCGTCACCTGGCTGAAGGTGAACGGGGAGGACAAGGAGCTTTCAGACATCATGCCCCTGATGTTTGCCAATCCCGTCCTGGAGCCTTACGGGCCCATGCATCCCTTCCATGAAGGCTGCTTGAGCGTGCTCAAGATACGCGCTTCCGTCGTGAGGCCGGATTTTGTCAAAGCTACGGTGCTCCTGATAGATGGAAGAGAAGTGACGATTGACTGCAACGGATTGCTGGCGCGATGCCTGCAGCATGAATGCGACCATTTGAACGGCATCCTGTTTGTGGAGCGCGTTTCTTCCGCCCAGAAGATCACCCTGCGCAATAAATTGAAGCGCCTGGCTACCGGGTATTGACGGTTTCCCGGATCGGGATCGGGCCGCCTATTTGGCGAAAAGTCCCGGCGGCGGGGGAAATCACTCTTGAGCTGCCGCGATAAAGCGCGGGGTTAGCCGGTCTGTTGCATCGTGAGGCATAATGGGCTGTGAAATTTCTGGACTGGGTTTCTTTCTGCACGTGCCTGAATCCCTCTCCATGAACTTTATTTTACTCCGCATCTGCTCAAGGAGTCCATTGGGGCGCGCAGAAAATCTTGATCCCTTTTTCTTCAAATAGAGTGATGATTCCTCGTGGTCCCGCTGTTTGGTTTTCTGCGGTGCAGAGAAGGGAGGAGTGTCTTCCTCCTTCCAGCTTCCCGATCATGCCAGGTCTTTCGTTTGGTCGTTGAGGTACATGGGCAGAGATGGGGGCGCAGAGGCATTGCGAACCAGTTGTCCATCCTTTCTTGGCTCTTTCTTCTACTAATGATTAAGGGCGGTTATCAACAAACGTCGCTGTCAGACGAAGATGGAAGTTCAGTCCTGTTCCTGTGGGGCTTCCAAAGAAGTATGGCCAATGCCTGGAGCAGAAGGGAGACCATGTTAAAAATGAAGATTGCAGGAAAGGAGCCGGGAAGGAGAAGCGTCACAAGGATGTTGAACAGGCTTCCGCAGAATAGAAACCTGCCGCCCAGTCGCTGAACACTTGCCCATGCTTCATTACTAATGAAGGCGTAAGGGGTGCGTATTCCGAACCATTTGTTGGGAGTTATCTTAGGGCAAACGTTGGCCAGGAGCAGAAGAAATGTGTTCAGGCTTATGAAGATGACTTTGGCTGTGTCTTCCAGGCTGACCGTATTTGCCAGGCTTGTCTTTTGAATGGTCAGGCAAAGATAGGAAGACAGGACGACCAGGAAGAATTCCGCGTACGTGGCCATCTTCGCGCCAATCCGCCTGTTGTTTTCATTCCTGCTGAAGTGAATGGGCAAAAGGATGATCAGACGGAGAATCTTCCCGATGAGGAAGCCGAGGATTCCCAGGCCAATGAATCCCAGAAGGGCGTCCATGCTGTTCTTGTCCTCAAAACGGGTGGGCATGCCGTATTCATTGAAATGTACGGCGACGCGGGCGGGCAGCCGTGACGATACGGCTGCATAGTAAGTCAGCACGGGAAACAGGGCTATGACAAGTTCGTTGAAAATTGGCCCGATCCACCAGGATGGGGAAGATTGAGCAGAGAGCGGGGTTGGCTGCATGGCGTTTAATGATTGGGCTGGGTTCCGATGATTTTGTTCCATTTTCCGGGGGATGTTTCGCGGGCCGCCTTGAAATTGCCTATCCAGACCAGTATTTCTTGAAGAACGCTCAGGTTGATATCGTAAAAGATGAATTTGCCTTCCCTGTGGTCGCGGACGAGATCGGCTTCTTTTAAAACAGACAGGTGGCGGGAGATAGCGGCTCCGGTAATACTGAAATGTTCCGCGATTTCTCCGGCCGGCATGGCGCCGTTTTTAAGTATTTCCAGAATTTCACGGCGTGTGGGGTCAGCCAGGGCTCTGAGCGTAGATTGCAGGGAAGAGGGATTATTCATTTTATATTTAACTTTAATGTTAAATATTTCTAATATGGATTCCCGGCGAGGTCAACAAAAATGAAGAGAAGGACCGAACGGGAACACTTGTTTATCACGTTCCTGCGTGTCGTGATAGCCGCTCTGATGGGATCATTCCTGAAACCGGACCGCCGTCCGCTATCCGGATATGGATTCCAAGGATTTAGTCTAAAGCTTTCCCGCACCGCAAGCCTTTGCAGCAAACTGAATCATTTGTGCGGATGGAGAACGTACGGTGGGGAGGAGCGTTCGCTGACGCTTCCAGTTTCAGGTCGAATGCTGCAAATGCTCGCTGCGCTCCAAGGGGAGCTTCAGGAGGCTGCCGCAGGGACCGGAGCGTTCTGTGATTCCCTTTTGACGCGGATTTGCAGGTCCGCCAGGGCGTTCATGTAGTAGATGTATGCGTCAAAGGCAGAGGCATACGGGGTGAAGGAGTTTTCCTTCTGCATGTAATGGAAGTGGTCCGCGCTCTGGAGCTTGCGCCAGACGTGGGTGAGGTCCTTGTCATTGGCGGCCTTGACCGGTTTTTCCAGGCGGTAGATTTTGCGGATGGCTTCGTCCTGCATGACGTTGCCGTTCCAATGGGACATGGTTCCGAAGGTGGAGCAGGTCATTTCCTGGGTGCATTCGCAGACGGAGACGGGCTTGATTTCACGCACCACTTCAGACGGGGTCATGAACCGGTTGCCGGCATCCACGCAGGCAAGGATCATGGTGCGCCAGAATTCAAAGACGCCCGTAGCGTCAGACTGGCGTTCGCCAAGCGTCTCATAGTCCATGGACAGGGTGGTGACGCTGCCCTGCTGGTGCGTCAGCCAGTCCGCGAAGGTGGTGGGGGAAAGCGGGTATTCCGGCCATTCCGGATCGGTTCTCATGATCGCCAGGTCATTGGAAAGTTCCCGGTTGCGGAAGATGGTGGTGGTGTTATAGACCCACGGGGCCAGGAATACTTCATTGCTGGTGAATCCCTTGAGCATCGCCGGATTGCCGTCCGCCATGATGCCCTTGAAGCCGAGCGTTTCCGCCTGCGCTGCAATGGCGTTGGAGTACAGCATGCCGGTGTTCATCAGCACGTCTGATTCCTGGCGGAAGAGTTTTTTAAGGAGTTCCCGGTGCTCTTCAATCTGCTCCGCAAATTCCTGCGGTGAGTAGACGGAGGCGAGGGAGTTGTAGTACGGCATCACCAGAAAGTCCACGCAGCCGGTTTCAGCCAGCTCCTTGAAGGCGGCAATCAGGTCCGGCCTGTGGTACAGGGCCTGTTCCAGAATGACGCCGCTGAGGGCCAGCCCGAAGCGGAATTTGCCCCCTGTGAGTTCGATGAGCTGCTTCATCAGCCGGGTGGCCGGGAAGTAGCAGCGTTCCGCCACCGTGCTGAGCACGCGGGCATTCAGATCGTCATCTTCATAGAAGGCGTGTTCTCCAATTTTGAAGAAGTCGTAATGAATCAGCCGGTTGGGCTGGTGTGCCACGAAAGTGAGGGAAATGTTGCTCATGTACGGGGAAAGGGCTGGGAGTTATCGTGTGGGGTGAAAAGGCGGTTCTTAGCGGTTCAGCACATGTTCGTAAACCCGGATGACCTTGTCTGCGGCGGCGTCCCAGGTGGAGGCCTTGATGTCCTCCGTGCTTTGTTCCACCACTTTCCGGTACAGTTCCTCATCCGTGCAGAGATGGACGATGTGTTCCGCCATCTTGTTGACGTCCCAGAAGTCCGCTTTCAGGGCTCCCTTCATGACTTCCGCCACGCCGGACTGCTTGGAGATCACGGCGGGAATGTTGAATTGGGCGGCTTCCAGAGCCGACAGGCCGAAGGGCTCCGATACGGAGGGCATGCAGTAGATGTCCGTGATGGAGAGGAGGTCATTCACCTTGTCTTTGTTCAGGAAGCCGGTGAAGTGGAATTTGTCGCCCACGCCCTTGAAGGCTCCGGATTCAATCAACTGGCGGAGTTTTTCCCCGGTACCGGCCATGACGAAGCGCACGTCGTCCGTCTGCTCCAGAACCTTGGCGGCAATTTGCAGGAAGAAGCCCGGACCTTTCTGGGCCGTCAGGCGTCCCAGGAAGAGCACGAGCTTTTCCGGAAATTTTTTCTTTCCCTTGAAAACCTTGACGGGGTCCGCCCCGTTGTGGATGGGGAAGATTTTATGGGGGTCTATGGCGTAGTGCCCGCTGGCGATGGTGCCCGTGTATTTGCTGACCGGAATGACGGCGTCCGCCTGTTCCATGCCGAATTTTTCAATATCGTAAATCCATCCGCGGGCGTCCGCTCCGGCGCGGTCAAACTGGGAGGCGTGCAGGTGCACCACCAGGGGCTTGCCCGTGGCTTTTTTCACCTCCACGCCGGCCAGGTAAGTCATCCAGTCATGGGCGTGGATGATGTCGAAGTCCTGCTGCATGGCGACTTTTACCGCGATTTTGGAGAACTGGATGACTTTCAGGGCCAGGTCCCCGGCATAGAGGTCCTCCTTGTTTTTGAATAGCTGGAGGTCCGCTTCATGCGTCTTGGAGAAGGTGATGCGGCCTTCCTTGGTGAACTGCACCACGCCGGATTCCCCCTCCACGGTGGTGTAGGGGTCCAGTTCAATGGGGGCGTGCTCCACCAGGGCGAAGCTGTCATAGGAATACTTCCGGTCCACTTGCTCCACTTCCCGATAGGAGACGTTGTTGAGACCTGTGAGCTGGAACCCGTCAAAAAGAACGGAAGGATCGGCCTTGGGGACGATCACTCTTAAATCCACTTTTTTTGCCAGTGCCTTGGAAAGGCCCAGGCAGGCAATGCCCAGCCCCCCGTTAACCAGGGGTGGGAATTCCCATCCTAATGTAAGAACTCGGATTGTGCTCATTGGTTGATGTGGGTTGTCGGTGTCGGGAAGGAAGCGGCCTCATGCCGTGTTGTGCACCAACGCAATAAAACCAGATTTTTCATGTTCGGTCTAGAGTAATATGAGTAATTTTGTCCTAATAATGAAAAGAAAAATGGTGGTTTAGTTCAATCTTGCGTTCGTCATGAAATTAATTTAATCTGAATCGAACGCTTTTGATTCTCTCTTCTGTTTGGCTTCAATGTGCACCTCTCCCAACATCCCTGAAAGACGAAAAACGCCCCCTCTCCGGGGGCGTCTCGTCAAATGGGAATACACCAATGCGGTTTCTAAAATAACTCTCAGCGTGTGCCTTGCGGACGATGGAATTGTCCGCGTGACGTATTTCACCGGACCAGTGCCGGAAGATGAGCCCAGCTATGCCGTCAGCCCCGGGTATTCCGCCCCCGGCGCGGAGGTCCGGGAGTATGACGAAGCCGAAGTGCATGTCATTGAAACGTCCCTGCTGCGGATTCGCATCCGTACGGAGGAGCAAAAGGTGGATTTTTACGATATTGTCACGGACGAACCCCTGCTGGCGGATGAAGGCGGCTTTGGCCGGGAGTCCAAGGACTGGACGGGGGACGCCCGCGTGTGGATACGGAAAAGGCTTCAGGACACGGAGCATTTTTTCGGGCTGGGGGACAAGCCCTGCGCCCTGAACCTGAGGGGCAAGTATTTCTCCATGTGGGGGGCGGACCATTATGATTTTCACGAGGAATCGGATCCTCTCTACAAGAGCGTTCCGTTTTTCCTCAGTCTGCGGGAAGGGAAGGCGTACGGCCTGCTGTTTGACAATACGTGCCGCTCGTACTTCGACTTCGGCGCCTCGGATGAAAAGGTGCTGGCTTTCGGGTCGTTCGGCGGCCTGATGAATTATTACTTCATTTATGACCGCAGCCCTCTGGACATCGTAGCCGCCTACACGCGCCTTACCGGCACGCCCGAACTGCCGCCGCTGTGGGCGCTGGGCTACCACCAGTCCAAATGGAGCTATTATCCGGACAAGGCCGTGTATAACCTGGTGGAGCGGTTCCGGGACCTGGGCATCCCGTGCGACGCCGTCCATCTGGACCACCATTACATGGAGCAGAAGGAGGGGTTTACGTGGGACAGGCACAATTTCCCCGATGCGGCGGGGATGGTCCGCTCTCTGGAGGAGGACGGCGTGAAGACGGTCCTGATCGTGAATCCCGGCGTGAAGATCAACCCCGCCAATCCTGTTTGGGCGGAGGGTTTGGAACGGAATTATTTCTGCCGGCGGTCGGAGGGCAATCTTTTGTCGGAGGAAGTCTGGCCGGGACTCTGCAATTTTCCGGATTTCACGGCCCCGGCCGTCCGCAGCTGGTGGGCGGACCTGTTCAGGCATGATCTGGAAGAGGTGGGCGTGCGCGGCCTCTGGAACGACATGAACGAGCCTGTCGTCTTTCCGGACCGCACGTTCCCGATGGATACGCGGCATGAGTACGACGGCATGCCCTGTTCCCATGAAAAGGCCCATAACATTTACGGGCAGTGCATGGCGGAAGCCTCCTGGCTGGGCATGAAGCGCCACGCTCCGGACAGGCGTCCCTTCCTGCTGTCCCGGTCCGGTTTTGCCGGATTGCAGCGCTTTGCCGCCACCTGGACGGGGGACAACCGGTCCAGCTGGGAGCATTTGAAGCTGGCCAATTTCCAGTGCCAGCGGCTTGCCGCCTCGGGCATCTCCTTCGCGGGGGCGGATGCGGGGGGCTTCATGGGGCATCCCACGCCGGAGCTGTTTTGCCGCTGGATGCAGATGGCCGCGTTCCACGGGCTTTTCCGCAATCATTCCTCCGGGGAATTCGGAGGCCAGGAGCCCTGGGTGTTCGGACAGGAGGCCACCGCATACGTGAAAGCCGCCATTGAGGGCCGCTACCGCCTGCTTCCCTACATTTACACGCAGTTCCGCCGTTACGCGGAGACGGGGATGCCCGTGCTGCGCTCCCTGGCCCTTCAATGCTTCAGGAACAGGGACACCTACTGGCGGGGGGCGGAATATTTCTTCGGCGACCATCTGTACGTCATTCCCATCCATGAGCCGCAGGAAGGCGGCCGCTTCCTCTACATCCCGGAAGGCGTCTGGTATTCCTACCACACGGACAGCCTGATGGAGGATACCGGAAAGGACGTCTGGGTGAAATGCCCGCTTTCCTTCCTGCCCGTGTACGTGCGCGGCGGGGCGGTCATTCCCCATTGGCCGGTGCAGCAGCACGCAGGCGAACTGCCGCGGCCCCCGCTGACGCTGGACGTCTGGTGGGCGCCGGATGAGGAAGTGGCCTCCCACCTGTATGAGGATGCGGGGGACGGCTATGCGTACCGGAACGGGGAATGCGCCGTTCATGAGTTCCTTTACCGCGGCACCGGTTCCCATTCCCTGGAACTGGCGTGGAAGTGCGAAGGGGACCCCTGCGCGTTCCATGAGTCCGCGGAGGTTGTTCTGCACGGCCTGCCTGCCGGGATTGCCCTCAGCGCGCGCATGGACGGCGTTCCCTGCCGCGGCGTGGCGAGGGATGGTCGGGTATGGAGAATCCCGGTAGAGGGCAAGTTTGAGACGCTTTCCGCCTGCTGGACGGAGGAATAAGGCTTTTTCCCCGGCACGGAGGAATGACAGGCGGGAATGTCAGGGAAGCAGGAAACTGCGCCTGACCGTATCCCGCTTTAATTTCAGCTCCCGCCATTCATGCGTCAGAGTGGAGGAGGCCACCACCCCGCCCCCGGTGCAGAGCGCGAGCCGCCGCCCCTGCCAGTACATGGACCGGATGCCCACCAGGCAGAAGAAGTCTCCGTCTTCCAGAAATCCGAACGGAGCGCCGAAATGGGACGGACAGCGGAGTCGCGAACGCCAGTCGTCCAACTGGGAGAGCGTCTTCTCCGTCCGGGGCTGGGATCCCAGGGCCGGAGTGGGGTGGAGCAGCCGTATCCAGTGGTCCGGCGGCAGCAGTTCGTCCGCTTCCAGGGTGAGGTAGGTGGCAAAGTGGATCAGGGTATCCAGGTTCAGCACGCTGCGGGCCGTTCTGGTGACGCTGCCGTAGGGGGACAGGCGGGAAAGGATGCTGCCGGCCACGATTTCATGCTCGCGGATTTCCTTGTCGTCATTGATGAAGACGCCCTCGTCTTCCGGCCGCGCCGTTCCGGCCAGGGCCATGGTCGTCAGGCGTCGTCCCTGCTGGTGGAACAGGGTTTCCGGGGTGGCTCCGCAGAAGCCTTCCTGCTCCGTCCACCAGGCATAGGGGTAGTGGAGCGGGGAACCGTTGACGGCCCGCAGGATGAGTTCACGGGGAACGTGGGGAGGCTGCATTTCTCCGAACTGGGGCGTTGCCGGAACGCTTTTCACCAGATGTCCGGAGGCGATTTGTTCAATCATTTCCGCGAATACCTGGGCATACGCGTCCGGGGACGGTTCCGTCCACAGGATTTCCGGAGCGGGCGGCGTGGGGCTTTCCGGTTCCGGAATGGGATGCAGGGCGGACGGTATTTTCCACGGCTGCGGGTCATCCAGGCGAAACGTGTTGACATAGAAGGCGGGGCCGGAATCCGGGGGGGCGGCCGATTCCCGGAAGGGCCCGGTCCCGAGAAGAAGGCCGCGGGAAGGGTGTCTGATCAGGGCTCCGGAAGTCAGCGTGCTTATGTCCATGCGGGGGCCATGTTAAAATGCTGTGGCAGGGAATTCCAGCTATTTGAATGTTTGTGGAGCTTCTCCCGGGAGCGAAGGCCTCCGGCCTTCGTGCGTGAAACCTCTTCCGCAGCATAGCGCAGGGGATTTTTCCTTTTTCCATTTCCTGTCCGGAGTTTGTAAGGGGCCGGAGCCCCTTACTCCCGGGAATATGTCCCCGGAAAAACAGAACCTCGCGTCATGTCACGTGCCTTCCCCTTTTGAATTGACGGGAAAAAGCACTCAAGTAAGCTCTAACGAGCTTCCGCCCAATATGCAGATGATGACCAGACCAGCGCCAGCCCTTTTTTCCTCCGCCGTTCCGGTGAAGACCATGCTGGCGGAGGTGCGGAAGCCGCTCGGCCCCGTATGGTGGAGCGTGTTTCTCGCCAGCGTGCTGCTGGCGGCGTGGGGCGTGGGGTGGAGTTCCTGGCGCATTGCCGCGGAGGGTGTGGGAGTGCTGGGGCTGAACAATAACGTGGTGTGGGGGCTGGACATCGTGCATTTTGTCTTCTGGATAGGCCTGGGACATGCGGGCACCCTGATTTCGGCCGTCCTGCTGCTGACCCGTCAGTCATGGAGAAGCCCGATTGCCCGCGGGGCGGAACAGATGACCCTGTGCGCGGTGGTCTGCGCCGCCGTCTTTCCCGTGGTGCACGTGGGGCGTGTCTGGATGGCGTGGATGGCCTCCCCCCTGCCGGAGGTGAGCGGCATCTGGCCGGACATGGCCTCCCCCCTGATGTGGGACGTCATGGCCGTCAGCACGTATTTCCTGCTTTCCCTGTTGTACTGGTACATCGGGCTGGTGCCGGATTTCGCGCTGCTGCGGGATTGCTGCGCGGGGCATTTGAGGCGGCGGTACGGATGGCTGGCTCTGGGCTGGCAGGGGACGGGGCGCCAGTGGCGCGCCTATGAAAAGGCCAGCCTGCTTTTTGCGGCCATCCTGACTCCCTTGGTGGTATCCGTCCATTCCGTGGTGAGCTTTGACTTTTCCGTGACGCAGGTGCCGGGGTGGCACCAGAGCATTTTTCCGCCCTATTTCGTGGGGGGCGCCATTTTGAGCGGCATGGCGATGGTCCAGTTGATTCTTCTGGGGGTGCGCCGCCTGATGTCCGGCAGCGGCGTCCGGCAGGCCATTACGCCGGCCATTCTGGATTTGAGCTCCCGCTTCGTGCTGGCCCTGGCCCTGGTGATGGGGGCCATGTATCTGTGGGAGCACCTGGCCGTGGTGCTGAATGGAGGCTCTCCGGCGTTGTTCCCGGGCAGGAATCCCGTGAATGCCGTGTTCCTGGGCGCCATGGTCGCCGGGAACGTGCTGCTGCCCCAGTTGTTCTGGTTCCGCTCCCTGCGCACCAACCGGTGGGTGATTGCGGTCGTGGCCTTGGGCGTGCTTGCCGGCATGTGGATGGAACGCTTCTGGATCGTCGTGAATTCCCTGAAAGCCTCCCTGCTGGCCGCCAATATCGGGGATTATTCCCCCAGCCTGACGGACCTGGCCATGATGGCCGGGAGCGTGGGGCTGTTCACGGCGCTGTACATGGCGCTGGTGCGCGTGACTCCGTTTTTTTCCTTGTGCGACGTGCGGGAACAGCAATCCCTGAACAAGGAGGGCGGGGCATGAAGAAGCGCGTCACTTCCGGCTGGGTGCTTTCCTTTTCTTCAGAAGAAGCGCTCCTTCAGGCCGTCCGGACGCTGGTGAAGGAGGAGGGCGTCTTCTGGGAGGTCTGTGCGCCTTATCCCTGCGCCGCCGTCCGGCTTGCCAACCGCCATGCCGGGAGGGCCGTAGGCGCAGGCGTGCGGCTGTGGGCCGCGGTTGGCGGAGTGTGCGGATTCCTGGCCGTGGCCCTGTGGCTTTACTGGACGCAGTTCTGTGCGGACCCTCTCATGACCCAGGGCAGGGTGCAGGGCTGGGACAACTGGCCCGCGTACGTTCCCCCCCTGTTTGAAGGGACCTTGCTCGGGGCCGGACTTCTGACTGCCGCCGGGTTCCTGAAAGGGGCCGTTCTCCCCCAGTGGAACGACTGGGCGTTCGAGTGTGATTTCTTCAGGACGGATGAACACGGGGACGGTTATTTCATTCTGCTGGAAGGCGGCCGTGAAGATCGTGCCGCCGCTCTTGCTGCGGCACTGCATCCGGACGCGAGCGAATACATCCATGAGGAAGGGGGCCGTTCATGAGAGGCGGCGTAACGGCGATAGCCGCCCTGGTTCTGCTGGGGGCGCTCTGGTTCATGGTGAGGGATGACGGGGGCAGGAATGCCGCGCCCCATTTGTTTGACAATATGAACGAGCGTCCGCTGGCGGACGCCCAGCAGGTGCGGGAGCCCTTCACTCCCGCAGGCCGGAAGGTCCGCCTGACGCCGCCCCATGCCGTCGCGCAATCCCTGGGAACGGGGGAGGCAGTCCGTGAACGGGGGAATGACCGGGATTCCTTTGCCGCGGAGGGCTCCTATTTTTCCTCCGGCCGCATGCAGGGGGGGGAGGAGGATATCATGCCCCTGGAATTGGGCGGGGTTTCCCGCAGCCGTGACGTGCTGGCGGAGGGGCGCACGCTGTATCTGGCGCATTGCGCCGTCTGCCACGGTGCGGATGGAAACGGACGCGGCAGCATGGCCGCTTATGACACCTACCCCCAGATAGGCTCCTTCCGGGATGAAAAGTATGCGGCCTATTCTCCCGGAAAAATGTTCAGGAGCATTCGGCTGGGGCAGGGGAACATGCCCGCTTTCGGAAACATTCTCACGGCCCGGGAAATCTGGTGCCTGGTGGCGTTCGTCCGCCGGCTTCAGGCGCTCCCTGCGCCCCCTCAGGAAGAGCGACCCGTTACTAGACAGGGGGAACACCGTCCATGAACAGCAATACATCATCAACCGGAAGGGAACGCCGGGACAGGCCGGGATTCGGCTGGGCCGGACGTTCCGCCGCCCTTGCCCTGTGGATCATTTCCGTGCTGCTGTGGTGCGTGCTGATGCGCCAGTCTTTTAACGCCATGCCGTGGGATGAGATGACGGTGGCCGGAACCCGGCTGCATGAATGGAGAAAACCGTTTGCCGCCGCCGGAATGGCGGTGGGCGTCATCGGTACGGGCGTTTGCCTGGGGTGCCTGTTCTGGCTCTGCCTGTCTTCCCTGACGGGAGCCGGGTGGGGCATCACGCTGAGACGGGTGCTGGCGGCGGCCTGCTGGGGCTTTTTACCCGGCGTTCTGGTGCTGGCGGGAACGGTCGGCTGCCTGACTACCGTCATCTTTCCGGAGGCGGCCCGCTACTGGGGCGTGGCGGATATTTCCTCTCCCGCCATCCAGACCTTCGGCGTACTGGACCTGGCTGATCCCGCGTGGTGGAATCCGGCGTGGCTGTATGTGCGCATGGGAATCATCGTAGTGCTGGCCTGGAGCATGGCCCAGGTATGGGAGACGCTGGCGGCGGAAAAAAACGTCTGGCAGCCTTCCTTCCGCCGGGGGAGCGCCGCTTTCTGCATGATTGTGACGGTGATGATGCTGGGCGTGCTGGGGATTGACATGCTGGCAGGGACGGGAAGGGCCGTTCTTTCCATGTTCCCCGTGTACATGGTTGCGTATGCCCTGCTGGCGTCCCTGGCATTAGCGGTGCTGGCCGCGGCGTGCCTGAGGAAGCTGGACGGAGGGAAGGGATTGCCGTGGCCGCGCCTGGGCGGCATGCTGACGGCCATGGTGCTGGTGAAAGCATACATCACGTACTCCCAGTACATGATTACATGGTATGCCTCCCTTCCGGCTGAAATGTCTTTTTATGACGCCGCCTTCTCCTGGTCCGGGCTCCTGTCCGCGGCTCTGGCGCTCCAGCTTCTGGTGCCTTTCCTCGTTTTGCTCTTTCCCGCGTTGAGACGCCGCCCGTCTGCGCTGGGCGCGGTCTGCATCTGCATCCTGCTTGGCTCCCTGCTGGAAGCGTGCTGGATGTTCTGCCCCGGCCTTGGGCTGGAACCGGCTGCGTGGGGCACGTGGCTCCCCCTCGTCCTGCTCCTGGTGTCGATGGGCCTGATCTGCTGTTTTTCCTTCCTGGGGGCCTTGAGCGTCCGCAGGGTATTTCCCGAATCACGATGAATGTTCCCGCCGCCGTTTCTTCCCTGTTCCGCCGCCGTCCGGACGAGTGGCTGCCCCTGTTCTGGCTGGCGGCGGCCTGCGTGCTGGGGCTGGTGTGGTCCCTGGTCCATGCCTCCGGACTGGTGGCGGGTGTTCCGCTGCCGTGGCCGGCTGGGCGCCTCATGTTCTCCTTTTACGGTGCGCTGGTGTACGGCTGGGCCCTCCCCGTCCTGTTTTCTTTCATGGCGGAGAACGGATGCAGGCGGCTGAAACCCGCGGAATGGCTCTGGCACCTCTGCGTTGTGCTGGGGATGGCCACGATTATGGCGGGAGACGGAAGCGGCCTGCTCCTGATGCCCTTTGACTGGTGGGTTTGCCCGGTGTTTGCCATCCTTGCCGCCGGCAAGGCGTGCGCTGCGTGGTTCCGGCCGTTCCCGTGGCCCGTGCGGCTGCTGTTCAGTTCCTCCGCGGGATGCACGGCGGCGGCCCTTCTGGCGCTGGGTTATACGCAGGCTTTGTCCATGAACGGCCTGCTGGACG
Organism: Akkermansia sp. BCRC 18949; assembly: GCF_045011645.1. NCBI lineage: Bacteria > Pseudomonadati > Verrucomicrobiota > Verrucomicrobiia > Verrucomicrobiales > Akkermansiaceae > Akkermansia > Akkermansia sp. BCRC 18949. The sequence continues at coordinate 1,362,062 of NZ_CP123619.1, read as the reverse complement.
CCTCCTCCCTGGAAGGCAGCCTGTCCTGCGGGCTGATGTTTGCCGCGCTGGGAGCGGCGGCGTTCCGCTTGAACATGGCCAAAGGCCGCGGTTTTGGAATACTGGCCGTCTGGATGGCCGCCGTGCTGGCGGCGGCTCCGGTGGTAGGCGGCCTGGGGGGGCTCCGGGGTTTTCCCGTGCCCTGGGCGCTGGCGGAGGCCGGGGCCGTCTGGTCGTGGTGCGCCGCGGTTCCCGCCGTGCTGATGGCGGTGTATCTTTGGATGAAATCCGGTCCGGAGACCGGGACGTGGCTGAAAGCCGCGGTTTCCCTGCTTGCCTTGCTGGCAGTGTGGGACGTGTTTGCCGGGGCGTGGCCGGAGCTGATGCAGTTTTCCCTGTCCGCGTGGCATGAGACGGAATTGTGGATCCTGCTGGGAGCCGGAGCGCTGATGATGGCCGGAAGGAAGGGGCCCGTGCGGTTTCCTGCGGCATGGTGGCTGTTGGGCGCCGGCGTTTGCGGCGTGCTTCTGGCTTATGCCGTGGGCGTGGTTGCCGCGGTGGATGTTCAGGCTTTTCCGGAAGCCCGGCGCGCGGAACTGATGAGCGGCTGGGTGGGCCTGGCGGCCTGCGTCCATGCCGTTGCCATGGCCCTGTGCCTAGCGGGAAGCCTTTGCCTGTGGCGTCCGGCGGATGCCGGGAACCCGGAGATGGAAACTCCGGTTCCGCAGCGTCTTTTCTTCATTGCCGCCGTTGCGGCTGTTCTGTTGCTGGCTACGGCGGCGGCTGTCCTGCTGCATGCTCCCGCGCCGGACTCACTGGAGGTCAGGCGGCCCGTCCAGGATGCGGAAGGCGCCAGGATTTATGCCGCTGAGGGGTGCGCCCTGTGCCACACCCAAATCATCCGGCGTTCCATGTCCGGGAAGGACTGGCAGACGGCGATCGACCGCGGCACGGACCCGGATTTCCCTTACCGGGTCAGCGAGCCGGAAGACATGGATGCCGAATTCAACGGGGAGGGCGCTCCGCAGGCGGGCGTGGCGGCGGTAGGGCCGGATTTGAGCAATGCGGCGGAATACGCCGCAGGCAGGCTGGAATATGAAGACGCGGTATCCGGCGGTACGCGCCGCGCCGCGCAGGTAAGGGAATGGCTGGCCCTTCATCTTTACAACCCGCGGGAACCGCAGTTTAAAAAGCCCTGGACCGTGTGCCCCTCCATGCCCGGCATGTTTGAAGAACGCCCGGTGGAGGGGAATGCCCCTTCCCTGGATGCCCTGCCTGTCCGGATGGAGCAGGGCCGGGAACTGGTGCCTTCCGGGCGCGGGGAACGGCTGTTGAACTATCTTGCTTCCCTCAGGAGAGTGGAACCCTCCCGGAAACGCGACCGGATTCATTCTTTTCCTGGCCTGTCCCACATTCATCCGGATTATGCCGCCCATCCTCCCACGGTGGACATGGAACGCCTGAAAAGAGCCCGTGCGGCCGCCGTCATGGAAAAAGGCAGGGGCGTGTACCTTTCCAAATGCGCCATTTGCCACGGCAACGACGGCATGGGGGACAAGGTGACCTATCCGCCCCTGGCCGGGTCCGAATGGCTGAAGGAAAAGCCTGATGCGGAAATCGTCAAAATCATTCTCCAGGGGCTGACCGGGCCGATCACGGTGAACGGGAAGGAATGGAATTCCACCATGCTGCCGCCCGGCGTGACGAATTCCCGTGACCTGGCGAACCTGCTCACGTTCCTGCGCCGTCAGTTCGGCGGCGTGGAAAAGGCGGCCTATACGCCGGAACAGATGGACGCCATCCGCCGGGAGCTGTAACGGCACATGTCATTACGGTTGCCGGCCACTCCCCGCGCGGCATGTTTTTTCTGCACGGTTTCAAGCAATGCAGGAGGGCGGTTGCGGAAAAATTCCACGCTTTACGCTTTTTGAATACGCGGCGGAAACAGAGGCAAATGCCATTCCATGAATTTGGAAAATACGTCCGCCATTGCTTCGGACAAAAATGTGTTGTCGGGACAAATGCCAGCGTCGACAATCGCACGGACAATGTCGTGATAGGTTATCAATCTTCCACCAGGGATGACCGGGGCACCATTGCGGGCTCCATGTCCGTCGGCACCAATTCCGCCGGAGCCGCCCTGGGGGACCATATCAAGGTAGGGAACTCCTGTGTTTCCGTAGGCTCCTGGTCCAATACGGCCCATGGACATGGTTGCCGCCCTAGTGGAAGAACTTGCCGGAGGCTCCGCGGAACCTTCCCCCGCCGCTTTGTCTTCCCGGAAATCCCGGGAAGCGGTGCCTGAACGGACCGTTCCGCCGGAACCCTGCGAACTGACGGAAAAGGGGAGCGTCTGAATGAAAAGAGTTTCCGTGACGGACTGACGCCGTTCCCCAGGAAACATGACGGGCCGCCGCACCTGGATATGGTGCGGCGGCCCTTTTATTTAAATAAGTTCCGGATTACAGGACGAGCATGTCCCGGTCGTCAAATTCATCGTTCGGTCCCCAGGCAACCTCCCAGTAATAGCCGTCCGGGTCTGCAAAATAGCCATGGAAGCCGCCCCAGAAAACGTCCTGGGGTTCCTTGACGATCCTGGCTCCCGCATTCCGGGCCAGTTCAATGACTTCAACTACCTCCTCCTTCGTTTTTGCATTATAGGCAAGCGTCATCCCTCCAAAGCCGGAGCCGATGGGAGGCGGATTCTCCCCGTTGATGTCCTTTGCCAGCAAATCCAGAGGATACAGCTCCAGTTTGGTGCCGGGAGTGCTGAAAAAGACGACGTCCGGATGGCCGCCCGTCTCATCCGTTTTAAAACCGAGTCCGTCACGGTAAAATTGCAGGGCCTTCTTCATGTCCCTGACTCCAAGGCAGACGATGTTCATTCTGTTCATGTTCTTCTTCATGGGATGGTATTTGAAATGTTTGATGGAGATGGCCCGGATATCGGTTCCCCTGCAAAAAAAGGCTGCCCTCCGCACCGTGTACCGGGAAGGCAGCCGGATGAAAGTGGCCGGGGAAAAGGTCAGCTCAGGGCTTCCACCAGCTTGTCGCCGTAGGCGGAGCAGGAAAGCTCCGTGGAACCGGGAATCATTTCCGCGAGGTCGAACGTGACCGTTTTTGCGGAAATCACTTGGTCAATGGCCTGAATCAGCAGGTCTGCCGCTTCCGTCCAGCCCATGTAGCGCAGCATCATTTCCGCGGACAGGATGACGGAGCTGGGGTTGGCCTTGTCCAGTCCGGCCAGTTTGGGCCCGGTGCCGTGCGTGGCTTCAAAAATGGAATGACCCGTCAGGTAATTGATGTTGCCGCCGGGCGCGATGCCGATGCCGCCTACCTGCGCCGCCAGGGCGTCGGAAATATAGTCCCCGTTCAGGTTCAGCGTGGCAACCACGTCGAAATTCTCTGGATGAAGCAGGATTTCCTGAAGGAAGGCGTCCGCAATGCAGTCCTTGATCACGATTCCGTTGGGAAGCTTCAGCCAGGGGCCGTCTCCGATGGGCTGGGCGCCGTATTCCCGGCTCGCGACGTCGTACCCCCAGTCGCGGAAGCCGCCTTCCGTGAACTTCATGATATTGCCCTTGTGAACCAGCGTGACGCTCTTGCGGCCGTTCTCCACGGCGTAATCAATGGCGGCGCGCACCAGGCGCTCCGTGCCTTCACGGGAAACGGGCTTGATGCCGAAGCCGGAGCTCTCCGGGAAGCGCACCTTCTTCATGCGGTCCGGGAAGATGCGGCTCATGGTGTCGAAAAACAGTTTGGCGTCCTCGGATCCCTCCTTGAATTCGATGCCGGCGTAAATGTCTTCCGTATTCTCACGGAAAACGACCATGTCCACCTTTTCCGGAGCCTTCACGGGAGTTTCAATGCCGTTGAAATAGCGCACCGGGCGCAGGCAGACGAACAGGTCCAGATCCTGACGCAGCGTAACGTTCAGGCTGCGGATGCCGCCGCCCACGGGGGTGGTGAGGGGGCCCTTGATGCCGACCAGGTAGGTCCGGAAGGCTTCCACCGTCTCATTCGGGAGCCAGGTACCCAGGTTGTCAAAGGACTTCTGCCCGGCAAAAACTTCATACCAGGCAATGGAACGCTTGCCCTGGTAAGCTTTCTTCACGGCCGCGTCAATCACCCGGGAAGCCGCCGCCCAGATTTCAGGCCCGGTTCCGTCACCGATGATGAAGGGGATGACGGGCCTGTCCGGAACGCAAAGCCTGCCGTTCTGCATGGTGACGGCTGCGCCGTCCGTGGGAGGGGTGAATGTTAAATTGGCCATGACGTGCGTTCCTTTATAGGAGCCAGCCCGTTTTGGCAAGATAAAAGAACGGAATGGGGAAGTGCGCATCATGGAGCTCTTGATGGCCGCCGGGCCTCTCGTACGGGCAGTATCAGAACCAGCGGTCCTTTCCGGGCGGTTCTTCCGGCTGTCCGGCTTCTTCCCGGAGGCGGCGCAGGAAATTTTCTTCCGCCTGGCGTATCAAGCCGCTCTCCATGATGTGCTTCCGGGCGCTTTCGTTCAACTGGTTGACGGCAATGGCGGCGTCTTCGGAAGTCAGCCTGTTCCAGATGCCGGCGTCATCCCTCACGATTCTGAGGGAGCCCTCCACCATCTCGCAGGAAACCAGCTTTCCGTGAAGCCCCTCCGCGGTAATGGGACCTTTGTTCCCTGCGGGAATGATAACCCGGAGCGGCTCGGGTCCCTCCAGGTCAATGCCTCCGTGGGCGCGGTAGGCCGCTTTCAGGATCAGCGTCTTTTTACTCCACCACCACGTGGTGGAATACCGGTATTCATACTCGAACGTCCGTTCCACGGTCACCAGGTTGGCTACCTTCTTGTCCTTCTGCACGATCAGGGCCACGCCGCCGTGGTCGGAGGAAAACCCCTTGTTGATCAGGGTGAGGCCTACCTCCCTGCCTGCTTCAATCAACTTTTCCGCCACCTCCATCGGTTTTTCCACCGGGGCGGTGATGCAGGACCGCACGCCCCAGAACAGCATGGCCAGGGCCCCGATCAGGACGGCGCCTTTAACCAGAACGACGACAGCAGGGGAATGCAGGAAGGAGGATGGGGGGGTATCACTCATGAAACGTTGTACGGGACGGGAACTCAGGGTTCCGGGTCTTCATGGGAACCGTCCTTCTTGAGGGGAGGCATGAACAGGGCCAGGAATGTGAAGGCGATGACGGTCAGGTCGTCTATCTGGCCTACTCCGGGAATGAAATCCGGAATCAGGTCAATGGGGGAAAAGGCATAAAGAGCCGTCAGCACCAGGAGAACAAGCTTGCGTTTAGTGAAAAGGCGCGGTTCTCCTTCCCGGCTGCGGAAATAATTGATGGCCCTGGTCAGGAATTGCTGCCTGGACCCGTTGGGTGGAATGGGAAGCTTGTTTTTCATGGGGCTGCAAGGGTGAAGTTGCGGGAAATGGAAAAGGAACGCTCCGTTACGGGGAGAAAAGGCATGAATGCAGGCAGGAGAAGATGATACCGCCTATGATAACGAGCGCCACAATCATGGCCTCCCGGCTATTTGTCTGGGAAGCAACATAGAGCAGGGACCGCCTGTAATCGTCTTTGATGGGTGGCTTTTCTTTCATCAGGGAGCTTTTCTGAAATTATCTCATGCGCTTCCGGCTGCGTCCAGAGCAATTCCCGGATGCCGCTGGGAGTATGTGTCCTGCCGTTTAAAAGAGAGTGGAACGTTTACGGCAAATACGTTATATGGGAGAACCTTCTTTCCAGAATATCCCTTCATGACATTCAAACCGGCAGAGGGGAAAGAGAATCAGGCACCAAATAGATGCCGGAAGGAAGAAACGGTATGGCGTGCCGACAAGAGAACGCGGCAGGGAAAGGAAAGGGCTCCATGGGGAATTGCTTCCGTTTCTCCGAATCTTGTTGCACTCCCTTTTGCGATGTGCTGGAATCGTCTGATGAACAAGTGGTTTTTGTTTTCTCTGTGCATGTTGTTCGGTGCAGTGCTTTCACCTTTGCTGGCAGGTGAAGCCGAGAGTTCTCCCCCTGATAGCGGCAGGGAGCAGGTTGATTCTTCCGTCTGGATCAATGATGAATCACCCCATTTGGCGCCCGTTTATTTTACAGGAGTCATGCACAAGCGGAGCAGGTGGGAAATCGATATTATTTCCCTCAACAGTCATGAATTGCCGGAACCGATGACCGTGGCTTTGGAAAAGAAGCCTGCGGGGTTCACTTCTTCTGCAGGAGGCACGCCCTGCTGCGGGATTATTCCCCTCCTGATCGCCTCCGGAGCGGAAGAAGAACCCCGGCGGTGGCGTGATGCGGGAGCTTCTCCCTCTCTGGTGAAGGAAAACACCCCCCAGGCTCTTTCCCTTTTGCAGGAATCAGTTTTACAAAGCTACCAGCATCAAATTATTAAATCCATAAAAATGACCATCGGCATCCTTGAACGGATGACGGATGAAAAACAGGCGCTGGCGCTGGAAAAGAGCTGGGCTTATGAAATTATAGATTATACTTTCTGGATATTGCTGGAGGGAAGCGTTCCCTTCGATGCAAGAATGGCTTATGTCCAACGTAATCCGGACGTCCTGAAGCAATCGCAGAAGGAGTCGGACGCCTATTGTGAAAGGGTTCGCATTCTCCGGAGCAAGCCGTGGAGCGGCAAATTGCGCCTGTTGCAGGATAAAAATGAGAATCTTCCGGCGGGGGTTCCCAGTTGCCTTAATCCTTAATTATTTTGTTCATGAACCATGGAAACATTGAATTCAGGAAAGTAAGCGGCTTTAAGCGGGGAACATTGTTTGAATTACTGTCGGACGCCTATTCCTTTGACGAGAGGTGGGAGGATTGCTGCGCTTCCGACTGGAAGGAGTTTGATCATTTTTTCTTTGATAACCCGCAGATTGCGGACCAATACGGTTTTATAACTGTCTTGAATGGCAAAGCCGTCGGGCTGGCGTCGTGGGATCCGAGGAAGATGCCCGAATACGTGGAGATAGGGCACAACTGCATTATCTCCTCCCGCAAGGGCCATGGGTATGGCAGGATGCAGCTCCGGGAGGCGCTTCAAAGAATCGTGAAAAGGGGAGCGAAAAGAATCATCGTCACCACGAATGCCCGCTCGGTTCCCGCCCGGCGAATGTATGAAGGCGCAGGTTTTAAAATTTGCGGGAAAAGGAGGAATGAAAGCCGTACCGGGTTTTTCGGGGATTACATTGATTATGAAATGATGCTATAAGGGAAAGAGCGCAGCATGAAAGGAGAGGGGAGATTTTTCCTTGCCGTTTCCCAAGCCCGTGCGGCGATGTCAGGAAGCTGAGCGCAGGGTTCATGGAGAGTGGAAGAGGCTGCCTTTCCCGCTTGCCTGCGGTCATTTTCTCCCGGCCTGGGCGAACATGAAGGCGGCATTGACACGGCGGGGGGCAGGGGGTACTCTCCTGCGGCATATAATGATCAGTTTTACGAATATCAGCGGGGCCGAGGAGATTGGGGCCAATTGCTATTTGCTTGAAATGGACGGCACCCGGATCGTGCTTGACAGCGGGATGCACCCCAAGAGGGAGGGGATGGCGGCCATGCCGGATTTTGATTCCATGGAGCCCAATTCCGTGGAAGCCGTTTTTTTAAGCCATTCCCACCTGGACCACCTGGGAACGCTGCCCGTGCTTCAGGAGAAGCAGCCTGCGGCGGAAGTATTCATGACGCCCGCCGCAGCCGCCCTGTCTGAAGTGATGCTGCACAATTCCGTGAATGTGATGAGCGCCAAGAGGCTGGACCTGGGCATTGTGGAGTATCCCTTTTTCACCCATAACGATCTGGACAGGCTGAGCGACGCCTGGCATGCCAAGTCCTGCAACGAGGTGTTCCGCGTGGGCTTCCGCCAGAACGTGCTGGCCACGTTTTACGATGCCGGCCACATTCTGGGGTCCGCGGGCGTGATGCTGGAAGGCGAGAGCGGCCATACGGTGTTTTATACGGGGGACGTGCAGTTTGAGGACCAGAGCATGATTCCCGGAGCGGATTTCCCGGAATCCGGCGTGGATACGCTGATTATGGAGTGCACGCGCGGCGGCTTCCAGCGCAGCGCCCATTATTCCCGCCCGGAGGAGATGGTGCGGTTCGGGAAGGCGATTGCGGAGACGCTGGAACGCGGCGGCGCCGTGCTGATTCCGGTATTCGCCATCGGCAAGAGCCAGGAGATGCTGTTCAATATCCACCGTTTCAAGCAGCAGGGGGTGATCCCCGCCAATACGCCCGTGTACTTCGGCGGGTTGAGTGCGAAGGTTTCCCTGCTTTATGACCGTTTTGCCGGGCTGACCCGCAGGCACGACCATGAGTTCAAGCTGAAGGAGGAAATAAAGACCGTGCCCCTGCCGCGCAAGGGAAAAGCCCCGCTGGTGTGTTCCCCCGGGAATATTTACGTGGTTTCCAGCGGCATGATGACGGAGAATACGCTCTCCAACGTGATGGCGGAGCAGGTTCTTCCGCATGAGAAAAACGCCATTCTTTTTGTAGGGTATGCGGACCCGGATTCCCCCGCGGGCCGGCTGCGGGCCGCGCAGGAGGGGGATCTGGTGAAGATGCGGCCCAACGGGCAGCCCGTGCGCCGCAATTGCACGGTGGATTGTTTTGACTTTTCCGGGCACGCCACCCGTGACGCCCTTGTCAATTATGCCGTGAAGCTGAATCCAAGGCAGGTGGTTCTGGTGCACGGTGATCCGGATGCCGTGGAGTGGATGCACGATACGCTGTCCGCCAGAATGCCGGGTTCCACCATCATCGCTCCCGTTCCGGGCCAGCGTTATGCGTTTGAGTCATGAGTTTTACCGGAGAGAGAAAAGGCCGCCTGATCGTCTTTGAAGGCATAGACGGCACGGGCAAGTCCACCCACATCGGCCAGTTGCGGAAGTATCTGGAGGGGAAGGGGCTGGAAGTGGTGCAGAGCTTTGAGCCCACGCGCGGGCAGTGGGGCCGGATGTTGCGGGATTCCGCCGTGACGGGGCGCCTTTCCGTAGAGGATGAGGTAGAGTTATTCCTGAAAGACAGGCGGGAGCATGTGGAGACGCTGATCGCTCCCGCTCTGGTGCGCGGCGCGTGGGTGTTGCTGGACCGCTATTACCTTTCCATGATGGCTTACCAGGGCGCGCGTGGGGTGGATACTTCCGTCATCCGCGCCGCCAATGAAGAATTTGCCCCGGTGCCGGACGCCGTGGTCTGGCTGGATATTCCCGTTTCCGTGGCTCTGGAACGCATCGGGAGCCGCGGAGAACGCGATGCCTTTGAGACGGAAGCGGGCCTGACGGCCTGCCGCAACGTGTTCGCCTCCATCCATGAACCCTGGATGCTCCGCGTGGACGCGGACGCCGGGAAGGAGGAAGTGGCGGCAAGAGTGCGGAAGGCCCTTTCCGGGAATTTTCCCGAAGTGATTAGTGAATAGGCGTATTCCACTGGCCGGAGGCCGGGAGTTTTCCCTTAATATTTAATCCCCGGTATTTGGTCGCTGCGCCGCAGGCGCATAAACCGTCGGGTCCGGGATTCCGGCTTCCCTGAAGGCTTCCCGGCGCTCCACGCAGGTGGAGCAGGCGCCGCAGTGGACGGGACCGCCCTTGTAGCAGGAGTAGGTGCGGGAGAAGTCCACGCCCAGTTCATGGCCCATGGCGGCGATGCCGCCCTTGGACGTGCGGATGAAGGGACGCAGGATGCCCAGCCCGGCATAGGTTCCCAGGCGGACGGCCTCCGTCATGGCGGCCATGAATTCCTCCCGGCAGTCCGGGTAAATGCTGTGGTCCCCGGAATGGGCGGCAATGACAAGCTGCTGCGCTCCGCAGCTTTCCGCCACCCCGGCCGCGATGGACAGGAAGATGCCGTTGCGGAAGGGGACGACGGTCTGCTTCATCAGCTCCTCGTCATAGGAGCCGTCCGGGATGTCGTCCGCGCCGGAGAGGAGGGCGGATTTCAAATGGGCGGAGATGGGGGAGATGTCAATCACGCGGTGCTCTATGCCCAGGCTGGCGGCCTGCCAGGCGGCGCATTCCAGCTCCCGTTCCGCGTGGTTGGAGGCGTAGTCAAAGCTGAGGGCCACCCGCACGCGGTGGTTCCGGTGCGCCCAGTGCAGGGCTACGCTGGAGTCCAGCCCCCCGCTGAGCAGTACGGCGGTTTCCGTCTTATCCATGGCGCGCGTCAGAGGGGGCGGTTTTCCGGGTTGTGCTCCGCCATGGCGGTCAGCTGGATGCCGCCGCGGGGGGAGAAACGGCCTTCTACTTTCAGCCACCGCGGGGAGATGGCGGCTGCCAGGTCATCCGTGATGCGGTTGACGATCTGTTCGTTGAAGGCCGGGTAGTTGCGGTAGGAGGCCAGGTAGTATTTGAGGGATTTGGTTTCCACGCACTTTTCATCCGGAACGTAGGTGATCGTCAGGTGGCAGGAGTCCGGCTGCCCGGTGACGGGGCAGAGGGAGGAGAATTCATGGGTGTCCAGCGTGATGGTGTAGGGACGCGTGCCGCGGTTGGGGAAGGATTCCAGCTTGGCGTCGTCAGGGTTGGTGAAGAAGGAGCTTTGTGAGCCGAGTAGAGTCAGAGGTTCGGACATGGATGGTTGATGTTGTGTTGTAGTGGAAATTCAGTTTTCCTGCGCGGCGGCGTCTTTTTCCTGAACGGGTTCCCTGCCGGGGAATTCCTTCACGTACAGGTCCTGCTGGGGGAAGGGGATGGAGATGCCGTGCTCGTTGAACGCATTATAGATGTGTTCCCGCACGGAGGAAAGGCTGGAGGCCTTCGTCATGACGGGAACCCAGACCCATACGCCCAGATTGACGGAGCTGTCCCCGAAGCTGTCCAGCACCACGCTGGTTTTTTTCACCTTGGAAAGGAAGGGCAGGGAGGACAGCGTTTCCAGAACGATTTGGCGCGCCCGCTCCACGTCCGTTCCGTAAGAGATGCCCACTTCCACCTTGGAGCATTCGAACTTGTGGTTGCGGGTCATGTTGCGGAAGTTCTTGTTGAAGAGCTGGGAGTTCTGGAAGGCGATGATGGAGCCGTCCAGCGTTTCAATCATGGTGGAGCGGTAGCCCAGGGAGGAGACGCGGCCCCGGTAGCCGTCGCATTCAATCATGTCCCCCTGCCGCAGGCGCCCCAGCATCAGGGACAGGCCGCTGATGATGTTTTCAATGGTGTCTTTCAGGGCGAAGCCGATGCCCATGCTCAAGCCGCCCATGACCATCAGCAGCCCGTTGTAGTTGGCGTTCATGATGATGAGGGCCGTGAAGACGAAGAGCCCCCACAGGAACAGGGAGGAAAGCGTCACGAAGGTGGGGATGATGCCCACTTCATAGTCTTCCCCATAGACTTCATGCAGGGTGTTTTTACCGATGAAGATCAGGTAGTTAAGCACAATGGCAATCAGGATGACCGTGATGACGTGGCTCCAGCTGAAGGTGAGCAGGTCCTTGATTTCCGTGGTGGCGAAGATTTTGTTGATGATGAGGTCCCCCATGTCGAAGGTGGCGGCGGGCCAGATGATGCTGAACAGGATGAGGAAGATGGTCAGGCAGGGGAGCACCAGCTTGGAGACGAAGGGGCGGAACCACAGGATCGCCTGCTTGTTCCGTTCTTTCCGGCGGTTTTCATAGTGGTGGAGCAGGTTCCACAGCCCCACCAGGAGCAGGATGCTGGTCATCAGCATGATCCACGTCATCAGCACCAGGAAGGCCATGAAGCTGAACCCGGCCCAGCACAGGCCGCTGCCCAGGATGGTGAGCACCAGGGAGACGGTGGCGAAGAAGCGGTCCAGACGGGGAAGCTTGTGCCGCTGCCGCACCCAGGTCAGCAGGGAGAAGAGGGAAACCAGCGTGAACAGGACGGGCATGGAAATGTCCACGATGATGTTGGGGGCCATGAACATGCGCAGCAGCATGAAGAAGCCGCCCAGGAGCAGGTAGGGCATGTAGATGCGGATGCCGGAGTTAATGGTGCCGTAGGGGAGGCGCGTCACCAGGGAGAACAGGATGGCGCTGACCAGCAGGAGGAATTCCGCGCCCAGGGAGGCCGCGCTTTTCAGCAGGTAGTCCGGCGTGCGCATGGAGGCGATGACGAGGACGAGCGCTACGATGAGGATGGTGGTGACGTTGGTGAAGGCGTGGCGCTTGTTGTAGTGGCCCGTCTTTTCCAGCGTTTTCTTGAAGCCCAGGAAGACGATGAGGCGGGAAAGGCAGTAGGAGCACAGGACGATGCCCAGCAGGATGAGCCCGTAGTGCTTGAGCGTTTCCGGGTCCGACGGGAGCTGGAGCTTGCTGTCTGCGGACGTTTCCCAGGCCCCCATGCAAATTTCATACGTCTTGAGCGGCTTGAGGAAGATGTACCGGGCCGCGTTGGACGGTGTATAGAATACCCGGTTGAAGAGGGAGGTGAACAGCTTGCCGCTTTCATTGTTCAGGGCGTCTATCTTGCCGCCCAGGCTGTTGAAGAGCTCCTTGAGGTAGCTGATCTGCTCCTTTTCCTTGAGCAGGGATTCTTCCAGGGTGCGGCAGGTGTACAGGGCCTCGTCCCTCTGCACCAGGGAGGGTTCCGACAGGTTGTCCGTGTTAACTTCCTCCAGGGATTCCGCCAGTTTTTTGATGCGCTCTATTTCCTTGTCCAGCCGTTCCTCCTGTCCCTGGAAGTCCGGCCTTTGGGCGTAATACGTCTTGACCAGGCTGGTGGCGGCCTTGCAGTAAAAGGCCAGCGTGAAGATTTTCTGGTCGTCCAGGGCGTAAAGCACGGCGGACATTTCATACACCCTGGTGTCAAAGTAATTGTAGGTGGCGTCCGCCTCCTTCACCAGCGCCTCCCGGACGGCCATCCTTTTTTCCTCATTCTTTTTCAGGATGGTGATTTCATGGCACAGGGCCATGATGACGGTGTCCATTTCCGAGTGGTCAGGCTCCGCCTGGGGCTGCTCGGGGGCTGGTTCCTGCACCTGTTCCGGAACGGCGGCAGGCGCGCCCTCCTGCTGTGCCGCAGCATGGCCCGCGGCCAGCACACCTGCCAGGAGAAAGGCGGCGCAGCAGCGGAAAAACGTCCGGTAATCAGGGATGCTCATGAACGGTTCCAGTTCTAGGGGCTGGGGGCATCACGGTCAAGGTTATATTCCCCCGCTGCCTGAGACGGCTTTGCAGTGGGAAGGCGCGCGCTTTCCGGCGCATCATCCGGCCACTTTTTTCAGAAACTGGCATTCCCTGCCCGGCGGGTGGCCCTTATTGATTTCATGATTGATTTTTTAACGGAATATTGGGTAATATATAAATAATTTCATGAATTGTATGAAGGAGCCGGAAATTTTAACCATAGACGTCCACTGCCATTTGTTCAATCACGGAGTCCTTTCCTGGAGGCTCCTGGTGGATTTCATCCTTTCCCGCATGCGTCCACGGGGAACGCGGGCGCGTCTGGAAACGGCGGGAGGCATCAGCGAGTTGAAGAGGATCATCCGTTTCTTCAAGACCGGATTGATGGATACGGAGAACATTTACGGCAAGCTGCTGGCGGAAGGCGCCTGCAATACGGTCGTGCCGCTGATGTTTGACCTGGATTACTGCATGAAGGGCGCCGGGCGTTCCGACGGGCCCGGACAGCGGAAGGCCTGCAAGAAGAAGGTGAAAAGGGCGGCAAGAAAGGAATGGGCCGTGCTCCGGAAGGAGCTTGATGAGCTGGCGGAACAGGCCGGGAGGGGGGACAGGAGGGAAATCGGGGAGATGAAGCAGGCGCTCCGCCGCCTGTCCAGGCGGACGGAACGGCTTCCCCTAGGGAAACGGGATGCGTTCCGGACGCAGGAAGAAGAACTGCTCAAACTGGCGGCGGCGCATCCCGGCCGCGTGCTTCCGTTTTACGTGGTGGACCCCCGCCGCCCCGGCAACTGGCTGCATGGTCCGGACGGGACGATAGACATTTCCCCCATGACGGACAGGCTGGTTCCGGAATTGGGAGGGAAGGGCGGTTTTTACGGTTTCAAGCTGTATTGCCCCAACGGCTATTCCCCGACGGACCCGGCGCTGATGGCCCTGTACGAGTATTGCGAGCGGCACGGGGCGCCGTTGACGGCCCATTGCTCCGGCGGCGGCTTTGCCAGTTTTTCCCCTTCCATCACGGTGCACGGCCACGTTTACCGGAATGGAGAGGTTGTTCCGCATGACGGCGTTCTGGAGTTCAGGCACTACCGCCTGACGGACAAGCTCTGGGTGAAGGAGAAGGCGGAACTCCTGAACCATCCCCGGCTGTGGGAAAAGGTGATGGAAGCTTTTCCGCGCCTCCGGCTGAACCTGGCCCACTTCGGCTGCCAGGACGAAGGCATGGAATGGACGGAGCTGATTTACGGCATGATGGAGAAGTTTCCCGGACTTCATACGGATTTGTCCTGCATCACGGAGACGGCGAAGCTCAGGGAGATGCGGGAGTACGTTCTCAAGGCCCCGGAACAGGTGCGCCGCAAATTCCTGTTCGGGAGCGATTTTTATCTGAACCTTCTTTTTCTGGACGGGATGAAGGAGTACATGGAGAACTTCCGGAATACGTTTACGGAGCAGGAAAGGCAGGAGCTGATGACGGCCAATCCCTCCGCATTTCTGGGATTGTCCTGACGGAAACGGGAAACGCTCCGGATATTCTCCGGAGCGTTTGAAAGGAAGACTGTGTTCCTGCGGGAATCAGTTCAGGGAGAACGCACGGATTCTCCGCACGGATTCCTCCCGGCCCAGCAGGGAGAAGACGGAGGAAAGGTCCGGTCCGCCGCTCAGCCCGGTGAGGGCCACGCGGGCGGGGAACATGACGGCTCCCATCTTCACGCCGTTTTCCTTGGCAAAGGCTTTCAGCACGCCGATGAGTTCATGGCCGTCCCATTCCGGCTCCCGCTCCAGCCTGTCCGCCAGTTTGGAAAGCAGTTCCAGGGCTTCCGGCTGGACCTTGGCAACGGCTTCCGGGTCCATGCCCAGGTCAAAGAAGAAGCGGATTTTGTCCGGCACCTCCGCCAGCGTCTGCACCTTCGTCTGCACGGTGGCGATGGCGGCGTCCAGAATCGGGGAGTCCGGCAGTCCGGCATTCAGGCAGAAGGGGCGCACCCTGGCCGTGAATTCCTCCGGAGCCAGCGCAATGATATGCTGCTGGTTGACCCAGCGGCACTTGGTGATGTCAAATTTGGCGGCGGAGTGGTTGACGGCTTCCAGGGAGAAGCGCTCAATGAGCTCCTGCGGGGAGAAGATTTCCGTGTCGTCCTTGGGGGACCAGCCCAGCAGGGCCAGGAAGTTCATCACGCCTTCCGGCAGGAAGCCTTCTTCCGGATACGCGCCCAGGGCCGCGCCTACGTCGCGCTTGGACATCTTGGAACCGTCCTGGTTCAGGATCAGCGGCATGTGGGCGAAGACCGGGGGAGTGACGCCGAAGGCCTCAAACAGCTGGATGTGCTTGGGCGTGTTCATGATGTGGTCTTCCCCGCGGATGACGTGGGTCATCTTCATTTCAATGTCGTCCACCACGTTGACGAAGTGGAAGATGTAGGAGCCGTCCGCCCGGCGGATGGCCATGTCCGGCGTGTTGGAAGCGTCCCGGTAGTCAATGGTGATGTCTCCGCAGATCAGGTCATGGAAGGTGACGGGCTTGGAGCGGTCAAAGCGGAAGCGCCATGCGCCGTCGTCCTCGTACACGCGTCCGGCATCCTGGAGCTTCTTGAAATAGGCGTCGTAAATATCGTTGCGCTGGCTCTGGAAGTAGGGGCCGCAGTCGCCGCCCTTCATGGGGCCTTCATCCCAGTCCAGGCCCAGCCATTCCATGCCGGTGAAGATTGCGCGGGTGGCTTCCTCCGTGTTGCGGGCGTTGTCCGTATCCTCAATGCGGAGAATGAAGGTGCCCCCCATCTTGCGGGCGAACAGCCAGTTGAACAGGGCGGTGCGGGCGCCGCCGATGTGGAGGTAGCCCGTGGGGGAAGGTGCGAATCTTGTTCTGACGTGACTCATGATGGGTAAGAGAGTAAGGGCCAGCCTGCCCGCGTCAAGCAGATACAGGGGGTGCATGCCAAAAAACGGGGCGGCGGCGGCGGGGAGGGGCAACGGGCTTTTTTTAGCGCGTTGTCGGCCTTGCGGCTTGCCTGGAAGGGGCTTTTAGGCTTCATTTAACGCCGTGTTCTTTTTAAAGCACATATTCCGTCTGCGGGAGAAGTGGCAGATTCAGAGGGATGATGAGGAAAAGCCCTTTCTGGAGCATCTGGATGACCTGCGGACCATGCTGCTGAGGATGGCGCTGTGCCTGACCGTCAGCACGATTCTGTGCGCCGGGTTTGCGTCCAATCTGATGGACATCCTGAGGCGTCCCGTCAACCAGGTGTGGGACATGTTTGAGGAATCCCACCTGCCCGCGGGAATAGGCCTGGAGGCATGGGGGAAGGCCAAGGAAATGGCTACGGCCATGACGAGCCTGGACGACTCCCAGAAGAAATTGCTTCTGCGGCAGGTTTCCCCGTCCCAGGGGGATTTGACGGAGGCCGCCCTGGTGCTCCGCGGCGCGCAGCCCCTGCCGGAGGACAGGAAGAAGATTTTTATCAGGGACGGCAGCCCCACCTCCTCCGTGCGGGAGCTGGCGGAGGCCCTGGATGCCAAGGAAGCCATTCTGACGGACGGCACCGGGCGGGGCGCCCTCAAGATGATGAGCGCGTTCCAGCCGGGGGAGGCGTTCATGCTGACCATCAAGCTTTCCCTGTATGCCGGGGTGGTGATCTCCTTCCCGCTGCTGCTGTACTTCCTGCTGCAATTCATTATTCCCGGACTGCTGGAGCATGAACGCAGGCTGCTGTACAAGTGCATGGCGATCGGCTTCGGGCTGTTCCTGGCGGGCACGCTGTTCTGCTACTTCATCGTGCTTCCCAGGGTGCTGACGTTCTTCTACACGTATTCCCTGGAATTCGGCATTTCCAATGAATGGCGCATCGGCTACTACCTGTCCTTCGCCACGCAGATGATCCTGATGTTCGGCCTGGCGTTTGAACTGCCCGTGGTGGTGATGCCTTTCGTCAAGCTGGGCGTGCTGACCTACGACATGATGAAGGCCACGCGCCGCTACGCCATTGTGGCGATCGCCATCCTGGCCGCGGTCATCACCCCCACGCCGGACGTAGCCACCATGATGCTGATGGCCGTTCCCATGTATGCGCTGTATGAAATATGCATTATCCTGGCCTGGATGCATGAGCGCAAGGAGGCCGCCCGCGCCCGGGAGGAAGTCGCCCGGTTTGAAGAAGACTTTGACAACAACAATTCTCCCTACAACCAGTAAATACATCCAACCCGCGCCATTATCATGAATCTCCTGGAAATCATCATCCTGGGCATTGTGGAAGGCCTGACCGAGTACCTGCCGGTCAGCTCCACGGGGCACCTGCTCCTGACGGAATCCCTGCTGAACATGTCCCAGAGCAAGGAGGCTCTGGACGCCCTGGCCGTCTGCATCCAGGGCGGGGCCATCCTGGCGGTGCTGAGCCTGTATTTTCCGCGGGTGAAGGCCATGGCGCAGGGCGTGCGCGGCAATAATCCCGCCGGGCTGAAACTGCTGGTCAACCTCATTCTGGCCTTCCTCCCCGCCGCCGTGGTGGGTCTGTGTTGCGCCTCCCTGATCAAGGAATACCTGTTCAACACCTACACGGTGGCTTATTCCTGGATTGTGGGCGGCGGCGTGATTCTGGCGTACTGCGCCTGGCGCGCCAGGGAAGGCCGTTCCAATGAAGGGAACTCCGGAGCCTCCATTGAGAGCCTGACCCCGGCCAGGGCGCTGACGGTGGGCGCTCTCCAGTGCGTCGCCATGATTCCCGGCACCAGCCGGAGCCTGATGACCATGCTGGGCGGCATGTTCGTGGGGCTGAGCGTGGAGGCGGCCGTGGAATTCAGCTTCCTGCTGGGGCTGATTACCCTGGGCGCGGCCACCGTCCATGATGCGTACAAGGACGGGGCGCTGATGCTGGAATCCTTCGGGTGGGAAGCCCTGGCCGTGGGAACGGTGGTGAGCTGGCTGTCCGCATGGCTGGCTGTGAAGTGGATGGTTTCCTACCTGCAAAAGCACAGTTTTGCCGTATTCGGCTGGTACCGCATCGCCATAGGCATCGTGACCCTGGTGCTCCTGTCCATGGGGCTGATGCATTAAAAAACGTTCTGCGGCAGTTGAATGCCGGAGGCCGCCTAGGCGGCCTTTTTTATTATTTTCCGCGGCAGGGAAAGGTTCTTTGAAAATGTAACCTGATTGTAACACACGGGATTGATTTTTCAGGCATCATGGGGACATGAACATCACGTGGTGCCTGATAGCCGTATGGGCGGGAATAGCCGGACTGGCGCATTCCCAGGAAATCCGCGACGAGCTGGGTGCCCGGAATATCATTCTGCCGCAGAGGCGCGTGATTCTTCCGGCGGACCGGACGGTCCGGCAGCCGGTCACGATGGAAAAGGTGAATGCCCGCATCCTGGTGAACGGACGCTCCGCCGTGACCACCCTGGAGCTGGATGTGCGGAATAACGGTTCTTCCCCCGCGGAGGCTGAGCTGTTGCTGCCCGTTCCGGAGGGCGTGGTGGTGAAAGGTTTTTATTATGGGGACGGAAAAGCGGAGTGGAAGGCCTCCCTGATGCCAGCGGACGAGGCGCGGCGCCTGTATGACCGCATTGTGGCGCGCAGAAAGGATCCGGCCCTGCTGGAATTTGCGGGGTTCGGGGCCATCCGGTCCAGCGTGTTTCCGGTTCCGCCCAGGTCTTCCGTAAAGCTGGGGATTGTTTACGAACAACTGCTGACCCCTGTGGAGGGGCGTCTGGATTACGTGCTCCCCAGAACGGAAGCTCTTTCCGGGGATGCTCCGTGGACGGTGAGGGTGGAGCTCGCTTCCGGAAAGGACGGTCCGGGCAACATCTTCACTCCCTCCCATCAGATGGAGCGCCATCAGCTGGAAAATGGAACCGTGGTTCTGACCCTGGCGGAGGAAAGGATGAACCCGGGCCCTTTCCGCCTGTCATGGCTGGAGGCGCGCGGGAAGAAAGGAGAAGCTTCTTCCGGGCCGGAAGCCAGCGTTTACGCCTCTCCTGACGCCTCCGGCGGGAAAAACGGCTATTTTCTGGCGATGGTGGGCAAGGATGTCCGCCCCGGTGAACACTCCATTCTCCGGGAAGTCACGCTGGTGCTGGACAGGTCCGGGAGCATGCGCGGGAACAAGCTCGCCAGCGTGAAGGAGGCGGCCAAGCAGATCGTTTCCGGCCTGAATCCCGGAGAACGGTTTAACATCATCACCTATAATGAAGGCGTCAATTTATTTGAAGCGGCCCCGGTGGAAAAAAATGGCGCGTCGGAAAAAGCGGCCCATGCATGGCTGGATGCCGTCGTGGCGCGTGGGGGCACCAACATGCACGAGGCGCTGGCCGCCGCCTTGAGCCAGCCTTCCCACGAGGGGATGCTCCCCGTGGTGCTTTTCCTGACGGACGGCCTTCCCACGATCGGCCGCACTTCGGAAAAATCCATTGCGGCCCTGGCGGGGGAAGGAAACAGGGCGGAAAGGCGCATTTTCACCATCGGGGTGGGGGAGGACGTCAACGCCCCCCTGCTGAGGCGCATGGCGGAGATTTCCGGGGGGCTACCGTGCTACATCCTTTCCGGGGAGAATCTGGAGGTCAAGCTCTCGCAGGTATTCCGGCAGTTATACGGCCCCGTCTTCCGGAAGGTGCGCTATACCGTCTGCTCCCCGGACGGCAGGGAACAGCCGGGAAGGGTGCAGGATGCCATACCCTCCGGGGTTCTTCCGGACATTTATTCCGGCAATCCCGCCGTTCTGGCCGGGAGGTACATAGGTACGGAACCTTTCCTGATTAAGGGTACCTGCCTGGACCGGGATAACAGGGAGCAGGCTTTTGCCATTACCGTGGATCCGCAGCGCATCGCCAGCATGAAGGATGATTTTGTAGCCCGGCTGTGGGCCGCGCGCAAGATAGGCAGTCTGGAAACCGCTCTGATGGATATGGGCGGCAGCTCCTCCGGCACGGAAGCGCTGAGGTCCAATTCCAAAACGGCGGAATTGGTGGAGGAAATCATGCGGCTTTCACGGGACTTCGGGATCATGAGCTCGGCAGCCTCCTTTTTTGCCGATGACGGCAGTTCCGGCCCATGGCGGCGGGATCATGCCTCCATGGGGAGCAGGGGGAATCTGGAGGGGAAGGTGATGGAGGAATTGCGCGAAGGGCTGGGCGCCATTGCCCTGCAGGAAAATGCCGTAGCCAAGAAGCGGGAACTGACCCTCAACAAGTACAACATCCAGATGGACCGGGAGGGCCGTGCCGTGGCCTTTGACAATACGGCCCAGATTGCCCAGAACGGATATTTCAACAGGAACGGAGTCTGGATGGAAAGCACGGTTCTTGCCATGCCGGACGCGGGCCGCGCCGTGAAGACGGTCCAGGTGGGCACGCCGGAATATGCCGACGTGGCGAACAGGCTCATCCAGTCCAACCGCCAGGGGCTGTTGGCTCTGGATGGCTCCGTCATGATTCTCCTGGATGGAGAAACCGTACTGATGCAAAACAGTTTTCCATAAACAAACAACTAGTAATCAACAATCATGAACCGTATCATCGCATGTACTGCATTAGGGTTGCTGGGCGCAGGATCATTCTGCGCCCAGGCCGAACCCACTCCCGTTCCAACGGACGGCAAGCCTGTTCCGGAAGGAAAGGCCAGATACTCCGTCACCCCGGGACCGGAGGGGGAAAAACAGGACGCTAAAACCGGAACCGTCCTGGTTACGGTGAAAAGCGTGGACGCGGAAAAATCCGCATCAGCCGTGACCACCACCGGAAACGGGGTTGTCCTGACGAAGGCCGTGAACGCCGGTCCGGAGAAAGCCATGGGAGCGCGGAATGCCGCCTATTCCGTCACTACGGTGAAAGGAACCGCTCCGGGGGAAATGGAAATCCGTGTGACGCCGCGTGCGGAGGGAGCTTCTTCCGGGATTTCAGCCGTTCCGCCGCAGGAAGGGGTGTTCATCACCAGGAAGGCGGCAAGCCTTCCCGGCGGTTCCGGGAAGGAAGGTATTTTCCGTATCAAGCCAAGCGCGGTTGAACCGGTCAGGGAAGCGGCCTATTCCATCAAAACGGAAGGGAGCGGCTCCGAAAAGCTGACCATAAGCGTGGCTCCCGGTCTGGAAAAAACTTCTTCCGGAGGGGCGGCCGTTCCTGCAAAAGGGGATGTGGTCGTTACCCGGGCTGTCGTGACGGGGAATGCCAAAGGGGTGAAAGACGCCGCCTATTCCGTCACCGTTGCGGACGGAACGGCTCCCGGAGAGGCGGAGATCAGCGTAACGCCGAAGCAGGAGGAGGCTTCCTCCGGAACTCCTGCGGTTCCTTTCCAAGGCGCCGCGGAAAAAGATGACCGCGCCGTCGTTCAGATTGCCCTGTTGCTGGATACCTCCAGCAGCATGAACGGCCTCATCGACCAGGCGCGCACTTATTTGTGGAAGATTGTCAATGACATGACGCTGGCCCGCCAGAACGGCAAATTGCCCGATATCCGGCTTGCCCTGTATGAGTATGGAAACGACGGGCTGTCCTCCAGGGACGCCTGGATACGCCAGGTGCTTCCGTTCACGGATGACCTGGACAAGGTCTCCGAGGAATTGTTCAAGCTGAAAACCTACGGCGGCACGGAATGCTGCGGAGCCGTCATTGACCGGGCCGTGAAGGAGTTAAAATGGAATACGGATGATCCCCATGCGCTGAAGCTGGTCTTCATCGCCGGCAATGAACCCTTCAACCAGGGCAGCGTGCCGTATGCGGAAGCGATTGCGCGCGGGCTGGAGAGGGGCATTACCGTCAATACCATTCATTGCGGCAATGCCGGAGACTCGGATACGCGCCTGTGGAAGGACGGAGCCAAAAAGGGGGACGGCAGTTTTCTCAACATTGACCACAATGCGGCTCCCCCGGACCCGGAAACGCCCTTTGACGGAGAACTTGCCAAGTTGAGTTCCTCCCTGAATGCGACTTACCTGGCTTACGGTTCACCGGAAGTTCAGGCTGAAAGGCTGAGCAAGCAGGAACGCCAGGATACGCTGGCGCTGAAACTGTCGCCTGCGGCTGCCGTAGGGCGGGCCAGCGCCAAGGCGAACAAGGCGGCGTACTTCAATACTTCATGGGACCTGGTGGATTTTTATGACCGGAACGGAGTCCAGGCGCTGGGAGATTTGGGCGCTGCCGGACAGCTCCCCAAGGAACTGGAAGGTAAAACCGCGGAGGAAGTGGAAGCCATCGTGAAAAAGAAGGCGGAGGAGCGCGGAGCCCTGCAGAAGAAGGTAAAGGAGCTGGACGCCCGGCGCAATGAATGGCTGGCCAAATGGAAGCAGCAGAGCGCTTCCAGGGACGCCAAACCGAACACCCTGGAGGACGCCATTATCCAGGCTGTCCGGCAGCAGGCCTCCAAAAAGCAGTTTTCCTTTGTTGAAGAGAACGAAACGGAAGGAAAAGATTCCCCTATGAATGATAGAGTGAAGAAATGAGTGCTCCTGCGGGGCTGTCCGGGAGTGCCGGCGGCCCCGCAGAATTTTTCTTCTGAAAAAACCTGTTTTACCGCAACGTTCCTATTTGATAGATTATTCCGCGCATGCACCGCTACCGCATTCTGGTCGTAGAAGACGATCATGCCATTAGAAACGGCCTGGCGGACGCCCTGGCGGTGTCCGGCTATGACGTTTTGTCCGCCAGGGACGGTTATGAAGCCATGGAGATGATTCATGCAGAGGAGTATGACCTGGCCCTGCTGGATGTAGTCCTGCCCGGAGCGAACGGTTTTGAACTGCTGAAACGCATCAGGGAAGACCGCTCCACCGTTCCCGTGCTGATGCTCACCGCCAAGGGCGCGGAGGCGGACAAGGTGAAGGGGCTGAAGCTGGGGGCGGACGATTATGTGGTGAAGCCCTTCAGCCTGCTGGAAGTGCTGGCCAGGATAGAGGCCGTGCTGAGGCGGTCCCCGGAAAGGCCCAGCGCCGTCAACCGCGTCATGCTGCCGGAAGGGCATCTGGATTTTGCCGCCCGCGCCCTGGTTCTGGGGGAGGAGCGGGTGGTGCTGACCACCAAGGAATTTGACCTGGCGCGCCATCTGGCGGCCAATGCCGGAAGAATCATCACCCGTGAGGAAATCCTGGCGAGGGTCTGGAAGATGGACCCCCGGCTGGTGGAAACGCGGAGCATTGACACCACGATCGCCCGCCTGCGGGAAAAAATGGGGAAAAGGAACGCCGCCGTCATCCGCACCCTGAGAGGGCGGGGATATGTTTGGGAGGACGGAGCATGAGCAGCCGTTTTTCCTTCCATTTGCTGTTGTGGTCCTGCCTGCTGATTCTGCTGGGGGTGATGGGATGGCTCAGCCATTCCATGCTGGATGCGGAGAAGCGCAGGCTGGCGGAAACGCACCAGATCCGCCTGGTGGAGCAGAGCCGCCTGGCCCTGTGGCGCATGGATTCCCTGCTGGCCTCCATGATCGCAGGGGAGAACAACCGTTCTCCCGGAGAATATTTCCAGGGGGACGCGCTGGCGGAAGCCCGCAAGGAGGAAGGTGCGATGCCGGATTTGTCCGGCTTTGCCAAGCTGTATTTCCAGATAGACCCGCGGGGAAACGTTTCCTCTCCCCAGAAGGACAGGGAACGGCTGGAATATGTCCTGCAACTGGGAAGATCCGGCTGGGGCAGCCGTGTGGTGGATGCCATGAAGAATTTGCCGAGGCCTGCCTCCATCTCCGCGGGGAATGCCGTGCAGCCGGAGACCGCCCCCCCTGCGGAAGAAGCGGTACAGGTGACTTCCGTCGCCATCATGGATGGAAGGGAGCAGCAGAAGAACGGCTTGCAGCAGGAGCTGGCAGTGGAAAGCAGGAAGGCTTTCCAGCAGGGAATGGAAGACTACAACATGCGTAAAAACCTTTCCAACAGCCAGCAGGAGTACAATGTCAGCGTCAAGGTGAAAAAGAAAGCCATGGAGCCTCCCCGGCGGGCAAAGAAGGAGATTGCGGATTCGGGACGGCTGGTCGTTTCAGGGGAGGTGAATGGCATGGAAAGTCCGGAAGGGGATTGCCTGGATGTGGCTGGTTCCTTGAAAAGGACCGGGAAAAAATTGGAAAGCGGGGCCGGCGATATTGCGGCTCTCCTGGATATGGGTGCCGCGGCATTGACTCTGGACGGGAAGATGGTCCAGTTTGAGGTTCATGAACAAAAGGCGAATCCGGTTCCGGTAAAGGAAAGCCTGGCGGAAATGTCCGTCACCCGCCGTGACGGGTTCGCCAAAACTCCGGAAAGTTACAGGGAGTTCTCCATTTCCTCCCTCCAGCCCAGATGGCAGCAGGGGAAGGAATGTTTCCTGACGCGCCGCATCTCGGACCACGGCCAGGTATGGGTGCAGGGAATCTGGCTGGACTGGGGCAAGTTATCCGCCTACCTGCTGGAGTCCGTAGCCGATATTTTGCCGGAGGCCACCCTGTCTCCCGCCGACGGGCGGGAGGAAAGCTATCTGACCCTGGCCGGAATTCCCGCCATGCTGAATCCGGGCAATCTTCCCTCCATGCCCGCCAATTCCATGCGGACGGTCTGGAGTTCCATGGCGATGGCGTGGTTTTGCGGGCTTCTGGCCCTGTGCGGGGTCATTGGCTTCATGATCGGCCTCATCCGCCTGAGCGAACGCCGCGCCGTATTCGTTTCCGCCGTGACGCATGAACTAAGGACGCCTCTGACTACGTTCAACATGTACACGGAAATGCTTTCTTCCGGACTGGTTCCCAAGGGCAGGGAAATGGCCTATGTGGATATTCTGAAAAATGAGGCGGGCAGGCTGACGCACCTGGTGGACAACGTATTGAGTTACGCGCGGGTGGAGAAAAATTCGGTCTCCCTCCAGCCGGAAAAAATTCCGGTGACGGACCTCGCCTCCGCCGTCATTGCCCGCATCTCCCCCCGGCTGGCCGCCGCGGGCATGGACTCCCAGCTTTACGTGGCTCCGGAGCTTCAAGCGGAGGCCGTGACTGCGGACATGACCGCCGTGGAGCAGATCGTGTACAATCTGGCGGACAACGCCGCCAAATACGCATGTTTTGACGGCAGCGTCCTGAAGGTGGAACTAGCACGGGAAAAGCGTTTTCTGGTCATCCGTGTGGAGGATGAAGGGAAAGGCATTTCCGATTCCCTGAAAGGGAAGCTGTTCCGTCCCTTTTCCAGATCTGCGGAGGAGGCCGCCGGAAAACAGCCGGGCGTGGGGCTGGGGCTGGCTTTATCCCGGGAACTGGCGAGAAGCATGGGCGGAGACTTGTGCCTGGAAGAAAGTTCCCACGGATGCCGCTTTGCCCTCAGGATTCCCCTTTCCAGGGCATGAGGGCACAGGAGGGCCTGTTCCGGAAAAACAAAATTCTTTAAATCAGCCGTCATTCAGGTTTTAATCCTTTCCTCACCCTCTTTATTTTTCAAGAACCATTTCCTTTTATGAATACTCCATTCTGCCAAAGCTGCGGCATGCCTCTGGGAAGCAGGGAAGACTGCGGCACCAACCATGACGGAACCTCCAGTGAGGAATATTGCCGTTATTGCTTTCAGGACGGCGCATTTACGTCAGAATGCACCATGGAGCAGATGATTGAACATTGCGCCCGGTTTGTGGAGGAATTCAACAAGGAGAATGGTTCCTCCTATACGAAAGAGGAAGCCATTGCTCAAATGACCCTGTTTTTTCCCACGCTGAAACGCTGGAAAAAACAATAGAACGTCTTTTCGTTCCATCCCTTATTCACAGGGAAGGGCCTCTCCTTTCCTCCTTTGTTCGCTGGCCGCCTTCTCCCTGCGGTACGGGATGTCCTGGAATGTTTAAAAACCCCAGGAAGGAGGACGCATATTGTTTAAAGTACCCTTTTTCCTTGTCCGCTTTCGGCTCCTCACAGGGCGCGCGGCTCCCCTGCTGGCCGGAGGACCGGTTCATAACATGATCCGGGGCTTGTCTTCCTCCGGTTTGCCCGTCTTGCTCGAAACGGCCCCATGGGGAGAACCTTTCAGGGGTGGATTATCTCCTCTGCGGTCCATGGGAGCCTCCTGGGCCGGAAGGCCGTGGTGAGGGAGACGGACGGGAGGGCGCAGCCGCAGGAGGCGAAGACGGCCTGCTGGGCGCGCTGGCGGACGGCGGCGGGGAAGAAGGCCTGGAAACGGATGGAGGGCTGCTGGGACGGTTCATGCCCGAATGACCCGGACGGGAGGCGGATGGCCCGGAGGAGGGCGTGGATGGACGGCTGGGACGCCCGAAGTCAGGCCTGGAGGGCCGGTTCCCCTCCGGACGGCTAATGCCCGGACGATGCGTGCTCCCGGAATTGCCGGCGCCGGGGCGGTGGGGATTGTTGACGGACGGGCGGGAGGGCTGTCCCGGCTTTCCGAAGTCCGGCCTGCCGTGGCTGCCGCCCGGATTACTTACGGGCGGACGGTGGGAATTGCCGGGTTTTCCGAAGTCCGGGCGGTGGTTGGGCCTGCCGGGCTGCGGAACCGGCCTGTTGTTGCCCGGGCGGTGGTCCGGACGGAAATGATCCGGCCTGTACTGGGGCTTCATCGGCGGACGCGCCATGGGGCGGCAGTAATGTGGGCGGATGTAGTGCCCGCGGTAATAGGGGGCCGGTCCCCACGTGGGGATGTAGTAATTCGGGCGGATCAGGCTGATGGAATAAATGGGGCTGCCGAACGTGTCATAGGCATAGATGGGCCTGCCTCCGTAATATCCGTAAATGGGATAGCCGGAGTTGTCATACATGTAGGACATGCCGGAGCCGCCGCTGCTGTAGGAGCCTGATACGCTGAAACTGTCATAATAAGGATCATAGCAACTGGACAGGGCGCATCCGAGGGCGGCTGCCAGCAGCGAGTTTTTTAAAATAACGTATGCTTTCATGATGTTGAAACGGGGTGGGTTGTTTTTTCCCTTTGCTTGAAAAGCGGCGGGATAAAAGTACATTTGTTTAAAATTATTTTGCTTGGAAACGGGCTTCCTATTGTCTTAGACTGCAAAAACGTTCTACGTGATGGGAATTCTCTTTCAAGATAAAAAAATCGGCCTGGCCCTGTTGTGTGATAATGCCCCGTATACGCTGGCCATGACGCTGGCGTCCTATGAGAGGTCCGGGTTGCTGAATTATTTTGACGAGGCCTGCGTCGTTTTTCCGGAAAGCGCTGGCAAAGTATGTGAAACGGCGCTTTCTTACGGACTTTCCGCGGAGTCTTCTCCGGCGGAGGGCGGCTTCATAGGGGCGCTCCATACGGCGGTCAACGCGCTGGATACGGATTACGTGCTGCTGGCTGAGGATGACTGCATGATCTGGGAGCACCTGCGCGGGGAAACTCTGGAAAACCAGTTGAAACGAGCGGTGGAGCTGCTGATTTCCGGCCAGGCGGACATGGTGCGCCTGCGTCATGCCTGGCGCGGCTGCACGCGCTACAAGGCCGCCTATACGTATTCCTACTTTTATCCCGTGGAGCAGCTGGCCACCATGTGGGTGCATGCGGAAGGCCTGTCGGAAGCACCGGACTGGATCAAGAGCATCCGGCGCTTCTTCCATCCTTTCCGCTCCAAGCGTTCCATCGGCCGATGCGTTTATGTGGAACAAAATCCCCATCTGCGCTTTCCCGAATACATTACCAAGATTGATGAAGGCTACATCATTGACAGTGAGGTTTTCCAATGGACCAACCAGCCCACCCTCATCGCCCGCTCCAGAATCAGGCAGATTCTGACCGGGCTGGCGCAGGCTCCCGGCACCATCGGAAAACTGCCGCAGGACTTTGAAACCGCCGTCAACAACCCGCGGTGGAGGGACGCCCACATGAACATAGGCGTCATCAGGGGAATTTTCACTTAAAGGCGCATGGCGGAAAGCGGAAAGGCGGTGCGATATGAATGCACCAGGTGCGGCGCATGCTGCCGCTGGGCTGGAGACGTGTGCATTGAGGAGGATGAAGTCCGGGAAATCTCCCGTTTCCTCCACATGGACGAGCAGGCCTTCATTGACGAATGCTGCCGCCTGAGGGCCAACCGGCGCGGATTGTCCATCCGGGATGCGGAGGACGGCGCCTGCATGATGCTGGCGGAAGGAGGCTGCCGGATCAATCCCGTCAAACCGCGCCAGTGCCGGGACTTTCCCAACAAATGGAACTTCCCCGGCTGGCGGGACTTGTGCCGTGCCAGGGAAGTGGAAAAGGAATAAAAGCCTCCGGCGCTTCTTCAGGATTGTTTACAGGAACTGCGCCAGATCCCGTTCAAAGCCGGGATAGGAGGTATTGATGCATTCCGCATCCGCCAGCACGGTATCTCCCTGTGCGCTGAATCCGGCCACCAGGAAGCTCATGGCGATGCGGTGGTCTCCGTAGCTGGGCAATTCCGCGCCTTTCAGGGGAGCGCCTCCGTGAACGACCATGCCGTCGTCAAATTCCTCCACGTCCACCCCCATGAGCCGGAGATTGGCTGCCGTGGTGGCGATGCGGTCCGTTTCCTTGACGCGCAGTTCGCGGGCGTTGCGGACGATGAAGTCTCCCTGGCCCAGGGCTCCGGCCACGGCCAGGATGGGGATTTCATCAATCAGGTTGGGGATTTCTTCCGGAAGCAGGCTGGTGCCGTGCAGGGAATCCGAACCGTACACGGTAATATCCCCGTACGGTTCGCCCGCATCCTCCGGAGAAGTGGTCACAATGTCCATCCGCACCCCCATCCGTTTCAGTGCGCTGATGACGGCGTTCCGCGTGTTGTTCAGGCCCACCTGGCGCAGCGTCAGGCGGGAGCCGGGACGGCTGGCGGCGGCCACCATCCAGAAGGCGGCGGAAGAGATGTCTGCGGGAACCGTCAGGTCATGGGCGGCGGGGAGCGCCGGACCCTGGGTACTGACGGTGAGGCCGTCTACCGTGCAGGGCACGCTGAAATGGCGGAACAGGCGCTCCGTGTGGTCGCGGGTGACGGCGGGCTGATGCACGGTGGTGGCCCCGTCGGCAAACATGGCGGCCAGCAGGATGGCGCTCTTCACCTGGGCGCTCGCCATGGGAAGCGTGTAGGAAATGGGGCGCACCCGGCCGCCGTGGATAAACAGCGGAGCGCAGCCCGGCTTGGCGCCGCGGGCTTCAATCCGCGCGCCCATCTGTTCCAGAGGCTGCATGATGCGGCCCATGGGGCGGGAACTCAGGGAGGCGTCCCCGAACATTTCCGAATCAAAGGGGCAGGCAGCCAGCATGCCGGCCAGCAGCCTCATGCCCGTGCCGGAATTGCCGCAGTCGATGGGCCGTTCCGGAGCCGCGGGCTTCATGGCGACGCCCGTTATGCGGAAGCGGACGGGGCCATATCCCTCCCGTTCTTCCAGCACTTCCACCTTGGCCCCCAACTGCTCCATGGCGCGCAGGGTATTCAGGCAGTCTTCACTGCACAGGAAATTATCCACTTCCGTCACTCCCTTCGCCAGGCCGCCCAGGATGGCGGCGCGGTGGGAAATGCTTTTGTCTCCGGGTACGGTCAGTACCCCTTGCAGGGAGGAAATGGAATGGGAGCGAAGGTTCATGGACGTCCGGAAGAACTACCCTGTATTGGCCGCTGAATCAAGCCAATTACGAGACGGGCGGGAGGGGAGAGGATAGCGCCGGGACTCCGGGAAGGCGCTGGGCGGCGGTCCAGAATGGGGTTGATTTTCCGGAACGGTGACGTATATTAAGGCGCGTTATCGGCTGCATCCGCCTGAAAGGAAGGAGAGAGCTTTTCAGGATCAATGGATCAAGCTGGTTTTCATAGGTAGTAAGTTGGAGCGGCCACGGGAGTGATCCTGTGGCCGCTTTACTTTGTTTCAAAATTGATATTCAATACAGCTGATGAGTTTTATTGTCCGGACTGTCTTTCTCTGTACCGCGCTGAACGTCGTGGCCGCCTGTTCCCAGCGCCAATCCGTGCAGCCCGTTGCGGAAGCGGCCGTACATGTCAGCATCGGTGCCCTTGTGTACGACGTCACGTTGAAAGATGACGGAGTGGAGGTGGAGAGAAGGCCGTTCGCCTTATATGCGAATGCGCTGGGGAAGCAGTACCCTGTTAAAAAGGTATTTCTGAAAGGCGACGCCTACAAGGTGGAATCCCTGGCCAAAATCCTCTTAAAGGAAGGATGGGCTAAAGGCGCCTCTCTTCAGCCGGAAGAGGCGGCCGTTTTTCTGCATGCCCCAGGAGAAAAGAAATTTCATCCGGTACCTGCCGCGAGCGGCAATACCGCCGTCTGCAAGGCACTTAACAAAGCGTGCTATGAGGCGTGCCTGAAGGAGCCTGGGATTTCCTAAGCCCGGATGAGAACAGGCAAGGGAACAAAAATGCTCTCCGTCCTGCTTTGGGCTTTACCGCGCGCCGCTGAAAGCGTATGTAGTCCGTGCCGATCAGGTTCGGGTGGTCGCTGTTCCGGTCTTCGGACCGGGGTAGAGGAAAGTCCGGACATCACAAGGCAGCGTGTCCCGTGAAAGCGGGAGACGGGAACCTCCCAAGGGTTCCCGGACGGAAAGTGCCACAGAAAACAAACCGCCCGGATGGGGTTCATCCCCATGCGGGCAAGGGTGAAAAGGGGAGGTAAGAGCTCACCGCTCCGAGGGCGACCGAGGAGGCATGGTAAACCCCGCGCGATGCAAGACAAACAGGGGAAGGGTTGCCTGCCCGCCGGATCCCCGGGTATTAGTCGCATCCGTTCCGTAAGACGAACGGGCGCGCGGAATGCTTCACCGCAGACCGCGTGAGAAAAATGACCGCACAGCCGGCTTTGGCCGGTGGACAAAATCTGGCTTACAGAACCTGATCGGCCCCTGTCTTTTTTGCCGGGATGTTTTCCGCCTCCTTTTCCGTGAAGGGAAACGTCCGGGAAATTGTCCGGTTCCGGGGGCTCTTTGGGGTTGCATGGGCGTCTCAAATGTGTAGAATCCGTCACCTAATTGCCACCCACTATGGAGAAGCTTGTTGTACACGGAGGTTTTACGCTGAGGGGAGCCGTCAATATCAGCGGGTCCAAAAATGCGTCCCTGCCCATTCTGGCCGCATCCCTGCTGACGGATGAGCCTGTGGTGGTGCGCCGTGTGCCGGATGTCTCCGATACCAATTTCATGGTTCAGATCATGGGCCAGCTGGGCGCCTCCGTGGAGAGGTCCAGCGGCAACGTGCGCGTGGAGGCCAGGAACCTGCATTCCGAAGCCGCCTATGAACAGGTGCGCAAGATGCGCGCCTCCATCTGCCTGATGGGCCCCCTGATGGCCCGCATGCAGCGGTGCGTGATTCCGCTGCCGGGCGGCTGCGTGATCGGCGACCGTCCCGTGGACCTGCACATCCGGGCCATTCAGTCTCTGGGCGCCCAGGTGCAGATTGAACGCGGCAACCTGGTTATCGAAGCGCCCCGGGGGTTGAAGGGAGCCACCATAGATTTGAGGGGCGATCACGGCCCCACCGTTCTGGGAACGGACAACCTGATGATGGCCGCCGTGCTGGCGGAAGGAACCACCGTCATTGAATCCGCCGCCTCCGAGCCGGAAGTGGTGGACCTGGCGAACTTCCTGATCAAGATGGGCGCCCATATCCAGGGCGCCGGAACGCGCCGGATCGTCATTGAAGGGGTTGAAAAACTCCGCGGCTGCAACCATACCGTCATTCCGGACCGCATTGAGGCCGGCACCTTCATGGTGGCCGCGGCCATGATGGGGGACGGCGTAACCCTGCGGCGCGTCTGTGAGGAACACATGACCGTGGTGACGGACCTGCTCCGGAAATGCGGCCACCACGTGGAATTCAACGAACGGGGGGACACGGTCACCATCATTGCCGGGAATACGCCCAAATGCGGGGAAATCAAGACGGCCCCCTATCCCGGCTATCCCACGGACATGCAGGCCCAGATGACGGCCCTCTTTGCCACCACACCGGGCATCTCCGTGGTGAAGGATACCATTTTTCCGCAGCGCTTCATGCACTGCTCCGAGCTCAAGCGCATGGGCGCGGATATCAAGGTGGACAACGGCACCGCCGTCATCTCCGGCGTGGAAAGCCTGAGCGGCGCGCCCGTCATGGCGTCCGATCTGCGCGCATCCGCCGCGCTGGTGCTGGCCGCCCTGAAGGCGGAAGGCACCACGGAAATCCACCGCCTGTACCACATTGACCGGGGCTATGAAATGATTGACGAAAAGCTCCTGGCGATCGGAGCCGCGGTGGAAAGACAGCCGGATGACGACAATTAACGCCGTTTTTGGGTCCTGATTTGCCGGTGTACCGCATTTTTTCTTTACTGTCAGGGCTCCATATGCTATTCACCGAAGTCCTATGAACAAGGCTCAACTGATCGAATTGATTCAAAACAAGCTGGGTGCCGATACGACCAAGAAGCACGCTGAAGAAGCTCTGGCCGCTGTGCTGGAATCCATCAAGGAAGGCGTGCAGGAATCCGGCAAGGTGCAGATCATCGGCTTTGGTACGTTTGCTACCAAGACCCGTGAAGCCCGTACCGGCCGCAACCCGAAGACCGGCAAGGCGATCAACATTCCCGCCTCCAAGACGGTTGCTTTCAAGGCCTCTTCCGCCCTGAAGGACTAAGACGGCAGCTGCTTCCCAAAAGAGCACTTTTCTTTCAGCACCCCGTCCTCTGCGGACCGGGGTGTTTTTTTATGTCCCGCTGCGGGAGTCCACGGCTTGACCGGATGGACGCCGCCGTCTAGAATGCCGCCATGTCCAGCAGTTTTGGTCAGGTGTTCAGAATCTCCACCTGGGGTGAATCCCATGGAGCCGGGGTAGGCGTGGTGATTGACGGCTGTCCGTCCCTCGTCCCGGTGACGGAAGAAGCCATTCAGCGGGAGCTGGACCGGCGCAGGCCGGGGCAGAGCGACATCGTGACGCCCCGCAAGGAGGAAGACCGCGCGGAAATCCTCTCCGGCGTACTGGACGGCAAAACCTTGGGAACGCCCATCGCCGTTAGCGTGCGGAACAAGGATCACCGTTCCTCCGCCTATGATGAAATGGCCCACACGTACCGCCCCTCCCATGCGGACTACACGTACGACGCCAAATACGGCATCCGCGCCTGGGCGGGCGGCGGCAGGGCCTCCGCACGGGAAACCATCGGGCGCGTCGCCGCCGGGGCCGTAGCCAGGGCCGTGCTCAAGCAGGCCTTTCCCGGCATGGAGGTCATAGCCTGGGTGGACCAGGTGCATCACGTGAAAGCCTCCGTGGACTGGGAGGCCGTGACGGCCTCCGTCATTGAAAGCAACATCGTCCGCACGGCGGATCCCTCCGCGGCGGAAGCTATGATCGCCGCCATCAAGGAGGCGCGGGACGCCGGCAACTCCCTGGGCGGCGTGGTCAAATGCGTGGTGCGCGGCTGCCCTCCCGGACTGGGGGACCCTGTTTTTGACAAGCTGGACGCCACGCTGGCCCACGCCATGATGAGCATTCCCGCCACCAAGGCCTTTGCCGTGGGCTCCGGCTTTGAAGCGGCGGACATGACCGGGCTGGAACACAACGATCCTTTTTACATGCGGGACGGCCATGTGCACACCGTCACCAACCACTCCGGCGGCATCCAGGGCGGCATCTCCAACGGAGAAGACATCCTGATGCGCATCGGCTTCAAGCCCACCGCCACCTTGATGGTTGACCAGCAGACGGTCAACCAGGCAGGGGAGGACGCCCGGCTCAAGGGCAGGGGACGGCATGACGCCTGCGTGCTGCCGCGCGCCGTGCCCATTGTGGAAGCCATGGCCTGGCTCTGCCTGTGCGACCACTATCTGCGCCAGCGCTGCCAGCAGGCGTTGTAACGCGGCTTCTTTCCCGTCATTCATGGACTCCTCCCTCACATTCTACCTGGTACTGGGCGCGCTGCTGGTCGGCTTCATCGTGCTCGGCATGCTGAAGGGGATGATCAAGATGCTCCTGTTCGGCGCGGCGGTGCTCTCCGCCGTGGCAGCGTACTTCTGGCTGTCCAAATACGGCTTTACCTATCTCTCCTTCATCACCAGCGACCCGCGGGAATGGATGGTCACCGTGCTGTCCGTCGGGGGGGCTGCGGCAGTCTTCTTCATCTTCATGCACGGCCTGTTCTGGTTCAGTGACGTCTTCTCCTGGGGGCGGCGCATGGGCTTCGGCGGGGCCAAGGGCATCGTCACCACCATCCTGATGGCGGCGGTTGTCTGCTGGGTGGGCGTCATGTGCATCTTCTACTACGGCTCCATGGCGGAAATGACCCGCGCCCGCGAACTGGCGCTGTACCACATGGATCCCAGCCGCACCATTTCTCTGCCCGCCATTTACTCCGTCAAGAAGTCCATCACGGACAATCCCCACCTGAACTGGCTGGTGAAAATCTCCCCGGAACACGACCCGGAACGCCTCTCCCTGGCAAAAATGATTGCCTACCTGGTGACGCTCAGCCCTGAGCTCTCCGACCAGCGCCGCACCCAGCTGGATTGCTACATGCCCCGCTCCCGCATCACCAGCCGTGTGCTGAGCCTGAAAAGCCTGAGCGAAGACCCCGCCATCCGCCTGCTGGTGGAGAAGGGGGACATGCAGGGCCTTTACAACGACGTCAAGCTCACCCGCTTCCTGGAAGACCAGGATGTGCGCTCCGTCCTGTCCCAGCTGGATGTGGACCGCGTGCTTGGCTTCGTCACGGAAACCCGCCAGACGGCTCCCGCCGGGAATGAATACATTCCCGAAGCGACGCCGATTGATGAGTAAACGGCTTCTTTTCTCCGCTGAATTACTTTCCTTTCTATTATCCGCTTTTCAAAGGTTTTTCTTTTGGGTAGTATTGGATATATTCAAGATTGATTTGGCATGGACGAAGAAAAATTGAAGGAAGAACTGGAAAAATGGGATCGTGAGATTGCACTTGATCCTGAAAATGCTACGGCCCATTTCAATAGAGGGAATACATTGTATGATTTGGACAAAAAAGAGGAAGCATTAGCTAGCTACGACAAGGCTCTGGAAATCAATCCCGATGATGATTTTACCTATTCCAATAAGGGAATTGTCCTGAACGAACTGGGAAGAAAAAAGGATGCTCTCGCTTGCTGTAACAAAACTTTGGAAATCAATCCTCGTAATGATATTGCCTATTGCATCAGGGGAATTAACCTGCATAGGTTGGGGAAAAGAGAAGAAGCTCTGGACAACTACAACAAGGCTCTGGATATCAATCCCCTTAATGAGGCTGCCTATGGCTACAGAGGATGCGTCCTGTGCGAACTGGGAAGGAAGGAAGAAGCTCTTGCTAGTTGTGACAAAGCTCTGGAAATCAATCCCCATAGTGATGCTGCTTATTGCAACAAAGGGAGAATTCTGCATGAGCTAGCAAGAAATGACAAAGCTCTCGCGTGTTGTAACAAAGCTCTGGAAATCAATCCTCGTAGTGACTCTGCCTATTGCAACAGAGGAAATGTTCTAAACGAATTGGAGAGAAGAGAAGAAGCTGTTGCTAGTTGTGACAAAGCTCTGGAAATTAATCCTCGTAATGAAGCTGCCTATTGCATCAGAGGCAACGTCCTAAATAATCTGGGAAGGAAAGAGGAAGCATTAGACAGTTATAACAAGGCTCTGGAAATTGATCCTCGTGATGATGTAGCTTATGGCAACAGAGGGAATGTCCTGAGTGATATGGAGAGGTGGGAAGAAGCCTTGTCCAGCTACGACAAGGCTCTAGAAATTAATCCTCTTAATGACGGTCTCTATTGTAACAAGGGGATAGTTTTGAATAACTTAAAGAGGAGAGAAGAATCCTTATCCAACTACGACAAGGCTCTAGAAATTAATCCTTATAGTGATATAACACTTAATAATAAAGGATACTTATTATCTAACCTAGAAAAAACAGAAGAAGCATTAACTTGTTATATTCAAGCTCTCCAAATTAATCCTGAAAATGAAGTAGCTAAACAGAATCGAAGAGCCCTAATAGGAAGTCAGGGATTTTGGGATAGCTTACGTGACAACAACCATGTGGATTTATGGAGTGCAGATGATGATTTCAATATCCTAGCAAGCAGAGGGAAATTAAAAGACTGTCTAGGAAAGGATTTACAATATATTCGTCGTCTGTGGGTGGAACAATACCGGCTATTACATCTGCTTAGTGCTGATCTTGAGCAGGTGGGGCATTATACCTCGTCCGCCGTCTTTGAAACGTTGTTGCAAGAGCAGGAAGAAACAAAGGGGAAAGCGAATCCTTTGTTGTTATGCAGTTTGGCGGCAGCCAATGACCCTACGGAGGGAACAGTGTTTCAGTCCTTACTGGGAGAAGATTGTATGCCTTCTTCCCAAAGAATCCGTAGTAATCTTGCCGTACTGCAAACCTCCTTCTCGTCCACCATTGACTCCTTGAACCAGTTCCGTCTTTATGGAAAGAATAACGGAGAGAGGGGACGGGGCTTTGCCTAGTATTCAGCCGGTCTTTTTTTGCCGGTCCCGGAGAAACATCCATGATTGCAGTGAAAAGGGATCATGAGCCAGTCTCTGTGAAAGAGCTGGAAACGTGCCGCAAGCTTCCGCTCTATTGGGTGCTGTATTACGACCGCGATTCCGGCCAAGTCTACTATACTCCCGCATGCACCGAACACAGCCTGAATAAAAATTTTGAGATGGAGGAAACTTCTCTGGAAGAATCCGACCTGAAAAAAGTTGAGGACATTGGAAAATCCTTAAAAAAAATCCGGGATACTTTTAAGGCAATCAGTGAGGACCATCAACAGACTGCCCTGGAAATGCTGATTTACCTGAGGCATTTGGTGAAAGATGCCGCTTTTAAGGATGAAAAGGAATTGAGGATTCTTTCATTACATCCTTACAATGACCCTTCAATCAAGGTATTGCCGGGAAAAAACTGTCTGTCGGTCGACTATCTGCCGGTCATTGATGGCGAGGAGGAGTATTTGAAGAAAGTGATTGCCGGTCCCAAGTTGAAGGAGTTTGCCAATCTGGTGGATGTGGCCAAATTCAGGCTTCATCATTTGGGAGGAAAGAAGGAGGTTGAGTTTTGCCAGTCACAGGCTCCCTTGAATTAACTGTTCTTCTCAACAGTCAATGTCCGTGGGTACTGGGGCATGGTGAAGCACCAGCCAAAGAAGCGGATAAAGCGGTAGTAGAGTCCCTTGTTGCCGGCGTGCTGTGTAGTCATCAGGTCGTAGAAGGCCAGGTCTATCTGGCTTCTGGCGATGGGGGCTCCGTTCATTTTGGCGTGCAGCATGGCGTCGTGGAACAGGGAAGGGAGGAGCATGTCCGGCGGGGTGGTTCCCCAGGTGACGCCGTCCCAGCCATAGCCGGGAGAGATGGTGAATGTGCCGCCCTCCGCTTTCAGACGGATGGCGGGGTCGTAAACGCTGGAGGCCGTCCAGTGGCCAAAGTCCGCCTTTTTCCTACCGCTGGTCCAGCTGATGGCGTTTTTAGTGATGTAGAAGGGTTTGTCTTCGTAGAGGGTTCCTTCATACCATCCGGCCACGGCTTCCGGGGCCTTGACAGGAGCGGAGCAGGATTCCAGCGCCACGGCCACGCACGTTACTGTTAATAACAGGTAAATATCATGTGAATAAAAAGGAGAGGACATAGGAGGGCAGGGAGTGTTGCGAACGATTGTTTTTATTGGATTTCCAGCACGATGATTTCCGGAGGGCAGCAGAAGCGGAGAGGAAGAACGCTGCATCCCAGCCCGCGGGTGATGAGGAAGGGAGTGCCGTTCAACTGGGACCAGGGATAGGAGAATTTGGCTTTCTCCCGGGAGATGTTCGCCAGAGGCTTGCCGCCGGGCAGGCAGATCTGTCCGCCGTGGGTATGGGCGCTGATGACGGCGTCCGCCGTGCCGGGAGCCAGCAGGGGAAAGATGTCCGGCACGTGGGAGAGCAGGATGTGGGGAATGTCCGGGGAAAAACGCAGCGGCAGTTCCTCCTGCCTGATTCTCAGGTGGTAGTCGTCCCGAACGGAGGAAAGCTGCAAATCTCTGCCTCCGGGGAGGTGCAGCAGCAGGGAATCGTTCCACATGGGCAGGATGCCCAGCTCGGAAAACATGTTCCGCCACAGGTCCCAGCCGTAGTACTGGTCATGGTTGCCCTGTACGGCGAAGATGCCCAGGGGGGCCTTTAGCATCTTGAAGTATTCCCGGGCCGTTTCCGGACTCATGCTGCTCTCCCGGGTGTGGCCGTTGGCGTAGTCCCCCAGCAGGAAGATCATGTCCGGCTGGGCCTCCATGATTTTTTCCATGTACCGGCGCGCCTGGTCGTCGCCGTTCGGGCGCAGGTGGAAGTCTCCGGCGATCACGATCCGGAGCGGGGAGCCGCCTTTTTCCTTCCACTGCGGCACTTCCAGCGCGGTCGTGACGGTTTCCACGCGCCTGGGTTCCACCTGCCACGCCCACATGAATAAGGAAAAGCCGATCATCAGTATTGAGACAGAGATGATTGCAAGTTTGTTGAGAAGGGGATGACGCGGGAGTGACTTCATGCGGGGCGGGCTCCGGACTGATGATGAAGCATTTCGCCCGGTTTTCAATCATTCGTGTTTGCCAATCGGGATTTTGCTGGTATGATCCGTCCCGCTCAAGGTGGGGCTGTCCGATGACTGCAGGCCCATCTTCATATTAACATCCTAATACCATGCAGTTTACACACGAAATCGAACAAATGTGTTGCGTCAAGAAAGGCTGCAACCATGGTCCGGCCCCCATCCCGCAGGAAGGCAACTGGACGCAATCCAAGGAGATCACGGATATTTCCGGTCTGACCCACGGCGTGGGCTGGTGCGCTCCCCAGCAGGGCACCTGCAAGCTGACGCTGAACGTCAAGAACGGCATCGTTGAGGAAGCCCTTGTAGAAACCAGCGGCTGCTCCGGCATGACCCACTCCGCCGCCATGGCCGCGGAAATCCTGCCCGGCAAGACCGTGCTGGAAGCGATGAACACGGACCTCGTGTGCGACGCCATCAACACCGCCATGCGCGAACTGTTCCTGCAGATCGTTTACGGCCGCACTCAGAGCGCTTTCTCCGAAGGCGGCCTGCCCATCGGCGCCGGTCTTGAAGACCTCGGCAAGGGCCTCCGCTCCCAGATCGGCACCCTGTACGGCACCCGCGCCAAGGGCCCCCGCTATCTGGAAATGGCCGAAGGCTACATCACCAAGCTGGCTCTGGACGAAGACGGCGAAATCATCGGCTATGAGTTTGTGCGCATGGGCCCGATGATGGAAATGATCAAGAAGGGCGTGGACGCCAACGAAGCCGTCGCCAAGTGCACGGGCAACTACGGTCGTTTCGACGAGGCCGCCAAGTACATCGATCCTCGTCACGAATGAGATTGAATTAAAAAGAGTATATCAACTTCAAGCACTATTACCATCATGCCTCTTTTCGAATCCTACGACCGCCGCATCAAGCAGATCAATGAAGCCCTGGCCAAATACGGCATCGGCTCCATTGAAGAAGCGGAACAACTCTGCCTTTCCAAGGGCATCAACGTTCGCGAAATCGTGAACGGCATCCAGCCCATCGCGTTTGAAAACGCCGGCTGGGCCTATGTGGTGGGCGCCGCCATCGCCATCAAGAAGGGCTGCACGAAGGCTGCGGACGCCGCTGAAGCCATTGGTGAAGGCCTCCAGTCCTTCTGCATTCCCGGTTCCGTTGCGGACGACCGCAAGGTGGGCCTGGGCCACGGCAACCTGGCCGCCATGCTCCTGCGCGATGAAACGGAATGCTTCTGCTTCCTGGCCGGCCATGAATCCTTTGCCGCCGCTGAAGGCGCCATCGGCATTGCCAAATCCGCCAACCGCGTCCGCAAGCAGGACCTGCGCGTCTGCCTGAACGGCCTCGGCAAGGATGCCGCGTACATCATCTCCCGCATCAACGGCTTCACGTACGTGCAGACCAAGTTCGACTATGCCACGGGCAAGCTGAACATCGTCCAGGAGAAGGCTTTCTCCAAGGGCCCGAAGGCCGCTGTGCGCGTGTACGGCTGCGACGACGTGCGCGAAGGCGTGGCCGTCATGTGGAATGAAGGCGTGGACGTCTCCATCACCGGGAACTCCACCAACCCCACCCGCTTCCAGCACCCGGTAGCCGGCACCTACAAGAAGGAATGCAACGAGAAGGGCAAGAAGTACTTCTCCGTGGCTTCCGGCGGCGGTACGGGCCGCACCCTGCACCCGGACAACATGGCTGCCGGTCCCGCCTCCTACGGCATGACCGATACCATGGGCCGCATGCACTCGGACGCCCAGTTCGCCGGCTCCTCCTCCGTGCCCGCCCACGTGGAAATGATGGGCCTTATCGGCATGGGCAACAACCCGATGGTCGGCGCTTCCGTAGCGGTGGCCGTGGCTGTTGAAGAAGCCGCCAGGCAGAACGCCTGAGAACGCTGTTAAAATTCACAGAGCCGCTTTCCCGATGAATGGGGAAGCGGCTCTTTTTTATGGTTGAAAGGAAAAGGCGAAAAGCAAAACCGGAACTGTTCCGGAAGCTTCCGCTTTTGTTCATATCAGCTCCCGATGCGGAACCTTCCGTCCCGGTCCGTGCGGGGAGGCAGGCCGCGAGAAGGCGCGGATCTTCTGGAAACAACCGTCGGTCTGGCCGCGGCTGGCGTGACAACGCGGATTTCCGTGCGGCCGGAAGCTGCGGGAGCGGCAGATTTCCCGGGTTCCGCACCGTGAACGGGGGCGGGAGCAGGAACGGCGCCGACAATCAGTTTTTGCTGTTCATGGGCCTTGTAGGCGCGTTGCAGGGTAAAGTCCCTCCGTTCTCCGGGTTTCAGGGAATAATCCGCCTTCTTGCTCTCCCCGGCCTTTTGGGCCAGAGGCTCCACACGCTGCTGCAACTGCGCGGCGGCGTCCAGCTTCCCGGCCACCCACTCCGGATTCCATTCCGGAGTTGAACTTTTCAGGGACTGAAGCAGCTCCGCGGCTTTTTTGCCGCTTTCCAGGGCAGCCTTGTAATCGCCTTCCTTCTCCAGGCGCGCGGCGCGCGTCAGGGAAAGGTTGGCTTCGTAAAATGTGTCTCCGGGACCGCCCAGGGCCGTTGTTGCCGCCAGGAGCATGCAGAGCAGGGAGCAGGGTAGAAGATGCCTTTTCATGATTGTTGGCACTATAACATGCACGGCTGTTTTGGAAAGGCCTTTCTTCCGGCATGTCCGCATGGAGCAGGGGAGGGACGCTACATAGAGGTTCCGGAAAGGAAGCGGGCGACCTTCTTCTTTTTTTACGAAGGAAGTCCATCAAATTTGCGGCTAAGCATTTGAAAAACCTCCTGCGAGGTACGGTCAGGCTTCCTGATCCAATCGTATCCATGGCATCAAAGTGTTTTGAGGTGCCGATGTGCATGAATTTTTTCACACAGTAATTCCCAGCGATCAATTTTTTACTATTGATCTCGTTTTGAATGATATAGTGCTCTCTAATAGCGTGCCCGCAAATGCATGTACCTTCTTCCTCCTGCAAAAATGTTTCCACGTGTTCCCCCAATTCCCGCAACGCGGACGGAAACCGCTTGGATTCGGACTTAGCTACCAGCTCTGAGCAGAATTGATCCATAGATGAATTATTCATGATTTTATTTTCTATTCATGAGACGTGCGTGAAATGCACCCTCAC
Source organism: Akkermansia sp. BCRC 18949 (assembly GCF_045011645.1). NCBI lineage: Bacteria > Pseudomonadati > Verrucomicrobiota > Verrucomicrobiia > Verrucomicrobiales > Akkermansiaceae > Akkermansia > Akkermansia sp. BCRC 18949. The sequence continues at coordinate 1,320,479 of NZ_CP123619.1, read as the reverse complement.
TATTCAGGGAAATTTTCAAAATGTATTTCCCTTCCATATATTTCCCTCCCGTCTCTTTCAGCAGGTGTGGGTTTCTTCCTTATTCCAAGGGCATATCTTCCATTTCCGTATCCGGCACAACTTGACGGAAAGGCCGGAGTGCCGTATGCTGGTTGAGACCTGTATATGACCCGGAACGAGCCATCATCCCTCCCAGCGCCGCAGATGGAGGAAGATCCCAGATACCTGACGGAACAGATTGTGACGTATCTGGGCAACAAGCGTTCCCTGCTGCACTTCCTGGGGATGGGGCTGGAACAGGTGAAAAGCCGCCTGGGGAAGGACAGGCTGAAGGCCGGGGACCTGTTTTCCGGCAGCGGCATTGTAGCCCGTTTCCTGAAAAAGCATTCGGAAGAGTTGATTGTCAATGATCTGGAAGAGTATAGCCGCATCGTCAACACCTGCTACCTGAGCAATCCGGAGGAAGTGGAGAATCTGGAGCTGGAGAGGCATTACCGGCGTCTGCTGCGGTATATGGAGACGCATGAGTCCCCGGGGTTCATCACGGAGTTGTACGCGCCCAAAAATCCGGACAGCATCACGCCGGAAGACCGCGTTTTTTATACGCGCCGCAACGCCGTGTACCTGGATACGGCCCGGCAGACCATCGATTTGCTTCCGGAAGAGGTAAGGCCCTATTTCATCGCCCCCCTTCTGGCGGAGGCTTCCGTGCATACGAACACATCCGGCGTGTTCAAGGGATTTTACAAGGACAGGCACGGCGTCGGCAAGTTCGGCGGAACGGCCGGCAACGCTCTTTCCCGCATCCTGGGGGATATTTTACTGCCGTTCCCCGTGTTTTCCCGGTTTAACTGCCGGTTTTCCATCCACTGCCGTGACGCCAATGAACTGGCCGCGGAATTGCCGGAGATGGATGTGGTGTACCTGGACCCTCCCTACAATCAGCATCCGTACGGTTCCAACTATTTCATGCTGAACCTGCTGTCCTCCTATGAGAAGCCGGCGGAAACCAGCCGTGTTTCCGGCATTCCCGCGGATTGGAAACGCTCCACGTACAACAGCCGGCAGCATGCCCCAGCGGCCCTGTTCCGGCTGCTGGAGGACTGCCCGGCCAAGTTCATTCTCCTTTCGTACAGTTCGGAGGGCTTCATCAGTTATGAGGAAATGACGAATTTCCTTGGCCGTCTGGGACATATCGTCACGCTGGAAACGCCATACGCCACATTCCGCGGCAGCCGGAATTTGAGGAACCGCCCGCAGAACGTGACAGAGTTCCTGTTCCTGGTGGAACGGTTTTAACGGGCAGGGGAGGTAACACCATGAAAGCCCATCTGGAACGCTTCATCCGTTTTCTGGCCGCAGAGAAAGGCTTGAGCGCCGCCTACCAGCTTTCCGTGAGGCAGACGCTGGAGGAATTCGCCCGGTTTCTGGGTACGGAAGACGCTGATCTTTCCCGTGTGGACATCGGCACGCTTACGGAGTTCCTCCGGCATTTGCAGGCCCGCGGCATGGCCCGCAGCTCCATGCGGGTGGAAATGGTGCATTTGCGCATCTTTTTCCGCTGGCTGGCCGGGATGGGGATGCTGGAAAAAGACCCCTCCGCCTTTCTGGAAATGCCCCGGCAGGGGCTGTCGCTCCCCCATGTGCTGGATCAGCAAACCGTTTCAACACTGCTTGAAAGTGTTGACGTTCAGGATATTCCTCTCGGCTGTAGAGACAGGGCCCTGCTGGAGATGATTTACGCCTGCGGCATGCGCGTAAGTGAGGTAATCAGTTGCAAATTAGAGAGTTTGGATATGAATGATGCCTTTGTCCGCGTGCTGGGGAAGGGAGAGAAAACGCGGCTGGTGCCTGTGGGTAGGTCCGCCTTGGAGGCGTTGAGGACGTATCTGGAGAAAGGGAGGCCCAGGCTGGTCAAGCCGGGGACGAAAAGCCATATTTTCCTGACGGTGCGCGGACGGCCGCTGACCAGGGAACGGGTACGCCAGATTCTCCGGGAACGCGCCAGGGCCGCGGGAATAGAACAGCATGTCTTCCCGCATATCCTCCGGCATTCCTTCGCCACGCATCTGCTGGAGAACGGCGCCGACCTCCGCATCATTCAGGAAATGCTGGGGCATGCCGATATTTCCACCACCCAGATTTATACGCATCTGGAACAGCAGCGGCTGAATGCCATTCATCACCGCTTCCATCCCAGGGGATAATAAAGCTATTCTCATCCATGTGCCTTCTGCGGGCATATATCTTTTAAAGTCAAAGTCCAGTGCGTTTATTTCACTAGTTCCATATTTTGCATTACATATATTATGCGAAGTATTAAATCAGGGTGAATCTCCGCCCGTTTTTCCTTCTTCTTCGAGTTTTTACACTCCCCCGTCAGCCAGAAGGGGTTTGCGGCAACTGGACAAATATTGGACTGAGCGTTTGCGAAGAGTTATAGAATGAATAAAGAGTACGGCTTTTAGCCGAGTATTGATTCAGAAGCCTGCAACGCTCCAGATTGCTTTTTCACTTTCCTCCCCATTTCCCGATAGCTGCTCTCTTCCGGCAATAAGAGCATTGCTGGGATTTTCATACGTCGCTTCCTGCTGTCCGTCCACGCGTCTGTACGAAGGCCGGGAAACCGCTTTGCAGTTGGACGGAAAGCGGAAGGCTTGAAGCCTGAAAGAGGCACGAACCAAACCTCCGTTCTCCAGGGGGACTGCTTCCTGTCAAAAACATGGGAACATTCCATGCACCCTGTATTTTCCAGTGGGCTTCACTTCTGGGAACCAGAGCCTCCCGTCCTGATTAAATTTCTCCATTCAAAGGGGTTTTCAGTATTGCCAACCTTTCTTCCATCCCCATCCGTCGCTGAAAACCCCGTCTAGCCGTCCTCTCCTGCTTTGAAGTATTCTCCATAAAAATAAAAAGTCTTTCACTGACTAACCTATTATAACGCGGCAGAAACGGGAAAATTCCTTTTCCCTCCTTAAAAGTTCATCCGGATACCCCTTCCCCTCGCTTCTCTCTTGCCAGACCGTCATTCATCCGTCATAATAAAAAAAGCATGAATACTTTCGTCTCTCTTTGCGTGATCGGAGGCCTCAGCCTGGGCTCCCTCTGTTATGCGCAGCACATGGATAACGATGCCAAGAAGAAGGTGATCAAGGATTTGGATAACCTGCTCGCCCTGAACAGGTCTGCGGAAACCAAGGTGATCAATGCCGCCATCAGCAAGCTGAATTCCGCCGGCAGGGATCCCAGCGCCGCGTACGACCTGCTGATCCAGTCCAAAAAGTTCCTGATGGAAGCGGAAAAGGAGAAGGACAAGAGCCAGGGCAAGAGCGCCAAGATTGCCTCCAATTCCCTGAAGGACTGGATGGACCGCGAGGCCAAGAAATACCAGGACAAGAATGCCCGTAAGGGATTGATGCTTCAATACCAGTGGGGCGTGCTCGTCCTCAAGGCCCGCCTCAAGGAAAACCTGATGAACGCCACGTCAAGCTCCACCGGCGGAACGGAGGAGGAGACTCTGGACGTTACGGAGTTTCAGAAGCCGGCCATGGATTTGCTGAACGCCTACCTAGCCGCTTGCTCCGACCCTGATTTTGTCGATCCCTCTTCCACTTCTTCCAAAAATAACAATGGAGGTGGAGCCGGGAAAGCCGGCGCCCGCATTGCGGAACAATCCGTTTTGAATACGGAGGTCGGGGAGGCCCTGGGCATCGGCAGCATGTCTTCCAAGGCCTTTCCGGATTCCATGAAAAACCGGGACGAGATTTTCGACAAGCTTTTCTTCACGGGATACCGGAAGACACGCAATCTTCCGGCCCTCCGGCAGGCATGGGGCAAGAGAATTTCCATGGAAGTGGCTCTCGGCAAGGTAAGCCATGCCATTTCCACCGGCAAGAAGTCCGGCATGCAGGGACGCATTGCCAATGCGTCCGAAGACGAGTTTGACGAACAGGATTCCTCCGTCCTGGACCGCCTGCGCTGGCGCTGCGAACTGGATTGCTTTGACCTGGGCGACCAGGCGAACGCCACGCGGAACATGATGACGCTGATCCGGACGACGGTAGACCCGGTGCGCCGGGAACAAGGTATCCGCACCCTCCGGGACAAGCTGGTCCAGAGCATGAAGAGCATGATCGCTTCCTCGGAAGATGAAACCATGGCGGACGGTTCTTCCTCCTCCTCTTCAGCCTCCCCTCGTCCCGCGGTGCGGCCTCCCAGAAGGAAGACGCCGCCCACCACGATCACGACCAGCCGTGAAATGGACGATCCCGGAGCCATCGGCACGGATGTGCCGAAGCCGCCCAAGCCGGACCCCACCCGGAGCGACGATTTTTTTGAAGACGCATAACGCTTTTCAGTAAAGGCTGTTGCCTGCACGGCGGCTCCGGAGTTGATGGAATGCACAGAGCATCCTTGACGTCCGGAGCCGCTGTTTTATACAGTAGGGCCATGTATCAGCCATTTCAATTTTTCATGCCCGCGCAAATTTTCTTTGGCGCGGGTTCTTTGGACAATCTTGGTTCCGCTCCCCTGCCCGGCGCCAAGGCCCTGATTGTCATCGGCGGCACGTCCGTCAGGCGGCTCGGGTATCTGGACCGGGTGCAGGCTTTGTTGAAGAACCAGGGAGTGGAGAGCGTCGTTTTCGACAAGGTGCAGCCCAACCCCGTGGTGGAGCACGTGATGGAGGCCGCCGCGCTTGCCAGGGAGACAGGCTGTGATTTCGTCGTCGGCCTGGGCGGAGGCAGCAGCATGGATTCCGCCAAGAGCATCGCCGTGATGGCTGCCAATCCGGGAACCTACTGGGATTACATCCAGGGCGGTTCCGGCAAGGGGCTTCCCATTCCCAACAAGCCCCTTCCCATCGTTTGCATTACCACCACGGCAGGGACCGGAACGGAAGCGGATCCGTGGACCGTCATCACGAAGGAGGATACGCAGGAGAAGATCGGCTTCGGCTTCAAGGGCACCTTCCCCACCATGTCCATCGTGGATCCGGAGCTGATGCTTTCCGTACCGCCCAAATTGACGGCCTACCAGGGCTTTGACGCCCTGTTCCACGCCGTGGAGGGGTACATGGCCACGATTGCCTCTCCCATGGGGGACATGTTCGCGCTACAGGCCATTGAATACATCGCCAAATACCTTCCCCGCGCCGTGAGCAACGGGGACGATCTGGAAGCGCGCGCCTACGTCGCCCTGGCCAATACCTATTCCGGCTTTGTGGAGACCATTTCCTGCTGTACGTCGGAACACTCCATTGAACACGCCCTCAGCGCGTTCCATCCCGCTCTCCCGCACGGCGCGGGCCTGATCATGATTTCCTGGGCCTATCATGAAGCCTATGCCACCGCCTGCCCGGAACGTTACGCCAGGGTAGCCGCCGCCATGGGGCAGGAAGCTTCCGTGGACGGCTTCCTGAACGGCCTGAACAAGCTGAAGGAGGCCTGCGGCGTGGACAAACTGAAGATGTCCGAGTTCGGCATTACCCCGGATTTGTTTGACGAATACGCCAGAACGGCCTTTTCCACCATGGGCAACCTGTTTGAGCTGGACCGCTGCAAGTTCACTCCGGCGGACGTCGTCAGCATCCTGGAAAAGTCCTATTCCTAGGAGCGGGTACCGCCAACAGGATAAACGCGGACAGGCTGTGTGCACACCAGGCAGCCTGTCCAGCCAACAGGAGATTTTGCCCAGGAACGTTTCAATGCGTTCTGAGGTGTCTACGATTTCAATGATGACGGGCACCTTCTCGACAATTTCCCAGAATGTGGGGCTCATCAGGCGCGTATGCCGCCCGGCCCCCATCAGTCCCTTGTACACGGTGCAGCCCTCCATGCCGTAGCGGCGGGTGGCGTAGGCTACGGCCTCGTGGACGGGTACGTGTCTGACGGTGTCGGTGCTGCTGACGTAGATGCGCAGCATGAGGTTTTCTTCCGGAGTGTTCATGATTGTCTCTTATCTGGCGGCCAGGTATCCCAGGCCAATGGCAATGAGCCCTCCGGCAAAGCTGAGGAGGGTGTAAAGAAAGAAGGCGGGAAAGTTCCCCTCCTTCAACAGGAGGAAGGATTCATTCATCAGCGTGGAAAAGGTGGTGAAGCCGCCGCACAGGCCTACGGTAAGAAAAAGCCGCGTTTCCGTATGCAGCAGCAGACCCCGGCTGAACAGCCCGTAGAGAACGCCAAGGACCAGGCATCCCAGCAAGTTGACCGCCGTCGTTCCCCATGGAAAGGAACTCATGGAGTTGATTTGGACAAAACGAGTCAGCAGGAAGCGCAGCACGCCGCCCGCAAAGCTTCCCAGCCCGACCATCAGCAGCATTTTCATCATAGCGGCTTTTCTCCGGTTGAACGGGAATAAGACTCCGGGCGAGATTCCAGGGATGCCGTTGCCGGATGCTGCCGGGAAAGGCGGCAGAAGGCGGAGGAAATTGGTGTAAAGGCGTTCATGTTCGTATGGGGATGTCCTTCACCGAATACAAAGCTTCTGCATCCGGTGTGATACAGAAGCCATCAGCCTGCCGTGCAGGCGGTTTAGGGTGCGTTCCCAGGGAAGAGCCTCATTTCCTTTAAGCGCGTACAGGTAAAATAACCCGTTTTTTCCATATCTCCAGCCTTTTATTCTTGATCCCGGCGTTTGAATACGTATTTCCTTTTTTCCATGTCCCAGCCCCTCCTTGTCACCGGAACCATTGGAATAGACACCATCCTCACTCCCCGCAACCGGGCGGAGGGAGTTCTGGGCGGCTCGGTGTCCTTTGCGGCGGTGGCCGCCCTGCTTTTTGCGGACCGGGTGGACGCCGTCAGCATCATCGGAGAGGATTTCCCCTCCCATTATGAAGAAGCCCTTGTGGCCAAGGGGCTGTGCATGGACGGCGTGGAACGCAAGAAGGGTCCTTCCTTTTCCTGGACCGGGGAATATTTTGACAACATGAACAAGCGCAGGACCGTCTGCGCCAATGATGCCGTGATGCTGGAATGGAACGTGCACGTTCCGGAGTCCTTGCGTAACCATCCCGTCCTGGTGTGCTGCTGCATGGTTCCGGCCCAGCAGCTCAAGTGCATGGAACAGTGCCCGGACGCGGCACTGGTGCTTTCCGATTCCATGGACAAGTGGCTGCGCCGCCAGCCGGAATTGCTGGACGCCGTGATCAGCCGTTCCCATATCACCATGATGAACGAGGACGAGGCGAAGGAGTACGCCCAGGCGTCCACCGTGCTGGAAGCCGGGGAATTCCTGCTTTCCAAGGGCGCAGCATATGCCGTGGTGAAACAGGGGGAATACGGCGCCACGCTTCTGGGGCGGGATTCCGCAGGCAATCTGCAAATTTTCCGCTGTCCCGCCTATCCCCTGAAAACATTGGTGGACCCCACCGGGGCGGGAGATACGTTCCTGGGGGCGCTGGCCGGCTACCTGGCCACCCTGCCCCCCGGCCTTCCATCCTTTGAGGAAGTGAAGAGGGGGATTGTGTACGGCACGGTGGCGGCCTCCTTCACCTGCGAGTCCTTTTCCGCGGACGCCCTCCTTTCCATGACGGAGGAAACCTTCCGCCGGCGCCTTGAAGAGTATGCGGAGATGTGCCGTCTGCCCGGCGTGTCTTGCTGATGCGGCAGACCTGGGAATGAGGGGCTCCTTCCCCTCATGATTCGTCAAATTGCCGGGGTTTGGTTCCGGTCTCCGTAGTGAAGCCAGTTCTGGCTTTTCTGCTTTCCCTGTTGCACGCGCGTAGCAGCCTTTTTCATAAGGGCCGGGAGGCCCTTATTTCCAAGAGAGACCAGGAGAAAAGCGGCCAAGCGGGATGCAGGACATGGAAAACCCCGGCGTGAGGAGCACGGGCCGGGGGTTCCATAAAGACAGGGGCCGGTATCAGCCGGTTCAGATGTCCTGGAGGCCGACTTTGAGTTCGGCTTCCGATACCACCTGGCCGTTCACCAGGCAGCGGCCGAGGGCCTGGCCGATGTTGCCGCGCATCTTGGTCAGCTCCGCCTCAATGATGAGCGTATCGCCGGGAACTACGGGACGGCGGAATTTGATCTTGTCCGCGCTCATGAAGTAGCCGAGCTTGGTGGCGTTGCCGGGCTGGCGCAGCATGACGATGGAGGCGACCTGGGCCATGGCTTCCAGCTGCAGGACGCCCGGCATGACCGGATGGCCCGGGAAGTGGCCCTGGAAGAAGAGTTCGTTCATCGTCAGGTTCTTCAGGCCGCGGCACTTGGTTTCCCCTTCAAAGCCGATGATGCGGTCCACCATCAGGAAGGGATAGCGGTGCGGCAGGAGGCTCATCACTTCATTGATGTCCAGCACGGCGTCTCCGTACGGCACGTTGACGGGATTGGGCGCCATCTGCTGGTTGCGGCGGTGTTCCTTCTTCAGCTTGGCGGTCAGCTCGGTGTTCGGGCCGTGGCCCGGCTTGATGGCGATCACGTGGCCCAGGATGGGCTTGCCGCACAGGCTGAGGTCGCCGATGAGGTCCATGGCCTTGTGGCGGGCGAATTCATTGATGAAGCGCATGGGCTCCTTGCTCATGAGCTCCTCCCCGCGGATGACCACGGCGTTTTCCAGGCTGCCGCCCTTGATGAGGCCCTTTTCCAGCAGGGGCTTGATGTCCTCGTAGAACGTGAAGGTGCGGGCCGGGGCCAGTTCCTTTTCATACGTTTCCGGCGTGATGACCGCGTCAAAGTACTGGGTGATGCGGTTTTCCGGTCCCACGCAGGTGACGGAGACGCGGAATTGCTTGGAGGGAAGAATGGTCAGGATGGAACCGCCCTTGGTTTCAATGGTGACGGCCTCGCGCACTTCCAGATAGCGCCGCGGCACTTCCTGTTCCACAATGCCGGCGCTCTTGATCAGTTCCACGTAGGGAGCGGAGGAACCGTCCCCGATGGGCGGTTCGTTGGCGTCCATTTCAATGACGGCGTTGTCAATGCCCATGCCCGTGAGGGCGGAAAGAATGTGTTCCACGGTGTGTACCTTGACGGAGCCTTCCGCCAGGCTGGTGGCGCGCTCCACGGTCTGCACCTTCTCCACGTCCGCGTTGATGAAGGGCTGGTCCGGAATATCCACCCGGCGGAATTTAATGCCGAAGTCGGCGGGGGCCGGCTTCAGGGTCAGGGTAACGGGCTGTCCCGTATGCAAAGAGGTACCGGCCAGAGAGGCCGGAGAGCCGACAGTTCTTTGGTTTCCACATGCCATGCGGGGAATGCTAGTGAATGAGCTCCCGTTTGGAAAGCACGAAATCACGGATTTTCCTGTAAATTCAGGGAAAGGAGGGCATTCCGGCGTGTCATCCGGAGAGGGAGCGGAGAAAGGGCGCTTGAAAAAACGCCTTTCTCCCGTTAGTCATGTTGCATGCACATCACAGCAGGTCCCGGCATTTCCCGCGCATTCATCCTCGGCGCCGGGCTGGGCACCCGCCTGCGGCCCCTTACCCACGTGCTGCCCAAGCCGCTGATTCCCTTTTTCCATGAGCCTCTCGTGCTGCATTCCATGCGCCGCTGCTACGACTGCGGCATCCGGGAGTTCATCATCAATACCCACCATCTGGCGGAAGCCTGGGACCAGGCGTTCCCGGAACGCTCCTGGAACGGCTGCCCCGTCCATTTCAGCCATGAACCCGTGCTGCTGGATTCCGGAGGCGGGGTGAAGAAGATCGAGCCCCTGGCCTCCGCGGAAGAACCCCTGCTGGTGATCAACGGGGACATGGCAGCCACCTTCGACCTGCGCCGGGTGATGGAGGACCATGTCAGGCACCGCCCCGCCGTGACGCTGGCCCTGCGGACCTCCGGGGACAAGAGGAACGTTGGTTTTGATTTTTCCTCCGGCCAGGTGACGGACATGCGGCACGCCCTGGGGCGCGATCCGGGCGCCTGCCAGTTTACCGGAGCCTATTGCATGGAGCCGGAGGTGTTCGGCCGCATCCCTCCCCGCGAGATCGTTTCCATCATCCCCGTGTTTCTGGATTACATCCGGCAGGGGCGCCTGCGCGGCGTGCTGGCGGACGATGGCCTGTGGATGGACATGGGCACGCCGGAGGCCTATATCCAGGCCCATCTGGACTTTCCCTCCCCTGCTCCGCGCATCCATCCCGGGGCGGAAGTGTCTTCCGGAGCCTCCGTGGACGCTGCCAGCGTAATCGGCCCCCGCGCCGTCGTGGAGGAAGGCTGCCGCCTCAGGGAGTGCGTCGTCTGGCCCGGCGCCCGCGTGCCCGCAGGCACCTGTGCGGAACGGAGGATTTTTCATCTATCCCTTTGACTGTCAATCATGCCTTTTCTGCGTTTTCTCCTTCTCCTTTTATTTTTCTGCGGCTCCGTCCAGGCGGAGCACCGCGTGTTCACCAGAAAAGACGGCTTCCTGTCCATGCGGGACAAGCTGAACGTCTATTTTTTCCAGTCTGACACGCACCGCCTTCTGGTGCGGGATGAGGGGAGCGTCCGGGCGCCCCGGTACGGCTCCCTGGACAAGGCCATGCGCAAGAGCCCCTGTTCGGCAGGCGTCAACGGCGGATTCTTCGGCGCGGATGCGGAGGGAACTCCCCTGGGCCTCGTCGTTCAGGACGGCAAGCGCCTCTCCCCGCTGGCCACGGGCTCCTTCGCCGTGTCCGGAGTAGTGTATGACAACGGAAAGAACGGCTTGTTCCTCATCCGCAGCTCCGCGCTGAAGCGCATGAAAAAACTGCCCGCCATGCAGGCGGCCATTCAGGGGGGGCCTTTCCTGGTGGAGAACGGCACAGCCGTCAAGGGGCTCAACGCCCGGAAATCCACCTACCGCACCTTCATCGCCACGGACGGAGGCAAGCGGTGGTGCATCGGCGTATCCTCCTCCGTCACCCTGAGGGAACTGGCGGAGTGGCTGGCGACCCCCGGCGCACTGGGGAATTTCCGGGTAAAGACGGCCCTGAACCTGGACGGAGGCTCATCCTCCGCCTTCTGGTGCCATGAGTCCGGCATTTCCTATCCCGCGTTCAAGCAGGTCAGGAATTATCTGGGCGTGGCGCCCGCTGCGCGCCGGTAAACGCCGTCCTTTACAGGTGCGCCATCGCGTTTTCCCGCGCCTGCCCTGCGCAGCAGCAAAGCCGCAAACAGCAGGAAGCAGGCCAGAACGGCCCAGTCACCCAGCAGGGCGTACAGGGTCATTTCCGTACAGCCCACGGGCAGCGTGGCGGTCATTACCCCCCTGGTGAACGGGGAACCGGAGGAATCCCTCAAATCCGCGATAACCGCGCCGTTGGGCGCCAGTGCCACGCTGACGCCGGTGTTGGCGGCCCGGACCATGGAGCGGCGCAGTTCAATGCACCGGAACGCCGCGTTGCGCCAATGCTGTTCATTGGCGCAGGAGCGGTTGAACCACCCGTCATTGGTGACGTTCACCATCAGCTGGGGTTCCTGCCGCGCGAAGCGGCGCACCCAGCTTCCCACTACGTCCTCAAAGCAAACCAGCGGAATGACTCCTACCGTGGCGGAGCTCCCCGGGCGCATGGGCACGGGCACGGGGCTGGAGGAGGCGCCCGGCGTGTAGTTCATCCCCATTGCCGTTCCGGCGGAGGCTTCAAAGGCCTTTTCCAGGAACGGGAAAGTTTCCCGCATGGGGATGTATTCGCCGAAGGGGACCAGCATGGCCTTGGCGTGCGGCCTGGCCGTGGAGTAGTCCCCTTCAAAGACGGTGAGGCAGTTGTAGGCCCGCGCCACGCGGCCTTCATCGGACAGGTAAATGTCATCCGTGCCCGTCAGCAGGATGAAATTGCATATCCCGTTCCGGAGGGCCTGGACGTAGTCCTCCTCCACGCTCAGGAAGTTGACGTTGTCCTGGTTCGGAAAGCGTTCCCCCGTGGAATCGCGGTAAAACGTGGAAATGGGGAAGGAACTCTCCGGCCAGATTACCCAGGCCGGCATGTCCAGGGAGGCTTCCGTCCCGTTTTTGGCGGCCTGTTCCAGGGCGCTGTTCTGGAGGTCCAGCATCCCCTGCTCCGTCGTGTCCAGCAGAGCCCGGTAAATGGCGCCCCGGTTGGCTGCGTCCCATTTCTCCTTCTGGCTCAGGTTAAGCTGCACGGTCATGACGGGAACGGTGAATTTGCCGTTCCCCGTGGCTGCGGCGGATTGCGGGGAGTAGCGCGCCGTCCAGAGCACGCCGGTGACGAACATGATTAAGAGAACCGCCACCAGCGTGAAAAAGTCCCACGGAACGGTGCGCCTGCCTTCATGGACCACCATGGTTCCGGCCCGGCGGCAGACGCGCCAGAGCCAGACGGAAAAGACGGCAGGGAGGAAGGCCAGGGCCGTTACCCCCGCATATTCCGCCCACTGGGCCAGCGGATTTCCGTAAAGGGCCACGCCCAGGTTGTTCCAGCCGAAGCCCGGTATGAGCCAGCCCCTCACCCATTCCAGGCACACCCACAGGGCCGCCCCCCCCAGCGCGGCGGAGGCGCTGGGCAGCATGTCCCCCACCGCCCAGGATTTCCACGCCGCCCTGCGTTCCTTCACCGTCTGCCGCGCCCCGGGCAGCGGCCGGGCGTCCGGACGGAAAAACACGCCCATGACCAGCGCCCAGATGCCGGGAAACAGGCCGCCGTAAAATATCATCAGGGGAATATAGCCCAGCGTGCTGACTTCATTGACCCACCAGAAGGAGATGCCGTAAAACACCACGCCGAACATCCAGCCGTACAGGGCATACGCCAGGATTCCCTTTTTTCCCTCCCGGCGGCGGCCGTACCACAGCGCCGTCAGCAACGGCAGAAAACCTATCCAGACACAGCCTCCCCAGTCCACGGGAATGAAGGCGCAGGCCATCAGAACGCCGGAAAACGCAGCCAGCAGCAGGCCCGCCCAGACGGGCAGGAGACGGGGAGTGGGAGGGGAAACGGGATTCATCGTAAAAAGCCTTTTATTCCAGGAACGGGAATGGCGGCATTGTTCCTCATGCTGACTCATTCCTGCAACAAAAAAGATTGCAAAATTTGCTCAAATGCGGAAATAGTGGGCGCAGTTCATACAACCCATATACATAATGGCAGACATCGACGAAAAAACACCTCTAAACGTCCCCGGCAAGTTTTACGTGGACAGCTCCTGCATTGATTGCGACCTTTGCCGCGAAACGGCTCCGGAAAACTTTGGACGGGATGACGACGAAGGCGTCTCCTACGTCAAGAAGCAGCCGGACAACGAAACCGAACAGGAAGCCTGCGTGGAAGCCATGGAAGGCTGCCCCGTGGAAGCTATCGGCGACGACGGCGAATAATATATTCTCCATATTATTTTTTAACCGCCCGGGGCTGTTGACATCCAACACTCCGGGCTTTTATTTTCCACTCATGGCTTCTCCCTGGTCTCCCTACATGCCGGACAGGGACCGTCCGGACCCCAACGCCTCCCCGCCCCGGTATGAATACCTTTCCCGTGACGAACAGGAGGTGAGGCAGGCGCTGGCGGACTGGTTCCAGGTACCTCCCTCCACCAGTGAAACACGGAATCTCCATACGGCGGAGTCCCTGCTGGGAGACATCCTGTCCAAGCTCCCCCTGGATGGAGAAGGCATGGACCCCGAGCTGCTCCGGGAAGGCTGGCTGAAAGCCGCGGGGCCATTCCTGGGCCAGCAATCCAACCTGCTTTCCATCGTCAAGGGAGTTGCCACCATCCAGGTGCTTCAGCCGGCCATGCGCTACCACCTCCAGCAGTGGCAGGGCGCCCTGCTGGGAAAATTGAAGGACCAGTTCGGCAAGGATGCCGTTCATTCCATCCGCATCCGGATAGGGTAATTCCGCGTGAAGCAAGGCTTTCTCTTGCTGCCAATCACCTGATTTTCACCGCACTAACAGGTATTGGAATACGTTTCAGGGATTTGCAATCCGGTAATTCTGCCGCGCCGCTTATGTACATACATATCTGCAAACCGTTTCTTGGAAGCCTCCTTGCCGGAATAGCTCTCATCATCCTCATTCCGCTGCTGCTGACCGTTTCGGTACTTCTTGTACTTTCTACAGGGAAATCCCCGTTTTTTCTTCAAACGCGCGTAGGGTACAGGGGAAGACTGTTCAAGATCATCAAATTCAAAACGATGAACGACCGGAAGGATGAAAACGGGCAGCTCCTGCCCGATGAGCAGAGGCTGTTCCCGCTGGGGCGCTTCCTCCGCAGCTCCTCCCTGGACGAACTTCCCCAGCTCATCAACATCCTGAAGGGTGACATGGCTTTTGTGGGCCCCCGTCCCTGGATCCCCACCCAGATGGCGGGATTCCCGCCCAACTACTGCCGGAAGCGCTGCTCCGTGCGTCCCGGCATCACCGGCATGGCCCAGATCCATGGCCGCAACGGCATCCCCTTCTGCCGCCGCCTTTGCTATGACCTGATCTACGTCCAGAACGTCAATCTGAGAATGGATCTCTCCCTCCTTTTCCAGACGGCCCGCACGGTCGTCATCCGTGAAGGAATCCAGCAGTGCAACGAGGCGTTCCAGAGCAAGCTGGGGCAGACCCTCGTTCATAACGACCTTTCCCTGCCCTCCTCCCCCCCTTCCCAGAAGATCATTCTGAATACCTCCATCCAACCTCTCTCCAACCAATGAACATCAACAACCTAATCAGCAAAGCCGCCCTCTGCTCCGCAGCGCTGGCCGCTTCCTCTCTCCTGCCCTCCTGCGTCAGCCCCAAGGAAGTCCTGTATATCCAGGACGTCTCCGGACAGACCAATGAAAAGATCAAGGGGAATTACCAGACCGTCATCCAGAAGGACGACCAGTTATCCATCACCGTCAGCAGCAAGCAGCCTGAACTGGCCGCTCCGTTTGCCGTCTCCGAAATAGGGTCCAGCAGCCAGGGCACCAGCTCACGGAAGGGTTACCTGGTGGACGCCAACGGCTACATCGTCCTGCCGGTCATCGGAAAGATCAAGGCGGCCGGCAAGACCTGCTCCCGGCTGGGGGATGAAATTGCCGCCACCCTGCGGAACAGGGACTACATCAGCGACGCCTCCGTCAACGTCCAGATCACCAACTTCAAGTTCTCCGTCCTGGGTGAAGTGGCCTCCCCGGGCACCTACAACGTGGACGGCCAGCGCCTGACGATTCTGGAAGCCCTCAGCCGCGCCGGAGACCTGAACATCGACGGCAACCGGGACATCACCCTGATCCGTGAAACCAACGGACGCCGCCAGATCGCCACCGTGGACCTCCGCAGCAAGGACCTCTTCCAGTCCCCCTATTATTACATTCAGCAGAACGACACCATTTACGTGACGCCTGCCGAACGCAAGATCAACACCCGCAGCGATACCGTCCAATACATCGGCTGGACGGCTTCCGGCCTCGGCCTGATTATCGGCATCGTTGCCCTGTGCGCCCTGTAAGCGCACATCCCCCCATTTCCCGCCTTTCCGTCCTCCGGAAAGGCGGAGCCTTCTTTGATTGATTCCTTTTTATGCCAGATACTCCTGCTCCCCCCGCAGCCCCTCCCGCCGAGGAACCGGAATCTTCCCTGTCACTGGATGTCATCACCAGCATCCTTCTGAGACGCTGGTACTGGATTTTGCTCTTCGCCCTTCTCGGAGGCGCCGGAGCCTATTACGTGACCGGCAAGCAGAATTACATTTTTGAAAAAACGGCCAGCGTCATCATGCGGGAATCCAACAAGGATTCCTCCTCCTCGGACCGCATCAAGGTGGAACTGGGCATGGATTCCGGAGCCGCCAACCTGGCCAATGAAAGCTTCATCCTCCGCTCAAGCACAGTGATGCGGAACACGGTGGAGGACCTGACGCTGAACGTCTCCTACTGGAAGCAGCAGGACCTGCGCCAAATAGACCTGTACAAGGACAGCCCCATCACCGTGACGTTTGACGACATCGCGGAGAACCGCTTCTGCACCTTTGACGTTACGCTGGAGCCGGAAAACGCCGTGACGCTGACGTACCATGACGCCGCCGGCAACCCCATCCAGGAGAAAGGGAAGCTCCACGCCCCCATTTCCCTCCCCTTCGCCACCGTCACGGTTTACCCCACCTCCAACATGCCGGAAACCGTTTCCGGGACCACCATCACCGTGCGCCGCATTCCCGTGAACGCCGCTGCGGACCAGCTCCTTGCCAATTTTACGGTCACGCGTCCGGACGCCAAGGAATCCAGCATCCTGCAAATGACGCTGACCTCCACCAATCCGGACAAGGCCGCGGACACGCTGAACAAGCTGATCGCGGTTTACAATGACCACTCCACGGAGGAACGCCGCACGAAGGCGGTGAAGACGAAGGATTTCATCCGGCGGCAGCGCGGCCAGATCGGCGCGGACCTGAAGGAAGTGGACCAGAAAATGGATGATATCAAAATCAAAAACGACATCATCGCAGACACGGAAGCGTCCATCTCCGCAGACTTCAACGCGGCCCAAACCCTGGACAATTCCATCTTTGAGCTCCAGACGCAGATGAAGCTGGCGGACGGCCTGAAGGAAAACCTGGACGCCCTGGGCCACAAAGCGGGTCTCATTTCCCTGGATACCGGCATTGCGGATTCCGGGGTTTCCCGGCAGATTGAAGCCTACAACGCCGCCTACCTGGAATACCAGAAGGTCGCCGGAAGCGCCGGGGGGCAGAACCCCATTGTCGTCACCCTCACGAAGAGGATGGACGCCACCCGCAGCGCGGCGTCCAGGTCCCTGGACAATCTCCGCAACAATCTGGAGCTGAAACTCCAGGAACTCACCAGGAAGAGGCAGGACATCGCCAAGCGGCTGACGGCCACCTCCGGAAAGGCCCGGGAGCTGACCCCCCTGGACCGTGAACACCGGGTGAAGGAGGAACTTTACCTGACGCTTTTAAGCAAGGAGCTGGAAAACGACCTGACGCTGGCCCTGACGGAATCCTCCGCGCGCGTGCTGGAATCCGCCCACGGCACGGATTACCCCATCTCCCCCAACACCAGAAAATCCGTGCTGACCGCGGCGGCGGGGGGCGCCATCGTCTGCATCCTCGGCTTCCTGGGGCTGGCCCTGCTCAACAACAAGATAAAGAACAGGAAGGACCTGAACGCCGTCACGCACCTTCCCGTGGTCGCGGAGCTTCCGGCCATGACCAAGAAGGAGCAGCGGCAGGTGGCCCGCATGTTCACGGATGAACACTCCGTCATTTCTGAGTATTTCCAGATCCTGTGCCACAATGCGGACTCCATGCTCCCCGTCACCCGGAACCAGGGGCACGTCATCCTCCTCACCTCCACCATGCAGGGGGAAGGGAAAACGTTCATCTCCGCCAACCTCGCCATGTCCTTTGCCAACATCGGCAAGCGCGTCCTGGTCATTGACGGGGACCTGCGCAAGGCCTCCCTGTCCAAGCAGCTTGACGGCAAGGGCCGCAAGGGGCTGAGCACCATCCTTCTCCGCAAGGTGGAAGACCCGTTCTCCGTCATCCGCACCCTGCCGGAACATCCCGGAGTGGACATCCTGTACGCCGGGCCCCAGGTTCCCAACCCGGTCACCCTCCTTTCCCTGCCGGAAATGGAGGAGCTCATCCGCCTCTTCAAGGAACGCTATGACGCCGTCATCATTGACTCCCCGCCATACGGCATCCTGGCAGACACGGCCATCCTCGCCAGCCACGCGGATATTTCCCTGTACGTCATCCGCAGCAACAGGATAGACAAGCGGCACATCGCCACCGTCCAGCAGCTTGCGGAATCCGGCCAGCTTCCCAACATGGGCTTCGTCATCAACGCCGTGGATTTCAAATCCAGCAGCTACAGCTATTACGGCTACGGCTACCACTACGGCAACACCTCCAAGAACAACCCCTCCTGATTCCCGGCCTTGTTTTCCTCCCTCTTTCAACCCAGGCTTAAAACCGCTGCGCTCTGTCCGGACGGAATGGATATGCACTGCCATTTGCTGTGGGGCGTGGACGACGGAGCGCACATCCTCCGGGACAGTCTGGAAATCATTTCCCGATTGAAAGAAAAAGGATTCAGGGGAGCCTATTGCACCCCCCACATCAGCAGCCGCTATCCCTCCAACACGCCCGCCCGCCTGAAGGCCCGCTTCCAGCAGCTTCTGGATGCACTGCCGGACCGGGATTTCGACCTGCGCCTGGCGGCGGAATACATGCTGGACCACCATTTTGAACAGGCGCTTGAGGAGGAAGAGCCGCTCAGCCACGACGGCAGCCACCTGCTCGTGGAGCTTCCCCAGTTCCGCCTTCCCAGCGCCTGGAGGGACAGGCTCCAACTGGTCCAGGAGAAAGGCTTCGTTCCCGTCCTGGCCCATCCGGAACGCTACGGGAAGATCATGCCTCCGGAGGAACTGGCTGCCCTGGCCTCACAGGGAATCAGCTTCCAGGGGAACATAGGCTCCCTGTTCGGGCTTTACGGGAAATCCTGCCAGGCGGCCGCCCGGAAATCCCAGAAGGAAAACCTGTACCTGTGGTGGGGAACAGACGCCCACAATGCCAACATGCTCACCAAACTCCGCCTGTAACCCCTTCTCCGCCGGGAAGGGCGGGACGCCCGCTTTTTCCCTGCATCCGCCGCCATGAAAATCACCGTCATCACCGTTTGCCGCAACAGCGCCGCCACTCTCCAGGACACCCTGGAAAGCGTGCTGGCGCAGTCCTGGACCGGCTATGAATACCTGGTCGTGGACGGCGGCAGCACGGACGGCACCCTGGAAATGCTTCAGGACGTTGAAGGGCGCTTCCACGGGCGGCTGAAATGGATTTCCGAACCGGACAACGGCATTTACGACGCCATGAACAAGGGTGTCCGCATGAGTTCCGGAGACGTCGTCGGCTTTCTGAACGCGGACGACTATTACCAGGACAACGGCGTTCTGGAAACCATTGCCGGAGCCTTCGCGCAGCACGGGACGGACGCCGTTCACGGCAACCTGCATTACATCAATGCGGCCCGGAAAGTCGTCCGGACATGGCGCGGAACGGACTACAAGCCCGGCTCCTTCCAGCGCGGATGGTGCCCGGCGCACCCCACGTTCTACTGCAAAAAGGACTGCTTCACCCGCTATGGCGGCTTTGACCCCTCCATCGGCAGCGCGGCGGATTTTGAGCTGATGCTCCGCTTTATTGAAAAGAACCGCATCTCCACAGCCTATATCGACCGCAACATGGTTTTCATGCGCACCGGCGGTTCCAGCACGGCGGGATTGCGGGCCATCCTGCGCAATACGCGCCAGAACAGGCAGGCCTTCAGGAAAAACAGCCTTCCGTGCCCGTGGCACTACGGCGTCACCCGGCTGCTGTCCAAGGCGGGCACCACGGGCAATCCCGTCCGCTACTTTTTCCAAACCCGGTAATATCCCCTTTCACTGTCCCATTTGCCTTCCCGTTCCGCCGCCATGAACCTGCTCTTCTATTTTGACCATCCCATCCTGCCCCATGCGGGCGGAACGGAACGGGCGGCGTATCTTCTGGCGCAGGCCCTGTCACGGCACGGCCACCGGGTTTCCTTCCTGTCCCTCCGGGGCGCGGATTCACTGCCTGCGGAACCGCCTTATTTCCTCCTTCCCCGCACAGGCACGCTCTCCTGCGCGGAAAACAGGGAGTACGTGGAAACCCTGTGCGCCGGGCAGCAGACGGACTGCATCATCAACTGCGGAGCCAACCAGGACGACTCCTTCTTTTTCAGCCATGAGCGCCTTTCCGTCCAGGCGTCCATCGTCTCCTGGATCTCCTTTGACGTCCATACCGGGCTGGATTACTTTTCCGCCCTGCTCCGGAAGGATTTCAGCACCTGGGGCAACACCGTGAAAACGCTGCTGCGCCGGGCGCTCCTGCCGTACAAAAAGCATGTGGCCGTCAGCAACAAGAGGAGGAAATACAGGGACATGTTCCGCGGCTCGGACAAGGTGGTGTTCCTTTCCCCCCGCTACACGGAAGACGCCCTTCAACTGGCGGGCGCACCGGAAAGGGCGCGCCTGTACGCCATCCCCAACCTGCTGACCTATGATCCCGTGCAGCCCGGCATTTCCGGGAAGGAAAAAGCCGTTCTTTACGTGGGGAGGCTGGTGGATTCCCCCAAGAAGGCGGACCGCCTGCTGAAGGTCTGGAAAAGGGTGCAGCCCCTGCATCCGGACTGGCGCCTGTACCTGGTAGGGGACGGCCCGGAACGCGGCAACCTGGAACGGCTGGCGGCACGGCTGAACCTGGAAAACGTCCACTTTGAAGGAGTGCAGGACCCCGCGCCCTACTACCGGAAGGCCCGGATACTCTGCCTCACCTCCACGCACGAAGGCATGCCCATGGTGATTAACGAGGCCCTTTCCTACGGCTGCACCCCCATCGCCTTCAACAGCTTCCACGCTGCTGAAGATATGCTGCCGGACCGGGAGACGGGGCGGCTCATTCCGCCCTTCAGCCTGCGCCTCTTCGCCCGGGAGCTGGATGAGCTGATGAGCGGCCCCTACGTGCCGCCCAGCACCAGGGTATTAACCAATTATCAACCGGAAAAAGTGATTCCCCTCTGGATGGAATGCCTGCAAGAATAACCATGAGCAACATCGTCATCTATCTCCCTTACGAGCCTCTGGGCAAGCAGGGCGGCATGGAGCGCGCCACCCATGGCCTGGCTGAAATGCTGCGGGACGCCGGACACAGGGTTCTGCTGCTCTGCCGTGAGAAAAACAGGCTGGGGGAAACGTACTTTGCGCCCGTACCCCTCGCCTTCCTTCCTTCCGGCCTTTCCCGCAGCGGAGAGAGGGACTACCTGCTGAAACTGCTGCGGGAGGAAAAGACGGACGTGCTTATTGACCAGACGGAGGGGGGCGTCACGGGCCGCTGGGGCATCTTCCGCACGCGCACCCAGATGGAGGAGGCTCCCGTGAAGCTGGTCGCCGTGCAGCACAGCTCCCAATACTCCGCCCTGCGTTATTACCATCTTGTCCACAAGCGCCGGGGCGCCGCCTCCTTCTCCGGAAAATGCAGGGACTTCCTGTTCAACGCACTGGCGCTCCCCGTGAAGCGGCTCCGGGCGCGGCGGCTGCAAAAAAGCCTGTTCCGGGAACTGGCGGCCAATTATGACCGCATCGTCACTCTTTCCCGCGGCGGCATGGAGGAATTCCGGCTGCTGGCTCCCGGCACGCCTGCGGAAAAACTGGCGGCCATTCCCAACCCCGTCCCGCCGATTGAAGCGCCGCCCCTGCCGCAGGAAAAGGAACAACGCGTCCTCTTCGTCGGCAGGCTGGACAACTCCGTCAAGGGCGTGGACAGACTGCTGAGGATATGGGCGCGCGCCGGAAAATCCCTGCCGGACTGGCACCTGGACATTGTGGGAGACGGCCCGGACGCCGCCGCCCTGAAAGAACTGGCGGAACGCCTGCGACTTTCCAACGTTTCCTTTGAAGGCTTCCGGAACCCGGCCCCCTATTACCGGAGGGCCTCCATCTTCTGCATGACCTCCACGTTTGAGGGCTTCGGGCTGGTTCTGCCGGAAGCCATGCAGCACGGCTGCGTTCCCATGGCCTTCAACAGCTACGCCGCCGTGCGCGACCTCGTCATCCCCGGTGAAACCGGCATCCTGGCCCCCCCCTTTGACGAGGAGGAATACGCGCGCCAGCTCCTCCGCCTGATGCAGGACGCCCCCCTCCGCTCCGCCATGGCGCAGGCAGGCCCGCAGCATGCCGCCCTTTTCTCCCCGGCGAACGTCGTGCGGGAATGGAACTCCCTGCTTCAGCACTAACCGTCCACCTTTCAATGAAGATTCTCTTTTGTTTCATGGGCACGCTCAATCCATCCTGCGGCGGGGTGGAGCGCACCATGTGCAATCTGATTCATGAATTGCAGGCCCATGGGCATGAATGCGCCATCGTGAGCTGGTACCGGAACACCCCCTACGAGCCCTTTTCCGGGATTCAGAAAATCCTGCCCACTCCTTCCTCCCGGATAAGGGAGGAGCGGCAGGCGGCTTTCAGGCAGGCCCTGGAGGAACGGCAGCCGGATATCATCATTCATGACGGGGAACTGCTGGGGGCGGGAGCCCTGTTCCCCGGTCCGGCAGGCAGGAAGCGCCTTCTGGAAGCCTTTTCCGGGAAAACTCCCGCCATTGTCGACATGCACCACTCGGACATCCGCGGCCGCCTCCGCGCGCCTTTCCTGAAAAGGATGTATTACAACGTCACGTGGCGCAGGAATTTCTATCTCCGCATCTCGCAGGCGGACGCCTTCGTCGTCCTGTCAGAGTCCTTCAAACAGGACTTTTACGACTTTCTGCCGGGAATCCGGAAGGAAAAAATCACCGCCATCCCCAACATGAATTCCTTTGAGAACGGGAGCATCCCTTCCGGAAAGGCCAGGGAAGTCCTGTTCGTGGGGAGGCTGGACAATCCAGTGAAGGGGGTGGACCGCCTGCTGAAGATATGGAGCATGGTCTGCCGCCGGGAACCCGGCTGGTTCCTGCGCATCGTGGGGGACGGACCGGACCGGGAATACCTGGCCGCGCTGGCGGAGGAATGCGGCTGCACCAACTATTCCTTTGAAGGAGCCACGGACCATCCGGAAGAATACTACCGCAAAGCCGGAATCCTGTGCATGACGTCCACCTTTGAGGGCTTCGGCATGGTCCTGATTGAAGGCATGCAGCACGGCTGTATCCCGATGGCCTTTGAATCCTTTACCGCCGTGCGGGACATCATTGAACCGGACCGGACCGGAATCCTGGTCCCTCCCTTTGACCTGGAGCAGTACGCCGCCCGGCTCCTGGACCTGATGAGGGACGGAGGGAAGAGGGAAGCCATGTCCGCGGCCTGCTTCCGGAGCAGCGGGAAATTCGGCAAATCCCGCATCGCCGGACTGTGGGAAAACCTGCTCTCCAAGCTGGCGGAAAAGCCCAGATGAACCGAACCCTTTCCGTTTACTCATGAATATCTGTTTCATCGCCTGGGAACGTTTCGGCGTGGGGGGAGTCTCCCGCGTCCTGACGCGCATCATGAACGCGCTGTGCCGGGAGCATGAAATCAGCGTGTACTGCCTGCGGCGCCCACCGCTGGAAAACGCGTACGGGCTGGACCTGGAGAACATCCGCTTTTTCCACCATGAAATGAACGTTTACGAGAAAATGAGGCGTTCCGTGATGGACAGGCTCGTCACCCGGACTCCTCTGTTCTCCTCCTCCGCAGGCGCCCGCGCGTACGCTTTCCTGCGGTACACGCATTCCTTTAAAAAGCGCCTCACCAGCCACATCAACCGCCACCAATATGACGCCGTCGTCTTCGGGTCCGGCTTTGAGGACTCCCTGCTGCTCGCCCTGCTCCGGCCGCAGCTTTCCCCCCGCACCAGAATCATCTCCTGGTCCCACGCGGCCTATGAAGACTACTTCGGGTTCAAGGGGCCCCATTTCTCCCGTTACTTCCGCCATGCGCTCAAGCGGTTCTACCACCGCTTCGACCAAATCGTCGTCCTGTCGGACCACGACAGGCGGAACTTTGAAACGCGCCAGCACCTGGCAACGCGGCGCATCTACAACCCGGCCAGCTTCACGGCGGAACGGCATTCCGCGCTGACGTCAAAAACGTTCGTCTTCGCGGGCTCCCTGTCCTCCCACAAGGGGGCGGACCTGGCCCTGGAGGCATTCGGGGAATTCAGCAGGAATAACGGGGAATGGAACCTGCACGTGTATGGAGACGGCCCCCTGCGCCCGTGGATGGAGGAATTCATCCGGGAACACGGCCTGCAATCCCGCGTTCGCCTGCACGGCAGCCACACAGCCATGGAGCGGGAATACCCCAAACACGCCATTCTGCTCTTCCCCTCCCGGTGCGAGGGCTTCGGCCTCGTGCAGATTGAGGCCATGAGCTGCGGCCTCCCCGTCATCGCCGCAGACATCCCCATCTGCCGGGAACTCATACGGGACAGCGGAGCGGGGCGCCTGTTCCCCGCCGGGGACAGCCGCGCCCTGTGCGGAGCCATGCACTCCATGGCCGGGGAAGACCTGGCACTGTACGCGCGGAAGGCGCGCGCGCAGGAACAATTTTTCACGCTGGAACGGATTATCCGCGAATGGAACGGCATGCTCAAGGAGGTGAACCCATGAAAGAGCTTCTTCTGCTGGAACCTGTCCGCAAAAAGGGGAACCACCAGTTCTTCATGGACTGGTTTGCCCGGGCGTGGCAGGCCTGCGGGGGCGGCATCAAGCGCAGGCGCCCCCTTCCCTGGCCCGCGCTGCTGGCCGTGGCCCGGCTGAAGCTGTCCGCCAACCTGCCCCCGCTTTCCTCCCGCCGGAACGCCCTGCTGGTCCCCGGCGCGGGCTATCCGGACTCCTTCGCATGGCCGCATGCCTACACGCATGAAATCATCCCCATGCTGTGGGACGTCTGGCCGCGGTACTGGCCGCGCCTCATCTCCTCCCTGAAGCGCCACCGCGTCCGCACCTTCCTGTGCACCTCCTCCCAGGTCTGCGAACACGTCCGGAAGGAACTGCCCCGTATCCGGACCGTCCACGTTCCGGAAGGCATTGACCCGGCGGGCTACCTGCCCGGAAAGGACCTCCGGGAAAGGCCCGCCGATATTCTGGAGCTCGGCAGGCAGATGCCCTTCTTCCACCGCGCCGCCGTCCGGGCCTGCCGGGAACATCCCGAATGGGTTCATCTGTTCCCCGCCGCGGAGGGTCCCCTCCTGTTCCCGGACTTCCGCTCCCTCTGCGAGGGGCTGGCCTCCGCAAAAATCACCGTCTCCTACCCCCGCTGCGATACGCACCCGGCCATGGCCGGAGAGGTGGAAACCCTGACCCAGCGCTACTGGGAATGCATGCTGTCCCGCACGCTCCCGGCAGGCAGGGCCCCGCAGGAACTGGTCAACCTGCTGGGGTACAATCCCGTCGTGGAAATAAGCGAACGGAACGCCCATGAACAAATCACGAACCTTTTAACGAACATTTCCTCCTATCAGGACCTGGTGGATAAAAACTACCGGGCGGCCTGCGAGCACGCTCCCTGGGAAGCGCGGATAGCCTCCCTGCTCCCGCAGCTGGAACGCCTGGGCTACCGGATAGGAACGCCTTCCCCGTCCGCATGAATTTCCCCTGAACAGCATGGCATCCCTTCTGCAATACATCAAGAAACACGGAACCTGGTCATTCCTGGTAATGGCGGCGATCGCCTCCACCATGACGGGCGCCATCTCCTTTCTTGCCCCCCTGTATCCGGTGATGCTGGCGGTGGCCGCCGCGGTGTGCGTGACGAAAATGAAGAAGACCAGCATGCCCCTGGTCATCATGGCGGCGGCATGCGTCCTCAGCCTGGCGTTCAACCATCCGCCCGCCATTTTCAAGCCCTGGTACCGCCTGGCCTATTTCCTTCTCCTCCTGCTGGCGCTTACCCCGCTGACTTCCTCCCGCCTGTTGAACGCGTTCCGCCTGAACCTGTTCCTCTGGCTCATGCGCTTCTGCGTCTTCATCGGGGCCGGCTCCTTCATCGGCTACTTCCTGGGCATCAACTACATGCGCTACAATACCAGTGAGATGATCAATGTGGCGGGCCTCTTCGGGGGGCTGGTCTGGCAATCCATCACGCTGGGCCTGCTCGCCGGGCTGGGGCTGGTTTATCTGACCGTCCTCCATCTGGAAAACCGGGATTCCGGCAGGAAGGAGACCAAACTCCGCCTGGGCCTGATGGTCGCGTGCCTGGGCTCCATCCTGCTTTCCGCCTCCCGCTCCGCCCTGGTAGCCACCCTGATGGGGGTGGGGTACGTCTTCTTCATGTACTTCAGGCATGCCCCCAAAAAGCTTTTCCGGGTGCTTCTCGCCCTGTTCTTCCTGGGCATTCTGCTGGTGCCCTTTGTCCAGCACTTCGGCGCCAACACGCTTGCCAAGCAGCAGGCCAACCTGAGCATGGGGAGCGCCATGTCCTCCCGCACCCAGTTGTGGGAAGACCGCGCAACGGAGTTCCTTTCCTCCCCCCTGTACGGCGTGGGGTTCGCCTCCCAGAAAATCATTTCATTCAAGCAGTCCCTGGTGACCGGCATCATTGAACCGGGCACGTCCTACGGGGCCGTGTTCGCCATGACGGGCCTGCTGGGGGGAATTCCCTTCCTCTTCATCCTGTTCGGCAACCTGCTCAAACGCCCGTTCCGCGCGCCGGGCTCTCCGCCCGTTTCCCCGGCGCAGGCGGCCCTGGCCCTCTTCGCCGTCCACATGATTGCGGAAGGGTACGTCTTTGCAGCCGGTTCCGGACTTTCCGCCGTCTTCTGGGCCGTCATCGGGGGGGCCCATGCGTACCGCAACCTGCCCAATGGAGGAAAATAACACCATGCAATTCGTCTTCTGGCAAAACATGATCAGCATCCACCAGTCAGCCCTCATCAAGGCGCTGGCCCGGGAGCACGGCGTCCTGCTGGCGGTCCAGACGGACTTTGAAGGGGAGAGGGAATCCAGCGGCTGGACGGTGCCGGACATGGGGAACGCCCGCATCCTCATCTCCCCGGACGCCCGGACGGTGGAGGAAACCCTGCGCGCCCATCCCGCGGCCGTCCACGTCTTTTCCGGCATCAGCACCTACCCGATGGTTTACGCGGCGTTCAAGCAGGCCGTCCGCCGCGGCCTGAAAACCATGGTGTACGCGGAACCCTACCGCCACCAGGGCTGGCGCGGCTTGCTCAGGAGCGTCAAGTACCGCTTTCTCCGCCTGCGGTACGGGAAAAAAATCGCGGCCCTGCTGGCGACGGGGCGGCTGGGCGTGGAATGCTACCGCCGCGCCGGATTCCCGGCGGACTCCGTCTTTGAATGGGGCTATTTCACGGAATCAGCCGCATCCGCGGCTGGCGCGGAAACTCCCGCCATGGCTCCCCCCTCTCCCGGGGAAAAACCCGATCTCCTGTTCGTGGGCCAGCTCATCCCCCGGAAGAACCTCCTGCCCTTCCTCCGCGCGGCCCGGCAATGCCGCGGCGCCTTCCGCCGCTGCCTCGTGGTGGGGGACGGCCCGCTGCGGGAACAGGCCGCCCTGGAAACGGAGGACTGCGGGCAGATTTCCCTGCTCGGCACGCTGGGAAATGAAGAAACGCGCCGCCTGATGCGGCAGTGCGACCTGCTCGTCCTCCCCAGCCTGTTTGACGGGTGGGGCGCCGTGGTGAATGAGGCGCTCCAGTCCGGCATGAGGGTGCTGTGCTCCACGGCGTGCGGAGCCGCCAGCCTGCTTGACGGCCGCCAGCGCGGCGGCTCCTTTGACCCGGACCGTCCGGAAAGCCTGCGCCGCGCCCTGCGGGAATGGCTGGACAAGGGCCGCCTCTCCCCCGCGGAACGGAAGGCCATCGCCGCGTGGGCGGAACAAACCATCAGCGGAGCCGCGGCGGCCCGCTATCTGGTCCATATTGTTCATTATACGGAAGGCCGGGAAGAAAACCGCCCCGCAGCTCCCTGGGCTCCCCTCAAGGAAACGGCATCATGAAGATCCTGCACACCATCGCCTCCATGGCCTCCCAGTCCGGGGGAACCACGGCCTGCACCCGCGAACTGGTGCAGGCCCTGAACGACCTCGGCTGCGCTACGGACATCCTCACCGTGGAAGACAGGGCCGGGAGTCCCGCGGAAGAGGAAAGCTCCTTCATCCGCGCCGTCCCCAACGACCTCTGCACCCCTCTGGGCATTTCCATGAATCTGCGCCGCCGGCTCGGAGCCTGGCGGGACTACGACCTTTACCACACCAACGGCCTGTGGCTGGACGTCAACCACGCTACCTGCGCGCAAGCCCGGAAAACGCGCAAGCCCTGCGTGGCCTCCCCCCACGGCATGCTTTACCCGCAGGCGCTGGCCATCAAGCCGTGGAGGAAAAAGCTCATGCTGGCGCTGGGCCACCGCCGGGACCTGGCGCAGGCGGACTGCCTTCACGCCACCTGCCGGGAGGAAGCGCGGCACCTGCGCGAACTGGGCTTTGCCAACCCCGTGGCGGTCATCCCCAATCCGGTGGCCGTGCCTTCATGGATTGGCCAGATCCGGCGGAGCGCGGGAGAGCGTTTCCGCGCCGGGTTCCTGGGCCGTTTCCACCCCATTAAAAATCTGGAAAGCCTCATCCGGGCCTGGGGCAGCCTCAACCTCCGGGACGCGGAGCTCCTTCTCATCGGGGACGGCCCGGAGGACTACGCAGCGCAGTTGAAACGGCTGGCGGCGGAAGTGGGCGGCCCCGGCATCCGCTTTACGGGCTTCGCCGCGGGGAGGGAGAAATACGAACTGCTCGCCTCGCTCAACGTCCTCTGCGCTCCCAGCCATCAGGAAAACTTCGGCATGAGCATTGCGGAAGGTCTGCTGGCGGGAACGCCCGTCATCGCCAGTAAAGGAACGCCGTGGGAGGAGCTGGATACCCGCCGATGCGGCTGGTGGCGCGACAACAGCCCCGCCGCCCTGGCCGCCGCGCTGGAAGAAGCCTTCAACCTCACGCCGGAGGAAAGCCGCGCCATGGGGGACCGCGGGCGCAGCCTCATCATGGAAACCTACGCCTCGCCCCAGGTGGCCGCCAGCATGAAACGCCTGTACCGTTACCTGCTGGGGCAGGAACCCAAACCGGAATTCGTCGACCTTTCATGAACCTCCTCTTTCTGCTTGGGAAATTCCCCTCCATAGGCGGCGTGGAAACCGTCACCGCCATTCTGGCGAACGAATTCTCCGCACGGGGCCATGAGGTGCATGTGGTCTCCTTTGAACAAGTGACGGAGACGCCCTCCCCCGCGCTGGACAGCCGCGTCACCCTGCACCGGCTGGGCTATCCTGTCTCCAGCCAGGCCAATCTCGCCGCCCTCCGGGACCTCCTCTCCTCCCGCCGCATTGACATCGTCATCAACCAGTGGTGCCTGCCCTTCCACGTCACCCGGCTGTGCCGGAAGGCCATGCGGGGCCTCTCCTGCCGCCTGCTGGCCGTGCACCACAACGCCTCGGACTGCAACGCGCGGCTGGAAGGCCTCAGAATGCGCATGGCCCGGGCGGGGAATCCGGTAAACAGGGCCTTCCTGCGCCTCCTGCTGAAAGGCTGCGCCATGGCTACCGGGGCCAGCCTGCGCTACGTTTATGCCCATAGCGACCGTTACATCCTCCTTTCCGACAGCTTCCACCGGGCCTTCCGGAACATCACCGGACTGAAGAATACCGGGAAACTCCTGACGATTCCCAACCCCGTCACCGTGGAAAACCGGGAATTCCGCTATGATCCGGCCTTCAAGAAGAAGGAGCTTCTTTTTGTGGGGCGGCTGGAACCCAACCAGAAGAGAGTCTCCCGCGTGCTGGAAACGTGGGCCCTGCTGGAACCCCGCTTCCCGGACTGGACCCTCCGCCTGGTGGGGGACGGCCCGGAAAAGGAGGCCCTTCAGGCATTCTGCGCGGAGCGCCGCCTGGAACGCGTCTCCTTTGAGGGCTTCCGGAACCCGGCCCCGTATTACGAACAGGCCTCCCTGCTCCTTCTGGCCTCGGAATACGAGGGACTGCCGCTCGCCGTGGTGGAGGGCATGTCCTTCGGCGCCGTGCCTCTTCTCTACGGGAGCTTCTCTTCCGCGTATGACCTGGTGGACCACGGGCAGAACGGCTGCATCCTGCCGGCGTCCGGCGGGTTCCAGGCGCGGCAGATGGCTGACATGGCCGCCGGGCTGATGCAGTCCCCCGCCGCCCTGCACGCCATGGCGCGGGAAGCCGCCGCCAAAAGCCGGAAATTCACGCGGGAACACGTCGTCCGCCAGTGGGAGGAAGTCTTCCGCAATAATACGCCCACCCCCTAGCAGAACTTCATTCAGCCACCTCATGGAACAGACACGGAAAAACACGGACACAGCGTTCACCATCAGCGGCAGGCTCCTGGCTTCCTGCGCCGTGGCCTATATGGCTCTGCCCACCATCCTCTTCCTGCTGGGCTGGGTCAGGCCCCTGTTCTCCGTTCCGGCGGCCATGGCCGTGGCGGCGGCTTCCGTCCTGCTGTGCGTGAAGCTCCCGGTCCCCACGCTTCACTTCACCAGGCGGCAGCTGGCCGTTTACCTCTGCGCCCTTCTTCTCTCCCTCCTGTGGCTGCTGGCGGGAGGAATAACGGGGGTGGCCCTCCAGCACGCGGACTTCGTGGTCCGCAACCCCATTTACGAAACACTCATCCGGTGCGACTGGCCGCTGGCGGAAGCGGACGGCAGGCACTTCATCTACTACCTCGCCTTCTGGCTGCCTCCGGCCCTGATATGCAAATGCTTCTCCTGGTCGGACGTCTTCATCGTCAACTATGTCCTGACCGCCTGGATTGAACTGGGCCTGGCGCTGGCGCTCACGGTCCTCTGGGGCAAATTCCGCATGGCCACCCTGCTCTTCCTGGTCCTGCTCATCTTCCAGGGCCCGCTGGACGGCGTGGTCAGATGGAGCGTTCATTTATTCAACCCGCAGGGGCAGACGGCCCATGAACTCTACCTGACGGTGCTGGCCTTCTTCGGCGGCGTGGCCCCCACCATGCAGCTCCATTACACCTTCCACCACACCACGCTGCTGTGGCTGTTCCTCGCCATGGCGGTTGCCTGGGACATACCGCCCCGGCACCAGCTCTTCCTGGCCTCCCTGTGCCTGCTGGCCTCCCCCATCGGTTCGCTGGGCCTGCTGGTCTTCATTGCCGTCCGCGCGCTGGTCCGCCACACCCCCGCCAGGCAGTACTTCTCCTCCTGGACGGTGCTGGCGGGCGGCGCGCTCGTCCTGCTGGCCGGAATCTACTTCACGAGCAGCAACGGGAACAACCGCATCCGCCTGACCTGGGAGGACTCCCCCTTTGACCTGCTCCGGCACGGCGGCTGGAAATTCTGGGGCGCGCTGGCCGGGTCCTGGCTGCTGACGGTTGGAGCTCCGGCGGTCCTCCTGTTCCGCCGGTTTAAAAAAGACGACCTCTTCTGGACCGCGCTGGCCGTTCTGACCCTCACCTACTTCATTTACATAGGTTCCGTGGGCGGCTACAATGAGTTCTGCTACAAGGCCTCAAGCGTCAGCTTCTTCTGCCTGGCCCTCCTTTTCACCCGCATCTTTGCGGAGCCGGTGGGCACCCGCCCGTGGCGCGCATGGTGCGTCTGCTATCTGGCGCTGGCGGCCCTGCCCAGCCTCTCCGTCTTCGCCAAGGCCGCGCCCACGCTCGCCTTCACGGAATCCGCGCGGCTTGCCAACATGCAGCGTCTGTGGGAGGGCCACCTCCACCACCCGGAGCATCCCTGGAACGCCCCGCTATGGGGCAGCGGAGAGGGAGCCGCCTTCCGGGCCGCCTATTTCCAGAAAGCAGGGGAATCCGCGGACGGCCCCCTGCGCCCCTTCTCCACCGGAATGAGAACAGACGCGGAACCTTCCGCCGCCCCGGCCTCCCGGCCCTGAACGCCTTTCACCATTCAAACGACATCCTCCCGCCATGAACCTGTCCCGTTACCAGGAACACTACTCCCTCAGCCACCGCCTCAAACGGTACGGCTGGTACGTCATCAACCGGACCCTCTTCCGGATGATGGCCACCAACGCCATGAAGGTGCCCCGGAATCTGCTGCTGCGCCTGTTCGGGGCAAAAATACCGCTCGTCTCCCTCGTGTACCCCAGCAGCAGGATATGGGCGCCGTGGAACCTCTCCATGGGGGAATATGCCTGCATCGGCCCGGATACGGAAATCTACAACAAGGCCCCCATCTCCATCGGCAGCCACGCCGTCATCTCCCAGGGAACCTTCCTCTGCACGGCCTCCCATGACATTTCAGACCCCGGCCACGCCCTCGTCACCGCCCCCATCACCGTGGAAGACCGGGCCTGGGTGGCGGCGCAGGCCTTCGTGGGCATGGGGGTGACAATAGGCACGGGAGCCGTGGTGGGAGCCCGCAGCGCCGTCTTCAGGGACGTGGCCCCCTGGACGGTAGTGGGAGGGAACCCGGCCAAGTTCATCAAACAACGCACGCTCCGCTGAACCATGCTCGACCTTTCCGTCATCATCCTTGCCAAGAATGAGGAACTTCACATCCGCCGCTGCCTGGAGAACATCCTCCCGGCGGCCAAAGAAGTTTTCGTCATCGACTGCTTTTCCACGGACAACACCGCCGCCATCTGCCGGGAATACCCCCGCGTGCAGGTCATCCAGCACGAATGGCCCGGCCTCTACGCTCCGCAATTCAACTGGGCGCTGGACCACTGCCCCATCACCACCGCCTGGGTTCTGCGCCTGGACGCGGACGAGTGGTTCATGCCGGAAGCCCTGGAGGAGCTGAAGGAAAAATTGCCCGCCCTTCCCCCGGACGTCACCGGAGTCATCCACAAGCGCAGGCACATCTTCCTGGGCCGGTGGATGAAGCACGGCGTTTACCCCGTCAAGCTGCTGCGCCTGTTCCGTTACGGAGCGGCCAGATGCGAACAGCGCCATATGGACGAGCACATGGAGCTCAGCCGCGGGCGCGCCGTGGAATTCGAGCACGACTTCGTGGACGAGAACCTGAACGGACTGGGCTGGTGGGCGCACAAGCACGTGGACTACTCCGCCCGGGAGCTGGCTGACCTGGAAGACATTCTTTCCTCCGCTGCGGCGGACTCCGGCATCAACGGGCAGGCGGAAAGGAAGCGCGCCATGAAGGAACGCTACGCCCGGCAGCCTCTCTTCTGGCGCTCCTTCGCCTACTTCTGCTACCGCTACTTCCTCAAGCTGGGTTTTCTGGACGGACGGGAAGGATTTTTGTGGCATTTCATGCAGGGTTGGTGGTACAGGACCCTCGTGGACGCCCGGCAATTTGAGAAACAGAAAAAAGGCTCCGGCAAGACGGCGCGCTAACCCCCATTTCTTCCCGCTTTTCCATGAATCCCTTCTTTTCCATCATCATTCCCGTTTACCGTTCCGGCCCCTTTCTCCGGGATTGCCTGGATTCCGTCAGGAACCAGGCCATGACGGACTGGGAATGCATCTGCATCAATGACGGCTCTCCGGACGGGAGCGGCGCCATTCTGGACGAATACGCCCGGAAGGACGCGCGCTTCACCGCCATCCACCAGGAAAACCGCGGCGTGAGCGCCGCCCGCAACGCGGGCCTTTCCCGGGCGCGGGGAACCTGGACCGCCTTCGTGGACGGGGACGACTCCGTGGAGCCGGACATGCTGGCCTGCCTTCATGACGCCGCCCTCCGCACGCCGGAAGCCGCGCTCCACTGCTACGGAATCAGCAAGGACTTCCACACGGGCTGCCGCCTTACCCGCACGGAAACCGCGCTGCCCAGCCGGGACCAGTACATTCCCGCGGAAGAAACGGGCGCCTTCCTGCGCTACCTGCTGACCAGCTTGGACATGGAATCCTCCTGCAACAAACTGTTCCGCACGGAGCTTCTGGAAAAAAACGGCATCCGCTTCAACGCCTCCGCGGTGGTGTTTGAGGACTTCCAGTTCGTCCTGGACTACCTCTCCGCCTGCGCTCCGGGCATCAGCCTGGTGAAAAGGGCCTTCTACCACTACCGGGTGCGGGAGGAGGAAAACGGCGCGGCCAAGCGCAGCCGCTTCAACCTCGTGCAGGACATAGACATGCTGGCAGCCAAATTCCTGGCGTGGACGGACACGCTGGCCCTCCCGCAGGAAGACGTTCCCGTGGTCAAAGGCTACATCCTGCAAAAAATCAACGTGATCTTCCACGCCCTCCAGCAGCAGCCCTACGCCGCCCGCAAGGCGGTGTTCCGGGACTTCCTCTCCAGCGGACTGGCCGCGCGCGGAGCTGACCTGCGCCTGTGCGGCCCCTACTTCCACCTGGTCTGCCGCCTGCTGGCCGCACGCAGGTACCGCATGGCCCATCTCCTGCTGAAAACAAGGCATCTTTAACGCCTCATGCGCCACTCAACCGTTTTTTTCCGCCGCCCATTTTCCAGCCATGCAAGCAGCCATTGACAGCGCCATTCCCCCGCCCGCAGCCGCGCCCGGCAGGGGCCGGATTCCGCAAGTGGACTACCTCAAGGGAATTCTCATCACCCTGATGGTCCTTTTCCACCTGTCCTGGTTCTCCACGCACTACCTGGACGTCACGCGGTACGTGTACGTCTTCCACATGTCCGGCTTCATCATCCTTTCCGGCTTCTTCGCCAATACCGGCAAGACTCCGGGCCAGTTCCTGAAAACGTGGCTGGGCATTCTGGCGCCGTACCTGGTCTTTGAATCGCTGTACTACCTGGCCCTGTCCCATCTGCCCGCCTCCGTTCCCGCCAGCAACCGGCTGGACCCGGCGTTCCCCGCCTTCTGGAAGGCGCTGCTGCTGGCCCCCGCCGGAACGTACTGGTACCTCTACCTGCTGGCCGTATGCCTGCCCGTTTACTATGCCGTCTCCCGCATTCCGCGCCTGTCCCCTCCGGCCCGGCTGGCCGTATGCGCCGCCCTCCTGGCCGCCGTCTCCTGGTTCAATCCGGCGTTCCAAATGATTCACGCCGCTTACTTTCTCCTGGGGGCTTTCTTCCGGATGACCGGGCTCCCCATCCTGAAATGCTTCTTCCCCACCCTGTGGGCGGCTGTCCCCGCCGCCGCGCTCTGCCTCCTTTTCCCCCTCCCCTCCCGGGACAGCATGCTGGGGCTCTGCCTCTGCATGCTCACGCTCAGCTTTCTGGTAAAAACCTGCGATTCCGCAGGCAGGGCCATCCGGGAACTGTTCGCCTACCTGGGCAGGAATTCCCTGTCCATCGTCATCTTTTCCCCCGCCTTCACGCTCCTGTGCAAGCCGCTGGTCCCGGTGCTGGCCTTTGATTCCAGCAGAATCTGCTTTGCCGCCCTGTCCGTGGCACTGGTGCTGGCGGCCTGCCTGGGAGTCACCAGATTATGCGATGCCCTGGGCTGGAGCAGGTTCCTGTTCCTCAAAAAGAAGATGTACTCCCCCCTCGCCCTTTCCGTTGAACCCGCCGCCCCCCTGACTTTCCCTTCATGACCCCGGACGCGTACACCCCCCTGTTCAGCATCATCATCCCGGTGTACCGGAATGAAAAGCAGCTTGCGGCCTGCCTGGATTCCGTCAGGAACCAGACCCTGGCGGACTGGGAATGCCTCTGCATTGACGACGGCTCTACGGACGGCAGCGGCGCGATTCTGGATGAATACGCCCGGAAGGACGCGCGCTTCCGCGTCATCCACAAGCGGAATGAAGGGGTGTCCGCGGCGCGCAACCTGGGGATAAGCCTGGCGCATGCCCCGCATCTGGCGTTTGTGGACGCGGACGACCGGCTCCTCCCGGAAACGCTCCAGGCCTGCCATGAAACGATGCGGGAGACCGCAGCGGACATGGTCGTCTTCGGCGCAAGCCTCGTTTCCTGCGCGGCGGAATGGACGGGCTTCATGTCCCCTTCCATCCGCCCCCTGCCTCCGGATTCCACGGCTGTTTTCCACGCGGGAACACCGTTTGTGGAAAACAACAACATTCCGGCCTGCTGGGCCAAGATATATAAAAAGGAAATTCTGGTTAAAAATAAAATTAAATTCCCGGAAAACGTCAAATTTGCGGAAGATCTTTATTTCACGGCGCAATGTTTCTGCCATTGCAGCTCCGTAACCGTCATCAACAAGCCTTTTTATCAATATTCCGCCGACGGAGAAACAGGGGTTACCAGCAATTTCTTCAACCGGAAAAGGCCTCTGGAGGATTACATGAACGCCCTTCGCGCCATCCTGGACCTGAGCAACTGCATTGACGGGCGTTCCCCGTACAGCAGCAACTATTTCCAGCGGAGCCGGAGCCTCCTGGTCCTGTTCAGGCTTTGCTATGCCAACTATAAACTTCTTGCGGATAGAATAAAAAGCCTTTACCCCGACCGGGAAAAGGCCATACGGAAAGAAGCTTTTTCCGCCTTAAAAAAATATGTGACGCTTGTCAACCTGCCGCGGATACTTTACTTTTCCCTCAAATCAAATTACGGGCACCTGCTCGGGAACCTGCTGGCCAACAAGAAATAAATTCCACATGAATGAAATCAAGACGGGGGCCTGCATTAATTACATATCCATCATCGTCAGGCTGGCGACGCAGTTCTTTCTGACCCCGTTTACCCTGTCCAGTCTGGGAGAGAATGAATACGGCATTTTCATGCTCAGCAATTCCGTGATTGCGTGGCTGTCCCTGACGGACTTCGGCCTGGGGGTGACCGTCAACAAATACATCGCCACCTATCACGCGAAAAAGGAGAACGACCGGGAGGCCCATTTCCTGGGACAGGCTATGATGCTCTTCTCCTTCCTGGGGCTGCTCACCTTCGCGGCGGGCATGATCTGCTACGTGAACCTGGGCGCCCTGTTCCCCAATCTGTCCGGGCCGGAGCTTGACACCCTGAAAATCCTGTACCTGCTGACGCTGGGCAACATCATCCTGGCCTTCCCCCTGCGGCCGCTGTCCTGCGTGCCTGGGTCCTACATGAAATTCATCGTTCCCGGACTGGTCAGCCTGGGCCTCTCCCTCTTCAATACGCTTCTTACGGTCCTGCTCCTGGTGTGGGGGTACAAGGCGATCGCCCTCACCGTCCTGGGCGTGGGCATCGGCGTAGCCAGCCTGGCGTGGGGAACGTATTACACCATCCGCTGCCTGGGCGTGCGCATCATTTTCCGCAAGCCTGACTGGAAGCTGTACCGGGAGATGTTCACCTTTTCCTTCTGGATTCTGCTGAACCAGCTCATGGACCTGTTCTACTGGCGGGCGGGCACTCCCATCCTGGCAAGGACGGCGGGCGCCCAGGCGGTCACCCTGTTCACGCTGGGAATCTCGTTCTCCCAGTACTTCATGACGGCTTCCACCGCCATTTCCGGAGTCATTGCCCCCAAAATCATGCAGATGGTGGCCCTGGATTCCACCAAGGAGCAGCTCACCCGCATGATGATACGGGTGGGGCGCCTTCAACTGGCCCTGCTGAGCGTCATCCTGGTTTCCTTCATCAGCTGCGGCCACGACTTCCTGCACCTGTGGGTGGGGAAAACCATCGGGGACCAGACAGGCACGGTCTGGGTGGGGGCCGTCATCGTGCTGCTCCCCCTGCTGGTTCCGCTGACTCAAAACACGGGACTCGCCATCCTCCAGGCCCTCAACATCCACAAGGGGAGGGCCATCATCCTCTTTTACTCCTCCCTGCTCTGCGTCATCCTGGGCTACTTCATCTCCCTGTACTACGGCACCATCGGAATGTTCATCGGCACCGCCATTTCCCTGTTCATCGGCCAGGTGCTGATGATCAACCGCTACTACGCCCGCACCGCCGGTCTGGACATGAGGCTCTTCTTCCGCCGCACCTACGGGCCCCTGCTGCTGCCCTCCGCCGTCATGATCCTGGCGGGGCTGGGAGCGGTTGCCCTGCTAACGCTGGACAACTGGTTCTCCTTCCTGGCCTTCGCCTTCTGCTACGGCCTCCTGGCCGTGGGAACCATCTGGTTCTTCTACCTCAACCGGGATGAACGGGACATGTTTCTCGGCCCCCTGCAAAAACTGATTCCTTCCCGCCATGATAAAAACTGATGCCCCGCCTGAGCTCTCCACCCTGTGCACGGGCTGCTCCGCCTGCGCCAACATCTGCCCCAGGGACGCTATTTCCATGAACTGGAGCCCCTCCGGCTTCTTAACGCCCGCGGTTAATCTGGAAGCGTGCGTCCACTGCGGCCTCTGCACCAAAACCTGCCCGGACCTGAATGCGCCCGCACGGCCCCCCCAGGCGTTTGACGAGCCCAGGGCATACGCGGCCTGGGCGCTGGACGAGGCCGTGCGCCTGAACTCCTCCAGCGGAGGCGTATTCACCATCCTGGCCCGGCATATTCTTGCACAGGGAGGCGTGGTCTACGGCGTGGCGTGGAACACGGACAGGGAACTTTCCGTCCGCCATGTGCGCCTGGACTCCCTGCCGGAGCTCAAGCTCCTGAACGGCAGCAAATACCTTCAGGCGGACCCCGGCCACGCCTACCGGGACATCAAGAAGGACCTGAAAGAGGGGAAAACGGTCCTGTTTTCCGGGACGCCCTGCCAGGCGGCGGCCCTGAGAGCCTATCTGAAAAAGCCCTGGGACAGCCTCTTCATCATTGACATCGCCTGCCACGGCGTACCCTCCAAAAACCTTTTTGACGCGTACCGGCAGGATTATGAACGGAGCACGGGCCGGCAGATAAGCTGCATCAACTTCCGGGACAAAACCCACGGCTGGAATCACTACTCCGTGATGAAATTCCACCGGGACGGCTCCGGTTCCGGCGCGCGCATTTATACGGAAGACCTTTTCATGCAGGCGTACCTGTCAGACATCTGCCTGGGGGAAGCATGCTACAACTGCCCGCATGCTTCCGGCCCCCGCACCAGTGACCTGACCCTGGCCGACTTCTGGGGCGCGGGATACTTCCATCCCAAGTGGGATGATTCCAGGGGAATCTCCCTGCTGCTGGCGAGCACTCCCCGCGGGGAAGAACTTTTAAACCAATGCGGGAAGGAGCTCTTTCTGCACCGGGAGAACTGGCAGGCCGTCAAACACACCAACAGGGGCATCCGGCGGAAGCCTGCCTTCCCCTCCCGGCTGGCGCGCCGGAACTTCCTCCGGGACCTCCGGCAGAAACCCTTCACGGAAGCGGTGGCGCAGCACACGGCCCGCTTCAAACCCCGGGCGGAGGTGGGCCTGCTGGGCGTCTGGATGACGTGCAACTATGGAGCCGTGCTCACCTCCTTCGCCCTTTACCGGCTGCTGGAGCAAATGGGAAAAAGCGTTTCCCTGATTGATTTTTCCTTCACGGAGCGGCAGAAAGACCCTGCGACGGTATTCAGAAAATTCCTGGT
This sequence comes from Akkermansia sp. BCRC 18949, assembly GCF_045011645.1. Taxonomy (NCBI): domain Bacteria; kingdom Pseudomonadati; phylum Verrucomicrobiota; class Verrucomicrobiia; order Verrucomicrobiales; family Akkermansiaceae; genus Akkermansia; species Akkermansia sp. BCRC 18949. The sequence continues at coordinate 1,281,811 of NZ_CP123619.1, read as the reverse complement.
CCGGGAGCGCATTTCCACAACGCCGCTGCACTCCCTGGACTACGCCTACCACTTAAACGACCAGTTTGACACGTTCATGGTAGGCTCCGACCAGGTGTGGAACCAGGGTTTCATGGGGCACTTCTTCTTCCTGGACTTCGCCAGAGGGGAGAAACGGAAAATCGCCTACGGGCCGTCCATGGGGCAGTTGACGGAACCTTCCGGGAAATATCTTAAAAAAACGGCCATGCTGCTCAAACGGTTCGATGCCGTTTCCGTCCGGGAAAAACCGATGGTGGAGCACCTCAAGCGGCACTATGGGCGTGAAAGCGCCTGGGTGATGGACCCCGTCTTCCTGCTGGGTAGGGAACGCTGGGAGGAGCTGGCACGGCAGGCGCCTCCGGCGGCCAAAGGCCGCATCGTCTCCTACATCCTGGACCCGGCGGCGGAAAAAAGGAAGCTCCTGCTGGACGCCTCCTCCAAACTCGGGCTCCCCCTGCTGAACATGGTGGACATCCAGAAAGAGGAGGTGGACAACCTCGGCAGGCTGAACCTGCCCAATACCATGAAGGAAGCCACGTTATATGAATGGCTCGGCAACATCCTCCACTGCGAGTTTTTCATTACAGACTCCTTCCACGGCGTCTGCTTCGCCCTGATCTTCAACAAGCCGTTCTTGTGCATCAACAATCCCATGCGCGGCTCCGGGCGCTTCCACTCCCTGCTGAACCTTCTCCGGCTTCAGGACCGCATGCTGCCCGAAGACGCGGAAGCCCTGCCGGAGAACGTCCCGCTCACGATGGACTACGCTCCCGTCAATGAACTGCTGGAACAGAAAATCTCGCAATCCCGGGAATGGCTTCAGCAGGCGTTCTCCGGGGAAAGGGATGCCACCCTGGCAGAATACAGCCGCCTGACGGAGAAAAAACTGACCAGGAGACCGCCGTCCCGGTGGGGGCGGCTCAGGAAAAAAGGAAGAAAACTCCTGGCACGGGCGTACCACCGCATCCGCAGATCATGACGCCCGGACGGTTCCCTACCTTCCGCCCTTCATTAACTTCAACCCTCTGCCAACTCAATATCCGGCTCATGCCGCAGAAAAACTCCCTTCCCATGGAAATCCCTAAAAAACGTGTCGCATGGATTGACGTGTCGCGGGTGCTTGCAGCGCTCCTGATCATGTACGTGCACCTGTCCTCCCCCTTGCTCAAGACAACGGGCATCCACCTCTTCTACAACGGCAGGGTTCCCTTCTTCCTGGTGCTGGCCGGCTACTTTCTGGCAAGAAACATCACCTGGAACAAGGCAGTTGACCGGGCTTTATGGCTGTTCATCCCGTACATGATCTGGAACGTGCTGTACCTGTTCCTTCTCTCCCTCCCTGCCGGCAGCTCCTTCCAGCTTGCGGACCTGGCCGGCATCCGGGACGTCTTCCTGCCGGGCATGGACCTCTTCTCCTTTGGGAGCGAGTCCCCCGACGTTCCCCCCATCGGCCCCTCCTGGTTTCTGAGGGACATCATCATTCTTACCCTGCTGACGCCGCTGCTGGCCCGCATTAAAATACTGCTGCCGCCCGCGCTGCTCCTCTTTTTCTCCTTCTGCAACATGGCTCCCGATCCCCTGGTGACGCTCTCCGTGGGGTCCTGCGCCTTCTACCTGCTGGGCGTCGTGCTCAGTTCCCGCCGGATTGACGACATCCATCTGGTGCTGAACAAAAAATTCGGCGTCGTCTTCTGCGTGAGCATTCTCGTTTCCTCCGCGATGGTTCTGCTGCACTCCGCCGGAATCCTTTCCCTGTGGACGGAAACGGTCGCGGGCATGCTGCTGGGAGTCATGCTGATTATGTACGCAGGCATCTGGATGGAAAAGCGTCTGCCCGGCGTTGCCGCCAGAATAGCCCTGCTGGCTCCCGCCTGTTTTCTGACGTTCATGCTGCACCTGCCCATTTACGAATGCCTTCCTTCATCCATGAAATTTGGTGCCTTCTCCCTGTTCACCCCGCTGCTGGCATTCACGGCTATTGTGCTGTTCTATTTTGCCTTGAAACGTTTCACCCCTTTCCTGCTGCCGTATCTGGCCCATGTTAAACGGCCGTCAGGAAAGCCGTCGGCTTAAAGGGCAAAGACCCATTAAAGACATCCGCCCCGTCCACCGGGAAAGGATACCCGGTCACAGCCGGAGAAATGCCGCCCAAGCCACATGGGGGAAGCTTCCGCCAGTTTCTGCCTGGGATAAAACACATTCCTTACGCAGAAAAAGAATGTGCCCTCATCCGTTCGGCTGCATGCATCTCCATGAATTGATGCGCTGTCCGTCCATGTCCCTCCGGGACCGCCTTGTTATCTTCCATGGCCGCCTGTCCCGGATGCATTCGCCAAGTTCCGGCCCCTGCAAATGCGGCAGGGCAGAATTTAAGAAAGGGCAAGGAAACTTTAATTCAAGCAATAAGATTCCGGAGAATGGAGAATGTCCCTAACGGAATCAACAAGGATTACGGGCCGCGGCAAGAACGCCGCCGATGATTTTTTATTCATTTCTGACCAATGGATGAAGTATCCAGAAAAGAAAGGAAGGCGCATGCCTCCCTCCAAAAATTACCCGGCTCTCCGGGGAATCCACAACACTCATTGATGGCACCCACCCTTTATTGTGTTCAACAAGGACATTCATTGAGCGATTATCAATCATACTCCGCTCAAAATCTTTGATTCATCATTACAATGAGCAAAGTACCCCACATGGAAGAACCTCTTGTGGATATTCTGGAGCTGGGGCGTTGGATGGCTGAAAATCATATCAGCCGCTCCACGCTGGCTTCGGCCATTGGCATGAACAGAAGCGCCATCGACAACTACTTTGTCAGAAAAAAGCTCTCCCGGCATGCCCAAATCCTCATCAAGCGGTTCATGGACGGCCAGGAAGCCCTGGCCGCCTCCAATGAGGTATCTTCCCTCATCACGGTTCCCCTGAAAAACCGGATCATCAATCTTGCCATGAAAGCCGCCGTCCGGAAAAACCTCACGCTGGAGGAATTCATGGCGCGAGCCGTGGAGGGAGCCGCGAAGAACGTTGAGGAAGAAAAATAAAATCATGAAGCGTTTGCAGGCAATGGCGGCAGTCCCGGCGTAAGATCCCAGCAGCATCACCTTTTCCTTGGCATTTCTCATGGCAGCCCCGGCCCATTCCAGAAATCACGGCATTGACCTTCTCCGGTGCCTGTCCATGTTCTTCGTCGTCCTTCTTCATGTGCTCAAATGGGGGGAGGGCGGCAACCTGGACAACAGCTTCCTCGGAACGCCCAATTACGCCGTCTCCTGGTATCTTGAACTCAGCGCCTACTGCGCCGTCAACTGCTTTGCCCTTATCACAGGCTACGTGGGCGTCAATGTGCCGTACCGGATTTCCCGTTTTATCAACTTATGGTTTCAGGTCTTCTTTTACACCGCTGGAATAACCTTTTTATTTAAATGGCTCGTGCCGGGCAGTGTAAGCTTTAAGGGAATGATCCAGGCATTCTTTCCCGTGCTGCGCCTGGCCTACTGGTACTTTACGGCTTATGCCGTCCTGTTCTGCTTTATTCCCTTCCTTAATCCGGCCATCCGTTCCCTCAGCAGGGAATCCGCCAGGTGGCTCTGCCTGCTGGTCCTGATTGTCTTCTCCCTCTTTTCCACCATATCCGGCTACGGGAACTGGCTCAGCCAGGGCGGCTACAGCGCCATCTGGCTGGTCTGCCTGTACGTCGTCGGCGGCTGCCTGGGGCACTTCCAGCTCTGGAGCACGTTAAAGCGGCCCGCGCTTTACTACGTCCTGTGCTGCATCCTCCCCACCGCCGGAGTAATCGCGTTGGGGTATCTTCCCCTCAATCCGGGCATTGCGGAAAAACTCTTTGTCTCTTATACGGCGCCGTTCTGCTGCCTGTCCTCCTTCTTCCTGCTCATGGCCTGCGCGCGCATGCGCATCAGCAGCGGAACCGCCATCCGCCTCATTTCCTTCTTCGCCCCGCTTTCCTTTGCCGTTTACCTCATCCATAACAATCCCCTCATCTGGCAAAACATCATCAAGGCGCGGTTTGCGGAATTGCAGGCCTGCCCCTGGTACTTCACGGCCGCCGGGGCGCTGGGAGCCAGCCTGGGCATCTACCTCGCCTGCTCCCTGATCGACTACGTGCGGAGCGGCCTGTTCCGGCTGCTGCACATCCGCGAACTGTCCCTTAAATTGGAAGGAACCCTGTTAAAATTGAAGGAATGGATTCTCCGACTCATTCCATTATAACTTCCCCCTGTAATTTAACTGAAAATTCTTTCGAATTTATAAAGATTGTCTTGCGGAATTGAACGGCGCCATTACTATGTCGGCAAACCATGCAATATACAACTATTACCGCTGCGGCATGTACGGCGGCCTTCGCTCTCTCAGGAATGGCTTCCGCCGATATTCAAGTTCCCCTCCGGGTGCTGAATTCCACTTATGACGCGTCCCGTCCGTTTTCCGCCCTGCTGGGAACGGGCTACGCTACCAAGTACGTCAGCCGCGGACTGGCTTTTCAGCAGTCCGGCAGCGACCATGTGGTTCCCGTGGAAGCCATAGGCGCTTACGACCTCAACAAAAAATACTCCATCCTGGCCGGCGTGAAATACCAGTGGCTGACCCAGAATGACCTGACGCACAACAGCACGGGCATTTCCGACGAGGCAACGGCCCTGCTGGGCGTCAGCCGCAAATTCAGCGACTATACGATGGCCTCCCTGGGCTACCAGTTCGTCAACGGCGGCCTGCCGGGCCTGATGAACGTCCATCTGGGCCAGACCTCCAGCGACTTCCCGGCGTTTGAACACAGCCGTTCCGAAGAACACAGCTTTGTACTGGACATCCACCACGACTTCGGGAAAGGACTGGAAAACTTCTTCTGGGACTGCCGCGTGCAATACACCTTCCGCTGGATGTCCGGCTGGTGGTTCACCAACACGCTGGGCTACAAATATGACTTCAACCCGTCTTCCTCCCTGATTGTAGCGGGAACCTGGAACGCCTCCGCCGGCTACTTTGACAGGGACTCCCTCAACGCCAACGGAACCCAGGGCATTTCCGTGACCGTGGCCGTGCCCTTCAAGGCGGTGGACCGCCTGGTCCTCACCCCCTTCGTCAGTACCGTCTGGCTGGGCAACGGAGGCATGGCGGGCAACTACCGCGGTCCTTCCGACCGCTTCCCCTCCAGAATCCCCGCCAGAATTTACCGCAACTTCACGTTTGTGGCGGGGCTGGGGCTCACCTACTCCTTCTAAGCCTCCTTCAATCCCTACTCCCGCGGCTCCCGGCACTTCCCCGCATGCGCCGGGAGCCTCTTCCTTCCCCGCTCATGCCTCTGTCCGCCGTTTTCCATACTGATTCCCTCCAGGAACAGGTTGCCGCCCTGGGCGACGCCTTCGCCATCGCCGGAGAATTCCTCCATTGCGACACCATCAACAGCGGCCATATCAACATGACCTTCCGGGCCACCTACCGGAAAATGGACGGCACCACGGACCGCTACATCTTCCAGCGCGTGAATGACGCCGTTTTCCCGTGCCCCAGGGACGTCATGCACAACGTGGAAAAGGTAACCAACCACATCCGGTGGAAGATGCTCCGGGTGCTGAAAACGCCCTTCCGCCAGACGCTGAACCTGTACTCCGCCCGTGGAGGCCGCAAGTACCTGGAAATCCCCGGTTCCGGCTTCTGGCGCTGCTACAACTGCATTGAAAGCACACACACGTTTGACGTGGCGGAACATCCGCGCCAGGCGTATGAGGCCGCCCGCGCCTTCGGCGCCTTCCAGCAGCTCCTGTGCGACATGAACCCGGAGGACATCCATGAAACCATCCCGTTCTTCCACCACACCCGCAAGCGCTTTGACCGGTTGCAGAAAGCGGCTGCCAGGGACTCCCGCGGGCGTTTGGACTCCTGCCGGAGGGAGCTGGACTTCATCCGCCGCCGCGAACGGTACGTGGACGTGCTGCTGGACCTTCAGGAGCGCGGGGAACTCCCCGTCAGAATCGTCCACAACGACACCAAGATCAACAACGTGATGCTGGACAGGGAAACGGACAAGGCCGTCTGCGTCATTGACCTGGACACCGTCATGCCCGGCAGCATCCTGTACGACTTCGGGGACATGGTGCGCACCATGACCTCTCCTGCGGCGGAAGATGAGGAAGACCTGGACAAAACCTACCTGCGCATGCCCATGTTTGAAGCCGTCGTCAAGGGCTACCTGGATGCCGTCAAAGACTTCATCACACCGCTGGAAATCTCCAAACTCGCCTTTTCCGGCCTGCTCATCACGCTGGAAACCGGCATCCGCTTCCTGACGGACTACCTGGAAGGGGACGTCTACTTTAAAACGGAAAGGGAGCGCCACAACCTGCATCGGGCGCGCACCCAGCTCAAGCTGGTGGAAAGCATGGAACAGCAGATGCCTGAAATGGAAGAATGCATCCGTAAATGCTTTCATGCCGTTAACGGCTGAGGGAGAATCATCCGCGCTCCTTCAACTTTTATGGTAGTACCGGAACGCGGGAAGGTGCTATACTGCGGACCATGTTAAAAAACATCTCTCCCCTCATCAGCCCTTCCCTGCTGAAAATTCTTGCGGAAATGGGGCATGGCGATGAAATCGTCTTTTCCGACGCCCACTTTCCCGGCCACACCTTCAACCCCACGGTGCTGAGGGCGGACGGACTGGGGGCGGACGCCCTGCTGGCCGCCGTCATCCCCCTATTTGAACTGGACGCCTACGCCACGCCCGTCATCATGATGGCCCCGGTGCCGGGAGACTCCCTGGACCCGGCGGTGGAGGCCAAATACCGCAAGGCGCTGAACTATGACGGGGACATTGAACAAATGGAGCGCTACGCCTTCTATGAACGCGCCAAAAAGGCCTATGCCGTCGTCATTACCGGTGAAACCGCCAAATACGGCAACATCATCCTGAAAAAGGGCGTTACCCCGCTTTCCTGACCTTTGCCCGCGCAGACAGACCATTCCATGCAGTACGACTTTGACGAAATAATCGACCGCCGCGGCACCGGCGCCCTGAAATATGAAGCCCTGCTGCCCCGCTGGGGCCGGGATGACCTGATCCCCCTGTGGGTGGCGGACATGGACTTCAAAACGCCCCCCTTCATCATGGAGGCCATCCGCCGCCGCTGCGAACATGAAATACTGGGCTATACCGTCAAGCCCCGCGCCTTCTTTGACGCCATCCGGAACTGGGTGGGCCGCCGCCACGGCTGGGAGGTGCGCGCCTCGGAAATCGGCTTTGCCCCGGGCATTGTTCCCGGCATTTCCAGCGCCATCCAGTGCTTCACGGAACCGGGGGATAAAATCATGATCCAGCCTCCGGTGTACCATCCCTTTGCCATGATTATCCGGGAAAACGGACGGGAAATCGTGAACAACCCCCTCCTTCTGGAAAATGGGCGCTACCGCATGGACGTTGACCACATGCGGGAGGCCGTGCGCGGCTGCCGCATGTTCATCCTGTGCAACCCCCACAACCCCGGCGGCCGCGTGTGGAGCCCGGAGGAACTCCGCCGCGTGGCGGAAATCTGCGCGGAAAGCGGCACGCTGGTCGTCTCTGACGAAATCCATGCGGACCTGGCCCTTCCTGGCCACAGGCACACCGTATTCGCCACCGTCTCCGAACAGGCGCGCATGAACTCCGTCACGTACATGGCGCCCAGCAAGGCCTTCAACGTGCCCGGACTGGGAAGCTCCTACCTGATCTGCCAGAATCCGGCCCTCTTCGGGAAATACCAGAGCTTCGTCAGCGGCAGGGAACTGGCGGAAGGCCATGTCTTTGCCTACGAAGGGCTCATCAGCGCCTACTCCGGCCCGGAAGGGGAGGAATGGCTCAAGCAAGCGGTGGACTACATCCAGGAAAACATCCGCTACATTGACCGGGAACTGCGCCGCCGCATGCCTAAAATCAAGGCCATGCTTCCGGACGCCTCCTACCTGGTTTTCCTGGACTGCCGGGAACTGAACCTGCCTCAGAAGGAACTGGCGGAATTCTTTGTGGACGGAGCGCGCCTGGCCCTGAACGACGGATCCATCTTCGGCAAGGAAGGGGAAGGCTTCATGCGCCTGAACGCGGGCTGCCCGCGCTCCATCCTGGAACGGGCGCTCAACCAGCTGGAAGCGGCCTACCGGGAGCGCGGTTTCTGACAAAAATGCTTCAAGGCCGTAAGGTCCGGTCCATTTCAGCAAAGGGAAGCGTTCACGCTTCCCTTTGCTGTATCATGATGGGACGTTCGACAGGCAAACAAACCGGAGATAAAGCGATCACATGAACTTTACGCACTTGCGGTTCACCAGATTCCCAGCCGGTCACCGCCGGCGTCTGGGAGAAACACCGCTGAAAGAACAGGACGGCTAAACACCCCTTTCCGGGGTTGTCCGGGAAAAACCTCCGGGGAGCACCGCCGGCCTCTGTGGCATTAAAAATGCACGGCCAAAGGCCGCTATTCAAGGAAGCTCTCTTAATATTCGTTCTCCTGCGTTCATTTTCTTTTTCAGCAGCCGCATCGGCATGCACGCTCCCGGCAGTGTGAGGGCAAACGCCGGTCTTCACTCCCCGAACACTGGCAGGGAGTGACTTTGCTTGCAAAACGGAAGGAAAGGAGTATCGTTCCCCGCATGTACTATATCACCACGGCCATTGACTACACCAACGGACCGCCCCACATCGGGCACGCCTATGAAAAAGTCCTTGCGGACGTTCTCGCGCGCTGGCACCGGATGAAGGGGGAGGAAGTCTATTTCCTGACCGGGGTGGACCAGCATGGGCAAAAAGTACAGCAGACGGCGGAAAAACTGGGCATTACGCCGCAGGAGCATGTGGACAACATCACAGCCAAATTCCTGGCCCTGTGGGAACGCCTGGGCATCAGCAATGACGGGTGGGCCTCCACCACGGATCCGCGCCACAAGGCCTGCGTGCAGAAAATCCTGACGAACCTGAAGGACAGGGGGCAGCTTTACAAAAAATCCTACAAGGGATTCTACTCCGTGCGCCAGGAACAATTCCTGACGGACAAGGAGAGGGACGCGGAAGGCAGCTTCGGCCCGGAATGGGGGGAAGTGGTGGAACTGGAGGAAGAAAACTGGTACTTCCGCCTGACCGACCATGTGGAGTGGATGAAGAAGTTCGTGGAAAAGAGCAGCGGCTTCGTTCTTCCGGCCTTCCGCAAGGCGGAGGTGCTCAATGCCATTGACTTTGACTCGGACCTCTGCATTTCCCGCCCCAAGAGCCGCCTTTCCTGGGGAATAGAACTTCCGTTTGACCCGGAATTCGTGACTTACGTCTGGTTTGACGCTCTCATCAACTACGTCTCCTTCGCCGGTTACCTGGCGGAACCGGACAGCGGGCTGCCGGAATTCTCCAAGCTCTGGCCCGCGGACTGCGAAGTGATCGGCAAGGACATCCTGGTGCCCGCCCACGGCGTGTACTGGCCCGCCATGCTGCATGCCATGGGCTTCTCCGACGAGGAAATGCCCACCCTGCTCGTCCACGGCTGGTGGAACATCAACGGGGAAAAAATGTCCAAATCCATCGGCAACGTGGTGGACCCCAACCTGCTGGCGGAACAATTCGGCTCGGAACCCGTGCGCTATTACCTGGTGCGGGACATCACCACCGGAAAGGACGCCAACTTTGACGCGGACCGCCTGGTCATGCTGTACAACACGGAGCTGGCCAATGACCTCGGCAACCTGTGCAACCGTTCCATCAACATGACGCGCCGCTACTGCGATTCCGTCATCTCCGGTGCGGAGGAATACGATGACGAAGCCTCCAAGGCCCTGCGCGTCACCATGGACCAGGCCGTCACCCTGTTCTCCAAATACATGGACGACAACATGGTCTCCGACGCCCTGGCGGCCCTGAACGCCCAGGTTTCCGCCTGCAACGCGTACATTGAACAGCAGCAGCCCTGGCAGCTTGCCAAGGATGAGGCCGCCGCGCCGCGCCTCCGCTGCGTGCTGCGCCACCTGCTGGAATGCTGCGCCCAGACGGGCTACCTCATCGGCTGCGTCCTGCCGGACGCTTCCGCCCGCATCCTGGACCAGCTCAACGCCGCGGACCTGTTCCGGGGCCGCACGCCGGATACGCTGGCCTGGGGAATCCTTCCCGCAGGGCACCGCATCAATGATCCGGCCCCCGTCTTCCCCCGCATTCTCTCGGAAGAGGAAAAGGCCAAGCTGGCTGAAAAAGCGGCCAGGACGGCCAAAAAACAAGGCTGATTCCCGTGAGTGCCTCCGCATCCTTCGTCAAATCCCTGCTGGCCCAGTGCTGTCTGGGCGGCATCTGTGAATGGGTGGTCTGCCCCGGCGCGCGCAACATGGCGCTGCTCCAGGTGCTGGCCGCCGCGGAGGACCTGGTGAAATGGACCCACTTTGACGAACGGTCCGCCGCCTTCTTCGCGCTGGGCCGCATTCAGGACATGGGGCTTCCCGTGGCCGTGGTCACCACGTCCGGCACGGCGGCGGCGGAACTGCTCCCCGCCGTAGTGGAGGCGTACTATGAGCGCCGGCCCCTGCTCCTGCTCACCGCGGACCGCCCGGCGGACTACCGCGGCTCCGCCGCTCCGCAGGCCATCGAACAGGCGGACCTGTTCGGCATTTACGCGCCCACGATTGATCTGGAAACGCCGGACAGCCTGCCGGAAGACATTCTGGAAGACTGGGATTACGCCTCCCCCCTGCACATCAACGTCTGCCTGCCGGACCCGGACCCCGCCTGGAATCCCGGCAACTGCGACCTTTACCCGGCGGAACCGCCGGAAGACAGCGAATTCCGCGGTTCCCTGGCGGAACTGGCCCAAGCCCTGCGCTTCAAATCGCGCGGCGGGCTGGTGGTCATGCTCGGCGGACTGGACCCCACGGAGCAGGCCCCTGCCCTGTGGCTCGCGAATGAACTGAAAGCCCCCGTGGTGGCGGACGCCACCTCCGGCCTCCGGGAGGAACTGGCCCATCTGGCCCTGACGGATGCGGACGCCCTGCTGAGGGAAAACCCGCCCGCCATCCTGCTCAGAATAGGGGACGTGCCCGTGGCCCGCTTCTGGCGCGACCTGGAGGACATCCCTTCCACGGAAGTCTTCTCCGTCACCCGCACCGGATTCTCCGGGCTGGCCCGGCCCTCCGCCGTCGTCACCGGAGACCTAGAAGCCATTCTGCACGCTCTGGGCGACGTGGACCCCGTGGGGGACGTCAACGGCCTGCGCGCCATGAACAAGCGCAGGAAGGCCCTGATGGAGGAACTGCTCATCACCTGCCCGGACAGCGAGCAGGCCATGGTGCGCGCCTTCTCCTGCTTTGCCGCGGACGGCGACTGCATTTACCTGGGCAACTCCATGCCCGTGCGGTATTGGAACAGCTTCGCCCAAATGGCCGTCCCCACGGAAAACGTCCGCGCCAACCGCGGGGCCAACGGCATTGACGGGCAAATCTCCGGCTTTCTGGGGGTCTCTGCCCGGTGTTCCCGTTCCTGGGCCCTCGTGGGGGACCTGACCGCCATGTACGATTCCAACGCCCTGGCCCTCCTCCCCCAGCTGGACACGGGAACCCGCGTGCTCGGCGTCATCAACAACGGCGGGGGCGGCATTTTCCGCGCCCTGCCCGGAGCGGACGTCCATTCGGAAGCCATGCGTAACCTGCTTGTGCAGCCCCACGCCTACTCCTTCAAGGCCATTGCGGAACAATGGGGCATGCGCTACCTGGCCATCCGCACGGCGGAAGACTTCGACCAGCTTGACGCCCTGGAGGAAAACAGCCAGGTTCTCGCGGAACTCATCCCGGACCGGGAACAGACGGAACAGGTCAGAAACGCGCTGGCTAAACACTGAACCGTTCCGCCCAACGCCCCCCTCCCTCCCCTCAGCCGGATGGAGAGCCGCAACCCCTTGCGGCAACTGAAAAAGCGGAGCGCGGACGAACGAACATTGGAAAAGCCAGTGCGTCCTTCAACCGCCTATTCATCCGGAAGCGGCAGAGGCCGGAGGCGTTCCCCCCCTGAAGGCCTCTTTCCAAATGAAGGGCTCAACACCGCCTCACCGCTACCCGGCATAAAAAACCGGGGGAACAAATCTCCCCCGGCCAAATGCAGCCGCCGGGCGCGTACTACGGCGGCATGGATTTTCCGGCTTTACGCCGGAGCCGTTTACAAATAACTGCGCACTACGCCGGAAACGCGCTCCCGGGCGGCGGCAATGCGCTTGCGCAGTTCAAGCGTGTAAGCCTCCATGTCCCGGATGGGGGACTGGGCCACGCCGGAAATCATGGCCGCCTGGGCCACTGCCGGGCATTCCCATTCAATGATGCGGGGATCGATGGGCTTGGGAATCACGTAATCGATGCCGAAGCTGAGGGGAGCGCCCCCGTACAGGTCAACCACCTCCTGCGGAACGGGTTCCTTCGCCAGATCCGCCAACGCCCGGGCGGCGGCAATCTTCATCTGTTCATTGATGACGGAAGCGTGCACGTCCAGGGCGGCGCGGAAAATGAAGGGGAAGCAGGAGACGTTGTTCACCTGGTTGGGCCAGTCGGAACGGCCGGAACCCATGATGCAGTCCGGGCGCGCCTTCTTGGCGTCCTGGTACGTAATTTCCGGATCCGGATTAGCGCAGGCGAAGATGATGGGGGAAGGAGCCATGAGCTTCACCATGTCCTGCGTGAGCAGCCCCTTGGTGGAAAGCCCCAGGAACACGTCCGCCCCGGTGAGGGCTTCATCCAGTGAGCAGTCCTCCGACTGGGAGAACTGGGCCTTCGTGGCGTGCAGGTCGATGCGCCCGGTATGAATCAGCCCCTTGGAGTCAAACATGTAGATATGTTCGCGGCGGACGCCCAGCGTCATGTAAAACTTGGCGCAGGAAATGCCCGCGGCCCCGGCCCCTACGACGACCACCTTCATGTCTTCCAGCTTGCGGCCCGTCAGTTCTGCGGCGTTCAGCAGGGCGGCGCCGGAGATGACGGCCGTTCCGTGCTGGTCGTCATGGAACACGGGGATGTTCATTTCCTCGCGGAGGCGTTCCTCCACCATGAAGCATTCCGGGGCCTTGATGTCTTCCAGGTTGATGGCGCCGAAGGTGGGCTCCATGGTCTTGATAACCTCGATCAGTTTTTCCGGCTCCTTGACGTTCAATTCAATGTCAAAAACGTCAATGTCCGCGAACACCTTGAACAGAACGCCCTTGCCTTCCATCACCGGCTTGGCCGCATCCGGACCGATGTTGCCCAGGCCCAGAACGGCGGTGCCGTTGGTCACCACGCCCACCAGGTTGGAGCGTCCTGTGTACAGGGCGCTCTGGGAAGGATCCTCCTTGATGCGGAGGCAGGGTTCGGCTACGCCCGGAGAATAGGCAAGCGTCAAATCCCGTTGCGAAAAGCAGGGCTTGCAGGGCAGCGTTTCCACCTTGCCGGGGCGGGGCTGGGAATGGTACTGCAAGGCATCTAATCTAATGTCGGAACTCATGATCGTAATGAAAAAACGGAAAATCGAGCCTTGCTTGCACCACATAATAGCCATGTATTCAAGTAAATAATCAATTAATCGCGTCACACGCCGCAGCCGGAAAGCGCCCTTTTACATTGAAAGAGCTCTCCGGATGTGGTAATAAGTAGCCGGATTATCAATTGCCTCCTGACCATGGAAACCACTCCCCCACTGCCTTCCGGATTTAATATCAACGGCTACCTTATCCAGTCACTGAAGCAGACGGATGCCCTCTGCCATGTCTATTACGCGTCGGACGCCAACCACGTGCAATACCTGGTCCGTGAATTCTGTCCGCAGGGCCTTGCCGTGCGCGATCCGGAAAGCGGAAAACTGCGTTATCCGGAAACTACGGACATCGAACAGGAAGTCCTTCCGCTGAAAAACGATTTTGAAGCCCAGTTCCGCACCGGCTCCCTGGGGGAAATCCCCGCCCTGGGCACCCTGTACCTGGTTTATGCCCTGCCCGGCGTTCATCCCGCCGCGGAGCAGTCCCCGCTTCCGGCTACTCCCGTGGAGCCCCTCCAGCGCGACCAGAGAACCCTGGCCACTCCCGCAGCAGGAGCGGCCCCCGTCCATGCGGTACCCCTTCCCCAGCCCCGGAAAAAGAAAAGCTCCGCCGGCATCTGGATCCTTATCCTGATTCTGCTGGGAGGCGCCTGCGGCGCCTATTACTACACGCAGAAGCCTGCGGAGGCCCCCGCCGCCCCGCAGGAACCGTCCAGTACGCAGCCCAAAAAAGAGAAGAAGGAAGCACCCAAACCGGAAAAGAAAGCCGCCCTGCCTGCTGCGGAAGTGGAAGACCCCTTTGAACAGGAAAGCGCCGCCGCGGAGGCCCCCCCGGCTGGAGCAGCGGAACAGCCGGAAGAAACGCCGTCCGCCAGTGCCCCTGAGGAACAGGACGAAGACGGCTCCGCCACTCCCGCGGAAGAACCTGCTCCCGAACCTGAACAGCCTGCCGGAGAGGCGGACGCTCCGGCAGACGACGCCACGTCTGCGGAACAGCCGGAACCGGAAACTCCCACCAAACAGAAGGATGCTCCAGCCCTGGCGGCACAAGCTGCCGTCAAACCCGCCTCCCCCGGCCGTCCGCGCGGAAAAGCCGCCAGGCAGACCACCAACATGGGGGACGTCAACGCCTACGTGAAAAAATTCGCCAAGGCCATGACGCTGAACCAGTGGAGGAAGCAGTACGCCAACCTGTACACGAGCTGGTTCGGCAACTCCGAGGAAGTGGCCAAGGGCTGGATCACCACCTTCGGCCCTCTGGGCTTCCGCGCCCGCGGCCTGGACGCCTCCTGGCCGGACACGAACTTCCGCGGCTTTTTCCCAAAAACCCTGCTGGACCCCAATGGGGAACCCGTGGCGAACCTCTACATGGTCACCCAGGTGATTGAAGGCTCCCCTGCTGAAAAACACGTGAAGGAGGGCGACCTGATCCTGGGCATTGACGGCCAGCCCTTCAAGACGGCCCAAAGCCTGGATGTGCTTTACGGTCCCTACCAGCACCAGGACAGGCGCGGCCTGGACATGCACGCGGGCCTGCTGGTGGACAAGGCGGAAGGCGCCGGAAAAATCACCCTGAACCTCATTCCTGCGGAAAATGTGGAGAAAATCCAGGGCATCCAGCCGCTCTGGAAGGAAGTCTTCCGGGAGGAACGGGCCAAAAAGCCCGTCTCCCTCTCCATTCCGGTGAAGGGAGGCCAGCAGGTGCGCCTTCATGTGGATGACGGCGGCAACGGCATCGGCAGCGACGGCTTCGAATGGTCGGACCTGAGGCTGGAAGGCCCCGGCGGCCCTGTTCCGCTGACCAAGCTCAAGCCCCTGCAATACAGCGTGGGCTACGGCGCGGCCAAATATGACCCCGAGCGCAAGGTGTGGCTGGCTCACGCCGTCTCCTCCCTGGTCTTTGACATTCCCAAGGGAGACTGGAAGCTGAAAGGCACCGGAACGCCCGGAGGGGCGGCCTCCGTGGGCGTGGCTGTCCATGTGGGCGGTTCCGCCACCCTGCCGGACTCCGTGAAGAAATACGTGAAAAACGTCACGTTCAAGATTCCCCAGCTGGGAAGCTACGCTCTCGGCTTCCCGAAAAACTGCGCCAAGAGCAAGGCCGTGGTCCACATGATGAGCGAATGGCTGGCGGCCCAGCAGCGCGAGGACGGCTCCTGGGAACGCCCGGGCGGCTACTGCGGCAACCACTACGACACGGGCTGGGCCGGGCTAGCCCTGATGGCCACGGGCAACCCGAAATATGATCCCGTCATTAAAAAGGCGGCTCAGTACATCGCCTTCTCCGGCTCCCAGTGCTGGTGGGCCGTCCCCCAGGCCTCCGCGGGCATCTTCCTGTGCGAATACTGGCTGCGCTACCGGGACAACTCCGTTCTGCCGGCCATCCGCAACGGCGTGCAGCGCATGAAAAACGAGGTTCTTTACGGGGACTTCGTCACCGGCCACGGCATCCACCCCGGCTATGCGGGCACGGGCGTCAGCATCGGCGGCTCCCACATGTGCCTGTTCCTGGCGCTGGCCAGCAAAACCCCGGCGCGCACGGAAGACGACGTGCTGGACAAGATGATGGACCACGCCCAGTCCATCTGCCCCACCGGCATGGGCCCGTACGGCCGCATGACGGAGGCCTTCACCTTTGAACCCAACCGCGAATGCGGGGGCACCTACTCCGGCCGCCACGGCCCGTACTACATCGCCTCCCTCATCTGCGGGGGACCGGAACTCTACACTAAAAACAGCCGCATCATGTACGGGGAAGGCCCCATCGGCGGCTGCGACCAGGGCCACTCCTCCGAGACGCTCTCCATCATGTGGGCCCTTCCCGCCTACTGGCGCACGAACCCGGAAGTCTACTACAAGAACATGGAGGCGTTCCGCTGGAAGCTGACGCTCCTGCGCCCGTTTGACGGCGGCATGATGCAAAACCCCAACCGCCTGGAACTGATGACGGCAGACCCGGTCATCGGCACCTACATCCGCACCAGCGTCTGGATCACGGCGCTGTGCGCGGAACGCCAGAACCTGGCGATCACGGGCAAGCCGGAATTCCAGGCCAAATCCTTCCGGAAGGTTCCCCCCATCATTGACACGGAATCCCGCTTCCTGAACACCTATGTGCGCAACTGGTCCATGGTCAGCGCCGCGCTGGGCGCCAAGGCTCCCGGCTCCCTGAAATCCGCCATCCGGGAACTGAAAAACATCCCCGTGGAACAGGGCTGCCGCTTCAAGCTCATGAGCGTCGTCAACGCCCGGGCCCTTCCCGTCGCCAAGGCCATCATGGCCATTCCCGGCCTGGACCAGCTCACCAAGGCCACCTGTGCGGAAATGATCCTGGGCATGGACGTGCGCATCTTCTTTGAACCCAAGCGGAAGGACGACAAGCCCCAGCCCGGGGAATACTCCCTGAACGTGGACGTCCAGCAGCCGCTGGGGGGCCGCGCCCTGGGCCTTCACCGCGACAAGGAACTGGAAGGAAAGGCCAATTCCGCCTACAAGTACGACTTTGCCGGCACCGTCCAATTCAGTGACGCCACCACCTTCTCCCCCATGGAAACCATTTCCTGGACCCCCGACTCCAAATTCGGCGGCCAGTGGAACGTGTACTCCTACAAGAAGGAGCTCAGCGGCCCCACCCAGCCGGGCGTGCAGAAAATGAGCGCCAAAATCAAATGGCGCGTGAACGACCTGGACGTGGAATATGACCGCCCCATCGCCGTAGGCGGCTTTGAAGTGGGCTGCGGGGAAAAAGCCCACCCGGTCACCAACTGCAACCACCTGTGGGTGCCGGGCATCCTGATCCGCGACCACGGCAACTGGGGTTGCTCCTTCCACCTGCCGGACGGCACCTACATCTCCGCCGCCTCCCAGGGCAACCAGATAGAGGTGTATGATGAAACCGACAAGAAGAAGGTGAAAACCTGGGTCTCCCCGAACGACTCCTGCCTGACGCAAGGCTCCCGCTGCCTGTTCCGCGTTTCCACGGACTGGCACGGCCTGGAATGCCGCGTGCGAGAACTGAAGCTGCTGGGCAGCGCCACGGAGGAAGTCACGGACTACAAGCTGAAAGCCTCCACCGGAGGCCATGTGGACACCGCCAAGCTGCTGGACCGGGACGCCACCACCATCGAGGAACTGGACGCCTCCCCCACGGAAGACGATCCCCTGGTGCTGGAACTCTCCCTGAAAAACGCCGCCTCCCTGCGCGCCGTGGACATCAAGATTGAAAAGGGGTACAACCGCCTCGTCATTGAAGCCAACAAGGGCGGCAAGTGGATTCCCATCCACTGGGGTTCCCTGGGAGCCGCTACCGCCGGCGTCAGCGATGCGCAGAAAGCCATGTACGCCAATGAGCCGGAGGTGCTGCGCATGCTCCAGCTCCCCGGCAACGGCTTTATCAAGTGCATGAGGACGTTTGAGCCTATCACCACCAACAGGCTGCGCGTCAAGCTCTTCCAGAAGGGGGGCAAGGTCCGCCTGGCGGAACTGCACGTGTACAAGGCGGATTCCGCCAGAAACGTTGCGCGTTAACATTGGGCAGCCTTCCACAACCAACTTGCAATGACAAACCAATCCTTGCCATAAAGAAATCTTCACAGGGGCATGCCCCTGTGAAGAAAAGGGGCTCTACCTCTCCAGCGAGGAAAAGCCCCCTTACACGATATTCGGGCTGCAGGCCCGGTTCTTGGCCATTGACGCCTCTTCCTCCTGTCCCACCCCTCCCTGTTATGTCCATCAGAACAACGCTCCTTCTTCTTTTCCCCATCGCTTCCCTTGCCGGGCCGCCTGCCCTGGCGGCAACCCCGTGGGTCTCCGGCAAAGACTGGGAACTTGTTTTTGAAGACGACTTTGACGGCCCCTCCCTGAATGCCCGCAACTGGAGCCGTATCGATTACGTAAATCATAACGCCCCGGATTGGCGCAAATACCAATCCCAGGACGAAAGCCTTGTGGAATTCCGGGAACAGGACGGCAATTCCGCCATGACCCTGTGGGGAAAATACGGAGACTACACCACCCAGACCAATCAGACCGCCCCAGCCCAGACCTATGCCTGCGGAGGAGTGTACTCTCTGAAAACCTTCCAATTCCAATACGGCTACGTAGAAGTTCGCGCCAGATTCGATTGCGTGCAGGGCGTCTGGCCTGCTATCTGGATGATGCCCAAATCCGACAGCATCGGATGGCCGGCAGGAGGGGAAATTGACATCATGGAACATTTGAATTACGAAGGACGTGTCTACCAGACGATCCACTGGTCTGAAAACGGCGTTCCAAACCAAGACAAATCCCAGGGGGTCACCCCCGGCTGGAGCGACGGCGCTGAAAAAACAAACTGGCACACCTACGGAATGGAATGGACGGAAGAAGGCATCACCTTTTATGTGGACGGAAAGGAAACCGGCTCCTTTAAAAAGCCCAATAATGCAAACTGGCCTTTTGACAAAGACGGAAACGAATTTTACCTGATCATCGACCAGCAGATCGGAGGCAACTGGGTAGAAAATGCAGGGGTCAATAAAGGAATTGACCAGAATACGCTGGCCAACTCCGGAGCCGCGTTCGACATCGATTACGTTAAAGTCTATTCATCAAGCAAATACAACCACCTCGTGCCGGAACCGGCTACAGCCGCGCTGAGCCTGGTTGGAACGGCCATCCTGTTGACTCGCCGCAAAAGGAGCAGACTTTAAACACTCCCTTCCTCCCCTGTCACGGGGATAAAGCTCCCGGCTTCATTCCCGGCGCACTTTCGGCATAAGGCCGTCATCGGCATTCGCGTCAATACTTCTGAACCGGAGAGGAAGGCAACTCTTCACCCGCCTCCCCTTCCGCCAGGCGGCACAAGGCCTCCGCGCGGCGCAGGCAGGAATCCCACAGTCCTGCCTTTTCCGGGAACGGGAAGCACAGGGAATCGCTCAGCTTCTCCACCCGCTTGAAGGAATCATCCCGGTCATAGGCGTCCAGGCCTTCCAGGCGGGAAGCCACGCCGTCCAGCCAGGAGAGGGGGTCATGGCAAATCAGGGGAAGATCGCACCCGGCCTTCAGGGAAAGCAGGGCGGCTTCATCCGGAGCATGCCGCGCCGCAATCGCCCCCATGCACAAATCATCCGTAAACACCACTCCCCGGAAGCCGAGCCTGTCCCGCAGAAGCCCCCTGATCACCCGTTCGGACAGGGTGGCGGGATAATCGGGATCAATCTGCGGCAGCATGATATGGGCGGACATGATGGAAGGAAGCTCCGGACACAGGGCCAGAAAGGGCAGCAGGTCCGTCTTGAACAACTCACGTTCATCCAGGTCAACCACGGGAAGGCTGAAATGGGGGTCCGCCTGGGCGCGCCCCATGCCGGGAAAATGCTTGCCGCAGCTTTGCACGCCGCCCCGGCGCAAGTTGGAGGAATAAACGCCTCCGCGCGAAATCACGTCCTGGGGATTGTCTCCCCAGCAGCGGCCGGGCAGCGCATTGGCCGCGGACGGGTCATGGCAAATATCCAGTACCGGGGCAAAATTCAGGTTCACCCCCAGGTACCGGAGCGCCATCGCCGTCACCGCGCCCAGTTCCACAATGCCGTTAAAACCGCCGCTCCGCGCCAGAGAAGCGGGAGAAGGCAAATTCAGGCCCAGGGAAGGGGTGCGCACCACCCTGCCCCCCTCTTGGTCCACGGCAATGACGGGATGGTGGCGGCAGAGCTTCCGCAACGTTTCCGTCAGGCTGCGCACCTGCTCCACGGAATCCACATTCCGGGAAAACAGAATGAAGCCGGCCGGCTGCAAACGCAGGATGGCCGCCTCCTCTTCCGCGCCCACTTCATGGCCGCTAATGCCGATCAGGGCGGGGAGCATGAACGGAAAAAAATTATTTGCCCAGCAGGGACGTCCTGGTGTACAGGGGATAAACGGGAATGCCGCGTTCCTCAATCGCCTGGCGGCCGCCTTCCTCGCGGTCCAGCAGCACCAGGGCGGCGGCTACCTTGCCCCCTTCCGCCTCAATGGCGTCAATCGCCTTCAGGGTGGAGCCGCCCGTCGTAATGACGTCATCCACCACCACCACGGTATCCCCGGCCTGGAAATTGCCCTCAATGCGGCGTCCCCGGCCATGGTCCTTCGGCTCCTTGCGCACGGTAAACACCTGGAGCTTCTTTTCAGCCCCTTCCAGAGCGCTGGTCATGCCGACGGCCAGGGAAATGGGGTCTGCGCCCATGGTCATTCCGCCAATGGCCGCCACCTCCGGGAAACGGGGCAGAATCTCCTCCTGCACCAGCTTCCAGCCCAGCGCGCCAACCAGCGTGGCCCCCACGGGGTCCAGGGCGGTCATGCGGCAGTCCACATACAGGTCTGACACCTTGCCGGAAGCCAGCGTAAAGGTTCCCGTGCGCACGGATTTTTCCAGAAGAATGCTTTTCAGAAGGTCGTATTGTTCACTCATGGAGATATGGATGGATGAGGTGGTTGCGCCGTGTATAACAGATACCCCCGGAATAAGCAACGGATAACAGCATGCAAATCTTGACAAAAGGGCGGACAGGCTCCATAACCTGCCTGTCATTCTCCCGTTCCCATGAAACCCGGCATACTGGCATTAGCTTCTATCAGTTCCATTCTCGTTTCCTGCAATCCATATGGAAGGCCCCCCCTGTTTGATAAAATCGCCGGGAAAATCCAGGGCGCGTCCGGCCAGGACAGCTACCTGTCCGGCGTGGGCGCCACCTCCGGCGTGAACACGGACCTGCCGCCGGAAGCCCGCCTGGGCCAGGGATACTGGGACCTGCCTTCGGGCATCCAGGGAGAAAAGCACATCATCATTGACCTCAAGCAGCAGAAAGTCTTCTACTATGTAGGGGCCACGCTGGTGGGCGTCTCTCCCATGTCCTCCGGCAAGGAAGGCTTCGGCACGCCCAAGGGAACCTACAAGATTATCCAGAAGGACGCCAACTACAAATCCGGCACGTACGGCGTTCTGCGCAGCAAATCCACCGGTGCCGTCGTCAACGGGGACTATAACGCCAGGGCCGGCGGCGCGCCCGCAGGAACCTACTTCGACCCCGCCCCCATGCCCTACTGGATGCGGATTACGGGCGGCTACGGCATGCACGTGGGCTTTGTCACCGGATACCCGGTCAGCCACGGTTGCGTGCGTCTCCCGGCAGACATGGCCAAGACGTTCTTTGAACACACACCTCTCGGAACCAAGGTCACCATCCGCTAGCCCTTCCCGGCGGCTCCCTGCTCGCAGGGAGAAAAAAGGCCTTCTTCCGGCTTCCTTGAAACGAGGTTTTCCCCTCCTTCCAGACGGGTGCCCGCGCTATGCGGACGCCATGGCACAGCTTCCGCACTCCGGAATTGACAAAAGGCTACGGACCTCCTTAAATAAATGAGTCTTTGATCTTTTGATTCGTCATGACAGTTCCTCAAACCCCTGCCCTTCCGTCCCATTTCAACATAGGCGGCTATAGAATCACGGCGCTTGTAGAAAGCGGTCCGGATTATAACCTGTACCAGGCCATCTCCCCGGAAGGCCAGGCCGTCCTGATACGTGAATTCTGCCCCCAGGGCCTCGTCACCCGTGACCTGGCTACCGGGGAATTGTCCGCAGCCCCGGAAAACCGGGCTCAATTCTCCCAGGCGCAGGAAGCCTTTGAAACCCAGTACTCCGCCAATGCGGAAGGCAAGCTGAGGGGCTTCGGCACCGTGCTCTTCCTTTACCCGCTGGCACAGCCGCAGGCTCAAGCTCCGGCACAGCCCCAGCCGGCCGTTGCCCACGCCCAGGCCCTGCGCCCGGCCAAAAAGCCGCAGCAGCCCCAGCTCCGGAAGCCGGTAATCGGCGCCGTCACGCCCGGCGCGCCGCTGCCCAAGGTAAAGCGTTCCGGCGGTTTCCCCGTCATCACGGTCATCATCACCGGGATGCTCGTCCTCTTCGGCTTCCTGGGATACCAGATCCTCAAGGACAAAAAGGAACCCGTCGCCAAAACCGTGGCGCCTCCGGTGGTGGTTCCGCCCAAGCCCAAACCCAAGCCCGCTCCGCCCAAGCCGGAACCCGTGGTGGTTGCCCCGGAACCGGAACCCATCGTCGCGGCGCCTGAACCGGAACCTGAGCCTGAACCGGAACCGGTCGCGCCCGATCTTTCCCCCTCCCCGGAAGTCATCGCCATGGAAAAGGCCCTGCGGGAGGAAGCCATGGCCTCCAAGGGCAAATTTTCTGAAAAGCTTCTGGCTAAATACCCCCTTTACGCGGAAGCCTACGTGCGCGACTACGTGAAAAAGCGCGGCGGCACCTTCTCCCCGGACTTTGAAAAATGGCTGAAAAACACGAAGAACAACCGTGAAGTCTTCGCCATGTTCTTCCCGCCGGACCCCAGCGTCGCCACCAATGTGGCCTTCATGATTGACGAACTGGGGCTGGAAATGACGGAAAAATACAACCAGCTCGTCCTGGCCTTTGCGGTGGGACGCCGCGAATTCGGCATGGGCGCCTTCGACCTCACCCAGCAGGGCCGCTACATTGACGCCCTGGGCAAGCTGAACGGCTTGAGGTCCTCCGGCGTCATGCCTCCGCCCGCGGACCTGTACTGCGCCGGCAAGCCCCCCGTGAACTGGTACGGAAACGCTCCGCGCACGGTGGATGAAGAATGCTACAAAAAGGTGGAAGCCTACCTGGACCGCAAGAAAATCACGCCCAAGCAGGCATGGATCAACAAATACCCCACGGTCTCGGAAATAGGGGACACCGCCATTACGGAAGGCAACCTGGCCGGCTTCCTGCACGAATATCTGTACCGCCACGGCCAGCTGAGGCGCAAGAGGGACCCGTTCCCCACCCCGGTGGAATTCTTCACCTACCTGGTGGACAAATATGAAAACTGCAGCAAGCTGCGGGACGTGGACCACAAGCGCGTGGAATGGACCGGCGTGTCCTTGGAAGGAACGCCCTGGCCGGCCATGATGGCCCTCTCGGAAACGCGCCCCCTGCGGGAATGCGACAGCGTGTGGGAACGCTACATGGGCCAGCGCGGCCCGACGCGCCTGTGGCTGTACGGCCCCTACCGCATGGATGACGACAAGGAGCCGCCCATCCTGTTCAGCTTTGACCCTGATCCGGAATGGTCCCGGGAATCCAATGAACGCAAGCTTCATGAAGGCGGCGTTTGCGGCACCATGTCCCTCATCTCCCGCAACTCCCAGATTGCCCGCGGCATCCCCGCCGCCCCTGCCGGACAGCCCGGCCACGGCAACCTGATGACTACCAACTTCAACGGCAACGGCTGCTGGCTGAGCGTGGGCCAGAGCGTAGACACCCTGAAAGCCACCACGGGATTCTGGTACTTCCGGGACTCCAAGGCACCGCGCACCGGGAATGCGGAATACCAGTCCGGACTGGCCCTGTCCATGAACATCGACTACGAGAAATTCATCGACAGCCGCTTCGCCATGAACATCTACAAGCTCGCGGGCGCGAACTCTTCCACGGAAGAGGCTCAAGACCCCTCCGGCACGCTGCCCAGGGAATTCACGCAGACCGCCATGAGAACCGTTCTCAAGGCCAACCCGTTCTACACGGAAGCCTGGTACACGCTCTTCAAGCAGGCTCCCCAGGACCTCATGGGGGCCACCAAGATGGTGGATGAAGTGCGGGAAGCCCTTCCGGACGGCATGGGCATCAGAAAACTCTGGAAGACGCGCAAATACGTCTCCTCCGTAGGCCGCGGGGACAAAAACGGCAAGGAAATGCTGGCCAACCACGCCAAGGAATACGTCAACGTGCTCTGTTCCGTGATTCTGGAAAACGCCCTGAAACAGGAACATGACTACAAAACCTTCCAGTGGGCGGACCTCATGTCCTGGCTCAAATCCGAGACCAAGCGCAACTCCTACCCGGAACCGCAGGCCGCCTACCAGATAGCGTACGCCAAGGCCCAGGGCACGGACAGGCTCAAGAGGACCGTGGACAGGGGCTTCAAGAAAGCCCTCAACTTCTACCGGGATGAAAACAACACCCTGAACGCGCCCAAGGACGTGGACCAGCAGGAAATGTCCTTCTCCCTGGACGCCCTGTGCCTGGCCCTTCCCAAGGAAGAGCTGCTACCCTGGATGAAAAACATGGTGGACACCTGCCCGGACGGCTTCAAATACAAGCCCAAGAACAAGAAGGAAACGAAAATCCACCCCTTCTACAGCACCCTGACGAAGAACTACATGTCCCTGGCGGACGGCACGGAAAAATCCCGCGTCAAATCGGAAATGAAAGAGGCTTCCAACAGGATTCTGGAGCTCTCCCAGAACAAGAAGGGCGACGGGGAAGGAACCTCCGGACGCCGCCGGAGACGCTGATTCCCGCCGCACCCCGTGCATCTTTACGTCCACATCCCCTTCTGCCACCGCATCTGCCCGTACTGCGCCTTCTTCAAGCACACGCCGGCCTCCACGGACATGAAGCTCTTCATCCGTGCGCTGGGGCGGGAGGCGGAATCCCGCGCCGCCGCCCTGTCCACGGACCGCGGGGGGGAAACGGCCACGCTCTACTTTGGGGGGGGAACGCCTTCCATGCTCTCGGACACGCACCTGGGACGCCTCATGGAAACCCTGGACCGGCTCGTGCCCGTAGACAGGCTGGACGAATTCTCCTTTGAGGCCAACCCCGCCACCTTTACGGAAAAAAAAGTGCGCTTCTGGCGCAGCCTGGGCATGAACCGCGTCTCCCTGGGCGTGCAATCCCTGGACCCCGGCATTCTGCATCTGCTGGGACGCGAACACACCCCGGAACAGGCCCTGCACTCCGTGGAAATGCTGAAAAACGCGGGAATGCCCCATATCAACATGGACCTCATGTTCGCCATTCCGGGGCAAACCCTCTCCACCTGGGAAGCCACCCTCAGGGAAGCCGTCCGTGCCGGAACGGACCATGTCTCCGCCTACAACCTCACCTATGAGGAAGACACGGAATTCTTCCGGAGCCTGCTGCGGGAGGAAAAAAGGCAGGATCCGGACGAAGACGCAGCCTACTTTGAATTGGCGGAACACATGCTGGAAGCGGCAGGCATGCAACACTATGAAACCTCCAACTACGCCCGGGAGGGCTGCCGCTCCCCCCACAACATGGCGTACTGGAAGGGTGAGGACTACGTGGGCATAGGCCCCGGCGCAGTCAGCACCATCAACGGCATACGGTACTCCAACACGCGGGACACGGACGCCTACATACGCAGCACGCTGGAAAACGGCCTCCCCCTCTCCGAACAGGAACCCGTCACCGCGGAAGACTACCGCCTGGAACGCATTGCCCTGATGCTCCGGACGGATGAAGGGCTGCCATTGAAATATATCCTTCCGGAATCCCGCCCCCTGCTGGAACAATACCGGGAACTGGGCCTGGCGGACATTTCCCCGGAACAAAGGCTCATCCTGAAAGGCCGCGGCCGACTGCTCGTGGACGCCATTGCGGCGGAACTGTGCTGACGGGGGGGATTTTTCTTCTCAAAAGGCTGCGGTTCCCGGCATCCATGGAAGCCGGATGTTGAAATAATCAGGCATGAGCCATATTATTCTTGGCATTTCAATATCCAGAGGATATTCTGCCCTATAGACAATGGTGTCTGCGTATTCGGATTTTAACTTCTAATCCCGGCTCTTCGGGAATGCATTTAAGAATAATCAGATCACTTGTCTTTTGATCATATGAACACAAAAATGTACGTAGGGAATTTGTCCTTCAATTCCACCGAACAGGACCTGAGGGATTTGTTTGGTTCCCATGGCGAAGTGACTGAAGTATTCATTCCAACCGACCGTGAATCCGGAAGGCCCAGAGGTTTCGCATTCGTCACCATGGATTCCACCGATTCCATGAACGATGCCATTTCCGCCCTGAACGGAAATGAGTTTCAGGGTCGCCCCCTGGTTGTCAATGAAGCCAAACCGCAGGCCAACACAGGCGGCGGCGGTGGAGGCGGTTACCGTGGCAATGGCGGCGGCGGCAGACGCGACAACAACGGCTATGGCCGCAACCGCCGCTAACAGCGGTAAAATTGCGGGAAGAACATTCGCTTCTTCCTGATCGTAAGGCCCGGCGCTTTCATGCTCCTGGCCTTATTATTTATACAAGGCTTCCCGGGAAAGGCCATTCTCCGGGAAGCCTCTTTTTATGGCTGCATGGAATCCCGGAGCGCTGCCTGCCCCGTGCGGCCTTTCATCAAGCCAGCCGCTTCACCGGATTATTCCTCACAACGGGAATGTCTTCCCCCCGTTCAATCTATCTGGAACTGGCGCGCCATTTTTTTCAGCCACCAGTCCCGGTGCCGCATTTCATCCCTGCTGCGTTCCAGTTCCCGGAGCTCGCTGCCGCGCAGCCCTCCCTTCATGTACCGTTCATCCAGCTTGCGCGCCTCCACCCGCGTATCCTTCCGCAGGGCCTTGTAAAACTGGGCTCCCGTTACCAGTCCGCTGGCGGCTCCCCCCTGGCCCACCAGGTTCATGTAAAGCTTCCTCAGCCTGTTGTAATCCTCCACCACCCGGTTGTATTTCAAAGCGGCGTACTGGTAGCGTTCCTTCCAGTCCTCCGGACCGGGATTGACCAGGCGGTCCTCCACGGAGCCGGGTTCCGGCGCGGGAGCCGGGGGAGCCTGCCCGCGGGAAGGCAGCGGCGTAAGCGGCGGAGGCTGGGGAACGGGGCGACGGCTCGTCCCGGGAATGCCATTGCCCGTCATGGAAAGGGGGGAACGTTCCGTCAGCAGGCTGTCCATGCGCATCTGCTCCAGCGTTTCCAGCAAATGGGCACGCTCCTTTTGCAGGGAAGCATTCGCATCGCGTTCTTCTGAAAGCGACTCTTTCAGCGTCCGCATGCCGCCGGACATTTCCGAATAAATCAGCGCATACGCCCCGATGCACCCCAGCAGAAAGCCCAGGCCCAGCATGATTCCCCTCTCCCGCCACGGTCCGGGACTGCGTTCCGGAGCCGGTTCCGGAACGTCCGGCTCCGGCTCATGGGAAACAGTCAGGTAGTGTTCCAGCGGGCCCTCGTCAGGCATGGGCTTGATTCAGGGTTGGGACGTGAAAATGCCGGTTCAGCCCTGTTCCGGGCGGATGCTGTCCGCGCCGAAGTACGGCACGAGCGCTTCCGGAATGCGGATGGAGCCGTCCGGCTGCTGGCAGGTTTCCAGCAGGGCTACGTACAGGCGCGGCAGAGCCGTGCCGGAACCGTTCAGGGTGTGGCAGAACTGGTTCTTGCCGTCCGCGTCCTTGTAGCGCAGGCGCATGCGGCGCGCCTGGTAGTCCGTAAAGCAGGAGCAGGAGGAAACCTCCAGATACTGCCCCTGGCCCGGAGCCCATACTTCAATGTCATACGTCTTGGCGGAGGAAAAGCCGAGGTCGCCCGTGCAAAGTTCAATCACGCGGTAGTGAAGCCCCAGCTTCTGAAGAATGGATTCCGCATGGCTGCGGAGCACTTCCAGCTCCCGGAAGGAGTCTTCCGGCTTCAGAATCTGGACCAGCTCCACCTTGTCAAATTGGTGGACGCGGATCATGCCGCGGTTGATGCGTCCGGCGCTCCCGGCTTCCCGGCGGAAGCAGGGCGTGTACGCGGCCATCTTGATGGGCAGCTCGCTTTCCTGTAAAATGGTGTCCCGGTACAGGTTGGTCACGGGCACTTCCGCCGTGGGAATCAGGAACATCTGCTGGTCTTCCGTGCCGTACATGTCTTCCTCAAATTTGGGGAGCTGCCCAGTGCCTTCCATGCACTCCCGCTTGACCACAAAGGGAACGCCCACTTCCTGATAGCCGTTCTCCCCGGTCTGCGTGTCCAGCAGGAAGTTGATCAGGGCGCGTTCCAGGCGCGCGCCCGCCCCACGGTATACCACAAAGCCGGAGCCCGTGATCCGCGCGCCGTCTTCAAAGGAAATCATGCCCAGGTTCGCGGCCAGCTCCACATGGTCCTTCGGGTTCTCAATAGCGGGTTTCTCTCCCCACAGCTTGACTTCCGGGTTGGCCGTTTCATCCGCGCCCACGGGGCATTCCGGATGCGGCAGGTTGGGAATGTTCATCAGCAGGGAGGCAAGCTGGGCGGCATTTTCCTCCGCCATGCGGTCCAGCTCCCGGATGCGGTCCCCGATTTCGCGCACGCGCGCTTCAATGGAGGAGGTGTCCTCCCCCTTCTTCTTGAGCATGCCGATCTGCTTGGAGGTGGCATTGCGCTCGGACTGCAAGGCCTGCTTTTCCGTTTCGGCATTGCGGCGCGCTTCATCGCACGCCAGAACGTCATCAACAAGCTTCCACGCGTCGCCGCTACGGGGCTTCAAACGCGCTTTCACTTCTTCCGGATTTTCTCGTATTACACGGATGTCGAGCATAACGCGCACAGCTTGCACTCCATCCCTCCGCCACGCAAGCCAAATGAACGGACTTTCATGGAAAAACTGCACCTGCAATAACGTGCCTTTTGCTCCGGCGCGGCGCGGTTACTGCGGAAAAACACGCCGGGAGCGCCGCATGCCATGGAACGCTCCCAAAAGCTTTTTGATGATAGCTGGAGAGACAGCGGAAGATTTGCTGAACAGTTTCCGGAAACCACTGTTTTTATGCGTTTTCCCTGGATGCGGGAGTATTGCAAGAAGGGGCAAAAGGGAATTTTTTCTCCGTTTTCAGCAAGTTAATTCCCTTTCATCCTCATTTGTTCTTGAAGAGTTCGAACGGCAGAGGGTAGTGTAGGAACACTATGCAACAAACCGCACGCGCAGCTGTCCTGACAGCTCCCAAAACATTTGAAATCCGTGAGTACCCCATTCCCGCCATCGGGGATGATGAAATGCTGATCAAGGTGGAAGCCTGCGGCGTTTGCGGCACGGACGGCCACGAGTACAACCGGGACCCCTTCGGCCTCTGCCCTGTGGTGCTGGGCCATGAAGGCACGGGGGAAATCGTGGCCATGGGCAAGAATATCACGAAGGACACGGCGGGCAATCCCCTGGCCCTGGGGGACAAGATCGTCACCTGCATCATTCCCTGCGGCACCTGTGACGCCTGCCTGAATACCCCGGCCCGCACCAACCTGTGCGAGAACGTGGGCGTGTACGGCCTGATGCCTGACGATGACGTGCATTTGAACGGCTACTTCGGGGAGTACCTGGTCATCCGCAAGGGTTCCACGTTCTTCAACGTTTCCGGCATGACGCTGGACCAGCGCATTCTGGTGGAACCCGCCGCCGTGGTGGTCCATTCCCTGGAACGCGCCAAGTCCACCGGACTGCTCAAGTTCAATTCCGTGGTGCTTGTGCAGGGCTGCGGCCCCATCGGCCTGCTCCAGATCGCCGCGCTGCGCACGCTGGGCATTGAAACCATCATCGCCGTGGACGGCAATGATTCCCGCCTGGAACTGGCCAGGGAAATGGGCGCCTCCCGAACCTACAATTTCACCCATTACGCGGACCTGGACGGCCTCCTTGACGCGGTGAAGAAGGATAACGGCGGCCGCCTGGCGGATTTCGTCTTCCAGTGCACGGGCGTGGGCAAGGCCGGGGCTAACGCCTGGAAGTTCGTCAAGCGCGGCGGCGGCCTGTGTGAAGTGGGCTTTTTCATGGACGGCGGGGAGAGCGTCATCAACCACCATTACGACCTCTGCAACAAGGAAGTGACCGCCGTGGGCTCCTGGGTGTATTCCCCGCAGGATTACCCGACCACGTTCGACTTCCTGAAGCGCGCCTACGGCATCGGCCTGCCGCTGACCAAGCTGATTTCCCACCGCTTCAAGCTGGATGAAATCACGGAAGCCCTGGAAACGAACGTCCAGATGAAGGGCATCAAGATTGCCGTCATCTGCGACTAAGCGGAAACTCTTTTTCTTACCTCAACGCCGTTCCTCCGGGAGCGGCGTTTTTTTACGCCGCCTTTCCAGAGAGGAACGTCACTCATCCAATCCAGGGTAGATATCCTTCCAGTCCAAAAAACGCCCCGTATTGGGAGGAACGGTCATGATAGCCGCGACTTTTCTTTTCAATTGCACCAATGCGTCAGGGTCAAGAACCATGGGTTCGCTCACTTTAAGGTACGCCCCTTCCAGATGCACCTGTCTCTCCAGCGTCAAATATTTCTTGATGACGCCGTCGGAATCCAGGGCGGCATCAATGACGAAATGCAGCAGGAAGCCGGACTCCTGAAGGAAAAAATCAAATTCATAAATCCAGGAAAAACAGCAATTCTCGTCGTCTTCCTCATCATCATCATTCAGCTCCCTTCTGGGGATTCCGAAATCATACAGACGGTTCAGTTCCTGCAAGAGGGACAGGATGTGTTCACGTCTCAACACGGTTACCTGGCACCCCTGCTTTCCCAGCATTCCCTGCCGACAATCGATGACTAATTCACGGCACTGTCCTTCCATGGCAAGAAGCACTTCCACGGCCTGCTCCCGTTGCCGGTCCATGGGTTCCCGCGAATACATGAGCCGGGTCTTCTACAGATTCACTTTCCCCACCGTTCCGTGATGCCGCCGTAGGAGTCTATGCGGCGGTCGCGGAAGAAAGGCCAGATGCGGCGGTGGTCTTCCAGCGCGTCCAGGTCCAGCTCCGCGTACAGGATGGCTTCATCGCTGACGGGGGCCTTGGCGACAATTTGGCCGTAGTAGTCCGCCACGAAGGACTGCCCCCAGAATTCGCTTTCCCCTTCCGTCCCCACGCGGTTGACGGCGCAGACGTAGCAGCCGTTCGCCACGGCGTGGCCGCGCTGCACGGTTTCCCACGCGCAGTGCTGCTGTTCCCCCAGCAGGGGTTTTTCCTCCGGCAACCAGCCGATGGCCGTGGGGTAAAAGATGATTTCCGCCCCCTGCATGGCCGTCAGGCGCGCGGCTTCCGGGTACCACTGGTCCCAGCAGATGAGCACGCCAATGCGCCCGAATTTGGTGTCGAACGCCTTGTAGCCCAGGTCGCCGGGGGTGAAGTAGAATTTTTCCTCAAAGCCCGGGTCCTGCGGTATGTGCATCTTGCGGTACATGCCCAGGAACGTTCCGTCCGCGTCCACCACCCAGGCGGTGTTGTGGTACAGCCCGGTGGCGCGCTTTTCAAAGCCGGAGGCCACAATCACCACGCCCAGCTCCGCGGCCAGCTTGCAGTGGGCTTCCGTCAGTTCTCCGGGAATGGGTTCCGCCAGGTTGAAAAGGTCGCATTCCTCTGTCCTGCAAAAGTATTCCGTGGTGAAGAGTTCCTGCGTGCAGATGATCTGCGCCCCATGGGCGGCGGCCTCCCGGATGGCGGCTTCCGTCTTTTCCTTGTTCACGGAGGGCCGGGCGTCTGCGGACAGTTGAATGAGTGCGATTTTCGGCATGCCCCTTCCTTACCCCGTTTCCCCTCCCATTCCAAGCAGGGAAAATGAATGCGGCGCGATTATTTGATGGAAAAGGGCATGAAAAGTGTTATGTACATGCAATATGGAACCCACCACCCCATCTCTGCCTGACGACGACGTAGCCGCCATTGACCGGCTCGGCGCCATTTACAAGGAGCTTTCCGCGGAATTGAGCAAGATCATCATCGGCCAGCAGCGCGTCGTGGAGCTGCTGAGCATCGCCCTGTTCTCCCGCGGGCACGCGCTCCTGATGGGCGTTCCCGGCCTGGCGAAGACGCTGCTGATCAGCTCCGTGGCAAAGACGCTGGACCTCAGTTTCAACCGCATCCAGTTCACGCCGGACCTGATGCCCGCGGACATCACCGGCACGGATATCATCCAGGATGATTCCGCCGGCGGCAAGCGGCAGTTTGAGTTCATCAAGGGCCCGGTCTTCGCCAACATCGTGCTGGCGGACGAAATCAACCGCGCCCCCGCCAAGACCCAGTCCGCCCTGCTGGAAGCCATGCAGGAGCGCCGCGTCACCGTCATGGGCCGCACCTTCACCCTTCTGCCTCCCTTCTTCGTGCTCGCCACCCAGAACCCCATTGAGCAGGAAGGCACCTATCCCCTGCCGGAAGCCCAGCTTGACCGCTTCATGTTCCTGATTGAAGTGGATTACCCCACGGAGGAGGAGGAAATGCGCATCGCCCGTGAGACCACCGGAAACCGCAGCGAGGAGCTCAAGCACGTCCTCTCCGGGGAGGAAATCATTTTTTACCAGGACCTGGTGCGCCGCGTGCCCGTCCCGGAACATATTTACGAGTACGCCGTGAAGCTGGTGCGCGCCACCCGCCCCTCCCTGGAGACTTCTCCGGAATGGGTGAAGCAGTACGTGGCCTGGGGCGCGGGCCCCCGCGCCGTCCAGTTCCTCATTCTGGGGGCCAAGACCCGCGCCGCCCTCCAGGGCAGCTACATCGTCCGCAAGGAGGACATAGACGCCATTGTGGAGCCCGTGCTGATGCACCGCGTGGTCACGAACTTCGCCGCGGAGTCCCAGGGCATCACGCCCCGCAAGGCCGTGGCGCGCCTGGCGGCGGAAGTGTGACCGTTCCGGCGTAATCCATCCCCTTTTCCTGCCCTCCCATGAAGTACCTGAACCACGACCTGCTCAGCCGCCTGGGGAATCTTCCCCTGGAAGCGCGCCACAGCATGACGGGGAACGTATCCGGCCGCCACAGGAGCGCCAACCGCGGCTCCTCCGTGGAGTTCGCGGAGTACCGCAAGTACGTTTCCGGGGATGATACGCGCCGGCTGGACTGGAAGGCGTATGCCCGGTCTGACAGGTATTACATCAAGGAGTTTGAGGCGGATACCAACCTGCGCGCCTACATCGTCCTGGACCTTTCCGGCTCCATGAATTACCACCCGGAGCAGGTGGAGTCCAAGTACCTGCGCGCGTGCAGGCTGGCGGCCAACCTGGCTTACATCGCCATCCGGCAGGGGGACGCCGTGGGGCTGAGCTTTTCCCGGCAGACGAAGGACGGAGCCACGCTGCATATCCCCGCCTCCCGCCGCCCTGCCCACCTGAACGTTCTCATCAGCCAGATGGATACGCAGTACCCCAAGGGGGAAACCGTGCTGGCGGAGACCCTGCATGAACTGGCGGAACGCGTCAGCCGCCGTGCCCTGGTGCTGATTTTTTCCGACCTGTTCACGGATACGGAGGAACTTAAAAACGCCCTCCGGCACCTCCACTTCCGCAAGCATGACGTGGCCGTGTTCCATCTGGTGGACCAGTTGGAAATAGACTTCGACTTTGACCGCCCCATCCGCTTTGTGGACATGGAGGGCGGCGGCTCCCTGATTACGGAACCGGACCTCATCGCGGACGAGTACCGCGCCATCGTGGCCGGCTACCTGGAGGAAACGCGCCGCATCTGCACGGACATTAACGCGGATTACCGCCTGGTCAGGACCGGAGACGCCCTGGAGGACGTGCTGACCGGGTTCCTGATGGGGCGGCAGAAGAAGAAAGCGGGCAGATAAGCACCCGGCTGTCTCACGGAACGGTTGATTGCGCCGCGGAACGGGTGCAGGATTTCCCGCGCGCCTTCCGTGCCGCCGTAAGCGGCAGTTTTCATTTTTTTTCTTCTCTTCCATCGTGGACGCACCCGTTAAAATGATCGTGGGCCTGGGCAATCCGGGCAGGACTTATGAAGATACCCGCCACAACGCGGGTTTCATGGTGGTGGACCGCCTGGCTGCCGGGTGGGGCGCCGTGTTCAAGACGGACAGGCAGCGCAAGTGCGAGCTGGCGGCCGGTCCCGGCGTCCTGCTGGTGAAGCCCGCCACCTTCATGAATGAATCCGGCCTGTGCGTGGGGCCCATGATGCGCTTCTTCAAGCTGGACCCGCGCAACGTGTTCGTCATCCATGATGAGGTGGATTTTCCGCTGGGCGTGATGAAGCTGCGGGAAAAAGGCTCCGCAG
This sequence comes from Akkermansia sp. BCRC 18949, assembly GCF_045011645.1. Taxonomy (NCBI): domain Bacteria; kingdom Pseudomonadati; phylum Verrucomicrobiota; class Verrucomicrobiia; order Verrucomicrobiales; family Akkermansiaceae; genus Akkermansia; species Akkermansia sp. BCRC 18949. The sequence goes on along the minus strand of NZ_CP123619.1, from coordinate 1,247,500 downwards.
GCGGCCACAACGGCATCAAGTCGCTCATCGCCCACATGGGCACGCAGGAGTTCCCGCGCCTCCGCTTCGGCATCGGCCTGCCACGCGGCAAGGGGGAGATGATCGGCCACGTGCTGGGCAAATTCCGCCCGGAGGAACGCGAGCTTCTGGACGTGATGCTGGGAAAGGCGACGGACGCCGTGCTGTACACCATGGAACACGGCATCACGAAGGCAGGCAACATTTTCAACGCCGTGCAGGACCATTAGCCGCCCGGACCGCCGCAAGCCCTTGCGGCATTAAAATATAAACGCGCGGGGAACGGACGCGCTTTTTCCTTAAAGCCGGCGCGTCCTGCGGACGCAGGATGATTCAGTAGCCTGCGGGGTTCCGGGAGATTCCCGGGACGCATGCCTTCTTTTTTCGCTCGCCAACAGTGTACGGTATTGCTAAACAAACGGGAATCCGCTAGGATTTTTGCACGTTTTTTCTCCTCCCAGGACAAATCCTGCTTCATCTTCATGGCTGAATTAAGTTCACAAGCTCCGCGCAGGCACATGCAGCCCAACAAAAGGCGCCAACCCAAGGCCAAGCCCAGGAAGCGATTCTGGAGCTTCGTCCGGAAGCTGGCGCTGTGGTGCCTGGTTCTGGCCGCCATCGGGGGGGCCGTGGGCTACTTTGGCTTCATGATGGCCTGGAAACGCTATGACAACTGGGCGGCGGAGTTTGACCTGGAACGTATCAACGACCTGGAAAAGCCCAGCATCATTTACGACCGGAACGGGGAGGAAATAGGCCGCATTTATGTGGAAAACCGCAGCTACGTCACGCTGGACAAGATTTCGCCCGCCATGGTCAACGCGCTGATCGCCCAGGAGGATTCCCGCTTCCGGGAGCATCCGGGCTATGACTTCCTGGGGATTTTGCGGGCAGGCAGGGAATACATCCACAACAGCGGGGACGCCAACCAGGGAGCCTCTTCCATCACCCAGCAGCTTGCCAGAAACGCGTACGACCTGAAGAACCGGGCCAAGGCCAGGAATGAAGGCAGCTTTGGCCGCAAATTCGTGGAAATAGCGCTGGCGCGCCGCATTACGGAACGGTACAGCAAGGACCAGGTGCTGGAGTTTTACCTGAACCGCGTTTACTTCGGCAGCGGGTTCTACGGCATCCGCGCCGCCTCTCTGGGCTACTTCGGCAAGGAACCTGCGGACCTCACTACGCGGGAGGCCGCCTCCATCGCCGCCCTGATTAAAAACCCGAACGGCCTTTCCCCCCTCAATAATCCGGAAAGCAACCTGAAATGGCGCAACCATGTGCTCAACCGCATGGCACGGGAAAAGTACATTACGCCGGATGAAGCGGAACGCCTCTCCGCCATGGACCTGGGGCTCAACCCCAGGCCGCTGAAACGCGGCGTCTCCCACATTTACGACCGCATTTCCGCAGAGATTACCGCCTATCTGGGGGAGGACCGCGTGAATGCCGCCGGCCTCAAGATTTACACCACCCTTGACAGGAAGCTTCAGGAGGCCACCGGGAAATCCCTGGAACAGGCCCTGGAAAACATTGAAAAACGCCCCGGCTACCGCCACCAGAAGGCCGCGGACTACCACGGAGCCTCCGGGGACAAGCCGCGTTACCTGGAAGGAGCCCTGCTGGTGGTGGACAACCAGTCCGGCGCCGTTCTGGCCTACCACGGAGGCAGGGACTACACCAAGCGCCAGTATGACGCCATCAAGGACGGCGCCCGCCCCACCGGCACCGCCATCCTGCCCTTCCTGTACGCTACGGCCTTTGACACGGGCAAAAGCCCCGTCACCCGCATTCTGGACGACGCCATTGACAACCGCCTGACGGGCATCGGCGGCTCGGAAGGCATCCTGGGGGAATGGGGCGCGGAAAGCTCCAAAAACCGCTATGAAGGCATGATTACCGCCCACCGCGGCCTGTCCGCCTCCAAGATTGCCGCCTCCCTGCGCATGGGGATGGACATGGGCACATCCCCCTTCGTGAAAAAGCTCACGGACTTCGGCATCCGCAAGCCCGTGCGTGAAGCGGGCAGCACGGAGGTGAACCCCGTTTACCGCCCCAAGATTTTCGTGGGCACGGAACCCGCCTCCCTGAAGGAAATGACGCTGGCCTACACCGCCATCCCGAACGGCGGCTCCCGCCCGCAGGACATTTATTACCTGGACAGGATAGAGGATGAGGACGGCCAGTTGATCTGGGAATCCAACCAGGCCATTGAAACCCGGAACAACGCCCAGGTGCGGAAGGGGGCCACCTCCACCGCCACGGCCTTCCAGCTCCACAACATCCTGAATTCCTCCCTGAAAAACGGCTCCGCCCAGCGCGTGGCCCCGCATCTGCCGAAAGACTTCAAGGGGGGCGTGAAAACGGGGACTACGTATGACTTTGCGGATAACTGGCTGTTCGGCTATGACAGCCGCATCACCTGCGGCATCTGGGTAGGCTTCCTGGAAGGGAAAAAACCCATTTACAACGGGGCCTTCTCGTCGGACACCTGCGCCTCCGTCCTGGGCGCCGCCGTCACGGAGGCGGAACGCCTCTTCCCCGCCGGGGAACTGGCCCCGCCCCCCAGCGTGGAACGGGTGGAAATCTGCCTGACCACCGGGAAGAGAGCCACGCACAGTTGCTATGACATTGACCCGGTGGACAAGAAATACCGCCGCCACACCATGTTTGAATACCTCCGCAAGGGGGATTCCAGCCTTCCCTTCTGCGACCTCCACGGGGAGGACATCTCCGCCCCCGTCTCACCCTTCACGGCGCAGAACCGCATCCTGCCCCTGCCGCCCATCCTGCCCACCAAGGCCATCCTCCAGGGGGACGACCCCTACCACACGGAGCTGAACCAGGGTCCCGCCAACCGCAACTATGAACTGCTGGGCGCGGGTGAAAACGTGCCGGAAGCCCAGGCCCTTTCCGCAGACCCCGTTTCTCCGGACCATACGGACACGAGCATCACGCTGCCCGCTCCCAAGCCCATCACCATCCCCGTTCCGGAATTCATCCACCTGTAACTCCCTTTTCTTCCATGCCCTCCCCCTCCCAGGATACGGTAGCCTGCACATGCCCGTCATGCGGAAACCCCTTTGCCGTGAAAACGTCTTTTCTGGGAAACCAGGTGCAATGCCCCATCTGCGCCGCTCCGGTCACCGCCTGGCAGGAAGAGAAAGTCAAGGATGAAACGGAAGAACAGGCCGCCGTCCCCTGCCGCTGCAACGTGTGCAACAATTCCTTTGCCGTCAATCCCTCCTGCATAGGGAACAAGGTGAAATGCCCCGTCTGCCATTCCACCGTCACGGCCACCCGGCAGGAGGAAGAGCCAGCAACGGCCCCGGAACGGATGCCTGAAGCTCCGGAAAAAGCGCCTGAAATCCCGGAAGGGACGCCTGAACCAGCAGCCTCCGTCCGGCACGGCGGCGCGCAGGAGGAAAGCCCCTCCGCTTCCCCGTCCGCATCTTCCCACAAATCTCTTACGCCTCAGAAAAAGACGGATAAACGGAGCATTGCCGTTACCAGGCCTTCCATCCCCATCCCTGCGGAACCCACCACCAAAATCCGCAAGCGGAAGGAAAAGGGGGACGCCGCCCCTGCCATCACAGCCGCCCGCAGCGCCTCCCTGGCGCATGAAGAGCCGGAATACCAGCCCACCGCCCGGGAAGCCGCCCGCAGCGAGCGCCGCCCCACCTGGCACATCTGGCTCTTTGTCTCCGGCCTGGTGCTGGCCTCGCTGGGCGTGTTCATGTTCCTGCGCGGAAAGGACATGGAAGCGGAAGGCTCCAAGATTCTGAACATTTCAGACCGGTTTGTGGACCATGAAGCGGTCTTCTCCCTGGACGTGAACAAGGACCTGCTGGCGGAACTGGAGCGGAGGGAGCAGCAATACCGGCTCATGACCCATCCCCGCAGGGAGGAAGACCGGGAAGTGGAATCCGTCTCCGCCCACATCACGGCAGCCATGAATGAACTGGCCCTCTACTGCATGGCGGAATCAGACGAAGAAAGGCTCAACTACGTGATGGAGCCCGAGGCCGTGCGCCCCAAAATGGCTCACTGGGCCTCCTACGGGCGGTACAAGGACTACCTGCCGCAGGAAGCGGGGAAAAGCTCCAAGAACGGGGACCTGCTCCAGATATCCGTGCTGATGGATGACAACACCGTCCGCCCGGCCATCTTCCTGTATGACCGGAACTCCGGCAAATGGAAGCTGGACTGGGAAGCCTGGGAGGGTTACTCCCCCATGCTCCCGGCGGAGCTGGAAGCCAAAAAGCCCTCCAAACCCGTCCCCGTCAGAATAGCCCTCAGCATGCCCGGCATCTACCAGCCGCCCTTCCTGGAGGAATCCTCCGCGGAAAGCTACCGCAATACCGCCTACATCAACTTCTCCCTGGAATTCCCCAACGGGGAGCGCCTGAACGCGTACGTGGACAGGTATTCCCCGCTGGCGCTGGAACTGACCAAGCTCCTTTACAACGGCCCCGTGCGCGCCTGCGTGCTCATTCACTACCCGGCGGACCTGCCCGGCAACCAGTCCGTCATTATTGACAAGCTACTGTATTCCGGATGGATGAGCGACGCCACCCGCAACCTCCTTCCCACCACCAACTGACAATCCAGAACCGGTTCCCGTTTTCCATGAGTTCCAAAGCATTAGCGCAAACACAGGACAAAGCCCTCCAACTCAATCTGGCCACCACCATTTACGGCACCTTTGCGGAAATAGGCGCCGGCCAGGAAACGGCCAACTGGTTCTTCCGTGCCTCCGGGGCCGCCGGCACGGTGGCCAAGACCATCTCCGCCTATGACATGACCGTCAGCGACACGCTGTACGGCCCCGTCAAGCGCTACGTCTCGGAAGAACGCCTGAAAGGCATGCTGGATTACGAATTCACCCAGCTCGTCAACCGCCTGGGGCCCAAGCGCGGCAAGGACACCCGCTTCTTCGCCTTCTGCAATACGGTGAAGGTGAAAGGCTACCGGGACAACGGCCCGTGGAACGGCTGGATAGGCGTGCGCTTCCAATTGAAGCCGGAGGCGGAACCGTCCGACCTGATCATTCACGTGCGCCTGAATGACCCGGACCACGACAGCCAGATGAAGGACCTGGGCATCCTGGGCGTCAACATCCTGCACGCCGTCTTTTTCAAAAGGGACCGGCTGGAGGAATTCATTGAATCCCTGGTGGACAATCTGGATCCCCGCCTGGTGGAGATAGACGTCGTCCGCTTTGAGGGCCACGGCTTCTCCATGGTGGACAACCGCCTTTTTGCGCTCCAGCTCGTCAAATCCGGTCTGACGCCGGCCACCCTGTTCCTGGCAAACGGCCAGGTGGCCCAGGCGGCGGACGTGCTGTACAAACGCCCCATCGTGCTGATGAGGGGCAGCTTCAATCCCGTCTGCAACCTGCATCTGGAAGTCATGGCGCAGGTGAAAAAATGCTTCCTCTCGCACATCAATGAAACGCAGGCGGACCGCTGCCTGGAAATCTGTGAAATATCCATGAACAACCTGCTCCGCGGCGGGGACGTGGACCATCTGGAATTCCTGGACCGCGCGGACAGCCTGAAAGCCTTGGGCAAGAACGTGCTGATTACCAAGATGGCCCGTTTTGACAACCTGTCCGAGCTGCTGGCGCGCTACACGAATGAGCCCATCGCCATCGCCCTCTCCATCGGCCTGTTGAACGAACTGTTCAAGGAAAAATGGACGGAGGACATCCCCGGCGGCATCCTGGAATCCTTCGGCCGCACCTTCCAGAACAAGACGCGCCTGTACGTCTCTCCCTGGCTCAACCGCAAATCCGGGGAATTCGTCACGGCGCGCACCTTCCGCGCCCCGGAACAATACGTGCACCTGTACCAGCACTTCCTGGCGAACGGCCTGGTGGTTGACGTCCCCTTCTTCAATGAATTCCTGCTGCGCCACACGCCGCGGGACATCCAGCGCATGATCGCCGCGGATGAAGACATCTGGAAAACTCTGGTTCCCGCGGAGGCTCACCGCTCCGCCCTGCATTTCCGCTGACCTCCTCTTTAAAAAGTCTGTGCGGCCACTCTCCAGTGCTTTTCCAACGGCGGCTTACCTGCTACCTGCCGGGGAGGTTTTACAGGAAGGAAAAGTTTCCCCTTACGGATGCCCTGGGTATTGGGCGGAAACCGCAAATATGCGGTTAGCAAACACTTCCATCGTTCTTTTCACGTCCGGCCGCCCCTGGAAATGAGGGCCTCCGTCCCTCATCGCAGCCTCCGCCGGAGCGGAGCGACGGGTATTTGAAAGAAAAGCCGCCTCTGCGCTCCGGAAAAGCTTTTACCTGCGAGAGGCGAGAATCTTCCGGCTCCCAGGACGCCGGAGGCGCAAAACCACCGTGAATCAGCATTTCCACCGTTTCCTTTTACGATTGCATGTTCTTTCGGTTTCCTCCTCCGGCATTGCCTTCCCTGCCTCATTCCCTGCCTCATTCCTTGTCCTGAACCCGGAGAATCCGGCACAGCCACGCTCATCCTCCCCGCTCCGCTCCCCGGAACGTTTCCCTTCTTCAAACTCATCTTATCAGGAAAACTTAACAACTTTGTAAGATTGTCTTGCCATAAGGAGGGAATCTCATTAAGGTCTCCGAGTTCCATTTTTATCATGAATACCATTATTATCGGCTCCCAATGGGGCGACGAAGGCAAGGGCAAAATGATCGATTTCCTGACGGAATCCGCCGACGTGGTGGCACGCGGCCAGGGCGGCAACAACGCGGGCCATACCGTAATCGCCAACGGGAAGAAGTACATCCTTCACCTTGTCCCCTCCGGCATCCTGTGGCCGGGCAAGCTTTGCGTCATCGGTAATGGTGTGGTGCTGGACCCCATCGGCCTGGTGGAGGAAATCAATGAACTCCGCGGCCAGGGCGTCTCCATCACGAAGGACAACCTTCTCATCTCCGACCGCGCCCACGTGGTCCTCCCCTTCCACAAGGAAATGGACGCCGCCCAGGAATCCGCCCTCGGCAAAAAAGCCATCGGCACCACCAAGCGCGGCATTGGCCCCACGTACGCGGACAAGGCCCGCCGCATAGGCGTGCGCATGGCGGACATGAGGGATCCCAGGATTTTTGACGAAGTGCTGCGCCGCCGCATCAAGATGGCGAACGCGGAAATGGAACGCATGGGCCTTCCCTCCATGGATGAAGAAAAAATGGTGGCGGAAGTGACTGCCGCCGCGAACGTGCTGCGCCCCCACATCACCAATACCATCCCGGTCATGCATGAAGCCGTGGCCTCCGGAAAGAGCATCCTCTTTGAAGGAGCCCAGGGCGCTTACCTGGACGTGGACTTCGGCACCTACCCGTTCGTCACCTCCTCCAACACCTCTTCCGCCGGCGCCTGCACCGGCACGGGCGTTCCGCCGCACAAGATTGACCGCATCATCGGCGTGTGCAAGGCCTATACCACCCGCGTGGGTTCCGGCCCCTTCGTCACGGAAGATGAAGAAATCTCCAACCACCTGCACAGCATGGGCCGCGAATTCGGCGCCACTACGGGCCGTCCCCGCCGCTGCGGCTGGGCGGACGGCGTGCTGCTCCGCTTCTCCGCCATGTTCAACGGCTTTGACGAAATGGCCATGACCAACCTGGACGGCTACGACAAGTGCCCGGAAATCAAAATCTGCACAGGCTATGACCTGGACGGTGAAATCCTGGCCTATCCGCCCGCCACGGTGGACGAATGGGAACGCTGCAAGCCCGTGTATGAAACGGTGCCCGGCTGGATGCAGGACATCTCCGCCTGCCGTTCCTGGGAAGAGATTCCGGAAAACGCCAGGAAATTCGTCAAGCGCATGAGCGAGCTCATCGGCTGCCCCGTCACGACCGTGGGCGTGGGCCCCGACCGCGAACAGACGATCGCCGTGAAATAACCCCCTATTCCGGCTTTCCCAAGCCTCCCTTTACCTTCAAGGGCCGTTCCGCTTCCCCAGCGCGGAACGGCCCTCTTTTTTTCTGCCTTCTCCGCCTTTTTCTTTGCGCCCCTACTCTCCACTCTCCACTCTCCACTCTCTATTGAAATCCGTACAGGAGCCCGGTTATAACCAGCCTTTTTACCTTCAAAGCCCTCCCTTCCTTCTCTCATATTCCCATTCTCGTTCTTCTATGGAAGCGTTTCCACGGCCAACTGCCAACCAAGGGAATCCGGGACGGAACAGGGGGCATGCCTTTCCTCCTTCCTCCCCCTCCACGCTGTTTGGAATACGGCGGCACGGACGCCAGGAAACGGAGAACCGCATCTGCTTGCTCATGCCCGGTTGAATGAGGCGGCGGGAGGGGCAGTCTTCCCTTTTTGCGGAAAGGCGGGAAAAAACAGGTATTCGTGTCAGCATTTCAGTTGAGTTATGACACTTCCGTCTGCTGTCTTGTCTGATTGTCTATATGAAACATGTCATGCTTCCCTCCTTGTGCGCCGTCGCCGTCGTGGCCTCCTGCGATCCCGTCCTGGCCCAGCAGCCCGCACCCGTAGTGACGACCACGCCTCCCTACCTGAACACGGAACGCGGCCTGCGCGTGAAAACCCTGGAAGGCAGGGAAATAAGCCCCAGCCTGCTGAAGGGCATGCGTCCGGAAGAACAAATCACCAAGAGGACGCCCGGCGTTCCCACCAGGCCCAGCGTTCTTCTCCAGCATGAGGCCAGGCCCTCCGCCCCCGGCATTGAATGGTTTGCGGCCAAGCCTCTCAAGATGATGCCGTATCTGGACAGTTCCTACGTCTTCGGCAACACCTGCGCGGAACCGAATGCCTGGATCCGTGAAGACATGATTTCCACCGGGGCGCAGAAAATCAAGACCGCCCTGTCCAGATACGGCATCACCTATTCCGCCCAGTTCGGCTTCAACTACACGGGACTGACGGGCGGCGGCCTGAACGGAAAGACGGATTTCCCCTCCTATAACGGCTCCCTGCTGACCAATATCACCATTTTCCGCAACAACTCCACGGGGAGCGGCCTGTACCTGGCCTCCGAGTTCGACTTCGGCAACGGCTTTGACTTCAATGAAGGGAGCAAGGGCCCCGCCACCACGCTGGGCTCCCTCCAGAATCCCACCAGTTCCTTCCAGGGGCCGGACCCCCACCTCAGCAACCTGAGCCTGGCATGGGTGGGAGCGGGCGGCAAGCTCCTGCTGATGGCGGGCCAGCTGGACACCACCAATTACATGGACCACAACGCCTACGCCAACTCACACAACAATAACCTGACCAACAGCGTCTTCGGCAACAACCCCATGCTGCCCCTGACGGACAACTCCCTGGGCTTCCATTTCGCATGGCAGCCCACCACCTCCTTTTACGTGATGGGAGCCACCGCCGCCAACAACATGACCCAGAACCACAACCCGTTCAGGAACCTGAACTCGGACAACTGGACGAACGTGCTTGAATTCGGCTACGTGGCGGAGGACTTCTGCGGCATGGGTTCCGGCGTGTACCGCCTCCAGCCCTTCTTCACCACCAGCAACAGTGAAAACGGCGGCGGCGTGGCCGTGAACTTCCAGCAGCAGCTTGGCCGCAGCAGCCACCTGGGCTGGTTCTTCCGCGGCGGCTGGGCCAGCGATGACGCCGCCACGCTGACCGGCGTGCGCTGCGCGGCCACCACGGGGCTGGTGCTCCTCTCCCCCTTCCGCGGAAAAGGCGCCTCCAATGACGGCTACCTGGGCCTGGGCTTCCTCTGGCAGCAGGGCGCCAAAAAGAACGGCCCGTACGTGAACAAGAATGAATACGGCATTGAACTGACCTATGTGGCCCAGGTGACGCCCACCATGACGCTCCAGCCTGACATTCAGCTCGTCAAGAATCCCGTCAACGGCCGCAGGGGCCAGACGGCCGTGGTTTTCCAAATCCAGAACGTCTGGTCCTGGTAGGGGCAGCCCCTGAAAAATTGGAAAATATTGATCGCATTTCCCGGAAATCGTGTCTAAATGGAAACGATTTATTTGGACCACGCACATGAAGCGCACGCAGCAACCTTCCATGCAGGAGGCGGAGCAGGCCTCCCTGAATCATGAGATTTTAACCACATGGCGTCCCGGGGAAACCCTGGGGGAACACATGGAGCGCCGCGGCGTCAGCCGGCGCGAATTCAATAAATGGTGCCTGAAAATGATCGCCCTGATGGGTGTGGCCACTGTAACCGGAGGCGTTTCCAACGCCCAGGAGATTGCGGACAAGATGGCCGCCCTGAAACGTCCGGTGGTCATCTGGCTCCAGCTCCAGGAATGCACTGGGTGCCTGGAAAGCACCATCCGCAGTTATAACGAGGAGATCGGGGACATGGTGCTTTCCGCCGTCTCCATGCCTTACGTGGAGCTGCTGATGGCCCCCTCCGGGGACGCAGCCAACGCCGCCCTGGAAGAGGCCATCAAGGAACCCCATATCCTCGTCATCAACGGTTCCGTCCCGGTCAACGACGGCGGGGTGTACTGCACCGTGGCCGGGGATACGGTGGAGCACATGCTGCGCCACTGCGCGGAAAACGCCTCCTACATCCTGGCGGTGGGCTCCTGCGCGTACTTCGGCTCCATCCAGGCCGCCCGCCCCAACCCCACCGGGGCCGTGGGCATCCGGGACATCCTGACGGACCGCACGGTCATCAATGTGCCGGGCTGCCCGCCCATCGGGGACGTGATCACCGCCGTCATCATGTACATCCTGACCTTTGACCGCGCCCCGGAATGCGACCTGGAGACGCGCCCGCTGATGGCGTACGGCACCCGCATCCATAACAATTGCCCGCGCCGCGCCCACTTTGACGCCGGCCAGTTCGTCAACGTGTTTGACGATGAGAACGCGCGGGAATGCTTCTGCCTGTACAAGGTGGGCTGCAAGGGGCCGGATACGTTTTCCCCCTGCCCCATCGTGAAGTGGAACGGAGGCGTCAGCTTCCCCATCCAGTCCGGCCACCCGTGCATCGGCTGCACGGAGCTGTACTTCTTTGACCGCATGACCCCCTTCTACAAGACGCTGCCGAACGTGAACGGCTTCGGCGTGGAGGCCTCCGCCAACGTGATCGGGGCCGTGGGCGTGGCCGGCGCGGGCGCGGCGATCGCCGCCCATGCCGTAGGTTCCGCCATCCATTACAAGAAGCAGCACATGAAGGAGGAGGCGAACGTCTCCCTGCCCGCCTTCGGGGACGCTCCCGGCTCGCCCGACAAGGAAACTGAAGAATAACCAGAAGCTTTCACCACCAGATTACCATGAGCAATTACACATCAGCGGACGTTCCGGAATCCAGCCGGGTGGTCATTGACCCCGTGACGCGCATTGAAGGCCACCTGCGCGTGGAGATGGAGGCCGGGGACGGCGTCATCAAGAACGCCTGGACCTCCACCACGCAGTACCGCGGCATTGAGGTGATCGCCTGCAAGCGGGACCCGCGGGACGTATGGGCCTTCGTGGAACGCATCTGCGGCGTCTGCACGGGCACGCACGCCATTGCGGCCCTGGCCGCGGTGGAGGACGCCCTGCAATACCCGGTGCCCGTCCAGGCCCGCCTCATGCGCGACCTGGTCAGCGGCGCCCTGGGCATCCAGGACCACGTCATCCACTTCTACCAGCTCCAGGCCATGGACTGGGTGGACGTGATGTCCGCCCTGAAGGCGGACCCCAAGGAAACCGCCGCCATCGCCAAATCCCTTTCAGACTGGCCCCTGTCCTCCGCCACGTACTTTGCCGGGGTGCAGAAAAAGCTGAAGGACTCCATCGCCCACGGCCAGTACTCCATTTTCACGAACGGCTACTGGGGCCACCCGGCCTACAAGCTGCCGCCGGAGGTGAACCTGCTGGGCGTGGCGCACTATCTCCAGGCCCTGGTCTGGCAGCGGGACATGATCAAGATCCACACCATCCTGGGCGGCAAGAACCCGCACCCGAACTTCCTGGTGGGCGGCATGGCCTGCGCCATCAACATGAACAATGACCAGGCCATCAACCAGTTTGCCCTGAGCTACCTGAAACAGCTGGTGCAGACCTGCCACGACTTCATCCACAAGGTGTACTACCCGGACATCGTGGCCATCGCCGGATTTTACAAGGATTACGCCCACATCGGCGCGTCCAACCCCAACTTTTTCTGCACCGGGGACCCGTCCGAGATCAACACCGGAGCTCCCGCCGGCAAGGGGATGATCAAGCCCGGCGTCCTGCTGAACGGGGACTATAAAAACGTGCTTCCCTTTGACCAGGACAAGATCAAGGAATTCGTCACCAGCGCCTGGTACAAGTACACGGAAGGCCGGGACGCGGGCCTGGCCCCGTACGACGGGGAGACGAACGCGGATTACAACGGCCCCAGGCCGCCCTACAAGTGGCTCTCCGACCATCCGCAGTACACCTGGGTGAAAGCCCCGCGCTACGACGGCCACGCGATGGCCGTGGGCCCGAACGCCCGCATGATGATCGGCTACGCCCAGGGGGTGCCCGCCATCGTGGAGCGGGTGGACGCCGCCTGCGACAAGCTGGGCATTCCCCGTGACAACGCCTTCCTGAACTCCACGCTGGGCCGCGTGTACGGCCGCTCCCTGGACGCCCTGATCAACGTGGACATGATGGTGAACCAGCTCCAGGAGATGACGGACCGCATCAAGAACGGGGAAACCGCCACCTTCAACCCGGAAAAATGGGAGCCGGAAACCTGGCCCTCCTCCTGCAAGGGCGTGGGCTGGGTGGAAGCGCCCCGCGGCAGCCTGAGCCACTGGGTACGGATTGAAAACGGCCAGACGGTGAATTACCAGGCCGTGGTGCCCAGCACCTGGAACAGCTCCGGCCGCGACGCGGAGGGGCAGATGGGGCCGTACGAATATTCCCTGGCCCATACCGGAAAACACCCGCTGGTGGACCCCACCCGCCCGGTGGAACCCCTGCGCACCGTTCACAGCTATGACCCGTGCCAATCCTGCGCCGTCCACTTGTTTGACGAGGAAGGGGAGGCCATTCTGACCAGACAGGACCCGTGAAAACGACTCTTATCGACAAAGACCTCACCCTGGCGGTGGAGGACGCCATTCCGGCCAGCCCGGTTTACACGCCGGAGGAAATCCTGGCCCTGGCCGTGTGCGCCTCCCCCAACGGCAGCACGGACCCGGGGGACCTGGCCCTGCTCCACGCCGCGCGGGAACGGGGCGTGGCCCTCCCCTACGCCCAGCAGGAGAATTCCTGGGAGGCTCCCTCCCGGGAAAGGCCGTACAGCACGGCCATGCTGAAAGCCGCGGACAAGGAGGACGCCGCCCCCTTCATGGTGGCCCGCGGCAGCCTGAAGGCCCTGGAAAAACTGTGTGAAGTCAGCCATCTGGAAAAAGAGCGCATGAACAAGGCTTTTGAGGAATACTCCCCCTCCGGCTTTGAACCCGTGGCCGTGGCCGTCCACCGGCCCGGCGCGCCGTGGCGCCTGCTGGGCGTGGTGCCCATGCACGCCATGAGAGACGTGCGCCGCCTTTCCATGGCCAAGGCCAATTTCCGCTACTTCCACGTCTGGGACTGGCCGCTGCGCGTGCTGCACTGGACCTGGGTGTTCTGCATCATCGGGCTGGCTTCCACCGGCATCTGCATTGCGGAAGGGTGGTTCCTGAAAATGGGGGACCTGCACGGGGCCTTCCAGTTCGGCACGCTCCGCTTCGTGCACTACGCGCTGGGGTGGACCCTGGTGGTGGTGATGATGCTGCGCTTCTCCTGCTTCTTCATGGCCTCCAACAAGTACCAGAGCTTCCGGGCCCTCTTCCCCATCTCCAGGCAGCAGTGGAAGGACCTCTTCACCACGGCGGTGGACTACGTGTTCGCCCGCAGTTATGACGGCCCCCGCTACATCGGCCACAATCCTTTACAGCAGTGGACGTACACGGGCGTCTACGTCCTGTTCACCACCATGGTGGTGACCGGGCTGGCCCTGTACGCCCTGTATGAGCCGCGCCACTGGTTCTACCACTGGTTCATGCCCCTGAACGACCTGATAGGGGTTCCGTACGTGCGCCTGGTGCACCTGATCGGCATGTGGTGCTTCATCATCTTCGCCATGGTTCACGTGTACCTTTCCATCCTCTCCGGAAACGTGGACCGGGACGGCACCATCTCCTCCATGTTCAGCGGAGGGCGCTGGCTGCGCAAGGGCGTCAAATTCCGGGATGAATAACTGCCTTTCCCCCGCACTTTCCATGGAATCCGAGGAATATACGGAAGAACTCCGGGGCTGCCCCGTGAAGGGGAACGCCTATCCCGTGCTCGTGCTGGGCGTGGGCAACCCGCTCATGGGGGATGACGGCATAGGCGTGGAGCTTGCCCACCGTCTTCAGGAACGGGACTACGGCCCGCTGGTCCATGTGGAGGAGGGAGGTACGCTGGGAATGACCCTGCTGCCCCTGCTGGAAGACGCGGATACGGTCATCCTGCTGGACGCCGTCAAGACGGGGGCCCCGCCCGGAACCGTCGTCACGCGCAGCCGGGACGAACTCCCCCGCCATTTCTCCCGCGTCATTTCCCCGCACCAGATCGGCATGAAGGAAGTGCTGGGCGCGGCCCAGCTGTGCGGAACCCTGCCGCGCATCATCACGCTGGTGGGGGTGGAGGCCGGGCATACGGACTTCTGCCAGCCCATGTCCGCGGAAGTGCGGGAGGCCGTGCCGCAGGCGCTGGACCTGGTGGAAACCCTCATCGCCCGCGCCCTGGAGGAATACCAGGCCCGGAAAGACGCGCATGCATGAAGTAGGCATCATGGAGGGGGCGCTGGACATGGCCCGGCGGCTCATGGAAAAGAACGGGGGAACCCGGCTGATGCGCGTGCACATGACCATCGGCAGCCTGAGCGGCGTGGTGCCGGAAGCCCTGCAATCCGCCTTCCTGGCCCTGAAGGACGCGTATGCCGCGCAGGACGCCGCCCTGGACGTCACGTGGGTGGAGGCCCTGTGCCGCTGCGACGCTTGCAGCGCGGATTTTTCCTTCACGGAGCACGGCTATATCTGCCCCGGCTGCGGAGCCCCCGCCCTGGCCATCCTCCGGGGACGGGAACTGGAACTGACCCGGGTGGAATGGGAGTGAACCGCGCTTTTCCCGTCCGGAAGAAAATAAGGTGAATTTACCCGAACATTTTACCCGCCCGGACGGTCTAATACCATTGGCGCGCATCCACCGCGCCTCAAACGTCAAACCAACTATGTAACCAGCGTCATGAGCAATATCAACCCATTCATTCTAACAGGGATGATGCCGCTTTCAGCCTCATCCATGAACCGCGTCTCCTACATGTGCCCGGTCACCATCAGCAATGACGTGGTGCAGGGCCAGACGGACATCCAGGATTCCCTCACCGTTGATTCCGGCGGCAATCTTTACATCATCAACGCGCCCGTTTACGTGGGAGGCCCCAACCAGCCGGATCACGGGCACCGCACCGCCCACTTGGTCATCCGTAACGGAGGCACCATGACGCTCCTGGGCAACCTGCCGGACCACATGACCGTTTTCCTGGGAAACAAGGCCAACGGCAGCCTGGAGATCAACGGCGGCCGCCTTCTGATGGGCCAGGGCCGCATTCAGGGCTCCAGAGAGCATGAAGGCAGAATCGCCATGACGGACGGCTGGCTCTTCGCCTCGGAAGTGGACCTGCCCGCCGAGGGCTCGGAACTCGTCATCAAGCACGGCCTGATGCGCATCAAAAAACTTTCCGGCAGCGTATCCACCCACATTTACGGCGGCGTGCTTCACGTGAAGGAGGAAGCCCACGCCAGCCGCATCCATTTGATAGATGACGGCGTGCTGCTTCTGGGCAGCGTTACCAGCCAGCCTTCCGCGGACGTCATGGCCGGAGCGGGCATCAACTTCCGCGGGGACGGCGGCGCGCTGGTCATCCGCGTGCCCCATCCGGAAAACGCGCTGACGCGCACGCGGGAGGCGGAACACGTCTTTGACGAACTGCTCCGGAGGGGCAAGCTCTTCCATGACAGCAAACCCATGACCAGCTTCCAGGGCTTCCACATGAGGGAATTCACCGGGCATGACAGCCTGACGTACGCCGCGCTGCGCCCCTCCGCCCAGCTGCGCGCGGAACAGAACCAGGTCACGCGCCTGCTCCATACGTTCATGTACGGCGGCAGTGAAAAGGACATGCCCATCTGAACCTCTCCGGAAAACGGATCCCATTCCGCAAAAAAGCCGCCGGCGCAGAATGCCGGCGGCTTTTTCATAAATGGGCAAGTGGAAAAAACGTTACTTCAGGAACGTAATCGTGAGGGGCGCCACGTAATCGTAATCCCCGTTCGCCACCTTGACGGCAGTGATAATGGCGAAAACAATCCACGCGATGACGACCGCGGGAGCCAGCACGAAGCCGATCAGGACAAAACATAACAGGAAGGCCGCAATCGAATAAATCGCCCAGGAAATCTGGGCATTCAGAACATTCTTTCCTACCTTGTCCACCAGGGGGTTGGCATCCTTCCAGACCAGCCAGCAGATCAGGGGCGGAATGATGTTCACGCCGGTGGAGAAACCGAAAAAGACGGATACCAGCGGAGAAACCGCTGTAAGAGTGGCCTGGGTCTTGTCGGGCTGTTTTTCAGGGGCGGGTTCCTGAACCGGCTCCTGGATAATTTGTTGTTCTTCGTCCATAAAAAATGCAAGGCGATGGGAAGCGGGAGGGCGAACGGAAACCTCTTCCATTCCTTTCCGCCTCAGTTAACCCCTTTTTCACATATTCCACCCGGTAGTCAAGCTTCCAGACCGTTCGTTTTCCGAATAAAAAGCGTTCTCCTGCAATCATCCTTGCCTCCGCGGCGGGAAGTGGCTACACATGCAGTCCATGACCAACACCCTGACGCTGCTCACCCTCTCCGCCTGCCTGGGGGCCTGTGTTCCCGGCGCGCCGGAAATCCTGCCTCCCGCTTCTTCCGTCACCCGCCGTGAAGCCCTGGAAACCAGCCGGGCCTATACTTCCATGGCCTGGCGGGGCTCTCCCCGGAACGTCCGCCACGGGACGGACGAGGACGGCATCCGGATAGACACGCCGGACGCCTCCGCAGCCGGAGGCCATGCCGGCGCGTGGTGGCGGCCCGGCGCGCGTTCCACCGGCATGCCGTACAAATGGGGCGGGTTCGACACCCCGCGGCAGTTCGCCGAACGCCTGAAGGCGGATGCCGCCAACGGGGGCGCCCCCGCCGCGGCCGGGGACATGGGCACCCCGGAAAAGCAGGCCGCGGGGGATGCCGCCGTCAGCCGCTTTGCCGCCGGGGTGGACTGCTCCGGCTTCGTCTCCCGCTGCTGGCGCCTGTCCAGGCCATTTTCCACACGGGAGCTCCCCGCTCTTTCCATTTCCCTCCCCTCCTGGGATGAGCTGAAAACGGGGGACATCCTGATTGCTCCGGGACGCCATGTGCTCCTGTTCATCCGCTGGGAGGGAGCGGAAAAAGACAGGTTCCTGGGCAGTGAAGCCGGCCCCCTGCCGGTCTGGAAGTGCGCGGAGCGCGTTTTCAGCCGCCCCATGCTGGAGAACAGCGGCTACCGCCCCATGAGGTACAGGGGCATGCGGGACTGAACCGCTGCGCGGAACTCCCCCATCTCCGGCGCTCCAGAATGGCGCCGGGAACAGGAACGCCCCGCAAGTCCGGAGACTGCGGGGCGCTGGAAAGAGTGCGGCGCATGCGGCCGCCCGGCTCCGGAAGAAGCCGCCCGGGATTATCCGGGCCGCGCCGCTTCCGGCACGGGCCGTTACAACGGCTGGACGTTCAGATCAAACACCTTCCCCTGGAAGGAGGAGCCGAGCACCTTCAGCGGGAGAACGAAGGTGGAGCGCACGCCCTTCGTGCGGGGTTCAAAGTTTTCGTCCGGATTGCGGAAGCTCTTGAGCACCATGGTGCCCGCAGGCTTGCCGTCAATGAGGAGGGTGGTTTTTTCCGGCTCTCCCACAATTTCCACCTTCACCTTCTTGCCGACGGGCAGCTTGGCGCCGAAGGAGAATTCCAGAGAGTCATCCCGCCGGAAGCCCATGGTGCCGTCCTTCATGACGGCGAACAGCTCCCCTTCCGGGCCGGAAAGCAGAACCTGCTCCTTCCCTTCCGGAGCGGCGGAAAGCTCAAGCTCCATGGTGAGGCGGTAGCCGGGCCCCAGGGCGGGCTGGTTCAACTGCTGGGGCAGCTTGCCCGGAACCACGGAGAAGGGCTTGGAATCCTTCCACTTGTGGAGGGGGTTGGTACGGGGGGCTTCCCCGATGGCCTTGACCAGCTCCCGGTGCTCTTCAAAAGAATCCGGAGCCTTGGCCTTCCCCCACATCTTCTGGGCCAGCACGTCCATGGAGCCGGAAATAACGCCCCAAATGTCATAGGGGGCATAGCCGGAGTGCTTGAGGTCCGTCTCATCATTCCAGACGGCAAAAGCCGCGCCGATGAGCTGGGGATGGCCGGAAGGCAGGGTTTCATTCCCGATGCGGTTGGGAATCCAGTTATTATAAAGCCCCTTGTGGTTCCTGTCCATGCGGTAATAGTTGGCGTAGGGCACCACGTACAGGGCGCCGTCATTGGTATTGATGACGTCGTAACCCAGGTTCACGGCCTCCCAGGCCCTCATCCATCCGGTACTCCAGAGGTTCATTTGAACGCCCTTGCTCACCACGGGGGTTTTGCCGGGCTTGGTGCTCAGGCTGCCCCAGATGCGGGGCGTATAACCGCGCTTCAGGGCGTGCTTCAGCACGGCGTCCGCAAAATGGCGGTAATCCTCCTTGTTGCCGTAAAACTCGTCCGCGCCCACATGCACCACCTTGCTGCCGAACACCGGGCGGCCCAGTTTGGGGTCTTTCAGCAAATACTCGTCAAATACCTTGCCCACCAGGCTGATCGTCTCCGGGTTGGCGGCGTCCAGCATCTCGCTGCGGCGCTTTTCATGGTTCATGGGTCCCTTGTAAATGAGGTCCGGGCGCAGGCGGGTGAAGGAAAGCGCGTGACCGGGAGTGTCAATCTCCGGAACGATGCTGATGCCGCGGCGTTCGGCGTAATCCACCAGATCCGCAAACTCCTTCTTGGTGTAGAAAAGGTCCTTCGCCGTAAGAGGAACGCCGTCCTTGCCCTTCATGTTGGATTCCAGGCGGAAGGCGGCATAGAGCTCCTTGAACGGATCGCGGCCCTTGTCCACATACATTTCATGGAAAATGAAGTTATTGTTGATGACCAGGTGCAGGTCATTCATCTTGTACCAGGCCATGGTGCGGATCACGTCCCTGAGGTAGCTGAGGGGATAGGGCGTACGCGCAATATCAAGCATGAAGCCGCGCAGCTCATAGCGCGGGAAATCCACTGCCGTGCCGCAGGGAACGCTGCCGGGGGTCTGGCGCAGCATCTGCAGCAGCGTGCGCGTGCCCCAGAACAGCCCGGTGGGCGTAGCCGCGCCAATGCGGACGCCGTCCCTGGTCACCTGGAGCCTGTACCCCTCCTTGCCCAGGTTGCCGCCTTTCAGCAGGGAAAAGGAAATATCCGCCTTCGCGCCGGGCGGGACAAGCTTGACCTTCTTCCCCGCCACGTCTTCCAGATCAGCCGTGAATATCTGCGCCAGCTCTTTTTCCGGGCAGGCTACGGAAACCGTGTTCCCCAGCTTGTACTCGCCCTGGCCGCCCTTCCATTGCAGGATTTCCGGAATGATACGCGGCTTGGGATTGCCCTGGGCGGCGTCCGGGGCCTGCAGCATGATTTCATAATCCTTGCTGATGGCTTCCTTGCCGTCCTTGGTCACCTTGAAGCTGACGTTGACGGGGGTGTCTGAAATAACGGGGGCTATCTTTCCCTTGCTGTTAACAAGCTGCTCATAGTCGGCCCCCAGGAATTTGATCTGGGCTCCGGAGACGCTTGGCATCGGCAGTTGTTTCGCGCCCGCTTTCACCGGAGGGATAGTGAGGGAATCCGCAATCTGCTTGGCGTCCTGCCCCATCAAGGGAGATGCGGCAAAAGCGGCGATCATCAGGAATAGGTTCTTCTTCATGTTATCGTGTCGTTTCAGGGAAAAGGAGGATCTGATTCGTGCCAAGAACTACGCGCCCGCCGTCCTTTTCTTGCAGGGAAAGGGGAAAAAGCGGGTGAATTCTCCTTCGTTCCGCTGTCCGGGCAGGCATTCCGCCGGGCGGATTGCCGCGCGTCAGGTTTCATGAAGGAAAACCGCCGGGCCCGGGAGGACCGGCCAATCTTGTTCAGGCAAGTTATTATCTCAAACATCCCGTTATTGGCGAGATTAAAAAACAGGCACGCTCCGGACGCGGGAATGCGCCCGGAAGGTAAACGCCCTGCCGGACAAAAAAGGGGCCGGACCTCCAATCAGGAAATCCGGCCCCGGACAGGGGGAAAAGGGAAGGACAAATCAGGCGCGGATGTCGATCACCTCCCCGGCGGGGAAGCGCACCTTGGCCTCGCGGGCGTAATCGTCGTCCTTCGCGCGGTAGCCCAGCGCCACGCTCACCACAGAGCGGTACGGCGTGCCGTCCAGGCCCAGAATCTCATCATACTTATCGCGGTCCATGCCGCCGATGGTGCAGGAATCCACCCGCAGGGCGGCGGCCGCGCTGAGCAGGAAGCCTGCGGCAATGTACACCTGGCAATCCAGCCAGGTGTGCATTTTTTCCGAAGTCAGGGATTTTACATAGCCAGTGTAGAAATCAGCGGAGGAAGCCAGCTTTTCCGCGGACGGGTGGCGCGTGAACTCAATCTGGGCCAGGTAGCGGTCCACGTCCCGCTGGGTGGCCGTCCTGCGGGCGCAAAGCACCACGTAATGGGAGCAGTCCTCCACCTGGGGCTGGTTCCAGGAGACTTCCCGCAGGCGCGCCTTTAATTCCTTGTTCGTCACCACCACAAACTTCCAGAGCTGAAGGCCCAGGGAAGACGGGCTGAGGCGCAGGCTTTCCGCCAGCGCATGCCAGGTGGGTTTCTCAATGCGGGCTTCGGGGTCAAACTTCTTGCAGGCGTAACGCCATTCAAGACCGTCAATGTACTGTTCCGGAGAGATCATAAAAGGTGAGACAGGAAAAACGGCGAAACTGTTTAAAGTACTTCCTTCAAAACTTCAATGCAGCGGGCATTTTCCGCGGGGGTGCCTATGCTGATGCGTATCCACTCCGGCAGCCCGTAGCCGTCCTGCGCGCGGACGATCACGCCCCTGGCCAGCATGTCCTGGAACACCTTCCTGCCCTGCCCCACCTTCACCAGGACAAAATTGCCCTGGCTGGGAATCCATTCCAGCCCCATGTCCCGGAAAGCCTGTTCGTAAAAACGCATGCCCTCGGCATTGTTCTCCACGGTGCGGCGCACGTGCTCCCGGTCTTCCAGGGCGGCCAGGGCCGCCTCCTGTGCCAGCACGTGCAGGTTGAACGGCGCGCGCGCCTTGTGCAGCATGCTGCACACGTGTTCCGGGGCAATGCCGTAGCCCACGCGCAGGCCCGCCAGGCCGTAAGCCTTGGAGAAGGTGCGGAGAACAATCACGTTGCGGCCTTCCCGCACGAACTTGAGGGTATCCGGCGGATTGTCGGAAAACTCCCGGTACGCCTCGTCAAAGCACACCAGCACGTGTTCCGGCACCTTCGCCATGAAATCGTCAATCTCCTGCTGGCCCACTACCGTTCCCACGGGATTGGTGGGATTCGTGATGAACACGATGCGCGTCCTGTCCGTAACGGCATCCAGGAAGCCGTTCAGATCGTGCGTCCAGTCCGGCTTGTTGGGCACTTCCACGTACGTGGCGCCGAACAGCTTGGACATGATGGGGTACATGGAAAAGGCGTGCCTGGCGGCCACTACCTCCGCCCGGGGATTCAGCAGGGCATGGCACATCAGCTCAATCACCTCGCTGCTGCCCGTGCCCACCACCGTCTGGCCGAACTCCACGCCGCAGAACTCCGCAATGGCGGAGCGCAGGCGGAAGGCCGCGCCGTCCGGATAAATGTTCACGCCTGCCGCCGCGCGGGCAATGGCCTCCACCGCCTTGGGGGACGGCCCCAGCGGGTTCTCATTGGACGCCAGTTTCACAATATCATGGGGATCCAGGCCCAGTTCCCGGGCCGTCTCCTCAATGGGCTTGCCCGGCTGGTAAGCCACCAATTCCAGCACATGCTGGTTTGCGAAACTCTCAATACTCATAGCGGCGGAATGTTACCGCCATTCCCCACTTCTGGCAATACGGATTTCCATCCGGAGCGGACCTTAAAAACATGCCTGTCATTCAGCCTCATCCACGCTGCGGGAAGCGGCGGAATTTCTTTCACCCCCGGAAAGGCCTTCCTTTCCAACCGGCTTAATCCTCTTCCCGCCGCCAAAATAAACGTATCCATGGCGCGAACAGCCGGAAGCAGGCTTTTTAATGCCGCGGCGGGCAAGTATTGCCCGGAAGGATAAAAATTAGACTTCCGCTCTTTGGACAGTTTCCCAAACATGGAAAGGGTGGTTCAAAGCAGATGTCCCTCCGGAAAGGTCGTGCCAAATCCATGCCCTTGTGGACGACAATGGAAGTTTCACCATCAAGCAAGTTTGGAATGTCCGCCTGCCCTTTCCTTCCGTCTTTCCGCGCATCCCCTGCCCTATAAAAAGCAACCCGGTTTAACGGCCTTATTCCGGGACGTGCCTGCCGGGCATTTCTTCCCTCGCCCGGCGGGTCATGGCGGCGATCAGCTCCGTTTTTCCCTCCGTATAGGCATCCCGGTTAAATTCGAACTTCTCTTTCAGGGAACGCTTGAGGGCGGCGTACCTTTCCGCCTCATCCGGATGCGCGGCCAGGTAATCCCGGAAGTACAATTCATCCCAATCCCGGCAGGGCCGCACATGCAGATGGAACGCCTGCCCCCGGAAGCCGTCCGCGGCATAGCCCTTCACCAGAACCAGGCGCATCTGCGCTTCGTCCCGGTGCATTTCCCGGTAGCCGCACTTTTCCAGCAGGGGAAGCGCTTCAAAAACAAATGAATCGGGCCGCACTTCCAGCAGAATGTCAATGGTGGGTTTGGCCGCCAGGCCCGGAACGGACGTGCTCCCGAAGTGGGAAAGGCGGCTGATGCGCGAGAGGGGCACCACCGATTCCAGCATCTCTTTCTCCCTCCGGTAGATTTCCGCCCACTCCGGCCTGGATTCGCTCAGGATGACGGGAAACAAGCGCCAGAGTTCTTCAAGGCTCATGGCGGACAGGGCGGCTTCATCCGAAACACGGCGGGACATTCCCGGAAGATAAGGGAGACGAAGCCGTGAGTCAACCTCCCCGGCGTCCTCCCCGCCCTGACGCCGGGGAACCGCGGACCTTTTTGCCATTCCCTACTTTCTCCGCTTGCTGCCGTCCCGCGGACGGCAGCGCAGGGCCTGGTACCCGGCCACGACAAAGGCGAAGGTAGTCACCGCCAGAAAAGAGCGGAACAGCCACGCCAGAAGTTCCCAGTAAATCTCCTGAGTCATGCGGAAGGTTTTTTACCGGAATCCGGGACGTTGCCCAGATCTTCCCGGAGACGTTTGACGGCACAGGCAATGAGGGTAGCCTTATCAAGCTGGCAGCGCTCCACGTTCAGGGCGTCCGCTTCCGCATCCCGGAAAAAATGGACGGATAACGGCATTTTTCCCTTGATTTGAATTTTTTTCTGACTCTTTTTCTTATTTCCCGTCTTCATAAAAATCCTTCTTTTGGTGCAATAAGGGCTTCAATAACCCGCTTACGATGCAATAATGCACCTGAAACGGTATTTCAGTCAACGAAAATATACCGTTAAAATGATATTATGCAAAAAAGGTTGAAAAATCGCACCATTTTCGTTACAAAGATATGCATGAGTGAGAATCAGGATGAACTCAAAGTGCAGATCAAGGCTTGGCTGAAACAGCAGAACATCTCCCGCAATGATTTTGCGGAGGAATGCTTCGTGTCTCCCAACACGGTCCGCAACTGGCTTGCCAAGGTAGCCATTCCCAAAGACAAGGAAGCTCTCATCCGGCTCATGATGGAAAAGACGGAAAGGGAGAAAAAACTGAAGGAGGCGGCAAGAGCCCATTGGAAACCCTTCGCCGTCATGCTGAGCGCCGAGGATTACAAACTCATCGAAGAAGCCGCCAGAAGAGACAACATGACGGTGGAGGAATGGGCGGAAGCCACCCTGATCAAGGACGCCCAGAAGAGGATGAAAAATTATTACGACGACGAAAGCAGCCTCCCGAACGACATCCCTCTGGCAGCGGAAATTCCGGAGGAGTACGGCGCTCCCAGGCCTTCCTCCTCTTCCAGTTCCTCATTCTCCGAACCTGCTTCTCCCCGCCGCAAGCCGCGGCAATAAACCATGGCGGATATGGCAGGCGCGCCCCGTGCAGGGACACCGCCCTCCCGCTGAGCCCCCCTTCGGCTGAAATCCCCCGGCTCCCTGCGGTTCCGGGGGATTTTCCTGTCAAGGCCCCGGGAACGGCTCAAACACTTGCGGCAACTGAACCCGGGATGGGTTTCCGCAAACGATTTAAAATACGCGTGTCCGCAGGGCACGATGGGGATATTAATTACCGCAGGGGCTTGCGCCGCTCCCGTCCGCTCTTTTTTCTTGCCTGACGTGTTAGAGGGGTTCTATCATATTGACCATGAGACAACTACTCTGCCTGCTGTTCATTTCCGCCTTCTGGCTCCCGCTTTCCGCCCGTGCGGAGGCGGCTCCGCCGGCCGTTCCCTCCATTGCCGTCAGGATGGTGCATCCGGACAGCCTGGAGCTGGACCGGGAAGGAAAACCGGTCCCGGAAGGATACACGCCTTATGTGTATGAATTCCGCGACCGCCACGGAAAGATGCAGCGGGAACGTCTGTTCCTGAAAGACGAACCGGTCATTACGGAGGCGGAGGTGGAACGGGCAGGCGTCGATCCGAGCAGACCGGAGCATCTCAACATCACCCTGAACACGCCGGGAGGGAGGTCCATGAAAACGGCTACATCCGCCATGAGGCTGGGACATGACAGGCTGGCTGTCGTCGTTCAGGGAAAAGTCAATTCGGCCCCGGTGGTTCAGGCCATTATTTCCCGTGCTTTTGAAATTTCCGGACTGGACGGGGAGAATGAAGCCGCCAACTTGGCGGAACTGCTCAACCACCGGGCCGCCACGGGGAAAACCACCCCTTTCATTCCGCGTGATCTGGCCCTGTACGCCATCCATCCGGAGAACGCCCGGCTGGTGGAAGAAGGGACGCTTTCCGTACCGGGCTACCGGCTCTGGAGCCGCCCGGGCGCGGAGGAAGAAAAAGACGCGGAGAAGGAATACCTGTTTCTGGGGAACGCCCCCATCGTCACCGGGGATTACGCCCAGTCCGCACGCCCCAATCTGGATTATCCGGGGCATCTGGACATCGTTTGGAATGAAGAAGCGTACAGGAACCTGGAACAGGCCTGCGCCGCCCTCCGGCCCGGCAAGGACAGAATGGCCGTGGTCCTGCGCGGCGCCATCCTGTCTACGCCCGTATTCCATAAAATGCCTTCCCACGCCACCCTCATTCCCGTGCCGGGAGATGACCGCCAGCTGGATGCCCTCTGCGCGGCCATCAATACCCAGTTTCCGCCGCTCACGGAACAACAGCAGAGGAAGGTGAAAAAGAAGCTGGCCGTTTATCCCGTGCATCCCCGCAGCACGGAGCTGGAACAGCGGTTCCTCCCGGAACTCCGGCAAGGGAAAACCATTCATCTGAAAAGCGGGTTCCGCTCCATCCCCTACACCCGCCCTGATTTCCCGGAGCCTGTTCCATCCTGGGCCTTTATCCGGCCGGAATCCCTGATCGGCCCGGAGGATATCCGGTACGCGGCACGGGAGCAGGACGGCACGATTACCTGCCAACTGCTGCCCCGTGCATGGGAAAAAATGCATGCCTTCATGGACGCAAGCCCTGCGGGAACCGTAGCCGTGGCGATTGTCTTTCAGGGGAAGGTTCACCAGATGTTCAAGATCAGAGACAGCTTGCTGCAGATGTGGGGAATCCCCGTGATCACATTCATTCAGCCCATTTCCGTCATTTACATCCTCACTCCGGAAGAGGAACGGCGCATGCACCGGGAATTCCTGTATCACGTCTTCAGGGATATGCTGTTTCCCGTCAGCCCGTGGTTCTTTAAAAACTGCGTTCCTTTCCGTACGCTGGGCGAACAGAAGCCTTTTTTAATGATTGATTCGGGCCTGAACCGCCCCTGATTTTTTTGCTCGAACCGGGGGCGGCGCTCCGCTATATTGCCTCCCGTTATGGCAACACCGGATTTTCATTACCAGGATCCTTTTCCCATTGAAAAGGACGACACCCAGTACCGCCTCATCACGTCCGACTACGTGAGCGTGGGTGACTTTGAAGGACACCCCATGCTGAAGGTGGAACCGGAGGGCCTGCGCCTGCTGGCCGCGGAAGCCTTCCATGACGTGGCCTTTTTCCTGCGCCCCGCCCACCTGAAGCAGGTGGCCGCCATTCTGGACGACCCGGAAGCCAGCGCCAATGACAAGAGCGTGGCCCTGACGATGCTCCGCAACGCGGAAGTGGCTTCCGCCGGAATCCTGCCCTTCTGCCAGGACACGGGCACCGCCACCATCGTGGGCAAGAAGGGCCAGCAGGTCTGGACCGGCTGCGATGACTGCGAACAGCTTTCCCACGGCGTTTACGACGCTTACACCCAGAACAACCTGCGCTATTCCCAGACCGTGGCGCTGGACATGTATACGGAGAAGAACACCGGCACCAACCTGCCCGCCCAGATTGACATTGAAGCGGTGGAAGGCATGAAGTACTCCTTCCTCTTCGTCGCCAAGGGCGGCGGCTCCGCCAACAAGACCTACCTTTACCAGGAAACGAAGGCCCTGCTGAATCCGGCCACGCTGAAGAAGTTCCTGGTGGAGAAGATGAGCACGCTGGGCACGGCGGCCTGCCCGCCCTACCACATCGCCTTCGTCATCGGCGGGACCTCCGCGGAAAAGTGCCTGAAAACCGTGAAGATGGCTTCCACCAAGTATTACGACAACCTGCCCACCACGGGCAACGAGTACGGACGCGCCTTCCGCGACCTGGAGCTGGAAAAGGAACTGCATGAGGAAGCCTGCAAGCTGGGCCTGGGCGCCCAGTTCGGCGGCAAGTGG
This sequence comes from Akkermansia sp. BCRC 18949, assembly GCF_045011645.1. NCBI lineage: Bacteria > Pseudomonadati > Verrucomicrobiota > Verrucomicrobiia > Verrucomicrobiales > Akkermansiaceae > Akkermansia > Akkermansia sp. BCRC 18949. The sequence continues at coordinate 1,220,406 of NZ_CP123619.1, read as the reverse complement.
TACGCGCTGGACGTGCGCGTCATCCGCCTGCCCCGCCACGGAGCCTCCTGCCCGGTGGGACTGGGCGTCTCCTGCTCCGCGGACCGCAACGCGAAGGCCAAGATCACGCCGGAAGGCATCTTCATTGAACAACTGGAAACCAACCCCGGCCAGTACATTCCGGAAGCCCTGCGCATGACCTCCAGCGAGGCCGTCTCCATTGACCTGAACCGCCCGATGAAGGAAGTGCTGGCGGAACTGAGCAAGTACCCCGTCACCACGCGCCTGAGCCTGAACGGCACCATCATCGTGGCGCGCGACATCGCCCACGCCAAGCTGAAGGAACGCCTGGAGAAGGGTGAAGGCATGCCCCAGTACATGAAGGACCACCCCGTGTACTACGCCGGTCCGGCCAAGACCCCGGAAGGGTATCCCTCCGGCTCCTTCGGCCCTACCACCGCGGGCCGCATGGATTCCTACGTGGACTTGTTCCAGGAAAACGGCGGCTCCATGATCATGATCGCCAAGGGCAACCGCAGCCAGCAGGTGACGGACGCCTGCCAGAAGCACGGCGGCTTTTACCTGGGTTCCATCGGCGGTCCCGCCGCCATCCTGGCCAAGAATAACATCAGGAAGGTGGAACTGCTGGAATACCCGGAACTGGGCATGGAAGCCATCTGGAAGATTGAGGTGGAGGACTTCCCCGCCTTCATTCTGGTGGACGACAAGGGCAACGATTTCTTCGCGAAGATCCGCGAAGGCTGGGCCTGCGCTGGCTGCGCCCATTAAGCCGCCCGGACAGAGCGCCGGATTTTTTCTCCCTGTTCCGCCATGCCGCGCGGAACAGGGATTTTTTATGGCCCCTTTACGGGAAAACTCGTTTTATCCCCCCTCCTTTTTCCCTTGAGCTTTTGGGGAGATTCTCCCGAACATCCCCGGCCTGCCGTTTCAAGCATTCATTAAATCCGGAAGGAGGAAGAAGCGCAGATATAAACAGGTGGAATCCGCCACCCGTTACAGGGAGAATCTCCAGCCTTTAAAAAACCGTTTGTAAGACATTGCCGGAAGTTTTTCCCGCTTGACTATTTATGGAAATTTTTCATAGTGGTTCCGGTTAGTATCATACAAATCACATTTACCTCTAATAAATCGCCCCGTCCTGCTGCTACAGGACGGGGCTTTTCGTTAGCTGAACATTACAATGAGTAACTCAATCAGCCTGGTTAGTATGATACAGTCATTCACATGGTACACCTCCTTTTCTTAATCCGGGATCAACCCGGCGCGGAGATTTTACAGAAAAACAATATTATTTCAAGATTTTCAATTTCAGTAAATTTCCTTGTCCCGGAGAGTATTCCTGTCTTTCCGCGCTCTTTTCCCATGCCCGGGGCAGGCGTTTCAGGGAAAGAACGGCAATAGAGCACGTCCATTCCAACAACTCCGGAGATGGCCGCCAGGCTGGCAGGGCAACGCGGTTCCCCCATTGCAGCAGGCGCCACGGAAAAGCCCCCGTCCACGGGAAGGCAGGGGAACACGCCGGATACACAGTGCGCCCGCTTCACGCAAGCAGGGAATAAAGCAGCATCAACGCCAGATTGGCGCCAGCGGCCAGCAGCAGCCTGCCCGGCTTCAAATACCGTGCCTTTCCCAGGAAAACCGTCAGCACCGTGAAGACGGCATACAGGGATATCCACATCAGGAAGAATTCCGCCAGATTCCTTCCGTTCCCGAGACTGTCCAGGGGCATTTTCCAACCGGAAAACAGGAGGGGCAACGCCGGAAGCACGGCATAAACGGCATATACCCAGTTCCTCACCACCGGCCTGAAGACGACTGTCAGCGGGTCCCGGCCAAAGAGGATATTCCTGGAATGGACGCTCTGCACCTTTTCCTTCCGCAGGGCGAAGGGGAGATAGAGGAGGAGAAGCATCGGCAGCAGAACAGGCCAGGCGTACCAGACCGTGGCCGCCCCCAGCATGAAGACGAAGAAGGCGGTAAAAATGATGGGAATGCCCGCCATGAGCAGGAAAAGGAGGCTTGTCCTGCGATCCGATTTTTCTCCCATTTTCAGGAAGGACCATGAAAGATAGGCCATAGGGCAAGAGTCTGGTTTTCCGAAGGTTGCCAGAAATCACAGCCGCCCGCAAGGAAAAGCCGCCCACGGCCGGCAGAATCCGTTACGAACCCCGTTCCGCACACAGAGAACCGGACCGCAGGCAGACTCTGATTGGGATTGCCCCCCGCCCCTTCCCACGCTATCCTGCCTTCATGGCCTACCGAATCTGCAAATCCATTGAACTGGAAAGCGGGCACCTTCTGTCCAAGCACCCCGGCAACTGCAAATTCCCCCATGGCCATACGCGTTCCGTGGAGATGGTGTTCCGGGCGGATACGCTGGACGCCAACGACATGGTGGTGGATTTCAAGGCCATCAAGCAGATGATGGGGGATTTTCTACAGCAGTTTGACCATTCCCTGTGCGTGAATACGGATGACCCCAATTACGCCGCCTTCGTGGCCGCGTACGGGGAGCGCATCATTCCGTTTGACCGGGAGGACCCCACCAGCGAGGTAATGGCCCGCACCATTTTCAACTTCGCCCGGCATGCTCTGGAAAAGGCCAGGGAAGGTTCCGGCGAATACCCCGTGCGGGATTGCGTCACCCTGGAACGCGTGCGCGTGTGGGAGACCAGCAGTTCCTGGGCGGAATACGGAGAATAGAAGCGCGGGCTATTCCTTCCGCCACGCGTTCCGCCGGGAATGCCGTTTCAACCGCATTTCACGGTTCTCCTTTCAGGACGGTTACCCGGTTGCCGGGCAATTCCCCCGCATACGGTCTGCAGAGGCTTATCCCTTAAAAGGGGTTGAATGAGATCATGCGCTTCTGCGTCCAGTGCCCGTACGTAGAGGAATACACATCCGTAATTTCACGGGCCCATTCGTCAATGGTGCGCTGGTGGTGGGCGTATTTTTTAAAATCCTTGGTATCCACGCCCAGCAGGGCGCTGTGGTCTTCCTCGTAGTCCGCAAATTCGGAAACGATGCGTCCGTCCTCATCCCGCAGGCGTCCCGCCATGGCGATGTGGCCCTTTTTGATGAACCGCTTGACCAGGCCGCCCCCCTTGATGCCGCTCAACGCCGTGACAAAAATGCCGGCTTTGGCGTTCGTGGGCGTGATGGAAATGATGGCGAGCTCCAGCGTATAGGCCCCCCTGGTTCCCGGAGGCACCATCTCAAAGTGCGGATTTTCCGCAACTTCCTTTTCCATGCTGGCCGTGACGCTCTTCCGGAAGTATTCCGCCAGACGGTGCAGGGCATCAAATCCTTCCGCGGTATCCGGCCTCACATCCATGTGCACCGTATCCACCGGAACGACGGCCATCCGGACTTTTTTGCCGTCCACGCCGTTTACCTTGTCATTCCAGATTTTTTTATCATCAGCATTCCAGTAGGCATCAAACGGGATATGGGAGTCGCAATTTTTTACCTGATGAGTCACGAAGCCCGTCCGGGGCACATGCTTGAAGTTATTGGAGCAAGCCACTACCGCCATGCCGCCAAGCAGCACGAGCGCCATCAGGGAAGCGAGGAACAGGAACCGGTGTTTCTTCATAAACAGGCAATCAGCTAGAGTCATTTCATACATGACCCGGCATCCGCTGTCAATAAAACCCAGGAAACAAACCGCTCAAGACCGGAAACCGGCGCCTTCCTCGTTGAGGCGGCAGGAGAGGGAACGCAGATTTCCGGCATCCCCCCGGTCAGGAAGAACGGAAACGGAAGGAAATTCCCCCCTCCCTGCATCCGGAAATATCCCGGCAGGGATGTTGACAAAGGTGGGAACTTTTTATCAGAAGCGCACGGGAGGAGACAGGAGCCTCCGGCCTGTTTTCCCTGTTACCGTTCGCGAGAACGGAGCCGTCCGGGAATGCTAAAAGGAAAAGGCGCGGCAGGTCCATGAAAACCCTTTTAAAGGAACGGCCACCCGGGAGGGGCCTTAATCCTCTTCATCCATGGGACGGTATTTCACGGCCAGTTTTTCCAGAAGCTTCAGGGCCAGGGCGGCACGGCTGCGGAAGGATTTATAGTCCCGCGGGTCGCAGTCGCTCCAGGCCCGTTCGGCCAGCGCCAGGGCGCGGGGCCACGCCATGTATTCCACCAGCCCCATGTCGTACAGGTATTCCGTCCAGATATTGGCCTGGAGGCCGCGCACCTTGGAGGCTTCCTCCGGGGACAGCTCCGGCAGTTCATAGCCGTACACCTGCCTGAGCGGTATGAGGCCCCCGATGGCCTTCGGTTCCGTGGGGGCAGAAGACTGGTAGTAGTCAAAGTAGAAGTGGGAGCACGGGGCCAGGATGACGGGATGCCCCTTTCTGACCGCCGCCGCGGCAAAGTCATTGCCGCGCCATGCCATGACGAAGATGTGTTTGTCCGCCTCCAGTTCCCCTGCCTCATCCCAGACGATGGCGTCATAACCGTCTTTCCGCACGTAGTCCGCAATTTGCTGCAGGAAGTCCCGGCTCAGGGCCTTGAGGTCCGTCTCGTTCAGGTCTTTCAAACGGTTCTGGCAGTACCTGCATTTTTTCCATGCTTCCGCGGATACCTCGTCATGGCCCAGATGAATGGGGGAGCCGGGCGGGAAGACGGCCTTGAGTTCATCCACCACGTCTTTTACGAAGCGGAGCGTTTCCGGACGCCCCATGCAGACGGCGTCCCGGCCTTTTTTCCCTTCCACGGGAAAGTCCACCCCGTCGCAGATCAAGTCCCCGTAGGCATGCATGGCCGCATAGGAATGGCCGGGAAGGTCTATTTCCGGCACAATGGTGACCTGGCGGCTGCGGGCATAGGCAATGATTTCCCTCATCTGCTCCCGGGTGTAAAAACCTCCGTAGGTGGCCTCCGGGTCATGCTCCTGAATGGCCAGCTTCACTTCCTGCCAGTTCCATTCTCCATTGGCCAGCGGCACGCGCCACGCGCTCATGGAGGTGAGAAGGGGGTATTTCCTGATTTCCATCCGCCAGCCGGGGCCGTCCGTCAGGTGCAGGTGAAGCCGGTTGAGCTTGAAGAGGGACATGGTGTCAATCATGCGCTTGACCTCCGCCATGGTGAAGAAGTGGCGGGATACGTCCAGCATGATGCCCCGCCATTCAAAACAGGGGACGTCCCTGATGGAGAAGACGGGCACGGAGAAGCCGTCCTCCGTCCGGTTGGCATTCAGTACCTGCACCATGCTCTGCCACGCGTAGAAGAGGCCTGCGGACGCCCCCGCTTTCAGATGCAGCACGCCCCGCCCTTCCCGGCCTCCTTCCAGACGCGCCTCATATCCTTCCCCGGTTCCCGCGGGGTTTCCTTCCACCGAACAAACCACGTCCGCCGAGTCCCTGTCACGGGTCATGGAGAGGCCGGACAGGACGCCCTGGGCGTTAAGCACATTCAGGATGGCTTCCACTGCGGGAGCATCCTTTTCAGGAGCATAGACCGCCAGCCGCAGCGGAAGATGCGCCACGGCGGACCGGTCGGACGTGCATGCGGAAGGAGCGGGGAGCAGCACATCCTCCGCCGGGAGCATTTCCGCCATGCCGGCGTTCAGGAACCCGGCCAGAGCCAGCCACGCCGCCATCCGGTAAAAACGCCCCTTATTCATCATTCCGGGAGTACGGGAAGCAGCATTCCGTTCTTTCAATAAAAGAGGAGCGCCGCAGGCCCCTGCGGGAACGGAAGATAAAGGCGGGCGGCGGTGAATTCTTTTTCCCAAGAACAGGACGTCCTGACGGATGTATTCATTTCAGCCGACGCAAGGGTTTGCGGCGCTCCCCGCCCTTTCTTTAAAAAAGGCGCGGCCATGTTCGCCGCGCCCCGGGTTAAATCCGTTTTTGCGCCTATTTGCGACCGCCAAAGAGACCGCCCAGGCCTCCTCCAAGCCCACCAAGGCCTTTCAGGCCGCCAAGACCGCCGCCCATGCCGGGAAGGCCGGGCATCTTGCCCCCTTTCCCCTTCATGGCGCCCATCTGTTTCATCATGGCGCCCATCTTGCCCTTGCCGGACATCATCTTGCGCATTTCGGAAAAGTTCTTGATGAGCTTGTTCACCTCCATCAGGGAGCGGCCGCAGCCGGCGGCAATGCGGCGGCGGCGGGACGGGTTCAGCAGGTTGGGATTGCTCCTTTCCTTGGCCGTCATGGAGAGCACGATGGCTTCCATGTGCTTCATCCTCTTGGGGTCCAGCGCGCCGTCCGGAAGCTGCTTCTTGATTTTGCCGAAGCCGGGGAGCAGGCCCAGCAGGCCTTCCAGCGGCCCCAGGTTCTGCATCATCTTCATCTGGTCCAGGAAGTCGTTAAAGTCAAATTTGCCGGACATCATGCGGTCCATGGATTTGGCCGCCTGTTCCTCGTCAATGCGGGCGGCGGCATGCTCCACCAGCCCCACGATGTCCCCCATGCCCAGGATGCGGTCCGCCATGCGGCCGGGGACGAAGGGGCCGAACTGGTCCAGCTTTTCCCCCTCGCCGGAGAATTTGATGGGCTTGCCCGTCACGGAACGCATGGAGAGGGCAGCGCCCCCGCGGGCGTCCCCGTCCAGCTTGGTCAGGACGATGCCCGTGACGTTCACGGCCCGGTCAAAGGTCTGGGCCACGTTCACGGCCTGCTGGCCCGTGGCGGCGTCCACCACCAGAAGGGTTTCCCGCGGGGAGAGGAAGGCGTGCAGGTGGCGCAGCTCGTCAATCAGGGCTTCATCCACTTCCTGGCGGCCCGCCGTGTCAAAGATCATGACGGTCCCGTTCTGGGTCCGGGCCCATTCCAGGGCCTCACGCGCCACGGCCACCACGTCCCGGCTGCCGGGAGCGGGCTTGTACACGGGCACTTCTATCTGTTCCGCCAGCGTAGCCAGCTGGTCCACGGCGGCGGGGCGCACCAGGTCGCAGGCCACCAGCAGGGGGCGGCGCCCCTCGTTTTTCAGGCGCAGGGCCAGCTTCGCGCTGGTGGTGGTTTTGCCCGCGCCGTTCAGGCCCACTACCATGATTCTGGCGGGGTCCGTCAGGTCCAGTCCCACGGCGTCTCCGCCCAGCAGGGCGGCGATTTCATCACGGAAGATTTTGACGATCTGTTCCCCGGGCTTGATGGATTTGAGCACTTCCTGCCCCATGGCCCGCTCCTTCACGCGGCCGATGAATTCCCGGGCCACGCCAAATTCCACGTCCGCTTCCAGCAAGGCCAGCCGGATGTCCCGCAGGGCGTCCGCAATGTTCTTTTCAGAAATCTTGCCCAGGCCCCGCAGCTTCCGGAACGTGTTATCCAGTTTATCAGCTAAAAGTGAAAACATAATCGTATGATGCGCCAGACTGTGCCACATTTCCCGCCCCCCGTCAACAAGTGCGCCCTGCATGGGACATGATGCTTGACTTGCCGGAGGCTTCCCCCCATCTTTTCCCGCATGGCACCTTTTGACCTGAAAGAGGAAATTTTACGCCTGAAAAAAGAACGCAACGCCATCATTCTGGCGCACAGCTACCAGACCGGGGACATCCAGGACATGGCCGACTACGTGGGCGATTCCCTGGGGCTGGCCTACAAGGCGCAGCATACGGATTGCGACGTGATCGCCTTCTGCGGCGTCCATTTCATGGCGGAGACCGCCAAGATCCTCAATCCGGACAAAACCGTCATCCTGCCGGACGCGGACGCCGGCTGCTCCCTGGAAGCCTCCTGCGACGCCGGGGAACTGGAAGCCTTCCTGAAAGAGAACGCCGACAGGAATTATTACGTGGTGGCGTATGTGAACTGCTCCATCGGCGTGAAGGCTCTGGCGGACGTGATCGTCACCTCCGGGAACGCCGTGAAGATTGTCTCCCAGGCTCCGGAGGACCGTCCCATCCTGTTCGTGCCGGACCAGAACCTGGGCGCCTGGGTAGGCCGCCAGCTGGGACGCCCCATGGAGTTGTGGAACGGGGCCTGCCACGTGCACATGGAATTTACGCGGGACCAGATTCTGGCCCTGAAGGAGAAGCACCCCGGCGCACTGGTGGTGGCGCACCCGGAATGCACGGAGGCCGTGCGCCTGCTGGCTGACCACATCTGCTCCACGGAGAAGATGATTCCCTACTGCACGGAAAGCCCGGCTTCATCCTTCATCATCGTCACGGAATCCGGCATCCTGCACCGCCTGCGCAAGCTGGTGCCGGGCAAGGAGTTCATTCCCGCCCCCACGGAGCAGTGCTCCTGCAGCACCTGCCCGTACATGAAGATGAATACGCTGGAAAAACTGTACCTGGCTCTCCGGGACCTTTCCCCCGCCGTGGAGCTGCCGGAAGACCTGCGCAAGAGGGCGGAAGCCCCGCTGCTGCGCATGCTGGAGCAGTCCAAATCCTGACCCATTTTTCCCCCGCATGATACGCCTTTCCGACCACATCGCGGCCGCCGGCGGCTGGCTTTCCCTGGAAGCCTTCATGCAGCTGGCCCTGCACCACCCGCAGGAGGGGTATTATTCCTCCTCCATTGAAAACATCGGGAGCCGCGGGGATTTTTCCACCACTCCCACGCTGTCCCCCATTCTGGCAAAGGCCGTCGCCGCACGCTGGAAGGAGGCCTGCGCCCGCTGCGGCAGGCGGCTGCCCCTGCTGGAGATAGGCGCCGGTTCCGGAGCCCTGGCCGTCAAGGTCCTGGAGCAACTGGGGTTCTGGAACCGCCTGAATACGGATTACGTGATTGTGGAGTCCTCCCCCCGGCTGCGCGAATTCCAGCACCTTCTGCTGGGGAGCCAGGCCAAGATTTACTCCACCATGGAAAAGGCGCTGAAGCACTGCGGCGGAAAAGCCTTCATTTTCTCCAACGAGCTGGTGGACGCCTTCCCGGCCCGCGTGTTTGAGTACACGGAAGAGGGCTGGCGGGAAGTGGGGCTTACCGTAAAGGACGGAGCCGTGCGGGAGGAACTGCGCCCCGTCCGTCAACAGCCGCTTTTTTCCCACATGCTGGAATATGATTCCCAGCCGGGGCAGCGTCTGGAGATTCACGATTCCTACGCGCGCTGGTTCACCGGGTGGCTGCCCCTCTGGAACATGGGCGTCATGACGGTCATCGACTACGGGGACGAAATGGAGCGGCTTTACTACCGCCGCCCCCAGGGTTCCCTGCGCGGGTATAAAAGCCACCAGGTGCTGACCGGGGAGGAACTGTACCGGCACCCCGGCCTCACGGACCTGACCTGCGACGTGAATTTTACGGACCTTCTGGAGCTTTCCCGCAACTGCCTGGGGGATACGGTCACCCTGATGACTCAGCGGGATTACCTGCTCCCCTACGCGGAGAACACGCCGCAGGACGCCTTCCTGACGGACGAACACGGCGCAGGAGGCCATTTCCACGTGCTGATCCAGGAACGGCTGTAATGTTCGTCATTCCTTTCCCGAATTTGCATCGTTAAACTTCCTGTGTGCCCCTATGTTCGATCTTTCCGATTTTTTGAAAGATATTTTATCCTCATTGATTGGACCTCCCGGGAGTGGCAGGGATGACGAACAATCCCGGAGGCGTCAATGGACGGGTATTATTCTCCTGGCAATCGTCATGGGATCTCTGCTCTTATGGATACATATGAACAGCATGGCGGCTCTTGTTCTCGGCATGGTCTTTGCCTTTTGGCTGATCGCTTATATTATTGTCCAATCCCTCCGGAATCATGACTATAAATAAAATTGCCGTGGTTATGCCTAGGGGAAGTTTAGATAAGAAGGCCGGGAGGCCTTCGTTCCCAGGCGACCGCTTCTCATGCATGTCATTGGAATTGTCCCATCCCGGATTTCCTATCATGACCGCGCTTTTGGGAACAAGGGCCTCCCGGCCCTTGTAAATAAGTTAGTCCATAACATCCCGGCCTTCCGATAACAAAGCTCATCCACCAACTTCCTCCTTCCAACTCCTTTCACAAAACCATGTTTGATCTTCTTTCCTTTCTGCTGGATATCCCGTCCCTTCGAGCAGAGTTTTCCCCGCGCGCCAGACATGACGGGGAATCCCCGTACTGGCGTTTCATGGGCATCCTTCTTCTGGGAGCGGACCTGGCCGTGCTGTTGTTAGGAGACATCACGGAAAGCATGCCGGCTCTTTTAGCCACTATTGCCCTCAGCCTCTGGCTAGTCGCGCACCTTGTCATCCGCTCCTCCCGGCACAGGGATAACCGAGGATAAAGCATCCTCCCTCCTTCCCAAAAGCACCCTTCACGCCAACATTGCAGGGAAACCGGGTCTACCCCCTATTTCCACTTTCAAGGCAGTAAAAACATGATGCATTCATTCTCAAAGCATCCTGTATTTCCTTCCATGGGCCTGTCATAAAAATTTTCTCCTTTTTGAACGCAAGCCCCCACCCGGGACTCTAACCTGCATCAGTAACAAACCGGGCGGCGGGAGGTAGAGAGACCGCCACCCATTATGGGGAGTTCTGAGTTTCATAGGTAATATAGTTGGATAAAAACCCGCACGGGGGAAACCCTGTGCGGGTTTATTCATCCCCGCTCCGGGGCACCCGGAAAACAGGGCCGGAACAGGCCGCAGAAAATCATGGCTGAACCAAATTAAGGCTTGAGAGTTGAAGGCATCTCGCTAATCTGGCTTCAGCAAGAATCATCTGTTATCATGGTCACCACGAACGAACCGAATGTTTACGAAACAGGAGTACTGGACTCCAACGCGGAAGGCAATTTTGTCTACACCACCCTGGACGCCGCCATCAACTGGATTCGTAAAAATTCCCTCTGGCCCATGCCGATGGGGCTTTCCTGCTGCGCCATCGAGTTCATGGCCGTGGCCTGCTCCCGGTATGACCTTTCCCGCTTCGGTTCGGAAGTAACGCGCTTTTCCCCCCGCCAGGCGGACGTGATGATCGTGGCCGGCACCGTCACCTACAAGATGGCCCTGGCCGTCCGCCGCATCTGGGACCAGATGCCGGAGCCCAAGTGGTGCATCGCCATGGGCGCGTGCGCCTCCACCGGCGGCATGTTCCGCTCCTATTCCGTGCTCCAGGGCGTGGACAAGATTATTCCCGTGGACGTTTACATTTCCGGCTGCCCTCCCCGCCCGGAGGCCATCCTGGAAGCCCTGCTTACCCTCCGCAAGAAGCTGGATACCCAGCAGCCCGCACGCACGTTCTTCAAGAAGGAGGAACCGCGCGAAGCCAACGCCCCCGTGCCGGTCGAGACGGAAATGCCTCTCGAATAAACCTTTTCCGACCGTTTTACTCCGTTCCATCTTTTACCATTTCTTCTCCATGCCTTCTCTAGAATCACAGATCAAGACCGCCGCAGACAACGCCCAGAACCGCTTTGGGAAAGACGTCATCACGGACCGCTACGAGTTCCGGGGCGACATCACGCTGACCGTCGCGCGCCATGCCGTGGCGGACGTAGTCCGCTGGCTGCGGGATTCCGCCGGGTTTGACATGATGGTGAACCTCTGCTCCGTGGACAACATGGGGGAAAGCCCCCGCTTTGAAGTCAATTATACGCTGACGCAGGCGGAAACGGGCGTGAACCTGAGCCTCAAGACGAAGGTGGACGACGGAGAGGAAGTGCCCAGCGTCACGGAAATCTTCCAGTCCGCCAACTGGCACGAGCGTGAAGTATGGGACCTGATGGGCATCAAGTTCTCCGGCCACCCGGATTTGCGCCGCATTTTGATGTGGGAAGGCTATCCTTATTTCCCCCTGCGAAAGGATTTCCCCGTTCAGGGCGTACCTACTGAACTGCCGGGCGTCGCCTTTACGGAGGCGGCCCCCACCCAGGGAGCGCCGTTCGCCACGGAACAGGGCCGCTGCCCCAGCGCCTGCCGCGAACCCCGGTCCCATAAATTCTAGCCCATTTTCCAGCCCCGCAAGGCGGGGTCCCTCCCATGACCCGACTCCCCCTCATCCTGCCCGTATGTATCATCAGCCTGCTCAGCGGCTGCCAGGACGCCAACCCGGCAGAGCGGGAATGGAAGGACCAGTTATATAAAAACCTGGCGATCGTGGGAGCCAGAAACTGGATTGTCATTGCGGAGTCCTCCTTCCCGGCCTATACGGGAGCCGGCATCAAGACCATGGTCTCCGACAAGACGTCCGATGAAGTGCTTCTGGACGTGCTGAACATGCTGGAGGAGGAAGCCCACGTGGTGCCCCGCATCATGATCAGCTCGGAATTGCGCAGCGTTACGGAGGATTACGCCCCCGGCATCAAGCGCTACCGCAATAATATCAATAAAATGCTTCCGGGACGCCAGCATTTTGAATTGATGAGCCGCACGATCAATTCCCTGATCGAAGACGCCGCCAAGCAGTTCAACGTGCTGGTCATCAAGACCAAGACATCCCTCCCCTATTCCAACATTTACATTGAACTGGATTCCGGGTACTGGAATCCGGAATCGGAGACGGCGCTCCGCAAATCCCTGGAGGCCAAGGATGCGGTCAACCGCCGCGCGGCCCAGGACAGGGTGCTGGACGTGCCCCTTACGCCGGGAGCCGCCCCCGCGCCGCAGGACCGCAAGGAGAATCCCCCGGCGCCCGGCGCGCCCGCATCCACCCCCACGGACAACCTGCCGGAGCTTCCGCGGGAAAACCGCCAGCCGGCCTCCCCCGCCGGGAACCAGGCTCCCGGTGTGCCCCCGCCGCCCATCAAGGATCCGCTGGGAGGGAAAACCGCCATTGCCAGATTTTCATAAACCATCATATGGACAAGGCCACAGAAGAACGCCTCCGCGTGGAGGCATGGGTAGGGGACGCCATTCTGGCGCTGTACGTCAGGGAATGGATTCTGGCGGAGGAAGGAGCGATCAACGGAAAGCTTTTCATCGAATTCACCAGCAATGATTTCCTGCGCCGCACCGGCAACGCCACAGGCGTGGAAGCGGAAATAGGCCGCACCTTCAAGGCAGGAGGCCTGGAAGCGGCCTATGCCTGGATTGAACATCATTTGAAGCCCCGCATGGAGGAACGCTGGCACACCCTGCGCAGAAAAGCCCTCCGGTAGCCTGCCGCCGCCATGTCCGCCTCCGGAACACCCCTGCCCTGGGACCGGGACAACGGCCCCTGCGTGATGGCCCCCCCCCATTTGAGGGATTGGGCGGAAGAGGCCGCCGCCTTCCTTTCCCGCCGGGGCATGGATGAGGTCACGGCCTTTGCCACGTCCGGTTCTTCCGGTTCGCCGCCCAAAGCCATTTTATTCACCCGGCGCGCCCTGGACGTCTGCGCGCGCGGAGCCCTGGAACACCTGCACGCGGAATGCGGGGACTGGTGCTGCCCCCTGCCCGTCTGGCACGTGGGGGGCGCCATGATTTACCTGCGCGCGGCCCTGGCCGGGACCGACGTCCATGCGCTTCACGGCAGGTGGAATCCCCAGGCCTATGCGGACCTGATGAAAAGCTCCGGGGCCTGCTGGTCCTCCCTGGTTCCCACGCAGGTGGTGGACTTGGTCAATCTGCGCCTCCGCGCGCCTTCCACCGCCGGATGCATCATCGTAGGAGGGGGGGCGCTGGACATGGAGACGGGCAGGAAAGCCCGCGCCCTCGGCTGGCCCGTGGTGCAGAGCTACGGCATGACGGAGTCCGGCTCCCAGCTCGCCACGGCTTTCCCCGGCGATCCGTACCACACGGACCGCCTTTCCCTGCTACCCCACTGGGAAGCAAAGACGGACGAGGACGGCCTCCTGCGCTTCCAGGGGGAAGGCAAGCTGTGCGGCCGCCTGCTGACGCAGCCTCATGGAGGTTTTCTGCTGGAACGGGTGGAGCCGCAGGAGTGGTGGAGCACCCGCGACCTGGTGCGCCTGGAGGGGCGTCTGCTGACCTTCCTGCGCCGAGCGGACAGGCTCGTCAAAGTCCTGGGGGAACTGGTGGACCCGGACGCCGTCCAGGATGCGCTGCGCCGCCGTGTTCCGGAGGCGGTAGTGGAGGCCGTTCCGCACCCGCGGGCCGGAATGGAGCTGGTCGCCTGCGGTCCCGCCGCTGTGCCGCTGGAACGCGCGTGCCGCGAATGGAATGCAGCTGCTCCCGGCCCCCAGCGCATCCGGGCCGTCATGGAAACGCCCATTCCCCTGACGGTGATGGGAAAACTGGACCGCCGCCGGCTGCGCGCGCTGCTGGAGGAATGCCCGGAAAAACTGCGGGAGGTTTAGTGAGGCGCATCCTCCAGGGGCTCTTTTTTAAATAATCCGGACCGGATGGACCGGATGGACTGGATGGACGGAAGGGGCACAGGGGGGCTTAATATCCCTTGTTTACTTTGTCCATTCCGCCTTTCCCGGCTATCATTATCCTTTGCCTTGGGAGCTGCCGCACACGTGCCCGGAGCCTCCCGTCACAGCTTCATTTGTCTTCTTTAAAAAAAGAACGTGACATCATCAATAATTAAACATTCAGGCACGTGAAAAACGCTTGTAGGGCAGAGGTTTTTCCTGTTAGAAAAGAGTTGATCCATGCGTGCCCGTCTTCTGCTTATTCCCTTTATTTTTTCCGTTCCGGTTCATGCCCAGGACGTTCCGTCCCAGGCAGGGGCAAATCCACCCGTGCAGGTGGAGCAAGTCCCGGTCCGGGACCTTTCCCAGCTGCCCATGGACGGCGGCTGGACGTACGGGGAATTGCTCGGCAAGGCTGCCGCGGGAGACTTCCGGGCCAACATGCTGGCCGGGGAGTACTGGATGGGGCTTTATTACCTGAACCGGGGGGACCTGCCGCTGGCCTGCCTGGAGCACATGCAGCATTTCTTCCGTGAAGCGGCCGCCAAATCCGGTCATCCGGCTCCCAAGCTCATGATGACGGACCCCTACGGGATTTTCGGGATTTTCAAGGCGCAGTCCATGCAGCCGGAGCATGCGGAATGGCTGGACGCCTGCCGCAAGCTGGCCGAGAAGGGAGACATGGACGCCGTCACGGCGCTGTACACCGTTACGGACCTGCCGGAAGCCGAGTTGAAGCGCTACCTCGCCCCTCTGGAAAAGAAAGCCGCCTCCGGCGACCAGGACGCGCTTGCCCAGCTCGCCTTTATCAGGGTGGACTGGCTGAAGGAAGACCCCGGCAAGGTGCTTGAGTCCCTGGAGAAGCACCGGAAAAACGCCAAACCGGTTCTTCTGGCCCGGATGGGGGAACTGGCCCTTTCCCTGGGCGGGGGGCCCTCCGGCAACGATCCGGACGGCAGGAAGTGGCGGGACATGGCCGTCCAGCCCCTTTCCCAGGCCGCGGAGAAGGGACACGCGGCAGCCATGCGCCTGCTGGCGGAGATGACGAAGGGTACTGCCGCGGAGCAGTCCGGAAAGCTTCTGGCGGAATTGCGCTCCAGGGGAGATTTGGAAACCCTGCTGGGCGATCTCTCCGGCTGCATGAAGGAGAAAAGGGGAACCGTGGACGGCTACCTGCTCCAGACCCTGTTTGACCAGGCCCGCAAGCTGGGCAGCAATAATGCCTATGCCTGGTACGCCCAGTTGGTTTCCGAAGCGAAGCCACCGCAGGAGCAGGAGCTGCGCAAGGCCGCCCTGGACCTGCTGGCCCTTCATGACGAACGGGGCATGCCCTTCCTGAAGGAACCGCTTTCCCTTCCCCAGAAAAAGCTCAACCAGCTTCCCCCCTATGCCAAAACGCACAAGGAGCTGGAGCTGGCCTCCCAGCTTGGAGACGCGGATTCCAGCGTCCAGCTGGGCGAGCTGTGGAAGGAGGAACTGGCCAATACCATGGATTCCATAGGCAAAGCCCATGAAGCGCAGGAGAACATGCGCACGTGGTACAAGCAGGCGGCGGAAGAAGGCCATCCCCTGGCCAAGCTGCGCCTGGCCCAGATGGAAAACCCGGATTTGATGGACAAGCCGGCCGCGGAACCCGCCAGAACGCTGCTGAACGACTGCCTGGCGAAAGCCGCCTCCGGGGACTTCATTACGCTGAGAGGCATTTCCGAATACGTCACGCCGGAACAGTGGGAGGAGCTGACCGCCAGCCTCCGCAAAAAAGCTCAGGAAGGGGACGCCCGCAGCCAGGCGGACCTGGCCTACCTGATGCTGTTCAGCTACAGGAGCGAGGAATCCGGCTATCCGGAAGCCCTGGCCTGGGCCCGGCTTTCCGCCGGACAGGGGGATCCCTGCGGCATGTACGTGCTGGGCCGCGCCCTTATTTACGAATTCGGCTTGGAAAAACGCATGGCGGAAGGGGATTCCTGGATGTTCCGGGGGGCCCTGAAGGGCCATGTGGACGCGGCGGACATGTGGAGCTCCAATAATGAAAACCTTCAGCCTTACAGCGCCATGATGCACGGCCTGGCGGCACGGGGCCACATTCCCTCCCTGCTCTTCCTTGCCAACCAGGCGGCCTATCCCCAGGATACGGCGGAAACGGCGGCGCAGAACGCCAGCCGGAATACCTCCCATTCCGCTTACCAGCAGGTCAAGATGAGCTTGAATAGCGAGGAAGGAAACACCCCGCCGTGGCTCCGCAAGCCGGGGCAGAAGGATAACGCGGAAGATACGCTGACGGACGCCGGAGCCGTCCCCCCCTGGATGACGCCGTCCGGCAGGGAACGCCAGGCCCCTGCCCCGAAAACCATCAATCCGGAAGCCGTGAAGTTCTGGGAACAGGCCGTGGAACTCGGCAGCCTGACCGCCCTGGACGAATTGGCCAATTATTATGAAACCGTGGCCGGGAACGTGCAGGACCCTGCGGAACGGCAGCAGCTGCTGGCCTCCGCCATGACGGCGGCCACCGCGCTGGTGAAGAAGGAGGACGTGCGCGGCCTCAAGAGGCTGGCCCGGTATTACGAGCAGGGGATCGGCGTGCAGCCGAACAAGGAGCTTCACAAGGATTATGTGCTGAAAGCCGCCGCAACCAAAGACCCGGAAGCCCTGGTGGAAAAGGCGCGCCTGCTCATCAAGGGAGAGGATATGGAGCCGGACCCGAAAACGGCGATGGACATCCTGACCAAGCTGGAACAGAACCAGACGCATGCCGTGCCCGGCATGTATTTCCTGCTCGGCTACCTGCATGAGGAAGGGCTCGGCACTCCGCAGGATATGGCTCTGGCCTACCAGTTTTACATTAAGGGAGCGGAACAGGACGACGCCAAGTCCATGAACAACCTGGGCTCCATGTACGAACGCGGAACGGGCGTGGCCAAGGATCTGGCGGAAGCCCGGAAGTGGTATGAACAGGCGGCGGAGCTGGGGAATGAAGACGCCCGCGCCAATGTGGAGCGGGTGAAGGAAAAGATTAAGAAGAAGGCGGGGAAATAGGCTGCGCTTTTGCCCGGTGAATGCCCCGGAATGGGTTTGCGGGAGCAGGGAGCGCCGCAGGCCTCTGCGGCCGGCTGGGAATGAGGTGAGGAAAGCGAGCGCGATTCTTCAACGGGACATTCTCTGTTTTTAAGATGAGGAGGCCCATTCAAGGTTCGTGCATTCTGCCATGCGTGGCTGTTCGGGCCGCCCGCATGGGTATATGGCGCTCCCTGTTCCGGCCATGCCGTGCCGGGACGGATTTTGCTTTCCAAGGCGTAAGCAGGGGCGGAAAGGCACCTCCACAAGGAGGTCGGCTGAAGTTATTCCCGTGTCACTTTCAGGCGCAGGAAGCGCCGCTTCATGGCGCTGTCCTGCACGGGCTCCGCATCCCGGAATTCGGCAGACGTTCTTCCGGCGGTTTCCACTTCCCCCAGGGAAGTCCAGTTAACCAAGTCCGGGGAGACTTCCACTTCATGCTTTACCTCCGCCGCCTGAGGATTTACCGGCCACCGCAACACCAGATGCCTGCTTCCTTCAACGCCTTCTTCCACGGATACCTTCGTCACGCTTCCGCAGGGTTTCAGCGGGTCCAGGCCCGTGGCGTATTTCATCAGGTTGGTGACGCCGTCCCCGGCGGGGGAGGCATCAGCCGCCGTCCGGTCCGCCGTGGCGTCCGGCGGGAAGGTGTCCTGCACCCACTTGTCATAGCCCGCCAGGTCTGCCCCGGCCTGCGTCACGGTGACGGCACATTCCTGCTTGTCGGAAGCGCGGAACACCACCGTTCCGGACCGTCCGGAGGCGGATTTGTTTTCCGACGCCGTCAGGATGATCATGGTCCGGCCGATGCCGGAAGCGGCGGAAACGGAAATCCATTCCGGGGAGTCCGCCACCACCCAGCCCAGGGCTTCCTCTTCCATTTGAATTTCCACATCCACCGCCCCTCCTGCGGCGGGAACGGACGCCCCCACCCGGGACAAGCCGAACGGTGAAGCCGTGACGGGAAACGACGTGGAAGACACGTAGCGGTTGGCGGCGCGCAGGAGGGAATGGCGGTCAAAGTAGTTATTGCTTCCGGAAGCGTCCGCCACGTCCAGCCCCATGTCCCAGTACATGAAGCCGGCCAGCTTCTGGTCGCTGATGTATTTGGCTTTCTTTTTGACGGTGGTGACGCCGTTGTAATGGAGCGTCAGATTGAGGCCGGAATAGGAATAAACGGCCGTGTCATGATCGGGGTTGTCCGCTTCCGGACAGTTGGCGGCTATGTCCCTGTAGCCCTTGATGTAGTCCCCCGGCTTTTTGCCGTCAGGCAGCCCGGCGGTTCCGGGCGTTCCCTGGAATGGGGCGCTCAGGATGATCTTTTTATCCGGAAAGCCCTGATTCCGGGATTTTCCGCAGGCGGAAACCATGCTGTTATAAGTATTCACGTCAATGGCCGGCCCGTAGTTCTGGAAGGTGAAGTAGTCCACATACTGCATGTACGCGGCGGGGAACCAGTAGGCGACGGTATGCAGGGAGATGGAAAAGAACATGTCCGGATTCGTCTCCCGGATGGCCTGGGCCAGTTGCCCGTAGTTGGTCCACTTTCCATCCCCCTGGTACAGCCATTCAAAGTCCAGGTCCACGCCGTCCAGCGGATATTTTTTCAACAGGTCCCTGATGCCGTCCGCAAACCTCTGGCGGGCGGCGGCAGCCGGCAGCATGGCGCTCCACGCGCCTCCGGCAATGCCCAGGCGGATGCGCATGCCTCCCACCCCTTCCGTCATGCTGCGCAGCGTGCGGACATGTTCCGCCCAGGAGGCGGTATCACGGCCGAAGACGTCGCTGTTCCCCCAGTGAGCCACGATGAGACGGTCATTCCAGTTGGGCTGTACTTCCGTGCCCAAACGGTTGACGGGCCGGGCCAGATGCCACACGCGCATGTCGTCTATTTTCCCCTTTAGGTTCCGGCCCACGACGGCATTCGGCGTGCCGTTCATTTCCCCGGCGGCAACCGCCGCCGTTTGCAGGGGGGCGCCGTTCAGGTAAAAGACGCCCGTTCCCGCCGTGGAATTGCGGATGAAGGCCAGCCAGAAGTATTCATGAAGGGCTACGGCGGGCAGGTCCGCCTCCCAGGCAGCCGTGGAGCCCGCCTGCAGGCGCGCTTTGTAATGGCCATCCGCCCACGCCAGCGTCATGGACACGCTGTCGTTTTCAAACAGAGTGACGTTCTGCTCCCCGGCGGATAGAGCCAGGTTCACTTCAATCGTGAACGCGTTGGCATTGCTGCCCGCCAGCAGTCCGTTGCCCACGTTCATATAAGCGTCTTCTCCGGTGAATTCCAGAACGTTCGTCCGCGCGCCGTCAGCGGGGAGAAGCTGCACGCCCCGGCTTTCCGTCACGTCGTTGTCCGGGTAGGAAAAGCTGATGTCCCCATTGGCGGCGGCGGAAGCGGCGCCGATGTAAATGATATCCGAGTTATTGATCATGTGGGGACGGGACGGCCAGTTCCACATGATATGGCTTTCGCGGACGTACCCGGTCACCAGCATGTAGCGGAAGGTGTTGTTGTCCATGACGATGGAGAATTCCGTGCCGGACGGCGTCACCGCCTGGTACGGGCGGGTGAAGGAGCTGCCCGTTTTGTCCGCGAATTCCGTCCACTTGGCGTCCCGGAAGTCTCCGTCCAGCCGCCACAGCCCCACCAGGCGGCCATACCTGGGGTGGGCCATGGGCAGCGGCCCCGTCAGGAAAAAGTCGTCCGCTCCGGTCCCCAGCTCCGCATTCCAGAACCGCAGTTCGTCCCGGGCTCCCTTGAACTGCGCAGCCAGCACCAGGCCTGTCCAGCCGTTTTTCATGGAGGCCAGGTAAGGCGCGGCAGGAGCGGTTCCCGCCAATGTTCCGTCCACATACAGGCTGACGTTTTCCGTTCCCAGGGCCACGGCCACATGGTGCCAGGTTCCGGCGGCGAAGGGCTGGCCGGAAGCCTCCACGGAGGCGGGAGTTTCCGCATTCCCGGATTCCAGATGCAGACGGCCTCCGTTCAGGGAGAGCGTGGAAGCCCCCAGGGAAAGAATAGCGCCGGAGGCGGCGTCCCCATCCGGCCTGACCCAAAGTTCGCAAGTCATTTCCCCCGTTCCGGTCCAGGCATCCGCAGGCACGGGAAGCGCCACCGGGGAGGAAAGAACGGTCAGCGCCCTGTTGTGGAGCACGCTGACGGGCTTCGGCTCCGGAGCGGGAGGGGCCGGGGTATCATCCGTGCGGACAGTCAGCGCATTCAGATTCAGGGTTCCGGTTCCGGCGGAGCTGCCTTCCTTCACCACGTCAAAAACGAGCGTCCCGGCCTCATCCGCTGCCGCGGTCCATTCCACCGCCATATAGGTATCCGCGTCCGCCGTGTTGACACCCCCTTTCCACGTGTCTTCCGTGCGGGAACCGGTGGAGGTCTGAAGCGCCTTTACGTCCACATGAGCGCCGGATACCAGGGAAACGGACTGGTACGCGGGCTTGCCGCTGCCCAGGAAAAAAGAAACGGCATATTCCTTGCCGGGCGCCAGTCCGGAGAGGGAAACGCGCACCGTGCCGGCCCGGACCGCCATGCCGTTGGTAAACAATTGCAAACTCGTATTCAGGGCTTCCCCATGATTCGGAAAGGAGAAGGCGCTTTCCGCCTGCAGCACGCCGCCCGGCTGCCCTCCGCGGGTTTCCCCCTTTTCCCGCCACGTTGAATTGGCGTTGTTATAGCACATGTTTCCCACGCTCGCTTCCGATTTGGCCGTTACCGCCAGATAAACGGAGCGGCCAAATAGCGTTCCAGCCAGCACGGGGGAGGAAGAGGCTTCCAGGTTATTCCTCCGCAGGGGCACGCTTTTCAGCGTGGAGGATGGCGTGGTGGTCACCACCCCCATATTCGTCCAGCCCGGCTGTGCCGCAGAAGCCGCATTGCCGAAGTCCACGCCAAAGGATTCCACCGTTCCCGCACCCTGCCCCGGATTCCCCAGAGCGGAGAGAGCCACCGCCACAAGGACGCCGAAGAGAGATTTCTTTTTCATAGATATAAGGTTATTAAATAATCTAACAGATAGACTTCTGCAAATAAAAAATGCCGGAAAGGAGGGATGAACAACATGGGCGGTCCATCCCTTCTTTCCGGACATCTCGTCAAAGATAATGCTGAATGCTCCTTAGTTTTTGCGCCGCCGCAACAGCAGCGTCGCCAGTCCGAGCAACCCCAGGGATGCCGTGGCCGGTTCGGGAATGGGTTCGGTTGCCAGCATGAATCCGTTCAAGCTGACATCTGCATTTACCACATCCGCGGCCGCTCCGGCGGAGCGTTCATAAGTGAGCGTCACCTGGCCCGAATTGTTTGTGGTGAATGCCCATTCCATCCCCACGCCGGAAGAATCCGTCGTCCCCTGGAAGGTTGAACCGGTCACCGTTCCCGCTCCTTCATAGCCGTCCATCAGGCTGCCTGTGACATTGCTGACACCGCCCGAGAGGGCCATGCTGGTTTTATTGGTTGAGAAACCGTTGTTGCCCAGAACGTACAGATAATAGGTGGTATTGGCCGCCAGGCCGCTCAACGTGAATTGCAGGCCGACGGTCTGTCCCTTCACCCCGTTGCACTTGCCGGAAATGGAAGATTGCGCCATGCTGTCCGGGAAGAGGGAGTTGATGGAGGGGGACGTGCCTGTCGCGTCCAGGTAACCCGCATTCATGGCGGCGGTGCTTTTGTACGCCATGGTGAGCGTGACGTCCTGACCGCCCAGATTGCCGAGAACCACGGACGGGGAAACGTTTCCCCCGTTTTTGCTCAAGGAAGCAATGGAGGCGTAGGAGGTGGCTTTTCCTCCCGTGATGGAGGAAGCCTGGGTAGCCACACTGATCCAATCCGGATCCCCCGCAGAGGAAGAACCCAGATTAATTTTCAGGGAAGCCGCAGAAGCCGCGGAGACGGCGCCTGCCAATAATAGCAGAATGAATGATTTCTTCATGGTTTTAGCCAATTCACAAGATATATGCCGGATTTGGAATCCGGTATGGATGTTACAGCCGTGAAAAATTGTTCTTCCTGATGCTCTGCAACATTTCCCCATTCCCCCTTTTCACAGCTTTATACCGCCGGCCCTGACGACTACCGCCGCCAACATGCAAAGACGGTCAGTAATGATTGCGGAACAAAAAGAAAGCCTGTTATATCAGGAAATCCCTACGGCAATTTCCAGGATATTGCCAAGCCAAATTTCCTTAAAACGTTTTTCTTTCAATTTTGTAGGCTTGACTCCGGATTCCAAATCCGTCCGTTTTATAACCCTGTCCTGACCAATAAGTTATTTTTTATCATTTAA
Source organism: Akkermansia sp. BCRC 18949 (assembly GCF_045011645.1). Taxonomy (NCBI): domain Bacteria; kingdom Pseudomonadati; phylum Verrucomicrobiota; class Verrucomicrobiia; order Verrucomicrobiales; family Akkermansiaceae; genus Akkermansia; species Akkermansia sp. BCRC 18949. Next base: position 1,197,890 of record NZ_CP123619.1, on the reverse strand, counting down.
AACCGGAATATTTATGATTTCCAGACTTGACCAAATATTCTTTTTCTGTATTTCCACGAATTCCATTAATTATTCCGTTTTTCATGGAGGAAGATGGTTGCAGCCATCTACGGTTCCACATCCGGAACCAGCAATAAAAAACGGACGGTTTCCCGTCCGTTTTCTGGAAATTGAAGTGTTGAACTACCGGATCAGTAGTCCAGTTCACCTCTCATGACCCGGCGCTCAGATTCGGCCACGTCCACCACCTGGCCGGTCAGCCGGGCGTGTTCCGTGGCAAAGGCCATGACATGGGAGTGGGCGGATTCTTCAATGGAGGTGGTCATGTCCGCCGGAGAGGGAACCGTCAGCATGTCATCGTAAAGGGCTTCCACCAGCCCCCAGTCACCGCCGCCGTGGCCCTGGTAGCCGCCAGCCAGTTCCTCCAGCTCCACCACGCGGGTTTTTCCGCCAAAGTGGGGCGTGACGGTGATTTCACCGGGGCCGTTTTCCTTGTAGAAGGCTCCGGCGCGGATTTTGCCTTTGGTGCCGTATACTTCAATATGGCGGCCCTGTTCAAAGGCCGTCATCGTGAAGGTGCCGGTCAGGCCGCCTTCAAAGCGCATGATGGAAACCTGGTGGTCCGGCTGGTCGTTGTCGCACTGGAGGTAGTCCCTGCCCCACGGGGAGGTTTCAAGCCATTCGCAGATTTCCTCTGCGGTGGCTTCCTGCGCGCGGTCGTAAACCATGCCCAGCCAGCGCTTGCATTCGTCGTCCGTGGCGTATTTGCGGGCGTCCCAGGGGTCTTCCCCCACCGGGGTGGTCCAGTCCGTGCAGCGTTCCGGCCGGGGGGAGGAGAGCGTTTTTTTCGTGAAGAAGGTGAGCTCCCCGAAGCTGGCTACGGAGAGGCACTTGCGCCGCCCCATGAGCCAGTAGAGGATGTCCATGTCATGGCAGCATTTGGCCACGATCATGGGGGTGGAGGTCTTGCTGTTCCCCCAGTGGCCGCGCACGAAGGAGTGGGCGAAGTGCCACGCCCCCACGCCTTCATTGGCGTTGAAGGTGATGACGTCCCCTATTTCCCCGCTGGCGATGATTTTTTTCAGGGTGCGGTAGAACTGGGTGTAGCGCAGCACGTGGCACACGGCCACGCGGCGTTTCAGCTGGCGCGCCAGGTCGCGCAGTTCCAGCGCTTCCTTCAGCGTCTTGGCGATGGGTTTTTCCAGCAGGACGTGGTAGCCCAGCTCCATGGCCTTTTTGCACGGGGCGTAGTGGTAGTCGTCCTGCGTGCCGATGATGGCTACGTCCGCCAGGCGCGGTTCCTCCAGCAGGGAGGCGGCGTCCTTGAACAGGCGGATGGAGTCCCGCTCCTCCTCCGGGGCAAAGTCACGCACGGCTTCCGTGCGCTGCTTTACGGGGTCCGCCGCGGCGGCGATGCGGTAGCGGTTTTTTTGTTCCATGGCCAGCTTCATGTAGGTGCGCGTGCGGGAGCCGCACCCGATGCCGGCGAGGGAGAGTCTTTTTTGTTCAGGCATGAGGATTGTGTTAGAGAGATTGATTTAAAGGATGCCGGATTTGACAAGCAGAGCTTCCGCGTCCGGATCACGGCCCATGAAGTCGCGGTAGAGTTCCGCGGCAGGCTTGCTGTTGCCCTTGCTGAGGATGCAGCGGCGGAAGTCGCGCCCGGTCTGCGGGTTCAGCACCCCTTCCTTCAGGAAGCGGCTGAAGGCGTCCGCTTCCAGCACTTCCGCCCATTTGTAGGAGTAGTAGCCGGAGGCATAGCCCGTGGGGTCCGCGAAGATGTGGGTCAGGCGGCGTGCCACGGAGGGGCCGCGATCCGTCATCGGCACCCGGTAGTCCGCCAGGATGCGTTCATCCGTTTCTTCCAGCGGAGCGCCCTTGTACCGCGGCCAGTTCACGTGAAGCTCCAGGTCCAGCTTGCCGAAGCAGAGCTGGCGCATGAAGTCCGTGCCGCTCATGTAGTTGCGGGCGGCGCGCATTTTGGAGAACAGTTCGTCCGGGATTGTTGCACCCGTTTCATAGTGCGCGGCGAAGAGGTCCACGGATTCCCGCTCCCAGCACCAGTTTTCATTGATCTGGGAGGGCAGTTCCACAAAGTCCCAGGCCACGTTGGTGCCAGCCAGGGATTTCACCTCCACATCAGAGAGGAGCTGGTGCAGCAGGTGGCCGAATTCATGGAAGATGGTTTCCACCTCCCGGTGGGACAGCAGCGCGGGCTTGTCCCCAACGGGCTTGGTCATGTTGCCGACCATGAGGCCCAGATGGGGCACGCGGGGCTTGCCGCCGTGCGGGGGTTCCCCCACGCTGAGGTAGTTCATCCACGCTCCGGCGCGCTTGGAGTCCCGCGGATGCCAGTCCGCATAAAAGGAACCGAGATGTTCCCCGCTTTCCGCATCATGCAGTTCATAGAACAGGACGTCCGGGTGCCATACTTCCACCGCGCCTTCCGGCACTTCCCCGAATTCACCGGGCTTGAACGCCACCGTAGGGCGCGGCATTACCGTGATGCCGTACAGGCCGGAGTAGATGGAGAAGAGGCCGTCCATCACCTTTTCCACAGAGTAGTACGGGCGCAAATCTTCCTCGTCAAAGGAGTAGAGCTCGCGGCGGCGTTTTTCAGACCAGTAGGCGGTTTCCCACGGGGAGAGCTTTTCCACGGGTTTTCCGGTTTTTTCCTCCTTGTACCGCCGTACGGCTTCCATGTCTTTCAGGAAGGAGGGCTTCACCTTGTCATGGAGGTCATTAATAAAATTCAAGGCGTTGGCTCCGCTCCCGGCCATGCGGCGGGAGGTGGCGTAGTCCGCAAAGCAGCCATACCCCAGCAGATGGGCCTTTTTATCCCGCAGTTCCAGGATTTCCGCAATGAGGGCCTCGTTGTCATATTCCCCGTCCTTCCCTATGGAGCAGGAGCCTTCCCACATTTTACGGCGCAGTCCGTCCGAGTCCGCAAATTGCATGACGGGCTGGAGGGAGGTGAATTTCTGCGTGAAACGCCAGCGGGGGGCTTCTTCCGTGCCGTGGCCGTTGGCCAGGGCGTCCAGCCGGGCGGCTTCCTTCGCGGAGTCCGGCAGGCCGGAGAGTTCCGCTTCATTTTCCACGATGAGTTCCCAGGCGTTGGTGGAGTCCAGCACGTTTTCCGCGAATTTCTTGGTCTTCAGGGAGAGCCGGGCTTCTATTTCCGCATATTCCGGCTTCACCTCGTCCGGCAGGTCCGCCCCGCTTTCACGGAAGTCCGCCAGCGTTTCCTGAATGAAGCGCTGCCTGACGGGGGAGAGGTTTTTCACCCAGTCACAGGCCGCGGCTGCTTTCAGGACCGTCCACAGGCACGGGTTCAGCGGAACGGAGGAGGAGAAGGCGACCACTTCCGGCAGCATTTCCCCGATGGCTTCCCGCTGGGCGGGTTCGTCATTGACGGAGTCCAGATGCATGATGCGGCCCCAGCCGAGGTGCAGTTCCTCAGAGGCTTTTTCCAGAGCGCCGAAGGTGCTTTCATAGGTCAGGGAGTCCAGCGGCTGGTCACAGATGGCCTGGATGTTCGCCCTGGCGCGGGAGATGGCTTCCGTAACGTCCGGCTTGATGGCGTCCGGCGTGAGCCGTGACCAGGAAACGAGGAAGGAGGGGTCCAGATAGGGATGGTTCATGTTGCTTGATGTATTTGTTATTGAAAATGAAGATGGCCTTATTCCGGGAATACAGGAGTTCATGGGAGCTCCGGCCTTCCCTGCGGCGGCCATGAAAAGATGAAGTTTACCATGTTTTAGGAGAATCCGGAGGAGCGGCGTTTGCCTGTTAAATATTTTTAATGAATGCTGCGGGGTTCCCGCCTACCAGGGTATGCGGACCGACATCCTTCGTTACGACGGAGCCGGCGCCTACGACAGCCCCTTCACCCACCGTGACGCCGGGACAGAGAACCGCCCTGGAACAGATCCACGCCCCTTTTTTTATCACTACAGGCTTATTTTTCAAGATGAACAAGTTGCCGGCATCATGATTGGACGTCAGTATGGAGACCTGCGGCCCGATCAGCACGTCATCTTCTATCGTGACGCTTCCCGCGGCCATCACGTCCAGGCCTTCATTGATGAATACGCGCTCGCCCACCGAGACGCAGTGTCCGCGGTCAATCTGGAAGGGGGGAGAGATGTTGGAGGATTCCGGGAACCTGCCCTCAAAGAGTTCATTCACGAGGGCCCGCACTTCCCCGTCAAACGGTGGGAGCGAATTGATTTTCTGGCAAAGCGTGCGGCTTCTCACCGTTTCCGGCCACAGTATTTCCTTGAATTCCCTGGATTCCCGGGTGTTGATCGGTTCTCCGTTTTTCAGTCTTTCGTAAATATCCATGTTGTTCGCCTTTCCAAAGTTTTTATTCATCCCAGTCCCTTTCCCGTCTGCCGGGGACGGAGTCTCCAGTCCGTTCCATGAGAAACGGCAGGATGGCAGGATGGATTATTTTCCGGCGGCGCGGGCTTGTTTCAGCGTGTCCAGCACTCCGGCATGGTTCGGGAAGCGTTTGAGCGCCTGTTCGCACATGTCCGCGCATTCCCGGTATTTCCCGGCCTTCAGATAGGCGCGGGCCAGCTTCCATTCCGCGGGGTACGGCACCACGGGGGGCAGCAGCAGGGAGGAGAAGCGCTGGCTCCCGATGGCCTCGGACATCCAGACGCTGGCGGAGTCCGGGAACATGAGGGAGCGGATTTCAGAGGAATACAGGCTTCCCATCTGGAGGCAGCGAGCCCAGTAGGAGACGCTCATCTGCCGCCGGGCGGCGTCCGCGCCTTCCATGAGCAGGCGCAGAACGCCGGACAGTTTGTCAAAGGCGGACGCCACGGCGCCCGGCCTGCCCTGCCTGGCAGAGTAACAGGCGCCCATGTATTGGGTGACCACTGCCGCCATGCCGTTGCTCAAATCCGGAAATCCCTTGGGCAGCGGTCCCGGAGAAGCCTTGAGCACAAGAGCCTGCGCGGGCAGGTCAGGCCGGGCCAGCATCAGGCGCGCGGGCAGTGTCCTGGCCTCCCATATTTGCAGGAGGGTGCCGGGGGCCAGCGGATGCTTTTTGTCCAGGGGAACGGAAGCGGCGCGGGCGGCGACGGCGTTCGCCTGCCTGTAATGTCCGGCGCAGAATTCAGAAACGGCCCGGTAAAGGATGGAGCGGAACCAGGCGTCATCCAGCGCGGGGGGAACGTTTTCCGCCTTTTCCCAGGCCAGGCACAGGTTTTCAGAGTCCTTGAAGGCGGCGCATGCCCCTTCATAGTCTCCCGTGCGGAACAGGCAATGGCCCAGCAGATGATGGGCGGACGCGGAGAAGGGGTTGGCGGCCACGGCCTTGCGGGCGGTTTCCACCGTTTCCGGGGAAATGACGGGAGCCACTTCCTCCAGCAGGGCGCGCATGAACAGGGCGGCCTGGGAGCCGGGGCGTTCTTTCAGGACGGCGTCCACCACGCGGACGGCCTCTTTCTGCCCCTCTCCGGGGTTGCCCTGCCCGTCAAAGCCGTCCCGCAGGAGCATGGCGTAAAAGAGGGGTGCGTAAGGGTCGCGCTTCCAGGTGGAGCAGATGGTTTTCCACGCTTCCTGCGCCTTCACGGGCCCGTTCATCAGCAGCACGGCCAGGGCGTCCGCATAGGCGCGTTCCTGTTCCGGACAGTCCGGACGCAGCGCCAGCTCCTTCATGCGCTTCATGGAATGGACGCGCTGGTCCTGAAAAGCGGGTCCGGCGCCCATCAGGCTCATGCACCTGCCCCAGTGGGCCATGAGGCAGTCCGGGTCCAGCCGGAGCGCGGCGTCAAATTTCCGGAAAGCACGCATGTCCCCGAAGGTGAGCAGATGCGTCATTCCTTCCAGCACCAGCATTTGCGCGGCAGGAGAGGAGGAGCCCACCATCATCGGCTCCACGCCGGGCGGCAGCACGGCAGGCTGTGCCGGAACGCCGGCGCGGAAGACAGCCTCCCGCCAGCCGTTCAGGGACGGGCTGCTCATCCAGTACCCGTGTTCCCCGCCCCCAGCAGCGGAACAGAATCCCGCCATGGCGGCGGCCAGCAGGACATGGCGGAAAGAGGCGTTCATAAGGAAGAAACGGTTACATTCTGTCCGGAAGCTGGATGCCCAGCAGGCCCAGCCCGTGCTTGAGGGTGCGGGCCGTCAGCTCGCACAGGGCCAGGCGGGAGTGCCGCACAGCCCCTTCCGATTTCAGGACCGGGCACGCCTCATAGAAGGAGTGGAAGGCCCGGGCCAAGTCAAAGAGGTAGGCGGCCAGCACGTTCGGGCGGCAGTCGTCCAGCACCTGCGGCACCACTTCCCCGTAGCGGGCCAGGAGGCGGGCCAGGTGGATTTCCGCATCTTCTGAAAGCTGAATGGGGGCGGACCAGTCCAGCGGGCTGCCGTCCAGCTTGCGGAAGATGGAACGCACGCGCACATAGGAGTTCTGGAGGTACGGGGCCGTGTCCCCCTGGAGGGCCAGCATTTTGTCCCAGTTGAAGACGTAATCCGTCATTCGGTTCTGGGAGAGCTCCGCAAATTTTACGGCTCCTATGCCCACGACTTCCGCCACGCGCTTTTTTTCCTCCTCCGGCATGTCCGGGCTTTTTTCCTCCACTACGCGGGCGGCGCGTTCAATGGCTTCATCCAGCACGTCCTGGAGGGAAACGGTGTCCCCGGAACGCGTCTTGAACGGCTTGCGGTCGTCTCCCAGGATGGAGCCGAACGCGATGTGGCGGTAATCCCCGTCCATGCCGCGGCGGCGCTGGGCGGAGAATATCTGGCGGAAATGCAGGGCCTGCGGTGCGCCCACCACGTACCAGATGGAATCCGCCCCCCACGTCCTGATGCGGTGGTCCAGCGTCGCGAGGTCCGTCGTGGCGTACAGGAAGCCGCCGTCCGCCTTCCGGATGATGCAGGGGTTGGCGCGCCATTCCCCCTTGTCCTGCACGAGGAAGGGGTCTTCATTGGGCGGCACGGAGCCGTCGGAAAACACGCAGATGGCGCCGTCGCTCTCCCGGGCCATTCCGGCGGCGATCATGCCGTCCACCAGCGGAGCCAGGGCGTCGTTGTAAAAGCTTTCCCCCAGCCAGTAGTCAAAGTGGATGTCAAGCTGGTCGTAGATTTTGGAAAGGCCGGATTTGGAGACTTCCACGCAGCGCTTCCAGATCGCCAGGTTTTCCCCGTCCCCGGCCTGGAGCTTCACCAGCTCCGCCTTGCAGGTGTCCAGCAGTTCCGGCTTTTCCTTGCACATCAGGTTCACGTCCTTGTACACCCGCAGCAGTTCGTCAATGGGGTTGGCGGCCAGGGCCTGCTCGTCCAGAATGTTCTTCCAGCCCCACAGGATCATGCCGAACTGGGTGCCCCAGTCCCCGATGTGGTTGTCCGTAATCACGTTGTGCCCCACAAAGCGGGCCACGCGGGAGAGGGCGTCACCGATGATGGTGGAGCGGATATGGCCCACATGCATGGGCTTGGCGACGTTGGGCGCGGAGAAGTCAATGACGATGGTTTTGGGGTCCTGCACCTTTTCCACCCCCAGCCGGTCGTCCGCCAGCATGGCCAGCAGGCGCGCGGCGTAAAATTCCGGCTTGATGCGGAAGTTGATGAAGCCGGGCCCGGCGATTTCCAGGGAGCAGACGCCGTCCTGCCCCATCCGGTCCACCACCTGCTGGGCCAGAGCGCGGGGATTCGTGCGGCACCGCTTGGCAAGCACCATGGCGGCGTTGCTCTGATAGTCCCCGAACCGCAAATCCGCGGACGGCGTCACACTGGCGCAAAAATCAGCGGGAAGCTCCTCCCCCAACACCGCTTTCAATGCGGCGGACAACTTTTCTTCAAGAATTCCGGGTATGGTCATGTCTGCCCAGATGAACGGACATTCCAACGCCGTAGTCAAGGCGCAACTGTCATGAAGACATATCTTTTGACCCGCAACCCAGCCCGGAAATTGCCCGGGAGGACCATTGGGACGAATGAGACCGGTGAGACAATTGCTTTTACGAGCTTCCCGACTTTCTCCTCTGCTTCCGCAGCCGGGTCATTCTCTCCCTTAAGCCTCCCTTCTGCAAAAACCGTTCTTCCAGTACATTCATTTGTTTTTTCAAGAGAAAAGCGGCCTGATGAATCAGACAAACCGCCATATTCGCGAACACTTCATCGTTTCTGGAATGAGCCAGATTTAAAAACCATTCCGAATGGTCATGCCGCAGGGAGGCCTTCCGCATAAACAGAGATTCGGGAGAATCCTTATCCCATAGCCTCAACCCGCGCGTACGCAAATAATCTTCATAGTCCAGCAGAAGCTCTTCCAAGCTGGCCCGGGCTACATTGGTCAGCTTGATTTCCGTTTCACGGGAAGTGACGGAAGCCATGCTCCCCTCCGCAATATTCTGCTTGCCGGAACGCGCCGCCTGCACCATCTGGTCAGTAGTACGCGCATCACGACTCAAGTAGCGTCTGCAGAAAGCTACCGTCAAATCGTAAATGATTTGGGCCTTGCGGAATGAAAGAAGCCGTCTGTAGCCGCCTCCCTTAGGCAGTAAACGCCCGTCATCCATCTGTCCTCCCTTCCCTCTCCGTCCCAAAGAACCCAGCCGTCCCCATCGTCCCATTCACGCGCTTCATCGTTTTATGGTACGATGAAAAAAGGGAGACTCAATTTTTTCTCCCCGTCCCTCCCCGCGAACCGGGCGGCCAGCGCCCGAATCCGCCTTTTCCGTCAGCGTGCCTTTCCTAGAAAGACCGCATTCTGGAAGCCTTCAGCCATGCTTCCAGTTTCCTGGAGGCCTTTACCTCTTTTTCCCGTTTCTTTTCCGGCACGGACTTTCCGGAGAAAGCCTTCGCCAGAACCAATGCCAGTTTTCTTTTCATTTTCATTCTATTTTTCTATAGGGTTTGCTCCCCCGGGAGCGGAGGAATTCAGGAAGAATCCCTGCCGTCTCCCTTTGGGGAACGCCGCCTACTTACTGTATGCAGTAAGTTTAGTCCATTAGAAAAAAACGATTCCTTGTCATACTTGATACAATAAGGAAGAGAAAGCCCGCAGGCCGTTAATCAAGAGACTTTTCCAGCAGGTCCGCATCCTTGGCCGCAGACGGATCAAAGGGCCTGCCTATTTTTTTCATCTCCGTTTCCACCCGCCGGTGTGACGATTCGCCCTCCATCATGACGTCCAGGGAACGTTTCAGGGAGGCCAGATTGGAGGTGTACAGCTTCTGCCGCGCCGCCGTGCGGGAGGCCAGCACGCCCCGCCGGTCAAACAGGGCCAGCACCGTATAAACGTCCCCGTTTTTCCCTCCGGCAATCAGGCCGACGCCAAAGAGGGGAATATTGCCCAGGAAGTCGTTTTTAGCCTTGCGGTAGCGGTAGGTCCACAAGACGCCGTTTTTCATGGTCACCACGTCGGAGGGCTGGCCCAGCGCGTCGTAAACGTCCGCCTTGGAGGATTTTCCCGGCGCCAGCCTGCCGTATACTTCCGGGGACGCCACGGATTTGTTGCCGTATGTGACGGAACAGGCGGCCAGGGCCAGGCAAAGGGCTCCCAGGAAGGGCAAGAGGACATAACGCATCTGCATGGGGGAAAGGTACGTGGCCCGGATTCCAAGTCAATGCCGCAGCCCATCATTTCCCGTGGATGCACCGGAAAGGCCGCCCCGGGAAGAAGCTCCCGCCCGGAGGCCCCCCCTACTTCTCGCCGAAGTCATATTTCTCCGTCTTCCACAGGAACATGCGCCGGTACAGGTGGTATTCCGTCACGCAGAGGACGGGCATGCCGATGATTCCGATGAACGGCAGCAGGCGGAACAGATGGCGGCACAGGAAGAGCACCACCATCAGGAAGCTTTCCCTGAATACGGTCATGTACAGGGAATACGGGTTGATGAGCGTCCTCTTGTACAGGGAGGAGGCCAGCAGCGGCCCCAGGATGGGAATGATGCCCAGCACGACCACGGCCGCAAAGGTCCAGCCCCTGCGGCGCCCAACATACGCATCATACTGGTCCACGGATTGTTCCCCCTGGAGCACCGCCTTTCCGCAGGAGGGGCAGCGCTGGTTCAGCGTAGGCTCATGGAGCGGCTGGCCGCAGTAGAAGCACCGCCGGTAGCTGCGGAGGACTTCCTCATGCCTTTTCCACCCGGTGGACGGAATCACGGTGCGCAGCCTGGAATAACCAATCCAGTTCAGGGCGCGGGGTTTGGGATTGGGCGTGCCGCACTTGGGGCAGTGCAGGCCGCACGGGTACATCATGGTGCCGCATTTGGAGCAGAAAATGCGGTGGTCGTATTCCCGGCGGCGGCAAAAAAGGTAGTAGGCCCCCAGGGCCAGCCCGCCCAGGAGGCCCAGCGCGATCACCACCCACGGATACAGCAGAGAGTAGGCCACCAGGTATTCCGTCCAGGAGTGGTCGGACTGGTGCATGAGGGATTCCGGGCCGATGGGGTTCTGCGCCACGTCCGGAAGGCCGCTCACATATTTTTCACCCATGTCCCTCAGCGGCCCCGCGGGGAGCCATTGTTGTATGGGAATGGGTTCTCTCATGATTTGGCATGCATGCAGGGTTCACAATACAGACAGGATTTCCCCCCGGTTTCCGTCAAAAAAGCCTGTGTCATCCAGCATACGGCGTCCCCGGCGGAATAGGGAGGGGAAAGTGGGCCATGGACGGAAAATTCCGCCGGGAACGTGGAAGAGGCCCTTTTCATCCGGGGCTTTTCCGTGTAATATTCCCGCCATGCCAACACTCCGCCAAGCCGCCAAGGACGACATCATGCTGATTCATGAACTGGCCCTCCAGGCTTTTCCGGCCACTTACCGGGACCTCCTTTCCCAGGAGCAGATGGATTTCATGATGGACTGGATGTATTCCCCCGCCAATCTGGAGAAGCAGATGGAGGAAGGGCACGTGTATTTCATCGCCTCCCATCAGGGGGAGGACTGCGGCTACCTGTCCGTCCAGCCGGAAGGCCCCGGCGTCTTCCACTTGCAGAAAATTTATGTTCTGCCCGGTTTCCAGGGCCTGCACATCGGCAGCTACCTGTTCCGCCAGGCCGTCAGCTACATCAGGAGCATTCATCCGGAACCGTGCCTGATGCGCCTGAACGTCAACCGCTACAACACCCGCGCGGTGGAGTTTTACCAGCGCATGGGCATGCGGGAACTGGAACGCGGGGATTTCCACATAGGCCACGGCTATTACATGACGGATTACATCATGGGGCTGGATATTGCCTGAAGCGTTTTTCCCACGGGAACGGGCCGCCGGGCGTCCCCGGACCGGAAGTGCACAGCCCGTCGAAACAGAACAGGCGGGACAGCCGAGGAAACAACCGGAGAAGGCAGCGCGGGGCGCGAGCTTCCTTCTTGACACTCAATGCGGGATTCTGCATCATCCATCCTATGAAAACCTTTACTGCCCTCATTCTGTCCGGCTCCATTGCCGCCATGACGGCCCCGGCTTTCCTCCACGCGGCGGACAACGGGAACGGCGCCAAAGTCACCTACCCATCCTTTGACGAAGGCAGCCACCTCCACGGGCCGAGAATCAAGGCTTCCGACCTGAAGGGGAAGGTGGTGTTTTTTGAATACTGGGGCATCAACTGCCCTCCCTGCATCGCCAGCATGCCGCATTTGCAGGAATTACAGGACAAATTCCAGTCCAAGGGTTTCACCGTGGTTGGCAGCCACCGCCAGGGGCTGACCCCCAGGGTGAAGCAGTTCCTGGAGGAAAAGAAGATTACCTTCCCCGTCTATCAGGGGCTGGATATTCCGGCGGCCTCCTGCCCGGGAGGCCTGCCGCATGCGGTGCTGATCGGGGCCAACGGAAAGGTGGTGGCCAAGGGGCATCCCACCCAGCTTTACGACCTGGTGAAAAAGGAGGTGATGAAGGTGGAACGCGGCCTTCCCATCCTGGAAGGCGTGGAGCTGGACAAGTACAAGTCCCTGGCCAAGACAGTCGTTTCCAACGGCAGCAACATCGAGTCCAAGATCACGCCCCTGCGGAAGAAAACAGATGACGAGGAGGCCCAGGCCGTCTGCGCCGCTTTTGACGAATGGCTGGGAGACGCCAAGGACATGGTGCAGGCCCAGATCCAGTCCAACCCGCTGGAAGCGGTGACGGCCATCACGCGCCTCAAGACGGCGGTCCCCTCCGTCAAGGAGTTTGACGAACCGCTGGCGACTCTGAAGGCGAACAAGGACCTGCCGAAGCTGGCCGACCTCAACAAGAAGATTTCCGCCCTGGAGCAGCGCAAGGCGAAAGGGAGAAAGGTTTCCGAATCCGACCTCAAATCCCTGACGCAGGCCGTGGACAAATTCGCGGAGTCCGACAATGAAGCCACGCAGACCGTTGCGGGCAATCTGAAAAAGAGCCTTTCTTCCCTGGCTGTGCCAGAGGCTCCGGAAGATAAATAAGCCTTTCAGCCGAACGGCATTTCATCCGGAACAAACAGGCGTTAACGGACGCCTGTTTCTTTTTTCTCCGGAAGCTTTTTTCTTCTTCCCGGATAAGACATCCGGAGCGGAGAGAACGGAACAGGTTGCCCGGACAAAGGAGGAGAGAGTCCGGTCATCGTCCAGTTCCGTCATCAGGAAATGCGGCCTGGCGCCGGGATAGGGACTGCCCTGCTCCTGCTGCGGAAGCAGCTTCAGGCCCGGCTCCGTGATTTTGACAAATAATTGGTTGTCACATACCAGGCCGAAATATTTCCGGTCACAGTACAGGCCGTATTCCCCAAACATTTTTTTGAAGGAAATGTCCCCGGCATGCCGGAGCTGGAAACAGATATATTCTACAACATTCGGGGAAGAAGCCATGCTCCATGTTCTCATACCTGCCCCGCCTTCTGCAAGCAGCAAACTCCGGCCTGCGGCCCACCGGATTGGAAAGCCCCGGCACGGTACGGAATGGGCCGCTTCCTCCCTCTCTTTTCCGCCGGGATTTCTGCACCCCGGAATGCCCCGTCTTCCACCGCTTCCGCATCCGGAACCCTGCATTTTTTCCAAGAGCAGGCGCAGGAACGGCCAAAAGGCGGTTTTTACCCGTCCACGCACATTTTTTCCCAGCCTCCGGAAATTCGGCGGCGTTCTAATAAACATTGACAGTGACGGCTAAAAACGCCATTAAACACGCCGAAGCAACGGGGAATTCCGTGAGAACCGGAAACAGTCGCGCTGCGGTATCGGGTTACAAACCCTCAAGGAACGCTTTTCCGCCAGCGTTCCGGTCAGCCAGTCCTCCCATTCCGGAGGGTGAAGGCGAGGGGGAGGTTGGAGACCCGGAGTCCGAATATCCTTGCTTCGGTTCACCATACCTCATCAACGCATGATTGAAGCATCCTCTTACGTGCCGGGGGCATTCCTGCCCCTTTCCTCCGTTTTTCTTGCAGGACTCACCCTGTTTTCCCTGCCCGTGCTTTCCGCCGCCCCATGCAGGGAGGAAGCGTCCCCCGCCCCGGCGGAACAGGCGGCGCCGTCACGGCAGGAAGGGCTTCTTCTCGTGGCCTTCGGGACCAGCCACCAGGACGCTACCGTCTCCTACAAGGAGCTGGAGAAGGACATGCTGGCCCATTATGCCCCGGACCGCCTGAAGTGGAGCTACACTTCAAGCATTATCCGCAAGAAGCTTGCCGGACGCGGAACCCCCGTTCCCTCCGTGGAGGAAAATCTGGAACAGATGGCCCGCAAAGGCATACGCACATTGCGCGTCCAGTCCCTCCACATCGCCCCCGGCGAGGAGTTTTCCCGGATGGAGAGGCAGATCGTCAGTTTCCTGGCGCGCCATCCGGACAGCTTTGACCACGTGTTCATCGGCCGCCCCCTGCTGGAAAGCGAACGGGACAGGAACGAGGCCATCACGGCCCTTCTGGAGCATTTCCCCGCGGAACGGAAGAAGGATGAAGCCATCCTGCTCATGGGGCACGGCCAGCAGGAAGGACGCTGCGACATGGTGCTTTCCGACTTCGCCCGCGAGCTGAACGACCGAGACAGCCTGGCGTTTTTCGCCACCGTGGAAGGAACGCGGGGGGTGGCCCCCATTCTGGAACAGCTTAAAAAGTCCGGCGCCAAGACCGTCTGGCTGGCCCCCTTCATGCTGGTGGCCGGAGACCACGCCAAGAACGACCTGGGCGGGGATGAGGAGGATTCCTGGGCTTCCATGCTCAGGAAGGAGGGCTTCACCGTCAAGACCCACCTGCGTGGGCTGGGGGAAAACCCGGGCATCCGCGCCGTTTTTTCCCGCCATGCCCGGACCACGGAGGACGACCTCATGATCCCCAAACAAGCGCATTGACATGGCCAGCCCTGGAAAGTTCTACGGGGTAGGCATCGGCCCCGGAAATCCGGAATACCTCACGCTCAAGGCCGTCAACGTCTTCCGCTCCGTGGACGTGGTGTTTACGGTGACCGGACCCAACAGCGATTTCAGCATTTCCGAAGCGGTGGTGCGTTCCGTGGGCGGCGTGAAGGCAGAGTTCCGCAAGCTGGTTTTCAGCATGTCCCGCGACGCGAGAACCAGGCAGGAGCAGATTGAAAAGAATACGGCCATTATTGAGGGAGTTCTTTCCCGCGGCCTGGACTGCGCCTTTGCCACGCTGGGAGACGCCATGACCTACAGCACCTTCGGCTATATTCTGAGCCTCCTGCTCAGCCGGAATCCCGGCCTGCACGCGGAAGTGGTGCCGGGCGTCACCTCCTTCTGCACCCTGGCGGCCCGCAGCCGCCAAATACTGGTGGAAAACGGGGAACGGCTCCGGGTCATTCCCGCCTTCAAGCCGGAGATGGCGGATTCCCTGGAGTTCCCGCCCGGAACCACCACCGTTCTCATGAAGACCTACCGCAGCCGCGCGCGCCTGATGGAGCGCATCCGGCGGGAAAAGGACATCCGCGTCATTTACGGGGAAAGGCTCGGCATGCCCGACGAGTTTATTACGGACGACATCCACGTCATTGACGCAAGGCCGGAAGAATACCTTTCCCTGATGTTCGTCAAGAAGGCATGAACGGCACCAGGCACTCCCGCACCTATCCCTGGCGCCGGCCCCTCCGCTGGCTCTGGCTGGCGCTGGCCCTGGCAGCCTCCGGAGTCATGGTGGTCCACATGCCCGCCGGCATGGGCGCCGGGGGATCGGGAAAAGCCCGCACAGCCATGAAGCCTGCCGGGGAATCCACCCGGGAAACGCAGGCGGGAGGGGAAAAGACGGAAGCCGCCGCTTCCAGCCCTGCCCCGCCGCCCAAAAAGAGCCATCATTCCCGGAACACCCAGGTTCCGGAGACAGGCGCGGGAAAAATTCTGGCGCGCCTTCCTCAGATTGGCAGCCTGATCGGCCTGGTGGCCGTGGCGGCCTTCATCGGCGGCATTGCTGAAATCTTCCGCTGGCATCTTGCCCTGGGCAAGCTGTTCGGCGGACTGGCCCGCTGGGCCCACCTGCCGGAAATCATCAGCCTGTCCATCCCCACGGCGCTTTATTCCAATGCCGCCGCCAACGGCATGCTGGTGAGCAGCCACGCGGAAGGCAAAATTACTCATTCCAACCTGATTGCGGGCGGCATGGTGAACAGCTACCTTTCCTACGTCTCCCACTCCCTGCGGGTGGCGTATCCGGTCATCGGCGCGGTGGGGCTGCCCGCCATCTGCTACTTCGGGTGGCAGATGGGCTTCGGCTTCCTGTTCATAGCGGCCGTGCTGTTCCTCCACCGCAGGAAGAGCCCCGCCGCCGCGCCGGATTCCGGGAATGCCGGCGCCGTGGCCGCCGCAGGGCACGCCTCCCCGGAATGGCGCACATCCCTGCGCCAGACGTGCCTGCGGGTGCTGGCGCTTGTTTTCCGGATGCTCTGCCTGACGGTCCCCCTGATGATCGGCGTGGAATGGCTGATGAAAAACGGCCTGTTTTCCTGGTGGGAGGAACATGTGCCGGACTGGGTGAACCGCATTTTTCCCGCGGAGCTCATGAGCATCGTCGCCGCGCAGATGGGCGGCCTGGTCCAGGCCGCAGGGGTGGCCGCCAACCTCCGCAGCCACGGCATGGTCACCTCCTCCCAGATTCTGCTGGCCATGCTGGTAGCCAGCGCCATCGGCAACCCCATCCGCGCCCTGCGGCGCAACCTTCCCTCCGCCATGGGCATCTTCCCCACGCGGGACGCCCTGACCATCGTGGTGGTCATGCAGCTTTCCCGCATGATCGGGGCCATCCTTCTTATTGCCCTGACGGGACTTTTCATCCACTATACCCACTGACTTCTCATGACCTCTGAATTTAACATCCGCTGGGACATGCCCCCCGCCGCCATTGAGGCGGAGAGCTTTGCCGCCATTGAACGGGAGTTCTACGGCTGGGAAGAGCTGCCGCCTGCCGAATGGAAGGTCATGCGGCGGCTCATCCACACCACGGCGGACCTTTCCATCGGCGAGGGGCTGGCGTTCCGCCATGATCCCATTCCCTCCGCCCTGGAGGCGCTCCGCAGGCACTGCCCCATCTTTTGCGATTCCAACATGATCCGCGCCGGACTTTCCGTGGAACGGCTGAGGCGCGCCCATCCCGGCTACGCACGGGAGGACATCCACTGCCATATTTCCGATGCCGACATTGCGGAACAGGCCAAATCCACAGGCAGGACGCGCGCCATCTGCGCCGCGGAAAAAGCGCGCCCCATCCTGGACGGAGCCATCGTCCTCATCGGGAACGCTCCCCTTTCCCTGGCCCGCATCGCCCGGTACGCGCTGGAGGAAGGCATCAGGCCCGCCCTGATCGTAGGCATGCCGGTGGGCTTCGTCAACGTCGTGGAATCCAAGCTGCTGACCGGAACGTGCCCCGTCCCGCAGATTGTCCTGGACGGGCGGCGCGGCGGGAGCGCCCTGGCCGTGACCACCCTGCACGCCATTCTGGAAAACCTGCCCGCCTCCTAAGTTTTCCGCATTCCAAAAAGCCGTCCCCCATCCATGTCCGCCCCCCTCCGCCAGCCGCTCCGGAAAGGATTTTCCACAGGAGCCAATGCCGCCGCCGCCATCACGGCCGCATGGAAAACGCTGAACGGGGAAGAAATCAACGGACCGCTTCCCCTGCTTTTCCCGGACGGGGAGACGAGAACGCTTCCGCTGGCAGACTGCGCGCCGGGGTTCGCCCGCATCGTCAAGGACGGCGGGGACGACCCGGACTGCACCCATGGAGCCGTGCTGGAAGCGCGCGTAAGCGCAGCCGTGCCGGAGCAGGCCGCCCGGGAAGATTATCTCCTGCCCATTGGCCGGGCCCTCCTCATCCTGCGCTCCGGCGGAGGCATAGGCCTGTGCACGCTGCCGGGCCTGGACTGCGAGCAGCACAAATGGGCCATCAACCACGGACCGCGGCGCATGATTGCGGACAACCTGGCACGCGCCGGCATGCGGGAAGGGTGCTGGCTGGCGGAAATCTCCGTGCGGGACGGGGAAAAGCTCGCCGGGAAAACGCTCAATCCCCTGCTTGGCGTGGTGGGGGGCATCTCCATTCTGGGCACCAGCGGCATCGTTCGCCCGTACAGCCATGAAGCCTACATCGCCACCATCCGCATCTGCGTGCGCTCTACCCGGCTTTCCGGCTTCAGGAAGGCCGTGTTCTGCACCGGGGGGCGCACCGCCGCGCTGGCGAAGACCCTTCTGCCGGAATACCCCTCCATTTCCTTCATCTGCATTGGGGATTTCATTGCGGAAAGCCTTCAGAGCGCAGGTGAACAGGGCATGACGGAAGCCGTAGTGGCCTGCATGCCGGGCAAGCTCTGCAAGTACGCCGCCGGATTTGCCAACACCCACGCCCACAAGGTGGCCCAGGACATGCCGCTCTTTCTCCGCACGGCGGAACGCCATGCGCCGCTTTCCGGGGAAGCGCGCCGGGGCATCCTGGCCTGTTCTTCCGTCCGCCAGGCGCTCGCCCTGACGCCGGAAGAGGCCCACCTTTCCATTTACCGCGACCTCGCCGCGGAAGCGCAGCGCCAGTTCCAGCGCCACGTGCCCGGCCTTCCCGTCCGTTTCCTGATTTCCGGCTTTTCCGGCAACCTCCTTCTCGACATACCTCCATGCCACCCCTGACTGTTTTTTCCTGCGGCACAGGTCCGCTTCAACCGTCCCCGGCCCTGCTTGGCAAACTGGCAGAGGCACAGAGCATTTACGCCTCCTCCGCCCTGCTGGAAGCCTGTCCCCCTTCCGACGCCCGGCGCATCCCCATCGGCAAAAACGCGCGGGAACAGGCGCGGGAAGCCCTGGAAGAAGCACGGCACGGCAACAACGTGGTGGTGCTGGCCTCCGGAGACGCCCTGTTCCACGGCATGGGCGGCACGCTCCAATCCCTGGCTTGTGACGGAGACCGGCTGGAATTCGTCCCCGCCCCCACGTCCTTCCAGGCCCTGTTCCACCGCCTGGGCATGGCGTGGGACCGCGCACGCTGCTTCAGCGCGCACAGCACGGAATATATTCCGTGGGGGGAAAATCTGGCCCAGCCGCTCGCCGTCATCTACGGTGGCCATCCCTTCACCGCCTGCCGCCTGGCCGCGGCGGCCATGGAGTTCCATCCGTCAGCGGCGGGGCGTTCCGCCGTGGCGGCCCAATGCCTGGGAATGGCTGACGAGCGCATTCTGCAAGGAACCCTGGCAGAACTGGCCCGGGAGGAATGCGCCCCCACCTCCATGCTCCTGCTGCTGCCGGACGAACGTTCCGGAGCCGCCCCCATTCTGCCGCTGGGACTGCCGGCGGATTTTTATGAAAAGGAGAACAACCTGATTACCGCGGAGGAAGTGCGCGCCGTCATCCTGTCCAAGCTGCGCCTCCCTGCCTGGGGCGTGCTGTGGGACGTGGGAGCCGGAAGCGGCTCCATCGGCCTGGAAGCCGCCGCCCTGCGCCCCGGGCTTTCCGTGTACGGGCTGGAACGGCAGGCGTCCCGCCTGGAACTGATCCGCCGGAACTGCCGGAAGCTGGGGTGCGTGAATTACGCCTGCATGCAGGGAGAAGCGCCGGAAGCCCTGGCTGCCCTGCCCGCACCCGACCGCGTTTTCCTGGGAGGCGGGGGCGCCGCCCTTGAATCCATCATGCAGGCCTGTTTTGACGCCCTGAACCCCGGCGGCCTTCTGGTAGCCTCCGCCGTAACCACGGAAAGCGAGCACCTGCTTTACGGCTGGAACGCCGCCGCACGCACGGGGATGTTCTCCCTGGACATCGCCTCCGAATCTCCCATTGCCGGAACCTACCACCATCTGCGGCACGGCAACCGCATCACCCTTTTTACCTATTCCCGCGCATGAATACCGCCCGTTTTCCCATCCACTTCATAGGAGCCGGCCCCGGAGCCGAAGACCTGATTACAGAACGAGGCGCCGCCCTCCTGAAGGAGGCGGACGTGGTCGTCTACGCCGGCTCCCTGGTCAATCCGGGGCACCTCAAGCGCTGCCGCCCGGAGGCGGAACTTCATGACAGCGCCAGAATGAACCTGGAGGAACAGGTGGAAGTGATGGCCCGGGGCGTGCTGGAAGGAAAAAAAGTGGTGCGCCTCCACACGGGGGACCCCTCCATGTACGGAGCCATCGCGGAGCAATTCGACCTGCTTGACAAGAAGGGCATTGAATCCATTGTGGTGCCGGGAGTCAGCAGCGTTTTTGCGGCGGCGGCGGCCCTGCGCACGGAACTGACCTATCCGGGACTCGCCCAGAGCCTGGTGCTGACGCGCACCCCGGGAAGAACGCCCATGCCCTCCGGGGAGGCCTGCGAGGCCTTTGCCGGGACGGGAGCCACGCTGGCGTTCTTCCTCAGCGCGGGCAAGCTGGACGAACTGGCCGCACGGCTGGTCTCCGCCGGGAAATCCCCCGATACGGCGGCGGCGGTGGTGTACCGCGCCACCTGGCCGGATGAAAAAATCATCCGCGGCACGCTGTCCACCATTGCCGCGGAAGCGGCCCGCGCGGGCATCGGCAGGCAGGCCCTCATTCTGGTGGGAGACGCCATCGGCGCGCACGGCTGCGGGCAGTCCCTGCTCTACCACGGCCAGTTCAGCCACGGCTACCGGAATGAGAAGAAAGACGAACGGTTCGACGGAAGCTGCGCGTTTTACGCTTTCACGGAAAAAGGAGTCCGCAAGGCGCAGGAGATTTCCCAGTCCCTGGGGAAAGCCGTCATCCATTCCGTAGGCAGGGCCGGGGAAACGGAAGGAGTCACGCGGGTTGCCCCGGAGGACTTCGACCCGTTGCTTGCCCGGCAGTGGAACCTGTTTGACGCGCACGTTTTCATCGGAGCCACGGGAATTGCCGTCAGGAAAACGGCTCCCCTGCTCCGGGACAAGGCCACGGACCCGGCGGTAGTCTGCTGTTCGGAGTCCGGCTCCCACCTCATTCCCCTGCTTTCCGGCCACCTGGGCGGCGGCAACCGCCTGGCGCGCAGGCTGGCCCGCATCAGCGGCGGGGAGGCCGTCATCACCACCGCCACGGACACGCGGGGAATCACCGCCTTTGACGAAGCGGCGGCCAGGGAAAAGGCCTGCGTTCTCAACCCGGACGCCATCAAAAACCTGAATGCGGCCCTGCTTGCCGGAGACACCGTATCTTTTCACGGTCCGCAGGAAATCCACGAACGGTACTGGCAGGACTGTCCCCAGGTCATTCCGGCGCGGGCGGATGGAGCGGAAGCCGCGGAAAAACCGCACGTTCCCGCCGTCTATTGGGATGAAGAGCCCCCGGAATCTGCGGGGGGAGCTGCCGCCCTGCTTATTCAGTCATCCTCCTTCGTGCTTGGAATAGGCTGCAAAAAAGGAACGGAACCCGGGCTGCTGCAGCAATACGCGGAAGGCTTTCTTGCCCGGCAGGGAATCTCCCGGTCCCGTATCAAAGCCCTTGCCTCCTGCACGCTCAAGGAGCAGGAACCGGCCATCCTGGCCCTGGCCGCAACATGGAATGTGCCTTTCCATGTCTTTGAGCCAGCCGAGCTGGACGCGGTGGAAATTCCCACGCCGTCAGACGCCGTCTTTGAAAAAACGGGGACTCATTCCGTTTCCGAGGCTTCCGCCATTCTGGCCTCCGGGGGTAAAATCAGCACTCCTAAAACCGTTTGCGGCGGGGACGTCACGCTGGCCCTGGCAACGTGCCCTCACGGCAGCCGGAACAAGGCCCGTCAAGGAGCCGGAAATGTCATCGTCATCGGGCTGGGGTCCGGGTCTCCGGGCCAGCTTACGCCGGAAGCGGCGGCAGCCATGGAGCAATGCACCTGCATAGCCGGCTACACCAAATACCTGGATTTCATCCGGGAACGCATCCACGGGAAAAAGATGATCCAGACCGGGATGATGGGGGAAGTGCCGCGGTGCACGGCCGCGCTGGAAGCGGCTCTGAACGGGGAAAATGTCTGCATGGTCTGCTCCGGTGACCCGGGCATCCTGGCCATGGCCGGGCTGCTCTACGAAATGAGGAAGGAAAACGAACGCTTTTCCCCGGTCCGCATTGAAGTGCTCCCGGGAATTACGGCGGCCAGCATTTCCGCCTCCGCGCTGGGGGCGCCCCTCCAGAACGGCTTCTGCCTGCTCAGCCTGTCCGACCTGCTGGTCCCTGCGGAGGAAATCCGTGCCAACCTGGAGCAAAGCGCCGGAACGGCGCTGCCCGTGGTCCTTTACAACCCCGCCGGACGCAAACGCCGCCATCTGCTGGAGGAGGCCCTGCGCATCTTCCGGAACCAACGCGGGGGGAAAACCCTCTGCGCCTACGTGAAGCACGCGGGGCGCCCGGCCCAACGGAAATGGGTGGGGACGCTGGACGAATTCCCGCTGGAGGACGTGGACATGTCCACGCTGGTGCTTCTGGGAGGCCCCCGGACCATCAGGGACGGAGACGTCCTTTTTGAACGGAGAGGCTACGCCGACAAGTACGGAATATCCTGACCTGATCCGGAAAGACAGCATCCGCAGAATTTGCCTGTTTCCCATGAATAAGCCTTTTCACGCCTTCTGCATCGCCTCCACCCAGTCCGGGGGAGGCAAGACCACGGTATCCCTCGCCCTGATGGCGGCGCTCTCCGCCCGGGGATTACGCGTGCAGGCCTTCAAGTGCGGCCCGGACTACATTGACCCCTCCTTCCACCGGCAGGCGACGGGATTGCCTTCCTTCAATCTGGATACGTGGATGATGGGGAAAAACGGAGTCCGTTCCCAATGGGCACGGCACGCCTCCTGCGCGGACATCGCTATTTGCGAAGGGGCCATGGGCCTCTTTGACGCCAGAACGCCGGAAAGCCTGGAAGGAAGCACGGCGGACTGCGCCCTTACGCTTGGCCTCCCCGTCCTGCTGGTGGTTCAGGCGCGGGGCATGGCGGGGTCCATTGCCGCCGTCGTCCGCGGCTTCTCCCAGCACCATCCCGGCCTGAACATAGCGGGAGTTATTGCCAACGGCGTGGGAAGCGCCGCGCACGCGGACCTTCTGCGCCGGGCGCTGGACCACCACAGGATGCCGCCGCTGGTGGCGGCGTTCCCCAAAAACGCGGAATGGACGCTCCCGGAACGGCAGCTGGGCCTGGTTCCCGCGGAAGAGGAAGCCCGGCAGCAATCCTGGTTCCTCCGGCTGGCGGCAGAGGCAGAAAAGCGCGTCAACTGGGAACTGCTGATGAACATCACGGAACGCAGACGTCCGGAGCCGCTGAAAGTTCCCCTGCCGCCCGCCCCTCCCCTCGGGATTCTGGCCGTAGCCCGGGATAATGCCTTCTGTTTTTACTACGGGGACAACCTGGAACGGCTGAGGCAAACGGGCTGGGACATCACCTGCTTTTCTCCGCTGGAAGACACCGCCCTGCCGAAAGGAACCAGGGCCCTCTACCTGGGTGGAGGCTATCCGGAAACCTTCGCGGGCCGTCTGGAAAGCAATGAGGCCATGCGGAGCGCCATCCTGGAATTTGCCAAGAACGGCGGAGAAATCTTTGCCGAATGCGGCGGTTACATGTACCTGTGCAAGGAACTGGCGCTTCCGGACGGGACAAGCAGGAACATGTGCGGAGTCATTGACGGGACGGCGCGGATGGGGGAAAAACTCCGTTCCCTGGGATACCGGGAAGCCGTGATGGAAACGGGAGCCCCGTTCGGGCTGCCTTTCACCCGCATCCGCGGCCATGAATTCCATTGGTCCCGAATTGAACTGAACCGGCCCTACCCGCCCCTTTACACAGTGACGGACAAGAATGGAAACAAGAGCCGGGAAGGAGTGGCGGATGGGAACGTGAAGGCCGGCTACATCCACCTGTACTGGGGAACGGAAACCCCGGACCACTCGCAGGAGCCTCAGCCGGGGCTGGGGCGCGTCATCCTGCTCAACGGAGCCTCCAGCGCGGGGAAAAGCACGCTGGCCCGGACCCTGCACCGCCTCATGGAGGAGGACTCCATGATTTTTTCCATGGACGACTACCTGTCCATGAGCCGGGGAAGGCATGAAAACGCCCTGGACGCCGTCCGGGAAACCGGGCTCCCCTTCATCGAGTCCTTCCACGCCGCCATTGCGGAGGCCGCGCGGAAAGGCGCCCTGGTCATCGTGGACCACGTCATCGGCGAATCCCGCGCCTGGGTTCAAGACCTCCTGAACCGCCTGAGCGGCGTTCCCCGCGCCCTCATCAAAGTGGACTGCCGGGAGGACATCCTGCTGGAACGCGAGCGGAACCGTACCGACCGGACTCCGGACCCGGCCCATGCGGAGCGCCAATACGGAAGCATTCACCAGAACTTCCCGCATGACTTCTCCATAGACACCACGGAAGCGACGCCCCGGGAATGCGCCCTGAAACTCATGGGGCAGCTTCCACCGGAATTCAGGGCGACGCAGGAATGAAGAGAGGGAGGGCCAACGGCAGAGAACAGGTTTACCTGAGAATTTTCAGAAGAGAATATCTTAAAACTCAACATTCCTCTGAGCCTTGATTCCCTGCTGAAAGGCATGCCTGACGCATTCAATCCGGCTCACGGTATCGGCCACGGCGATCATTTCCTCCGGAGCATCCCGGCCTGTCAGGACAACGACCTTTCCGGGGGTAATTTTTTTCAAAGCATCCACGACTTCCACAACGGAAATGAAACCGTAATTCAGGGGGTAAAAAATCTCGTCCAGAATCACGGTTTTCAAGGATTCGTCCTCCAGCCTCTGCCGGGCCAGCCGCCAGCCGTCACGGGCGGCGGAAGCGTGGCGTTCACGGGACTTTTCATCCCTGGCGCGGCCCGTAAATCCGGCCCCGGAACACACCACCTCCGCATTCGGAAACTGCCGGAGAGCCACTACCTCTCCATAGGAACCGTCGTGCTTGATAAACTGAATTACGGCCACTTTCCCGCCATGCCCCAACGCGCGCAGGGCCATGCCGAAGGCGGAAGTCGTCTTTCCCTTGCCGGGCCCGGTCAGGACAAGAATGCGGGAGCCTTTCATGCCCGGCATTATACAGCCCCTGAGAGTAATACCCAACCCAAATTCCCCTTGATTCCCGGCGTAAAATGCACTACCGGTCTCCGCATTCCCCTGCTGGTCAGGGATAAAACATCTCCCCGGGCAGCACAAAATTTCATGAAGCACAGGCACTCATGCCATCTCCGCAAACCTGTGGGCAGACGTGAATAGGACTTTACAGAACCGCCCTCCTCACGGTAGCTTATGCCCGCGCTTGTTGCATGGAGAGATGGCAGAGCGGTTTAATGCAGCGGTCTTGAAAACCGCCGTGGGGCAACCCACCGTGGGTTCGAATCCCACTCTCTCCGCCAGTTTTCAGATTTTAAGATGAGTAAAACCCTTGATTTCTCAAGGTTTTTCGTTTCCAGGCTGTAGTGTTCTGTGCTGTGGCATGAATCTCCTGTACATCTTTTCAAAAGGGACCTATATACTTAGTAACAAGTAAATAACTCTAATTTTTATCTATCTTCCATGATCCATGCGTTCAGATCGATATATTCCGGTGGGGCGGATTTTCCTTTCAAGTCGTCAAAACAGCAATCCGCCATGCGCTTGAATATTTCCGGATATTGCTGAATGAAGTTTTTTGCACACTTGCATTCATCTTTTTCCCCCCAACCGCAGGGGGGCGAGAAATTGTAAATGATCTGGAGAGAATCAAGGAGATTCCGGAGATTGTTTTCCACTTGTTCCGGGTTACTGTTGCTTACATGGAAAGCGTACGCACAAGTATCGATTCCTTGCGCCCGGTTTTCCTTAAGCAGCAACGACGGATTGACCCGGAGACGTTTTTCTTGAGGACAGTTTTCCTCTGTATGCCGACTTTCCCGGCCGACGTTCCACGGCATTCCGAGAATTCCCGTCCGGACGGAAGGATAGCGTTTTTTAATGCATGAAGCGAGAAGAAGGCAGGCAAGGGCTTCTTCCGCCCTCCCTGCCAGGAGAATGCGCTTCGCATGCGGGGTGGCGGCGAGAAATTCAAGGATATCCCGTTTCATGTTGTCCAAATGGTCTTCCAGGTTCCAGGAAGAATAACGGATACGAACGACGGGACGCCCCGTTGAATGCAGCCACGGTTTTTCCGGGGCGCCGCAGAGAGCAATGACATATTCATCCACAGTAGAAGAGTCCGGCGCCATGAATGAATAGGAAGAGAACCAGTAATTACCGTCCTCTCTGCGAAGAAAGGTTTCCTTTCCCCAGTAATCCCAGCCTATGACGAGTTTTTTGTCCGAGTATTCAAGGATTTCGCCTCCATCGTTGCAATTTAAACGCTTTCCCCTGTTTCCCGTGATGCACAAGCCATCCGTCCAATCCTGCTGGCGCAAATGAATAAGGGAGGAGGCATGGGGAGGAGATTGAAGGAAGGCGGCTTCTTCCTTCTTCCGTAAACGGTAGGCGCCTTCTTCCATTTTCGTAAAGGTTTCCACGCCCCATTTATCCCATTTCAATGTGATTTCCACTCCGGTCAGAGACAGCACGTCGGCTTCATCCCGAGGGCCGTCCAGGCGAATGGCCCGTCCATTGCTGATTTTCATGCATCCTTTCCAGTCAGAATGGATGATGTCCACGAGGTGTTCATCATTCCCGGCATCTGTAGAAGCACCGTTCTGCATTTTCCGGAATTCCTCGGAAACAGTACCTCCCCGCATGATGGAAGCATTGCTTTTTTGCATAATCAGATGGCTGTGAATTCCCCGCTTTTTCAGATAGGGAGCTATGTCAGCACACCCGTGTTCCAGCATGACGGTCTGGAATAGCTGGTCTTCCGCAAAGCCAAATTGATAGAATCCCGTTTGCCTTAAACAACGGTACATGGCTTCCTTCATAGCCGCGCGGTCGGTTTCCCAAGCCAGCAGATCCTCCATGACCCGCCGCGACATGACTTGAGCCGGCCCCAGGGCCAGCAGGAAGGATTTTTCCAGATAAGGGTATCCTTCATGCCGTTTCAGCCACAGGCCCTCCCCACGGTGGCAGCTTGAATAACCATCGGGCAACAGGGCATGAAAATCGGCAACATGCCGGAAGTAGTCCGGGTCATAGAAGTCATCATCGTCAATCTTGGCAAAAAGGTCATAGGATGAAATATCCAGGCCACGGACGGTATCCATAAAGTTGGTAAGCTGGTTTCTGTTAGGGCAGAGGCGCAGCGTCACTCTTCCGGCATCGATGAACGGCTGCACATGGGGAAGCAGAATCCTGCGGGCCGTTTCAGCCGAAACTCCCTTAACTGCTGCAAATACATGCAGATGTGGATAGCTCTGGTTCATCATGCAGAGAATCTGGCGAAGGAGGTCTTCCACCCGCTTGTATGATGCAATGCATGCCGCCATATTGAATGGCCGTCCAAGTGGCCGTTTTTGAGAAGGAGAAACTGTTTCCGAAACCGTCCATGGTTTCCCATCGTCATACCGCGGCATAAAAACTCCCCCGTGAAGCAACGGTTCGTCCTTTCCCTCCATGGAGGCAGGCTGCCGCCCAGCATTTCCCTCTCTGAAAATTTTCTTGAAAAACAAGGCAGCTTCATCCAGCAGGCCATCCACGCCGATCTGTCCCTCGTCAAACAAGGGGCCCTTGAAGTAGGAGAGGTATTCGTCAACATTCCTGTCCAGGTGCTCCACATACCGGACCAGTTCCGCATGATTGCGAAAATCACGAGCATTGATGAACCGCCCGGGGTTGAATTCGCGGCAGGCATCCGGTGCTCCCCAGTAGACGGGCAGGCTTCCGGCAGCAAAAGCATCCGTCAGTTTTTGCGTTATGTAACCGGGGGAAGCATAGTTTTCAAACGCTATGGTGAATTTGTACCGGGAGCAGAATTCGACTTTGTCTTTAACGATCATGCCCGTGTTGTTCAGAAGCTGGCCGGAACTGTCTACGTATTTGTGTTGGGAAAGAGTTTCCAAAAAACGGACGGCTTCTCGGAATTCTCCCCCGGAATAGACGAAATTACAGAATTTTTCATGACGGTTGACAATATCCCCTGGAACGGAGGAGTATTGTTCAATGTGACCCGTCCTGCGGATATAGTCGGCGTTTAACCACGCAGGAAAACGAAAATGACGGTCCCCGGAAAGCGTTCCATCTCTCAGGCTTGTCAGGGAATAGCATCCTTCCTTCCAGCGCGGCAAAACAGGTTCTTCCGTATAAAACAGACGAGGACCTTTAAAGTAACGTGCGGCATTTCCAAAGATTGAATAAATCAGCAAGTCGGCACGGGCCAGGTCATCCACAAAAACAGCGCCCAAACGTTCTTTCAAGATCAGGCCCAGAATGTGGTTTTGCGGTTTGAACCCGGATTCAAAGTCGGTAAAAGCTATGCAAACGGGAGAGTCCATCCGAGTGACGTGAGATAAGAGTTTTTCCGAGAAAACATGCGATTTCCTGTCCAACCGGCATCAAACGAAACTAGTCCAGGCGGAGATGCGCATACGGGCTTTTTGCCTCCTGCAATAACGGCAGAATACGAGAGAGAAAGCACTCCTGCAGAGCCGGCTTTTGAGAAAGAGGGATGACTTCATCGTCATGAAATTCCCGGATGACATTTTTGTATTTAGCCGTTTTCATGAAGTGCATCCAGCAGGCATCAGGATAAGGGGTCACCTGCGGATGAGCGGTTATATCCACTTCGTAAGGCGCCGCAATTCCAAAGCGGGGCAAGTTGTTCATGCCGCAGATGAGGGAGTCGCCACCGCCATTTACCGGCCGAGGACCATAAATCATCAATCTTTGCTGATGAACCAGGGTATTGTGCCCCCGGATGGAGACGCAATCCTCCGGACCGGATATCATTTGAAAGGCCGCTTCCAGTTCCCGGGTAAAATAAATTTGGTCAGCGTCTATTTTAGAAACGCAAAACAGCTGCCCTTCATAAAGACGGCGAATGAATTCCATGCCGAAATTCAAGTAGGTGTCAATTCTGTTTTCCCGGGGAAGGCTCCTCAAGTCATCCACGGAATGAGGAGGAACGACATGATGCGGATAATGAAGAAAGCTGACCCGGCATTGACAAGCGTGGCAAAGGTGATGTTCCCATTCCTTGACCAGGTCAATGCTGCGGTCATCCATATCCGCCCAGAGCACCACAACGTGGTCCAGAACGGGAGCTACGCTCAACAAACATGGGATAACTGCGTTTTCTTCATTGAGAACACGGAGAAAACCTATCCGTTTCATGTTTTCGGCCAATTTTGTTTTTTGTGATTGGCATTCCATTTTTTGATTAGGGATTTTTCATTATTGAGGGATTTTGCGAAACGCCTAGGCGGATATACGCAGATTTCTCACCTCCCCATGGTTCCCGCTTTCCGTTTCCATCATCCGGAACATTTCTTCAATCCAGGATTGAACCAATGCCGGCTTTTCCTTTACCAGATGTACGATTTTTCCGTGAACAACAGTATGATGTTCCTTGCTGCCAGCCTGATGGGCATATGTTTTCAGAAGGTAAGGAGCCAATCTGTTCGTCGCTTCTTCATCAAGAGTCCAATGTTGACTGGTACTGTAAAAGGCAAACAAACAAAGTCCGGAGGATTCCGGCTGCTGAAGCAGTTTGAGAGGATCTCCATAACGCTCCAAAAGATTTTTAAACGGTCTTTTTTTCCTTATCTGTTCATGAGATGGGGAAACTCTTATTCCCCGGTATACAGGAGACTGTCCACTTAAATCCACCGGCCATGGGCATCCCCACACGCCAATATGAAGATGCGGGAAATCCTTTTTCAATCGCTGCGCCAGAATAAGGGCTGCAAACGCATCCTTGCAAATCCCCATCAGCAGGACGGATTGAAGCCGGGGCATCTTTCGTATTCCTTTTTCAACATCACGATACATGCGTTCCAGCAGCAGCAACCCCTCCCATTGATGATACCTCATGCCGATAAAGGGACGGCTGGAATGCCGGAACACGGAGTTATAGCCGTCATACGGGTTGATGAGCAATTCCCGCGCGTATTTGTTCACTTCATTGATGGTAGAAGAATAATGATAGTCAAGGTACTGATATTTACCCTCTTCCATCCTCAGAAATTCTTCAGTCCCCCAGTTATCCCATTTAAGAACGAGTTTGTTTTCATCATGTTGAAGTATGGTTGCGTGGTCATTGCGGTGAAGCCGGCGTCCCCGTTTTTCATTCATCTGAAATTGGTCTGTCCACTGAGGATGGCTGATGAGAATGGTGTCCACAGGAAGCAAGCCCGGTGCGGGAACATTCCCCTGGGAAGAAACCGGCGGCGCCGGGACGGAGTAATGAAATTCACCGGCGGCATCTTCCAGAATGGGAATGACTCTTCCGCTGTCAATGAGGGACTGCATGTAGGCATTTTCCGTTGGCGCATGATGCTTTGAAGAACCCGCGGCCCTCAGGTTCATATCCGTATCTCCCAAATAGTAAAGCTGGGCTTCAGGGAATAAATAGTCCGCCAGACAAAGCGCCTTGCTCAACGTGGTAAAATTGCCCGTGCTGCGGTGAACTTCCCCCGGCATGAATTTCCAGTTTTCCAGCCCTTCCCTACAAGCAAATTCATTGGAATAGCCCAATTCTTCATTGTTGAAGTAAATTTCCGGGACTCCGCGTAAAATTTCCATATGCCTTTCCCCAGGGGAAAAAGCCAGGTATCCGGCGAAGCAGGAAACAAGAACAATATCCGTCCTTTTTCCCGCCAGACCGGAATTCAAGTTATCCATTTTGCTGATTCTCATTACTTTGTCGCAAGAGTCGACAAAAGAGGAATAGTTGCGTTTCAAATCACGTTTATTTGAGACGATGCAAATGCGTTTTTTATGCCCTTCTGAAGCCAGAAAACATTGCCAGTCTTTAAATTCACCTAACCGTGACAAGGCTTTCCACTCTTCTTCCGTATCAATTTGCAGACAACAGGGAAAATCATTCGGGTAAGGGCAGGAGCCGTCATCAAACATCGTACCCGATTCCAGAAATTTTTTCCGGGTAACAACATTAATATTTCCGTCAAAAAAATAGAAAAATTTCTTGGCGTCCTGTTCCCGATGCGCCAGATGGAAATGTCCCTCCATGTGACCAATCATTTTGGTTTTGCGGGCCGTGTAAGCGGATTGAATTTTCCCTTTTTCCATGTCTTCCGCCATTTGGCGCAACAGTCCCCGACGACGGAAGGGAGAAGTCGGCTGAAGTACGGCGAATATGTCACAGGAGAAACGGGTCAATACCTGGCGTACGCAATTTTCCATTCGGCGGTCGTCCACCGTCTCCCGGAAGCACCGGATGCCTTCCCGACGGCAGCGTTCCAGAACTTCTTCACTGTCCGTACTGACAACCGGAACAAATCCTTCCTGGAGGGCATAGGAAACGGAATACAGGAACAGGGGCCTTCCATTCAACAAGCGCCTGTTTTTATCCGGACAGCGCTCCGAATGTTTTTTAGCCGGAATAATGGCCAGCTTGCGGATGAATTGGGAAGCCGTGTCCTTCCCTTCCGGACAGAACACGGGAAACGGAGTTGCCGCCAGCGATTGGGGCAGCAGAAGTTCCGCCTTTCCCGTCCATTGTTTTCCGTCATCATGACGGGACATGACGGGATAGCCGTGATGCAGACGGCAAGCCTCCGTACGCGGCCTGCCAGTCCGGCATATATTCCCGCTGCATGAAATCATGGAAAAGAATTCTGCCAGACGGTTCATATATTCTCCGATGTCCGGCTGGCCCGGTACAAAAACGGGACCGTCCATATAACTGAGGTAAAGGTCTTCATCCTGATCAAGACGAATCACATATTCAGCCAGGGCCTCCGGGGTGGAAAAGTCCGCGGCATTGACGAACCGGGATGGATTGGCCTCCATCCCTGCATCGGGGGCTCCCCAATAAATGGGAAGGGAAAGAGCGGCAAGAGAATCAAACAGTTTTTCAGTCACGTAACCAGCAGCCGGATAGTTTTCAAAGGCAATCGTGAATTTGCAGGAGGAGCAGAAAGCTATTTTATCCCGAACGCAGGAGCCCATGTTGTTCATGACCATCCCGCCGCAATCTACATGCTTGTACCGGGAAAGCAGGCGCAGGAAATGAATTCTTTCCGGAGCATTCCCATTGGAATACACAAAGCTGCAAAACCGGGTATGCCTGGACAGAAGGGATTTTCTGTCTTTGGAGTATTGTTCTATTTTTCCCGTTCTTCTGACAGGGCCATTGTTCATCCAGCAGGGCATCCTCAAATGACATTCGGGATAAGGAATATCTCCCTTCATGAATGAAATGGCATAATCGCACTCATCCCAACGCGGTTTGACGGATTCCCCCGTATAAAAAACTCGAATCCCCTTAAAGTTCTGATGTTTTTCTCCAAAAACGGAGTAGATTAAAAAATCCGCCTGATCCTGGTCATCCACAACGGTCATGCCCAGTCTTTCCGTCAAAACCGCGGACAGAATATTATCATGTGGATCAAACCCCGGCCAGAAGTCCGCAAAAGCGGCACGTTTGACCTGCCGGGAATTTATATCTGTTGCCTCAACCATGCGTGACCTCCGTGTTTTTGAAGAGATTTATCCTTTACGATCATTTTTAC
Source organism: Akkermansia sp. BCRC 18949 (assembly GCF_045011645.1). Classification (NCBI taxonomy): domain Bacteria; kingdom Pseudomonadati; phylum Verrucomicrobiota; class Verrucomicrobiia; order Verrucomicrobiales; family Akkermansiaceae; genus Akkermansia; species Akkermansia sp. BCRC 18949. The sequence goes on along the minus strand of NZ_CP123619.1, from coordinate 1,165,971 downwards.
TTTCGGTTTGATCGCCATGAGATTTTTTTGATTAAAGTCCAATGTTTCAGGGAATAAATATTCAGGAGATAAAACAAGGGGATGCCGGCCAATCACATATTTATTGAGGTGGCTTTCATCGTGCCAAACGGCAATGACACCGTCCTCAAGATCCCGCCTGACGGCATCCGCCAACTCCCGGCACATGCGGAGATAGTCTTCAGCCCTTCCCCCGTTAAAGCCTCCGGCGACATAATATTCTCCTTCGGAATGGAGCACCCGCGCCCGGGACATTCCATTTTTTTCGTAGGGGTAAGTGGAACGGGGGCGTTGGTAGTACCCCGGATGAAGCGTCACCATGAGACCCTGCCGGTTCATCGGGAAAATTTCCTGACCGACAGGCCCTACGGGAAGCAAAGTTCCATTCATGAAATAAATGTAGTCATATTGCTGCAATTCCTCCCGAACGGTTAAAAAAGTCTCAAACCTTCTCAAGGTTTCCATGGGCCACGGATAAAACGGCTTGCGGACAAGAGTCACGTCATCGCCGGTTTCCACTTCCGGATGATCCGTGAACAGAAAATAATGCACATCATGCCCTGTCAGGAAATATTGTTTGGAGGCCGCATAAAACTCATCCCAGAACGTCATATAACGCCCTGTGGCTATAAACAGGACAGCCACTTTTTTCCGGGGAGAAAAAGGTTCTTCCTGTCTGCCGCCGCTCGACAAATAGAAGGTTCCATCCTCCATCTTTTTAAACGCCTCCACGCCCCAGCAATCCCACTTGAGAGTTATTTTCTCATCAGTGACGGAGAGGACGTCCGCTTCGTCGTCCCGTTCAAAACGGCGCGCCCTGTTCCCAAAGACACGGACAATATCATGCCATTGCGGATGATGCACTTCCATGAGACGCTCCTCATTAACCTGGTTCGTAGAAATGTTCCAGTTTCTGCCCCGGAAATCTCCCGGAACCAGCCCTCCGCGCATCACGGAAGCATTGCCGGTCTGAATCGCCAGATGCATTGGCAGGGCCATTTCCTGTACATACCGGGTGCGGTTGCTGCTTCCGGTATCCAGCATCATCATGTGCATGAAGTTGTCTTCCGTAAATCCATACCCGGCATGACGGAGCCTGGGCGAGATCTGGGATATCATGTGAGGATTGGTCTCACAAATTATTAATTTTTCCAGCACATCCCGGCTCAATACCAAGGTGGGGCCAAAGCAGCCGAAAAATCCGTTTCCGGAGAAGGGATACCCTCCACGCACGCTTAGATATTCGCCCGGCCCGCAATAAAAGCTGCTGAATTCCGGCGGAAGATGCAGATGGAATTTATTGACTGACTTGAAATAATCCCTTCCGTACAAATCATCGTCGTCAATTTTGGCGAAAAGATCGTAATCGGAAACGTTCAAATCCCTTATCGTGTCCAAGAAATTGGATAGCTGGTTCTTGTTGGGGAAAAGCCGCATCGTCAAACGGCCTTCATGAATAAAATGTTCAAAGAGAGGGAGCACTGTTCTGCGGTACGTGCCTTCCGGTATCCCCTTGACAGCTGCGAACACATGAAGATTCGGATAGCTCTGATCCATCATGCACCAAATCTGCCTCTGCAAATCCGTCAGACGCTTATAGGATGAGAGACAAACAGCAATTTTGCAATCGGGCCTCTGCTTAGTCCGTTCGTGCTGGTAAAACAGATTGTGGCGGGCCACACGGATCTTGAGGTCTCCATGGCTGTTGGCAGCCTCCAGGGCAATATCAGTCGGCAACCGGTAATCGGCAAAAACCCGGGCCACCCTGGGGCGTCGGGCAGCAGGGATGACGAGAGCATGCGTTCCCCATACGTAGGAGGTATTGGCATCCGTCTTTCCCGTTTTGAAATCTTCAAACAAGATTTCATCAGATTCCCCCGGAGCCCCTTGCGGAGACCATACTGCATGATGGAACAGCCGGAAAATATCCGTCTCCGGATGCTCCTTCATTTCCTTCCTGAGAGCCGTTTCCAAGCGGGAAGAAGCCACCATCGGCACGGCATCGCTTTCTCCGAAAATAATCAGGTCACTCCCAGCATAATTTCTGTCCTCCAGCAGACGTATGAAAGATGCCCTCAGAGAACGGACGTGCGAACGTTCCGCAGACGCCGGGGACCGTCCCAGGTAGGATGCACTTTCCTCTTCCCGCGCATCCCTGAGGGGGGAAAGATCCGCGGTAGAGGGATAGAGCTCCAGCTCATAACCCATCCGGTGCAATTCCGAAGCTCCCTCCGACTTTTCCCCAGGAGACACAATCAAAACACATTTCATAAAATGTACCTGTTAAAGTTTAATCCATTGCGGGCAGAAAATGTCCTGCTCGTCCTCAATCTTTCCGGTAAACCACTGTTTTTGAATAAAAACCCTCTGCTGGTCTCCAAGCCATGCCCCCCACCAGGAAAAGGAGGAACAGGAAAGGACGAGTTCCTGCATGGACGTCAATTCCCGGAGGGCGTCCAGCGTCTCATGCTCATCCATGACTATTTCAAAACGCGTTGCTTCCGGAACGCCCTCCATCAATTTCCGGGCCAATTCCGGAGAATCGGAAAAGACGACCAGCTTACTGATGTTGCCGGAAAGCCTCCGTAAAGCTTCATTAAGAAAGGGAACATCCGGCGTATGGTACATGTCTGTACGGTCAAGATAGTCCCCCATCCTTATATGAACGCCGGCCACGCCCTCCTGGACGGGAGCAATAAGAGGAGCAAACAGGGAACGGATTTCTTCCGCAACATCCTTGAAATACCGCTCACTCTGGAAATACCCTCTCAGGGCGCCGTAGCGAACCGTTTCAGGAATGGGATGGTAGGAAAATCCGGGCTCCCTGTATGTCACGGGATCGTTATATCCACCGTCCGGGCACAGCGAACAGGCCTCACCCAGATAAGTCATCAGCTCCCAGGTCTCGGAACTGTATCTCCAGGGAATACGGCATCCCACACCCAGCCGGAGAGCATGCGCATAGGAAGCAGCTATCTGGAACAGATGATTGCACGTACGCGAGCCGGGCATAAACTGCGTCGTGACGTAACCGGGAGATGCCGGAACAGAAGCGGGACGCAAGGATAAAAATTTACCGGTAACAGTCTTCTGCGGTTTCCGGGCATCCAGGCAAACCGTGCCCAGCAGGTCAAAAGGATGTTCATCCCTGTCGGATCGCCTTTCAAGACACTGAAGGTGCAAATGGCGGGAATTACCCGGAGCATGCTGGGAAACCTGGAACCCCAGCTCTTCCAAAACATAACTCAGGAAATCGGCAGACCACAGGGACTGTTGCTTGTAGACTTCCATAAATGCACACAAATCATTCTCCGGAGTGTGATTTCCTTTCCCCTGTTTCTTCATGTATTGCCTGAACGCGGGCGTCATCACCCCGCGCATCAGGCGCACGTCCCGGAAACTTAATCGTAAGATTCCTCCGGGTTTTAGAGCACGGAAGGCTTCCGTGAAAAATCGGCAGGCCTCTGCAGACGTTACTGTTCCAATGACATGCTCCAGATAAAAAGCGTCTACGGAATCGTCCTTCCACGGGAGCGGCCTGGTAATATCATAATTGGGAGCGTCCAGATTCAACCAGCCATTCAACCTCCGGGTGCCGCACCCCAAATGGATATACAGCAGAGGAGATTGGTCCATGATTTCCACGTTGCCGGAAGAAAGACGGCGTTCAGCCCATAACCGGGCCAGGGACGGCATGTCCGACCGCTGGAATATCTCCGTTTCAGACCCGATAAACCGTTCTCCCTCCAAAAGGAGCTGCTCCATAGGCCACATCTGCCATTTCAGCTTCAGTTCACCCTTGGAGCCAATGCTCCACCAGCCATAGCAGGAAGTATCCCGTCTCCTGAACGCCCCGTTGGAATAAAACAGCATTTCCCCTTTCCAATGAAGATGAACAACATCGCACACAGCGGAGGGAATTTTGTAATTAAACGAATACAGGGCCTGCATGATGTCGGGAGAACACCAGTGGGCCGTTACCATGTCATTATCCCGTTCCGGGTAATAAACATTGGACATGTAAAGCCGTTTCGTGGATTTCAAGCGGCCTCCGAGCCTGCCTGCCAGTTCACCTACGATCACATCCTCTGCCCCGCATTCCGCAAAACCCGGCGCATTCACAAGCTTTTCCACCATGCTGCGCTTCAGCAGGTAGCCCGCCCCTCCGCTCGGTGAATTGCGAAGCGCAACCATCGCATCCCCAATCAGATCATAATCTTCATCTATCAAGGAGGTCAACCGGCTCAATTCCAAATACGTATCGTCATCACATTTAAAGAGCCATTCAAATTCGTAATTCTCCAGCGCGTAACGAAAGAAGGATTTCACTTTTGCGGGGAGCTCGTTGTAGCCATCGGGCGCATCAAGCCCCACCGTATCTTCTTCTTCCCCCTCCGGAACCCGGTTTCCTCCTACAAAGAACATGCATTCAACGTTCTGCGCGGGATGGGCCAGCCAGGTAGACCTTACCGCTTTCCGTTTATCTCCCGTTCCATGGCATGAACAAATGCCTACGACAATATTTGTTTTCTTTTTCATGGTTTTTCCTCCCATTTCTAAGCCGGCAGTTTTTCCACCGCGTCAAAGACTTCCTCCCAGCTGGCTACAGACGCTTCCAGCCCTCCAAGCTCCAGTCCACGCTCCCGCGCCGCGTGGGCCATGTCGGACCTCAGGTTGGGCTCGTAGGCCATCTTGCTGGCGTAGTAGATAAAATCCCTTTCATGGTCGCACAGCCATCCGGTCTTGCCATGCTCCACCATCTGCCTCCAGCCTCCACGGTTGTCCACCACAAGCACGCTTCCGCTTGCCATGGATTCAAAACCGACACGCGGCCAGTTCTCCGTCGTGTCCGTCGGCTGGAGCACGATTTGGCAGTGCTTGTAAAAGTCCTGCTGGCTCACCTCCCTCTGGTCGCGGGCCGTGCGTATCCAACTGTAAGGCTCTCCGATTTTCTCCCGGCTCCTCTGGTCAAACCCCAGAAAAAGGCCACGCTTGAAGACAGGCGCCACGAAATATTCATAAATATGGAGCGTATTGGCCGCAAATTTGTCCGCGTCCTGGCGCGAGATGCGCCCGCAGCCGAAGTATTCCTGCGTCCTCTCCTCAATGAAGGGGAAGGATTCGTTGTGGAAGTAAGGCTTGAACGTCATGAAAGCAATGGTAGGGTCGTCGTTGCAGCGCTTGAGCAGGGGCATGTTCTTCTGCCTGACTTCCTCGTTCTGGTAAAGGAACATGGCAATGAGCCCCTGCTTCATGAGTTCCTTTTCCTTGTTGAAAAGCCAGGTCATGCAGTTGACAAAGATGGTGCGTTTGGTGCGCTGGCGAATGGCTGGCATGTTTTCCAGGAATTCGCCGTTGCAGAATCCGATGATGGCATCCCCTTCCTGCAGGACTGTCCAGTCGTTGGGAGCGTGGATATGAACGCCCATACGGATCATTTCCAAATAAAGGGCTTCATTTTCAAATCCGCCGTTGGTGGGGATGATATGGACGTCAATACCCATGTGGAGCCAGACCAAAATCTGGTGGTGGAGTTCAGTTCCCGCGCCCCCGTAGAGACTGGGGAACCCGTTGACATAGATCTTTTTCAATGTGGTGCTCATGAAATAATGGAGTTAGATGTTGAACGAATTCATTGATGGACGCTAGCACGCTGCCTTTTAAGCTGGCAATGGGTAAATTTTGAAAATATGGCAAAGAAATATGTGCCACCGGAGAAGAATCCCCTCCCTTTTCACACGTTGCCATCCGCCTCAAAAACTCACCAAATATCATAACGTTCCCGGCGTGTTTACGTTGTTAGTTTTTGATTCATGGTAGTCGCAACCATTGAACAAACATCATTTCATTGCCATGAACAACACTTTCAACATCGGCGCCATGGACACCGTCTACCCCTTCATTCCCATGTACCCCAACGGACAGCCCCAGGGCAACTTCCTGGTCAACGGACTCTCCGCTCCCGTCCTTATCCCCAAACGAACTGCTTCCAACAACACCCGGCACGAATAGTCCGGATACCTCAAGGTCATGGCTCCCGCCACCTGTTTTCTCCACCTCCACGCCCACTCTTCCATCTCCCTTTCCATCCCCGCCAAGGATCTGGAACTCTCCACGGAGCCGGGCTCTTCCACCCCTCTCTGCCGCAGATCCAGTTCGACCAGGGATACTACTGGTGCCATATCGTCCATCAACACCAGCCCGACCAGGGATCGGAAGCCGAGTTCTGCATTGTCCTGATATGCGACAAGGAAGGAGAGCCCGACCTGGATTATTACCTGCTGGCGGAAAACACGCCTGCCGGCAAGGAGGGAGAAACCGTGCTAACCCTGGTCAACCTGTACCAGGAGGCGGAAGAAGGGAACTCGTCGAGCAGTTCGGCAGGGGGAGGAGATTCGTTTGAGTTTGATCCCAAGCCAAGCAGCAGTTCGAGCTCCTCCTCGTCAAGCAGTTCTTCGTCTTCATCCAGTTTCCAGCCGAGTTCTTCGGCTCCCGAGCCTCTGGATTCCTCCAGCAGCGCGCCGCTTTCTTCTTCCAGTTCGTCGTCTTCCAGCAGTTCGAGTTCTTCCTCGTCATCTTCTTCCAGCAGCTGGTCGTCTTCCAGTTTCCACAGCAGTTCCTTGCCGCCCCAGGAGCCGGATTCTTCCAGCAGTGCTCCGTCTTCCAGCTCCTCCTCGAGCAGTTCGAGTTCATCGTCTTCTTCCAGCTCGTCTTCCAGCAGCAGTTCGAGCTCTTCCTCCTCGTCCAGTTCTTCGAGCTCTTCGAGTTCCAGCTCCCTCTCTTCTTCCTCCAGCGAACCGGAGGAAGGAGGATGCCCATGCCCCTGTTCCTGTGATTGCGACGAAGACATCGAACAGTCCGATTGCAGCAAGAACACCTCCCATTTCTTCGGCGGCAACCCGGATGGAGCCGACGACTGCGAAGGCATCCTTGAAGTGGGCGAGGGGGATTCCGGAGGTAGAAATGGAGGAGGAGACAATCCCCCGCTTCCCCGCACTCTTGCCGAACCTTCCTCCCCATGTCCCATCACTCTGCGCTACAAGCATCCCCTCGAATGGACCGCCTCCTGTAATCCAGCAACCGGGCAGATCTCCGTCAAACGCCCCACGGGCAGTTCCATCTCCTTCCAGAGTTCTGACGGTCATGCCGGAGCCTCCGTCTCCGGAAGTTCGCGCAAGTTGAACTACAAGGTTCAGAAGCTGAATGCCGACATGTCTCCCTGCACCGGCGGCTCTCCCGCCTATCTGGACATGGTCCAGAGCAATGGGCGCACCCTGCGCTTCTCGGCAGCCACCGGAAAGGTCGTCTCCATGGTCTCCGCCTCCGGCGTGGAAACCACGGCTGAAGATTATTCCCGTCAGATGAAGGTGAACCGCCATCCTTCCACGGGAGCCATTGAGAGCATCTGGTCCAAGTCCCAGGGACTGCTCCAGGCGGTTGGGGAAGGCAACAGGCTCACCCTGGAATGGTACGCTCCCGGCCAGGTGAGCAAGAATGCGCGCGGCTTTGCCGGCACCGGAACTCCCTACAAGACGGTCAGCTATGAACTGAGCTCCGACCAGGGCGTGCAGGTGATGGATATCGCCGAACAGAGGGAGGGGATGCCTGTCTTCCGGACGCAGCGAAGGACGGAGGGCAACAAGGTGACGACCATCCAGGGAGAGGGGGATGAGCGCACCGTGCGAACGGTGGAGAAAAACGTGCTGCCCGGAGGCAAATGGGAAATGATTGAGAGCTTGCGCGGCATCAACGATGAAACGCCTTCTTCCTGTACCCGGACAGTCAAGAAGTACACCGAAGGGGGCTGGTTGACCATCAGCAGCACCCAGGGATACAACACACCTTTGGCCCAGACTACGCTTTACACCTACAACGACCAGTTCCGGGTGTCCCTGGAGATCAAGCCCGATGGAGGGTACACGCGCTACGAGTACGATGACCAGGGCAGAACCGTGCTTTCCGCTGCTCCCTGGGCCGGAGGAGGTGAAAAGGGGACACGCACGACTTACGCCGACCTGCGCTTTAACGACTTCAGACCCGCTACGGAAACCGAGGTGGTTATTGCCGAGGATGGAGAAGAAACCCAGCTTCTCAAGCGCACCTACACGTATGAAGACAGCCCGCAGGCCACCCGCACGACCGTGACGGAAACCGCCCTGGGTTCCGACCAGGTCCATGCGAGCATTTCGGAAACCTATGGTGAAGGAGCCGAATACCCCTACGCCCGGGGCAGGCGGAAGATGAGCCAGGGCGTCAATGGCGTCCAGACGGTCTATTCCTATGAAGCAACCGCGGAATACGGGGCCGTCCACAAGGTGACGGAGACCGTGCAGGCCAACGGAAGCATCGTTCCCGGACAAAGTACCCGGAACGTAGAGTACATCGCTGAAAACGGCGCCACCACCAGGAAAGAACAATACGTTCACACCGGAAAGGACTGGTCGCTGATTGCCTCGGAGGACTACGAGTACGACAACGAGCAAAGGCTCGTCAAGACGACGAAGGGCAACGGGCGCACCAGCACGACGGAATGGATGTGTTGTGGCCCGTTGAGGGAAACCGATGAAGACGGCATCACCACTAGCTACGGCTACAACACGGCCAAGCAGCTGGTGGAAACCATCCGCTCAGCTACTGAGACTACGCCAGAAACGATTACCTCCTACATGAAGGATGCGGCGGGAAGGACGATTGCCACACGCCGCGACATAGGAGCCATGACGACGACGGAAAGCATGGAGTATGACGATCAGGGACGGGTCGTTTCCTCTACGGACATCCTGGGACGGGTCACCAGGAAGGAATACAGCGATGACGGACTCACCACCACCGTCGCCACTCCTGCAGGGGCTACCCTGGTCACTCGAACCTACTACGACGGCACAACCACCTTACAAGGAGGAACGGGGCAAAGAGAGATGGAGACCCAGCTGGAGCTGACCGGGGAAGGCATCCTGACCACGACCTTGTCCAAGGGAGTTGTGCTGTCACGGTCTCTGGAAAACGGCTTTGGTCAGATCACCAGAGAAGAAACTCCCAATACCCAGGGAAAATTCATGGTCACTAGAAACACTTACAATAGTAAAGGATTGCTCGTGCATTCCCAGACGGAGGACATGGCTCCTACCCTCACAGACTACAATGAACTGGGAGAGATGATGAAGCAAACTGTCCTGCTGGATGAAGCGTACCCGCACGATCCCTCCGGCAACCGGATATCGGAAAGTTCCACCTGCTACCGGCTCCGGGAAGACGGCGTCTACCAGGTGCAGACTTCTACTACCTATAATGCGGATGGCCTTCCTCTCACCCAAACCACTGAGAGTATGGTTTCACAGCTTGATCTCCTCCTGGAAAGCAAGACCATTTCCACGGACGTCTATGGACAGCAGAGCATCCAGTGGACGGAGTACACTGCTCCCGCCACACGGACTCAGTTCAACCGCATTCCTACTTCAACTATCGTAGCCGAGTCGTTAGCAATTGACGGAGTCACCGTAAGCCAAACGAATCATGCCGGGATTCATTCTTCACAGGAACGTTCTTATACCTCTACGGGAATGATTCTAAAACAGACCGATGCCAGGGGTAATGTGACGACGATTGAAACTGATACAGCCGGACGTTCCGTCAAAGTCACTGATCCTGCAGGTAACGTAACCACCACCAGCTACCTGCCCTGCTGTGACCATCCTGCCTGCATCACCGATGCCCTGGGAGGAACTACCTGCTATTCCTATGACATGCGCGGCAGAAAGACAGCCGAGTACGGCACGGACATCCAGCCGGCCTGTTTCGCCTACGACGAAGCCGACCATATGGTCTCATTGACCACCTTCCGAACGGATGCAGGTGAAATCACCACTGATCCTTCCGACCGCACCGACGGGGATACCACCACCTGGCTCTATGACGAGGCTACGGGGTTGGAATTGAACAAGACCTATGCCGACGGCTCCTGCATCTCCAAAACCTACGACCATCTCAATCGTCTCCATACCCTGACTAAAGCCAGAGGGATCGTCACCACCCATGCCTACGCCCCGCTCACTGGGGAACTCGTCTCCGTCTTCCATAATGACGGCACACATCCATGGCTTTATTCGTACAACCACTTGGGTCAAATGACTTCTGTTCGGGACGCCTCGGGTATCAGGGAATGCTCCTACGATGCTTATGGCCGCATGATTCAGGACACTTCCTCTGGACAGGTGGAAAGTTCTCTTCAAGAAGAATACGATGCCTTGGGTCGTTCTGAAGGTTACCGCCTGATGCTCGGCACACGCACCGTGCAGCACTCCCATCTTGACTACGATTCCAAAGGCGGCATGATTGGGATGAATCTGGAAGGCATCGCTTCTCCCTTTGCCTGGCAGTACGATCCAACCACCGGCTTCCTCCACCATCTCACCTACCCCAACGGCATGGTCCGCCAAAACACCTACCATTCCACACTCAACCTCGTAACCGCTATCGGTTACAGGAAGGGAGCGGATGGCGAATTGGCGGCCGGCCACGAATACGACTACGACGCGCTGATGCGTCCTACTCAACGACGGGACTTATGGGATGCTGCCACTCCCGCGACGATAAGAGATTTTACCTACAACAGCCGCAGTGAACTGCTGGAAGACCGCATCAGCCGGGGAGGAAGCTTTGCGTACTGCTATGACAACATCGGCAACCGCAAGACCGCCCAGGAACTGAAGGAAGAAGTAGCTTATGAATCCAACCGGCTCAACCAGTACGCGGATATTGCCGGGGGAGAAGAAGATTTTACCCCCGTTTACGACGCCGACGGCAACCAGACCCGCATCAGGACCTCAACGGGCGTCTGGGAAGTCTCCTACGATGCCAACGACCGCCCCGTCGTCTTTACTAGCGGGGACGGACGGATCGTTGTTACTTGTAACTATGATTATATGGGACGTCGTTTTAACAAAAAGATTGTTACCAATGGAACGACCTCAAGCCATGTTTATTATCTATACCATAGTTATCTACAAATAGCCGAAATCAATTTGATGTATCCTAAGCCGATATTAGAAAAAAGCTATTTATGGGAATTGCACGGACTAACAGGCACGCGTCTCCTGATGATGACCAAATGGAAAGAGAACGAAACGGCAGTGAAAGAACATCTTTACTTCATGCACGATGCGATGAAAAATGTCACCTCCATCTTTGATGGACAGCAGATGAAAAGAGTCCAATACGAGTATGCTCCCTTCGGTAGTCTACTCATTACTAAGGGAGACATGGCCCGGGAAAACAAATTCAGATTCTCCTGTGAGTTCTCGGATGATGAATTAGGCCTTGTTTACTACAATTACCGCCATCTCAATCCCTTCGATGGCAGGTGGATCAATAGGGATCCGATTCAGGAAAAAGGAGGGTGGAATTTGTACAGAATAATAAAAAACATGATCAACATGGCATGGGATAGTCTTGGAATGGCAAGTTGTTCTGCTTTTGACCCTCAATTTGGTTACTCCACACCACCATGTTCACTTCGTAAAACGGAAGGATGGTCAGAAACCTGGCTTGATTTTGTTCGTTGGGTTGTCGCTGTGCACCCCGGTAAAACTGAGCACATAGAAAATTCAGAACAATCTTTGCTTATAAAGAATTCTTCCATAGGAAAAAAATTGATTGACGGATTTCTCAAAAAAAATAAAAATAGAAAGAAATGTTGGGAATGGGAAGGATATACGAATGTAAAATTAAAATTTGGCCCAAATGAATTTATCAGAGACCTACCCAATGGTCGAGCCCATTTTGTAGAAAGTGGTCGCGGTGATGTTTCTCTTGAAGTGGATTTAAAATTAAGTAAAATTATCGCCCATTTTCAAGTAGAAAATACAACGTCTCTTACATCATTTTTATATGGTATAGGACCCGAACTTAAATATTCAGGTCCCTTGGGAAATTGGAAACAAACCTATAGATGGAGTATTTCCTATTCGTGTTGCTTAAAAGATATGCCTGAAGAAATAAAAATACAGTACCAAATTGATGATATTTAAAAAAATACATTCCCCTATAATTTACCAGAACATTTCCAACCGACTAGCATTTGTCTTCCTTTTTAAAAATTATGAAAATAATAAAATACTTTGTTGTAATAATATTATTATTGATTACTGTTTTTATAATTGGACATAGTATTCTATTTTGTCCGTCTTTGGAAGATCCGTTTAATCTATATGGCCGCAATATTTACAAAGACTATTATTTATATTATTTTCGAGAGGGAGATATGTATGTCTTGTGGAAAAAGTATTCTCCATTACCTGGTATCCCCTTCAATCAGGCAGTTTCTTGTATTTATCAAAATGATATTCATACTATATTCGTCTGTATAGACAATGAATGGTACGAAGTTGATATGATGAATGATAATATTAAAAAGGTATCTGAAAATACGTTAATTCAACATCCTATTCCTCCACATATTTTCTATAAACAATTGTAATAGTCATCCAATAAATCGAACCAATATAAAAAATTCGAAAATATACAAAATATTCTTGTTGTGTCAATTATCCTACATTAGATGATGAGATTGAAATTTTGTACGCTTGTGATGCTTCTCTTATTCAATCACCAGACAAATACAGATTAAACAACTGAATCAGTACAAGATTAAAATAAATAATTCCGTTTTTGTTTCACAATGGCACCATTCTTGCAGACCATGCAAAAGTTGTTGATAAAATCATGGGAAAATTGATTCCAAGTTTCGCACGGACGGATTAGCTTACATGATATCGAAAGGTGGTGTGCACCTATAGATACAAAAAAGAGGGTCAAAAGAATTGGCATGTTGCCGGTCCTTCTCTATTAGCACGTTGCTTTTTCCATGATAAAAGTAAAGTGCCGTCTGGAAAAACAAAGAAAAGATAATACACGTATTTTATTTCCCTTGAAAAAACATTTCCGGACTGGACCTTGTTTCCTTCCTACATGGTAACGCCGTTTCGAAAAAATCCGGAACGGCGTTGCCAATGTTACGGCTATTTACCCTCGTCCAACTCGCGGCGGATATATTCCGCCGTGGGGGAGTTCTTTTTGGCTATCTGCTCCGGGGTTCCTTCCGCCACGATGGTTCCTCCGGCTTCACCGGGGCCGGGGCCCATGTCGATGATGTAGTCCGCCTCCGCCATGATTTCCGTGTTGTGTTCGATGACGATGACCGTGTTTCCCTGGTCCGCCAGGCGGTGCAGCACGTCGATGAGCAATCTCACGTCCCGCGGATGCAGGCCGATGGAAGGTTCCTCAATGAGGTACAGGTCACCGGGCAGTTCCTTGCCCTTCATCAGGGCGTTCCGGCTGACGCGCCGCCCCTTGATGAGCTCCGTCACCAGCTTGAGCCGCTGGGCTTCACCGCCGGAAAGCGTGTTGGAAGCCTGCCCCAAGGTCAGATAGCCCAAGCCGGTTTCCGCCAGCAGTTTGAGCGGGTCTGAGATGCGGGGCTGGCTTTCAAAGAATTCCGCCGCTTCCGCAAAGTCCATCTGGAGCACGTCTGCAATGGTTTTCCCCTTGTACCTCACGGTCAGGGTGGCGGCATTATAGCGCTTGCCCCGGCAGGTTTCACACGGCACGTAGCAGGGGGGCAGAAAGTCCATTTCCAGCTTTTGCATGCCCGTGCCCTTGCAGGATTCACAGTTACCCTGTCCCGTGTTGAAGGAAAAGCGGCCGCGGTCGAAGCCCAGCCTGCGGGCGTCCGCCGTTTGCGCGAACAGGGTCCGGATGTCGTCCAAAAAGCCCACATAGGTGGCGGGCGTAGAACGGGGCGTCTTGCCGATGGGGCTTTGGTCCACGCCGTACACCATGCGCAGCGTGTCAAACCCGGAGGAGGTTTTCCACAGCTTTTTCTGGTCCCGAGTGAGCTTGTCGCCGATGGCCTGGCGCGCCGCCAGCCGGATGGTTCCCGTCATCAGGGAGGTTTTCCCCGCGCCGGATACGCCGGTAAGCACCGTCAGCCGCCCCTTGGGAATGGCCACGTTCACGTCCTTCAGGTTGTGCAGGCAGCAGCCCTCCACCCTCAGCCATGCGGATTCATCCTTTTTAGCCGGAATCCTGCGCCTTTTCCCGCGGTAGGGATGGCGCGGCTTATGATGCAGGGCTGCGCCCGTGACGGAGTCCGGCATGGCTGCCAGTTCCTCAAAGGTGCCCTGAGCCATAATCCTGCCGCCATGGATGCCGGCTCCCGGCCCCATGTCCACAATGTGGTCCGCACGCTTCATGGTGTCTTCATCATGTTCCACTACCAGCAGGGTGTTGCCCCGGCGCTTGAGTTCATCCAGTGTACCCAGCAGCAGTTCGTTGTCCCGCGGATGCAGGCCGATGGTGGGTTCATCCAGCACGTAAAGCACGCCGCGCAGGTGGGAACCCAGCTGGGATGCCAGGCGGATGCGCTGGGTTTCCCCGCCGGAAAGCGTCGTGGCGCTGCGGTCCAGGGAGAGGTAGCCCAGCCCCACCCGCTGGAGGAAGTTGAGGCGCTGCGTGATTTCCGCCACCACGTCACGGGCAATGAGAGCTTCCTCCCGTTCAAATTTCCATCCTTTGACCAGTTCCGCGGCGGCTACGGCAGGCAGGGAGGCGATTTCACCGGGAGTCACTCCCTGAAGCCGCACGGCGCGCGCAAATTCATTCAAACGCACTCCCTGGCAGGCGGGGCAGGTTTTCACCCCTTTGTCATCGTCCGCCTGCCGCGCCAGTTCCTTGTCATATTTCAGTTCGGCTTCCAGCAGAGATTGCGCCTGGTCTTCCTTCATCTTTCCCTTGCCCACGATGCCATGCCCGCGGCACACAGGGCACCACCCGCGTGGAGAGTTGAAGGAGAACGTGTACGGTTCCAGTTCCGGGAAAGATTGCCCGCAGGAGGCGCACGCAAGCTTGGTCCCCATCAACTCCGACCGGCTGGAACCGGGCGGAAGCACTTGCAGGAACCCTTCCCCCATTTCCAGCGCGGCATGCACCGCTCCGGCAAGTTTTTCCGGGGTCCAGGAGGCCTCCGGACGTGAAACGACCAGGTCCAGGTCATGGCTGGAATAACGATCCAGCGGCTGGAATCTGCTCAACGAAACCAATTTGCCGTCCACCCACATTTCCTCATATCCCTTTCCTTCCGCCCAGCGGGCCAGATCGGCGTAATGCCCCTTGCGTCCCCTGACGAGGGGAGCCAGCAAGGCCAGACTGCCGTGTTTTTTCAGCTGCCGCACCACCAGCTCCACCACTTCGGATTCCGATCTTTTGCCCACCGACACGCCGCACTGCGGGCAGTAGGCCTGCCCCAGCTTGGCATATAGCAGACGCATGAATTGCCAGATTTCTGTCACGGTGCCCACAGTGGATTTGGTGCCGCCGCGGGACATGTTCTGTTCAATGGCCACCGTGGGGGGCAATCCGGTCAAGCGGTCAATGTCAGGGCTTTCCAGTTGTTCCGTGAATTGCCGGGCGTACGGGGACATGACGTCCATGAAACGCCGCTGCCCTTCCGCAAAAAAGATGTCGAAGGCCAGGGAGCTTTTCCCGGAGCCGGAGAGCCCGGTCAGCACGGTCATTTCTCCGCGCGGCACGTCCAGGTCCACGTTTTTCAGGTTATGGTGGCGCGCTCCCCGCAGGGCCATCACGCCTTCCGGTATGTCCACGTCAGCGGATTCCGGCATGGCGGCGTCCGCCGGATCGTAAACGGAAGGGCGCCCTTCCAGCACATCCCGGAGGTATTTGCCCGTATATCCCTTCCCGGAGGCTACAATTTCCTCCGGTGTGCCCGTGGCTACCACATGGCCGCCGCCTGCGCCGCCTTCCGGCCCCAGGTCGATCACGTAGTCCGCGGATTTGATGAATTCCGGGTTGTGCTCGATGACCAGCAGGGTGTGCCCCTGCTCCACCAGTTCCCGGAACACGGCCAGCAGAATTTCAATATCGGCAAAGTGAAGTCCCGTTCCCGGCTCGTCCAGAATCAGCATCTTGGGGCTGTTCGCGCCGGATCCAATCTGGTCCAGCAGGATTTTAGCCAGCTTCAACCGCTGGTTTTCCCCGCCGGAGAGAGTGTTCAGCGGCTGCCCCAGGGTCAGGTGCCCCAGCCCTACGCGCTGAAGCACGCCCAGCTTGGAAGCAATGCGGGAGGCCTTGGCCCCTTTTTCCGCTCTGAAGTATTCCAGCGCAGCCGCCACCGTCATGCCGAGCACATCCGCAATGTTCCTGCCGTCGCGGTACACGCTCAGCACTTCACTTCCGTACCGGGAGCCGTGGCACAGCGGGCACTGCACGAAGATATCTGAAAGAAATTGCATTTCCACCTTTTCACTCCCCATGCCCATGCAGCGCGGACAGCGGCCGTCGCCGCTGTTGAAGGAGAAGAAACCGGGCTTCATGCCGCGCGCACGGGCTGTTTCCGTCTCCGAGAAGAGGGAACGTATTTCTTCAAAGACCCCGGCATAAACGGCAGGAGTGGAGCGCGGGGTCCGGACGATGGGACTCTGGTCCACCATCACCACTTCATCCAGTTGTTCCCAGCCCTTGATGGATTTGACATGGGCGGGTTCATCCTCGCATACGGCCCCTTTTTCCACCAGAGCGTTCAGGTACAGCACGTCGTGCGCCAGGGTGCTTTTTCCAGACCCGCTGACGCCGGTCAGGCAGGTGAAGACGCCCAGAGGCACTTTCACGTCCAGCTTGTGCAGGTTGTGGCGCGTGGCGCCGGATACGGTCAGGAATTGACGCGGCTTGCGCCTCTTTTTAGGCACCGCGATGCGCCGCCTGCCGGAAAGGAACGCCCCCGTCAGGGAGTCCGCAACTTCCCCAATCCGGGCAGGTTCTCCGGAATAAACCAGTTTTCCCCCCTCCCGGCCAGAGCCGGGCCCCATGTCCACCAGGCTGTCCGCGGCACGCATCACCGCTTCCTCATGCTCCACTACCACCAGCGTATTCCCGCGCTTTTTAAGCCGGTTCATGGCGGAAATCAAACGGGAAGTGTCGCGGGGGTGGAGCCCTACGGTGGGTTCATCCAGCACAAACAGGGTATCCGTCAGGGAAGCGCCCAGGCAGGTCGTCAAGCTCACGCGTTCAATCTCCCCGCCGGAAAGGGAGCGCGTGGGACGGTCGGACGTCAAGTAGCCGAGACCCACTTCATTCAGATATTCCAGGCGGCTTCTGAGTTCCGCCACGGCATGCTTCAAGCCGGGGTCTTCATCCGCGCGCGGCGTGACGTATTGATCTACCCAGGCCAGGAGTTCGTCCATGGGCATCCCGGAGAGTTCCGGCATGCTTCTGCCGCCCACCTTGAATTGCAGGGCTTCAGGCCTCAGGCGCAAGCCATGGCAGGAGGGGCATTCCTGATAGGTGCGGAAACGGCTCAGGTACACCCGCACATGCATTTTATGCGTGCGGCTTTCCAGGTACCTGAAAAAGCCCGCAATGCCGTACCACAGGCCTTGTTCATACATTTCATCCGGATCCTCTCCGTCCCCGTACAGCAGCCAGTCCCGTTCCCACTGTTTCAAATCCTTCCACGGTACATCAAGACGAACTTTGCGGGTATTTTTGCGCCAGCCGCGCATCAGGTCCTTCTTGCATTCGGAAAACACCTTGCTTTCCCCTTCAAAAATATGGATGGCCCCGTCATTGACGCTGAGCTCCGGCTTGATGCACCGGTTGTAGTCAATGGTGATCACGCGGCCATAGCCGCGGCACTCCGGGCATGCCCCCAGGGGGGAATTGAAGGAGAACAATCCGGGCCGCGGCTCCATCAGCGGATGCCAGTCCCCGCGGAATTTCATGGCGGGCAGCCAGATGCCGTCCACGCGGGGAATCACATGGGCCACGCCACCACCCAGGCGCATGGCCGTTTCCAGCGCTTCCAGTCTGCGCTCCCGCTGGTCTTCCGCCAGCTTCACGCGGTCTTGAATCACCAGCAAAGGAGCCCCGTCCTCCAGGGTCCATTCCTCGTCCTCCAGCCGGAGGGCCTCTCCATGCGCAAAGGCGCGCAAATACCCCTGCGCCACCAGATTCCTTTTCAGCGTGGGCAGGTCCACGGATTCGGGCCGCGCCACTTCCAGGCAAACCATCACCTCCGTTCCGGAAGGAAATTCCTCATGCAGCTTTTCATCAATGGAGCCGGGTGTTTCCGGCTTGATTTCCCGTCCGGTTTCCGGATCTATCCCCACGGCCAGACGGGCGAAAACGAATTTCCAGTAATCGTTCAGCCCTGTCATGGTTCCCACCGTGGAGCGGGACGTCCTGACGGAGTTGCGCTGATGCAGGGCGATGGCCGGAAGAATGTTCTCCACGGCATCCACGTCCGGCTTGTCCATACGGTCCATGAACTGGCGCACGTACGGGGAAAAGGTTTCCATATAACGCCTCTGCCCTTCCGCATACAGCGTGTGCATGGCCAGACTCGTTTTCCCCGATCCGGAAGGTCCCGTCACCACCGTCAGCCGCCCCAGGGGAATGTCCACATCCACATTCTGCAAATTATGCTCACGGGCGCCGCGGATGCGGATGCGCCCATCCTCAAAATGACTCATAGAGTAATTATATCATCAATTTGGAATCATTCCAAGAGAAGTACCTGTCATGAACCATGGACCACCACACGGTTCCACAACAAAACCGGCCAAGAAAAAGTTTACGTTTATCCTCTTTCCCAACTGATCGTCTGCCTCTTTCCATGTATGACGCAGCCGGAATGCAATGGCATGCGCCTCCCGTTTCATGCCTAGTGCTCAAGCGCCGGCTTACATGCTCATGCACGGGCATTCTTCAATTAATGCAGGCAAAATTTCCTCCTCCGGACAGGAACGGAAGTCTTCCGGAACCGGAAGTATCATGGCCGGAGGACCGCCTTCCGGAATCTCCATGGAAGGCAGCCGCACGGGCAACATTTTTCCGGGGCGCCTGTTCCATGAATAAGACCAGCCATGATCGTTCCCATCAATCCGGATGAGCACGGCCCTTCCGGCACGAATCATCTGGCTGTCCTGTTTGATCTCCACGTCTATCAATGCTCCTTTCAACGCGGAGCATCGAATCTCCAAGGAGACGGAAGAAAACCTTTTCCGGCTCGTAACCGCGTACATGAATGGGGAAGGAAGAGAACTCTTTCCCCTTTCTTCCAAAGGATAACAATAATAGGTGACGGATTCGATATCCGAAATCCACTTTCCATGAACATATTGTTCCCGGTCCGGCCTGAGCCAGGGAAACAGGTATTCCACGGAACCATCCAGAAACGCCGTTTTCCTGTTCCTCAACGAAAGCCTCATCCATTTGAAAAACAGCTGTTCATCATCACAATAACGGCGCAAGAGCCAATAGGCTCCCAGAACGGCCATGCATCGGTTGATGAGGACGGCGTTTTCCCCGTTCCCTCCATCGTCCAGCCATGTTTCCTTCATCGCGCCGGAAGCGTTGCAAATCACATGGAAACGCAAAGAACGCTGCGGATCTACCCTATCCAGCATATCATCCAGAATATCCTTTTGCCGCGCCTCCACGATGCACTCCGCCAGTGAGAAAAACTTCCCCCCGTTCTCCAACCCGTGAACCATGCTGGAAAATCCGGCATTTTCCAGCCGCACCATGCCCGCCTTCGGCAGGTAAGAAGCGTCATGTTCCATCACCAGGCGCGTTCCCCGAATTTCATCGGGCATCCTCTCCATCAGGATGCGGTACGCTGAAAAGCCGACGGCGCAAACGGCCAGCACCGCACATCCCATCCCCAAAAGAGGCTTCATTCCGCCTTCATACCACAAGCAAGCGCCTCCACACAGGAATTTCCGTTAACATTCAGATAACAAAAACGTCTCTGAACGGAACCTCCCTCCATTACTATTTATGTTTCTCCCACCCTCCCAAATTTATTCCGCACAGGGTAATATCCACGGAATCCGTTCCCTCGGGCCATGGAACAACAAGCCTGTAACCGTCCGCATAAGGCACCTTCCGGGAAGCTCCGGGAGTGGAATGAGTATACAGAGCAATGCGCATTTCATTCCCCTTCATGGAAACTTCCGCATACAAATCCCCGTGGTAATGGGAATCAAGTTCAAAATGCATGAAAAGGTTGCCGTCCTCATCAATCCCCTCGGACAGCAAATTCACTTCCTGCTGTTTTACGGCGCCGTTTTCCTGGCAGCCGGCCATCATGCAAACAGCCGGCAGAAAAAGGGCCAGCCCGGCGGAATGGAATACTCCGTACATGCTCATTCTCTCCTTTCCCCTATACACTCCTACAGGGAAAAGGGAGAGGCAAGGAAAAACGGAAGGAAGACAGAATGATGCCGCCCAAATCCAACCTATTACGTCATCATCAAAGCAAATGGAGGGCCGTGCTTGCAATTCTTCCGGCAGCCGCTAGTATTTTTCGATTCTTAGACCGCTGAAAGCGACTCTACCTCGTCAATTTTCAACAAGACAAAGATGATTAAGTGGATTCTAACCAAGATTGTCGGTACCAAAAACCAGCGTGAAGTGCGCCGTCTGCGCCCCATTGTGGAACAAATCGTCTCCATTGAAGAATCATGGAACGGCAAGGGTCAGGATTTCCTGCTTGAAAAAACGAAGGAATGGCAGGGCTATCTTCACCGCTTCCTCCCCATGGAGCTTCCCCCCGTGCGCATTGTGGAAGCCGCTCCCAGGGAAGAGCTGGAGGAAATAGCCGCCAAGCTGAACGCACGCTTTGAATCCCTGAAAGACGAATTTGCCGCCCTCCCCACGGTGGAAGCCACTCCCGCCTCCATTGAAGAGGGGAAGGCCGCCTGGAACAACATCACCCCCCAGTTTGACAAGCTGCGCGAACGCTACCTGAACCAGATCCTGCCGGAAGCCTTTGCCGCCGTCAAACACGGCGCCCGGCTGCTCTGCGGGGAAGAACGCGATATCTGCGGACAAAGACAACTGTGGGACATGGTCCACTTTGACGTGCAGCTGCTGGGCGGCATCGCCCTGCACCGCGGCTACATTGCGGAAATGGCCACGGGGGAAGGCAAAACGCTTGTCGCCACCCTTCCCGTATACCTGAACGCGCTGACCGGCATGGGCGTGCACGTGGTGACCGTGAACGACTACCTGGCGCGCCGCGACTCCGAATGGATGGGCATGCTCTTCCAGTTCCTGGGGCTGACGGTCGGCTGCATCCAGAGCATGATGCCCTCCCAGCTTCGCCGGGAGCAATACGCCTGCGACATCACCTACGGCACCAACGCCGAATTCGGCTTCGACTACCTGCGCGACAACGGCATGGCGACCTCCAAATCCGAGCAGGTGCAGCGCGGGCACTACTTCTCCATTGTGGACGAAGTGGACTCCATCCTTATCGACGAAGCCCGTACGCCTCTCATCATTTCCGGTCCCGCGGTCGTCACCCGGGAACAGCAGTACGATACCCTGCGCCCCGCCATTGAACGCGTGGTGAAAGCGCAGACGGACCTTTGCAACGAGCTCATGTCCCAGGCCCTGAAAGCCCAGGAAGAAGGCCGCACGGAAGAAGTGGGCCGCTGCCTGTTCAAGGTGAAGACAGGCCAGCCCCGCCACCGCGCCTTTCTGCGCGCCATGCAGGATCCCGAGCTGCGCCGCATCGTGGAAAAATATGAACTGACCCTTTACCAGGATACGCGCAAAAAGGAACTCTACAAGCTGAAGGAGGAAATGTTCTTCACCGTGGATGAAAAGACCCACGACGCCGACCTGATGGAAAAAGGCCGTGAAGTCATCTCCCCCGGCCACCCGGAGGACTTCGTGCTGCCGGACCTGGGAACCGCCTTTGCGGAAATGGATGAAGACCCCCGCATGACGGAAAAGGACAAGCTGCGCCGCAAGAATGAACTGACCAAGCAGCTTGATGAAACGGGAGCACGCCTGCACACCACCTCCCAGCTGCTGAAAGCCTACTGCATTTACGAAAAAGACGTGGAATACGTCGTCAAGGAAGGCAAGGTCATCATCATTGACCAGAACACGGGCCGCGAAATGCCGGGGCGCCGCTGGAGCGACGGACTGCACCAGGCCGTGGAAGCCAAGGAAGGCGTGGAAGTGGAGCGTGAAAACCAGACCTACGCGACCATCACTATCCAGAACTACTTCCGCCTGTACAAAAAACTGGCGGGCATGACCGGCACGGCGGAAACGGAAGCTGCGGAATTCCATGACATTTACAAGCTGGACGTCCTCCCCATCCCGACCAACCGCCCCTGCATCCGCAAGGACCAGAACGACCTCATCTTCAAATCCCGCCGTGAAAAATTCAACGCGGTGATCAACAAAATTCAGGAACTCCATGACAAAGGCCAGCCCATCCTGATCGGCACGGCCAGCGTGGACGCCTCTGAAACGCTCTCCCGCATGCTCAAGAGGGCCAAAATCCCCCATGAAGTGCTGAACGCCAAAAACCACCAGCGCGAAGCGGAAATCGTGGCGCTGGCCGGCAAGCGCGGAGCCGTCACCGTCTCCACCAACATGGCGGGCCGCGGTACGGACATCAAGCTTGGCGAAGGCGTGGCCGACCTCGGCGGCCTCTTCGTCCTGGGTACGGAACGCCATGAATCCCGCCGCATTGACCGCCAGCTGCGCGGCCGCTGCTCCCGCCAGGGAGACCCCGGCGCCTCCCAGTTCTTCATCTCCTTTGAAGACGACCTGATGCGCAACTTCGGCGCGGCGGAACGCATGACGAAGATGATGGAACGCCTGGGCGTGGCCGACGGCGAAGCCCTGGAACACAGCTTCCTGAACAAATCCGTGGAATCCGCCCAAAAACGCGTGGAACAGCGCAACTACATGTGGCGCAAGCACGTGCTGGACTATGACGACGTCATGAACAAGCAGCGTGAAATCGTTTACGGCTACCGGAATGAAGTGCTTTCCACGGAAAACCCGCGGGAAATGATTTACGACATTCTGGAAGAAGTAATCGCCACCCGCGCCCATGAATTCCTGGATCCGGACTCGGAAGGCCTGACCCATCCGGACGAACTGCTCGCCTGGATGAACTCCTCCTTCCCGCTGGGACTGACGGCGGACGCCGCCAAGCTGGAAGAACGCCAGATGGATGACACCATCGCCTTCCTCATTGACAAGGTCAAGGCCACTTATGAAGACAAGGCTTCCCGCGAACGTCCGGAATACCTGGACCACATGGAACGCCAGATCATCCTGGGGGCTATTGACAAAATGTGGCAGGAGCACCTGTACAACATGGACTCTCTGCGGGAAGGCGTTCGCCTCCGCGCCCAGGGCCAGAAGGATCCCCTGGTGGAATACAAGTCTGAAGCCTACGACCTGTTCGTTACCCTGATGGAAAGCATCAAGGGGGAAGCCATCGGCAACCTCTTCAAGAGCACCACCAACCTGGATGCGTTTGAAGACTTCCTGGCCAGCCTGCCCCAGTTTGATTCTTCCGATGAAAATCAGGAAGACGGCGCCAACCTGCCGGAAATAGGTTTTGACGGCATGCCCAGCGACCTGCTCTCCGCCCTGCGGGAACAAGTCTCCCGTGCACGGGAACACCAGTCCGCACAACAGCCGGAACAGGAAGAAGCTCCAGCCGTCATTTCCGACGCCACCACCATTGGGGAAGGCTATCAGCCCGCTGTGGCGGAACCCAAGCTGGTCATGCCCAGGCGCAAGGTCAGCGTCGTGCTCCGCAAGGAGGGAGCCGCCCAGGCGCCGGCGGAAACGCCTGCCGCCGGCGATGAAGAAGAAATCGCCGTCACTCTTGACTCCCAGGACTTCGCGGAAACCATGGACAACCGGGATTCCGCCGATACCCGCACGTTCTAAAACATTACGCATCACTTACAGGACGGAGGAAACGGGTACAGCCGTTCCCTCCGTCTTCAAGCTTCCGGGCCGCCCTTGACCACGCTCCCTCCCAACAAATCCACCAACGTCCGTTCCGTGCTGGAGTACGTCCCGTACTTCAGGGACAAAATCTTTGCCGTGCATGTGGAACGCCCCCTGGTGGATTCCGAAGAGCTGGTGGACGCATTGCTGGACCTGGACGCTCTTCAGGAAATAGGCGTCAGGCCCGTGCTGATAGTGGAAGGAACGGACGCCTCCGCGCTGTACGAACACACGCGCGTTTGTGAAATGCGCTCCGCCTTGGTGGAAGCGCCGTTGAAAGGCGGTCAGCTTGTCCGGGAAAGAGTCCGGGAAATCCTGGGGAGGCATCAGATCCCCGTGGTGGCCTCCGGCCGTTCCGGCTCCTTTGACCCGGAATCCGTCCGTATGGCATTCAGTCTGGGAGCCTCCAAATACATCGCCCTGCTCAACGACCATAAGGTTCCCTCCCGTGACGGACGCCCCATTGCCGCCATTCTGGAATCGGAAGTGGCGGGATTGGAAGGAGAAATAACCCACCGGGAACTACTGGACCAGGCGGCTGAGGCCTGCCGGACGGGAATCCCCCGGGTACACCTGCTGGACGGCAAAATGCGAGGCGTACTGGTGGAGGAACTCTTCTCGGAAGAAGGCGTAGGCACCATGGTCCACACGGACTCCTACCGGGAAATACGCCCCTTGAAGGAGGAGGACATTCCGGAGCTCCTCTCCATGATCGCCCGCTCCGTGGTGGATTCCAAGCTGGTCAACCGGAACTATGAAGACATCGCCGCCAGAATGGATGACTACTACGTGCTGACCCTGGACGACAGCATCGTGGGCTGCGTTGCCGTCTATCCCTACCCGAAGCACCGCAGCGCGGAACTGGGCTGCCTGTACATCAAGCACCGCCATGAAGGCCGCGGCTATGGCCGCGCCCTGTGTGAATTCGCCAAAAGAAAAGCGGAGGAAATGGGCATGGAATTTATCTTCGCCCTCTCTCAAAGCGCCGTCCACTACTTCCGGGACCGCATGCACTACGCGGAATTCTCCCGTGACTGCCTCCCTCCGGAACGCCTGCGCGCCCTGGAACTCAGCGGCCGCAAATCCGGGGTTTTTGGCCTGAGACTTAAATAAAAACGCGCTTTACCTGTTTATTCAACTTCAGTAGCTTCGCCATTCTCGCGTCTATTGACTGGAATTGAGGAAATCTCTTATTTTCTGACGGTTCTTCTTTACCGTTTGCCCCCATGAAGACCATTCCCCTAATAGGAGCGAATACAGGGCAGGCCATCTAGGTATTCCTTCAACTTTCCAGGTTGACGTTCATTGCAACTCACGAGTCATTATTCATTGAGATTTTTATGAAAGTTTTTATAACTAGTCTCATATAAAAAATCTTACGCCTCTCTTATAGATTTTCATTGAATAATTAGCGCAGACAACTAGTTAGTTTTAACTTAAATAACAATTATCAAATATATGCGACACATATACCGGGGGGAAATCGGGGAGATCAAGTGGCGCAATGCTCGCATGTCTTGTGCCTATGCCCTGATGGCCATGCGGACCAAGGCGGGTATTTCTCGGAAGATGATGGCTGCGGCTCTTGGATATTCTTCTCGGTGTATTTTCGTCCATCGAAATGGCAAACAACGAAAAGATCCATATGCCTGCCCTCCTGAAATACGTGGAGGTGACGGGATTGCCTTTCAAGGTGTCAACCGTTCCGAAGAAGAGGAAACCAGGAACTTCCAGAAAAAAATGACAGTTTGAGGAACAGGTTTTCTTGCAATAGCCCAAAAACGGAACGTTTTTTCGTGGAAAGGCGAATGCTATTTTTCCAATTGCGAACACAGTAGATTTGTCTTTGTGGGGTGGGTTATATAATATTTGCCGAGGACAGTGAGGAGGGCTGGTAGCGCAGGAGAGGGGATGGCACTGGGATGGACTTTTGTCCTAGGCTTTACAGGTTTTCGCAACACGCTCTTGCGAGATTTCCTTCCCTTCGGTACGGAAGACACGGCAATAACCCTACCGTCTTCCAACTGAACCTTGAAGGGGAAGCCCATCACCTCCACATACTTCAGAACGGCGGCCATGCTCATCTTGTCATTGGTCGCGCTTTCAATCGCGGAAATGCGCGGCTGGGAACAATCGAGTGCCGCAACCATCATATTCTGCGAAATTCCTGCCTTGACGCGCATATGGGCAAGAGCCGAGGAAACGGTGGAAGCGGCAGCGATCCGTTTGGCTTCCTCCATGATCTCGGGCGATACACAGTCTCTCAGGTCATCTTCGACCGTTGCATAACGCTTGTTCTTTGACAGATCGTGCGATGGCGTGGCAACCCGACGTATTCCCGGTGAACGTAGGAATACTTCACCATTCGCATGGGATTGCCGTAATCTTCCAGATGAGCCCGGTATTCGTCCAGGTTGCGAATCATTTGCGCGGTCTCCCGAGGATAACGTTTACCCATCCACTTCATATCGCGTACAAATTGATCACTCGGAATAACCTTCCACTCGCTCATGTCGTCAACATAATCTGCAGATGATGTTTTATCAGGCAATCCTCACAAAATTTCAACATCGTTCCTCGCAAATCATCCCTCGTCCCTCAAAAAAGCTCCTCCTCTCCCCTACCAGCCCCCGCAGCATATTAACCTGTCTCTCGAAAATCGGTTCCTCTACCACCGCATTCATTCAGTCGATAATAACAAAGTGCTAGTAAGTGATGATTATCATTGACTTGTCTATTATTGTATTTTTAACTAAGGAAAACTATGAAAATATTACTTCTTTTTGATGTTGATTTTGAAATCAATAAAAACAGAATTTGCGACTTCCTTAATAATAAAACCACACATCTTAAATTTGTTAATGGCGGCGATATAAACATAGATTCTGATATAATATCAAAACCGGATTCCTTTATATCCATTTTAAATAAAATTAATAAAAAAATTCATGAATTTGATAAAATTTTTTGTTTTACAGAAAAACAATATATAGATAATTATTTTTTTCATGAATATAAAAAATTGTCCATTTTTTCTTTTTGGGGATGGATTTATTTAACGGACTTATCGAAGAACAATGGCTTATTATATTTTATTGTTGATTATTTGTCATTATATATTGATGATATAGATTTTAGACATAAAATCACAACGGGTTGCATATATGATTTTTTGCAAAATAAGACAGGAATTGATGATGGAATGAGGCAAGCCAGGATTTGCCCAACTTGTCTAGAACGAATTTCTAATAATTTATCTTCGCCTGAACAAATTAATATTTTGGAGGATTTAAAAATTCTAATGAATTTTCTTTCTGATTCTTCAAAGTGGAATCAAGATATATTGGACCTCGTAATTCCACAACATCAAAGTATAAAGAAAAGGAAATCTAAAAAATCTGGAGAGATAAATGTTGTGATAGCTTCACCTAGTGATGCTTGGTTAGAACGAAAGAATTTATTGGAAAAATTAGAAATTCA
Organism: Akkermansia sp. BCRC 18949; assembly: GCF_045011645.1. Taxonomy (NCBI): domain Bacteria; kingdom Pseudomonadati; phylum Verrucomicrobiota; class Verrucomicrobiia; order Verrucomicrobiales; family Akkermansiaceae; genus Akkermansia; species Akkermansia sp. BCRC 18949. The sequence goes on along the minus strand of NZ_CP123619.1, from coordinate 1,138,623 downwards.
ATTTAGACGTGGACATCATGAATCATATTGTTGTAAACGCTTAATCGTACATGGTTGGGAAGATTTAGCATCTCAACCAGGGTATCCTCAAGATATTATAAATCGTCAAATAATTTGCAACGTTGATTTTGTTATCGCAATATTCAAATATAAACTGGGAACTCCAACAATTGATATTGCGACAAACCAAGAACGTTCCGTTTCAGGTACAGCGGAGGAGTTATTAACAAGTTTGAATAATTCGATGGCCGACAAGCCTCTGGGTATGGCTTATTTCTATTCAAAAGCTCCTTCCGTTTCTGTTGATTTAGATGATCTTGAAATAATAAAAAATGACTGGGATAATTTACAGAAATTCAAAAAAGATATACAAAACAAAATACTATATAAGCCGTATACTGAAACTGGTGATTTATTGCAGATTATAATTTCCGATTTGGAAAAAAATATAATTGATTATTTCGAATAGATTTCAAGTTAATTAGTGTCAGTTCAATTCGATCGTTTTTAGTATTCTCTATGAGGGGAAGACATGGGGGAGTCAAAGATATGCACCATTCCGAATTGAGAACAACAAACACAGGTATGCATTTTCATAAATTTGTATGTCAGGCTTGATTTCTCGCCGTACTTCTTACCACAACTCCTCCTTCCACCCGCGCCCCTTCGCCTATTGTGTGTATTGTATCATCACGTATTGTAAGTTAAAATGTCTATCTTATTTAGAGTTTCTTTCAGTACATTTAACTGATCTTCATCAAGGCACGGATACACTTGGGACAAAGAGCGACAAGATCACGCTTCTCCATCTCAATGGGATCTTCACTGCATGCCAAGGAACAATCATCTCGGAAAGCTTCTCCATCGCCTCCTTGCGTTGATCGTCCGAAGGTCGGATATACAGCTGGTGAGACATCTCGGAATCATGCCCCACAATCTCGCGGGCAAGAGCATGATCCGCCCCTGCCGCATGCAGAACCGTGGTGGCTATTGCCCGCAGTGAATGAAACGTATTCGGACAAAATAGGCTGCACATACTCATCCACCCACTTCAAGGTAAAATATGCTTTTCCAGGAGAGCGATGATCGGGATACGCATTTTCAAGAATGGCTCTCTCGGACTCTGGTATTGATCCCGCCAATACAACCGCCTCATCAGCCTGCTCGAATTAAGTAATTTCACCTGTCCATTGCTTCCAAAAACCACAATAATGTACTGCAGTTGTCAGAAATAAAAACCCGCAAGTGCTGTATTTTAAACACTTGCGGGTTTGTAAAATTGGTAGCAGGGAGGTGATTTGAACACCCGACCAAAGGCTTATGAGTCCTCTGCTCTACCACTGAGCTACCCTGCCGTTAAGTGGTTGGTGCTGGAAAGCGGGGAGATATTTAGCCCGGATTGGAAAGAATGTCCAGATTTTTTTATGGGTCAGGAGCATTTTATCACGACAGCCCGCTTCTCCATCCAGAAAAATCATTGACGATGAATCGTTCTTTTCCTCCAACCGTTTCACACAGCCTGCCGCCCAGGCCGTTTCCTGCGTCCGGACACTTGCGGCGCAGAGCGTCATTACTCCTCCAGTCCCACGCCATTTACAGAGCGGGACAGGAAATAGAGGCCCATGAAGATTTTCGGGTCTACCACTTTTCCCTGCCCTGTCTGGTCCATCAGCCAGCCATGCACCAGCGGAAGAGGAATGCGGTGCACGGTGATGTTTTCATGAGCCACCCCGCCGCCTTCCGATATTTGGTGCAGCCCTTCCGCCAGGTAGAAGGATACCATTTCCGTGGTCAATCCGGGGGAGGAAGGCCCCGTGAACAGATACGTCCAGGCATCCGCCCGGTACCCCGTTTCTTCTTCCAGCTCACGCCGGGCGGATTGCAATGTGCTTTCCTCCCCTTCATCTCCGGAGATGCCCGCAGGCAGTCCGATGGTCAGGGCATGCAGGGGAACCCGGTATTCCTCCACCAGCAGCAATTCGCCGTCCTCCGTCACGGCCACGATCATGACGGCTCCATTGGCATTGACCCGGCGCACGTATTCCCACCTTCCTGCTTTCAAGAGCTCCAAAAATTTGCCCCGGCAGAGGGAATAACATGTTTCCCCGGATTGTCCCATCTGTTCCATGATGCAGCCACGTTAGGTTTCCCGGCGCCTCTTGTCAACCATCCCGGCAGCCCTCTTCCGGAACCTCTCTGGGGCTTTCTGGTCCGGTGCCTGTAAGTGCTTGATTTACGGCGGCGTAATTGTTTCCTTTTCGTCACACACTCCAGTAACAAAGTAGTAATTCACTGATAATAAAATAATTATAGTGTCATTCAAAGAATATACTCAGGAGGACTAAATTATTGGAGGAAGCAAGACTAAAATATTTTTTGGTGTGGAACCCCCGTGGAACGTAGAGCCGCGGAACGATGACTCACGCTGCTTCAAAAAGATATTTTTTCCTCAGGCGCAAATCAGTACTTTGGCGCTTCCGTCGACCGGGGTGTCGAGCTGAAAGCGGATGAGTTCGCCTTCTCCATCCCGATGGACGCCACGAGCTGTCACGGCTGTGGATGAACCCATTCCGGTTCCATCCGCGGGCGGCCTCGTAGCGAGACGGAAGGCCTCACGGCCGTTTATAACCAGCAACATCTTTTATTTCCACAACAATGACGCCACCATCAGAATTGTCAGCCACCTGGTCCAGGATCACGGGAGCCCTGCAAACAATCATGTCTCCGGAGGTGTATGGATTGTGGTTTCCCAAGTTTTCCCTCCTGGAGGATTCCGGAAAGACGCTGACGCTGGTGTGTGACGATCCCATGGCCGCCCTCTGGGTGGAGAACAGCTATACGCCGGAGCTGAAGCAGGCCGCCATGCTGGCCCTGGGCACGGAGCGCCAGGTGAAGTTCATCTGCGCGGACGAGGTGGCATCCCTGCCGGCCGCCGAAGGCCAACCACAAAAGGCTTCCTCCCGCTCCAAAACGTCGCCTGCGGCGGATTCCCCGTCCGCCACGGCAAAGAAACAGCGCAGCCAGGGAACCCGGGCATGCCTGAATGATTTGTACACGTTCGATTCGTTCGTAGTTTATGAAGACAGCCGCTTTGCCTATCAGGCAGGGCTGTCCATCGCCCAGTCGGAACGGGCCCTGTTCAATCCCCTTTTCCTGTACGGGAAGTCCGGCGTGGGGAAAACGCACCTGCTCCAGGCCATCGGCCATGAGGTGCTTCACCAGGATTCCTCCGCGAATGTGGTGTACGTCACGGGCGAACAGTTCGCCAATGAGTTTATTGACGCGTCCCGCACCCAGAACGGGCAGAGCTTCGCCAAGCTGCGCCGCAAGTACCGCAAGGCGGACGTCCTGCTGGTGGACGACGTGCAATTTATTTCCGGCAAGGAGAAGACGGTGGAAGAGTTCCTGCATACGTTTGACGAGCTATTCCACGCCCACAAAACGATCGTGATTTGCGCCGATGCCGCCGCATGCGATATTTCCAACCTGGATTCCCGTCTGGCGGCACGCCTGGAGTCCGGCCTTACGGTGGAGTTGAATCTTCCGGATGATGACGCCCGGCTGGAAATCCTGCGCAGCAAGCGCGACCGGGCCGGCATGAACGTGTCTGACGAGATTCTGGAGTTCCTCGCCAGCCGCATCCAGAAGAGCGTGCGCCGCCTGGAAGGGGCCCTGCTCCGCGTAGCCACCTTTACCTCCCTGTCCGGGGACATGCCGGACATCGCCAAGATCGAGCAGCTTTTGCGCGATATCCTGCGGGAAGAAACCAGCCGCATCCTGACCGTGGATTCCATCCAGAAGCGCGTGGCGGATTTTTACGAGCTCAAGGTGAGCGACCTGACCGGCAAGCGCCGCCCCAACAGCATCGCCTTTCCCCGGCAGATTGCCATGTACCTGAGCCGCCGCCTGACGGAATGCTCCCTGAAGGATATCGGCCAGGCCTTTGGAGGCCGGGACCACGGCACCGTGATCCATGCCAACAAGCTGGTTGCCTCCCGCATGGAGGAGGACGTGCGCGTGCGGGATATCGTCCTGCGGCTGGAGGAGGATTTGAAGGATTGATTTTCCTTCCCGGCAGCCCTTCCCCAGTAATGTTGGAACAGCCGCTGTTCCTTTTCAGCATGTGTTGCTTTTCAAGCGGCGGCGGCGTCTCCGCGGCACAGGGGAGAATAAGCTTGAGACGGGAGCGGTTTGGATTAGAATCACCCTGTTCCCATTGATTCCATGATTCACGCCGACCAGCTTTCCAAAGAGTTTGGCCGCTTTCAAGCGGTAAAGAATGCCTCCTTCCAGATTGAAAAGGGGGAAATCGTAGGGTTCCTGGGGCCGAACGGCGCAGGCAAGACCACAACTTTACGCATGCTGACCGGCTACCTGCCCCCCACTTCCGGGACCGCCACGATTGCGGGATTCGACATCGTTAAAAATCCTCTGGAGGCGCGCAAGCACCTGGGCTACCTGCCGGAGCACGTGCCTCTTTACGACGACCAGCGCGTGACGGAGTACCTGAAGTTCCGCGCCAGGCTTAAAGGCATTTCTTCCAAGCAAATATGGCCCGCCGTCTCCAAGGTCGTGGAGCAATGCGGCCTGGACCCCGTGCGCCGCAAGATGATCCGCACCCTTTCCAAAGGCTACCGACAGCGCGTGGGCCTGGCGGACGCCCTGCTGGGTGAACCGGACCTGCTGATTCTGGACGAACCCACCAACGGCCTGGACCCTAACCAGATACGCCAGATACGCGAGCTGATCAAGGGGCTGGCGGCCAACCACACCATTATTCTTTCCACCCATATTCTGAGTGAGGTGGAGATGATCTGCAACAAGGTCATCATCATTGACCAGGGGACCATCAAGGCAGCGGATACCCCCTCTAACCTGACAGCCAACCTCCGCGCCGCCGGCAAGATTACGCTGGAGTTCCGCGGGGATCTGGAGCTGATTACGCAGAAGCTGGAAAGCCTGGAACACGTGAAGAAGGTCATCCATGAAGGCACGGACGCCGATGGCTGGCATACGCTGACCGTACGCGCGGAGGCCGGAACGGATACCCGTGAGAAGGCCGCGCGCCTCCTTGCGGAACAGGGCTGCCCCCTGCGCCATATTTACCGCCACACCCCCACCCTGGAAGAGGTGTTCGTGGAAATGACCCGTAAAGATTAACCGCCCGTTTCTTCTCCCTCTCTATCCACCACCCCGCATTTTCCTTTTCTCCCCATGTCTCCGGTACTTACCATTTTCAGAAAAGAACTCAGAAGCTACGTGATGACCCCGTACGGATGGGTCATCCTGGCCTTCGTCATGGCCCTGCAGAGCGTTTCCCTGTCCGGCACGCTGAAGGCGTTCCAGCTGGCCCCGCAGAAGGAAGGCATTTTGTTCTTCATCCTGCATTCCCCCATGTTCTGGTTTTATTTCCTGTTCATTTTCCCGCTGCTTACCATGCGTTCCCTGGCGGAGGAAGAGAAGACAGGAACGCTGGAATCCCTGCTGACCACGCCCATCAAGACATGGCAGGTAGTCCTGGGCAAATATTTCTCCGCATACGCCTTTTACATCATCCTGTGGCTGCCCATGCTGCTGTACCCCCTTCTGGCGGACTGGTCCAACCTGATCGTGCAGTGGATTTACGGGTATGATGCGGGCATGGTCCTCCCCTACCGCCTGGCGGACTGGACCGGGGCGTACGCCATCCTGCTGCTGGTCGGCGCCTGGTTCACGGCCATCGGCATTTTCGCCTCGTCCCTGACGGGCAGCCAGATCATTTCCGGCATCATCACCATCGGCCTGCTGGTGCTGATTTTCTTCATGGGGCTTATTCCCGTGGTATGGGGGGAATTCCCCGCAGCGGGGATTTTCCACTACATGTCCTGCTCGGAACATCTGGACCGCTTTTCCGCCGGGCTGGTTGATACGCGCCCTGTCGTCTTTTACCTGACCATGACGGTCTTGACGCTGGCCGTCACCATCCGCATCATTGACCACCGCCGCTGGAAGCACTGATCTACCCCGCCTTTTCCCTTTCACCCCTTTTCATTTTTATCTATGAGCGAAGCACCAGACAACCCCGCCGCGGCCACGGAATCCCCCCTCCCTCCCGCCCGCAAGGTCAGACGCCCCTGGATGACCTGGATCAAGCTTTTCCTGCTGTTCCTCATCGTCGTATGCCTGAATTACGTGGGCTGCCACGAATATTACCGCCGGGACCTGACGGAAGACCAGCGTTATGAGATTTCCCAGCAGAGCATCAACATGCTGAAATCTCCGGAAATCCAGAACCGCAAGACGCCCGTCAAGATCACGTTCGCCTTCCTGCGCACCACGCAGAATTACACCCGCATGCGCTCCCTGCTTGAGGAGTACGAACGTTATTCCAACGGGAAGGTGAAGGTGGAGTACGTGGACCCCCTCCGCCAGCCGAACAAGGCCCGGGAGATTGCGAACATTTACGGGATTGAATTCAAGAAGAACCTGGTCATCATCGATGCCCGGGAAGACACGGAAAAAGCGCTCAAGACGTTTGAAGGCACCCAGGCGGACGCCGCCCACGTGCGCATCCTGCCCGGAGACGCCTTCGTGGTGTACGCCCCCAGCCCGGACGGCAAGAGCATGAAGGCGGTGGCCCTCCAGATTGAAGACATGATGACCGCCGGCATTTACGGGGCGGCCAATGGAGAACCCCGCAAGATGTATATTGCGGCGGACAAGAGCAATTTCAACGAGGCGCTGAGCAACAGCCAGGAGGAAAGCATTTTCACCACGCTGGGGAAAATCTGCCGTTCCGTCAACCTTCAGCTCGTTCCCATCCGCATGAGCGGCTTGAAGGAGATTCCGGAAGACGCCGCGGGGTTCATGATCATCGGCTCCAAGTACGACCTGTCCCCGCAGGAGGCGGAAGTGCTCCAGCGGTACTGGGCGCGCCCGAACGCCGCCATCCTGGTCATGCTGGAACCCCAGCAGGATACGCCCAAACAGCTTTACCGGTTCCTCCGTGAACAGGGCCTGCGCCCACAGAATGACCGCGTGATGCTCCGCAACAGGGGCAACCGCTCCGTTTTCGAGATTAACGCCATTTTCGCGCCCTCCCTGAACTGCACGCGCGAATTCTGGAATTCCAGCACCGGGCTGGAAGGGGAGAGCATTTCCCTCATCCTGGATTCCGACAACGCGGCCATGGAGCAGAAGCGCATCACGCCATACCCCCTGCTGGTGACTACGGAGGATTATTACGGGGAAACCAAGTACAACCAGTTCCCGGCCCAGTTTGACGCGCGGGAAGACAACCCGGGGCCCCTGATGATCGGCGCGGCCCTCATCCGCGGGAACGCCGGGGACGTAAACCAGAACAAGACCACCGGGCGCCTGGTGCTGCTGGGGAATACGGACCTGCTCCAGCCCAGGCAAATCAAGCCGGAACAGCGGGACTTCATGCGCACGCTGGTCGGCTGGATGACGGACCGTGAAGAACTGCGCGGCCTCGGCTCCCGCCATGACCTGACCGTGAAGCTGAACCTGGACCGCAACGCCCTGGGCATTCTGGAACTCCTGACAAACATCGGCCTTCCCCTGCTGGCGCTTCTGATTGCCCTGATTATCTGGAACACGCGCCGCCATTAACTCCACCACGCCCATCACCGGAAGCACATGCGCACATTCCGCTTCATCCTTCTTATCCTCGTCACCCTCGCCGCCATCGGCGCGGCGGTGCTCCTGACCATTGACGGCAACCTGTCCCGCATCATCGGGCGCACCGCCTTCAGTTCCGGAGAACGGCTTTTCCCCTATACCCGGGAGGAGATGAACGAGGTTTCCTGGATGCGCATCAATTGCATGGGGGACGTTGCGGAGTTCCGCCGCAAGCCCAACGGCGTCTGGTGGTGCGAGAAGCCGTGGAACGACCGCATGGACCCGCGCGCGGCGGCGGCCATCCTCCAGTACACATATTCCACCAGCATCGTGGACGCGCTGCCCCTGCACAAGATTGATTCCGCCTCCCTGAAGGAGTTCGGCGTGAAGACGACGCCCGTCACCATCACCCTGAAGGAGATGAGCGACGACGGCAAGCGCTCCTCCACCGTGGCCCGCTACACGCTGGGGTCCCTCGCTCCCTGGCTGGTGGACGATCCGGAGAACAAGACCACGGACGATACCACCTACATGCAGACGGATTTCTACGGGCGGGACACCCGCATCCTGGTGGGCACCGGCAATATCCTGCCCCTGTTCAAGTCCGGCATCCGCCAGCTCCGGGACCACCGCCCCCTGCTCCTGCATCCGGCCATGCCCGCCTCCATTGAAATCAACAACCGAGGCCAGCGCATCGCCCTGGAGCGCAAGACTCCCGGCAGCCCCTGGAAAATCACGTACCCCCTTTCCCTGGATACGGACCCGGCCATGATGGACGTGCTGCTGGGCACGCTCCAGAAGCTGACCGCCGTGCGCGTGTATAATCCGGAGGAAACCAGCGTGCCGGACATGACGGACGACCAGATCACCTCCGTCTCCATCAGGAATTTCACAGGCCTCCCCACGGAGGACGGCAAATCCCTGCAAACGGAGGAACAGCCCGTTACGCTCCGCATTTACCCCCCTTCCGACAACGGAAGCCTGTCCGAACTGGTGAAGGCCACCGTTTCCGACCGCAAGGCCGTCTTTGAACTGGCGCAGACGACGGAGACCAACAAGGAGGTGCCCGGCGTGCGCAACATTCCGCTGGACCTGGGCCTTCTGCGCTCCAAGCAGTTGACGGACATCGGGGATTACAAGATCACCGGGCTTTCCATCCGCAAGAGTTTTCAGGATTACCCCACCATCGCCCGCTTTATTCAGGGTGATGAGAAAAAGGGCATCAAGCCCACCTGGCTGTACACGGCGGAAGGCTCCCGCTACCAGGAGGCCAATCCGGAGCATCTCGTTTCCCTGCTGAAAACCGTCAAGCTGGGGAAGGTGGCCGGCTTCGCCTCTGACAAGGCTACGGACCTTTCCGTGTACGGGCTGGACAATCCCAGGATGACGCTCACCATGTCCCTGCTGCCCAAGCCCGGTGAAGAACCGCGCCCCCCCGTGACGGTGTTTTTCTCCAAGGGAACGGACGGTTCCTGGTACGCCCGCCAGGCCGGCAAGCCCACCGTCGTCATGCTGGACAGCGCCTACATGAAGGACCTGCTGACGGACGCCCTGGCCTGGAAGAAAAAAATGCTTTTCTCTTTCAGCAGGTTCGACCTCAAGGAAATGCATCTGGAACGCATCGGCTCCGGCGGTCCCCTGATCCTGAAATCTGACCGTCTGGACGATTCATGGACCGCTGCCAAGGATGGGAAGGATGAAACCCTGAACATCAATCCGAACCGCGCCAACCGCTATCTGGACGAGCTGGAAAAGATGGAGGTGAGCACCTGGCTCCCCTATACGGACGCCAGAGCGCACGAGGCGCTGAAGAATCCCGTTTTCCGCCTGAAACTCATCCTCCAGGTTTACAAGGAGGCGTCCCCCGTGCAGTCCCAGGCCGGCCCCAGCGACATCACCTTCGCCCCGGAACCGGAGACGGAGGAAAAAGTCATCACGCTGGAAATCGCTCCGGCGGGAGAGGCCGGATACAGCAGGTTTTATTACGGCAGGGTGAATACATCCCCCAACTATTTTATCCTGAACATGGACGCCGTGCGCCTGCTCGGCGCCAGCCTCTCGGAAGACAACTGACCATTCCTCCCGCATGAGTATTGAGCTGCACACCGTTACCGCTTTTCTGGACGGAATCCTTTCCGTGGATTCCATTCCGGACGCATCCCGCGCCCTGAACGGCCTTCAACTGGAAAACGGAGGAGCCGTTTCCAGGGTAGCCGCCGCCGTGGACGGCTCGGAGAAGGCTATCCATGCGGCATTAGAGACGGGGGCGGACCTGCTCCTCCTTCATCACGGCATTTTCTGGCAGACCATGCAGCCCATTACCGGCATTGCATACCGGAAGCTGAAAGCCGCCATGGACGGGAACCTGGCGATTTACGCCGCCCACCTTCCTCTGGACGTCCACCCCGTGTACGGAAATAACGCCCTGCTGGCGAAGGCCTGCGGAATCCGGCCATGTTCCAATGAAGGACTGGACTACCACGGCGTTTCCCTGGGTACGCACGGGGAATTCCCCGGCACGTGCCGGGAGCTGGCGCAGCGGCTGGAAACCGTCCTCGGAGCGTCCGTTCAAACTTTCTGGGCGGATTCCCCGGATGCCCCGGCTGGCGACGTCTTCATCTGCTCCGGAGGAGCCGGGGACGACCTTGTCCAGGCCGCAGCCCTCGGCTGCCGTACCTACGTGACCGGGGAGGGTTCCCACTGGAACATCCCCATGGCCCATGAACTGGGCGTCAATCTGGTCTTCGGCGGCCACTACTTCACGGAGACGTTCGGCGTAAAAGCCCTGGGGCATCTGCTCAAGGACGTTTACGGTCTGGACTATGCCTTCATCGACCTGCCGCCCTCCGCCTACAGCCATTGACCAAACGCCACGGATCATGAATCTGACCACGGACGATGCCGACGGGAAAATCCGCCTGGACCAATACCTTGCCGCCCACCTTCCGGAGCTTTCCCGTTCCAGAATCCAGAGCCTGATCAAAAGCGGGGACGTATTGGTCAACGGCACTCCCGCCAAGCCTAAAAACCCAGTTTCCCGCGGTGATTCCATCACCGTCCGCATTCCGGAGCCGGAACCGGCGGAAGCACGGCCGCAGGACATTCCCCTGGACATCCTGTATGAGGATGAAGACGTGGTGGTCATCAACAAGGAAAGCGGCATGGTCGTGCATCCCGCCGCCGGCAACCCGGACGGCACCATCGTGAACGCCCTGCTCCACCATTGCGGGGACCTCTCCGGCATCGGCGGCGTGGAACGCCCCGGCATCGTCCACCGCCTGGACAAGGATACGTCAGGCTGCCTGGTCATTGCCAAGAACGACGGAGCACACCAGTCCCTGACGGCGCAGTTCGCGGCCCGCAGCACGGAAAAACGGTACCTGGCCGTTGTCCAGGGCATTCCCTCCCAAAGCTCCGGCACGGTTTTCACCCACATTGGGCGCCATCCCGTGAACCGCCTGAAAATGGCGGTGGTCAATCCGGGCACCGGGAAAGCCGCCATTACGGACTACGACCTGCTGTGCGCAGACCCGGCCACGGATTCCTCCCTGGTCCTGTGCACGCTCCACACGGGCAGAACCCACCAGATACGCGTGCACATGCTCCATCTGGGCCATCCGCTCATCGGGGACCCCATTTACGCCAAACCCGCCCGGCAGAAGGCGAAACCCGGCAGGCTCATGCTCCACGCGTGGCGGCTGGGCTTCGACCACCCGCGCACGGGAAAGCGCATGGAGTTTGAAGCACCCATCCCGCCGGAATATACGCCGTGGCTCCAGCTCTTTCCCAACGGGCTTTACGGAGCCGTTCCGGAGCCGCGCCCGGTGAGGAAAAACGGGGAGCAGAGCTGAAGCGGCCCTGTTTTCCGTATTTCGGAAACGGCGGAGGGAGCGCCAAAAGGCAAAGGAAGCCCCTATTTTTTGCCTTCCTCCGGCTTGCAGAACTTGCGCCAGTCTTTCAGAAGCGTGGCGGGATGCCCTGTGATGATGATCTTGCCCGTGCCATCCACAATTCCCAGCCGTGGAATGGAGCCTCCCGGCTTGTAACCGGGAATGCCGTTCCCTTTCTTCGGCTTGACGATGGGGAATTTCATCCGTTCCTCCTTGGCCCATGCCTTGGCGGCCTCCTCCGTCTTGTCACAGGAAAACAGCACCAGTTCCACATCATCGGTCTGGCGGATCTTCCGGTAGGTCCGCACCACGTGGGGCATTTCCCGGCAGCAGGGGCCGCACCAACTGGCGGAATACAGGAAAAGATAATATTTGGCTTTTGGGTTCGGCCTGTCCTTGGTTAAAAAATCGGCTTTTTCCAGAGCCTTCCCCACGGCGGAAACGGCAGCCTCCCCGGCCTTGGGAGCCGGAGTATCCGCGCTGGCGGAAAATATTCCGGCCACACCGCATCCGGCGAGCATGAGAGCAACAGAGCACAGTTTGATGGATTTTTTCATAGACCCATCATTATCAATAAAAAAATAACGGTCAAGCAAGATTATTCGCCGGAGCGTATTCTGAAGAGGAGGAAAACAGGCAGGTAATGCCGGCTTGAGAAGGCCGGGAAAAAAGCTGAACGAAGGAACAGGAATTTGCATTTGTTTTTCACCTGCCGGGAGCGGGAAAAGAAAGAATTCAGCGGCGCGCCGCACCACGGTTCTTCAGGAAGAAGGCCGGAACCTAACTTGGCGGCTGGACAGAAAACGCACAAGAGCTAAACCGCCGATTTTTTGGCGGCCCCCATTCTCCCGGCAAAGGCTCAACAACCGCCTCCGCGTCCCATCAACAAACAGTCAACCGGGAACAAGGGCCTCCCGGCCCTTGTAAAAAACAGTCCAACATAAAAATATTCCCTTATGCCCCCTTTTTGGGCGGAGCATTCAAATCCACGGTCACCTTCACGGGAACATCCATGGCCTTGACGCCCTTGCTGGCCACCACCGTAGCTTTCATTTTAGCGGGCATGTTCTTTACTTGGTACGTATAAGTGCGGGAAGGAACGGAACCGAAGCTGAACGAACTTTTGGACACGCCGGGTATCTCCAGTTTGCCGCCCTCCGCGTCAGTCAGCGTTATTTCCTCCACATGGAGCGTATCATTGAATTCCAGTTCAACCTCACCGGAAGCCTTGCCGTGGTCCTTTGCATCCTTCACGGTGATTTCCATGCCCTCCACCTTGAATTTGACACCCTTCCGCGCGTCAAACTCCTGGCCCGGAAAAGTCCTGCTTCCTTCGGAAACCTTCATGTTGACCACTCCGTCCAGCTTCAGGGGAAACACAGGTTTCTGTTTCAGCCTCAGGGAATGTTTGGCAAATGCTCCGGAATCCGCAATACGGGTAAAGAAATTGTCGAATTTGGCTTTTGTCCTGGCGCCGCGGCCATCCGTAACTTCAAGCTGTGAGTCCTCACCGCCCTTAACGAATTTACAGCCCTTGGGAGCAACGAAACCCAGCACCACCTCCACGGCATCCTTATTTCTGTTAAACATGTCATCCACGCCGGCAGGATCAGGGAAGGACAGGGAGACCTGGGAGACATAAACGTTCACGGCCTGCCCGCTGGCGCCGGCTATCTGGGAAACGGCGCCCAGGAAACATGCCACGGCAGTCGGCAACAATGTTTTTTTCATCATATTAAAGAGAGGCAAACCTACCCTGCATCTTGCGTGCATGCAAGAAAAATCCGCCATGGAGAAGCCCCCCCTTTAATCTTGATTTGCCCCTCCGGAACCGCTACCCTGACGCGGCTTTAAACACACAGCTTTCACAGAGACATGGAGAACACTCAACACGGGGATTCCGCCTCCCCGGCCAATCCCCCCCGGCAGCAGAAAAGCGGAAACACGGATGAACAGACCATCGCCCTGACGAAGGCGCGTCTGGCCATTGACGAGGTGGACGCCCGGATTGTGGAGCTGCTTAAGAACCGCGCCGAATGGGTGCATGAAGTCGGCCGCATTAAAAAGGAGGGGAATTCCCCCATCTTCGTTCCCGAACGGGAAACGGCCCTGCTCAGCAAGCTGAACCGCCTGAACGCGGGCGTGCTGCCGGAGGCCTCCCTCCAGGCCATTTACCGTGAAATCATCTCCTGCTCCTTCTTCCTGGAAGGGGGGCTTACCATTGCCTACCTGGGCCCCAAGGGCACATGGAGCCACCAGGCGGCCCTCAAGCAGTTCGGTAAAAGCTGCGAACTTATCCCGTGCCAGAGCTTCAAGGACGTGTTTGACATGGTGGACCGCGGGAAGGCCCAGTACGGCGTGGTGCCCGTGGAAAACTCCTCGGAAGGCTCCGTGACCGCCGTGATGGACCTCTTCGTCACCTCCCCCCTCAAAATCTGCGCCCAGATCAATCTGAACATCCGCAACAGCCTGATGGCGGACATCCCGCGGGAACACATCCGCATCCTGTATTCCCATCCGCAGGTTCTCGGCCAGACGCGGAACTGGATTCTGCGGCACTTCCCGAACGCGGAGCTCGTGGAAACCTCCTCCACCACGAAGGCCAGCATCCTCGCCAAGGAGAACGCCTCCATGGGCGCGGCGTCCCTGGGCTGCCCGCTGGCCGCGGAACTGTTCGGCCTGAACATTCTGGAAGAAGACGCGCAGGACCAAGCCTGCAACACCACCCGTTTTGCCGTCATCGGCCGCCAGGAAACGCAGCCCAGCGGCAGGGACCGCACATCCCTGCTCATCCGCATCCAGCACAAGCCCGGCACCCTGGCGGAAGTCATCAACTGCTTCCAGCGGCACAACAACAACCTGATCCGCATTGAATCCCGCCCCTCCAAGGTCATCAACTGGGAGTACGTCTTTTACATAGACGCCGTAGGCCACATTCAGGAATCCCCCCTACGGGAGACCCTCCCGGAGCTGGAACAGCACTGCTCCATGCTGAAAATCCTGGGCAGTTACGCGGATACGGACGTCATTTGACCGGCTTAATCTTTCTCCCCCCGCTTCATACCACCCTGAAAAACCATGAAAATCGCTACGATTGCCGCCCTGGCCCTCACCCTGGCACTTCCCTCTCTGGCCCAGCAGTCCGCCACTAAAATCGTTACGGAGAACGGGCAGCCCACGCTGGCCCTGGATGAACAGTTCGCGGCCCGGCTGCGCAGCGGCAGGACGGAACAAAACGCCCCCGCCACGGTTCCCTCGGAATTCTCGGCAGCCGCCCCCGGACTTCCCCTCCCCGCGGACGCCAACCACGCTGCCGTGAAGGAAACGGCGGAAGAACGCAACCGTCGCATGGAATGGTGGAGGGACGCCAAATTCGGCATGTTCATCCACTACGGCCTGTATTCCGGGCTGGCCGGGGAATGGAAAGGCAAGCCCGGCGGTTCCGAATGGATTCAGAAAAACGTGGAAGTGGACACGGATTCCTACGCTGCGGAAGCCCTGCCCCTGTTCAAGCCCAAGGAAGGGCTGACGGAAGAATGGGCCCGGCTTGCCCGGGACGCAGGGTGCCAATACGTGGTGCTCACCAGCAAGCATCATGAAGGCTTCGGCCTGTTTGACAGCGCCCAGACGGATTACGACGCCAAAAGCGCCGTGAACCGGGACATTATCCGCGAATACGTGGACTCCTGCCGCAAGCGCGGCTTGAAGGTAGGCCTTTACCACTCCGTCATCGACTGGCACCACCCGTCCTATGACAACACCATCTGTCCGGACCTCTGCTACCCCGCGGGACAGGCGGAAATGCTTAAAAGAAAAAACATCCCGCGGGATCACGCCGCCTACCAGAAGTACCTGCACGCCCAGGTCCGGGAGCTGATGACCCGTTACGCTCCCATTGACATCATGTGGTGGGATTATTCCCAGGGAGCCATGGAAGGGGCCAGGGGCTGGAAAGCGCCGGAACTGATGGACATGGTGCGCTCCATCAATCCCGGCGTCATCATGAACAACCGCCTGTACGCCTATTCCGGCCTGAACCGGGACCAGGCCGGCACGCTGGACCTGCGCTGCGGGGACTACATCACCCCGGAACGCTTCATCCCCCGGCGCGGCTATCCCGGCGTGGACTGGGAATCCTGCATGACGGTAAGCGACAAATGGGGCTACAACCGGTATGACACCAACATCAAGTCTCCGGAAACCGTCATTGAAAAACTGGTGGAATGCGTCACCAAGGGAGGCAACCTCCTGCTGAACGTGAACCCGATGGCGGACGGAACCGTTCCGGAAAAAGTGGCCGCCACCATGCGCGGCGTGGGCCAGTGGCTCAAGATCAACGGGGAGGCCGTGTACGGCACGCGGGCCTTCACGGAACTGGACCAGCCCGCCTCCATCAACCGGCAGGGGGACATC
This sequence comes from Akkermansia sp. BCRC 18949, assembly GCF_045011645.1. Taxonomy (NCBI): domain Bacteria; kingdom Pseudomonadati; phylum Verrucomicrobiota; class Verrucomicrobiia; order Verrucomicrobiales; family Akkermansiaceae; genus Akkermansia; species Akkermansia sp. BCRC 18949. The sequence goes on along the minus strand of NZ_CP123619.1, from coordinate 1,122,700 downwards.
TTCGTCTTCCTGGTTCCGCCGCCGGACAAGGGACCGGCCCAGCCGCCCAGCGAAGGGACCATGAAGGAACTGACGGAAGGCGCGGAATACGCCCGCATGCAGCCGCTGGATTCCACCGGATACGAGGACGAGGAAGGAACCTCCGTCTCCCTTCCCGCAGGCTACTCCAAAGCGGTGCTGCTGGGAGACAACACCGCCCTGCCCGTCGTCAACGGAACGGTTCTGTTCAAGGCGCACGAACACTCCAAAACGCCCTGTTCCGTCATCAAACTGAGCAAATAGCCCTCTTTTCCACTCATTTTCCTTATGGAGGAAGACCTTTTTTCCCTGGCGGCCGGCAAGCAGCCGTCACAGCAGGCAAAGGATGAAGCGGGATCCCAAGCCGGAGAACCGCAGGAAAGCGCCGCCCCCGTCCAGCCCGGCAAGACGGAGGAAGACGTGCGCAACCGCGTGGATTACCTGCGTTCCGAACTGCGCCGCCACAACCGGCTGTATTACGAACAGGCGGAACCGGAGATCTCCGATGCGGAATATGACGCCCTGTTCCTGGAGCTGGAAAAGCTGGAAAAGGCCCATCCCGAACTGGCGGAGCCGGATTCCCCCACGCGCCGTGTGGGGGGGGCGCCGCTCCAGGGCTTCAACCAGATCAGGCACGCGGTGCCCATGCTGTCCATTGACGACATTTTCGAGCAGCGCGACGCCCCTGTTCCGGACGAGGAACTGGTGGAATTCTACAACAAGCTGGTCAAGGCGCTGAAAACGGAAACGGTGCCCGTCTCCGTGGAACCCAAGATTGACGGGGTGGCCCTCTCCATCATGTACCGCGGCGGACATCTGGCTTATGCGGCCACGCGAGGGGACGGAGACGTGGGGGACGACGTAACGGCCAACGTCCGCACCATCCGCAGCGTCCCCCTCACCCTTCCCCCTGGCGCCCCTCCCGTGCTGGAAGTGCGCGGGGAGGTCTTCATGCCCAATGAAGCCTTTGCCAAACTGAACGAGGAACGGGACGCCGAAGGGCTCCCCGCCTTCGCCAACCCGCGCAACGCCACCGCCGGAACCCTCAAGCAGCTGGACCCCCGGCAGGTGGCCGCCCGTCCCCTGGCCTTCCTGGCCCACGGGCTTGGCGCCTATGAAGGGCCGGAACTCACGAATGTAAAGGATTTCTGGGACATGCTCCGCCACTGCGGCATTCCCTGCAATGATCCAGTGTATTATACGGACAGCCTGGAATCCACCCGTCAGGCCGTGCGGGACATTGACAGGCTCCGCCACACGCTCCCCTACGGCACGGACGGCGCCGTCATTAAAATCAGCTCCATGGCCACCCGGGAGGCCCTGGGAGCCACGGCGCGCGCCCCCCGCTGGGCGGCGGCGTACAAATTCCCCCCGGAACAGAAGGAAACCGCCCTGCTGAACATCATCGTGCAGGTGGGCCGCACCGGGGTGCTGACGCCCGTGGCGGAACTCAAGCCCGTGCTGCTGTCCGGCTCCACGGTGGCGCGAGCCACCCTTCACAACCAGGATGAAATCGACCGGAAGGACGTCCGCATCGGAGATACCGTGCTGGTGGAAAAGGCGGGGGAAATCATCCCCGCCGTTCTGAAAGTGAACCTTTCCAAACGTCCGGCGGATGCCAGGCCCTACAGCATTCTGGAAGCCACGGGGGGCCTTTGCCCCGCGTGCGGCAACCCCATCATGAAGGAGGAGGGAAAAGTGGCCTGGCGCTGCACCAACTTCACCTGTCCTGCGCAGGCCGTGTCGGGCATCACCCACTTCTGCTCCCGCTCCGCGCTGGATGTGGAAAGCATCGGCTCTTCCGTGGCGGAAGCTTTGAGAAGCTCCGGCCTGGCTGCCTCCGCGCTGGACCTCTTCCCCCTGAAGCTGGAACAGCTCGCCAACCTGAACCTGGGCACGCCGGAGGAACCGCGCCGCTATGGGGAAAAGAACGCCCAGAAAGCGCTGGACGCCCTGCAAAACGCGCGCGAGCTTCCGCTGGAACGCTGGCTCATCGCCTTCGGCATTCCCCTGGTAGGGGAAGTAGTCGCCAAGGCGCTGGCGGACACGCACCCGGACTTGGAGCATGTGGCGGACTCCCCCTACCTCCGGGACATCGTGCTCCTGGACGAGCTGATGGAACAAGCCGCCAAAACCAACCCCAACACCCGTGAAAACAGGAAGGCGGTGAAGGAAGGCGCGCTTTCCGCAGAGGCGGTGCAGGAGCGCCATCAGGAACTGACGGATGAAATCAACCGCCTGACCGCCCCCTATCTGGAAACGGGCTACCTGCGCAAAAATACGGCCAAGTTCAGCTATGGCTCCGAAATCGGCGTGGCGGCGGCCAAATCCCTCCAGAGCTTTTTCACCTCCGCAGCGGGGAACCATACGATGGACGTTCTGCGCGGCCTGGGCATCAATCCCCAGTCCCAGTCCTACCGGGCCAACCTTCTGGAAATCCCGGCGGGGGCCCTGTCCGGCAAGACTTTCGTCATCACCGGAACGCTCAGCCATCCGCGGGACTACTTTGAACAGCTCATTGCCGCTCACGGGGGGAAAGCCACCGGAGCCATTTCCAAATCCACCTCCTACCTCCTGGCAGGCAGCGGCGGCGGCTCCAAACGGGACAAGGCCCTCAAGCTGGGCGTTCCCGTCATCTCCGAGGAAGACTTCAACAAGCTGGTCGGGGAATAGGCCGCCATCCCTACCCTACGCTGTTTCCCATCGACGCTACAGAAACCCGTTCCCTGCATCATGCCGCAGGCTTCCGCCTGTTCCATCCCGCCGGAGCTCAAGGCAAAAACGCCCGATGCGCGCCCTCCGTCCATCTCTTCTCCCTTCCATGTTCCGTCTGATTTTTTCCGTGTGCCGCATTCCGGGAATTTAATTCCTGAATCCTGCAAAAAAGCTTGCTACGGACCGGCATCTGCTCCCTAATAAACCGCGTATGCTGAACCTGCCTAACGCCATTACCCTGACACGGATTGCCCTGGTAGTCGTCTTCACGGCAGCAGTCAGCATCGCGGACCAGTATTCCTGGGGATACCTGGCCGCACTGGTCACCTTCATCCTGGCGGCCTGCACGGACTGGCTGGACGGCTACCTGGCCCGCCGCCTGAACCAGGTCACCACCTTCGGCAAGCTCATTGACCCCCTGGCGGACAAGATTGCCGTTTCCGCCGCCTTCATTTACCTGACGGGCGTGGGGCTATGCCCCGTCTGGGTCACCATTCTCATCATCAGCCGGGAATTCCTGGTCACGGGCCTGCGCCAGATTGCCCAGGACCACGGCGTCATCATTCCCGCGGGCACGTCCGGCAAATGGAAAACCGCCTTCCAGCTGGCTTTCTGCATCGCCTCCCTGCTGGCCCTGACCTGGACGCACACGCCGGAATACCTGCCCTCCTTCCTGGACCAGCTTGCGGCGCTCTGCCTGTGGCACGGATCCGGAGCTTCCAATTTCCTGTACCAGTTCACTCTGTGGGGCTCCATCATCCTGACCGTGTATTCCGGGGCCGTTTACTGCGTGGGCGCGCGCAAATTTCTGCAGCGCTGAAATACATCCCTCCGGACAGCCTGTGATGCGTGCCAAGAGAGCCGCAGGCCTTTACGGAAACTGACTTGATATTCCGCAGGAGGGCACAAGCTTTTTTAAAGAAGTAATTAGCTAAAGCTCAATCCAGTATCCAGTTGCCGCAAGGACTTGCCGCGCTCCATGCTCCTACAGGCCGTTCCTCCTTGATGGCCGCCAACCGGGTTCCATCTCCAGCCTCTTCCGGAACTGACGGAAAAGGATTCATGACGTGCAGGACGTTTTTATTTCTCTTGACGGCTGTCCTTTGCCGTGCTTTTATGGCCCTGTTCCCGCCGAATGGTGCTTGGTTGTTGATTTTTGATAGTCATTTGCGGTTGGCGGAATACGGGCGTCTCCGTATTGATCCTTTCAGTATCGCTCCTGCGGGCTTCTTTTTGTTCCACTATTGTCGTGATTCCGTCAGTTCATTGCAGCCGAGGCGCATTCACAGACACATCAATAAACATGGTATCAACCACATTCAGGGAGCTTGGCTTGTCGGCTCCCATTCTCCGCCAGCTGGAGAAACTGGAGTACAAGACCCCCACCCCCATCCAGGCAGCCTGCATCCCCCTGCTGCTGCAGAACAAGGACCTGATGGGACTGGCGCAGACCGGAACCGGCAAAACGGCCGCGTTCGCCCTGCCCCTTATTCAACAATTTTCAGAACATCCCAGAAAGCCGCTTGCCCGCCAGGTAAGGGCGCTCATCCTGAGCCCCACCCGGGAACTGGCCGCGCAGATTCATGACAACATCTGCGCCTACGCCAAAGGGCTGAACCTGTCCACCGCCGTCATCTTCGGCGGCGTGGGGTACGCCCCCCAGTTCAAGAAGCTGGCCGGCGGCCTGGATATTCTGGTAGCCACGCCCGGCAGGCTGATTGACCATCTGGAACGCCAGACCGTCAACCTGGGCGGTGTGGAAACCCTGATTCTGGACGAAGCGGACCACATGCTGGACATGGGCTTCGCTCCGGCCCTGAAAAAGATCGTCGCCAAAATCCCGAAGAAACGCCATACCCAGATGTTCTCCGCCACCATGCCGGACAACATTCTGCAACTGGCCCAGTCCCTGCTTCAGGAACCGGAAACGGTGATGGTCACCCCCCCGGCCGCCACGGCGGACAGGGTGGAACAGTCCCTCTGCATGGTTGGCTCCCAGGCGGAAAAAAGGCCCCTTACCCTGGATCTGCTGGAACAGCAGGAACAGCCGGGCCGCACGCTCATCTTCACCCGGACCAAGCACGGCGCGAACCGCCTGGCCTCCTTCCTGACCGGAAAGGACCACCCGGCCTCCGCCATCCACGGCGACAAGAGCCAGGGCACGCGTGAACGCATGCTCCGGGAATTCCGTTCCGGGGAAACGCCCATTCTCGTCGCCACGGACATCGCCGCCCGCGGCATTGACGTGAAAGACGTGCAGCTCGTCATCAACTACGATCTGCCGGAAGAACCGGAAGTCTATGTGCACCGCATCGGCCGCACGGCACGCGCCGGAGCCGCCGGGCAAGCCATCGCCCTCTGTTCCCCGGATGAAATCAAAAAAGCCAGGGACGTGCACAAGCTGCTGGGGCGCCTCCTTCCCGTCCATTCCTCCAGCGCCACCATACCGTCTGAATTGCAGACGGTTCCCGGCACGCACAGGGAAAGGAAAAACTCCATGCAGGAAAACCGTTCCGCCTCCCGCAGGGGGCCGCGGAAAAGTTACGGAAGGCGGAATTCCGCCGGAAGGCAGGGAAGCCGTGCGGGCGCATGATTTTAATCATTCAAAAAAACTTTTGAACGAAATCAGGGGCTGCACAGTCTCACTTGCTACAAACGGTTCACCGGACCGTTCCAGTCGGGAAGCTTCAACCGGAGTTTCAATCATGAAAATCATCTCGTCCATCATCAAGACACTGTGCGTGGGTACCGTCGGTTCCCTCGCCTGCCAGGCCGCCATGCAGGCTTACGCGGATGACGTTCCCTCCACGTTTGTGGAAGGCAACTATTCCCCGGAAGTAGCCCGCTACGTGCAGAGCATCGCAGGCGTGGCGCTGGCCTCAGGCATTCATGATTATGACGAAAACGCTACCAGCAGCTACCAGGTTCTGGCTCAGGTTCTCAACAGCGGCAATGCAACGGAATTGCCGGACGACCTGAAACGGGCCATTGAAATGCTGACCAGCTACGTCCCCGACCCGAACGCGACCATTCAGCCGATTCTGACTAAAAAACAGATTGAGAGGATGGAGCAGATGGCGGACCGTATTGAAAACCTGATGGAGGAAAAATACGGAGTAGACCTGGAAGACTGCATGAATATCATGAAACGTGCATTGGCCCCGTCCATTCCCGACATCCTCCGCTCCTGTGACATGGAAGGCACGCAGCTGCCGACCACCACCGTTTTCCGCCCCAGGCTGGGCAAGGCGCTGAATGAAGCTTATGCCAGGCTTGCCGCGTCAAAACTTCCCGCCGCCGGCACGGCTCAGTAACCGGACCACTTCAAAACGACCGGGAAGATGATCCCGATTCCACGGCATGCGGACCCCGTCAAGGTTCCCTGAACAGAAGCCGCAGGAAACGGAATGATCTTCCCCGTCGCCAGGAAAGGAAACAACAGCCAGCGCCGGCGACACCACGCAACACTCTCCGGATGTCCTCCGATGCAGGGCCGATCCTTCGGACCGCGGTGCAGCGATACGCTCACCCCCCTTCACTCCCAAGCAACGGCATGCAACATCGGCACAACCGGGTGATGCACCTGACAGGCCCCGTCCTTCCCGCACTGCGGCAGGAATGGGGCCTTTTTCATGCCCGCCTCCCGGAAGGAGCCTGCCTTCCCCTCTTTTGACGCCTCCGGCGCGGAGCACCTCTCTCCCGCAGGAGAATGCATTTTTTGCACCATCCGTGAAAGAAAGATTCTCAAGTCCGGGTATGTATGGCAAACTAAGGACTCAAATCCTTCCATATAATTACCATCCATGGATAATTCATCATCACGCCGTCGTTTCCTTCAGACCCTGGGTCTGGCTACTGGCGCCCTGGCTGCCGGTTCCTTCGCCAACGCCCAGGAAGTAGCTCCCCTGGCTCCCAAAAAGATCATCGTTCCGGACCCGAACAACATCGGTCCCATGACCACGTGGCCCCCGCGCAAGCCCGGCGCCATCTACATGGGCGGCTTCAGGGCCCCCAAGCTGGACAAGGTGCGCGTGGCCTTCGTCGGCGTAGGTGAACGCGGCTCCATGCACGTGGGCCAGATGGCCGTCATTGAAGGCGCGGAAGTCGTCGGCATCTGCGACCTGTACAAGGACTGGGCGGAACGCAACGCGGCGCTGGTGGAAAAGAAGACGGGCAAGCGCCCTCCCATTTTCACGAACGGCCCGGAAGACTACAAGCGCATGATGAAGGAAGTCAAGCCGGACGCCGTCATCGTCTGCCCGAGCTGGGAATGGCACTGCCGCGTCACCTGCGACGTGATGAAGATGGGCGCCCACGCCTTTGTGGAAGTGCCCATGGCCGTCTCCATCAAGGAGCTCTGGGAAATCGTCAATACCTCCGAGGAAACCCGGAAGCACTGCATGATGATGGAAAACGTCAACTACGGACGTGAAGAACTCATGTACCTGAACATGGTGCGCCAGGGCGTCATCGGCGACCTGCTGTACGGGGAAGCCGCCTACATCCACGAACTGCGCGGCCAGATGAAGCAGGTGGACCGCGGCACCGGCTCCTGGAGAACCTACCACTACGCCAAGCGCAACGGCAACGTCTACCCCACGCACGGCCTCGGCCCCATCGCCCAGTACATGAACCTGGCCCGCAAGGACGACTGCTTCGGCAGGCTCGTTTCCTTCTCCAGCCCGGCCCTGGGCCGCGCCGCCTATGCCAAGAAGAATTTCCCGGCGGACCACAAGTGGAACAAGCTGGACTTCGCCTGCGGCGACATGAACACCTCCATCATCAAGACCACCATGGGCCGCACCATCCTGGTGGAATGGGATGAAACCAGCCCGCGCCCCTACTCCCGCCTGAACCTCATTCAGGGCACCCTGGGCACGCTGGCCGGCTTCCCGACCCGCGTGGCCGGTGAAAAGCTGGGCAACGGCAACTATCACGAATGGATTGAAGGCAACGAAAAACTGGCCCCCATTTTTGAAAAGTACGATCACCCGCTCTGGAAGAAAGTCGGCCCGCTGGCCCTGAAGATGGGCGGCCACGGCGGCATGGACTTCGTGATGCTTTACCGCATCATCGAATGCCTCCGCAAGGGCGAACCGATGGACCAGAACGTATACGAAGGCGCCTTCTGGTCCTCCGTCTCCGAGCTTTCCGAATACTCCGTGGCCCAGGGCGGCATGCCCCAGGTGTTCCCGGACTTCACCCGCGGAGACTGGAAGACGACCGCCCCGCTGGGCATCGTTCAGTAAAAAACTCATTCCTCATCCGGCCTGGAGCTTTTCCGCCTTTACAGCGGGCTTCCAGGCCGGGGCGGATTTCCCGTTCAGAAAACAGGCCGCTGCAAGGCGTGCCTGTTTTTTATTGGCGTGAACAGCGGTTGCAGGGGCAAAAGGAAGCAGGCTGTTCCATTGGCCCCCCCCCTGTTCCTTGATGGAACGGGCGCTCACGTTCATAAAGGCGGAGCATGGAAACCCGCAATAAGCATCGGTTCCCTGCCTGCTGTTAGTGAAAAAGGCAGGAAAGGAAGAATGACTTGCACCGGGAAGATGCAACCACACAGCCTGAATAATTTATGAAAGCGCCGGCTCAACTCATTTCTTGAGGATTCTTTTTAGATTGGCAATGTCCAACAACAAATTCACCGTTTCAAAATTCCCCTTGTAAAACACGCCCCAGTTATTGAAGACGCAGGGCAATTCCTTTGCCTTTTGCAGCGTATCCACCCTGATGAGAGATACCGGAACATCGTTCTCTCCACAGTACCGTTTTATGAGCTCAATGTTTTGATGCACAAAGGGGCATTGCATATCATAATAAATTGTCAGCTCCCGGCTCTCAATTCTCCCCTTTTTGGCATTCGGCGCAAACCTCGGCGTTGTTCCGTCAAAGGAAAGAGCAAGCAGTTCATAGCCATGACTGACAGCATCCACCGCCTCAAAGCCGAACTTCTTCGCGAAGGATTGATCGGCAAGCCAGGCCTTCTGTTTTTCAGCTCCGAGCATGCAAACGCCTGATTTGCCCTTTTTCCTGGCATCAGCCAGACAATATTCCATCAGCAATTTTCCATACCCTTTCCCCTTGTAGCTGCCGGAAACCCACAAGCAATATATATAATAGTAGTTGTCCCCAAGGATGGGAACCCAGGCCGTCTCCAGAGGGGCATATTCAATAAAAACCACTCCTTTGGCATTTAACTTTCTAAAGACGTGGCCTTCCCTGATCCGGCTGGCAAGCCATTGCCGCTTTGCTTCAACGCCCGGATGGGGGGCCCGGCTGCGGATAATGCAGCATAAATGTTCACTGGCCAGATTGTCCGCCGTTAAATTGATAAAATCCGTATTCAAAGGCGCATCTTCCATTCTACTAATTTTAATATCCGCCTGTGAAAATGTCAAAAACTCATTCCATGCCCCGACTTCCCGTTACAGGCACAAGCCCTTTTGTTCATCCGGGCATCAGCGGACGCATTACTCCCTTGGCAAATGGGGGCCTTACAACAGAAACAAGGCTGTACCTGCTGAAAAACAACTGTAACGGCGTGAAGGGACACCGGGGGTCCTCAACTGCCCCTGACGGGCGTCTCCGGCGTCAGTTCATACGTCTTTTCCGTGCCATTGGCGGCCACCCGGACGGATTGCGCCACCGGGGAGGAAAGGCGGAACTGCGTTACCCTGCCGTCCTTCCAGTCCATGTCCACGCTAATGTTGCCGCGGGCCTTCAGTCCGAGCACGCTCCCGTTTTTCCAGGCTTCCGGGAGAGCCGGCAGAAGATGCAGGCGCCCGGTGCGGGACTGGAGCAGCATTTCAGCAAAGCCGGCCACGATGCCCATGGTCCCGTCCACCTGCATGGGCGGATGCGTGGTGAACAGGCTGTCCATCATGCTGTGGCGCATCATGCCCTGAAGCATTTCATACGCTTTATTGCCGTCCAGAAAACGCGCCCAGAGGCTGGCGCGCCACGCCCAGGTCCAGGAGCGGCGGGAATCCCCCGTGGTTCCGCGCGCCAGCAGGGATTTACGGGCGGCTTCCGCCCATTCCGGCGTCTTTTCCGGGCTGATCTGGTTGCCGGGATAAACGGCAAACAGGTGGGACGTGTGACGGTGGCGCGGGTCCCAGGAATCGCCCGGCTTGCGGGCAATCATCCATTCCAGCAGCAGGCCGTCCTCCCCCACCCTGGGACCGGCCAGAAGGTCTCTCTTGGCGGCCAGTTCCTTCCTCCAGGCGGCGTCCACGCCCAGGATTTCCGCGGCCTGTACGGTATCATGGAACAATTCCCAGACAATCTGCTGGTCATGCGCGCAGCCGTCCTCCCTGGGGCCGTGCTCCGGGGACCAGCCCATCGGAGCCACCAGCGTTCCTTCCTTCACGTCCTTCAACTCCCGGGAGATTATTTCCGGCGTCACCTTCCTGTCCTCCGTCCGGAAGTTGCTTCCTCCCGCGTGCAGGGGCTTGAGCTGGCTTTCCCAGAAACGGCAGATTTCCTTCATCATCGGGTAAGCCGTCGTTTTCAGATACTCCCTGTCCATCGTGAACAGGTAGCGTTCCCACAGATGCAGGGCATACCACGCGGAAGCGGGCTTGTTCCATTTAAATCCCTGGCCCCCGTAAATGTTCTGGGCCGTCCTGGACGTCCAGCCCGGAGCGGGCTTGCCGCCAGCCGTCCTGAACTCTTTCTCCTCCCGGGTGATTTTACGCGCGGCGGGCGCCATTTCCCGGATGTAGTCCACCAGCGGGTCATAACATTCCGCCAGGTTGGAGGGGAGCATTCCCCAGTAGCACATCTGGATGTTGATATTATTGTGGTAGTCGGAATCCCACGGCGGAATCAGGCTGTAATTCCACAGGCCCTGGAGGTTGGCGGGCAGATTCCCCGGCTGGGAGGAGGAAAGGATGACGTAGCGGCCGAAGTTGAACACCAGTTCCTCCAGATCGGGATCACGGGCGTCCCTTCCGGCGTCCACCGCCTGCCTGTACCTCTTCAGCCTCTCGTTGACGGGGAGTTCCGCCGTGGCGTCCTCCGTCTCTCCCAGGTCCAGGGAAACGCGGTGGTAAAGCTTGCCGTAGGCGCCCCGGTGGGCGGCTTTCAACTGCTCCGGAGCCGCCTTGAGCGCACGGGCCAGAACGGCGTCATTCCTCTTGCGGGGCGGCTCCCCCTTCCAGTTCCGGGAAGCGTCCAGCACGTAATCCGTAGCCAGGGAAACCAGCACGCGGCAGGAATCCGCCCGCCGGACGGTGATGGAGCCGCCGTCCGCCGTGACACTTCCACCCCTGGGAAGAACGGCAATGCGCGCCTCATAGGTCAATCCGTTTTTCAGGGAACCCTGCATCAGAATCATTCCCCTGCCCCCTCCGGCCGTGGCCGTAATCCTGTCCTGAGGATGCAAGGTCGCCAAGCGGAAGGAGGCTTCCACGGAACGGGGCCTGTCCCCCTGCACCGTCATGGAAACCACCTGGTGCGGAACGCTGGCGAAATACTCCCTCCGGTAACGGACTCCCCCGGAGTTGTAGGACACGGAGGCCAGCGCCTCCGCCACATCCAGCGTCCTTTTATAATCCTGCACGTTCTCTGCTGCCGGATACGTGATTTCCAGCGTGCCGAACGGCTGGTAGGATCCGAATTTGACGGAATCCGGCCCCTTATCCTTGGCTTCCGCACTGCAAAAACCTCCGGACCACATGCTGATTTCCGTCAGCTCCAGGCGGTCCTTTTCCACGCCTCCGTAAATGAGCGCTCCTATTCTTCCGTTGCCGATCGGCGTGGCGTCCTTCGCCCAGGAGTTGTCCCCGGTTCCCTTCTGGGGCCGCGTCTCCTTCCATTCCGCCGGACGGCTGAACCGGATCAGGGAGGATTTCCAGGCCGTTGATTCCTCCGCCGCGCGCAGGACATCCCCGTGGAACAGAACACCAAGAAGGAGAAAGAAGAACGGACGCATAACGGAAAGATACTACCATATATCCGGAGCCTTTTCAAAGCCATTCTTTCCGCCGGAAAGGACGCTTCCGAATGACGCCAAAAGCCGCAATTCCATGAAATTTTTCCTCACTGCGGAACCGTATGTAGGCTTGAGGAACGCCCCATGCGCATGCATCTTCCACCATTTTCCCCCGGAGTGGAACGCCGTTCCCCAAACCAGCACATACTGCCCCGCCATGCTTTCCTACTGCACCAACATCCATCCCGCCGAATCCTGGGCGGAAACCCGGGAAGCCCTCCAGACCCACGTTCCCCGCATCCGGCAGGAACTGGCCGCACTGAATTCCCCCCTGAAGGACCGCCCCCGGGGCATCGGCCTGCGCCTGTCCGCCAGGGCGGCAGCGGAACTGCTGGAAACGCCGCACGCCGTGGAAGCCCTGAAATCATGGCTGGACGAACACGACGCGCGCGTGGAAACCCTCAACGGCTTTCCCTACGGGAACTTTCACGGCCAGCGGGTGAAGGAACACGTTTTCCAGCCGGACTGGACCACGCCGGAACGTTTTGAATACACCTGCAACCTCTTCCGCATCCTGGCCCGCATCGGGGATGAAAACGCAGACAGGCTGACCGTCAGCACGCTCCCCGCCTCCCACAGCTGGTTCCATGCGGAGGAGGAGCGCATGTTCTCCCGCTTGGACGCCATGAGCGGATTCCTGGACGTGCTGAGCAGGCAGACCGGACGCCTGATGCAGCTTGGGCTGGAGCCGGAGCCCTTCGGCCATTTCCACGATACGGAGGGCGCCATCCGCTTTTTCAACGGCCTGCGCAACCACTCCCGCCGCCCCGAACTCATTGAACGCCATCTGGGACTGACGTATGACACCTGCCACTTCGCCATCCTGCGGGAGGAACCGGCAGACACCCTCTCCGCCTGGGAGGAAAACAACATCTCCCTCTGCAAGGTGCAGTTCTCCAACGCCCTGGAATGCCGCATACGCGGGGAGGAAGACCTGGAACGCCTCCGCCAGTTTGACGACGGCGTTTATTTCCACCAGACCAGCATCCTCCACCGGGGCAGAACCATGCTTTTCCCGGACCTGCCGAACGCCCTGGCCTACGGGCGGGACTACGCGGAAGAAACGCGGGATTCCCAATGGCGCATTCATTACCACATTCCCCTGTACGCCTCCCCGGAACCGCCCCTGCGGGGCACGGAGGATTTCATCCTGAAAACGCACGCCTTCCTCCGCAGCCATCCGGGCCTGAACCCCCACCTGGAGGTGGAAACCTATACGTGGAGCGTCCTGCCGGACCATCTGAAAATTCCCCTGGCCGCTCAGATTGCCCGTGAACTGCATTACGTTGAAACCCTGTAAGACATGACCCGCATTCACAAACACGCCGCCCTGACCGCCGGATTCCTGCTGCTGGCCTCCGGCCTCTCCTCCTGCACCCTCCTTCCCGCTTCCTCCTCCGGCAGCCCGGATACGCCGCGGAGCCTGGGCGCGCGCATGGAAAAGCATACGGAAGTCCTGCAAAAAGACATCGGGCCCAGAAACGCCCGGCAGCCCAAATCCATGGAAGCCGCCGCCAAATACATCGCCGGAAGCTTCTCGGACATGGGTTATGCCGTCACCTTGCAGCCCGTTTCCGGAGGGGATGCGAAAAAGGGGACCGCCATCTACAACGTCTTGGTTTACAAGCCCGGACTGTATTCCAACAACCAGAGCATCGTGGTGGGGGCCAATTACGATTCCAGCGAACGGCTCAACAACGGAAGCGGAGCGGCCCTGCTGCTGGAAACGGCCAGGGGCCTCAAGGACATTCCCACCAACCACAACATTTACTTCGTCGCGTATGCAAACGGAGCGGAACCCGCATCCGCCTCCTCAGGAGCCTCCGTCCACGCCAAAACCCTGAGCGGCAGCATCGGCGCGGCCAACATCCTGGGCATGATCAACCTGGAACCGCAGGAACTGGCCGCCGCTGCGGAGCAGAAACAGCCGGAACCGGAATCCCCGCAGGAAGCCGTGCTGTTCATGACCACGCTCCGCGGCAAGGAATTCGCGGGCCAGTGCGCCACTCCCTTCACCAAATCCTGGGAGCAGGCTCCCCCCACCTTCCACCGGGAGCCCTCCGCCATTGCGGGCAATGACCGCCATTACGCGGCGCTGGGCATCCCCACGGTCTCATGCCTGTGCAAGTACGCCATTACGGATTCCCATACGGAGGACTATGTGCACGCCCTGACGGACATGATTCACCAGGTGGCGGACAATGACGTGCCCAAACCGGAGAAAAACGCCGCGGCGGACCAGAAAAAACCCTGACGCCTCTTTCTCCCCCTCTTCTTTTACCGGGACAGCTTTCTTCTTCCGTGGCCGCCGCCCAGCATCAGCACGGGCATGAAGGAGAGCGCCACCAGCGCAATGACCATCGGCATCCAGTTGTCGGAATACCGCTGCATCAGGAAGGAGGTCAGGGAAGGCCCGGCCAGCGTGCCAATGGAGTAGCTCAGCAGCAGAAGCTGGTTCATGGTCACCAGCTCATCCCGTGAGGCCTCTTCACACCCCCAGGCCATGGCGACGGGGTACAGGGAGAAACCCGCCAGCCCCAGCGCGATCAGGGAGGGGGCCATCAGGCCGCCTTTCAGCACCAGTCCGGCACAGGCGGCCACCACCAGCAGGGACTGGCATTTCATGACGAAGGCGCGCCCGTACTTGTCCGCCAGCCGTCCCATGGGCCACTGGCCCAGAATGGCCGCGGCAATCAGCAGGGCCATCCAGTACCCCACGGAGGAGTGGTTCATGCCCTGGTGTTTCAGGAACAGGGGCATCAGGCAATAAATCGTTCCCAGCACCACGCCGGAAATAACGCACCCCACCACGCCCAGAAACACGCTGCGGCGTTTCAGCAGCGTCCGTACCTCCACATGCACGGAGGACAGGGCGCCCGCGGAATCAGATTCCAGACGGGCAAACAGCAGGGGAATCATGCCCACTGCGGACAGAAGGCACACCTCCGTCACCACCAGGGACATGTCGCTGGGGAACCAGCCCAGGAGGAGCTGGCCCAGCACCGTTCCCAGATAATAAACCACCAGGTAGGAGGCCAGAAGAATGCCGCGGGTTTTCAGCGTTCCGGCCCTCAGCAGGGCGCTTTCCACCACCACCCAGACCAGGGCGCAGCTTATCCCCGTCAGCAGCCGGAGGCCGCTCCAGGCCAGCGCGCCGGGAAACACAAGCAGCAGCAGCGTGGACGCCGCGCATAACATGCACGCGTACTGGTAGCTACCCTTGAACCCGGCCTTGCGGATCACCCCGCCGGCCATCAGCGTGCCCGCCAGGTTCCCCAGAAAGAAAAAAGCCCCCACCAGCCCGGCCTCCCAGGTGGCGGCGTCAGACTGTTCCATCCACAGCGGAACCACCGTATTCAGAACGGCAAACGCCACCGTCTGAAAAAGAAGCCCCGCCAGCAGCAGGGCAATAGGCCAGGTAAATGTACGCATCACGATAAAGCGGGGACTATAGCACCAAAGCCGCATCAGTCAACCGCCTCTTCCGCCGGAAATAAAAACAGGGAAAGCATTCCCGCAGAACAAGACATAAATTATTGATAATAAACTATCAATAAACCATTAAAAAATATAGTGGACTGTCATATCCCCCGGCGCAGGGAGGCGGGCAGAATCTTCATCTGCTCCCGGTACTTCGCCACCGTGCGGCGGGCGATGTTCACCCCCTGCTCCTGCAGCGCGGCGGTCAGCCTGGCGTCACTGAGGGGTTTGGAAGAATCTTCCTCTGCAATCAACCGCCGCATCAGCTCCTGAACGGCGCCGGACGCCACGGCCTCCGCGCCCGCTCCGTCCGGGGAAGCGCCCCCCTCAGCCGGAACGCCCGCGCTGAAAAAGGCCCTCAGCTCCTTCATTCCCCACTTGCACAACAGGTACTTGTCCCGGCACGCACGGGAAACCGTGGAGACATGCACGCCCATTTCCTCCGCCACCTCCTCCATGCCCATGGCCTTCAGCCGGGACGGGCCGAACCTGAAAAAATCCTTCTGCCGCCGCACAATGGCGCGGGCCAGGCGCAGCACGGTCTCCTGCCTCATGTCCAGGGCGCGCAGCAGCTCCTGCCCTTCCCGGAAGGCCTTGCGGAGGTACTGCCGGAGCTCCCGGCTGCCGGAGCTCTCCGCCATCAGCTCCATGTACCGTTCATTCATGGACAGGCGCGGCAGGTACTCGGAAGTGAGGACTACATCCAGAACCCCGGAAGGCCCTTCCTCCACGACGACGTCAGGAAGCAGATGGGGATTGCCGCCGGGAGCATAGGCGCAGCCGGGATCCGGCGTCAGGCTGCGGATCACTTCCAGAGCCTCCGCCACGGCTTCCGGCTCCACGTCCAGCAAGCGCGCGGCCTCCTCATACTTGTGCGCCGCCAGCTCCCGCCAGCAGCGTTTGACCAGGCGGAAGGCAAGCGAACGCTTCAGGCCGCGCTGCTCAAGCTGAATCAGCAGGGAATCCCTCAAATCCACCGCCCCCACGCCGGGAGGGTCCATCCCCCTCAGTACGGCCAGGGCCTCCTGCATATCCCGCATACTGAAGCACTCCCGTTCCTCCAGCTCCTCCGGGGACTCCGTCAGGAAGCCACGGTCGTCCAGGGCGTCAATCAGCAGGAACAGGGCGTCCCGGGCGCGCCCGGTCAGCGCGGAATGCTGTGCTTGGTCCATCAAATGGGTTTTCAGGGACTCCGGAGCCACCACGGACTCATACATGAAATCGCGGCGTGCGGCGGCCTCCGCGGATGGGCGGCCTTCCGGCGTAAACTCGTTCCAGCCGTCCTCCCGCTCATTCCAGGCGTCTCCGTCCGGACCGTCCTCCAGAGCTTCCGGAGAAGCGTCCGGCAATTCCTCAAGCATGGGATTGGTCTCCAGCGCGTGGCGGAGAAGCTGCTTCAATTCCAGAGCGGAGGCCTGGAGAATCTGCATCCCGGCCTGCATGGACTGGGAGGCGGCCATCTGGCGCGCCATTCCATGCTGCAGGGATACCTCACTCATACCGTCACAAGCTACACCACCCCCCGGAATCTGGCAAGGGGGAACGCCCCGGCGCAAGAGCTGCCAGCGCACAGCAGAAGCGGAAAAAGACCACAACTTTCATGTAACGTTTAAAAAAAACATGCGTATACTATGAAAGTAAATGAAAACCTTGCATGCAATTGCGTTCTCCCTCCTGGCCTCCCTCTCCATGGCGACGGCGGCCGACCTGCCGTCCCCCCTGCTCCCGTTGCCGCGGGAACAGCCCCAATGGTGGAGGCAGCAGTATGAACAGCAGGTGGAACAGGTGAAAAACAATCCCTGCGGCGTCCTTTTCCTGGGAGACTCCATCACGGACTATTGGAAAAGAGAAGGAAAACAAGTATGGGAAAAGGAATTCAAACCCTACCATCCCTGCAACTTCGGCATTTCCGGAGACCAGACCACCAACCTGATTTACCGCATCACGGATTCCGGCATACCGGCCCAGACGGAACCCAAACTCTGCATCGTCATGATCGGCACCAATAACACCGGCCATTTCAAGGCTGGGGAAGCTCCGGAAAAAACGGCCATGGGCATTCTGGGCGCCGTGGAGCACCTGCTGGTCAGGTTCCCGGACACCCATGTGCTCCTGCTGGGCATTTTCCCCCGCGGCACGGGGCCGCAGGACAAGCTGCGCCAGCACAATGATAAAATCAATGCCATCCTGGCCCAGTGCAAACTGCCCCGCACCACCTACGCCAATATCAACAAGCGCTTTCTGGACCCCGCAGGCAAGCTCCTGCCCGGCATCAGCAGGGACAACCTGCACTTTACGGAAAAGGGTTATGCCATCTGGGCAAACGCCGTGCTGCCCTACATGAAAAAATACTGCAAGTAATCCTCTCCTTTCTTCTTCACCGCATGACGGACGGAAGAAATGTCCCTCTTCCAGCATTCAGTTTATGGAGCCGTAGCGCCGGGAATATCATTGGGGGAAATTTACGGCTCCTGCAGAAACATTTTCAGGCCTTTATGCTTGAGAATTTCACTCCTCAGGATTAAATTACTTTGCTTAATACCCTTTGAAAATGAAATTTATTCTCGTTAGTGTAGCTATCTTCAACGTATTATGTGTATGTTCCGGACTTAGAGAACTGTGTTTTGATGAATGGTTCCATAGCACATTTTCTATTATATTTTCATCTATTGCCGCATTACTTTTTACCGTCTCATTCATTTTCTTAAGCAAGAAAATATGCAAGTAATCTAAAATATTGACGTTGAGTAAATTAATGAATAAACAAAATTTTTATCTATCAAGGGGAAATTCTAAAAACAGAGAACACCACGAATTTTCCCATTCTCATTATCTTCTTCATGACAATCGCTATTCCGTTGAATTACTGCACCTGGGCGTAAAAGAAACCGCCAACGCCAAATTAACTGATCCCCCGATCACGCAAAGGCTGTTATTCAGCAGTTTTTGCATTTGAAAAGAGTAATATTGCATAGGCGAATCTCCTGACGAAAAACGGAAAAGTCTCTCTACAACAGACTTCCATGCATTTGGGCAGTCCCTCATGGGGAACGTGCCGATTCTTCTCTCTCCCATGCACCCGGAACCTGGAAAAAACCGCGTGGAACAAAAAAATTGCTTTTTGCGGGGGATGTCCTAGAGTGCCTCTCCGCAATGAGCATGCCGCTTGCCGACTTGTTATTCCTGGCTTTCGCCCTGTCCGTAGACGCCTTTGTCGTGGCGTTCACCTACGGCTTGCTCATTAAGCAAAAACGTTTGAGCAACGGAATCAAGCTTTCCCTCTCCACCGGGGCGGGACAATTCCTGATGCCCGTGCTTGGCTTCCTGCTCACGGGAACCGTGCACCAGTACATTGCGGCCTGGGACCACTGGCTGGGCTTTGTCGTCTTCACCTTCCTGGGGGTCAACGTCATCCGCGAGGGCTGGAACCACCGTAACGAAGAAGAGCAGATGCCCCACGTCACCAGCCTGACGCTGCCCACTCTTCTGGCCGTGGGAATTGCCACCAGCATAGACGCGCTGGTGGCGGGCGTCAGCATCTATCTCTCCTCTGCCCAGTGCGGCACCACCCCCACCCTCCACGCCGTTCTTCTTCCCGCCGCCGCCATCGGCTTCACCACCTTCCTGTGCACGGCGGCAGGCTTCTTCCTGACCCGGCGGCTGCACCGCTTCCCCACGTTCCACCTGGAAGCGGGGGCCGGGCTCATCCTCATCGGCCTGGGCGTCAAAATGCTCTGCGACCATTTGTGCTGAAAAATGCCTCGCGGCGGATGATAAAAACACTGTTCCGGCATCGTAATAAGTCGGAAAACGCACTGGCTTCCTCCCCCCTTCTTCTGCTATCCTTAAACAAGCTTTTCCACATGAATATTTCACATCTTCTTCTCTGCACCGCCCTGCTCGCCGCGCCCGTCTGCATGGCGCAGGATCTGACGGAACCTGAAACGGAAGCGCCGTCCGCCGCCAGCCAGCTTCCTGCCTCCCTGACGCAGAAAATAGCCGCGGGCGACTTTGCCGGTCTGCAAACGGAACTCCGCTCCTCCCTCCTGAAGGCTGGAGAACAAACCAAATCGGAGCAAAAACTGCTTCAGGACAAGCAATACCGCCACCTGCTGGACATTCACGAGCTCCTGCGCGTCACGGGACCGGACAACGTGAAGGCCGTTTTCTCCAAAAGCCCGCAGGACGCGGCCTTCATCAAGGCCTTTTTACATGACCCGGCATGGATGGAACTCTACCTGGGCGCGGGCCTGATTCCGGAAAACTCCCCGGAGGGCCTTCAAATCCTTTCCGACATCTGGAAGGCGGACAGCAGGAGCGCGGACTTCCGGGACTACCAGTCCCTCGCCACCGGGCTTGCCTCCGTCTTTTCCACAGGCCCCATGGCGGGAAAGCTGAAAACCAACTCCGCCAACAGCAACCCGGTGCGCCGTTACCAGATATTCAAGAAACTGCATCAGGAAAACAAGCTGCATCCCGGCTTCATCAAGCTGCGCCCGTGGGAAATGCGCTTCGTCGTGGGCCATACGTGGGACGACAAATCCTACGAATGGAGCAATGAGCACGTCAACCTCCCCTGGCGGCGCTATACGGACGCCTGCTGGGCCGCCCCCTACACGGGCAACAACTTCTTCGGAGACACCATCCAGGGCCCCCTCTTCTACGTGCCGTGGCGCGACGTCAACACCTCCGCGGAAAACACGCAGGTCATCGGCGGCGTCTGCGGCGGCCTCTCCTACTTTGGCACCATGGCGGCCCAGGCCCACGGCATTCCGGCCTACCCGGTAGGGCAGCCCGGCCACTGCGCCTATGCGGTGCGCGTGAAGCGCGGGGAATGGAAAGGCGGCTTCGGCGGACCGGACGGCGGGATGCACAACCACATCTTCGGCGGACAGGCCCCCACCTCCTACCTGCTGATGGAAAACGTCTTTGCGGACAACGCCAAGGCGGACCAGGCCTACCTGTGGGCCGCGCAGGCCCGCCTGGACGAAGCCGCCGGCAATAAGGACAAAGCCATTCAGGCCTGGGGGGAAGCGCTCAAGCAAACCCCGCTGCACCCGTTCTTCCGCACGGAGCTTCAGCGCCTGCTGATGGAAAAGGAAGGCATGCAGCCCATCGACTGGTACGTGTACGCCAAGGACGCCCTCTCCCACTACAAGGGGAACGGCTTTGCCGCGTTCGACGCCCTGAAGGACGTGCAGAACAAGTTCCTGATGGACATCCCGTCCGAAGACCGGATCGCCTGGTTCCGGGACCTGCATGAAACCATCGCCACCACCCCCACCTCCTGGGCGGTCAAATTCCAGCCCGTGCTGGACTCCCAGTCCGCCTTCCTGACCAATCCGCAGGAAAAGGCGGCCTATCTGGAAACGGTTCTCTCCACGCACCTGAAAACGGGGGACGGCACCAACTTCGGCCAGGCGCTGGAATGGGCCGTGAAAACCTTTGTGGAAAACGGCCAGGCGGACGTCTTCTCCAACGCCTTCGCCAAGGTAGCCCAGCAGATGGGAGAAGCCGGAGCCTCTGGAAAAGCTCCCGATCCCAAGAAGCTGAAGGAAGCCTACGGCAAAGCCATCTATGCCACGGAAATGGCCCGCTCCATTCCGGCCTTCCAAACCCTGAGCAAGGCGGCCGCCTCCTTCTCTGACGCCGATACGTCTGCCAACATGGTCAATGCCGCCATCCCCCAGGGCTGGAAGCTGGTGCCCGCGGACGGCATGGTCAGGTGCTCCACCACCTGCCAGTGGGACAGCCCGTGGGACCACATCAACCTGCTGCGCCCCTGCGGCGGCTCCCAGCATACGGACAAGGAAACGAACCCCAACGTCATTGTGGAACTGAAAAACGGCGTGAACCTGGCCGGGCTGGTGGTCACCAAGCGCAACGGCAATGAAGACCGGATGAAGAAGATGGAGGTCTCCACCTCCACGGACGGAGCCACCTGGTTCCCCCTGGCCGCCACGGAAAACATGCCCAAGGAATGGGTCATCACCGCTCCGGAAGGCACCAAGGCCAAGTGGATCAAGGTGGAAGCCAAGAACGCCCAGCCGGAATTCATGCACCTGCGCCACATCCTCGTTTACGAAAAATAACCCCTGCACCCTTTTCCATTAACGCCATGTTTCATCATCTCAACATCGTTCCCGGCCTGCTGGCCGCAGCCCTCCTCCTGTCCGCGCCCGTCCAGGCGGCCCTCCCGGCCTACAGCGCCGTGAAGGACGAGGCCAAAACCGTCAACAAATACATGATCGTCGTGTGGGCCGGCACGGACTGGTCCCCCAAATCGCGCGAAGTCACCCGCGCCGTGGAGCACCTGGCCAAGGACTCCCCGGAACCCGTCCTCTGGTGCATCCAGGACGAACGGGAGGAAATGACGGAAGAGGAAAAGAAGCTGCCCAAGCCTCCCGGTGAAATCTGGAACATCCCGGCCATCCAGGTGGTTTCCCCCGCCGGCGGCATGGTCTTCCTGTCGGAAGGCGTTTCCAAGGAAACGCTGCCCGCCGTCATGAAGCAGGCGCTGGAAGCCGTGAAGCAGCAGGAGAAGGCCAATGCCCTGTGGGAAAAGGCGGACGCCTCTTCCGGCGCGAACGCAGCCCTTCTTTACGGGGAAGGCCTCCAGCAGCTTCCCCCGTACGCGGCCTCCGCCCGGAAGGACATTCTGGAAAAAATCAAGAAGGCAGACCCGGAAGACACCAGGGGCATGCACTTCAAATACACCTTCAAGCACCTGCCCTACATTGAAAAGGTACAGCGGATGGTGGAAGATTCCGGCAAAAACGGCGGGCAGAAAGACTACAAGGCCGCCCATGCCTATGTGGACAGGCAGCTCAAAATCCCCGGCCTGACGCCCCTGCAAAAACAGCAGGTCATGGCGGCCAGATTCTGGCTCTACCGCAGCGAGGGGAAAAAGGACCAGGCCCTGAAAACCCTGGCGGACATCGCCAAAATCTCCCCCAAAACCCTCATGGGAACAGGCGCGCAGAACTACTACCGCTTCCTGACGGAACCCGTCACCCTCAAGGAGCCGCGCTTTACGGGCTATGACCTGCGCCCGGAATTTACGCCCACCCGCGTCAACATCGGCAGCATGCTCAACGGCCCCGGCAACTACAAGATCACCTTCAAGATGAACAGCGGCGGCTGCAATATCCGCAATCCCCGCTTCATGCGGGGCAGCCGCGTGGTCAGCGAACTTCCCAAGGACCAGCAGGACAAAAACGGGCGGGAATTCACCCTGCGCTTCTCCGGCTCGGAAAAGCCGGACCTGGTCTTCGACTGCCAGGGCCAGGGCTGGTTTGAGGCGGATTGCGACATCATCGTGACCAAGGAATCCTGATTACCTTCCGGAAAGCGGCAAACGTACAAGACACCACGATCAAAACCTTCAGGAAGGCAGGATGTTCCCATGGGAATTCCTGCCTTCTTCTTTTTCCGGCGGAAGACGGAAGGGAAATGCCCTGTTCAGCTCTTCTTCCCGACTTCTTTCGCTTCCTCCGCCAGCTTGCGGCGGTATTCCATGCGCTCCTTGATGCGCAGCTCCAGGCCGTTCCCGGTGGGGGTGTAGTAAACGCGGCCTTCCGGCAGGTAGGCCTGGGGAACGTAATGTTCCGGATAATCATGGGAATACAGGTATTCCAGCCTGGCCGCGTCCGCACCGCCGGCGGCGGCCAGCTTCTTGCGCGTAGGTGTCCGGAGGTGCTCCGGCACGGCCAGCGTTTTTCCGTTGCGCACGTCATCCATGGCGGCGTTGATGCCCATGTAGGCGGAATTGCTCTTGGGGGCCGTAGCCAGGTAAACGGTGGCGTGCGCCAGCGGGATGCGGGCCTCCGGCATGCCGATCATTTCCGCCGCGCGCGCCGCGTCCAGCGCCACGCGCAGGGCGTTGGAGTCCGCCAGCCCCACGTCTTCCGACGCGGCGATGACCAGCCTTCTCCCGATGAAGCGGATGTCCTCCCCGGCTTCCAGCATCATCCCCAGCCAGTACAGGGCGGCGTCAGGATCAGAGCCGCGCATGGACTTGATGAAGGCGGAAATCGTGTCGTAATGGGAGTCACCCAGGCGGTCGTACTTGATGGCCTTGCGCTGGATGGATTCCTCCGCTACGGAGAGGTTCACATGGATAACGCCGTCTTCCCCTGCAGGAGTGGACAAAACGGCCACTTCCAGAGCCGTGATGGCCTTCCGGGCGTCTCCGTCCGCCTTGGCGGCCAGATGGTTCAGGGCTTCCTCCTCCATGTCCACGCGGGAGGCTCCCAGCCCGCGCTCCGCGTCCGCCAGGGCGCGTTTCAGCAGGGCGGCCAGCTCCTCTTCCGGCACGGGCTCCAGCGGAAAGACCTGGGAGCGGGACAGCAGGGGGGAGTTGATCGCAAAGTAGGGGTTCTCCGTCGTCGCGCCGATGAACCTGACCGTTCCCTTTTCCAGATGGGGGAGCAGGACATCCTGCTGCGCCTTGTTGAACCGGTGCAGCTCATCCACGAAGAGGACGGTTTTCCGCCCGTGCATGCTCATCCTCATCTGCGCCTGGGCGATTTTCTCCCGGATGTCCGCCACGTTGGATTCCACCCCGTTGAGCATCATGAAATGGGCGTTCGTCGTCTGTGCAATGACAGCGGCCAAGGTGGTCTTTCCACAGCCGGGAGGACCGTAAAAAATCAGGGAGGTGAACCTGTCCGTTTCAATCGCGCGCCTCAGCAGTTTTCCCGGCGCCAGCAGGTGCTTCTGCCCCGCCACTTCATCCAGGGTGCGCGGACGCATGCGCGCGGCCAGGGGCATGGCGGACATATCCGCTCCAGGCTCGAAGCCTTCTCTCGCGTCCGCTTCCTGTAAACTGAACAGATCCATTAAAGGCACTTTACCCGCTGGGAAGGCCGGAGAAAAGGCCAATCCCCGGAATCCGGCAAGTTTCACGGAGGGAACGCCGTACCCTCCCCGCAGAAAGAGGAGGAAAAAGAGGGGAGAAGAAATTACCCGCCCCGCCAAACGGCCATCAGCCAGGAGAGCCCGCGGCAACCGGACTCACGCCGCAGAATGCCCCTTCCCCGCGGCGTCCAGTAGAACGGTCAAGCCCCGCTTCAACCGGACACGGACCAGCAGGACAGCATCAGAACCATGCAGACAGGGGCAAGAACACTGAACAGAAGCCCCGTCACCGCCAGTATCCTGCGGTTCACCTCCCAGTAACGGAGGGAGGCGATCAGCATCCAGATGGGAAGCACAATCATGTGGATGAGCGCCAGAAGCCCCCAGCCTGCCAGCGCCAGCACGAAAAGCCAGGGTTCCGAGCCGTCCGCATCATTGCTCGGCATGAACAAGCCGAAGATACGGTACACGAATAAAAAGGAGACGAATGCGGCAAAAGGTATCCATCCCCAGCGGGCTTCCTCCTTCCGGCGGGCCATGACCAGTTCAAGATAGGGATCATTAAACACAGCTAGATGATTGGCAGAAGTACTTCTGAAGGTATGCATATCGTTTTTGGTCTCTATTATTAACCCTTCCTCCTGTCAATGATATTCAATCCCGGCGCCCGCCCTTCCTGTAAGAAATCTTTTTCTCTAACAAATACGAAATATCAACTTCCGCCAATCATCTTATTGTAGCTGCAAAGTATTGCCTCATTCCAGGAAACCTGCTTGATGATGAATGAATTTTCATTCCTATCGGAATGCTGCGCTTCTGCCATTCCCGTTATGGCAAAATGTCTTTTTGAATGATTCAGATGATAGCATCGGCGGAATTTGTCATACATGAGCCATTCCGGCATGAAAAAAGACTGTCTCCGCCGCAGGAGCGGAGACAGTCCCTGAATGATGATGAACCCGGAGGTTCCGGAAAGTTACTTGCCCAGGATGCCCTTGAAATATTCCAGCGTAGTCGCCAGGCCTTCCGGCAGGGTGTGTTTGGGCTGCCATCCGGCGCTCCGGAGCTTGTCCGCACAGGCGCGGGAATGCTTCACGTCGCCGGCGCGTTCCGGGGCATGGAGCACCTTGGAGGAGGAACCCGCGGCCTTGATGATGTTCTGCGCCAATTCTTCAATGGTGATCTGGCCACCGTACCCGGCATTGAACACGCCGGTGACTTCCGGATGCTCCGCCACGAAGGTGAGGGCCCCCACGATGTCCTTCACGTAAATGAAGTCACGCGTCTGGGTGCCGTCGCCGTACACGGTGATGTCTTCTCCCTTGACGGCTTTTTCAATGAAAATAGGCACGGCGGCGGCATAGGCCCCCTTGGGGTCCTGCCGGGGGCCGAAGACGTTGAAGAAGCGCACGGCGGCCGTGTTGACCTTGCCTTCCGCCCGGAACATGTTGAGGTAGTATTCCCCGTCCAGCTTGGTGATGGCATAGGGGCTCTTGGGTTCCGGGTACATGGTTTCCAGCTTGGGCACGGTGGGGTTGTCGCCATAGATGGCGGCGGAAGACGCCAGCACGATTTTCTTGACCCCGGCGGCGGAGGCTTCCTCCAGCACGTTCAGAAGGCCGTTGACGTTGATGTCAATGCATTCTCCAATCTTGCTCATGGATTCCGGCACGGAGACGAGCGCGGCCATGTGGAAGATGTAGTCCACGCCCTGCACCGCCTGGCGCACCAGTTCGCGGTCGCAGATGGAGCCTTCAATGAAGGTGTGCTTGAGCCCGTCCAGGTTTTTGAGGTAGCCCGTGCGCAGGTTGTCCAGCACGCGGATTTCCTCCGCCTTGTCCTGATAGTGTTCCACAATGTGGGAACCGATGAATCCGGCGCCGCCGGTTACGAGAATCTTCATGTGTTTTTCCGATGTTGGTAGGTATTGGTTAGTAGCGGTCCACAACGGCCTTCATTTCATCCATCTGCGCCTCGATGGATTCCACCAGGGCCATCTGCGTGCGGCAGCGGTCCAGGTTGTGTTCCGGACGGTGAATCTTGAAGTACACGTCTCCGGACAGGTAGTCCGTCAGGAAGCGGATGCCGCATTCCATCGTGAGCAGCTTGCCGGAGAACGGCAGCAGGCTCTTTTCCAGAGGCGTCAGGAAGCTCTTGGCGGAGCTCAGGTAACCCTGCACCAGCGCCTCAAACATGAACATGCGCATCGTGACCTTGGAGATGTCCTTTTCATCTTCCGCGGCGGGGGACGTGGCCGTGCGGATCATGTCCCCGAAGTCGTAAATGGCGGAACCGGGCATCGTGGTGTCCAGGTCGATCACGCAGATGCCTTCCCCGGTCACGTCGTCCAGCATCACGTTGTTCAGCTTGGTGTCGTTGTGCGTGCAGCGCAGGGGCAGTTCGCCGGATTTCAGGTAATCCACCACCAGATGGCAGTCCGCTTCACGGGCCAGGTACCAGTCTATTTCCTTCTGCACTTCCTTCACGCGGCCCAGGGGGTCGGACTGGATGGCCTTTTTCAGGGCCTCCAGGCGGGAAGTGGTATTGTGGAAATCGGGGATGGTTTCAAACAGGGGTTCTCCGGGCAGGTCCGCCGTGAGTTTCTGGAACTCGCCGAAGGCGCGGGCCGCTTCCTGGCACTGCTTGGTGGTTTCAATCTGGTCATAGGTGCGTCCGCGTTCAATGAACGGGTACACGCGCCAGCAGTTGCCGTCCGCATCCAGGGCGTACGGCTTGCCGTCCACGGAGGGAACCAGCGTGAGGGTGCGGCGGTAGGCTTCCGGGCAGTCCTCCTCCTTCAGGCGCTTCAGGGCGTGGTCCGTCACGCGCTTCACGTTTTCCATCAGGGGGATGGGCTGCTTGAACACGTTATGGTTCACGCGCTGGAGGATGTAGCGGATGCGCTGGCCCGCCTGGTCCACCCAGATGCAGTAGGTGTCGTTGATGTGGCCGCTGCCGTAGGAGTAACCGTGGACGAAGTCGCCCCGGAGATCGAACAGGGATGATACAGCCTTGAGATCGTGCATGGGAAAAGAGGCTTAGTTGAGCTTTTCAGGGTATACGCCCTGCTTGATGAGTTTGTTGATGCCTTCCACGACCATGGGCTTGTCCCCGGGATAGGTCATGCCGAACCAGGTGGAGGAGGTGGGAAGAACGGCGCAGTCCGCGCGGTCTTCATGAATCAGGGCGTCCACCACGGTGGGAATGAAGCATTCGCTCTTGGGCTCCTGGCCGTGTTCCTTCAGGAAGTCAATGAAACGGTCTTCCGTCAGCTCAATGAAGGAGGGGGAGAAGAGCCAGAAATTCATGGAAACCAGTTCGCCGGGGTCCACGGGCAGGCGTTCGCCCTTCAGGTTGTTGCCGCGCACCACGCCGTCTTCATCAGCCTGGATTTTCACGAATTCCTCCACCCCGTCCAGCAGGCCTTCCTTGATGGAGCAGATGCCGCGGTTCACGTCCCCGTTGTCGGAGAGGGTGTTCTTCAACGGATAGCCGATCATGCCGTAATGGGCCTTTCCGGGTTCATCCGTGGTGGAGGTCAGGAACTTGGCGGCCTGCACAAAGGCGTCCGCGCCGTAAAAGTCATCCGCGTTCACCACGGCAAAGGGTTCCTTCACCACCTGGCGGGCGGCGCGCAGGGCATGGGCGGTGCCCCAGGGCTTTTCACGGCCTTCCGGCACGGAGAATCCTTCAGGCAGGTCGTCTAGGGACTGGAAGGCGTAATCCACCTCAATCTTGCCGGCAAAGCGGCTGCCGACCTTTTCCTTGAAAATGTCTTCAAAGTCACGGCGGATAATGAATACCACTTTTCCGAAACCGGCCCGGATGGCATCATAAACAGAATAGTCGAGAACGACTTCACCGTTGGGACCCATCGGGTCAAGTTGCTTGAGACCGCCGTAACGGCTACCCATACCAGCTGCTAAAACAAGAAGTGTAGGCTTCATAATACGCAGGCCATTATGACCAAGCCTCCCCGTTTGGCAACTGGAAAATGCCGGAAAACCGGAGAAATCCGCCCGTTAAAAAACGTAAGAGCACCAAAGGCCCAGCACCACTTTTTTGAAATCGTCACGCCCGTAGCCGCAATACCATCCCAGGAAAGGCTCCAACCGCAGACTGCCGGAAACGGCCCACCGCGCGCCCGTGCGCACCATCAGTTCCTTCAAGCCGTTTCTCCCCAGGTAATCATGGGAAAACCCCAGGGAAACCGTATTCACCATGGCGACGGATTCACACAGCAGGGGCTGCCAGGTAACGCCCCACTGGGAGTACACCCCCTCCTGCCCGGAATCATACAGGAAGGAGCCGCTGAACGACCAGGACGGCATGGGGTTCCACTTGAGGGACAGGCCGGGCTCCACCCCGGTTTTCAGGGGGCAGGAATCATACCACTGCCCGTTGACAAACAGTCCGGCCGTGCACTCGTCCGCCAGGTAATACTGAAGTTCCCCGTGCAAGGTGGTCTGGCTGAAATTGCGCCCCTGCCAGTTGCGGATGGCGAAGAGTTCCCCGCTGACCGCCCATGAGTCCGACAGGGAGGCCCCGCCGGAAATCTGGCCTTCCACGGAATTGGGGCCCAGCTTCTCCCCGCGGTGGATGTAGTCCGAACGGTAGCCGCCCAGCAATTCCCCCCCATGCGGATGGGGGAACGGCCGTCCACCTCCGTCAGGGGAGGGGGTCCGTCATACCCCCGTACGGCCTGAACGGCACAGCACAGGATGATGGGAAACAGCCTCATGAAGGCCTTTTAACACAATCCCCTGCACCGTACCAACGCCAAAACGGTGCATGCACATTCTCCGGGCTTGGCAAAAGGGGAATCTGCCCTTACCCTCTCGCGCATGATTCATTTCACCCTGTTCGGGATACCTGTTTACATCCGCCCCAGCTTCTGGGTGGTGCTGGCCATCTTCGGCGGCGCTCTCAGCATCAACAGTGTGGAAGGCCTCATTTATCCGGCCCTGTTCGTCATTGCCGGCTTCGTCGCCATCCTGTCCCATGAAATGGGGCACGCGCTGGTGGGCCGCAGGCTGGGCGGCGGCCAGCAGACGATCGTCCTGGAACTCTTCGGCGGCCTGACGAGCAGCCACGGCATGCAATTGACGCGCGGAGGAAGGGCCCTCATGATTCTGGCGGGCCCCATGATGACCCTGCTGCTGGGCATCATCAGCCTGTGGATTACCTGGAACATCGTCGCTCCGGTCATGACCGCGCACAACCTGACCTTCTGGGACCTGGCCATCAGCCCCTTCACGGCGGCGGCCATCTCCCCCCAGCTTTACATCCTCTCCTGCCTCATCATGATCGGGGAATGGTGGACGATCCTGAACCTGCTGCCCATCTACCCCCTGGACGGCGGCCAGCTGATCGCCCAGTTCATCCGCTCCCCCAGGAAAGTGTTCATGACCGGGTTCATCACGTCCATCATTATCGGGCTGCTCAGCTTCCAGCTCTTCCACGGCTACTTCATTCCCATATTCATGGCCCTCTTCGCCTACAGCAATTACCGGGAATACAGAAACGCCCCCTTTTAATATTCCGAGCTTCCTTTGCGGGCCGCGCCCGTTCCATTCAACATACCATCCAATATGTCTCAACAAACTGCAATCACCCCCACCCGCGCCCAGGACTTTCCCGAGTGGTACCAGCAAGTCATCAAGGCCGCCGACATGGCGGAGAATTCCGAGGTGCGCGGCTGCATGGTCATCAAGCCGTGGGGCTACGCCATCTGGGAACTCATCCAGAAGGACCTGGACCAGCGCTTCAAGGACACCGGCCACACGAACGCCTACTTCCCTCTCCTGATTCCGATTTCCTATCTGGAGAAGGAAGCGGAGCACGCCGAAGGCTTCGCCACGGAATGCGCCGTGGTCACCCACCACAGGCTGGAAGCGCAGAAGGATGAAGCTACCGGAAAGACCCGCATGATTCCTACCGGGGAGCTCACGGAACCCTTCGTCATCCGCCCCACCTCGGAAACCGTCATCGGCGCGGCCTTCGCCCGCTGGACCTCCAGCTACCGCGACCTGCCCCTCAAGGTGAACCAGTGGTGCAACGTGATGCGCTGGGAAATGAGGCCCCGCATCTTCCTGCGCACGGCCGAATTCCTGTGGCAGGAAGGCCACACGGCCCATGAAACCCGGGAGGAAGCCATTGAGGAGACCCTCACCATGCACAAGGTTTACGAGGACTTCCAGAGGGACGTTCTGGCCATTCCCACCATTCCCGGAGAAAAAACGGAGGCGGAACGCTTCCCCGGCGCGGAACAGACCTACACGGTGGAAGCCATGGTGCAGGACCGCAAGGCCATCCAGGCCGGGACCTCCCACTTCCTGGGGCAGAACTTCTCCAAATCCCAGAACATCTGCTTTGCCGGGAGGGACAACACCCAGCAGTTCGCCTGGACGAGCTCCTGGGGCGTTTCCACCCGCATGATCGGGGCGCTCATCATGATGCACTCCGACGACGACGGCCTGGTATGCCCGCCCCGCGTCGCCCCCCAGCAGGTCGTCATCATCCCCGTCACGCCCAGGGAAGAAAGCCGCCAGGCCATCCTGGACCACTGCGAGGAACTGGCACGCACCCTCCGCGCCAAGAATTTCCACGGCCAGCCGCTCCGCGTACTGGTGGACAGGCGCGACCTGGGCGGCGGCGCCAAGAAATGGGAATGGGTGAAAAAGGGAGTGCCCGTGCGCCTGGAAATCGGCCCCCGGGACCTGGAAAAAGGCTCCGTCTGCCTCCAGCGGCGCGACCTGCCCGTCAATGAAAAATCCTTCGTCCCGGAAACGGAACTGGTTGATACCGTCACGGACATTCTCCAGAACATCCAGGATACCCTGCTTCAACGGGCCATCGCCTTCCGGGACGCCCACATCCGCCCCGCCTCCACCCTGCGGGAGCTGGAAGAAAACTTCTCCGGAGAAGGAGACGCCGACTGGCTCCAGGTGCCGTGGGACGGCTCCCCGGAAGAGGAAGAGGAACTCGCCAAGCGCCTGCGCATCTCCATACGCTGCATCCCGCTCGGCGAACTGGGCCGCGGGGAACCCGCTCCCTGCATCCTCACCGGCCGCATGACGGAACGCCGCGTCCTCTGGGCCAGAAGCTACTAATCTCCTCCATTGACTCCCTTTCTTCACGGGACTGTTCCAGGGCACGGAAAACGCGCCTTCCGGAACAGCCCCGTTTTTTATGGAAACAGGGAGTTCTTCAAGATTTTACACATTCTTTCCGCAAAAACCGCTTCATTTCGGACACCGACGCCATTCCGCCGTTATAAGGGATAAATACATGCTCTTCCGGTTAAGACCACCCCGAGATGCCGACCACAGTCATCCTCTGGAGGATTGCGTCTCCTGATGGCGGGACAGAAGGGACAACCTGCTGGCCTTCGCCCGGTTGAAAGCGCAGACCGGCCTGGACTCGGAAGGCCTGCTGGCGGAAAACGTCAAGCGGCTCGTCCGCGCCGTGGCGGAAAACCGCCTGGCCCCGGAGCCGGATGAATTCACCCCGTACGCCTTTACCGTCATCCGCATGCCCCAGGCCCAGCAACTGCTGAAACCTACGGAACCACACTGCAAACGATCGGTTAACGAAGATACGGCGCTCAAGAATACCATCTGCCGCGGCAATACGGAGCAGGTTAATTTTATCTGGAACAGGGAGCCAACGTCAATGCCGTACATAGGGGAACGATTTCCATGCTGGACCACGCCAGGAACCGCCATGACGCCGCCAAGGAAAAACTGTTGCTGGAACATGGAGCCAAAACGGCCGCGGAACTGAAAGAGCAACAAAACGCCGCCTTCCCCGAAGTCAAACGGGAACAACCGGAAAAAGCAGCCTGGCACCTTCCCGTCCTCCCCGCTCCTTCCACAGAACCATTAGTCCTCTTTAAAAGGTACGGCAGCATGGCCCTATTCCGGTGAACATGAATTTTTCTCTAAAAAAATCTTGCCAAATCCGGATAACCCTATATATTTTCTGCCACACGGATGCCGCAAGGCTCCGGTCATCCAAAGCGGATGTAGCTCAGGGGTAGAGCGCAACCTTGCCAAGGTTGATGTCGTGGGTTCGAATCCCATCATCCGCTCCATTTTTTAACTTGCCTTATTAAGGCAAGTTTTTTTATTTATATACACGGGCAAGAAAAGAAAAATAAGGCAGAATTTCTTTCTTCACAATATCTTGCATCTTGGTTGTTTTTAATTGACGAATTAAATCACCTTCCCATTCTTTATCCTGAATATCTATATTATCATTTTTATAACAATGTAATTGCCAAAGATTTTCAAAACGGTCAATATCCCTTGCTATCAGCGCTTCTTCTGTACGCCCCTCATTAAATTCTTCCCATAATTGACATAATTCAATTATTTCTTCTTCACCTTCAAAATATTTACCTTTTAACATAAGCATATCATAATACTTTTGCTCGGCATCTTTTGTATCATCAGTTTTTTCATGAGGTAACAAATCTCCTATTTCACATTCCGCCCAGTCATGAACAAACAACATCTTAATAATACGTTCCTTTTTCTCGCCAAGCTCAGAGGGAAGTAAAAATAGAGCTAAACGCATACAACTCATGGCATGAGAATCGACCGACTCGACAGGGAGTTTCTCCTCATCAAACTGTATACTTGTGCGTGTGTTTGGCAGTAACCATCCACGCCTTGGCATAGATTTTAATCTAGTTAATTGCAATAACCAATCATTGGGATGAACGTATTTCCCATCTATGTGGTTTTTTACTTCTTTAACAAAGTTTGACAATATTGGAATAACAGAAAAATCACGGGATATAACCGGAATTACGTTATTGACAAAATCATATATTTCGTTCTTTAGCTCTTCATCAAGGCTATCAATATTTTTCCTTAGACATCTTGAGTATATTAAAGACGTCAAAGTTGCTATTTCAATATTGTAGGATTTAGATCTTTCATTTAAATCTGATGAAGAATTTTTTAATATTCTTTGTTTTAATTCAATATAAGTATTGGTTATTGATTTCCCTTCATCCTTCCCACAGTATCCTAAGGAAAGGTTTAATGGCTGATCACAGTAATATTGTAAGTGGAAACCGCGATTAACCTGGTCAGCAGTACTATTTTCAAGTATTCTCCTTACATATTCACAAGCTTTATCCTCATCTCCTAAATATGCACAGCTTATTTGAATAGAACGATATAACAACTCTATTTGATTCTTTTCAAAAAATTCTTTTTGATTTTTCAAATGACTCTTTTTATTACTCAATATCTCATTAAGCATATGTGCCCATTTTATTAAAATCGACTTAGCATCAGATAATAATGAAGGCTGCTCTATTCTTCCCAACATATAACTAATATTAGTCAATTTTGGTAGCATGATTCCTTTCATCACACTATTTTTAAAATCAATACTCTTTGCTTTTTTGAGAATATTTTCCTGAATTGAATCATCGTTTTTTGTTAAAAATTTAATATATTTATTAATATAACATGGAAGCACAATATCCGGGAGATCTTTTTCCTCTTTTAATAAAATATAAAAATGATATGCTATTAGAAAATGTTGTATATCAGCATGATTAAATAAATTTTTATATGCATTTTCGCATGAAAACTCAATTCTATTAGAGTTCGCTTTAATCCATTTTTTAGTTATTATAATCCAATCTTTGTATATTTTTTCTGCCCAACTAATTAAATCCTCTTCTTGGAAGTATTTGGATAAGAATTTTTGAATTGCTTCAGGAAATGATGTAATTTTTATTTCTGTCATGATCGCAATCCAAAAAATCAACATTGCTCTTGGAGGATTTTTAATTTCATCTTTTAATAAAAATTCTACACTTTTTATTCGATTTGAAATTACTCTATCTTTTGCATCAATTTTAAATTGTCGTTCCAAAATAAATTCATGATCAATTGGATGTAATGTACATGATTTAGAAGTATGAATTATATATACGGGATGACAGCCTAAAGACTCGATCAATTGAGTTATTTCTCTTGGATCAAATTTATCTAACTCATATTCACTCATATTCACATCCAACAGTATAATAAATTTACATAATTTATCAGATTGAACTATTCTTTTCATATGAATAAGTAAAGAATAGCTTATGGAAGAAGAATTTAAGTCTATAAATACAGGAATAAGTTCTTTTTCCATATTCAATAAATGATAGATTACAGAAGACACAGCGGTTTTTCCAGAATGCGCATCTCCAATGATCGAAAAAGTACGTTCTTGCCACGTCTTAGCTTTATTATCATTTAAGATACTTTTCACTTTGCAGCAAATATCATATATATTCATCGTGGCGCTGCAATTATTACGAATAGAAAAAATATTAGAATATTCCAACAAATTAGATGCGGAATAGGTGTTCTTATTATATGGAAATTGTAAAAAATCTAAATTTTTTATTTTCAAGACATTCAGCGAATCATAACAATACATCTCAAACCACGTACCAAATGCTATTACGGCATTGTACATAGCAATTTTCCTATATTCCTTCTTAGTTTTTTGTTCTACATATTGTTTATTGGAATCGCAAGGATCGGATAAAGCCCTAAACGCAAGAACTTTCAACTTTTCTTGATGAGCAAAACTGTAGACAGCAGCTGTTTCACAATCATAAGCTGTCAAATGCCGATGGACTTGTTTCTTTAAATCTTTTACAAAAGAATCTCCTTGTCCAACATCTCCACCAGTTGCAATTTGAGATTCTTCTATCAATTTATTGTAATAATTTTTTGATATATACTTTTTCAATATAGAATCTCCTACAACTATAGATGAAAGATTTTCTTTTGCTATT
The DNA here is from genome assembly GCF_045011645.1 of Akkermansia sp. BCRC 18949. Lineage (NCBI taxonomy): Bacteria > Pseudomonadati > Verrucomicrobiota > Verrucomicrobiia > Verrucomicrobiales > Akkermansiaceae > Akkermansia > Akkermansia sp. BCRC 18949. The sequence goes on along the minus strand of NZ_CP123619.1, from coordinate 1,087,814 downwards.
TCATGGGTTTTCTCCAACTCTTTATTTACAATGTTTATATACTGCTGATTTATCTCTTGAAAAATTTCATTATCGATACGATATGGATCGGGTGCAAAATCTCGGTTTTTATCAAGCTGTTTACCGTGTACAGTAATATCATATGCCACATGTGGAATTAGCACATCTCCCAACTTATTATCTTCATCTACTAGTCCACAAATTCCAATGTTTATGAGATAGCCATTATTAATTTTATTTTTAATCAGATCGGACATCCTAATTAATGCGGCTTTCATGTCTATACTTCCCTGACTTTCAACACATAGACATTTTATATGGTAATCACTTTCACCACCATATAAAATAGACAAAGAATAAAGAGTTCCTGTACCGTTTATGCTACATTCCACACATTCATTCCTAATTGTGAAATGTGTGTATTTTGCTATAGCTTCTTTGAATAAAAGGTATTCTTCACTCATAGCAAAAATGAGAATTATATCACGAGTATTCATAAAATTTATTATTTTCTTTATATTAAAAAAAATCCATAGAAAAACAAGAAAGAAATAAAAAATATTTCTAACAGTTTTTAACCTTTTAGATGCATTCTTAATTAGTAGCTTCTCTATCTTTCATCATACTAAGAAAAAGAGAACTCAGTAAGACAGACTTTACAAATCCATTTACACCATCCTTTCAACGAAAGAGCCTTCCTGATGGTCGTTCAGATAAGGTCGGTGTCGGCACTTCGATACGCCGTCCCAATTCTCAACCCGGAATAAACCAATGAATAATACGACTCAATCAGGGACCTCTCCAACAGGTCCCGTTACAACCAATAACGCTCCGGCGGTAAAATCCGTCCTTCGCATGGGGGTATTTACGCTCGCCATGATTAACGTTTCCGCCATTGTCAGCTTGCGCGGCATGCCTGCGGAAAGCACGTACGGACTCAGTTCCGTCTTTTACTATATTTTTGCAGCGGTCTTTTTCCTGGTGCCCGTCTCCCTGGTAGCCGCGGAACTCACCACCGGATGGCCGCAGAAAGGCGGCGTTTACCGTTGGGTAGGCGAAGCCTTCGGCAAAAAATGGGGGTTCCTGGCCATCTGGCTGCAATGGATTGAAAGCACCATCTGGTTTCCGACCGTGCTGACCTTCGCCGCCGTTTCCCTGGCTTTCATGGGACCCGGACAGCGATGGGATGAAGCTCTTGCCGCCAACAAGTGGTATGTGCTCATCGTGGTGCTGTGTGTATACTGGGCAGCTACCCTGCTCAACCTGCGCGGCATGAAGACTTCCGCAGGCGTTACCAAATGGGGCACCATCATCGGAACCATCATTCCGGGCGCCATCCTGATTCTGCTGGGCCTGAGCTATTGGGCCGGAGGCAACCCGATTTTGCTGGACATGAGCTGGGACAAGCTGATACCGGACATGAGCAATTTCAACAACCTCGTTCTGGCCGCCAGCATCTTCCTGTTCTACGCAGGGATGGAAATGTCCGCCGTGCATGTGAAGGACGTGAATGACCCCGGCCGCAACTATCCGCTGGCCATTCTGATTTCCGCCATCATTACGGTACTCATTTTCGTTCTGGGCACGCTGGCCATCGGCTTCATCATTCCGAACTCCCAGATCAACCTGGTGCAGAGCCTGCTGATTTCTTATGACAGTTACTTCAGCTTCTTCGGCCTCGGCTGGATGAACTGGATTCTGGCGCTTGCGCTGGCCGTAGGCGTTCTGGCCCAGGTAACAGCGTGGGTGGGAGGTCCTTCCAAAGGCTTGTACCAGGTAGGCTTGGCTGGCAACCTGCCGCCCGTCATGCAGAAGCGGAACAAGAACAACGTCCAGATGGGCATCCTGCTCATTCAGGGCTGCATCGTCACCCTGCTTTCCATCATGTTCGTGATCATGCCTTCCGTGCAGTCCGCCTACCAGATTATTTCCCAGCTTACCATCATCCTGTACCTCATCATGTACATGCTGATGTTCGCCTCCGGCATTTATCTGCGCTACCGGGAACCGAATACGCCCCGCACTTTCCGCATTCCCGGAGGCAAGACCCTCGGCATGTGGATTGTGGGCGGCCTCGGCTTCCTGGCCAGCCTGGCGGCCTTCCTGGTGAGCTTCATCCCGCCGAACCAAATTACCGTCGGCAGCAATACGATGTACATCATGCTTCTGGTGATAGGCACCTTCATCTTCGCCGGCATTCCTTTCATCATCCATGCCATGGCCAAGCCCTCCTGGAAACGGCCTGTGGATCCTGAAGACGCCTTCGAACCCTTCGGATGGGAAAAAACCAATGGAACCCATTCTACATCAACCCCAATCCATACCATATCCCATGAGTAACGTCCCTTCCAATGAACAAATACAGACGGCTCTGGACAACGCGTATGCCTACGCCAAAACCGTCCAGGGAGGCAAAAACGCCTCCTACATTCCCGCTCTGGCCCAAGTTCCCTCCGACCTGCTGGCGATTGCCGTGGTCACTGTCAACGGAGACCTGCTGACCGCAGGCTCCGCGGACACCCCCTTTGCCATTGAATCCATCTCCAAGGCCTTCAACCTGGCCTACGTCATGGATCTGATCGGAATGAAGGAGCTCCGCACAAAGATCGGGGCAGACCCCACCGGGGAGCCCTTCAACTCCGTCATGGCGATTGAACTGCATGGCGGCAAGCCCCTCAACCCCCTGGTCAACGCCGGAGCCATGGCGACAGTCAGCCTGGTCAACGGGTCGGACTCCGATGAAATATGGTCCAACATGATTCATAATTTCAACAACTTCGCCAACACGGCCCTGACCGTGAACCAGGAGATCTACAAGTCGGAAAGCGCTACCAACCAGCACAACCGCGGCATCGCATGGCTGCTTGACAGCTACGGCTATTTTTACAATACGCCGCCCATGATCGTGGACCTGTACACCCGCATGTGCTCCCTGAACATCACTACCTCCCAGCTGGCGCTGATGGGCGCCTGCTATGCCAACGGAGGCGTCAACCCCGTCAGCAAGAAGCGGGTGGTGCAGGATGTCAACGTTCCTCCAATTCTGGCGGAAATGTGCATGTCCGGCCTCTATGATTCCACAGGGGACTGGATGTACAAGGCCGGCCTTCCGGCCAAGTCCGGCGTAGGCGGCGGCCTGGTAGCCGTAGCCCCCGGCAAGCTGGCCATGGCGGCCTTCTCCCCGCCCCTGGACCCTGCCGGAAACACTGTGAAGGGCCAGGCAGCTCTTCAATCCATTATCAAGGAATTGAATCTGAACCTTTTCCGGAGCTGATCCGGGATGAGAAGGTAAACCCGCGGAGCCAAGATCCGAAAGGATTCCCGCGGGTTTACTGTATCCCGGACACACAAAATAACGCCCGCCTTCCGCGCCTGCCGGAAATTGGCGGTCCAGCCGCGGGCGTCAAGTCCTGTTTGAAAAATTGCACCGCTGCATGGGTACGCCGTCTTCCATGGCATGAAAGCCGTGCTTTTCATAAAAGGCGGCGTTCCTGCTCTCCTCCGGCATGATTTCAATGTACAGGTAGTCCTTGTACTTCTCCTTGACCATTTCCATCATTTTTCCCGCAATTCCCCTGCCCTGATAGTCGGGATGCACCAGGACATAGTGCATATAGGCTACCAGCTCGCCGTCGTCCAGCAGCCGCACCAGCCCGACTAGCCGGTCGCCGTCCCACGCGGTAAATACCGTGGACGAATTCATCAGGGCCTTGTACAGCCGTTCCGGATACTGGCCGGAAATCCATCCAACGGACAGGAACAGCTCCTGCACTTTTTCCCTGGTAAACTTCTTTTCTTCCGTAAAAACAATCATTTTCCCTCTTGGTTCAAGCTGATGGCCGGAACGCGGCGTGACGTCCGCATGCCAGGCCATGGGCCTTATGATAAAGACCGCAGACCCCGGAGACAAGCAACGATCATCCATTCCTTCATTCTTCATTAAACAGCATGAGGAAAGCCGGAGGCGCCTGAGGCATTCCTCCACATGGACCACATGGAAGCTGGCTTCCGGACCAGCCCGTGCTGTTATCCATGGCAGATGAAACCAGCGCGCTCTTGTAAAAAGCTTTCCGCCGCCGGAACCGCAGAAGTTGTTTTTCCGTGCCCTTCCCGTGTTTTAAGGACTTGCCACCACAGCATTTTTCCTTAGAGTCTTTCCGGTATGCTTGAAGCCCTGCAAAACGCCTTTTTCCAGACCGGGGACGCGCTCACAACCTGGCTGTCCGCCTTCAGCAGTTTCCTGTGGGGATGGCCTCTGCTCATCATGCTGCTGGGCACTCACCTGTACCTCACCGTCATTCTGCGCTTTCCGCAGCGCTACCTGTTCAAGGCCCTGAAACTGTATTTTGTGAAGGACCATACGGACAAGGGGGACATTTCCCCGTTCAGTTCCCTGATGGTGGCCCTGGCCGCCAACATCGGCGCGGGCAACATCATCGGCGTGGGGGTGGCGATTGCCGCCGGAGGGCCGGGGGCCATTTTCTGGTGCTGGCTGACGGGCGTTCTTGGCATGGCTACACGGTATTCCGAGGGGCTGCTCGCCATCAAGTACCGGGTGGAAAACAAGGACGGCAACATGAGCGGAGGCCCCATGTTTGTACTGGAACGCGGCATGAAATGCAAATGGCTCGGCGTAGCCTTTGCCGTATTCACGGCCATTGCCGCCTTCGGCATCGGCAACCTGACGCAGGGGAATGCCGCGGCGGAACAGCTCCACCACGCCTTTGCCATTCCCTCTTGGGGAACGGCTGCGGTGCTGACCATCCTGACGGCCCTGGTGATGCTGGGCGGCATCCGGAGCATTGCCAAGGTATGCGCCTTCTTCGTCCCGTTCATGGCGGTAATTTACATTATAGGCTGTGTCTACATCCTGGCCGTGCAATCCCACTACATTCTTCCGGCCATCCGGTACATTCTGGACTGCGCCTTTACCGGGGAAGCCGCCGCCGGGGGCGTGGTGGGAGCGGCCGTCATGACGGCCATGCGGACCGGCGTGGCCCGCGGCCTTTTTTCCAATGAAGCCGGGCTGGGCTCCGCCGCCATCGCCTCCGCCGCCGCACAGAACCGCAACCCCGTACGGCAGGCGCTCATCTCTTCCAGCGGACCGTTCTGGGATACCGTGGTCATCTGCGCACTCACGGGCATTGTGCTGACTACCAGCATCCTCGCCCATCCGGATATTTCGTCCAGTGACGGCCCCCGGCTCACTACGCTGGCATTCAGTAAAATTCCTTATGTGGGCTCTCCTCTCCTGACGGTCAGCCTGGTCACCTTTGTAGTCTCCACCATCCTGGGCTGGTCCTACTTTGGGGAAAAAGCCCTGGAGTACCTGGGGGGCATCCGGCTGATCACGCCTTACCGCGTCATCTGGGTGGCGGCGGTCTTTACCGGCTGCGTTTCCAAGATAGACCTGGTATGGGTGTTTGCGGATTGCGCCAACGGCCTGATGGCCCTTCCCAACCTCATTTCACTGCTGGCCCTTTCCGGAGTGCTTGTCCAGCAAACGCGGTACTACCTCTGGCAGCACAGGCTGGACGATTATGACGATTCCCACATTCCGGAAGGCAAATAACGATTTTTTTAAATTCAGATTCAAATAATTCTTGCCTTTCGGCCTCCGGTAGTATTTACTTCGCCGCGCAGTCCCTGCAAACCTAAAAGTCGCGTTCGTCTAGCGGTCTAGGACTCCCGCCTTTCACGCGGGCAACACGGGTTCGAGTCCCGTACGCGATGCCAGCTTTACCGCCGCAGCAGTTACGATGCTTCCGCCCCTCCTTACCAGGGAAGGCATATTGGAAAGACGTAATGGCTGCGGTTTTCTTTTGGTCCGGTTCCTCCGGAATCAGGAAAGCGCGGACAGGACGGCAGGAAGCGGTATCCCCCTCCTTTTCAAATGCCGGAACATGTCTTACATCCCCCGGATTTGGCTTTCAGAAAGCCCTGTTATCTTTTAGAATTCCTTATACGCAAACGCCATGGATTACACACCTCTCATTGAAAAACGCCGCCAGCGCCTGGAAGAATTGGAAACGGTCATTGCCGAACCGGATTTTTTCAATGACCAGAAGCGGGCCTCGGAAACCATGAGGGAGCACCGCCGCCTGAAGGACCTGATGGAAACGTGGGATTCCCTGAACGCCACGGAACAGCAATTGGCAGACAATCAGGAGCTGGCGAAGACGGATGACCCGGAGCTGGCGGAACTGGCCGCCATGGAGATTCCCGAACTGGAAGCCGCGCTGGAAAAACTGCGCAGCGACGTGCAGTACAGCCTGCTTCCCCGCGACACGACGGAAGACCGGGACGCCATTATTGAAATCCGCGCCGGAACGGGCGGGGATGAAGCATCCCTGTTTGCCGGAGACCTGCTGCGGATGTACCAGCGTTTTGCGGAAGAACGCGGCTGGCGCTTTGAGCATCTGGAAAGCAGCCCGTCAGACGTGGGCGGCTTCAAGGAAGTCGTCTGCCGCATTGCCGGGGAAGAAGTATTCCGTTTCCTGAAGTATGAAGGGGGCGTGCACCGCGTGCAGCGCGTGCCCGCCACGGAAACGCAGGGGCGCATCCACACCTCTACCGCCACCGTGGCCGTCATGCCGGAAGCGGAGGAAGTGGACATAGAAATCCGCCCGGAGGACCTCCGCATTGAAGTGTGCCGTTCCGGCGGCGCCGGCGGCCAGCACGTGAACAAGACGGAATCCGCCGTGCAGATCTGGCACATCCCCACGGGCGTTTATGTCCGGTGCGAGGAAGAGCGCAGCCAGATGAAGAACCGTGAAAAAGGCATGAAGATTCTGCGCGCCAAGCTCTTTGAAGCCAAGAAGCGGGAAGAGGCGGAAAAATATTCCGCCGCACGCCGCAACCTCATTGGCTCCGGCGGCCGTGAAGAAAAAATCCGGACGTACAATTTCCCGCAAAACCGCCTGACGGACCACCGCATCGGCTATACGTCCCACAATCTGGACGGCATCCTGCTGGGGCAGATGGAAGACCTGATCATGGCTCTCCAGCATGCGGAAATGCAGGAACGCCTGGCGGAAGCCGGCATGTCCTAACCCCCTTTTCCTTTCATGAAAACCCTACTGGAAGTTCTTCAGTCCGGCACGGACTACTTGGCGCGCCAGGGCTGTGACGAGGCGCGCGCCACCATGCAGCACCTGATGGCCCACGTTCTGCACTGCAACCGCACGGCTCTTTACTCCCGGTTTGACAGGCCTGTTGAAGAAGCGGAACTGGCTCCCCTCCGCGAGCTGCTGAAAAGAAGGGCGGCGGGAGAACCGCTGCAGCACCTGCTGGGGTTCACGGAATTTTTCCGGAGGGATTTCCTGACGGACGCGCGTGCCCTGATTCCCCGCCCGGAAACGGAAGAACTGGTGGAAATGGTGTTAAAGAAAATCCCAGACCGTCCGGTACGCGTGCTGGACATGGGTACCGGCTCCGGCATCATCGGCGTCACGCTGGCTCTGGAACTCAAGGAGCGCGCGAAGGAAGTCGTTCTGGCGGACATTTCCCCGCAGGCTCTGGACCTGGCGCTGGAAAACGCCATGCGGCTGGGAGCCAGAGTCTCCACCGTCCAGACGGACCTGTTTGAAAACATCCACCTGGAAAAACCGGTCCTGCGCCCGGAAGGAGCGGATTCTTCCGCTTCCGTGCCTGAGGAGGAAGAGAAGGATGCCGGACGGGAAATGCGCTTTGACGTCATCGTGGCCAACCTGCCCTACATTGCGGATGGAGAGGAGCTTGCCCCGGAAGTTATGAAAGATCCCCATACGGCCCTGTTCGGAGGCCCGGAAGGCTGGGAAATCATTGAACGCTTTCTGGCCCGCGCCCGGGACTACCTGAATGAAAACGGCTTCGTAGCCCTGGAAATCGGACATGACCAGGCGGCAGCCGTGACTCAGATCATGGACGGCTACGGCTATAATTACATTGAAGTGCTGAAAGACATGAGCGGCGTAGCCCGCTTCCCCTTCGGTTATCATTAACAATTATTCCTTCCCCCCTTTCACTCCATGCAGGCGGCGCGCATTCTGGTTGACGGACAAAGCGATCTGGTGCTGGACTACGGCATTCCGCCGGAAGCTGGGGACGTCAGGCCGGGCTGCCGCGTGCAGGTTCCCCTGCGCAACAGGACGGCCACCGGCACTGTTCTTACGCTGTCCGAGCCGGACCCTGCCTGGAAGGACAGGCTCAAGCCCATTCTGAAACTGATCGACCCGGAACCCTTGATTTCCCCGGTCATGATGAATCTGGCTTCCTGGGCGGCGGACTATTATTCCGTAGCGCTGGACCAAATGATCCGCTGCCTGCTCCCGGAAACCGTCCGTCAGGAAAACACGGCGGAAAAAATGCGGAAAATGGTGTATCTGGAAAAACGTCCGTCCCGTGAGGAGCTGGATGCCCTGTACCGCAAAGCGCCCCGGCAGGCCCAAATGCTGGATTATTTTTCATCTGCGGAACAGATGGAAGCGCCTCTGGCCGCATTCGGCACGGGGGCTCTGAACATCGCCCGCAGCCTGGCGGCCAAGGGCTTCATCTCCCTGAAGGAGGAATCCGTGCACCGCGACCCCAGCACTGGAGAGCAGTTCGTCCCCAGCCAGCCCATGAAGCTGAACGATCAGCAGCAGAAGGCGCTGGAAGAAATCACGGCCATGTGCACGGCGGAGCACAAAAAACCGATGCTCCTGCAAGGAGTCACCGGCTCCGGCAAAACGGAGGTTTACCTTCAGGCCGTCTCCCAAATGGTGAAATCCGGAAAATCCGCCCTGATCATGGTACCGGAAATCTCCCTGACGCCCCAGACCGTCCAGTGCTTCAAATCCCGTTTTGCGGAACTGCCCTCTTCCGTGGCGGTGCTGCACAGCCTCCTATCGGACGGAGAACGCTTTGACGAATGGCACGCCATCCGTTCCGGAAAGGCACGCATCGTCATCGGCCCCCGTTCCGCCGTCTTCGCCCCTCTTCAGAACCTGGGGCTGGTGATTGTGGATGAGGAGCATGACGCGTCCTACAAGCAGGAAAGCTCCCCCCGCTACCACGGGCGGGACCTGGCCGTGCTGCGCGCCCATCTGGAAGACTGCGCCGTGGTCCTGGGCTCCGCCACCCCTTCCCTGGAAAGCATCCATAACGCCCTGACCGGAAAATATTCCCTGGTGAAGCTGACGGAAAGGGCGGACGGCCAGCAGCTCCCCCTCATCCGCATTCTGGACATGAAGACGGAGGGCAGAAACAAATCCGGCCCCAACGTCATCTCCGAGCGGCTCAGAATGTCCATCGACCGGCGGCTGGACAAGGGGGAACAGGTCATCCTTCTGCTCAACAGGCGCGGATTCGCACGCTCCATCCAGTGTCCGGACTGCGGCCACGTGGTGACGTGCCTGCACTGCTCCCTGCCCCTGACCTACCACCGTACGGAGGACCGCCTCATGTGCCACCTGTGCGGGTTCAAGGCCCTGCCGCCCCGCACCTGTCCGGAGTGCAGGTCCGCCAATATCATGCTCCAGGGGTACGGTACCCAGAAGGTGGAGGAAATCCTGCGGCGCACCTTTCCTGCGGCGCGCATCACGCGCGTGGATGCGGACGTGGCCCGGCGCAAAAACGCCGTCAGAACCATTCTGAACCAGTTCCGCGCCCATAAGATAGATATTCTCCTTGGCACCCAGATGATTGCCAAGGGGCTGGACTTTCCCAACGTGACGCTGGTGGGCGTGCTGAACGCGGACCTGGGTCTCCATATCCCGGATCCCCGCGCGGGAGAGCGCACCTTCCAGCTTCTGACGCAGGTGGCGGGCCGCGCCGGCCGCGGCGACCTTTCCGGGGAGGTCATCATCCAGACCTTTACCCCCCAGTCCCCTTCCCTGCAGTACGCCCGCCATCACGATACGGACGGCTTTGCGGCGCAGGAGCTGGAAATGCGCCGCTCCTTCGACCTGCCGCCTTTCACCCACATCGCCGTGCTGACCATACGCTCCCAGCATGAAAACATGGCGGAATTCGCCACGCGCACGCTCGCGGCGCGCCTCCGCGGCATGCTGCCCCCTCCAGCCACGATGACGGACCCCATGCCGGCGCCCATTCCCCGCGCACACGGCCAGTTCAGATTCCAGATCACGGTCAAGGGGCCGTCCGCCCGCATCCTCTCCCGCACCCTGCGGAAGCTGGTGCAGGAAGCCGGGCTGGGGGACGACCTGACCGCCGTGATCGACGTGGACGCCATGTCATTCATGTAAGCCGCCTTGCCAAATCCGGACGGCCGCATTAAAATCCCGGCACAACACAACTTACTATTATGCTGCTTCATTTCTACAAGATGACGGGCGCCGGAAATGACTTTGTCATGGTGGACAACCGTGACCTGGAACTTTCCTCCGTGCTGGACAAGGAGACCATTGAAGCCCTGTGCGACCGCCGCTTCGGCATCGGGGCGGACGGCCTGATTGCCGTGGAACCGTCCCGGGGCAAAGGGGGAACCGTGCGCATGCGCTATTACAATGCCGACGGCGGAGAAGCGGAAATGTGCGGCAACGGAGCCCGCTGCTTCGGCAACTTCGCCGCGGCCCTGCTTCATCACGACAAATCCGCTCCCCTCCCCTTTGAAACGATGGCCGGCATCGTGACCGCCACCTTTGAAAAGGACGGGAATGTCACCGTGAACCTGACGGATCCCCACTCCCTGCAGCTCTTTGTGCTGAATGCGGACCCGGCGGTGGGGGCGGACGTCCACTTCCTGAATACAGGCGTTCCGCACGCCGTAGCGTTTCTGGACAAGCTGGACGGCCTGGACGTTCCCCGTCTGGGCGCCTACCTGCGTTACCATAGCGCATTCTCTCCAAAAGGCACCAACGCCAACTTCGCCAGGATCCTGTCTCCGGGGCACATCGCCATACGTACTTATGAACGCGGCGTGGAGGATGAAACGCTTGCCTGCGGAACGGGCATGACCGCCAGCGCGCTGCTGCACGCCGTATTGACGGATGCCCCTTCACCCATTCAAGTGGACGTAGCGGGAGGGGACACGCTCAAAGTAGGCTTCCAGCGCACGGGAGACCGCTTTACCAGCGTGACGCTGACCGGACCGGCGGACCTCGTCTTTACCGGAGACATAGAACTCTGACCGGCTCCTCGCGGAAAAACGCCGTTGTCCTCCGTCATCAGGGAGCATGCCTGTTCAGCAGGGAACACTCTGCCTTTACATAACCGCCGTAATTGTTGCAGAATGCCTTGTACACGGCAGGGCCCATATTCGTCTCGCAATAATACTTTACGGTAATGCAGTCCTTCTTGCGTTCCACATTCAGAAAACGGCTGGACAGCAGAACCAGGTTGCTCTGGTAATTCCACAGGGCCATGTCACGCGCCATTTCCTCATTGATCTTCTCACAAATAAAACTCTCCGGCGGGGGAAACAAAATGGCGCTGACAACGCTGATCAGGCAAATTCCGGGCACCACTCCTATCGCAAGCACTCCGTGGCACTTCCTGACAAAGGGGATGTGGTTCCGGAACTTCCGGAAGAGGAAGAAACGGAACAAATAACCCGCCAGCAGCATCACCGGAAAGGAAACATTCACGTACTCAAAAGCCAGGCTCATTACTCCAAGGGCAAAAAAGCCGATGCCCTTCCACACCTTCCTGTACACCGGGATGCAGGCGCAAAGAAACACGTACAGAATATATCCCAGCAGACAGAGGAACGGGAGAAGCGTTCCTGTAAATATGTGCTCCACCATGCAGTCCCACGGATATTCCCTGCTGGGAGCACATGCCTCATGAAAAAACATGCACACCATGCTCAGAATCACCAGCCCGGCAAGGAGGATGGCCTTTACTTTTCTTGATTCATACAGAAGCCACAGCAAAACGACGCCAAAAGGCAGTAAATAGCAGCCGATACTGCTGAACACAGTGGACAACATGGGAATGTGAGGAAAGAAATTCATGGCTTGGATAGGGACAACTGGCTGGTTAACGACTCAAAGGCATCTGTGACTGTGGCAACAATAATTGGAAATAAAATAAATTCAAACATTCGTTTTCAAATAATGCAGAAAAAATCATATTCTTCTCATAAAAAACCGTTCAGCACGACTCTCCAACTTGACAAAACAACCTTCTGGAAAAGATAATAACGCTCTGATGAAGCACTCTCTTTTCCTCCCGGCGGCCATCCTTCCTCTTCTCCTCTCTCTGCCCCAATGCAGCCGCAAGCCGCTCCTTCCGGAATACACGCCCCTGTGTGCCGGAATGGTGCCCGGAAAACACACCTCCCCCCGCGCCCTCCAGGCACGGGAAAACAGAACCTACCGGGTTGGCCCGAAAGGCGGTGTGTATTACATCAATTCCCACAATAAAAAAGTCTACATCAAATCCAGGAGGATTCAATAGAAGACCACGCAAACACCCCGTAACTTTCCAAATGGGAAACAAATAATTGCTTTACCCGTCCCTTATTTTATTTTTGAGAAAATATTCCGTCTAAAAAACTCATCAAACTTATTTTCTTCTTGCCAAAACGGAAGAGGACGGGTAATGTCTGCCGCACCACAACATTAAATGGTGTCGGTAGTTCAATGGTAGAGCCCCAGATTGTGATTCTGGTTGTTGCGGGTTCGAGCCCCGTCCGACACCCCATCCCCTTTCCTTCATGAAAAAGAGCACTTATGGTGCTCTTTTTTACTATCCATCCGCATGCGCAATCCAGAATTCGTCAAAGCCGCTTTTTCCGCCATTGCGCCGCGCTATGTGGCCACCAACCATGTACTGAGCATGGGCGTGGACCTGCTCTGGCGGCAGCGCGTCGTGCAGCTCGTCTCCGAATGGAAGCCGGAACGCCTCCTGGACCTGGCGACGGGAACCGGGGATCTGGCCCTAGCCATCCTGAACGCCATGCCGGAAATCCGGCTGACCGGTTCCGACTTCTGCCAGCCCATGCTGGACGTAGCGGCCAGACGCGGACTGGACAACCTGGTCTGTGCGGACGCCATGAACCTGCCCTTTTCCTCCGCCTCCTATGATGCAGTCACCGTCGCCTTCGGCCTGCGGAACATGGCCAGCTATCCGGACGCCCTGCGGGAAATGGGCCGCATGCTGCGGCCGGGGGGCCATTTGCTCATTCTGGATTTCTCCCTGCCTGAAAACCTGCTGAAAAGCCCCTACCGTTTTTACCTGCACCGCATCCTCCCCGTCATTGCAGGCTGGATGACCGGCCACCGGGAAGCCTACGACTACCTGGCGGAAAGCATTGAAGCCTTTCCCAGCGGCCAGGCCATGCAGGACCTGCTCCGGGACTGCGGCTACAGCAACATCACGGCAGAACCCCTGAACGGGGGAATCGCCAGCATCTACACCGCCCAGCGATGAGTGCGGGTGACGCGAGAGAGGGCATTATCCGCGGCAGGGCGTCGCGCGCCCGCCTGGGGGGTAAACTTGCCGGACTGTCCCTGCCCCGCCAGATCGCCGTCATTGCCTTCTGGCCCTTCCTGGAACAGCTTCTGAGCTTCTTCGTCACCTCCTCCGACCTCTTCATTGCTACCAAAATCGGGCTGAACGCGCAGGACACCATCAACATCTCCGACGGCATGGGGGCCGTCGTCTTCCTCATGTGGTTCGGCTTCGTCATCCAGGGGTCCATCATGATGGGGGCCACGGCCATCGTCTCCCGCATGACCGGAGCCAGGGATTACCCCCAGGCGCAGCACGGGCTGCACCAGGCCGCCATGCTGGGGCTGCTGGCCGGCATCATCTCCTGCGGGCTGCTCTTCGCATGCAGCGGCTTCCTGGTCACGCACGTGCTGACCATGAATGAAGCCGCCAGGGCCTACGCCCTGCAATACGTCTATGTGGCCGCCTTCGCGGCCCCCTTCAGCGGCGTGGTCTTTGCCATCAATGCCGCCCTGCGCGGCTCCGGAGACACGCGGCTGCCCTTCTGGATCATGATGGGCGTGGGCATCCTCAACGTCATTTTCAGCGTCACCTTCGTCTTTGCGGACGCCCCGCTGGGCGGCTGGCGCATCGGAGGCATTGCGGCGGGAACGGTCTGCGGCTACGGCATCAGCATGTGCGCGCTCCTCTTCATCATGCTGCGGCGCAGGAAAAAAATATTCGCGGGAAGAGAAAACGAATCCCTGGAAGAACTCGTCAAGGAACGCGGGGAACACTATGCTCCGCCGCTGTACCTCAGCTTCTCCCATCTGCGGCCGGACATGGGCATGCAGAAGCGCATCCTGAAAATCGGGCTGCCGCAGGCCGTGGAAGTCTTCGGCATGTGGGGCATCCAGATGTTCTGCCTCTCCATCATCAGCGAACTGCCCATCAAGGGCGTGCTGGGCGTCCACAACATCGCCGTCCGCATTGAATCGTTAAGCTTCCTGCCCGGATTCGCCATCGGCATGGCGGCCTCCACCCTGGTGGGGCAGTACCTGGGAGCCCGGAACGCGCTCATGGCCCGCATCACCATCTGGAAATGCATGCGGTACGCCATCATCTTCATGACGGGGCTGGGCGTGCTCTTCTGCGCCTTCCCCTCCCTCTTCATGGAGATATTCTCCAATGGCAACATGACGCTCATTGACACCGGCATTCCCGTGCTGCGCACCATGCTGCTGGTGGAGCCCTTCTTCGCCGCCTGCATCGTGATGAAAATGTCCCTGCGCGGCGCGGGCGACACGCGGAGGGTCATGTTCATCTCCTACGGCATCATGGGCTTCTTCCGCGTCGTCTGCACATGGGTCTGGTTCAAGCTGGCTCCGGAAACCATGACCCTGTGGGGCATCTGGCTGCTCTTCGCCTTTGAAATGGCCGTCCAGTCCACCATCCTCTATAAAATCGTCAAGGGCCGGAGCTGGACAAAATTGCAAGTCTAACCTCCCGGACGCCTTTCCCGGACGCGTGCAAATCCAAAACGTGATGCCTGCATAAAAACTTTGCTCTTCCCGTCAAATTCTGCTATCGTTTCTCCACGTTGTTCTTCAACGGGCTCGTAGCTCAGCGGTTAGAGCAGGGGACTCATAATCCCTTGGTCGTAGGTTCGAACCCTACCGGGCCTACCATTTTTTCTTGAGTGGCCTTACCTATGCCTCTATTTTGCAAGATTTTCCACCGCAAACGGTTCTTATGGCATTCAGATTTTGTCATGCTTTCCGCCACGCACGGCTTTTTCAGTTTATAATGGTTCCAAAATAACTGATGCACCATGTGATGGCTGAATGCACCAATGCTCACATAAAGCATTCCGGGCTAGGAGCGGTGAAACAGTTTTTTGTTCCACTTTTTCAAACCTGCCTCTAATTTTTCCCTGGGGGTTTTCTTCCTGCCACTCAAATTGCGGATGAAAAAATCCCTGTAGTTATTGACGCAAAATCCGTTTCCCCTTCTCCTCACCTGTTCCACGGGAGAAGTAAATATCTCAATTAGAGCTGCCTTCAGTCTGGCCTCCTTTTCCTGAGCCCGTTCAATCTGCCAGGGGAGCCGTTTGGGTTCAGCCATCATGGCGAGCCATGATTCATCATCTTCATCAATTCTTTTGATTTCCGCTACAACTTCGTCCAGAGATGAATACCGGTGGCAATTAATAAATGCCCTGGGATTATAGTCCTCCTCAATTAATGGATTTCCCCAGTAAATAGGGATGGAGCGGGCCAGAAAGCTCGTGATTATTTTTTCTGTTGAATAACCCCGGTACCAGGCATTTTCACACGCAAAGGAAAACTTATAGGGGTTTTTCAACAGAATACTTCCCTTGAGCCAGTCATCGGACTCCCTGGGAACGGAACAGGGTGTATTGTTCAAATGCTTTCCTATGGAATTGATCTTCTTGTATTCAGAAAGCCGGGAAAACAACTGGATGCGGTAGGGATGCCCTTCTCCATGGGAGTAGATATAATTGCAGAATCCGCTTTTCCGGTTCAGGACATCAGCCACATTTTCCAATGGCAGCTGATCCGCCTGGACACGGTAGGAGGATAAAAAAGGCATCTCCAGAACGCGCCCCCCATGATCGGCGGAATCAAACCCTATGTGATAATCGAACAAATTCAAATCTGGAGCGAGGGCTTCTCCATATACATCCATGATCGTAATTTTTCCTATGGAATCCTGTAAAAATTGAAGATATGTCTCTTTGGAAGAGGTATACAACCAAGGGAAGGCAATAAGAAAATCTGCGTTGTCCCTGTCTATATCTTCCTGAAACGGCATAGAAAACCATCAATCTGCCATTCCTCAGCGCCCTGCATAAACCCGATTTTTACTTTCATTCCCTGTTTCTCAAATTGATGGGCATTATACAGTCCCATGTAAGCTAGTCAATCTGAACGAAGACAGACTCAACATCCTCATATATTCCATGCAAGCTTTTTAAATCCATCAGGGAGCCGTACAATCTCATAGTATATTTCCTCTTGAAAAAAGCAGGTTCACCGACCATAAAATACCAAATTCAGTCCACCTGTTATTGATGGAACAACCAACCTTGCCATCTCTCCGTGCCTCATATAATAGAACTCGTGTTTTTACATGGAATTCCCTCTTCCTGTAAAACGCCGCCCGGAAATCCTGAGGAGAATTTCCGGACGGCGGAGATTTACGCATGAATGGTGTTCACCATGGCGGCCAGGTCGTCGTCATACACGAACTTGCACTGATCCCCACGCTGCTTGAACAGTTCAAACAGGCGCGGCATGTCTGTATCCGGAACGGAGAAGCCCAGCGCATCCAGGCGCATTTTCACGGCATGCCTCCCGGAATGCTTGGTCAGGGGCAGTTCCGTAGCTCCCCAGCCAATTTCCTCCGGATCCATGATTTCATAAGTGCTCCGGTTTTTCAGAACGCCGTCCTGATGAATGCCGGAACCGTGGGCAAAGGCGTTCGCCCCAACCACAGCCTTGGAGCGCGAGACGGGCAACCCGCTCATGGCGGCCACCATGCGGCTGGTCCTCACCAGTTCCTTCGTCCGGATTCCGGTCCCCGCGCCGGAAAAGAAATCCGGGCGAGAATGCAGCGCCATGACGACTTCCTCCAGAGCGGTGTTTCCAGCCCGTTCACCGATGCCGTTGATGGTGCCCTCCACCTGCTGCGCCCCGGCACGGATGGCAGCCAGTGAATTGGCTACGGCCATTCCCATGTCGTCATGGCAGTGGACGGACAACCTGGCGCGGCTCACGTTGGGAACATTGGATTTCAGGTAGGAAATCAGGCGGTAGTATTCCTCCGGCATCGTGTAACCCACCGTATCCGGAATGTTGACGACGGCGGCGCCCGCATCAATCACGGCTTCCACCATTTCCGCCAGGAATTCCGGCTCCGTTCGGGAGGCGTCCTCCGCGGAAAACTGCACTTCCCCGCATAATCCGGAAGCCATGGCGACGGCCTTGACGGCCATCTCCCTGATTTGCCCGCGGCTTTTTTCCAGCTTGTATTTCCGGTGGATGGGGGACGTAGCCACCACCAGATGGATGCGCTCCCGGTCTCCGGCAGCCTTCAATGCCTCATGGGCGGCAATAATGTCCTTCTCCACACAGCGTGCCAGCCCGCAGACGCGGCTTTTTTCCGTGC
Source organism: Akkermansia sp. BCRC 18949 (assembly GCF_045011645.1). Lineage (NCBI taxonomy): Bacteria > Pseudomonadati > Verrucomicrobiota > Verrucomicrobiia > Verrucomicrobiales > Akkermansiaceae > Akkermansia > Akkermansia sp. BCRC 18949. The sequence goes on along the minus strand of NZ_CP123619.1, from coordinate 1,070,267 downwards.
GTTCCGCCACGGTGCGGACAGCGTGGAAGTCGCCGTCCGAGATGACGGGGAAGCCCGCCTCAATTACGTCCACTCCCAGAGCTTCCAGCTGCATGGCAACCTGTATTTTCTGCTCCACGGTCATCGCCGCGCCGGGGCACTGTTCTCCGTCTCTCAGCGTCGTATCAAAAATATGTATGTGTTCTTTCATTACAGTAAAAATGTTAAGGGTTCGTTCCTTCGGAAACTGCGCACGGAAAACGTTCCTGTTATGGAATCATTCCTTTGGCGCAAATCAAGACCAGCCGTTTACTTCCTTCGCGCCGGAACGGCTCACCGGCGCATATCAAGATATCTTCACGGACTACCGTCCGAGAAGCAGCAATAGACGACCTTGAAGGAACAGGGTGTTCATCTTGCTTATTTTTACCATAACTCCGCCCTGAATGGGGGAACAAGGCAGACGATGCATTTTTGACACGGTTTTGTCAAGAACGGCGGGATGCATGACTTTTTCCGCAGAAAAAACCGTGCACGTCCCCCTTGAGGAGAAGCTACATTTCCCGGTGGGAACGTATTTCCTGAATGGAGATGGACAGGGAGGCGCGGCCCCGGTACACGTTCCGGTCAATCGTAAAGGCGATGTCCCAGGGTGGATTGGGGAGTTCACGCTCCGCCCCGTTGAAGAAGATGGCGTCACGTTCCACCATCCCCTGCCGCATGAAGAGCTTCAGGTGGTTGGTTCCCACGCGCTTGGGCGGCTCCGTGGGGAAGACGTCGGAGCTCATGAAGAGAGGCTGGGGATTGGAGTTGCCGAAGGGCTCCAGCTTTTCATAGCTGTCCAGCAAGTCCAGCGTCAGCGCCTGGAAGGAGACTTCCATGTCTATGTTGAGCACGGGGCTGCGCTGTTCCTCCGTCGTGGTTTCAGAGACGTACCGATTGAAGGCCCGGCGGAAGTCGTCCATGCGGGCTTCCTCAATCACCAGGCCCGCCGCCATGTCATGGCCGCCGCCGGAAACCAGCGTATCCGCACAGTGGTGGATGGCCTGAACCAGGGATACGCCGGGAATGGAGCGGCCGGACCCCTTCCCTACGCCGCTCTCATCAAAGGCGATGACGAAGGTGGGCTTGTGATACCGCCTCATGAGCTGGGAGGCTACGATGCCCACCACGCCGGGATGCCAGGCGCGGGAACCGAGCACAATGACGTTGTCCCGTTCCGGGTCAAAGGAGTTGTGGAGCATTTCCACCGCATCCGTACGGATGGCCTCCTCTTCCTCCTGCCGCTTGCGGTTGTGGGAGTCCAGCATCTGGGCAAGCTGCACGGCGCGCCTGTTGTCCATGGTCAGCAGAAGTTCCAGGGCGTCCATGGGGGAGTCCATGCGCCCGGCGGCATTGATGCGGGGGCCTATCCTGAAGCCCACATGCGCGGCATTCAGAAAGCCCGCGTGGTTGGCGGAGTCGGAAGGGCGGATGCCCGCTATTTCCGTCAGGGTTTTCAGGCCCGTATGGCGGCTGTGCGCCAGCCTTCCCAGGCCGTGGCGCACCAGAATCCTGTTTTCATCCACCAGGGGGACGATGTCCGCCACGGTGGCCACGGCCACCAGGTCCAGATAAAGTTTCAGGTCAAAGGTTTTCAGCTTCCGGTCCTTCAGCAGGGCGTGCGCCAGCTTGAAGACCACGCCCGCGCTGCACAGGTAGGTATACGGGCTGTTTTCCTCAATTTTGGCATTGACCACCGCCACGGCGTCCGGACGGCCCAGCGGCCCCGCTTCATGGTGGTCCAGAATGATGACGTCTATTCCCAGGCTGTTGAGCATCTCCACTTCCTTTACGGAGGAGGTGCCGCAGTCCACCGTAATGAGCAGGCTGGGTTTTTCCGCACATTCGCAGAGGCAGCGTTCTATGCCCGCTTCACTGAGCCCGTAGCCTTCCCGCGAGCGCACGGGAATGAAGTATTGCGGGTCCAGGTCATAGGACATCAGAATGGCCCGGAGAAGCGCCACGGAGGTGACCCCGTCCACGTCATAGTCCCCGTAAATGCACACGGTTTCCCCTTCATCCACCGCCTGGAAGATGCGGTCCACGGCGGCCCTCATTTCCCCCATCAGGAAAGGGTCGCTCAGATGGGAGAGCCTGGGCTCCAGAAAGAGGTCAGTTTCCGCTCCTCCGGTAAATCCGCGCTGCAGCAGAAGCTGTTTGACCAGCAGGGGCAGTTCTGCGGGAAACGCTTTCAAGACCGGATCATCCTCCCTGACGGAGGGGCGGAGAGTCCAATGAAAGCCCGGTGTCATGGCAGTATTTTAGCCCCGCATCCAACAGGGTCAAGGTTGTTTCCACAACAAGCTGCCAAAGCGGGAAGAAGAAGGTGCCTAACCTGTTTCCGGGAGAATGGCCGCCGTTCCCGCCGGAATGCGGGTTCCTCCTTCCCCCATGATGCATGGAAACGGCCTTCACGCTGCATTTCCATCTTTTCAAAGAGAAAAGCTCCGTCCGGGGAAAATCCGGACGGAGCCGCAGCATCAGGCATCAGCGCCTGAAACAACTATTTCCGGGAGGAGAAGATCACCTCATTGATGATCGCGTCCGGCTGGGGGGCCTTGTAGGTCAGGCGCACGGCAGTGGTCCCGGCCGGAATGGCAAACTCGGAAGCTCCGGGTCCGGCGTTCCGCTTGCCCACCGGCGTCCAGGATCCCTCGCCGCGGCGCGCCTGGATGGCGAAGGCGGCGGACCCTACCACGACTACCTTGGCAGCCTTGGGGTTGTCCAGATTGGGGACGATCACGTCCAGCGGCTTGTCGGCGCGGTAAACCGTTTTCAGGTTCCTGTCAGTCAGGGAGACCAGGCTGGTGCCGGGGTCCGACGGGGGAACGTCAAATTTGAACATGCTCAGGATGATGTCCTGTTCCTTGCCGCTTTTGTTGACCAGTTTCATACCCTTGATTCCCTTGGGGAGCTGGTTTGCCCTGGCAATGAAGTTTTTGCCCTGCTTGTCCAGCTTCTGCACCACGGGCTTGGCGGAGCCTTCCACGTCCAGCTCAACCTCAGCCCAGGAGTTGACGTCATCCCGTTCCAGGTTGATTTCCAGCCAGGTGGCGTCCGTGGGGCCTTCCAGTTGCAGGGAGATGAATTCTCCGGGCTTCATCTTATGCGTTTCCATCACGCGGTTGATGCGCACGATTTTGTCGGATTTCTGCACGGAAACCCCTTCCAGCCCCGCCACATTGGAGGCAGCCATGGCGGCAGGAGGCGTGTTGACGGCTATTTCACGAACGGCGGTCCAGACGGCGCGGCCATTGTCCGTTTTCTTGGGTTCAATGACGCGGTAGCGCACGGCACGGAGGGAGACGGGTTTGGGAGCCTGCCATACCACTTGCATGCCGGAGGTTTCCGGTCCCAGCGGTTTCCATGTTTTCATGTCCCGGGAACCTTCAAGCTGCCCCCTGGCTACGTAGTCGCCGTCCTTGTCATTGCGGCCCATGAGCACTTCCACGCTCCGCACGGGAATCTGCATGCCGTAGTCCACGCCATACCAGTCTCCCGGCTGCCCGTAGGCGCCGGAGTGCCAGAAGGAGCCGCGGTCCCCGTCACAGAAGAGTTCCGCCTTCTCCATGCTGCCGCCCTTGACCAGGGGCTTGGGGGAAAGAGCGGGAGTGCCCGCAATAGAAGGGAAGACCTTTTTGGAGACGATGTCCGTCAGTTCATTGACGGCGGGGGTCATCACGCGGGAACCGGTCTTCACCACGGAACGGTATAGCTGGCCTTCCTGGTTGTGGCGGCGGGAGATGCCGTCCATGGCCGCCAGCGCCTGCGTGGCCTGCACCAGTTGAGTCACGGCGTCCCTGGTGTTGTTTTCCTCCAGCGCCGCTACGGCATATTGCCCGGCGCGGCCCAGTTGTTCAAAGGCGTCCACCCAGGCGCCGATTTCCTTCATCAGCCGGGGGTTGTCCGCCTTGGCCCGGATAACGGGCGCGGCGGCGGCCATGCGTGCGAATTCCTTCTTGAGCAGGGCCGCATCCGCCTTCACGATCCTGCCTTCCCGCGCGGCTTCCAGTACGCGCTTGACCACGGGTTCTATTTCCACGGATTCCTCACGACGGTAGCCGTGGCCGTTGGGGCCCTGGTCGGAGTTGTGGTTCACAAAGACCTGCATGGCTTCCGCCGCCTGCGGGAACAGGCGCTTGACGCCTTCCTTCCAGGCTTCCTCCGATTTAAAGCCGTTGATGTTCCAGGTGTAGTCCGCAAGGCCGAAGAGGGAAACCTTGGACGCCTCCGGCTTGTCCATGGGGTTGGAGACGAAGCCGCCCATGGATTCCTTCGCGCCCGGTTCCGTGGCAACGCCGTACACGCGGCCCATGCACAGGTTGGAGCGGCAGTAGTCCGTTACGGGGAAGTTCCACCAGACGTAGGAGGGACGCTTGATTCTCTTGTTCACCCATTGCTGGCCTTCCAGCGTGATGTCATGGCAGACGGAGTCCCCCGTCCACATGACGTGGATGGAGGGGTCCAGACGGTCGCCCAGAATGTCCAGGTAGGTTCCCGGCTTGGAGTCCGCCCAGCCGCGGTTGTACTCCGTAGGACACATGACCAGGGGGGTGACGTCCTTTTTCACCTTGACGAATTCGTTGTTGATCTTGTTGAGCAGGAGCGCCTGCATGTCCCCCCTCTTTCCCTCGCCGAAGATGTCGTCAAAGAACACGGCAAAGGACCGGACGCCCAGCTTGTACATCATCTCAAATTTTTTGATGACGTTGTTCATGTCCTCTTCCGTCCACTTGATGTCCTTGCCGGGGTGGATGGCCCAGACAAAGTCCACGTGGTTTTCCTTCGCCACCTTCACCAGTTCCTTGATCTGAGCGGCCTGGTCCGCGGGATAGGGGTCCCGCCAGTGGGGGGAGGAGTGGTAGGGATCGTCCTTCGGCCCGTAGATGTATGTGTTCATCTTGTTCTGGCCGTAAAAGCGCAGTTGGCTCAGACGGGCTTCATGGCTCCATGGAGTGCCGTAGAAGCCTTCCACCGTTCCGCGGAATTCGATGTCCGGCCAGTCCGTGATTTCCCCTACGGGCAAGGTCACGCCTTCGCCGCCGGCCTTCGTGCCGAGCTGCCGCAGCGTCTGCATGGCGTAAAAAGCGCCCCGCTCGTCATGGGCGCCTATGGCCACTTTGCCCTGCGGGGAGACGACCAGCTTGTAGGCCCCGGATTTTTCCGGAACGCCGTTCAGCAGCTTGCTGGCCGCCGTCTTGGCGGAGCGAATCACCACGGAAGGCTTTCCGGAGAAAGCAACCGTCTGGGAGGAGAGCTTGGACTGCTGGGGAACCGGGTACACGGCAGGTGACGCCGCAAGGGCGGAGCCGCCCAGCAGGGCAGCCACGCTCAAACCACATTGAAGAAGTTGAAAACCATTCATGATGATGCGCGATAATGGAATCAGAAAACACTTTCCACCTCAAGAAAAAACCGTCCGCACCCATTCCTCAATATGTCAACCCGGGAAAGGCGCGGAAGGGGGCTTCCAGGCGGCGCGCCTTCCGGTCTCTTCCCCGCGAACGTTTCTTGTGCCGCCTTGGCCCATTCCGCCCCCCGCATGAAATCCACCGCCGGGACGGCTCTCAGCCAACGGTTCCGTGCGGCTCTTTCAGGACAGGCGGCCATGTACCTTTTTGCGTCTTGCAGTCCCATTCTTCCGGTGTAGAATACATTTTCCCTACCCCTTCCCTCCCCATGGAATTTTTCATTCTTCTGCTGGTCCTCGGCCTGCTTTCCGGAATGGTCTTCACCTTTGTGAAGGCCTGCCAGGTCGTTTTTCTGGAACAAAAAGTCCGCACTCTGGAAACGGAAGTCGCCGGATTAAAGGAACGTCTGAATTCCCGTTCCTCCCCCCAGAGACCCCCCGCGGAAAACAGAAAGAGCCTTCCGCCCCCTGTGGAAAGTCCGGTGCAGCCCATCCGTACGCTTCCTGCCGCCGCCCCGGTACGGGAACCCGCCTGCGCCCTTCCCTCCCGGCACAGCCTGCAGCCGGTCCGGAACGCCAGGCCCGCACCGTCGCGCCCCGCGTCCTTTTCCTGGGAATACTTCATCGGCGCCAAGCTGCTCTCCTGGATAGGAGGGTTTGTGCTGTTTCTGGGAACCGGGTTCTTCGTCAAGTACAGCATTGACAATGATCTGATCTCTCCGGAATGGAGGGTAACCCTCACGTATCTGGCTGCCGCCGGCCTGCTGGGCGCCGGCCTGTCGCGGCTGAGGAAGAAGTACCCCATCCTTTCCGGCACGCTGACCTCCACGGGCATCCTGGTCCTGTACCTGGCTACCTGCGCCGGACGCATGTTTTACGAGCTTCCCTTCTTCACGACGGCCATCGCGACCGTTCTGCTGGCGGCCACCACGGCGGCGGCCTTCATCCTGGCGGTGCGCCTGCGGTTCCGCGTAATCGCCTTCCTGGGCATCATCGGCGGTTTTCTGACCCCGGTCATCCTGTCCACCGGCCAGGACCATACGGCCTCCCTGTTCCTGTACATGACCATCCTGAACGCCGGGTTGCTCGCCGTCGTAGCCGCAACCAGGTGGACAGGAGCCGGAGGAGCCGGACTGGCTGCCTATACCATCCTGCTGATGGGCTGGTTTGACGAATACGGAGGCCCCTCCCATATTCTCGCCGTCGTCATCCTGTCCATCTGCACCCTGCTCCTGTACGGGGGCTACGGCCTTTATGCCGGCACACGGCAGGCTGAACCGGACCGGAAGGGAGGCCCCTTCCTGCTGGCCTTCTGCGCCATTGCGGTCACCTGCCTGACGGCATTCCGCCTTCAGGCGGAGTGCAGCTTCCGGTTCCTTTCCCCTTCCTCCCACCTGCTTCTCCTGCTGGCGGGCATGCTCCCCATGATCGCCCTGCTCCCGCTGGCCCGCGCCAAAAGCACGTATTGGTCCTGCTTTCTTCCCATGGGGCTTTTCACCATTTTCTATTTTTACCAGTCTTCCGCGGAAGAAGCCTCGCAATCTGCCCTCTGGATATCCTCCCAGCTCCAGGGCCTTTTCTGCCTGTTCATGATTCCGGCGTCTTATGCGGTGCTGTCCGCACGCACGCCTTCCGGAGGGGCCTACCTGGCGGAGCTTCAGCCCGGCGTCAGGATTTCCTGCTTCGCCACGGCGGCTCTCGCGTGGCTGCTGGTCATGCACCCGCTTTCACCTTCCCCCTTTTACGTTTTCCTGACGGCGGCCACGTTCTGCGGAATGGCGGTATGGCACCGGAGAGGGCAGGCCCTGATGGCCGCGGCGGCCGGGTACACGATTGCGGCGTCCTATCAGGACATCCACCCTGCCGGTTCCGCGGTGATTTTCCTGGCGATCTTCCTGCTGCCCCTGCTGCTGGTCCGGCGGTTCCGCAGCGGCTTGCTGGCCTGGAGCGCCTCCGCCCTGGCATTCCCCCTCTTCTACCTTTCCTGGTGGCTCTTCGGAACGGCCCACCATCCGGAGGCCACCCATTTATGGGATTCCACCGTCGCGCTTGCCTGTGCGGCGCCTCCGCTGCTGGCGGCCCTGGCCCTGCGGCGGCTGCCGGAGGAAACGCTTTTGAAGCGTTCCGCCATCCTCTGCTTTTATTATGGAGCAGCCATCGGCATGCTGACGCTGGCCATCGGCCTCCAATGGACGGGCGCCCCCCTGACCGTAGCCTGGTCCCTGGAAGGGCTGGCCCTTCTGCTACTGTGCGGCAAATTTCCCCTGCCCAGACTGGCCTGGACGGGATTTTTCCTGCTGGCCTTCCTGTTCGTCCGCAACGGCCTGTCGCAAGCCTTCGTGCAACTTGACCCTGCCGGAATGCCGGCCCTGCGCACGATGTTCGCCACCATGGTTTTCTGCTGCATGGCCGGAGCCTGGTGGGTCCAGAAGAAAGTGACGCCACGCCTGCCGGGGGGCCGCAGCTCCGGCCTCCGCGTTCTTGTCGCGGCCCTGAATATTTTCGGGGCCATCCTGCTTTTCATCTGGATGAATACGGAAATATCCTGCGGCTTCGCCGCGCCGGGAGACCGTCCGCTGATGATCCAGTTCGGGAGCAGCGTGGCGCAGGACCTCACCATTTCCATTGCTTGGAGCCTCTTTGCCCTGGGCCTGATCGCCACGGGGTTTGACATCAGGTCTTCCAGGGTGCGCATGGCGGGACTCGCCCTGCTGGGCATCACCCTGCTGAAAGTCGTCTGTTATGACATTTCCAGCCTCGGGCAACTGTACCGCGTGGGAGCCCTGGTGGGGCTGGCCGTCATCGTGCTCATCTCCTCCTTCCTGTACCAGAAGTTCACCATGAAGCTGAGGAACAAAAAGAAGAGCCAGGGAGAGGCCCCGAAAAGTTAGCGTCATCTCACTTTGGAAGACAAATTTGACCATTGCATCACTTGAAGGGCGGTTCATAATGCGGAACATGCTCCGGCGCATTCTGATTCCTTTTCTGTGTCTTCTGGGCCTGTTCTGCACTCTTCAGGCCCAGGACGCCCCCGCCCTGAAAATCGCGGCCCTGCACCCAATTCTGGGGGATATGGCCCGCGCCATCGGCGGCAGCCACGTGCAGGTGGCGGACCTGCTGCGCCCCAACGGCAACCTGCACAGCTTTGAACCCGCTCCGCAGGATATCGCCGCCGCAGGGCAGGCGCGCCTGGTTCTGGCCTCCGGCAAGAATCTGGAGCCGTACCTTCCCAAGTTGAAAGACGCGCTGGGCGGCAGGGCGCAAATTCTGGACCTGGGGGCCTCCATTCCGGACGTTCCCGTGGCGGCGGACACCGCAGACCATGACCATGGGCACGACGGGGACTGCTGCGCCCACGGCCCCAACGATCCCCACTGGTGGCACACCCCGGCCAATATGAAACGCGCCGCCCGCGCCCTGGCCGCCGCGCTCACGCGGATGGACCCGGCCCATGAGCAGGATTACAAGGCCGGACTGGCCCGGTGGAACAGAAAAATGGACCAGCTTTCCTCCTGGGCCAGGAAGGAGCTTGCGGACATTCCGGAAGCGGACCGCATCCTGGTGACGGGGCACGCGGCCATGAACCATTTCTGCAAGGAATTCGGCTTCCGCAGCATCAGCATCCAGGGGGTGAGCCGTGAAGACGAAGGCAATTCCGCCCAACTGGCCTCCACGCTGAAGAAGCTGCGCGCAGCCGGGGTAAAGGCCCTGTTCCCGGAATATTCCTCCAACCCCAAGAGCCTCACGGAGATCGCCAAATCCCTGAACATCCCCGTTGCCAAGCCGATCAATACCGACGGGCTGGCTCCGGACGGCCATACGTTCGAGTCCATGTTCAAGCAAAACGTCGGCATCATCAAGGAAGCCCTTTCCCCGTCCCCCAGGCCATGACCAGCACACCCCTGCGCCAGTTTTTCCCTACTCTGGGAGTCGTCATCCTGCTGGGGTTCTTCCTTTATAACATGACGGCAGGTACCCCCGGAGCACAGGAAGCGGACCTCCCCGCCCCCGCGGCGCAGGCCGCGGACGTTCCCACGGTCATCACGGTCAGGTGCGCCCACCGTCCGGAATTTCTTTCCATCTCCCATGGAGGCCGTGTCCTCTGGCAATCCGGGACGCCCGGCCTGCATGAAGAAGTGGAATGCGGCCTTCCGCTGGAAGACGGCTCCGTGACGCTCACCGTTTCCGCCCGCTGGCCGGAAGGCACGCCGGACACCCCCGTTACGCTGGAACTGGAACCGGAGGGCAGGCCGTCCGCCTCCGCCACCCGCTGGTCCTTCGGCCCTTCCCTGAACGACAGCTACTCCTTCTCATGGAAATAAACAGTCCAGCCCCCCACTGCTCCCAGGACCACATCTGCTGGGGCGCGCATGCCAGCCACCCGGACCGCCACCGGCTGGAAGTGCGGAACCTCAGCGTGTATTACGGGAGCCTTCTTGCCCTGGACGGCATCAGCTTTTCCATCACCTGCGGCCACACGCTGGCCCTGATGGGCCCCAACGGCGCGGGAAAATCCACGCTGATCAAGGCCCTGGCCGGACTGCTCCGTCCCGATTCCGGGGAAATCCTGTGGAACGGCAGCCCTCTTCACGATACGCCGGGAGAAATCGCCTACCTGCCCCAGCGTTCCGACGTGGACTGGTCCTTTCCCATCACCGTCCGCGCGCTGGTGGAAATGGGCCGCTATCCGTCCCTGGGACTGTGGAAAAAATTCGGGCGCCATGACCGGGACATCGTAGAAAAATCCCTTCACGCGCTGGGCATGGAATCCCTGGCGGACCGCCAGATTTCAGAACTTTCCGGAGGACAGCAGCAGCGGGCATTCCTGGCGCGCGCCCTGGCGCAGGAAGCCCACGTCCTGCTGCTGGACGAACCCTTCACAGGGCTGGACGCCCCGGCCTGCCAGTCCCTGGGGCGGCTGCTGGATTCCCTGGCGGCGGAAGGACGGCTGGTCATCGCCTCCCATCACGACCTGAACACGGCGGCGGACATTTTTGACACCATCCTGCTGATGAACCGCGAGCTGGTCGCCTTCGGCCCCCCGGGGGAAGTGCTTGCTCCCTCACGCATCCGGGAGACGTATGGAATGGAACCTCAACCGGAAACCCAAGTTTCATGATGGACGACTTTCTTCAATTCCTCCGCGAACCCATCGCGCAGCGATCCCTGCTGGCATGCGTCATGATCGGCTTTGCCAACGGCTTCGTCAGCGGGCTGGTCATCCTGAAAAAATCGGCTCTCCAGATCGGCACGCTCTCCTGCGCCCTGTTGCCGGGCATAGCGGTGGCGGTGCTCCTCTTCGGCCTCACCCGCTGGAGCCTCCTGACGGGGGCCGTGGTGGCCGCCCTGCTGGTGGGCCTGGGTTCCTTATTCGTCTCCCGCACGTCCCGGCTGAACCAGGATACCGCCCTGTCCATCCTGCACACCACGGCCTTCGCCGCGGGTTTCATCGTACTGGTGCGGCTGGGCCTGCAGCAGAAAATTGACGACTGGCTGTTCGGCTCCATCATGAGCCTGTCCGACTCCGACCTGTGGATCGCCTTCGCCATCAGTTCCGTCAGCGTCCTGATCCTGCTTCTCTTCCGCCGCCCCATCCTGATCTACCTCTTTGACCCGGACATCGCCACCACGCTGGGCATTCCCTCCCGCCTCATCAGCTACGGCATCTTCACCCTCATCATCCTGGTGCTCGTCTCCTCCCTCCAGGCCGTGGGGGCGTTCCTGACGCTGGGGCTTCTCGTCGGTCCGGCCGCCACGGTGTACATGCTCACCAACAAGCCTTCCCACCTCTTCTGGGGCGGCGGAATCATCGGCGGACTGGGCTCCCTGCTGGCCTTTTACCTGTCCTTTCCGCTGGGCTGGCACCTGGGCGCAACCATCATTCTGGTGCTGGGAACCTTCTTCTGCGCAGCCTACTTGTATTCATCACGGTGCGGGCTTCTAAAACAGCGCAGAAAGAATTCTTCCTCCGTACAATAACAAGGCCCGTTTTCATGACAATCCATGACACGCAGACTACTAGTCCGCCGTGGGGGTCGCCATTATAATGCGGGTTGTGAAAAAATGTGAGATATGCTCTGCACCGGCAACGGTGTTCCTGACACAGATCATCAACGGGAAATCCACCAAATTCTGCCTCTGCGCCAAATGCGCCCAGGAGCGGGGCCTGCTGGACCCGGACGCTTTTGATCTGGCGGAGAAACTGTTCCCGAACCTTCAGGGCCAGTTCGGCAAGGAAGGCGCGGCGGACCCCGCCGCCCCCATTCCGGCCCTGCAGTCCCTACCGCTCACAAGCTGCCCGATCTGCTCCTTCACCCTTCAGGATTACAAAAATGTAGGACGCCTGGGCTGCAGTGAATGCTACAACGTCTTTGAAGAAGAGATACTCCCTCTTCTCACCCAGATTCAGCCTGATTCCCACCATCACGGAAAAACGCCCGAACGGGCGGAAAAGCGCGAAACGGAAACCCATACCATCAGTGATCTGGAACAACAACTTTCCCTGGCAGTGGCAAGAGAGGATTATGAACGCGCGGCCAAGCTCCGCGATCAAATCAAGCAATTGCGCACGCCGACCAATTAACGTACATGCTCTTTGACGACTTACTAAACAACCCCGCCAAATGGATGGTGGAATCACGGGATGAACACGACATCGTTCTCACCTCCCGCATCCGCCTGGCACGCAATCTGACCGCCACCCCTTTTCCCGGCTGGGCCACGCGCCAGCAGAGGGAGGAAACGCTGAAGCTCACCTCCGGTGAAGCGCGCCAAATCCCCGTCATGAAGGGAGGCTATTACGCGGAACTCTCCGGACTCACCCAGCAGCAAAAACAGCTGCTGGTGGAACGCCACCTCATTTCCCGGGAACTGGCCGCGCGCTCGGAAGGCTGCGCCGTTCTCATCTCACGCAGCCAGAACGCCAGCATCCTCTTCAATGAGGAGGACCACCTGCGCCTTCAGTACATCCTGCCCGGCATCCAGCTTAAAAAAGCATGGGGAGCCATCTCCAAAATAGACTCCGAACTGGAAGCCAGGCTCCCGTACGCCTACAACACGCGGCTGGGCTACCTCACCGCCTGCCCCACCAACCTGGGCACGGGCATGAGGGCCTCCGTGATGATGCACCTGCCGGGCCTCGTCATCTCCGAACAGATGCAACAGGTCGTCCAGGCGGCCGTGCAGCTCAACATCACTGTCCGCGGCCTGTACGGAGAAGGGACGGAAGCCACCGGCAACCTCTTCCAGATTTCCAACCAGACCACGCTGGGAGACAGCGAGGACCAGATCGTGGAACGCATGACCCGCTTCACCTCCGACCTGGCCCACCAGGAATGGAACGCCCGCAGGCGGCTGCTCCAGGCTTCCTCGCTCCAGGTAAAAGACCGCGTTTCCCGCGCCTACGGCCTCCTGACCAACGCCACCCTGCTATCCACGCAGGAGGCGCTGGCGCTGCTCTCCTTCCTCCGGATGGGAGCATCCCTGGACATCTTTTCCCACCAGGCATTAAAAAACGTCAATAAAACCATACTGAACATTCAGCCGGCCCACCTGGCCCGCCTGTCCACTACGGACCAGACAACTCCCGAAGACAGGGACCAGATCCGTGCGGACATTATCCGGAAGGAACTTTCCGGAAACTGATGCAACAACAAAACTTCTTTACAATACATGAACAATTTTACGCCTAGGGCGCAACAAGTGCTGGCGCATGCGCGCCGGGAAGCGGACCGCTTCAATCATCATTACATAGGGACCGAACACCTGCTCCTCGGGCTGCTCAAGCTGGGCAAGGGCGTAGCCGTCACCATCCTGGAAAACCTGGGGGTGGAGCTTACCGCCGTGCGCAGGCAGGTGGAGGAACAAATAGGCCGGGGCACGGAGCCCCAGGCGGAGGGCAACATCCCGTACACCCCCAGAGTCCGCAAGGTCCTGGCGATGGCCAACCGGGAAGCCCAGGAACTCAACCACACGTATGTGGGCACGGAGCACCTGCTCCTGGGCCTCATCCGGGACGGCGACGGCGTGGCCGGCCAGATTCTGCGCCACTTCGGCGTGGATCTGGAACAGGCGCGGCGCGAGCTGCTGGACGTACTGACGCCCAAATACCAGATGGACGCGGATGAAGACAACATCATCCCGGACGACGATGACGACGAGGAGGAAAACGAATCCCCCGCCATCCCGACGGACGAACCTTCCTCCCCCACCTACTCCCGGCAGCAGAAATCCAAGACTCCCGCTCTCCAGGCCTTCGGCCGGGACATGACCCAGCTGGCCCGGGACGGCAAGCTGGACCCCGTGATCGGCCGTGCCTCCGAAATTGAGCGCGTCATCCAGATCCTGTGCCGCAGGAACAAGAACAACCCCGTCCTGCTCGGTGAAGCCGGGGTGGGCAAGACCGCCATCGTGGAAGGGCTGGCCCAGGAAATAGCCCAAGGCCACGTTCCGGAACTCCTGCGCAGCAAGAGAGTCATCTCCCTGGACCTGGCTCTGATGGTGGCGGGCACCAAGTACCGCGGCCAGTTTGAAGAACGGCTCAAGGCCGTGATGGATGAAATACGCCGGGAAGGCAACGTCATCCTCTTCATTGACGAGCTGCACACCATCGTGGGCGCGGGCTCCGCGGAAGGCTCCATGGACGCCTCCAACATCATCAAGCCCGCCCTCTCCCGCGGGGAGCTCCAGGCCATAGGCGCCACCACGCTCAATGAATACAGAAAACACATTGAGAAGGACGCCGCCCTGGAACGCCGCTTCCAGCAGGTGCAGGTGGGGGAACCCTCCGTGGAGGATACCATCCAGATTCTGGCCGGCATCCAGCCCAAGTATGAGGAACACCACAAGGTTCATTATACGAAAGAGGCCGTGGAAGCCGCAGCCAAGCTCTCCCACCGCTATCTGACGGGCCGCTTCCTGCCGGACAAGGCCATTGACATCCTGGATGAAGCGGGAGCGCGCAAGCGCGTCTCCCAGATGACCCGCCCAGACCACATCAGCGAGATGGAAGTCCGCATTGAGGAAATCAAGGAACGCAAGGACAAGGCCGTGGACGGCCAGCTCTTTGAGGAAGCCGCCCGCCTCCGCGACGAGGAAAAACAGGCCAAGGCGGAACTCCAGAACATGCTGGACACCTGGCGCAACTCCTACGAGACCAACTACGTCCCCGTAACGGATGAAGACGTGATGAGCGTGCTCGCCAAATGGACCGGCATTCCGCTGGCCCGGATGGAGGAAAAGGAAACCACCAAGCTCCTGCGCATGGAGGAAGAACTGAAAAGCAAGGTCATCGGCCAGGACGAGGCGGCCTCCGCCATCGCCCGCGCCCTGCGGCGCAGCCGCGCGGACATCAAAGACCCGCGCCGCCCGATCGGCTCCTTCCTCTTCCTGGGGCCCACCGGGGTGGGCAAAACCTACCTGGCCCGCAACCTGGCGGAAATCATGTTCGGCACCGCGGACGCCCTGATCCAGGTGGACATGAGCGAGTACATGGAAAAACACACCACGTCCCGCCTCATCGGCTCGCCTCCCGGCTACGTAGGCCATGACGAAGGCGGCCAGCTCACGGAAGCCGTCCGGCGCAGGCCCTACTCCGTTATCCTCTTTGACGAAGTGGAAAAGGCCCACCCGGACGTCATGAACCTGCTTCTCCAGATTCTGGAGGAAGGCAGCGTGACGGACTCCCTGGGACGCAAGATCAACTTCCGCAACACCATCATCATCCTGACCTCCAACGTGGGGGCCGCCTCCGCCAAGCGGCAGAGCGCCATGGGCTTCGGCGCCATGTCTGCCGACAATGCGGACTACGCCGCCATGAAGGAAAAGATTCTGGAAGCGGCGCGCAAGCAATTCCGCCCGGAATTCCTGAACCGCTTTGATGACATCTCCGTTTTCCGCATGCTGGAACGGGACGACCTGGAACGCATCGTACAGCTGGAAGCGGACAAGCTCATCTCCCGCCTCAAGACCAAGAACATCACGCTGGCCCTGAGCCCGGAAGCCCTGAGCCTGATCATCAAAAACGGCTACGATCCGCAGTACGGCGCGCGCCCGATGCGCCGCGCCATCGAACGGCTGCTGGAAGACCCCCTGGCGGAATCCCTGCTGAGGGGAGACGTGAAACCCGGCGACAAGATTGAAGCCGTGGAAACGGACGGAACGGAAACGCTCACCTTCCTGCACGTCAAGGACAAGGCGGCTCCGAAAACCAAAACTCCCCGTAAAAGGACTCCCCGCAAGCCGAAGGCGGAATAACCTTACGGACAACAATTAAACAGGAACCCTCCGCATGACTCCATGCGGGGGGTTTTCTTCTTTGAAGGAAATGCCGTCCCGCCGGAACGGGAGGAATCTTCATCCCGCTCCCTTCTATGGGCTTGCCGTCAGGAAAGGGAGAGGAACGGTTCCTGCCCGGGCGGCATTGTCCAGAATTGCCGGGAAAAAACAGTCTCATCCGGCAACGGTGGAACAGCACTTTCCAGGGCTGGGATAAAAGCCTTTTTACTTATTGAATAAATCTTGATTTTGATTTTTAAACGTCACGGATTTATAATCCGGAGTCAAGCTTCAGTTCTAAAAGCAAGTCACTTGTGTTAAACGGTCGTTTCATTACTTAAACTTTTTCCGGAAGGAAAGGTTGTTTTGATTGGCACAACCGTGCAGGAGCACCGCATGCCGTTGCTGCAACCGGAATTTATACATCCGCCAGGAAGTACTTGCTTTTAAGAAGTAAAGTTCGCTGACGCTCAAGT
This sequence comes from Akkermansia sp. BCRC 18949, assembly GCF_045011645.1. NCBI lineage: Bacteria > Pseudomonadati > Verrucomicrobiota > Verrucomicrobiia > Verrucomicrobiales > Akkermansiaceae > Akkermansia > Akkermansia sp. BCRC 18949. The sequence continues at coordinate 1,054,085 of NZ_CP123619.1, read as the reverse complement.
TCCTATTCAAATGCCGCAGCGGCCTGCGGCTCTGCTGACGCGGTCAAATATTTTCCATTTTTTCCATGGAATGGCCGTTCCGGAATTGAAGATGGGCACAGGGTGTATTCCCCTCATTCGATTTTAATTCATAACGGATTATAAATTCGCTATTTATCTACTTCTAGGAAGGGTGTTCTATCATTTCCAATCACGTATCTCATTGATAGCATGAAGAAGACATTATTCATTCTGGCAACCATGGCGGCAGCGGCGGTTGCGGCTGAAGCCTCCACCGTTCTGATTTCGTTCGGGATCAATTCGGGCAATGGCACCTCCGTTGTGGACGGCACGTATCTGGGGGAATCCGGACAACAAGTGAACAAAATCTCCACGGGCAGCTCCTCTTCCTACACTTCCGGAACACTGGTAACCAGCGGAGGGGACGCTACCGGCATCACCCTGACGACCGGCGGCGTCTGCTGCGGGAGCGGAGGCGTTCTGACGGATGGTTCCGCCAAAGACTCCGCCCTGGGCCAGGGCAACAAGTTTTACGATGTTTTCGGCCAGGATATGACCACCGGCAACCCGATGGGCGGCGTCATCAATGGAAACAGTGCCAACGGCAACTTCACGATGTCCCTGAACAACCTGTCCGCCGGCACTTACACGCTGACCATGCTGGTGGGACGCGGAAACAACTACGGTGCGGGCAACACTTCTTCCTTCAGCCTTGACGGCACCGGAATCTCTAACATTTCCGCCAGCCTGGACGACTACTCCACCGGGTCCGGCGCTACGCTGAACGGCGCCACCGTCACGGGCAACACGCATACCGGAGACTGGATGGTGGTGACCTATACATTCGACGTGGCTGCCGACGGAACCCAGCTCAATATCCAGTCCCAGGGCGGAAGCGGCAGCATCAATGCCCTGGCGCTGGCCTCCGTTCCGGAACCGGCCACGGCCAGCCTCGGACTGCTGGGCCTGGGCGCTCTGCTGATGCGCCGCAAACGGGCATAAACCCTGCCTCATTTTCATCAAGCTCCGGCCGTTCTTCTACAGGGCGTCCGGAGCTTGATTTATTTACAGGACAGGCATGGATGGATTTCATGGCCTGTGCTTTTTACATCAAACAATGCTCCGCAAACCGGAACCGGCATGGCCGTACGCATTCCGGGCTCCGCGCACCGGCAAAACGGGCCGAGGGCTACATCTCAAACCGGTGCAGGTTCTCCAAATGGGAATACCCCATTTTCCTGAGGGTTTCCATCGCCTTGTCCGCCCTCTTGCCCGTCCGGCAATATAACAGAATTACGGCATTCTTGTCCGGAAGCAGTTGAGGAGCCAGCTGCTCCACCTCATCCACCGGAATATTCAAGGCTCCCTCCTTGTGGCCCGCGCGGTATTCCTCCGGGGTACGGACATCCACCAGCACGACATCGTGCGCGGCGTCATCCTCCGGAGACACCACCATGGCGGAGGAAGCCGGAGCACGTTCCGTATTCCTCCCCTTCAGCCAGACGAAGAGGGCCGTCAGCCCGGTCACCATCACCACGTACAGAACCACGTTTTTCACGCATCCACTTCACTAAACCATGGCGGAGGAATCAAGAGAAAACAATGCCTTTCTTCCGGATGCCGCCAGTATTTGCTGCCCACTCCACACCGGCGGGGCCGTCCTCCGGAAAAACGATGCTCCGGCGACAGGAGAAAACACAGTCCACGCGCGGAGAAGCCTTTCCCTTCTCCACTTCCTGAAAGGCTTGAACGTCCGGCCTACTCCTCGTCATCAATCACCACAGCCTGGGAGGCATAGCCGAAAGCGGGGCTTCCCCACTCCACCACGTCCCCGGGCTTCAAATAACCCGGAGGATTCATTCCCATGCCCACGCCTCCCGGAGTGCCGGTGGAAACCACGTCTCCCGGCCACAGGGTCATGAAACGGGAAATATAGGCAATCAGGCGAGGAACGGGCCAGATCAGGCCGTCCGTATTGCCCTGCTGGCGAACTTCCCCGTTCACCTTCAATTCAAGCGGAATACCGGAGCCGTCCCCCAGTTCCTCCGCGGAAATAAAAGTGGGGCCCATCGGGGCAAAGCTGTCGTAGCTCTTCCCCTTGGTCCACTGGCCGCCATGTTCCAGCTGGTTGGCCCTTTCCGAATAATCGCACATCAGGGTATAGCCGCTGATGGCCCGCGCGGCCTCCTCCGGGGAAGCGTTCTTCAGCACATTCTTAATCACTACGGCCAGTTCAATCTCATAATCCAGCTTGTCGCAGCCGGGGGGATATAAAACGACGTCACTGCAAGAGGTGATGGCGGAAGGGGACTTCAGGAAAATAGCGGGCTCCTGCACAGGATCGCCGTCAAACTCCTTAGCGTGGTCCGCATAGCTCTTTCCCAGGCACACCAGCTTGGAGGGGGAACAGGGCAGCGCGGTATCAATCATCCAGTCAGGATTTACAGCCTTGGCGGCTGGATTATCCAGAAACGCAGCGATGCGCTTCATCTCCTCTCCGCTGGAATCCGTTTCCCCGCAAATGCAGGCATCCACCTCCGCAAACACGGAATCCGCCACCAGGTACTCCCCGCGGCTTTCACTCCACAGGGCCATGATGCGTTCCGCCTGGTCATTCAGGTAAAATCTGATTTTCACCCTCTCATCCTACAGCTTTTCCATTTTCAGGCAAAGAACGGTTCCGTCATTCTTCACCCGCAGCGGCCTTACGCCCTGTTCATTCCCCCCTCCGTGAGGGCATGCAGCGCGTAGGGCTTGCGTTGCCGGAGCAAAACATTATTATACCGGGACTTAATATCATCAACCCATGTCCGACCAAATATACTTTTTTGACACTACCCTGCGCGATGGAGAACAATGCCCCGGAGCATCCATGAACCTACGCGAAAAGCTGGAAGTGGCGCGTCAAATGGAACGGCTGGGCATGGACGTGATCGAAGCCGGCTTCCCCTGCATTTCCGACGGCGATTTTGAAGCCGTGCATACCATCGCCAGTGAAATCAAAAAATGCCGCATCGCCGGACTGGCCCGCTGCGTGAAGGCGGACATTGAATCAGCCGCCAGGGCCCTGGAACCCGCCGGGGACCGCGCCCGCATCCACATCTTTCTGGCCACTAGCAAGCTGCACATGCAGTTCAAGCTGAAAAAGGCGGAAACGGAAATCCTGCGCATGGCCGCGGAAGGCGTCTCCTACGCCAGGCAATTCGTGCAGGACGTGGAATTCTCCCCGGAAGACGCCTCCCGCACGGACCTGGACTTTCTGACCAAGGTGGTGGAAACCGTCATTGACGCCGGAGCCACCACCGTCAACATTCCGGACACCGTGGGCTACACCACGCCGGACGAATTCTACCGCATCATCCGCCACCTCAAGGAAAACGTGCCGAACATCGGCAAAGCCGTCATCTCCGTCCACTGCCACAACGACCTGGGCCTGGCCGTAGCCAACTCCCTGGCCGCCGTCCGCGCCGGAGCCCGGCAGGTGGAAGGCACCATCAACGGCATTGGCGAACGCGCCGGGAACGTGGCCCTGGAAGAAGTCATCATGGCCCTGCGCACCCGCGCCGGGCAATTTGGGGACGTCACGGACAACATCAACACGCGTGAAATCGTCCGCACCTCCCGCATTGTGGCCCGCATGAGCGGCATGCAGGTGCAGCGTTCCAAGGCCATTGTGGGGGAAAACGCCTTCGCCCACTCCTCCGGCATCCACCAGCACGGCATTCTCAACTGCCGGGAAACCTATGAAGTCATGGATCCGCAAGCGGTCGGGTGGGGAGCCACGGAACTCCCGCTCACCAAGCACTCCGGCCGCGCCGCCGTCAAGGCCAGGCTGGAACAACTGGGGCATGTGCTCACGGAAGAGGAAGTAAACGCCGTCTTTGAGCGCTTCAAGAAAGTGGGAGACTCCAAGAAATTCGTTTATGACGATGACCTGTCCGCTATTGTGGACGACTCCCTGCACGCCTCCTCCGGCCTGTGGGAGCTGGACTTCCTGCAATTCGTGGCAGGCAGCCACGCCCGGCCCACGGCTACGGTAGGACTGCTCAAGGAAGGCAAAAAATTTGAAGACAGCTCCACGGGCAACGGAGCGGTGGACGCCGTCATCAAGGCCATTGAACGCATCACCAAGCGCAAAGGCACGCTGAAAGGCTACAGCGTCAACGCCGCCTCCGAAGGGAAGGACGCCCTGGGGGAAGTCACGGTGCACGTGGACTTCGGCCAGCCCAAGCCCATCGTGGGCAAGGGAGCCTCCACGGACGTCATTGAAGCCTCCGCCCGGGCCTACCTGAACGCGGTCAACCGCTCCATCCGCATGGAAAACATGCCCCAGCCCAACAATCTGGACGCAGGAACCATCTGACCCGGTGCGCCCCGGTACGCATGCGCGAACGGGGCGCACCTCCGCACGGCGTCCGCAGGACAGCTCCTACGGCTTGCTTTTCTCCTGCTTCCGTGCCATAAATTCCAAGCCTTTTACACCGTACAACCCCATGAAAGCAACACTACTCCTTCTCTGCCTGGCGTGCAGCGCGCTGGCAGCTCCTCCAACCAAAAAACAGCCGGAGCCGGCCAAACCGCTGCCTCCGCTGGAAAAAGCCACCATTGCCATTGACGGCCACCCGGAAAGCGTGGCTGCGGACGCGGAGGGCAACATCTACTTCACCTGCATCGGCGCCAAACTGGCGCCCACGGAAAAGGACAAGGACGGCTACCTGGGCGTTATCCCGCACGGCTCCACGGAACCTAAAAAGATCACGGACGTGGACACCCTGGACGCTCCCAAGGGGCTCCTGTACCAGGACGGCTTCCTGTACTGCACGGATGTGGACATGGTCTACAAGATAGACGCCAAAACCGGCACCATTGAGGGGTATGTGGACCTGTCCCCCTCCCGCATGAAATTCCTCAACGACCTGGCGTTCATCAACGGCAGGCTCATGGTCTCCTCCACGGATACCGACCAGATTTTCTACGTGGACACGAACACCAGTTCCTACGGGGAGCTGGTCACCAAGCAGCCCATCTACAAGCCGAACGGCCTGGCCTGGGACCCGGAAAGAAAAGTCATCTACCTCTGCGAATACGCCACGGATGAAAAAGGCAAGCCCAGCGGCCGCCTGCTCTCCATCAACCCCGTCTCCCGGGAAGTCACGGAACTCTCCAAGGAACGGGGGCAATACGACGGCCTGGTGTACCGTGACAACGCCCTTTACTACAGCGACTGGTCCAAGGACAAAAAACCGGAAGCCATCCGCAGGCTGGACCTGAAAACGGGGCGTTCCGCGCCGGTAGCCACCGGTCCCATTGAAGGCGCGGCGGACTTTATCCTGTATGACTCCATGATCGTGGTTCCGGGCATGGCGGAAAAGAAAATCCACATCATGCCCATCGGCGGGAAAAAATAAACCGGGCGGTTCCGCTCTTCAACTCCCTCTCCGGGCCGTCGGCGGGCATTTCCCGCGCTGGCGGCCTTTTTCAATTTACGGCTTGAAGTACACGTGGGGATGCGCTTAGTTAATGGGGATATGAGCAAGATTTCAGACCAAATCATGGAAGGGATGAAAACCGCCATGAGAGCAAAAGACTCCGTCACCCTCAACACGCTGCGCGCCCTCAAGACGGCTCTGACGAACACGGCCATCGCCAAGGGAGGCCTGGGAACCCAGTTGGAGGAAGCGGAAGAGCTGGCCGTGGTCCGCAAGCAAATCAAGCAGCGCGAAGACTCTACGGAACAATTCCGCTCCGCCGGACGCCCGGAACTGGCCGACAAGGAAGAAGCGGAAATCGCCGTCCTCAAGCAATTCATGCCTGCTGAACTCACCGCAGAGGAAACGGAAGCCATGCTGGAAGCCGTCCTGAAGGAAACGGGAGCCTCCACCAAAAAAGACATGGGACAGGTCATGAAACTCATGCAGGAACGCACCGCCGGCAGGGTCAACGGCAAGGAACTGGCCCGCATGGTGTCAGCCAGACTATCATGAAATGCTGTGCCGCCATCATTGTAGCGGCCGGGTCCTCCCGGCGCGCCGGATTTGACAAGCTGCTGGCCCCCCTGCACGGCGTCAAGGTGCTGGAACGCAGCATCCGGGCCTTTGCCAACTGCCGGGAAATCACGGAAATCGTGGTCGTCTGCCCGGAAGAGCGCTTCCGCGCCATTGATGCTGCGGACCTGGAGACGGAAATACCCGTCACCCGCGTGGACGGAGGAGCGGAACGGCATGAATCCGTGCAGAACGGCCTGGCAGCCCTTCTCTACACGCCGGAACTTGTGGCCGTGCACGACGGAGCGCGCCCCCTCATCACGGTAGAGCAAATCTCCCGCTGCATCCAGACTGCCAGGGAATGCGGAGCGGCCGCTTCCGCGCATCCCGTGACGGACACCTTGAAGCGCGCGGACGAAGAACGCTTCACCCTGCCGGAGCAGGTGGACCGGGACGGCCTGTGGTGCATGGAAACCCCGCAGGTCTTCCAATACCCGCTCCTGCTGGATGCGTATGTGGAAGTCACGGAACGGAACATGCAGGTGACGGATGAAGTAACCGCCCTGCAGCTCATCGGCCATCCCACGCGGCTGGTGCACAACCATGAGCCAAATCCCAAAATCACCTGGCCGGAAGATGTCTCCCGCGCTGAAACACTGTTGGAACTCAAACACCTCCGCAAAGACTCATGACCGGCCTCCTGTGTACAGAACCCCGCTCCGTCCTCATTCTGGGAACGGGCTACCTGGGAAAAGCGCTGGCGGAGAGCCTGCGGCAAGCCGGTCACACGGCCCTTACGGCGGACATTGACGCACAGAAAGCCATTTATGAAGCGGACGTCACGGAGGGAGCCTCCATGCACAGCCTGGCCGCCCGCATCCCCTCCCCCCACATCATCGTCATGTGCGCCAGCACGCGGGGAGGCTCAGAGGAAGCCTACCGCAGCCTCTACATCCGCGGAACGCAGAACACGCTGGAAGCCTTCCCCGGAACGCCGGTCATCTTCTGCTCCAGCACCTCCGTCTATGGCATCACGGACGGACGCTGGATCACAGAGGAACATAACGTCTACCCCGCCTCCGGAAAAAGCGGCCTCCTCATTCAGGCGGAACAGGCGGTTCTGGCCGCGGGAGGCACCGTCGTCCGGCTGGGAGCTCTTTACGGGCCGGACCGCTGCGTGCTCGTCTCCCAATACTGCAAGAAGGGCGCGGCCCTCCCCGGAAACATGGACAGGTGGATCAACTACATCCACCGGGATGACGCCGTGGCCGCCCTGCATCTGCTCTGCACGCTCCGGGAACCGCCCACCGGCATCTACAACCTGACGGACCGCACCCCCATGCAGCTGGGAGAAATCTACTCTTACCTCTCCGGACTGCTGGGCATGCCCGCGCCACAGCCCGAACCGCTCCAGGCGGAAGCGCGCCGCGGCTTTTCCAGCCAGAGAATCTCCTGCTCCCGCCTTCTGGCCCTGGGCTGGGAGCCGCTCTACCCAAGCTTTGCGGACGGCGTGCACAACGTGCTGGAAGCGCTGGAAGCGGGGGGAGAATAAACTCCCGCCGCCGCTTCTTCTCTTCATGCCCAAGAAAACGCTCCGGGCAGGCATGAAAAAGAGAGAGAACAAACGCAGGACGCATACCGGAACAGGCGAGGCGCCCGGCCAGCCTCCCCGCCAGTCTTTGACTCTCCCCTTTCTTGACTTGCCGGGCGCGAACAGGCAAAATCCTGCGCGCAATGCGTATCATCACAGGACTTCAACCCAGCGGCAAGCTGCATGTCGGCAACTACTTCGGAGCCATGGAACCAGCCGTCCGCATGCAGGAACGCGGAGAATCCTACTACTTTCTGGCGGACTACCACGCCATGAGCACCGTTCACGACGCGGAGGCCCTGCGGGAAAACTGCAAAAACCTGGCGACGGACTTTCTGGCCGTGGGCCTGGACCCTGGAAAATGCGTCTTCTTCCGCCAGTCCTCCGTGCCGGAAGTCAATGAACTGGCCTGGATACTCGGCACCGTCTGCCCGGTGGGCCTGCTGGAACGCTGCCACTCCTACAAGGACAAAATCGCCAAGGGGTTCTCCCCCAGCAACGCCCTCTTCACCTACCCCGTCCTCATGGCGGCGGACATCCTGATGTATGACTCCGACCTGGTGCCCGTAGGCAAGGACCAGAAGCAACACCTGGAAGTCACCCGCGACCTGGCAGGCAAAATGAACGAACAATTCGGCGAAGGCACCTGCAAGCTGCCGGATGCGCTCATTGCGGAAAGCACGGCCATCGTGCCGGGGCTGGACGGGCAAAAAATGAGCAAAAGCTACAACAACACGCTCCCCATCTTCGGTGAGGAAAAAGCCGTCCGCAAGCTCATCATGAGAATCCCCACGGACTCCACCCCTGTGGAAGACCCCAAGCCCACGGAAGGCTCCGTCATCCTGCAGCTCTACAAGCTCTTCGCCTCTGCGGAAGGCTATGAAGACATGGTCCGCGACTTCAAAAACGGAGGCTGCGGCTATGGCGACTTCAAAAAACGCCTCTTTGACGCCTACTGGGAATACTTCCGTCCCGCGCGCGAACGCAGGGCGGAACTGGAAGCCAACCAGGACTACGTGCACCGGACGCTGGAAGAAGGGGCCCGCAAGGCTCGGGAAACGGCCTCCGTAGTGCTGGACAGGGTGCGCCGGGCCGTGGGCCTGATCTGAACCGGGAATGGAATGCCGGGAGAACCGGGGACAGCACACGTTTTTTAGTGGCATGGAAAAGCACGGAATGTTATACAGGAAGATATGAAGAATATTCTGGTAGCCATTGATTTCTCCAACGCCACGGACGCCGTCATTCATCAGATCGGCAAACTGGCTTGCCCCAACGACAGCATCATCCATCTGCTCCACATTGTGGAACCCAGCATCTGTTATGAAGTCTCCGGCGTGCTGCCGGATGAAGTGCCTGTCCCCGTGATGGACCAGACGGAGGAAAACGAAGTCATCTCCATCGCAAAAAACCATCTGCAAAAAACGGCGGAAAAACTCTCCCGGCTGACGGACGCAACCATCATCCAGGCTGTGGAAGACGAATTTGAAATCAGCGAAGCGGTCATCAACTATGCTGAAAAACACCACATTGACATGATCGTGGTGGGCAAGCACAACCACGGCTTCCTTTCCACCGTCTTTCTGGGCAGCGTAGCCAGCTCCGTCATGCGGAAATCCCCCGTGCCCGTGCTGGTGGTTCCCGTCACCAAGGAAGAGCAGTAAAAACCGCCATCCGCACCAGTCCCGTCCCACTTCATGATTACCATACTCTTTATAGGCGATGTGGTCGGCGAACCTGGCCGCACCGCCGTGAAGCACATGCTGCCGGAACTCAAAAAGGAGCATGGGGCGGACTTTGTCATCGTCAACGGTGAAAACGCGGCCGCAGGGCGCGGCATTACGCCCCGTCTGGCGCAGGAACTGCTGCATGCGGGAGTGGACGTCATCACGACGGGGGACCATGTATGGGACCAGGCGGAACTGGCTCCTTGGCTGGACTCCGAACCGCGCGTGCTACGCCCCGTCAACTACCCGCAGGGGACACCGGGACACGGAAGCGTGGTGGTGGAAACGCCCAGGGGAAAAATAGCCGTCATGCAGGTGCAGGGACGTTCCTTCATCCAGCCGCCGCTTGAAAACCCCTTCCTCATCTCGGAAGCGGAAGCCAAAAGACTCAGGGAGGAAGAAGGCGTGCAGGTCATCTTTGTGGACATGCACGCGGAAACCACCAGTGAAAAAATCTCCACCGGCTACAATCTGGACGGACTGGTCTCCGCCGTCATCGGAACGCACACCCACGTGCAGACGGCGGATGAAACCATTCTGGAACACGGCACCGCCTACCTGACGGACGCCGGCATGTGCGGCCCCGCCGTCGGGGTGCTGGGCCGGGAACGGGAACCCATTATCCAACGCTTCCGCACCTCCATGCCGGCCAAATTCCCCGTGGCGAACTGGCCCGTGCGCCTCTGCGGAGCCGTCGTGCAGGTGGATGAAGCCACCGGGAGGGCCCTCAACATCGCCCGCATCAGCAAAATCGTGGAAAAACCGGCCTCCTGACCATGCAGACTGCCACCGCCTTCCTCTTATCATGCCTGTTGACGGCGCTCTGCGGATGTTCCGGACACAACGGAAACGCCGTGAGGGACTACCAAAACATGGCCCACAGGGAAGGCTGGCATCGGCTTCCCGCATCCTGCTTCCTCACACCGGACGGACAGCCGGCGCTCCAGTACAGCCTGCTCCGGCAGCATCCCTCACTCACCCTCACGGAAAAGCGGGGTAACCGGCAGCCCGTCACCCTTTCCTGGAACAACGGAAAACTGGCCGTAGCATGCAGAAATACGGCTGCCATCGCCATGCCCTCCTGCGGACGCATGGTCCTCTTTACCGTCCGGCAGGACGGCATCGTACGCTACCAGGATAAAAAAGACGGCATCCCCCAGCAAAACGGGGGTGGATGGGACATGCTGATTGCTGTGCATGGAAACACCTGCCTCATCTGCTGGAACCGGGGCGCAGGCCTTCCCGCCTCCTGCCGCCCGGAACAAACGGCTTCCCCCCGCTATTATATCTTCACGATGGAAAAACGGAAGGGCCCTCTGGCACCCGTCTTCTCCTTAATTCCCCACTCCGGTTCAAACACGCAGCCATGAACTATGAAGCCAGATTCGGCGGCATAGGCCGCCTGTATGGAAGGAGCGGGCTGGACATCCTCAGGAACTCCCGCATGGCCGTCGTCGGCATTGGCGGCGTAGGCTCCTGGGCGGCGGAAGCCCTGGCGCGGTCGGGCGTCGGCACCATCATCCTGATGGACCTGGACGACCTCTGCATCACCAACACCAACCGGCAGATCCACGCGCTGGCGTCCACCATCGGCCAGTCCAAGACGGAAGCCATGGCCGCCCGCCTCCGGCAAATCAACCCGGAGGCGGAAATCATCTCCATCAACAGCTTCTACACGGCCTCCAATGCGGAAAAACTGCTGGAGACGAAACCGGACGTCATCATTGACGCCATTGACTCCCTGGTTCCCAAGGCCCATCTTATTGCCTCCTGCTACCGCAGCAAACAGCCGCTGGTCACCTGCGGCGGCGCGGGAGGACGCGTCAACCCCGCCAAAATAGAAATAGGCGACCTCTCCCGCACCAAGGGAGACCCCCTGCTCTCCAGCCTGCGCTACAAGCTCAAAAAAGACTACGGCCTACCGCTGGGGGAAAAAGCCCGGAAACTGAAAATCCCCTGCGTCTTCTCCCAGGAAACTCCCGTCTACCCCACCTGCGACGGAGAAACCTCCTGCACGCGCGACCCGGAATTCCAGGGGAAAATGGGCTGTGACTCCGGATTCGGCTCCATCGCCCACATCACGGGCACCTTCGGCTTCTTCGCGGCTTCCGCCGCCATTCAAACGCTCTTAAACAAGAAAAAAACACCATCACAGCCATGAACAAACTCCTGCTTCCCCTGCTGGGGGCCGTCCTCCTTCCCGCATTGACCCAGTGCAACTCCTTGGAAAAAGACATCGCCGGCATCAACGCTCGCAATGCGGAAATCGCCCGCGAACCCAGGGGCAACTACTTCGTCGGACGCCGTTACCATGTACCGGCAACGCGTTTCTGGGGGTACCTGCGCCAGCCGGGCCAGACCTGGAGAACGGCCCAGCTCGTCATCATGGATGAAAGCTCCTGCCGGACCCCGGACCGCCTGCCGGAATACGCCGGGAGCCCGCGCTACGCCTATGACAACAACTATGAATACAGGGTCTACGGCAAGTACACGGGCAAATATGGCTACGAGCCCAACTCCAACCTGAGGCTGCCCATCTTCAAGCCGACCAGGTTTGAAGCTGTCAGCACCGATCCCGGCTGGCTCTTCAAACCCTCGGAAAAATATGACACCAAGGCCGTCACCCTGCGCCCGGCCATCATGCCCGTGGCTACCTCCCTCCCGGTCCGCTAAGAAAATCCCTCTTCAAAAAACGGAATCGAAAGGATAAAAAAGAAGAAAAAGCTTGATATCTTCGTTCCTCTGCGCTAAAAACTCCCCGCCTTAAGGCACCCATGCTCGGGTGGCGGAATTGGTAGACGCGCTAGACTAAGGATCTAGTGTCGATAAGACGTAGGGGTTCGAGTCCCCTCTCGAGCACCATCCCTTTTATACCGCAAGTTGCTGTTCATAAGCGCTTGCGGTTTTTGTTTATCGACAATTGCAAGACAAACCGCAGTATATTTATACAACTTTTATCAACACGAAACGGGAATGTGCTGCAAGAAATGAAAGGTCCTCCCTCTTGTTTACTCGCTGGAAACAGTTCAGGTAAAAACCAATGAAGGAAGTTGTGTATTTACGACGCCCTTCAAACGCCCCCTGCCATCAGGGCCAGGACTTCCACGCGGTTCGGCATGGAGCGGATGGCTCCCTTGCGCGTCGTCACGATGGACGCGGCGGCGTTGGCGAATAAAAGCATGTCCGCCAACTGTCCCTCCGTCAGGTTTTCCAGCCCTGTTTCCAGAATCCAGTCCAGGCAGGAACCAAAAAAGGCGTCTCCGGCGCCCGTCGTGTCAATGGTATTGACCTTCAGGAACGTAGGCTGGTAAACCAGCGTGTCTCCATAGGAAGCCCAGCTCCCTTCCCTGCCCCCTGTCACGAGGATGAGACGGAGATTGCCGAATTCTCTTTTCAGGGCATCCAGCCCTTCCTTCATGGAGGAGCACCCGGTGAGGAACAGAAGTTCCTCCGTTTCTATTTTCATGACGCTGCACGCGCCGCAGCCGTAGCGCATTTGTTCCCGGGCCAGCTCCAGGCTGGGCCAGAGGGAAGGCCGGAGGTTGGGGTCAAAGGAGACGAGGACACCCTTCTCCCGGGCATGGCTGACGGCGTGCCTTGTGGCGCGCCGCACGTCGTCATGCGTCATGGAGATGGTCCCGAAGTGGAATACGCGCGTGTTTTCCACCAGCGCCATGTCCACCTCCCCGGAGGTCAGTTTCATGTCCGCGCCGGGATTGCGGTAGAAGGAAAAATCACGGTCGCCATGTTCGTCAATCTGGACGAAGGCCAGGGTGGTGTTGACTTCCCGGGAAGAGACCAGCCCCGAATCGTCAATGCCTTCCTCCTGAAGCGTGCGCCGGAGCATTTTCCCGAACATGTCATGCCCCACCTTGCCGATGAAGGCGGTCCTGCGCCCCAGCCGGGACAGCATGGAGAGGACATTGCAGGGGGCTCCCCCCGGATTGGCCTGGTAAACGGGCAGTTCCTGGGCGCTCACTCCGCAGGGGGTGAAGTCCACCAGCAGTTCTCCGAGGGCTACGACGTCATACATGCTTTTCCAAATGTTGAAGGTGGTCCTTCCGGCATAAAGGAAAGCCGGGAGAGATAGTAAAGCATAGAACGCGCCGCCTGTTCCAGGAAAGGAAAAAGAGGTTCATTCCAGTCATGCCGGCAAAGGACGTATTGCCGGGGTCCCATCACGCCCTGTGGAAACCGTGCCCGTAAAAAAATCCGGGATTTTTCCGTGAACGGTCCCTTGCGGCGCGTGATCAATCCGCCGGATAGGGAAAAAGTCTGGCATATCCCTAACACCCGCCTCTCCGGAAATGCCCATTAGTATGAGACGGCAAATACCATACCTCATTTTAAGATGATGAAGAAGGAACTGAAACGACAGGGCAAGGCGAAGATTCCGGGGGCTCCCGTCCCCTATGACAGGACAACCATTCAGCCGGGGATAGTCCATATAGGAGTGGGCAACTTCCATCGCGCGCATGAAGAGTTTTACACGAACCAGCTTCTGGGCATGGGCGGCCGTGACGAATGGGGAATTTCCGGAGTGGCGCTGCTGCCTCAGGACGAACCCCTTTACAAGGCGCTGAAGAGCCAGGACGGCCTTTACACGCTGACAGTCTGCGGCCGCGACGGCAAGGACGAGTTTTATGAGATAGGCTCCTTGGTGGATCTGGCGTGGGGGCCGAAGGATCCCGGAAAGGTCATCGACAGGATTGCGGACCCCCGCACTAAAATCATCACGCTGACCATTACGGAAGGGGGATACAATCTGGATAAGGAAACCGGTGAGTTCATGCTCGACAGCAAGGACGTGAAACATGACCTGGAACACCCCGGCCATCCCCGGACGGTTTTCGGGTTCCTGTCCGCCGGATTGCGGAAGAGGAGCAAGGACGGCGCAGGCCCCGTAACCGTTCTATCCTGCGATAACCTCCAGCACAACGGAGACACGGCCCGGAAGGCGTTCACCTCTTTTATCAAGGCACAGGACCCTGAACTGGCACAGTGGGTGAAGAAGAACGTGACGTTCCCCAACAGCATGGTGGACCGCATCACGCCCGCCGTCACGCCGGAGGACGTCAAGCGGCTGGACGCGCAGAGCGGCGTGGAAGACGCCGCCCCCGTCTATTCGGAGGATTTCATCCAGTGGGTGATTGAGGATGATTTCATTGCCGGGCGCCCGGACTGGGAAGCCGTGGGCGTTGAGTTTACGGATGACGTTTCCGCTTATGAGAATATGAAGCTCAGCCTGCTGAACGCGTCCCACTCCCTGCTGTCCTACCCCGCCTTTCTGGCCGGGTACCGCCGGGTGGACGAGGCGGTAGGGGATGAACGGTTCGCCCGCTACCTGCGCCTTTTCATGGACCGGGACGCGGGCCCCTACGTTCCGCCTCCGGGGAATACGGATTTGGAGCTGTACAAGAAGACCCTGCTGGAACGCTTCGGCAACAAGGCGGTGAGCGACCAGATCAGCCGCTTGTGCTTTGACGGCGTTTCCAAGATTCCCGTGTATGTGATGCCCGTTTTAACGAAGATGATCAGGGACGACGCCGACCTGGAACGCCTGGCGTTTTTCGTGGCCGCCTACCGCCATTACCTGAAGCACGGGAAGGACGACCGGGGCCAGGCTTATGAAGTGAACGAGCCCTGGCTGACCAAGGAGGACCGGAAGCTGATCGCCAGCGGCGACCCGCTGGATTTCCTTGCCCTCTCCCCCTTCCGGAGCACGGATTTGAAGGCGACGGACAAGTTCGTCAGCCAGTACCTGGACATGGTGAAGAAGCTTGAAAAAGACGGCGTGCTCCCCGTTCTGGAAAAATTGATTCTTCCGTAGTCATACAATTCTTCATGCCTTCCGGACCCTGTTCCGGGCGGCATGAAGAAACCTTTCCGGTCTCTTCCTTTTTCTGCATTTTCACCTCTCACCCTCCTCATGGAAACACAACCGCATTCACGCCTGGGCCCCTTTCTTGCCCTAACCTTCATTTATTTCCTTGTCGGGTTCCTGTCCACCGTGAACGGCCAATTCCAGGGGCCTTTGCAAAGCGCCTTCCTGTCGGACGCAGGCGCTTTGAAAAACACGTTCATCACGCTGATTCCCTTTTTCTTTTTCCTGGCGTACCTGGTGAACGGAAACATCGCCTCCCGCTGGATCAACCGTTACGGCTACAAGACCACACTGATACGGGGCCTCCTGTTCATGGTGCTCGGGCTGGCCGTCTTTTTCCTGTCCGCATGGTTCACCGTCCAGTTCGGGGACCTGCGCACGACGATCGCCGGGGCCAGCATTCCCTACGGCTATTTTATTTTTCTGGCGGGGTCCTATGCCATGGGCACCTCCGCCACGGTCTTGCAGGTCGTCATTAACCCCTACGTGACGTCCTATGAATTGAAGGGAACCCAGCCCGTCCAGCGCCTCAACATCGTCTGCGCCGTGAACTCCTTCGGAACGACGATCGCGCCGTTTTTCGTGACCGGCATCCTGTTCGCCGGACTGCCCATGGAGAGCGTCCACGTGCGGCAGCTGATGCTTCCGCTACTTATCCTGGGCGTCCTCATTGCGCTGGTCACCCTGATGACGAAGCGCCTTTACCTGCCCAACATCCGGGACACCACGGCCGGAGAAGGAGAAAAACTGGAACGCAGCATCTGGTCCTTCCGGCATTTGACATTGGGCGTGATCGCCATTTTCTTTTATGTGGGCGCGGAGGTGTCCGTGGGCATCAACGTGAACCTGCACGCCCTGGAGCTCAGCAATTCGGATGAACCGCTGCTGTTCCTGGGCTCCAGCAACCTGGTGGTGTGGGGAGTGGACCTGGGCATTCCGGCTCTGCTGGCCTCCCTGTACTGGGGCGGCCTGATGGTGGGGCGCATCGTTTCCAGCTGGCTGAACCATATCTCCCCCCGCGTCCAGTTGACGGTGGCAACCTCCGCGGCGGCCATCCTGACGCTGGTCGCCATTTACACCCATAACCTGTGGGTGCTGGTTTCCGTAGGGTTGTTCCATTCCGTCATGTGGGGCTGTATTTTCACGCTCGCCACCGTGGGGCTGAAAAAATACACCGCCAAGGCTTCCGGCATTTTCATGATGGGCGTGTTCGGCGGCGCCGTTTTCCCCTTCCTCCAGGGAGCTCTGACGGACGCGCTGGGAAGCTGGCGCTGGTCATGGATGCTCGTCTTCCTCTGTGAGCTGGTCATGCTTGCCTATGCCCTTGCGGGTTCCCGCGTCAGGAAAGAGGACCTGCTGGAAGGAACGGACTGAATAAGACCGGCCCCGTCCGGTTCCATCCGGAGACCTTGTTCCCATGCTCTTGGATTCACAGCACGGATGGGCTTTCTACCTTACCGGTACGGCCTATTCCGCCGGAACCGGCCTCTACCGGGCTTGTTTCGCATTTTTCTTCATGATTTCCCTCTCATCCTGTAACATGCGCTCATGCAAGACAGAAGCAGCGGCTTTCAATGGCCCGCCCAGTGGACCCCCGATATCCTCGCCACCCTGATGTTTGTGGTGCAGGACGGAAGGATTCTCCTGATACGCAAGAAGAGGGGGATCGGCGCGGGGAAGGTCAACGGACCGGGAGGGAAGTTTGAGCCGGGGGAAACGGCCCTCCAGTGTGTGCTGCGGGAGGTCCGGGAGGAACTCTGCATTGACGTTGCGGACGCCCGGGAAATGGGCGTGCTGAATTTTTCCTTCACGTGCGGCACCATTCCGGAAATCCGCTGCCACGTGTTCATGGCCTCCTCCTTCAAGGGCACCCCTTCGGAAACGCCGGAGGCGGAGCCTTTCTGGTGCCCGGTGGACGGGATTCCCTACGATCTCATGTGGCAGGACGACCGGTTCTGGCTTCCCGCCATGCTGGACGGGAAACGGTTTGAGGCGTTTTTCACGTTTGAGGGGGACCGGATGCTGGAGTTTTCCCTGAAAACCGGGGATTGCCCCGGCAAGGAAAAACAGGCGCCCTCCGCCTCCCCTTCCCTCTGAGCCATCCGGGAGAAAGCCTAATTCTTTTCCATTCGGCTTTCCCCCGGCGGCATTAATGTTCAGAAAGAGACGGAGACGCCCAGCGCCGCCTGGTGCTCCAGGAAGGATTCCCTGAAGTGCGCCTGGTAGGAGGCGAAGACGGAGCATCTGTCATTGAAGACCATTCTGGACAGCAGCTTGACCTTGAATGACTGCTTTCCGGGAGAATAACCCTTCCCTTTGTACCAGGATTCCCGGTATTCATCCCCTTCCCACCAGCCGTCCCGGAACGTGTAATGGGGATCGTTCCGGTAGATGTCCGGGCAGTAGCTCCCGGACAGGGCATTGATCCATACGGTGTTTCCGGACAGACGGAGAACGTGTTCCAGCGTCACTCCCATCGCCATGGACACGTTGTCAAACGTGCCCCGGTTGTCCCGCCGCTGGTTGTAATCATCATCGTCGTCCCAGTCGTCGTCATCCCACCAGTAATCCCCCCACCAGGAGGAATCGCCGTAGCCGCCCCGGTCATCCCTTTTCACCTTGTTGGCTCCGTGCACATACGTTACTCCCATAAAGGGGGTCACGCTGAAGGAGTTCGTCACCTGATAGCGCCAGGAGACGGAAAACCCCACCTGGAACGTTTCCGAGTCCCACTTGGAGGCGTTTCCCCACGCATCGCTGTGGCGGCATTTGTTTTCCGTACTGCCGAAGGCCGCATTCGCGGCAAGAAGCAGGCTGGACCGCGGCCCCGTTTCCCGGAAGAAGGCGCCGTACAGATTGGCCATCCACGCTGACTGCCGGAAGCGGTCCCCCTCCATGGGGCCGTCCGGATAGTCCGGCATTTCCTGAATGTTCTGGTGCCCGAACATCTGCCCGAACGCCAGACCCAGCAGGGAACCGGATTTTTCTCCATACGTTCCGTAGTCATACCCCAGCGCGTAGCCGGCGGCTGAGTAGTCAAAGGAAGGCTGGTTGTTCCGGATTCCGGCATCGCCAAAGCTGCCCAGGGCGCCCGCCCACAGGTTGGACGGCCCCTTCTGCCGGAAACGGGAGATATTTATCTGGGCGGAGGAGGCTTCCACCAGCGTCTGCACATAGGCCGCGGACGCCCACATGGAATCCAGCGTGGTTTCCGGACCGCTTTCCGGGAACTGGTTCCAGGATTCGGCGCGCACGGCAGGCAGGCACCCTGCCAGGATCAGGCTCCATAAGGAAATACGGGATAGTTTCATGATCGGGTATGATGGGTTTAATGGCCGGAGGTTGAAACCGGCCTTCACTTTTTCAAGCGCACGCTGACACTTGTTTTGTGTATCAAATGCATTTCCCATACTCCGGAGAACTCCTCCTTTCCCGTTCCCGCCTGCCGTTCATGCATTCCGGACCGGTGAGTATTTTTCCTGTTCTTTTTCTTCAGGAAACGCACCCCTTTGACCAGCTCCCGTTTTTCCCGTCACCGCAGGATAAGCGGAGGGGTTCCGCTTCTCCGTTCCGTCCTCTCCCTGCCTTCAATTTGTGTTCTTTAAGCTTTTCTTCACGGCTCAATAATGATAAAGGTGCGGGAGCAACCGTGTGATCCTTGATCGTCCACTTGCTGGCTATTTCAATTCATATTCCATTATTCGACATGTATACCCCTGAATTCAAAAACATCCTCACTTCCACCCTGGACGGACTGCGTGCGGAAGGTCTGTACAAGGAAGAACGCTTCATCGCCTCCCAGCAGTATTCCCAGGTGACGCTGAAGGACGGACGCTCCGTCATCAACATGTGCGCCAATAATTACCTGGGCCTGGCCAATAATCCGGAAGTGATGGAGGCCGCCAAGAAAGCCATTGACGAATGGGGCTTCGGCATGGCTTCCGTGCGGTTCATCTGCGGCACGCAGACCCTGCACCGCCAGCTTGAAGAACGCCTTTCCCAGTTCCTGGGCACGGAAGACACGATTCTGTTCCCCTCCTGCTTTGACGCCAACGGCGGCCTGTTTGAGGGCCTCCTGACCGCGGACGATGCCATTATTTCCGATTCCCTGAACCACGCCTCCATCATTGACGGCGTGCGCCTCTGCAAGGCCAAGCGCTTCCGCTACGCCAACAACGACATGGCGGACCTGGAAGCCAAGCTCCAGGAAGCGGACGCCGCCGGAGCGCGCGTGAAGCTGATTTCCACGGACGGCGTGTTTTCCATGGACGGCATCATCGCCCAGCTGGACAAGATTCATGAGCTGGCCGCCAAATACAACGCCATCGTGCATTTTGACGATTGCCACGCCACGGGTTTCCTGGGCAAGAGGGGCCGCGGCACGCATGAACACTGCGGCCTGTTCGGCAAGATAGACATCACCACCGGCACTCTGGGAAAAGCCCTGGGCGGCGCTTCCGGCGGCTACGTTTCCGGCCCGAAGGAAGTGGTGGACATCCTGCGCCAGAAGGCGCGCCCGTACCTGTTCTCCAACAGCGTGGCCCCGGCCATCGTGGCCGCCTCCATCAAGGTGCTGGACCTGCTGGAAGGTTCCACGGAAGCGCGCGACCGCGTGGAAGCGAATACCAGGTATTTCCGCGACGCCATGACGGCCGCGGGCTTCACCATCGGCGGCAAGGACCACCCCATTTCCCCGGTGATGCTGGGGGACGCCGTGCTGTCCCAGAAATTCTCCGCCCAGCTTCTGGACGAAGGCGTGTACGCCGTCGGCTTCTTCTACCCCGTCGTTCCCAAGGGGCAGGCCCGCATCCGCACGCAGATTTCCGCCGCCCACACCCGCGAACAACTGGACAAGGCGATTGAAGCCTTCTGCAAGGTGGGCAAAAACCTGGGAGTTATTTCCTGATTCCCGCACTCTCCATGACTTCGGACGCATCACCCATGCCCGGCGGCAATCTGCCGACGCTGCCCGTCAAACGGGTGGTGCGTCCCACTCCTTCCATTCCGGACCATGAGGTCGTGCGCCAGATAGGCAGCGGCGCTTACGGCGAGGTTTGGCTGGCCCGCTCCCTGACCGGGGCGTGGCGCGCCGTGAAAATCGTCTGGCGTGAGGATTTTGAGGATGAGCGCACCTTCAACCGGGAGTTTGAGGGCATCCTGCAATATGAGCCCATTGCCCGCAACCACCCGGGGCTGGTCCACATCCTGCACGTGGGGAGGCACGACCAGGATTCCCCGTTTTACTATTACGTCATGGAGCTGGGCGACGACGCCCGCACCGGGGTCCACATCACGCCGGACGAGTATATTCCCCGCACGCTCCAGACGGACAAGAAGTTTTCCGGCAACAAGCCGCTGCCCCTGGATTACTGCCTGGAGGTAGGCAGCCAGCTTGCCCACGCCCTGCTGTACCTGCACAGCAAGAACCTGACGCACCGGGACATCAAGCCGGCGAACGTCATCTTCGTCAACGGACGGCCCAAGCTGGCGGACATCGGCCTAGTGGCCCATCTGGACCAGCGCAGCTTTGTAGGCACGGAGGGGTTCATCCCCCCGGACGGCCCCGGCACCCGGCGGGCAGACGTTTACGCGCTGGCCAAGGTTTTATATGAAATCAGCACGGGAAAGGACCGCATGGATTTTCCCGCGCTTCCGGATGATCTGCCGGAAGGCACCGTGCGCAAGAAGTGGCAGGCGTTCAACACCATCATCTGCCAGGCGGCGGAACCCCGCGTGGAGGAGTGCGCCATTGATTCCGCGGAAGAGCTGGCGGAGAAAATAGACGTTCTGCGGGGGTATGAAGTGCCTACCCGCTTCCGCCTCCAGAAGAAAAAGAAGCGCCGCAAGCTCAGGCGCACCCTCCAGCTGCTGGCCGCCGCCGTCGCGGGAGCCCTGACCGCCTACTGGGGGGCCCTGTGGCTCAACAATAGCCAGCATCCCGCGGAGGAACCTGCCGCGGACGTGCGCCCGGAAACCCACTCCTCCGCACCGGAGGAGGAGTCCCGGACCGGTTACGTGCTGGTGACCAGCTCCCCGGCGGGAGCGTCCGTTTATGATGCGGACGGCAATTACCTGGATGAAACGCCCTACGGCCCCATTGAACTGCCTTCCGGAACTTCCGTGGCCTACACCATCAAGAAATCGGGCTTTGCGGACAAGGAGGAGGCGGGAACCGTCAAGGGCGGCTCCACGCTGGCCCTGGGCGGCGTGCTGAAGGAATACCATCCCCCCACGGACAGCCAGCCGTGGAAGGATACGGAGGGAGTCACCTACATTCCCGCGGAAACGCGCCATGTGGCGCAAGGCCCTCTCACCGCCGCCCTGTTCAACAAGTTCCTGAAGGAGGACCACCAGAAGGGAAACTACCAGATGAAGAGGGAGCAGGCGGAACCGGGCCATCCGGAAAAGGACGTGGCCCTGCTCACGCAGGACGGCATCACGGCCTACCTGGCGTGGCTGAACAAGAAATGCGAACGGGAGGGACTGCTCGGCAAGGAGTTTTCCATTAATGCGGATCCACTGCCGCAGACGTCCGGCAGCGCGGACGGCCACAGCGCCTACGTCCTGAACGTCACGCGCGTGTTCCAGGTCCCCATCACCGTCACCACCAATCCGCCGGGAGCCAGCGTCTTTTTCAACAACAGGCTGATCGGACGCACGCCCATTGAGGAATACGTCAACCAGGTGCCCTACGTGATTGAAATCAAACTGCCGGGGCACGCCACCATGCGGCGCAGAGGGCTGGACCCTCAGGATTTATACCTTTCCCTCCAGCTGGAGCCGGACAAGTCCGTCGTCTTCGGCTCGCCCTGGACCAACAGCCTGGGCATGCAGATGGCCCCGGTAGGGGGAAACGCCCTGGTCATGTCCCATGAGGTGCGCGTGAAGGACTTCCAGCAGTTCCTGAAAGCCACGGGCAGGAAGGCTCCGGCCCGGCCCGGCTTCCCCCAGGGGGAAAACCACCCGGTGGTAAACGTCAGCAGGCAGGACGCGCGCGCCTTTGCCAAATGGCTCACCAACAAGGAGCGGGCCCAGGGCCTGATCGACCAGCACGACTCCTACCGCCTGCCCAAAGACGAGGAATGGAGCTCCTGGGTGCGCCTGACGGATGAAAAGGGGTCCTCCCCCTATGAAAAGACGCTGCCCCATGAAAACTCCCGGGAGGTGTTCCCGTGGGGGTTCTCCTGGCCGCCGCCGGACAGAACAGGCAATTTTGCGGACCAGTCCGCCCTGATTTACCTTCCTTCCTCCCGCGTCATCGTGGGGTATGAGGACGGGCAGCCGTACACGGCCCCTGTGAAGACCTTCCCGCCCAACCATCTGGGCCTGTACGACCTGGAGGGGAACGTCATGGAATGGGTGGACGATTCCTACGGAGGGCCGGAATCCCTCCCCATACGCAACTACGGCGTGGCCCGCGGAGGCAGCTACCTCTCCTTCCGCCCCAAGCAGCTCACCACCTCCATCCGCACCCCCCTGCCGGAAAACACGCGGGATGACGCGCTGGGCTTCCGCCTCATCCTGTCTTCCGACCGCCCCGCCGTTCCCACGCCCCCCTGATTCCGATGGCTCCAGCCTCCGGAACGGCGGCTTTCCCGGCTCCGCCATTCCCCGCAACAGGCCGTTCCGGAAGGGGAAAGGGCCGCCGCAGCCCGCAGGCCGCCACGCCTCTCCGGGAAAATGGTTGAAAGGGCCTCCCGTTATGCTACCTTTTCCCCGCACCCTTTTCCCGAATGAAAATCATCGCCATCGCCAACCAGAAGGGGGGAGTGGGAAAAACCACCACGGCCATCAACCTGGCCGCCGCCCTGGCCCAGCTGAAGAAGAAAATCCTTGTCATTGACCTGGATCCGCAGGCCAATGCCACCAGCGGCATGGGCATTGACGGAAAAGACATGCCCAGCCTGTACCCGGCCCTGCTCGGCCAGCTTGCGGCGGAAGAGTGCATCCTGCCTTCCGGCAGAAAACGGCTGGACATCATTCCCTCCACCATGGACCTGGCCGGCGTGGAAATAGAACTGGCCCGCTCCGGCAACCACCTGACCCGGCTCCGGGAAACGCTCGCTCCCCTGCGGGAGTCGGATGCCTATGATTACTGCATCATGGATACGCCGCCCTCCCTGGGCGTTCTGATGACCTCCGCCCTGGCCGCCTGCGACGAAGTGCTGACTCCCCTGCAATGCGAATGGTTCGGGCTGGAAGGATTGGCCAAAATCCTGCACGTGACGGCGCAGATCTGCGCCAGCGGAGCCAATCCCCGCATCAGGCATGAAGGGGTGCTGATGACCATGTACGACGGCCGCACCAACCTTTCCCGCCAGGTCATTGACCAGGTGGAACAGCACCTGCCCCAGATGCTGTATAAGACGGTCATTCCCCGCTCCATCCGGCTCGGGGAAGCGCCCAGCTTCGGCCACACCATCTTTGAACACGATCCTTCCGGCACGGCGGCGGAAGCCTACCTGAAAGCCGCACGGGAATTCATCAGGCGCCACAAGTCCTGAAAACGCGAAGGAACGGCTTTCACGGGAACGGACTTCATGAACATGGCGTACAGGAAGGACAAGGCAGAAAGAATCCCCCGCCTTCATCTCTCCCTTTAGGTTTATTCCTTCCATTCCACTTGCGCCGTTTTAGATACTACGCACAGGCGGCAGTCCTGATACGGAGGAAAACAGGCATTCACCTTGACTTGCCGCACCCGGCATATGAGAATGCCCGCAGCTTCCGTTTCAGGAACTTTCCCTCATGCCAGCAGAAGAAGGCCAGCCAGACGACCAGCCCCGGACGACAGGGCAAGTCCCGCCTCCCGCTCCAACGACAGGCCTGGAACAGATTCTGCCCGGACGCCCCCCTCTTCCCCACGCGGAAGAAAAAGGCGCCTTTTTCGTTTACCAGAGAGAGCTGGCCCCCGGCACACGCCTGGAACAGTATGAAATCATCCGCGTCCTGGGCAGCGGGGGCTTCGGCATCACCTATCTGGCGAAGGACCTGTTCCTGAACCGCAACGTGGTCATCAAGGAAAACTTTCCCTCCAGCTGTTCCTACCGGGACCCGCTGACCGGGCACATCCGCCCCAACAACGAACACGACCTGGAAAATTACACCTGGGCCCTGAAGAGTTTCCTGAGCGAGGCCCAGACGCTGGCGGAGCTCAACCATCCCGGCATCGTCAGAATCCTGTCCGTTTTTGAAGCCAACGGCACCGCCTACTTCGCCATGGAGAACATCACCGGGCTTTCCCTGGACTACCTGGGGGAGAAACTCCACAGCACCGGGCACCGCTACACGGAGGACGAACTCAAGGGCCTGCTGACGCGCCTGCTGCGGATTCTGGACTACCTCCATTCCAGGCACATCTACCACCGTGACATCAAGCCCGGCAACATCCTGCTGACGGAGGAAGGCACGCCCGTGCTGATCGACTTCGGTGCGGCGCGCCATGCCCTGAAGCTGCATGCCGCCACCGTCCTGACTACCCAGGGGTATTCCTCCCCGGAACAGGCGCTGGGGAAAACGAACATCGGCCCCTGGAGCGACCTTTATTCCGTAGGCGCCACCTTTTACGCCCTGCTCACGGGCCACCCGCCGGAACGGGCGGAAGTGCGCCTGACGGAAGACGGCATGCCGCCGCTGCACAGCGACCCCGTGCTCACCCGCTATTACTCGCGGCAGTTCCTGCTTTCGCTGGACAAGGCGCTGGCTCCCCAGACCAGCTGCCGTTACCAGACGGCCCGTGAATGGATTCACGACATTTGCGCCATTTCCGGGGAAGAATCCTCCGCCACCATCCAGGTATCCCCGGCGGACATCCGCCACATTCATCCGGAAGGAATGCCGCATCCCTGTGCGGAGAAGAATTCCGGGAACAAAAAGGCCACCGCCGGGCCGGGCGGACTTCATTCCGCCTCCCGCAGGCTGTCCGCGCGCACCCTCCGCCGCAACCGCCACATGATGTTCCTGATGGTGGGGAGCGTCTGCACCCTGCTGCTGGGCGCAGCGGCGTTCTACCTGATGGACTACCTGAAAAAGGCCCCCATGGGCACCACCATCAATACCATCAAGGAGGCCATCCAGCAGCCTGCCGCCAACGGGAAGGAATTGGCCCCCCCGCCCCGGGACCTGGCATCCATCCGCATCCCGGAGCTCAGAATGACGGAAGACGCGGCGCTGGAACCGCGGACGCTGAAGGAATTCCAGCTGCGCCTGGACGATACGATTCTGACCCGTTCCGGCATCCCCTCCATCCTGCCGGAAAAGCTGCGTATCTCCTGCATCTACCTCCAGATTATCCCTCCGGCCACCGGAGGGGAGGAACTGCACCTCACCATCCGGGACTCCAACGGAGCCCTGGTGGACCGTTCCGTCAACTCCGTCCCCTCCTTCACGGTGCCGGGGCAATCCACCTCCACCTTCTTCTTCCCGGCCCTGCCGGAGCTCTCCACGGACCGCGCCTACACATACGCCTTTGAAACCGCCGCCCACAAGGCCATCCCCATGCAAATGGCGTGCTTCAAAAGCGAGACGGAACGCACGGAGGAGGCCTTCCCTAAAATCCGCTTCATCATCGCCCCCGCGGCGCCGGAACCGGCCCTGATGCATGACCCTGCCTACAAGGGGCTCGTGGCGGCAGTCACCACGCCTTCCCCGGGGCACGGGAACGTTCTCGGCCTGGCGAACGCCACGCCGGACATGCTGGCGGCTCTGGAACAACTGTCCAAAGCCGGCTACCCGGTGGCCCAGCAGGTATTGGGGAAACTCCTCATGTCTCCTGACTGCCCCGGCGGCCCCAGGCCGGAAGAAGGGGTGGAATGGCTCTACCGTTCCGCCACCGGAGGATGCTATGAGGCCATGAAGGAGCTGGGCATCCTGCTCATGGACATCCCCTCCTATTTTCCCCGCCTGCCACAGCAGCCCCCTCTGGCCTCCCGGGATTACGCCCAGGCGGCGCGGTTCCTGAGAATGGCGGTCCAGTACCGGGACCAGGAAGCCCTGTACCTGCTCTCCCTCATGTACTCCCAGGGCTGGGGCGTGCCCGCTTCCCCGGAGCTTTCCGGCCTGATGATGGAACGTCTCAACGGATCCGCCTACCTGACGGATAGCCTGAACCCGGAGGCGCCCATTGCGGCGTACTGGCTCCCCCTGCCGCTTGCCAGGGGGGAATCCACCATCCTGCGCTTCACCGTTCCGGGACCGTTCGCCCCATCCCAGCTCAAGGGCGTCACGCTGCATAACACGGGCATGAAGGACGCCTTCTCCATCAGCAAAATCAACATTCTCCAGCACGGACGCCTCATTCTGGACATCATCTCCCCCCAGGAAGTGCTGCCCGGCAAAAGCTCCGCCCCCATCGGCATCTCCATCCCGGAAGGCCTGCTGGCGGATACGTCCCTGCCCCTGGAGGTGGAAATCCTGCTGACGCCCGGAAACAGCAGCGGCGTGGTGGAAATGCCGCCTCCGGCGGAAAAGAAACGTTCCAGAAACGGAACCGATTAAGATTCAGCATCTTTTCATAAGAAGCAGAAGCCGGGGACCCGTAAAACAGCCTTGATTCCCGTCACGGGAATGCTACAAAAGGAACATGACTTCCCTTACTTTCCTGCGCCGCACGCTCCCCTTTCTGGCTGCCTTCCTGATGGCCTCCTGCGGTGACCCTACCGTCTCCTACTGGAAAAAGGCGGCGGACATCAATACGGAATACTCGGAAAAAAGCGATGCGCTGGTGCAGCGCCTCCTGAAGCTGAAAAGGAATCCCACCCTTCCCGGCCTGGCGGAAAGCAGCAGGGACGCGGCGGACCTGCTGCGGGAGCGGGACGAAGAACTGGCGGACCTGAGCACGAAAGAAGTGGACCCCGCCGTGGCGGCCTATGTGGAAGAAGACCGCAAGCTCTTTGCCAGAGGGCGGGAACTGGCGGAACGCTACCAGCAATACTTTGAAAAATACCTCAAGGGAGGTCCGGAATTCACGCCGGACCCGTCCCGGGCCGTTTCCCACATAGGCCGCGGCCGGCAGGAAATACGCAAAATCCTGGCTGAAGCCCGGAAACTGGAAGAACGGGCGGAAGCCCTGAGGAAAGAAAAATCAGCCGCGTTTGAGGAGGAGCTTCCTCCGCTGCACTTCCGTCTTCCGGAAATGAAGCAGCTGCTGTCCAACCGTTAAAAACCGCCATAAACCATCTTTCCGGCTCCGGCTTTGCACGGGAGGCGCCTCCGTATCCCTCCCCCTTTTCGTTCATCAGCCATCCATGAAGCTTCTTCCGGTCCTTTTCCTCCTGCTCATTCCCGCCCTTTCAAGGGGGGAGCGGCATGAAACATTCTGCAGAAAGGCCATCAAGCTTCAACTAACCAGCTTCTTTCCGAAATACCGTTATTTCCTATTCACCGGCAGTTACACTTCCCCCCGCGCCGTACTCTCTGCAGCTGCCAGTCCAACAGGACTGAGCATCAGAAGCGGAAATGGAATTTCTTTGAAAGACACGTCCATCAGCATTTCCCATCATTCCTATGAACAGGAAACAGGCAAAGGCATATTCTCCCTGGGCCTTCTGGTTAAGGACCGCCCCTTCCCCCAAGACGGAAGAATCCAGATCAAGGGAAAGGTGCCGGTGAAATGCGCGCGGCTGGCCACTCTGCCAGAAACGGAAATCGATCTCCGTCCGAACGCCGCGTATTCCATCCCTCTCTGCATCTCCTCCTTTCTTGAGGAAGGGACGGACGTAGCCAATCTGGAAAAATGCCCGCATCTGGACATAAGGGTGAATCCGTATACGGAAACCAACACATGGAGCATCGGGCTCATTTATCCTGTGAGCTTCCCCTATGCCGGCATGGTATTCCTTGACCGGGAGAGACACAGGATCCCCGTGAAAACAGAAATGGCGCGATGCCGTTCGGGGCCGATCGAATTCCACCCGTTCACCTGCACTTTCCCGGAAAAATATGATCGCGTCCGCCTTGTCATTCACTATGCGGAAAAGCAGGAAACCAGGAACTTACCCATCAACGCCGCCGTCTCCCGGGAAGACGCCTTGAAAGCAATGCCGCCCCATCCGGAAGGTGGCCGGATTCCCGGACAGCCTTCCGCAGAAACAGAGCATCTTTTCCAAAAACGAGATTGACACCCGCGGTTCTTTCCCCTAGTATCCGCGCACAACATCAGCGGCGGGGTAGCCAAGTGGTAAGGCGACGGTCTGCAAAATCGTTATTCGCGGGTTCGATTCCCGCTCCCGCCTCCATGTTTACTTTCAAACGTTTACGCCTTTAGCGTAGCAAAAAACGTAGTAAACCTCTTGTTTTTAGCTCCACATTCGGAGCAAGTCTTGTCCCGGAAAGGGGGGGTACGGTATGAGTTCCAGCCCCTCTGTTATCCACGCTCAAGGAGACGCGCTTGACTACCTGTTGCATGCGCACGGAGAAACACAGGAGCAATGGAGCGCGCCTTTTGACGCCACGCCCATCCTCCCGGAACTCTCAAAAGCACTCTATGAATGCGGTCTAAACCACCATCAACTTGACGTGGTAAAAGAAGAAATAGCGGATGCCCGTTTGCATATCCTTATCGGTATTTTCACTATCCTTTTTCGTAACGGTCATCACCCGCAACGCGTTACCCGGAACGTTTACAAGCTTGCCAAACTCTACTGTCCAAAATCCGTAGAAAACTTGTCGCATTCTGACCTTGCTCTCCTGACCAGTGATACCATTTCCGCATCATCCATGCGGGCGCACGCCTGCAACGATTTCCTTGACTCCTTAACACCCGATCAAGCGTAAGCTCTTATCGGGAAATACGGGAAGACTGCCCTGCGCAAGCTTGCACAAGTATCTTGGACCAGCCGGAAGGCTCAAAAGAAATCCCGCAAAAAAAAGAAGCAGGACGCCCCCAAACCGCGCACCCGCAAACACCCGGAACTCAACCTTGATCTGTAACGGAAAAGGACGAAGATGGACACGAAAGCAAGATACCCCGCTATAAGCTCACCCAAGCTTCCAATAAACGCTTTTCCTTCCTGCTCAATTCCACTTATGGCGGCAAGACGTTCCAGTTAAATGACGGCCGCACCGTCAAATGGGACTCCCGCGGAAAAAAGCGAAGTAAGAAATACACTTTCCAAATTACTTGATAAAAGCTGATAAAAGCTGATAAGCTGATAATATTTATCTTGACAAAAAGTGGTTCTGGCACATATTGGCATTACTACTAGTTCGTGTATCGCATACACCTCTAAAAAATCGCCCCAGCCTGCGTCACCAGGCCGGGGCTTTCTTTTAGCTAGTCAGAACAATAATAAGTTCCATCAGCCGTACTACTAATTCGGGGTTAAGTATCACATGTTACACCTCCTTTCTTTAGTCCGGGACCAACCCGGCAATGCGGATATACAGGAATATCCCCTTTATTACAATTTATTTACAACCGCGCAAACTGAAAGTGCATCCAGTCATAATCCCGTTCCCGCCCCAGGGACACGCCGCCTTCATCTTCCACGAACTCCCAAAAGGCATCATAATCCGTTCCGGAAAGGCGTGCCTGCGGCCGATGAACTTTTAGGCCGTTATGGTCAGGGTCCATTCTACCGCAATCCCCCAAGAATGCATTGACGGCCGGCTAATGGTCATTCGGTAGCTTCCGCCATTGCGCCAGGCCGCCGCCCCTTGGCTTCTCAAGCTGCTGCCCGGACACAGGAAGTGCTGCACTCCTTGGCAAAAGTGACAGTTAGAGTTAGAGTTTAGACAACAAAAAAGCCGTACCCTGTGAGGACACGACTAGAGAGGGGAAGGCAATGTGACTTATCAGGCGTATCTATTTGTAAAAGAAAAAGAAATGAGCGTAAGAATTGCTAAAATTCCAATGATTGCGTATCCTGTGAATTGAGCGTTTCTCAGTCTTTGCTGATGCTTATCTTGAATATCCATTTTTTGCTTGTTGATGTCACGGCGGACGTCGCTAAGCCTGGTTTCTAAAGAATTTTTTGCTTCCAGTAGGTCGTTAATTGTGTTCTGAAGCTTTTTAACGGAGAGTTTGTGTTCTTCGTGGAGTTTTAGAAGGTCCTGGTGTGCTTTTTCTCCTACGGGCACTTTTGCCATGAATTCTTCAGAGTGTTCAAGGTGTGCAACTGGTTTATTATGCGGAGAGTTCAATTGCATAAATTTTTCTTCCGCCCGGTCCATTTGGACCAATTCTTTTTCCATAGTATCTATGGATTCCATGAGTTTTCTGTTTTGCAGGGCAACCGCTTTGTTCATGTTCCTGTGCTTTTTTTCCATGGCTTCCTTGGCTTCAATGATCGCATAAGAGGTTCCGCGGCCTCCAGCCCTTCCGCTTGCCATTGATGCGCGGGCGGCGGACCTCATAGCGTCTTCCCGTCTTGCTATGTCTTCCGTATCACGTTTAATGATGTCAGCAAGTTTCTTATTATTAAGAGTTATCTGTTGTTTATTTTTATCAAGTAATTTAGCTATTTCTGCCCGTCGTGTTTTAAAAGTCGCCAGCGTGACTTCCCATTCCTTAGCAGTTAATTCACGGTTAGCTAGTGCTGTTTCCACAGCGGCCTTTTTGCGGCGTAAAGCCCGTTCCGCGTTCTGTTGTGCTGTTCGTTCCTGTTGTGCTTGTGTTTGTTTGAGGATAGTTTCTAACGCATCCCTCTTGTTCCGGAATGTTTCTTCTTCCAGGTCAAGAGTGTCATAAGATTCCTTTAGCTTTCTCTCCAGATTATTGATTTTGGGCTCTGTAGTGAGTTGTAGCTTTTCCAGTTGAGAGTTCAGTTCATTTACGTTCTGG
The DNA here is from genome assembly GCF_045011645.1 of Akkermansia sp. BCRC 18949. Lineage (NCBI taxonomy): Bacteria > Pseudomonadati > Verrucomicrobiota > Verrucomicrobiia > Verrucomicrobiales > Akkermansiaceae > Akkermansia > Akkermansia sp. BCRC 18949. The sequence goes on along the minus strand of NZ_CP123619.1, from coordinate 1,023,118 downwards.
TCGTGTTGTACTGTCAAATGGTTATTGTACCATACTGTTCCAATGATGGCTAGGATAGTAAGGATGGATAGCAGATAGCGCATAGTTTTTGTAGCAGATACCGCCGTTATATATTGGCATTATTTGGCATGCAAGTTTTTTGTATTGGCTTGGTATTGGTGAATCAGGTTGTTTTCACACTTTCAAGAATGAGGGAGGGAACTCCCGTAAATACGCTTTTTTGCGGCCTTGGTTAAATAGTTCTTGCCTTTTGCGCGGTGGTTGTGTTTACTCCGTCGCGCAGTCCCTGCAAACCTAATGTCGCGTTCGTCTAGCGGTCTAGGACTCCCGCCTTTCACGCGGGCAACACGGGTTCGAGTCCCGTACGCGATGCCAGTTTTTTCTTTTCCTTCCGTCTTGAACCGGAATCTTTTTTACGCCATCCCCCCGGTATGTTTCTGGATTTTTCCACCCGTTGTGGTATGGTTACTTCCGCCATGGCAGCCCAGAACGAAATTACGCTGAACGGAGCCCCGTATGGACTGGCGGAACCCTGTTCCGTTTCCCGGCTTCTGGAACTCTTGAACATGAACGGCAAACCCGTCGTCGTGGAGCACAACGGCTCCGCGCTCCTGCCGCAGGATTTTTCCCGGATTACGGTTTCTCCCGGAGACCGGGTGGAAATCGTCTCCATCGTCGCCGGCGGCTAGGCTCCCTTTTTCCGTTACTTCCCTTCCCAATCCGTCACCGCCATGCCCTCCATCCACGTCATGTCCCCCACTCTTGCCAGCCAGGTGGCGGCGGGCGAGGTGGTGGAACGCCCCTCCTCCGTCGTGAAGGAGCTGGTGGAAAACAGCCTGGACGCCGGAGCCAGATCCGTGCGGGTGGAGATACGCCGCGGAGGCGTGGGCCTGATCAAGGTGACGGACGACGGCTGCGGCATGTCCCGGGAAGACGCGTGCCTGTGCGCCAAGCGGCACGCCACCAGCAAGCTTTCCTCCCTGGAGGACCTGTTTGAAATCACTCACCTGGGCTTCCGCGGGGAGGCCATTCCCAGCATTGCCAGCGTCTCCCGCTTCAAGCTCTGCACCAGGCAGCAGCAGGCGCTGGAGGGCTGGGAAGTACGCATCGACGGCGGGCTGGAGCACGAGCCGAGAAGTTCCGGCGTCTCCCCCGGCACCGCCATTGAGGTCTCCGACCTGTTTTACAATACCCCGGCCCGCCGCAAGTTCCTGAAATCCGCGGAGACGGAGGCCTCCCATGTGGAGCACCAGATACGCCTGCATGCCCTGGCCTATCCCCAGGTGCGCTTTACCTACAAGCGGGATGACCAGCTCGTCTTCGACCTTCCGGCCACGGCGGACCTGCGCGTCCGCATCTCCGCGCTGACGGATGCGGCTACGGCGGCAGCCCTGATTCCGATAGAAACGACCATCGGGCCCGGCATTTCCGTCACGGGCTTCCTGCTCCCGCTTTCCGAGGCCAGGCGCACCAGAAAGGGGCAGTACGTCTTCATGAACACCCGCCCCGTGGAGGAGCAGCTCATCAACCGGGCCATCCGGGACGGCTACGGCGGTTTTCCCACCGGGCTGCATCCGGCGCTCTTCCTGTACATGGAGGTGGAGCCCGCGCTGGTGGACGTCAACGTGCACCCCGCCAAGAAGGAGGTGAGGTTCCGCCGTTCCGCGGACGTGGTTAATACCATTGTGGAGGCGATTGCCAACACCCTCCAAAAACACGCCCGGCAGGAAATTCACGCTTCCGCCGCCGTGCCGGAGACGGACGGCGACCCTCCGGAACCGCCTTCCGCCGCGCCGCATGGGGAAACACCCTCCCGGGCGGACAATTCCCAGGCCTTCCCTCCGGCAAAACCCCGCACGGCCCCCGCTCCTTCCTCCAAACTCCCTTCCCTTTCTTCCCCCGCCCCCAGCAGGCAATCACGGGAGGCTGTTCCTCTTCCCCCCCTGCGCCCCATTCCCCTGAAGCAGGTTCCCGCCACCCAGGGGAAACTGGATTTCCAGCATCAGGCGGAGGGCGGCGGCGCAAGGGACGCCTGCGGAAAGGCCGCTCCGGAGAGGGACGCCACCGCCGGGTTCACCTATATGGGAACCCTCCGCCAGCAATTCGCCCTGTTTGAAACGCCGGAGGGCCTGGTGCTGATGCATCCCAGGGCCGCGCGGGAGCGCATCATCTTTGAACGGCTGCGGGCGCACCGGGAAGCGCCCATGCCGTCCCAGCAGCTTCTGGACCCGGTGATGCTGGACCTGGACCCGCGGGATTTTGCCGTTATCCAGCAGTTCGCACCCCACTTTGACCAGGCCGGAATGACCGTCACGCCCTTCGGCCAGAACACGATCAGGATAGAATCCCTCCCCGCCCTGCTGGAACTGGAGAATGTCCGCACCTTCCTGCTGGAGCTGGTGGACCGCCTCACCCAGTCCGAATTCAGCCGGAACGCCAAACGCATGGCTTATGAAACCTTCATCGGGGAAATCGCCAGGAAATCCGCCTGGAAGGAACGTATTTCCCCGCACCGCGCTCCGGCCATCCTGAAGGAACTGCTGGCCTGCGAAGTGCCGTACTGCACCCCGGGCGGCAAGCCCACGCTGGTGAATTATTCCATTCCGGAGATCAAGCGCAAATTCGGCATCCAGGCGTAACGGGCCGGGAAAGCGGAAGGCCGGATACCTGGTCTTTCAGCTCCACATTTGAAACGGAAGGCCGCGCAGAAGAGCAGCAGGCCTTTGCCGCAGCCGAAAGGAAACCGGGAGCCAGCGAAGGAATGTTCAAGAGAATGAAGGAATACGGTTTTTGAAAGTGCGGCCTTTGTCCGTGCATTCATTCAGAAGCATGCGGCGCTTCCTGAAAGCCTTCTTTCAAAACAGGGGGTAAATGCCATCCTTCCATGAAAGCCGTTTTTCACTCCATTCCTTTTATCTCCCTTTCCTCCCCCTTTTCCGGCCCATCCGGTTTTAACGCGCGGGCTGCCGCATCCATCCCGTCCTGTACGGAAGCTTGCTCTTGGCAAGGGGGGGTTCCCGCGTTTATAATGTTACCTTCCCTGTCGTCATCCAGCCCGTTCCCAGCCATGCCAGACCCCGCCCCCAGCAAGCCTTCCGCACCACGCATTGCTGAAACCGCCGCCGGAAAAGCCCTGATGGCCCTGCTGGCCCTTTTTTACACTTTCCTGGCGACAACGGCGGCAGGAGGGGAATGGCACACCCTTTTTCTTCCCGCCTGCCTTCTGGCGGCGTCCCTTCTGCTGTTCTGCTTCTGCATCCTCCGGGGGTACAAGATTCCCAGCCCCGGACTGCCGGGATGGCTGGCGCTGGGGCTGGGAGGCGGCTATTTCCTCCTGCGGGCGTGGTTTTCACCCTGGTTTTACTATGAGGGAGTGGCGGACCTGGGCCTCATCGTCACGGCCATGGCCATGTTCATGGCGGGGGCGTATGCCGGAGCCGGGAATGGGGAAAGGAGCGTTCTTCCCGTGCTGGCGGCGGCGCTGGGATTGCTGAACGCCCTGCTGTGGGGGTACCAGAACATAACGGGGACGGAGGCCTCCTGGTTCAGGCCGGATTATTCCCTGTTCGGAACGGAGCTGCGCAACATCGGGCTGTTCGGGTACAAGAATTTTTCCGCTCATTTCCTGTCCGTCACGGGATTTTTCCTCTGCGCGTACAGCATGGCTTCCGCCAGGAAATGGAGCATCAGCCTGTTCACGGGTCTGGCGCTCATTCTCATTTCCTTCACCTGCAGTTCCCGCGCCGCCTTTCCGAATGCGCTGGCTGGCGTCACCCTGTGCTTTTTCATTTATACCTCCAGCGTTTTCCGCAATAACAGAAAATTTTATACGGCGGCCATCCTGTTCATCCTGCTTCTCTTCCTGGGAGCGGCTTATGCCGTGCTGGACCTGGCCAACGGAGCCGGAAAGCTGGCCTCCCTGCTGGATACGTTCTCCTTCGGGAGCCGTCTGGACCTGTCCAGACTGGCGTGGGCGCTGGCGGACCAGGCCCCATGGTTCGGCCACGGCAGCCGGATGTTCACCAACCTTTCCACGGAATTTTTTGCCGGGGCCAGCCTCCCCAATTTCGCCCACCATGAGTACGCGCAGGCCGCCTGTGACTACGGCTATGCCGGGCTGGGGCTGATGCTGGCCCTGCTGGCCCTGTTCCTCGTTTCCGGCTTCTGGAGCGTGCTCCAGCTGGGGGGGGAGCGCCAGCGCGCCAATCCCCTGGGGCCGGCGGCCTTCTGCGTGCTGTGCATCGCCGCCTTCCATGCCTATGGGGAGTTCATCTGGCACAATCCGGCATTGCTGGGCGCCAGCGCCCTGTGCTGCGGCATTACCTGCACCGCCTCCCTTTCCCGGGTGAAGGCCTCCCGGCGCGCCGGACGCTGGTTCCAGGCCTCTGCCGCGCTGCTGCTGGCGGCGCTGGCCCTGTGCTACGCGTTCCGGGCTTTCCCGGTCTGGAAGGCCTCCCTCCGGGCCGTTCCGGTTTCCTCCAACGAACGGCTTCCCATGCTGGAAGAGGCCGCTTCCAGCAGCCTGGACCCGGACCTGGTGCGGCGCAGCATCCTGCATGCCGTGGGCAGTCCTGCCGCTCCAGACGAGGCGCGGCTCAGGGAACTGGAACGGCAGGAGGAAGAGGCGGAATTGCGGAGTCCCGGCAATCACGGCCTGGCAGCGGCCAAAAGCCTGCTTTACATCCGCCAGGGGCGCCTTGCGGAGGCGGAGAGGCTGCTGCGCCCCTATGTGGAGAGTCCCGGCAGGTTTGACGACCGCATGTTCGCCTGGACCACCATTTACAGTAATATGCTGTATTCCTGGAGCGCGGCCATTGCGGCCCAGTCTCCGGGGCAGGCCCTGTCCATGGCGCTGACGGCCCAGCGCCTGATGTCCGCCCAGACGGATCAATGGCTGTTTCACGGCTCTCTGAATCCCCAGGTCAGGAAGGAACACGACCTGCGCCTCAGCGAGCTCAAGATGCTGATCCTGACGCTGCAATACCGCGGAGCCGTACCCGATGCCTCCTGGCGGAAGTAGGGGCGTCCTGATATTTTCAGGCCAACCCCGTTCCTGCGTTTTCTAAAATGAAGTTCTGATAAAAAGAAATATGAAATACTTGAATCAAGAAATAGAAAACGAATTAAGAAACCGGGGAGCGGAATTGATACGTTTTGTCAGCATATTCCATTTAGACGAAAAGCAAAACAGGCAACTCCCGAACGCCATTGTCTTTGTACTCCCGCTGACCGCAGAGTATGTCAGGACGGTATTTGATACTCCCGATTACGTACAAGCGCGGATAGATAACAATTACGATTTCGATGATGATGAATTTTCACAAACTGAACATAAGGCGGGGGAAATAGCAGACGATTTAGCCGGGTTTATTGCCGGAAAGGGTTATAAAGCCATATCGCAATCCGATACGGGGCTGGTGGCTGATGACGTATTCAATGATGAAACCAAAGAGTCAGTATTACCTCATAAAACAGTCGCGCTACTTGGCGGATTAGGGTGGATTGGAAAAAACAACCTGTTAATTACTCCCGAATATGGCGCAGCACAATGTCTCGGTACGGTTTTAACTGATGCTCCACTGGAAACGGTATTACATGAACCTCCATTTCCAAAGTGCGGAAGGTGCAGCGCTTGTGTCAATATTTGCGAGAGAAAAGTTCTTAAAGGTAAAATTTGGAGCATCTCTGTTTCAAGAGATGAGATCGTTAACATATATGGATGCAGCACCCGCCTGAAATGCCTTGTGCATTGTTCCAGAACACAAATATATAAAAAGAGGAATATTAAATAAAGAGTTTCAGGATTTATGCCGGTGAACTATTCCTGAAATGAAACAGGCGACTGGATAATCGTGTGAATCAAGCAATTATCCCGCGCGGAGCGCCAGTTTATTTCCCTTGAATTCCCCGGACAGTTTCTGACGAAGAAGGAAAACCCGCGCCCTTCATTCATTTAGCCCATGCTTTGGAGCAGGCCTTCAATGTTACTTCCGGTCCAGCAGCTTATCTCTCCAGGGTAATTTTATAAAATTTCTGTATTCATCGGATTTTCAATCCGTTGTCAACAATAATTCATTTAAGGCAAGATTTTTTAAGCCTTATCCGGTACGCTTATTCACTTTTTCCGGACAGGAGGAGAAATAGGATGAAAGAGAAATAAACCCTTGGTTTCAAGTTCATAACGCTGCCTCTGCGGATTGAAAATCCCCCAGGCTTCGGGAAGTTTTGCGGACACAGCCGCAAAACCCAATCCAAGAACAAATTCCAAATCAATGACTCCGAGACTTCCTCTCCCCCTCCTCGCCGCCCTGCTCCTGTCACAGGCCGTGCCCCATGCAGCCGCTTCCAGCCCCATTTCCTGGGATGACCTCGTTCGGGACTGGCAGGACGAGTCCATCACTGAAACGGTACTTGACCTGAGCGGGGACGGTTCCGTTGCAGAGGTGACAGGCAACGGGGGCGCCGTCACCGTCTCCCAGGGAACTTCCCTGGCGTTGAATGGGGGCCACCACACCATCTCCTCCACCAAGCAGAGCGCCCAGGTTTTCACCAGCAGGGCGTTTGACAACCGCGGCACACTGGAAATCAGCGACTGCACCATCACCGGCAATTTCAATACCGCCGTGAGCTGGTTTTCCTCTTCCTCCGGCGGCTCCATCGCCAACGGTGAGAACGCCAGGCTGATTCTTTCCGGATGTTCCTTTTCCAATAACGGAATGGTTTCCCAGACAGACGGAGAAGGAGGCGCGCTTGCCGGGGCGGCAGGTTCCGTGATGAGTATCCAGGGGTGCGATTTCACCAATAATTACGTCTCCTTCCATGAACCGTGTCTGAACAGCCCCCAGCAGTACGGCGGCGCCATTGCCAGCTTTGGCGCCGTTACCCTGAGCAACTGCCGTTTCTCCGGTAATTACACTTCTTACCTGAATGCCGGGGCCAATGGCATGAGCACGGCGGCGGGAGGCGCCGTCTCCATGGCCACGTACGGGGCGCGCCTGGAAGGGGATGCCCTGGAATTCCACGGGAATTACGCCATGGGCTATGCAGCCTCCGGTGGAGCCGTGAACTTGAATAACAATGCCTCCATCAAGCTGAGCAATGCCGCTTTTACGGGGAATTATGCCTTCTGCACGGCTAATTCCACCAGCGCAGGCCGTGCGTGGGGAGGCGCGCTCAACCTGGAATCCGGGTCCACGGGCACGCTTGTTTCCTGCGTCTTTAACGGCAACCATGCTTCTTCCATGACGGAGACGGCATCAGGAGGGGGAGCCATCCACAATTTTATCGGCTGCACGCTGACGCTGGTGAATTGTTCCTTTTACGATAATTACGCTTCTTCCGCAGATGCGTCCCTGGCGCAGGGGGGAGCCATTGCGAATGAAGGGCGGCTCCGGATTATCGCCAACGGGCGGGACAGCATTTTCCGAGGCAACAGGGACCACGTTCCGGCACTGGGGGGCGGCGGCGCTTCCAATGCCATCCACTCCCTGTTTTCCACCGGCATCGCCCTTTACGCCGGGAACGGCGGCTCCCTGGTCTTTTACGACGGCATCCGGGGGGAGAACGACAGGAACATGTTGACGATCAACAAGCCCGGTGCGGAAGGCTATCCCGTGGACGGAACCGTCTTTTTCAAGGACGGAGCTTCCATTGACGGATTCAACACGGAATTGTACCAGGGAAGCCTGTGCATGGGGGAGGGAACGGCCATCCGCGGCTCGCTGGATGCATGGCAGGGAAGCAGTTTCATCATTGAAGGCTTTACGACGATGGACGGCCAGTACAGCGTGCATGCCGTGAAGCCGGGTGCCGCCCATACCGTGCTCGTCAGGATGACCGATTCCATGGCGGCGGCCACGGAAGAGAATCCCGTATGGAATTTTACGGAAGGTTCCTCCATCGCCGCCTTTGCGGGTTCCCTGGAGTTCGTTCTGGACGTCAGCCGCCTCAGCATTCCCTATGATGAATTGCACCCCTTCATTTTTTCCCATGAGGGGCAGACGCAGGAGCTGATGGACAGCGTCAACGGAGCCAAAAGCGTGCGGCTGGTGGATGCCGACGGGTGGAGCTACAGCGTGGACGGTTCCTTTTTCGATTACCTTTCCGGACAGAATAGAGGCATTGTTCCTTCCGGACCGGACACGGGGGGCTGGCGGCCCCCGTCCGGCGTGGGAGGCGTGCAGGGCAATTCCCAGTGGACCGCCGTGCGCAGCCTCCGCAGTTTTGCAGAGGCCGCCAGAACCAGGGAGGGAGAACGGCTGAAGCCGGACGGGCGCGCGGCTTTCTGGATCACGGCCACGGGGGATTATTTCACCCAGGCCTCCCAGGCCGCGGCGGAAGGCTACCGCTTCCGCTCCCACGGGTATTCCGTGGGCGGGAGTTACGATCTTTCCCCGGTCTGGACGGCGGGGGGAGCCTTCGGCCAGAGCTTCGGGACGAACGATGTGAACAATGACCTGGGCAGCTTTGACCAGGACGCCGTCATGGCCCTTTTCCAACTGGCGCGGTCCGTGCAGGTGAACGCGGAAGATTCCCTGCTTCTGGGCGTGCAGGGGGGCTATGGCTCCGCCCGCAGCAAGGGGGGCGTTATTTCCCCGGACCTGGCCGGAGACCGCCTGGAAAGCTCATGGAAGGACAGAACCTGGCTGCTCGACGTACAGGGAGCATGGACAAGGAGGCTGAACCGGAAAACGCGGCTGGGCCTTTATTCCGGCCTCCAGTACGCGGGGAGCGTTCAAAGCGCCTCCACCGCCGCAGGGGAACGCCATGCCTACCATCTGGAAGACAGCTCCGCGAATGTCCTGCGCGGCCGCCTGGGGGTGGAGTTCCACCGGAACGGCTCCCTGCTGGGACGGGAAGCGGCAGGCTACGTCCGCACGGGAATCGCGCACGATCTGGACCGGAAAACGCCGCATGTTTCCGTACGTGGAACCTCCCGCTCCTGGACGGCCATGGCCGTCAACCCTGGCCGTACCGTCCTGGAGGCTTCCGCCGGATTCCATGTCAGCCTGTCCGGCAACTGGAGCGCGGGCGTGGATTACAGTCTGGAAGCCGGCAACCGGCAGCTGAACCAGAGCGGAAGAGCAGGCGTTATGATGGGATTTTAAGTGTCTTCAGCCACATGTTCTCCGGCACTGTTCCCTCTCCGGAACGGTGCCGTTTTTTTGCCGTTTTCCCCATCACCAGGCCGTTTCCATTCACGGCATCGGGCGGCGCATGTCCCGACGCAGCTCAACAAAAGCAAGCCTTGCCCGCTCTATTCCTTCATCAGACTTTTTTCGTATGAATATAACCATCAAACGAATTTATGACCCGAAGGAAACCGGAGACGGCTACCGCGTGCTGGTGGACCGTCTCTGGCCCCGCGGGATTTCCAAGGAAAAGGCTTCCTGGGATGAATGGCTGAAAAATGTGGCTCCGTCCACGGCGCTCCGCCAGTGGTTTGCGCATGATCCGGCCAAATGGGACGCCTTCCGCCGGAAGTATGACGAGGAACTGGACGGGAACAAGGAGGCCGTTTCCCATCTGCTCCAGCTCGCGCGGAAAGGGAAGCTTACATTGCTGTACTCCGCCAGAAATACGGAGCACAATGAAGCGGCGGCCCTGAGGGATTATCTTATGCAGCGGTCTTCTTCATAAGCAGGCGCGCATTTTTGAACAAGCGCCGTTTACAGGCCCAAATGCTGTCACAGGGACCTATGATATGGCCGGATTTCTTCTCTCGTTCATGAACAGGCGAAGAAAATGGAAAGGAGGTGAAACAACATGGCAAGTAGTTCCCACATGGGTGGAAATCACAAAGGCGGTTCTTCCAAGAAGCGCTCCGAAACCACCACGAACAAAACCGGGCAGCGCGTCAAGCGCGATGCTTCAACCGGGCAGTTTATGAGCGATAAAGGCTCAAGCTCCAAGGAAAAACATTAATTCCCCGTGAGCTCTCTGCTTAATTCAGGTTCCGGACTTGGTCCGGAACCTTTTTTTATCCCTGTCCGCTCCGGAAAAAGCGGAAGAGCGCACCCCGTCAGCGCAGGTCCAATTCTTCAAACGCACGAAGGCCGAGGACCCCGGGCTCCTTCCGGTCCCCGCGGACCACCACGGCAAAAGGTTCTTCCCTGCCTGGCGCGTAGTACGCCGCACGCAGGACCAGTTCATGCCCTTCCAAACGGGCGTAAACGCCCACGGGCGTGGAACAGCTCGCTCCCAGGCGCACCAGGAAGGCGCGTTCCGCCAGAGCGCAGGCGAAGGCTTCCGGATCGCTGACTCCTGCCAGCATTTCCATCGTCTCCCGGTCGGAAGAGCGGCATTCCATGCCCACGATGCCCTGCCCCACGGCGGGAATGAAGGCTTCCACCGGCAGGGGGCGCATGTAGAGCTTCCTCCCCTCCACAAGGGTTTCCGGCGCATACAGCCCCAGGCGTTCCAGTCCGGCCCTGGCCAGAATTACGGCGTCCCAGCCGGGATGCTCCGCCAGCTTCGCCAGGCGCGTGGGCACGTTGCCCCGCAGGTCTTCAAACCGGAGGCCGGAACCCCAGTACGTGCGCGCCATCAGGCGGCGGCGCACGCTTCCGGTAGCCAGCGTGCCGGAGCCGTTCCAGTCTGGCTCCCTCGTAATGAGCACGTCTTCTACGGCGGCGCGGGGCAGCACGGCGGCCAGCGTGAAACCGGGGGCCAGCTCGCTGGGCACGTCCTTGAGGCTGTGCACCGCCACGTCAATGCGGCCTTCCAGGAGGGCGGTTTCCAGTTCCTTGATGAAGATTCCCTTGTCCACGATGCCGGAAACGCGGGCCACGTCCGCCAGCGGCACGTCCGTGCGGCGGTCCCCGGTGGTATGGATGATTTCCCGGCGCACGTCCAGTTCCGGATAACGGAGGGAGAGGGCGGCCCGGACCATGTCCGCCTGGGCCAGCGCCAGGGCGCTCCCGCGGGTGCCGATGATAAGGGTGTTTTTACTGGTCATAAAGCGCGGAGTCCGGAAAGTATTTGGAGATGTTGTCCTGGATGATGGCCTCGCACCGGGAGACTTCCTGCTCCCGGCTGCGCTTGGCTTCATCCGCCAGCTGGGTGAGGGTGTCGATATCGTAGAGGTACACCTCGTCAATATCCGCCACGTCCGGAGAGATGTTGCGCGGCACGGAGATGTCAATCAGGAAGAGGGAGCGGTACTTGCGGGGCGCGCGCAGCGGCAGCAGCGTCTCCCGGGTGATGATGCAGTGGGGGGCGGCGGTGGCGGCCACCACCACGTCAATGTCCCTGAGGTAGTCCCCCCACACGTCGTACCGGATGGCCTGGCCGCCGATCATGCCCGCCAGTTCCACCGCCCGGTCAAAGGAACGGTTGGCTACATAGATGCCCTCCGCCCCGCGGGCGTGCAGGGCGCGGCCCGTGACGCGGCTCATCTCCCCGGCTCCCAGGATGAGGACGCGGGTGCCGGAAAGGTCGCCGAAGATTTGTTCCGCCAGCTCCACGGCCACGGACCCCACGGAGGTGGCTCCGGCGTGAATCTGGCTGTCCGTCCGCACCCTCTTGCCGATGGTGAAGGCTTTCTGGAAGGTCTTGTTGGCGCAGGCCGCGGTCACTCCGGCGTCCAGCGCCATCTGGTAGGCCGTCTTCACCTGCCCGAAGATTTCCGTTTCCCCCAGCACCATGGAGTCCAGCCCGCTCAGGACGCGGCACAGGTGCTCCAGGGCATCCGCCCCCAGATGGCTGTAAAAGTGGGAGGCCATGTCCACGTTCCCGCGGCCCGCTCCCAGGAAGTGGGACAGGATGTGTTCCTGCGCGCTTTCCGGCCTGTCAGACCAGTAGTAGATTTCCATGCGGTTGCAGGTGGAAAGCACCACGCACTGGTCCACGTCCGGCAGGGAGCGGATGCGCCGCCCCTCCTCCTGGAGCCTGTGGGACGGCACGGCAAAGCGCTCCCGTATTTCCACGGGAGCGGTCCGGTGATTCAAGCCTAAACAAACCATTCTCATCAGCTTACCAGGAAAATGCTCATGGATGCAATAAAGAGGGCCACACAGCAGTAGGCCAGGGCGCGCCCCGGCATGCCGCGGCGGTAGATGAACCACAGCAGAATGCTATAGCCCAGCGTCAGCAGAATGACGATGGAGGTTTTGGCCCCGTTGATGGGGAGATGCCTCTGCCAGCCGAGCCATTCCCCGGCCAGAAGCAGGAGGAACGCCACCAGAACCAGGCGCTTCATGCTGGCTTCCAGCGTGCGGATAGGGGGCAGAAGACGGCAGGTGCCGGGTATCTGCCGCCTTTTGAGGCATTCGTTCTGCATGCAGAACGCCACGCCCGCAGCGGCGGCCAGGCCTCCGGCTCCGTAGGACATCATGGCTACGCCCACGTGCGCCGTCACCCAGAAGTCATGCGTGCCCTGCACATCCGCGCCGTACAGGCCGATCAGCAGGGAAAGCGCCGTCAGCACGGCAATGGCCGGAGCGGTGAAGATGCCCAGCACGGACATGCGGTAGGCGCGCCCCAGAAGAAGGTAAAAGAGGTTGATGGTCCAGGAGAGGAAGAAGAGCACCTCCGACGCGCCGCGGATGGGGCACATCCCCGTCTGGTACGCCTTGACGCAAAGCGCCCCCGTCTGGAGCGCAAAGAGGCACGCCATCCAGAGGTGGGCGTATAAAAACCGGCGGCCGGAGGCCAGCAGGCGCCAGCCAAGCCCCGTAAAAGCCAGGGACAGGACGAGAGATGCAATGGCCCACCAGTTGTCGTTCATAAGTCCTGTACGGAAAGCAGCTCAGGAACGCAGGTCCCGTTCAATGACGGCATACGCCTGGTGGTTGTGGATGGATTCAAAGTTTTCCGCCTCCACCCGGTACCAGCTGAAAGCGGAGTGGCTCTGCGTTTTCAGCGCCACGTTGCGCACCAGGTCTTCCACAAAGACGGGGTTTTCATAAGCCTTTTCCGTCACCCATTTTTCATCAGGCCTTTTCAGCACGCTGTACAGGGAACAGCTGGCGCAGGATTCCACCAGGTCAATCAGGTCTTCAATCCAGACGGGCCGGGAGGCGAAGCGCACGGAGTAGGTGACCAGCCCGCGCTGGTTGTGGGCCCCATAGGCGCTCATGGCCTTGGAACAGGGGCAGAGCGTCGTCACCGGGACGACCACCGTCAGCTTGAAGTCCGCCAGCTTGTTGTCCGCTTCCGCCTCCATCTCAAACCGGACCACGTAGTCCATGAGTCCTTCAATTCCGGTTACGGGGGCGTTTTTGGCGCGGAAGAACGGAAACTCCATTTCCACATGGGAGCGGCGCGCGGACAGGCGGCGGAGCAGTTCCCGGGGAATGGCCAGGGCCGTATGCACGTCCAGCAGGGGGCCGTGCTGGTGCAGGGCCTCCACAAAGCGGCTCATGTGCGTGCCCTTGAATTCCTCCGGCAGGTCCACCGCCAGGGAAACCGTCGCCACGGTGGACTGGATGCGGTTGAGCTTGTCCTGGATCTGGATGGGAAAGCGCAGTCCCTTGACGCCCACCCGGTCAATGGAGATATTGCGCGTATCCGTCTCGGACTGGGTATCTTTCAGTTCCTGCATGCGGAAGGAGGATGTTGGCTGGAAATAAAGCGGGAGTCTGCCCTGTTACCGGACAAACTCCCGCCTGCAAAGACAATTTCTACCGAAAGAGATTTCCTTGGGGCTTGTTACGGCAGAAGGTTGATGGAACGGGCCCGCTTGATTTCACGGGTCACCTTGCGGTGCATCTTGGCGGACAGCCCGGTCACGCGGCGGGGAAGAATCTTGCCGGTTTCAGAGGTGAACTTGGACAGGAAATCGGGGTTGAGCAGATCGACCTGATCCATCGGGATGTCGAGACGGCGGCGCGGCATCTGGCGATTGCACGTGCGGAAACGAATACGACGTTCTACAGTCTTGGGTTCAGTGGACATAGTAATAAAGATAATCGATGAGCTGGACCGCGGTTAACGCATTTCACGATGAAGCGTGCGGCGCTTCAGGAAAGGATTGTACTTAACCTTTTCCAGGCGGCCGGGGGTACGCAGGCTCTTCTTGTTGCGCGTGGTGACGTAGCGGGACGTAGGCTTTCCTTCGGCTTTAGCCTCGGTGCATTCGAGGATGATGATGTCTCTTGGCATGATGAAAATGTGTTACGGGGGAGGATTTATACACTATTCTTCGTCATCGTCAAGAGAAACAGATAAATCTACATCATTTTGTCCTCCCGCAAAGCCCAGGGCCACTCTGGGGCGGAACCGGGCGTTCTGCCCTTTTTCCTTTTCCCACTGGGCCTGGCATTCCACCGTGAGCCGCGCGAAGGGAATGGCCTCCAGCCGCAGGATGGGAATGACCTTGTATGACATTTCACAGATGCCGTACGTTCCGTTGTCAATGCGGGCGAGCGCCTGTTCAATCTCATACAGGCCGTCCTGTTCCTTGGAAAGCAGGCTGAGCGCAAAGTCGCGGTCATAGGCGTCGCTCCCGGCATCCGCCTGGTGTTCCCCGGAGCCGGAGGCTTCACTGCCTTCCGGATGGTTCCGGAGGGTGTCGCGGGCCACGCCGCTCATGTTGTCCAGGGCCCTGTCGCGCAGGTCCATCAGATGCTGGCGCTGCATCTGCACAAAGGGTTCCCATTCCGGATTGGCGGCCAGTTCAGCCTTGGCGGCGGCGATGGCTTCCGTCTGCTCATCCGTCAATTCATTCTTTGCGGCAGCGGGAGCCGGGGCGGCGGGGGAGGAAGCGGTTTTTCTGGCCGGGGCCTTCCGGGCCGTTTTCGGTTCCGTCTTCTTTTCCACAGCAGCCGCGGGGGCAGCGGCCTTTTTGGCGGGCTTGGCGGCTTTTTCCGGTTCAACGGCCTTTTTCCTGCAGCACTTTTTCCTGGCGGGCGCCTCCTGCTCTACAGCGGTCTTGCAGGCGGACTTCCCGCAGGTCTTTTTCTTGGGGGCCGGAGCTTCCTTGGCGACGGTCTTGCTATCGGTTTTCTTGGGAGTAGGCATAGGAGGTGTCTCTATGGGCTGAGGTTGACGATGTTTCACGAACAGCGGGCGAAACCGCCCAACTGACTAGACTATGAGACACTACAAGCGCTCAAATGTTCATTCAAGAAAATTCAGCTATGAAACAAGTCATTTTTCCCGCTGCCCCGCCTGCCGTTTTTTTAACGGAAGCATACTTCTTTTAACCTTTTCAATGCCCGGCAAAATTCTATATTGGTACCATATGACAGCTTCAACCATTCCCTCCATCGGCATTGACTTCGGGGGCACCTCCATCAAGCTGGGGGTCGTCAAAGGCACGGAAGTGATCGCGCACGCGCCTTCCATCGCCACCCAGGAATACGGCAATCCCGACCAACTGATTGAAGCCATCGCCCAGTTCGTGAACATGCTGCGGCTGAACCATCCGGAAGTGCAGGCCATCGGCATGGGGATGCCCGGCTTCGTCAATTTTTACCAGGGCACCGTTTATACGCTCACCAACGTGCCCGGCTGGAACAACGTTCCGGTAAGGGACATGCTCCAGGCCGCCTGCGGACTGCCCGTGTACGTGGAGAACGACGCCAACTGCATGGCCTACGCGGAGTGGAAGCTGGGAGCCGGAAAGGGGAAAAGGCACCTGGTCTGCCTGACCCTGGGCACCGGCGTGGGCAGCGGACTCATCGTGAACGGGGAGCTCCTGCGCGGGGCCACCTGCTCCGCCGGGGAACTGGGCCAGACCAGCATCGACTACCGGGGGCGGCTGGGCCATTACGGCAACCGCGGTTCCCTGGAGGATTACGTGGGCAACCGGGAAATAGCGGCGGACGCCCGCACCCTGTACGCCAGCCACGGCGTTGACAAGGCCATTGTGGACTGCA
This sequence comes from Akkermansia sp. BCRC 18949, assembly GCF_045011645.1. NCBI lineage: Bacteria > Pseudomonadati > Verrucomicrobiota > Verrucomicrobiia > Verrucomicrobiales > Akkermansiaceae > Akkermansia > Akkermansia sp. BCRC 18949. Next base: position 1,007,297 of record NZ_CP123619.1, on the reverse strand, counting down.
ACCCCATCGCCCTGGAACGGGCCGCGCTGGCAGGGGACGAAGTAGCCGCGCAGGTCTGGCGCGACCTGGCCGTAAAGCTTTCCTGCGCGCTGATGAACTGCTGCTACCTCCTGAACCCGGAGGCCATCATCATCGGCGGCGGCGTGGCCAAGGCCAAGACCCTGCTCTTCCAACCCCTTCAGGAGATCATGAAGACCCAGCTTGCCGCTCCGCTGGTGGAGCATCTTGAAATCCTCCCCGCCCAGTTCGGCACGGAGGCGGGTATCCTGGGGTCCGCCCATCTGGCGCTCAACACCCATTTCGGCGAAACGTTCCGGGCCTGATCTCGTGTCCACCTCCCAAATACTGAGGCTCACCCGCAAGCTGGAGCTGACAGCGGAACAGGAGCAGGATTTTCTGGACGCCATGCAGGCAGGGGACCGTTCCAGAAGCGCGCTGGTCATCACCCCGAAAGCTCCGGAAGGCTACCTGCCGCCTCTGCCGGCGGAGGAAACGCCGCGGGACTGGGGCCACCCTTCCATCCTGGCGCTCCCGGCGGGAGAAGCGGAGGCCAGACCCGGCTCCCTGCCGGACTACGAACGCGGCTATTACTATCCCCTGGACCTCTCTTCCGTCTGGGAGACGGCTCCGCTGGCGCATCTGCCGTTCCGGCCGGAACGCTGCCTGGACATGTGCGCGTCTCCCGGCGGGAAAAGCATTCTGGCCCAGACGCGGACCGCCCCGCGGGAGCACGTCTCCAACGAGGTGCACCCGAAGCGCCTGGGCATTCTGCGCCACAACCTGCTGCGCTGCGGCTTCACCGGCGTATATACCCAGCGTCTGCGCCCGGACCAGTGGGCGGAGCTGGCCCCGGGCTGCTTTGACCTCATTCTGGCGGACGCCCCGTGCAGCGGTCAATCCCTGCTGGCCAAGGGCATTCCCAACCCCGGCTGCTTCAACCCCTCCGTCACCGGGGGCAACGCCAAGCGGCAGCGGGGCATTCTGCTGGCGGCCCTCCAGTGCCTGGCGCCCGGAGGCTATCTGCTGTACACCACATGCACTTACGCCCCGGAGGAGAACGAACGGAACGTCCTGTACCTGCTGAAACGCTGTCCGGACCTGCGGACCGCAGCCGTGCCGGAGCTGGAGCCTTTCCGTTCCGCCCTGACTCAGGAGGCCTGCTACCGGCTCATGCCTTTTCACGGCGCGGGCGCAGGCGGCTTCACCTGCCTGCTGCGCCGGGAGGGAGAGCATGCGCCCCTGCCTCCCCTGCCGGACGAATTGAAGGCCTGGCCCATCCATGCCATGAACCGATCAACACCATGAAGATAGGCGTTTTTTCCGACATGCACGACCGCACGGACCACCTGGAGCTTGCGATGCGCCAGATGCGCCTGCTGGACTGCGGACATTTCATGTTCCTGGGCGACTGCACCACCCCGGAGAGCTTCCAGCGCCTGATTGAACTGACGGGGGGCCTCCCTCTGGACGCCGTTCCGGGCAACAACGACTACGAGCTTGCCATCATGCGCCAACTGGCCGCCTGCTCCCCGGCGGCGCGCCTGCACCCGGAACACGTCCTGCTCACCAGGTACGGCATAAAGTTCTCCCTCTCCCACTATCCCAAATACGCCATGCAGGAAGCGCGCAGCGGCAGTGTGGACGCCGCCCTGTACGGCCACACCCACCAGGCCGTGCGGGAAATGTACCGCGGGTGCCTGCTGGCCAATCCGGGGGAACTCCAGGGCAGGACCGGCCGCATCGGCTTCGGCATTCTGGACACGGATTCCCGCATCATGAACCTGCATTCTCTGGATTTCAACGCATGATGAACATCCTGGACGTCTGCTGCGCCCTGATTGAACTGCCCTCCGCACAAGGAACCCTTCTCCTGGGAGCAAAAAAGAAAGCGGGGCAGTCCAACGGGCTTCTTTATGAATTCCCCGGCGGAAAGGTGGAACCCGGAGAGAACGCCCGGGACGCCATCATCCGGGAAATACGGGAGGAACTGGGATGCGCCGTCCATCCCGTCCGCATGCTCACCCCCGTCCGGCACCGGGAATGGGAACGCATCATCCGCCTCATCCCCTTCCTGTGCCGTCTGGAGCCCTGCGCCCTGCCCCGGCCCCTGGAACACGAAAGCCTGGGCTTCTTCTCCGGCCGCATGCTGGAAAAACTGCCCTGGGCTCCCGCAGACCTCCCCGTTTTAAGGCAGTGGATGGAAGAAAACCGCTGACAAAACGGCAGCCCGTTCAGCTTCAACCACTCCGCGGAGGATTGCCTGCGCATGTCTGAAAAGATTCCAAAAACACCTTGGATCATTCCCCCTTCTGGGGTATATAAGGTGGTGGCTGCTGCACTCGTCATTACCTGGCAAAGTGGCCCGAACCGATATTACAACCTAATGGGGGCAGCCCCGACGCAGGGCTGACTACGTCCTATACCGGAAAAGTCAAAACAGCGGCGGAAGTCCCCGCTCTATTGAGGCACGGGAACGTGGCTCACAGCCAGAGACGGTGCAGCGGTGTCTTTCTCTTTCCCTTGCAGCCGGGAACCCCGCCGGGGCCTGTTTTCCCGATGGCCCCCTCTTGAATCCGCACCGGAATCAAAGCATTCCGGCACGGTTGCTTTTATTGCTTTTCCCCGCACCTCTGCGCCCCACGGCATTTCCTGGCAGGAAGCGCACGCGCGCTTAAAAGGAACGCATGCGCGCGTTCGCCACCATGGCCTTCAAATATTTCCGGGCCTTCCGCTCCCGCTCCTTCTCCTTCCGGGGCGGCCGGGAGGAGCGGCAGAAGGAATGAAGCAGCCTGAACATCAGGTCAAATAAATCGTTCTTGTACATATGGTTGATTGGTTGTTTCCGGATCGTGCGATCCTTCATCTTGTATCCAGCAAGAAGCGTGCCAATTTTTACCCATGGATGAAACACGATGGTTATCAATTCATTCCTGGGACCATTCCGGAAACGGCCTTCCTCCATATTCTTACAAATCCGTAAAAAAGGGACAGCCCATTACGATAATGTAATATTGTTAGTTTATAAATAACAACTGTTAACGAACAAAATAAACCCTTAGACATTTCCTGAAATCATGGTAGGATCACGCCCTGTTGCGAAAAAGTTTTTAACATCTGTGCAACTTTTTCATTATTGCGAAGTATATTATAGTCGTGAAGGGATTCATCAAACTCATCATCGTCATTGCCGTTCTCGGAGGCATCTGGTTCGCCTGGGAACAGTGGAAGGGGAACGAAGCGATCCAGGTGGACTACCAGACAGAGCCTCTTGAGAAGGGGGACCTGATGATCACCATTGACGCGACCGGCGTCACGGAACCTGATGAACTGGTGGACGTGGGCGCCCAGGTCAGCGGCATCATCATGGAGTTCGGCAAGGATCTGGACGGCAAGGTGGTGGATTATTCCAGCCCGGTGAAGGCGGGCCAGATGCTCGCGGAAATCGACAAGCTGCCCGTGCAGCTGGACGTTCAGCGTGCGGAAGCCTCCAAGGCGCAGGCCATCGCCGGAATCGCCCGCGCCAAGGCGGACATCCAGCAGGCCAAGGCCAAGCACCAGCAGGCCAGGCTGGACCGCGAACGCGCGGAAAAGCTGGGGCCAGGGGATGCCCTTTCCAAGTCCAGCTACGACCAGTACATTGCAGATGAAGAGACCGCACGCGCCAACGTGGCTGTGGCGGAAGCCTCCCTGCAGGAAGCGGAAGCCTCCCTGAAACAGGCGGAAGCCGCGCTTAAGAAGGAAATGCGCAACCTGGAATACACCACCATCCAGTCCCCGGTGGACGGCGTGGTGGTCAAGCGCCTGGTCAACATAGGCCAGACGGTGGTTTCCAGCATGAGCGCCTCCAGCCTGTTTTACATTGCCACGGACCTTTCCAAGCTGAAAATCTGGGCCGCCGTGAATGAGGCGGACATCGGCAGCATCCGCAAGGGGCAGGAAGTCCTGTTCACCGTGGACGCCTTCTCCGGCCGCAAATTCAAGGGAACAGTGGACAAGATACGTCTGGACGCCACCATGACCTCCAATGTGGTCACCTACATCGTGGACATTGACGTGCCCAACCCGGACAAGCTCCTCATCCCCTACCTGACGGCAAACGTTCAATTCGTGGTGGAGGACATCCGGGACGCCTTCCTCGTCTCCAATGCCGCGCTCCGCTTCCGTCCGGAAACGGAACTGGTCAGCGCCGAGCAGAAGGCGGCCTTTGAACGGATGCAGCCGGAACTGGCCGCTCCCGCCCAAAACGGCCAGAAGAAAAAAGCCGTGGTCTGGGAACTGCGGGACAATCTTCTTTACCCCCACCTGGTTACCAGGGGGGAAAGCAACGGCATGCTGACGGCCATCACGGGAGAAACGCTCCGGGAAGGCATGGAAATCGTCTCCACGGCGCAGATACTGAACCGCTCCGGCAACTCGGAGGACGGAGCTTCCGCCTCCGCCGGCGGGGAAAATCCGTTCGCGCCCAAGATGCCGCCGCGCCGCAAGCCGAGCACGGGCAACACGAAGGCTCCCTCCGCCTCCGGCAACGGCGGGCCGCCCCCGCCTCCCTGATCCGGGGAAACGCCTCCATCCACCCGCTCAACCATTCCTTTTTACCGCTTCAAGCACTACAACAACGTGATCCGCTTACGTGACATAACCAAGGTGTACCACCTGGGGGAAATAGACCTTCAAGTGCTCAAGGGCATCACCCTGGACATCAAGGAGGGGGAATTCGTCTCCCTCACGGGGGCTTCCGGTTCCGGAAAGTCCACCTTGATGAACATCCTGGGCTGCCTGGACCGCCCCACCTCCGGCCATTACTACATCGCCGGGGAAGACGTAGCCAAATTCAACGCCGCAGAGCGCGCCACGCTCCGGAACAAGCGCATCGGCTTCGTCTTCCAGAACTTCAACCTGCTCTCCCGCACCACCGCGCTGGAAAACGTGATGATGCCTGCCGTGTACGCCCACCCCACCCTCAGCATGAAGGCCATGCGCGAACGTTCGGTGGAGCTGCTGAACCTGGTGGGCCTTTCCGACCGCATGGACCACACCCCGGCCCAGCTCTCCGGCGGCCAGCAGCAGCGCGTAGCCATCGCCCGCTCCCTCATCAACAACCCCAGCATCCTGCTGGCGGACGAACCCACGGGGAACCTGGACTCCACCACCTCCAAGGAAGTGCTGCACATGTTCAAGGACCTGAACCGCCGCCAGGGAATCACGGTCATCCTGGTGACGCACGACCCCAAAATAGCCGCCTTCACGGACCGGGCCATCAACATGGCGGACGGCCTCATCTGCGAAGGGATTTCCGACACGCTAAGCAAGGACGACGTATGAAATTCCTTCCTCTCCTTAAAACCTGCATCAAGGCCCTGGTGCGCAACCCCATGCGCGCGGCGCTCACCATCCTGGGCATCATCATCGGCATTGCAGCGGTGATCGCCATGGTGGAAATCGGCCAGGGGTCCACGCTCCAGATTAAAAACACCATCGCCTCCATGGGGGCGGATACGCTGAACATCCGCCCCGGCGCCATCTCCAAGAGCGGCGTCAATACCGGCGCAGGCGGCCGGGCCTCCCTGACCAACGCGGACTGCGAGGCCATCGCGAAGGACTGCCCCATGGTCCTGCGTGCCACGCCCGTAGTGCGCGCCAGCGGCCAAGTCATTTACGGCAACAAGAACTGGAGCCCGGAAACCGTGGAAGGCGGTTCCGTGGAATACCTGAAAATCAAGAGCTGGTATGACATGGACCGCGGCCAGCCCTTTTCCGAGGAAGACGTGGAGCAGGCCAGGCGCGTGTGCGTCATCGGCCAGACGGTAGCCAGGGAGCTCTTTGGGGATGAAGACCCGCTGGGCAAGGACATCCGCATCAAGAACGTCATGTTCAAGGTCATCGGCATCCTCCAGAAAAAGGGCGCCAACATGATGGGCCGCGACCAGGACGACTCCATCATCCTGCCCTGGACGAGCATCCGCTACCGCCTCCAGGGCCTGGGCGGCGGTTCCGCCTCCACTTCCTCCGGCAAATCCACCACCACCTTCAACCGGGCGGACAAATACACCGCCAATTCCGTGGATTACTACACGGAAACCACGGACCAGCCCTACACGGACGCCCCCCACCCGCGGCGCTTCAACAACATTGACTCCATCATGGCGCAGATTGCGGACCCGGAGCGCTCCTCCGAGGCGATCGACCAGATCACGGAAGTCATCCGCGCCAAGCACAACCTCAAGGACGGCCAGCTGGACGACTTCCGGGTATGGGACATGGCTGAAATGTCCCGCGCCATGAGCAGCACCACGGAGGTAATGACCAACCTGCTGATGATCGTGGCCATGATCTCCCTGGTCGTAGGCGGCGTGGGCATCATGAACATCATGCTCGTCTCCGTCACGGAGCGCACCAAGGAAATCGGCCTGCGCATGGCGGTGGGCGCCCGTCCGCAGGACATCATGCGCCAGTTCCTGCTGGAAGCGGTTCTGCTCTGCGTGGTGGGCGGCGCGCTGGGCATCGCGCTCGGCAAGGCCATCTCCATCATCGTCAGCCGCACCATGAACTGGGCCACCGCCTCCTCCCCGGAAGCCATGGCCCTGGCGGTGGGCGTCTCCGTGTTCATCGGCCTGGCCTTCGGATGGTACCCGTCCTGGAAGGCGTCCAAGATGGACCCCATCGACGCCCTGCGACACGAATAACACCTTACTTCTTCCTTTCCCATGTCATCCATGTTCAAACATCTCCCTCTCCTGGCCGCATGCTGCCTGAGCTCCTGCATGGTAGGCCCGGACTTCCGGCCGCCAGCCAACGACCTCCCCGCCGCCTGGGCGGAGAGCAGGCCCCCCCGCAGCTCTGACAAGGACCTGCGCTCCTGGTGGAACATCTTCGGGGACCCCCAGCTCAACCGCCTGGTCTCCACCTCCCTCAACAACAATCCGGATATGAAGGTAGCCCTGCTCCGCATCCGGGAAGCCAGGGAAAGGCTCCGCGTCTCCCAGGCCTCCCTGCTACCCTCCGCAGACGCCAGCGCCGGCTGGAGCCTGTCCCCGGACCGGGGCTTCCGCAGCTCCACCTCCCAGGACTTCACCCTGGGGGCGTCCACCTCCTGGGAGCTGGACCTCTTCGGCGGCAACCGGCGTTCCATTGAGGCCTACCGCGCCTCCCTCATGTCTACGGAAGCCTCCGCGGGCGCCGTGCGCACGGCCCTGCTGGCGGACGTCGCCACGGCCTACTTTGACTGGATCACCGCCTGCGAACAGCTCCGCATCGCCCGGGAACAGCTGGAAATCCAACGCAACACCCTCACCATTGCGGAAAAACGCTACAAATCGGAATTCGCCCCCCGCCTGGACGTGGAACAGGCCACCTCCACCGTCGCCTCCACGGAAAGCCGCATCCCGGCGCTGGAAGCACAGGTGGCCTCCGCCAAAAACCAGCTCTCCGTGCTGCTGGGCACGTACAACTCCCGCGTGGAGCTGACGCTCCCCAAAGCCTCCGTCTTTGAAAAAACGCCCGTCGTGCCGGTCGGCCTCCCCTCCGAACTCCTGCGGCGCAGGCCCGACGTCATCGCCGCTGAAGCGGACCTGCACGTGGCCGTAGCCAACGTAGGCGTAGCCGTGGCGGACCTGTACCCCCGCTTCAGCCTGACGGGATCCCTCTCCAGCCGCGGCGGAGACTTCGGCCAGCTCTTCCGGGAAAACAACAACGCGTGGTCCCTGGGCGGCAACCTGCTCCAGCCCCTGTTCCAGGGCGGAGCCCTGAGAGCCACGGTGCGCGCCCAGAAAGCCGCGGCGGAACAAGCCGCGGAAACCTACCGCAAGACGCTCATCACCGCCGTCTCCGAGGTGGAGGACGCCCTGATCGCCTACGGCAACTACACCTCCCAGATGCAATACCTGCACAAGGAAAACAACGCCAACAGAGAAGCCTTCCTGCTCTCCCGCACCCTGTACATCAACGGCCAGACGGACTTCCTGAACGTCATCACGGCCCAGCGCTCCTGGCTCAGCTCGGAGGAATCCCTGGTCACCATGAAGCAGAACATCCGCAAGGCCGTCGTCCAGCTCGCCCGCGCCCTGGGCGGAGGGTGGTAAAAGACGGCTTTCCGGAGCCGGACGCGCTTTCTCCGTTAAAACAGCGGCTTCTTCATCTTTAAAACACTTCTTCTCCCTGCGCTCCTCCATGACGGATGGCGCAGGGAGAAGTTTTTTTACCTGCCGGGAGATGCCATGGAACGCCGCGGAAGTACGGAGCGCCCGGGATCCGGGGAAATAGGGTCCATACTTTCTTCCGATCACCAATAATTGCACAGGCCTCCCGGGCATAATGACCCGTTCCCGGCGGCGGAGCTTCAATACAGGATTGAAGGATGACGGGACTACAGGCAGGATAGGGGAGAACCGAACCGGAATCCGGCACACGGGTTCCAACAAAGGCCATCTCACTGAAAACGGAAAATCATCACCACATGAAAACAAACGGCGCCCCCCAGGTAATCTTTAAAACGATCGCTTCACACAGGACGGAATATGAACATCCCATCAAATTGAAAAAGGGGGAAAGCGTTACGCTGGGGGAAAGAGCTCCGGAGGAAAACTGGAAGGACTGGATATGGGCGGAAAACAGTAAAGGGACAGGAGGCTGGGTTCCCGTTCAATTGATTGACTTTCCGGGAGACGGAACGCGGGGAACGGTGCTGGAAGATTACAGCGCTAGGGAATTGAACGTAGACCCGGGGGAAGAGATCGTCAAGATCAGGACGCTGAACGGGTGGACGTGGGTCCGGAGAACAAGCGACCGGGAGAAAGGCTGGATACCCAATGAGACCATTGAAGAGGGAGCGGCGCAGGCTCCCGAAAACAACCGTACTTGAAAGAGACGGCGCATACGGAAAATCTCCCTCCTACTCAGGAAGAACGGTTTTTCTTCCTCCGCCCTCCGGCTCTTTCCGGGAGAAAGGTCAGGCCTCCGGCCTCTCCTCCATTTCCTTCATCACTGCACTGATAAGGTTCCGGGTCTTCACGCCGGGCAGCACGTTCAGGTCCATGCGGTTCATCGCGTAGCCGAAGGAGAGGCCGCAGACCGGGTCCGCAAAGGCGTGGGAGCCGCCCGCCCCGGCGTGCCCGAAGCCGCCGGAACCGAACAGGCGGCGCAGCTTGCGGCCCGTGACGGGATCCGCAGGATCGTGCATGAAGCCGCAGGAAAAGGCAGTGGGCGTTTTCAGGGTCAGGTCCGGGCCGTCAATGACAATGTCTTGCATCCAGCCGCGCACGGCGGAAGGGAATATCCGTAGTTCATCCAGCCCCAGGCAGGCCTGGTAGAATTGCGCCATGCCGCGGGCGGAGGCCACGCCACCGAATGCCGGGGCTCCGGACGTCCACGCTTCCGGCGTGTTCATCTGGCGCACGCTGTTCAGGCCTGTCAGGGTGTTGAACGCGCGGTTCACGGGCGTGCCTTTTTTCATGTATTCCTGATAAAACGGCGTGCCCATGTTGGACATGTCCATCTTGCCGGGGTACAAGGTCGCCACCCGGCTGAATTCGGATTCCGGCAGGCGGATGTAAAAGTCCAGGTCCAGCGGCGTACGGATGCATTCCTCCCAGTAACGCCACAGGCGTTTCCCGGTCAGGCGCAGCATGAGTTCATCCAGCATCACGCCGTAGGTATGCGGATGGTAGCCGTGCTCCGGGGGCCGCCACGCCGGAACGGTTTCCTCCAGGGCGCGCACGCAGTCCTCATGGTCAAACACGCTGGCCGTCCGGGAAAAGGCCGCCAGGCCGCACTGGTGGGACATCATCTGCGCGATGGATGCGTAAGGCAGCGGGAATTCCGGCCACAGTTCCCCCATGCTCATCTGCGGTGAGGCTCCCTGCCGGTGCAGGGCCAGCAGCAGGGCGGCGGAAGAGGCTCCCTTGGTAGCAGAGTAAACGGGCACCAGCGAGTGTTCCGTCCACGGGCGCGTTTCATCCGCTACGGCAAACCCGGAATGAAGGGAAACGATTTCCTTTCCGTCCTTCCAGACGGAAACGGAGGCGCCCAGTTCCCCGTAGTCACGGAAGTTCCTTTCAAACGCTTCAACTATCTGACGGTCATTGTTCATCCCCTTAAACACCCCGGCGCTACCTCCGAAGTCCGGGCGGAAGGTTACTCCCCCCGGTCATGTAAAGCAAGCCCCGGCCCTGCCTTGAAAAAGACCCCTGAAACAGAGGGCGGGAGCCCATAGAACGCGGCAGAAGGAAAGTTTTCCGGTACCTTGCATCTTCCACTTCCTCCGGGCGCAGCCTCCTGAATCCTCCGGGGCCAGCCACTCCGGCATCAAGGGAGAGGAGTTGCAGGCAAAAGAAAAAGCGCATCAGACACGGGAGAAGAAGCAGTTTTTCCATACTATTTCCCCCTTCCAGCGATGGCATGCTGCTCGCATCATGCCTCCCGCGCCGTACTTCACCCAGCTTTGATTTCATGAAGGGCCAGCACCAGCAGCCGGCTGCCTTCCACCCTGAATTTCACCTCCCAGCCGGAAAACAGGAGGCCGTAAACCCGTTCCGGATCGTCCTGGTACTGCGGGCGCGGATCCAAGGCCAGCGTATCCGCCAGCGCTTTCCGTTCCTCCGGGGTCATGGTGCCGCCAAGAGCGGCGGGGATTTCCACGTCCAGCCGTTCATAGGGAACAGCCGTAAATCCTTCCGAAGCCTCCGGAATGCAGTCCGCCAGCGGAACATATGGCTTGATGTCCAGAATGGGCGTGCCGTCCACCAGGTCCAAGCCGGAAAGGTGCAGCACCGGGCCATCCTGCGGGTGCAGTTCCACCTTTTCCAGCCTGACAGCGGACAGGCCGATGGGGTTGGGACGGAACGGCGCGCGCGTGGCGAACACGCCCATGCGCACGTTGCCCCCCAGCCGCGGAGGCCGGACCGTAGGGCTCCATCCCTCGTTTACGTTTTCACTGAATACCCAGATCAGCCACAGGTGGGAAAACCCTTCCAGGCCGCGGACGGCATCCGGATGACGGAACGGCGGCTCAAATACCAGCCGCGCACGCGCACCCGGAACCAGCCCGCTCTGGCGCGGTACGCCGAACTTGTCCGGATAACACGTGCTGACGCGGGCGACAGGATGCAAGCGGCAGTTAATAGCTAATAGTTAATAATTAACAGTCTCCGGTCTTTCTGCGTTACGCTTTCGTCAGAAGCAGTGGAGCTGTTCTCCGAGCACTACGGCTTCCACCTTCCCTTTGAGGGTTTTGCCCAGGAAAGGGGTGTTCCGGGCGCGGCTGCGGAGCGTTTCATCCGTGACGGGCGTTTCACCCTCCGGGTCAAACACCACCAGATTGGCCGGAGCGCCTTCTTCCAAAGAAACGGGAGCCAGCCCCATGAGCCTGCGGGGAGCGTCACTGCAGGCGCGCGCCACCGTCTGCCAGGACATTTTCCCGGGTTCCACCAGATACTGGTAAATGGCGGGCAGGAACGTATCCAGCGCAATCATTCCCTGCGGCGCGACGACGAAGTCCTGAAGCTTGGAGAACGGCGTGCAGGGCGTGTGGTCGGAGACGATGCAGTCAATGGTGCCGTCATTCACCGCGGCGATCAGGGCGTCCACGTCCGACTGCCCGCGCAGGGGCGGGAGCGTCTTGTAGCTGGTATCGTAGCGGCCCACGTCTTCATGCGTGAAGAGGAGGTGGTGGAGCGCCGTTTCCGCGCTCAGCCCGGCGGTCACCGGCTTGCAGCGGCGCAGGATGTCCACGCTGCCGGCGGTGGAAACGGTCTGGACGTGCAGGGAGTTGCCCGTATCCACGGAAAGGCGGATGATGGTTTCCATTCCTATTTCCTCCGCGCAGGAGGGAGAGCCCGTCAATCCCAGGCGGTAGGAGGTGGTGCCCGGGTGCATGGTGGCCTTGGCCGTCAGGGACGGCACGTCCCCCCGCAGGGCGAAGGTAAGATTCAGGTTGCTGGCGTACTGCATGGCGCGGTACAGCAGCAGCATGTTGTCCGGCGCGCGGTCCCCGTCTGTGATGAAGCGCACGCCCTTGGCGCGCAGGGAGTCATAGGAGGCCTGCTCTTCCCCGCCGTCCCCCTTGGTCAGGCAACCGGAGGGGATGACCTCCACCAGCGCATCCGTGCGGCAGATTTCCATGAACGTGGTGATCTGGGCGGCATTGTCCATCACGGGATCGGTATCCGGCATGGCCATCAGGCCGGTCACGCCGCCATGCAGGGCGGCCGCGGTAGCCGTGGCCACGCGTTCCTTGTCCTCACGGCCGGGCTGGCACAGGTGGGCGTGAAGGTCAAACAGGCCGGGCAGAACCAGCTTTCCGGAGGCGTCCAGCACCTTTTCTGCGGCATCCTCCGGGAGCGTCCCGGCGGGGGCCTTTGCGGCGATTACCCCTCCGGAAACAAGAAGATCCACCGGAGCGGAACCGTCCGCCGTCCGGGCATTGCGAATAAGTACGGAAGTTTTCATGAGCAATCAGTGCTGGGTTTGCGGGGTGAGATGGTAAAGGATGGACATGCGGCAGGCGATGCCGTTTTCCACTTGCCGGTTGATCAGGCAGCGCTCATAATCCATCGCCAGGTCGCAGATTTCCACGCCGCGGTTGACCGGGCCGGGGTGCATGATATACAGGCCTTCATCTGAAATGCGCTTCAGGCGTTCTTCCGTGACGCCGTAAATCTTGTTGTATTCCCGGGCGCTGGGGAAGAAGGGGGCGTCCTGCCGCTCCTTCTGCACGCGCAGCAGGTAAATCACGTCCGGCTTCCAGGCGAACGCCTCATTGAAATCGGAAAAGCGCGGGATGCCGGAGTGCTCCGTGCGCGGCACCAGGGAGCCGGGCCCCAGGTAGGCCACTTCCATCCCCAGCCTCTTCATCAGCAGGGAGGTGGAACGCGCCACGCGGGAATGCAGGATGTCCCCCACGATGAGCACGCGCTTGCCCCTTACCTCCGGAAACACCTCCCGGATGGTGAAGGAGTCCAGCAGCGCCTGGGAGGGATGGGCATGGGCCCCGTCCCCGGCGTTGATCACGCTGGCGCAGGTATGGCGCGCAATCACATTCGGCAGGCCGCTGTTGTAATGGCGCACGATCACGTAATCCACCTTCATGGCCTGGAGTGTGGCGATCGTGTCCTGCACGGATTCTCCCTTCACCACGGAAGAGGTGGACACCGTGAAGTTGGTCACGTCCGCGGACAGGCGTTCCGCCGCTACCTCAAAGGAGGAGCGGGTGCGGGTGCTGGGCTCATAAAAAAGCGTCAAAACGGACTTCCCTTTCAGGGCAGGCACCTTTTTAACGCTTTTGGTGAAGAGCTCCTTCATCGGACCGGCCGAATCCAGCAGCGTATGAATTTCCTCGTCAGTCAACGAGGAGATGTTGAGAAGGTCCTTGCGGGGATTCATGGAAAACGGGTAATGGATTGAAAAGTGTCTAGTGGGAGGAGATGATTACGCGGTCCTCGCCGTCGGCCTCCTTCATGCTCACGATGACCTTGGCTCCGGCGTGGTCCAGCACATGGCCCGTGTAATCCGGCTGGATGGGCACTTCCCGCCCTCCGCGGTCAATCAGGCACGCCAGTTCAATGCGGGCCGGGCGGCCGTAGTCGAAGAGGGCGTTCAGGGCCGCGCGCACGGTGCGGCCCGTGTAGAGGACGTCGTCCACCAGCACCACCCTCATGTCATCCGTGGAAAACGGCAGGTTGGAGGAACGGAGGGAGGGGCGGACCTCCAGCTTGAAAATGTCATCCCGGTACAGGGAAATGTCAATGGCGCCGTACTGGGCTTCCACGCCCAGCTCCTTCACCTTGTCCACCAGCCTCCGGGCGATGACGTCCCCCTGGCTGAGCAGGCCGACGATGGCGAGCGGTTCCCCGGGAAAGCGGGCCACGATGCCGTGGGCCATGCGCTCCAGCGCACGGGAAATCCCCGGGCCGTCCAACACGATTTCCTGTGACGGAGGAGGAGTCATCTGATGGGAAAGGAGTGAACGTTACAGGCCGGCCAGCTTCAGGATGCGGTGGGCGGCCATGGCGGCGTTGACGGGGGTCTTCTTGTGCAGGCCCACCGTGGTGCAGGGCACTCCGCCCGGGCACTGGGCGATCGCCAGCAGGGCGTCAATGCCGTTCAGGGGGCCTCCGGGAACGGGCACGCCGATGACCGGAAGGGAGCAGCTCATCACCACCACGCCGGGAAGGGCGGCGGACAGCCCGGCCACAGCCAGAATGACGGCCTTTTCCCCGCTGGCTTCCAGCTCACCCAGGAACTTGACCAGCTCCGGGAGGTCGCGGTGGGCGGACAGGACGGTTTCTTCATACGGAACATTCTCCTGAGCAAAATACTCGCGGGCGGGTTCCATAAAGGGCTTATCATTCGGGCTGCCGTAGATGACGATGACTTTCATGGCTGTGTGTGCGGTTGTGAAACTTGCAGATTATGGCCCCAAGCCCCCTGCCCTGGCAAGACTTAACCTTCAAAAAAAACGGCGGGGGCCGCGGGCGTGAAGGATGCCCGGACGGAGGCGCCAAAACTCCGGAACGGCCTCACCGGGCACACGCCTTTTCCCCCATTTCACCCATCTCTTTCATGGTCTGCCTGTGAAACCGCCTCTTCCCCTGTTCCGCGTCTCCACTGCCCGGAGCTTCCGGAAGGGTCTCCCGCATCCTCCGGAATAACCGCCTTGCCTGACTCAAGGTCCTTTTTCCACTGGTAAAGGCGCTTCAAAAGGTCAGGGGCGCTTTCCCCCTCCCTCTTCATCGTCCCACGGTCCAGCCAGTCAATCAACGCATTCATGGAGCGGCCCAAATCATATTGATGGTCAAACCGTTCCCTGGCCTCGTCCAGACTGGCCATGAGATTCTGCACAACGGATATGTCTTTCCGGGAAAAATCTCCCTTCCAGTATTCATCCACCATCTTCAGGACGTCAATATACGACTCCCGGAAATCAGGCGGACATTCCGCCTCAAACCGTTCCGGCATGAGGTCAAACATGCTTTTACTCCTGTCGCCGGACGGAGTTCCCCGTTCCAGGGAAATAATTTCACAGCACAATTCAAGCATGACACGGTACTTGAGGATAGCCGCGCTGGCTTTCCTGAACTGCTGCACTTCCAAATCCACATTCGGCATGAGCGGTTCCACAACGTCCTGTCCGCTCAATACGCCACAACCGCATCCCCATGCCATACCCGCCAGGGAAAACCATTTGAATAATTTCATCGCCTTTTCAGCGGTGAAAACCTTTTTTCTTTCCCGCACCGGAAACAGCAACAAGCTCAGCCTTCTCATCCTTCCTTCCTCTCTTGGGATATAAACTCCACAGGAACAGCCAGTTTCCCGGACTCAAAGTCCTTCTTCAACCGGAGCAAATCCTTCAGGAATATTTCAGGGGCATCATTCCTTTTCCCGGTCTCCAACCGCTTATCAAGCCATTCATTGGACAAATAAATCGCTCGTTCTATTCCATACCGCTCATCCAGGCGTTTCATCACAGCCTCTATCGCAGCACATTCCTTTTTCCCTTGCGGCGTCTCCATCCATTCGGGATTTTCATTCAACGCGGCTTTTATTTTTTCCACATGCTCCATCCATTCTTTCCGGAACATCTCCGGACACCCGGCTGAAATATTTTCAGGAAGCAGGTTCAGCAGCCGCTTGCAAAGCAGCCCCGCATTAACATTTCCCTTAATATCAGATTCCAGGATGGCAATCCGCCCGCACAAGGTCCAGAAAAACATGTACCTGGCAACGGCGGCACGTTCCCGGGCAAATTCCGGCGTCTGCCGGTACCCGTCCACATTCGGCATGAAGGGTGACGCCACATCCTGCCCCTGCGCCATTCCCAGGCAGCAGCCCGCCAAGCCTGCGGCTAAAATCAGCTTGATCATTAGTTGATAAGAGCATCTGCCGGGGATAAAGTCCATCCTTATTCCACCTTCTCCCCACACTTTTTCTCCGGAGAGACAGCCCCTTCTTTTTCCGGAGGAGGAAGACTGCGTTCCACATCCTCCATCTGCTCCATCAGGGCCGTGATGAGCGCTTCCCGGTCTGTGGCCGCTTTCATCTGCCTTCTGAGCTCCCGGTCCACCTGCTGAAACCTTTCGGAAAGCGGATACCGGGAAACGACGGGAAGCAGCAATTCATTGCATGCCTTAACATAAACGCCGTACTCCCGGATCAATTCCTTTCCCGCCAGCTTCTCTTTTTCCATACGCTGAAGAAAGGCCTTGCTCATGGCATCCACCAGCCAAAACACCTTGCGGTAATCCGGGGGGCATTCCTCCACCAGTCTGACGGGAACGGCTATGTACGATTCCAAAAAAGCGCGGTGCACGCCCTCCATCGGCATCCGGTCCAGCAGCGGCGCCCTTTTCTCCAGATACAGCATGCTCCACATCATGAGCCGGATAATGGCGTCCCGGTCCCTGAACAGTTTTTCCTCCGCACTCTGCGCCTCCCGCACGGACGGTTCCTGCGTAAAAGCAACATCCTGCCCCCGCACCATTCCCAGCCAGCATGCCCATGCCAGAACTGCACAGAAAACTACATTCAGCATCATCTTATCAATCCGGTTTCTTCTTCCATTCCTTCATTTTCCCCTGAATTTTTCAGCTTTCCGGCAATCAGGTCGTCCTTCATTCGTTGAAGCGCCTTCATGCGCTCCTCCCTGTTCAATCCTATCACCTTGCTTTCCAGCATCCGGAAAAAAAGAGAACTGCGTTCCCTCAAACGGTATTTTTCCATCATGGGAGCATTCATTTCATTGCATCGGTTGCAATATTCCTTAAAAACCTTGTCGAATTGTTCATCATCCATTTTCTCCGCAGGATCCTCTTCCAGCATTAAAATCATCTGATTCAAAACCAGTACAACCATAAAACCGCATATGACGGCACGCTCCTCCTGAATTTTTTTCCCGGTCTCGGAATCCAAATCAACGACAGGCATTCCCGGTGAAGCAATATCCTGAGCACGGGAGAAAAGAGGGAACGCCCCGCATAATAATAAAACAATCAATAAAAAGCGACTCATGCCAGCCATATTCACAGCATACCACGGGACCGTCCGCGGGCAATAAGTTTTCCGCCATTCCGTGCCGGGGCCGCTTCTTTTCCCATTCATGGACCTTCCCGCACAGCCGCCCATACGCCGGATGCCGTGGATTCCGGGCATCCGCCGCAACAGGCTTGCCCTTTCTTCCGGAAAAACGCCGGAGCGGAACAACTACCGGACTTATTCCTCCACCGTCTCCGGCATGACGAGGCGCCCTGAACGGACATGATCGCGAAATTGCTTGAACGCTTGGGCAAACGAGTCCTGGTCCATGTTGCCGCGGGCGTTGACTTCCCGCTCCATCCAGTTCAAGGCCTGGCGGCACATGTCCTCCATGCCGTATTCCGCCAGAAAGGCCAGAACCTCCGGGTCTTCCGGATTAAACGGCTCGGACTGCAAATCCCTTTTTCCGTCCGCCGCCTCTTTCAGAGCCTGAACCCTGGCATTCATCAGCTTTTGGAGCTTTTGCGGGCATTCCTTCAATTCCTGTTCAGGAAAAGCCGCCAGTATCAGGGGATAAAGGTCCTTTTCCCTGAATACCTCGCCCTGGTTTTCCACGACCGGCAGGAGAACGGCTAAATAAAGCAGCACGAAGAATTTGCGGATAGTCGCCTTCTCCGCCGCCAGCTTCTGCCCGGAAGGCGTTTCCAAATCCACATTCGGCATTCCGGGCGCCCCGACATCCTGGGCGGCACCGGACAGCGCAAACAGCACGGGGCACAGCAATAAAAAGTTCAGGGGCATTCTCATGGTTCACTTTTGGACAGCGGGGCTTCCCGATCGTTCGAAATCTGCGGTAATCCCTTGTTCCTTTAATATTTTACGTTTCCGGGACGTCTTCACCGGGAAAACTTAAAACCTCCACGTTGCGGAATGGGAGCCGCGGAAAGCAATCAATCCCTTCCACGGCTTTCCGCACGTTCGCTCCACCAGGGGCAGATTCCGCCACCGGGCAGGAGGCAAAACGGAAGATAACGGCTTTCTTCTCAAACATCTTCCATCACCTCCCCGTCCTCCATTTCCTCAGCCTCGCCAATATTTTCGGGAACCACGACTTTCCCGGCCTCCATCTCCTCTTTCAGTTCACGGATTCGCCGGGCTTTAAACGCGGGAGTGTCACTTTTCCTGAAACCGAGCCTGGAAGTTACCCAGAGTGCAATCCGTTCCTCTTCATCCTTCAAGCCGTACTTGAACAGCAAGGCGGCCACTTCTTCATCCGCCACGTAAGGCCAGACAATATTCTTTTCAAGCCCGTCCAGGAATTCCTGTATCTTGCTCTTTTTTACAACGACCAGTTCCTGAAAATCCGCAGGACAGCGTTTCAGGGCATTTTCCGGGAATTCCTCCAGGATTACCTGATAAAATTCCGTAGCCAGTCCGTTGCCGCCTCTGATTATTACTTCAAAGGAAGGAAGGTTCCGGACAAGGCACAACTGGGCAAGAAAGCTCCGAATTTCTTTACGATTCCTTTCCCGCACCCTTCCTTCCTCCGTATCCCGGTTCAAGTCCGGCACGGCGGGAGGAGCAATATCCTGGGCGGCCGCCATTCCCGATAAACTTAAAACGATCAGAAAACGAACCATCTTACCCATGAAGACACCATACCACAAACATGTATTCCGGCAATACCGTTCCTCCAGCCGCTTCCCCACCGTCTTGCTCGCCCCAATCATTTCCGGAACGAAAGGCTGTTTTTACAAGGCCAACGGCGGGGATGCCGGAATTTGCACGGCAAAGCTTGAAAAGGGATTCATGGAGCGCCGCATCCCTCAACGGGACATCTGCCGCGCCATGGCCTCCGCGCAGCGGCGGCCGTCCAGGGCGGCGGAAACAATGCCGCCGGCATACCCGGCCCCTTCCCCGCAGGGATACAGCCCTTCCAGCCCGGGATGCTCCAGCGTGGCGGGGTCCCGCGGAATGCGCACGGGGGAACTGGTGCGCGTCTCGCAGCCGATGAGCTGGGCGGAGGCCCCGGCAAAACCGCGCCATTTATGGTCAAACTGCCGCAGCCCTTCCCGCATGCGCCAGACGATTTCCCCCGGAAGCAGTTCATGCAGGGGGTGGGATGTAATGCCGGGGTGGTAGCTGGTGGGAAGCAGGGAGGAGGAGACGCGCCCTTTCAGGAAATCCTCCACTTTCTGGGCCGGGGCCTTCTGCATGCCTCCGCCGGCGCGGCTGGAAGCGGTCTCCAGCGCCTTCTGGTACGCCACGCCCGCCAGCACGCCGTGCTCCCTGCGGAAGGATTCCGTATCTTCCGGATGCACGCTGACCACAAAGCCGGCGTTGGCAAACGGGGAATCCCGCCGGGCCAGGGACATGCCGTTGACCACCACCTCGTCATTTTCCGTAGCGGCGGGAACAATGAAGCCTCCGGGGCACATGCAGAAGGAGTGGACGCCGCGGTCCCGAATGGTGGTCGTCACGGAATAGCGCGCCGCCGGAAGCTGTTCCGGGCGTTTCCGGTCCGGGCGCAGATGGTACTGGCGGGCATCCACGAACGCCTGGGGATGTTCAATGCGCACGCCCACGGCAAAGGGCTTCTGTTCCAGGGCCAGCCCCTCCGCCAGCATCATGCGGTACACGTCCCGCGCGCTGTGCCCGGTAGCCAGCAGAACGGCGTCCGCCGCAAATTCCCGGCCATCCGCACAGACCGCGCCGCGTATGCGGCGGCCGTCCGCGGAACGGAGCAAATGCTCCACCCGCGCGTTGAAATGGATTTCCCCGCCCGCGCTCAGGATGGATTCCCGGATGGCTTTCACGACGTTGGGCAGCAGGTTGGAGCCGATGTGCGGATGGGCGTCCGTCAGGATTTCCCGCGGCGCGCCGTGGGCCACGAAAATTTCATAAACCTCCCGCACGGGGCCGCGCTTGGTCGCGCGCGTAAACAGCTTGCCGTCCGAGAACGTGCCCGCGCCGCCTTCCCCAAAGCAGTAATTGGAATCCTCCATCACGGTGCCCTGCCGCAGGATGGGGGCCAGGTCAAACCGGCGGGAGGAGACGTCCTTCCCCCGTTCCAGAACCACGGGTTTCATCCCCAGCTCCAGGCAGCGGAGCGCGGCGAACATTCCGGCAGGTCCGAATCCCACAATCAGCGCCACCGGGGCGCCGGGCCTGACGGGAGGATAGTCCCGGGAAAGAGGTTCTTCCGGAGGCAGAGGGCCGTCCACCCCCGCCAGCAGACGGAGCTGGAACAAAATGTTTTTCTGCCGGGAGTCAATGGATTCCTTCACCAGCCGCAATTCCCTGATGCGGGAGGGGGAAATGCCCAGCTTTTCCGCCACGGCGGCGCGGCGCGCGCGGTCGTCGCCGGCCTTCTCCATCGGCAGAATCACATCCACCGTTACGCCTTCCTCTCCGTTCATGGGGCCTCCTTCCTCGGCCCAGGCTGCTGCTGCGTGATGCAGTGGATGGCTCCGCCTTCCAGCACCAGCTTGCGGGCGTCCACGCCGACTACCTGTTTTCCGCTGAAGCATTCCCGCAGAATGCCCAGGGCGCGGTCGTCATTCCGGGGCTGGTTGAACACGGGAACGATGACGGCTTCATTCACGATGAGGAAATTGGCGTAACTGGCCGGGAGCTGGTCCAGCCGCCAGTCCTCCGCATGGAGGGGGTCCGGCATCGGGAGGGGAATCACCTCCACGCCGGAACCGTCCACGCCCCTCAAATCCTGCAGGCGTTCATTATTTTCCGCCAGGGCGCGGTAATGGGGGGAGGATGAGTCCGTCTCCACGATGGAGACCACGGCATCCCGGCACACAAAGCGCACCATGTCGTCAATGTGCCCGTCCGTATCATCCCCCTCAATGCCGGAACCGAGCCAGAAAATGGACCTGGCGCCCAGCATGCGCCGCAATTCCTCCTCAATCATGGCGCGGCTCCATTCCGGGTTGCGGTTGGGATTCAGCAGCACGGATTCCGTCGTCACCAGCAGGCCGTCCCCGTTGCCTTCAATCGCGCCCCCTTCCAGAACCATGGAGGAGCTGCGCACGGGAAGCCCCAGGGAAGCGCCGATCAGGGAGGGAATGCCGTTGTCCAGGTCCCACGGAGCAAATTTGCCGCCCCAGGCGTTAAATTGCCAGTCCGCCAGCATCAGGGAGCCGTCCTCCACGCCCTGCACGAAGACGGGGCCGTGGTCCCGGCACCAGACATCGTTGGCCGGATGATTGAACAGGCGGTACTGGTCCTCCCGCACCCCGGCGGCCTGCATCGCCTGCCTGATGCCCGGATGAAGGGGTTCCGCGGCATTCACGCACACGCGGGCATGCGGGGCAATGGCGGCGGCTACGCGCCCGTAGGTCTGCTGCAATTCATCCAGGCCGCCCTGCCACAAATCCCTGCGGTGGGGCCAGGAGAGCCAGACGGCGTCCTGCGGTTCCCATTCAGCGGGCCAGCGTACATCGGGTTCCTTGCTCATGGCGGTACGGGGGGTCAACTGGGCTGCTCCTGGAATTCGTAAGGCTCTTCAAAGGCCTTGCGGAAACTCATGAACCCCTTGAAATCGTCCAGGGAATCCTCCGGCTGCTTGGAAAACACATCCTCCTCAATCAGCAGGAAAACCATCTCTCCCACATTTTTCCCGTTTCTCAGCCCCCATTCCTTTAATACGGTGGAGGCCATGGGGCCGAACTGGGCGAGGGCGTAATCCCGGAAGCCTTCCAGCAATTCCTGCCCGCTGACATGCCGCTGGGAGCCGTTTTCCTGCTCTTCAATGCGCTGCATGGTGAAATCCAGCGCATCTTTCAGAAAGGAATACGCCCGTTCCGCAAAACGGGGATCCTTCCGCACAATGCGGCTCACGGCATCTTCAAACGTAGGGGTGGTCATAACGGCTCACCCCTACCCTATACGGGCCCCTGTGAAAATCAAGATTTTTGGGAGCGCGCAAACTTCACGGCTTTCCTTCCTTTTTCCCGCATTCCGGCCCTTCATAAGTTCCCATGAACAGCACGGCCCGGTCCTCCGGGCTGTAAATGAGCCACAGGAAAGGACGGTTGAATTCGATCTCCGGCCCCCTGCCGCGGGGAGGAGCGCCGGCAAATGGATCCATCTCCCCGGCAGTGGAAGCGGACGCATCCAGCCCTTCCTCCCGCACTCTGACCGCGCATTTCTGGTACACGCCATGGATTTTCAACGGCTCCGGCGCGCAGCTCCCCATCCGTGAAAAATCGGCGCGGCCGGTAAACGCGTCCTCCATTCCCAGCGCCTCCAGGGCCTTTTTCAGGGAAAGCGTGGGGGAAGACTGGGAGAAACGCGGCAGCCGCAGATGGTATCTGGAATATTGCTCCAGGGGCTTTCCGCCGGGCTTCCGCGTTTCTTCCGCGGCATCCCGGGCGGACAGGGAGGACAGGATGCCGTTCCAGTCCTCTGCGGTCATCCCGTCAATGAATTGCTTCATCTTCCTCCCCTCCGGAGGAAGAACGGCCATGAAAACGGGCGCGCCCTTCCCTCCCGTAAAAAACAGGCTTGCCCCCCGCACGCCGTCCTTTTCATAATACATTCCTCCCTGCCGGGGCCATGACCTCCCCTCCGTGAATACCTGCTGCTTCATCATGGGCACCTGGCAGGCAGCGCCGTCCTCCCGGACAAAGGTCCGCAGCGCGGTGTCCCGCCCTTCAAATTTACTGTCCCAGAACGCCCTCAAATACATGGCGTTCACCAGCACAAGCACCGTCCGGTCACTCATCCGCTGCGGATTCAGAAGATTCCTGATGCGGTTTCCCGTATTCGTTGCCGCCCAGGCGTTCACCTGCCGCACGGCTTCCGCCATGTTTTCCCGGAAGGGCGCCTGAGCCACGGCATCCGGCCCCACGGCCTTTTTATAGGCGTCTTTCAATTCCACGGACCGGTCTGCAAAAATGCGGTTGGCGGAATAACAGCGCAGCGAGCGCGAAAAATCACCAGACAGAAAAGTCCAGTCCCTCCTGGTTTTTCCGTCTCCGGGCAATACGGCCGCCATCTGCTTCTCCGTTTCCCCCGCCGCTCCCGGAAGCATGTAACGGAGAACTTCATACAGGGAAAAAGGGGAAATCATGACACTGCCGCCGCTTTTCTCCATGCATGCCCGGAACAGGCGCAGCTCCGGAGGAGCGGAAACACCGGGAGACGGAGCAGGCGGAATATCCGCCCATGACACGGAGCCCAGAAGAAACACATATGCCAAAGACCTGAATATCATACTTCTACCTTATCAGATAGATACATCGTGGCAAGTTTTACGGACTGATGCCGCCAAAAAGCTCCATAAGCAGGAAGGAAACCTTGCCAGCCTCTGGTCCGTTTGTTATGAATGGAATGCTTTATGTTTCGTTCCTCCATCATGCTTCTGGCAACCATGCTGTGCGTTTCCTGCGTATCGCACCGGCCTATCCAGGACAGCAGTTCTCCGCCCATTGACGCGGCCAACCCGCTGGACGGCACCCCCGTGGCCCTGGCGTGGAGCTCCGGAACGCAATTGATGATGGGGGTGGACACGGGAGCGGTCCAGACGTCCCTGCTTTTCTCTCCCGCGGTGGAATCCATCGGCGCCCGCCTGCGCGGCAGGGGCGCCATGCGCACGGCCAATGTGCCCGTTTCCCTGAAGGATGACGGAGAACCCATTTCCCGGAAGCAGGACGTGGTGATGGTGGACCAGGCGCCGTATGACGGACTGCTGGGCTGGGAGTGCATCCGGAAGTACGTGTGGAACATCAATTATCCCAAACGCTCCCACCGCTTTTTCAACAAACTGCCCTCCAAAATACGGAGCTGGCACAAGCTTTCCCTGATACCCGGTTCCGACTACCCGCAGATTGCGGACAAGCACGGCCGGCGCATCATTCTGGATACGGGCGCGCCCCATGCCGTCTACATCTCCAAGAAACGCTGGAACGCCATCAAGCAGGCCTACCCGGACGCGTTCGTCAGCGTTTATTCCGGCTACAGCCCCGCCGCGGGCGGCTTTTACGCCCATGAATGCATGCACGTGAGCTCCTTCCAGCTCGGCCCCCTGGAATTGAAGAACATCCTGCTCTGTGAAAGCTTCGCCAATCCGGAAGTGATGGGCATTCCCGACGACATCGACATCATCCTGGGCTACGGCGCGCTGGCCGCGCGCCAGTTCTGGCTGGACGGCCCGGGGAATGCCCTTTATTTCAGCTCCACCAGCCATCGGATGCCCGCGCCCTCCTCCTTCAACCTGATGGGGGGCACCTTCATCCAGGACCGCAGCGGGAACGGCCCCATGAAGGCTTACGTAGCCGAATGGTCGCCCGCGTGGGACGCCGGCCTCAGAACGGGGGACGTGCTCGTTTCCATCAATGGGAGAAAGAATCCGTATCCGGACCTCGTAGAATATGTCACCACCCAGCGGGGGGCACAGGCAAGCGTTGTGGTCCAGCGCAGGAACAGACTGGTGCGCATTCACTGGGAAGTTCCGGCCGCGCCCCCTGCCGGGGATTATTACCCCACGCCCCAGGCCATTACGGAGCAGGAGTTTGAAAACCACGTCAAGCAGCAGGAGGAAAAGGAACAGCCCCAGGATGCCGCGGGAGACCAGCAGCCCGCGCCCGCTGCGACGGAAACTCCGGAGGAGGCCGCCCCCGCGCCTGACGGGAAAACGGACAAGACCCCCGCGGCCTGAGCCAGCCCCTATCCAGCCATCTCTCTACCACCGGCATGAACGACGCACAACAACAGGATTCACAGGAAGCCGCCGGCGACTGCCGCATTCCCTCACCCTTCCAGAAAAAAACCTGCTGGTACGCCCTGACGGGCGTCGCCATCCTGGTGATGCTGTGCATCGCGGCCTTCGTCATCTTTGAAGTGGTGAAACTCCTGGGCTTTCTGGAACCGGTGCTCCTGCCCATCCTGATTGCCGCCGTGGTGGCCTACCTGCTGGAACCCATCGTCTCCTGGCTGGTGCACTTCAGATTCTCCCGCCCCTGGGCCGTGGTCACGGTCATGTTCGCGGCTCTGGCCGTCCTGGTGGGCTTCGGCGCCACTATCCTCCCTCCCCTGATCCGGCAGACGGATGAGCTGATCGACAACCGGATGGAGCTCTGGGACAAGACCTCCGAGCTGATTGACTCCACCATTGAAATTCCCTTCATCTCCCGCACCATTGACAGCGTTTACAGCACCAGCCTGCGGGAACTGAATACCGGCCATTATACGGACGCGGAGGTCCACGACCTGAGAAACGCCCGGACCGCCCGGGAAAAACTGGGGGCGTACATGACCATCAATTCCTCCTTTTACCAGGACAAGCTGATGAGCTGGCTCACTTCCGGCGGAAGGGCCCTTTACAGCACCATAGGCATCATGGTGAGCATCCTGATCACGCCCATTTTCGCCTTTTATTTTCTGCTGGAAGCGGATAAGATCAGGGAGAAATGGCCCAGCATCCTGCCGCTGAAGGCCTCCAAATTCAGAAAGGACGTGGTGGACACCATGGAGGAAATCAACGGATACCTGATTTCCTTCTTCCGCGGCCAGATGCTGGTGAGCATCATTGAAGGCATCCTGATCGCCATCTGCCTGAAACTGCTCGGCCTGCCGTACGCCGTCACCATCGGCGCGGCGGTCTGCGTGCTGGGCATCGTGCCCTACCTGGGCATTATCACCGCCTTCATTCCCGCGGTCCTGCTGGCCTGGTTTACGTGGGGAGACTTCCAGCACGTGCTGATCGTTTCCGGCATCTTCCTGGCCGTCAACCAGTTTGACGGATGGGTCATCCAGCCGAAAATCGTGGGGGATTCCGTGGAGCTTCATCCGCTCACGGTCATGTTCTCCGTGCTGATCTGGACGCTTATCCTGGGCGGCCTGATCGGCGCGCTGCTGGCCGTCCCGCTGACGGCCGCCATCAAGGTTCTCTACAAGCGTTACATCTGGCAGAATGCCAGCATGCGCCCCATGACGGAGCCCCTGCCGCCGCCGGAGGAACCTCATTAAAAGCGCCAGCCAAGACCGCGCGGCCCTTCCCCCGGCAGAATCCCGGCATTTTTCCAACCATCTTTTGATCAACCGCAACAACACACACACCTGACAACATGAACAAACCCGCATTACACCTGATGCTTGCCCTGGCGGCGGCGGCGGCCTGCCCGGCCGCCACCACGCCCCAGGTCAAGCCGCCCAAAGCCATCGTCATGATTTACGCTGACGACCTCGGCTATGGAGACGTAGGCTGTTATGGAGCCAAGGGGATTCCCACCCCTTCCATTGACAAGCTTGCCAAGCAGGGCGTCCGCTTTACGGACGCCTATTCCACCACCTCCGTCTGCACTCCCTCCCGCTATGCCCTGTTCACCGGGGAATATCCCTGGCGCAAGGAAGGCACGGGCATTCTGCCGGGGGACGCCGCCCTGATTATTGACACCAAGAAGCCCACGCTGCCCAAGATGCTCCAATCCCACGGCTATAAAACCTACATGGTGGGCAAGTGGCACCTGGGCCTGGGGGAAAAGGGAAAGAAGATTGACTGGAACAAGCACATCGCCCCCAGCCCTAACGAAATCGGCTTTGATGAAAGCTTCATCTTCGCCGCCACGGGCGACCGCGTTCCCTGCGTGATTCTGGAAAACGGCAACGTCCGCAACCTGGACCCGAACGACCCCATTGAAGTGTCCTACCAGCACAACTTCCCCGGTCTTCCGAACGGGAAGGACAACAAGGACCAGCTCAAGCTCATGTGGAGCCACGGGCACAACCAGGCCATCATCAACGGCATCGGCCGCATCGGCTTCATGAAGGGCGGCAAGAGCGCCCTGTGGAAGGATGAGGAAAACGCGGATGTGATCACGAACAAGGCCATTGAATACATCCAGAAGAGCGCCAAGGCCAAGGAACCGTTCTTCCTGATGTTCGCCACGCATGACATCCACGTGCCGCGCTGCCCGGAAAAACGCTTTGTGGGCAAGAGCCAGCATGGCGTGCGGGGGGACGTTACCGTGGAACTGGACGACTGCGTCCGCCGCATCACGGAAGCCCTACAAAAAGCCGGACTGGAAAAGGACACCCTGGTGATCTTCTCCAGCGACAACGGCCCCGTGCTGGACGACGGCTACAAGGATTTTGCCGTCCGGGACAACGCCACCCACTCCCCGGCAGGCCCCTTCCGCGCCGGCAAATACAGCATTCTGGAAGGTGGCTCCCGCATTCCGTTCATCGTCAAATGGCCCGGAGTAGTCAAACCCGGAGCGACGAGCAAGGCCCTGTTCAACCAAATGGACCTGGCCGCCTCCCTGGAACAGCTTCTGGAACCCGGCAAGGCCAATTCCTTCCGCGACTCTGAAAACGTGATCCCCGCCCTCCTGGGCAAATCCGCCAAGGGACGCGACTACCACGTCATCAACAGCACCGGCAAGGCTCTGGCTATCCGCCACGGCAAGTGGAAGTTCATTCCCGCCGGCGTAGCCATCCGCGACGGGATCAACGGACTGGGAGCGAAAATGACCAAGTCCCCGGAAGGCGGCAGCCTGTTCGACCTGGAAAAGGACCCGAAGGAACTCAACAACGTAGCAGCCCAGCATCCGGACATCTGCGAGCAGATGAAAGCCAAGCTCCAGGAAATCCGCCAAAGGCCGGAAACCAAGGCCGACAGGGCGGACCTCCTTCCGCTGGACGACTAACACCCATTCAGCCTGAATCATGAGAGAATCCGCCACATGCTCCCTGTGCGGGCACGGGTATACCTACCCGGCCGGGCTGGATGAAAAAGCCGGCATGCACTGCACGGCGTGCGGCGTACTGATTCACGTTAAAACGGGGCTTCCCTTTGGGGAAGCCCCCTCTTCCCCCTCCGGGCAGAAACCGGAAAACGCCGTAAAAACACCGGCATCCCTGCCCCCCGTCAAGAAAAAGCAGCCGGCTTCTTCCGGACGGGACGCGGATGGGCGCGACCTCAGGGAAACAAGCCGCTCCCGGCTCACTGCCGCTGGCTCCGGCACTGCCGTCCCCGCCGTGTCCTGGTTGGCATGGGGCCTGGCCCTGATTGCACTGGTCATGGCTTTCATCTTCCCCTCTTACGGGAACGACTCCACGGACCCGCTATATATGCTCCAGCGCCTGCCCTCCATGGTCTTCGGCTGCACGGCGGCCATTCTGTTCATTCAGGGGCTTGCGGCCATGCGCCGCTAGCAGAAGCCGGGCTTCCGCAGTTCCCTGGGAAACAATCCGGAACAGGCACCGGCTCAAAGCCGGCCAAACGGCCCGGCCGCCTTCCCGCAAATCCGGGATTTTAAGCTTGCCTGTCAAATTCGCAGGTTCTAAGTTACTCCCCGGTAATTTATGGAACGGGAGGCAGAGGCGCAGGACAACAGGTGGAGAACCAGGCTGGACGCCGTCCTGATGCACAGGATATGGGGTTCCCTTATCTTCCTGTGCATCGTTTACATCATTTTCTTCCTGAGCTTCGCCATCGGCGACCCTCTGGTCAGGCTCATCCAGACAGGCACGCAGATGTTCAGCATCTGGGCCTGCCGCATGCTGGAACCGTGGCCCCGCCTGCAATCCCTGCTGGGGGAAGGCGTGGTGGGCGGCGTAGGCGGCGTGCTGGCCTTTCTTCCCAACGTGGTGCTGCTCTTCGGAGCCATCACCCTGCTGGAAAACAGCGGATATATGATGCGGGTCTCCCGCCTCATGAGCCGCATCATGAAAATCATGGGCCTGAACGGCAGCAGCTTTGCCCCCCTCCTGCTGGGCTTCGGCTGCTCGGTTCCCGCCATCCTGTCCACCCGGAGGATTGAAGCGCGCAACGACCGCCTGGTCACCATCGCCGTCCTGCCCATGATGAGCTGCGCGGGTCGCCTGCCGATTTACATGATGTTCGTCTCCGCCCTGTTTCCCTCCCGCCTGCAGGCCACCGTATTGTTCGGGATTTACGCCAGCGGCGTCCTTCTGGCCCTGTGCTGCGCCCGGCTCCTGAAAAACACGCTCTTCAAGACCGCCCAGAGGGACTCTCTCCACCACATGAAGCGCCTGCGCCTCCCCTCCCTGCGGAAGGTGGGCGCCCTGATGTGGTCGCGGGCCTTCATGTACGTCCGGAAGGCGGGAACCTTCATTCTGGGGGCCTCCATCATCCTGTGGTTCCTGAACACCTACCCCAGGCCGGAGGAAGGAACCGCGCCGAATGCGGCAGCGGCCATGGAACATTCCTACGCCGGACAAATAGGCCACTGGATGGAACCCGTCACGCAAGTGGCCGGATTTGACTGGAAGATCAATTCCGCTCTTCTGGGCGCTTTTGCGGCCAAGGAAATCTTCGTCACCCAGATGGGCATTCTCTATGCGGTGCAGGACGGGGACTCCGGCCCGGCAGCCCAGCAGACCCTGAACGCCCGCCTTAAAGCCAGCTACACCCCCCTCCAGGGCATCAGCATCATGATGTTCTGCCTGATCGCCCTCCCCTGCATCGGCACCGTCACCGTCGCCAAAAGGGAAGCTGGCACCTGGTGGTTTGCTCTGGCGCAATTCGGTGGATTGACCCTGCTGGGGTTTCTGACAGCTACGCTGGTGTACCAAACAGGACTGTTCCTGTAAGAGCCGGATGCGGAAAAAACGGCGGCAGGAAATATTTCCGGCAGGCCGGAATGGCGGGGAAATGCCATACGCCCCTGGAAAGTCCGTCCCTTCCCGGCAACGCTACTGCCCCCCCTCCTGGGAGCGAAGGCCATCCGGCCTTCGGATTCGGTCTGGCTCCACAGTCAACGGAAGAGAGCTTTCCTTCTTCCGTTTTTTGCCACCGCTGGCAAGGAGCAGGAGCCACTTGTTCCCAGGGAGGAGCCCATCGTGTACCGGGAACAAGGAAACCTCGTTTCCGGCAGCGAAGGGAATTCCCTTACATACAAAAACCGGAGGGATGTCCTCCCTCCGGTTCCGAATACGGCTAATGAAGCCGTTTAAATCGTCTTGATGACGGAAGATTCGTCCTCCTCCCTGTCATCGGAGGAAGCGGCCTTCCTGGTGGGCACAGGCGTCTTCCTGACCTTTTCCAGGGCCTTGTCCACCGCCGTAATTACCTTGTCTTCCCCGGTTTTCTGGCTGGCCAGCTCATTATAGATTTTTTCCTTGGCTTCATAATCAGCCTTGGCGGCGGCATCGTTCGGGTTGGCCTTGAATTTGTCCTCCGCCTTGAACAGGGCTTCCTCTGCGGCCTGGAACTTGGGTTCCACCACATTCCTGTGGTCTTCCGCCGTCTGCTTGATGCGGCCCAGCAGGCGGATCACATAGGGGCGGTTGCTGAGCCTCTTGAAGGCGGAAACCAGGAACTGGCGGCGTTCGCTCGTCTTGGCGTCCGCTATCAGGGGCTCGAACAGCTTGAGCGTGGCGTTGTCATCCCGGTCACGGTCCACGGAGAGCACGCGGAGAATGGAATCATGGGCCTGGGAACGCACGCGTTCATGCAGGGATTCATCCTTCCACGCCTTGAACAGGTACGGAACGGCGTCATCCGTGTTCCAGTCCCCCCAGGCGGTGATGATGGCGAGCGCCTTCTTGGGGTCTTCCTTGTAGCTCTTTTCCATCATGTCCAGCACCTTGGGATCGCCGGTGCGGGCCAGCAGCTTGTAGAGGACCTTGACGTTTTCCTCCGGCATGTTCTTCTGGTACTGGAGCAGCTTGGAAGAGAGTGCCATGCGCTTGGCCGGGGGGGCTTCGTCAATCAGGTAGCGGGCCGTGCGGAAGGCGGAGGAAACCAGATCCTGGGAAGCATCCTTCTGCTGGAGAATCTTCATGACGTCGTCCAGGTCGTCCAGCTTCATGGCAAAGCGCATGTACTTGAGCACCACGGCCTGCTTGTCCTGAATTTTCTTGTTCTTGCTATCACTGATGGAGGCGTACAGGTCTTTCAGCATGTCGCGCATGGCGGGACTGGAAGATTTGGCCAGCAGCGTCACCATCATGGAGTATTTCTCCTTGCTGTACCTGCCGACGTTTTTCTTCATGTCTTCCACCACCTGGCGTGCGATGTTGTCATCCATCTGGGCCATGATGGAAACCAGGTGGGCGGCGCCGGGCCAGTTTTCCCGGTTTCCCTTGGCTCCCCTCACATTGGCTAGGAGCAGGGCGGCATCCTCCGCATTGGGCACCACCTTCACGTCCGGAACGCGGCTGAGATTTTTGGAATCAAACAGGCGGCTGCGGCCCAGTTTGCCGCCTTCCACCACCAGTGCATTCAGGCGCGCGTTTTCCCCTTCCACCTGGTCTTTCTTGCTGTTGGTATGCCAAGCATAAATCCCTACCCCGGCAGCGGCAAGCACCAGGGCGCATACCCCGTAAATGACGCCCCTCAGCAGGGATTTGGATTTATCCACGGAGGCGACCATTTCCCGGGTGGTTTCCGTGCCGGCAGGCGGCTGGATGCCGCCCGTGCCCGCGAGGGGAACGCTGGCGGTGGGAGAAACGGATGCGGCAGCCACGGGCTGGGAAGCCGCGGCAGACGCCACGGAAGGAACGGGCGCGGTCCCCGCAGGGGATTTCAGCACCTTCAACCGGGGCACGGCACTTTCCGCCGGGGCGGCGGCAGGAGCTTCCTCCGCCGGGGCAGGAGCCGGGGAAGTCTTTAAAACTTTCAATTTGGGAATGGAGCCTGTGGAAGCCGCGGCAGACGCCGGAGCAGCCGGTTCAGGCGCCTGAACGGCAGCGGGAGCCACGCCGGCGGCCTGCGCCAGGGCAGCGGCCTGCGCGTCCGCCAGGGCTTTCTGGGCCTCCGCCACCTTGGCAAGGGCATCCTGAATCTGGGCATCCACCGCCGGATCTGGCAATGGTTGGGAAGCGGCTTCCTTTTCCTCCTGTTCCGCCGCAAGACGGGCCCTTTCCTCTTCCGCCGCCACACGGGCCGCTTCCTTCTCCGCGGCAATGCGAGCGGCTTCCGCGGCCTCCTGCTCCGCCCTGATTCTGGCGGCTTCCTCCTCGGCGGCTATTCTGGCCGCCTCTTTTTCCGCAGCGATGCGGGCGGCCTCCTGCTCGGCTGCCGCCTTTTCCGCCGCAATCCTGTCCGCCTCCGCCTGTTCTGCGGCACGGCGCGCGGCTTCCTCCTGTTCCTGGGCCAGCTTGGCCTGCAATTCAGGAGTGAGGAAACGCGGTTTGGCAACTTCCACGCCTTCCGCGGCGGGGGAAGCAAACTTTACTTTGGGCGCTGCCGCAGGGGCTGCCGTTACCAGGCGGCGGCGTAATTTGGGAGCCTCTGGAGAAGACGGGGTTTCTGGCTGGTCGGTCATGATGATAAAATGGCTGGAAGATTGGGGTGATTTTACACGATCCCTCCGGCTCCTGCAATCTCAAAATCCGGACTGACGAAGGGACGCGAAATTCTCCGGAACTCCTGATTCAACAAGGAATTCAGGGAAAAAGACTTCATGCGGCGCAGAAAATGAAAAAGCGTTTAAACATCCCGCAAGCGCCCTTGCACGGAATGTTAAACAATTCAAATTTTAAATAATAAAAATCATGAATAAAATAAGCATATTACCTCTGAACGTCAACAATATGCCCCCTATATTTAAACAGTCTTTTAAATTATGTCAAAATACTTGCTCTTTTTGCTTGCTACCCTACGGACCTTTGATTAAACAAATAGCCACTCGTCAATATCATGAACTCCAACGACAGCACCAAAAACAAGAGGCGCTATACGCCTGAAGAAAAACAATCCGTTCTTGACTTCATCGCTGAACGGAAAACTCAGAACAAAAGAGGCGCCCAGAAGGAAGCCGCTGAACGCTTCGGCATCAGCACGGTAACCATTTCAAGCTGGATGAAGGCCACCAAGGCCAAGCGCGGCCGCAAGCCCGGCACCAAAAATACAGCCGCTCCCAAAGCTCAGCCTCTCGCTGCGGCCCAGCCCGCGGACCTGCGCCGCCTGGCAGCAGTCCTGGAAGAAATCGCCGACCTTGAAGCCCAGACAACCAAGCTCGACACCCTACGCGCCGAAGCGGAGGAACTCAAAAACAGACTTACGGCCAAACAGGCCTGATTGCGTTTAGCCATTCCTTTTTCCGGTAACCGGCTTTCCTTAACGGAAGGCCGGTTATTTTCTTTCCGGAGATCGCACTTGCCCCTCCGGAACAATTCCTTTAATATTTGCGCCCGTGACTCAACCCGCCCACATTGCTCCCGCGAGCCAGTCCGTGGAAGGCATGTATGCCGACTACTTTCTGGATTACGCCTCGTACGTCATCCTGGAACGGGCCGTACCCAAGATCAATGACGGGTTCAAGCCCGTGCAGCGCCGCATCCTGCACGCCATGGACCGGCTGGACGACGGGCGCTATAGTAAAGTGGCGAACATCGTGGGGGACACGATGAAATTCCACCCGCACGGCGACCGCTCCATTGCGGACGCGCTGGTGGGGCTGGGACAGAAAGGGCTGCTCATTGACACGCAGGGGAACTGGGGCAACATCCTGACCGGGGATCCCGCGGCGGCCTCCCGCTACATTGAAGCGCGCTTCACCTCCTTCGCCCGTGAGGTCGTCTTCAGCCCCAAGGTCACGGAATGGCAGCTTTCCTATGACGGCAGGAACAAGGAGCCGGTCAGCCTTCCCGTCAAATTCCCCCTGCTCCTCGCCCAGGGAGCGGAAGGCATTGCCGTAGGCCTTTCCAGCAAAATTCTTCCCCACAATTTCAACGAACTGATTGAAGCCTCCATCGCGCACTTGCGCGGCCAGCCCTTCCAGCTTCTGCCGGACTTCCCGACCGGAGGCGTGATGGACGCCACCAACTACCGGGACGGGGAACGCGGCACAGGGCGCGTCCGCATCCGGGCGCGCATCCTCACGGAATCGAAGAAGCTTCTCCGCATCACGGAAATTCCGTTCGGGGTCACCACGGAAATCCTGATTGATACCATCGTCTCCGCCGCGGAAAAGGGGAAGATCAAAATAGCCCGCATCGAGGACAATACGGCCCAGCACGTGGACATCCTGGTGCATCTCCCGGCCGGAGCGGACCCGGAGCAGACCAGGAAAGCCCTGTTCGCCTTCTCCGCCTGCGAGGTCAGCATCTCCCCGAACGCCTGCGTCATCGTGGAGGAAAAGCCCCGGTTCATGTGCGTGAGCGACATCCTGCGCTACAACACGGACTCCACCAGGGAAATCCTGCGCCAGGAACAGGAAATACGCCTCAAGGAACTGAACGAGGCATGGCACCAGGCAAGCCTGGAAAAGATTTTCATTGAAAACCGCATTTACCTCTCCATTGAAGATTCCGAGACGTGGGAGGAAGTCCTCGGCACCATTGACCGGGAATTGCAGCCGTTTGCCGCCCAGCTGCGCGCGCCCATCACCAGGGACGACCTGGTGCGGCTGACGGAAATTAAAATCAAGCGCATTTCCAAGTTTGACGCGTTCAAGGCGGACCAGCACATCCGGCAGCTTGAAGCGGACATTGAACAGACGCAGAAGAACCTCAGCCAGCTCACCAAATTCACCATCCGCTGGTTTGAAGCCCTGCGCAAGAAGTACGGCGCGGCCTATCCCAGGAAAACGGAAATCTCCTCCTTCGGCTCCGTGGACCGCGCCCAGGTGGCCGTGGCCAATGAAACGCTGTATATTGACGAAGAAGGCTTCGCCGGGTACGGCGTCAAGAAGGGAAACCCCGTCTGCAAATGCTCCACGCTGGACGACGTGCTGGTCATCGACAGCGCGGGCGTGCTCAAGATCGTGCGGATTCAGGACAAATTCTTCGCCGGTAAGAACCCCCTTTATATTTCCGTCATCAAGAAGGATGATGACCCCGTGTTCAACCTGATCTACCGGGACGGAAGGGACGGCCCCGTGTACGCCAAGCGCTTCCGCATAGGCGGCTTCACCAGGGACAAGGAATACCCGCTCACCCGCGGCGCGAAGGGAACGCGCATCTTCCACTTCTCCGTGCATGAAACGGAGGAAAACAGCTCCCAGATCAGCGTGAACGTCTATCTGAAGGCCGTGCTGAAGCTCCGCAACCTGGTCAGGCCCTTCCACTTCGCGGACCTGAGGATTAAAAACCGCGGGGTCCAAGGCAACATCATTACCAAACATCCCGTGGAGCGCGTCTCCCGCATCATGCCCCCGGCGAAAACCGGAGACGAGGAAACGGAGGAAGAAACGCCCTCCCCTTCCGCTGCCACGGAACAGGCGGAAAACACGTCCGTTCCGGATACGGAGACGCCGCAGGCCGGAACATCTCCCGGACCGGAGGAACCTCCTGCCGGACCGGCACTGGAGCAGGGCTCCCTGTTTGACTCCTGAAGCGGTTAAAATGAGGCGCGCCATGCCTGCCACCCCATTTTCGGCTTGCCACCATGGGCCATCTTCTGTAGATATGGGCCACCTCATTCACCACGCCGCTTTAGCTCAGTGGTAGAGCACCCGCCTTGTAAGCGGACGGTCGTCAGTTCAAATCTGACAAGCGGCTCCATTATAAACCCCTCAAGTTCACCGCTTGAGGGGTTTTCTTTTTCTTGCCAGGGAGAACCCAGTCCCACGTCAGGCCGCACGTCAAAACGGAAAAGGCCGTTCCCTCCGGATTTGTCCTGAAACGGGAATGCGCGGCATGCCGTTTCCGATTACGCCCATCCTGAACCGGAAACGGAGGCAGGAGTTCATACCGCCCGCAGTATCCGGAACACGACGGGCCGCATTCATAAAAAAGCCCCCTGGCACGGAGGCCAAGGGGCGAAGTATCCTAACGTAAAGTCCTTTGACTGTGGCACCATTCCCAACGGGACGCAAGACTTAATCATCCTTTTTGCGCATAATAAATTCCGGGTGCACCGAAGCAGTCGCGGAAAACCCCTGTGCCATGCTTCGGAGAGGAGCGCCACTTTCCTGAATGGCTCCCAGAGTCCGGGGAATATCCGGAAACGATTCCACGGCGTCTTTAATGCCGCCAATCTCCGGAAATGGAAGGAATCACTATCCCTCACCGGGTTTTGTGAATTTCAGGCGTTATGCTTTTTGTTTTCAATGGTTCATGAATAGCCTAGGAATAAAGGGCCCAGCGCCGCCGGGGAAAGAACGGCACCCCCATGCAGGGACGCATCAAACCGCTCCGGAGACGCCTCATTTATTCCCGGCAGCCGTGCATGCAGCTCAAGCGGCGGACCGTTCATTGATGGAAAACGGCAGGTCAAAAAGCCATTTTTCCCCTTGAAGACGCATTCATTGCAGGTCCGCCGAACCTCCACCATTATTGGAACCTATGAATACTACAGAAAAAAAGATGGCTGCGGCCATTCTCCGCTTTGAAGACGATCGCGTCACCGGGCCGGCCTCCCTGCGCGTTTCCCGCCTCCCTGCCGCTGACAAGGGCGGCAAGTGGGAAATTTGCGGCATTTGCGACGTCATTGAACCTGCCGTATTCAACCGCCTCAAAGCCTTGCTTGACGCCGGAAAACAGGAAGAAGCCTGGGAAGGCTGTCTTCAATATATTCTGGACAATACCGCCGCCGTCCGTTCCTGGATTGGTTCTGACGCCCATCCGGGCATTGAGTTCTTCCTGCGGGACCATTATTTCAATTCCGGCAGCAAGAACACCGGGAAGATATTGCAGCGAGCCTTGAACGACCACGGCGCCGGAATTGCCGTGGACGGCATTCCCGGAAAACAAACCCGGCAAACGCTGCAAACCGTTCTTGCAGAATCCGGAGAACGCAAACTCCTTGACAGCCTTTACGAGCGACGCGAGTCGTTTTATTGTTCATGCAGGCAGTTCAGCACCTTCGGTAATGGCTGGCGGAACCGTTGTAAAAATGCCTACGAGTTCGCCGCCGCCCTGGCCTAGCAGGACTTTCACCAGAAATGCCGCGAACCGGGAAGCGGCCGGCGCCTTTGAATGCCTAGCACGCTTTCATCAGGGCGTCCTCCAGCAGGCAACAAAAGCATCCATGCGGTTTTCCGCATGGATGCTTCCGTTTCTTCAACAGGGTCAGGAGAGCGGTCCGGCAACCGCAGACGCCGCCAGCAGGCGGCAGAACCGGGAAGAAGACAACTTCATCAGCCGCCCGTCCCCGCGCTTGCCATGCTGGGTCAGAATCCATGGCAGGGAAAGAATTTCCCGTTCATAAGTCAACAGTTCCCGCACCTCTCCCGCCAGAAAATGGAGATGCCAGGCGTCGCACCGTTCCGGTTCAAACCGGCAGCGGACATCGATAATCCTGCCGAAAGGAGCGGAGGAATCCACCCGGCGCGCCATCAGGACAAGCTCCGGGGTACGGACATAGACATCCTGGCAGCGCCCATCCTCATCCATCTCTTCTTCCCTCCTGCCCGCAGCCAGATAATAGGCGGCGGCGGCTGATAAAGCGTTCATGCCATCCCCCTTTCGCCACAGGCCATTCACTTCCGCAATTCCCGCCGGGACGGCTCATGCAGAACCGCTTGTCCCGACAGGTTGCGGACCGGACGGCACGGAATCATTTGCCTTTCCGGATTCTCTGGATCACAGGCTGTACCTCCGTCTCCGGCTGGGCCTGGGAATAGGACAGGCGCCCCGGTTCCAGCACCAGGCACGCGCCGTCCCTGCATATCTCCGTCCGCTCCGCAGTCACGTCTATGGTATGCCCGCAGCCTGAAAGGAGGGAGGACGCCGCATAGGCCGCTCCCGCCAGAACCACCCACAGGAGGCGTTCCCACCACGTCAATCCGGGCCGGTACTTGCTTTTCTCATAGGCGTTTTTCATGCCCTGCTTTCCCGCTTCCAGAGCGGCTTTCTTTTGTTCTTCCGTCAGATTGAGCTTCATCGGCGGGCGGGGGCAAGGGGTTCAAGGAATTCAGGTGCGCGCTGCGCCGCAGCGGTTCCACAGGGAAAGCCCGCGCCATGGCAGGATTGTTCATTGCTGTTCATCTCGTTCATTTGTTGGTTCATGGCCTTGAAACGCCCCCTGCCCTGCACAGGACAGGATATCCGCAGCCTGCCGGAAACCAGCGCGGCGGCAGCGGGCCGTTCAAGGCACCGCCATCTTTGACCTGCCCGCGGGGTGGGGCGCAACACGCCTGACACGTCCGGGAACATGGAGGATGAAACCGGCCGCACACGCGGGAATTTCCGCTGCGGATAACAAATACCCTGTTGAAAACGGAACCGGTTCATGCTAGTTTCTTCCCTGCTATGGCAAAACCGGCTCTGGGGAAAGGCTTTGACGCCCTTATCAATCAAAATCTGTCTCGTGAATCCTTGGCGGCTCCCCAGGCGGGAGACGTTGTGCATCAATTATCCCATGCCTCTATTATTCCCAGCTCCCTCCAGCCGCGCGCCATCTTTACCCCGGAACAACTGGCGGAGCTGGTGGACTCCATCAAGGAGCACGGCATCATCCAGCCGCTGATCGTCCGGAAAACGGAAAGCGGCAAGTATGAGCTCATTGCCGGGGAAAGGCGCTGGCGCGCTTCCGGCATCCTGGGCCTGTCCACCGTGCCCGCCATCATCCGGAAGGCTTCCGACAAGGACGTGCTGGAGCTGGCGCTGATTGAAAACCTCCAGCGTGAAAACCTCAGCCCGCTGGAAGAGGCCTCCGGCTACATGCGCCTGAAAACGGAATTCCGCATGAAGCAGGGGGACATCGCCAAGCGGGTAGGCAAATCCCGCGCCGCCGTAGCCAACAGCATGCGGCTTCTGGATCTTCCCCAGGCGGTCCAGGACATGCTGGGCAACGCCTTCATCAGCGTGGGGCATGCCAAGGTGCTCCTGTCCCTCAAGAACCAGGACCAGCAAATCCAGCTCGGGCGCGACATCGTCAACAAGGGCTACACCGTGCGCCAGACGGAGAAAGCTATCCAGAAGCTTCTCAATCCTCCGGAACCGGCGGCTCCCGCCAGAAAGCCCTCCTCCCCGCAGTACAAGAAGATTTCCAGCGTGCTCGCCAAACAATTCGGCACGCCGGTAAATATTTCCGGACAGGGAAGCCGGGGCTCCATTGAGATCACCTTTTCCAGCAAGGCCGAATTCGTCCGCATTCTTGAACTTCTGGGCCAGGATGAATGGTCCGCTTCCAAGTAAACCTTCCACTCCGTCTTTTTCCCATGACGCCCCGCATCGGACTCATCCTGCTCACGGCCCTGCTGATGCAGTGCGGAAATCCCGTGGAAACGCCCCTTCCGGGTGCGGAAACCATTCCCGCCCGGCTCCAGGAAACAACCCACTTCAACGGAGGAAACGCCATGTTCCACGCTGCCCGGATGACGGAGATGGGGGACCGGGGTTCCGGCACTCCAGGCTACCGCCAGCAACTGGACTACCTGAAGAAGGAACTGGCCAAACACGGCTGGATCTGTCAGGAGCAGTCCTTTGAACAGGAAACGTCCAAGGGCCCCATCCAGTTCGTCAACCTGCGGGCCCGCTTTAGCAAGGCGCCGGATTTCCAGGCTCCGGTCCGGGGACTGCTGACCTGCCATATCGACACCAAGCAGGGCATCGCCGGCTTCACCGGGGCCAATGACGGGGCTTCCGGCGCAGCGGCCATTCTGGAAACGGCCCGCATCCTGGCCGGGGAACCCGCGCGCGCCGGGAAATTGGAGCTGGTGTTTTTTGACGGAGAAGAGAGCTTTGCGGAACACATGGACAGTGACGACGGCCTGTACGGCTCCAAGCACTATGCCGCCGCCATGCGGAAGCCGCTGCCCAAGTGGATGATCAACCTGGACATGGTGGGGCGGCAGGGAAAAAAGATACGCATCCCGGTCATGACGCCCCAGTCCATGTACCGGGTTTATTCCCGCGCCATTCGTGAACTGGGCTATTCACCGGAGGAATGGGGGGTCTCCGGCTACGCCATTCTGGACGACCACGTCCCCTTCATGGACCTCGGCATGGATACGCTGAACATCATCGACGATTTTCAGGACGGCAACTGGTGGCACACGTCCAAGGACAACATAGGCATTCTGGGTGAGAAATCCTTCAAGCAAACCGGAGAAATGACCCTGCATATCCTCCGCCAGCTGCTGCCCGACCCGCCCTCTACCTGACAACCAGGCCTGAATCCCCAACTACCCCTATCCTCCCATGTCCTTCACCTCTCCCTGGCTGCTATGGGCCCTCTTTGCAGCCTCCATTCCCATCATCATTCACCTGGTCAACAGGTGGCGGCACCGCTCCGTCCATTGGGCGGCCATGGAATTCCTGCTCCGCGCCGCCAGGGAAACCCGCGGGACGAAAAAACTGCTGCACTACCTGATTCTGGCGCTGCGCGTCCTGGCCGTGGCGGCGCTGGTGACGGCCTTTGCGCGGCCCCTGCTCAGCAGCTTCTTCGGCTGGGGGAGTTCCGGACTGAATGAAGTCCTGCTGGTTCTGGACCGTTCCGCCTCCATGGACGCACGGCCGGACAAAACCAACTCCCTGCGGGACGCCATCCCGCCGCTGGTGGAATCCACCTTTGCGCAGCTTGGCCACTGCCGCCTGTCCCTGCTTGATTCCGCCACCGGAACCGTCACCCAGATTCCCGCCCCGGAAGCCCTGGCGGACCTGACTGTCAGCAAAACCACGGACGGCGGCGCAGATATTCCGGCCCTGCTGCAAAAAGCCATCCCGTATCTGGAGGAGTCCGGTTCCGGAAAGACGGAAATCTGGATTGCCTCAGACATGCAGGCCTCCTCCTGGAGGCCGGATTCCCCCCTCTGGCCCGGCGTGCGCCAGCGGCTGGCCGCTCTGGCCATTCCCCCCTCCATCCGCATCATGGCCCTCCGCGACAGGCCGGAAAGCAACCGCGGCATCAGGGTCAGGCAGGCCCAGGTGAACAACGGCAGGCTGGTGCTGGACCTGGAGGTGCTGCGCCAGGGTTTCAACCCCAACCAGCCGGAGGACGTGCCGGTACACCTTTCCGTGGATAATGCCGCCGCCTCCGCCACGCTGCAACTGGCCGGGGAAAGCACCGCCATCAGGAAGGAAATTCCGCTGCCGCAGGGGAAGGAATCCGGCTTCGGCTTCGTTTCCCTGCCTCATGACGACTTCACCAGGGATGACATTTCTTTCTTCACCTTCGCCCCCCGGCCCCTCGCCAACATCCTGATCTGCGGCCCTTCCGGAGAAGTGGGGAAAACCCTCTCCCTGATGTCCGCCCCTCCCGGCCTGCCCAACAGGAAGGCCACGATGCCCGGCAACACGCGGGCGGCGCAGGCCGCTCTGGCCTCCCAGTCCATGGTCGCCTGGTACGGACCGCCGCCGCGCGCGGAAATGGAAGAAAAGCTACTGGCCTTTATTGAAGAAGGGGGAATCGTCCTCTTCCTGCCGGACGATACGGCCCACGGCACGCGGCATCCGTTCCTGGGCGTCTCCTGGGGAGCGATGGAAACGGCCCCGCCCGAGGAGTACTACCGCCTGGAAACATGGGACCGCCAGCGCGGATTCCTCCGGGACGGTTCCGACCAGGCGGCCATTCCCGCCAACCGGCTCCGCGCCGTGCGCCGGAAGCCCCTGCTGGGCAAATACCGCACCCTGGCCTCCTGGGATGACGGCACCTGCGCCCTGGCCCAGGTCAGGGCCGGAACGGGTTCCGCCCTGTTCCTGGGGACTCTGCCCAGATATTCCTGGTCCAACCTGGCGGACGGCCACCTGCTGCTCCCCCTGCTCCAGCGCATGGCGGACCGCGGGGCGGAACGCTTCTCCACTTCCATCTCCCTCCGGGTGAATGACCCGGCCCTGCCGCAATCCGCCACGGACATCCCCGTGCGCATGGACAACGCCCAGGGCAGCCACCCCTCCGGCTCTCCGGCGGACACGGCAGGCGTGTACCGCCTGGGAGCGCAGACCTATGCCGTGAACCGCCCCTGGTCGGAAGACAATCCGGACCAGATTACGGATGAAAAGCTCCGCCTCCTTCTGCCGGAGGCCTCCATCAGCTCCATGCAGAGCACGGCGGAAACGCCCTCCCTGGTGCAGGAGGCCTGGAAACTCTTTCTCATCATTTCCCTCGCCTGCCTGCTGCTGGAAGCTTTCCTGTGCCTGCCCAGGCACACGGCCAAACGTCCCTCCCCCACCATCCGCCCATGAGCCTGAGCCTTCAACCTACCGCTTTAAGCGTCCTCCTGGCCGTCCTGGTCATGGCGGCCGGCGTCTGGATGAGCCGCACCGCCTGCAAACGCAACCGCCGTCCGCTGACGTTCAAGCTGGAACTCCTGCGCCTGGTGATTCTGGGGGCCATCTGCTTCCTGCTCTTCCAGCCGGAATGGGTCGTCACCTCCGCCCCGCAGGAGAAGCCCAAGGTCTCCATCCTGGAGGACCGCTCCGGCTCCATGGAAACGCAGGACGTGGAAATCACCCCCCAGCACGTCGTTACCCGCACGGCCTACGCGCAGGAGCTGATCAAGGGCAACAGCACGGAATCCCTGAAAGACACGCACGTGGTGGAATCCGCCGCCTTCGGCTCCCCCCCTCCGCCGGATTCCCCGGATTACGCCATGGCCTGCACGGACCTGGCCAAGCCGCTGGAGGACGCCATGCAATCCTCGGACAACCTGCGGGCGGTCATCATGTTCACGGACGGCGGCCACAACGCCTCCTCCTCCGTGCTGACGCAGGCCCAGCGCATGCGCACCAGGGGCATTCCCCTCTTCATCATTCCCGCCGGCAGTCCGTACCCCCTGCCCGACCTGGCCCTCCAGGACGTGAAAGCCCCCACCTACGGCATCATCGGGGAGACGGTGCAGATCCCCTTCACCATTAAAAGCACGCTGGGCAAGGAAACGCGCACCACGCTCACCCTGGCCTCCAGGGACACCGGAAAAACCGTCACCCGCACGGTCACCATCCCGGCCCAGGGGGAAGTGTCCGACGCCGTCCTGTGGAAGATAGAAAAGGAAGGGGCGGAAACGCTGGAGCTCAAGCTCCCCGTCCAGCCCCAGGAACGGATGCACAACAACAACGCCTCCTCCTTCAGCATCGCCGGCAGGAGGGAATCCATCAAGGTGCTGGTGATCGACACGCTGCCGCGCTGGGAGTACCGCTTCATCCGGAACGCCCTGTACCGCGACCCGGGCGTGGACGTGCATACCCTGCTCTTTCACCCGGGGCTGGAGGAAATGGGGGAAGGCCCCGGCTACCTGGTCAAATTCCCGGACAGG
Organism: Akkermansia sp. BCRC 18949; assembly: GCF_045011645.1. Lineage (NCBI taxonomy): Bacteria > Pseudomonadati > Verrucomicrobiota > Verrucomicrobiia > Verrucomicrobiales > Akkermansiaceae > Akkermansia > Akkermansia sp. BCRC 18949. The sequence goes on along the minus strand of NZ_CP123619.1, from coordinate 964,263 downwards.
ATGGAAGACCTGGCCCAGTATGACGTCATCTTCATCGGAGACGTGGGGCTGGGCCCCAAGGGGCTGACGGAGGAACAGGCCGCCCTGCTCAAGGGCATGGTGAAAAACCAGGCCAGCGGCATCGTCTTCCTGCCCGGCTACCAGGGCAAGCAGATGGAACTCCTGAAATCCGAGCTGGGAGACCTGATGCCCGTCACGTTCCTCACCGCCAAGCCGGAGGGAACCACCCAGCCAGCCCCCTCCCCCCTCATCCTGACGCCGGAGGGGCGCGGCTCCCTCCTTACCATGCTGGCGGATACGGAGGGTGAAAACGAGGAAGTGTGGCGCAACCTGCCGGGCTTCAACTGGTACGCCCCGGTGGAACGGCCCAAGGCCGGAACCACCGTCCTGGCCGTGCATGCGGCAGACAAAAACGCCTACGGCCGCATTCCCCTCATCGTCACCCAGTCCTACGGCAACGGAAAAGTCCTCTTCATGGGGACGGACTCCGCCTGGCGCTGGCGGCGCGGCGTGGAGGACAAATACCACTACCGCTTCTGGAGCCAGGTGGCCCGCTGGATGAGTTACCAGCGCAACATGGCCGCCGGGGAAAGAATCCGCCTGATTCCCAACCCGGAACGCCCCCGCCTGGGGGATACGCTGACCGTCAACGCCATGGTCTCCGACAAACTGGGGGCGCCTCTCCAGAACGGGGAAGTCTTCCTGGACATCACCGCCCCGGAAGGCACCACCAGCCGCGTGCAGATGGACAACATGGACCACACCTGGGGTTCCTTCACCGCCTCCGTCAAAATCAACCGCCCCGGCACCTGGAAGCTGACCGCCTCATCCTCCGCGGAACCGGACAAATCCGTCACGCTTCCGGTCATCACCATGGGCGAGACGCTGGAAAAAACCGGCCAGCCCGTCAATACCGCCCTGATGGAGGAAATGACCTCCATCACGCGCGGACGCATGGTGAAGGCGGAGGAAATACAGCAGCTCATCAAGGAAATCAAGGAGCTGCCCGTGCCGCCGCCCATGGAAACACGCATCCTGCTCTGGTGCAGCCCGTACACGCTCGCGGCCCTTCTCTTCCTGCTCACCCTGTTCTGGATAGGCAGAAAACTCAACGGCACCATCTGACCCGGTGCGCTCCGGATTTTCCGGAAACCGGAGGCTTTTCCACCCCTCCTTCCGTCATTTCTCCGCCGCCTTTTTCCCGTCCGCAGCGGAAGGGGCGGACGGTGAAAACTTCAGCTTCACGCCCAGTTTTTTCCAGGCTGCGGCCATTTCCCTCTCCACCTCTTCCGGAGCCTTCCCGTCCAGCAGAACGGCGTGCGCCCCGTTGACGTCCTCCGCATCCCAGGCTTCCAGGTAACGCCTGAGGCGTTCCGCCTTGCCGTCCCCTTCCAGATGGCACCAGTACACCGTCCATAACAGATCGGCCCAGTACCGGGACGCGTCCCCCTTTGAAGGGAGGCCATGGCCTGCGGCGGAATGAACGGAATCCCGCGCCAGCAGGTCCGCCAGGGCAGGCAGCGGCTCCCTGCCCGTGCGCACGGCGCGGGGAAGCATGGCAGCCAGCCTTCCCGGGAGCTTCCGGAATACCATCGCCTCCTTCTCCATGGGAAGAAAAGCCATGTACGCGGAAAAACCGTCCACCAGCCAGTGTTCCAAATCCATGGACTGCGCCACCCAGTGGGTGACGGCAAAGCGCGGATCCACCGCGTCCAGCTTCAGCGGCTTTCCCTTTTTATCCCGCAGCAGCAGGGCCGTAAAACTGGTGGGGGAAAACTTGAGCCTCCCGTTCCGCAGGCCCGGCGCCTTGTTGAAATCCTCTTCCTGAAAACATACCCTCACCAGATACTTGCGGGAGGGGCGGCGGGCCACCGCCAGATTCATGGGAACGGCCGCCAGGGCGGACAGAATGGTTTCAAAACGCCGCGCCAGGGCCATATGTTCCGTTTCCGGCAATTTTCCGGGGGACTCAATGACGAAATGGTCCGTTTCATACACGCTCAGCTCATCCGTCTCCTGCACGGCCTTCACCAGCAGATAGCCGGGCGCGGCCGCCCTCTCCGGCCACGGAGCGTCCCAATTCGGCTCCAGGGGAACGTAACGTCCGCCGGACGCACCCTGCGCGGGAGGGTTCTCCGCCCCCACATCCGTATCCGGAAGCGTGCCGCCGGACTTCACCCATTCCAGGATATACGCCTGGTCGGCGCCGGAAAAAACGTTCTTGGGAACGGCTACTATCCGGCCGTCCTGAAGCTTCAGGTCCACCTCCGCATCACGGACGGCCACCAGCACGGCTACGACGGTAGCGCCCCGGTCATTCGTCCAGATGCGCGCCTGAACGCTTCCGGCCAGGCTCAGTCCTGTCAATACGGACAGTATCTTTACGGGCACGGTCATAGGGCTCCCTTTGTCCGCACAAGCTACCACATTGTCCCGCGGACGCAATCCTTTTTCCGTCCACCCTTGCTCCGCCGGAACCCGTTCCGCCAAAAGAACATGGAGCGGCTCCGCGTCATGGCTTTCCTCCGGAGGGGTTGACACGTCCCAGTAAAACCCATAATCTTATGGAAGAAAGGAAAAGCAGGCATGCACATCAGTCCCCTCAGAAAAAACATTCCGCTGACCGTCGTCACCCTGGCGGCCCTGGGCATCATGCTCTTCCTGTTCTTCATGCACCCCTCCACCCCGGAGGAATCCCTGGAATTCTACACGCCGGACGGCAACGGCGTAGGCTCCTTCCGGGTGGAAATCACGGACATGCCGTCCAACCCCGCCTATACGGAAGTGAAGATCATCCCGGAGGACATGGAGCCCTTCCAGCGGTTCATGTCCAAATCCCGCAACAAGCCCGTCACGGCCAAAATCCCCTCCTACGGCAGCCATGTAGTCGTTCCTGGCCGGGACATGCAGTGCGACGGAGTCCTGCGCCTGGCCGGGCATTGACCGGCAAGCGGAGGCTGCCTTACAGCTTGTCTCCCTTTCCCACGTCCTTCGCCCACTTCCGGGCCAGGAAGGAACAGACCATCAGCTGGAGCTGGTGGAAAACCATGATGGGAATCACCAGCAGCCCGATGGGCGCTCCGGCAAAAATCACGTTCATCATCGGGATGCCGGTGGCCAGGCTCTTCTTGGAGCCGCAGAAAATAATCGCGATGCGGTCCTCCCGGGAGAAATGCAACTTGCGGGAAAGGAAGGCCGTCAGCCACAGGGCCGCGGCCAGCAGAATGCCGCAGAAGACAAGCACCTCCACCAGGGAGAGCCAGGGCAGGTTCTTCCACACGCCGTTAATCATCGCATGGCTGAACGCCGTGTAAATCACCAGCCAGATCGTGCTGTGGTCCGTCCAGGAAGTAATGTTCCGGTGCGTGACCACCCATTTGCCGATCCAGCGCTGGGCAACCTGCCCGGCCACAAAGGGCACCAGAATAATATAGCAGATGTTCAGGAAGGTGGAAAAATCCACGCCTCCCTCCCCTCCGCGGGACCACACCAGCCCCACCAGCAGAGGCGTGAGGAACACTCCCAGCAGACTGGAAACGGAGGCGGAGCAGATGGCCGCGGCCACATTCCCGCCCGCCATGGAGGTGAACGCTATGCTGGACTGCACCGTGGAAGGCAGCATGCACACGTACAGCATGCCCATGCACAAATCCGGCCCCAGCACGCTGTTCCACAGCGGCATGCTCAGAATGCCCAGCAGGGGGAAAATCACGAAGGTGCTTGCAGCCACCAGGCCCTGGAGGCGCCAGTGCATCAGCCCCTCCCATACGGAGCGGCGGGAAAGCTTGGCCCCGTACAGGAAAAAGAGCAGGATGATGGCCGCATCGCTCAAGCGGCTGAACACCGTATCCCACACGCCGGAACAGGGAATCAGAATCCCCGCGCTCACGCTGACGATGAGGCCGACGGTAAAGCGGTCCAATTTGGAAAGGAATCCCGGCATGGAGGAAGGAAGAAAGGTGAACGCCGTTTCCGGCTCCCTACTTGAAGCGCACGGCGTGCTTCTTGCTCAGGCGCAGAACGCTGCCGGGGGCCAGCTCCGGCACGGCGGCGGGGTCCGTCACCTTGGCGTCGTTCAACTGGATGGCGCCGGGCGTGAAATGCTCCTTGCGCAAAACGCCGTTGGACTTCTTCACCTGGAAAACGTTCTCAAAAAGGAAGGCCACCAGGGCCAGCGCATTCATGCCGGCAGGCAGGGAGGCGATCTCCACTTCCGGCAAATCCGCGGCGGCCAGGTCCCTCTTGGAGAAACGGGTTTCCCAGTCCGCGCGGGCGGCGTCCGCGGCGGCGGAGTCGTGATAGCGGGCCGTAATCTTCCAGGCCAGCAGCTTCTTGGCTTCCATCGGGTGCAGTCCCATGTCCCGCTTCTCGCCCAGCAGCACCTGGTAATAGCGGTCCATCAGCTCGTCGCTGGCGCTCATCATCTTGCCGAACATCATTTCCGGCGCTTCATCCACGCCCACGTAATTCCCGTAGGACTTGGACATCTTGCGCACGCCGTCCAGGCCTTCCAGCAGGGGCATCGTCATGGCGATCTGGGGCAGCATGCCCTCCTCCTTCTGGAGGTCGCGCCCTACCAGGATGTTGAAAAGCTGGTCCGTGCCGCCCAGTTCCACGTCCGACCGGATTTCCACGGAATCCCAGCCCTGCATGATCGGGTACTGCATTTCGTGCAGGCGCACCTCCTTGCCGCCCTCCACGCGGGCCTTGAAATCCTCCCGGGCCAGCATCTGCTGCATGGTCACGCGGGAATTGAGCTTAAGCACTTCCTCATACGTCATCTTGCGGAACCAGTCCCCGTTGTAGACGATCTCCGTCCTGTCCCGGTCCAGAATCTTGAACGCCTGCTTGGTGTATGTCTCCGCATTCTCCAGCACCTGTTCACGGGAAAGAGGGGGCCGCGTGACGGAACGGCCGGAGGGATCCCCGATGGTGGCCGTGAAATCCCCGATGAGCAAAATGGCCTGGTGGCCCAGTTCCTGGAACTGGCGCAGTTTTTCAATAGCCACGGTATGGCCCAGGTGAATATCCGGCGCGGTGGGGTCCACACCCAGCTTCACGCGCAGGGGACGGCCCAGCTTGAGGCGCTCCTTCAACTCTTCACGGCTGATCACGACGGCGGTACCGCCCATCAATATGTCTAATTGCTCATCTATAGTCATTGATCTGGCGCATAGAGTGCCGGGGGCACCGCGCCTTTTCAAGCTTATATCCTGTGCGCGAAGCATCAGGCCCGGCAAAGGGCCCTCCGGAGCCCGTGCCGGTACCGGGAAGCGGGCGGCCCGGAGGTGGTATCCGTGCCACGCAGGGAACGGCATGCCAAAACTGCGTCCCTTCACACGCCCTTCCCGCCAACGCCGCTCCATGGTTTACGCTGCCCTTTTCCGCAAGCGGCGGCGTTCCTGCGGAACCGCAAAAACTACATGAGCTGGTACAGGCGGGGATAGGAAGCCTGGTTGGCGGTCACGTAATGCGGGCGGGGCTTGGGACCCGGCCTGTTCTGCCCGTGATGCCAGCCGTTGTTATAATCATTATGGTTATAATGGTGCGACGGACCGGGGCGGTAATAATCATTATTATTATGGCGATGGTGGCAGCCTGCGGCCAGGACGGCTACGGCTGATGCTGCAAGAATAGGTATTATTTTCATATTCATCTTTCTAAATGGTAAGACCACCCTGAAAGAGGAATGCGAACGAAAAAAGTCTGTCACCCGAGCAAACGCTCCCTATTGACAAAGAAAACGGCCCCCAGCACGCATAAAAAAGCCCACAGGTAGTCCCACTTCCATTTCTCCCCGATGTAGAACAGGGCGAAGGGGATGAACACGCACAGGGTGATCACCTCCTGCATGATCTTGAGCTGGGCCACGTTAAGGCCTCCCGCATTGCCCAGGCGGTTGGCGGGAATCATGAAGCAGTACTCGAAAAACGCCACGCCCCAGCTCATCAGGATAATCAGCAGCAGGGGCTTGTCGTCCGCCGCGGAACCCTTCTTCAAATGCCCGTACCACGCCCACGTCATAAAAACGTTGGAGACCACCAGCATGGAAATCGTTAAAGCAACCTTCATTGTCTTTTATTCAAAAGCGTCAATCCTTGGAAGACTTGGGGTCCAGGGCGTCACGCAGCCCGTCCCCCAGGAAATTCAGCGCCAGCAGGGTAGCGGAAAACAGCAGTGCCGGGAACAGGAGCAGTTCCGGGCTCACCTCCATGCGGTCCGCCCCCTCCTTGATCAGCGTGCCCCAGGAAGAATTGGGAGCCTTCACGCCCAGGCCCAGGAAGGACAGGACAGCCTCCAGCAGCATGATGCCGGGAACGGCCAGCGTCGTGTACACGATGACGGACCCGAACAAATTCGGCGCAATGTGGCGGAACAGAATCTTCATGTGCCCGATGCCCAGGGAGCGGGCCGCCTCCACGAACTCCTGCCCCTTCAGCTCCAGCGTCTGCGTGCGGACGATGCGCGCCAGCGTCAGCCAGCCCAGCGCGCCGATGGCGATGAAGAGGGGAATCAATCCGGTCATGGGACTCACCATCTCCACGGACCAGCCCGTGACGCCGGAAACCCACTGCGTCAGCTGCTGGGCGGGTTCCTCCACGGACAGGGAGAAAATAATCACCAGCACGATGAACGGCAGGGCGAAAAGCACGTCCACCAGGCGCATCATCAGGGCGTCCAGCCTGCCCCCGGCATAACCGGAAACCAGCCCGTACGTCACGCCGATGACCAGGGAAACGCCCGTGGCCACCACGCCCACCAGCAGGGAAATGCGGCCCCCGTACAGCACGCGCGCCAGCAGGTCCCGCCCGAGCTGGTCCGTGCCGAACCAGTGCTGCCAGGAAGGACTTTCCGCAATGCGGGACAGGTCCTGCACATTCGGGTGCGGCAGCCACGGCAGCAGCGGACCCAGAAAACAGGCCGCCACAATCAGCGCCAGCGCCAGCAGGGAAAACATGGCCGCGCGGTTGCGCGAAAGCCGCAGAAAGGCGTCTCTCCACAGGGAGGAGCCCTGCTCCTCCATGCTGTTCCATTCCCTGTTCTTCATGACTCCGCCCTCAATCTGGGGTTGACGGCCATCTGCACCAGGTCCACGGCCAGGTTGGCCGCTACGATCAGGATGCCGTAAAACAGGACAAGCCCCTGGATCAGGAAATAATCCCGGTCCGTGGTGGCGTTCACGAAATGCTGGCCCATGCCGGGAACCTGGAAGCAGGTCTCCACTACAAAGGAGCCGGTAATCATGGCGGCAAAGGCCGGCCCCAGATAGGAAAGGGCCGGAATCAGGCCGCCGCGCAGGGCGTGCTTCCAGACCGTGCGGAAGGGGCCCGCCCCCTTGGCGCGGGCCGTCCTGATGAAATCCTGTCCCAGCACCTCAAGCATGCCTCCGCGCGTCAGGCGCGCTAGGTACGCGGCATTCACCAATCCCAGCGTCAGCGCAGGCAGCACCACGCAGCCGGGAGAATCCCATCCGGCAACGCTCAGGCCGGGCACATGCATGCCCAGCGCCACACCCAGCAGCGGAGCCACCACGAAGGCGGGAATACAGATGCCGGCCATGGAAACCAGCATCACCCACCAGTCCATCCACCGGTTCTTGTACAGGGCCGCCACGATCCCGGCGGGAATGCCCACCAGAATGGAAATCACCATGCCTATGACGCCAAGCTGGAGGGATACCGGGAATGACTGGCCGATCATGTCCGCCACGCTGATGCCCTCCTTCACCAGGGACGGCCCCAGGTCGCCATGGACCAGCATGTTCCACCAGTAGCGCCCGTACTGGACCAGGGAGCTCTGGTCCAGCCCGTAGCTGGTCTGGAGCTGCTGGAGGACGTGCTCCGGCAGCTTCTTCTCCCCCATGAAGGGGTGGCCCGGCAGCAGGCGTATCAGGAAAAACGTCACGGTCTCCAGCACCAGCAGGACCAGAAGCCCCTGCCCCAGGCGTTTCAAAATCATCCTGGTCAAGGCGCGGCCTCCTTCCCCTGCTCCCTGGGCGCGCCCAGGCTGATGTCTTCAAACAAATGGTTGTCCAGCAGCAGGGGATGCCATCCCCGCACCTCCGGACTCTTCAAATAGGACCGCCTGGCCCAGTACAGGGGAATCACCGGAGACTCCGAAAGCATCAGCGCTTCCGCACGGGCCAGCAGGGCCATGCGCTTCTCCTGGTCTCCCGTGGCGCGGCTCTCCGCCAGCAGGCGCTCATACTCCGGGCGGGACCAGCCCGTGTTGTTGTTCCCGGAGGCGGAGCTCCACAAATCCAGAAAACTGGACGGGTCCAGATAATCCCCGGACCAGGAGGAGGAACTGAAATCATACTGCATGGAATTCTGCGCGAACTTGTAGGCCGTCCATTCACAGGAACGGATATCCACGTGAACGCCCAGGTGCCTCTTCCACATGCCCTGGATGGCTTCCGCCATCGTCTTCTGCACCTCCCTGGACGTGGTCATCAACTCCAGCCGCGGAAACCCCTTTCCGCCGGGGAAACCCGCCTGCGCCAGCAGGGCGCGCGCCTTCTCCGGATTGAACTCCACCCCGTGCGGCGTCTTGTAGCCTGCGCCGTCCGGCGTAAAGCCGAAGCACGGCTGGCCGCCCCCGCACACCACGTCACGCACCAGGGTCTCCCGGTCCACGGCCAGGGAAAGGGCACGCCTGACGCGGGCGTCATCCAGCGGCGCGCGCGACGTATTTAGCCGGTAAAAAATAGTCACGTAATAATCATCCTGGCAGAAATCACCGCCGCCGCGCTCCCGCGCGTACGCCGTCATTTCCGGGGGAACGTTATTGGTGACATGGAGCTTGCCGTTGAAAAACATGCGGGTTTCCGTAAAGCCGTTCACGGTGGGTAGAAAACGGACCCCGTTCAGCCGGACGGAGGAGGCGTTCCGGTAGCGGGGATTGCGCCGCACCTCCACATAATCATTGAAACGGTGCTCCGCCATCAGAAAAGGACCATTCCCCACAGCCTTGCCGGGCCGCGTCCAGCCCCCCGTCCTGTCCAGCATGCCGCCGTGGGCTTCCACCGCATGGCGGGGAACCGGAAACCAGGTGCAATGAAGCAGCAGCAGGGGAAGCTGGGGCATCGGAGAACGCATTTCCAGCTCCAGGGTATGATCGTCCGCGGCGCGCACGCCCACACGGGCCTCCTCCCACAAATCCGGTCTTCCGGCCCGGACATCCTCCAGCATCCGGGCCGCGATTCTCCGCGCGCCTTCCTCCGGCATTCCGTCCGGCCACTCCATCCGGGAAATATCCTTCCGCAGCGCCTCCAGCTCCCGGGCGCCCATGCCGTCCAGCCTCTCCCAATCCACCCGTGCCAGAGCCTCTCCATCCAGACCCGCTTCCCCGGCCAGCCGGGAACCGGGGCCGCACAGCAGCAGGCTGCGCCTGTTCCGGTTGTAAGCCTCCGCATTCTTCAGCGGATAAAGCATGTCCGCATACCTTCCGCCAAACTCCGGATGAAGCAGGCGGTGGTAGGCATAAACGAAATCATGGGCCGTCACCGGAACGCCGTCGCTCCACACGGCGTCCTTCCGCAGGGAAAACCGCCACTTGTCCGCCTCCGGATTATGCGTCCAGGACTCCGCCACGGCTGGATGAAAAACGGCGTCATCCCTGGAATCCCCGCGCAGCAGCCCTTCCATCACGGCATTGATAATCTTGAAATCGGAAACGGAGGTGGCAATATGCGGATCAAAACTCTGCGGTTCCGCATTATTGCCCACGATCAGCACTCCTTCCTCCTGCGCCCGTTCCACGCTGGTACGCGTATCGCATCCGGCGAGCAGCAGCATCACACAGAACATCATGAACAGGCGCATGGCGGGATTCTGTCAGGTTTCCTTCCCCCGCGCAAGGCTTCACCTCAAGAAATACAACCGCCGCTCCGCGGCTCACGGAATCTTCCCGGAAATCCCTCCCTCCGCTACTGCCGGGCATCATGCCGCTCCGTTCACGGCCGGCCCGTACTTGTGGACATTCCTTTGCCGGCAGGGAGGCGGTTCCTCTCCTGAACCAAACCAACAACGGGCACGAAACACTTCCCGAGGGAAAAACCGGCCGCCGCAGGATATCTTCACAAAAACCGTCTAAAAGAGACGCTTGCGCGCCGGGAAGCCTGGGCAAATACGCCGCCTGTCCTCCCCCGCCTCAGATGCATGACGTGCCGCCTTCCCATCCCCCACAGGATTCTACCGGAAGGAAATCCCGGAAACCGCCTCCACTGGTCTTTTCTGAAACAGTCTTTTTTATCCTGTTTTCCCAACTGTTCCTCCCTTAATTTTTCCCCCATGTTTAAACTCAAAAACCATGCCTTCTGTCTTCTGACCGCATTTGGGGGGATGCTCCTCACTCCGGCCTGGGGAGAGCCCGTAGCTCCGTGGCTCAGAGCCTACATTAACGGGGAGGAAGTGGTCGGAACCACGCTGGAGAGCCGCTACAGCACTCCTGAGGACGAACCCGCCAGCCCTGTCATCCAATGGGAAAAAGCGGATTCCCGGACCGGAAAGCCCGTGCTGGTGCAGCAGGGCAAGGACGCGGAATCCTACACCCTGACGGACAAGGACGCCGGAAAATATTTCCGGATCATCGTGGGCGGCGGCACGAAGGATGCGATTGCCAGCCCGTGGATAGGCCCGGTCATTACGGAAAAGCAGGCGGAAAGCATCAACAATCGTTTTGACCCCGGAAAAAGCTATCAGGAAAACGTGGACGCACTCCAGAAGGAGCTGTCTGAAAAGCTCAAGGACGCCGTTTATTTCACCGTGGACACGGACAAACTCCACGGTGCCCCCTACGCGATGGCGGCCAACGAACGGATAGCCCTGCCGGAAGACATCAGGCCCTTCCGGGAAAACGGGAAAATCTATGTAAACCACCCCTTTGTGCAGGCCGTTTTCAAGAAGGAGCTGCCGGACGAAATCATGGAGGAAGCGGGCGGCCAGAAGGCCTACGAAATAGGGAACGTGGCCAGGGCGCTGAAACTCAACCTCTGGCTGGGAGACAAGGAAAAGGCTCCCCTCCCGAACTTCCGCATGCAGCCCATGGCGGAAGGACTGGTGGTTCTTTCCCCTGAAAAAAACGTCTTTTCCCCGGTCGCGGACCGCGACCTGATCAATGAAGCCGTCAACAGGCTCTTCGACTTCAAGGCCAGTGACGAACAGTTAAAATGGTTCCGGGACGCCAAATTCGGCCTCTTTGTCCACTGGAACCCCTCTTCCCTGCTGGAACGGGAAATCAGCTGGGAACGCAATGCGGCGCGCCCCAAAGACAGCGCAAGCGGCCATAAAAACATCATGGACTTTGAATATGACTCCGCCCACCGCCGCTTCAATCCCAAACAATACGATCCCCGGAAGTGGATGTCCGTCGCCAAAAAAAGCGGCATGAAATATGCCGTGCTGACCACCAAGCACCACGACAGCTTCTCCAACTTCCCCTCCGACTACGACACCTTCACCATCGCCAATACCCCCTACGGCAAGGATATCGTGGGGCAATTCGCGGCGGCGGTCCATGCGGCAGGGCTCAGGCTGGGCTTCTACTACTCCGGGCGGGACTGGTACAATCCCTACTACCTGACCGACCAGCACTACCGCTACCTGGAATACTACTTCGGCCAGATCAGTGAACTGCTCACCCGCTACGGACAGGTGGACGTGCTGTGGTTCGACAGCCTGGGCAACAGCTCCCTCAACCAGTGGGATCCCCGCACCATGATGCGCCGCATCAAGCAGTACCAGCCGGACATTCTGGTCAACAACCGCATGAACGGCACCCGCGGAGGCAACAAGGGTCCGCTGCCCGACGACCTGAAAGGAGATTTCCTGACGCCGGAATGCAAGCTGGGGCCGTTCAATGACAAAACGCCCTGGGAAAGCTGCATGACCGTGGCGGACATCCCCGGCACCCGCTGGACGGGCAACTGGTCCTACACCTCCAAGGCGAAGGCCAAGCCCGTGGAAACCTCCATCAAATTCCTGATCAACAACACCGTCAAGGACGGCAACCTGCTTTACAACATCGGACCCACGCCGCTGGGCACGTTCGACCCGAAACAGGCTGAAACCTTCCTGGCCATGGGCAAGTGGATCGCCCCCTACCGGGAAGCCATTTACAACACCCGCGGAGGTCCCTACAAGGACCAGCCCTGGGGCGGCAGCTGCTACAAGACGGACCGGCGCGGCAAAAAAACCGTCTACCTGCATGTCAGCCCGCTGATTGCTCAACAAGGAAAAGAGCTGAAAGGCTCCGAACCTCTCTTCATCAAGGACATCGGCGAGAAATTCACAAAAGCGACCGTCATCGTGAACGGCAGTGGAAACGGAAAAGCCGCCAAGCTTGAAAAGGAAGGCGCCCAATACAAAATCACGCTGCCCGCAGGCGTGGCCTGGGACAGCCTGGACACCGTCATCAAGCTTCAATAACGCCCTTTTTCTCCCACGGAGAGAGCATGCAGCCAGCCGGCCCGGCATCATGCCGGAGCCGGTTTTTTTATTCCGCAAAACAGGCATGCATGCTCCACAGGATTTCTTTCTCTTCCATAACCGGGCTTGGCGGAAAGAGCGGCGCGGCGCGATGCTCCCTTCTCCGCAGCCGCGTGTAAAAGAGGAACAGACGCCTTCAAGGCAGGCTGCACCCGGCGGGAACTGACGGGCACCCTCTCAACGGAAGCCGCTTAAGCGAGCAGCTCATGGCGAAAAAAAGAAAAGCCCCGCAACGGCATGAACCGCTGCGGGGCCGTTTTCCAAAATCAGGGGATCAAGGAAAGGGAGCTTTTACTTACTTGCTCTGGGCTTTCTTGGCTGCTTCAATCTGAGTTTTGATCTGGTCCTTGTTGGCAAGAATGCCGGCCTTGATGCGGGGAGCACGCTGCCCGGCTTCCGTACCCGGCATCAATTCGGCCACCTTGTCCAGAATCAGCACGGCACCGTCTACGTCACCAGTGGAATTCAGGTAGGTCCCGAACTCCATCATCAGCAAATCCTGCTGGGTTTCCGGCAGAAGCTTGTCACGGTCGGGATAAGCCTTGACCACCTGGAGAGCTTCCGCAGGCGTGGTCTTGTCCGTCAGCTTGCCGGCAAGATAATCCTGGACGTCCTTCTGTTCCTTCTTAAGCTGGTCGGCGTGCGCGTCAGCGGCTTTCAAGCCGGACTTGTCATCCTTGTCCAGCTTCTTGATTTCCGCCTTCACGTCGCCGTAAAAATTGTCCACATACTCCTGGGGCGCCAGCTTGAGCACTTCCATCAGGGCGGCAACCTTCGCTTCATCCGTGGTGGCCTTGGCTACATTTGCCTCAGCGGCGTTCAGGGCTTCCTTGTTCTTCAAGGCGTCCTGCATGGCCTTCATCACGTCATCCTTGGAACGGCCGCCCACAAATCCCCCGAAGGGCTTGCCGGAAGCGTCCGCAAACACGATCGTCGGGAATCCCTGCACGCCGTACTGCTGGGCAAGCTTGTCATTGGCGGCTTTCATTTCCTTGGACTGTTCCTTGCCGCGCGGATAATCCAGCTCCACGAGCACGAAATTCTTCTGGGCGTCCTTCTGGAAATCAGGCTTGCTGAACACGTTGGCGCGGAGCTGCATGCAGGGCGGGCACCAGTCGGAACCGGTGAACTCGATCATGAGGTCCTTCTTCTGTTCGGCGGCCTGCTTCTTGGCGGCATCCATATCGGTAATCCATCCTTCCGCGGCAAAACAGGGAGCGACGCAGGCGGCAACAACTATTGGCAGAATTTGTCTAATCATATCTACAGTTCAATATTGAAGAGTCCGACATCCAGCGTCAATCTCTTGTTCAATCATTTTTGGAAAATTTCCAAAAGGCCGCGCCTTCCGCAAGGAAAACGCCGTCCGGCAGCCGACAGGAACGGCCATTTGGACCGTGGGAAGGCAGTGTCATTATTGCACCAAATCCGGGGTTGCCTTTCAAACTGTTTTCACTTATGTACTGGGCATATCATGAACACGGTTTTAATCATTGGAGCAGGCGGCGTCGGACATGTGGTAGCCAACAAATGCGCCCAACTGCCGGACATCTTTCAAAACATTCATCTGGCCTCCCGCACGAAAAGCAAATGTGACGCCATTGCGGACGATGTACGCGCCAGAACGGGCGTCAATATCACCACCCACGCCGTGAACGCGGACGACGTGCCCGCCACCGTGGCCCTCATCCGGGAAGTCAAGCCGCAGCTGCTGATCAACGTGGCCCTTCCCTACCAGGATTTGAACCTGATGGACGCCTGCCTGGAAACCGGCGTTAACTACCTGGACACCGCCAACTATGAACCCCGGGACGTAGCCAAATTCGAATACTCCTGGCAATGGGCGTACCAGGACAAATTCCGCAAGGCCGGACTCTTTGCCCTGCTGGGCTCCGGCTTTGACCCCGGCGTCACCAACATCTTCACGGCATGGGCGCTCAAGCACCACTTTGACGAAATCCATACGCTGGACATCATTGACGTCAACGGCGGCAATCACGGCAAGGCCTTCGCTACCAACTTCAACCCGGAAATCAACATCCGGGAAGTGACTGCCCCCTGCCGCCACTGGGAAGACGGCGCCTTCCGGGAAACCGCCCCCATGAGCATGCACCGGAGCTTCACCTGCCCGCAGGAAGTGGGCACCTATGAAATCTACCGCATGTACCATGAAGAAATGGAAAGCCTGGTCAAGCACATCCCCACCATCCGCCGGGCCCAATTCTGGATGTCCTTCTCCCCGAACTACCTCAAGCACCTGGAAGTGCTCCAGAACGTGGGCATGACCCGGATTGACCCGGTCATGTACAATGGAGTGGAAATCATTCCGCTTCAATTCCTCAAGGCTGTGCTGCCGGACCCGGGGGACCTGGGCAAGACCACGAAAGGAAAAACCTGCATCGGCAACGTCATCACCGGAACCAAGGACGGCCAATTCAAGGCCGTGTACATCTACAACATCTGCGACCATGAAAAATGCTTTGAAGAAGTTGGATCCCAGGCCATCTCCTACACCACGGGGGTTCCGGCCATGATCGGCGCGGAAATGATCCTTACGGGCAAATGGTCCGGCGCTGGCGTCTTCAACATGGAGCAGAACGATCCGGACCCCTTCATGGACGAACTCAACAAGCGCGGCCTTCCCTGGCACTGCGTGGAACTCACGGAAGAACAGGCCAAAGCCCTGCAAGTCCATTGACAGCAGCCTCCGGCCGAAGCCGTCCGCTCCATCAAAAGCCGGGCATTGACTTCTCAAATGCCTGGCTTTTACTCTCTCAAATCTTCACGATGCCCATAATCATTGGCGGTTCCCGGGCGATGCCTTAGCAGGAACGAATCCATGAAAGCATATCTTATCCTGTTGCTGGCGATTGTTCTGGAAACAATCGCCACCTCTTTCCTGAAGCAGAGCGAACAATTTACCAGGCTCCTGCCCACCATCATAACCGTAGCCGGATATGCAGGCTCCTTCTACTGCCTCAGCCTGGTGCTGAAAAACATCCCTGTGGGCATTGCGTATGCCATCTGGTCGGGAATGGGCATTGTGCTGATCTCCGCCATCGGGTGGGTGGCATTCAAGCAGCACCTGGACTTGGCGGCGATTTCAGGTCTGGCGCTCATCATTGCCGGAGTATTGGTAATCAATATCTTTTCCAACTCCGTTTCCCACTGATGGGAAAAAACGGAAAAGCATTCCCTGCAAGGGGATGACGGCCCTCCCCTCCGGGCAGCGGCAACCGGAATAGAAAAACGCCTCTTCACTGAAAAGAGGGTAAAACCTTCCGGAAGCCCGGCAAGCCGATCTTCACAATGGCTCATTCCTCCGCCAATAAAATCCGTCAAAGGACCTGTTTCTCCGGTGAAAAAGAGTATCCCTCTCATGATTCTAACTGCTGTGGAGCTTTTCTGGCCAGCCCCGAACTGCCACCTTTAAAAGGAAAAAGAGAAGCACCCGTCCGGCCTTCTTCCGGCGCATGCATAATTTTCTGGCCTGGAAAGCAGGCGGGCGGTAAAAACGAGGTGCCATGAAATATCTTGCGCTATTTCTCATCTTTCTGTTTCAAGCGGCGCACGCGGAGGAACCCGCTCCGTGGAGAATCGCCATCATCGGCGACACGCATGACTCCCCCAAACGCATGGAAGGAAGCGAAGGGGTAGCCGTCAACTTCATCAAAACCCTCTATGGGGAAATCCTGAAGCACCAGGTGGACATGGTCGTCCAGGTGGGGGACATGGCGGACATTGAAGGAAGCGCCCCCGTCAACGGACTCGCCAAGCGCAAGGAACTCAACAAGATGCTGGAGGAAAAAGGCATCCCCTTCTACGCCGTGCGCGGCAACCATGAATCGCTGCCCTTCCGCGCGGAACAATTCAGGGAACTCTTCCTGCCTACCCGGAAACAGGGCGCCAAAGGGCTGGCCACCAGAAAACTGAACTACGGCATCCGCCATAAAAACGCCTCCCTGTACTTCATGGACATTGACCTGACCCCGGACCAGCTCGTAGACTTCAGCGCGTGGGTTAAACGTAACAGGAGCAAGGCCAACACCGTTCCGCTCCATTGCCTAATTTTCACCCACCGCACCCTGCAAACTCCCATGCAATTCCGGGAATGCCTGTGGGGCCGCTACAACGACAGCGCGGCGGAACAGCAGAACATCTTTTACCGCAACCTCCGGGACGCCGGCGTTCGGTTCGTCGTCACCGGGCACCTGCATGCCCACGACCTGTACATGATTACATCCCCGGACGGGAAAAACACCCTCACCTCCCTCATCTGCGCCCCCGCGGGCAACAAGGTGCTGCCCATCCCCTTCCTTCTGCCCGCAAAATCCCGCGTAAAAACCCTGCAATACCGCTCCGGCATCACGGCCTACTACATCCTGAACATCTACCCGGACTCCATGACTCTGGACACCTATGCCGCCCCCAACAACGGCATCACGGACCAAGGCCCGCAAGGAAGCGAATTCAAAAAACTGCACTCTTACGCCATTCCGATGAATTAAAACATAGAGAGGGATAATTCCTCTCACAATGAAATAACACCCTCCGACGTGGAAGAAATGGAGCCCTTATGAAAACCTCTCCCAAAAAAATGATCCGAGCTAACAGTATAATGATCTTCTTTTCCTAAAAGAAGGCGTAATGCAAATTTATCAGCCTCAAGTGTGCTTCCCTTTAACTTTTTTTCGGCTTGGGCCAGTGAATAAAATCCAAGGAATTTATCTTTGACAGGTCTAAAACCAGGATAATGAAGTTCAAATGGACGTCTGGGAAACAAGGAATTCGGTTTCAATACCGCATAATGAATATAAAAGGCGTAATGCCTCCCCTCTTTTTTACGGAAAGCCAACGCGTTGAATCTTACCGGAAAGGGAAATTCACGGTAGGAAACGAACGGCAACCAAAAACAGTTCACATAAGCTCCTATCTTTTGTGTAAAAGGGTGATACGCATTTAAAACAATCTTCTTCCCACTGTAAATGGCTCCATAAAATTGTTCCAGTCCCGAAGAAAGCAATAAAGAGTGCTTGGCTTTTTCAAAATGATGGTTGACGTCTTCTCTAGAGAATAATCCTACTTTCCCGGCAGCAACGTCATAAAGAACATAGGAAAATTTAATGACAACATAATTTTTCTTGTTGGAGTCTGACAACCGGACGAGCTGAGCCTTTTCCAACAACTTTTTAGGATCGATTTCTTCCAGTTTAATCTCCCGGCTTTTGTCTAAATCATCAGCTCCTGCGTACAGGATATTCTTCCTGCGCGAAAGGGGAACCGCCAGCTTTTCCTTTTCCTGACTTTCAGAGAGACCAGGAGACTTTTCTTCCATCATGAGCCGCTTGCTTTTCAAGTTCTATGATTTCCTTAGCTTTAACGGCTTTCCCCAAATTAAGAGGAATCCCCACTCTAACACACATCTCGCTTCTTGCGTCGTGTCCCCCGGCTACAGGAACGGGGGGAGGATCAGGAAGAATATAAACATTCCCACGGTACTCACTAACATCTGGAATCCACTGCGAAAGAACACCCACAAGTTTGACTGTCCCCTGGGTATTGATACTCATTCTGGTGGCATCTACGCGCAAAGGAGGAACAATGATGAACACAGGTGATCCGCTGGACCCCGGAAAACATGCTGCATCAATAAGAAATGAGGGCACTCCGCAATAATCCACATGGATTGATGTTGCGGTAATTCCCCTTCGGACTATCGGAAGATTATTTTCCACGTCAATGAGGCCTCTGGGATATCCCAACATTAGTACATCCTCAATGCATCCTACGAATTCCTTCTCCGACTCTTGGAGAATAAAATCTTTACTGGTAGATGATATATAAAATTTCAACCCCAGAGGTTCATTGATTCTTACAGCGGCCAAATCAACAGAACGCCCCTTGTCCTTTTTCCAGTCAGGATGAAAGAAGATATTCTCCGCCGAGCAATCTACAACTACCTCCTCCTTATATCCAAAATCAGGAAACCCCATTTCATTTTTAGGCGTCAGGGTGATGTTCATTTTCTCAACACCTTCCAAGACGTGTGCGTTTGTAACCAGTAATAACCCTTTGGTTGCACTGGTATAAAAAAATCCTGTTGCCGTGAATTCCGCACCTTCACAAGACTTTGCAGAGATCAGGGCGGTGCAATGAAGCACGTTGGACAAAAAATCATTGGAAATTCCGATCATGGCATCAGATACTGTTGGTTGTGAACGGTGTAGAATGCCACCTTTTTTATCATAGGGTATTGATAAAAATTTCACATTGCCTTCTCCTTACAGCATAATGAAATATTTCTCCAAAATCAACAATAAATCACCTGTCAGACGTCAGTACATTCCATAGGCAGAAAAATATCTTCCCTTCATCGTATTTCTGCCACCAACGGCAAAAAAATACGTGGTATGAAAGTGAGGAACCTATAGAAGATGAATGCTGTGAACCCCGTAATACACAGCCGCGCCCCGGTTGACGTAGTCTTCCGGGTTTTGCGACAGGTCCACCCAGAAGATGAAGGAGCACCACGGGGAGGGTGGAACGAGGGGAGGAACCACAATTTCCCGAAAGCCGGCCTTTTTCTGTTCCAGAATCAGGCGGACGCGCTTTTCATGCTGCCGGAACAGAAGCAGGTGATCGTGAAGGGTGGAAAGAACGCATATTCCGGACAGCGCCAGAAAAACAGCCACAGTCATCCGCGGACGGGGCTCCGCGGCGGGAATGCCGTACCACACACGGAGAAGAGCCAAAACGCCAATGCCGAACAGCAGGGTGGCGGAGAACATGGCATGGTCCGCCGGAACGACGGCGGCGGCAAAGGAAAGAGCCATGGCATACGCCGTCAGAATGTATGCTGCCGCTGTTCCGATGAAAATTTTCCATGGCCGGAAGGCATTCCGGTTCCTGCGGAAGCTTCTCCACAGCATCCAGGCAGCCACCGCACCCAACAGCAGGGGAAGGACCAGGTATTCATGCATCCGGAGCAGGAGCGCGGGGACCGCTTCCCATCTGTCCCAAACGCCGGAGAGGGGTTCCGCGCAGCCGGGAGTGGCGGAGTGCATCCGCGCAGAGAGGCCGGGCGCAAGCAACATGCACAGAGAACCTGCTATCTGCGCCGCAACGCCCGCATAAAACCACAAGGGAAGTTTTTCCTTCCGGACCAGGCGGACGAAGACAAACAAGGCTCCCAGCAGAAGCCAGGTTCCCGGAATGTTGTTTTCATTAGTCATGCCTGCCAACAATCCCAGTACCACTACGCCAGCCCACTGCCCGAAACCCTTTTTAGCAGGCTTTCCTTTTTCCCCGTTTTCCCGATTTTCCAGCAATCCCCGGTACAGGCACAGGAAACCGAGCCAGAGGGCGGCTCCCCAGGAATAGTTGGTAGCGCCGGAGAGCCAGTAAATCGTGACGCCGGGCCGGGCCGTACAGGTGAAGAGCAGGAGAAGCGCCAATCCGAAGAGTCGCACGTCCGGCCAGGAACGGGGGTCCACCCTGCGCCCGGAGGCCAGATAGAACATCATCAGCGCGAGGCAGACCTGTACAAAGGGGTTGAGCAGAATGAAGAGCCATTTGCCCGCTGTCGCCACGGCAAAGGCCAGGTATTCCCCGATTCTGGGGTTCCAGCTCATGTAGGAGGTCACGCAGCGTTCCCAGACCAGGCTGAGGGAGAAACGGTGTTCCATGCCCGTCAAGGCGTGATGGTACGTGTCTGAGGTGAAGGGGCTCCACCAGCTAAGCAACGCCACATACAGCAGGGCGGCTGCAACCAGCGCCCAAAACCATACCCTGGACGTACGGGGAGACGGCATCAGCTCGGGTCCGGTTTCTTCTTCCGCAGCGCCGGGGGCAGGTCCAGGTCTTCCCCGTCCAGAATGAGGGGGCGTACATGGGCAAAGAGTCCGTGTCCCGCGCGCTCTTCCTCTCCTTCTTCCGGGGGAGTTCCTTCTTCCAGTTCCTTGATGTCGGGAACCGGGTCCAATTCCTGTTCCGCATCCGCTCCGAGTTCCTGCGCTGCAGGCGCGGGTTCCGGGAACGTTTCCTCCACGTCCGGCACGGAGGGAACAGGCCTTACAGGCACCAGTTCCTCTTCCAGTTCATGGTCATCCCTTCTGACGGAGGGAATGGAAACGGGAGGTTCCGGCTCCGGACGCCGTTCCGGTTCGGGAACCACGGCGGGAGCCACAGGCTGAATGATGGTTTTCCCATCCCCGATGAAGGATTCTTCCTCCGGCACAAGAACTGTCTGGAGCTCCGGTTCCCTACGGAAAACGGGAGCAGGAGAAATTTCCGGTTCATTCACGGGCACAACGCCCAGCACGGTCAGGGACAGGCGGTCTTCCGGCTGTTCCGCCACGGAAGCGCCGATATGGAGGCGCACGCCGCTCCCCAGGATTTCCGCCACTCCGCCAGCCAGCGCTTCCAGGCGTTTCAGGGTCAGGGAATTGCCGCCGCGCACCAGCACCAGAACGTCGTCCACTTCCCCCAGCCGTTTTTCCAGGAAAAGGGGAGAGTGCCGGACCTGGTCCAGCATGTCCGCCGTGGAAACGTCCGCGGACGCTTCCCCTACGCCGAAGGAGCAAATTCCCTTCCCCGTTCCGGCCACGCGGAGCAGGTCATCCAGCCCTACGCGGAGCAGGCTTCCGGAAGAGTTGAGAAGGGAGGGCACGATGAGCACGGCGCGGGCAATGAGGGCATTGACCACGGAAAAGGCTTCCAACACTCCCTTGTCGGGATCAATCAGGCTTTCCATGGCGTCATTGTCAAACCGCAGCACCATGTCGGAATACAGGGCCAGCCGGGACAGCGCCTCGTCCGCCTGGGCGGCGCGGCGGTCCCCTTCAAACCGGAAGGGGCGGATGACGACGCTGACGACGTAGGAGCCCTGCTCCTTGGCCAGCCGCGCCACCTCCGGCGCCACGCCGGAGCCTGTTCCGCCTCCCAGCCCGGCGGCGAGGACGGTCAGCGCACTGCCTTCCAGGGCCCGGAGGATGGAGGATTCACTTTCACAGGCGGCCTGTGCCCCCACGGAGGCATCCCCTCCGGAGCCGAGCCCCCGGGTAAGCCTGGCCCCCAGATGGACCTTGCACGGAACAGCGGAGGCGTTCAGCAAACGGGCATCCAGATTCATGGCGCACACGGAAGCCGCCTGCGGAGCCAGCAGCAGAACCTCCTCCATCACCTTGGCGCCTGCGGCTCCAATGCCGCACAGGCAGATTTTTCCGGATAGCCCGGACGGGTCCTGGGGAGAAAATTCCAGCATGGTTTTTAATTGGGGTAGAGATTGATCAGGAGTTCTTCCTGCCGAAGAGGCCCAGCACGCGCCCCAGCCAGCTCCGCTGCTGCGGCAGTTCGGCATCCAGAATCTGGGCATACCGTATCAGCCCGATGGCCGTACAGTAACGCGGGTCATCCAGATAGGAAGGCGCTCCGTTTTTGACCAGCGTGGGACGGCTGATCGCCACGCCGAACACGTGGGAGGCCAGTTCCCCCACGCCGCGCATCAGGCTGGCGCCCCCGCACAGGTAGACGCCGTGGCAGCGGTTGCCCTTGAAGGTGTCCTTGGGCAGGGAGGATTTGACCAGATTGAAGATTTCCAGCAGGCGGGAACGGATGATTTCATTCAGAACATTGCGTTCGATGGCGGCATCCTTCATGTTTCCTTCCCCGCGCACGCGCACCATTTCATTGGTCTTTCCGGAAAAGCTGTTGGCATCCCCCTCCGTTTTCTTGAGCAGTTCCGCCTGTGCCAGCGGAATGCCGGTCATCAGCGTGATGTCATTGGAAATGTGGTCGCCGCCCAGGGGCACGCATCCGGAGGCCACGAGCTGGCCGTCCAGGTAGAGAACGTAATCCGTAGTGCCCGCCCCCATGTCTATGAGGAGGGCTCCCGCCTGCTTGACCTGCCTGTTGAGCACGAACTGGGCCGTGGCAATCGGGGCGAAGACCACGTCCGCGATGTCCAGGGGAACTTCCCGCACACAGCGGAAGGAGTTGGTGATGCGGGATTTGATGCCGTGGATGATGTGGCAGTCGATGTCCAGGGTCCTGCCGGTCAGCCCGGCGGGATTGGTCAGGTTTTCCTGCCCGTCCACGGAGAAAAGGCCGGGCACGCGGTGCAGGACGAATTGTTCCGGCCCCAGGGCGATGTCACGGGCGATTTCCGTCACCTCGTCCATGTGCTCCTGGGAAATGATGCTTTCATCCGGAGGCAGGCGGAAGGTTCCGCGGTTGTTCTGCCCCACGATGTGGGCTCCGGTCACGGACAGATAGACGGTCATGATGTCCACGTCCGCATGGTCCTGGGCCATGTTCCAGGCATCGTAAATGCACTGGATGACCTTGGAGGTGTCTTCAATCTCGCCGCGGACCACGCCCTCGCTAGGAACCTCACCCACGCCGATGATCGTCACGGTTGCGTCGGGCTTCACTTCGCCCACAACCATGCAAGTCTTGCTTGTCCCTATCTCAAGCCCTACGTGAATTTTTGTCTTAGCCATGAAAGTCAAGGAACTATCAACGTCCTCGCACCTGATAGCACATTACTTTCCATTGTTCAAGAAAGCCTGCGCGAACATACGCAAAAAACGCGGTTTTCCGTCGCGCAGGCCCGGATCAGAGACCCGTGGGGTGGCGCACCAGGAAGTTCCGAGCATTGCGGCCGTCCACCCTCCAGCGGGGGCCTTCGCCGCGGCGGCCGCTTCCGGTGGTGTCAAACCGGAGGCCGCAGATGACCATGAATACGTGCCCGTTCTTGGCATAGACGGAAATCCAGTCCCCGGCGCCTTTCTGCCCGTAGTTCAGGAACAGCTTGGAATGGCGGGTGGAAGTGAGCAGGCCGGCTTCCTTCAGTACAAAGGAGGTGCTGCCGGAGCAGTCATAGTGGGAGTCATAGTGTTTCCTGTGGCCGCCGCCCAGGCGGTAGGGCTTGTTGACCAGGGAATTGGCGGCCGCAATGGCGCGCTTGACCTGCGGGGGGGCATTCCTGGGGGGAATGGCTTTCCCGTTGTGCAGCACGGCTGTCTTGCCGGGAACAAAGTGGTAGGCCGGGAGCCGTGCCGGGGCTTCCACTTGTTGGGAGGTGGAGGAGCAGGAGGAGAGAAGAAGACCGGCCAAAAGGGCACCGGCCACGGAGAGAGTTTTGTGGACCGCAAATGTCATAAGAATTATAAACTGCGGAATTCCGGCCTCCTTGGCAAGAAAATAAATTTCCCCCGTCCACATTACATGGTAGACGGGGGAAAGAAATCAACAACATTTAGCCGTTGGAACGGGCGAGGGCGTCCTTCTCCACGGCAGCCCACAGGGAGTCCAGGGAGGCCTGGACCGCCGGCAGGGCTTCCTTCACCGGAGCGCCCGGTTTCCCGTGGCCGAAGAGGTAGTACTTGATCTTGGGTTCCGTTCCGGAGGGGCGCACCGCAAAGCTGCGGCCGTCCGCCATATCCACAAAGATCATTTTTTCCGCCGGAATGGGGTCGCCCTCCGCATCCACCATGTCACCCTTGGAAAAGTCCCGGATGCCGCTGACGGCCACGCCGTCCAGTTCCGTAGGAGGATTGGCGGAATAGGAGGCGGAGAGGGCGGCGATTTTTGCCGCGCCGTCCGCGCCTTCCATGACCAGGGATTTGCCCATTTCCAGGTACACGCCGAATTGTTCAAAGAGTTCATGAAGCAGTTCCAGCAGGCTCTTGCCGACACTTTCCGCATAGGCGGCCAGCTCCGCAAAGATGATGGCGGCGGAGTTGGCGTCCTTGTCGCGCACGAAGTCCTGGGCCAGGTAGCCGTAGCTTTCCTCCCCGCCGAAGACAAAGTAGCGGCTGTATTCCAGGCGCAGGGCGCGCGTCTGTTCCTCGCTCATCTTCCGGTAGCCTTCCCGCTTTTCCGCAGGAATGGCTTCTTCATATTTGCCGAGCTTCTGGGCGATGTACTTGAAGCCCGTGAGCACGTTGACCACTTCATAGCCGAAGTGGTGGCCGATGGCGTCCTGAAGGCCCGTCGTCACAAAGGTTTTCACCATCACGGCGCGGGAACGGTTGGAGTCATTGATGATGCCCAGCCCGGACATGCTCATGCAGCGGTACCACGCCAGCAGGGAGCCGATCTGGTTGCCGGTCAGCAGGTGCATTTTCCCATCTTCCCCGCGAACGGCCACACCCATGCGGTCCGCGTCCGGGTCCGTGGCGATGACGATGTCCGCGCCGGAAGCGTCCGCCTGCTCAATGGCCAGGGCCAGGGCCGGAGGGTTTTCCGGGTTGGGGGAGGCCACCGTCGGGAAGCGGCCATCCTGCACGTCCTGCGCCGCCACGGTCTGCACGTTGCAGCCCAGTTCCTTCAGCAGGGGAACGATGATATGGCCGCCCGTGCCGTGGAGGTTGGAGTAAACGATTTTGGCGCCGCCCTTGCTGAAGAGCTCCGGACGGAGCAGCACGGTTTTCAGGCGGTCCATGTAGACACGGTCAAAGGAGGCGTCCAGCACGTGAAGGGTGCCGCGCCGGTCTTCCGGCAGCGGTTCATATTCCTCAGAGGTCAGGGAGTTCACTTCCTCAATCACGGCCTTGTCATGCGGAGGCACCAGTTGGGCTCCGTCGTTGAAATAGGCCTTGAAGCCGTTGTCGTGGGAGGGGTTGTGGCTGGCGGTCAGCACCACGCCGGAATCCGCATTGAGTTCACGGATGGCGAAGGAAACTTCAGGGGTGGCCCGGGGGCTGTCGAACAGGTAAATGTCACAGCCCAGGTCCGTGCCGATTTTCGCGCAGAATTCGGCGAAGTCACGGGAGAAGTGGCGCGTGTCATGGCCAATGACCAGCCGGGGCTTCCTGCCCGGGTCCGTGGCCTCCACATGCTTTTTCACGTAAATGATCAGGCCGCGCATCGCTCGCCCCACATTGAAGTAGTTCATGCAGGCGGTTCCCACGCAGGGATATTCCGGGCGGCCGTTCACGCCGCCGTTCCCCTGCTCCGCCCGGGTCACGATGCTGCCGATGGTGCGGCCGCGCAGCCCCCCCGTACCGAAGGCCAGGGTCTTGTAAAAACGGTCATTCAATTCCTGCCACTCCCCGGCGGCGGCCAGTTCCTCTACGGCCTCACGCGCTATGGGGGATTTGGTTCCGGCCAGCAAAAGGCGGATATTGGTCAGGGAAGACTCCAAAAGCTCCCCCTCTTTAACGGCATTCGTCAGGGATTCATCCAGTGTATTCATGCTGGCGGAATAGTACATCATGGCCCTTGTTTGACAATAGCTCTTTCCACCATGGCCTGAGAAAAACCGCCATGTGCGCCCCGGCACGGGCGCGGGAAAAGCCTTCCGTCCCCGTCCCCTTTTCACCTAGAGGGACTGGCGGTCATACAATTCCCGGTACAGCGGGCAGGAGGCATAAAGTTCCGCATGAGTGCCGTCCCCGATGATGCGGCCGCCCTCAAACACCAGAATGCGCGTCGCCACGCGGATGGAGCTGAAGCGGTGGGCTACGATGAGAGCCGTCCTTCCCTCCACCAGGCGGTCCAGCTCCTGCTGGATCTGGGCCTCGCTTTCCGCGTCCAGGGAGGCGGTGGCTTCATCCAGAATCAGGACGGGGGCGTCTTTCAGGAAGGCGCGGGCAATCGCCACGCGCTGGCGCTGGCCGCCGGACAGGCCGCTGCCGCCGTCGCCAAGCATGGTCTGGTAGCCGTCCGGCATCCCCATGATGAAGCCGTCCGCGGCGGCGGCGCGCGCCGCCGCCATCACTTCCTCATCCGTGGCGTCCTGCCGCCCCAGCCGGATGTTTTCCATGATGGTGCCGTGGAAGAGCACGGGATGCTGGGAAACGAAGGCAATGTTCTTGCGCACATCGTGCAGGGAGGCGTCTCTCACATCCACGCCGTCCATGCGCAGGGTGCCGGAACTGACGTCGTAAAATCTGGGCAGAAGGCTGGCAAACGTGGTTTTCCCGGCGCCGCTGGGGCCTACCAGGCCCACCACTTCCCCGGGGCTGATATGAACGTCAATGCCGTCCAGCACCTTGCGTGCGCCGTCGTAGGAGAAGGAAACGCCGTCATAGTCCAGACGCCCGGAGGCTCGCCCCAGGGGAACGGGATTGGCGGCTTCCGGCATGGTGTCCGGCTCCTTCAGCAGGTAGTTGATGCGTTCCAGGGAGGCATGCGCGCTTTTCAGGTTGGTCAGCGTCACGCCCAGGCGCTTGAGGGGGTCGTAACACATGAACAGGGCAGCGGCCAGGGCCGTGAAGTCAGCCTTGGTGATTCCCATTTCATGACCCCTCACCAGCAGAATGCCCAGGCCCAGCGCCGTCACCATTTCCAGCACCGGCACCAGGAAGTGCCTGTACTTCACCGTTCTCAGATTGATCTTGAAGAAGCGTTGGATCAGCCCCAGGAAAAGCCCCACCTGCTGTTCCTGCATGCCGTAGGAACGGATTTCACGCTGGGCCGCCAGGTTTTCCTGGGCGGCGGCCGTGATATTGCCCAGCTCGTCCTGAGCCTGCTTGGCCTTCTTCATCACGCGGCGGCCAAAGAAGCGGATGGGCCATATCGCCAGCACAACCAGCCCCAGATTCATCAGCACCACCGCCGTGTTCGGGTCAACAAAGACCTTGTACACCAGGAAGGCGAGTGCGGTCAGCAGGGTAAGGGGCTGTTTGATGATGTCATTGGCCGCTATTACCAGGCCTCCCTGCACGTTGGCCGCGTCATTAATGAGGCGGCTGATCAGGTCCCCCCGTTTCTGGCGGTCAATGAAGGAGAGGGGCAGCGTTTGCAGTTTGGAAAAGGCGTCCAGCCTGATTTCCTCCAGCACCTTCATGCTGACGATGCTGATCCAGTACACATTGAAGAACGTGCCTATGCCCCGGATGGCAAAAACCAGCGGCAGCAGGGAACATACGGCCACGAGCACAGCGGTGTGCATGTGCTCCGGGGCCACCAGATGGGCGATGATGTTCTGAAGCTCCGGGGGAATCTGCGTATTGTCAAACACCACCGGAAACACCTTGGCAATCATCAGCGGGAAGCCGAAACCGCTGGCGGCGGCGGCCAGCGCCCCGGCGGCCAGCGCGGCGATGAACAGCTTCATCACCGGCTTCAAATACCGCGCGTACTCAAAAAACTGTCTTAACATGAAGCGCCTCCTTCCTCTTCCGCAACCATCTGCTGCTTGTTGTAAAGTTCCCTGTACAGGGGGGAGGAGGCCATCAGCTCCTCATGCGTGCCATCCGCAATGACGCTCCCTTTTTCCAGAACCAGAATTCGGTCCGCCATCCGGATGGTGCTGAACCGGTGGGCAATGATGAAGGCCGTGCGTCCGGAAGCAAGCTTTTCAATCTCCTTCTGGATGAGTTCCTCGCTCTTCATGTCCAGGGAAGCCGTGGCTTCATCCAGCACCAGGATAGGCGCGTTTTTCAGAAAGGCCCTCGCCAGGGAAACGCGCTGCCGCTGGCCGCCGGAAAGCCCTTCCCCCATTTCTCCGATCATGCGGGAATAGCCTTCCCCCGTCTCATTGATGAAGCTGTCCACGGCGGACATGCGCCCGGCTTCCTCCACCTCCGCGTCGGAAG
Organism: Akkermansia sp. BCRC 18949; assembly: GCF_045011645.1. Classification (NCBI taxonomy): domain Bacteria; kingdom Pseudomonadati; phylum Verrucomicrobiota; class Verrucomicrobiia; order Verrucomicrobiales; family Akkermansiaceae; genus Akkermansia; species Akkermansia sp. BCRC 18949. The sequence goes on along the minus strand of NZ_CP123619.1, from coordinate 936,230 downwards.
CGTCCGGACGGCCGATGCGGATATTGTCCGCCACGGATCCGCGGAACAGCACGGGATACTGGGAAACCAGCGCGATATGGGAAAGCAGGTCCTTCTTGGCCATCTCCCGCACGTCGATGCCGTCCACCTTCACGCTGCCGGAAAGTACGTCGTAAAAACGGCACAGCAGATTGATGAAGGTCGTTTTCCCGGCGCCGCTGGGGCCTACCAGGGCCACCACCTGGCCAGCCGGGATGCGGATGTCAATGTTCTTCATGACGGGAGCATCCTGCTGGTAGCCGAAGCACACATTGCTGAACTCCACTTCCCCCTTCCAGGATTCCGGACTCTTCGGGTTTTCCGGTTCCGGAACGTCGTCCGGAGCGTCCAGCACATGGTTGATGCGCTCCAGCCCGGCATTCAGGGTTTCCGCCTTGTTGTGGACCGCCCCCAACTTCTTGACCGGTTCATAGCAAAGGTACATGGCCGTAGCCAGCGCGGCGAAGTCCCCCATGTTCATGCCGTTCATGTTGCCGACAAAGAGAGTGGCCGCCATGGCGATGGCGCTGACGAATTCAATCAAAGGCGTCAGCAGGCTCTGCCACCTGACCGCACTGATGGAAGCCTGGATGTAACGGTGAATCCTGTTCCTGAACAGACTTGTCTGCTGCTCTTCCAGTTCAAAGGCCCGGATGTCCCGCTGGGAGGAAAAGTTTTCCTGAAGCGTGGAGGAAAGATCCCCCTGGCTGGACTGCACCACGCGGGCGCGGGCGAGCATTTTCTTGCCGATATAGCGGATGGGAATCACGCAAACGCCCACCAGAAGCATGTTCGCCAGCAAAATAAGGAACTGCTGGCTGACGGACGCCCTGTAAATCAGGAATCCCAGCGCGGCCAGGAGGGTCAGGGGCTGGATAATCAGGTCATTGGCAATCTGCACCAGGCCGCCCTGCAGGAACTGCGTGTCCTGCATCAGGCGGCTCAGCAGGTCTCCCTTCTGCTGGCGGTCATGAAAGGCCAGGGACAAATCCTGGTATTTTCTGTACACCTTGAGCCGCAGCGTTTCCAGCACGCCCAGCCCTATTTTGGAAAGCAGGTAGACATTGACGAAGGAGGAGAGGCCGCGCACCACCACTACCATCGGGAGCATGGCCGCCGTGGCCCACACCGTCACCCAGGGCAGGTTTTCCGGACTCACGTACCAGAGGAGCACGCGCTCCGCCCACGGGGGCAGCGGCTTCCCGTCAAAGATCACGGGGAACATTTCCTGTAAAATCACCGGTATGCCGAAGCCGCTGGAAACAGCGGCCACCATGCCGCCGATCACAGCCCACACCAGCGTGCCCTTATAGGGGAGAAGATATTCGCGCCATAATGCTACGGCACGCTGGATGGAGGATTCCTGCCCCTCTGTTGACTGTTTCCTCATAAGTAATTCCGGATTGATGCGCCCGGGAACGGACGGCGCGCAATCGGTGCAGATCATACCATGAAGACCGCGGATGACAAGCTCCTTGCGATAAAAACTCCTCAGGAAACGCCCGGAGGGAAAGCCGCCGGGCATCCCGGCTTGCCCGCCTCCCCGGAATGGTCTACCCTGCCGGCGCATGCTGAAGACAGGATTAATCCAGCCGGAGACCATCCCCGGCCATTTCCCCAGGAACCTCAGAACCATCGTGGAACTGTACCGTTCCTGCGTGGACGGCGGGGCGGAGCTCGTTCTTTGTCCGCCGCTGGCCCTCAGTGGCGCGCACACCGGGGAACTGGCCCTGCGCAGCGGTTTCCGGTCCCAGCACAAGGCGGCCCTGGCCTACCTGGCCCGGGAAATAGCGGACGTCCCCTTGCTGCTGGCAGCGGCGGACGCGGACGGCAGCCGCTTCCACATGCTCCGGAACGGCCTTTCCTTTCCACGGCAAGCCGTTATTTCCCCAGCCGCACACGGAACGGAGGCCGTTCCCGTTTTCGGCATCTGCCGGACGGCGGATGAAGCGGGTTTTTCCATCATTTCATGGCCGGAATCTTCCCCGGCCTCCTCTTCCGTACCCTGCCTCTTGCTCCGCACCCATTCCGGCGCGTGGCATGAAGGACTGCTGGAGCAGGATGAGGAGGAAGCCTGCCGGCTGGCGCGGGAAACAAGGCTGCCGGTCCTCACTGCCCGCCTGGCCGGGGGAGAAGGCCCGTTTCTGTTACCCGGCGCGTCTTCCGCATGGTCCGCCCACGGGATTCTCCTCAAACGGCTGCGTCTTTTTGAACGGGATTCCGCCGTCATTTCTCCGGAAAATTCCATGGAGGCGTCTTCTCCGCTTCCCGCTCCGGAAGAACAGCTCCGGCACGCCCTCCGGAAAGGCACGGCGGACTTCATCCTGAAAAGCGGGCATGGCGCCGCCTGCCTGAACCTGCTGGAAAGCTCCGCATCCCTCCTGCTGGCTCAACTGTTAAAAGAGGAACTGCCTTCCCTGCCCTTGACGGGCTTTATCCCCCGCCTCCCCGGCATTCCGGAACAAGACACTGCCCGGGCGCAAGCCTGTGCGGACAAGCTGGGCATTCAGGCCCGGATGCTGCCTCTCCCCGCAGATGCGGCGGCCGGAGGACCGGATGACCTGTTCACGGCCGCATGGCTCATGCGCCAATGGACCCAGGAGGAAGGTGCCCTGCTGCTGTCCGCCCTGACCGGAACGGACATCATGACCGCTCCCCGCCTCCTTCCGCCGGCCCTGGCCGCTGACTTCATGCCGCTGGGGGATTTATATGAAACGGAACTGGCGGACCTGTTCCCCGGCTTCCTTTCTCCCGCGCCGGATGCGGCCATGCGCGACAGCCTCCTCATCCGTCTGCACCGCGCGCATGAATCCGCCACGCCGCTGGCAGGCCTCTTCCCGGAATCGGAGCTTGAAATCCGCCGCTGGCAACGCCGGGCCCGCGCCTCCGAATGGATGCGCCGGAAACTGCCGCCGCGCCTCACGCTGCGCTCCATTCCCGGTGCACCGGAAACGCCTTATGTCCACCGGCTGACGGATTGACGCGGCGCGTTGCTTTTCTTCCCGTGGCGTACATTGCGCTTGCTCTTGAAGTGGAAGAAGTGATTAGTAGAAGCCATGCAATTCTATGTAGCCACCATGATCGGCCGCGCCGCTCTAAGGCTGGTTGACCGCCTGGGGTCAATCGGATTGCTGCTTTACCAAGTGACCTCATGCATGTGGTCCGGCAAATTCCGGATGCGCGTTCTTGTGGAGCAAATTGCAAAAATCGGGGTGCAGTCCCAGCCGGTGGTCATCATCACCGGCGCGTTCACCGGAGCCGTGCTGGAAGCCCAGACCCTGTTCCAGCTCCAGACGGTGAGGATGGAAACCATGGGGGGCGCCGTCGTCGCCGTGGGCATGTTCCGGGAACTGGGGCCCGTCATTACCGGGCTGATGCTTGCGGGCCGCGTCGGGTCCGCCATGGCAGCGGAAATCGGGACCATGAAAGTCACGGAACAGGTAGACGCCCTTAACTCCATGAACGTGGACCCGGTGGACTACCTGGTGAAGCCCCGCATCCAGGCCATGCTCATTTCCATGCCTATCCTGATGATGGAAGCCGTGCTGGTGGGCATCGCCTCCGCCTACATCGTCAGTATCACCTCCTTTAACGTGGACCAGGCTTACTGGATGCACTTCATGAGCAAATTCGTCACCATGGGGGACATCATCGTGGCCCTGGTCAAAGCCCTGGTCTTCGGCCTCATCATCTCCACCATCTCCTGCCGGGAAGGCCTGAACACCACGAACGGAGCCGTTGGCGTCGGCAAATCCACCATGCAGGCCATGGTGTATGCCTCCGTGGCCCTGCTCATCGCCAACTTCATTCTGACCATGATTCTCAATTCCATCTTCCCCATGGGATTCATGAGATAACCCTTCCGCGCCGCCATGCAGCCATTCATCCGCGTCCACCAGCTCAAGCAAAGCTTCGGCACCCAGGAAGTGCTGAAAGGCGTGAGCTTTGACGTGGGAAAGGGAGAGCTGATGGCTCTGATCGGCGGGTCAGGGGCTGGAAAAAGCGTCATCCTGAAACATCTGGACGGCCTGATGGACCCGCTGGACGGCTATGTGGAAATAGACGGCAGGCGCATCAGCGGAGCGCCGGAAAAAATCAAGAAGCAAATCCGCGGTAAAATAGGCTTCATGTTCCAGCAGGGGGCACTCTTCGACTCCCTCAGCGTAGGGGAAAACGTCGCCTTCCCGCTGCGCGAGGAAGGAATCCGGAATGAAGAGGAGCTGGACGCGCGCATCTCCGCCGCCCTGGACTCCGTGGACCTGCTGGGGCAGCAGGAAAAAATGCCGGCAAGCCTCTCCGGAGGCATGATCAAGCGCGTAGCCGTAGCCAGGGCCATCGTCACCACGCCGGAATGCCTGCTGTATGACGAGCCCACCGCAGGCCTGGACCCCATTGTCACGGACAGCATCAGCTTCCTCATCCGGCAAATCTGCAAGGACAAGGGAATCACGACCGTCATCGTCTCCCATGACATGCCCAGCGTGATCCGCATTGCGGACAAAATCGTCTATCTCAGGAACGGGGAAGTTTACTGGACGGGAACCCCGGAGGAGCTGCTGCATTCCAGGGATGAAAACCTGCAAAGGTTCCTGTACGGGGATTCCGGGGAAGACTGGGCCTCCCTGACCGGCAGGCATGAAAACTTTCAACGGGTTCTGCTGGAACGGGCGGAACGTGAACGGAAACAATAACCATCTTACCACAGAGCCATGAAGCAGAAACTTAAGCCGGAAACCTGGGTGGGCATCTTCCTGATTGCCGGAATCCTGATGATCATCGGCGTCATCCTGGGGTTCGGCAACATCAAGACCTCCAAGGAGCAAACCTACCCCATCAACATCATTTTCAAGGACGCGGCGGGCCTCATCAAGGACTCCCAGCTCCGCCTGGGCGGCGTTACGGTGGGAAAGGTCACCAAGGCGCCCGAACTCCTGCCCTCCGGCAATGAAGTCATGCTGGAAGCCAGCATCCTGAGCGACGTGAAAATCCAGGAAGGCTCCGTCTTCCGCGTGGACATGCAGAACATCCTGGGAGACAAGTACATCGACATCGTTCCCCCGGCACGCCCCACGCACGAATACATCCCGCCCCATGCCACCATCATCGGGCAGCCTGAAAGCGATTTCAGCAAGATCAAGAACAACGCCGTGGGCGCCACGGAGGAAATACTGAAAATCCTCAAGCAGATTGAAAAAAATTCGGACAACATTGACGAGGCCATCCTCAACATCGGGGAAGCGGCCAAAGGGCTTGCCCAGACCACCAAGCTGATCAATGAAGGCATCCTGAGCCGGGAAAACCTCCGGCACCTCAACAGCGTGCTGGCTCAAATGAACAAAGCGGGCGAACAGCTCCCCGCGACGATGGCGGCCATGAAAGACACCGTCAGTGACGCCCGCAGAATCATCGCCGGAGCGGAAGAAAAGCTCAACAGCCTGGACCCCGCCATCAAGGAAATCCCCCCCACGCTGACCGCCCTGCGCAAGGCTTCCGAGCAAATCGCCTCCGTCACGGCGGACGCCCGGAAAAACCAGGGCTTCCTGGGGCTGCTCATGTACGATGCGCGCTTCCGCGCCAATGCCCAGGAATTCATCCGTAACCTGAGGGACTACGGAATTCTGCGGTACCGGAACCCGAACGAGCCCCAGGCCAAACCAGACCCCCGCGGCGGTTTTTCAGGAAGCCGCCGCTGAGGAACGCGCACAATTCCGGGTGAAGCCGCTTTACACACTTGCCAATAGAGGGAAGCGTGCTAAATAATTCCCAATGTGAGAGGCGAAAACATGTAAGCCGACATGTTTTTCAACAGGAACCAACCCTTAACACTCTAATCAACCATGCAAGACAACCAAACCGAACTTGAACCGACCGCAGCAGCAAACGACACCGCCTGCTCCTGCCCTTCCGCCCGCGAGCTTGCCGTAACCAGATTTCAACAGGCCAGGGCCTTCGCCGCGGCCAAAGTAAACCAAATCCGCAAGGCGGCTACGGAACAGGCCAGCACCATCCGTGACTACGCCCAGGAAAAAGGAGAAGTCATCCGTGACAAGGCCAAGAAGTTCCATGAAGCGGGCGAAGAATACGTGAAGGAAAAACCCACCCAGTCCGTGCTGATCGCCATGGGCGTGGGCCTTCTGATCGGCATGCTCATCCGCCGCCGTTAACCCTCATTCCGCGCCATGCGCATCAAGCGCATGGCGCCCTCACCCCTTCAAACCGAGCCATGGGACTGATTGACAAACTCAAACGCACCTTCGTCGCCCCCATTGTGGAGGAAAAGGAAGAAGGAGCGGCCATGGTCCGGTCCCTCCGGGAAACCGGAGCGGCGGCGCTTGACCATGTGGAAGCCCTGGCCGCGCTGCTCAAGCTGGAACTGGAGGAAGCGTCCAAAAGGCTGGGCAGGAAAATGGCCCTGCTCCTGCTGGCCGCCTTTATGGCCATCTTCGGCTATCTGTTCCTGTGGTGCTTCCTGACCATGGTCATGGCCCACTTCTGGGGAATCATTGCCGGACTTGCCGTAACCACCGGCATTCATCTGGTGGCGGCTGCCGTGGCGCTCATCCTTTTCAGCCGAACCCATGTAACGCCCATCGCCCCGGCGACGGCGGAAGAACTTAAAACGGATTTATCATGTCTGCAAATGGCTCTCAAGAAAAGCTCGCACTCCTGATGCGGGTGGCTTCCTCCCGGCTGGATATCGTCAATGAGACGGATACCCTGGTCCAGAAGACGCAGCAGCAGGCCGACCACTTCCGGAAGCTGAAAAAAAAGGCCATGTCCCTGCCTGTGATCGGCTCCATTGTCGGCACGGTGGGAGGCATTCTGCTCATCCGCATGTTTACGGGGAAAAAAAGCCATCCGGCGCCCCCGCGTCCGCATGTTTCCGGAAGCTGGATCAATTCCCCTATCTTCCGTTTCATCATTGAAATCCTGGTAACCCTCGCCTTCCCGTCCCTGAAAAAAATGGGCTTCGACCTGGCAGGCAAGAAATTCTTCAACCTGTTCAAGTAACAGGATTTTCCGGTCGATGCGGCGCAGCCTTTTCAAGCCGCTGCTTTAAAAAAGAACTCAGGAATTCCGCTGTTGCGGGAGAAATGTCTTCATATCCTTGCGGCGTCAGATGCGCGCCGTTCCGGGAATATCGTCCCCCCCTGCAGGACAACTCTTCATGCAGACGGCCGCGATACCTCATAAAATAACGACCTGCCGCCAAAGAAAACAACGCCCCTTTGTTCATACGTACCTCGCCAGGCTGGACAGGCATTTCGGCATGGTCCATGCGGCGATATTGGAATGAAACAGGAGACCAGGGCATGCCTGACCCCAAAAAGGCATCGGCAGCTCAATTCCCCTTTCCAGCGCTTTCCGCCATGAACAATTCCTGCCAAAAATAACAGGGCGCAATCAGGAAAAAAGCTACCTGGCCATGAAAGGGAGGCCCCAATATAGGAAGACGACCATCATGGCGGAAACATGGCCTTCCCAGTCATCGCGGCGGCGGGGAATTTGGAAATGTTCCGTCCGTGTCCCCGTTCGGAGGAACAGGAAAAATTGATGAAGAAAGTCATTTAAAACAATATCCCGACCTTTCCCCCGGAGGCAAAAATGCAACCGCGCCATAGACTTGTCCTCAATGCCGCCATTTCACATTTAACCATGAAAACAGCAGCGGGATTGCTGTCGGCTCTTTCCGCCATGCCAAACGTATGCCTCTGCCGGGAAAGTCCGTGAAAAACCGCGATTCCTCAGGGTCCGGTTCCCGAAACGGCAGAAAAACATAAATGCTCTTTCCCGCTCCCGGAAATAAACTTTTGCGAGCCTTCCTCAAGGCTTCTCTCCAAAAATCCTCCCCCGCCACGGGACGGCACAGGGCCGCCTGCACAGAAATCATTTCCCAAACATTTTTTGCTGGTCAAAAAAGCCCCGTTTTCGTTAGTATGTAGCTTTATCAGTTTGCTGCATTCACAACATGAGCGAATACATTTTGCCCCACGTCGACGGATATCTTAAGCTTGGACAGGACTTTGACTGTTCCGATATCCACCTTGCCGTCAACAGCCGCCCCACCTGGCGCCGGTTCGGCCAGCTTCTCCCCATCTGGGAGGAAGCGCCCAATCTCACGCCCCAGGACACGGAAGTTCTGGCGAGGGGCTTTCTGGAAGACCCGGAATGGAACCGCCTTCAATTAAAGGGGGACGTGGACTTTGCCTATGCCAACGACTTCGGACGCTACCGCGCTTCCGTGGTCAAGCAGCGCCTGGGCTATGACATCTGCTTCCGCATCATCAACACGCGGGTGCGCACCATGGAGGAAATCGGCCTGCCGACGGAATACGTGGTGCCCCTCACCCGCTACACCAACGGCCTCATTCTGGTGACGGGCTCCGTGGGTTCCGGTAAATCCACCACCCTGGCCTCCATCGTGGACTTCATCAACCAGGACCGCCACGACCACATCATCACGCTTGAAGACCCCATCGAATACCTGATTCCCTCCAAAAACTGCCACGTCAACCAGCGTGAAGTGCACAAGCACACGGAATCCTTCGCGCGCGCCCTCCGCGGGGCCCTCCGTGAAGACCCGGACGTCATCATGGTAGGTGAAATGCGCGACCTGGAAACCATCTCCCTGGCGCTCACGGCGGCTGAAACCGGCCACCTGGTGCTCGGCACCCTGCACACGGGGTCCGCAGCCCGCACGGTGGACCGCGTGCTGGACGTCTTCCCGGTGGAGCAGCGCGACCAGATCCGCATCATGGTCAGTGAATCCCTGCGCGGCATCATCTCCCAGCAGCTCGTTCCCAGGGCGGACGGCAACGGCCGCGCCCTGGCCATTGAAATGCTGGTCAATACACCCGCCATCGCCAACTGCATCCGCGAAGGAAAGACATTCATGATTCCCGGCTGCATCCAGACCGGGAAGGCCCAGGGCATGATCCTGATGGACGACTCCCTCCGGGCGCTGCACCAGGCGGGTCTCATCACCACGGAAGACTGCATCTTCCGCGCGGAAGACAAAACCATCATGAAATCCTTCCTGGGAATCAAGTAACCTTTAACTTTGACACACTCCTGTTATGGCTGTTATCGACCAATACTTCAAATACCTCGTAGAAGCGGGCGGCTCCGACCTTCACCTCAGCGAAGGCCAGCCTCCGAAAATCCGCGTCAACGGGACCATCTCCGCCATCTCCGACGAAAACCTGGAAGGCCAGTCGTTCAAAAACCTTCTCGCGGAAATATGCGACTCCCAGGCCTTCCAGAAATACCTGGAAGAAGGGGATCTGGACTTCGCCTATGAAATGGATGAAACCTCCCGTTTCCGCTGCAACTACTTCAGGCAGCAGCACGGCCTGGGAGCCGTCTTCCGTCTCATTCCCACAAAAATCGCCACGCTGGAAGAACTGGGCGTGCCCACGGTCGTCAAGGAATTCGCCCACATGAGATCAGGGCTGGTGCTGGTCACGGGGCCCACGGGCTCCGGTAAATCCACCACCCTGGCCGCCATCATTGACTACATCAACAGCAACCAGGCGAGGCACATCATCACAGTGGAGGAACCTATCGAATTCGTTCACCCCAATAAAAAATCCATCGTCACCCAGAGGGAAGTGCCCCTCCAGACACCCTCCTTCGCAGACGGCCTGCGGGCTTCCCTCCGTGAAGACTCCGACATCGTGCTGGTGGGTGAAATGCGCGACCTGGAAACCATCTCCCTGGCGCTCACGGCGGCTGAAACCGGCCTTCTGGTATTCGGCACCCTGCACACGAACAACGCCAGCAAAACCATTGACCGTATCATTGACGTATTCCCGTCCGACCAGCAGTCCCAGGTGCGCACCATGCTTGCGGGCTCCCTCCGCGGCGTCGTGGCGCAGCTCCTGATGAAGCGCAGCGACAAGCCGGGACGCGTAGCCGTCAATGAAATCCTCTTTGCCACGCCCGCCGTGGCGGCCATCATCCGTGAAGGCGCCACGCAGAAAATCCCTGACGTCATCGTCGGCGGAAAGGCCATGGGCATGCAATTCATGGATGACGCCATCTGGCAAAAACTCCAGCAGGGCGTCGTCTCTCCGGAGGAAGCCTACATGAAGTGCATTGAAAAGAAGAGGTTCCGCAACTTCCTTCCCCCGGAATCCGTCCGTCTGGCAGACTCCGGCGGTGGAAACTAGGCCCTTTGCTCCTTCCCTGTCCCTCCCATGTTCCCCACTGGAAAATTCACGTTCAAGCTCGTGATCTATGGAGCATTCCTGCTCTATCTGGTGGGGGATTTGTTTCTCTGGCACGGCTTCCTGGCCGGCAGGATGGACGCCTACCTGAAACCGATGCCGGGACCGCCCGGAGACAACTCCGCCCGGATTGCGGAAGTTTACGGCGAACCCGTCACCGCCAACCAGCTCTCCCGGAGGGTTGCGGAACTCCGGCTCCTGCGCCAGCCTCCCGTGCTGGACATGGACGGAGGCATCAGGCTCACCCATGAACTGGACGTAGCCGGAGACCTGGCTCCGCGGGCCAGGTACGATCTGATCGGCTCCTCCCTCCTGCGCCTGAAAACCAGCGTCAACGACCTTCAGCTTCCCAACCGCAATGCGGAAGCCGCGCGCGCCGCGGAACAAATCCGTTCCCGCTTTGACGGGAACACGGAACAATACCTGAAAACCCTGCATGACCAGAAATTCACGCAGCAGCAATTCCAGGAAAAAATAGCGGCGCGGCTCAAGCAGACGGAACAGCTCTACCGGGCGACCGCCCAGGCGGCAGAGCCGTCCGACGAAGACCTGAAAACCTATTATGATTTGATCCGGGACCAGCTTAAAACCCCTGACCTCCGGAAAACCAGGCACATCTTCCTGGCTACCCTGCACAAGGATGAAAGCCAGGTCAAACAGGCGGCGGAAACGCTGCTGGCGCGCCTGCAAGGCGGGGAAACCTTCTCCCGGCTTGCCAGGGAATTCAGTGAGGACGAGCGTTCCGCGCCCGCAGGCGGGGAACTTGGCTGGGTCAGCCCAGCCCGCGCACGGGAAACCCTGGGCCTGGAGCTGGCAAACGTTCCCGACAACAAGCCGGTGCTTCTTAAAAGCCGGTGGGGATGGCACCTTGTAGAAGCCTCCCCCCTCAAAAAAGGAAGTATCCCTTCCTACGAAGAAGCGCTTCCGGCCCTGAGGAATGCAGCCCAAAGCCTCAGAAAAGCGCAGGCCGTGGGGCTGTACATGGAGGGCCTTTTTGAAGAAGCCCACCTCAGGAGCCGCATTAAAAACAAACCGGACCGCTGATGCTCCAGTTCCAATGAGCGCCCCTTCCTCCTTCATTACAGGCATCTCATTAATCCGCATCATCCTCTGCCTGATGATCTGCGCCTTCCACTGGGCGCGCTGGTCGCCCGTTGCGGGCTCCGTGGGCGTGGACTGGTTCATCGTCCTCTCCGGATTCCTGATGACGTTCACCCTGAAAGAAAATTCGTTCAGTCCGCCCTCCTTCTACATCTCCAAATTTGCGCGGCTGTGGCCGCTCCTGTTCACGGCCATCCTCCTGTCCAGCCTGGTCTCCTACAAGGAGCAATTCCAGCTGGACAACCTGCTCGGCGTCCTGCTGGTTTCCTTCGGCGGCAATCAATTCATGAACCTGCACACGGGAGACAATTATGCCTTATGGTACATGAAGCTGGAAATCCTCTTCGTCCTTATCTTCCCTCTCGTGGCCTATGGAAGGAAACGCCTTCCCCTGCTGCTGGCGCTGGGCCTTGTAACCGCTGTCGCCTGCACGTTCCTGGAACCCGTCGCACGCCTTTACTTCTTCCCGCCCTACCGTTTATGGCAATTTCTCGCCGGCTGCTGCGCGGCACGGCTCTATAAAAAACACGAACGCTTCTTCCGGTGGAGCCCGGCTGTGTTCTCCTTCGGGGTGCTCTACCTTCTCTACCAGACCTTCATCGGCGCCTTGTGGGGCTCCGGCGGGAAAGTTGCCTCCCTGGCCTTCCTCCTTCCCGACACGCTGATTGCCGTGCTGACCGTCGCCAGCGCGTGCTCACTGGCAAAATCCCCTCAGCCGCCGGCTGTTAAAATTCCAGCGGTGCTCATCCATTTGACCAACCGGGCCAGCCTCCTGACCTATGCCGTCTTCCTGCTGCATGTTCCCCTCCTGCAATTCATGCAGTACATCTGGCCGCAGGACCGGTACGGAACCCGTCCCATCCTCTTCTGGATATGCGCCGCGCTCCTGTTGATTGCCGTGGGAGCCGCCATGCATTACGGCATTGAACAACCATGCGGAAAATGGCTTTCCTCCCGCTTGAAACGTGCCTTTGCCAGAGTCCGGAACATCAAATTCACCGCTCTTTGAACTGCCGTCCGCTTTCTACGGGAATACAGGCATTCCTTTTCCCGGTTCCCGTATTGCGCCGCCTCCCGGCCCTTTCCGGAAAAATGAATCTCCCCCGTGCGGCAGACTTCCGCCGGACAGGAAACGGCGGCATGCGGAGAAGGAACACGAAATCTTCCATCTTATTTGCGTTGCCTGACGAATTCCTCTTGCTTTCAGGCGGCGGATGGAATAGATTCCCCCCGGTATTTTCCACGGGGTATTAGCTCAGTTGGTAGAGCGTCTCGTTCGCAATGAGAAGGTCAGGGGTTCGAATCCCCTATACTCCACCATCCATCTCTCTTTCCCGCCATTGTCTTTTATGCGGGAATCACGGGCAGCCCTATGAATGGTAATTTATTTAAAATTGTACTGATTTCAGTAGTTGCCATTCTCCTAGCCATCATAGGCGGCGTCATGTCGGCGGATGGAGACCCCTTTTCCATCGCCCTGGCTGTTTCCCCCTTCCTCCTGGCCGTCCTTTTCCTGATGAAGGAAAAGGTATGGTACCTGTGGATATGGCTTCCCCTGCTCTTCCTGCCCATACCGGAACTAAAGGACTACGCACCCCTCTTCGCCTACGGCATTACCATTCCCTTCTACTTGTGGAATGCCATGCTCAAGCGTTCAACCCTGACATGGAATGCCGCCCCTCTCCTGGACGCTGTCATTCTCGTGCTGTTCATGCATGTGGGCTACGTCTTCCTGAGCCACCCCTTCGGCCTGGGCCTGAATGTGCTGGAAGACTACTACGGGGGCAAGGGATACGTCCTCTTCCTTCAGGCGCTCCTTGCCTATCTTTGCCTCTCCTCCCTGAAAACCACCAGCAATGAACTGGGAAAGGTGCTTCAATGGGCCGTTTTTCTGACCATTATCTTCACGCTGATCTCAACCGCCCAGGGCATCCTTTCACCGAATTCTGCCGGAGCGAACCCGGCCGCCGCCGCAGTCTCGGCAAGCGCCGCCTCCGAAGACACGCGGCAATCGACCTTCCTCCAAATTTCCCTATTGGCGGTTCAACTACTCATCATCAACTACTCCGTATGGCAGATGATCAAACGTCCCTGGTGGGGCGCCCTTCTTGTCCTTGGAACCATCGGAGTCCTGTTTAGCGGATTCCGCTCCTTTATTGCGCAGCTTCTGCTCCTGTTTTTCACAATATCTCTGATCTACAAAAGATGGTTCTTCTGCATCCTGGTTCCCATCTTCGGAATGCTTTTGCTTCTGCTCCTCTCCTCCGCAGGAATGCTCCATTCCTTTCCTTACGGTATCCAGCGCACACTTTCAGCCCTTCCTTTCCTGGATGTCAGCATGCAAGCCAGAGTAAACGCGGAAGCGTCCATGAACTGGCGCTTTGAAATGTGGGAATGGGCTCTGGACGACCGCGAACACTTCATTCAGGACAAGGTATTCGGAGACGGCTTTTCACGGGATATCAGCATCGTGAAAGCCAACATCTATGAGGAAGCCTACAACCTCAGCCAGGACCAGTCATCCTTTGCCTGGAACGGGCTATGGCACAGCGGCCCCATTTCCACCATTCAAACGCTCGGCTACGTGGGGCTTTCCCTGTACCTCATCCTGTCCGTCATCGGCATGACCTATGCATGGATCGTCAGCAGAATCTACCGCAACCACAAATACAAGCTGGGCATTCTTTACGTTTCAACCGTCTACTTCATCAAGCCGCTCACCTTTCTGCTGATCTTCGGGGATAGTACCACCATCTCCATGGACATCATCTCCCTGGCCATCATCAAGGTGCTCTTCTCCTGCGCCAAAAAGGAAGGCCTGTACATATCCCTCCACATCCGCAAGGAATACATGCCGCTCATTATCCGGAAGACGGAGGCAAAACCGCAGCCTGCCGCCGCGCCCGCCATTTCCGCCTGACCGTTCCGCCCCTACTCCGGAAAAACGGGCGTATCTGATGCTTGAGGCTGGACTAATTCAAGGGGAGTTGCTACCTTTCGATGCGTTTCCTCTTCTCATGGCAGCAGACTCTCCTCATCATATCATCGGCCTCATCCCGTCACGCTGGGGGTCCTCCAGATTTCCGGGCAAGCCGCTTCACCTCATTGCAGGAAAACCGCTTGTCCAGCACGTATGGGAACGCGTTTCCCGCTGCTCCCGCCTTGACGACATCGCCATCGCCACGGACGACCAGCGCATCTTCGACACCGCCGTGGCCTTTGGCGCCAAGGCGATCATGACCTCTCCGGACCATCCCAGCGGCAGCGACCGCCTGGCGGAAGCGGTGCAAGCCTTCCCCTCCGCCACTCATGTGGTCAATATCCAGGGAGACGAACCCCTCATTGACCCGGCCCTGATTGACAGGCTGGCGGACGCGCTGGTTTCTGACGGGGCCCTGTCCATGGCTACCGTGGCCTGCCCCATCAGCGCGCAGGAAGACCTGGACAACCCGAACATCGTCAAAGTGGTCCTGGCCGGCAACGGCGACGCCCTGTACTTCTCCCGTTCCGTCATTCCCTATGCCCGCCATCCCCGCGTCACCCCCCCGCTGCGCCATCTGGGCATTTACGCCTACCGCCGGGACTTCCTTGAAAACTACGTGCGCTGGGAACCCACCCCCCTGGAACAAACGGAATCCCTGGAACAACTGCGCGCGCTGGAAAACGGCGCCAGAATCAGAGTCATTCTGACGGACCATGTCAGCGTGGGCGTAGACACGCCGGAACAGGCGGCCCAGGTGGAACAAATCTTATTAAACATACATTAAGAACCATAATCATGAAATACATCTTCGTCACAGGTGGTGTTGTCTCCTCTCTCGGCAAAGGACTGGCGGCGGCATCCATCGGTACTCTGCTGGAACGCTGCGGTCTCAAGGTCACCCTTCAAAAATCTGACCCCTACTTGAATGTAGACCCCGGCACGATGAGCCCGTTCCAGCACGGGGAAGTGTACGTCTTGAACGACGGGGCGGAAACGGATCTGGACCTGGGCCATTATGAACGCTTCGTCCATTGCAACCTCTCCCGTCTTAACAACCTTACTTCCGGCCAGGTCTTTGAAAGCGTGCTGCATAAGGAACGCCGGGGAGACTATCTGGGTAAAACGGTTCAATACATTCCGCACGTCACGGATGAAATCAAAAACCGCCTTTATGAAGTCACGGAACAATCGGACGTGGACATCATCATCACGGAAATCGGCGGCACGGTAGGGGACATGGAAGGCCACATCTTCCTGGAAGCCCTGCGCCAGTTCGCGCTGGAAGTGGGCCGCGACAATGTCTGCTTCATCCACGTCACCCTGCTCCCCTACATCAAGGCCGCCGGGGAAATGAAAACGAAGCCCACCCAGCAATCCGTCGCCAAGCTCCGGGAAATCGGTATTCAGCCGGACGTGATCATCTGCCGGACGGAATACGATATGAGCGAAGACGAAAGGAGGAAAATCGCCATGTTCTGCAACGTGGAAGCCAAAAATGTCATCGCCTTCCGCGACGTTAAAAACACCATTTACGAATGTCCTCTGGACCTCAGCCAGGACAAAATAGACCGCATCGTCACCAAGCGCCTGGGGCTGGACGTTCCCGCTCCCAACCTGGCGGACTGGCAGCGTTACGTGGGGCGCGTCATCAGCCCAAGCCACTCCGTAAGGATTGCCGTAGTCGGCAAATACATCGCCCTTCAGGACGCTTACAAATCCATCTATGAATCCTTCACTCATGCCGGTGCTGAAAATGACACTCGCGTGGAAATCCTCCGGATAGACGCGGAAGAAATTGAAGAAAAAGGAGCGGATGCCCTGATCGGTTCCGTGGACGGCATTCTAGTGCCGGGCGGCTTTGGAGACCGCGGCATTGAAGGAAAAATACAAACAGTGGAATATGCGCGTACCAAGGGCATCCCGTTCCTGGGCATCTGCCTGGGCATGCAGGTAGCCGTCATTGAATACGCACGCCACATCTGCGGCATGGACGATGCCAACTCCACGGAATTCGACCAGAAATCCACCCACCCCGTCATCAGCCTTCAGGAAGAGCAGAAAGGAATCAAAGCCATGGGGGCCACCATGCGCCTGGGCTCCTATAAAGCCCTGATCCAGCCCGGAACTCTGGCGCACAAGCTGTACGGCAAGGACAGCGTCACGGAACGCCACCGCCACCGTTACGAATTCAACCCGGCCTACCGTGAAGAACTGGAAAACGCAGGCATGGTCATCAGCGCCGTTAATGATGAACACGGCCTGGTGGAAGTCGTGGAACTTCCCTCCCATCCCTTCTTCATTGCCTGCCAGTACCATCCGGAATTCCAGTCCGCACCCAACCGGGCTCATCCGCTCTTCTCCGGTCTGGTTTCAGCCGCGCTGGAACACAAGAGCCGCTCCTGACCCTTCACCAAGCCCGGGGCCTTTTCCGGAAACCCTGTTCCGGAAAAGGCCTTCTCTTTCCAGGCATGTTCACGGACCTCCTTGTCATCGTCGTCTACTTTCTGGCTATCTTCTGCATTGGCATCTATGCGGGACGCAGGCAGAACTCCCTGACGGACTATGCCCTGGGCAACCGCTCCCTGCCCTGGTGGGCCATTCTGGCCTCCATCCTGGCGGCGGAAATCAGCGCGGCCACCTTTCTGGGGGCTCCGGGGGAAGGCTACCATACCCGCAACTTCACGTACGCCCAGCTCTGCATCGGCACTATCCTGGGCCGCATCATCGTCGGCAAGCTCTTCCTCAAACCCTACTATGACTACAAGGTGGTCTCCATCTATGAATACCTGGAAAAAAGATTCGGGCTCCTGACGCGCCGCACGGCCTCCATGGTCTTCCTGGTCAGCCGGGTGCTCGCCAGTGGAACAAGACTTTACTTTGCAGGCATTCTGCTGGTCATTGCCTACCAATTCATGACGGACACCACGGCGGACGCCAACCAAATTGTCCTGCTTTACATTGCCGCGCTGGTCGTCATCTCCATCGCCACCACTATTTACACAGCCATCGGCGGCTTGAAAGCCGTCGTCTGGACGGATGTCCTCCAGGCCGTCGTGCTGGGCGTCTCCATGCTCTCCGCCCTGTGGGTTCTCTTCTCCCACATTCCCGGAGGGTGGAACTCCATCTCAGCCGCCATGAACGGAGGGGACGACTGGAAATTCTTCTCGTGGGGCACCAAGGAAGGCCTGGACTTCCTCCAGCAATGCGCCCATGTCCTGGGTCAGGAATACACGGTATGGGCAGCCTTTCTGGGAGCGACCTTCATCACCATGGCTACACACGGCACGGACCAGGACATGGTGCAGCGGATGCTGGCCGCAAAAAGCAGCAAGGCGGGAACGCGGGCAGTCATCGTATCCGGGCTGCTGGACTTCCCCATCGTCATCGTCTTCCTCTTCACGGGCATTCTTCTCTACGTCTTCTACCAGTACAATCCGGCGTCCCTCCCCGCAGACACGCCGCAGCTCCATGTCTTCCCTTACTTCATCATCCATGAACTGCCCAACGGCATCCGGGGGCTGCTGATCGCCGGGCTCCTGGCAACCGCCATGGGTTCCCTGTCCACCGCTCTCAACTCCCTGGCAACCACCGCCACCAAGGACTGGTACCAGGGAGTATTCAAACCGGAAGCCACGGAACGTCAGCTCCTCCGGTGCGTGCGCTGGGGAACGGCCGGCTTCTCCCTGCTGCTCATCCTCGTCGGTTCCATCACGGCGTGGTACGTGGTGCACCACCCGGAAGTCCGCATCATTCAAATCGCCCTGGGCATCTTCGGCTACACCTACGGCTCGCTGCTTGGCATCTTCCTGCTCGGGATGCTGACGCGCACCAGAGGAAACGATTCAGGAAACATCATTGCCATGGCGGCAGGCTTCCTGGTCATTGCCTTGCTGACCGAACTCATCCCCCTGCCCGCCGACTGGAGGCAATATATTCCGGAAATAGCCTTTCCATGGCGCGTAACCATCGGCACCCTGGTCACCTTTGCCGTCGGCTTCGGTTTCAGGAGCCGCCACATCTCCGCACGCTGAACGGCATCCGCCGTTACCCGGCTTGCGTTCCGGCTTTCCCCTATTAAGGAAACTTGAAACCTTATTGCAGTTTCAGGACATCCCGTTATCCATTCGACGCCTCATTCTTCTGAAAGGCATGTTGACCACCACTCCTTTGCCCATAAAAAATGCATTCTCCAGCAGCGCTCTTCCCGTTACCGGAACAGAAAAGCAAAAATGAAGGTATTCTTTGCAAGTCTCCAACATATGAAACCGGCTGTGGAATAAACTACCGCTTTTATCTTTCCAGGAAGGCCCCCTCCTTCTATCCAACGGCACCTATCCTCTCCCAAGGAGAGGAAAAGAAACCTGGTTAAGAAATCGTCACAATCAGCAACGCATTGGCAGAATTACAGTTGTGCAACACCCCCACTTCCCGTCTTCCATCCCGTCCCCATTATCCCTATTACCCCTCTAATCCTTATAACCCCTATCTTTCTTTCCTTCCCTCCCCGGAAGCGCAAAAAGAGCCGCTTCCCGTGGATGGGAAGCGGCGCTGGCCGGGAAGAAGAAAAACTCTCTCTCTCTTTTATTACACCTCCTCGGGAGACAGCCAGCGGAAGGAGACGATGTTGAACTTCCTCCCGAATGCCTTGTTCACCGCGCTCAGCTCCGTCTCCTCCAGCGCTCCGCTCTTCATGTTGATCTTCTTGACCGGCGTCTCCGGGCTGTCCACCGGGTCCACGTAGTTGATCCCTCTCTGCACCACCGCCTCGCACCACGCCCGCGACAGCACCACACCCTCGCGGTTGGTCAGCTCCCCGTAGGCCCGGATCGTAAACGTGTCGTCGCGCGTCGTTAAAATATTGCCCAGCACCGCCAGCACGTCGGACTGGATCAGGTAGCCGGGAGCCGCCGTGTACACCGATCCCTTGGCCGCGTCCTGGTTCGGGTACCCTCCCTTGGGCGTGATGACCATGTCGGAGAGTTCGTCAAAGGTGCTGTTGATGGAGCTTTCGTCGATGGCCGCCTGAAGCGCCCCCTTCACCCCCATCTCCCCGCTCTGCAGGCGGCGGTTGACGAAGTCGGACATGTTCAGGAAGGGACCCCTCTTCTTGACCTCCTGGACCATGTTCCGGGCCAGGGACTTGATCTGCGAGTCGCTGAGCGTTCTGAGGTCGGACCACGCCATGGCCTCCCCGTCCGGGATGCCCTGGGTTACGCCCACCGAGCCGTAGTCGTCCACGTGGGACTTGTCGCTGCTGGCCACCCCGAAGCGGGAGAAGGCCGTCTGGCTGTTGTTGAGCACGGAGGGAGTCCCGCTCCGGGAGTAGAGGAGCTTGCGCTTTTTGAGCCCAAGCAGGGTGGCTTCCCAGGCGCGCTGGGAGGTGGAGTTGACGTTGAAGCCCCCGGCCACGGTGAGGTACTTGGAGGCGTGCTTGTAGCCTTCGTCGGTCTTGGAGAGTTCTTCGACGACGGCCTCGGAGGGCTTGCCCTGGAGGTCGGGCACGAAGCGCCTGTTGGCAATGCCGGCGGCCCTGTTGGAGGAGGCGTCCGTGGAGAAGGCCTGTTGAAGCACGGTTTTAAGTTCCTCCCTGCCCGTGCCTCCGATGCTGGAGGGGCGCGCGGCCAGGGAGGAGGCGAACCAGGAGTCCCAGAGGGCGTCGTTGACCATCAGGCCGTGGTCCCAGAAGTCGCCCAGGGAGGCGTCTCCCATGATTTCATTGTGAGAGAAGACCTTGTCGGGCGGGAGCATGGGGTCGGCAAAGGCGTTGCCGATCCCCACGCCCGGCACGCCGGACTGGTAGGCGAAGCGCTTGGCGACGGCCGCCTTGGAGTCGCTCCTGTACCATCCCGGGGTGAGGCGGCAGCCTGCGAAGCCGGCGAGGCTGGAGGGCTGCTGGAAGGGGAGTTCCGCGGCCACGATCTTGTTGACCTGCTCGGCGCCCGGTCCGCCGAAGGGGGAGAGCCTGGTGCCGTCGTTGGAGAGGATGTTGGAGATGGTGATGGGGAAGAAGTCGCTGTTGGCGTTTTTGACTTCAAACTGGTAGGGGCTGTAGAGGCGTCCGAGCTCAGAGGCGGTGGGCATCTGCCCACCCCAGAAGAGAGGGCTGGAGTGCTGCCATGTCTTGGCGCGGTAGTCCTTGCCTTCCGGGTAGGCTCCGATCACCGGGGGCTTGCCCCATTTGACCGATACCCCGTAGTAGGCGATGAATGTGGAATCCAAAGAGGGAGTTCCGTATTCGCCCGCCTTCTTGGCTTCTTCATTGGTGCCTTCATTATGTTCCCACATTTCCGCCGGAAGTTTAATCTGGTCGACCAGAGGTTTTTCCCACGCGCCCCAGTTCAGGTTGAGGATAGCCGGCATGGTTTTGGCGAAGATGTCGATTTCAGCCGTGTTTTTCCCATTCAGGGAGGAGGAGCTGTTCATCTTGTTGGGATTCATGAGACCGGCCCCCATGACGAAGGTTCCCAAGGCCTTTGATGCTCCCTTGTCCCCGTATTTGACGGCGAGGACATGATTATCGGGCGTACCATTGAGTTGGCTGGTATCTTCCGCGAAGATAATGGAAGCCTTGGCGATGCCCTGCTGATTATATCCACTGCCGTCCAGCAGTTCGTAGCGAACACCGTCCGTCAGGTTGACGGCATAGGAGCTGACCTGGCCAGGCTCCTGGGACCAACCTTCCTTGAGCGGGAACCTGTCCGGTTTGAAATCACCGCTGTTGGGTTTTGTCTTATAAACCTCATTGCCATTGGCAATGTTGGAAACGACCGGCTGGGCAAAGACAACGATTTCTCCAGCCTTCAAGGTAGAAGGTTCTCCCTTGATCGTGGCCCCATCTCCACTGAGTTTGGATGTGGTGCGGAAAGAGGCGCCAAAGTCGGCTACCTGGCGGTTGTTATAAGAAGCGTTTAAGTAGGGGACCAGGCAGGATTCCCCGTAATTGGACAATTGGCCTTCATCCAGCTGGTTCCATGCGAATTTGATATTGTGGGAAAGCAGCAGGGGCATGAAACGATGTTCGCCGAAGTAGGCGCCCCAGACGCCGCCGTCGGCTCCGGTCAGTTTCATATCCACATTGTAGGGGTTCCACCAGACGTACACCGGAATGACGGCGATACGGAAGTCAATCCATCCACCGCGGTTGGGATGCTTGTTGCCGTGTTTGACATAGTTAAGTCCCACGAAAGAATAAAAGCGCAGCAGGATGGGATGGCGCATGTACGTGTAGCGGTTGTCCATCATTTCCATACTGGCCGCAGAGTCCGCCGCAATCAATGTGCTGGGGGAGCGCCCATTCCATTGCAGGGTGGCGGAAGAATCTTGTCCGTCCCTCTTCGTGGAGGAGTCCCACACGTTGGCCCACAGGTAGAGCTGGTTCCAGGAACCGAT
This sequence comes from Akkermansia sp. BCRC 18949, assembly GCF_045011645.1. Lineage (NCBI taxonomy): Bacteria > Pseudomonadati > Verrucomicrobiota > Verrucomicrobiia > Verrucomicrobiales > Akkermansiaceae > Akkermansia > Akkermansia sp. BCRC 18949. Next base: position 914,510 of record NZ_CP123619.1, on the reverse strand, counting down.
CGGGCGGTTCTGTTCCGATGGGTTTCCGTCCTCGGACGTATACGGCCGGAGACCGATATCCGAGGTGTCTCCGCGGAAGTCCTCAGGCAGCTTTTCCTGGGAAAACATAATGTTGAGGTCCTTTTTAAGACCTCCGAATTTAGAATCCGTCAGCAGGCTGGAAGAAACCAGGGAGATGTCATGGTACACCTCTCCCAAGTCTTTCAGCCGGCCGTTTTTACTGTTAGCCAGCAGAGAATCAAGGGAAATGAGTTTTCTGACTGTGGACATGTCGTTTCCGGAACTCGATGCCATCATGGAAGAAAGGTTGAGGGGCTCCAAATCAGGACCGGGCGTGTCCCACGTGGAGCGCATCACCGTCAGGGCATCCGTGCTTTCTTCCGAGGCATGCGGCATCAGGTTGATGCGCGCCTTCTGGTTTTCTCCCGTTACCCACCACGCAATGTATTTACGTGAGTTAGCGTTCTTTTTCAGCCCCATGGTCTTGGAGGAATCGTCCACGCGCACCATGCGGGCGTAGATTTCCTTTTTGTCCTGGTTCTTGGCGCCTACGGGCGTTCCCACCGTGCCATGGTCCACCAAGGCGACACTGCGGAAATTTTGGTTGGTAAGGGAACGTTTGCCCAGCAGGCTTTTGCCCGCTTCCAGCGTGCTGAGCCTGCGCAGGTCCGGGTCGGAAATGAGCCAGCGGCGGAACATGGACTTTCTTCCCGTATCGTAGGTGGAAGAAATGTTCATGCCCTGGGAGTTAGTCTTGTTGAGCCAGGTATCCCAGCTGTTCCAGACGCCCAGGATGTACGGGGCGTTGCCTTCGCTGGCGCCGGAGGAAAGGATGCCCGAGTTGGCGGAAACGCGCTGGTCGGGCCCCAGCTCACACTGGAGCTGCCCGAGGGCCACTTCCAAGGAAAACCTGGCGAGGGATTTGGCCTCCGCGGCAAAGAGCTGTTTTTCGGAAATGCGGACCTGTGAGGATGCGATGGTGAGAAGGCCAACGCTGAGAAGGGCCAGGAGCATCATCAGGGTGATGGTGGCAATCAGGGCAAAACCTTTGCTGACATGCCTGATAGGACGTTTAGTGAAATGTTTAATCTTCATGAAAATGGTGGGTTCCGGCGTGCACTTTTCCGCTCAAGTTTGAGGATATAAAAATCCCCACTGTCACGAAGGTGCGAAGAGCCAATTCTTAACTCTAGTCAATACAAAAAAGAGGCAGTCCATGCAAGCTCAAAATTGCTTCAAACAAGCGCATTGCAGGCAGAATAAATTGACGGAGAAACCATCTGGAAGGAGGAAGGAAGCGGGGAGAATGCATTTTTATGATAATCAGTTCTTAAAATCTTATATTATGGTATTTATAAGAAAAATCGGATTCTAAATTCGGTGGATTGAAAAAAGACCTGAACATCATGTTTTCACAGGAAAAACTGCCTGAAGATTTCCGTGGAGACACCTCTGATATCGGCCTCCGCCCGTACACGTCAGAGGACGGCAGCCCAACTGAGCAGAACCGCCCGATCGGTTCCTGGAACCAGCTCTACCTGTGGGCCAACGTGTGGGACTCCTCCACGAAGAGGGAAGGCCAGGACACTTCCGCCGCCCTGCAATGGGACGGCCGCTCCCCCAGCACATTGATTGCGGCTGATGCCGCCGCAAACATGGAAATGATGGACAACCGCTACACGTACATGCGCCATCCCATCCTGCTGCGCTTCTACTCCTTCGTAGGGATTCAGTACGTCAAACGCGAGGCCCAGCACGGAGCCCGCGGAGGCCATATTGACGTGCGCGTTTCCGTGATCCCGGTGTATGTCTGGTGGAACCCGTACAACGTGGACATGAAATTCCAGGGAGCGGAAGGCGGTCCCTGGGGCTCTTTCTTCGGAGAGCACCGCTACATGCCGCTCATGCAGACCAATAATTATGGCCGCATGCAAGGCAATCTGATCGAAAACTGGGATCCCTCTACGGCCACCTACTCAGAATCACCCTTTTCCCCGTATTCCCCCAACGACGGCTATAACAACCGCCAGATTGCCGACTTTGGAGCCTCCTTCCGGAAAACGTCGCAATTAACGTCGGGAGGGGTAGGAAAAGCCGGGGAGCCTTCCACGCTCAAAGCGGGCGAAATCGTCATTTTCGCCCATCCCGTCGTCGAACGGATCGAACACGGCAACATGGTCACGCAATCCAAGGCAAACAAGAACGATGTGCGCGTGGACAACTTTGCTTTCAAGGAAGGCTGGGACCAGAGCCCCGGACAGGTCAGTTCCTATGCTATCAACCAGGCTGACGGCATTCAGTACCAGTATCTTTCCGGCAGCGGTTATGAAGACAGGGGGACGGCCATGATGTCCATCAAATTTGCGGAAACGCTGGATGATCTCAATTACACGCCTAACAGCGTTGTTCTCTGCACCAAGTATACAGACGAATTTTTCTCCAGTTCCAACAAACTCGGCTCCATCGTCATGGTTTCCGGCATCATGGATCCCAAGCAAATTGGCAAAGCAGGGAATTTAACCGCAAACACCGGAGCAGACATGAATGTTTTCTCCAAAGCCATGCCCTCTATTCTGAACCTGAACTGGGGCGCGTGGGAAAAGCCCCTGCTTGACCAGGTCAAACTGCCTGCGGACATGTTCCTGGACAATGAAGGACCGGACGACAACCTGAAACGCCGCGGCAAATACGGCTCTGCGGCCCAGGATTCCACGTTCGTGGCCTACTACGGAGTATCGGTCAAATGGGGCAAGCCCCCGGTGATCGGAGCCTACCCGGAAGGCAAGGACTACCGCGCCAAGACATGGCAGCACTCCAGCCCTCTCTTCTGGGGTGGGCAGATGCCCACCGCCTCTGAGCTCGGACGCCTCTACAGCCCCTACCAGTTTGAAGTCAAAAACGCCAACAGCGACTTCTTCCCCATCACCATCTCCAACATCCTCTCCAACGACGGCACCAGGCTCTCCCCCTTCGGCGGACCGGGCGCCGAGCAGGTCAACAAGATCGTGGCCGCGGAACTCCCCTTCCAGCAGCCCTCCAGCCTCGCCGGCTTCGCAGGCTGCCGCCTCACCCCGGGATGGTACAGGAGCGACTCCAAGGCGGCCGTCGCCAAGCGCTTCGCCTACCAGTCCGGCGTGCCGGGCGTGGGGATCGGCAACGCCTTTGCCGACCCCATGCTCCCGCCCGACAAGGTCTTCTCTCACAATGAAATCATGGGAGACGCCTCCCTGGGCGACTTCTGGGACCACGGCCTGATGGTCAACGACGCCCTCTGGGACTCCTGGTTCGCCTCCTCCCTGGCCGCGCGCCCCTCCAGCATCGGAGGCACGGGCAGGGAGGAACTTAAAACCGTGCTTCAACAGGCCTTCTCCACGGACGCCTCCTCCAACAGGGCCGCCGGCATTGCCAACAGGCGCTTCGTGCCCGACCTCCAGGGCAAGCCCTCCGAGGCCGTCGTCGAAGAACTCTCCAAGACCGACGAAGGCTACAAGCACGCCTCCAAGTACCTCACCGTGGCCGGGGGCTTCAACGTCAACTCCACCTCCCAGCGCGCCTGGGAAGCCACCCTGCTTGGGCTCAAAAAGCGCAAGCTCCTCTACTCCCGGAGCGGGACTCCCTCCGTGCTCAACAACAGCCAGACGGCCTTCTCCCGCTTCGGGGTGGCCAGCAGCGACAAGTCCCACGTGGACGACTACGGCTCGGTGGGCGTAACCCAGGGCATCCCGGACGGGGAGGCCATGGCGTGGTCCGACCTCAGAACGCTCAGCGACTCGCAGATCAAGTCCCTGGCCCGGAACATGGTCCAGGAGGTCAAGAAGAGGGGTCCCTTCCTGAACATGTCCGACTTCGTCAACCGCCGCCTGCAGAGCGGGGAGATGGGGGTGAAGGGGGCGCTTCAGGCGGCCATCGACGAAAGCTCCATCAACAGCACCTTTGACGAACTCTCCGACATGGTCATCACGCCCAAGGGAGGGTACCCGAACCAGGACGCGGCCAAGGGATCGGTGTACACGGCGGCTCCCGGCTACCTGATCCAGTCCGACGTGCTGGCGGTGCTGGGCAATATTTTAACGACGCGCGACGACACGTTTACGATCCGGGCCTACGGGGAGCTGACCAACCGCGAGGGTGTGGTGCTGTCGCGGGCGTGGTGCGAGGCGGTGGTGCAGAGAGGGATCAACTACGTGGACCCGGTGGACAGCCCGGAGACGCCGGTCAAGAAGATCAACATGAAGAGCGGAGCGCTGGAGGAGACGGAGCTGAGCGCGGTGAACAAGGCGTTCGGGAGGAAGTTCAACATCGTCTCCTTCCGCTGGCTGTCTCCCGAGGAGGTGTAATAAAAGAGAGAGAGAGTTTTTTTCTTCTTCCCGGCCAGCGCCGCTTCCCATCCACGGGGAGCGGCTCTTTTTATGCTCCGGGGAGGAAGGGAAGGCAAGATAGGGGTTATAAGGTTTATAGGGGTAATGGGGCCTTCCCTATCACCCCTATCACCCCTATCACCCCTATCACCCCCAAAGACAGCCCCCACAACCACATCCTTGCAGTTTGTGACGATTTCTTAACCAGGTTTCACTTCCTCACCATGGGGGCGGGAGGGTATCACTTCCCCGTCTTCCGGCATGAACGGCGCCACAGTCCGGGAAGCGGAAGACGCAACACAACAGAAAAGACGCCATGAAATTTGTCGCCAAAATCCTGACCATCGCAGCCGCTCTCAGCTCCCTGAGCATGGCCGCCGAGAAAGTAACCGTTGACAGCAGCATCAAGCCGTATGCGCCCACCAGCGGCGTTTCCGGCAACCTGAGCGCCGTCGGTTCCGATACGCTGAACAACCTGATGACCCTTTGGGCGGAAGGATTCAGCAAGAAGTACCCCAGCGTCAAAATAGGCGTTGAAGGCAAAGGGTCTTCCACGGCTCCCCCCGCCCTCACGGCAGGGACGGCCCAGCTCGCCCCCATGAGCCGCCAGATGAAGCGGGAGGAAATCGCCGCCTTTGAAGCCAAATACGGCTACAAGCCGACGGAAATCAAGGTGGCCCTGGACGCCGTGGCCTTCTTCGTCAACAAGAACAATCCCATCCAGGCCCTTTCCCTGTCGCAGATTGACTCCATCTTCTCCTCCACCTTCAAGCGCGGGGGCTCCAACATCTCCGACTGGGGCGATGCGGGCGTCCCCTCCATGAAGGGAAAAGCCATCTCCATCTACGGCCGTAACAGCGCCTCCGGCACGAACGGCTTCGTGAAGGAAATCGCCCTGAAGAAGGGGGACTACAAAAACTCCGTGAAGGAACAGCCCGGTTCCTCCGCCGTTGTGCAGGGCATCAGCTCCGACGAACAGGGGATCGGCTATTCCGGCATCGGATACGTCACCTCCGGCGTGAAAACCCTCTCCCTGGCGGAAAAAGGCGGCCAGGTGGCCGTGCAGCCTTCTTACGACAACTGCATCAGCGGCAAATACCCGCTCTCCCGCTACCTGCTGATTTACGTCAACAAGAAGCCCGGCGAACCCCTGGACACCCTGACCAGGGAATTCATCAAGTTCATCGTCTCCAAGGACGGCCAGGAAATCGTGACCAAGGACGGCTATTACCCGATTCCCGCCAAGGTCAGCGCGGATGTCCTCAAGAGCATTGAATAAACACCCCTTCCATACGCCATCAACACATGCCGGGGCAGGACTGCGGCCTTCCCGCCGGAGTCCTGCCCCCAACTCCCCTCTCCACCGCCTGCCGTCATGAGCGCCAAAGTCCCTTCTCCCGCGCCCCCCAAGAAGCCCAAGCCCGTTCCGGAACGCTTCCAGGTGGCAAAAACCACGCTGTGGTTTGACCGCATCATGACTAAAACCATCATCGGCGGGGGTTTTACCGTCATTGTAGCCGTTTTCGGCATCCTCTTTTTTCTGCTGGCCGTCACCATTCCCCTCTTCCAGGGCGCGGACGTGGAAGAACGGCAGCACCTCGCGCCGTCCGCCCCTGTCCAGGGAACCTGGGGCCTGGACCCTTCCGGCACGCTCCCCTTCGTCTATGACAACGGCAAAAACGTCTTCTTTCTGGACAAGGCAACCGGGAACCTGAATCCCGCTCCCGTATCCCTGCCGGACGGGGAAACCGTCTGCGCCCATTCCTATGATTCATCCCTGGCGGCCTACGCCATCGCCACGGAATCCGGCAAGGCAGGCCTCATCTCCGTCCATTCCGGGCTCAACATCCACGGCCAGGCGAACGCGCACGGCCCGGACAAGGCCGGAACGGAAACCAGCCCGCTCTATCCCTTGACGGAAAGCGGCTCCGTTCCCGGCAGAATATCCCGCATAGCCTACGCGGACGCGGGGGAACGGAAAATCTTCACCGCGACCGCGGAGACGGAACAGGGTCCGCGCCTCCTGCTGATGACGCTGGAGGAATCCCGCTCCCTGCTCCATGAAGGGGAGCTGGCCCCCTCCGGCTTCCATGACCTGACGGACCAGCTTGAAGGCCGCCCCGCCGCCCTGCTGCCCGGCGCCTCCGGAGACAGCCTCGTCATCGCTACGGACACGGACAAACTCCTTTACTTCTCCTATGATGAAGACGGGGAAACGTGGGTCAAGCGCCAAACCATTCCGTCCCCCCTGGGAAGCGGAGAAAAAATGACCTCCGTCAACTGGCTCTTTGGGGACATGTCCCTGGTGATAGGCGGCGACAAGGGAAGCCTTAAAATTTTCAGCCTGTATCCCCACCCCCGCCCGGACGGCCCCGCCCTGCGCCTCTTCGGGCAGACCAGGCAGTTCCCCCCCCTGGACGGCCCGGTGCAGCATTACGCCGCCTCCGGCATCAACCGTTCCTTCCTGGTCTCCACTCCGCGGGAACTCAGGCTCTGCTACGGAACCACGGCTGACGTCCGCTGGAGCAGCGACCCGCTGGAATTCACCCCCGTCCAGCTGGCGGCCAGCACGGAATTCAACTCCGCCATTGCCGTGGACGCCGGGGGAAAGGTCCACTTCTTCTCCATGGAAGACAGGCACCCGGAAGCAGGCTCCAAAGCCCTGGCCGGGAAAATCTGGTATGAAGGGTATGACTCCCCCAAATGGCTCTGGCAATCCGTGGGCGGCACGGACGACTATGAATCCAAGCTCTCCCTGATGCCCCTGGTCTTCGGCACGCTGAAAGGCACCCTGTACGCCCTCGTCTTCGCCGTTCCGGTAGCGGTCATGGCCGCCATTTACACGGCTCACTTCATGGCCCCCTCCGTCAAGCGGGTGGTAAAACCCGTCATGGAAATCATGGCGTCCCTTCCCTCCGTGGTGCTGGGCTTCTTCGGCGCCCTCTACCTGGCCCCCAGAATGGAAGACAAGGTGCCCGCCCTGCTCTGCATGGCCGTCCTCATTCCCGGCCTGGCGGCCCTGATCGCGTGGTTCTGGACCACGCGGCCCGCGGCCTGGCGCAACAAATTCAGCCGCGGCGTGGAATACATCGTCATGACTCCCGTCATCCTGCTCTGCGCCTGGTTCTGCTGGGAATACCTGGGCTACTGGCTGGAGCAGCCCTTCATCAGCCTCTGCCGCGGCGTCATGGGCCTGTGGGGCGCGGGGGACTTCCAGGCTGCCAGCTTCGCGGACCTGTGGCGCAACGGCTTCGGCATGCCCTATGAACAGCGCAACTCCCTGGTGGTGGGGTTCATCATGGGCTTTGCCGTCATCCCCGTCATCTTCACCATCTCCGAGGACGCCCTGAGCAACGTCCCCCCTCCCTCATCGCCGCCTCGGAAGCCCTGGGGGCCAGCCGCTGGCAGATGGTCCGCACCGTGGTCCTTCCGGTGGCCTCCGCGGGCATCTTCTCCGCCCTGATGATCGGCCTGGGCCGCGCGGTGGGGGAAACCATGATCGTGCTGATGGCCACGGGGAACACCCCCATCATGGACTGGAACATCTTCAACGGCATGCGCACCCTCTCCGCCAACATCGCCACGGAACTGCCGGAGGCGGCGCAGGACTCCACCCACTACCGCGTCCTCTTTCTGGGCGGCCTCATCCTCTTCTCCATGACGTTCATCCTGAACACCCTGGCGGAAATCGTGCGCCAGCGGCTCCGCAAACGCTTCAACGTCGTTTGAGACTTCCCCCCTCTTCCAATCCATCTTCCATGAAACAGGACTTCAGCCTTCCGCCCGCCCCCAAACGCCCCCTGGGGGAAGTCAACATCTGGCTCACCTCCATCGGGCTCTCCCTGGGCCTCATCATGATCTTCGGCCTGCTGGGCATCATCGTCTTCAACGGCCTGGAGGCCTTCTGGCCCAAAACCGTCCATGAACTGACGATCGCCCCCGCTTCACAAGGGGAAAAGCCGCTCGTCCTGTACGCCGGCATCACGAAGGACCAGACGCGCCACATGCCCGCGGACCCCGCCCTCCCCGGCTCCGTGGCGAGGGACGTGCGGGAATACCAGCTCTTCACCGGAAGCAAGGAAGCCTACGGGCAATCCTACCGCTACGTGGACGCGCACCACGTCACCGCCTCCTCCACCCCAAAAGGGCTCCTGTGCCTGGAACGCATGGAGGGAGGAAAAGCCCTGGTCAAACCGCTGGAGCTCAAGCTGGCCTCCGGAGAAACCGTCCCGGCCTCCTCCCCGGAATTCATGACGGCCTTCCGCCGCGCGCTGGACCGGGAAGCGGAGTTGCGGGACGACATCAAGGCCATTGACGCCAAAGACATCGGCGCCGTCAACACCCGGCTGGCGGACGCCAAGCTGGACATCAAGGCCATTGAACGCTCCTATGACATCCGGGAGGAAAACGGACGGCGCACGGCCACGCCCAGGGAAAACCCCATCCTCACAAACATGGATGACCCGGCGGGGGAACTGGACCGGCTCCGCGCCAGGGTGGAGCAGCTCAACGCGGAATACGCCCAGTACACCGCAGAATCGGACAGGCTGAGGGAACAGCAGGGCCGGGACACGCTCGTGTATGCCCTGGGAGACGGGGAGAAGAAGGAAACCGGCATGGACAAAATCGTTTACGGCTACCAGCCGAACGACCTGGGCTTCTTCGGCAAATGCGGCGTCTTCCTCCACAACCTGTACCACTTCATCATGGATGACCCGCGGGAGGCCAACACGGAAGGCGGCATCTTCCCCGCCATCTTCGGCACCTTCATCATGACCCTGCTCATGAGCGCGCTGGTCACGCCCGTGGGGGTCATCGGCGCCATCTACCTGCGGGAATACGCCAGGCAGGGAGCTCTGGTGCAGGCCGTGCGCATCTGCGTGAACAACCTGGCGGGCGTGCCTTCCATCGTCTTCGGCGTCTTCGGCCTCGGCTTCTTCGTCTACTACCTGGGCGGAACGATTGACGAACTCTTCTACTGGAAAAAGCTGGCCGTGGACAACACGCCCACCTTCGGCACCTCCGGCATCCTGTGGGCCTCCCTCACGCTGGCCCTGATGACGCTGCCCGTGGTCATCGTCTCCACGGAAGAGGCCCTCTCCGCCGTCCCCCGCGGGCTGCGGGAGGCGGCCCTGGCCTGCGGAGCCTCCAAATGGCAGATGATCAAGCGCATCATCCTGCCCAGCGCCCTGCCGGGCGTCATGACCGGCCTCATCCTGGCCATGGCCCGCGGCGCGGGGGAAGTGGCCCCCCTCATGGTCACGGGCGTGGTGAAGCTGGCCCCTTCCCTGCCCATTGACGGGGAAGGCCCCTTCATCCACCTGGAGCGCAAATTCATGCACCTGGGCTTCCACATCTATGACGTGGGGTTCCAGTCCCCGGATTCGGACGCCGCCCAGCCCATGGTCTTCGCCACCACGCTGCTGCTCATCCTGCTGGTGGTGGTCATGAACCTCACGGCCATCCTCATCCGCAACCGCCTGCGCAAAAAATACGCGGCCTCCAGCTTCTAACCCCGTTCTCCTTCACCATCCCATGACTGAACCAGCCGCCCCAGACGACGATCCCATCATTGAAGTGGAAGATTTCTCCTTCTTTTACGGAAGCAAACAGGTTCTCTTCAACATCGGCATGACCTTTGAAACCAACCGCGTGACGGCCCTCATCGGGCCCTCCGGCTGCGGAAAATCCACCCTGCTCCGCAACATCAACCGCATGAACGACCTGGTTCCGGACGTCCGCCACCGGGGGGACATCCGCATTGACGGCGCCAGCCTGTACGATCCGCGCGTGGAAGTCATTTCCCTGCGCAAGCGCGTGGGCATGGTCTTCCAGAAATACAACCCCTTCCCGAAGAGCATTTATGAAAACATCGTCTTTCCCCTCCGCGTGGCGGGACGCAGCAGGCGCGCGGAACTGGATGAAACCGTGGAGCGCAGCCTGAAAGGCGCCGCCCTGTGGGATGAAGTGAAAGACAAGCTGCATGAAAGCGCCTACGGCCTTTCCGGAGGCCAGCAGCAGCGGCTGTGCATCGCCCGCGCCATCGCCAACCGCCCCCAGATCCTGCTGATGGACGAGCCCTGCGCCGCCCTGGACCCCATCGCCACGCTGAAAATAGAAGACCTGATGGAAGACCTGAAAAAAGACCTCACCATCGTCATCGTCACCCACAACATGCAGCAGGCCACGCGCATTGCGGACCGTACCGCCTTCATGTACATGGGCCGCCTGGTGGAATACGGGGAAACGTCCCAAATCTTCACCAACCCCGCGGAAAAAGAAACGGAAGCCTACATCACGGGCCGTTTCAGCTAAAAAGCCCAACTTCCAAGCCATTCACCTCATGACACCTCCCGGCAACCACATCCTCCCCCACTATGACGCGGCCCTGAACGCCATCCGCACCCGCGTCAACGCCATCTGCGGCAGCCTGCTGAAACACATGGACGTTCTGGAACGGGTCATCTCCGGCCCGGACAGCGACGGAGCCAACGGCATCATTGCGGACGGGGAACCGCTCAACGAAGAAACCCGTCAGGCTCTCTCCCTCTGCGCCGCCGTGCTCACCCAGTTCCATCCCCTGGGGTCCGACCTGCGGCTTGTGCTCACCTTTTCCCGCTGCGGGGACAAGCTCCAGGAATGCATGGAGGAAGTCACAGGCATCGCCAGGCACGCCAAGGCATCCATCAGGCGCCAGGAACCCCTGTGCCCGGATATAGTGCTCCCCCTGCTGGGAATGGCCGTTTCCGAATTCCGGGACGCCGCACGGTGCCTGGAAACGCAGGACGCGGACGCCGCACGGGAAATACGCCTGCGGGACAAAAAGCTGGACAAGGCCCACCGCAAGGCACTATCCCTGCTGGTCTCCCCTGACAGGAAGGACCACCCCTCCCTCAACGTCAACCTGCTCTTCATCATCCGCTCCATTGAACGCATCGGAGACATTGCCAAAACCATCGCCGCCACCGTCGTCTTCCTGAAGGAAGCCACGGACATCCGCCACGGAAAAGAGAAATAAACCGCGTCTTTCCCCGCACGATTATTCCACCTTGCTCACGCTGAAGCAGTACACGGCGGGATTGATCAGGGCCAGAGGGAGGTAGAACACGGCAAAGGAGAGGGAGCCGCCGTACAAAACCAGGCACAGGGCGGAGACGATAAACAGGATTCCGATTTTCAGGCTCCGCGCCCAGTCCTGGCGGTTCACCAGCCAGATGAAGGCTGCGCATACAAAGCCAATGACCACGCACAACACCCCGCCCATGGTGAGGAACTGCATATAACTGGAACAGAATTGCTCCAGCCACCGCACATTATCCGGGCTAGGGGGATTACCTTCCCAGGCAAAAACGCCCGGCGGCAGCAACACCCACAACAGAACGGAAAAAAATACCAGGCGGTCCGTATTGAGGCGATAGGTCATGCGGGGGTACGGTACCATTTCCGTGCATGTGATAACAAGTGAAATCGGCCAGGTGCGCCTGTTCCCGGAACAGCCCTTTTACAACGGGGCAAAAGCCCCGTCTCCGGCGCCATTGACGGCAATGCCGTCTATTTCCACCAGCCAGCCGGGGCGGCAGACGGGGGCTTTCAGCATCACATGCGGAACCGCGGCCAGAGGGGATTCCATCAGGCGGCGGCCGACCGTTTCCCGGTCCGCCCAGTCGCGCAGGTACACCACAGCCTGCTTCAGGTCGCACAGGCTTCCGCCGCTCCTTTCCATCAGGGCATTCATGTTTTCCAGGGTGCGGTCCGTCTGCCGCGCCACGTCTCCCGGATGGACAATGTTTCCCTGCGCGTCAATGCTGGCCGTGCCGGAAAGGAAGTAGTGGGAGCGGTCCCCGTACACGATGCGGGTGCCGCGTTCAAAGGCCACCCGGTACAGGTGCGTGGGGGACAGGTAATCCGGAGCCTCCATGTAACGGACCTGACCCGGCTTCAGCCCGACGATTCCCAGGCTGTCCATGTGCAGCAGGCGCCCCGGCGTTTCCGTACAGCCTTCAATGCCCGTGCTGGCGATGAAATGGCTCTCCGGGGTCAGTCCGTAACGGTCAAAGCATTCATTGCGGCCTTCCACCAGTCCGCGGTAGTTGTTGTCAATGTCCCGGCAGTAAATCCACGTGCGGTGAACCAGCTCCGGCACGGTTCCTCCCTGCGCGGCAGCCGTGCGGTCCAGCCAGCGGAATTCCTCCCGCATCTGGCCGTGGCTGTCCGGAGCGGAGGTTTCCTTCCTGCCCGCCAGAAACAACCGGTAATGCGGACGCCGGGCCGTCACCACCGTTCCCCCCTGGTCTTCTTTCCGTCTTTTTTCCAGCATTCCGCTGATGTGCCATGCTTCAAGGGCCACGCGGGCCCCGTTCGCCGAAGGCTGCCCCACCACGGAGACGTAGGAGTTCCGCTCCCCCGCCATCCGGCGCAGCGTTTCCGACTGGTGCACCGGATCGCTGACGTGGAAGCGCAGGAGGAATTCATCTTCCCCTCCGCCGCCCAGTTCACGGTACCTGTCCATCAGGGAACGCAGTTCCGCCTCAAAGCTCGCGCCCGGTTCCGCCGTCATGCAGAAGAAACGTTCTTCCGCCCCGCCCTGCCCGCGCCATTCCATTTTTTCCGGTGAATTAGCCGCCATGGTGTCCTCCTTTACAGGGACTGTACGTAATTGACCAGGTCCTCCAGCTCACGGTCATTTAAAGAACTTGTCTTCCCGCGGATATCCCCCGGATTGTGCGTCGTAATGGCTTCCCGGATCGTCTTCGCCCGGCCGTCATGCAGGTAGGGGGCGGTCCGCCACACTTCCACCAGGGAGGGCACCAGAATGCTTTTTCCTTCATCCAGCCCCGTGGCCGTCCCCGCAGCCACCAGTTCCTTGGTAGTGAAGTACGGGTGCGGGTGGCACTGCACGCACCCGGCCGTTTTAAAGACATCCTTCCCCCTGCGTGCGGATTCGGACAAGACGCCCCGCTCCACGCCGGGAGCATGGCACTGGACACAGGCAGCCTCCCGCGTCTGCTGCCTGGAGGGAGTATGCGCCATCAGGTACGGACTGGGAACCTCCTTCATGTTTTTCAGGTATTCATTCACGCATTCCGCCAATTCCCCGGAAGGTTCCAGAAACTGGATGTGAACGAAGCCCGCCGTCACGGCCACCTCCGCGGAGGCGCGGACGCCCAGCGTCATCACCGGGCTTGTCCGGTGGGAGAGGAACATGGTGCGCGTGTTTTTCGGGTTGCCCATGCCGTCATTCAGCAGGTCCCAGTTCAGGCCGTCCACCCGGCTGTCCGGGTGGCAGGTGGCGCAGCTCTGCCAACCCTGGAAGCAATGGGAAGCGTCGTTGAAGTACTGTTCCCCCAGCTTTTCCCGTGAGGGCTGGAACCCTTCATTCAGGGCGATTTTCCGGGGTTGCGCTTCCCCCTGGAGAGGGACTTGCGCCAGCGTGTCCGAGAAGTATCCGGCCACATAAACGTTTTTCCCGTCAGAAGCCAGGGCGCGCGGACCATTCAGAGGCAACGGAATGCGGGTGCGGAGGCCATGCAGGAAGCCCAGCCTTTCGGAAACGGGTTCGTTTTCCCGGTCTTCCCGCTTCATGCGGTCCAGCAGGCCGGGAAAATCAATCACGGACAACTCATGCGTTCCCGCGTGCGTCACAAACAGCTTTCCGCCATCCCCGGAAAAGACGACGCCCCAGGGGTTGGCCGCCCCCGCATCCGGGTCGTCCAGCAGGACGGGGTGCGGCTTGTCCGGCTGTTCCGTATCAATAACCGTCACGGCGTTCGTGTTCATCCATCCGCGGTCCAGCTGCGTGGTGGGCACCTGGTAGCGGCTCAGCACGTGCGCCACGGCCAGATAGCGGCCATCCGGGCTCATCGCCATGCCGCGCACGCCCTGCGTCCCGTTGGAAAGCGGGAAATGAGCCGCCTTCCCGTCTTCCACCAGCGTCAGCGCAGCCGCCGTGAAATCCCCGTCCGCCTTCCCGGCGGGCAAATGGCCGGCGGCCCATATTTTCCTGCCGTCCGGAGAGACGGCCAGCGCCACCGGTTCACGGGGAACGTTCCAGGAATTCAGCACGTTCCCGGTGGCGGCGTCCATTTCCAGAATTTGGGAGTCAAACCGGCACGCCACATACAACTTACCTCCGCGCAGCACGGGGGCCATGGGCGTGTGCCCCGCCGGAAAGGAACCTTTCAGCGCTCCGCTTTCCAGGTCCACCACCTCCACCACGCCGCGCGGTCCGCCTTCCGCCACATAGGCGGTGGCACCGTCAAGCGCCATGCCGTTGGGCGGCTGGCCCAGCCGGATGCTTTTCACCTTTTCTCCGGAAGCGGGGTCCACCAGTTCCAGAGTCCGGCTTTCATGCCCCAGCACGGCAACCAGATGATTAAAAACCTTCACATCCACCGGAGCGGCAGGACCGGCAACGGAATCCGGTTCCTGCCTGCATGAGGCGAAGGCCAGCAGGCAGCAGAGGGCAGCCGCGGAGGCGCAGAGCGTTTTTGTCAGTTTCATGGCCATTTCAGAGTCAGTCTTCTATCATCACGCGGAACCCCACGTTGTACACGGGCCGCCAGCCGGGATACCCCCAGCGCCAGGAGGACGTGGCCCGCCGGGGGCGGTCATACCAGGAACCGCCGCGCACGGCACGGGGAACGCGGGAGTCCAGGCTTTCATTGCGCCCGTCCCCTTCCTTCCACGGATAGGGCCTGTATTCGGAACGGGTCCATTCCGCGGCGTTTCCGATCATGTCGTACAGTCCGTAGGCATTCGGCTTGTAGCTCTTGACGGGGGCCAGATGGAGCTTCCCGTCATTGTATTTTTCATCCCGCGGCACGAAGTCCCAGAAACGGTTGGGATTCTTAATCGGCTTGGGGTCCACGCCGGAGACGGCAAGCTCCTTCAGCGTCACGTCCCCCAGGTTGGCGTATGCGGAGAAGTCCGCATCCCGTTCCCCGAAGAAGAAGTCCGTATCCGCTCCGCCCCTGGCCGCGTATTCCCACTGCGCTTCCGTGGGCAGCGTCACCTTTTTCCCCGTTTTCCCGGAAAGCCAGCGGCAGAATTCCATGGCCCTGGTCCACGGCACCCGGATGACCGGAAAACGCGGATTGGCGTCCATGTCGTAGCCGGGCCTCACCTGGTCCTTGTAATGCATGTCGTACCATCCGTTGAGGTATTCCGGGTCAAAGCGGCGGTATTGCTCCAGCGTCACTTCCGCCTCTCCAATCCAGAACGGTTGTTCAATCTCCACCGGGGAAACGGGTTTTTCCGCCGGGGTTTCCCGTTCACTTCCCATCCTGAATTTTCCCGCGGGAATGCGGCGGAACGTCATGCTTACGCCACCCCCCAAATCCACGGACAGCGTTTCGTTCCGCGGTTCCGGGACGGGCACGCTTTTTTCCCTGACGCTGGGGACAGACTTGCCGCCGTCAACGATGACGCCGCTGGCGTTTCTCCGGAACAGGGAATCCTTCATGGTCACGTAATTCCGTTCCGCTCCGGAGAATTGCCTGTGCAGGTCATAGCGGCGTTTCAGCAATCCTTCATTGCGCTCTCCCGGCCATTCGCCCAGGTAGGGGGCGTTCATGTCCATCCACGTGACCAGGCGGTTCCAGTCTTCCTGCGGCATCTCCACGCCGTGGTGCCCCTTTTTAAGGAGCTGGTAGAGTTCCGACGTATCCGCGAAGAATTCCGTGGGGGCCAGCCCCAGGTAGTTCCCCTCCGGACCGTTGCGGCGCACGTAGGGGTGCAGGTTCCAGTACGCGACGGACCCGGGAGCGGGCGCACCCTTGACGGCCTCCAATGTCATGAAGTCCGGGACTCCCGCGCGGGCCTTGTCTTCCGCGGTGTGGCAGCGGATGCAGTGGCGGTCCAGCACGGGCTGCACTTCATTCATGAAGGAGAAGGTGCGCGCCGGACCGTACCACGGGGTGATGGCGGCAGGCTTCTGCCGGGAGGCCATGACCGCCTTGGCGGGCGGCGCGTAGTTCTGCCGTTCATGGCAGCCGATGCAGCTTAACGTTTCCCCCGGCATGGCGGAAAACCAGCTCCGCATCAGCGCCAGGGCGCGCCCTTCCCCATCCAGCACCTGGAGGGTCAGCGGCTGGTTGGCGGGTGCCGTAAAGATGGCGGAGCCGTCCGGATTCACGGGAACGGTGCCGTACAGCACCTTCAAGTCCCAGTTGCTTTCCATGCCCATGGCATAGTGGCTTCCGGTGTTGCGGGGGCTGTACTCGGACATGAACACGCGCAGGGATGTTGCCTCCCCCTTCGGCACTCCGGCCATGGCGCGGCCCCGGTACACGTCGGAGATATAGACCGTGGCCGTCTTGCTCTCCGGCTTCACGCGGTCATGGAGCACGGGCGGCTTTTTACGCGGGCGCAGCGGCGCAGGGTCCGCATAAATGAAATAGGAGGAAGCCGTGAGAGGAACGATGTTGTCGTACACGTCGCACCAGACCACATTGGTCACGCCCTGGTTGCCGGAAGGGGAGGAGACGGCCAGGAAGGTCTCCTCATTCAGCGGATACGGTTCCGCAAAATAGGGAGTTTTCAACCCCTCCACCAACTGGTCCCTGGTGACGTTTTCCACGGGTTTTCCGTAGCCCGGGATTTTCTGCACGGCGCCCTCCGTGGCGGTACGGCCCCGGTTCACGTCAAAGATGACCAGTTCCCCCAGCCGCTTGACACCGTGGTGCCCGCTGACAATGCCCGCGAACATGCCCGGCCTGCCGGGAAGCGGGCGGGCGTTGAACAGGCTGTTGGGCCAGTAGGAGTTGGAGCCGTAGTATTCCTTCTGGTCGCTGCCGTCCGGATTCATGTGCATCAGCACGCGGCTGAAGTAGTGGGCGCTTTCCGTGTATTCCCAGCGCAGGAACAGCACGCGCCCGTCCGGGAGCATGGTGGGGAACCAGTTGTTGTCCTGGTCAAAGGTGAGCCGCCGGGTCGTCTTCCTCTCCCGGTCGTAAAGGTGGATGTTCCCCACGTAGTCCACCCCGGTTACGCAGGGCACGCCCTGCATGCCGGAGGTGTTGACGAAGATGACGCGGCCGTCCGGCAGGTAGCAGGAGTTGTAGCTGTCCGTATCCGCCGGCATGTGGGCGGTGAGGGCTTCCGTTTTCCCGGTTTTCAGGTCCAGTTCAAAGACGTCCCAGGGCCTGTTTTCCTTCTTGCCTAAGCGGTTTCCGGTGAACATGAGCCTTTTCCCGGAAAAGTCCACTTCCAGATGCCCCATCCAGCGGTCGTCCCCCAGCAGCTGCGCCGCGGGGGAGGAAGAGGAGATGCCGTTAAATTTCACGATGCCGCTGCGGTACGTGCGGCCCGGACCCGGCATGCTGGAAATTCCCTGCCAGTTGGCCGGGCGGTCATGATTGAAGGAGCTTTTTCCGGACGGGTTGAAACGCCGCACGCCCACCCATTCCCGCAGGGAGTCCTGTTCCGGCAGGGATTCAATAAGGGCCTTTTTCCGCAGTTCCACCAGTTCACGCAATTGGTCCGCCTGCTCCGGCCCGGCCTGTTCCACCCACCGGTCCAGCGGCCCCAGCTTCTTCTCCCATTCATCCAGCCGGGACAGGAAAACCTCAGCATCAGGGTACCGTTCCCCGTATTTTTCCCGGTTGCGCTTCACCGCGCGGCGGATGGCGGCCGCATCATAATAAGCCGCCAGTTTCTTCAGACGGAGGAAGCGGACTTTTTCCAGAATGGCTTCCTGATGCTTCATCAGGCCGTCCCAGGAAGAAACGGCTCCCACCCGCTCCGCCGGAACGGAAAGGATTTCCGCCAGCGCGGCCCCGGCTTTCTGCCCGTCCGGCCATGCCTGGAACACGGGAGCCAGCAGCGCCATCGCATCCCCGCAGTCATCCGCGGCAGACGGATCGGAAAGGGAAGATACATGCTCCGCCGTCCGCGCCCACACCTGCTGCATCCATTGGTTTCTTCCCTCTGCGGAGGCCGCGAGCGGGATTCCGGACAATTCCCGCAGCCAGGGCTGCAGTCCGGAAGCGTGGAGTATTCCGGCTCCCAGTACGGCACAGCCGCAGGAGAGAAGGCGCAGGATGGAACATGAGTCAAACATGGCGTACAGTTTTACACTAGTACGCAGGAGAAATTCTTTTTCATTCAACGGGAATTTCCGTACCGATTAATTTTCTACCTAATCAGCAGAGGGTGAATCCATCATTTAATCCCTCCGGACTCTCAATTCCGGAATTCAATATCTGATTTTAAGGGAAGGAGGTTGTGGAAAAACGGCTCCGGCAGAAAGCGGCATGGGGAATCCTACCCCCGTCCTCCATGCCCAGGATTTTTTTCATGGCAGGCCTGAATTCATTCCTCCATTGCTCCAACTGCCTGACGACGGGAATTAACGTCTTCCCGGACAGGGAACGGGAGAATGAGCAGCGGCATTTCTCCGTTCATCCCCGGCATCCGGGAAAAACAAGCGCCGGAGAAAGAGGGAACAGCCGTTTGCCTTTCTTCCGGCGGCCTTGTTGTTACATTCCTGCGGAATAGGAAGTTCAGGAGTCTTCCAGCGTGCGGGGGCGCAGCAGGTACACCTTGTCCCGGCGGCGCACCTGTTCCGGAACCGCCAGGTAGACGGTTTCCCCTTTTTGAGCGGCGTCCACGGGTTCCATGCCCGCCGCCGTCTCCCGCCGCATGGATTCCACTTCCACGCGGACGGCTCCCGTGGTGGGGCCTGCAATGAGGATGGTCTGTCCCGCGGACAAGCCGCCGGCTTCCAGGTAAAGGGCCGCCACCCCGTTCTTTTTATAAAAGTTTTCCACCTTGGCTATATGGATTTTCAGCAGGGCGGCGCGGCTGTTGGCGGAACCGCTCCATTCCCCCCATTTCACGCCCAGGTAATACCCGCCCTGCCAGAATCCGCGGTTGAAGACGGATTCCAGCCGCTTCATCCACGCTTCCGCCCTGGCTGCGGAAAAGGTTCCGTCCAGGCATGCCTGGGCGGCCTCCCGGTACACGGAGGTGACCGTTCTGACGTAATCCGAGGAGCGGCCGCGCCCCTCCAGCTTCAGCACGGAGACGCCCGCGTCCAGAAGCTGGTCCAGCACCGGAACGGTGCACAGGTCCCGGGGGGACATCACGTATTTGTTGTCTATCACCAGTTCATTGCCCGTTTCCTCATCCGTCACGCGGTAGGCGCGGCGGCAGTTCTGGAAGCAGGCGCCCCGGTTGGCGGAAGAGTTGTAAGCCGCCAGGCTCATGTGGCATTTGCCGGACACGGCCACGCACAGCGCCCCGTGGGCAAAGATTTCCACCCGGAGCAGTTCCCCGGAGGGGCCCCTCACGTCCTCCTTCCGGATGGATTCAATGATGTGCCGGATTTGCGCCAGGGTGAGTTCCCGTGCCAGCACCACCACATCCGCGTACTGCGCGTAGAACCTGACGGAGGCCATGTTGCAGACGTTGGCCTGCACGGACATGTGGACTTCCAGCCCGATGGAGCGGGCATGGGCGATCACCGCCAGGTCCGAGGCGATGACGGCGTCCACTCCGGCCTTCCGGGCGGCGCCGCACAGGGCATGCACCGCCTCCAGCTCTTCATCATACACGATGATGTTCAGCGTCAGGTAGGCCTTAGCTCCCGCCTCATGGCAGCGCGCCACGATTTCCGGCAGGTCTTCCTCTGAAAAGTTGGCCGTGGCGCGGGAACGCATGTTCAGCTTCCCCACGCCGAAGTAGACGGAGTCCGCCCCGCCCTGCAACGCAGCGGCCAGGGATTCAAACGACCCCGCCGGGGCCATGATTTCTATCCGGGATTGAACAGGCATGGCAGAACGGCTCAGAGTCCTCCGGATTCCTCCGTCAGGATGACGGTGATTCTTCCCTTGGGGAAGCATTTGACAATGGACATGTGGATATTGCACAGGCGGTCCGGGGAGTTGCAGTCCGCACAGGTTCCCGTGTACATGCAGGGCGTCTTGAAGTCTTCATGGCGTTTGGCGTTCAGCGGGGCGATGCGGCGGATGCGTTCCCGCGCCTCCTCCGGCGTGGCCACCAGCTTGTTGGCTCCGGCCAGCAGAATGACGTGCCGTGGGCCGAACGCTACGGGTGCCACGCGGTTGCCCACCATGTCCACCCAGTGCAGGGTTGCCTTCATGCTGACGGCGTTGATTCCGGTCAGGAACAGGTCCGCCGTCATGCCGCGGCGGCGGATTTCCCATTTTTCCTCCCGGTCCATGTCCGGAAGAAAGCCGTCGTAAAATTGAATGTCCGGATTGGCCCGCAGATCGTCAAGAATTCCCGTGGCCTTCAAGGTCATGGAGTCCCCGTAGGAGGCGGACGCCGGGTGAAACTCCCGCACCAGGCTGCGCATCACGTCTGCGGCTTCCTTCAGGCCCGGAACTACAAAGCTTCTGAATCCGCGCCGTTCCAGGCGTTCGGCGCACTTTTGCAGGGAAAGGGTTTCTTCCATAAAAAAGGCGGATGAAGAACCCCGCTCCGGCATGATTCCAGAGCGGGGTTCCTTGAGTTTTTATTCTTCCGCAGGGGCTTCCGCTTCACCGGAATCTTCCCCGGCCTCCGCGTCTTCCGCTCCCTCCGGGCCTTCCTCGTCTTCATCATCCGGGATGACGATGGAGATGTCCTGGATGGCTTCGCCGTCGTTCAGCGTCATGAGCTTCACGCCCTGGGTGGCGCGGCCCGTTTCGCGCACGGTAGCTACCTTGATGCGGACGGACTGCCCCGCCGTGGTCATCAGCATCAGTTCATCCTCCTCGGAAACGACCGTGGCGGATACCACCTTCCCGGTCTTGTCCGTGCAGTTCATGGTCTTGATGCCGGTGCCGCCGCGGCCCTGCGTGCGGTATTCGTCAAAGGAGGTGCGCTTGCCGAGGCCGTTTTCAGAGGCCACCAGCAGGGTTTTCTGCGGGTCCACAATGGCCAGGGCCACGACGTAGTCCCCTGCACGCGGACGGATGCCGCGCACGCCGATGGTGTTGCGGCCCTGGGTGCGGAGGGCTTCCTCCGGGAAGCGGATGCTCATGCCGTCATGCGTGACGAGCACGATTTCATTTTCTCCGGTGGTGAGTTCCGCGTTCACCAGGGTGTTGCCTTCCTCCAGGTTGATGGCGATGATACCGGCCTTGCGGTAGTTGACAAAGTCGTTCAGGCTGGTTTTCTTCACCGTGCCGTCCTTCGTGGCGAAGACCACGTTGCCGCTGCCTTCCGCAAAGGTGATGTCATTGCCCTTTTCATCCACCCGGCGTTCCAGGCGCAGGATGGCGGCGATGGCTTCCTCCGGCTGGAGGTCCAGCAGGTTCTTGATGTTGCGGCCCTGCGCGCTGCGCGCGGCCTCGTCAATTTCATACACGCGGTCCACGTACACGCGCCCGGTGTTCGTGAAGAACATCAGGTAGTCGTGGTTCTGGGCGGCGAAGAGGTGCTCGATGAAGTCCGCCTCCGCATCCTTTCTGGCCCCCTTGGTGGTGGCGGCCTTCACGCCCTTGCCCCCACGGGCCTGCACGCGGTATTCCGCGGAGTTGGTGCGCTTGATGTAGCCGCTGTGCGTGATGGTGACGATCATCGTATCGTTCGGGATCAGGTCTTCAATGGCCATGTCCCCGGAGAAGGGTATGATGCGCGTGACGCGCGGCGTGGCGTACTTGTCCTTGATGGCCATGAGTTCATCCTTCACGATGCCCAGCACGCGGGATTCGTTCGCCAGGATGTCCAGATAGTCCTTGATCCGGACCAGCAGTTCCGCGTATTCCCCGGAAATCTTGTCGTTTTCCAGAGCGGTGAGCTGGTACAGGCGCAGGTCCAGGATGGAGTTTACCTGGCGTTCCGTAAAGATGTAGCGGTCCCCCTGCACGGAGGCCTGGGAACGGATCAGGATGCCCAGGCTTTCCGCCGTCTGCGTGGAGAAGGTGTAGTTCTGGAGGCGTTCGCGGGCTTCCTCCCTGTTCTTGGAGTCGCGGATGATGGAGATGAAGTCATCCATGTGGTGCAGGGCCAGCAGGAAGGCTTCCAGGCGTTCGGCGTCCTTTTCCGCATCCCCCAGCAGGTAGCGCGTGCGGCGCACGACCACCTCCCGGCGGTGCTCGATGTAGAAGTTGATGGCGTCCAGCATCGCGAGCGTCTTGGGGCGGTTGTCGTGAATCGCCAGCATGTTCACCGCAAAGGAGGTCTCCATGGAGGTGAGCTTGTACAGCTGGTTCATGACCACCTGCGGGCGGGCGTCCCGCTTGAGTTCGATTTCAATGCAGGTTTTCTCGTCGGAAAGGTCGCGGATGCCGGAAATGTCCGTCAGGATCTTGTCCTTGTACAGTTCCGCGATGCGTTCCTGGAGGGCGGCGCGGTTCACGCCGTACGGCACTTCACGGATGATGAGGAGGTCCTTGCCGGAGTCCGTCATTTCCATGTCTATCTTCCCGCGGATGCGCACGGAGCCGCGCCCGGTGCGGAAGTAGCTGTCAATGCCGGAAAAGCCCAGCACGTCGCCCCCGGTGGGGAAGTCCGGTCCCTTGATGTACTGGCGCAGTTCATCCACCGTCATGAGAGGGTTGTCAATCACGGCGCAAATGCCGTCCACCACTTCCCCCAGGTTGTGCGGGGGCATGTTGGTAGCCATCCCCACGGCAATCCCCGTGCCGCCGTTGACCAGCAGGTTCGGGAAGGCGGAGGGGAACACGGTGGGTTCCGTGTGCTCGTTGTCGTACGTGGGAACGAAGTCCACGGTGTCCTTGTCCAGGTCCGCCATCAGGGCCACGCCCATGCCGGAGAGCTTGGCTTCCGTGTATCGGGCGGCAGCGGGGGGGTCCCCGTCCGGCGTACCGAAGTTGCCCTGCCCGATGACGAGGATGTCCCGCATGGACCAGTCCTGCGCCATGTTCACCAGGGTGCCGTAAATGGCGGCGTCCCCGTGCGGGTGGTAGTTACCCATGGTGTCACCCACGATTTTGGAGCATTTGCGGGTCTTCCCGCCGGGGGACAGGTTCAGTTCCTTCATGGCGTACAGAATACGCCGCTGGGAGGGCTTGAGGCCGTCTCTCACGTCCGGCAGGGCGCGGGAGATGATGACGGACATGGAGTAGTCCAGGAAAGAAGTGGAGAGCTCGCTGGCTACGTCCACCGGTTTGATTCTATTGTTTTCCATGGTTCTGGGAGAAAGTGTAGGAATTAAACGTCAAGGTTGCGGACGTTGAGCGCGTGGTCCACGATGTAGTTCTTGCGGGGCTCCACCACGTCCCCCATCAGGATGGTGAACATTTCATCAGCCCTGACGGCGTTGTCGTCATTCAGGATGACGCGGAGCAGCTCGCGCCGTTCCGGGTCCATCGTCGTCTTGAACAGGTCCTTGGCGTCCATTTCACCCAGGCCCTTGAATCGCGTGATTTCCACGCCGCGCTTGCCGATGGTGATGACGGATTCCAGAATGTCCATTACGGAGAAGAGGGCCGTGGTCCGTTCCTTGTCTCCTTCCCCTTCCACCAGTTCAAACAGGGGCGTATCCATGGATACGAGCATGTTCCCGGGGATGCCGAGTTCAGCCAGACGCGTCAGGGCGCGCGCAATAGCCTTCGCCTCATGCAGTTCATGGGTGATGGAGCGGCGGCTGGGCCCTTCCCGGTCCGGGAGGGGGTTTTCCAGCAGTTCCTCTTCCGTGGGCATGCCGAAGATGAAGAGGTCCCTGTTTTCCTCGGAAAAGGCAGTGAGGGCTTCCATGTCATGGAAGAAGAGGATTTCCTCTTCATTGCCGCTGCGCACCTTCACCAGGAATTCGGGGAAATCCCCGTTTGCCTCCCGGTGGTTGAGCAGGTCCTCCAGGGAGCCGCCCTGCGCCTGCATGGATTCCGTGTAGCGCTGGAGGTTGACCAGCGTTTCCAGGATGGCGGAGAGCTCGTCCGGCGTAAAGGAACGGGAACCGTCCGCAAAGCGGAGGGTCACGTCATTGACGGCCAGTTCAATCAGTTTGCGGTTCAGGGCCACGTCATCCTGCACGTATTCCTCCTTCTTCCTGCGGATGATGCGGTACAGGGGAGCCTGCGCGATGTACAGGTACCCGGCGCGCACCAGCTGCGGCATGTGGCGGCAGAAGAAGGTGAGCAGCAGGGTGCGGATGTGGGCGCCGTCCACGTCCGCGTCAGTCATGATGATGATCTTGTGGTAGCGCACCCGGTCCAGCTTGAAGGAGGCCTCATCATCCCCGTCTCCGATCCCGGCACCGATGGCCGTGATCATGTTCTGGATTTCCCGGCTGCCCAGGGCCTTGTCCAGCCGCGCCTTTTCCACGTTAAGCACTTTCCCGCGCAGGGGCAGGATGGCCTGCGTGCGGCGGTCGCGCCCCATCTTGGCGGAGCCGCCGGCGGAGTCACCTTCCACAATGAAGAGTTCGCACTTGGCGGGGTCCCGGTCGGAGCAGTCCGCCAGCTTGCCGGGAAGGCCGCCGATGGAAAGAGCGCTCTTGCGGACCGTTTCACGCGCCTTGCGCGCGGCCTCGCGGGCACGGGCGGCCGTGATGCTCTTTTCAATGATCTTCTTGGCCATCGCCGGGTTTTCCTCGAAGTACGTCTTGATCTCTTCGTACACGACGTTGCCCACCACGCCTTCAATTTCCGTGTTCACCAGCTTGTCCTTGGTCTGGGAGGAGAAGCGCGGGTTGGGCATCTTGACGGAGATGACCGCCACCAGGCCTTCGCGCACGTCCTCCCCGCTCAGGGAGGGGTCCTTTTCCTTCAGCAGGCCGTTCGCCTTCGCGTAGCCGTTGATGACGCGCGTCAGGGCGCCGCGGAAACCGGAAAGGTGCGTTCCGCCGTCCCCGTTGTAAATGGAGTTGGCAAAGCAGAGGATGTTCGTTTCATACGTATTGTTGTACTGGAACACCACGTCCACCAGGACGTCATCCTCCATCTTCTTGCCGTCGTATTCCACTTCCACCTTCCGGACGCCGGAGATGGAGATGGGTTCCTCATTGATCAATTCCTTGTTCCGGCCCAGCTGGCGCACGAATTCCACAATGCCTTCCTTATAGAAGAAGGTTTCCCGGCGCACCGGGGCTTCCCGTTCGTCAATCAGCTCGATGACCAGGCCGGGGTTCAGGAACGCAAGCTCACGCAGACGCGTGGTCATCCGGTCAAATTTGAACTCCGTGGTATCCGTGAAGATGGTGGCGTCAGGGAAGAAGGTAATGGTCGTACCCGTGATTTCACAGGCGCAGGCGCCCACCGCGCGGAGGGGCTCGATCGTCTTGCCGCGTTCAAACTTGATCTGGTAGCGTTTGCCGTCGCGGCGCACTTCCGCCCGGAACCAGTCGGACAGGGCGTTCACGCACTTGGCGCCCACCCCGTGCAAACCGCCGGAGTACTTGTAGGCTCCCTGCCCGAACTTGCCGCCCGCGTGCAGATTGGTCAGCACCAGTTCCACGGCGGGGATGCCGAACTTCGGGTGGATATCCACCGGAATGCCGCGCCCGTTGTCCACCACGGAAATGGAGCCGTCCACATGGATCACAATGTCAATCTTGCTGCAATAGCCGGCCAGATGCTCGTCAATGGAGTTGTCCAGCACTTCAAATACGCAGTGGTGCAAGCCTCTCTCGTCAGGGTCCCCGATGTACATGCCGGGGCGCTTCCGCACGGCCTCCAGGCCCTCCAGTTTGTCAATCTGCGCGGCGCCGTATTCATGCTGCGCCGTCGTGGAAACGGTGGTTTCAACAACCTCGTTGGTATCTTCGGACATAACTGAAATATACTACGCTTATCTTAATTTTTTGCAAGACTAATGTTAGAAAACGCGTGCGCGCGCGTAGGGGCAACCCCCGCGAAAAGCCGCCGCAATCGCATAAAAAAGGCCCTATTCCACGCCTTCCGGATTTTTCTGACATCAGACAGCGGACGAGGGCGCGCAGGAGTATTCTGCGCCGTTTTATAGAATCGGAAGGGGCGTGCCGTGTGGAGGGCGGCGAGCGGCACGGGGAGAGTAGTGGACAAAATGGACTTGATGGACAGGATGGACACCATTTTCTTTTTTCCATTCTGTCCTTTCAGCCCACACGGCCTATTACTCCGGAGGACGCTATTTCCTTACACAAGCAGGGCCGCCCCGGACAATGCCGGAACGACCCTGCTGGTTTGGAGAGCAGAGCGTCTCCGCTCCACTCTCAACTCTCAAACTTCAACTCTCCTTAGAAGTCATACCGGTAGCCCACGCTTCCGTTCACGGAGCTGGCTCCGTCGCGGAAGTCCGCGTTCCCGTTGACAAACACCGTTCCCTGCGTTCCCACGGGCACGCTGATCCCCGCTCCGATTTGAAGCGCGGTCGTTCCAACCTTCGCGCCTCTCACCGTCTGCGTGTAGCCGGGGTTGGCCAGGAAGCCCACTCCCGTCTCGCCGCGGCGGTCGCCCATGTCCTGGGCCACGTTGGCGCGGAACTCCGCCAGCGCTTCACGCCCGAAGATGTTGCTGCCAATGAGCCCCATCCAGCGGCCGCCAAGTGCTACCGTTCCCGTCGTCCATTCCTGCTTGCCTACATTCAGGCCCGCGTTCCCGGCTCCCGTTTCCGTGTACCCGTCCATCCGCGTGGTCACCACGGAGACGTTGGCCAGAGGCTGGAGGACGCTGCTCTTGTCTTCGTTGAGGTACACGTCGTAGGTCAGTTCGTACATCGCCCCGAAGCCCCACCCGTTGGTGTTGCCCTGCGTGCTGTAGCTGCCTTCTCCGTAGTTGACCGTGCGGTTGAGCTTGGCGTCGTTCCACCCTCCCGTCAGAATGAGCGTGTGAGCCCATCTCTTGCTCTGGTAGCGCCCGAAGAGGTTGGCGTAGTAGCTGTCCAGGTGGCCGTCTGCCGTGTCCGCGGCACTGGCCGTCAGGTCCCCGTAGTTGGCCGTGAAGGCCGCTCCCATCGTGAAGTGGTCGCTGAGGTCCACGTCCATGCCCACGGTACCACCCCAGGTGGTGAGCTGGTAGCCGCTTTCATCCCCCTTGGTGTCCAGTTTGGCGTAGGAACCCGTGCCTTCCATCCACATGTGGAAGTAGGGGAGGTCTTCGTTGATGTAGGCGGGGTTGACGCCCATGAGGGTGGTGCGGTTCCTGATCCAGCCCATCTGGTCGCGCAGGGCGTCTTTCTGCGCCGTGCCCAGCGCGTTGACCGTAGCCCCGGCCACGGCTGCCATGACCCGCTTCGCTTCCGAGGGGTTGGAAGACGTCAGGGCGCCCACGGCGTCATCCACCTTCTTGAGGATGGAGTCTGCGGCCAGGTCCCCGGGCAGGTTCCAGAGAAGTTCCGCACCGGCCCTGGAGTTGACGGTATCCGCAATACGGGCGTACTTGTTGTCCTTGGAAGCCGTAGCCACCAGAACGAGGTTGCCGTTTTCCATCACCAGGTACGCATTGTTTTCAAACTTCTTGAAAGCGGAGGAGGAGGGATCCAGCAGGATAGCCAGCCGGTCGCTTCCGCCCAGGTCAATGGTGCCGTCCGCATGCATGAGCGTGTAGCTGCCGTCCGCGCCAAGCGTCAATTCATTCCTGCCGGTGGAGCTGAGGGTGATTTCCGCTCCCTGGCTGATGCTGATGTTTCCGGTCACGCTGATGATGGGGCCCGCGTAGTCCGTGTTGAAGGTGAAGTTCGTGCTGGAACCTTCACCCAGCGTCATGCTGCTGAGGGTAAGGGCCGTATTGGCTCTCGGGTCTTCCACCGTGCCGCCCATCTTGATATTGAGGCGTCCGGTGTTGTTGATTGCCCAGTTGCTGCCCGCGGCGGTGATGACGTTGTCAAGGGTCTGTCCCGCATTGCCGGAGATGTTGAGCTGACCGCGGCCTTCCAGCGTTCCGCTGAAGACGGAACCGCTTCCGGAGTTCCCGGTATTGACCGCCAGGGAGCCGCCATTGCTCTTCAGGGTACCCTGCCCGCTGATGCCGCCAACGGTATTCCCGGTGGTGGCGCCCAGGTCAAGCGTGCCCGTGGAGTCATCATCCTTCACCAGGTTGAGCAGTACGCCGCCCTGGAGGGCTGCCGTGCCGGAAAGAGCCAGCGTATCATGAAGGGCCAGCGTTCCGCTGCCCTGGATGGTGCTGGCGGAAAGGCTGCTGGCGTCATTAATGGCGAGGGTTGCCCCGCTGCCGATGTTGAGGTCCGCGCCTTCGCCGCTGTCCGTCAGGTCTCCCATGACGGTATTCCGGTTGACGTCCAGAACCACGCCTTCCGCCGTGCCCGCCAGAACCACATGGTTGAAGCTGCTGCCGTCACCGTTCAGGGTGAGCGTGCCGCCTTCCATGCGGAGGGTGTCCGTCACAAAGGAGCCGTTGACCGTCAGCTTGCCCGTGTTCTGCTTGATGAAGGTGACTCCGTTTTCCCCGACGATGCTGCCGCCCATGATGGAGTCCGCCCCGGCGTAATCATCCGGTGCGGGCAGTCCCGTTTCCAGGCGTTCATTGTTGAGGATGACCACGGCGTTGCCTCCGTCCGCATTGGTGTTTTCCACTTTCAGCGTGCTTCCCGTTGCGCCCAGCAGGTTGTTGATGACCGCACCGTCACCGTCGGTATCGCCGGGGGCGCCGGCTAACTGGACGGTGAGCGTCTTGTCCTGGGCGATCACCACGCCGGCGTACATGCCCAGCGTGCCGTAGTTCGTAACCGTATCGGGATCGGAGGAGGCGGTACCGTCCACCATGTAAAGGCCGCTGACCTGTCCGCTGAGGACCAGGCTGCCGCCGTCGGTGCCCGTGACGCGGATGCCGTAGTTGGAGAGGATCTTGCTGAACTGGATGTCGCCCAGATTGGCGCATTCCAGCGTTCCGGTCGTCAGCGTCAGCCAGCTTTCCACCCCGGCGTCCTTGTGGACGACGAGGGTGTTCACAATGGCGTCAATATCCAGATTGACCGTGGCGGAATCATTGATGACGAGTTTGCCGGCCCCCTGGTCAATGATGGCCGTGCCGGCCGCGCCCTGGTTGACGTTGTCCGCACCCAGGGTAAGGTTCAGCGTTTCCGTAGCTCCCGCACCCACCGTAATGTCTCCGGAGACGTTGGTGAGCTTGCCTCCGGCAGCCAGGGTGATGCCCTTCAGCATGTCACCATTGGTGCCGCCCAGATTGATGCTGACGGCGGAATCCACCACGATGCCCGCGGTGGAGCCCTCACCACGCGTCATAGCGGAGGTCAGTGATCCGTTAACGATTTTCAGCGTTCCCGCTCCGTTCAGCACGGTACCGGCCCACTGGCCGGCCTTGTCCGCCGTGCCAAGCTGGACCACGGCGCCGGCATTCGTGATGCCGAGGGCACCCGTAGCGGTATTGGCCTGATCCAGGATGAGGGTGCCCGTGCCCGCATGCGTCAGGTTGGAGTTGCCCTGCACCAGCGCATTCAGCACCAGTTCCGCATTGTTGTAATTGACGTTGTACTGCGCGGCCAGGGAGGCGTCCGTGGAGCCCGTGTTGCCCGCCAGGATGGCGCCGTCTCCAAAGACGGTATTCCCCGCGCCTGTGACGCTCTCGCCGCCGTTGCCGAAGTTCCAGACCTGGCGGCTGTTGTTGGCGGAGGTTTCATTGGTGGACAGGGTTCCCGAGAAGTCCTTGAGGGAGCCCGTGAGGATATTGGTCATCCGCACGTTCGCAGACATGCCCCATGCGCCCGAACCGGAAAGATTCCCGGAGAAGGTGTACGTGGCGCCGGAAGAACCGTTCTGCAACGTGCCGTGGGTTGCGCCGATTTCAAAGTTGGCCGCCGTCGTGCCCGCGGAGAAATGGAAGCCCTTGCCGTCGATGAAAATGGTGCCGCCTCCCAGCGTATTTCCCGCGCCGAAAGCCGCCCAGTTGGCATTGGTACTCATATTTTCCCCGTTTCCGAGCAGTTCCAGACGGCCGGTGAAATTGGTATTGCCCGTATTGGAGATGTTGACCTGTCCCGCGGCATCCGCCGTCCCAATGGTGATGGTGCCCGCGCCGTTAAGCTGGGCGTGCAGGTTGACGGTTCCGCCGGAGAGGGCCAGAGAGGCGCCTTCACTTACGCGGACGATGGTGGCGTTATTGGGGTTCACGCCGATGGTCGCTCCGCCCGTGAAGGCAAGCGTTCCCTCTTCCACGGTGAGGTGGGCCAGGGTATTCCCGGAGTATCCCAGCGCCAGCGTGCCGTCCCCCGTCTTGGTCAGCGTGGTGCCCGCGCCCATGACGTCAGCCGTCAGTCCGGCCCAGGAGACAGTGTCCGCTGCCCCGATTACGGAAACGTTCAGGGCGCCTCCGTCTCCAACCTTGACGCGGCTGGAAACGTCATATCCCGTCACGTCCCTACCGGCGGCGGAGTCCGCATAAGCCAGCGTACCGCCGTTAAAGGTAATGTCACCCGCCGTACCCAGCGCGTCGTCCGCTCCGATGGTAAGAGTGCCTCCGTTGAGCACTGTGCCACCGGTGTAGGTATTCGCCAGGTTCAGGGTGACGTTGGCCGTGCCGTTCACGGTGAGCGTAGTGGGGGCAACGGAGTCCGCAATATAACCCGCGTTGTCCGGATCACTGACCAGCGTGTAAGTGCCGCTGTTGAAGACGACGCTCTTAGGAGTCACGGTACCGGAGACCTTCACTTCACCCGCTTCCGCAGCGGAGAAATAGATTTCCTGGTCGTTCAGCGTGTCCACGCCCGTCAGCTTGGTGGTCCAGCCGTCAATGCTGGTATTGATCCACTTGCGGTCCGTTCCGCCGTCCCAGACAAAACCGTTGTCTCCGCTGACGTCCACGACTTTCAACACGAGCTGGTTGTTTTCCACCACGACGGAGTATTCAAAGCCTTCCCGGGTGATGTCCGGCGTCCAGGTGAAGGAATCCGTAGTCAGGCTGCCCGCCGCAGCCCACTGGGCCAGGACGTAGTCGGATGCTTCCAGTTCACCATAGTTGTTGATGGTCAGCGTGCAGTTGGCATCCGTCAGAGCCAGGGCCCCTGCCTGGATATTGATGATCGGGCCGTTTGCCACGACTCCGGTCATGTCAAAGGTCAGCGTAGCGCCGCTGTTCAGCGTCAGGGCGGAGGCCGTGGTCATTTTGGCGCCCGCGCCCATGGAGATGCTGCCCAGGGTCATGGCGTTCGCATTCGTGAATGCCAGCGTGCCGGCCTGGACGTTCGTCAAGCCCGTGTAGGTATTCTGTCCGGAGAGGGTCAGCGTGCCGGAACCGACTTTCGTCAAACCGCCGGCGCCGGAAAGGACGCCCCCGAGGGTGATGTTGGTGGAAGACTGGTCATTGTATGATTTGGTTCCCGCATCGTATTGGCGGGTATCAACCGTCACGTTGCCGGCAAGATTCATGTTATAGGCGGAGGACCAGCCTTCCGCCGCCGTCGTTCCCAGGGTCCCGGAATTCATGTTCAGGACAATCGTATTGGTATTGCCGGACGCAGTCATGCCTCCCGCTCCGAGAAGCAGGGAACCGCCATTCAGATTAATGGTGGCGCCCTTGGCGGCGGCTCCGGCCCAATTCTGCCCCAGATCCAGCGTCTGAGCCAGGACCATGCCGCCTTGTTCAATGTTCATGACCCCCTTCCCGTCACGGGAAATCCGCAGGGTGCCGGTAATGTTCATGAAAGCATCCTTCTTGACAGTGAGCGTCGTCGTCCCGTTGTATTCATTACGGCCGATGAAACTTCCAGCCGTCAGGGAAGCGCCGGAATCCAGCGTCCAGGAAGCAGCCGCATTCGCACCCGCCATCAAAGTATAGCTTCCCGTTATATTGACATCACCCTGTAAAACCGTTGTGCCGGCAGCAGATATCAGAGAACCGGCGCCGGTGATCGTGTTTCCGTAAGTTCCGGCGGAAAGCGTCAGGGTAGTTCCCGCGCCCACATCATATTTGACGCCAGTCAGCGCGGCCGTCGTCGTGCCGGAGGCATTCCCGCTCAGCTTCAGCGTACCCGTGGAATTGGCATTCAGGCGCGTGCCCAAGCCGTTCCACGTGCCCGTGGTCAGCTCCAGAATGGAATTGCCCTGGAGGAGAACCGTGCTTGTGCCCAGCGCGCCGGCATTGCCGACGACGAGCTTGCTGCCGTTATACAATACGGTGTTTCCGCTATAGGAGTTGGCATTGTTGATGGTCAGGGAAGCTCCGTCCAGCAGATTCAGCGTCGTATCCCCGGTAATGGAGCCGTCACCAGCAAAAATGAAATCCGTGCCGGAAACATTAATTTTACCCGGAGCAACATTCCCGACGATCGTTACAGTCTTGTTCACGTCCGCACCATCGGAGAAATACACGGTCTGTCCATCGGCGTAAGCCGTGGGAGTGCCGTCAAGGTCCCAGGCGGTATTGGAGGTGTCCGTGTTCCAGTTGCCGCTCTTCCATCTCAGCAGGCCGTCCTTGTCGGACAGGGAGACGTACAGCGTATCATCGCTGACGGTGAATGTAGCCTTGTAAAGTTCAGCCGCGGAGCCGCCGAGCGTGAACATGGACGTATCCGTCATGCCCGTTCCGTGCAGGAGGGCATATTCCGTATTGGCGGTGACGGAGGAAAGGCCTATCTGGAGAGCCGTAGCGCCGGTGCCCGCCACTGAATTGACGGTTAATGCCGCGGTATCCGTACTCAGGGCTCCAAAGCTCAGGGAGCCTCCGTTCAGGGTCAGAGCAGCCGCCAAAGTAGCGGTGCCCCCGTCAAGATTGATGGTTCCCAGCGTAGAGCCGGCATCCAGGGAATAACCGTCTGCGGAAGTCACGGCTACGGTCAGGCCGCCGTTGATAAGAAGGGTCCCCTGCCCGATGACGCTGGAGTCCTTCACGGTCAGCGCGCCTTCCCTCAATTCCACCGTGCCGGTGAAACCGGGAACGGCGGCGGTTTCACCTTCCGCGGGAACCGGAACCTTGGCAGCTCCATTGAGCACCAGGGTGCCGGCGCCGATCTTCGTGAGCTTGCCGCTGCCGGTCAGGCCGGTATTAAAGGTAATGGTTCTTCCGGTTGTCTTGTCCCCGGCGTCCAGGGTATCCACATAACTTCCGTTGGAAGCCGCCAGCGTGATATAGGAGGGAGTGAACTCGTTATTGTAGGTCACGGACCAGTTGGCCGTGGCTCCCAGCGTTCCCATGCCGAGCGTAATTTCACTGCCGCTGGCAAAGTTAACGATGTTGCCGCCAAAGTTGACGCGGGCCGTTCCGGCCGTTGCGCTTCCCAACTGGAATCTCCCGCGGAATACTCCATTGCCATTGGCCCAGAAGTCCAGGCCGCCCAGGTTGGCCGTGCCGCTGGAAGCAAGGAAGGTCCCCGTTCCGCTGTACCCGAGGTTCAGCGCAGCGGAGCCGGTAAGAAGCCCCCCGTTAAGAGTAAGGGTGCTGCCGTTGTCCACGATAAAGCTGCGGCCGGTTCCGTGGTCGCTGTTGGTGCCCGTGACATTCAACTCGGCGCCGGTGTTGATGGAAAGGGTCCCGTTCTTGAGGAGCCGCACGTTCGTAGCGTTGACGACGGAACCGGAGTTGACCTGAATGGAACTGCTCGCCCAGTTGCTCGACATGCTGAGGGTTCCGATGGTGGCCTGCGAATTGGTGAGGGTGAAGCCCCCGATGCAGTAATTGACGGCCAGGCCGCCCAGGTTAACCGTATTGTTCAGGAAGGTTACACGGGGACCGTAACCGCCGGAAGCCTGGTCCAGCTGCATGGTTCCTGCATAGTCAACGTTGCCGGAGATATTCAGGTTGAGGTTTTCACTGCGGCGGAAGGTGATTGAACTATCCTGGGTGACGCCCGCTCCTCCTACGATGTCGGAGGCGATCGTGACCGTATCCGCGGCATTGTGGTTCATCAGGACGTACATGCCGCCTTCAACGACGATGCGGTCCGAAGGACGAATCGTTCCCGCTCCGGGGCGAATGATGAAATTGGCGCCGTTGCCGATATGCAGGGTTGCTCCGTTGAGCGTGTCCGCCGCAGGCTGGCTGGCCGTATTGGCGGCGTAATTGCCATATACGGTGATGTCCTTCAGCGTGGATCCAGGAGAAAGGGTGACGCTCCCGTCCGTATTGCCGAGCCAGACGGAAAGGGAGGAGTTCGTCCCGCCCATGACGGTGGAGGAGAAGGACTCCATGAGATGCGTGGCGTCTCCCAGCGTCAGGGAAGCGTTGTTCCCCAGCGTGAAGGTATTGCCCGTGCCGAAGGTGATGGAAGAAGCGATCGCTGCGGTCTTCCCTTCGGAAACGAGGAGGCCCGCATTATTGCCGAGCGTGAAGGTTCCCCCCGTAATGGCGGCGTCCCCAAGCGTAAGCGTCGCCTGGCTGCCGAGGGAAAGGGCTTCCGCCTGAAGGGAATCCCCGGCTCCCATGTTCAAGGTGTAGTTCGTCCCGTCCTGGAACGTTACGGTACCGGCGATAATGTTGCCGGTCAACGCAATGGTTTTAACCCCTTCCGCAGCCGTGAAAATAACGGAGTCATTGTTCAGGAAGGAAGTATCCGTCTTGCCTCCATCTCCACTCTTGTACCAGCCCGTTCCAGTGTTGCTCCAGGTGCCGGTAGTGGAATTCCAGACAAGCGTTTCCATATTGTAGCCTGTTCCCTGATACTGCACGGACATGCCGGAACCGTTGGAGACAAGCACGAAATTGCCGGCTCCCAGCTGGTCGGCGGAATCGACTCTCGTCAATGCCTCATAGGTGTCCTCCCCGGTTTGCTTCCAAATAAGAAGGGAATCCAGGGAAGCCCCCAGATCAGCCCCGGTGGACATGAAATAGCGGGTCAGCAGGGCATCGTCCACCAGCTCGCGGTTGGTAACCGTCAGCGCTTCCATGGCGCCCGCAACCACTACCTCTACATTCCACGTCCGGTCATTCTTGGTCACTGTAGTGGTATTTGACAGGTTGATCATCCCGTCAAGCCCGATGTGCCAGTAGTGGCTGCCGGAACCGGTACCGTTGTCAAAGTTGAGATTGCCTCCCGGAGTGGTCAGGTTCAGCGTGCCGTCCACATAAATATTAGCGTGCCCCTCTGCCTCCATGCTCTTGATCTGGTTGCTGAAGGTGCTGGAAAGAGTGGATCCGGCGCCTACGTAAACACTGCCGCCCCATTGTCCCAGGCTAACGGACACATTGCTGTTCCCCGTCACGGAGATGCCGCCGCCATCCGAAGTGTTGGGAGGAGTGCCCGTAACCGTAACGTCTACATCATTAAAAATCAAATGCGGGCCCTTATTCTCCTGGCGGGAGGGGGCGGCGTCCCCTTCCCAGTTGCCCGCCGTATCTACGGCATCGCCTTCCCCTGCCCCCGTCCACGTAAAATCAGGACCGCCAAACGCGGGAGCCTGCCAGAAATCCGCCGATGTGGCGGCATGGGAGTAAGAGTAAAAACCGGAGAAGGAAACCAGGGATGCAAGAAGGGCGGAACGCAAAGAAGGGGGGAGATGAAGTCTCATATTGTATCAATGATATTATGACCAGTAATACCCGGATTTATAATCCTTCTTCTTCTTTAAACTTCCATATCTTGCTTGTATTAAAAGTATTGCATTAATAATTTTTGAAATGGATGGAGAGATAGTTTAAAGAAGCCTGTTTTATTCCCCTTCATGATTTGCTTAAGAAGAGTCATTAACGAAAATAGGCTTGCCAACGGATTATAAATTCCCAGATTGACCGTTCACCCTCCTGATGAAGGCGGTACCTGCAAAAACAAAAAGGCCGTCCCCTCACGGGAACGGCCCTGGCTTGGAAATCTTACCTTATTGCTGCTGGGCGCCGCTCTGCTTGAGCATCTCCTGGAGCTGTTCCGGGGAAATGCTCATGGGACCGCCCTGGGGAGCCGGGGCTTCCGAAATGCCGTCCAGTTCCAGATCAAAGATGAGCGGGGAATTGGGCTCGATCGGAGCGCCGGGGGTGTTTTCACCGTAGGCCAGCTCGGAAGGGATGTACACGATCCACTTGGAGCCGACGGGCATGGTGGTCAGCGCCTCGGCAAAGCCGGGGATGACCTGGAGGGGAAGTTCCACGGATTTGCCCTTGGTGTCGTCAAACACGGTGCCGTCCAGCAGCGTGCCCTTGTACTTCACCTTGAACATGGGGTTCTTGAACTTCTTCTCGTCAAATTTTTCTTCGCCGCCCTTGTTCACCACCTTGTACTGGAGGCCGGATTTCGTGGTGGTCACGCCTTCCTTCTTGCCGTTTTCCTCCATGAACTTCTTGCTGGCTTCCAGATTGGACTTGGCCTTGGCGGAGATGCGTTCGTCAATCTGCTTCTGGAACGCGTCCAGGGCGGGTTTCAGCTGTTCCTGGTCCTTGGCGGGCTTGCGGACCATGCCGTCCTTGATGCCCTGAAGGAAGGATTCCTGGTCCAGGTCGTCAAAGGTAAGGGTGGGAATGGAGCCGAGCTGCTGTCCGCTCTGGAAACCCAGAAAATAGCCCAGGTCCTTTTTCATCTGTTCGGGAGACACAGTAATTTCTTTCTCTTGTTTGGGTTGGTCGGCCGCCGGAGCTTCGGCAGCCTTTTCTTGCGCGCCCGCCACACCCGCCAGAAGGGCGGAAACGGCAAACAGGGCGATGGAAGGGTTCATCTTCATGGTTGTTTTTTATCCTTTGTTTGAAAAGAGGACTCCTTTTTAACGGATTCCGTTCACAGAACAAGACAAGAGAATCAGTCATCCTGTCATCCGTTCCTCCAGGAGCGGCGGAACGTCCTCCGGTCAAAAGACGCAGCGGGTTATGCGAGCGTTTCCAGAACGCGGGCGATCATGGCGGGATAAAGGGCATGCTCCTGCACCTGAATGCGGGCGTGCAGGCTTTCCGGCGTATCCCCCGGCAGCACGGGCACGCGCGCCTGCCCCAGGATGGGGCCCGTGTCCATGCCGTCATCCACGTAGTGAACGGTGCAGCCGCTTTCCGCCGCACCGGCCTTCACGGCCTGCTCCCAGGCATGAAGGCCGGGGAAGGAAGGAAGGAGGGAAGGATGAATGTTCAGAATGCGGGAAGGGAATTCCTTCAGCAACGGATGCTTCACCAGGCGCATGAATCCGGCCAGGCAAACGCAGTCCACGCCGTATTCCTTCAGGCGCGCGGCGACGGCGGCCTGGGACGCCTCCGGGAATTTGGTTTTAAATCCCCCGCAGTCGATCACCTCCGCCGGGATGCCCCAGGAACGGGCGCGTTCCAGAATGTAGGCGTCCGGATTGTCAGACATCACCACGGCAATTTCCGCCCGGAGGGAGCCGGACCGGATGGCGTCATAAATGGACTGGCAGTTGGAACCGGAACCGGAACCGAGTATTCCTAATTTGGGCAACTTGGACATCCGGGGGATGAAACCACAGTTTTTTGCCCGTGGCAAGTCTCCGGCTTGACAAAAAGGCCCCGGTATTCGCCTAATAAAGGCATGAGAGACACCCGTTTTCAGGCCCTGGCGGCCCAGCTTGCAGGGTATTCCACCACCCTGCGTCCCGGAGACCGGGTTTTGCTGGAATTAACGGATATTCCGGAGGAAATGGGAATAGCCCTTATCCGGGAGGTGCGCGCCGCAGGCGCAATGCCCTTCCTTCGCCTGAACCAGTCCCGGCTGAACCGGGAAATGCTCTCCGGAGCCACGGAGGAGCAATACGGCATCATCGGCCGCCACCGCCTGGCGGAAATGGAGGAGATGGACGCCTATATAGAAATACGCGGCGGCGGGAACGCCTTTGAGCTGTCCGCCGTTCCCCAGAAGAATATGGCCGTTGCCATGAAGGCCCTGAACCCCGTCTCCCAGAGGCGCATCCGCCACACGCGCTGGTGCGGGCTGCGCTGGCCGTCAGAGGGAATGGCCCAGCAGGCCGCCATGAGCACGGAAGAGTTTGAGGATTTCTATTTCCGCACCTGCCTGATGGATTACGGCGCCCTGCGCCCCGCCATGCAGAAGCTGGCCGCCATGATGGAGGCGGCGGAACACGTGCGCATCACCGGACCGGGAACGGACATTTCCTTTTCCATCAAGGGGCTGCCCGCCATCCCGTGCGCGGGGGAATGCAACCTGCCGGACGGGGAGGTGTTCACCGCACCCGTCATTGACAGCGCCAACGGCCGCATTTCCTTCAACACCCCGAGCCTGTTCCAGGGTATTCCCTTTGACAACATCAGCCTGACGCTGGAAAACGGCCTGGTGGTGCATGCGGAGGCGGGGGACAAGACCGCGGAGCTCAACTCCATTCTGGATACGGACCCCGGCGCGCGGCGGCTGGGGGAATTCGCCTTTGGCGTCAATCCGGCCATCACCCGCCCCATGCGCAACATCCTGTTTGACGAGAAAATCTCCGGCTCCTTCCACCTGACGCCGGGACAGGCCTACCACGTGGCGGACAACGGCAACCAGTCCCGCATCCACTGGGACATGGTATGCATCCAGACGGCAGCAGCCGGCGGAGGCGATATTTACCTGGACGGCGTCCTGGTGCGCCGCAACGGCTTGTTCACCATGCCGGAACTGGCTATTCTCAATCCCGCCCAATCATGACTACGGACTCCACCCCCTCCAAAAAACGCTCCCTGCTCCGCAAACTCCTGTACGCAGCCGCGGCAGTCATTCTGCTGGGTTCCCTGCTGGCCTCCTACATGAACTGGGAGGCCAACCATCTGGAATTCAGTGAAAACACCGCTCCAGCGGGCTGCGTTCCGGGACTTTCCGGACTGCGCATCCTGGTGCTGTCAGACGTCCACACCAATCTTCCCCTGCTGGAAAAAGCGGCGGCCATGGCGGAACAGGCCAGGCCGGACATGATCGTGTTCCTGGGAGACCTGTACACGGATTTTCTGCGGGCCACCCACGCAGGAGACTACATCACGCAGATGAAACGGCTCTCTTCCATCGCCCCGGCCTACGCGTGCCTGGGCAACCATGACATGGCCCTGGTGGACAACGTGGAGCGCATCCTGAAGGAAGGCGGTTTCACCCTGCTGAGGAATCCCGCAGCCTTCGTCACCATCCCCAGGCTGGGGAACGCGGAGTTCAAGCTGGTGGGACTGGGAGACCTGCGCGAGGGGGACTTCTTTCCGGACCGGTGCATGAGTCCGCGGGAATTGGGGGAAGAATCCGTGATGCCCACCATCGTCCTGAGCCACAACCCCAAGGGGAGGGAATTGCTGGGCGGCTATCACTGGAACCTGATGCTCTCCGGCCATACGCACGGCGGCCAGATCAAACTGCCCTTCTTTTCCACCCCCCTGCTGACGTCAGAGGGGGAAACGATGTACTCCGGCTTCCATCCTTATGAAGACAAGCAGGTCTTCGTCACCCGCGGCATAGGCTACATAGGGCCGGGACGCTTCAACTGCCCGCCGGAAATCAACCTCATCACCATTCCGTAGCCCCTTTTCCCGACCGCCATGGTTCTCTCTCTGCTGGCTTCCGGAGGCCCCAACGCCGCGCCTCCCTTCTTCACCCTGCTCACCGTCGTCTTCATGGGCATCATTGCGATTGCCCTCATTCTGGCCCATTTCCGGCAGTCCCTGCTGGCGGGCTACTTCATCTGCGGGGTGATTCTGGCCAACTGCGGCATCCTGGACCACATCCCCAATTCCGACGTCAGCATCCAGGCCCTTTCCGAGGTGGGCATCATCCTGCTCATGTTCACGCTGGGCCTGGAATTTTCCATTGACGAGCTCAAGCACCTGCGGAAAACGGCCCTGGTCGGCGGCGGCATTCAGATGTTCATCTGCACCGCCGCCTTCGGCCTGGGGCTCCATTACGCCACGGGCATGGATATGAGCCATTCCCTGACAGTCGGGGCCATCATGGGCCTTTCCTCCACGGCGGTGGCGCTGAAATCCTTCCAGGAATTCGGCCTGAGCGGCACCTCCGGGGCAAAAATGGCGGTAGGCATCGCCCTGTTCCAGGACATTGCCGCCATCATGCTGGTAGCGATCATGCCGCAGATCTTCGCCGCCACGCCCGACTCCTGGGAAACCGCTCTCAACATCGGCATGGCCGTCCTGCGGGGGCTCGTCTTCCTGGGGGCCGCATGGCTGATCGGCCACTACCTGCTCCCGCGCATCATGCTGGCCGTGGCCCGGACCAAGAGCCGGGAGCTCTTCACCCTGATGGTCTTCGCCATCTGTTCCGGCATCGCCATGCTCGCCAGCCTGCTGGGCCTGAGCATTGCGCTGGGGGCCTTCACCGCCGGGCTTTTCGTCAGCAGCTCCTACTACAGCCACCGCGTCCTCAGTGAAGTGCTCCCCTTCAAGGACCTTTTCCTGACCATCTTCTTCGTTTCCGCCGGGCTGCTGATTGACATTGACGACCTGTGGGAGCACATCGGCCATGTGGCGACCTTCGCCGCCTTTGTCCTCGCGATCAAATTCGTGGCCTGCATCGTGGCCGCAAGCTTCCTGAAAATCCCCGGTCGCATGGGCATCATGGCCTCCACCGCGCTGACCAACGTGGGGGAATTCTCCCTGGTGCTCATTCCCTTCATGCAGGAAATCACCCCCATTCCGGCGCTGGTGACCACCAATGTGTACGCCATTGCAGCCGTCTCCATGGGCATGACGCCCCTGCTGATGAAGGCGGCGCGGAAGCTCACCCCCCTGCTGGTGCGCATTCCGGGCCTGAAGACAAAAAGGGAACGCCTCAGCGTGGAAACCATGATCACGCGCGTGGAGGGAATCAAGAACCACGCCATCATCTGCGGCTACGGTCCCGTAGGCAGGAGGCTGCATGAAAGCCTGTCCCAGTACGGCATCCCCTGCATCATCATCGACCTGAACGCGGACACCGTCAAGACCCTGCTCAATGACGGCCATCTGGCCTTCCTGGGGGACATCCAGCACCAGATCACCATGGACCTGGCGGGAATCCGCACCGCACGGCTGATCGCCTTCACGTTCCCGGACCCCGCCCCGGCCCTGTCCACCTACATGCAGATCAAGGGCGCCAACGCGAACATCACGGTGATAGCCCGCGCCAAATTCCGTTCGGAAGTGGCTTCCCTGCATCATGCGGGCATCGCCAACGTCATCCATGATGAAATGGAAACGGGCGCCGCCGCGGTGCGCCTGGCAAAGCTGAGCTTTGATATTATTGAACCCGCAGACGCGCCCACGCTGTCCCATTAAACAATGACGAATCTTCCGGACGCCCACACCCACCCCGCTCCTGCCGCACCCGGCACGGCGCCGCGCTTCATCTGCGGCACCTCCCCGGCGGACTGGGAGCAGGTGGCCCTTCTGGCGGAACGGGATAAAAACGTCACGCCTTTCTTCGGCATTCATCCCTGGCGC
This sequence comes from Akkermansia sp. BCRC 18949, assembly GCF_045011645.1. Taxonomy (NCBI): domain Bacteria; kingdom Pseudomonadati; phylum Verrucomicrobiota; class Verrucomicrobiia; order Verrucomicrobiales; family Akkermansiaceae; genus Akkermansia; species Akkermansia sp. BCRC 18949. Next base: position 873,028 of record NZ_CP123619.1, on the reverse strand, counting down.
CTGAACCCGGCTGCATGGAAGGAGGAAATGCGCCTGCTGGAATCCTTCCTGAAAAAATTCCCCCGTGCGGGCATTGGGGAAACGGGGCTGGACAAGTGCCGCCGCGGCATTCCGGGGCTGCCCCTACAGCGGGAAGCGCTGAAACAGCACCTGGAGCTGGCCGCGCGCCTGAACCGCCCCGCCGCCCTGCACTGCTGCCGCGCGTGGGGCACGCTGGCAGGAATGCTGAAGGAATATCCCCGGCTGAAAGCCGTGCTGCACGGCTGGACGGGTGCCCTGAACCCCGGCGCGCAGCTCCCTTCCGGCAACTGGCTTCTCTCCGTGGGGCCTCGTGAAATGGATCGCCCGGGCCTCCTTTCCTCCATCCCGCTCCATCGGCTGGCGCTGGAATCGGACGAACACCCGGAGGCCTTGCCGGAGCTTTACCGGAACGCCGCGCAAGCCCTCTCCATGAAAGAGGAAGAACTGGCCGCCCTGGTTGCGGACAATATGGAGAGAATCTCCGCCCGCTAGCCGCCGGAAGGCGCAACGCCCTGCCGGAACGCGGGTGGCAGGAAACAGCGGCTTTTTTCCTTGGCAGGCTCCTGCCGCCGGCTATCATGCGGGCATGGGCCTTTTTCAGGATCAAACCAGTTCTCTGTCGGAAATCAAGCGGCTTGCCGCCCTCGTCATGGATCCCTCGCGCAGGGATGAAATCGGTCCGGACCAGTGGCCCCTGGCCATGATCGCCTATGGGCTGGTCACCTGCAATGAAATGGGCAGGGAAGAAGAAGGCGTCACCATTTACAACATCTTCCAGTCCTGCTGCGCACCGGACGCGCGGCGCAAATGCGCGCTGCAACTGGCCACCTTCATCCGCCAGCGCAAGGGGGACGGATGGCGGGCCCTCCTGCCCTTCTCCATGACGGATGAGGCCCCGGACATCCGCCGTCAGGCCTCCTTCCTGATTTACACGCTGGCCTCCCCCAAACCGGAGGAACGCTTTCCCGGAATCGCCGGGCTGGCAGACATCATCTGTGCGAATCCGCTACCCGGCCAAGCGAGCATGGCCCCAGCGCTGGACGCCCTGATGAGCCTGGGCGACATGCGGTTTGCCCCTTATCTGGCCTCCATCTCCAAAAAACTTCCTTCCGAACGCCTCGCGGACCTGCTGGCCGGAACGGAAGCCATTCCCACGGACCTGGGCTGCGGATGGCTGCTGGATGTTCTGGACGAACGTCCGGAGCTTTCCTCCGCCATTGCAGCGGTACTGGCCGGAATGCCGTCCAGGGCCGGAGAAGTCCTGGATGTGGTGGTGCCCATCCCCTCCTGGCAATTCACCAACTCCGCCGTTCAGCCGCTCCATTCCTGGAGCATTCCCGAATACCGGCTGCGCATGAGGGAACGGCTTTCCAGGCGCCTTGGACCGGAAGAACAGGAAGCCGTTGACCGGGCATGGAGCTGATTCTCCGCGCCCTGCGGACCAAGGCCCACTTCGTTTATAAATTAAAAGAGCCGTTCCACGGAAATGAGGAACGGCTCTTTTAATGTTCAGAAAAACCAAGCTCAGGCACGTTTGCGGCGCACCAGGAGCGCCGTCAGCCCGAGAAGCCCCAGCGTAGCGGTGGCCGGTTCCGGGATGGACAAGGGCATGCCGTGCGTATCCAGGTAGGCAAAATCGTTTCCGTTCAACACGCTGTCGTACACAGCCAGGTTATCGACGAAAAGGCCGTTGGCCCCAGGATTGTGATCCCCGCTCCCCTTGATGCTGGTAACCTTGGAATCACCGGAAAGACTCGTCGTGACCGTTTTGACAAGCTCGCCATCGTGGTAAACCTGCATCTCATTTCCCTTGAACGTCAGTCCAAGGTAGTTCCATGTATCATCAGAAGCAGCAAACAACTCGGTTCCGTCCGGGAATCCGATATTCCCCCCGTTGTAAATCACCCATTTATTGGCGGCCGTCATCTCCACCCTGATCGTCGTGCCCGCTATCGTCATGGAAAAAGCATCCTTCCAGTCAGCACTGGAAGAACTGTAATACATGTGGATGCCCACGCTGAAACCGGTGGCAAAATTCAGGCCGTCAATGCCATTGGTGCTGGTGATGTTGAACGTTCCACCGTTGGGACAGTGGGAATAACCGCCGTCCGTCATGGGTGTAATACTATTACTCCAATTGATGTACCCGGTCGTTTTTGAAATGGCAGTGGAACCGCTTCCCAGATTGATGAAATTCTGATTGCTCCCAAGCTGGTTGAAATCCAGTCCGTACAACAGGGAAGAAGCCTGTACGCCGGAAATGAGGCATAAGGCTGCCGCCACTGCCGTTCCCTTGAAAGTTAAATGGCCATGGGGATTGAACATGCGTCCACTGAAACGGATAACAAATCCGGTATTTGAAAAAAACAAGCAGTAAATGATGAAATAAATTGAAATAGAACAAGGAACCGCCTGTTCTTTTTCTTAAAGAAGCGGTTTTAAGGAAGGCCGCCGCTCTATTAAAAGAGAAATATAAATCTTTACTTATCAAAAATACACGCTTGACACCGGATTTGTTATCCGTTGGCAAATCATTTCCCATCATACTCAATCCTCCCGGCATTTTGAACGCACGGAAACGATGTGACAGGATCAGGAAATAAAAACCAATACGCTAAAACGGAAAGGAAGAAGACGCCGGATTCAACAGCTCTTTTTCCGGCGGGCCCTTTTCCCGGAAATGCGCCTACCTCGCCACCACGTGATTGTGGTGGAAATCAACAAAGCTCCGGTACGTTTCCTCGTCCAGCAAGGTTTCATGCGTCATCAGCAGGAGGGGGAAAGGCTTCCCTTCATCCGTATAAGGGGGATGAATGTAATCAAACTGGGGATTGGGCACAAAGCCGTGCCGCTGGTAAAACCCCAGGCGGCGGCGTGAAATCCCGTCCTCCGGAGGATCAATCTCCAGAATAACCTTGTGGGGAAAAGCGTCCCTCAATTCTTCCAGAATCCTTTGGCCGGCGCCCTGTCCGCGCAGGGAGGCATCCACGGCGAAATATTCCAGATACACGAATGCCTCACGCTGCCAGCTCACCAGCATGGCAACCACCCGGCCTGCCCCGTTTAAAAATACCTCATAACAAAAACCCGGGTCTTGAAACGCCAGCGGAAAATCCTGGACGCGCCGCTGTTCGTGCACCGGAAAACTTGTCCGGTAAATATCCAGGGAATCCAGGAATAGAGGATCATCCACTCCTGTCACACGGTGCTTGGTCAGCGATTCAGGCTTCATGCCCCATATCCAACCACACCCGTCTTCCTTCGGCAAGGCTCCCGGAAAAACTTCCCCAGTCATGCAACAACACGGCCAGACTTAACCCATTCACCTTCCAGACGATTCACTACTTTTCTAACATATTATATAAACCGTTGACAATAAATAAAATAAGAAGATAGAGTGATAAGAGTGCAAAAATAGTTCATCCATCCTCCATGTTTATACCGATTCTCCGCCTTTTATTTCTTCTGCTGTTCCTGGTATTTCCGGGAGGCGCCAATACGGTTCTTCATGCGGAAGAAACTCCAGACATGGACGACTGCTCCCTGTATATTGAATCAAAGACGGATGTGGCGTCCGCCCAATGCATGATTGACGGAGGAAACCAGGAAGACGACAAAAAACGGACTGATGTGGGTATTGGAGAAGAAGTTGAACTGACCTTGACCGGGAAGCGGTTAAAAGAGGTGGATTTGGATTCCATAGAATGGACCATGGAACCGGATAATCTGGCCACCGTTGAAAAATCGGAGGATGGAGATAATCAGGCAATTCTAACCATCAACAAGGATATTACTGAAAACAAGATTCTTACAATCCGAGTCAAAACAAATCTCGACGAAGAGCTGCCGGAGAGAAAACCTCTGATTCTTCATATTTTTATTCCATCTGAAATCATGGCAGTACATACGGGGAAACGAATGCCCAAGTGTGCAGCAGATGGAGAAAAAGACCATGCGGGAGCATCCACCGTCCTGGATTTAACCCTGCATCCATTAAAAGTGAGTTTCAGTAATATCGCCTTCATTGAACGGGCGAATGATCCGGAAGGATTCAAACCGGAACATGATCCCGGCGCCGTTTTGTTCCGCCCCAACGCCAAAAACAAGGCAATTCCCAGTGACTATATCGGATGGAAGTTTAAACCCGGAATTCGATTGCCCCAATTGCAGGCTTCCAATCTTCCCAAGCCCTTTTCATGGGCATGCGGCTGGTATGTCCGTTCCGATGACAAGGACTGCCTTCTGATTCATGGCAAACCCTATCCCCAGGATTTTAATTTTACTTATGACGGAGAAGAAACCGATGAGAATTCTCCAACCAAAGGATTACAAAACGTCAAAGTAACCGTCTCCAAATTCCGCCGCACCGTGACACGCAGTACGGCAGGCAAAGCGCTTCATACCAACTCATAAATAATCCTTTTCCATATCATTCCATGAACCCTGTTTATGTACCTATTCTCCTGGCTTGGACGGCCCTCCTTTTGTTCCATTCTCCCGCTTTCTCCGATATCCGCCTGCCCATTCCCTCAGCCACCAGGAACCTTAACAAGCAGAACACGAAACTGCTCCAACTTAAAAGACTGCTCGACGAGGACAGCATCATTCCCTTCTACCAGGAAGCCGACAAAATGCTGAAGGAGGCTAGCCTTTACAGAAAAAAAAATGTCACTCCACAGGAATTGACCGACGGCCTCTTCCTGTGCCGCCTGATTGCGACCGCGCCATTCATCGACGTTAACCGGCACAGCAACGTCATGTGGCTGATGAACCACACTAACCTGGACTATAAAGTTAAAGATTTCATGTCCCGGAGCATGCCGCTAGCCGCCTTAACGGACAAGCATTCCACCTTGCCGGAAAAGGAGGAAGCGCTGCGGTTTTTTCTAACAGCGAGAGCACTGGTTCTCCAGCAATTCCGGAGCAGTTTCGATCACGCCTTTGAGGCCACCTGGATCTGTTCGGAAATGCTTCTGGACCATGCCCCCCAGCTCACCGGCGACCGGGAAGCAGCCGGCGAATTCGCCAACAGGCTCGCGACCAACGAGGCAAGAAACAATAAACTTAAGAACATCATACCCAGAAGGGAAAGAATATTCGTCCGCGAATTAATGCAGTGCTTCCCGACCAAAGCGATGGAAGTTAAAAAATACCTCCGCATGGCCGGCTACGGCGACAAGGATATCCCCGCCCTCCTTGACAGGACCGTCGGCAGGATTCCTGAAGCCCGGTACCTGTACAAGGGTTTGCCGAAACGGAAGGATTGAACGCTTCCCCTTCATCTCCATTCAATTCACGTTTTACCTGATGCATAAAGAGAAGTGGCGTGCTTCATGAAATCCATTTGAAGTTTCATTCCGGAAACATTAGAATTCAGCTAAAGCCATGATGCCGCCCATGAAAATTTTCCCGCTGCTGTTTTTCACCTGGGCAGCTTTTCCCTGCACCCTCCAGGCGCAGGAAAAACCGCAAGGGGAAAGCCCCTGGCCGCGCTGTGCCCCTGCACGTTCCGGGAGCCATATTCTTTTCCTGGGAAACAGCTATACGTTTTTCAACCGCATGCCCGCCATGGTCAAGGCCATGGCTGACACCAAAGGATTGCGGCCGGACGTGCACATGCACGCGGCTCCGGCAGCCTCCTTCCAGTCCCACTGGAATGACGGGCGCGCCCGTGAAAAGCTGGAAGGAACGGCCTGGGACTTCGTCATTCTCCAGGACCAGAGCGCCACTCCCGTCGTGGCCCCGGAGCGGACCATGGAATTCGGCGGCAAATGGTGCTCCCAGGTACGCGCCGCCCAGGGAACGCCCGTCCTGATGCTGACGTGGGGAAGAAAGGACGCCTCCAGCGTTCCGGACCCGCAGGAGCAAAAAGCCCTCCTCGCCACGTATTTGAATCTCGCCCGGAAGGAAAAAGCCGCCGTGGCCCCTGTGGGAATTGCCTGGGAAAACTGCCTCAGACGCCATCCGGGGATTGCCCTGTACCAGGCGGACGGCCAGCACCCAACGGAGGCGGGAAGCTACCTGGCGGCCTGCGTGATGTACTGCACCCTGTTCGGAAAGTCTCCGCTGGGCCTCCCGGCCAAACTGTCCCTGAAAGGAGTGCGGCTGTGCAGCCTTCCCGCAGACAGGGCCAAAATCCTGCAAACCGTCGCCAGGGATACGTGCAAACAGCTCTTTTCCGCTTCTGCCGGAAGCCGCCCCGGAACCGCCGGACCATAGGCCGCCGCTCTGCTGCCGCATAGCGCAAAATCTACTCGCAAAACGGGCGCCGTTCCTTTAACCTTGCGGCGATCACTTACACATATTATGAGCGAACAAGTCATTATCATCGGCGCAGGCTGCGCAGGCTACACGGCGGCCATTTACACCGCCCGCGCCAATCTCTCTCCGCTTCTCATTACGGGCTCCCAGATCGGCGGCCAGCTGACCACCACCACGGAGGTGGAAAATTTCCCGGGCTTTCCGGACGGCGTGATGGGGCCGGACCTGATGTTCCTGATGCAGCAGCAGGCGGAAAAGTTCGGCACCCGGTTTGCGTATGAAGACGTCAAGAGCGTCATCAGGGATGAAGCCACCGGGCTGTTTACCGTGAAGACCAGCGGCCAGAATTACGAAGCCCGCAGCATCATCGTGGCTACGGGAGCTTCCGCCCGCTACCTGGGCATACCCGGGGAGGAAGGGCTGGTAGGCCACGGCCTCACCGCCTGCGCTACCTGTGACGGAGCCTTTTACCGGGACGTGCCCGTGTGCGTGGTGGGCGGCGGAGACAGCGCCTGTGAAGAAGCCATGTTCCTGACGCGCTTCGCCTCCAGAGTGTACCTGATCCACCGCCGGGACACGCTCCGCGCCTCCAAAATCATGGCGGAACGCACGCTGTCCAATGAAAAGATTTTCCCCATGTGGAATCCCACCATCGTGAGCTACAAGACGGACGACAAGGGAGAACTGGAAGCCGTCATGCTGAAGGATCTGGTGGAAGGGGATGTAACGGAACTGCCCGTCAAGTGCGTCTTCATGGCGATCGGCCACACGCCGAATACGTCTTTCCTGGGAGATCTGGTGGACCGGGACGACGCCGGCTACATCATCCGGGACCCCGGCCTGATGGCGACCAAGACGCCGGGCCTGTTCGCCGCCGGAGACGTGGCGGACCCTCATTACCGCCAGGCCATTTCCTCCGCCGGCATGGGCTGCGGCGCCGCCATTGAAGCGGAACGCTACCTGCTGGGGCTGTAAGCCCATCTTCCGGAACGGGGCGGAGTTTCCGCGGGAAATCCCGCCCCGCCCCGCTACAGGAAAACGGACATGCACCATTACAGCATTTTTGAGCTTTTCAGCATCGGGATAGGCCCCTCCTCCTCCCATACCGTAGGCCCCATGCGGGCGGCGCACCGTTTTCTGGAACAGATACGCCATTCTCCGCGACTGCCGGAAATTACGGGCATCCGCTGTGAATGCTACGGCTCCCTGGCGGCCACCGGCCACGGGCACGGCACGGACACGGCCATCATGCTGGGCCTGCTGGGGGAAGAGCCCCACACGGTGGAGCCGCGCAGCATTCCCGGAAAAATCGCCCGCCTGCACCAGCAGGAAACGCTCCCTGTCACGGAGGAAAAAACCGTCCGTTTCTCCCCCACCCGGGACCTGGACCTTTCCCACTACCAGCCCCTGCGCCTGCACCCGAACGGGATGCTGTTCACCGCCGTCAACCAGGAGGGAGAACCGGTGGAAGACGCCGTGTTTTATTCCACGGGGGGCGGCTTCGTCGCTTCCGAGCAGGAGCTTCTGCATCCGGAGGAACCGGACCGAGAACCGTTCCCCCTCCCCTATGAATCCGCGGAAGAACTGCTGCGCATGGCGGATGAACGGGAATGCCCCCTCTCCTCCATCGTCATGGCCAATGAATGCGCCCTGCTTCCGGAACGGGAAGTCCGTGAAAAGCTGGACCTGATCTGGGCCACCATGAAGCAATCCATTTCCAGCGGCATGAGCGCGCGCGGCAACCTGCCGGGCGTCCTGCAAGTGCCCCGCCGCGCCAAGACGCTCCGCAAATCCCTTCTGGTGCATGGAGAATCGGCCCTGAAAGACCCTCTCTCCATCATGGACTGGATCAACCTGTACGCCATTGCCGTGAGTGAGGAAAACGCGGCCGGCGGCCGCATCGTCACCGCCCCCACCAACGGAGCGGCGGGGATTGTTCCGGCGGTTCTCAACTACGCCACCAAATTCTGCGTTTCACCGTATCCGGACGCCGTGCACCGCTTCCTGCTCACCGCGGGTGGCATCGCCATCCTGTACAAGAAAAACGCCTCCATCTCCGGCGCGGACGTCGGCTGCCAGGGGGAGGTGGGCGTGGCCTGCTCCATGGCTGCGGCCGCGCTTGCGGAGTACCTGGGAGGAACGCCCCACCAGGTGGAAAACGCCGCGGAAATAGGCATGGAACACAATCTGGGCCTCACCTGCGACCCGATCGCTGGGCTTGTCCAGATACCCTGCATTGAACGCAACGCCATCGCCGCCATCAAGGCCATCAACGCCGCCCGCATTGCCCTGGGCGGCACGGGCGCCCACTTCGTCCCTCTGGACAAGGTCATCCGCACCATGCTGGACACCGGAAGGGACATGCAGTCCAAATACAAGGAAACCGCCCAGGGCGGCCTGGCCGTGAACGTGGTGAATTGCTAAAGGGAAACGGAAATCATCCCATGGGATTCCATGTGCGTCTGTTCCGGTAAAAAACACTCCGGCGGGTTGACAGACACGGGGAGCAAAGGTAGGGTGCGGGCATGTTTTCACGCCTTTTTCTCGCTCTGGCCCTGCTGGCGGGCGGCACGGGACTGTCCCAGGCCGTCCACGTCGTCATGTGCGGCGGTCCCGCCCTCAGACAATGGGAAGGACTGAGAATACAGCCTGACAGGCATGACAACTGGTGGGCCAACTTTGTAAGGGCCTCCACCATCCGCATCGCCCAGATCCAGCAGAAGGACCCCTCCGCCAGAATCACCTGGATCGTTTACCGTCCGGGCTATGCGACACGGGGCAGGGAGGACGGCAAGCCCTATACCCGCTGGATTGCCGACCTGGCTTCCAAGTACAAGATCAAGCTCGTCTGGGTGGACAGCGCGGACCAGGCCATCCGGGCGCTGAATTCCTCCCCGCGCTTCCGCGGAGACTTCGTGGAATCCTTCTACTACTTCGGCCATTCCAACTGTTTTGCATGGATGCTGGACTACGGCAACAACATCATGGCCGTCTCCACGGAATGGATTCATGAAACAGACCTGAACCGCATCCGCCGGGACATTTTCACCCCGCGGTCCGACTGCTGGAGCTTCGGCTGCTACACGGGGGCCAGTATGTCCGGCTGGTGGAAGCGCATCGTGGGCGTTCCCCTCTGGGGCAACACGGAATCCACCCGCTACGGCCCTGTCTCCGACGGCAGGCTGCCGGAAGGCGTGGGCAAATGGGTTAAATAGGCATGTAATAGTTAACAGTAAATAGTTAATATTGTTTATACCTTGCATATTGACCTGCGCTGTTCATCTGCTGCCGATCCCGTATTGCCTTTCCGGGAAAAAACCTTTATCATCATACCCATGCGGACCGAATTCCGCCATTTTCTGACACAACCATGAACCAAGCACCCCATGTTGCCATCGTCGGCGCCACCGGAGCGGTGGGCGTTGAGATCCTGTCCTGCCTGGAAACACGCAACTTTCCCGTAGGCTCCCTGAAGCTTCTGGCCTCCGCCCGGTCCGCCGGAAAACAGGTCGCCTTCCGGGGAGAAATGCTGACTGTGGAAGAATTGACGGAAAAATCCTTTGACGGCGTGGACATCGCCCTGTTCAGCGCAGGCGGCGGCATTTCCCTGAAGTTCGCCCCCATTGCCGCGGCCGCGGGCTGCGTGGTCATCGACAATTCCTCCGCCTTCCGCCAGGACCCGGACGTGCCCCTGGTGGTGCCGGAAATCAACCCGGAAGCGGCCCTCAACCACCCCCGCAACATCATCGCCAACCCGAACTGCACCACCATCATTACGCTGATGGCCCTCTTCCCCCTGCACCAGCGCTTCGGGCTGAAAACCGTCATCGCCTCCAGCTACCAGGCGGTTTCCGGAAGCGGGCAGCACGGCATTGCGGAACTGGAATCCCAGGTGCGCGCCGTGGTGGACGGCCATCCCGTGGTGAAAAACGTTTATCCGCACCAGATCGCCTTCAACCTTCTTCCCCAGATCGACTCCTTCACGGAAAGCGGCTACACGAAGGAAGAGCTTAAAATGCTCAATGAAGGCCGCAAAATCCTTTCCCTTCCCGACCTCAAGGTGACGTGCACCTGCGTGCGCGTGCCCGTGTACCGCTCCCATTCCATTTCCGTGACTGCCCAGTTTGAGCAGCCCGTGGATGTGGAAACGGCCCGGCGCGCCTATGACGGAAAACCCGGAGTCGCCGTGATGGACAATCCCTCGGAAGGCGTGTGGCCCACCCCGCTGGACAGCACCAACGGGGACACCTGCTACGTGGGGCGCATGCGCATGGACATGGCGATCGACAATGCCCTGACCCTCTGGGTCGTGGGCGACCAGGTCCGGAAAGGGGCAGCCCTGAACGCCGTACAGATTGCGGAACTTCTGGTCGGCCGCTGAATTATATCTACTATCCCCGCACCCATTCCTTAACGTCATGTGTGAAGAACAATCCCTGAACGACTACATTACAGAACAGTGCGCCTTGATTGACGCCGCGCTGGACAGGCTTCTGCCCGCAGAGGACGAAAGTCCTGAAACCATCCACAAGGCCATGCGCTACAGCATGTTCGCGGGCGGCAAGAGAATGCGCCCCGTGCTCTGCCTGGCGGCCGCGGAAGCCTGCGGCGGTCTGGCGGTGAACGCCCTGGTGCCCGCCTGCGCCGTGGAAATGATGCACACGTATTCCCTTATTCATGACGACCTGCCGGCCATGGACAATGACGACCTGCGCCGCGGCAAGCCCACCAGCCACAAGGCCTTCGGGGAAGGGGTAGCCATTCTGGCGGGAGACGCCCTGCTGACGGAAGCCTTTGCCGTGATCGCCCAGGTGGACGACACGGAGCGCTACACTGTCCGGGATTATGTCCGGGAACTGGCGGCTACCGGCGGCAGCACGATGCTCATCGGCGGCCAGATTCTGGACCTGGAAGGGGAGCACAAGCAGCTCTCCGAACCGGAAGTGCGCGCCGTGTACGAAGGGAAGACGGCGGCCCTGCTGACCACGGCCCTCCGCTTCGGCGCCATGTCCGCGAACGCCACGGAAGCCCAGTTGGAAGCCGTCACGGACTTCGGCTACAACCTTGGCCTCGCCTTCCAGGTAATTGATGACATTCTGGACCTGACCGCCTCCACGGAAAAGCTCGGCAAGACCGCCGGCAAGGACGTGAACGCCCAGAAATCCACCTGCCCGGCCCTGATAGGCATGGACGGAGCCCGTTCCGAAGCGAAATGCCGCACCCAGGCGGCCCTGGACGCCCTGATGATCTTCCCGGAAGAACGCCGCACCCGCCTGGTGGAACTGGCCAACTATCTCCTCAACCGCGAATATTAAGCCGCATTTTCTTTCATGCCCGCAGAAACCGTATCCGACAACGTGGAAACCCTGATCAATCTGGCGCTGGCCGAAGACTTCGGCCCCGGGGATGTGACTTCCACATACTTCGTCCCGGAACACCTGACCGCCAGAGCCATTCTGACGCCCCGGAAAAAGGGCGTTCTTTCCGGCGTCAACGTGGCGGCGGAAGTCTTCCGCAAGGTGGACCCCTCCCTGAAGGTGGAAGTCTACCTGCATGACGGGGAGGCCGTGGCGCCCGGCGCCGTGGTGATGCTCATTGAAGGCTCCGCCCGCTCCATCCTGGGAGCGGAACGCACTGCGCTCAACTTCATCCAGCGCCTTTCCGGCGTAGCCACGCTCACCAGGAAATACGTGAAGGCCGTTTCCCACACCAGCGCCCGCATCCTGGACACCCGCAAGACCACTCCCGGCTACCGCCTGCTGGAAAAGGCAGCCGTGGCCCACGGCGGAGGCACCAACCACCGCATGGGCCTTTATGACCGCGCCATGGTGAAGGACAACCACCTGATGACGGACGGCAACACGGAACACCTCCAGCAGTGCATCAACAGGCTGCGCGCGGAAAAGCCCGGCGTGGAAATCCAGCTGGAAGCGGACACTCTGGAACAGGTGGAAGCCTTCCTCAAGCTGGAAGGAGTGGACCACATTCTTCTGGACAACATGACGCCGGAGATGCTGAAGCAGGCCGTCGCCATGCGCGGCGACCGCGCCACGCCCCTGATAGAAGCCAGCGGGGGCGTCAACCTGGACACGGTGGCCGCCATTGCGGAATCCGGCGTGGACTTCGTTTCCGTGGGCTACGTTACCCACTCCGCCCCCTCCCTGGACCTGGGGCTGGATTTCAGCGTGGAATAACACTTACCTTTCACCCTATCATGGACCTGTCCAATTTCAGAGAAGAATACCTCAAGGGCCAGCTTCACAGAAAAGACCTGGCGGAAAACCCCTTTGAACAATTCCAGACCTGGTTTGAACAGGCCCTGAAAGCGGACATTCCGGAACCCAACGCCTTTTCCCTGGCTACGGTGAACGCCCACGGCAGGCCCTCCCTGCGTACGGTGCTGCTCAAATACTTTGACCAGACAGGCTTCGTCTTTTTCACCAACTACGGCAGCCACAAGGCCCATGACATTGAAGAAAACCCGCAGGTCTGCATGATGCTGCCATGGGTGATGCTGGAACGCCAGGTCATCATTTACGGGAAGGCCGTCAAGGTTTCCCGCGCGGAATCCCTGAAATACTTCCTCACCCGTCCCAAGGAATCCCAGCTTGGCGCGTGGGTCTCTCAGCAAAGCTCCGTCATCTCCGGAAGAAAACTGCTGGAAATGAAGCTGATGGAGCTGAAAAACAAATTCTCCAAGGGAGAAATCCCCCTGCCCTCCTTCTGGGGCGGCTACCGGATCATTCCGGACACCTTTGAATTCTGGCAGGGCGGTCCCGGCCGCGTTCACGACCGTTTCATGTACAAGCTCCAGGAAAACGGTTCCTGGACGATCGAACGCCTCCAGCCATGATTACCCGGCGAGCAACAGACCAGGGAGTCACTTTCCTGGACGTGGAAACACCGCTCTGTACAGCCACCCTGTGCCTGCAAGGGGCGCACCTCACGTCATGGAAGCCGGAGGGGCAGGAAGAATGCCTCTTCCTTTCCCCCAATGCGGTCTTTGCGCCCGGCAAAGCCATCCGCGGCGGCATTCCCGTCTGCTGGCCCTGGTTCGGTCCGCGAAAGGGCGAACCGTCCCACGGCGTGGCGCGCACCTCGGAATGGCGCCTCCATCACCAGGAGACGGACAAGCGGGGGAACGCCCTGCTTTCCCTGGCCTTCTATCCGGAAGACGAATCCTACCCCGCCGCCATCCTGCGCCTGGCGCTGGGCCGCACGCTGGCCATGAAGCTGGAAACCACCGCCCGCATGCAGCCCTGCAAGCTCACGGAAGCCTTTCACAACTACTTTGCCGTCGGCAACCTGACCAAATGCCGCGTACACGGGCTGGACGACGTACCGTTCCGGGAAGAAGCGGCCCAGCCCATGAAGCACGGAGAACGCCCGCTGGCCCCCCTGGGGTGCCTGGACCGCGTTTACGACTGCCCGGCCTGTTCCGGGAAAATCGTGCTGGAAGACTTCGTGCTGAACCGCGCCATCACCGTGGAGCGGGACCACGCCTCTTCCGTCATCATCTGGAACCCGGGACAGCAGGGAGCCGGAAACATGGCGGATCTGGGCGCGGAATCCTGGAACAAATTCCTGTGCGTGGAAATGGGCAATGCCGGTTCCCGCTGCATTCCCCTCGCCTCCGGACAATCCCACACCCTGTGCCAGAAAATCACGGTGGGACCGCTGGAATAGCAGGCATTCCCCCTCCCTTCCGCCTCCGGATGAACGGACGGCTGGCAGGAAACCCCATGCGCGGGGAATGACCTCCCAGGCCGTTCCGTACCGCTTCCGGACAGGGGAGCATGAAGAACGGCAGCCTTTCCGTCCTCCCCTTCAAAAGGTGAAATTGGACTCCCCCGGAACTTTTGTTCCCTGAATCATCCCTCCGTGGAGCTCTCCGACAGGATTCGGCTTGCAAAAACCCCCCTTTTAAGGTTTGGTAGATTCCGAGCCTTTTGGCGCGTTCCCTACCAAGATGCATACAAACCCACCTTCCGATGTTGGCAACGCCGCAACCTTCATTGCGGAAATTTACGGTCAGGATGTCTTCAACATGGAGACCATGCGCAACTACCTGCCCCGTCCCGTCTACAAGAAACTGCTGGCTACCATCCGCAAGGACGAAAAGCTGGACCCGGACATTGCCAATGAAGTGGCCCAGGCCATGATGACGTGGGCTCTGGAAAAGGGCGCCAGCCATTACACCCACTGGTTCCAGCCCCTCAACGGAAGCACGGCGGAAAAGCATGACTCCTTCGTGGACGTGGACCCGGAAGGAAATCTGGAACTCAAATTCTCCGGAAAGAGCCTGGTTCAGGGCGAGCCGGACGCCTCCAGCTTCCCCTCCGGCGGCCTCCGCGCCACCTTTGAAGCCCGCGGCTACACTGCCTGGGATCCCACCAGCCCTGCCTTCATCAAGCGGACGGAAAACGGCGCAACCCTCTGCATCCCCACCGCCTTCTGCTCCTATAAAGGACAGGCGCTGGACAAAAAGACTCCCCTTCTCCGCTCCATGACCGCCGTCACCCGCCAGGCCAGGCGCCTGCTGTCCTGCTTCGGCGGCCCGTCCAACATCCACGTCAGCGCCGATCTGGGCGCGGAGCAGGAATACTTCCTGGTGGACAAGCAGCTTTACGCCCTGCGCCCGGACCTGATGATGTGCGGCCGCACCCTCTTCGGCAACGTCCCCCCCAAGCACCAGCAGATGGAAGACCACTACTTCGGCTCCATCAAGGACCGCGTGCTGGAATTCATGGTGGACGTGGACGAAGCCCTCTGGAAACTTGGCATTCCGGCCAAAACGCGCCACAATGAAGTTGCGCCCGGCCAGTTTGAAATTGCGCCCATCTTTGAAAGCCAGAACCTGGCCGTGGACCACAACATGCTGGTCATGGAAGTGCTCCGCAAGACCGCCAACAAGCATGACATGGTCTGCCTGCTGCATGAAAAGCCCTTCTCCGGCATGAACGGCTCCGGCAAGCACAACAACTGGTCCCTCTCCGCGCCCGGTTACGGCAGCCTGCTCAACCCGGGTTCCAGCCCGCAGGAAAACGCCATCTTCCTCACCCTGCTCTGCGCCACGATCAAGGCCGTGGACGAACACGCGGACCTGCTGCGCGCCTCCGTCGCCAAATCCGGCAACGAACACCGCCTGGGCGCCCATGAAGCGCCTCCGGCCATCATCTCCATCTTTCTGGGGGATCTGCTGGATGAAATCATTGAGCAGATTGAAAAGGGCGGCACCAAAAAGGCGTGCACCCAGAAAACCATCAACATCGGCGTGGATACCCTGCCGATGTTCCCCCTGGACGCCTCCGACAGGAACCGCACCAGCCCCTTCGCCTTCACGGGCAATAAATTCGAATTCCGCGCCGTAGGCTCCTCCCAGACCTGCGCCTGGCCCATGACGGTGCTCAACACCATCGTGGCGGAAAGCCTGGATGAAATCTGCACCATCCTGGAACCCGTCAAGGACAAGCCGGAGGAATTCCATGCCACGCTGAACAAGCTGCTTCAGAACATCATCAAGAAGCACAAGCGCATCCTTTTCAGCGGAGACGGCTACGGGGAAGCCTGGATTGAAGAAGCGGAACGCCGCAAACTGCCCAACGTTCCCGGCACCATTGAAGCCCTGGCCGCGCTGGAAACGCCCAAGGCCAAGGCCCTCTTTGAAAAATACAAGGTGGTCAGCCCCGTGGAGCTCCACGCCCGCCATGAAATCCAGACGGAAATATTCCACAAGGAAATCAGCATTGAAGCGGAAACCGCCCTTCTGATGGTGGAAACCCTCTACATCCCCGCCGTGACGGAACAGCTCACGCAGCTCACCACCGCCATCGCCCAGATGAAAGCCGCCGGCATCAAGGCGGGCATGAAAGCCACCGCGGACCGCGCCAACCAGATCGGCACGCTGCTGGACCTTCTCCCCACCCAGGTGCAGGAACTCCGCCGCGCCGTGGACAAAGCCGAGACAAAGGTCATCCAGACGGGCATGGACAATCTGAGAAGCACCATCGACATGCTGGAAAGCCTGACGGACGCAGACCTGTGGCCCGTTCCCACCTATGCGGAACTGCTCTTTCTGTAAAACAAAGGGCTCCCTCCGGAACAGAAAATAACTGGCTATCAACCATAAACATCACTTATTCCAGTACCTTCCCCAAGAAAAAGGGCAAATTAATCGCCTGACGGATTGACAAAACAGCCAAAATAGTTATCCTTTCTGTCCGGTTGTGCATAGGCCGCTTAGACGGACGGCACTGAATCTAGTAATTCACAAGAAGCATCTTTCAACATCATGAGCAAGAGGACTTATCAACCATCCAAGCGTTGCCGCAAGCGTCAGTTCGGATTCCGTGCACGCATGGCTACCAAGAACGGGGCAGACATCATTCGCCGCCGCCGCGCCAAAGGCCGCAAGCGCCTGCTTCCCAAGGGAGCCGAAATCCAGTACAAGCGCCATACCATCCAGCACGGCCGTTAATTCAGCCGCCAGGACTTGGTTAACGCCTCCTTGGAACTTTTTCACGGGCCGACCCGCGGGAGATGCGTCTTACTCGTCAACAAAGCATGACCAGGGCATTCCAATTTGCCCGGGTGCGCAACGAGGGACCATCCGTAGCAGGTCGGCTTATTGTTTTAAGTGCAGCCCCGCTGGAACATCCGGGAGAACCCTCCAAATTCGGCATCATCTGCACGAAAAAAATCGGCTGCGCCGTCGTCCGCAACAAGCTGCGGAGACGCGTACGGGAAATCCTGAGGGCGCACGGAGCCCCCTTTGAACACGGCGTGCACCTGGTGTGCGTCCTCCGCTGGCGGGCCGTGGAAGCCAGCTATGCAGACCTGGAGCGGGACTGGCAGAAAGCCGCCCGCAAGCTCAAACTTCAACTTCTTTCCCGGGAACAAGACAAAGCATGATGAAATGGCTGCTCATTGCCCTGGTACGGGGCTACCAAACCTTCATCAGCGCCCCTCTGCATGCGCTGGGGGGCCCCGGCAGCGGCTGCCGCTATACTCCCACCTGTTCCCAGTACTTCATCCAGGCCGTCCGGGTCCATGGAGCCTGGCGCGGCTTTCTTCTTGGCTCATGGCGCATTTTAAGATGCAACCCGTGGGGCGGTTCAGGGTATGATCCCGTGCCTCCGGCCCGCACGCCGCATTAAATTACCTTTCTCTCCCCTCCCTCCCAACCAACTTCAATCAAGCTATATCACATTATGGATCGCACAGCATGGATCGTCATAGGCGTTTGCGCCGCCCTTCTGGGCCTGAACATTTACATGGGCAACAATAAAAAGGAAGAGCCCGTCCCCGCCGCTCCCGCTCCCGTCCAGCAGACGGCCGCCGCTCCGGCAAGCGTCCCGGCTCCCGGAGCACAGGCGCCCGCCGCTCCCAGCGCCCCGGAACAGCCTTCCGCCAGCAAGGCCCTTGAAGAAGACAAGACCAGCCCGATCACGCTGACGGCCACGCAGGAAGCGGACGGCAAGCAGGAACCCTTCATCACGTACACCTTCAACCGCATCGGAGGCTCCATCGGCGCCGTTACCCTCCACAACGACATTGTGGACTCCCAAAAAGTCGCGGACCACAACATCACCATCAACGAAGCCCAGCAGAGGGGCATTGGCGAACTCGTCTTCAACATGGACGCCACCCAGGACCCGTCCTATGACAACACCGTGTACAAGGAAGTCAGCCGCACGGCGGACTCCGTCACCCTGGAGGGCTATGATCCCGCACGGCAGCTTTTCATCTCCAAGACCTACACCCTGCACCCCGTCAAGAATCTGGAAGGAAAAGTACTGCCCGGCAGCAAATACCTCATCCGCCTGACCGTCTCCCTGCTCAACAAATCCCCCAACGTCCAGGATCTGCGCTACATGGGCATCTTCGGCGGCAGCGCCTACCCCATCGCCAAGAGTGAACCGAAGGACACCTACACCCACTTCTTCTACCATGCGGACGGTTCCCTGGAACAGGAAGTGCCCTCCTACTTCACGGGCGGCTTTTTCAGCACCGCAAAGGCCCGCGTCCTGGAAGGCCCCTTGCAGGACCTGACCTATGCCGGCGTGATGAGCCAGTACTACGCCACTATTCTTCTTCCCCAGAACGAGTCCAAGGGCTCCACCGTGTACGCCACCCGCCAGGAATTCCCGCTGGCGCATGAAAACAACACGCTGGTGCCCGGCGTCACCGTAGCCATGGGCATCCCCAACCTGACCATGGCGCCCAACGAAATAAAGACGCTCACCTACGACATCTACACCGGTCCCAAATTCAACGCCTACCTGCGCGACCTGAACCTCACCTACCCCGCCATCAGCGACATCATGGCGTACGGCTGGCTCGTCTTCCTGAGCGTGCCGATGAACTGGCTGCTCAACCTCTTCCACGGATGGTTCGGAAACTGGGGCGTGGCCATCATCTGCATGACCATCGTCGTCCGCGCGCTCATCTGGCCGCTGCACAAGAAATCCTACATGGCCATGAAGCGCATGTCCCTGGTTCAGCCGGAGATGGCCAAGCTCAAGGAAAAATATCCGGACGACCCCCAGAAGGTGAACATGGAGATGATGAAGCTGTACCAGAAATACGGCATCAACCCTGCCAGCGGCTGCGTGCCCATGCTCATCCAGATCCCCATCTTCTTCGCCTTCTACCGCGTGCTCCAGTATTCCGCGGAGCTGAGGGGCCAGCCCTTCTGCCTGTGGATGACGGACCTGTCCCTGCCCGACACCGTAGGCCACCTGTTCGGCATCCCGATCAACATCCTGCCTCTCATCATGGCCGTGACCATGATTGTCCAGATGCGGATGACCCCGCAGGCGGGCGAACGCTCCCAGCGCATCATCATGAACCTGATGCCCCTGATGTTCTTCCTCTTCTGTTATAACTTCGCTTCCGCCCTGGCCCTGTACTGGACCACGCAGAACCTGATTTCCATCGGCCAGACGGCCCTCATCCGCCGCCTGCCCATGCCCGTGCTCTCCGCCGCCAAAAAGAAGAAGCCCGGCTTCTTCCAGAGGATGATGGACCAGCAGCGCGTGGCCCTGGAGGAACAGCAGCGCAAGGCCAAGGGCCGCAACATGCGCAACATAACGCCCAAGAAGTAGGGGCGCGCCTTTACTCTCTCTTCCCTGCAAGTGTGGCTGTTCACACGGCCGCACTTTTTTATTGGGGCGGATGATGGAAAGAAAATCCCCCCCATGACAAGCGCTGGAAGAAAAGGGAAATTTCCATACGGCAGCCCCCTCAAAAAAACCGGACTCCTCCATTCGGAGAAGCCCGGTTTTCCTCGTCATATATTCTTTGTGTAGCTAATTGGAGCGGCCCGGCAGAAAATGCCAAACACCCACCAGAATCAACTTAGCGAATTTAGAATCCGGTATGGATTCCATAGCCGGAAATACTGCCCTTCGCTATGCTCCAAAACGGTCCAAATTGACGCTCCGCCAACATTTCTTCCATCTCCTATTCACAGCCGCATATCGCCCCGGGAGCCAGGGCATCCCGGTCCTGATGGACCGCCTGTGGAGAGGCCCGGGGGCTATTGGATAAGAAGCTTCCGCTGCGCTACAGAAAGAGTTTCAACAACGAAAGGAGGGAGCCTTCCGTTCCCAGGCCCCGCAATCGCAAAACCGCCCTCCATCAATATTCCACCGTTCCCTTTCACAGCCGCATACCGTCCGGGAGACAGGGCACCCCGCCCTGATGGCTACCGCCGCCGAAGTGTAAAGACGGTTATTAATGATTGCCGGAACGAAAAGAAAGCCCGTCACATCAAGAACTCCCTAGGGCAATTCCCAGGATATTGGCAAGTTCAATCCCCTGAAAACGTTTTTCTTTCAGTTTTGTAGGCTTGACTCCGGATTCTAAATCCGTCTGCCGCTCTAAAGCCTGAACCCCAGCCTGCGGCATAGCCGCCCCCGCACCCCTTCTGAAAAAAGAGCCCAAAAAAGGAAATATGGCGGACGTCTTCTTACGGCGCAGTCAAATCTTCCGGCATCAGAATAGCCGCCACGGCAAAGGCGGCGATGCCTTCCCGGCGGCCCAGCGCGCCGAGCTGTTCATTGGTGGTGGCCTTCACCCCCACGCGTGCCGGAGAAATGCCCAGGGCGGTTCCCAGGGCGCCCTTCATCTGTTCCAGGTAGGGGGAGATGCGCGGAGCTTCCGCAATCAGGGAGGAATCCACGTTCACCACGCGGCCGCCGCGCTCACGAATCAGGGAAACGGCCTTCGCCACGATGTCCAGGGAAGAAATATCCTTGCAGCCAGGGTCTCCCGGCGGGAACCAGTAGCCGATGTCCGGCAATCCGGCCGCACCCAGCAGCGCGTCTGCAATGGCGTGGCACAAAACGTCCGCATCGGAATGGCCGTCCAGCCCGCGGGCGGAAGGAATGTGCACGCCGCCCAGCATCAGGGGACGCGGAGCTTCCGCAAAACGGTGGATATCATATCCCAGCCCGGTCAGTGCAATCATGTCTTTCATACAATACTGCGGCAATGTCGTTCAAGTTATTCGTCCAGCGCTTCCATGATCGGAATGCGGCCGTTCCAGGCGATGATGGCGAATTGTTCCGGATTGTCCTCCTTCGGTTCCAGGACAACCTTCCCTCCCGCAGCTTCCACCAGCAGAACCCCGGCGGCGATGTCCCAGATGGAAATGACGCTTTCCACATAGGCATCAAACCTGCCGCAGGCAATATACGCCAGAGCCAGGGCCGCGGAACCGTTGTTGCGCACCTTGCGTACCTGCCAGGCGATTTTGGCGAAGCGTTCGATTCCCTTTTCCTTGGAACCGTCCGTCTTGCCGTGTCCCACGAACACCACGGCCTCCGCCATCTTTTCCCGGCGGCTGCAATGCATGGGATGGTCATTCATGTACGGAATGCCTCCCTTTTCCACATGCCAGCATTCGTCCATCATGGGATCGTAAATCACGCCCAGCACTATTTCCCCGCGGCGGCGCAGGGCGATGGAGACGCAGAACCAGGGAATGGTGTAAAAGTAGTTCACCGTCCCGTCAATAGGGTCCACAATCCATTCATATTCACTGTTGCGGTCTCCGGTATACCCTTCCTCGCCCAAAACGGCGTGGGTGGGGAACACGGAGAGGATTTCCTCCGTAATCAGTTTCTGGGAGAGCTTGTCCAGCTCCAGCTTGATGTCGTTCTGGCTGGCTTCATCCACCTTCTTCTGGTCGTAAAAATGCTTTTTCAGGAAGGCTCCGGCGGATTTGGCGGCCAGGATGGCCGCGGTCATTTCAGGTGAGTGGTTCATGATATTCTATTAATGGAAAATTGGATGCCATCAGGTGTCCTGCTCCGCAGGAGCTTCCTTCTCCCGGCGCTCCCGGACGGCTTTGCGGCGGTTTTCCTCCGCCCGGTCATACACTTCCCCGGCCAGCGCGGCGGAGGTCTTCGCCAGTGCGGAGGCAACGCCCTTCTTTTTATAGACGGCTTCATCCGGCTCGTCGAAGCCCACCCAGACAAAGACCGTGAAATAACGCCCCATGACGGCGGAGAAATGCCCCGTGTTTTCCGGCAGCCTGACATTGACGGACGTCTTCCTGGAGCGTTCGTCGTAACGGAAGGGAGGAAGGGCCGCTACCAGGTGGGCGGATTCACGCGGCAGGATTTCCCGGCGGCTTTCTTCCGGAGAGGGAGCGTTCACCATCACCAGGTTTTTCTTGGTGGTGCCCACCTGCCTGACGGAGGAAATCTGCACGTTGCGCCCGTCGTTGCCGATGAGGTACAGCGCATTGACGGCATGCGAGAGAGGCGCGCGGAACCTGCCGGCATACAAATCCGGGGAACGCGGAAGGTCCCCCTTGTACCCGGCCTTCTGCGCCGTTTCTATCACCGTATTGAACCCTACCCCGCGCCCGGTCACTTCAGGACTGCTGCGAATAACAGTCCTGCGCTGGTCCACGGCGCACAGGTTGACGACGGGGGTAAACAGGTCGCCGGGCATCACCATCGTCTGCCACCGGTCCACGCCGTCCAGCGCAGAGCGCCCCCCCGTCACGGCCAGCAGGTCCCCTTTGCGGGAATCCACGCACAGCACGGCTGCCTGCACGCAATTCTTCAACTGGTTGTCCACTCTCCTGGGCAGTCCGGCCCACACGGGGGAAACTTCCAGCGCGGTCAGCGCAGGCTCGCTTATTTCCTCCACCATCCGCTGGAATTCCAAATCCAGCGTAGTCATTACAAAAATGCTGGAAGTTCCCTCCTGCTCGTCGCAGCAGTCCAGGTCACTCAGCTCACGGGAAATGACCAGGATGGGATAGGAGCCGGGACGCGCTTCCCGTTCTCCCGCCACCGTCATCGGTTCGCGGGACGCCTGCCATAGTTGTTCCTGGGTGATGAATTCGCACTCAAACATCCTTTCCAGCGTCGCGTTGCGCACCTTGACGGCCGCCTCCGGACTGTAAACCGGGTTGTAAATGGAAGGTCCGCGCACCAGCCCGGCCAGCGTGGCGCATTCCGCCAGCGTCAGGTCCGCCACTTTTTTGCCGAAGTACAAATCCGCCGCCTGCGCAATGCCGTAGCACTGCTGTCCGAAGTAGATGCGGTTCAGGTAGGCCGTCAGAATTTCATCCTTGGAGTATTTGCCTTCTATGCGGCGCGCCACGGCCATTTCCAGAACCTTGCGGTCCAGGGTCTTCCCCCCCAGTTCATAGCAATTCCGCGCCAGCTGCATCGTGATGGTGGAAGCCCCCTGCGCATAGGACAGCGTGGTCAGGTTCCGGCAAATGGAGCGGATGATGGAGGAATACACGATTCCTCCGTGATCGAAAAAGGCTTCGTCCTCCCGGGCAATGAAGGCATTCACCAGGTTGTCAGGCAGTTCATTGCGGGCCACATACACCCGGTCGTGGTCCGTCAGGGTGCCTATCCACTGGCCGTTGCGGTCATACGCGGCGCAATTTTCCAGGGGGGCCAGCACCTCGTCCAGTTCATACTGGTCCGCCCTCCAGGCGTAAACGAGCAGGACGATGATGAAGGCAATAGGAATGAGGCCCAGCCACAGCAGCAGACGGCCCAGATTGCGCGGCAGCAATCCGAACAGATCATACCATCTTTTACGCCTGTTCTCCATTCCGGTTCCGATCCTTGGGGACGCCTAGCGGGCATCCGGGGGCAGTGATTCGTCATCCTGCTTCCAATCCGGGAACTCCTTCTGCAGGCGCGCCCGGTACTGGGAAGCCTCCGACTTGCGGCCGGCCTTGTCCAGCGCTTCCGCCGCCTTGAACAGGGCCTTGGGTTTCAATTCGGCGTCATTGACGAACAACTCGGCCGTGACGCCGTAATGCTTGGCTGCTTCATCAAACTTTTTCTCCGCATAGGAAATGTCCCCCAGAACAATTTTCAGGGAGGCCATCAGGGGGCCTTCCACTCCCAGGGCCAGCGCTTCCTCCGCCGTCTTCCGGGCGTCCGCGTACTTGCCCAGCCCCAGCAGGATGGAGGCCTTGTCCAGCATGCCGTCCGCACGGCGGTAGGGCTGGTCCTCATCCTTCAGGAAGTTGTTGGAAGCCACCAGGGCGCGGTCATACTTCTTGAGCGCCAGGCGCACCTTCGCCAGGTTGCGCCAGATCACCTTCTTCACATTTTGAAGCTGGTCGTTCTGCGTAGCCCAGGTCATGTACTTGTCCGCCGTTTCCAGGTCCTTCATGCCATAGGCCTGAAGGCCCAGCCATGCGGGGATGACGTCCGGCACGCGGGCCACGGCGGAGGGGTTTTCCTTTTGCAGGGTTTCCAGGGCCTCCTTCAATTTATTCACGTCCTGGAGCTTGTGATAGGACAGAACGGAAAGCACATTGACCTGTTCCCCGTACTTCTGGGGGTCCAGCGTCTTGGCTTCCGCCATGTGGCTGATGGAGGACTTGAAGTCTCCCTGGTCAAACGCCGCACGCCCCAGCAGGAAATGAGCTTCCGCCAGAGCGGCGGGGGACGCCTTCGGGAAATTCTGAATCAGGCCTTCATAATACTTGGCCATGTTCACCATATCCTGGCGGCCCGCATAAATCTGGGCGGCCCGCTGCCACGCGGCGGCGGCGGATTCCGCCTTCGGCCAGCGAGCGATCACCCGGTCAAAATCCATCAGGGCCTCCGCTTCCTTCTTGGTCTTGGCGTACATGTCCCCGCGCAGGGTCAGCGCCTCGCAAATGCGCGGGTCCCGCGGGAAATCGTTGATGAAATCCGTCAGCAGTTTGGCGGCCACGCCCCGGTTCCCGGCCTGGGCGATCGCCCACGCGCTCTTGTACAGGATATCCGCGCGCATCCTGGGGGGCACCTTGTCAAAATCAATGCTGGCGTAAAACCGGGCGGCATCCGCCGGATTGGTGTTGAACAGGTTCTCCGCGGCCATCAGGCGCACCATGTCGTGCAGTTCGCTGGTCGGAAAGGCCTTGGCGTAATGGTTCAGGAAGCTCTGTGCCCGCTGGGGAAGGTCCTTCTGCTTGAGTTCATTATAGCACAGCAGACGGTAAAAGGAGGCCTGCATGGCTTCCTGCGTATAGGGAACGGCCTTCTCCGCCTCCAGGAAGAAATCCGCCGCCTTCTGGTACTCCTTCAGCTTGTAGGCAGACTGGCCCAGAAGCATCAGCAGGCGCACCTGGCCGTCCTTGGTCGGCATCTTCATGTCCTTCTGCTGCTCGTGCTGGGAAAGGATCTCCTTGTACTTGCCCATGTTGTACAGCCCCAGCAGCAGCCCCATGCGGGCTTCCGGCGCCATTTCCTTCAGGGATTCGTCCTTCAAAAGCCGTTCATAAAGGTTCTGGGCCTCCGCGGTCTTTTTCAGCCTGGTTGCCAGCATGGCGGCCTGAAGGGTGGCGATGCCCCGGTTCCTGTCATCCACGCCTGGCGTTTCCAGCACCTTGCGGTATTCGGAATAGGCTTCACCAAGACGGCCCGTATCCGCACACAGGGCGGCATACCCCATCCGGGACACCAAAACAAATTTCGCATCCGCTTCCGGATTGCCTATCACCGCGCAGAACATGGTGGCGGCGGCGTCCGGATTCCCGCTGGCAAGAAACAGACGTCCCAGGCGGTACTGGGCGTCCACTTTCAAATCATTCTGTTCCGCATTGCGGACCACGAGCTGGTAATACTGGATAGCCTTGTCCGTTTCCCCGGCAGCGGAGGCGTCCGTCGCCAGGCGGTAGGCGGAAGCGGCAACCAGAGCCGGGCCGCCCGTCTGGGTCAGCCTGCGGAACAGGGTGTGCGCGTCCTCCTTCCTGCCGAGCTCCTCCAGGCACATGGCGGCGCGGTACTCCGCCAGGGGAGCCTGGGCGGACTGGGGGAAACGCTGGGCAAATTCAAGATACTTGCGCAGGCTCAAATCAAGCAGGCGGCCATATTCCTGCCGGTTTGCCTTCGTCGCCGGTTCCTGGGCCTGCTTGTACAGCATGTCCGCCATGTCCAGGGAATCCTGCTCCGGATTGGCGACCAGCGGACCGTCCGCAATGGGAGCGGCGTCCGGAATGTTTTCCTGCGCGGCGGCGAACGCCGCCAAAGTCATTAAACCTGCATTGATGAAAAGTAACGCTTTCATGAAGCCTGGGGGTTGGGAACATTGACGGAAGAGGGAGCCGGAGGCCGCGTGGAGAAGGAAACATTGTTCAGCCCGGCCTTCAGGCAGGCGTCCATCACATGCACCACCACGCCGGATTCCGCCTTCTCATCCACGCGGATGCGGACGAGCATGGTTTTATCCAGCCGGGCGACGGAAAGAAGCTTGTCCTCCAGCTGCGGCATGGTATACGCCTGGCGGTTGATCACCACGGTGCCGTCCTTCCGGATATTCACGATGATTTCATTGGAAACGTTTTCACCGGGCTTGGGAGTCTCCGCGGAGGGGAGGTTGATGGAAAGGTCCGGCTCGTCATCCTCAAACGTCTGGGTCACGATGAAAAACACCAGCAGCAGAAACACGATGTCCAGCATGGGCGCGAGCTGGAACCCGATGGGGCTGGGCATTTTATAGTGGGATTTCATACGTTCTTCCGGTGTGGTGGGGATGGCCGCTTCCGGCTAAAGCCCGCGCACGTCGCGCAGGGAGGTGGGGTCAACGGGAACCCTGGGAAGTTCTTCCTCATGGAAGGCTCCGGCTACGCCGGCACGCGGCTTCTGGAGCTGGGTGGCTACTACGGAAACGCTGTGCGTCACGGCGGCTTCCAGGTCCCCCACGCGCTTGTGAACGCGGCTGCGGAAGTACACATAGGCCAGGATGGCGGGGATCCCCAGCATCAGGCCGCCCGCGGTCGTAATCAGGGCTTCCGCCACGCCGCCCGCCATGTCGATGCGCTGCTTGCCGCCGGAGAAATCACCGTTGGCGATCTCAAAAAAGGTCTTCATCATCCCGACTACGGTTCCCAGCAGGCCCAGCATGGGAGCCAGGGCGCCGATGTCCGACAGCCAGGAAATCTGGCGGCTCAGGAAGCCCGCCTGGCGGCCGCCTTCCGCGGCGGCTATTTCCCTCACCTCCTCAAACTGGGCGGAAGGATTGCGCAGCATGAAACTGGCCACCGTCAGCATTACGCGCGCGTAGCAGGAGTCCCCATCCTTGCAAAGGATGGAAAGGCCCGTATAATCCCTCTTGCGGATGAAGGATTCCGCCTGCTCCACCAGCTTGGTGGGCAGAACGGCGGAGGCGCGGGTGGAAAAACAGCACATGACCAGCACCACCACCCCGGCGATGGATAACAGGAGCAGCGGCCACATGATGAAGCCGCCTTTCATAAACAGCTCGGAGAGGGGATAATTTCTATCTCCCACCACAAAGTCCATGGCGGCAGCCAGCGTGGTAAACGGTACAGGATTCATACAAAAGACGTAGGGGATTATACAGAAGAAGTCTTCCTAGGCAAGCCAAGTAGCCGTAATGCAGTACGTTTCCGCAGTTTCATTTCTTGCCGCATATGGCATAATAATCCCCGTGGCAGATCGTGAGAAACCATCTCTGAAGGAACTCTGGAGGCAAACTCCGCATAAACCCGGCGTTTACATCATGAAAGACGCCCTGGGGAATACCATTTACGTGGGCAAGGCCAAGGACCTCCACCGCCGCCTGGGCAACTACTTTTCCCCCACGGGGGCCACCCTGTCCAACCACAAGACAAGGGCGCTCATCAATGCCATTGCGTCATTCGACTACTTTGAAACCAGGAACGACCAGGAGGCTTTTCTGCTGGAAAGCAAGCTCATCAAGCAGTACCGCCCGCATTACAACATCCAGATGAAGGATGACAAGCGCTATCCCCTGCTGAAGATTCCCAAGGGGGAAAAACTGCCGCGCTTCCAGCTGGCGCGGGTGCGCAAGGACGACGGAGCGCGCTACTTCGGCCCCTTTGTCCACTCCCAGGCGCTTTACGCCACGCAGGAATGGCTGAACCGGCATTTCCGGCTGCGGACCTGCAAGGCCAAAAATCCGGGTCTCCACGAGTTCAAGCACTGCCATGCGGACGTGATACGCAACTGCTCCGCCCCGTGCATCGGGCGCATTTCCGTGAGCGACTATAACCGGAACTTCGACCAGGCGGCGCGCCTGCTGGAGGGGACCGGCAAAAAAAGCACTCTGGACGAGCTCACCCGGGAAATGATGCAGGCCTCCGACGAGCTGGACTTCGAGCGCGCAGCGTACCTGCGGGACATCCGGGACAACCTGGTCAAGGTTCTGGAGCCCGCGCGGCGGTTCCAGAAGGGAACGCCCAACCTGCCCGGCACCGTGCGCCCGGAAGAAGACATGAAGGAACTGGGGCTGGCCCTGGGCCTGGAAGAGCCTCCAGCCATCATGGAATGTTTTGACATTTCCAACGTCTCCTCCAACCACATCGTGGCCTCCATGGTGCGCTTCACCAACGGCAAACCGGACAACAAGGCCTACCGCCGCTACCGCATCCGCACGGTGGACGGGCAGAATGACTTCGCCTCCATGTCTGAAGTGATCCGGAGGCGCTACTCCCGCATTCTGGCGGAGAGCGACGCCGTAGCCTCACGGCCCGCGGACATGACCCTGTACCGGTGGCTCAAAAAGCTCAGCGGAGAAGGAAAAGCCCCCATCAAGGTTCCGGACCTGGTGGTGGTGGACGGCGGCAAGGGCCAGCTCTCCTCCGCCCTGGCCGATCTGGAAGCCATCGGACTGGGTGACATGCCTATCGTCGGCCTCGCCAAGCAGCGGGAGGAAATCTTCTTCCCCCACCAGCCACAGCCCCTCTGCCTGCCGCACAGCACGGGAGCTCTCAAGCTCATGCAGCGCATCCGCGACGAAGCCCACCGCTTCGCCAACGGCTATAACGAACTGCTTTACCGGAAGCGCATGCGGGAAAGCGCCCTGGACGACGCCCCGGGCATGAGCGCGGCAAAAAAAAGCATGCTGCTGGAAAAATTCAAGTCCGTGGCCGCCATCAAAAGGGCGGACCCGGCTTCCATCGCCGCCATCCGCGGCATTTCGGAAACCTGGGCCCGCAACCTGCTGAACTACCTCAATTCATCCTCCAATTCCTGACTTCTCATGCAATTCCTGATTCTGGCCGCAGGCAAGCCGGCCCTGGGCTATGCCCGGGAAGGCGTGGAACTCTACCTCAACCGCCTCAAGCCTTTCGGCAAGACGGAACTCAAACTCGTCAAAGACGGAAGCTCCAAAGACGTTTCAGAACGCCTGCTGGCCGCCAGCGAGGGCTGCCTGCGCATCGCCATGGACGAACGCGGAGAACTCTGGACCACGGAGAAGCTGGTCAAACTGGCGCGGGACTGGCAGATGCGTTCCGTGCGCCGCATCGCGTTCCTCATCGGGGCCTCGGACGGCCACACGGAAGAACTGCGTTCCCGGTGCGGCCATATCCTGGCCCTGAGCAAATTCACCCTCCAGCATGAGCTGGCGCTCGTCGTCCTGCTGGAACAGCTTTACCGCTGCCATACCATTCTGGCGGGAACGCCGTACCACCGGTAAACGGCTAAAGCTTTCCTCGCTGCCGCGGTGAGTCCATCAAGGCTTTCACCGTCACGGAAGCGGCCGCGAGCACGGCCACACCCCATGCCATGGAGTCGCCCGCAATTCCCGTGGCAAACGCCGGAAAAGGATTGAACGCCACCGCAAGGGAACCAAACACCCAGCCCCAGCCGGGAAAGCCTTTCTTAAAGGCCACGTAAGCCAGATAGAAATACAAGGCCACGCCTGCAAATTGAAACAAAGGGAAAGCAGGACCGTATTCTACCTTCCTGAGGCCGGAGACATTGCCCGCCATGCGATGGGAATGTTTCAGAAAAGAGGCTATCACCAGAAAAAGCGGCGCAAGCAGTAAAGGAGCAATAGGGAAAACGCTTCTTTCCGTTTTTTCTTCTTCCGGAGAAGAATCCGGAATTCCGTCCTGCTGCCGACCTTCTTCCATAATAATTAATCGTAACAGCAACCAGCTTCCCCTGCAACGAAAAAGGAGTACTCCGCAGGGAGCACTCCTTTTCCGAGAAAGAAATGGTAAAGCCAGTTCCTTCGCAGCCAGCCAAGCTTAGCGCTTGGAGAACTGGTAACGCTTGCGGGCGCCGGGACGACCGGGCTTTTTACGTTCCTTCATGCGGGAATCACGGGTCAGAAGACCGAATTCACGCAGCTGGGCGCGGGAAGCTTCATCAACCTGAACCAGAGCGCGGGCAATCGCCATGCGGATGGCGCCCACCTGGCCGTGAATGCCGCCGCCCTTGGTGACGACGTTCACGTCGAATTTGTTCATGGTGTTGGTAACCTGGAAGGGCTGGAGAACGGCGTTCTGCAACTGGACGGTGGGAAGGTATTCTTCAAAACCGCGACGATTGATCGTGATGCGGCCGGCACCTTCAGTAAGCCAAGCGTGTGCAATGGCGGTCTTGCGGCGGCCGGTGGCGTTGTATGGGGTTGTCTGACTCATGTCTGGGGAAATCAATTAGAGAGTGATGGCAGTGGGCTGCTGGGCTTCATGAGGATGACCGGCGCCGGCATAAACCTTCAGCTTGGTCATTTGCTGACGGCCCAGGCGGGTGTGGGGCACCATGCCCTTGACGGCCAGTTCCAGAAGAAGTTCGGGGCGGCGGGCGCGGATTTTCCGCGGAGTGTCCACCTGCTTGCCGCCGACGTATCCGGAGAAACGGGTGTAAATCTTGGCGTTTTCCTTGTTGCCGGTCAGCACCACCTTGTCCGCGTTCACGATAATGACAAAGTCGCCACAATCAACGTGGGGGGTGAAAATTGTCTTGTTCTTGCCACGCAAAATGTTAGCCGCTTCAACGGCAACACGGCCGAGCACCTTGTCGGCAGCGTCTATAACATACCATTTGCGCTCTACTTCTTGCGGTTTGGCTGAGAAGGTCTTCATGGTTCAATTCTTCGTTCTCGTTTTTCGGCATCCTGCCGTAATCTTCCAATTCGGGGGCGCATTCCTAATGATTATTCGCGTAAATGTCAAATACTTTTTCTCTTTTACTCCCCTTTTGCGGCCTTTTTTCCGTCCCTTCCGCAGAATCGCGGCTTAATTGCGGCGTTTCCACATTCAGGACTTGCCCTCGTGGAAATATGGCCTATTATTCGCCTGCGCGAAAATTCGTACACGCGCGTTCATTTTAACCTTACAAGGAGAATCCTATCAGCCCGAATCCAAGACCCAGCAACCGCCCCAGCGGCGGTCAGAATTCCCGCCCCGGCCCCAGGCCGGCAGGCAGCAGCACAAGACCGGCCGGCAACGCCAGCCGTCCCGGACAGCCCCGGCCCGCCGGGAGTGGCACCGGCCCGGCACGCCCGGCCGGACAGTCCGCTGGCCCGGGAGGCGCCAGAACAGGCGGAGGACCACGCCCCGGAGGCGGACCCAACCGGCCGCGCCCTCAGGGAGGCGGGGGCCGCCACACCAAGGGCAGGAGGCATTTCAGCAAATCGGCCCCCAAGGAAGAAAACTCCGAAAGCGAAATTGAAGTGGAAGGCACCATCTGCGCCGTGCTGGCGGGCACCATGTTCAAGGTGCGCCTGCCCAACGGGCACGAAGTGCTGGCCCACATTTCCGGCAAGATGCGCAAGCGCTTCATCAAAATCGTTGTGGGCGACAAGGTGCGCATGGAAATGTCCCCCTACGACATGACCAAGGCGCGCATCACGTTCCGCATCGGTTAACCGCCCCCGGATTCACTCCTTTTGCGAAAAACCTTCTCCGGCTTGCAGGAGAAGGTTTTTTAACGTACAGTGCACACTGACCCCATCAGCGCGCCATGAAAGTTTGCTCCACGGAAAATATGCAGATCGCGGAACGCGAGCTCATCATCAACGGAACTCCGGCCAGAACCCTCATGAAGCTGGCTTCCGCCGGCATTGCGGAAGCCGTCACGCAGTTCTTTCCCGTCCCCGGGTTATGCATAGCCTACGTGGGGAAAGGCAACAACGGCGGAGACGCCCTCACCGTCCTCAATATCCTGAAACAGCATGGATGGGAAACAGGTTTCCGCGCCGCCTACCCGCGCGCGGAATGGGGGGAACTGCCCGTGCGGCAGCTCGCGGAAATATCTCCTCCGCCCCAGGAATACCAGGAAGCGCCGCTGCCCCGTACGGGCAAGCCCATGATTCTGCTGGACGGCCTGCTGGGCATTGGAGCAAAAGGGCTGCTCCGCAAGGAAATCTCCGCCCTCTGCGCGGAAATGAACTACCTGCGGGACCGCTGCGGAGCCGTGCGCACGGTGGCGATCGACCTTCCCACCGGAGTTGACCCGGATACGGGGATGCCCCAGGAAAATGCCGTAGAGGCGGATTTCACGATGTGCATAGGAGCGGTCAAGCAGGGGCTGCTGGATGACGACGCCACCCTGCATGCGGGGCGCCTGGCCTGCATCGACCTTCCCGGCCTCCATGTGCAGGCGCTTCCCGCCACGGAACTCATCACCTCCTCCCGGCTCACTAAATTCCTCTCTGCAAGACCCTATACGGACTATAAGAACAAACGCGGGCACATCGGCGTCATTGCCGGATCGGAAGGAATGCTGGGCGCTGCCAGGCTCTGCTGTGAAGCCGCCCTCCGGGCCGGAGCCGGACTGGTGACGCTCCACGTCCACCGGAACGTCTATCCCCTCATAGCGCCGTCCATGCCGCCGGAAGTCATGGTCAAACCCGTGGACAGTTATGCGGACGTCTCCATCCGGACGTTCAGCGCCTTTCTCATTGGCCCCGGCATCGGCTCCGTATCGGAGGAAGACGCGGAAGCCATCCGCCTCATTCTGGAAACCGGCACTCCCACCGTCCTGGATGCGGACGGCCTTAATCTGGCCGCCGCCATGCAATGGAGCCTGGGAGAACATATTCTGGCGACACCCCACCATGGGGAAATCCGCCGTCTGCTGCCGGACGCGGACAACTGCGCCATCCGGGCGGACATCGCAGACTGCTTCCTGGCGGAGCATGAAGCGGCCCTGATTTACAAAGGGGCCCGCACCATCGTCACCCAGCGGGGAAAACCTCTCTTCTACAACATCACCGGAGGCCCCGGCATGGCTACCGCCGGCCAGGGAGACGTGCTGGCAGGCGTCTGCGGCGGATTCATGGCCCAGGGGGAATCCCTGCTGGTCTCCGCCGTTCTGGGAACCTATCTCTGCGGGCGAGCTTCTGAAATAGCCATCTCCGCCGGAGATTCCACCCAGCAGACACTGACGGCGGGAGACACGCTGCGCCATCTGCCCGCCGCCATTCTTTCCACCGCACGTCTCTGTTACTAAAATGGCCTACCGAAAACTCCAGGACCTTCCCTTCCAATCCCTGCCGCGGGAAAAGCTGCTCCGCCAGGGAAGGCACAGCCTCAGCAATGCGGAACTGCTCGCCATCTTCCTGCGGATGGGCATCAAGGGAAAAAACGTGCTGGACATGTCCTCGGACCTGATCCAGTCGGCAGGCTCTCTGGACGCCCTGGCCCACATGGAGGCCGCAGAAATAGCGGACATCTGCAAGGGAATAGGCATGGCGAAAGCGGCCACGCTGAGCGCCGCCTTTGAACTGGGAGCGCGGGCTCTCCGGGAAACGCTGGCCCGGCAACCCATCCAGACGCCGGAAGACGTCTATGACTACCTGGTAACAGCCATGCGCTGGAAGGACAAGGAGACGGTACTCGTCCTGCTGCTGGATACCAAAAGCCGTCTCATCAAACCCGTGGAAATTTCCAGCGGCACCTTGAACGAATCCATCGCCCATCCGCGCGACATTCTGCGTCCCGCCGTCATCCACAATGCCTACGGCTTCGTCCTGGCGCACAACCATCCCAGCGGGAACCCGGCTCCCAGCCGCCCGGACGACCTCCTGACCGAACGCGTGCGGGAATGCGCCAAGCTATTGGGCGTCCGGTTCCTGGACCACGTGATCATCGGAAAACCTACCGAAACCGTTCGCAGAAACTATTACAGCTACAATCATCCCAACGGAGACCGGCTCCGGGAAGCCGACAAGGGCCTCCCTCTCTATCATTAAACAACCGTTCCCGCGAATTTTCTTCCGGAACGACGCCTGATAAAAACAAAAAACCCGTCTTGCGACGGGCTTTCTCTTAAAAAAAACTGGCGGAGAGAGTGGGATTCGAACCCACGGTGGGTTTTAAAGCCCACGTTCGATTTCGAGTCGAGTGCCTTAGACCAGCTCAGCCATCTCTCCGCTTGGAAATCGGGAGCGTTTGTATCCGGTTTGCGGGATGCTGTAAAGAACAGAATCACCGCCAACCGTTATTTGAACGCCTTTAACGTCTTGGCGAAGCCAGCGGTCCCAGCGTAGCTTCCGCTTCAAATCTCTGGGTCTTGTTATGGGGAAGAGCGCTCTTTTCCGGGCCGGGGGGCGGCTGCGGAACACGCTCCCGTTCCTTCGGCTCCATCAGCCAGGAGCAGGAAGAGACCAGAAGAAGGGAGAAAGACGTAAGCAAAAGGGAGGCTGTGAATCGTTTCATCATTTCCTTTTAAAAAGTTGAACCCCACTATGCCGGAGGGCACAGCGGGGTTCAAGGAAAATACGCGGCAGAAACCTTATTTGGCGGACTGCAACGGACGCAGAAGCTGCACCATGTCGCCGGGCTGGATGCTCATGCCGGCGGGCACGCTGTCCTTGACGATGTCAGCCACCGTCTGGTTCTTTTCCAGGGAGGTCACCTTCAGTTTGCCGATGCTGCGACCGTCACGGGTAACGAGCAGAACCGTATTCGGATCAATGTTGCTGCCCTGCCCGGCGCCAATCACCACAAAGCCCCACTGCGGGTCCACGGACAGAACGGGATATTCATCTCCATTCTTGGCGAGGGCGGCGCGGTATTCGGCCTGTTCCTTCTGACGTCCGGCCAGCTCGGTAGCCTGCTCGGCACGCTTCTTGGCGGCCACTTCCGTAGCGCTCTTGATCTGGTCAATGTCTTCCTGAAGCTTCTTGTTGGAGGCTTCCATGGATTCCATCTTCGCCTGGATTTCCTGCACGCTGGAAACGCCGAAGTCGTTCAGCTTGGCCTTGAGCTCATCCATCTGCTTGTTGATCTTGGACAGGTCCGCATTCAGCTGGACTTCTTCTTCCTTCAGCTCCGTTTCCTTGGAGAGCTGTTCGTCACGCTGCTGAGTCACGGAGGCCTTGTTGGAGGTCAGGCTCAGGTTTTCCTCCGCAGCCAGACCGCGGTTCTTGATCATGTCATTGCGCAATCCCGTCCAATTCCGGATTTCCTTGTCCAGAACCTTGCGGTAGGTGATCATCTCCTTGAAGTCCTGATACTGGCCGTTGACGCCGAAGAGGCCGCTGAGACCGGAGAACCAGGCGCCCGCACCTGCTGCAAGAATCAATAAAACTACTAAGACAGTTTTCATTGTGTATGTATGTGAGAGTGTATGGTGTGTATTGAACCGGGAAAGGACTAGGGACGAACGGATACAACGACGTCTCCGGCTTCAACACGTTCGCCGGCGGTTACCGTGCTGGGGAGAATGGTGGCCGTGGAAACACGGGATTCAACGGCGCTTACGTCAAGTTCGGCAATTTTGTTGCCATCCCTCATCACGGCCAGCTTGGAGCCGGGCACTACGCCCAGGTCGGCAGCACCGCCGTCAATCACAACTACATTGAAATCATTAATCACCTGGGAAACCCGCGTTTTCAGATTGGGCGGAGAAAGGTGCGCATCCTGGTCCGCCTTGAGCTGGCGAAGGGCCGCATTGTTCACGACAAGCTGTTCCGTTTCAGCAACGATGGCGTCATGCTTGCCCTGCTCCGCCTGCTTGACTACTTCCAGCTGCTTGGATTCTTCTTCCAGTCCCTTGATCTTGTCCGCAATGGCCTGGATACTTTCCATGTCCTTGCTCTTGGACTGAAGTTCCGCCAGGGCTGTTTGTTGCGCCTGGAGGTCCGTCTTCTTGGCCTCATTGGCGGCGGCCAGCTCCTGGTTCTTGGCTTCCAGCTCGTCCTTCTGCTTGGTCAGGGCGTTGATATCGTTCGTCAAAGCCTCATTCTTCACCAGGAAGTCGACATATTTTGTCTTTTCTTCCGTAAACTCGCCGCGAAGACCGTTCAGGTTCTTATAACGGGAGACGCATTCCTTACGCTCCTTGGTTAGAGCTTCCTCGTTATCAAGATAATACATGGCTCCGCCGAGAAGAGCAATGACCAAGGCTGCTATTGATACTTTGACCCACATAGGAAATAATAGAGATGAGAAGGTTCCTGTTACTTTTGTGAGATTGGCATGAACATTTTCAGATTTCAACATCAAAATGTCATCCTCACTGTTTTCTTGATATTTTTTTCAGGGAAGCTCCGTAACAGGATACCGCAAGAGTTCTCTTATCAACATTTTAAAACAATTACGCTCTATTTTCTTTTCAAACACGGACTCATCTTCTAGTCTTTCTGAACCGTGAGTTACCAGGTCTTTGCCAGAAAATACCGTCCTCTGACATTCGATGACGTCCTTGGACAGGATCATGTCGTCCAGACGTTGAAAAACGCCATTGAGCACAACCGCCTCGCCCACGCCTACCTTTTTGTAGGCCCCCGCGGAACAGGAAAAACATCTACCGCCAGAATTTTTGCAAAAGCCCTGAATTGCAGCGGCGGTCCCAGGGTGGACTTTGACCCGCACGAAGACATCTGCGAGGAAATAGCGGAAGGGCGCAGCCTGGACGTCTTGGAAATAGACGGCGCATCCAACCGCGGCATCGACCATATCCGTGACCTGAGGGACAACGTGCGCTTCGCTCCCAGCAGGGGCAATTTCCGCATCGTCTATATAGATGAAGTGCACATGCTCACCAAGGAGTCCTTCAACGCCCTGCTGAAAACGCTGGAGGAGCCGCCCCCCCACGTCAAATTCATTTTTGCGACTACGGAACCCCACAAGATTCTGCCGACCATCCTGTCGCGCTGCCAGCGCTTCGACCTGCGCCCCATTCCCTCTGAAATCATTGCGGAACACCTGCTTCACATCGCCTCTGCGGAAGGAGTGAGCCTGAGCCGGGAAGCGGCCTTTGCCGTCGCCAAGGTGGCGGACGGAGGCATGCGGGACGCGCAATCCATGCTGGACCAGCTTGTTTCCTTCTGCGGAGACCACATTGAAGAACAGCAGGTGCTCCACATCTTCGGCATCACGTCCCGGGAAACCGTAGCCCATGCGCTGGCGCTGATTCTGAACAAGGAGCTCCCCTCCCTCCTGCACCTCCTGCATGAACAGGCGGAAGCTGGAAGAGACATGGGCCAGTTCCTCTCTGAAATCATCTCCGCCGTGCGTGAAATCCTGGTCTCCAAGGTGGACCCGGAGGCCAGCTTCGATTCCCTGCCGGAATCCTCCAAGGAGGAACTTTCCGAACTCGTCAAACGCACCCAGACGGACAAAATCCTGCGCCTGGTGGAAGTGCTGGCGGAAACGGAAGACAAGATGCGCTGGTCCACCAACAAAAGGCTGCATCTGGAAATGGGCCTGATCAAGGCCGTTCACGCTCTCGCGGAAGCCAGCATCAGCGATATTATCATGGCGCTGGAAGGCGCCCCCCTGGCATCCTCCGTCCCATCCTCCTCTCCGGCACCCGCTCCGCGCCAGGAACAGGACATGCCCGCGCCCGCCGGCCCGGCCCCTGCGCCGGAGCCTCCGGCAAACGCCCAGCCGCCCCTTCCTGCGGAAAAACCGGAGCCCGCTCCGGAAGAACACCTGATGGACCCGGTTCCGGACTTTTCCCCGGCCAAACCATTCCCGGCTCCCGCGGTACAGGCGAGCGAACCTGCCAGTGCGCAACCAGCCCCGGCTCCCGCAGAAGAACCCGAACCGCAGCCCACTGATCCCGCGCCGGAACCTCCCGCAACCACTGCAAAATCCCCCTCCCCCGCCATTCCGCAGGAAGAGCCTTCCTGTTCCGCACCTGAACCGCGGCCGGAGCCCACTTCCGACACCCCGGAAGAGCCTCAACGTCCCGCCTCTGCCATCTCCGATGCCCCGGTGGCTCCTCCGGATTCTCCGGAACCCACTTTCATGGACCCTGAAGAAAACCTCCCGCCGGAAAGGCGCACCAGCAGCTTCTTTGACAACCTGTTCGACACGGCAAGCGCTCCTTCCCGCACCCCTGCTCCCATGGTAAAAGAGGAACCGGAAGCCCCTGCCCCGCAATCCGGAAGAACCATCACGGAGGAGGACTGGAAAACGGCGCTGGAACGTGCCGCCGCCAACTTCCCCCTCCAGGCGGACTTTCTGGCCAACAGCGTTTTCTCCGGCCATGACGGCGCATTCGTCGCCATCTCCTTTCATCCCTCCGACCATCAGGGAATGGACAGCCTCGGATCCGGCCCCCTGCGGGCGGCCCTGGAAGCGGACCTTTCCCAACGCGGCGGAGTCCCCGTCACCATTTCCATCCGCCAGGATTCCTCCGTGCCGGAGCCGGTTCAGGAAGAACTGGCCCCGCTGCCGGCGCCTCCCCCCCCCGCGGCCTCCGCACCTTCTCCCAAACCCCAGGCGCCGCGGGAAAACCCCGCCGCAGCCGTTCAGGAACCCGCCAGGGAGAAAGATGAAGATAATTCCTACTATACGGACCCCCTGATTGACGCCGCCATGGAGATCTTCCGCGCCCGCATCATTTCCCAATAAACAACATCAACCCATACTTCCAAATACGACAGCCATGAACATGATGAAAATGATGAAGCAGGTCCAGCAAATGCAGGCCGGACTTGCCGCCGCCCAGGAAAAGCTGGCCTCCCAGACCGTTACCACGGAAGGCGCGGGCGGCAAGCTGAAAGTCACCGCCACCTGTGACGGAAACCTCACGGAGCTGGTGATTGATCCCTCCATCATCGACCCGTCCGATTCAGAATTCCTCCAGGACCTGCTCCTGCAAACCATTAATGCCGCCATAGCCAAGGGCAAGGAAACCGCGGCGGCGGAAATGAAAAAACTGACGGGCGGCATGGGCCTCCCTCCCGGCATGGGCCTTTAACCTACCACCACCGTGCATCGGCTCAGAAGACGCAAACATCTGGCGGAACCACTGCCAGCGTTATCCGGGGTCAACCACCTGGGAATAGCGCTGGGCGGCGTCTCTCTGTGCCTGTGGGTCATCGTCGTCACCATCTTCTGGACCGGTTCGGACACAATGGCCTTCATGACGTCACTGCCCACTTGGGCATGCTGCCTCATCTTCTCCTTCCCGGCGCTTATTGCATGGCTGGTCTTCGGTTCCCGGATAGGGCTGCTTGGCGTCATTATCTGGTTTGCGTACGGCATCGTCATTACGGACTTTCTTCCTCCCATTTCCAGAACGGGAATGGAGTATTACAAAATGCCGCCGGCTCCGGATGCCCGGCAAATCAGGGTTCTCACCCTGTACGGGGGTTGTGTGGAAAATCCGCCCATTGAACAAATCTCCAAACTCCGCGCAGACGTCATCTTCATCCAGGGATGCAGCAACCACAACCGGACACTCAAATTCGCCTACAGCATTTTCGGACGCACTTCCTACATCAAGCAGATAGGCAGCTGCGCCATCATCGTGCGGCACGGGCAGATTGGTCCGGCCCAAAGCATCACGGACACAGCCGGACTTATCGTGGACTGGATACCGGAAAATTCTTCCCTGGCGATACGGCTCATCAATATCAGCCTGGAGCCTTTTGAACACCGCTTTGACTTGTACTCCCCCGCCTGCTGGAAATACTTCCACACGCTCCGGTTTATTCACCGCAAACAGCTTCAATACCTGTTTGACACCCTGCGGGAGGTAGGAAGCCAGCACGGTGAACTGCCCATCATCCTGGCCGGAAACTTCAGCGCCGCGCCCCAATCCCCTATTTTCGCCAAGCTCAGCGCCGATTTTCAGGATTGCTTCAAACTGAAGGGAGCCGGATACGGAGCCACTCAACCCGTCAACTTCCCGCTGCTGCGCCTGGACCGTGTTTTCTGCACGCCGCCGCTCAAACCCGAGCGAGCCGCCACCGTGCTGATACCGGACACCGTCCGCCGCTCCATCCTGGCAGACATTGCCATGCCCTGATTCCCCTTTCCACACGGCCGCGCCATTCCGCTCCGGCAGAAGGAATTTCTCCATCCGCCTCCCCAAACGGAGGCGCTTTTACTTTACGGGGAAAGAATTTTCCTCGGAAACCTACAAGGTTTTCAGCGCACGGGAAATAGCCGGGAAAAGCTGCTTCTTGCGGCTGACCACATCGGCGGCGGAAAACAAGTTGGGGCCCAACCGCTCGTACTCGATGTGCTCCAGCACCTCTTCATCCCCGACGGCCAGCAGCATGGAATCATGCGTGACAATGTCCGTGACCAACAGGCACGCCAGCTTCAATCCTTCCTCTTCCACCAGCTTTTGAAGCTCCTTCACCAGGTCATCCTGAACTTCCTTCAGGCCGAACATGCCTATTTCCTCAATCTGTGAAATGCTGATCTTGTGCCCGTACTCGGTAAAGGTTTTCCTGTCCGCCTGGACAATCGCGGAGGGCGCCGTTTTGGAACGCAGCAGGGAGCCGGTGGCAAAAAATTCCTCCGTGAACTTCTTGGCGTCTATCCTGGCAATGCCGGTCAGCCATTCCAGCATTTCCCGGTCCGCCCGCGCCGTCGTGGGAGACGTCAGGTTCAGCGTATCTGAAAGAATCCCGGCGCACAGGCAAATCGCCACCGCCTGCGAAGGCTCCGCATCACGGTGGTAAAACCTGCGCGCCACCAGGGTGGAAGTGGAGCCCACGGGTTCATTCAGGAAGCGGATCGGGTCCCGTGTGGAAAGCTGGGTGCCCAGGCGGTGGTGGTCCATCACCTCCACAATTTCCGCTTCCTCCACTCCCTTCACGGCTTGTGAAAATTCATTGTGGTCCACCAGGGCCACGCGCGTACGGGGCGGATCCACCAGATCCGTCTTGCTCAGCACGCCGATCATCTTGTTCGTCTTGATGCTCATCACGGGGAACAGCGCCTGCTTGCGCTTCACGGCGGCCTGCCTCAACTCGGGCAGCGGCATGTTCTCCGGGAAAACCGTGTAATCCTTGTGGACCTGTTCCCTCACCTTCCGGGAGCAGCGGATAAGCTGCCCCACGCTGGCCGTATCCCACGGGGTGCTTAAAATGCATGTACCCGTCGTCTGGGCCGTCTCAATAATATCCAGGGAAGGGAAAGCCCCGGACGTGGTCACCAGAGCGCGCACGCCGTGCTCCACGGCATACAGCTGCACATTCGGGCGATCCCCGCAGATAACGATCAGATCGCGGACGATGCCCTTTCTCTTGTAATTGGCAAGCCTCGTCCGGACGCTCGGCTCGCTGGAAGCGCCCACCAGAAGAATATTCTGCGTTTCCTCCTCGCTCAGGGTCTCCCCGGTCAGGCATTTGCCGTCAATGGTGGTGGCAATGTTGCTCAGGCTGGAAAAAACGGAGCGCACATTCATCTCCGTCATGTTCAGGGGCATCAGCAGGCTCAGCAAATCAAAATAACGCAGCAGGCCGTAAAGATTGTGGTCCGCGTCAATCACCGGAATGGTTTGA
The DNA here is from genome assembly GCF_045011645.1 of Akkermansia sp. BCRC 18949. Taxonomy (NCBI): domain Bacteria; kingdom Pseudomonadati; phylum Verrucomicrobiota; class Verrucomicrobiia; order Verrucomicrobiales; family Akkermansiaceae; genus Akkermansia; species Akkermansia sp. BCRC 18949. Next base: position 831,784 of record NZ_CP123619.1, on the reverse strand, counting down.
AGGGAGTTCTCCGTCATCCGGCGGTACGCCGTCAGGAACGTGTCGTCCGGACTCACGCTGATCACGTCACGGCGGCAGATGGTTCCCGCGGTAGGCGTCACGTCATGAATCAGCACCGGTTCCGGCACCCCGGCTTTTTCCAGCACCCAGGATGTCCTCAGCGTCATCTCCCCGCATCTGGCGGCAACCGCGTCAGGTTCGCCATGGGTTCTTAAAAACTCCGCATTCCCTATGGCGGAACAAATGGCATCCGTATCCGGATTCTGGTGGCCGATCACGTAAATGGGCCTTTTCTCTATTTTCTCCGGAAGCATCTCTCTTATCTCCTGCGCAGGTTAATCTATATTCAACCTGACGGGCACCACCACCTTGGAAGCAATGGGCGCGCCGTCTTTTTCTGCCGGATAGAAAGTCCAATTCTCTTTCACCCAGCGCATGAAAAGACGGTCCAGTTCCGCATTTCCCGTTGATTGAAGGAGATTGACGGATGAAGGTTCGCCACGGGGATTAACCCCCACCACTACTTTCACCACGGCATTCACCTTCCCGACTCTAGAAGAATTGACGGAATTGGGCAAGGACGGAGCATGTTTATAACGCACCTTTTTATCAGGAGTCACGTTCTCATCCGGGCTAGGCTGCCCCGGCAGGGAAACCGCCGGAGTCTTCACGGGACGCCTGGGCTTTACCTCCCTCATGGAAATCCGCATGCTGGAAAGCTCCTCCGGCAAATACTCCGTGGGAGTCTCCTCCGGAAGAAAATCCTTCATGTCGGAACAATCCTCATTCTCCGGCAGCTTCATCGCAAGCAGGTCTTCATCTGCGGAAATTTCCGGAACGGGGCTGACCGTGGAAGGGGCCGCGACCGGCTCTACGGGCACGGGCTGAACTTCCGCCAGCTCCTGAAGAACCTCCTCGGAAGGAGGCACAAACTCCATTTCCACCTCCCCGTTCTGCACGGCGGGCAGCCACAGCTCCTGAAAATGAATGGCTACCAGCACGGCGCACAAAGCCACCTGAACGCCCACGGCCACCGCCACCGCAATCAGCATGGCGGACTTGGAAGTGGAACGGGGCGTGAATCTTACAATTCCGGGCTTTTCATCCATAAAAAACGGGCAGGGAGAAGGGCAGTGCCCGTTCAATATACCAGCGCCCTTCCCTTTGACAAGCGCCTGCACCGCCATAAGCAGCCCGTTATCATTTTGTTATCTGCCGGAAAAACGCATGGACATCAATAACCCAATGCCTCCCGGATGCTCTGGGCGAATCTGCCGGCCTTTTCCGCAAAGCCAAGCTCCGGATTCTGGTACATGATGCCGCGGGACACGTTAATCAGGGGGGGGGCCGCATGTCCGGAACCGCTCAGGCTGGAAAGATCGCCGCCCTGGGCTCCCAGGCCGGGAATCAGCAGGGGAGCGTCCGGAATGCGCTCCAGAATGGAGGAATCCGCATTGGTCAGCCCCACCACCATGCCTACGGAAGTTTTGCGCCCTTCCTGCATGGAACGGCGCACCATGTCCCCCACCAGTTCATAAACCCTGCGGCCGTCGGCCAGCTCCTGCCTCTCCACGTCCGCGGAACCGGGATTGGAAGTGACCGCCAGCAGATAAATGCCCTTCCCTTCATAATTCAGAAAAGGCTCCAGCGTATCATAACCCATGAAGGGGCTCAATGTGACGGCATCCACGCCCAGGCGTTCAAAATACGCCTGCGCATAATACTTCTGCGTCTCCCCGATGTCGCCGCGCTTGGCGTCCAGCACCACGGGCACATCCTCCGGCATATCCGGAAGCAACTCCTCCAGCATTTCCAAGCCGCGCAGGCCCATGGCCTCAAAATAGGCGATATTCGGCTTGAACGCCGCCGCATACGGGGCGGTTTCTTCCACGACCTTCCTCAACAGGGAAGGAACCGACTGCAAATCATCCATGACGGGGCGAGGGTCCAGCCCCACGCACAGGGCGGAACCGGTCTTTCTGATGCGGGCGGCAAGTTTATCCGTAAAAGATTGGCTCATGCCGTTCATTAAACCACGGGCTCCACGGGCAGGCAAGCCCCAAGCGGGGGGCATTCCGGAGGAAAGGAAAAGGCAGATACGGCTTTTCCACCGCGCCCGCACATGCTATGTTCCGGCCCGTATGGCACCTACGGAATCCCAGTCTTCCCCCGCTCCTCTCTCCTGCCTGGAAAAGCCGCTGCCCCTGGACGGCTTCCAGGGCACGCCGGATGAAATCGAACAGCAATGGTATGACCGTGTCTACCTGGGCTCCGGAGACAGAATGAAGCAGCTTACCTGGAGAGCCGTCATCGTAGGAATGATCCTCGGCTCCATCCTCTCCCTTACCAACCTGTACGCCAACCTTAAGATGGGATGGTCCTTCGGGGTGGCCCTGACGGCGGGCATCATCTCCTTTGCCCTGTGGAACGCCTTCGTGCGCCTGGGCATCTCCAAATCCCCCATGACCATTCTGGAAAACACGTGCATGCAGTCCGCCGCCAGCTCCGCGGGCTACTCCACGGGAGGCACGCTCACCTCCGCCGTGGCCGCCCTGCTCCTGCTGACGGGGCAGCACATGCCGCTGGGCGTCACCTTCGCCTGGATATTCTTCATTGCCGTGCTGGGCGTCACCATGGCCATTCCGATGAAGCGCCAGATGATCAACATTGAGCAAATCAGGTTTCCGGACAGCATCGCCACGGCGGAAACCCTCAAGGTGCTCTATTCAGAAGGCAAAAAGGCGGCTGGACAGGCCAAAGCCCTTCTTTACTCCGCCCTCTTCGCCTCCGCCAACGCCATCGCCATGGCGGCGGGAGGGGAACAATGGCTGGGCACCGCCCAGCAACAAATCCTGGGCAACTGGTACCAGCGCACCATCTTCTTCAAATGGGACCTCATGTTCGTGGGCGCGGGCGCGCTGGTAGGCATGAAAACTTCCCTCAGCCTCTTCATAGGCGGTACAGTCTGCTGGGCTCTCTACGTACCGTGGCTGGAAAGCCAGGGACTGCTTCCCGCGGGAGCGGGCTACCGGGACAGCGTGGGCTGGACCCTGTGGGGAGGAACCGCCTGCATGGTCGTCGCCAGCATCGTGGCCTTCCTGTTCCAATGGAAAAGCATCGTCCGCTCCTTCTCCTCCCTGGGCGCCATGTTCTCCCTGACTAAAAGGCGGGAGCTGACGGACGTGGAAAAAATAGAAACGCCCATGAGCTGGTTCCTGGCAGGCCAGCTCGTCTCCCTGGGGGCTCTCGGCTACCTGGCGTACGTCACCTTTGACGTTCCGTACTGGATGAGCTGCATTGCAGTAGTCATCTCCTTCTTCCTGGCGCTGGTCGTCTGCCGGATCACCGGGGAAGCCAACATCACGCCTACCGGAGCCATGGGGAAAGTCACGCAGCTCATCTTCGGCGGAATCGCGCCGGGACACGTGACGGCCAACCTGATGGCGGCCAACATCACCTCCGGAGCATCCAGTTCTTCGGCAGACCTGCTCGTGGACCTCAAGGTGGGCTACCTGCTGGGGGCCAATCCCCGCAAGCAATTCATCGCCCAGTTCTCCGGAATCTTCCTGGGAACCCTCGTCTCCGTGCTGGCCTTCCGCTCCATGGTCCCAGACGTGGACGCGCTTCAGGCCTTCAATGCTCCTGGAGCCAGAACATGGGCGGCCACGGCGGAAGCGCTGGGCATGGGGTTCAGCCACCTGCACAGCATCAAGGTTCTCTCCATCATCGCGGGCGGCATCCTCGGCCTCATTCTGGTGCTTGTCCCCCGCTACCTTCCCGCCGCAGGCAAATGGCTCCCCACCCCCATCGGCTTCGGGCTGGCCTGGGCCATCCAGTGGAACGACTCCTTCCTTTTCTTTGCAGGGGCCGTGCTCGGCTGGGCCGCGGACCGCTTTTTCAAGGCCAAATCCAAGGAATATAAAATCCCCACCGCTTCCGGCATCATTGCCGGCGCGGCCCTGACGGGCATGGCCATCCTGATGTTCAGCATTTACCAGGCGGCACGCTAAATACCTTGACGGACTCCGGCTCTCCGGAAAAAAGCATATTCCAGAGATCCGGCCCAGGGCCGATGGCGCGTCAGCGGGCTTCCTTCTTCAACGTCATTTCACCCTTGGAATCCCCTTCGGAAACGCCGCTCACCTCCGCCTTCAAGGTATAGGAATCCAGGTTGGTGCGGTACTTCTTCAGATCAAGCCTGTAGGAATTATCCTTATTCTCCACGCCGGTCCAGCCTTCATGGTTATCTGCGGCCACCTCCCTGTTCCCCTCGTACAACTTGACGGAATGAATCTTCAGGGCGCTGGGGCCGTTCTTCCACTGGAAGGTGGCGGTGTACGTGCCTGGTCCGGTTACCTGGTCCGTCACGTTGAACTGCAACGGGGATCCCTGCTGGAGGTCCCACGGAGTTCCCGTGGAATGTCTTTCTTCCGCGCTCAGGGCGTCCAGCATTTCCCGGTGGGCATTCATCACGCGGTTGGCGACGGCCAGAGCATCCCCGGACGACTTCGTGGAATACACCTTTCCATTTCCGGCAAAGGCCAATTCCTCCCGGACCGTCTTATCCATGAAGGCGGCCTGGGCGGCGGCACGGTCCTTCTTTCCAGTCAGCACATCCAGCTGGGATTCAAAAAAATTCTTCCAGCGGGGCAGATAAAAATCGGCCACAAGCCCGGCCCACTGGCGGTTGGAATAATCATTCAGCGCGCGGGGAGCCTGGTCAATCCACGTGGTAACAAGCATCTTGGCGGACTTGTCCATCAAGGCCTTCTCCTGCCGGGTGCTCCCCCAATCCAGCGCCTTCTTCTGCCAGGTTCCCAGCAGGAACTGGCTGTCCGTCGCCAGGAGGGCGTCCATATCCGAAACCAGGGACAGGAAAAGCTTCACCTGCTTCCTGTAGGCAGGTACGTCTCCGGCGTCAAAAGCGCTCCTGACCCGCTGGAGCTGGTAAAAAGCGGCGTCCGCGAGCGCCTGGCGGACGACATCCACCAAATCATAGCGGAAGGTCTCCTCCTTCACCAGGGACGGCTGGTCATTGGCCGCCTTCAAATAACCGCGGGCCGCTTTAACGATGTCGCCCAAATGGTAATACCTCTCTCCGCTGGACCACGTGGAGGCCTTGCGGACGTCCCAGGACGGACGGGCGCAGATAATGGACTCCGTACACCCCTCCTGCGAACGGGCGGGATTGTAAATGGAGGAAGACAGGATTTCCAAAGCCCGCACAACCGCTGCCGGAGCGGCGCCGTAACGCTGGCGCGCATACTTCCTTAGCCAGTCCCGGACGGGAATATCCTCCGCCGTCCATAAACGGTCGCTGAAGAGGGCGTAATGCAGGGGATTCGTTTCCAGCCCTTCGGACAAGGTGCCCATTCCCACCAGGCCCTTGTCCCTGTAGCCGGCCAAATCACTCCCCAGCCGGGACAGAAGGGGAACCCCTCCGTATAGTCCCGTATTGCCGCCGAAGTTGGCCAGCTCGCACCAGACCCAGGGAATACCGTCAAAAGTCCTCAAATTCTTCCCGCCGTCAGCCATGTCCTTGGTGAGCTGCAGCACAAGAGCATGCCTCGGGTCCGTACCGGCCAGCAGCTCGCGGGAAGGATTGCCCCCCCAGGCCTGGATCACCCAGGAAGAACCCGGTGAAGCCTTCTGCATGGCGCCCTGCACCGCCTGCGCCGCGCGCGTCACGTTAATGTCGCCCTTGCTGCCGCCTTCATGGAACAAATCCCCGCCGAACATCTTTCCGGAAATGCCGTATACCTTGCGGAGAGCCTTGTACCAGCCCGCGGCCAGCTTCGGAAAAGCCTCGCAAGTGGGGTCCACAACCCACGGCCTCTTGAAATTGACCCATTCCCCCTGCGGAATAAGCTTCAGCCCCTTCATCTGCACGTTCTCCGCAAAATCCGCAGGAACAAACCCCACATAACCCTGAAGCACGGGGGTCATTCCCAACTGCTCCATGCGGGACACGATGCGCCTACCCATCTGTGCCATCCTGTCAATCTGCTGCTGGGTCAACGGTCCTCCGTGTCCTTCCAGGTTGCCCATATTCCACCAGGCGGCAAAAGCGGGATTGGGGATGAAGCGGAGAGCCTTTTCACGGGGATACCCCAGGCCAATGAGGAAATCCTCCCAGGTCTTCTCCAGGCCTGCCGTCACCAGCGCGTGCGTAAACCCGCTCAGAGCCAGAAAATCAATCTCGCGCTGCCAGCGGTTCCAGTCCCAGAAAGCCGCCGTATAGGACAGCGTGCAGTAATTATACGCAAAAACGGTATTCCACGGGGACTCAATCGTGACAGGGGTGGACGGAGCAGGCAACGGAGAGGGAAGCGTCAGACGGTCTCCGTTCCATGAAAAATGCACCTTGGCAATATTTTTCAGATACCATCCGTACCCCGCCACCAGGCGCCGCACGTCAGATGCTTCCACCCGGATGCCTCCGGGTGCGCCAGAAATAGTAATCTTGTTGCCCATAGCCGGATTCAAGCGGAATGCCACGGCGTCCTTGGCTGATGGAGTCACGCGCGCCACCACGCCTTCAGCGGCCGCTACGGGAGATATTTCCGCCGCAGAGACGCAAACAAGCGGGGACATGACCGTTCCCAGAACCGAACCGACTGCAAAAGCATGTGAAAGCATAGCACCAACTATACATGCAAAATCCGCGGCGTCTTTCAAGGAGTAATGCAATGGCGGGAAAAGCAATTTTTGAGAAGTATGTTTTCAAGATTTTCCATCAAGAAAAGAACAAGCCCCGCCAGTTGAGGAACTGGCGGGGCCTGATGAAAAAAATCCCGGCGGCGACCTACTCTTGCGGGACCTATCGTCCGACTACCATTGGCGCGGCAGCGTTTCACTTCCGGGTTCGGAACGGGACCGGGTGGGACCACTGCGCTCTGGCCACCGGGCTTCAGGGGGAAGAGTTTTTCATTTTCTTCATCCTGCCTGCCCGGGAGCCCTTGGGGGGGCTTTGAGGGGGATTTTTTAAGGGTTGTTGTGTGTGTGGCTAAGAAGATTTCCTCTCGTTACGAGGGGAAGGAATCAGCGTAAACTGACATCTGCGTGGCTGGTGGTGTTACTTTTAAACATACATCCAATGAACAAGACAACAGCAAGTTGTTATTCACGAACGGGAGTGATGTAATATGATGAAGTCTATTGGTGATTAGTATCGCTTGGCTCAATACATTGCTGCACTTACACCTGCGACCTATCAACGTGGTGGTCTTCCACGAACCTATAGGGAAAACTCATCTTGGGATGGGCTTGGCGCTTAGATGCTTTCAGCGCTTATCCCGTCCGCACTTAGCTACTCGGCCATGCACTTGACAGTACAACCGATGCACCAGTGGTGCGTCAGACCCGGTCCTCTCGTACTAAGGTCTGAACCCCTCAATTTTCCAACGCCCACAGAGGATAGAGGACCGAACTGTCTCGCGACGTTCTGAACCCAGCTCGCGTGCCGCTTTAACCGGCGAACAGCCGGACCCTTGGGACCTTCTCCAGCCCCAGGATGCGACGAGCCGACATCGAGGTGCCAAACCACGCCGTCGATATGAACTCTTGGGCGTGATCAGCCTGTTATCCCTAAGGTACCTTTTATCCGTTGAGCGACGGCAATTCCACTTTCTACCGCCGGATCACTTGGGCCTGCTTTCGCATCTGCTCGACTTGTTGGTCTCACAGTTAGGCGGGCTTATGCCCATGCACTCGACACCCGGTTGCCAACCGGGCTGAGCCCACCTTCGCGCTCCTCCGTTACTCTTTGGGAGGATACCGCCCCAGTAAAACTGACCGGCTGACACGGTCCTCTGGCCGGATTCACGGCTCAGGGTTAGATCCTCCAGTTTCAAAGGGTGGTGTCTCATTGATGACTCCGACGCCCCCTAAAGGGCGTCTTCAGCGTCTCCCACTTACTCTGAGCATTAAAACCGAAGAAACAATGACAGCTTACAGTTAAGGTCTATAGGGTCTTTCCGTCCTTCTGCGGGTAGGCGGCATCTTCACCGCCACTACAATTTCACTGAGCGCCTGGTTGAGACAGTGCCCAACTCGTTTCACGATTCGTGCAGGTCGGAACTTACCCGACAAGGAATTTCGCTACCTTAGGACCGTTATAGTTACGGCCGACATTCACCGGGACTTGGGTTCAGAGCTTCGCCTTGCGGCTAACCCCTTGCCTTAATCTTTCGGCATTGGTCACGTGTCACACCCTATACTTCGACTTGCGTCTTTGCAGAGTGCTGTGTTTTTGATAAACAGTCGGTTGGGCCATTTCTCTGCGGCCTGCATCGCTGCAGGCACCCCTTCTTCCGAAGTTACGGGGCTAATTTGCCGAGTTCCTTAACCAGGTTTCACTCTTACGCCTTGGTATATTCTACCCACCCACCTGTGTCGGTTTGCGGTACGGGTCGCTTAGCATACGCTGGGGCTTTTCTTGGCACTCGATCCAATGATGCGCTGAGTCCGTGGACTCAACTCGGAATTCAATAACCTAGTCATCTTTTCTCATGCGTCCCCCCAGTTTAAGGGTCGCGAGCTCAGGATTATTAACCTGATATCCATCGCCTACGCCTCTCGGCCTCGGCTTAGGTCCCGGCTAACCCAGGGACGAAACACGTTGCCCTGGAAACCTCGGGTTTACGGCGGCCGGGGATTTCACCCGGCTTTACGTTACTCATGTCTGCATACTCACTTGCATGTGCTCCAGGGTCAGTCGCCATCACCCTTCAACGCGCATGCAACGCTCTTCTACCACTCTACCGTAAGGTAAAGTCCAGAGCTTCGGTATAACGCTTGATCGCCAATCATTTTCGGCGCAGGATCACTCGATGAGTAAGCTATTACGCATTTTTTAAATGGTGGCTGCTTCTAAGCCAACATCCTCACTGTCTGTGTAATCCCACATCCTTTCCACTGAGCGTTATTTAGGCACCTTAGCTGCTGGTCTGGGTTGTTTCCCTCTCGACAATGAAGCTTATCCCCCACTGTCTCACTGCCACGTTCCATTGCACGGTATTCGGAGTTTGATAAGGTTTGGTAAGCGGGTGTGCCCCCTAGCCTTGTCAGTGCTCTACCCCCGCGCATCAGCACGTGACGCTGCACCTAAATGCATTTCGAAGAGAACCAGCTATCACGGGGTTTGATTAGCCTTTCACTCCTACCCTCAGCTCATCAGAGAACTTTTCAACGTTCACCTGTTCGGTCCTCCACATGGTTTTACCCATGCTTCAACCTGGCCAAGGGTAGGTCACCTCCGCTTCGGGTCCAGTACCTGCGACTTAATTCGCCCTATTCGGACTTGCTTTCGCTGCGACTCCGGGCCGGAAGCCCTTAGTCTTGCCACAAACACTGACTCGCAGACTCATTAAACAAAAGGCACGCCATCGCAGATTGCTCTGCTCTGACACTTTGTAGACATACGGTTTCAGGTTCTATTTCACTCCGCTCACAGCGGTTCTTTTCACCTTTCCCTCGCGGTACTTGTTCACTATCGGTCGCCAACTAGTATTTAGCCTTGCGCGGTGGTCCGCGCTGATTCATACATCGTTCCACGTGTGATGTATTACTCAGGATCCCACTAATTCCCACGCTGGATTTCGTCTACAGGGCTTTCACCTTCTACGGCCAGCCTTTCCAGGCTGTTCTACTATCCAGTATGGTCGAATATCTCGTGGTCCTACAACCCCGAAGGAGTACCTTCGGTTTGGGCTCCATCCGCTTTCGCTCGCCACTACTTACGGAATCGATTTCTCTTTCTTTTCCTCCGCTTACTGAGATGTTTCACTTCAGCGGGTTTCGCGTTTCATACCCTATGTATTCAGGTATGAACGATCGAGTATTGCCTCGATCAGGTTACCCCATTCGGATACCCCCGGATCATCGCTTGCTTGCAGCTTCCCGAGGATTTTCGCAGCTTGCCGCGTCCTTCTTCGCCTGTTGGCACCAAGGCATTCACCGTACGCCCTTACTTACTTCATCATATTGCAAAAGTTTTTTACCACTTCCACAATACCACAAAGCCCTTTCGTGACTTACTGTATTGTCTTATTTCTTGGTATGCATGTTTTAAATTGTGTATTGTAGTTGTTTTTCAACTACCCACTTTGTTGGAAAGCAATTGCTTCTCAGCAATTGTTTTCTTTGCCACGCAGATGTCAATTTTCGCTTTCCCTCAATAATCGATTTTTTTGGTGGGCCTGACAGGACTTGAACCTGTGACCCCGCGCTTATCAAGCGCGTGCTCTAACCAACTGAGCTACAGGCCCGGTTTTGGGTCTCTGAGAGACAGTTACCAAATACTAAAGTTTAGTTACTAAAGTTTTCCGGCTCCCGCCTTCTTACCGAAACTGGTGGAGGCACGGGGACTCGAACCCCGGACATCCAGCTTGCAAAGCTGGCGCTCTACCAACTGAGCTATACCCCCAGTTGCGGTTCTTTTTGAAAAAAGGTCGTCACGCACGTCGTGCCTAGTTTCGCTCCAAGCGAACTGGCTGTTTACACATCTTTGGTTCGTTGCGGGCCCTCGCGGGTTCCGCTCTCTCTTCCCTCGGGAAGAGATCCGACCTGTGCATTTTTCATGCACTTTCTCCATAGAAAGGAGGTGATCCAGCCGCAGGTTCCCCTACGGCTACCTTGTTACGACTTCATCCCAGTTACCAGTCTCACCTTAGGACCCTGCCTCCTTGCGGTTGGCTTCAGATACTTCGGGTGCGACCGGCTTCCATGATGTGACGGGCGGTGTGTACAAGACCCGGGAACGTATTCACGGCGCCGTAGCTGATGCGCCATTACTAGCGATTCCGGCTTCGTGTAGGCGGGTTGCAGCCTACAGTCCGAACTGGGCCCAGTTTTTAGGATTTCCTCCGCCTCGCGGCTTCGGCCCCCTCTGTACTGGGCATTGTAGTACGTGTGCAGCCCTGGGCATAAGGGCCATACTGACCTGACGTCGTCCCCACCTTCCTCCCAGTTGATCTGGGCAGTCTCGCCAGAGTCCCCACCTTTACGTGCTGGTAACTGGCAACAGGGGTTGCGCTCGTTGCTGGACTTAACCAAACATCTCACGACACGAGCTGACGACGGCCATGCAGCACCTGTGTAACGCCTCCGAAGAGTCGCATGCTTTCACATGTTGTTCATTACATGTCAAGCCCAGGTAAGGTTCTTCGCGTTGCATCGAATTAAGCCACATACTCCACCGCTTGTGCGGGTCCCCGTCAATTTCTTTGAGTTTTAATCTTGCGACCGTACTCCCCAGGCGGCACGCTTAACGCGTTAGCTCCGGCACGCAGGGGGTCGATTCCCCGCACACCAAGCGTGCACCGTTTACTGCCAGGACTACAGGGGTATCTAATCCCTTTCGCTCCCCTGGCCTTCGTGCCTCAGCGTCAGTTAATGTCCAGGAACCCGCCTTCGCCACGAGTGTTCCTCTCGATATCTACGCATTTCACTGCTACACCGAGAATCCCGGTTCCCCCTCCATTACTCTAGTCTCGCAGTATCATGTGCAGTCCGGGGGTTGAGCCCCCGCCTTTCACACACGACTTACGAAACCGCCTACGCACGCTTTACGCCCAGTGATTCCGAACAACGCTTGAGACCTCTGTATTACCGCGGCTGCTGGCACAGAGTTAGCCGTCTCTTCCTCTTGTGGTACTATCTTTTTAATTTGCTCCCACATGACAGGGGTTTACAATCCGAAGACCTTCATTCCCCCACGCGGCGTCGCACCATCAGGGTTTCCCCCATTGTGAATGATTCTCGACTGCTGCCACCCGTAGGTGTCTGGACCGTGTCTCAGTTCCAGTGTGGCCGGACATCCTCTCAGACCGGCTACCCGTCATCGCCTTGGTGAGCCGTTACCTCACCAACTAACTAATAGGACGCGAGCCCATCCCCAAGCGCATTGCTGCTTTAATCTTGCGATTTTATGCGGTATTAATCCCAGTTTCCCGGGGCTATCCCACTCTTGGGGGCAGGTTACTCACGTGTTACTCACCCGTGCGCCACTAGAGAATTATTAGCAAGCTAGCAATTCTCCCGTTCGACTTGCATGTCTTATCCACGCCGCCAGCGTTCGTTCTGAGCCAGAATCAAACTCTCCATCAAATATAATTTTTGAAATTGCTGGACCAAATGGAATCTTTCGATTTCATCTGCGCCATGCTTCAGTCAGCTCTTCCCTCAAGTTGTGTCTCTTGAGGTCCTCTTCGCTCTGCCAAGCACGGCGCGCGTCACGACCTTTTTTCTTTCCCCTTGCTTCTACCAATCCGCCCCTCTCGGAGCTAGGTCGCTCCTTCGGGTTTTTTCTCCCTCACACGTCTCTCGACGCATTCAGGAAAACCCTCGGCGGGTTCGGTAGTCATTCCCTTGAAATCTTCTTATCGGCCCCTTTAATGAGGCTCTTCCGGGTGGCCGGCCCCGGCTTCATTCAGGCCCTCTTTCGAGTCCCTCCTGCCGCCGGGCTTTTCATCCCGTCGCCGTGTTGGCGTGCCGAGAAGTCTACCATTTTCACCCCCCTTGTCAATTTTTTTCGAGTCGTTTTTGCGGAGATTTTTTTAGAATTCTAAATATTACTGATTCTTAACGTATTACATTTTTCTCTTTTCCCGCAAAAAAGGCCCCTTTCATCACGAAAGGGGCCTAAACGTTTCAGAATTCTTAAGCTTCCGCCTGTTTTTTCTTCATGGCTACATACTGGTGCATGAGGGGTAATTCCCGGAGTGCATTCACAGCGTCTTTTTTCGCCTGGGCGTAGTCTTTTTTCTCCATGGCCATTTCCATCATGACTTGATAGCAAGCCGCATTATAACCACCGTCATCCCGCGTATTGAAGTCTTTCATGATCTGGAGGGCATGCCGGGCCGCTTGATAGTTGTATCCACGCATTTCATCTGACCCATTCAGGATTTTCAGGAGGTAAGAAGCCAGGGAGTCTTCCTTCGGAAAACGCTTCAGCACCTGGTCTATGATGTCCGCCACCTTTTGGTAGTCCTTCTCCTTCCAGGCTTTCCCCGCCTGAACTTCCGCCACTGTAGAGGCAAACCATCCGTCATCGGCAAATCGCTCGGCGTTTTCCTCAATCAGTTTTTTGTATTCATCAAATTTCTTTTCCTTGCGCAGTTCAAAAGATTTTTTGATGACAGCCTGCAGGGCCTGCTGATGAGCTTTGCGCTTCGCATCCTCCTCAGCAAACCGGTTCTTGTCAAAAGAGTCCCAGAGGGCCGTTTCCGCCACCCACGCGGGCATCCTTTTAATTTCTCCTGCCCACAGCAATGTTCCGTCACGAACGACGGCGGCGGCAGGGAACGAATTAAGCTTCAGGGAATCAAAAAGTTCCATCACGGAATGGTCCGACGGAATACCGACAGGGTAGGCAGTCCATCCTTCCGGACCAGACAGATATTCCTGCATCTGTTTTTGATCCATCGGAATGACACCCAATACCACAGCCTTCACCTTGGGATTGTCCAGAAGACCATATTTTTTCAGGACTACATCAAGCGTTTTCCCCGGAGCTCCATCACTCCACATGCCATTGTTCCTCGCAGCTCCTCTCCAGAAGCTGATAAATACGGTTTTGTCAGAAGGCAAGCCCGTCAGCCCGGGATGATTGAACCAATTCAGCTTGCTGAAAAGGGGCGTGTATTCCTTGTCTTCCTGCACAGGCCCCATTTCCTGCATTTTCCGAGGAGGCTCCGGCTTAATTTCCGCAGCTACCTGGTCCACAAGGGATTGAAACGTCTCCGAATTGCCCGAAAGCTGCTGCAGCTTCGTCCACGCCTTGCTGATGGAGGTCAGGGAAAGCGCCTTTTCCATATCCCGAAGCGCTTCCTTCATGTTGCCCTGCCGCTCCCGGAGTTCACCCATCAGACGCCAGGGAAGGGAGGCTTCCTTGTTGCCTTTCCTTGAGATTTCAATGCAACGGTTCAGGCACCGCTCCACCAGAGCGGCATCCATCTTGCCGGCAGGAACTGATTTTCCCTCCATCAAGGTTCCAGCCACATTGATCTGCACGCGGTAGTTGTCCGGATATTCCTTGCACAAGCTGTCAAGTACCGACTGTGCTTCCTGGAATTCTCCTTTTTCCGCCAGTACGATGAACGGGATCATCTTCAGTTGAATCATCTGATCCTGCTGAAATTCCCTTGAATCCTGGATTTGCTTTAAAAACGCCATGGCTCCCTGTTTTCCTTCTTTCCGGACCACCTCGCCCAGCTTTTTCGAGACTTCCCGATAACGCTTCCACTCACGGGCGCCTGCATCAGAATTTTCCGACGGAAGGGAAGCGGCGGAAAAATCAGGTTTCAACATGGCCTGCATGATTTCTTCCGAGAGTTTTACGGGATGTCCGCGCCAGATGAGTTTACCGTTCTTTACGGCAAACGCATGCGGAATGCCGTTCACATCCATAGGAGCCAGCCATTTTTCCCTGGTTCTCTTTCCATCCACATCCACCGCCATCGTGTAAGTGAGGGGAGACGGACGGTTTTTTAAAAATTCCTTCAGAGCCTCCGGAGATTTCCGGTCCATGACATTGACTCCTATGATCTGCATGCCCGGGTTGTCTTTAAATGCCTGATGCAGTTGTTCCATATGGGGCATGGCGGCCAGGCACGGCCCGCACCAGGTGGCCCAGAATTCAAAGATGTATACCTTGTCCTTTTCCCATTCCTTGACAGGCGTTCCCTGCAGCCATACTTCCGGCAATCCCTCCAGGGAAAGGGTGGGAAGAGCATCCGCAGAAGCGGCTGTTTTATTTTCTTTTTTTTCAGGAGAGGCAGCCAGTAAAGGCATTCCCGCAGACATCACAAAAACCGCGGAACACCCCAAGGCGAATAAAGAGGAATTTAACATGATAACACGGTACTCCCGGAACGGGCTTCGTCAAGCCAATAGAAGAAGATGAACCAGAAAGTATCCCTCCCAACGGGCGCTCTTTTTCCGGAACAGCGGTAAAAATACCTTGAAGAAGGAAGAATATTAAACATGAAGTTTTTCGTCTAAAATAAGAAAACAGGCGCTTCCAGGATTCACATTTTTTTGAGTTTCATTGGATTTAGGAAAAACGATTTACCTTTTCGGATACACAAAGACAATATTATTTTCTAAAATAGAAAATATGCCAGAAATGGCTTGCCAGATTTTTCTGAATGCGAAAAATGCGCGCATGGATGAAATGAAGTCCAGCATCAGAAAGTTTCTTGCCCTTACGAAGATGACACGTGACGAGTTCGCCGATCTTTGCGGCGTTAGCAAAAGCCAGGTTGATAAATGGCTTTCTACTGTTCCTATTCCCCGTGCACGACAACGCCTCATCATCAGAATCATGAAAGAGGAATACGCCAAACACGCACGTTTGGTGCAGACCAAGAACCCGAACAGTATTTATGTTCCCGTTACTCCTCAAAAGTATGAGAAGTTCAGAAATGAAGCGGAACGCCACGGTTTGACCGTTCCGGAATGGGCCAGTGAGGCTTTGGATGCTCTTTCCAGCATCAAGAGCAAAAGTTAAAAGCAGGGTTCACTATCCCGGAACAGTTCCAAGGAAAGAGAAAATAGCGTTTCAAACGCTGCCATCCTATTTTTTCTTTCATCACATAACCTGCATCAATTCATGTCTGACGACGATATACGCACCATGGTCAAGGAATGGCTGCAATGCCAAAACCGCAAGTCCTACCAATTGGCGGAGGAAATAGGAATCCGGCCCCAGACGTTTTACGCACAGATGAGCGTTCGCAAAATATCGGCCAATACGAAAAAAGCACTTTCCCGAATCATTCCGGAGCTGGCTGCCGATGCGGATTTAAACGCTTCTTTCTCTGAGAAAGAAAACAATCCTGAAAAGCTTAAAATCAAGGAATGGCTCCGCACACACGGTAAAACGCGCCAATGGCTGGCGGAACAATGCCGGGTTTCCGTCCGCACCGTGCACACCTGGTTTGCCTTTCGCGGCAGCATTCCCGTCACCCAGTCCCTTTTCATCGGCAAGCTGATGAGTGAGGGCGAACCCTGGAAGATTCAAATATCAAATACCATTCCCGTGATTTTTTCAGAGACGGAAATGAGCATTATCCACAAGTTTCAGGAACGCCATCCGGAGATCGACCTTTCCATGTACGGCATGCATAAAATTCTGGAGTTGTGCGCAAATGTACTCGTTCAGGATGAATATTCAAATCCGCTCCAAACTTCCGGTTTCATCAGAACCCCAGAGATTTGCACCCGGCAGGCAGAATAAAAAAATATTCTGCCTCCCGGTTCCCTTTCTGTGAATACATGCGCTATTGAATGCACTAGCCCCGTGCGCGGACCATCTCCGGAACGCCTCAGTATTCCCGCCAGCCTGAGCCGTTTCTTTCCATCCAGTATGGCGCCCATTCGGAGGCCCTTCCCTCCCCTTCCGGTGTGATGACGGCAGAAGGATTTTTTAACTACGGCCCCCATTCCATCAGTTCCATCGCCCAACAGGATTGATTGAAGAACAGGAGGCCTCCTTTTCCGTGCACAAGATAAGAGCGGGAACTGCTATTTCTTCCGACAACGGAGCAAGACAGCCACACGGGATAATGCCGCTTTATTCAGGCCGCCCATCCGCATTTGCACCATTTCCGGCCCCGTTCCACCGTTCTTGCAGGCATGCTTCCACCGATGAAAGAAACTTTTCCCTCACATGAAAGAACCCCGTTTTTCTTAAAAAGAATACGGGGTTCCGAAAGATGGCACGTCCAACTGGATTCGAACCAGTGACCCACTGCTTAGAAGGCAGTTGCTCTATCCAACTGAGCTATGGACGCATGGTGCGGAAAAAGATTAACAGAGTTCATCTCGGCTTGGCAAGCCCGTATCTTTTAAAAGCGCGCTTTCAGCCGCCGGGTCAGCAGTTATCCGGGAAAGAGATGCCTGCCAGGACAGTCCCGAATTCCCGCACCAGCGGTTCCTGACGGGAGAACATGCGTTCCCGTTCTTCCGGCTCCGTGTCTATGTAGCCGTGCAGGTGCAGGAGACCATGCACCATGTACCGGAAGAGCTCCCTGAAAACCGGCTCATTGAATTCCGACGCCTGCCGGATGGCGGTATCATAACTGACGATGATTTCACCCATTCCGTTCCCATGCGGGAAGGTGATGACGTCCGTCACCGTGGGATCATTCAGAAAACGGGCGTGCACGTCCCGGATTACTTCATCGTCCACCACGCTTATTTCCACCTCGTCCAATACGGAGAGGACGGGCACAGGGCCTTCAGGCAATGCCAGCACAGCGGGGAGGCAGGCATCCAGGGCACGGGCCAGGGCATCCGCAACGGACGGACTGAGACGCCCTTCTTCCAGATGATTATAAAGTTCAAGACGCGGTTTCATTTTTCTCCGTATCCGTCCCGTCCTTCTGCTCCACCTCTGCGGGCTTTTCCTGCTGGCCGGCATCGGGCAGTTCCATGATTTCCGGAATAGCTTTGCCCTCCCCTTCCTTTTTCTCCGCTTTTTCCTCTTCCTTCATGGCAGTCACCACAGGAAGAACAGGCTTTTCAATTTTTGCCTCCGGATTGTGGGAAGGATATGCAATGCGGTTGTGGTGAATGCTTTTCAGCGTCTTGATGAAGCTGTTGCGGATTTTCTTGAGATCCCCGAAGGTAAGGCCGCAATCGTCCAAATGGCCGTCCACCACCCTCTGCTTCAGGAGTTCATCCACCCTTTTCTGCATTTCCTCACAGGAGATTTTTCCCATGGAGCGCGTGGCGCTTTCCACGATGTCCGCCAGGCTGACGATGCCCGTTTCCTTGCTCTGGGGGTTGGGGCCCTTGTAGCGGAAGTTGGATTCCACCACTTCCGGCACATCGTCCGGAGAGGCCAGCCCGCTTTCCACCCTGCTCAGGATTTCATCCCGGTATTGAAGGGCCTTCCGGTAAAAGAAGTAGGCCAGCGAGGTGCCGTGATGCTGCTCAATAACGTCCACCAGAGGACGCGGAAGGTTGTTCGCCCTGGCCAGCTCCACCCCGTCCTGAACGTGGTCAATGATGATGCGGGCGCTCATGCTGGGCGTGAGTTCATCATGGGGGTTGGGGCCGTCCATGATGTTTTCAATGAAGTAGAGGGGGTTCTGCATTTTGCCGATGTCATGGTAATAGGCCGCTACCCGGCATTCAATGGGATTGGCGCCGATGGCTTCCGCCGCCGCTTCCGCCAGCTGGGCGACCATCAGGCAGTGGTGGAAGGTACCCGGAGCTTCCATTTGCAGCCTCTTCATCAGCGGGCGGTTCATGTCCGCCATTTCCAGCCAGGAAATGGGCGTAATGATTTTAAAGACACCTTCTATAATAGGCAGTACGCCGCTGATCAGCACGCTGGTCAGCATGCTTACGCCAAACGCCACGGCCAGGCATACCAGTACGCCTACCAGGTTGTAGTCCCACGCCTGGAGATTGATGACGCCCATGATGCAGCACAATACCATGACGAGCAGCCCCACGAAGAAGCCCGCGCGCAGCAACTGGGCACGGTTCCGCAGGTTATGGGTAAGCAGCACGGTGAGCATGCCGGAGAGGGAGCTCAAGATCCAGAATTGGACCTGCTTTTCCGGTACGTACTGCTCCGGCAGGATGAAGAATCCACCGAGCATGCAGATGGAGATGGTAGCGAACATGCCCAGCAGCGGCCCCAGCAGCACCGTTACAATCAGCGGTGCCATCATATAGGGCAGGTACAGGAGTTCGTTGCCGATGTCGGACGTAATATCAGCCGTCACATGCCGGATAAGGCCAAAGAACAGGAGCTGGACCAGAATGGCCCCCCACGTGACGACAAAGGTTTTGTTTTTCCTGCGCAGGGAACCGGCGCAGAGCCAGTACATGGGCATCAGCGCCAGCGTCACGGAGAAGAGCAGAAAGGCTTCCGACACATGGTGCCAGACGGATTTCCCCCAATGGGGACTGTAACTGCCCATCCATTGAAGAACGATGAAGACCAGCACGCACAGGCCCACGGATACCGCCAGGCTGGAGTCCAGGCGGTCACCGGGGGAACGGGGAACGGAGGCTGCCTCTTCCGGCTTTTTTCCTTCTTTTGCCGCTGCTGCGGCATGTTTTTTCAGAAAATGAAACATGATTGATTATTTGGGGTACACTTCGGAAACCTCCGGAATAGTGCCCAGCCTGGCCATCTCCTCTTCAATGAGGGGATTGACACCCTGCTGCACCATTTCCATGGAGACTCTCAGGGCATTGCGGATAGCGACGGGGGTGGAGCTGCCATGCGCAATGATCGTCACGCCCCGGACGCCCAGCAGGGGGCTTCCCCCCACGGAGTCTGCAGAGAGGCGCGCCTTCATGGCGCGGAATGCGCCGGAAGCGCAGGCGGCTCCCATCATGCGGAGCGGGTTTGCCTGAAGTTCCTCCTTCAGCCATTTGCCGAACGCCTTGGCGGTGGCTTCGCAGGTTTTCAGCAGGACGTTCCCGGTAAAGCCGTCCGTCAGCGCCACGTCTATTTCATGTTCAAAGAGATCATGGCCTTCCACATTGCCCACAAATTTAAAAGGGAGCGCGCCGCGCTCCTCCAGATGCTTCAACAGACAAAAAGTTCCCTTGGTAAAGTCCGTTCCCTTTTCATCCTCGGAGCCATTGCTCATGACGCCCACCTTGGGCATCGGCTTGCCGTATACGGAACGTGCCAGAATGCTGGCCATAACGGCATAGCCCACCAGATGACGGGGCTTGGCGTCCGGATTGGCTCCGGTGTCCGTCACATTGCAGACTCCGAATTCATTCGGAAGCTGGGTCACGATGCCCGCGCGTTCCACGCCGTCGAGCAGCCTGAGCTTGATGGTGGCGGCCGCTACGGCCGCGCCCGTGTTGCCCGCGCTGACCACGGCGTCCGCATCCCCGGTCTTGACCAGGTCCACGGAGACGGACATGGAAGAGTTTTTCTTTTTCCTTACCGCCAGCAGCCCGGATTCATTCATTTCCACCACTTCCGCGGCGGGAACGATTTCCACGCGCGGACCGGAAAGCCCCCAGCGGTCACAGGAGCTGCGCACCACCTCTTCCCTCCCCACAAGATAGATTTTTTCAATGAGAGGGAAATCCTGCAGGGCCCGCTTCGCCCCGTCCATGTTAATATCGGGCGCATTGTCGCCGCCCATCACATCCAGTGCAATCTTCATAGTATTTGTTGAAGAAGTGTGTTAGCAGAAAAAACAGCCTGCTTCAAGCAAGTTCAGCCGCTTTGCGGAGCAAAAGCGGCTGGAGAGGTCTACATGGTAGCGCCGCAGTACGGCGATAACTTTCAAGGCAAATGCGGCGCCTGCGGAGCTTACGCTTCCGCCTTCACCACGATTTCCTTGCCGGAGCGGGTCGTGTACGTACCGCAATTGGGGCAGGCGGTATGACCGGGGGTGCTGCTGCCGCAATTCTGGCACTTGCGGAGCTTCGGAGCACGCCATGCCTGCGCGGCAAGGCGGGTACGCTGCTTCATCTTGGACGTTCTGCGCTTAGGTGCTGCCATAATTTTAGTTGGTAAAAAGGTGATTAATGATGATCCCCCAGCTCATTGAGGGCGTCCCACACGCCGCTATTCTTGCTCGGGGCAGAACTGTTTACACCCGTTCCCCCCTCTTTGTCCACTCCAAAATATGGAGTTTTCGCCATACAGTCATTTTCCATGCCTCCGTCCGCACATTTCGGATAGGCGGGAAAATCCAGGACTATTTCCTCCCTCATGGAGTCTGAAACGTCCACAACACTCTGTGCGTCAATTTCAAAAGAGGCGGCAAAATCGCTTACCTCCACCACGTAGTCAAAGTAGCCCAGGCAGCGCACGCAACGGAATTTGAACGGAGCGGAAATATTGCCCCGTACGAATAATTCGTTTTCAAATCTCTGCACCTGCAAGTCAAAAGCAAGAGGCCCAATGGAAGTAACCTCTTCATCATCGATGCCGAAGATTTCGGAATCCAGCTCACCGCTGTATTTTTTCCCCGCTTCCGGCAAGTTTTCAAGCTCTACCAGCAATCTTTTCATGAATGCATCTTACAGGCAGACTCCACGCCTGACAAGCAGACAGGGCGGCACCATCCCCGGAAAAGGGCAGGAATGACACATCCCCTCCCTCCCACCGGCGGCACTAATTCCGCTCCGGCCTAACCGGGAGGCCATTCCAGCTTGCGGCCTGCCAGCAGGTGCATGTGCAGATGGGGTACCGCCTCTCCGGCGTCCGGGCCGTTGTTGATGACCAGGCGGAAGCCGCTTTCATCCAGGTGGAGGGTCCGTGCAATCCGTCCGGCGGCCAGCATCATATGGCCCAGCAGGGCGGCGTCTTCCTCCCCTGCACCGGAAAGGCGGGGAATGGGTTTGCGAGGAACCAGCAGCAGGTGTTCCGGAGCCTGGGGGCTGATGTCCCGGAAGCAGACGCATTGTTCATCCTGGTACACGATGTCCGCAGGGATTTCCCCGGAACAGATTTTTTCAAATAACGTAGCGGCCATAAGTTCAAAAAGGGATTCGCGGTGACAGTAGCATATCCGGGGAGCCGTGGACAAGTCATTCCCTGGCGGCGGAGGCGCGGCGCAGGCGGTCCATGATGGCCCGGCCCAGCCCGGCTTCCGGAACGGGTTCCGCCACGATGACGTCAATGGCTTCATTTTCATCCATCTGCCTCATCAGGGCAAACAGGCGCACGGCAGCCTCCGCCAGCCGTCCGCTGCCGGGGCTCATGGCCACCACTTCCGTCCAACTGCCCTCCTGGGCAAGATCAGACGTTCCCTCATAGGAGAGCAGACCGTACCGCACTCCTTCCACGGGCACGAATTCTTCCCCGGCTTCCAGCAGCGTCATGGGTTTGCGCGGAGCGTAATGGCTGCCGAGCTGGCCCGGAGCATCCGCCGGAGCTTCTTCCGAAACGGGACGGACAGCAGGCTTGCGGCGCACCACCTTCACCAGGTTCCGGAACTGCTCCCGGGTCACCGGACCTTCACGCAGCAGTTCCAGCGCGGGCTTTCCCTTCTCGTCAAGCATGGGACGCACGATGGTGCTTTCCAGCCCCTCGGAGCAGGCTCCGGCGTCCAGAATCATTTCTATGCGTCCATCCAGCTCCTTCTGCACGGCGGAGGCGGAAGTAGGGCTGATATGGCCGAAGCGGTTGGCGCTGGGCGCAGCCACGGGACGGCCCAGCGCTTTTGCCACCCCGCGCATGGCGGGATGCGCGCTTACGCGCACGGCCACCGTAGGCAGGCCGCTGGTCACGATGTCCGGGATGATGTCCGCCTTCGGCAATACCATCGTCAGCGGCCCCGGCCAGAATTTGGAGGCCAGCGTATGCACCAGTTCCTTCAGTTCCTCCGGAATGGCGGTGTATTTGTCCACCTCCTTTCCATGATGAACATGGATAATCAGGGGATCGAAGGAGGGCCTTCCCTTGGCTTCAAAAACTCTGGCTACCGCTTCCGGATTCAAGGCATCCGCTCCCAGGCCATACACGGTCTCCGTGGGGATTCCCACCAGCGCTCCCGCAGCCAGCGCTTCCGCCGCACGGACATACAGCTTGCGGTTGTCTGACAGGGGGTCTACCTCGAACATTTCGGTTTGCATGGCCTTATCCTTGCCTGAAGGAAGCTCCTGCGTCAAGTAAGACCTCCTTTCCCGGAGAGGAGAAGCCGTCAAATTCGCGGGAGTGCGGCATCTCAGCCGGACATGAAGGTTCCTGGCCTTCCCCTATTTGCCTAACCGGGCCTCCTTGACCCTTCCCATTGCGGCATTCCGCCCGGAGCAGAAGAGGGAGACGGAAAAGGCCATACGGCTAAAAAGTTGTTTTCTCACGCCGCCGGATTGAGTACAATCAGGCCATGAAGGGGGCCGCGCCAACATCCTTGCCAAACATCATCCTGATCGGGCTGATGGGGTGCGGCAAAACGACCATCGGGAAGGAATTGCACCGGGAGACGAGCCTTCGTTTCACGGATACGGACCAGATGATCGAGCACCAGACTGGAATGAGCATTCCGCAGATTTTCAAGGCTCATGGAGAATCACATTTCCGTGACCTTGAAACCGGAATTCTGCGCCAATTGCATGGAGCGGCCAGGCAAAGCCGCATTATTTCAACAGGCGGCGGCATCACTATCAGGCCGGAAAACCGGGACCTGCTGAAAAAGCTGGGCTTCGTCGTCTGGCTTCATACGGATGTGAACACCCTGTACCAGCGCATTTCCAGATGCACCAACCGCCCCCTGCTCCAGCAGCCCAATCCCAAAGCCGTGCTGGGCCGCCTCATGAAAGAGCGGCATGATTTTTACCGGGAAACGGCGCACCTGACCATTGACACGGCCAATCTCCACATTCATGAGATCGCGTTCGGCATTCTGGAATCCGCCAGGGTGTTCCAGTCCCGCCGGCAGTGACGCCGGGCCGTTTTTCTATGCACGGGGTGCTCCCGATGCAGGGATGCCACCGGACAATTCTCCCGCATCAGCGCAAGAAACAACAAAAGGCGGTCCCCGTCAGAGGAACGCCTTCAGGAAAGATGATGAAGAACCGGGCTTAGGCCTTGCGGGCCTTGCGGATCATGGAATTGACCGTTTCAGAGGGCTGCGCGCCGTTGGCAAGCCACTTGTCAACCTTTTCCAGGTTGATGGTGTAGTTGACGCCTTCCTTCATGGGATCATAGGAGCCCACTTGTTCGATGTAACGGCCGTCGCGACGAGCACGGCTGTCGACAACTACGATTTTATAGTAAGGACGGTCCTTGGAACCCTGACGGTTGAGTCTGATTGCTACTGCCATATCAATTATAAGTAAAAGGTGTTAATGGGGAACTTGCGCGCCTTGTCACTCACATGCGTGCGCGTTCAGCTTCCCACAGCGGGTGCAGATGTATGCGATATAATGGAGTCATTGTCAATACCAGAGTTATTTTTCCGAGAAAAAAGCCGTTCCCTCCCATCTCCGCATCAGGAAAAACTTTCCACCGCCATGCGCCCGAAGGAGTACAGCATGCTGAGGCCGAACCCCGCCAGCACAAGAGACAGCACTCCATCCACCCCTCCGGCATGCCGGTCATAAAAGGACCGGATAGGCTGCCAGCGGAAAACAAGAGCCCACAGAATCCACCCCGCCGTCCCAGTCACCACGATCAATGCGCCAAGGAACAGGGCATAGGAAGGGTCATGATTCTTTTCCAGCAGCGGGGCGGAGAGGGCCACGAAAAAGAACGTGGCCTTGGGGTTCATCAGGTTGGTCACCAGGGCATCCCGGTAAATGCCGGAAGCCGGGGGAATATCCCCGCTCCCGGCAAGGCTGCCCTTCCTCCCCCGCGGCCATATCTTCCACGCCAGGTACAGCATCCAGCAGGAGGCGGCACAGAAAAGCACCAGCCCCAGGGAGCTGTGAAAAACGGAAGCCCCCACCGTGCAAGCCAGCGCCGCGTGGGCGACCACCCCTGTTCCAATGCCCAGAGCCGCCATCACCCCGGCGCCAAAGCCGTAAGCCAGGGTGCTCCGGGTGACAAAAGCCTGATCAGGGCCCGGAGACGCCTGGGAGAGCAGCAGGATTCCTGCGAATATGAGTTCTTCCGTCATGGGATAAAACGGCCTTATGCCCTGGGATGCGCCTGCCTGTAAACTTCCGCCATTCTGGCCCGCGTCACATGCGTATAAATCTGAGTGGTGGACAGGGAGGCATGGCCCAGCAGTTCCTGGACGGAACGAAGATCCGCCCCGGCATCCAGAATGTGCGTGGCAAACGTGTGCCTGATCTTGTGGGGGGAAATGGTGAAAGGAATGGAAGACAGCTTCACGTACTTGTCCAGCATCATCTGAACGGCGCGCGCGCTGAGCCGGGTTCCTATGCGGGAGACAAACAGGGGGGAATTCTTAGGCAGGCAGGCCATGGAGGCATAGGCCTCCAGAGCCGCCAGCGCAGGAGCGCCCACAGGCAGAATGCGCTCCTTGCGCCCCTTTCCCATCACCCGCACCCCCCGGAAACGGTGGTCCACGCTGCTGACGTCCAGCCCCACCAGTTCACTCAGGCGCATCCCGCAGGAATAAAAAAGTTCCAGAATAGCCGCGTCACGGTAGG
Source organism: Akkermansia sp. BCRC 18949 (assembly GCF_045011645.1). Lineage (NCBI taxonomy): Bacteria > Pseudomonadati > Verrucomicrobiota > Verrucomicrobiia > Verrucomicrobiales > Akkermansiaceae > Akkermansia > Akkermansia sp. BCRC 18949. The sequence continues at coordinate 806,719 of NZ_CP123619.1, read as the reverse complement.
GAAGCCACGCGGGGGCATTCGCAGGAACGGGCGTCTTGTACGGCAGCTCCAGCAATTCCAGCATCTGGTTAAGCGTCAGGAAAACGGGCAGGTTTTTCTTTTTCCTGGGGAGGGAGACGCCCGTCATCGGGCTCGCTTCCAGGCTGCGCCGCCGCATCATGAAACGGTAAAAACTGCGCAGGGCGGCAAACCTCAGGCGGATGGAGGCCGTGGCGGCCTCATCCTTCAATTCCTGGAACAGCCAGTCCCTCATCTGGTCCGGAGTACAGTTTTCCCACCCCGTGAACATCCCGCCCGCCCAGGCCCGGAACTGGCGCAGCGCGCGGGCATACACCTCCACCGTATGGGGGGAGGCCTGCTTTTCCACCTCCAGATATTGCAGGAAGGCCTGTTCCGGTTCCAGAGGGTTCTCCATCATGAAGAATAAAATTATTCCGTGCCCTTCTCCTTTTCCTCCCCGCTGTTCACGGAAGCCTCCTTCAGCAGCACTTCACTGATATTCGCCCGGATGAACAGGTCAATGTCGTCCGGTTCCTCCATGGCATACAGGGGACTGTCCTTATGGCTGTCCGCCAGAGCCTGCTCCTTCTCCACCGGGCTGAGCACGCCATCCTGGTCCAGGTCGTAAAGATCCATCATCTCCTTCATTCTGGCCTGGTACAGAGCCGCCGCATCCTTCATGACAGCGGCATGCTCCTCCGGATCAATGCGGCCGTTTCCGTTGGCGTCATACTTCTGCATCAGCATGTTCCGGGTCAGCAGGAACAGGCCGGGAGCCACCATGAAGCGCTTCCGGGCCGCCGTCCGGATTTCCACCATGGGCATTTCCCGCCCTTCGCCGGGAGGGGGGGGAGGAGGGGGCAGCTCGCCCCGCCTGTCCGGGGCGGCGTCCGGCCTGCGGGAACCGCGGCGTTTCTCCACATGCTCCCGGAAGGCCTTGTATTCTTCCGGAGAAAGCTTTCCGTCCCCATCCTTGTCAAACTGCATCAGGAACTTCTTCCGGGCTTCCCTTTGCGCGGCGCGCGCATCCTCCACCAGCCGGGCCTTGTCCTGTTCGGACAAAATGCCCGTTCCTGTGCTGTCATACCGGTCCAGAACCATCTGGCGAATCAGCAGGGTTACCTGAAGGCATTCCAGTCCGGGCCTGGGAACAGGCTCCTCTTCATTGCGGTCTACGGAAGCCGCGGTCTGACCTGCCGCAGGCGGCAGAAAACCGAACGCCAGTGCCGCGGAACAGGACAGGATGAACGTGTGAGGCAATCTCATGATCATTCTTATTAACCCCGCCGGGAAAAGACGGTTTCAAAAATAAACATCCGCCCCTGCCGTCAGGCGACACGGGCGGATGCTGAAAACGTACGGAAGGCGGAAAACCTTACTTCTCCACTTGAACGATGGCGTTCTTTTCCAGTTCAACCACCACGCCTTCCGCAATCTTGAGGGAGACGGTGCGGTCATTCACTTTTTCCACAAATCCGTGCAGCCCGGCGTTCGTGACCACCTTGTCCCCGCGCTGCAGGGCCGCGATGCGCGCCTGCTGTTCCTTCTGGGCCTTTCTCTGGGGGCGGATCAGCATCACCCAGAACAGGACGATGATGATCACAAACATGAACATGGGGCTGCTGAGAATCTGCTGGAACATATTGGAGGGTTCCTGTCCGGCGGCGGCCGCCGCATCCTGAGCCTGTGCTAACATGAAGATATTCATAAAATGTCGTTTGCTTTGTACCGCGCGATGAATGAATCCTTGAAGGAGCCGAACGTGCCGGCGGCTATGGCCTCACGCGCCTGAGCCATTAGCCGGAGATAGAATTCCAGATTCTGGAAAGAAAGCAATCTTAAAGCGAGTATTTCACCGGCTTTGAACAGGTGGCGCACGTAAGCGCGGGAGAATTGTGTGACATGCGGATGCCCTTCCGGGTCGATCGGGCGGGAATCCGCCGCCCAGCGCTGGTTCTTGATATGCATGGGGCCGTCCGGAGTCAGGGCCACGCCGTGGCGCGCCAGGCGGGTAGGCATCACGCAGTCAAACATGTCCACGCCGCGGGCGATCATCTCCAATAGCTGGGGAGGCGTGCCCAGCCCCATGGCGTACCGCGGCTTGTCCTCAGGCAGCCAGGGTGCGGAATGGTCGATGGCCCGGAGCATCTCCTCCTCCGGCTCTCCCACGGAAACGCCCCCGATGGCATAACCGTCAAACTCCATGGTGGCCAGTTCCTCCGCGCACCTCTTTCTCAAATCCGCATACACGGACCCCTGCACAATGCCGAAATGGTGCTGACGCCCTTCCCCGGAACGGGGCCGGTGCTCCTGCACCCAGTCCTTGCAGCGGCGCGCCCACCGGAGCGTATAGCCCAGGGAGGCTTCCGCATACTTCCTGTCGCAGGGATAAGGGGGGCACTCGTCAAACAGCATGGCAATGTCACTGCCCAAGTCCGCCTGGATCTCCATGGAACGCTCCGGACTCAGCATCATGTACGCGCCGTCCAGATGGTTCTGGAAGCGCACCCCTTCCTCCGTAATCTTGCGGAGCTTGGCAAGGGACCAGACCTGGAAACCGCCGGAATCCGTCAGAATGGGGCGGTTCCAGGAGGAAAACCGGTGCAGGCCGCCCATTTCCCGGATCAGGGCGGAACCGGGACGCAGGGACAAATGGTAGGTATTCCCCAGAATAATCCGTGCCCCCAGCGTCTCCAAATCCTGCGGATGCATGGTTTTCACGGAACCCTGCGTTCCCACCGGCATGAAGATGGGGGTGGGAACCCGGCCGTGCGGCAAATCAAGCGTGCCCAGGCGCGCAGCCGTGGAGGAATCTTTCTGGTGAAGTGTAAAAGGCATCGGAATCAGGCTTTCTGCAATTTAATGAAGCGGGCGCGGTAAATCGGTTTTCCCATGGACTCCCATTGAAGCTGGAAATCCGTCCGGGGATAAAAAAACTCATCATCCTCCCAACCGGACCTGCTGAACAGGCCGCTGCGCGCCACATGGTTCAGCACCCACAGGAAATACTCCTCATGATCCGTTTTAAACAGGAACTCCCCGCCGTCCGCCAGGGAACGGTGCAGCACGGGCAGAAAATCATCCTGCACCAGGCGGTTCTTGTGGTGCCTCTCCTTGGGCCACGGGTCCGGGCACAAATAGTGCAGCCGGGAAACGCAGCCGGGCCGCACCATCCATTCCAGGAAATAACGGCTCTCCACCCGGAGCACCTTCACGTTTTCCAGGCCGCGGACGGCTGCCCGGGAGCAAACGCCCCGCACGCGGCCCAACAGCCGCTCAATGCCCAGAAAACGGCGTTCCGGATAATGGGCCGCCATCTGGAGCAGGAACCCTCCGTCTCCACAGCCCAGATCCACTTCAAACGGGCCGTCCGTTCCAAAAATATCGGAAGGCGCCAGCACCTTGAAAAAATCGTCTGGAATGAAGGCCGGATCTGTCATGGGAATCAACGTGCGGATAAGATGCGTTACAAAACGGACTCTGTCAAATGAGAAGAGCCCCTCCCCGCAAACATGGCGGGAAGAGGCCCGGCAAGGCGGAACGGCCGCACCCGGACAGCCGGACGGCATCAGCTCCGGTAATAAAGGCGGTTGTAAATCTTGCGGTCAAAACGGTAATAGCGCGCGGCGCGGTGGGCCACGCCCTCCTCCTTCTCATCCAGCGGCACAATGTAGGGACGGGAGGCGATCTTCTTGTGGAAATTGCGCACGTCCATGGGCTTGCCGTGAATCTCCTCATTCAGCCGCCGGAGCTGAAGCGCCGTAAACTTGGCGGGCAGCATGTCGTAAATCAGCGCGGGCTCCTTCTTCACGGAAGAACGTATCCTCTCCAGAGCCAGATCAATAATGTCCCGGTGGTCAAACGCCAGCTCCGGCAGGCCGTCCACGGGCACCCAGCGGGTTTTGTGGCTCTCCATCAGCTTGCGCAGCTTGGTGGAAATCCTCAGCATGGCCATGTAAGCCACCGTCACCAGGCGGCCTATCTTCTGGCCGGAGATGGCCTCCACCCACTCCCTGTCCGCCGGATTCTTGATGCGCGACGGCGCGCCGAAGGTATGGAACTGCTCCAAATGGGGGGAAGACATGCCGGTCATGTCAAACAGGATACGGCGTGCGGCGGCGTCAAGTTCTTCCTCCTCATAAATCAAATCACCGGGCAGCTTGGAAATAGCGCCGGTATGGCCGGGTGCAACATGTGTCTTTTCAACCAGAAGGACCTTCAGCCCTTCCTCATCGAACCCGATCAACACACAATCCACTGAGAGATGCGGATAAAATGCCTGTCTGCTCATTATGTTATCTATTATTTGTAGTAAGTTCCCAGAATCGCACCAACGCTACGCAAGCGGCCCAGTCAAGTCAACCAAAATCAAAACAAGATCGGCAAAGGCCATTCCATCCCTCTCCCTGTCCCTGTGGCCCGGCTGCCGCAGACACGCCAGCATTCCCGGCGGCGCCGTCCTCTCCGGAGCGGGAAAACGCATCGGCGTCTTGCATTACCCCATCTTCCCGGCCATATAATAAGGCATGCAGACGGGCATCATCAGGGGAGCGGCCATGCTGGCCGGGCTGTTATGGCTGGCCTCCTGCTCCTCCTCACCCAAAAGCCGGGACTATACGGGCTACATGACCCGCCCCTACACCATCCGGGGCCACCGCTACCACCCCATGAGCGTGGAACAGGCGCTGTCCTATGAACAAACGGGCATCGCCTCCCATTATAATGAATGCGCGCTGTGGGGGCTCGTCAGCGGAGAAACGGCCATCGGGGAAAACGTGCGCCCCTGGCACCTGCACGCGGCGCATCCCACCCTGCCCCTCCCGTGCGAGGTGCTCGTCCAGTCCCTCCGCACGGGAAAAACCGTGAAAGTGCGCGTCAACGACCGGGGCCCCTTCATCAAAAACCGCATCATTGACCTGAGTGAAAAAGCTGCAGAACGGCTGGACATGAAACACCACGGACTGGACAGGGTCAGAATCACCGTCCTCTCCGTGGGAGACGGGAAATGGAAAAGGGAAGCGCCGCCCTACGCCACACCGGCCTGACCCTTCACTTCAGCACGTTCTGCGTGGTCTTGAAATGCATCTTGGCCACCTTCGGAAGCATCTGCTCCCCATGCTGGGCCACCAACTGGCGAGCGGCCTTTACAACCTGGCCGGAAGCCCCCAGCGGCAGCTTCATGCCGGCGGCCTCTCCCGCCGCATCCATCCAGTTCACAAAACGTTCGCGCGCCAGAATGGACGCCGCGGCCACCGCCACGTCACTTTCCGCCCGGACGCGCTGTTCCAGCCTGATGGACAGCTTTTTGGCCGCCAGAGCCCTTTTCAGTACAAACGGATTGGCAAACTGGTCGCTCAGCGCCATGGGGCAGTCCGGCACCTTGGCCGCCAGGCCCTCAATCACCGTGGCATGCCCCCAGGCCAGAAAACGGTTCAAATTCTTGAACTCCGGATAAAGCTGGTTGTACCTCTCCGGGCCGATGCTCACCAGATGGAACCGGATGCCGGGCACCCTGCGTATCCCTTCCGCCAGGGAACGGATTCTGGCGGAAGAACCCACCAGCTTGCTGTCACAGACGCCCAGCTTGCGCAGCGCGGCGCCTATGCGCCCGTCCGCATAAACACCGGCCACCACCAGAGGGCCGAAGTAATCCCCCTTGCCGCTCTCATCAATGCCGAAATGGGCTCCCGTCCTCCCCTCATCCTCTTCCGCTTCCTCCGGCAGTGACAGCAGGCCGGTCACCTGCGGCTCCAGCGTAAACTCTATAAAATCGTCCGTTCCCTTCCCCTGCAGAAGAAGCTTGTTCTTCTTCTCATAAACCGTCACCAGCAGGGAAGGCCCGGCAAAGGAAAAGCGCGCGTAGGGAACCTCCCTTCTTTTAAACCCCTTTCCCTCAAGAATGGACTCAAGCCTTCCGGCCTGAGCGTCAGTCAGCATGGTTGTAAACGTGGTGCGCATATGCTCCCTCCCGGCGCCGGAACGCCCGGCGGGAAATAATGGAAGCATTCAAACCGTTCCGGTCAAGCAAAATCCCCGCATCACGCGGTTGAGGACGCAAAAATCAAGCATGCCACGGATTGTGTGATTTTTTAGGAGACAAATCACGCACGCTGAACTATAAAACTCATACATTCATATCATTCTGCACTCCATATGGCTAAAACATTAACAAAACGAGACCTCGTTAACAAGATCAGCGCCGAAACCAACTTCACCCAGATTGAAGTGTTCGACATCGTACAGCGTGCCGTGGACATTATCTCCAGCACACTTGCGGAAGGTGACCGTGTGGTGATTCGCAACTTTGGTACCTTCCAGGTGAAGGAAGTGAAGCCCAAGGTAGGCCGCAATCCCAAGAATCCTGACCAGGACGTGCCGATTCCGGCCCGCTCCGTCGTCAAATTCAAGGTCGGCAAGGAACTGAAGGACCAGGTCGCCAAGCTGACCGCCTCCAAGTAATCCCCGCAGGGACCAGACAAATTACACCGGGCGTCTCCATTCAGCGATGGAGGCGCCTTTTTGTTTGCAATTTGCGCGGCAATCGGGAATATAGGGAACCGTGAGCATGTTCCGGATACAGCACATTCTCCTGATCGCCGCCGCAGGGCTCTGCTCCTGCGCCACCGAACGTACGGTGACCACCAGCCTTCAGCCCAAACAGCGCCCGGACTCGGCAAAAACGGACGCGGAGCTGATGGATGCCCTGGAGGCGAAATTCGCCGGCGGCTTCGGCCAGCAGACGGACAAGGAAGGCAACACCAAGATGGTCTCCCAGAAACGGAGCTCCTTTGAAGGACTCCGGTACAACGGCGACATGTCCCAATTTGAGAAAAAGGCCTTTGAAACCACCGCCTTTGAAAAAAAGAAATTTGACGGAGCCGCCACACAGTTTGAAACCAGGAAATGGGACGGCGTCAAATCCTTCACGGATGGAAAACTGGAAACACCGGACTTCATTGCCCGGGCCAAGGGCGTGAATACCCAGTCCTGGCAAGATGCCTCCAAACAATACGCCACGCAGCAATCCGACCTTCAGGGCCGCTCCTGGAAGGAGGCGGACAAACACCTCGGACGCACCGTCAACCGGGACATTGAAGCCAAGCGGCAGAGCTTTGAACAACCCACCATGATGAGCGCTCGCCAGGCCCAGGCCCGCACCATCCAGGAAACACGGGAAATGATGGGGCGGACGGACTAGCGCGCCAACGTTCCGGACGTGATCCCATGCCACATTTCAGGTTCGACATTGTTTTCAGCCGCCCTCTATAATCCCGCCCGTGAGTGCCAAAGACGTTCCACCTTCCATCACCCTGCCTACCAGCGACTACTATACCATTGTCAAAATGAGCAATCATGCCGTCGTGGGAGTATTCCGCCAGCATGTCTTTGCACGCCGCGGCACGCGCCGTTACGCACCCCCCATTCCGGAAGAGCACGACTCCTACTGCGTTAAAAGAACTCCGGAACGTGTCATGGTGCAAATCTTTCATGACGGCAACGAAGTTTACCGTTGCATTTTTGTGCCGCCTGCCGATTATTGACGGCAGGACAACCATGAAAGCGCCTTTTTTCAGTCTGGCCTTCTGCCTCATTACAAGTCTGATTGCAGCCTGTTCCTCCCCCTCGGGACCCAATGCGTGGACGCCGGTCACTTCCGGCCCGCCGCGTGCGCCCATCCCTCAGAACGAAGTTCTGGTCATTGATGAATACCCCATGGGGGAATATACCAACGTAGGGCACTTTAACGGTCCTGAAGGACGCATTGTCCATGTCTCCATGGAAGACAAGGAACTGATCGACTACTTCACCAGGGAGGCTGCCGCCATGGGCGGCAACACCGTCGTCATCAGGGAACCGCGCATCCGCTACCGTTCCGGTGAAGGCAAGAGCAGCCGGGTGGACGTCATCCATGTGCGGGAGGAAATGGGAACGCACGGCGCGGAAGACCTGGGCATGGACTCGCTCCCCATTGATGAAGAATCCCTGCGGATTTATTAATCCGGCCCCACTGCCCTGCGCGATCTCCCGCCCAGGGCTTTTTTCAGCCTTTTCTATTGGCCGCGCCGCAATGCGGGCACTCCGCATGGGAATTCCCGTCCTCCACATAAAACCGGAACCCGCATATCCGGCACCGTACCTTGCGCCTCCGGTCCAGGAAAGACCGTACCCACCCCGTTGCCAGGCAAATGAATACTACGGCGCAAAAACCGCCGGACGCCAGCAAAAACAGGCGCAGCAAAAAATCATGAAGCGTCATGCTCACGGCTCTTCCTCCTTCCATTCAATGGACATGGTGCCGCTCCGCGGCTCCCGGGACGGAACCCAGCGCAGGGAGCGGGCAAACCTCATGGCGGACTCGTCCGCTCCATTGCTGCCGGAAGACTCCAGCAGCAGCACCTGGGAGGGAACGCCCCATACGTCCACTACCACAAAAAACTCGCTTCTCAGCCCCGTATGGTCCTCGCTCCTGGAAAAACTGGACAGGGAGCCGGCTGTAACAATCCGGCCGTCCAGCCCCGGAGAACAAAAAGACAGGTAGGGAATGCACGTGCCGGAAACATCCAGGGAAGGATTCATCATGGCGCGTATATGGAAATCCGGATGCTGCCACATGCGCCACACCTGGTCCGCCACGGTGGGGACGGACACGGGGGGAAGAGGAGCCAGAGGCGTATCGGCGGAGCGCAGGGAAGGCAGAGTCACGCCCGTTTCCCCGATCGGGCCGGCTGTCACCGGATCAGCCCAGACGGGGCCCCTCACGGGCAGCGGAGTATTGCGCAGCACATACTGGTGCAGGCGCGGATTATCCGCAGGAAGCAGAACCACGGCGCCCGGCTGGTCCCCACGGCGGCGGACTCCCGGCACCTCCACATGGACAAACACGGCGGCCACGGATGCGCAAACGCCGAACAAAAGCATCCACAGCAAAATGCGCCAGCGCAAAATGCCGGTCTCCCGCCAGTCAAACGTCAACCCCACGTGGAGGTCGAAAATCTTGGCCCGGCTCTTTTTGTTCAGCTTCATGCGGCAGAATGGAAAAAAATCAATCCGCAGGCTCGGCGGCAATATAGCACGTCATTCCCTTGGCAAGCACCATATCCACCAACTGCTGTTCCAGAGCCCGAGAAACGGCGGAATCCAGCCGCAAGGCAATCCCCACGCGTCCCCCTCCATCCCCCTCGTTCTCCCGGGAAATCCGGTCCAATTCTGCGGAAACGCCGGGAAGGCCGCCTTCAATCAGGCGGTTCCCAATGTAAAAAGCGGGCTGGTCGCCGGCCGTGACGGAAATAAACTCCACATCCCCCACAATATTCATCAGGAAACGGGAGGACGGGGCCTTCACCTCATACCCGTACGCCATCCCCACGCGGGAAGTCATGATCGTCAGCACGCAAACAAGCACGACCAAATCCAGCAGGACGACCACCTGCATGAAAAACGCCCCGGTGGGCAACGTTGAGCGCGTCTTGATCTGCATGCCTTTTTTCCTTCCCTGTTACGCTTACACTCCCCGTCCGGCCATGCTCTCCCCCTCCTCGCGCCTCTGGCGGGCGTCGCACACCAGGCACACGGCCTCCGTGCCGGCCCGTTCCAGGGAATGCACGATCTGGCGGGAGCGGGAAGCCAGGTAGGAATAAAACAAATAAGCGGGAATCGCAATGCTCAGCCCAAGGGCGGAGCTCAGCAGGGCCTGGTAAACGGCGTCCGACATGGCGAGGGTGGGGGCCTTCCCTTCCAGGAGGCCCGGCTGGGAATAAAAACCCACCAGCCCCTGAATCGTCCCCAGGACGCCTATCAGCGGACTCACCGTAGCCACCACCAGGAGGCCGCGGATATTCTTCTCAATCTGGAACACCTCCATCTGCACGGAATCCTCCGCCACGGTCCGGAGCTCTTCACGCCGCAATCCGGCATGCGCCAGCACGGAGGCAACCACACGGGCCGCCGGGCCAGGCAGAATGGAAGCCTCATGCCGGGCTTCATCCGTCTTTCCGGCATTCACCAGCTTGGAAATGCCCCTTAAAAAATCCCCGGTATTAATCTGAATCCTGTGGAAATATAAAATCCGCTCCGCAACAACCGCCAGCGCGTACACGGCCAGAATGCTTAAAACCCAGAACAACGGCCCTATCTTGATGATCAATTCATTCATAACCCACTTTCTCGCGTCAGATGATGCACACTTTCCATGTAAATTCAATCCAAACCTATGTAGCCCGGCAGCCGAGCTTCTGCAGCAGCCGCGTTCCGGCCCACAATAAAACGGCGCCGATCCACAGCAGGGAACCCAGGCACAACAGCCATACCGCATCAAACAGGCACATGCCGGAAAGCAGCAGCACCACGGCCGCCTGAACCCGGGGCCTGCCCGCTTCACGCCGGGCCACCATGGAAATCAGGCAGGTAAACGCAAACAGGCCGAAAGCATACCACAGCAGGGACGCGGGCAGCACGGGTTCCCCGGCCGCATGGGCAAACACCAGCCCGGCGGCCAGCACCCACAGCCCGCGGCACAGCCCCATCAGAAAAACGGAGCCGCTCCACAACTTGTGAAACATATTGTACAGGGAAATCACGATCAGCAGCACAGCGCCCGCGGCAAACTCCCCGCCCAGCGCCATATTCAGCACCAGGCCGGACAGCCCGGCCACCAGGGACAGCAGCCTCAGCACGGACACGCTCACCGCGCCGCACGGCACGGGACGGTCCGGATAACGGGAAGCGTCCCACCTGGCATCCACACGGTCATTCTCCCACATGCCGTACAAATAAAAGCACAGCCCCATCAGCACCACGCCCGCATACAGGCCGGCAGGCGGCAGCTCCGCTCCCCGGACGGCAGCCCACGCCACGGCCGCATTGGTGAACAGCGTGGGAATATTGGCCGGACGGGAGGAACGGATCACTCCCCTCAATAAACGGCAATCATGCATCGGCGCACACTGTATAGGGAAAAACGGCATTTACCAAGCACATCCACAGTCAGCAAAAGTGTGGAGACGGCCCTCCCTACCATGCAGGGCGGTATCCATACATACCCAGAAATAGATTGTCTTTACAGGGCTGTTCCCTATCATCCGGAAACATTAAAGCTTCTTTTTCTCCCCTCCATGAATATCAGAACCCACATCCAGGCGCTTCTCATCTGTACCATGGCCTTATCTGCACAGGCGCAAAGCATCGTGGATTCCCGGGCCTCCCTTCCCCGGGCCGTTCAGCTCCACGGGGATGAAGGAAGAGAAACGGTGCGTCCGGACGAATCCAAGCGCATCTCCCCGAACGAAGCGCCGGCCTCCCGCATGCAGCCCCAGCGCATCGTCAACCGGATAGCGGCCACCGTCAACGGTCGCCCGATCACGGCCAATGAAGTCAGCGTGCGGCTCATGCCCATCGGCGCGCAACTCGCGGCCCAGTACCCCAAACAGGGTCCCGAATTCTACAAACAGCTCGCCCTGGCGAAAAAAAACATCATTGAAGACCTGGTGGAGCGCGAACTGCTCCGCAACGAATTCGAAGGCATGGGCGGCGTCATCCGCGACTCCCTCATTGACCAGGAAATCAACCGCACCATCCTGACCACCTTCAACGGTGACCGCTCCGCTTTCCTGAAAAACCTCAACCTCTCCGGCATGACCATCCGCGCCTTCCGGGAAATGACGAAAAAACAGCTCCAGGTCCAGATCATGCGCGCCTCCAAATACGACCAGGAAATACCGCCTACCCCGGAAGAAATACGGCAGGAATACGAGGCAACCAAGGAACAATACCGGGACCTGACCAAGGACAAAATCAAATTCAAGAAAATCTTCATCCCCATGCTGGGGGACGACTCCGCCTCCACGCCGGAAGTGCAGCTCAACCTGGCGGAACTCATCGCCAAGGAAATCAAATCCAAAAACGCCACCTTTGAAGACATGGCCAAGCGGTACTCCAAAGACCTCTATGCGGAAAAAGGCGGCGATTGGCCCGTCACGGAGCGCTCCACGCTCTCCCCGGAATCCGCCGCCATCATCTTTGGCGCGCAGACCGGCGAAATCATCGGGCCGCTGGTGGACTCCACCGGCTTCACCATCGTGCTGGTGGAAAAAAAGGAACTGGCCCCTCCTCCGCCACTTTCCGCCATCAAGGAGCAGATCGACATGATGGCGCGCAACAAGCGCAGCAATGAACGCTATAAAAAATGGGTGGAACGCCTCCGGAAAAAAGCCATCGTCAAGGTGTACATCTGAGTTCCTCCCGCCTCTCCCCTTTCCCCCGTTGCCGGACCGGCCCATTCAACAAGGCCGGTCCGGCATTCTCTTTTTCATTCCCCCGGTTCCAGTCCATCCAACCGATTCATTCGTCCTCTTTCTTTGACCGGGGGCAGCTTCCTCTCAACCATATTTCCGGAAGACGCCTCCATACATAACCGGACGGCGGCTGCAAGTCATCCCGCCGGATACGTGAAGCCCTGCTGACGGAATCCGTGCAGAAACCGCATTCTGCTGAATAAAAATCTTGCAAGATTGCAGATTTCCAGTCGTAATACCACAGATATGTTCACCAACATTACACGCACGACCCTCTGCATTACTGCGTTCAGCATCGCCAGCCTCATGGCGGCGCCCCTGGACGCCACCAAAACGGAGAGCCTGGATTGGAACTGGAAATTTGCCCGTTTCGGAAAAATGCCGGATGGCAGCACACAGCCGGAACCGGGAAAAGCCATGGGATTCGCCACTGCCACCAGTGAGGAATCCGGCAATCCGGCGGACAATGCCGTGGACGGGGACAAGTCCACCCGCTGGTGTGCCGACGGCGGCAAAAGCGGGGAAAAAATCACTGTGGACATGGGACGCCCCGTGGACGTGAAAACCGTCAACATCCTGTGGGAAAAACAAAACAACCATCTTTTCAAGCTGGAAGGCTCCGGTGACGGAAAACGCTGGACGACCATTGAAGACAAAACTTCCGGACAAAACGACTCCAAGGAAGACACGGTGGAAAACAAAACCGGCAAGCCTCGCTACTTCCGCGTCACCGTCACGGGCAACAACCAGAGCAACTGGGCCAGCATCCGTGAAATCACCTTTAAAAACGACAAAGGGGAAATCATCCGCCCGCAGGCCGCCGCCGGAGCCAGCAAAGCGGACCATCCCTCCAGCCCCGGTTTCAACGACAAAAACTGGCGTTCCCTGAACCTGCCGCATGACTGGGGTGTGGAAGGGCCATACCGCATGGACCTTCCCAATGAAACAGGCAAACTCCCGTGGGACGGCATCGGCTGGTACCGCAAAACGCTGGAAGTACCGGCGGACGCCAAGGGCAACCAATTCTATCTGGATTTTGACGGCATCATGTCCCGCCCAAAAATCTATGTAAACGGAGACCTGGCCGGCGAATGGAAATACGGGTACGGCTCCTTCCGCGTGGACATCACGCCCTTCCTGAAATTCGGCCAGAAAAACACCATCGCCGTCAGGGTGGACAATCCCCCCAACTCCTCCCGCTGGTATCCGGGCGGCGGCATCCACCGCCATGTGTGGCTCACGGAATCCAACCCCGTGCACATCGAACACTGGGGCGTCTTCGTCAAAACCCCGGAAATCACTAAATCCTCCGCCAAGGTGGAAGTGGACACCACGGTGAAAAACACCACGGACAAGGCCGTCACCCCCTCCGTTACGGAAGAAATTCTGGACGGTGACAAGGTAGTGGCCACAACCACCACCAGGGGGGAAGCGATCCCCGCCGGGGAAAAAGGCAAGGTCACCAGCACGCTGACGCTTAAAAACCCCACCCTGTGGACGCTTGAGGCCCCCCATCTGTACAAGATGAAAACCACGGTCAAGCTGGGTGACAAGGTCATTGACCAGAAACTCACGAACTTTGGCGTGCGCACCATTGAATGGAAGCCCACGGGCTTCTACCTCAACGGGGAGCGCGTGCAGCTCAAGGGCGTCTGCCAGCACCATGACCTGGGGCCGCTGGGCGGAGCCGCCCATACGCGCGGCTATGAACGCCAGATTGAAATCCTGAAGGAATTCGGCGTCAACTCCATCCGTACGTCCCACAACCCTCCCGCGCCGGAAGTGCTGGACCTGTGCGACAAAATGGGCATCCTGGTCATTGACGAACTCTTCGACATGTGGCACAGCGCCAAAAAAGGGCAGGACTACCACAACTACTTTGACGAATGGCATGAACGCGACCTGGTCAACTTCTGCCACCGGGACCGCAACCATCCCAGCGTCATCGCCTGGAGCACGGGCAATGAAGTGCCGGAACAGGGCAACAAAAACCTGCATAGCGTCTCCCAGAACCTCACGGACCTCTTCCACCGGGAAGACCCCACCCGCAAGGTGACGGCCGGCTGCAATGACGCCGGGGCCGCCCGGAACGGCTTCGCGGACACGATGGACGTCTATGGCTACAACTACAAGCCCTGGGCGTACAAGGCCTTCTCCAAGGATCGCCCGGACCAGCCCTTCTACGCCAGTGAAACCTCCTCCTGCGTCAGCACGCGCGGAGAATACTTCTTCCCCGTGGACTGGAACAAGAGCAAGGGCTTCTTCCTCTACCAGGTCAGCTCCTATGACCTCTACGCCCCCGGCTGGGCCTACCGCCCGGACGTGGAATTCGCCGCCCAGGACGACAACCCCAACAGCGCGGGCGAATACGTGTGGACGGGCTTCGACTACCTGGGAGAACCCACCCCGTACAACCTGGACGCCACCAACGCCCTGAACGTGCCGGAAGGTCCGGAACGTGAAAAACTGATGGCCGAGCTCAAGAAGCTGGGCAACCGCGCTCCCTCCCGCAGTTCCTACTTCGGCATCGTGGACCTGTGCGGCTTCAAGAAAGACCGCTTCTACATCTACCAGGCCCACTGGAGGCCGGATGTCAAAATGGCCCACATCCTGCCGCACTGGAACTGGCCGGAACGCAAAGGCCAGGTAACGCCCGTGCATGTCTACACCAGCGGGGATGAAGCGGAACTCTTCCTCAACGGGAAATCCCAGGGCGTCCGCAAAAAGGGCACCGGTGAAAAAGACCGCTACCGCCTCGTGTGGGAAGACGTGAAATACACGCCCGGCACCCTCAAAGTCGTCGTCAAAAAAGACGGCAAGCCCTGGGCTACGGACACGGTAACCACCACCGGAAAACCGGCGGCGCTCACCCTCAAGCCGGACCGCAGTGAAATCAAGGGAGACGGCTATGACCTCTCCTACGTCACCGTGGCCGTCCGCGACGCGCAGGGCCGCATGGTGCCCCGCAGCAAAAACCAGCTCACCTTCAAGGTAAGCGGCCCCGCGGACATTGCCGGCATCTGCAACGGCGATCCCACGGACTTCACCACCATGGCGAACCCGGAAAACAAAAACATCATGAAAATCAAGGCCTTCAACGGTCTTGCCCAGGTCATTCTGCGTTCCCGCAAGGGTGAATCCGGAAAAGTGACGCTCCAGGTCATCTCCAACGGCCTCAAGCCGGCCCAGACGACCGTGACGGTCAAATAAATCCTGAAAAAACTCCGCTCAGGCCGCCGGTTCCCGCCAGGGAGCCGGCGGCTTTTTCATACTGCTGCCCCTGGGGCGGAAAGGGCCGGTTTTTCCACCCATCCCAGGGCAGGTAGGGATTGAAAGAAAAAAACTTTATGGTACCCTTTTGCCCATGTCTGATCTGCCCAAAGCATATGATCCGTCCCTAGTGGAAGAAAAATGGCAATCCCGCTGGATTGAAGAAGGTTGTTTCAAGGCTGACCCGGCTTCTGAAAAGCCTGCCTACTCCGTCGTCATTCCTCCCCCCAACGTCACGGGAGTGCTCCACCTGGGCCATGTGCTGAACAACACCATCCAGGACATCCTGGTGCGCCGCGCGCGCCAGAAAGGATATGAAGCCCTGTGGCTGCCGGGCACGGACCACGCCGGAATCGCCACTCAGGTACGGGTGGAAAAGGACCTCAAGCAGACGACGGGAAAGAGCCGCCATGACCTGGGCCGTGAAGCCTTCCTGGAAAAAGTCTGGGAATGGAAGGAAAAACACGGCGGCATCATCATCAACCAGCTCCACAAGCTGGGCTGCTCCTGTGACTGGGACCGCGAACGCTTCACGATGGATGAGGAATACACCAAAGCCGTCGGGCAGGTATTCATTGACCTCTTCCGGGAAGGCCTCATCTACCGCGGCCGCCGCATGGTCAACTGGTGCCCCGTTTCCCTCACCGCCCTCTCCGATGAGGAAGTCATCATGACGGAGCAAAAAAGCAAGCTTTACACCGTCCTCTACAAGCTGGAAGACGGCTCCGGAGCCCTTCACGTAGCCACCACCCGTCCGGAAACCATCATGGCGGACGTGGCCGTGGCCGTCAACCCGAAGGACCCGCGGTACGCCCACCTCATCGGCAAAAACGTCATGCGCCCGCTCAACGCCGCCCCCATTCCCATCATCGGGGATGAATACGTGGAAATAGAATTCGGCACGGGCGCTCTGAAAATCACCCCGGCCCATGACAAGGCCGACTTTGAAATAGGCCGGAAATTCAATCTGGAAATCATAGACATCCTCACCCCCGACGGCCATATCAACTGCACGGAAGTGCCGGAACTGCACGGCATGGACCGCTTTGACGCGCGCCGGAAATCCGTGGAAATGCTGGAAGCCGCGGGCCTCATGGTCAAAATTGAAGACTATGACAACAAGGTGGGCTTCTCCGAACGCGCCAACGTCCCGATCGAACCGCGCCTCTCCATGCAATGGTTCCTCAAATACCCGTGCGTGAAGGAGGCGGCGGACGCCGTGGCCGGCGGGGACATCACCTTCCGCCCCGCGCGCTGGGCGAAAACCTATGCCCACTGGCTGGAAAACATCCAGGACTGGTGCATCTCCCGCCAGCTCTGGTGGGGGCACCGCATCCCCGTCTGGTACCGGAAGGACAAGGCGGAAGAACTCAGGAACGCCCCTGCTCTGGACGCCTCCGCCCTGGAGCAAGGCTTCCTCTACGTGGGAACCGAGCCGCCCGCGGATCCGGAAAACTGGACTCAGGACAGCGACGTGATGGACACATGGTTCTCCTCCTGGCTGTGGCCCTTCTCCACCATGGATGACGAAACCCGCGCCAAATTCTACCCCACCACGGACCTCGTCACGGGACCGGACATCATCTTCTTCTGGGTGGCCCGCATGATCATGGCCGGCTACCGCTTCCAGCATGACAAGCCGTTCAGCAACGTCTTCTTCACGTCCATCATCCGCGACAAAATAGGACGTAAAATGAGCAAATCCCTGGGCAACTCCCCGGACCCGCTGGACCTGATCGCCAACTACGGCGCGGACGGCCTCCGCTTCGGCCTCATGCGCATCGCCCCCACGGGCACGGACGTGCGCTTTGACGAAAACCAGATCGGCGAGGGCAGGAACTTTGCCAACAAACTTTACAACGCCACCCGCTTCCGCCTGATGCAGGGCGCGGCGGAGGAAGACGCTGCGCCGCACTACTCCCCCGTGCACATCTCCATCATCTCCAAGCTCAAGCAGCTCCATGCAGATGTGGAAAAAGCACTGGCGGACTACGAATTCAACGCCCTCATCCAGAACCTGTACCAATTCTTCTGGAACGAATACTGCGACCGCTTCCTGGAAGCCGTCAAGGGAGATTTGAGGGACGGAGCGGACCCTGCGGCACGGGCGGCCACGCTAACCACCATGGACACGGTGCTCAGGCACTACCTGGCCCTGCTGCATCCGGTCATGCCGCACATCACGGAGGAACTCTGGGCTTCCCTGGGCTTTGCGGACGCCAACGGCGGCCTTCCGCTCATGCGCACCCCGCTCCCCTCCGCGGACGGTCTTCTGGCAGGGCTGGACGAAACCCGCATCACGCTGGCGAACACCCAGGCTGCGGCTCTCTATGAAACGGCCAACAAGGCCCGGAACCTGAAGGCGGAATACGACCTCTCCAACAACAAAAACGTCAGCTTCATCCTGAAAACCACCCATGACGTCCCGCTGGACATCCTCTCCCGGCTGTCCATTCTGGCAAACGCCAAATCCGTCACCCGGGACACTGCCTACTCCGCCCCCAAGGGAACGCCTGCGGCCCTCACGCCGCTGGGAGAGCTCTTCCTTCCCCTGGAAGGACTCATTGACGTGGAAGCGGAAAAGGAACGACTGGGCAAGGAGCTGGACAAAATTGCCAGGGAAATCGCCAAATCCTCCTCCAAGCTGGGCAATGCGGGCTTTGTAGAAAGAGCCCCGGCGGAAGTCGTGGACCAGGAAAAAGCCCGTCTGGCGGATTGGGAGGCAAAACAGGCCCAACTGAAAGGGATGCTTGATTCCCTTTCCTAATCATCTATTCTTCCGGGAATGAATGACCTTCAACAGTACTTTGCCGGTCGTGAGCAATTCATTGAATTGCTGGAAGCGGTGGGCATACGTACTCTTGAACAATTCGCTTCCGCGGACCCTTTCACCGTTTTGCCTGAACTCCATCAGGCAAAACGGATGCTGAAACTGCGCACGGAAATACCTCCGGCTCCCGTTTTCAGGGAATGGGTGAACCAGGCGCTTGCAATGCCCACAGCGCCGGAACCGGCTGCACTGCACGCTTCCACGGACGGAAGCCTCCCGCTTGCCACTCCCGTGGTGGAACTGGCTCCGGCGGTGAAGACAACTCCGCGGACATCCGGACCCGGCAGGGAAAAACGGCCACGCCCTCGTGCCGACGGCCCTGCGAAACATCTCTCCACCAAGGCGAGGCGCCAGGAAGAACAAAGCTACCAGCCCGCCAAGCGCGTCCATGTCCGGCAAGAGCCAAAAACCTACCTGCGCAAAAAGGGCGTCAAGCACATGACTCCTTTCCGGACATGGCTGGGAGCCGCCTCCGTCCTCCTCCTCTTCGTCTGCACCCTCTTTTCCATCGCAATCATCACCCTCGTGCTTCTCAACGGGGAACGAGGCTGGTTAATCATCAGCCTATGCTTCGGCCCCTGGTTTCTGGCGCTGATCCTGTATCTTTCCCTGGCGTTGCCCCGGAAATGTAGCGTATGCCGCGCCCACGTCTTCTCCTTTAAAAAATACACCCGCAACAAGGCGGCCCATCGCATCCCCCTCTTCGGCTACGTATTTGCCACGGCTCTGCATATATTCCTCTTCCACTGGTTCCGGTGCCCGGCCTGCGGTTCCTCCCAGCAGTTGGAAAAAACCCGCGCGGAACAGCACAAACACTAGCGTGCGCGTGGCCCCCTCCGCCTTGGCCTCCCCGGGATCTCCCGGCCTTTCTCCTGCGCGTAACGCTCGGAAAAAGGCTCCTTTCCTGTCCGGCGGCAGCAAGAACAGCAATCCCGAACAACGCGTTTCCCGCTCTTTGCCCTATCCCTGGGCCCCAAATCCGGATTCAGACGGGACAAACAGCCTTCCCTCTCCGAATTCTCTGAAATGGCCTTCTATCAGCGGTTCCCGCATCTTCCGCCGTCATCCCCTGCCCGGAAGCGGAACGGGCGCATCTCAAGTCTCTTGGCTCCCGGCACGCCCCAAGACATTCTCTCAGACAGACCGCCTGAGGCCCTTGCCTCCCTTCCGCCTGAAAAACCCGTATCGACATCTTCATGCCGTGCGATGTAAAAACACGTTCCCAACTCGGAAACACGGGAATCCATCGGGACGTTTCAAAAACAGGAAAAAACCTGCCCCATAAACTATTCCGGACTCTCTTCCCAGACGCCCGGCAAACTCGTAGTTCCGGTGACTTTATTGTTTCTCATGAAAAACGCCTCAAACACACATTCACCGGAAAAATACGGGCAACAAAAAAACGCCGTCCTCTCTTCAGAGAACGGCGTTCAAAATCCTGAGGTGTCTCGGTTAGAGCACTTCCGGAGCAAGGGAAACAATCTTCATGAACTTCTTTTCACGGAGTTCACGGGCGACCGGCCCGAAAATACGGGTGCCGCGCGGGTTGTTGTCCTTGTCGATAATGACGACGGCGTTGCCGTCAAAACGGAGCACGGAGCCGTCATCACGGCGGATCGGGGCGGCGGTGCGCACCACTACGGCCTTCACCACAGTACCCTTCTTCACGGAAGCGGTGGGAATGGACTCGCGGATGTGGCAGGTAATAATGTCGCCAATGTGGGCCTGACGGGTGCGCTTGCCGATGACGCCAATCATCTTGGCGGAGCGGGCGCCGGTGTTGTCGGCCACCTGGACTAGGGATTCCATCTGGATCATGGTATCAAATCTCCTTTATTTAATGGTTGATTCCTGATTAGTGGGTAAGCACTTCCACCAGTTCCCAGCACTTGAGCTTGGAAAGCGGGCGGGTTTCAACGATACGTACCTTATCGCCTACCTTGGCCGTGGAATTTTCGTCATGGGCATAGAACTTCTTGCTCTTCTTGACGATCTTCTTGAACTTGGGGTGCGGAACGCGGGCAACGTATTCCACGACGATGGTCTTGTCCATCTTGGTGGAGGTCACCACGCCGACGCGCGTCTTGCGAAGGCCGGGCTTCTTGGTTGTTTCGGTTTGTTCGGACATTGGATTCTAAAAGTGTTAGAATATTCTGTTGTTACCGGAAATCCTCAGTTTACGCTTCCCCGGTTTCACCCTTGATGGTAAGGGCGCGGGCAAGGTCCTTGCGGACGGTGCGGATTCTCTGGTTGTTTTCCAGCTGGCCGGTGGCCTGCTGGAGACGGAGATTGAAGAGTTCTTCACGAAGGCTGCGCACCAGAGCGGAAAGCTCTTTGGCGGACATAGCACGAAGTTCTTTGGGGGAATTCTTATCGGACATGGTGATGAGTAGCTTTAGTGTTGAACGCCTTGACGATAGACGAAGCGGGTCGGCACGCCCAGCTTGTTGGAAGCCAGACGAAGGGCTTCACGGGCCTGGGATTCGGTCACGCCGCCTACTTCAAACAGAATGTTGCCGGGGCGGACAACGGCCACCCAGCCTTCCACGGCGCCCTTGCCCTTACCCATACGAGTATCCGGGGGACGGGACGTAAAGGACTTCTGCGGGAAAATGCGGATGAACACCTTACCTTTACGTTTCAGGTAACGGTTGATCGCAATACGGCAGGCTTCAATCTGGTTGTTGGTGATCCAACCGCGGTCGAGCACCTGAAGGCCGAAGTCACCAAAGGCAACATAGGTACCGCTGGTGGCATTGCCGGAACGGCTGCCGCGGTGCATCTTGCGGTGCTTCACTCTTTTGGGCATTAAAGGCATATCTTATTCCTCCTTGTGTTAAGTGTGATGAACAATGTGATGGCGGCTTTCTTAGGCACGCGGACGACGGGGACCGCGGGGGCCGGACGGGCGTGAGGTCTGCTGGGAGACGACTTCATCGCGCTTGTTGACCCAGCACTTCACGCCGATGATGCCGTACAGGGTGCGGGCTTCGGCGAAACCGTAGTCAATCGGGGTGCGGAGCGTCTGCAACGGCACTTTGCCTTCGCGGTACCATTCGGCACGGGCGATATCGGCGCCGCCGAGACGGCCGGCGCAGCGGATGCGGATGCCGTCGGCGCCACGTTCCATGGCTACCTGCACGGCGCGCTTCATGGCGCGGCGGAAGGAAACGCGGCGTTCCAGCTGGACGGCCACGTTTTCAGCGATGAGCTGGGCGTCCGTTTCAGGAGAACGGATTTCCACGATGTCAATGTTGACCTGGGTGGAAGCGCCGCACAGGCCCTGGAGGTACTGGCGGATCTTTTCAATTTCTTCACCCTTGCGGCCGATGACAAGACCCGGACGGGCGGTGTGGACGGTAATGCGGACGCTGTTCCAGGCACGTTCAATCACGATGCTGGAGACGGCGGCGGACATCAACTGTTCCTTGATGTACTTGCGCATCACCAAGTCTTCATGCAGCTTGGTGGCGTAATCCTGGCCCGTGGCGTACCACTTGGAACGCCAGTCCTTGTTGACGGCGAGGCGGAACCCGATTGGATTTACTTTCTGACCCATGATATTAGTTCAGCTATATGTGTGTTAGATTGGAATGACTTAGCCTTCTTGATCGGCCAGTACGACGGTGATATGGGATGTGCGCTTGCGGATCATGTTGGCGGATCCACGGGCGCGGGGCATCGTGCGGCGCATCGTGGGGCCTTCATCGACCATGACGGACTTGACCACCAGCGTGTCAACGGACAGTTCCGCATTATTCTCGGCGTTGGCCAAGGCGGACTTGAGCGTCTTATTCAGCAGGTAGGCACCCTTCTTGGGGGTGTAGGACAGGATGTCGGTCGCCTGGGAGACGGACAAGCCTTGAATTTCTTGAGCAATATCGCGCATCTTCTTGGCAGAGATGCGGGCGTATTTGTAAACAGCTTTCACTTCCATGGGTTTTTCCTCGTAGTGCAGGTTATTGATGAAGATGATTTAGTCGTTGGTTTTTACTGAGGCAGAATCTCCGACGCGCACCGGCTCGGCAGGCGCCGCAAGTTTCTGAACAAGCGCGCCACATACTTCCTTGCGGACGTCCGTGACTACGGCTTCTCCGATGGTTTGCGCTCCCCGGGTCACCTGTACGGGCATCCCGACTTGCATCCCTGCCGTTCTACCGGCGTTCAGCACCACTACTCCGGATTCGGAGTCAATGCTGAGCACCTTGGCTTCCGCCAGGGTTCCCGCGCCATCTCGCACGGGCTGTTGCCTGTATCCCAGAACGGACTCCAGCAGGCGCAGGGAGCTTTCCACTGCCGTCCTTGCATTTGCGTCCTCGGATATGGCTTGTTTCATGTAGGCGAGGATGGCTCCGGAGAGCTTGACGGACGCCTGCTCCAGCCGCTGAATGCGGTCATTGGAGGCTTCGATGTCTGCCACCGCCTGAATCAGGCGTTCCTCACTATTACCTAGCGCTGCGCCTCCCAAAGCTTCCAGCCGGGTACGGATGTCCACCAGCTGGGCGGCCGCCTTGTCGGCGTCGCTGCGGGCCTGGACATAGGATGCCTTGAGGGCCGCATTCTGCTTTTCGAGACGCTCGATTCTGCGCGTCAGTGCCGCCGTATCCTCTTCCGCTCCCTGCAGTATCCCGCCCAGCCCTACAAGGGTGGTAAGGGAATAGGCAAGGATGGAAGAAGAGTTCGACATGTTGATTGTTAACTTACTGATTACTTCTTACCGATACCGCCGTGCTGTTTGAAGACACGAGTCGGGGCAAATTCACCAAGCTTGTGGCCTACCATGTTTTCCGTGACGTACACCGTGGCAAAGTTCTTGCCGGCGTGCACCAGGAAGGTCAGACCGACGAAGTCAGGCGTAATCATGGATGCGCGGCTCCAGGTCTTGATCGGCTTGCGGTCACCGGTTTCAAGCTGAGCGTCGATCTTGGCGAGAAGCTTTTGACTGACAAAAGGGCCTTTTTTGAGAGAACGTCCCATGTTATATGATCCTAGTTAAAGTTATTGTGTATTGGTTACTTGGCGTTGCGGCGCTGTACGATGACGGAGTCGCTGGGCTTGCGGAGACGGCGGGTCTTCTGGCCCTTGACGTGGCCCCACGGAGACTTGAGGTGCTGACGACCGCCGCCGGACTTGGACTTGCCTTCACCACCACCGTTCGGGTGGTCGACGGGGTTCATCGTCATACCGCGCACGGTGGGACGAACGCCCATCCAGCGGGTGCGGCCGGCCTTGCCGGACATTTCGTTCATGTGCTGGGTATTGCCAACCTGACCGATGGTGCAGTAGCAATCCTCATTGAAACGGCGGATTTCGCCGGAGGGCATCTTGATCAGCGCATAACCTGCTTCACGGTTGGAAACAATGGCCTGCTGGCCGGCTGCACGGGCAACCTTGCCGCCGGAACCCGGACGGATTTCAATGTTGTGAACGGAGGTACCCAGGGGAACGTTCTTCAGGGGCATCGCATTGCCGACCTTGGGAGCAACCTTCTGGCCGCTTTCCACCTTCATGCCCACCTGGAGGCCCGTAGGAGCCAGGATGTAGGACTTTTCACCGTCCTTGTATTCGATCAGGGCGATGCGGCAGGTGCGGTTGGGATCGTATTCGATGGTAAGCACGGTGGCGGGCACGTCAAACTTGTTGCGCTTGAAGTCCACCAGGCGATACTTGCGCTTGTGGCCACCGCCGATGTGGCGGGTGGTGATGCGGCCGTTGTTATTGCGGCCACCGGATTTCTTGAGGGGTCTGCAGAGACTCTTTTCCGGGGTAGAGGTGGTGATTTCGTCAAAGGACGGCCACACCTTGTAGCGGTTAGAGGGAGTAACTGGCTTGAATGACTTGAGGGACATGATAGCTTTCCTTCCTAGTAGGGGGCTTTAAACGAGGTCAAGGGTTTCACCGTTGGCAAGCTTGATGTAAGCTTTTTTCCAATGAGCGGTGCGACCTGCATCAGCACGGCGCTGACGCTTGAGCTTGCCGTCATAGTTGGCGGTGCGCACGGAAGCGACCTTCTTGCCGAAAGCGACTTCGACAGCCTTTTTGATTTCGATTTTGTTGGCGTCGCGGTCAACTTCAAGGACCAGCTCGCCAGTGGTTTCCTGGAGCATGGTGGCCTTTTCGCTGATGCGCACCTTCTTGATGACTTGGTAAATGTCTTTCATGGCTTCTTAAGCAGTACGGCTGGCGAGGGTTTCTAAAGCGTTGTCAACGAGGATCACTGCATCAGCGTTCATGAGCTGTTCAATGTTCACTTCTGCGGCGGTCATCAGGAGAACTTCCTGAACGTTGCGGCCGGCAAGATAGGTGGAATCGTCAAAGGAAGCGGCTACGATGAGCACCTTCCTGGCGTCCGTCAGATCCTTGACGGCCTTGATGAAGGACTTGGTCTTGCCGTCGGCCACGGAGAATTCGGCAACGGTGCTGACCTTGGAAGCGGCGATCAGATCGCCCAGCACGCGGCGCAGGGCCAGGCGGCGGGTGCTCTTGTTCACCTTCTTGGTGTAGTCGCAGGGGCGGGGACCGAAGACCACGCCGCCGCCCACAAAGATGGGAGCGCGCTTGTCGCCGTGACGGGCATTACCGGTGCCCTTCTGGCGGAAGATCTTCTTGTTGTTGCCGCTGACTTCAGCGCGGGTCTTGGAGTTGGCGGAACCGGTGCGGCGGTTCGCCTGGTAGGCCACGATGAGGTCATGCACGGCCTGGGAGCCCTTGTCACTGCCTACAAGCTGGATGTTGGCGGCAGCGGCGGCTTCTAATGTAAAGGTATTTGCGGACATAGATAGGTTTTCCTATAATCAATGTGAGGTTAACTAAAGCCTTACTTCTTCTTGGCGGGGCGGATCACGAGGTAGGAACCGCGTGCACCGGGAACGGCGCCGGAGATAAGAATGACGTTGTCTTCCGGACGTACGGCCACAACCTTCAGGTTCTGTACCGTGCGCTTGGCATTGCCCATCTGTCCGGGCATCTTCTGGTTCTTCCAGACGCGGCCGGGGGTGGAACAGCCACCCACACCACCGGTACGGCGGTGCATCATGGAACCGTGGGCGGCGGGAGAGCCGTGGAAGTTGTGGCGGCGCATCGCGCCCTGGAAGCCCTTCCCCTTGGAAGTGCCGATCACGTCAACCCACTGGCCGGCGGAAAAGAGGTCCACGCCGGGATCTTCAGCACCTTCAGCAGGCAGTTCGGAAGCTTCCACGCGGAATTCCTTGAGGAGCTTGGTGGGCTGGATGCCCAGTTTCTTGAAGTGGCCGGCCTGAGGCTTGGCCACGCGGCTTTCCTTCTGCGCATCAAAGGCAACCTGAATGGCGTTGTAGCCATCCTTGTCTTCCGTTTTGATCTGGGCGAAGGTGTTGCCCTTTACGTCAATGACGGTCACGGGCACCATAGCGCCGGATTCCTGGTCAAACAGACGGGTCATACCGACCTTTTTTCCGATAAGTCCTAGAGCCATTGTAGTGTGTCTTTCTGTTTTTTAATTACTTATCCGGGTACCAAACTAGATGCGGATCGTGATGTCCACACCGGCCGGGAGATTGAGCTTCTTGAGCTCATCAATCGTGCGGGCGGTCGGGTCGACGATGTCGAGCAGGCGCTTGTGGGTGCGGATTTCAAATTGTTCAGCCGACTTCTTGTTGACGTGAACGGAACGGTTCACGGAGAATTTTTCAATGCGGGTCGGCAACGGGATCGGGCCGTGAACTTTGGCTCCGGTGCGCTTGGCGGTTTCAACGATCTCCTGGGAGGAGCGGTCGATGGCGCGGGAGTCAAATGCGCGGAGTCGAATGCGGATTTTTGGACTTTGCATGGACGTGCGGTCTATTGGTTATACTTCAAAGGTTTGTTTATTTAGCCTTCTCGGTGACGATCTGGTCAACGAGGTTCTGAGGCACCTGTTCAAAGTGGGAGGGCTCCATGGAGTAGGAGGCGCGGCCACTGGAAAGGGTACGGATGGCGGTGGAATAACCGAACATTTCGGACAAGGGAACCATGGCCTTCAGGATGCAGGCGTTGGCCTTGTTTTCCATGTTGCTGATCTGGCCGCGGCGGCGGTTCAGGTCACCCATGATGTCGCCCTGGTAGTCGGTCGGCGTGGAAGCTTCAACGGACATGATGGGTTCCAGCATGATGGGCTTGGCCTTCTTGAAGGCGTCCTTCATGGCGAAGATGGCGGCCATCTTGAATGCGTTTTCGTTGGAGTCCACTTCGTGGTAGGAACCGTCCACCACTTCAACGTGCACGTCCACCACCGGATAACCGGCGATAACGCCCGTGGTCATGGCTTCATTGAGGCCGGCATAGACGGCGTTCATGTATTCCTTCGGAATGGCGCCGCCCACGATCTTGTTTTCGATGGTGAGGCCCTTGCCGCGTTCGTTCGGCTTCACGTCAATCACCACGTGGCCGTACTGGCCACGGCCGCCGGACTGCTTGACCAGCTTGCCGTCGCCATGGGCGGGGGCAGTGATGGTTTCGCGGTAGGCGATCTGGGGCTTGCCGATGTCGGCTTCCACCTTGAATTCGCGCATCAGGCGGTCAATGATGATTTCCAGGTGAAGTTCACCCATGCCGGAGATCAGGGTTTGTCCGGTTTCTTCGTCGGTCTTCACGCGGAAGGTCGGGTCTTCTTCAGACAGGCGGCCCAGAGCGTTGGACATTTTTTCCTGGTCGGCCTTGGTCTTGGGTTCCACGGCCATGGAAATAACGGTTTCCGGGAAGGTGGGGGGTTCCAGGCAGACATCGTTGTCCGGGCTGGTGATGGTGTCGCCCGTGGTCACGTTACGCAGGCCCACGATGGCGGCGATGTCGCCGGAGTATACGGCGTCAATGTCCGTGTGCTGGTCAGCCTGGATCTGGATGATGCGGCCCACGCGTTCCGTCTTGCGGGTGCGGGGGTTGTACACGGTGTCACCCTTCTTGAGGACGCCGGCGTACACGCGGATGAACACCAGCTTGCCGACGAACTTGTCAGCCCAGAGCTTGAATGCCAGAACCATGGGCTTGGCGTCGTCCGTAGCGGTAATCTTGAAGGTTTCTTCCGCATCCAGCGTGCTTTCAGCGTGGGCGGGAACGGTTTCCACCGGAGAGGGGAGGTAATCCACCACGGCGTCAAGCAGGAACTGGACGCCCTTGTTCTTGAAGGCGGAACCACCGGCAACGGGGATGAACTTGTTGGTGATGGTGGCGCGGCGGATGGCTTCCTTGAGTTCCTTGGGGGTGAAGGGTTCTTCCATGAGAACCTTTTCAGCAAGTTCGTCGTCCACGTCGGCCACGCGGCTCACCAGTTCATGGTAGGCCAGTTCGGCTTCTTCCTTGAGTTCAGCGGGGATTTCCTCAACCGTGTAGGTGGAGCCCAGACGGTCGTTGTCGGCATACATGACAGCCTTCTGGTTCACCACGTCAATCTGGCCGCGGAGCTGGTCTTCAGCGCCGATGGGGATCAGAATGGCGGCGGCGTTCGCACCCAGCTTGTTGTGGATGTCGTCCAGCACGTTGTTGAAGTTGGCGCCGGTACGGTCCATCTTGTTCACGAAGCACATGCGGGGAACGCTGTACTTGGTGGCCTGGCGCCATACGGTTTCCGTCTGGGGCTGCACGCCGGCCACACCGCAGAATACCACGATGGCGCCGTCAAGCACGCGGAGGGAACGTTCCACTTCAGCGGTGAAGTCAACGTGCCCGGGGGTGTCAATAATGTTCAGCTGGAAGTTTTCGCCTTCGAACATTTTGCTGATACCTTCATTTTTCACCTGCTTCCAGTTGGTGGTAACGGCAGCGGAGGTAATGGTGATACCGCGTTCGCGTTCCTGCTCCATCCAGTCGGTAGTGGTGGAACCGTCGTGGGTTTCACCGATCTTGTGGATCATGCCGGTGTAGAAAAGAATACGCTCGGACAAAGTAGTTTTGCCGGCGTCAATGTGAGCGGAGATACCGATGTTGCGGTAGCGCTCAAGGGGAGCCTTGCGATTGGGATTGTTTACGTGATCGGACATAGTGTCTGGAAAGTATCTGTAATGATCGAAAGTGAATGGTTCGGCTGACAGTCGCTGAAGGGATTACCAGCGGAAGTGGGCAAAGGCGCGGTTGGCCTGGGCCATCTTGTGAACGTCGTCGCGCTTGCGGACAGAGGAACCCTGGTTGTTGGCGGCTTCCTTGATTTCGTTGGCAAGAGCCTTGTGCATCGGCACGCCCTTGCGGTTGCGGGCGTAGTTCACAATCCAGCGCATGGCCAGAGATTCGGAACGGGCCGGGTCCACTTCCAGAGGCACCTGGTAGGTGGCGCCACCTACGCGGCGGCTCTTCACTTCCACACGGGGCTTGGCATTTTCAATGGCGCGGGTGATCACTTCCAGGGGATCAATGCTGTCCGTGCCTTCGTTAGCCATGTCGATGGCGGCATAAACAATGCGTTCCGCAAGGGAGCGCTTGCCATCCAGCATAACCTTGCTGATCAGTTTGCCAACAAGAGCGCTGTCGTAACGGGGGTCACGACGTTCGATTTTTCTATAGACGCGTTTACGGCGGGCCATAATATATAGTAGGTAAGATGTTAATGTTTACTTGGCGGCAACCTTCGGGCGCTTGGCGCCATACTTGGAGCGGCCCTGGCGGCGCTTGTCAACACCGAGGCAGTCAAGAGCCCCGCGGACGATATGGTAGCGAACACCCGGCAAGTCCTTCACACGACCGCCGCGAACGAGCACGATAGAGTGTTCCTGGAGGTTGTGACCTTCACCGCCGATGTAGGCGATCACTTCTTCACCATTGGTAAGACGGACTTTAGCCACTTTACGAAGAGCCGAGTTCGGCTTCTTGGGCGTACGGGTCATTACCTGGAGACAAACACCGCGGCGTTGCGGGCAGCTATGAAGAGCGCGTGACTTGGACTTCTCTTCCGGAGTAATACGTCCCTTGCGGACGAGCTGATTAATGGTCGGCATGTTTTCCTGCTTTGGTTGTGGTTCGTCGGTCTGGTCCGATATTCAAGGCGAACATCCCTTTCAGTAAGCAGGAAGCGCGCCTTTTTTCCGGAGGCAAACCCGATAGAAAACGTATTTCTTGCGCCTTTCGGCGCGTTTGGGGACGGCCAATATAACGTGATTTTATATCATGACAAGTCTTTTATTCATCTTTTCCTAAATATTTCATCCGTGCCATTTTCCCCTGCTCTTTCCCAAGCTTCATTCCGGGTTGCCGGCGCCTTTTTCAGCCTCTTCCCCACCTGGCGGACCTCCACATGCTGATAGACGAAATAGGCGATAACCAGGGAAACACACAAGGCGATTCCCCAGAATAAAGCTGGGGGGCCATCCACCCGCCACTTCATTCCCGCATGTTCCCGCAGCATGCGGAATACTTCGGCCATGCCCCGCATCACCGGCATGTGGAACAGAAAAAGGGCGTAAGTCATTCCCGCGCCAATCCCCACCCATTTCAGGAGGAGGGCAGGCAGGGACGGCAGGCGGACGCTCCACAGGGAGACAATGCACAGGGCAAAGATGACGGAAGAAACAACGTACCCCGGGAATGAATAGTTCAGGGCTCCGATTCCTTCATGGCTGGCGGCGGAAGAAGCCAGCAGCCACGCCGCGCCTGCTCCAATCCAAAACCATCGCCATGGACTCTTCCACCGTTCCATATTCCAGGACGCACACCACATCCCCAGCAAAAACTGCCACAGGCGGAAACTCACCTGATAATACAGCCTGCCGTAGTCTATCATGGTGCCGCTCCGGAACGCAGCAAAAAGAATGCTTGCCGCCAGAAGCCACAGGAACGGCCTTTTCCCGTAATAACGGTAAAGCCACGGAAACAGCGCCAGAAAGGCCATGATGCAGACGATGAACCAGACCGCCGCATTCCCCATCATCTTCCACATCGCAAGTGTCGGCGCGGCTATCAGCAGCCTGACTCCGGCCCACGCCGTCGCCTGCTGGCCTTCAACAAGAAAAACGGCAAAACCGGCAGTCCAGGCAATCAACAGCACCGGCAGCAGGAGCCAGCCTTTTTCCGGCAATATTCCCCGATGCTTCCTTGTGTGAAACCTCCGGCGGATCGAACGGCCAGAAAACCGCTCAAGACAAAAAAGCCATCCACAGCCACGCTCCCTCCGCAATTCCATCCCCCGCTGTAATGGAAAAAGACAACCGTCAGGCACAACAAAATTCTCAGCAGATCCAATCCATAATTCCTGACAGGCAGCATATCCGGAAGCCAACGGATAAGCAATCCGTTACAGACTGAAGAAGGGGAAGCATTTCCCTGTCCACGGGGAGCGGAGCAGTCCTTTGTGGAACTGAAATGCAAACGTCCGCCAGGACGTACCGGCTTTAAGGAGGAGGGTTCGCTAACGTTCCCTTTCAAATTGAGATGCCGGAGAGGCTTGCGCCGCACCCCGTCCGGGCGCGCATTTCCGAAGGTTTTCCCTTTCCATGCAAACGGCCTCCGATAGGCAAGGGGGAGTCATCGCAAGTTTTTCTCCCTTGGAAACACCGCTTGACCACGGATTGCTTATCCGCATCCTTTTCCGGCGTCTTCAGGGCAACACGGGGACAAAAAAATCCGTTTCCAGCCACGCAAGCCGGAAACGGATTCCAAAGATCAACTGCGGGAACCGTTATTTTTTCGGCGTCACCAGGGAATGCCCGGACATTTCGGCAGGCTGTTTCAGCCCCATCAGGTTCAGCAGGGTGGGGGCCACGTCCGCCAGAATGCCGTTGGAGAGGTTGACCTGGTCCTTGTCGTCCGCCACGTAAATGAGGTCCACAAGATTGGTGGTATGGGCCGTGTTCGGGGAGCCGTCCTCATTGCGCATGTGTTCGGCATTGCCATGGTCCGCGGTGATGAGCAGCTTGCCGCCCAGGGCCAGCACCTTCTTCACGCACTTTTCCAGGGCGCTGTCCACCGCTTCGCAGGCGGCGACTCCGGCTTCTACAAATCCGGTATGGCCCACCATGTCCCCATTGGCAAAATTCATGATCACCACGTCGTACTTGTCCACGGCGTCCACAAACCTGTCCGCCACTTCCTCCGCGCTCATCTGGGGCTTGAGGTCATAAGTGGCCACTTCACGGGGGGAGGGAACCAGAATGCGGTCCTCGCCGGGGAACTGCGTTTCCACGCCTCCGTTAAAGAAGAAAGTGACGTGGGCGTATTTTTCCGTTTCCGCAATGCGGAGCTGAGTCTTCCCGGCTTCCGACACAATCTGTCCGAAAATGTTGTCCAGCTGCTCCTGTTCAAAAACGATGGGGGAGGGATACTTGGCATCGTACTCCGTCAGCGTCACATAATGAACCCTGGGCGTCACTTCACGGTCAAAGCCGTCAAACCCGGGATACAGGAAGGCATCGCTCATCTGGCGGGCGCGGTCCGCACGGAAGTTGAAGAAAAACACCACGTCATTATCGCGCACGCGCTGTTCGTTGCCGTAGGCAAAAATGCCGGGCTTCAGGAATTCATCCGTCTCGCCCTTGGCGTAGCACTGTTCCACATATTCGGAGGGGGAACAGGTGCACTGTTCGCCGCGGCCCAGCACGATGGCGTCCCATGCCAGCTTGTTGCGGTCCCAGCGCTTGTCGCGGTCCATCGCATAGAAGCGGCCGATAACCGTGGCGATTTTCGCGCCGTAAGGCTTGATGGCTTCTTCCAGTTGGCGCATGAATCCGGCCCCGCTGGTGGGGGAACAGTCACGGCCGTCCGTGATGGCATGGATGCAGATGTCGCGCACGCCCGCTTCATAGGCGTATTTGACGATGCCTACCAAATGGTTGATATGGCTGTGCACGCCGCCGTCGCTCACCAGGCCGAGCAGGTGCAGGCGGGAGCCGGCGGCCTGGGAAAAAGCGGTCTTCAGCACGGCATTTTCACCCATGGAACCGTCCTTGATGGCGTTGTCCACCCGGCAAAGATCCTGGAAAACCACGCGGCCAGCGCCCAGGTTCAGGTGCCCCACTTCGGAGTTGCCCATCTGCCCGTCCGGAAGGCCCACGTCCTCCCCGGAAGCGCCCAGCAGGCTGTGGGGATAGTTGGCCAGGAGGTAATCAGTAAAGGGGGTATCAGCCAGAACAGTGGCGTCACCGTACTCTTTCGCGACATCAGGCCCCAACGGATTGCGGCCCCAGCCGTCGCGAATGACAAGAACGACAGGCTTTTTAGAAGACATGGGCCTTATTTACAGGCATCCCCTCCTTTTGAAAAGCCTGAAATCAGGCATTCCTTCTCCGACTCTGAAATAGCCTGCGGTTTCCCCCCCTTCCCCACGCGGACAACTACATACCTTCCACTCATGACCGGATGCTCCGAATGGAACACCGCAAACTTCCATTCCAGCGAACTGGTTCCCACCGCTCCCAGGCTCAATTCAATGCTCAACCAGTCGCCCAGACCGGCGGAACTGGCGTAATCCACCTCCACATGCACGCGGGGCCAGCCGCAATCGGGGGAAAGAACCTCCAGCCCCCGGGAACGCAGGTACTCGTGCTCCACCTCCTCTATCAGGCACAGCAGCCGGGTGAAATGAGCCACGCCGGAGGCGTCCGTATCGTGAAAGGCTACCTGGCGCGTTCTGACAAAGGGGATGCAGGGAAGTTCTTCAGGCATGCCTTCATCCTGCCTCCTTTCCCGGAAGCATGTCCAGCCGCAAATGCGTGACAATATGTCACATCAGCTTGATTTGTGACATCCCTCTCTTTATATATAGGGGCGAGCCCGGACGGAAACGCCGCCATGAAGAAAGACACCATCGATAAGCTGATCGGCCGCATTGACCATATCAAGGAAGAGGACCTCCAGCGTTTCTTTGTAAAGCTGGCGGAACAGCAGGGTTTTTCCCAGCAGGTGTTTGAAGCCATTCAGGAAGGCCTGATCCTGCTGGACAGCAAGGGAAAAATCCTGTTTGTCAACCAGGCCGCCCTCAAGCTCCTTGACAAGGAACGCGGCCAGATCACGCCGGAAGACTTCTGCATCTTCCTGGGCAGGGACTGCACCTGGGACACCATCCAGCAGAGCCGGACCGCCGTTTCCCGGGACGTGGAGATTTTTTATCCGGAGCACAAATTCCTGAACATTTTCATCTCCCCCATCGGCGGCAGGAGCCAGGGCCATCTGATCCTGATACGGGATGAAACGCCCCGGCAGAAGAAAAACGCGGAGAACATCGAGGCGGAACGCCTGAACGCCCTCACGCTGCTGGCCGCGGGGGTGGCCCATGAAATAGGCAACCCCCTCAACTCCATCGGCCTTCATCTCCAGCTCCTGGCCCGGAAGGCAAAACAACTGCCCGCGGAGTACCGGCCGGACATGGAAGAACTGCTGAAAACGGCAGAGAGCGAAACCACGCGGCTGGACGTCATTCTGAAACAATTCCTCCAGGCCATCCGCCCCACCAAGCCCATCCGGGAACCCCACAACATTGAAACCATCATCATGGAAGTCCTGAAACTGCTGGAGCCGGAAATCCGCCAGCGCGGCATCCAGATCAACACGGACCTCCAGCCCAGCCTCCCCATCCTCAGCCTGGACCCCGTCCAGATCAAGCAGGTCTTCTACAACCTGATCAAAAACGCCTACCAGTCCATCCCGCCGGAGGGAGGCACCATTCTGGTTAAAAGCGGTTATACGGATGACAGCGTGTTCGTCACCGTGGCGGATACCGGCTGCGGCATTTCCCCGGAAGTCATGGGCAGCATTTACGAACCTTTCCTGACCACCAAATCCACCGGCTCCGGCCTGGGCCTGCTCATCGTGCGCCGCATCGTGAAGGAACACGGCGGCTCCATCACCCTGGCCAGCCAGCCGGGGCAGGGAACCACCATCACGGTCTTCCTGCCGCGCGTGGAACGCACCATCAGGCTCCTGCCCTCCTCCATCCCGTCATGAAGATGCCCGTTCTGCTGATCGTAGATGATGAAAAACCCACGCGCGACGCCCTGCGCATGGGCTTTCAGGACGATTACGAAGTGTACACCGCCGCCAATCTTTCCCAGGCCGTCACTCTCCTGCGGGAGGAATCCCCGGACCTGGTCCTGACGGACCTGCGGCTGGGCGGGGAAAGCGGCATGGACGTGCTGAAAGCCGCGGCTTCTCTGCCCCATCCCCCCCAGAGCATCATGATGACCGCCTACGGATCCGTGGACGCCGCCGTGGAAGCCATGAAACAGGGCGCGTACGACTTCGTCACAAAGCCCCTGAACCTGGATGCCGTGGAGCTGGTGCTCAAAAGGGCGCTCCATACCCGGAATCTGGAGACGGCCAACCAGGAGCTCACCACCCGCATCCAGGCGGACTCCGGCCTGCAAAAACTGCTCGGACGGTCCGCCGCCATGGAACACGTGTTCTCCATCATCCGCCAGGTGGCGCCCAGCAAGACGACGGTGCTGATTGAAGGGGAAAGCGGAACCGGGAAGGAACTGGTGGCCCAGGCCATCCATTCCCTTTCCGGCAGGCCGGAGAATAAATTCGTGGCCGTCAACTGCGCGGCCCTTTCCCCCCAGTTATTGGAAAGCGAGCTGTTCGGCCATGAAAAAGGCTCCTTCACCGGAGCCGGGCAGCGCCGCATCGGCCGCTTTGAACAGGCGGACGGCGGCACCATCTTCCTGGATGAAATCGGGGAAATAGACGCCGGAACGCAGGTCCGCCTGCTGAGGGTGCTGTCCGAACGGACCATTGAACGCGTAGGCTCCAACACGCCCATTCCGGTGAATGTGCGCATTATTGCCGCCACCAACAAATCACTGAAGAAACTCGTCCAGGAGGGCAAATTCCGGGAAGACCTCTATTTCCGCCTCAACGTGGTCCACATCCAGATGCCCCCCCTCCGGGACCGGCGGGAGGACGTGCCCCTGCTCGCCACCGCCTTCCTGAAAGAATTCGCCCGGGAGAACAACAAGGAATTCAAACCCCTTTCCCGGGACGCCCTTGACGCCGTACGGAACTACTCCTGGCCCGGAAACGTGCGGGAGCTGCGCACAGCCATGGAGCACGGCGTCGTCATGAGCAACTCCGCCAGCATAGAACTCTCCCATCTCCCACCCCGGCTGCACGCGCAGCAGCAGCCGGCCGCCCCGGGGAGCATGGCGCAGGAACAATTGGAGGACAATGCCCCCAGCACACAGAATGGGCTTGTCCCGGCAGGGGTTTTGAATTTATCCTTGCTGGAGCGGAATGCCATCCAACAAGCGCTGGCCCGGTCAAACGGCAACAGAACGGCGGCAGCCCACCTTCTGGGTATCAGCCGCCGCACCCTTCAACGCAAATTACAAGATATTCAACCTTCATGAATGCGCCCACCACGGCATCCCGCACACCGTTTATCATCATCCTCATCCTGCTGCTGGCGATTACGGGTGTGCAGTACTTTTTCAATTTTAACGGACTGACCGCCAGCGCCGCCATGGACCAGGCCCAGATCGCCCGGAACGTGGCCAGGGGACAGGGGATGGCCACCAACTGGCTGAGACCCATCCAGATGGTCTCCGGGAGCACCCGCGCCGGCCTCAACCCCTTTCTTTCCGACGCCCAGATCCGCGAACAGGAAACCATTCTGGCGGGACAGGGGGAATCCCTCGTCAATCCGGAAAAATTCAACCCCTACGCCCTCCGGGACACACGCAACGCCCCTCTGAACATCCTGGTGGAAGCCGCCGTCTTCAAGGTGGCCGGCGTCCACAAGTTTGACCTCTGGAGCATGACGGGCAGCTCCATGATCTACCTGCCGGACCGCATCGTGGCGGGCATTTCCTGCATGTTCTTCATCCTGTCTGTCCTGAGCTGCTATTACATCCTCCACCAAATGTTTGACGTCACCATCGCCAGCTTCACCTGCCTGACGATGATTCTCAGCAACCTCTTCCTGCAATACGCCACCAGCGGCCTCCCGCAGATGATGATGCTCTTCTTCTTTGCCTGGGGCATCCATTTCCTGTACACGGCCCTGCAAAACAGGGAGGAGAAGCGTAAATTCCTGATGCCGCTCATTTACAGCTCCATCTGTTTTTCATGCGTCTGCCTCGCCGGCTGGATCGGCCTGTGGCCCATGGCCGGCTTTCTGATTTTCGTGGGCATCCGCTTCAAGCCTCACGGCCTGTACTGCATTCCGGGACTTGTGATCCTGTTCCTCCTCCTGGCCTACCCCGTTTACATCAACCGCTCCCTCAGCGGAGGCTTCTTCGGAACGGCCTATTACACCATCTTCACGGGGCTGACCGGCAATGAAGAAATCGCGATGAACTCCCTGGCCGCCGGGGACATTCCCATCGCCGCCCAGAAAGCCGTCACCTCCATCGTCAACAACATCCTGACGCAGGGCGA
Source organism: Akkermansia sp. BCRC 18949 (assembly GCF_045011645.1). Lineage (NCBI taxonomy): Bacteria > Pseudomonadati > Verrucomicrobiota > Verrucomicrobiia > Verrucomicrobiales > Akkermansiaceae > Akkermansia > Akkermansia sp. BCRC 18949. The sequence goes on along the minus strand of NZ_CP123619.1, from coordinate 770,023 downwards.
CCTCCTTTACGAAAACCTCGGGAACCTTCCCCTGGCCATGGTGTTCCTGCTGGCCCTCCTGCACAAATTCAGAAGGCCGGAAGTCAACCAGGCCAAATGGGGCGTCTTCGCCATGTGGGTGCCCGCCGTCATCGGCATGGCCCTTTACACCTCCAACAAATCCGGTATTTCCCTGGGACAGATTCAAATCCTCTTCGCCCCCTTCTTCACGGCCTACGGCACGGCCTTCGTCCTCAACCTGATCGCACGGCACTCCAACAAGGAGGTAGTCCCCATCCTGCGGGGCGGCGTCCTGCTGCTCGCCCTGCTCATCACTTCCCTCCCCCTTCTGCTCAGCCTTCCCCAGATGGTGCGGGTGGGCATCCTGACGGCCAGCCGCGGCATTCCGGCATGGCCCCCTTATTTCCCCCCGGGCCTCAACCGGGACCTTCGCGCCCAGACGTCGGAAAAGGATTTCATCCTCACGGACCAGCCGTCCGCCGTCGGCTGGTACGCAGACAGGAAAGCCATCGGACTCCCCAAAATGGTGGAGCAATTCATGGTGCTGGAACGCATTCTGAAATCCCACGGCGGCAAGGTGGGCAGCATCCTGGTGACTCCCTCATCCACGCTCAACGCGGACCTCCGCACCATTGCCGCCTCCTACGGGGAATTCACCCCCCTCGTTCTGGAAGGCACCGTCCTGCTTCAGACGAAGGACAGGAATCCCGTATACCTCTTTGACCACAGCCGTGCGCTCTACCCCTTGTCGCAACGCTTTGGGACGCCGGACTCCCGCCAATTCATCCAGGGAGCGGACATGATTCTTTACAAAGACCTTCAGGAAACCGCTTCCACCCCTCAACCTTAATTCCCCATATGGCCAAACAACGGAAAAACGCTCCCGGATTTGAAGAATCCGTAGCCCGCCTGGAAGAAATCATACGCTTGACGGAAGCCCCCGTCACCGAACTGGAAGACATGATAGCCCTGGTGGAAGAAGGCAACAAGCTCATCCGCCACTGCCGCGGCATCCTTCATGATGCGGAACTGCGCATCCAAACCCTCAGCAACCCGGAGACCGTCCAGGATGGAACGGATCCCGATGAACCAGACAGCAATGAATTCTCCCTTACCTGAACTTCCGGAGCTGCTGGCAAGCATCCGCAGCCATGCAGACCTGATGAAAATCCCTGAGTCGGAACTGCCCCGGCTCGCGGAAGAAATCCGGAACACCCTCATCCACTCCCTTTCCCTCACCGGCGGCCATCTGGGCCCCAACCTGGGCGTGGTGGAACTGAGCATTGCCCTTCACCGCGTCTTTGAAACACCGCGGGACAAAATCATCTTTGACGTTTCCCACCAGGCCTACGTCCATAAAATGCTCACGGGGCGCGCGCCGCTGATTCACACCATCCGCCAGCATGAAGGGCTCTCCGGCTTTGCCAAAATGTCGGAATCCCCCCATGACGCCTACGGCGCAGGCCACGCGGGCACGGCGCTTTCCGCCGCCCTGGGCATGTGCGCGGCCAGGGACCTGAAAGGGGAGGACTACCATGTAGTGGCCGTAGCCGGGGATGCGGCATTCACCTGCGGCACCACCCTGGAGGCGCTGAACAACATCAGCCAGACCACCAAGCGCTACATCACCATTCTGAACGACAATGAATGGGCCATTGATAAAAACGTGGGCGCGCTGGCAAAATACTTCAACTCCCTGCAAACCTCGGAAACCTTCTCCTGGCTGAGGGACAAGACGGCCTCCTTCATTGAAAAGCTGGGGGGCACGCAGGCCAGGGACTTCGCCTTCAAGCTGGAAGGCACCACCAAGAACCTCATCTTCCCCTCCCTGCTCTTCAATAAATTCGGCCTGCGCTACTTCGGCCCCCTGGACGGGCACGACATCCCCACCCTCATCCGCACCCTTTCCTACATCAAGGACCTCAACGAACCCGTTATCCTGCACGTGGTCACCCAGAAGGGAAAAGGCTACCAGCCCGCACTGGACAACCCCACCAAATTCCACGGCCTGGGCTCCTACTGCGTGCGGGACGGCGAAACGCAGGCAACCGCCACCCCCACCTTCTCCCACATCTTCGGTTCCACGCTGGTGGAAATGGCGCACGAAGACGAATCCGTCACGGCCATCACGGCCGCCATGGCCAGCGGCACCAAGCTGGACCTGTTCAAGGAAGCCTTCCCCAAGCGCTACTTTGACGTAGGCATTGCGGAAGAACACGGAGCCCTCTTTGCGTGCGGGCTGGCGGCGGAAGGCATGAAGCCCTACATCGCCATTTACTCCACCTTCATGCAGCGCTGCATTGACATGATCCAGCATGACGCCGCGCTCCAAAAGCTGCCCGTGCGCTTCTGCATGGACCGCGCCGGGCTCTCCCCGGACGACGGCCCCACGCATCACGGCCTGTTTGACATCGCCATGATCCGCAGCATCCCGAACATCGTCTTCATGCAACCCAAGGATGAAGCGGAATTCGTCCACATGCTCCGGACCATGAACCATTACCAGAACGGCCCCACCGTCATCCGCTATCCCCGGGGCTGCGGCGCCGGGGTCCCCCTTCCCTCCACGCCGGAAATCCTCCCCATCGGCAAGGCGGAAGTGCTCCAGACGGGGAAGGACGTGACCCTCGTTTCCCTGGGCACCATGATCGGCATCGCCCGGGAGACGGCAGCGCTGCTGGAAGCGCAGGGCCACACGATCACCCTCATCAACGCCCGCTTCATCAAGCCTTTGGATGACGAATGCATCCGCCGGCATGCGGCCTCCAGCCGGGTGGTCTGCACCTTTGAAGACCATTCCATCAGCGGCGGCTTCAACTCCGCCGTGCTTGAATCCCTGGAAGCCGGAGGCGTCACCACGCCCGTGGAAGCCATCGCATGGCCGGACCAGTTCATCGAACACGGTTCGGAACCCATCCTCAGAAAAAAATATGGACTCACGGCGGAAGCCGCGCTACAAAAAATCATTCCCCACCTGAATTCCTGACCCATCCATGAAAGCATGCACCTTCCTACTGGCAGCCCTGACGCTTGCCCTTCTCCCCGCCTCCGCGCAGCAAACACCGCCGGCCCCCCCGTCCCCGGCGTGGATTCAGGAATTCAACAGCCTGCCGGAAGCAACCAGAAAAAGCTACATTGACCAATTCCGCAAGGCGGAACAGCTCTTTGCGCAGAAGAGAACCATGGAATGCCTCTTCTCCCTGACGGAGCTGGAAAAGCTTTATGCAGGAAACCCGGGCTTATACAATCTCCGCGGCGCATGCTACATTGAAATCCGCAACATTGAAAAGGCCCTGGAAAACTTTGAAAAGGCCCAGAAGCTGGATCCCTCCAACCTCACCATTCAGTTCAACCTGGCGGAAGCGCACTACGTCAATCATGACTATGCCAGGGCGCTGAAAGCCTTCACGGAGCTTCTGCCCCCCTTCAAGGACAATCCCGGCATGACTCCCCTGCTGCAATTCAAGCGCTATATCTGCGCCCGCAAGCTGGACAACCGGCCCCTGGCCAAGGAACTGGAAAACCTGTACGGCCCGATGGACGACACGCCGTACTACTACTGCACCCAGGCCATCATCAAATTCATGGGAGGAGACAAGGACGCCGCCCAGGAACAGCTCCTTTCCGCCATCCGCATCCACGGAGGCACCAGCGCCATCCAGGCCTTTACGGACGCCATGACGGAAGCCGGCATCCTGCCCTCCCCCTACGGGCAGACCGTCCCAACGGAACAACCGGCTAAAACAGGGCTGGAAAAACGCCGCTGATGAATGCGGAAGCGACGGTCCTGAAGCTCTATCCCCTGGGAGAGAACGGCCTGATTGTCGTCTGGTGCACGGAGGAAGGCATCATCAGAACGGCGGCCAAAAGCGCCAGAAAGCCCAACAGCCCCTTTGCCGGGCGCCTGGACCTCTTCTACCAGTGCCGCATGCAGTGGACGCAGGCAAAAACGGGAGACCTGCACTCCCTGACTTCCGCAGACCTGCTCTCCCCCCGCCTGCCCCTCCGGAAAAGCTACCTCCGGCTCAGCGCGGCAGGCTACTTCGCGCGCCTGTTTCTCCAAATGCTGGAGCCGGACACGCCCATCCCGGAATTCTACGACCTCCTGCAACGGGCATACGCCTATCTGGAAAACAACGACCCCACCCTCCGCGCCGTCCTGCACTTTGAACAGGAACTCGCGCGGCTGCATGGCATCGCGCATCCCGGCATTCCGGCGCACGTCATTCTGAAATCCCACTTCGGCAAGCTTCCCCCGCAGCGGGAAAAACTGCTCGGCAGCCTGGAACAAAAAGAAAACTGAACAACATGCCGCATCCTTTTTCACCAGCCGCACGGACTTTCATCCTCCCATCCAACTCCTCCTTCCCTCCGGGGAAGGATACGGATTGTTCCGTGCGCGTGATTGACTTGTCCGCGGCCTTCGGGCAAAATCTCCGGCACGGTTTTACTGCATGAAGATCTTTGACAGATACATTGCCCGCCAGCTGCTGGGTGTTACGGCCCTGGGGGTGATGGCCCTGAGCGCCCTGCTGCTCCTGGGCAACCTGTTCAAGGAACTGCGCCCCCTTCTGGTGGAAAACAAGGCGCCCATCAGCATCGTTCTGGAATTCATCTTCCAGGTAATACCCTTCTCGCTGATGTTCTCCATTCCATGGGGATTCCTGACGGCCGTGCTGCTGGTATACGGACGCCTGGCCTCGGACAACGAACTCACCTCCATGCGCATGTCCGGCATGAGCCTGTGGCGTCTGAGCGCCCCCGCCATCGCCATCGGCATCGCCCTCTCCGGCCTCTGCTACTGGATCAACATAGACATCGCGCCCCGCGCCAAGCAATCCATTTCCGAACTGCTCATCAAGGCCGCCTCCATCAACCCGAAGGGGCTTCTCAATGAAGGACAGGCCATCACCAAATTCGATAATCTGGAAATCTACATTGACAAGCGCGTGGACGACGTCATCCACGGCATGCACATCTATCAGAAGGCGGACGACAAATCCCCCGCCGTGGCCATGCACTCGGAACGCGTGACCATGGACTTCTCTCCCGAGAAAAAAACCCTTTACCTGCACCTCATCAATCCGCTCATCACCACGCAGGAAAAGGACTCCATCTCCCAAAGCGTGACCATGGATGAAATGCCCCTGAGCATCAACCTGGACAAATCCCGCTCCCGGCGCATCAAGGCCAACCGCTTCACCAACCGGGAAATCAGGGAAGCCCTGAACACGCCCGGCTATCTGGATAAAAAACAGACCACGGAATTCGCCACGGAACTGCCCAGGCGCGCCTCCTTCTCCCTGGCCTGCATCGTCTTTGCCCTCATTGGCGTGCCCCTGGCCATCAACACCCGCAGAAAAGACACCTCCACGGGATTTGCCCTGGGCATCCTGATCGCCTCCCTCTACTTTGTGGCCCTGATCTTTGCGGACCTGTCCCGGAAAAGCGACACGATGCTCCCCTACATCCTGCTATGGCTTCCCAACGTCATCACGATCGCCGTGGCGCTGTACCTTCACAATCAGGCCAGGCACAAGGGATAAGCCCCCGGCGGAAGCGCCCGCCGTTGGCGCGGAATTAGCTTTCACAGCTCCGGCCCTTCGGGTAACATGGCGCGCATGCAGCACGTCCCCACCATCGCCATCGTAGGCAGGCCCAATGTCGGGAAATCCGCCATCTTCAACAGAATGGCCGGAAGGCGCATCGCCATCGTGCATGATGAACCCGGCGTCACTCGCGACCGGCTCTCCGCCCCCTGCAAGATTACGGACCGCGCCTGTAAAATCATGGACACGGGCGGCATCGGCGCGCGCCTGACCGACGGCTTTGCGGAACAGGTGGCGGCAGAGGCGGACATAGCCATGAAAACGGCGGACCTCATCCTCTTCGTGCTGGACTGCCGGGACCACCTCACCCCCATTGACCAGAGCATTGCAGACCACCTCCGCAAGTCGGACGTTCCCGTCATCCTCCTGCTCAACAAGGCGGACCATGAAAAGCAGGATCTGAACCTGGGAGAATTCGCCGGACTGGGCTTTGACGACCATATCTTTCTCTCCGCCGCCCACGGCAGGGGCTTCTCCGAACTCGCCTCCCGGCTGGACGACTTCCTCAAACAGGAGGGCGCCCCGCTGAAAGAAGAACTGGAGGAAGAACCGGAAGACGGGGAGGACGCCGCCCCCCCCATCAAGGTGGCCGTCGTTGGACGCCCCAACGCGGGCAAATCCTCCCTGGTCAACGCCATCCTCCGGGACAAGCGCACCATCGTTTCCGACGTGGCGGGCACCACCCGCGACGCCATTGACGTCCCCTACCTGCACGACGGCCAGCCCTACGTGCTGATCGACACCGCCGGCATGCGCCCGCGCTCCCGGCGGGACACCTCCGTGGAAGTGTTCTCCGCCATGCGCAGTGAAAAAGCCATCCGCCGGGCGGACATCTGCCTGCTGGTCATTGACATTGCGGCAGGCATCACGCAGCAGGACCGCCGTATCGCCGGCATCATTGCGGAGGAAGGGAAACCCTGCATCATCATCGTGAACAAATTCGACCTCTTCCACCCGAATGCCCCGCGCAAGGACCGCATGGCGGAAGTGGAGGAACAGGTGCGCAGGGAACTCTTCTTCATCAACTATGCGCCCTTCATCGCCACCTCCGCAAAAAAAGCGGAGGGCGTGGAAATCATCTTCAAGGTCATCACGCGCATCCGCCGGGAATCCCGTAACCTGCCCACCACCGGACAGCTCAACCGCCTCATCCAGCTTGCCCAGCAGATGAACCCTCCCGGCACCGCCAGCGGCTCCACCAGAAGACTGAAAATCTACTACGTCACCACGGCGGTGGATCCCAAGTACAACACCATTCCCGTCCCGCGCTACGTCCTCTTCGTCAATGACAAGAACCTACTCACGGACAGCTACTCCCAGTACCTGCGCAACAAAATCAGGGAAGCCTACCCCGCTCCCGGCATCCCGGTCATCTTTTCCGCCCGCTCGCGCGTGCGCAATGACTGACAATCCCGCCTTCTCCGCATGCTCTCCGTCAGGAACCTCAGCGCCTCCTTCCACACCAGGGCCGGCATCGTCCGGGCGGTGAGAAACGTGTCCTTTGACGTGGCGCCGGGGGAAACGCTCGGCATCGTGGGGGAATCCGGATCCGGAAAATCCGTCACCTGCTACTCCATGATGGGGCTCATCCCGATGCCTCCGGGCCGCATTGAAAGCGGTTCCGCCATGCTGGACGGCACGGACCTGCTTCATTGTCCGGAAAAGGAACTCCGTTCCATCCGCGGCAAGCGCATCTCCATGATCTTCCAGGATCCCATGACCTCCCTCAATCCGTACCTGACCATCGGGGAGCAGGTGGCGGAACCCCTCGTCATTCATGAGGGAGCCGGCAAAAAAGAGGCACGCGACCGCGCGCTGGAACAGCTTGCCCTGGTAGGCATACCGGACGCGGAACAGCGCATGGACGCCTATCCCCATCAATTCTCCGGAGGCATGCGCCAGCGCGTCATGATCGCCATGGCCCTCATCACCAAGCCGGAAATCCTCATTGCGGACGAGCCCACTACTGCCCTTGACGTCACCGTGCAGAAGCAGGTGCTTGACCTCATCAGAAAACTTCAGCAGGACATGGGCACCTCCGTCATCCTCATCACGCATGACCTCGGCGTGGTGCGCCAATATGCGGACCGCATCAACGTCATGTACGCAGGCCGCATTGTTGAAAGCGCCCTGGCGCGGGAGCTTTTGGAACATCCCCGGCACGCCTACACCAGGGCCCTGATGAAATCCATTCCCGGACTACATGCGAAAGGCTCCCCCCTCTACACCATTCCCGGACTGCCTCCCAACATGATGCAGGAGCCTTGCGGATGCAGCTTCCGCCCCAGAAATACCCTCGGGAACCCGGAACTCTGCCTGACGGACCGGGAACCGGAGCTGGTGGAAATATCTCCGGGGCACTCAGTCCAGAACTGTCCGGGATGCCTGGCCGGGAATCAGTAAAACCTTGGGAGAAGAATAGGGCCTATGGGGCTCACAGGAAACTTTAGGGATTATAGGGAATTCCCATCATCACCCCTATCCCTTCTCATCCGGCTCATTCTTTCCCTCATCCCCCCTTCTCCAAGAAACTTCCCCTCCAAAAACCTGAGCTGCCGCATTAATAAATACTTGGCCTGGAAAATCAGGCAAATGGCCATATTGGCCACCACCTCCGGCGGCCTTGTCCGGGCCAGTTCCAAAAAATAATCCCGGGCCAGACATTTATCCGCACCCTTCTTTCTGACAAAAAGGGACTCTCGTGAATCCTTTTCCCACACGGGAAAGCCTCTCACTCTCAAAAAGTCTTCATAATCACTCAGTAATTCATCCAGACTGGCTCTGGCTACATTCATCAGCTTGATTTCCGTTTCCATGGAGACCAGCCCCGCCTCCTTTCCCTCCGCAATATTCTGCTTTCCGGAACGGGCAGCCTGAACCATCTGATCAACCGTCCTGTCGCGAGAAGACAAGTACGCCTTACAAAAATAATAGGTCAGATCATAAATCTGCTCCGCCTTTCTGTAGGAAAGCAGAGACCGGTAATCGCCGGAAGGGGCAACAGGGAAGCCATGCGTCCCAGCCTAAAACCCGCAACAAAAACAATCAATATTTTTATAAAAATTACCAACATGGACCCCGTCCACCAGCACATGGTTCGCCTGAATGGCCACGGGCATCATCAGCCTGCCGGAAACGTCCGCCTCCATCTTCCCCCAATGGATGAGGGGAAGGTACTGCCCCCGGAACACCCTGTAGGCGCTGGCCACCTGCGTAAATGGAATCCACGGCAGGCAGCTGAACACGGCAATATCCGTCCGATGGCAGGGATTCGCCCGGGCCGGAGCCTGCTTGGCCGCCTGAATGAGCGGAACGGCATGCTCCAGAAAATCAGCCAGCTCCGCCCGGTACTCTACTAAAATCTGGGTGAATTCCCCATCCGCCGCCAGCACCGGAACCAGGGCGTCCACGGATTCATACTCCCACACCTCCCCTTCCTCCACCCTCTGGCGCAGTTGGGGAATCTTATTCACCGCCTTCAACAGCACAAACAGGCACAGGGCGAAAAAGGAAATCCCCTCCTGTTTCGCATAACGGTACAAGGCATCCACCCGCACGGGAGACGTGATGGAAAACATGGGACATTCAAACGTCTGGAAATACTCGTAATGGGACCTTCGCGGCCAGGAAGCGATTTCTATTTTCTTTTTCATGCGCTTATTTTCTATTCCAGGAAGGCTCTCCATAGATGTTTTTGCGCTTTTGCTCCGGCAGCAAAAGACTGAACAGGACGGGAGCAGTCAAGACAGCTATGCCCGTAAATATTCCCCCTACAAGATCCCAGCAAAAGGACATTGCCAGAAACTTTCCCTTAAAAGAACAAATCAGGACTGCTATCCATACCGGCCAGACGATCGCCAACCAGCCCCCATCCAGCCCGGCATCATGAAAACGTCTGACGCCCAGCGCAATGAAGCAAAACAAGAAGAAAAACAACAGCAACAACCCCGACAGAAGAGCAAAAAGCATCCCAAAAGGAAGAGGTTCAAAAACATCGCAGGCTCCACAAAAACAAACTATCCAGACGAGAGGAGCAGACGCCAGAAGTGCGCCGTAGGCAACAGCCGCCTCCCGGCGCGAGGAACGGGACTGCATCACCAGCAGGGAAAAAAACCACTTAAAACGACTTCTTCTGCCGCATTTCCATATTTTGCCCACTTTCATCCATTCCCCGGTTCCGGAATACCGCTCCTTGAGCAACTTCCATTCCGGCGGAGCTCCCGGAATGTCTCCTATCCATATCCAGTCTTCCGAACGCTCCTCCCTGACCATCAGTCCCAGCGGTAATCCGGCATAGCGGACTTCCCTAACCAGGAAATCAAAATCGGACGGCCCATGCAATTCCCCATCCGGCGTATGGTAATAATAACGTTTCACAATCACTCCTTTCCTTCCGTTCTTTCCCCGGTTCGCCCGGAAATGCCGGACCGGCTGTTGGCGGGAACACATCCCAGCGCAAGCGGCGCCAGGGAACAAAACAGAAACATGCAGAAAAACATGGCGCCGCAAATTAAAAGGGAGGCATTCCCTCCCGCCGCAGCCCGCGCCCATCCGTACACATGATAAAAGCCCGTCTCCGCACATCCCAAGGAAGCCGCGTAAACGGGAACCGCCCAGAGGAGGCCCAGATCAAGATCACGGAGCCTGCGAAAAACAAGTCCCAGGCATGGAACAAGCATGGCCGCACTCAAACACGCCAGGTTTATTCCATGCTCAGCCGTTACCATAAAACGCGGATGAATGCTCCCATTCACCGCGGCCCAATATCCTGAAAAAACCAGCGTCCCCATGCACGCGCCATAAAACAGCCACGCATATAAATATGAGGTGCTGGAAATGCGGCCGGACCAAGAAAACAGCCACCTCCATCTTGCCGCCATCCATTCAGGCAAGCTGAACTTCCTTTCAGAAAAAGGACCAGGACTGGAAGAAGACAGGTTCACGGGAAAGCCCTTTCAGTCAAACACGCATTACGGGGTTTGTCGATATTATCCTCCCTTTCCGGCGAAGGGAAAAATCCCCGGTTCTTCTCTGTCCGGGAAACGGAACGGTCATACCTCCGGGGGATGACCGTATTGATTTTCCTTCTTCGTACCGGGAAACAGGCCCAGCAGCGCAACAACCCAGGTTCCGGACAACACGAAAACGGCCACTCCCATTCCTCCTGCCGCCATTACTCCGGCCTTTCCTGCATGTGCCATGAACATTCCCCACGCATCAGACTGGAACAAACGACCAAACAACCATTCTACCGGCAAACTGCCAGCCAGAAGGACAAAAGGAAGAACAAACGACCAACCGCCCGCCAGGGACAAGTCATGAAGCCTTCTCCAACACAAGGCAAAGAATTGAAGGACAATCAGCAACCCCAGCAACAATCTCAAGAGCAGGAAGATGAAGAACAAACAGGAAAACACGTCGATTCCCGGCATCAGGGGAGGAAGAGCAAGCCCCAGCAGAATCTGGGCAACCGCCAGCCCCAGGCAATCCGCCAGCGTCATGGACAGGAAAACGGACAGGCATTCCCGCCGGGAAGCGCGTCCGGAAAAGACGAATGCCATTCTCCATGATCTCCGATAATAATACCGGAGACGCTTCCAAAACGACAGACCGGCTACCTCTTCCGGCGGAACAGACATCACGTTCGGATAAAATCCGGTTCCCGTTTCCCTTTTCACTGCCTCCGCCAGGGCAACCCATTCTTCACCATCTACTGGACGGATCATCAAATGATCAGGCAGACCGCCCCATTTTACCTCACAGGCCAGAAAATCCAGTTCAGCAGGACCATGCAATTCTCCATTCCGGTCATGGTAAAAATATTTCATTCTAAAGTATACAGCTGATCCTATTTGCTTAATTTTCAGCAATCAATACTTTTTTCGACAAATATAATCCAGAAGGCCCCCTACCCCTCCCGGACGGAAAGCAAGTCCGTCACAGACGCGCGCTTCATGCGCCACGCAGGCAGAAGGCACGCCAGGGAGGAAAGGGCCAGCACCAGAAGCACCGCATACCCCAGATGGGCCCAGGGCATCGTGATGGGAGGAGTGACGATGCCGAAGTGATAGCCGTATTCCAGAATCTGGATGGAGCACCAGGCTCCCAGCACGCCCAGGGCCAGGCTCATGACGACGGCGCACAGGGAGACCATCAGCGTCTCCGCCCAGAGCATCCGCATCACCATGGCGGCCGGCACTCCTACCGCCCGCATCAGACCGAATTCCCGGCGGCGGGACTGCACGGAGGCCAGAACAGTATTGAGCACGGCCAGCACGGCAATCACCATCATGATGATGGGAAGCTTGCTCATCGTAAAGATCACGTCGTCACCGCGGCTGGTGACGCTCCCCCCCAGGCTTTCCCGGGTCAGGGCCTTCACCAGCGGCTTCACGCCTTCCCCTTCGTTCTCCTGCTGCCTCACCTTCATCAGGGCGTATTCCCCCAGGTCGTTCTGGAGCTCCAGGTTGCTTACCCCGGGGGCGGTGTCCCCCCAGATGAACTGGAACCCCTGATGGCCGTATTCCTCCTTGAGCCAGCGTTCATCGGCAATCGCCAGGGCCGCCACAAAGCCGCCGCGGCGCACGCGCATGCCGCTGGTCTTGGTCAGCCAGTGCCAGCCGGGGAAGGAGACGACTCCCGCCACCTTCCAGGGTTCCCCCTGCATGCCGGGGCCTCTGCCCCGTCCGTGAGCTCCGGCAGACGGAGCATTCCCGGAACGGCGCCCCTGATGGGACGGATTCACCAGCATCAGGTCATCCCCGGCCTTCAGCCCCACCATCCGGGCAAAGGTATCCGGAATCAGCAGGGAACGGGTGGATTCCAGCATGGCATAGGCTTCCTGCGGGTTGCCGGAAACGAACACGGGCCTGAACAGGGGATGGCTTCCCTGAGCCATCTCCGCCACGGGAATGCCAGCCAGCACGATGGAGCGGTTGCGCATTCCGGAAAAACCTGGGGTCTTCATCTGCGCCGGGGCAATGTCCGGTTCATCCACGTAAATGGGATACATCCGCGAATTACGCAGGCTGGGCCGCGCCATCAGCTCCGGAACGTCCGCAGGCTTGAACTCCGTATGCAGGAAGGAAACCAGCGTTCCGGGCGTGGACGTATCCGGAAAGAAGGGAACCAGCATGGAATATCCCCACGTCTGCACCCCTACAAAGAGGGACAGGCCCACGGACATGGATACGGCGGTTCCCACGGAACGGCTGAGGTTGCGGCTGAGCTGCACTTTCAGGAAAGAATGCGGCACGCGCAGCAGCAGCCCCGTGATCCATGACCCGGCCCACTCCGTCACGCGCACGAAGGCGGGAGCCAGGAACAGCGCACCGGCCACCAGGCCGGGATACCCCAGCCAGAAAAAGATCCACTTGCGCGTCTCCACCTCCAGGCCCGGCAGAAGCAGGGCCGCAGGCTGGAGGCACACGCACGCCAGCCCGGCGATCACGGACCACACGGGAACGCGGCTCACTTTCCCGATGAATCCGGAAGAGGGCACGGCCGCTTCCAGCGGAGACTGGCGGGAAGCGCGCCATGCGGGAATGATGGAAGCCAGCAAGGCCCCCCCCACGGCGCACGCGGCGGCAGCTAGCACCGTCGTCCAGGTCAGGACGGGGACCGAGGAAGAACCTTCCTCCAGAAGGTACACCAGGCAAAAGCCGGCGGCCAGGCCGCCCAGCAGCGCCGGAATGCACAGGAAAAGCCCCTCTCCCACAATCAGCAGCGCGATCTGCATGCGGCTCATCCCCAGCGCACGCATCAGGGCCAGTCTGCGGGTGCGCTCGCTGACGCCGATGCTCAGGGTCGTGAAAATGATGAAGACGCAGGAGAACAGGACGAGCCAGACGGACATCTCCGCACTCTCCTTCTGGGAACGGACGGAACGGTCGCTGGAAAGCCGCTGGATAATGGAATCCGTATCCGCCACCACGGCGGAGGCCTGGGCCAGCTCCTGCCGGAGGCCGTCCACAAACTCCTTTTTGTCCACCCCTTCCTTGAGCTGAACGTAAATCAAATTGGGGGCAAAAGGCTGGCCCGTGATTTTTTCACACACCTTTACGGGCACAAAGAGGGAGGAAAAAGCCGGTCCGGACATGCCGCCCGGTCCCATAATGACGCCGGGGGTAGCCTTGGCCTGCTTGACGATGCCCACGACCTTCACGTCGTACACGTGCGTTCCCACGCGCACGTTCATGACGGTTCCCACGCCCGCGCTGAAATACTTGGCGCTTCCGCTGCCCAGCACCCCCTCCATGGCGGAGGAGGAAGCCATATCCGGCCAGACGCCTTCCTTCAAATCATAAGGACATTCCACGGCATGGTTCCCCACCAGGATGGGGCTCTGCGGAGGAATCCCCATGCGGTCGCGCGTCTGCTCGTCAAAGCTGCCGCGTTCATTCCCGCAGCCGATCTGGAGGCGGGGCACCTGGCAGGCGGCGTTCACGGATTCCACCAGAGGGGAGGCAGCCAGGCGAGCGGCCAGATCCGGATCACTGAACCGCGGGTACTGCCCGGGGGGAAGCAGCCCTTTGGGCGCCTCCGGCACCAGGCAAAGGTCATAGCTGCCCATGTAGGCCTCCGCGTCGTTATCGAACTCCTTGACCAGCGTATCATAGCTCCCCATCATCCAGACGATGAGGCTGACGGAGACGAGGATGGCGAACACGCTGACCGCCACCCGGCCGGGGTTGGCGCGCAGGTCCCGCCAAATCAGTTTGAACAGCAGCGTCATAAGGCGTCATTCAGCGTGCGTTCATAGAAGGAGGACAATTCTACAGGTCCGGCAAATTCCGCCGTGGGCCTGTCGTCCACGATGCGGCCGTCCTTGAGCACAATCACGCGGTCCGCCCACATGGCTACGTCCGGCGCATGCGTCACCAGCACGAAGGCGCAGCCCTGCGTACGGTGCAAATCCCGGAACAGGTCCCCCATGAGCCGGGTGTTTTCAGAATCCAGATTGCCCGTGGGTTCATCCGCCAGCACCAGCGCCGGGCCGGAAACCAGCGCACGGGCAATCGCCACCCGCTGCTGTTCCCCGCCGCTGAGCGTATCCGGCATGGCGTGCCGGCGGTGGGACAGCCCCACTTTTTCAATCATGGCGTCCAGAGTGGAAGAGGCCACTTTTTTGCCCCCCGCCAGGGAGGGCAGCAGGATGTTTTCCTCCACGTTCAGGGTTCCCACCAGGTTGAACATCTGGAAGATGAACCCCACGCGGTCGCGCCGGTACACTGTCAGGGCGGCATCAGACATGGAGCCGAGGTCCAGCCCATCCACCGTCACCGTGCCGGAATCCGGAGGCAGCAGCCCCCCCAGCACGTTCAGCAGGGTGCTTTTTCCGGAGCCGCTCGCGCCCATGACGGCGACGAACTCTCCCTGGTTCACGGTAAGGCTGATGTCTTTCAGCACGGCTATGTCCTCGGAACCGGACTTGAAGCTGCGCTTGAGGCGGGTGACGGAAATGACGGGGGAACTCATGGCTGGAAGGAATGGTTAGAAGGTAGTCTTCACGCCTACTTCAAACGTGCGGGGCTCTCCCACCGTGCACTGCACGGCGTGGCGGGTGGACTGCACGTATTTCTTGTCGAAAATGTTGTATACGGCCAGCCTCAGGGTGGCATCCTTCAGCCATTTGGTTTCCGGCAGGGGGATTTCCACCGTGAAGTCAAACACGCTGTAGGAAGGTATGGTATAATTATCCGCAATCTTTGCACCGCGGAACGTGGCGTAGTAGGAATCCTTGCAACGGTAGCCCAGGCCCAGCACCGTGCCGTTCAGCAGGCCGCCGTCAATGCGGTATTTCTGCCAGAGGGCCAGCGCATTCGGAGCGATGGTGGGATACACTTCCCCGGAGGTCCGGTTCTTGGTGCGGGTGTAGGTGTAGGAAAGGTAGGAACTCCAGTTCTTGGTGATTTCCCCGTTCAGGGAAAGTTCCACGCCTTCCGCCCTCTTGGAGCCGTCCGAATAGTACCGGTTGGTATATCCGTCTATGGCTACGGGAGTGTTATTCTGGATGATGTCAAACCAGGAAGCGGAGAACCACACCTTGTCCACCGGGCTGACCCGGAAGCCGAATTCCATCTGGTCCGTACGCCAGGAATCGGTCAGTTCCTTCCCGTTTTCATCCAGATACCCGAAATTGGGGGCGGAAGTACGGGCCGCATTGGCGAACAGAGCTACGCGCTCACCGAACATGCGGGTAATTCCGAAACGGGGGCTCCACGCAAACGCGTAATTATTGTCCAGGCTGAAATGCGCGTCCCCGCGCACGCCGGCCAGGAAACGCCACTGTCCGTAGCTAAGGACATCCTGCAGCAGGACGCCCGCCCGCTGAACCACGGTATCCGTCGCATTGGCTCCGGAATAGTCGCGCCCGGCGGGGAAAAAGGGCGGAGGATTGTACAGGGAGAAATAGCCGTTCGTGTTCGCGGTAGCGTTCGTCACCAGGCTGGAACCGTCGCCATAGGTGCTGCTCCCCGTGTAGGAAACGCCCATCAGGGCTTCATGCTCCACCTGTCCGGTCTTGAACTCCGCCAGCGCGTTGGAATAGAAATTCCAGTTGATGTTCCACTCGTCGCTCCACGCGGCTTCGTATTTGGCCTTTCCGGAAGCAATCATCTGGTTGTAATAATCCTCCGTGCTCATTCCGCGTCCGGCGGAAGAAGAAATGCCCCAGACATTGTAGTCCACATCGCTGTACCCCATGCCGCCGCCGATGCGGATTGTCCAGACCTTCTCCAGCTTGCGCTCGAAATCCAGCATCGCCAGCAGGGATTTGGCATTGAGCCTTCCGCTCGGAGAACCGTACCAGGCGTCATACGGCCCCACAAAGTGGCCGCCCAGCACGGGGATGCCCATCGTCGTCGGCGAATTCTGGTACTGGAAACTGGTCGTCAGCACCGTCTTGGTACGGGAATCATGCTGCCAGCGGAAAATGGGGGAAACCGTGTACTTCTGGCCACCGTTGGCTCCGTTGCTCAGCCAGAACGGGCGTTCATACTCGGCGGCTACCACCGTGCGCAGGGCAAAACCGTCCGTTTCATTACCCCTGTACCGGGTGTCGTCAATAGTTACGCGGTACTTCTGCCCATGATGGGAAAGACGGGCGTAAGCCGTCAACTCCGTCCGTTCCTCAAAATCAGGCGCCTTCAGGATCAGGTTAATGGAACCGCCGGCGCCGTATGCCCCGAGCGTACTGGTCTGGCCGCCGGAAATGGACCCGATGGGGCCTTTGACAATTTCAATATTTTCTATCAGGGACGTATCCATGCCGTATCCCATGCCGCGGGGAAGAGGCATGTTGCCTATCTGCACATCGGTGCCGGCAAAACCGCGGATGGTGTACTGGTCCGCCGTGCGGGACAGCAGCATGTCCCCCCCCGTATTGACGGAGGAATCCATGCGCAGGGCCTCCACCAGGGAATCGGAACCCTTGGAATCCATCAGATCCCGCGTAATAACGTTTACCGTTTGCGGAACTTCTTCCGTCTTCATGTTCGTGAGGGTGGCGGAACTGACCGTCTCCGCCCGCAGGGACTTGGAACGGATGGTCATCACGCGTTCCGGCATTTCCTGCACGCCCTCCTCTGCGGCGGCGGGTTTAGTCTCGGCATAGGCGGACTGCCCGAGGACAAGCAGGCTCCCAATGGCGGCGGCACGGTGCAAACCGCGCCCCTGGCGGCGGCGGCGCGGGGTATTCATGTTGGATAAACGCATGGGGCAAGTATAAAACGGAACATCGGGCCGTCCATCCCGGATTGTTAACAATTTGATAACAGGCCGTTCCTTTCCCTTCCTGCAAAGGCACATCCGGCAGCAGAACGCTCCCGGCGCCTCTCACAGGCCAAGAGCCTGCGCCCGGCTCTCCGCCGCGGCCTTCAGCCATTCCCGCAGCGCCTCCTTGTCTCCGGAGGCCAGACGGTTCCGCATCTCCCCCAACTGGGACAGGGCTTCGTCCAGCCGGTCCAGGACGGCGGGGGCATTCTCCGTCAGGATTTCCGCCCACATGGACGGTTCCCCCATGGAAACGCGGGTGGTGTCGCGAAAACCGCCGGCGGACACCAGCCCCAGCAGCTTCACATCCCCCCCGTCCAGGGCGGTGTGGACGCACAGGGCGGACAAGGCATGCGGTATATGGGAAATGCGGGCTACGGAAGAATCATGGTCCGCCGCTTTCATGCGGATGCAGTGGCAGCCCACGCGCTCCCAGAACCGCTGGAGCAGCAGCAGCATGTCTTCATGCACGTGCTCGTCATTGGTCAGAATGCACGTGGCGTCCCGGAAAAGCTCCCCGGAGGCATGCTCCATGCCCTGCTTTTCAGAACCGGCCATGGGATGGGAGCCGATAAACGCCACGCCGGTTTCCGTCAGAGCGGAACCCACGGACTGGTGGACGCAGCCCTTCACGGAACCCACGTCCGTCACCAGCACGCCCGGTTTCAGCAGGGGGAGCATTCCGGAAACGAGGCGGGACATCACGCCCACCGGGGTAGCCAGCACGACCAGGTCCGCGCCTTCCACCACCTCTTCCAACCGGGTGGAGGCGGCATGGGCGGCTCCGGAAGAGCGGGCATATTCCAGCGGCTCCTCCCTCCTGCCCCACAGGCGCACGTGGACATGCGGCAGCTGCTTCCTGACGGCAAGCGCCAGGGAACCGCCCAGAAGGCCGGGGCCGAGAATGGCTACGGAGGAAAAGGAAAGCTGTTTTCTGGAAGCTTCGCTCATGGTTTCACAGGGGGTAGAATACACCAGCGCCCCGGAACATACAGCATGTTCAGGGGCGCGGGCATCATCTTTTCGCGGCGACCGCATCAGGGCACGCGGAACTTCTTGATCTCGTTCGGGAAGTTGGTGTCCCGCAGCACGGTACCGGAAGGGTAGGGCTTGTTGGTGCCCCGGTTCAGAATCTTGATCTTCTTGGTGCGGTCATACGGGCTGACCACCACCGTGGGGTCCGCCGTGGGCCACGCCACGGGAATGGAGGAGGCAGTGGAGGGCTCCACGGGCCTGGGAGCGGCAATGCCGGAACTGGCAGAGTCACTCACGGGATTGGGAACGACAGGCTTGGGCGCAACGGGCGGCGGAGGCGTGATATTGTTGGTGCCTCCCACCATGTTGCCGATGGTGCCGGAATTGGTCTGGGCCGGATCCGGATTGAAGCCGGAATTCTGACCCGCTACCGGATCCAGAGAATTTTCACGCTGAATCTCATTCAACAGGCTGCTGCCCTGGGCGCCCATGGCGCCGGAGCCGGACGGATAGACATTTTCCGTAGGATAAATGCCGATGGGGCGTTCATTCACGCGTTCCGTTTCACAGGAAGGCAGAAGGATTGCGCCTGCGGCCAGCAGCACGCCTATCGTCTGGGAAGTATTCATATGATCTCTCTTCGGGTGATAGCTTTCTGCCAGCATCCTACGGCCCCCTACCTTCATGTCAACCATAAAGCCTGTTTGCCGAACCGCTTCATGACAAGGATTCTCCGGCTTCCGGCCCCTCATCCGTGCAAAGCCGTACGGGGCTGCGGCGCTCCACGGGGGTTTTCAGGCCCGGTGGCGCGTCCTCCGCTTCACTGCGGGAATACACGCTTTCACCTCCGTCCGGCCATGGCCGTTCCACCGTCCCCACATCCTTTTCCTTTCCAAAAATCGGGAAAAAGCCTCCTGCACGCCTTCCCCGGAGCGCTCCGGTACGGAAACAGATTATCCTTCCCTACCCCCTGTGATCTGCTACAATCCGCCCCACATGGATGACGTACAGACATCTAAGAAAAAAATGCCCTCAAAAAAGGAATGGAGGGGCTTTTATTCCCTGATTCTCATTCAAGCCCAGAACGCCTTCAATGAAAAAGCCGCCCAGTTCCTGCTGATTCCCCTGGGCGTCTGGCTGGCCGCCAACAGCGCCGTGTACGGGCCGGACTCCTGGGTCAACTCCCTCCAGTACATCCTTGCCTGCATCTTCGTACTGCCCTACATCCTGTTCTCCCCCTTCGTCGGCTGGCTGGCGGACTGCTTCTGCAAGGCCCGCATCATCCAGTTCATGTCTTTCCTCCAGATCCTGGTGCTGGGGGCCATGTTCCTGTGCTACAAGTATGAGAACATTGAAATGGCCGTCTTCTGGTTCTGCGTCTTCTCCGTCCAGGCGACCATCCTGAGCCCGGCGAAAAAGGGGGTGGTGAAGGACATGGTGGGCTCCCGCCAGCTTGGCTACGCCTCCGGGCTGATGGAAATGAGCCTCATCCTGTCCATGCTGGCGGCGCAGATCGGCATCTTCGTCTGGTTCGACATCCTGCAAGTTTCCTCCAACGACGGCTGGGAAGCCGCCGCCTTCCCCACGCTCATCCTCACCTGCATCGCCGTTCCCGTAGCCATTGCGGCCCTGTCCCTTCCCCGGTACCCGGCCAACCAGACCCGGAAATTCGAGTGGAAGCTCTTTTACGAGCACTTCGTGCAGCTCAAGTACCTGTGGAGTCAGCGGGACCTGAGGCTCAGCGAAATCGGCGTCTCCTACTTCTGGTTCCTGGCCGGGGCCCTGATGCTCATCTCCCTCCAGATCGCCCAGGAGCACCCCATTGACGGCACCGGATTCAGCATGTCCGCGGCCATTCTCATGGCGTGGCTCAGCGGCGGCACGGTGGTGGGCGGCGTCATAGCCTCCATCATTTGCCGTAAAAAAATTGAACTGGGCCTCATCCCCCTGGGCGCGATCGGCTTCACTATCGGCTGCATCTTCCTGTCCTTCTTCGCTCCTGGCTCGCTGCCCAGCAACATCGGCTTCGGTATCACGGGAGCCTTCGCCGCCGCGTACCTGGTGCCGCTGAACGCTCACCTCCAGGACAACTGCGATCCCTCCAACCGCAGCACGGTCATCGCCGCGGGCAACCTGATGGACTGCCTGATGGGCCTGGTGGCCGTCGGCTTCCAGCTCATGCTCAGGAACATCTTCTCCATCCAGAACCAATTCTGGGTGCTGGCCGCCCTGGGCGTGGTCATCACGATTGTGGCGTTCCGTCTCATTCCCCGCGAATTCATCCGCATGATGGGCCTCTGGATCATGAGGATCGTCTACCGCTCCCGCATCATCCACCAGGACCGCATTCCGGAGGACGGCGGAGCCATCATCGTCTCCAACCACGTCACGTACGGGGACGCGCTGTTCCTTTCCCTCATCTGTCCGCGGCCCATCCGCTTCATCGTGGCGGAGGAATTCGTAGCCATCCGCTGGCTCGGCTGGATTCTGGAACTCTTCAACTGCCTCCCCATTTCCTCCCGGAATCCCCGGGAATCCCTGTCCAAGGCCATTCAGGCCCTCAAGGCCGGAGAAGTGATCTGCATCTTCCCGGAAGGCCAGCTCACCCGCACGGGCACCCTGTGCGCCGCGCGCAGGGGGCTGGAAATGCTGGCGAAAAAATCGCGCTGCCCCATCGTTCCCATCTACATGGACGAGCTGTGGGGGAGCATCTTCTCCTACTCCGGCAACCGTTTCTTCTCCAAGGCCCCCCTCCATGTCCCCTACCGCTTCACGGCCGCCATCGGAGAACCCATTGCGCCTGATGCCGTCAACCCCCGCATCGTCATCAACACCCTGCGGGAGCTCTCCTCCACCTGCCTGGAAATTGCCGCCAGCATCGGCAGGGACACCATCCTGAACCACCTGGAGCGCATCGCCCACAAGCCGCTCGTTTTAGCAAAAAACGCGCGGCTCACCGGGTATGAAATAGCCGAATGCCTGATGAACGACACCGTGGAGGCGGACCACCCGGAACTCAGGAAGTGGCTGGCCACCCTGCTGGACAGCTCCCGCTCCCAGAGCCGCCTGTGCGACTTCTGGATGAACGCCCAGCAATTGGAGCGCGTGAACTCCCTCCAGCCCCGGGAACTGCTGCTCACCAGCGTGGGGCATGACGAAGTGCATGAAACGGTGGCCTCCGTCCTGTGGCCCATCCTCACCAGCACCCCCGTGTACCTCATCAGCGACGGAGACCACAGCATGCCGGAGGGCATCAAGCAGGTGACGGGCTCCGACTTCCTGCGCCGAAGGCTGTACAGCCTGGTTCCGGAAACGCGCACGCCGTTTTACGATTTCAGCGGCTCCGGAGACCTGGTGCTTCCCAACATCGGGTGGCGCCCCTGCTTCGCCACGGACCGCGGCATCATTCTGGCCATGTCCATGAAAAGGAGCGTCTTCAAGCTGGATGACGGCACCGTGCAGCTCGGCATGCGGGCCAGAACGCGAGGACGCCTTCTCCCGGGCTTTTACCTGAATCCCCCCCTCTCCAACGTTATCGCCGGGGCTACGCTCCCCACCCCATATTCCCTGCCGCCCAACCTGTATCTGGACGAGTCAGGCTTCCTGGCGGAACTCCAGTCTTCCAACCATGAACAGTAACTCATCATCCCGCCTCCCCATTCCGCAATATGTAATGACGCTGGCGCATGCGGCCGCCCTGCGCTCGGAAGACCCCTACCGCAAGGTGGGAGCTGCCGCCCTGGATGCGGACAACCGCGTGATCGGCACCGCCTACAACGGCCTGTAC
This sequence comes from Akkermansia sp. BCRC 18949, assembly GCF_045011645.1. Lineage (NCBI taxonomy): Bacteria > Pseudomonadati > Verrucomicrobiota > Verrucomicrobiia > Verrucomicrobiales > Akkermansiaceae > Akkermansia > Akkermansia sp. BCRC 18949. Next base: position 747,880 of record NZ_CP123619.1, on the reverse strand, counting down.
CCCGGCTTCAAGGCACAGGACACCTTCTGGGCCAGCCGGGACGAACGCCAGAAATACATGCTGCATGCGGAAATCAACCTGTGCAGCCTGTTCCGCAGGGGGGAGGCGAAGGTGGTGGCATGCACCACGATGCCCTGCACCTCATGCATGCAGGCGCTGTGCGCCCATGGCGTTAAAACCATTTATTACTGCGAGCCGTATGACAAGTCCGAGGCTCCGGCCATTGCCAGCCTTTACGGCGTGGAGCTGATCCAGGTCACGGATTACCCGCTCAGCCAGCACTTTCCCCTCGTCCTGGACTGCTGATCTGCGGAAACTCAATCCCGGTGCACGCGGCACGTCCAGCCGGCCATGGGGCGCGGAACGCCGTCAATGGAGAAATCAATGTCCGGTCCGGTTTCCGTAACGGTTCCGGAGACAATCACGCCCGTGCTCCTTTCAGCATCGTCAAAGGAAATATTCACGTCCGCCATGGCGCAGGCGGCGCGGCTGTTGGAAGCCGGCACAATATTCAAAACCCCGGAATTCGCGCCTTCATTGAACCGGTACGTGTAAACCCCATCATACACGATTCTCGTCTCCATCTTGATGACGTCCACATCCCGTCCGCCGAACTGAAGCCTGAACAGCATGTCCCCTCCCTCAAAGAGGCTTACCTGCTGACCGCTGAGGGAAACGCTCCCGTCATCCCCTGATTTTCCCGAACCGCCGCCGCATCCGCACAAAAGCCCGCACACTGTTACAGGAACCAAACACAAAACAGGGAAAAATTTCTTCATGCCCGGAAAAATGCACAACCTGACAATATAAGTCAAGTTCACTCAATTATTATTACATTTTTCCAACATTTTTTAACATCATAAAAAAACCGCCTGTTTTCACAGGCGGCCTCAAGAAAACACAGGCGGCTGTCAACCCACCCAGTTCCAGGTGATGGGAACTTCAATATCGGGATGCAGGCTGTGCTTGACGGGGCAGCTCAGGGCGGCCTGTTCCAGCAGCTTCCTGTCCGGATGATCAGCGGGGAGGGGCACGGTGATGACCACTTCCAGCTTGCCGATGCGGCGCGGGTCAGCATTCATGTGCTTGCCCACTTCCACCGTCATGCCTTCCAGCTTAATTCCTTTGCGTTCGGCCACAATGCCCATGATCGTGCTCATGCAGCCGGCGAGCGCCGCGCCTACCAGGTCCGTGGGGGAGAAGGACTCGCCCTTTCCGTTGTTATCCACGGGGGCATCCGTGGAAAGCTTGGCCCCGGAAGGCTCATGAACCATGGAGCAGTGGAGGCCGCCCTCGTACGTCGTTTTAGTTTTTACCATGACCCTATTTTATACAAGGCGCCGCACCATGCAACACACAAACATTGAATCCCCCCTTTCTTTATGGTAACCGCCTTTGTTATGAGAAACTTTTTGAAAGCCGCCGCCGTTTCCCTGGGTATTTTTGCCGGGGGATCAGGTACGGGGGCGGCACAGGACTTCGGAGCCATGAACTTCGGCGGCGCGGGAGATTTTGGAACGCCCCAGGCATCCGGAACCTCCAAGGCTACAGTCACGTCCTACGGAGAAACACCCTTCGTCATCGTGACGGAGCTGACTCTGCCGGACCACTGGCACGTCTACTACAAGAATCCGGGAACGGTAGGGCTGCCCATGGAAGCCGCGTTCAAGGCCGTTCCCGGCTTCCGGGTGGAAGGCCCCTTCTGGCAAATTCCGGAATTGGGGAAAGGACTCGTGGATTTTTACGGTTACAGCGGGAAGGCGAAAATGGCCTTCCGCGTGACTCCGGAAAAGGACGCCCCTGCGGAAACGACCTTCACCACCACCATGACGTGGCAAATGTGCGCGGAACAATGCGCCGCACCGGAGACCAAAGACTTCAGCGTGACGCTGAAACGCGGAGACGGACAGGCCGCCCCCGACGCGGCCGAACTGTCCGGCGGCATGGCGGGACTTTCCACCCCCGCATGGGCGCAGGGACTGAAGGCCCGGATTTCCCAGGAAGGAAAAACCGTCACCCTGCACCTCAGGACGAACGGGCAACCGGTTCCGGAAGATTCCGTTTATTTCTTCTGCGACCAGGGGGAAATCAACCCCACCACTCCCCAGACCTTCAAAAAACTGGACGGCTCCAACTACGAGCTGGCCATGCAGTACAATGACACTACGGACGGCCTTTACCCCAACAACCTGCCGGAAGCGGACAAAGGAAAACCGCTGGCCAGCCTTTCCGGCATCCTGCGCGCAGGGAAGGAAGGCGTCAGCATCACGGCGGACAACCGCCCCTTTTCCGAGAGAGCGCAGGCGGCGGCAACAGCCGCGGAAGCCTCCCCCGCGTCTTCCGGACCCGTTCCCGCGCCGCCGCTGATGGGACTGGGGGAAATCATGTTCTTCATGTTCATCGGCGGCATCATCCTGAACGTCATGCCGTGCGTCTTCCCGGTAATCGGCCTCAAGATCATGAGCTTCGTCCAGCTGGGAGGGGGGGAACGGAAAAAAGTGCTGGCCCACTCCCTGACCTTCGTGCTGGGCATCCTGATCTCCTTCTGGATCATTACGGCCATCCTGATTGCGCTGAAAGCGAACATGTTCGACTGGGGCGCCCCTGCGGGACCCGGCATTTTCAGCAGTGAATTCTGGCTGGGCCACGGCGCGGAAGGCGTTGTGAACTGGGCCTTCTGGTTTGAAAACCCCTGGGTGAACTTCTGCCTGCTGGGCCTGATGCTCGCCATGGGGCTGAGCATGTTCGGCGTTTTTGAAATAGGCGTCAAGGCCACCACCATGGGCAACGACCTCCAGCACCAGAAGGGCTATGCCGGCTCCTTCTGGTCCGGCGCCCTGGCTACGGTCATTTCCACTCCGTGTAGCGCGCCGTTCCTGGGGCAGGCCATCGGCGCGGCCATGCTCCAGCCTCCGCTGGGCATCGTGCTCTGCCTGACCATGATGGGCCTCGGGATGTCCCTGCCCTACATCATTCTGGGAGCCTTCCCCGTCCTGACCAAATACCTTCCCAAACCGGGAGCGTGGATGGAATCCTTCAAGCAGTCCATGTCCTTCCTGATGTTCGGCACCGCCGCCTACTTCCTGTGGATTTACATTGCGTTCTTTGACGCGGACAACCATCCGCAGGACATCCTGTTCCTGTTCTTCGGCCTGGTGCTGTTCTCCATGGCCTTCTGGGTGTACGGCAGATGGTGCCCCATGTACCGCAGCCGGAAATCCCGCGTCACGGGGGGCATTTTTTCCGTGATTTTCCTGCTGGCCGGCCTGTACTACATGCTCCCTCCGGAAGGAGCCGCCTGGTTCGGCCGCGGAGCGGATTCCGGAACAGCGGATTCCTCCGCAGCTACGGCTCCCGCCCATCAGGCGGAAGGGAGCGTGTGGACCCCCTGGAGCCCGGAAGCCATGCAGGCCGCCCTGAAGGAGGGAAAGCCCGTTTACGTGGACTTCACGGCCCGGTGGTGCTCCACCTGCCAGGTCAACAAGGCATCCTACACGGATGAAGTGCTGGCCGCCTTCAGGAAATACGGCATTGTCATGATGAAGGCGGACAAAACCCGCACGAACCCCGCCATTGACCAGGAACTCAAAAACCTGGGACGCACGGCGGTTCCCGTGAACGCCCTGTACCTGCCCGGCAAAAAGCCGGTCGTCACCCGGGAACTCCTGTCCCCCTCCTACCTGCTGGAATTCCTGGAAACGGAAATGGACCGCTGAAAGCGGCCTTTTCCGCAGACGGAAACCAGTCCGGACCACAAAAGCAACGGCAAGGCGGACAAGAAACCGGGAAAACTCAGCCTTCCCGGTTCAGCAGGGGCATCAGCGCCTCCGCCCAGGCCTGGTAGCCTTTCGCCGTCAGGTGCACCTTGTCTCTGAACATTCCTTCCCGGAACGTTCCGTCCGCATTCAACAGGCGTCCGTTAATGGAGAGAATGGTGGTCCGGGGCAGTTTCAAACCGCGCAGGCGTTCATTGATCTCCTCCTGCCGCTTGCGGAGAGGTGCGGAAGGATTGGGACCGTAGGGCGTCACCTCCATCAGGATCAGACGGGTTTCCGGGAACCTCTTCAGCAGGCGCACGGCCACTTCCCGGATGCCCTTTACCGTTTCTTCCGCGGGCTGCTTCCCTTCCCACCGGCCGATGTTATTCGTCCCGGCCAGCAGAACGCAGTAACGCGGCGGCGTTTTGACTGCCAGCTCCGTATCCTCCATGCGCCACAGGATGCTCTCCGTCCTGTCTCCGCTGACGCCGAAGTTGACCGCCTTCATCGGCAGGAACACCTTCTTCCACCATTCCGCGCCTTCCTGCTCCCAGCCCTGCGTGATGGAATCCCCCACGAACAGGATGCCGCACTCCTTCCCCAGCAACTGCTCCCGGACTACCTTGTAACGGGCGGGAACCCAGTGCTGCGTGTTCATCCTGGGAACGTCCGGGGGATCCGGGACAATCCCTGCCGGGGGCTTCTCCGCAAAAACGGAAGAAAGGGACAGGAGCAGAAAAGCGGCAAGAAAAACGGGAGCTTTCATCTTCCCTGTAATACGCATGGACGGCAGACCAATCTTTCCAAGAGAAAAGGAAAATCACTTTCCCAACGCCCTGCCAAGCACCTCCAGGGGCTGGGAGGACAGCTTCAGCTCCCGCACCAGGAACCGGACGACGAGCAGGCTTCCCAGCGCATCATACAGGGCGTCATGCCACCGGCGGCCGGGAAGCAGCGCATCCACGGAGGGGGTTAGCCCCAGGGAATCACACAAGGTGGACAGGGAATAATCCGGCAGGCCCGGCACGCACATCTTCCCGAGCGCCAGCGTATCCAGCCACGGCCCGAAGCCGTGCCCCGGAAAGCGGCGCAGGAACTTCCGTTCCGTGGCGGGGTTATGCCCCACCACCACGGCGTCCCCCAGGCGGGAACGGATAGCCGGCCACAGGGAGGGAAAGGAAGGCGCATCCGCCAGCATTTCCGTAGTAATGCCGTGCACCTGGGAGGCCGACCATAAAACGGGTTTGTCCGTAGAAATATAGGACGTCCACAGCTCCGGCTCCCCTTCCAGGGAAGGACAGGCGGCAATGCCTATCTGAACGGGCTGGTCCGTCTCCCCCCGTGCAGCCCCAGCGGATTCAAAATCAATGGCGGCGAAGCGCAGGGCGCCAATCATGTCTGCGGGCAGAGGCATATCAGAACAACTCCAGCTGGGCGTACTCTCCGGTGGGCATATCGTCGTCCATGTCCGTATTCTTGGCCCTGGGTTCCGCCAGACGGGCGCGGTCCTTTTTCCGGGGCCGCGTGGAATTCATTTCCAGATGGGACAGGATGGCCTTGGCGCGGTCCACGATGGCGGCAGGCATGCCCGCCAGGCGGGCCACCTGGATGCCGTAGGACTTGTCCGCCGCCCCCTGCACGATCTTGCGCAGGAACACAATCTCCTCCTTCCATTCCCGCACGGCCACATTGTAATTCTGCACGCCGGCCCTGGAACGGGCCAGGTCCGTCAGTTCATGGTAATGTGTGGCGAACAGGGTGCGGGACTTCAACTCGTCATGCAGGTATTCCGCCACGGCCCACGCGATGGAAAGGCCGTCAAAGGTGGCGGTCCCGCGCCCGATTTCATCCAGAATAATCAGGGAACGCTCCGTGGCGTTGTTCAGGATCAAAGACGTCTCACTCATCTCCACCATGAAGGTGGACTGCCCGCGCGCCAGGTCGTCGCTGGCCCCCACGCGGCAGAAAATGCGGTCCACCAGGCCGATGTGGGCGGACTCCGCCGGAACGTAAGCCCCGATCTGGGCCATCAGCGTAATCAGGGCCACCTGGCGGATATAGGTGCTCTTGCCCGCCATGTTGGGCCCGGTCAGCAGGATGAGGCGGTTTTCCTCCGGTTCCAGAAAGGCGTCATTGGGCACGAACACGTCGCCGGAAACATTCTGCTCGATAACGGGATGGCGGCCGTTGACAATGCGCAGGGTCATGGAATTGTCCAGCACGGGGCGGCAGTACTGGTACTGCTGCGCGCCCTCCGCCAGCCCCAGCAGCACGTCCAGGTCCGCCATGGCGTCCGCCGTAATCTGGATGCCGTCAATGTGGCGCCCCACTTCCTCCCGCAGCAGCAGGAACTGTTCATACTCCACCTGGCGGGAACGTTCGTCCGCCCCCAGGATGGTATTCTCCATCTGCTTGAGCTCCGGGGTGACGAAGCGTTCCGCATTCACCAGCGTCTGCTTGCGCTGGTAGTCGGGAGGCACCTTGTCGTAATGGCTCTTGGTTACTTCAATGTAGTAGCCGAAAACGTTGTTGAAGCGGATTTTCAGGGAATCAATGCCCGTCCGCCTGCGCTCCTTCTCCTGGAGCTGGGCCAGCCACTCCTTCCCGTCGCGGGAAGCCAGGCGCAACTCATCCAGCCCGGCGTGGTACCCTTCCCGGATGATGCCGCCCTCCTTGATCGTCACGGGCGGCTCATCCACCAGGGCGCGCTGGAGCAGGTCCACCAGCTCGTCAAAGCAGCCCATGCGGGAGCGGATGCTTTCCAGCATTTCCCCGCTTCCGGGCAGGGATTCCAGATCATCCCTGAGCGCGGGAATGCGCCCCAGGGAGGAAGCCAGCGCCTGGAGGTCACGGGCGTTCCCCGCGCCCTGGGAAATGCGGCCCGTCAGCCGTTCCATGTCCCGGACGTTTTTCAGGCTCTCCCGCAGCTTGCTCATCAGGTAGGGTTCCTGCAAAAGAACGGAGATCATCTCCTGCCGCGCCTGGAGCTTTTCCAGGTCGCACAGGGGGTGGAGCAGCCAGTCCCGGAGCTTGCGCGCGCCCATCGGGGTGCTCGTCCTGTCCAGGGTGCCCAGCAGGGAAAGCTTCACGCCGCCGCGGGAATCCACCAGGTCCAGGTTCCTCTGGCTGGCCTGGTCAATCAGCACGGCGCTCTCCGTGGCGCGCACGGAAATACGGCGCAAATGGTCCGTGGGGCGGCGGAGCTGGTAGCCCAGGTAATGAAGCACCGCGCCAGACGCCCCCAAAGCGGCGGTCATCTCCCCGCAGCCGAAACCGTCCAGGGAATGCACCCGGAAGTGGCTCAGCAGATTGGGAATGGCCGTGGAAGGCAGGAACGTATACCCGTCGTAATAAAGCGTGGGATAGGCGCCGGGGAAGCAGTCCGTCTGCTCGTCGCTGACCAGAAGTTCGGAAGGATTGATGCGGGACAGCTCGTCCAGAAGCAGGTCCATGTGCTCAAACTGGGCCACGGAAAATTCCCCCGTGGTGTGGTCCACGCATGCCAGGCCGAAATGCTTTTTATCCTTATAAAGAGCCACGATGTAATTGTGGCGGGAGGAATCCAGCAGATTCATATCCGCCAGGGTTCCGGCGGAAATCACGCGGGTCAGCTCCCGCTCCACCAGCTTGCCCGGCTGCGGAATGGTGGTCTGCTCCGCAATCGCCACGCGCTTCCCTCCCTTCACCAGGCGGCCAATATACCCTTCCGCGCTGTGGTGAGGCACCCCGCACATCGGAATGCCGTGGCGCTTGGTCAGCGTCAGGCCCAGAATGGAGGAAGCCTCCTTGGCGTCCTCAAAGAACATCTCATAAAAATCCCCCAGCCGGAAAAACAGCAGGACGTCCTCCGGCAAGCCCTTCTTCATGCGAAGGTACTGATCCATCATCGGGGTGGAGGTAGGTCCGGAATTACTCATAAATAACGGTGAAAGAGTAATCTGATTGCGGCTGCAAGGCAAGATTGGAATCTTGTTAGAACCGGGCCGCCATGCCGCTTTTCCAAGGAAAAACCGGGGAGAGAGCCCCCAAATCCCTGGTAAAGAAAATGCGCTGACGCAACAATCATTGCCCCTTTTTTCTTCCGGGCCGGATCAGGCCCCCATCATGCGGAGGAGCGCAAACATCCTGTCACCGATTCCTTTGCTCCGACGGACGGCCAACAAGCCGTCCCCCCTCCGGAAAGATAAAAAAGCCGTGCCGCTGTCAGACAGAGGCACGGCGGAAAATCCAGATCACCGGGGGTTAGTACTCCACCACGGGAGCATCCTTCCACAGGGTGTCCATACCGTAGAATTCGCGCGTTTCCTGCCCCATGATGTGAACCATCACGTCAATGTAGTCCACCACGGACCACAGCGCCACGGGCGTGTCTTCCACATAGGTGGGGAGGGCTCCCGTCTTTTCCCGGACGGATTCTTCCAGCTCCCGGATGACGGCGCGCAGGTGGGGGACGGACAAGCCCGTGCACACCACCATGAAATCCGTCAGGGAAGACATGCCGCGCAGGTCGTACACCTGCACGTTTTCAGCCTTGGCGTCATCCGCGGCGCGGGCGCACATCCTGGCCAGTTCCATCGCATCGTTGGCTACCATAATTGATTCGTTTCTATTGGATTATTTCTTCTCTTCGCCGTCCTTGCCGTACTCCTCCACGGGATTGTAGGAAAAGGGGTCCTGCTCCGTCTGGCCGCTCTCCTTCTTCCGTTCCTCCGCGTCCTCCGTGCGGTCTTCTTCGGCATCCTTCTTCACGGAAGAACCGGAATCACCCTTCCCGGGCTGCTCTTCCACCTCCGAAGGCATGGGAGGCGGGGTCACCTTGGCGGGAGGATTCTTCATTTCCCCGTATTCCAGAATGTCCATGACCTGGGAGCCTTCCAGCGTTTCAAATTCCATCAGGGCTTCCGTCAGCATGTCCAGCTTGTCCCGGTTCTCCGTCAGGATGGTCATGGCGCGTTCATAGGCGCTGTCCACCAGGAAGCGGACTTCCGAGTCAATCAGTTCCGCCGTGGATTCGGAATAATTGCGGGATCGCGTCCCCAGGTCGCGGGCAATGTACACTTCCCCCTGGTGTTCGCCGTATTCGATCAGCCCCAGTTTCTCGCTCATGCCGAACTCGCACACCATGCGGCGGGCCAGGCTGGTGGCGCTCTTGATGTCTCCGGTAGCTCCGCTGGTCACGTCGCCAAAGACGATTTGTTCAGCGCAGCGGCCGCCCATCGCCACGACGAGCTGGTCAAGCATCTCGGACCGGAGCTGGTGCATCTTGTCGTCCGAAGGAAGCCACATGGTCATGCCCAGGGCTCCCCCGCGGGGAACGATGGTCACCCGGTGCAGAGGTTCGCTGTGCGGCGTTTTCAGCAGGCAGATGGCGTGTCCCGCCTCATGCACGGCGGTAATGCGACGCCCGCGTTCATTGATCGCCAGGCTGCGGCGTTCGCGGCCCCAACTGACCTTGTCGCGGGCTTCTTCCAGTTCCGCTTCCGTAATCTCCTTCAATCCCTTGCGGGCGGCCAGCAGGGCGGCTTCATTGATCAGGTTGGCCAACTGGGCTCCGGAGAAGCCGGCCGTGCCGCGGGCAATGCGCGCAAAACCGACTCCGGGAGCCATTTTTACCTTTCTGGCGTGCACCTGGAGGATTTGTTCGCGCCCCCGGACGTCCGGAAGGTTCACCACCACCTGCCGGTCAAAACGGCCCGGACGGAGCAGCGCCGGGTCCAGGATGTCCGCACGGTTGGTCGCCGCAATTACGATCACATTGGAGTTGTTTTCAAAACCGTCCATCTCCACCAGCAGGGCGTTCAGCGTCTGCTCCCGTTCGTCATTGCCGCCGCCCATGCCGTAGCCGCGCTGACGGCCCACGGCGTCAATTTCATCAATGAAAATCAGGCTGGGGGCCGTTCTCTTGGCTTGCTCAAACATGTCGCGCACGCGGCTCGCGCCCACGCCCACGAACATTTCCACAAAGTCCGAACCGCTGATGGAATAAAAAGATGCATTGGATTCCCCGGCGATGGCGCGTGCCAGCAGGGTCTTGCCCGTACCGGGAGAGCCCACCATCAGCACGCCGCGGGGAATGGTGGCGCCCAGGTCACGAAACTTTTCCGGATTGCGCAGGAATTCCACCAGTTCCCATACCTCCTCCTTCGCCTCGCTGATGCCGGCCACGTCCTTGAACGTCACCTTGTTCTTGTCCGGGGCGATGAGGCGCGCCCGGCTCTTGCCGAAGCTCATGGCGCCCCTGGCCCCGCCGCTCTGCGCGCGGAACATGAAGAACAGGATTACCAGAATGAGCACGATAGGCAGCAGGTTCAGCAGAATGCCGCCCCAGGAGCCGGACTCGCGCTTGAACTTCGTATCCGGTCCCAGCAACTGTTTGACCCGGTCTCCCTGGAATTCCAGGGTAAAAGGCACTTCCACGCGTTCAAAACGCTGCTTGTCCACGGAGGCGTCCCCCGTGGCCGCAGGCCAGATGCGGGTGACAATCTGGCCGACCAGCACGTTCTGGTTCCCGTCTTCCGCCAGGAGAAGGCCCTCATTTCCGCCCGCGATGCGGCCTTCCAGAGCCAGGCGGTTGAACTCGGGCACGGAAAGCTTCTGCGCTTCTTCAGGAATAATGGAAACATTTTTCCCCGCCTCCGTCCGGTACGGGCTTTCCACCATCCTGTAGCCGGAAAGCTCGTTCAGCAGGGGCTTGTCGCGGTCCGGCAGGGACATGGAATAGGACAGCACGAAGGGTTTCATTTCCACCTTCGGCTGGATGTCCTTTTTATAAACCAGCGCATGGATGACGCCTTCAGAGCCGTTCTCGCTCAGCACCACTTCCACGGGGGCCTTCGGGTCGTTCAGCACCACGCGGCCCGCCTTGTACTGGGCTTCAAAGGATTCCAGGTTTTCCTTGCGGGGCCCCAGTCCAAAGGATTCCGGGGTGAAAAATCCGAACGCGAGGACGCCTGCAATGAGAAGAACCATGACCCACACGCCCCAGTTGGGGGATTCGGGCTTTCCGGAGCCGGGAAATTTGGGAGGACGAGGAGGACTGGGTGGCATTCTGTCAGACATAATGTGGTTAGCACACAGAAGTTAATGAATCGGGCGGCATGATACGCGAGTCCTTGTAAAATAAAACTTTTTTCCGAGACATGCCATACAGCCGGCGCAGGATGGAACCGGACCGTTCCGGGCCCGGAAGCGCCTTCCGGCAATGAGGCAATAGACAGCGCGGGATTCAGTCCCGTTTCCTTTTTCTGCGTCGTCCCTCGTGATTCGCGCTTTCCCCGTTCATGCGCTGCTGGAGGCGGCGCTTCCACTGGGGCATCTTTTCCGCCGTTTCCGCCGGATGAAAGCCGCTCCCCTTCCGGCTCTTTTCCTGCCAGGCGCTCTCCTCCTGCGCCTCCAGCCGTTCCCGCCGCCGCTGTTCCTGAATTTCCGCCAGTTTCCTGGCGCGCCGGATTTCCACCCGCTTGCTCACCTCCCCGTGGGCGGAGGTCACGCGCCACGGGCCGATGCGGTGGGGATACGTGATGGGCGCGCAGATCAGCTCCGCATCCAGAAACCGCATGGAGCCCACCAGCAGGTTCTTGACGTTTGCCAGCAGGCCGCCGTCCGTCCAGACGCCGCCCATGCCCATTTCGAGCAGAAAAGCCAGGTGAAGCGTTTCCGCCTCCGAGGCCAGAATGGAAAAATCCCTCAGGGAAATGCCCTCCGCCGGCTCTTCATGCGGGGCGGCTACGGAAGCAGCCCGGAGAAGAAACATCGTATCCCGGACCTTGCGGCTCAGGGCGCAGACCAGTTCCCCCACCTTGGGACGGGCGTCAAAACGGTAGTCCTTCACCTCCACCAGCCATAAATCCCGGCGTTCCGGATGATACAGCAGGAAGTCCATCTCCTTGCACCCCCCGCAGAAATTCTGCGCCTGCCGGGCATAATAGTCCGAGCATTCAATGCGGCACACGACGTAGCCTTCATCGATCCAGAAACGGTGGACTCCCTCCACGTAATGAGCTTCTGACGGCTTATGACTCATAGCTCAGCTTCAAATACCTGTCCGCCTGCTCGATTTCCGCTTCAAGAGATTCGATAGGCCCCACATCCTCCAGGGATTCCCCCCAGGTCACCTTTACCCCGGAGCGGTCTCCCCGCGGCACGCTCATCCCGAAAAACTTCCTCTGCACCATGGCATTGCGGGGTTCGGAAAGCTGAATCATCAGCTCCCGCAGCAGGAACAGGCTGTGGGAGGACAGAATCACCTGCACCCCCGTCTTGGCAAGCCCCGTCAGGGTTTTCACCAGCACGGGCAGATGGGAGGCGTTCAGGTTCATTTCCGGCTCATCCCAGAACAGCACGGACCCTCTTTTCACGGAACCGTTCCGGATCAGGTAGCTCAGCGTGCCCAGCCTTTTGAAGCCCTCCGCCACCAGGCTCATCTCGATCGGCTGCTGTCCGGGACGCTGCAAAAAGAACCGTCCGTCGCGCTTCACCACCTCCCCGCCGATGATCTTCTCCAGCCTGGCGACCACGCGCCCGGCGTCCGTGCTGATAGGTTCCGCTGCCGCATCCACGTCCAGGTAACGGCAGAGGTCCCAGCTCCCCCCGTCCAGGAACTCGGGGAACCTGCTCCCCACCTGTACAAAGCTCGGGTAAATGGTCAGAACCTCCCGCGCCGCCAGGAACACCACCGGCACGTTCAGGAAGCGTTTGGGCATCTCCTGAATGCTCAGCCCCTCCTCCTCATGCCCCGCCTGAAAATCAAACACCAGGTTCCCCATGCCTTCCGGCACCCCGTCCCCCTCCATGGAAGCCTCCACATGGGCATGGGCGTTCCCGCGGTTCCGTGCCGTCAGCCCGGCCAGTCCGCGGGACGCAAACACCCGCATCAGGTCCTTCCGGAGCCGCTGTTCCTCCGCCCATTTCTCCGGCAGGGACTTCCTGCCCCCGTCCGCGCTCCACTTGGCTACGGTATAGCACAATTTCAGCAGATGGCTCTTGCCGGAATCATTGCCGCCCACCACCACATTGATTCCGGGGACAAACTCAAAATGTTCGCTCCCGGGAAACACCGTCACGCCGCGCACCAGTAGGTCATGTATCATACCGTTCCCAATGTAGCACAGAAGCGCATGCCGTAAATTACAAATGCCGCCAGCTTCCGTCACCGGGAAGCCTTCCGGAAAAGCAGCGGAAAACCGGGATGAAGGAAAAAGATTGCCGCCCGGCTCCATCCACGCTTTTCCAGAGCCTGTCTCCCGGAAAACGCAGAAAAAACGCCTGCTCCCGCCCTCCGCCGCCTTTCCCCCCGCCCAAGTCCGCATACACCCGGAAGGCGGCGCATTTTAAGCTTCCCATTGACGGACGCCTTATTAAAGTAGTCCGCATGAGCGCACAATGGACCACCGCCAGGGAATATACGGATATCAAGTATGAAACAACGGACGACGGCAGCATCGCGAAAATCACGATCAACCGCCCCCAAGTCCGCAACGCGTTCCGTCCCCAGACCGTGCATGAAATGCTCAACGCCCTCAACGCCGCGCATGAAGACCCCAAGGTGGGCGTGGTCATCCTGACCGGGGAAGGCCCTGACGCCTTCTGCTCCGGCGGCGACCAGAAAGTGCGCGGAAATGCCGGCTACATCGGTGAAGACGGCGTGCCGCGCCTGAATATTCTGGATGTGCAGCGCACCATCCGCACCATGCCCAAGCCCGTCGTCGCCATGGTGGCCGGCTACGCCATCGGCGGTGGGCACGTCCTCCATGTCGTCTGCGACCTCACCATCGCCGCGGACAACGCCAAATTCGGCCAGACGGGACCCAAGGTCGGCTCCTTTGACGGCGGTCTCGGCTCCTCCTACCTGGCACGCATCGTGGGCCAGAAAAAGGCTCGGGAAATCTGGTACCTGTGCAGGCAGTACGACGCGCGGGAAGCACTGGACATGGGACTGGTCAATACCGTGGTGCCTCTGGAAAAGCTGGAAGAGGAAACGCTCTCCTGGTGCCGCCAGATGCTCCGGCACAGCCCCCTGGCCCTCCGCTGCCTGAAAGCCTCCCTGAACGCTGACTGCGACGGACAGATGGGCCTGCTGGACCTGGCCGGAAACGCCACCCTGCTCTACTACATGAGCGAGGAAGCGAAGGAAGGCAAAAACGCCTTCGTCGAAAAACGCGCACCCGACTTCTCCAAATTCCCCAGACTCCCGTAACCCCTCCGCACCATGTCCCCCAACTCCGACAACGAAGGCGCCACCCGGAACGGCTCCGCCGGCAGGGAATCCCTGCACGACCTGCCGGAACATGAAAACATCGTGGAACATTTCTACGATCCGGAGGAACAGGCCGGCCAGGAGAAACCCGTCCGTGAAAAAACGCCCTTCTCCCTGATCGGCAACCTCATCTTCCTGTTCACCATAGCCATTCTGGCGGCTATTTCCTGGCTGATTTATTCCTCCTGGAGCCCGCAGAACACGGCTGACCTGCCCGGCTTCCGCCAAAAGGAAAACGCTCCGGACATCCCCAAAATCCTGAAACAGGCCATTAACAGGGACGCCTCCGTTTCCTTTTCGGAAGAAGACATCAACCGCTACCTGGCCTCCTCCGTCCATCCGCAGCAGCACGGAGCCCTGGCCATCTTCGCCACCAATCCGGCGGTAGGCATCCGGCTGCACGGCGGCAAGGAACAGCCGGACGGCGCCATCGGGGAAGGCTGCATGGAAATCATCATTGAACGCTATACGGGCATCGACTCCCGCCAGACGATTTCCCTGTTCCTGACGCCCTTCCAGTCCATGGACCCGCACAACTACATGGCGGTGCAGACCCGCTTTGAATTCTACAATGACGAGACTCTGCCGGGGGGTATCCACGTGGGTGGCACCATCGGCAGCCTTTCCGTCCCCCAGGGCTACATGATCTTTCTCCTTCCCGCATTTGAAAACCTGCTCCAGGCCTATCTGCCGCTCATCCACATGATTGAGGAAAGCGGCATGGGCATCCACATCAGTGAAGGCAGGCTGAACCTGACGCCTCCGCAAAAACGCACGCTGTAGCGGAAATCCGCAGGGGTTCCGCAAGGGCCAAACACCAAAGCTCAAAGGTCCTATTCAAACCTTTGTCTCCGGCATTTAGTTTTTCTCCAAATCCCTGACCATCAGGGTCATGTATTCTTCCGGCCAGGAATGGGTAATCTGCCCGGCGTCATTGAAGACCGCCACCAGGCGAATGGAATCCCGCCCGTCCGAAAGCACCAGCACGGTTTCATCCTTTTCAAAATCGTAACGGGGCTTGCCGAGCTTGAAGGCGGCATTCCTGCGGTCCGTTTTCAGCCACGTGCGCGCCTGTTCCATCGTCATTCCCCGCAGGGCGCGGGCATCCTTGAAAACGCGCCGCGCCGCATTCATGGCCGCAGGGGTGGAAACCACCATGCTGTTGCGAAACGGACGGGTTTCCCACATGCGGTCAATGTCACGGTCCAGCGCGCCGCCCATGCCTCCGGAAAGGAAAAACACGGCTGCGGGCCAGACCAGAAGAATACCTACTACCCAAGCCGCCAGCCGTTTACGGCTCCTGGAAAGCGCCGCGATGCCCTGGGCTATTTTCCCCCATTTTTCCACCAGTTCCTCATCCGCATGCCCGAACAGGAAATTCACCTGCCTGCGTTTAATGCCGTTCCGCAATTCCGCCACCGTCCTTCCCTTCTCCGGAGCCAGGTCCTCCAGCGTGGGGCTTCCCTCTACAAAATGGCGGAAGATTTTAGGCCACAGCACGGGAACTACCGCAAACCGGATCGTCAGCAGAACCAGACTGCCCACCAAACAGCCGCTCACGAACAGAACGTCAAACGGGCGGCTGAAAAAATAGTCCGGATTCCACATCCAGATAAAAGGCGCGGCCAGATAAATCCCCAGGGAAAACAGGCACCATGACCAGACAATGGCGGAAAAACGGCTGACCGCCACGGCCACCCCCAGCAGGAACAAAAAGGCCCCCAGGGCGATTCCCCACGGGAACGCCCCGTAAATGGCGGCCGGAAAAGCCAGAATCATCAACGCCATGCCTACGGGCTGCCGAACTTTTTGCATGTCCGGACCGTAACACAAGCCTTTGAAGGCATCAAGAAAGGAAGGCACCGCAGTCACACAGGGCCGCTCCGCCTTCCCCTTATTTCAGCCAGCCGTACTCCATGATGAGCGCCGCTTCCACTTCCGCATTCTTGGCGGCTTCCGCATCCAGATTCTCATGCATGGTTTTAATATCCTTCCTTTGCGCCAGATATTCCTTGCCTGATAAAGCCATCCTGGACTTTTTAAACTCAATTTCCTTCAAAATGACTTTCTTCCAGATTTCAAATCTTTTCCTGCTCTCCATCAGCGCGGCCACCTTGATGCGCCTCTGCTGCAAATCCATCACAACCTTTTTCTGCATCAGATCATGATTTTCCTTGGCCGTCTTGTATTGGAACCAGGAGGTCAGCCGGGTGTCCAATTCTTCACGCAGGCTCATATTCACCTGCATGTCTCCGGCGCCTGCAAAGAACCCCTGGTAAGTGCCGCCCGTACTGGAAAACAAGGTAGGGCTGTAAAAATTAATATCCACGGACGGGAAAAACTTCATCTTGGCATTTAAAACCTGCAACCTGGAAGCTTCCAATTCCATGGCTACCATGGTCACCACCAGCAAATCCAAATGGCGGGAAGCACTCTTGTATTTCCTCCAGTCCACCCTGGGCATCGTTTCAGGCCTGACGAGCCACTGGGCATCCATATTCCCCATGAGGACAGCAAATCCCTGGGAAATTTCACTCACTCTCTTCTCCCAGTCATCCTGGATCAATTTCTTCTGAACTCCATCATCGTCATAGGGCACGGCATCCAGCCGGTTCTTATGGCTGACACATGCATTCTGATAGGAAAGTACCTGCCGGTACAGCCTGGACACCAGCTCCCTTTTTTTCATCTCCAAGGTTTTCCGGGCCGTATAAACGGCGGATTTGGCCGAATAATAATCAAAAGGTATCTGCGTCAGGGACGGCATATTAAACAGAATATTGGTATTATACTCTACATCCTGCGCTGTTACACGGGTCAGCTCGCTCAGCTCTTTTGTCAGCATCCAATCCAGGTTCACGCCCGGAATGACCTGGGTATACACGCTGATAACAGAACGTTCCGTAGCCCTGAGAGCCTGTTCCGAGCGCTTCAAATCCAAATTTCCCTCCATCATGACGGCCATTGCCGTATCCCATGAGATTTCCCTCCGGGGCAGTTCGTCCCAGTTGGGGATGGCAGCCATTTTATCCATCAGCTCCACCGTTTTTCTTTCCATGTGCTTATCCACGGAACAGGAAGTACATGCAACGGCGCAAATACAGAAACCCAACAGAGTCCTCCACCGAGCCACCCTGAATGGACTCCAGAAAAAGCTGCAAACCGAGGAGAAAAGGAGCATACTGGTGCCCGTTTCATAACTTCTGCCTCTGAAAAGTCAAGTACCAACACAGCAGAACCGGGAAAAGGAGGAAGGGGGAAGATCAGCAATGGCAAGCCGAAATCCTCTTCCATCCCCTTTCTGAAAGGGGTTCCATTTTCCAAATTTCCTTCCTTGACAGATCATAGGAAATACTACAATCTCCTTCAATAAACATTATCTACAGTTATTTGTTATGCTCCCTCTTTCCCAGAAAATCTCCCTGGCCTGCTGTTCCCTTGGACTTCTCTTTTTGACGCAATGCGGCGGAAGCAGCAGTAGCGGCGGCAATGCCCCCGATACCCTCAACGGTACCGTATTATCTATCAGGCTGGGAATAACGGCATCGGATTTCCCGAATATTTTTGAACTGATCACCGCCACCAACGGACAGTCCAGTCTTCAAACCCGTGGACAGAATATTGAAGAATGGAATGGCTCTCCAACCGTGATTTACCACAAGACGGGCAATAATGCAGCTACTCTGAACCTGCGCTGGATTGCAGGGAAAAACAATACTACGGCATATTCCATGGACCTCCCTGCTCTGGAATTTGACCAATCCACCCATGCATCCGTAGGCGGCGAAGGAGGAACGCTTTCACGCCAGCCCGCAGGACAAGAAATGCAAACTCTCAATGGCGTCAGTGCAGACGTTACCATTACTTACAGCAACTAATCATCCCTTTCCGTCTTACTCATATAATTTCAATATCCTCCATCTATATGAATACTCGTTTTTGCATCATGGCATCTCTGCTCCTCCCCTCCTTTTTGTGCACGTCCGTGCTCACAGGTTGCGGGGGCTCCAGTAAAACGGAAGAAATCTATATTCCTGTCGGAACAGCTCGCAATGTAGAAATCTCCCTGGAAAACAACCAGGTATATACGGTTGCCTTTGACGTTGTTTCCACACACAACGCCAACATCTATTCCGGAGAGAGCGCGGAGCCCAGTGTCGCGTCCATGCACGTCAGAGGCTATGTTCCCGCTGATGACACCGCCGCTGAAATAGCTTTTTACTGGTACACCAACAGAGCCGGTGAAGAGGCCTTCCCCTGCTACTTGATCATGACCAACGTTAAAAATGTAACCAAAGGCACAGGAACCGCTACATGCGCCCTGTCTGATCCCTATTTTGCCGATCCTGCCGTTACCGACCGGCCCGGTACTCTGACGAAATTCAATAAATAACCAGAATTCATTCTCTGACTTTTAAAGGCCTGCGGACTTCCTCCGCAGGCCTTTTTGTATCAAAAAACCGCATTTTCAAACGAAGGAGGAACAATTATTTACCCCCCGGCATGGGGCATGCGCACTGCTTACTTCAACACTTTCCCAATAGGGCGATAGGCAGAGAAGGCAACCGGCACGGAAGAAAGCAACACACAGATCAAAAGTGAAACTCCCAAAAGCCACAAATCCTGCCGTATGTCCGCATACGTCAACACCGCATCGCCCAGCTTGAAAAATTCTCCCAGGACAATCTTTTGAGTCTTCATGAAGGCCCATACAGCTCCGGCATAAGAAATTCCTATCAGGAATATGTTCTCCACAATAAATGTCAGCACCAGCAGAGCCGGACGCACCCCAAAACTTTTCATCAATGTATAGACATACTCGTTCTGCCGGAATTCCATAGACGCCAGGGCAATCAGAAGAATGCCTACAATAACCGCAATACCGATAGAAAAACCGGTCCGGCATTCCATCTGGTTGCTCATCAGCACTTCCAACCTCTTCAACATGCTCACATGAGTCTGAACCATCGTCATGCTCCCGTCATAGCGCACCATATTATTAAGCGTTTCCTCAATATTCTGGATATTGTCCGCCGTCATCTCATGAACCCTGATTACATACCGGTCATTGCTTATAGGGGCCTCCTGCCCGGTATTGAAAGCTCCTTCCGGAGCCAGCACCACTCCTGAAGGATATAATTTTCCTAAAAGGTGGTTCTCCGGCAACGGGGATGCATTCAATGAAAAGTCAAAATCCCCGATGACAACTCTGCACGGTCCCGGATGCAGGGAACTCCTGTCCGGGTGAAACAAAAGGACGACAGGCACTTCCTCCAGCCCCAGATCAGCAAGATAAAAGCAGGACTCCATATTGTATTCCAGAATGGGGAAAACCGCCTTTCCCACACGGGCGAATCCCGCGGGAGCATCTTTTAACGCCAGGACGTCGCAGCCATACAAGGAAGGCAATTCATGCTGAAGCAAATTCCTTTTGGAAGGTTCACCGTCGCGCACGGTATCAAGGACTACAATCAGATCAGCCCCGTTTCTTTTGATCTCATCATGCAGCATCTTTGCAGAGAGAACATAATTCGCAAGAAACGAAAGGGCGCACAGGGAGAGGAAAAACGCTACCAATACCCGGGAAAGCGGGCTGGCGGGCCTTTCCCTCCACCGGTGCAGAGTATCCTTAAAGAGATACAGGCTGATTAAAATCAATGATTTCATGAGTCAGGTCAAAGAGCCGGGAATCATGCGTGCTTAAAATGCATATCTTATCGGACGGGTATTCCCTGATCAATTTCTTGATGATCTCCGTATTGCTGTCATCCAGACCGGAAGTAGGTTCGTCCAGCAGCAGAATATCTGAATCCTTCATCAGCGTACGGGCCAGAGCCGCACGCTGGGCCTGTCCGCCGGACAGGCTGCCCGCCTTCTTGTGACGCAGGGATTCCAATCCCAAACGCTCCACGAGGTCGTCCACTCTTTGTGTCCACTGTTTTTTAGGCAGCATGGCCATCTCCGCACACAATTGAAGATTCCTCTCCACCGTAGCCAGAGGCAGCAGATTGATCCCCTGAAACATGTAACTTACTTCCTTCCTGCGATAAAGAGCATCAGTGAGAGAACGCCGGCCGGGAGCAAGAACCTTTCCGCGCTGGGGTTTCAGATAACCGGCCAAAAGTTTCAGCAGCGTGGTTTTTCCGCATCCGGAATACCCTTTTAAAATAGTGATTCCAGATGAAAAAAGCCTACTGTAGTTTTCAAAAATCCATTGCTTTCCCGAGTAGCTGAAATAAACGGATTCACATGCCAATTTCATTTTTTCCGTACAATCAATTCCGTTTCTCCATTTACGATCAGCTCCATATCCGGATGCGTTTTTTCAAGCAGTTCCTGCCAGGAGGAACATTTCCTTCCTTCCGGACTAGAGGCCAGCAAAACCTTATTGAGACGAATCACCTCTCCGGAAGGAGAATAATAGAGCCTGGCCGTGCAATTGGAACCCAGCATGGCGTGAGCCCGGTCATGATCCTTTGGAGACAGGCGGAAAAAATAAGCCAGTAAATCCCCCCCGCTGGAAGTGTTTTTCTCTACACGCTTGAAAGCAAAGTTCCCCCGCAGCATGGAACCGTCACTCATGGGAACAGCCAGATATAATGATTCCGGCGGCAGCCTGGTCAAATCAGGATCCGCTATGGAAATGGTAATATAATAGGCGGAATCATCACAAACGGTAGCAATGGCTGCCGCCGCATCCAGATACAGGGATACGCTGTTGTCCCGCGGGAAGGAAAACTGGTACTGCAGCTTGCCGTCAAAGGGCATTTTAAGGATGTATTTTTCCTCTTTCTTGCTGAAGTCCAATCTGGCCTTGTCCCCCACCATGGCTAATTCCTTTTTGGTCAGTTCAATCTTGTCCTTCAAGGATTTTTCCGCCCGTTGGCCGCCTTCCGGCTGTTTGCTGGCATACTGCCTTTCCTCCCTGGACAGGGAAGAATAAAATTTCATTTCTTCCAATTGTTTCTCCAATTCGGACAGTTCCTCCTCCTTGGCGATACGGTCTTTTAAAATCTTGACCTCCAGCTCCCTCCGCTCCATCTCAATTTCATCCTCATTGACCGTAGCAATGATGGTATCCCGCCGAACGCGGCCGTCCGCCGGAATCCAGTTGCTGACGATGCCGTCCGCCGGCATGCTAAAAGAACGTATCCTCTCAGGGACGACCTTGGCCCTGAATACATTGATGTAGCAGTCCCTGGCTGTTTCCGGAACTTCTTCTTGAACGTTCGGAACAGTCTCCGTTCCGAAGCCATGCGGCAAAAAAGACGCCAGCATGCATGAAAATGTCACCAGGCATAATTTTCCCCAATTTTTCAACATATTTCCTGCAAAAAAAAGCGCGGCCATCCTTCACGAATGACCGCACTTTGAATATAAAAACTGTGACTCATGGGCCACTCAATTACCGGTAGGATAATAGAACACCGTGCCATCCGTTCCCGCCCAGGGGTTCCCGGCAACAATAGCTCCTTCTCCGTCCTGAATGCCGCTCACGAACGAAACGTTGCCCGTACACGTACCCTCGGCCGTTTCATACTTTGAAGAGGTATTGAATGTGATGTCCATGTTCACCTGAACGGAGCCGTAGAAAATCACCACAATCGGACCAGGCAAAGTGACCTGGCCCTGAGCAATCACGAAGTTGCCCACCAGAGAAGCTTTTTCCGCAGTCGTCCTTCTGTACACCATGTGAGTCGTGGCGGGAATAGAAGTACCGGCAGCGGCTCCCTGAATCTTCGCCAGAGGAAGGTCGGTATCATTGCCATCCAGCTGGATGATGAGAGAGGAGGCGTTATCCGGGTTCACCTGATCCGTAATCGGCACTACCATATTCAGCCTGCTGCCTGAGGGAAGACAGGTTCCTTCTCCACTATCGCCGCTGCCTCCGCAGGACAGGAGCCCGGCAGACACTGCCGCCAGAGACAAAAAGGAGAGAGAATACTTGTTAAATACACGGGCAAACATAATGGAAAATGAGTTTTTTTCAAGATAGTGATTCTTGGGAGAACGTCAACAAAATAACTGCATTGATCTGCATCTTCATGCTGTTCCGCGGACTCAAAGCCCCCGGGGAAAAGAACGGACGGCCTGGTTTATCTTCCCCAGCACATCAAAACACGCGAAATACGGAAACCCCTCTCCGCATCTTCCAGCAGCGTTCATGCATAAGCAGCATCATCTTATGATCAACCTACCTGACCTTTTCCAAACGCCGCTTGAGCACGCGCCCCGTGATGAAGAGGGGGGCCGCCCCCATCAGGAACAGCAGCAGGGAGTCCTTCCAGGGGGTAGGCACCGTTCCTTCGTCCGCGCTGTAGCCGGGATCGTCCGGAGCCTTCCCCGTGTTGCCCCACGGCAGGGGCTGGCGGCGCGCCAGGAAAATTTCCGGGCGGTCCAGCGTATCACGGCTGACGCGCTGGATTTCCGCGGATTCATCCAGCATTACAATGCGGTCATTGACGTAAAAGGATTTAACGGAGGGCTTGCCCTTCCCCTGCTGTTCCAGTTCCGCAATCACCTGCCTGTAGTTTTTCTCATAGCCGTTGACCGCCGCCCTACGTACCCGCCGGACCGCGGCCTTGGCCTGTTCCGGATCGTCCGCCCCGATGGCGGCTATATGCAGGAGCGCCATCTTGAGCAGCTTGAATTCCTCAAATTCCCTGTTGTCCAATTGGGGCTGCTCCTTGAGCTCGTCCACTTTCTCCTGAATGGTTTCACGCTCCCTTTCCCAGACGTTTTTGGAGGCCTGGTCCACCACCATCGTTTCAAAGGAGTAGCGCAGGGGGCAGAATTCCGCCACCAGCGGCACGCGGCCCGGCTTGAGGCGCCCGTGTTCATCCGTGCGGTGGGCGGACCACGGGATGAACTGGTTCATTTCATCAAAGTGGACAATGGCCCCGGCCATCAGTATCTGGGGAATCAGCAGCAGGGGCACCATGTTGAGCGCCGCCCGCTCCGTTTTGGCAAAGACGGAGACCAGCAGGGACAGGCTCACGCCGATGAAGGCCGTCAGGGTCATCGTCCCCAGGTAGATCAGGAACATTTCATGGATTTCCAGGATGGCGTTCCCCACCCACAGGAAGAGGGCGGACTGCACGGCGGAAAGCCCCGTCAGCACCAGCGCCTTGGCGAGCACGTAACCGGTCACGAACACCTTGGCGTTGCTCTCCCGCTTGAGCAGGGCGCGGTCCTTGAGCACTTCGCTGGCCGCCCCGGTCAGGCCGAAGAACATGGCCACGATGGTCGCCAGGAACAAATAGGAAGGTATGTGAAGGGCGGTGGCAAACGTGTATTCCGGGCTGGAAGAGGCGCGCAGGGTCAGGGAAATCAGCAGGGCCAGCACCGGCCCTTCCAGCAGCATGGTGTACAGCCCCATGCGGCTCCGCACGCGGCCCAGGAAGGTGCGCACGGCCCAGATGCGAAAAAGCCGCCAGAGCTGCATCACGCTGCGCCGGGGGGCAGGCGGGAATTCCAGCGTGCCTTCATACAACGTTCTGGGCGCCCCTCCTTCATGGTGGTGCCCCATTACGTTGCGGAACCGGTAGCCTTCAAAGCGCTCCTGCCACAGCCGGGGGTGCTGCCGCCTGCGGCGGTCATGCCAGGAAAGGG
This sequence comes from Akkermansia sp. BCRC 18949, assembly GCF_045011645.1. Classification (NCBI taxonomy): domain Bacteria; kingdom Pseudomonadati; phylum Verrucomicrobiota; class Verrucomicrobiia; order Verrucomicrobiales; family Akkermansiaceae; genus Akkermansia; species Akkermansia sp. BCRC 18949. The sequence continues at coordinate 724,255 of NZ_CP123619.1, read as the reverse complement.
GGGCTTCCAGCACTTCAAACACGTAGTCCGCGCCGCCGGCCGTCCGCGCCTCCTCGGAAACGTCAATGGCCATATCCACGGCCGCCTTCCGGAAATAGCGCATCATGCCCGGCACGTCTCCCCAGTAGGCCATCTGGCCGCCGTGGTCCAGCACCAGCACCTTCTGGAACTGGTTCAGGATGGCCGTGCTGGGCCGGTGCATGGTGGCGATCACCATCTTGTCACGGCTCATGTTAAGCATGGTCTGCATGACCAGCTTGGCGTCGGAGGTGGAAAGGCCGCTGATGGGCTCGTCCAGCAGGAAGACGTCCGCAATGCCCGCCAGGTCAAGCCCCAGGTTCAGGCGCGTGCGCTCTCCGTCGGAAATGGTGCGCGCATTCATCTCTCCCACGCGGCGGGAGGCGATGTGCGTCAGTCCCAGGAATTTCAGAATGGCGTTCACCCGCCTGACGCGCTCCGACCGGGTCAGGCGCGGACGGCGGATGATGGTGGCCTGGGCGATGTGCTCGGAAACGCTCATGGCCGCATCCAGAATGTCCTCCCGCGGAATGAAGGCGATGTAGGGCCGGATCAGGTCCGGAGCGCTGTACAGAAGCTGGTTGTTGTAACGGATGCAGCCGCGCGTGGGCGGAAGCTGCCCGGCCAGCATGGAGAGCAGCGTGCTTTTTCCGGATCCGCTGGGGCCCAGGATGCAGACCATCTCTCCGCGCTTCACGGTCAGGTCAATGTTGTCCAGCACACGGCCGGAACGCATGAATTCCTTGGTCACGCCCTCCACGCTGAGGGTTCTGATGGCGTGGTATTCTTCATCCAGCACCCCGGCGGAAAAACGGCAGCGCAAGGCGTGGTAGGCGTTCAGGTGCACCACGTCCCCGTCGCGCAGGGAAACCCTTCCCCGCACGGGCCTGCCATTGAGCAGCAGGGGCATGGAAGCCTCCACCACTTCCAGCCAGCCGGAATTGGTGGCGCTGGAAAAGGAAACCTCCAGCACCACTCCGGCGGCCAGACCCGGCGTCAGCAGCATGTCCCCCTTGCGCGCCTTTTCCGGCAGGTTGGTTACGCGCAGCTTGCGGGTCCCGGGGTCCAGGCGGAAGCGGCGTCCGATGTCCGACATGGAGTTCTGCACCTCCCCCATGGAAAAAGGCCCCTCCCCGTCCAGCGTGAAGGAGGAATAGTAGGCCATGCGCACGTTCTCACCGGGGTACAGGCGCCGCCCGTCCACCACGAATTCCACTTCCGGCCTCAGAACCTCCACCCTGCACGCCAACCCCATGTTCACGCGCACCTCGCTGGCCCGTGAACGCACCCGGCTGATTTGCAGGGCGCCGTTGTCCAGGGAAATATAGCATACTTCCTGCTTGCCGGAACGCTTGCAATCCAGGAAGAACGCGAAGTCTTCAAAGCTTAGCGGACCTGACGGCAGCAGCACCACCTGCCCGTTGGTCAGCGGCATTACCCCGCCGGGCGGCAGGTGGCGGCCGCGCACCACAATAGGCCTGGAGCCGTCATTCACCACCAGCACCAGGCGCGAACACCGGATCAGGCGGAAGGAAATGCCCTTGTCCTGTTCCGGCAGGGATACCTCCGCACCAATGCCGGAGGAAAAACCGACGCTGTACGCCGGCTCCTGGGCCTCCACGTCCGGCGTCATCAGAAGCTGCCTCAAGTGGTTTGCCGTACCCGGCAGTTCCAGGCCGTACGTCACCTGGTCAAACAGCTCCCCGGTCATGCGGGGGTCTCCCGTGTTGATGAGCAGGGAAAGCACTTCCAGCGCAATCGCCATGCGCTCCGTCTCGTCCCTGCCGGAGGCGGCGGAAGCCAGCACGTCCGCCACCGTCAGATTGGCCCGCATGGAACGCTCGAAACGGTTGGAAAGCCAGCGGTGCTCCACTTCCGGGAAGGTGTAGCGCAGAATGTCCAGCGCGGCATCCGCGTCGCGCGCGCTCAAGTGGCGGCGCCCGCTCAGAATGGTGGCAAACAGGTCCACCAGCGTGCCGGCATGCACTTTCATGGAACCGTCGTCCCGGCGCAGCCACGGCACGTAGGCGCCCAGCGTCCTGACCAGATTCAGCCTCCAGTGAATCAGCTTGGAGGGTATGTCAAAAAACCATCGGATCATGCCAGGGAACGCGTTGCCGGAACCAGTAGTACAGGGATTCCCGGCCTACCTCAAGCGCAACCGGAATTTCACGGAGAAATGACAATATTTTCTACAGCTTTATCTTGCAATAGGTCTGGAGGAAGTATAGTTCTGTCCAATGTTCATGCTTTCCATGCGAAAGCGAGCCAAATACATCAACATTATCACAACATGGATATTTTAGTTTCTACTCTTTGTGACTTCGCCGCCGACTACCAGGGCAAGCTTTGCATCCAGGGCGGTTTTGACTCCCTGGTCGCCCGTCAGTTCCCCGTCGTGCACCCCGTCTGCGCCGTTGCCCTGCGCATCTGCCTCACTCCTGAAGACGAAGGCACCCACGAACTGGGCCTGAGCATCGTTGACGCCGACGGCACGCCGCTGGACAAGGAACGCATGCCCATCAAGATCAACTTCCCGGTGCCCGCTTTCCCGGAAGGCGCCTCCTTCTTCACCCGCAACCTGATTATGAACTTCCAGGGCCTGCGCTTTGAAAAGCCCGGCAACTACTCCATCGACCTGACGGTTGACGGCGAACTGGCCTCCCGCGTGCCTTTCCGCGTGGTGCAGGTGCAGGAAGAAGCTCCCCAGGCCTAAGAATAAATCTTCTTTTTCATCAAACCGCCTCCCGTTCACCCGGCAGGCGGTTTTTTGTTGGGGTGCATGGAGCCCCCGTCTGTCCGAAGGAGGGGGATGAAAACCACCGGTTCCATGTTCCCATGAAAGCCGGTTCGCTCACAAAGCCTTCCCCCCGGGAGCGGAGGTGGCTTTCCGGCCTTCGTACTGAAAAGCTTTTCAAAGCGGAACCTAGGCTCATTTTTCTCTTTTACTAACCGGACATGGCTATGAGGGCCGGGAGTCCCTCATTCCCGGGAGAGCGCAGGCAGGCTTTCGCCGGGTGGGGAAGCGCCATGGTTGGCGCAGCCCTCTTTTCTCTTTGGAAAGAAAGGAGGTGCGCCTTTTTTGCGTTCTCCAGCCCCCTTTTTCATTGCGGTTCCCCACCGGATTGACCATGATACGAACCGCTCCCACCCGCCATGCAAACCCCACGCCTCCAGTACGACAGGATTATCATCACGGGCGCATCGTCCGGATTCGGGGAAGCCTTTGCCGGAACGCTGGCCCCTCATGCGGCGGAACTGGTGCTGATTGCCCGGAACGGGGACGTCCTGCGCCAGCTTGCCGCCGCGCTGGAAAAACGCCACCCCGGCCTGCGCGCCTCCGTCTTTCCCTGCGACCTGGCGGATGAAGCTTCCCTGGACACGCTCGTTTCACATCTGGACAGCCTTCCTCCGGGCAGAACCCTGCTGATCAACAATGCGGGAGCCGGGGATTACGGAGAATTCGCGGACGGCCGCTGGGAAAAAATCCGCGCCCTGCTGCGCCTGAACGTGGAAAGCCTCACCCGCCTGTGCCATGCGCTGATCCCCTCCATGAAACGGAACGGCGGGGACATCATCAACCTCAGCTCCCTGGGAGCCCTCCTGCCCATTCCGGATTTTGCCGTTTATGCGGCCACCAAGGCTTATGTTTCCAGCCTGTCGGAAGCGCTGCGGCTGGAACTGCGCGAACACGGCATCCGCGTGCTGGCCGTCTGCCCCGGCCCGGTTTCCACGGGCTTCGGAAAAGCGGCCCGGCGCCCCGGCTTTACCGGAAACATGATGCCGGGCCGCAACGCCTTTGACACGTCCGTTGAAACCGTCGTGAAAGACAGCCTCCGCGCCCTGTCCCGCGGGCGCGCACGTGTCTTCCCCGGCATGAAAATACGGCTGGCGGCCCTGCTGTTGAGCATTGCCCCGCTGGGGCTGATCCGCTTTTTCATGGGCAGGCGTCCCCGGAAAGTCCTTCCTGCCCCCAACGATTCACCTTCTTCAGCATCATGAAAGCACACCGCCGCGGAACACCCCGCCTCACCTGGTTCAAGCTTGCAGTCTGCATCTGCCTGGCAGCCATGGCGGCATCCCTGTTCACACCGTATCCGGCCCAGATTATCCGGGCCCTGAAAGGGGGACCTGAACAGGCGCCCCCGGATTCCGGGGCCTATCCGCCGCATGAATCCATCCCTGCGGAACAGCCCGGACAGGAAGAGCCTGCGCCCCCCCTTACTCCATCCGTTTCCGGAAAGGAACCTGAAGATTCACGGCTGACCACGCCTTGGACGCCGGAGCGCACGATTGCCCTCCCTCCGGTGCAGTATCCCCCCTTCCCGCCCGTCCTCCCCACGAAGCCCGCGGAGGGAGCCATGACGAATATCTACGAACTGGCACGCGGCCTGAACCTGAAAACGCAGGTCAATTTCCAGCCCGGCACCCTGGCTTCCAGGGACAGGGAGACTAAAAGCAATTACCAGATGACCCTCACCCTGAACGTCAAGCAGCCCAAGGCCCTGACAAAGAAGGAGGACATCCTGAACATCAACCCCAAGCTGGGAACCATGCTTCCCGGCCTGTCCACCCTGTTCAAGCATGCGCGGGTCTCCCCCTATTACGGGCAGATTTACGTCCGCAAGCAGACGGAAATCCGCAAGAACCTGGCCTCCCTGCTCAAGCTCCTGGACCGCCATAATTACTACGATACGGAGACGATTCTGGAAACCACCTATCCGGATACGGGCAGAAAACTCCTCTGGCTACAGAGTGAAATGGACGTTGTTTCCGACGGTTCGGACGGGGACCGCCTGTCCACCATGCCGGATAAAATCCTGAAAAGCTCCTTCTACCAGCCCAGCACTTCCTACCGCTGGAAGAAGCGCACGGACAAGCCCAATCCCCTCCTCAAGCCCTGGCAGCAGAGGCTGGCTTCCTACAAGAAGACGCTGGAAAAAGCCTCCGCCGCGGAAAAACCGGCCCTGCGCCGCAAGATAGACCACGCGGAACGGGTCATTGAAGAATTGAAGCGCTACAGTTTCCTGATCTCGGAATACGATCCGTTCATCGTGGTCCCGCTGGGAGTGGTCAACCAATCCTCTCCCTTTTCCCCGCAGTTCGGGGATTACGCCGTCGTCATCGTGGGGGACAAGTTGTACCCGGCCCTGGTGGGAGACGCCGGACCGCGCTACAAGACGGGGGAAGGCTCCCTGCGCCTGAGCCGTGAAATCAACCCCAAGGCGGGGCCTTACAGCCGCCCCGTTTCCGACCTGGTAGTCAGCTACCTGATCTTCCCCGGTTCCGCGGATCCGGAAGCCGGACCGCCCGACTACGAGAAGCTTACAGCCAAATGCCAGGAGCTGCTCCATGACATCGGCGGCATGGGAAAGGATTTCAAGCTCCACCAGTGGGAGGACCTGCTGGCGCCCAAGCCGCCGCCCGCTCCCCCCGCGCCCAAACAAGGGAGCGGCAATCCTGCGGAAACACCTGCGAACGGCCAGAAGAAGGCGGATGCCCCTGCGGACAAGCCGGCGGAAAATGCGGCCCCGGCAGCCTCCCCTGTCACTCCGCCCGCTCCGGAACCCGGCAAAACCGCCGCGTAGGCTACAGGGCTTCCTTCCAGGAAAAGAGAAAGGCCTTCCACATGCGGGAATAAACGTTCCCGCGCGTGATTTTTACCTTTCCTGTCCCCGGCTGTTCCTGCCGTTGGAGCAGTTCCAGCGTATCCAGCCCCAGCCATGCGGGCAGCACGGTGGAAAAACGCAGCCGCCCGTTCCGGAGGGATTCCGCATAAAACACGCCTTCCTTCAGCCAGCGTTCCGCCCGGTCCAGCCACGGCTGAACATCGGGAGTAGGCAAATAGCTTCTTCCACGGGAGAGGTCCTCCTCCCGGTCGCGCAGAATGTTCACCAATTGCAGCCCCATGCCGTAGTGCCTGCCCCAGCGTAAAAGCTGGTCCTCCGGCTGCGTGCTGAAGCCTGACCCCAGCGCCAGCAGGCCCAGCCTGGTCCAGAATTCTCCCACGCAGCCGGCCACCATGTAGGTATAATGCTCCAGTTGTTCGGGACATGAAACCGAGGAACGGGCTTCAAAATATTCCAAATCCCACGCCTGCCCCTCCACAATGGTGGACAGCACCTGCCTCACGAGCATCTGCTCACGGGGGGAAAGGGCTTCCAGCAGCGCCAGGCATTCGGGGAAACGGGCCAGCAGCTCCGCCTCCCCCCGGTGCGTCTGGACGGTGGAAAGAATGCCCAGACGGCCAAAACAGGAGGCGGCGGCCTCCCGGGAGGCGTCCCCGGCTACCGTCGCGCCCATCATCCTCAGCAGCGCCAGGCGTTCCCGGCAATCCATGTCCACGGTATCCGCCACCGTATCCGTAGCGCGCGCCAGCAGATAGCCCACGGCCACGCCGGGGCGCATCTCCCGGGGCAGGAAGCGCATGCTCAAATAAAAGGACCGGGAAACGGCGGACAGAAGCTGACGAAGGCCTTTCATGATTTTTGCAGGCCCAGCCTGTGCATTTTATAATGGAGCACCCGTGGGGAAATGCCCAGTTCCCGCGCCGCTGCGGACATGTTGCCCGGAGAGCGTTTCAGCGCGGCCACAATCAATTCCCGTTCAAAGGAATCCACCATCGTCGGCAAGTCTGCATGATCCTCTCCGTTACGGGAAGACGGAGCGTCATGGCTGGGCATTTGGAGGGAGGCGGGCAGGTTGTAACCGTAAATGCAGTCGTCCTGCGCCGTGATGACTGCACGCTCCATGCAGTTTTCCAGCTCCCGCACGTTGCCGGGCCAGTGGTAGGCCATGAGCATGTTGATGGCTGGCGTGGACAGCCGCTTGATATCTTTCCCGTATTTCAGGTTGAACTTGGAAAGAAAGTGTTCCGCCAGCAGCATGATGTCCCCCTTGCGCTTGGAGAGGTCCGGCATGACGATGGGGAAGATGTTCAGGCGGTAGTACAAATCCTCCCGGAATTTGTTTTCCGCCATCAATTCCTCCAGATTGCGGCTGGTGGCGGCAATGAAGCGCACGTCGGAATGAAGCTCCCTGTTGCTCCCCACGCGGGAAAAAGTCTTTTCCTGAAGAAAGCGCAGCAGCTTCACCTGCATCTGGAGGCTCAAATCCCCGATTTCATCCAGAAACAGGGTACCTCCGTCCGCCGCCTCCGCCCGGCCGATGCGGCGGGCGGTGGCTCCGGTGAAGGAGCCTTTTTCATGGCCGAACAACTCGCTTTCCAGCAGGTTTTCCGGCATGGCCGCACAGTTCAGCGTCACCAGCGGTTTGTCCTTCCTGCCGCTCAGGTTCACTACGGCGCGCGCTACCAGCTCCTTCCCCGTTCCGGAACTGCCCCGGATCAGCACCGTGGCGTCGCTGGGGGCCACCTGGCGTATCTGTTCATACACCTGGAGCATGGGGCGGCAGTTGCCGATCAGTTCGCCCGGATTGGTTGTTAAAAGCTGGCGCAGTTTCTCGTTCTCCGCCATCAGGGCCGCCCGTTCCTCATGCGCCTGCAGGCTGGCCGCCAGCGCGTCCCCCACGATGTTGCCCACAATCTCCAGCAGCTTCTGGTCCCGTTCCAGGTCCGTTTCCCTGTCCACGGGACGGTCAATGCTCAGGGTGCCGATCACCTGCTGCAAATGAATGATGGGCACGCAGATGAACGCCACCTTTTCCCCGCTCTTGCGGGTACGGGTACGGTTCAGGAACCTGGAATCCCGGGAAATGTCCTCAATCACATGGGGCCTCCCCGTTTCCGCCACATGGCCCGTAATGCCCTCCCCCACATGGTAATGGCCGCGCTTCATCTCCTGCTCGTCCAGGCCGTGGGACGCTTCTATCATCAGATCATTCCCGCGGCGGATGGTGAAGGTGCCGCGCAGCATCTTCATGCGGCGGTAGAGCACGTCCAGAATATGCCGGAGCAGCGCCGTGCCGTTGCGTTCATTGACAATGGCGGAGCTGATTTCCTGCAGCACGACCATTTCCAAATCCGGTGACTTGTTTATTTCATTCATGAAGTCCGGGGCTGGGCGAATATTAACCGTACGGTCCTGGCAGACCAACTACTTTTTCTTCCACCGTCATGCAGCCGGGGAAAAAGCTGCCGCGGGAAATGCAGATAACGTTCTAGTACTTAACTTTGATGTTGTTATGAACGAAGGAGAAAAGAAGTTTACAAAATTGTAATGCATGGCGCCTCTTTCCTCCCGTTTCACATGCCCACGTCTCCGCCGGACTCCCTTTTCATCATTTCCGTGATGACCTGGAACAGCGCGTTGCGGTACAGGACGCCATCCAGCCGCCCGGTATTTTTCCAGACCACGGGAAAGGCGGGCAGATGGGTCTGTTCAAACAATTTCAGGGCATCCGTCAGATGGGTGCCGGAATCCAGCACGGGGGCGCCCGCGCGGATCAGCTCCCCGGCGGTGGGAGGAGGGCTCTTCCCCTTCTCCTCCATCTGCCGGCGGACAGCCAGAAAGTCATCCGGATAAATGGCACCCTCATAAGTCCCGTCCTTTTTCACCACAAAAATCAGGTCTCCGGGATTCCGCAGCATCAGGGAGGAAACGTCGTCCAGGGAAGCGTCCGGCGCCACCTGGGGCACCACATGGCGAGCCAGGTCATGCACATGGACCTGCGCCATGGGCAGGTTGACCACGGACTCCGGACTGCCGGACAGGCTGGCGGCATACATGGACCGCGCGCGAATCAGCCGCCCCGTTCCATAAGCGCTCACCACGCCGATCAGGAGCGGGTAAATCATTTCCCCGCTCATGGAGAACTCCACCACCATCACCAGCGCGGTCAGGGGAGCCTGGGCCGCCACGGCAAAAAAGGCCGCCATCCCCACCATCGCATACGCCACCGTATGGTTGCCCTCCATGCCCAGAGACGTCAGGACCGTACTGAAAATAAACCCGACCATGCTTCCCACATACAGCGTGGGCGTCATGGCTCCGCCCACCGTACCGCAGCCGAACACGATCGCCACGGCGGACACCTTCACCAGAAGCAGGATAAACGCCTGCTGCGTGCTGTAATCTTCATCCACCAGCCCGGTAATCAGGGCCTGCCCGTTGCCCACCACCTCCGGATAAAAAACCGCCAGCACCCCCACAACCAGTCCGGCGGCCATCAGGCGCAGCGGCAGGAGGGACTGGCGGCCGTTCAAATACCTGGTAGCTACATCCAGCAGGCTGACCCATCCCCTGGCCGCCACGGCGGCCGCCACTCCCAGCGCAATGCACCACAGGGACTGGGAAAAGACGGTAAAGCTTTCAAACGGGGAACTGTACAGCGGGGCGGGATCCCCCAGCAGGTGCAGCATGGCGAACCCGGTGCAGGAGGCAATCAGCAGAGGCGCCAGAATATCCATGCTCACGGTGCCGATGATGATTTCACTCACGAACAGGCACCCGGCAAAGGGGGCATGGAACGCCGTGGTGAACCCGGCCGCCGCCCCGCAGCCGACCAGCAGCCGGAGCCGCGGAATGGATACGTGCAGCCGCTGCCCCACCGCGGACGCGATCAAGGCGGAGGACTGGATGATAGGCCCTTCCTTGCCGATGGCCGCTCCGGAAGCAATGCTCCATGCCGCGGAAAACACCTTCAGGGCGGACGCCCGGAATTTGATCAGCCCGTTTCCGATGGACATGGCCTCCATGTATTCCGTGGCCTGTCCCGGCATCCTTTTTTTCAGGAACAGCAGGATGCAGCCGGCCGCCAGGCCGCCCACCACCGGAATAAACATGCGCCACTCAGGCTCCACCTGGGAAAAGGTGCCTACGCGGGAATCCGACCAGATGCCCGTGAGCAGCCATTGAATCACTTCCACCGTCCACTCAAAAAACAGGGACATGCTGGCGCCCACCACCCCCACGATCACGGCCCACACGTAAGTGACCTGCCTTTCCCCCACCTTCCAATGATGGAACAGCCTTAAAATCCACCCGTACCAGACGGAATCCGGCGGCGGCTGGGGCTGGGGGGATGGAGAATTCATGGGCAAAGCGGCAATATTATTCCATTGTGACAAAAAAACGCCTCCGGATGTTCGATGCCGCAGAAAATACCTGCAGTGCTTCATCCGTGAAGGGCCGCAAGACGCGGAAGGCCGCTCCCTCCGGAGAAGGCGCCTGCCCGGCAAAGGTCTTGCACCGCGCCGGAAACCTGCTACACCGGAAGAACCCCAACCCCTTTTCCCATGCCTGACCGCACGCCGCAACCTCCGCCACGGCTATCCCCGCGCCTCCGGAAGCAGGCGCTTCTGCTGATTGCCTGCGCCATTTCAGGCAGCCAGCTGTACGGCCTCAAACATCCCGCCTCCGTCTGGCCCACGGAACGGGAAGTGCTTTCCGGCCATTCCATCTTCGGACAGCCGGGGGACCCGGCCTCCCTGGTCACGGTTCCGCTGCCCTATCCGCTGAGGCCGTCCTGGTCCCCGGACACGGAGCTTGCGTCCATTACCTGCCACCGTTTCATCGCCGTGCCGCTCACCAGGATTTTCCAGCGCACGCTGGAACATTACGGCATGGAGCGCATCCGCGAACTGCGGCTGGACGTTTACGGAGGCTGCTTCAACAACCGCCCCATCCGCGGAGGCTCCCGCCCGTCCCTGCACGCGTGGGGCATTGCGATAGACATGGACCCCGAACGCAATACCCTGTACATGAGCGCGCCGGAAGCCGTCTTTTCCGGACCGGAATACGATGCCTTCTGGTCCATCGTAGAAAAGGAGGGGGCCTTTTCCCTGGGACGCGAGAGGAATTACGACTGGATGCACTTCCAGTTCGCCAGGCCGTGAAAGTGCGCGGAAGCCCCCAGGCGGCACCGGAGCGGCCCGGGCGTCAGAACGTATATTTCAGGTTGATGCCGTAATAAAAATCATCCCCCAGGTCCCTCTGCTTCACCACGGTCAGCGCCTGGCTGTAGTTGGTGAACAATTCCACGGTCAGGCGCGAGGTAGCGCGGAAGGTAAAACTCAGGTTGTAATCCAGGGCGTTGGATCCGTGGTGCACCACCGGGCCCACGTACCCCCCGTTGTAGCCGTAACGCACCACGGCATCCACCCTCACGCAATCCGCGATCTCCTCGTGCAGCCCCGCAAACACGGCGTAATAGCCGCGGAACGTATGATTGTTATACTGCCAGTAGAGGTCCGTGCCGCCGAACCAGCGGTCGGAAAAATGATAGGTCGTCTTCAGGCCGGGGCGCGGGATGCCCTTGTCCCCCGGAAAAACAAAGCTGTGCTCATACCAAGGCATCACCGTCCAGTTCCCCAGCTCCTTGATGTAATCCAGCCGGTACTTTAATTCCGCATGGTTCCGGTGGTCCGTGGAAACGCCGTACCATATCTTCCCCACCCATTCCTTGTACTGTATTTCAGGAACGAACATGCACAGGGAGCCGTCCCACAGGTCAAGACCCTCGCACTCGTACTTGCTGGCCCATCCCGTCTGGAAGCGCAGATAAACCCGGTCATCCGTGGGGCCGGCCAGGGAAAGGGGATGGGGGCAGGCCGTCTTCAGGTAGTAGGACTGATCCTGGCAAACCGTCGTGGAACCCCAGGCGCCGGGGCATGACAGCACACCCGCACAGGCCGCCAGCAATAGTTGAGTCGCAGTGTTCGTTTTCATATTCATTTATGGTTGGACAGGCGTTTTCTGGGGCGGCGCATCCGGACGAGGACGGCATCCTTCCATGTTGTACTCCCGCTCCGTTTTTTACTGCAAGCCGATACTCCGCCCGCAGCCGGATAAAATGCCTTCTGAAAATGGGACACCATGGAAAAAACAATATGCAGCCTCCAGAGCCAAAAAACAAACCTCCATTGAAAGATTGTGTCAGCAGGATTTGTATCCAAGACCGTATTCATGAAGTTCCTTATTCCCGCGCTCGTTCTGTCCGCCTGCCTTCCCGCGGCATTTTCGCAAGAACAAATTATCCCGAAACCGGCAGAAATCACGGTGTTCCACGGGAAGCCTGCCCAGCTCACGCCGGCGTCCGCCATCATTACCGCGACGCAGGACAAGGCTTTCCTGAACCGCGCCAGGCAATTGCAGCAGATGCTCGGCGAAGGAACCGGACTGCCCCTCCCCCTTAAAACGCCCGGAGAAGCACCGGAGAATGCCGCCTGCATCATCATTAAAAAGGACCCGGCCCTGGCCGCGAAGGGGGAGGAAGCCTACTCCATCCAATCCTCCCCCAGGGGAATCATTCTTTCAGCCGCCCATGCCAAAGGCATTTTTTACGCCGGGCAAAGCCTGATCCAGATGATGCCCGTCATTTTCCACGACCGGAAGGCGGACAAATCCGCCGTCCAGTGGAATATTTCCGGAGCTCCGTTCAACATGGTGGACTACCCGCGGTTCTCCTGGCGTGCGCTGATGATTGATGAAGCGCGCCACTTTTTCGGTGAAAAAGCCATCAAGCAGATCATCGACCAGATGGCCCTGTTGAAAATGAACATCCTGCACTGGCACCTGACGGACGACGTCGGATGGCGCATTGAAATCAAGAAGTATCCCCGTCTGACCACCATCGGTTCCAGGCGCAGGGAATCCGAAACCGGTACGTGGAACAGCGGCAAGTCCGACGGCACGCCGCATGAAGGCTTTTATACCCAGGAGCAGATCAGGGACATCGTTCAATACGCGGCCCGGCGCAATATCACCATCGTCCCTGAAATTGAAATGCCGGGCCACGCCAGCGCGGCTGCCGCAGCGTACCCGTTCCTGAGCTTGAAATCACCCAGGGAAGTACCCACCACGTTCATCGTCAACACGGCCTTTGACCCTACCTCGGAAAAGACCTATGCCTTCCTGTCCGACGTACTGGATGAAGTCGTGGCGCTGTTTCCCAGCAGGATCATCCATATCGGCGGCGATGAAGTGCGCTATGCCCAGCAATGGAAGGACGTTCCGGAAATTGAGGCGTTCATGAAAAAGAACAACATGAAGAGTTATGCGGACGTCCAGATGTACTTCACCAACCGCATGTCCGGCATCGTCGCCAAAAAAGGGCGCCGCATGATGGGCTGGAATGAGATTTACGGCCATGACGTCAACGGGGACGGCGGAGGCAAAGCCGGAACCAAACTGGACACGAACGCCGTCATCCACTTCTGGAAAGGGAATACGGACCTGGCTAAAAACGCCATCAAGGACGGGCATGAGGTCATCAATTCCCTCCACAGCTCCACTTACCTTGATTACAGCTACGGCAGAATTTCCCTGCAAAAGGCATACGGCTTCGAGCCCATTTTCCCGGGCCTGGAGGAACAGTACCATTCCAGGGTCAAGGGGCTGGGGACGCAGGTATGGACGGAATGGATTGCCAATACGGAGCGCCTCCACCACCAGGCATTCCCCCGGGCCTGCGCCTTTGCGGAAGTGGGCTGGACACCTGCCGGGAAAAAGGATTTCCCGGATTTTAAAAAGCGCTTGAAGGAATATAGCGGGCGCATGGACCTGATGGGCATCAAGTACGCCGGGGATGTGATCAACCGGATAGACAAGTCCGACTTTTTCAACACGCCGCAGATCGGCACATGGACGCCTGACGACCTGTCCGGACAGGAGCATTCGTTCGACGTCACCAAACTGATCAAGGTTCCCGGCAAATACACCGTGACCCTGCTCTACGACAAGGGGGCACACGCCATTGAAATCGAATCCGTGGCCCTGTATGAAGGTGAGAAGGAAATTGCCCGGGACGCTCATTCGGGCAGGAGCGGTACCGATCAGAAAAATATCCAGTACATCCTGAACGTTCCGGAAGCCAGGCAAGGGGCATCCTACACGGTCAAGGCCAGATTCAAGGGGGCCGGAGGCAGCGACTCCTACGGAACGGTGTACTGTGAAGCGCCCTAAAAACTGCTGAATCAACCCGCAACAAAAACCGGAGGGGCTTCATGCCCTCCGGCTTTTGTTTCAGCAACCGGGATACTGCCGCTTGGACTATCCTTCCCAGGCATTGTTCTTTTTCAATCCCATCAGGTTTCCCAGGCACAGGGTGCCTTTCACGAACAGGAAGCCCGTACCTTCCATCAAGCAGAGCGGAATTGCTGCCGCCTTCACCCGGAGCTGCGCACCCCGGGTTCCGGTTGCATTAAAAAGGCGCCGGAGGCCCTCACTTGCAGACCTCCGGCGCCTGAATGACCGGAATCAGCGGACGATAATCTTCATCCGCGGAAACCGGGCGCAGCTCACATTTCAGCCATCATCTTTTCCACGTATTGGAAAAAGATGCTTCCGTCCTCCCCGCTGATGCCATAGTCTTTGGTATCCTCGATATTCGCATTTTTGATGCGGGTGATGATATAAACTTTGGAGAACATAATTCCCCATTGTCCATACTTGTCATTATCAAACCAAACGTGATGATTGTAGGTCGGCTCGAAGTAGATGGTCCCTCCGTCATCAGGCTCGGCGATCGGACCACAATATTTGATAATGATGTGGCTGATGCCCTTGTAGCACCACTCCTTTCCGCATTGCGGCTTCTTGGAGAGGCTGGTAGTCATCTCGATGGTGGCATTTGTAATGTTGAAGGATAATTTATCCTCATCATGGTACATGACCCCCTTTTGAGGGAGAGTCACCTCGTTCTGGATGGAGACCCCTTCATAAATGAGGCGCGCCCCTTTCCACTCCGTTTCCGGCGGAGCTATTTCCCCTTTCAGGAAGCAGGTCCCTGAGAGAGAAACCATAATTGCACAGGCAATTTTATTCATTGTTGTTTTCTGGTTTGTTGTTGTTTTAATAATTCCTTTTTGAGGAATTCCTTCATTTCCTGAACAGTTTTTTCAGGAGGATTTTTCGCATCGTCCCGGTACTGCCGCCAGTCGATGCGCAGCTTGGCCATGAGGCGCAGTTCCCTGGGGGAGAAAGGAACGGTGCCCGGAGCATTAGGCATGAAATCCCGGGACCGGTTGCCGATGTAATAAATCTGGCTCTGGTCCCATGAGCGCTTCATGGTTTCATCAAAGGAAGCCCTTACCCGGTCGTCACTGACTCTGGCTTCCCACTGGAGGCAATCCGCCAGGCAGCCGCCCTCCGCCCGGTTCTCCCGGGCCTGCCGCCACAGGGAGAGAATATACCTGTTCTGAAGGCTGCACGCCGCAGGCGTCAGGTACTTGCGCGTGTATTGCAGCTCATAGAGGGGCTTGCACACGGCCTTCTCCCTCTGCCCCAGGGTGGCTCCGTTCACTCTCTCTGGAGTGGGAACAATGCCCGCGAGCTGGCCGGCCACATAATAGGGCAGTTCCTCCGGCATGCGGATTTCCCACGGAATCTTTTCATTCACGAATACGCCGTTTAAAATGGTATTGAAGGAACCGTTGCGGCAAACACGGAACAGGTAGATTCCCCCCTTCCTGCACATGAACCTCTTATAAACCCCGGAACCCGCAAATCTGGAAACGCGCGTGCGCGCTTCCACCGGGAAGGAATACCACTGCTCCATGGCGGCGGTAAGAATTTTCCCCCATTTGTTCTGTTCCCCTATCGCGAGGTCTCCCACATTGTTGAACTGGAAGACGAGGGAGGAGGTGGAAGGATGCCTTCTGGCTTCCACCACGTAATCCCGCCTGGATTCATTGGAAAGATAACCGTTGGGATTATAGAAATACAGGGCTATTTCATGGACGCCCTCCGGCACTTCCACAACGGTCCAAATGTCGGGACCGTCCACAAAGCCCGGATACACTTCCCCGTGGTCGTCCCACTCTGCCTCCGTCCGCACGGAATCCGTGGGATCGAAAAGAATGTTGCGGTTATCATTCTCCTTGATGCTATGCACCCACCAGCGCAGGGCATCCCCCTTGTTGCGGTTGAGCCCCATCAATCCCTGGATCCAGTAAGAAGACACGGCCCCCTGGTATCCGGGATAACCCGGAACGGAGGAAAGGGTTCGGAACGACACGGTCTTGGCCTTAAACTCGGAATTGCTCATGGGGGCATTCGTGGCGCACAGCGTGGCGCGCGTCAGGCCGTACCTCCCGCACCAGTCCCCCTTCGTGGACCAGTCCTCCCCGCGGAACACAATGCTCTTCCCCGCATGCGCATCCGCTCCCAGCTTTTCCAGCCTCTTCAGGACTGCGGCAGGGTCTTCCATCCGGGCCGGGGACGGGAACGGAATCTCATCGTCCTGCTGCTTCCTGTCCAGTTGATAAGACAGGGAACCCTTTTTCAGACTGACAAGCCCTTTCCCATACGTCGCCGCCCAGACACTTCCGTCCTTCAGCGCCAGCAGGGAGGGGACATCCGTATTTTCCAGTCCCTTCCTGATTCTCCGGCGCACCGTCATCCTTTCGGCATCCAGCACGTCCACTCCCTGCGTCCGGTAGCCGATGAAAATATCCTTTCCCTGCCGGAGGATGGAAGACACGAAGTCTTCCGACAGCATTTTGGCATTTCCCTCACCCGGAACGGCCGTCTTCCGCGCAGCGGAACCATACAGATTACTATTCTTCCGGGCATAATCCCGGCCGCGCAAGAAACGCCAGGAGCTGATGCCGTTGCTGTACGCCAGGCCGGACCAGGTGCCTACCAGCACCTGGTCTTTTTCCGTACAGGCCAGAACATTGCAGATATTGGAAGGCAGCCCGTCCCCATACGGCTGGTACGGCTGCCGGGCAAACTGCTTGCTGTCCCAGTACCACGGCGCCTGCACGTTCTTCCACTGCATGTACCCCGACTTGCGCGGCGAGCAGGACACGCCGCCGCAGGCATAGGCCAGCCACAGATTCCCCCTGGCGTCAAAGCCGGCGGAAGCCGCCTGGTCTTCCACCAGTCCCGTGGACCGGTCCAGCGCCTTCCATGAATCATTCCCGGGATCATAAACGGACACGCCTCCGGACGTGGCAACGGCCACTTCCCCGGAAACGGGAGAGACGGCCAGCGCATAAACATGCTCTCCGTTCAGAGCATTGCCGCGGTCATATGTCTTCCACTCCCTCCCGTTGAAAACGGCCACGCCGCTGTCGTCCGTGCCCACCCAGATGCGGCCCTGCCTGTCCTCCGCAATGCAGGTGAAATTCTTTCCTTTGGGAAAGCCGGAATAATAATCCATGTTGAGCCACGACTTCTCGTATGCCCTGTCGCCGACTTGAAGGCGGTAAATGCTTTCCCTCTCCCCCACGGCCCATATAGCTCCATCCTGCGCCACCAGGGTACCGCGGATGAAGCGCACCGGGCATTCCGGCAGTTGTTCCGGGATCTGGACAGATTTGACTTCTCCTGCGGACCATCCCCCCAGCAGGGGGAAAACCAATGCGAGTGTTCCTATGAAATGTTTGAATTTAATTAACATAACCAATTATTTCCTGATTATTATGTGAGAATATTATCGTATTTTGCTGACGTCAACCCCATTTCCAAGTTATTCTCAATTTTATCCAATCAAAAAACCACACAATCAGTTTACAGTCAAATATATAAGTCATTCAATATATGTTAGTTATAAAAATTATTCAGGTTTAGAAAAACCCAAGACACACCGCCCTTCCTGTACCCGGACAGAAAAAATGCAGGAGACTAACTCAAAAGCGGCGACCAACCGCTTTTTCTTCTTTCAAAAATGCTCTTTCCGGACATTCATCAACATCGAATTCCGAATCCGTTGCAATGCCTTGAACACATGAATATCAAGACTGTCAGATAGTTATCATTTAATTCATTTTTTCATTAATTGCTATTTCTCCAATTTTTCCAAATCCAAATTCTTCTAACATGTTTTAAACCAAACTTTCCTGTTGACTTCGGATTCGGAATCCGATAAGAACCGGGTATCGCAGGGGTTTCTTTCTCTCCTGAATTTTGAATGGAATAATTTAAATTACTATAGTATTAATTTCATGCAACCTCATTTGCCTTATCAACTAACAGCGTGGCTTATGGCAGCCGCCTTCTTCGGAACTCTCGCCTCCCAATCCCAGGCTGCCGGAGAAAGCATCAGCATCAATTTTGGTACCAACGAACCAAACGGCACCATTTCCGATTCTTCCAGCGCCGGGCTTGAAGCCGTTCCCGGCTCCAACTGGAATCAATTCAGCGGAGCTTCCCAATCCACGGCCCAGAACCTGAAGGATAACAACGGAGACGCCACCGGAGCGACCGTCACCTGGTCCAGTAAAAATACCTGGCGCGGAGGCGACACCCCCTCCACCGGGGACGGCCAGATGCTGAAGGGCTACCTGGACGACGGCAGCGGCATCACCATCAATGTCAGCGGCGTTGATTTCCTGACCTACGGCGTCTACATTTATTGCAATACGGACACCGCCAACGGCAATTTCTCCGCCAAGACCGTCAACGGCGTTTCCTACACCTGGAACGGAACTTCCACCGTGGCAGGCTCTGCCGGGTGGGGGGCAACGGGAACCTTTGGACAGGCGGTGGAAGGGACCAATACGCTGTATGTGGAAGGCCAGACTTCACCCAACCTGAGCATCACCGCTCCGAGCAACACCAGCGGCTCAGGCACCCGCGGCTGCATTGCAGGCATCCAGATCGTCAATACCTATGAGGGCGTTAAAATTTCCGCTACGCTGGATGGCTCCTCCTCCGAGTGGACTTCCTCCCAACTGGGGGATGCCGCATGGACGGACTCCGCTGACGGAGCCGGCACCTATGCCTCCATCAACGTCACCAACGGCCCGGGAGCCCTGACTATTGCGGACGGGGAAACGCGCCATACGGACGCCATCCTACTCACCGGCGGAAACCTCACCATTTCCGGCGGCACCCTGAGCCTGTCGGGCCCCGGCATCCTCCGCGCGGCAGAAGGCACCACGCTCACCGTATCCTCCAGCCTGTCCGGAACGGCTACTCTGGACGGGGCCGGCACCGTCATCATGAACAGAACCAGCACCCTGACGGGCCTGGCCGGTTCCGGAGCCCTGACTCTGGGGGACAACGCCTCCATTTCCATCACGGGAGATACCGCCTCCCGCTATACGGGAGCCCTGACTCTGGGAGAAAACGCCTCCCTCACGGCAGCCAATCCCAACTGGACCTTCGCCGGAGCCCTGACCATAGCGGCGGCCAACTACAATGCCAACGACTCCTGGGCGCACACCGCCTCCTCCCTCACCCTGACGGGAGCCGGAGACGTGGAATACACCTTTGAAGGGGGAACGCTCATTCCCATCACCCATGCAGACAGCACCCTGACGGTCCGCAAGGTGACGGACGGCACCGGCACCATCAATGCCAACCATGCCTCCGACATCGCACACCTGATCATTGACGCCGGCACAGTCAACCTGTCCGGCAGCGACACCGCCTACACGTTTGAATCCATCACCATCGGCCAGAACTCCAAGCTGAGCCTGAATGGCGTAGGCATCGTACTGGGCGGCACGCCGGATATCCTGATGAAGTCCGGCTCCACATTTGAAATGCTCAACTGCCGCGCGTATGGCGCGGATACCCCCATCAGCGCCAACATTACCGTTGACGCCGCCGGAGCCGGCGTGACCATCTCCGGCTCCCTTTACGGAAACGCCACCAACCTTGGCGGAACGATCACCGGCGAAGGAGAACTGCTGGTCACCAACGGTTCCAGCGGAAGCAACAACTTCACCATTTCCTCCGTCATTTCCGACAAGGACGCCTCCCACCAGATGAGCGTGAAGGTGAACAAGAACAGCTCCGTAGTCGTTTTCTCCGGCAACAACACGTACACCGGCGGCACCACCATCGTGCAGGGAACGCTCCAGACCAACTCCGCAACCGCACTTGGCCAGGGTTCCGTTCTGGTGCAGGGAGGAACGCTCAACGCCAACAGCCAGGCCCTGGCCAACGCCATTACGCTCCAGACGGGCACCATCCAGAACCTCGGCAGCGCTTCCGCTCCCAAGGACCTCACCGTCAGCCTGACGGGGAACGCCGCCATCAACAACTCAACGGTAATCCTGGGCAACGCTTCCGGCGCGCCCATGATTTCCACAGGCCAGGTGCTGACGCTTTCCGGCACTACCTCAGCCACGCTGAACAACGCCACGCTGAACCTCTCCAGCTTCAACACGGCTCTGATCGACATGCAGGGAACGTCCACCCTGAACCTGACCGGCGGCCTGACGCTGAATCTGGACAGCGCCCTGGCGCTTGACCTTACCTCCCTGACGATCGACCTGATCACTGTGGGCGAAGGCACATCCCTGGCGGACAACATCGACTGGGATTCCCTGCTGACGCTTACGCAGAACGGCCAGAACCTGATCTGGGACGGCGTTACCTACAACAACGGCAGCCTGACCTTCACCGGCCTGGCCGTACCGGAACCCGGCACGGCCACCCTGAGCCTGCTGGGCCTCACGGCCCTGCTGATGCGCCGCAGAAAGAAGGCCTGAGCTTCCTGAATTAACAGAAGACTCCATTCAGGGGCTGTTCCGCCAGCAAGGTGCGGAACAGCCCCTGTTTGCTATATATCCAACTCTAAAAAACAAGGGCCGCTGCCATACGGAAACCCTTGTTTGAAGTCTTATCCCTTTCCGGATAAGGAATAAAACCTCCGCATCATACTGCCGGAATGCCGGTCATATTTTCTTAACTAAAGTAAAAGTAGGGTCTTCATCCTTTCCGCTGGTCCCGAAATCACTTTTATTCTCCATTTTAGTCACCTTGTGCAGGGCCGTGATATAGACTTGTGAATAAAGGGTTCCCGATGTTCCAAATTTATTGGGATCATAGGCGAAGGGGACATCATTCTTCGTATCGGCGAATATCAGCGCTACATATATATTTCCAGTCATGGATATCCGTACTTCATGTATTTTTTTGTACAGCCATTCCTGTTTTTCCTGAGGATTTTTATTGAGGCTTGTGATCACCGTCACTTTACCCGGCATAATATTGTAGGCATTTTTTACACCCTTTTTTGCTTCCACTCCTTTTTGGGGAAGCGCCGGCTTATTAATAATGGAAACCCCATCATAATTCAGATGAGTTCCTGACCACATGGTATGCTCCCCGGTAATCTCTCCGTTGAGCACGTTCATGCTCAACAGACTGATTCCCGCAGCCAATATCATTTTATTATTCATGTTGTCGTTTTCTTTTGGGATTCATGTTCAAGGTGTTTCTTCATCTCTTGAACTGATTTCACAGGAGGTTGTTCGGCATCATCTCGATATTGCCTCCAATCAATATCCAGCTTATCCATCAAATAAACTTCATTTACGGAAAAAGGTATCGTGCCCGGGGCATTCGGAACACATTCCCTGGATCTGAGATCCGGATAATAAATCTGACACTGGTCCCACGCAGCCGCCATGGTCTGGTCAAAAGAAGAACGTACATCGGGAGAGTAAATTCTGGCTTCCCATTGAAACCAGTCTTCCAAGCACCTGCTCTTTTTCTTTCCTTCAACCGCCTCACGGAATGAGGAAAGAATGTACCTGTTCAAGCAGGAACATCCTGCGGGCGTAACATACCGTGGCTGATACTGGAGAGTGAGCAGTTGATTGAGAAGAACCTTCTCCTCCGGCCCGGCAACAGAAGAATGAACTCTCTCGGGGGAAGGAATAATGCCTGCAAATAATCCATCAACATAATAAGGCAATTCATCAGGCGTTCTCATTTCCAGAGGAAGAAGCGCATTGATGAATACCCCATTTAAAATAGTATTGAAGGAACCGTTCCTGCAAACATGGAACAAGTATACGCCGCCTTTCCTGCACATGAAGCGCTTGTAAACTCCGGACCCCGCAAACCTGGAAACGCGCGTGCGCGCTTCCACCGGGAACGACTGCCACTGCTCCATAGAAGCGGCAAGCGTCTTCCCTTTTTTAGTGCGGTTCCCAATTTCAATATCCGCTTTGTTGTCGAACAGGCTTTGAATGGAAGAAGAAAAAGGATGCCTCCGGGCTTCTACCACATAATCCCGCCTGGATTCATGTTGAAGATATCCGTTGGGATTATAGAAATACAGGGCTATTTCATGAACCCCTTCCGGCACTTCCACAGCTACCCATATACCGGGACCGTCCACAAAGGACGGATATACTTCCCCGTGGTCGTCCCATTCCGCCTCTGTTCTTGTGGAATCACTGGGGTCAAAGAGAACATTGCGGTTTCCTGCCACATTGGCGCTTTGTACCCACCAGCGCAATCCATCTCCCTGATTGCGGTTGAGCCCCATCAGTCCCTGAATCCAATAACAGGGATACACTCGTTTCCATTTAGGGTCTTCAGCGCTCGTTTCCATGCGGACAGGTAATTGCTTGGCTTTAAACTCGGAATTGTTCATGGGGGCATTCATGGCGCACAGCGTGGCGCGCGTCAGGCCGTACCTCCCGCACCAGTCCCCCTTCGTGGACCAGTCCTCCCCGCGGAACACAATGCTCTTCCCCGCATGCGCGCCCGCACCCAGCTTTTCCAGCCTCCTCAGGACTGCGGCAGAATCCTCCATCCGGGCCGGGGACGGGAACACGATTTCATCGTCCCGCTGCTTCCTGTCCAGTTGATAAGACAGGGAACCCTTTTTCAGACTGACAAGCCCTTTCCCATACGTCGCCGCCCAGACACTTCCGTCCTTCAGCGCCAGCAGGGAGGGGACATCCGTATTTTCCAGTCCCTTCCTGATTCTCCGGCGCACCGTCATCCTTTCGGCATCCAGCACGTCCACTCCCTGCGTCCGGTAGCCGATGAAAATATCCTTTCCCTGCCGGAGGATGGAAGACACGAAGTCTTCCGACAGCATTTTGGCATTTCCCTCACCCGGAACGGCCGTCTTCCGCGCAGCGGAACCATACAGATTACTATTCTTCCGGGCATAATCCCGGCCGCGCAAGAAACGCCAGGAGCTGATGCCGTTGCTGTACGCCAGGCCGGACCAGGTGCCTACCAGCACCTGGTCTTTTTCCGTACAGGCCAGAACATTGCAGATATTGGAAGGCAGCCCGTCCCCATACGGCTGGTACGGCTGCCGGGCAAACTGCTTGCTGTCCCAGTACCACGGCGCCTGCACGTTCTTCCACTGCATGTACCCCGACTTGCGCGGCGAGCAGGACACGCCGCCGCAGGCATAGGCCAGCCACAGATTCCCCCTGGCGTCAAAGCCGGCGGAAGCCGCCTGGTCTTCCACCAGTCCCGTGGACCGGTCCAGCGCCTTCCATGAATCATTCCCGGGATCATAAACGGACACGCCTCCGGACGTGGCAACGGCCACTTCCCCGGAAACGGGAGAGACGGCCAGCGCATAAACATGCTCTCCGTTCAGAGCATTGCCGCGGTCATACGTCTTCCACTCCCTCCCGTTGAAAACGGCCACGCCGCTGTCGTCCGTGCCCACCCAGATGCGGCCCTGCCTGTCCTCCGCAATGCAGGTGAAATTCTTTCCTTTGGGAAAGCCGGAATAATAATCCATGTTGAGCCACGACTTCTCGTATGCCCTGTCGCCGACTTGAAGGCGGTAAACGCTTTCCCTCTCCCCCACGGCCCATATAGCTCCATCCTGCGCCACCAGGGTACCGCGGATGAAGCGCACCGGGCATTCCGGCAGTTGTTCCGGCACTTGGACAAAGGCAATTCCCCCCTCAGTCCACATCCCCATAACAATCAGCAGCATAGCGACAGCACTGCATAAATTTCCGAATATGACACTCATTATCCTTTTATGATATTTTCTGTATAATTGATGCATCATTCAAAGTCAACCAAATGGAAAGTTATTTTTTAATATCGGATTTCAGAAACTTACTTCATTCCTGCTTTCAGGGCCAATCTGCTACCTTGAAAAGGTCAGCGGACGCTCCGGCAATGAGACCAATAAGACTTCAAAGAATAAAAAAAGGGCCTCCGCATCCGCGGAGGCCCCCAGCTTACCCAAACAACAGAAAACTGCTGCATGCTTCTTTCAGGAATGCATGGCCAGGGCATGCCGGTATTCCACCGGGAAGACCTTGATGAATTTGCCGCGTTCCTCCGGCCAGTTGTTTAACAGGTCGCAGGCCCGGCGGCTTTTCGTAGCCATGTAGTGCTCGTAAATGAGCTGGAGCAGTTCCGCCTCGTCGGCGGAGTGCGGCATGACCGTTTCCAGGTCCACGCTGCCCAGGTTGCATTTCTGATCGAAGTCGTTGTCCGCATCGTACACGTAGGCCAGTCCGCCGGTCATTCCCGCGGCGAAGTTGACGCCCACCTTGCCGAGCACCGCCACACGGCCCCCGGTCATGTATTCGCAGCCGTGGTCGCCTATGCCTTCCACCACCATCTTGGCTCCGCTGTTGCGGATGGCGAAACGCTCCCCGGCCTGCCCGTGCAGGAAGATGCTGCCGGACGTGGCCCCGTAGCCGATGACGTTGCCGGCAATGACGTTGTCCGACGGAGCGTAGGAGATGTTTTCCGGAGGCCTCACGATGATTTTGCCCCCGGAAAGCCCCTTCCCTACGAAGTCGTTCGCCTCCCCGGCGAGTTCAAAGGTGATGCCCGGCGCCAGAAAGGCCCCGAAGCTCTGCCCCGCGCATCCGGTGAAGTGCACCGTGAGCGTATCCTCCGCCAGGCCGCGCGGTCCGAATTTCATCACCAGCTCTCCGGATAGCTCCGTGCCCACCGTCCGGTCCACATTGCGGACGTCGCGGAAGAGTTCGGTCTTTTCCCCTTTTTCCAGCAGGCCCTTCAAGTCCGGGAGCAGGCGGCGCCGGTCGTAGTTGTCCAGAGGTTCCTTTTCAAAGGAGGGGTCAAACCTGCATCCGTCCCCCTCCGCCGCATGCAGGATGGAGGAGAAGTCCAGATGCTGAGCCTTGTAGAAGTCAATGGCGCGGTTCACGGAGAGCAGGTCCGCCCTGCCGACGGCTTCGTCCAGGGAGCGGAGGCCCAAGGAAGCCAGGATTTCCCGCGTTTCCTGCGCCACGAAGCGAAGGTAGTTGATGACGTATTCCGGCTTGCCGCTGAACTTGGCTCTCAGGGCCGGGTCCTGCGTGGCAACGCCCACCGGGCACGTGTTTTCATGGCACCTGCGGAGCATGGCGCAGCCGATGGCGACCAGAACGGCAGTGCCGAAGCCGAATTCCTCCGCTCCCAGCAGGGCCGCCATGACGACGTCCCTCCCGGTGCGCAGCTGGCCGTCCACCTGGAGCCGGACGCGGGAGCGGAGCTTGTTGAGCACAAGCGTCTGCTGCGTTTCCGCCAGACCCAGTTCCCACGGCAGTCCGGCGTGCTTGACGCTGGTGAGCGGGGAGGCGCCCGTACCGCCGTCGTGGCCGCTGACCACAACCACGTCCGCGTGGGCCTTCACCACTCCGGCGGCCACCGCGCCGATGCCCACCTCGGAGACGAGCTTGACGGAGACGCGTGCGGCCGGGTTGGAGTTCCGCAGGTCGTAGATCAATTGGGCCAGGTCTTCAATGGAGTAGATGTCATGGTGCGGCGGGGGAGAGATGAGGCTGACGTTCGGCATGGAATGGCGCAGCCGGGCGATGTACGGGTCCACCTTGTGCGCCGGGAGCTGGCCGCCCTCTCCGGGCTTGGCGCCCTGGGCCATCTTGATCTGGAGCTCGGAGGCGTGGCGCAGATAGTTGATGGTCACGCCGAAGCGTCCGCTCGCCACCTGCTTGATCGCGCTGTAGCGCACCTCGCCCCTGGCGTTGGGTTCGTAGCGGGCTTCATCCTCGCCCCCTTCACCGGAGTTGCTTTTGGCTCCTATTTTATTCATCGCGATGGCGATGGTTTCATGGGCCTCCGGGCTGAGGGAACCCAGGGACATGGCCCCGGAGACGAAGCGGCGCAGGATGGAATCCGCGCTTTCCACTTCCTCCAGCGGGACGGTGTCCGCGGGAGCGAATTCAAACAGGCCGCGCAGGGTGCAGAGGTGCTGCGCCTGGTGGTTGCTGTAGTCCGCAAATTCCCGGTATTTCCGTTCGTCATTGTCGCGAACGGCGGCGCGGAAGGCCTGGAGCGTCTGCGGGTTCCAGAGGTGGTTTTCTCCGCCCTTCCTGTACTTGTACTGGCCGCCCGCATCCAGCCCGCCTTCCTTCCCGGCGTTTTGCGCGGCGCGCTGGTTGCATTCCGCAGCTATTTCCTCCAGCCCGATGCCGCCCACGCGGCTGACGGTGCCGGGGAAGAATTCGTCAATCAGTTCCCGGTTCAGCCCCACGGCCTCGAACAATTGGGAGGAGCGGTAGCTGCGCAGGGTGGAAATGCCCATCTTGGACATGATTTTAAGCAGCCCCTTGTCAATGGCGTTGATATAGTTGCCGGAGGCCTTCACCACGTCCAGCGGGCAGTCCTGCGGCGCGGCCAGGGAGGTGACCGTCGCCAGAGCCAGGTACGGATTGACCGCCGTGGCCCCGAAACCCAGCAACAGGGCGAAGTGCATCGTTTCCCGCGCCTCCCCCGTTTCCAGGATCAGGCCCACGTCGGAACGCAGTCCGGCGGCCGCCAGGGCGCGGTGCACCACGGAGCAGGCCAGCAGGCTGGGAACGGGAAGGTAGCCGCGGCCTATGTTGCGGTCCGTCAGCACCAGGATGCGCACGCCGGACCTGACCAGCCCCACGGCGGATTCCGCCAGGCTGTCCAGCGTCTCCCGCAGAGCCTTTCCGTCCCCGCCTTCCGGGAACTGGAGGGAGAGCCTGGCGGAGGGGAAGCCGGCTTCCCGGATGTTGCAGAGGCGGTTGAGCTCCTCGTCCGTAATGACGGGGCGCGCCATCTTGATGAGCCGGGCGTGCTCCGGCGTTTCCTCCAGAATGTTGGGATGGTTGCCTATGTACGTGGTCAGGCTCATGACGAGTTCCTCCCGGATGGGGTCGATGGGCGGGTTGGTCACCTGCGCGAACAATTGCTTGAAGTAGTTGAACAGGAGCGGCGCCTTTCCGGAGAGAACGGCCAGCGGCGCGTCGTTCCCCATGGAGCCGAGGGGTTCCGCGCCCTTCATCATCATCGGGCGGAGGATGAGTTCCACATCCTCCTGCGTGAAGCCGAACTGGCGCTGATGAACCGCCAGGTCCGGCATTTCCGCGGAGGCGGAGACAGAGTCGAACAGGGAGCGGACGGAAATCTTGTTTTGTTCCACCCAGCGGCGGTAGGGCATGCGCCGGGCCATTTCATTCTTGGTTTCCGCATCGGACACCAGACGGTGGTTCACCAGGTCGCAGTAGATCATCTCTCCGGGGCGCAGGCGGCCCTTGCGGGCCACTTTTTCCGCGGGAATGTCCGCTACGCCCGTTTCCGAGGCCAGGATGAAAATATCGTCCGTGGTCAGCGTGTAGCGGGCGGGGCGCAGGCCGTTGCGGTCCAGCATGGCGCCCGCGTTGACGCCGTCGGAGAAGACGACGGCGGTCGGGCCGTCCCACGGCTCCATCAGGGCGGAATGGTATTCAAAGAAGCCGCGCACGTCCGGCCCCAGATGGTAGTTGACGCCCCAGGCCTGCGGCATGAGCATGAGCATGGCGTGGCGCAGGTCGCGCCCGGCGGCGGCGAGCAGTTCCACCATGTTGTCCAGGCAGGCGGAATCGCTCTGTCCGGGAGGAATGAGGGGCAGGAGCTTCTGCAAGTCATCCCCCAGCAGGGCGGAGGACAGGTGCGGCTCCCGCACGCTCAGATGGTTCAGGTTTCCGCGCAGGGTGTTGATTTCCCCGTTGTGGGCCAGGTAGCGGAAGGGATGGGCCAGGCTCCACGTGGGGAAGGTGTTCGTGCTGTAGCGCTGGTGGACGAGGGCCAGCGGAGATTTGAAACGCTCATGGCGCAGGTCTTCGTAAAATCCGTCAATTTGCGTGCCGAGGAACAATCCCTTATACACGATGCTGCGGCTGGAACAACTGCACACGTAGCATCCTTCCACGCGCCGCTCCATTTCCCGGCGCATTACGAAGAGCTTGCGTTCCAGTGCCGCCTGGTCCGCAAAGCCGCTGCCGTCGATGAAGAGCTGGCGAATCAGGGGGCAGGTGCGCCGGGCGTTCTCGCCGATGCTGTCGCGGTCCACGGGAACCTCTCTCCAGGCAATCACCCTGCCGCCGTTTTCCGTGACGGCGGCCTCCAGTTCCTCTTCATGGCCGCAGCCGCCGAACATCATGGCGACTCCGTATTTGCCCCTGGCGGGAAGTTTGTTGGGAAGGAGCAGGCGGAAGAATTCATCCGGCAGGGCCAGCAGGATGCCCGCTCCGTCCCCGGTATCGGGATCGCTTCCCACGGCGCCGCGGTGCATCAGCCTCTTGAGAACGGTGACACCCATTTCAATGATTTTGTGGCTCGGTTCATTCTTCAGATCCGCCACCAGCCCCACGCCGCAGGCGTCCCTCTCCTGTTCAAAGTCATACAATCCCTGCGGCGCAGGAATGCCTGTCTCGAATTGATCACTATTCATCAGTTTGCTGTTTTATTTGAGTTAAGCTGATTTTCTTATAGCAAAAACCGTGCCAACATTATGCACTCCTTCCACTCTCCCCGTTTTCCGAACGCCGCCGCCCCGGTTTTACATGATTTGACAGGCCTTCCGGCATGACAGAGGACCCACGGCGGCAAAGGACAATTCCCTCTCCCAAGCAGATATTTTTACATTTTCGTAATTACCCTTTTACCGTGATTTTACATTTTTGTAATTAATGCTTTCACCTTTTTCATCCCTCTTCTTTCCACGGCTTCCTTTTACAATTTCTGCAATATATTTATAGGCAACTTCTTAAAACACCATACCCACTCCGGCACAAGTTGATTCAAAAAGCTGGCACGGTTCTTGCTAAGAAAAAGACACAACAGTTAACCATGATGAGTGACTCGACAAGAACACAAGCCATCAGCGCCATCGCCTCCCTTCCCGTGAGCGGGGTGAGCGAGAGCGCTCCTGTCCGCATTGATTATTACGGCGCCGACGTTTTCAGTACGGAGGTGATGAAGAAGTACCTGCCCAAGGACACGGCGAAAACCCTCCTGTCCACCATCCAGGACGGCCTGCCGCTGAACGCGGACATTGCCGCGG
The DNA here is from genome assembly GCF_045011645.1 of Akkermansia sp. BCRC 18949. Lineage (NCBI taxonomy): Bacteria > Pseudomonadati > Verrucomicrobiota > Verrucomicrobiia > Verrucomicrobiales > Akkermansiaceae > Akkermansia > Akkermansia sp. BCRC 18949. The sequence continues at coordinate 695,332 of NZ_CP123619.1, read as the reverse complement.
ACGTAGCCCACGCCATGAAGCAGTGGGCTCTGGAACGGGGAGCCACTCACTACACGCACTGGTTCCAGCCCATGACGGGTTCCACGGCGGAGAAGCATGATTCCTTCCTGGACCCCAAGGGCATGGAGCCGATCATGAGCTTTTCCGGCAAGAACCTGATCGTGAGCGAGCCGGACGCTTCCAGCTTCCCCTCCGGCGGCCTGCGCTGCACGTTTGAGGCCCGCGGCTACACCGCGTGGGACCCCACCAGCCCCGCCTTCATCAAGAGGCACGGGAACGGAGCCACCCTCTGCATTCCCACCGCCTATTGTTCCTATACGGGAGACGCGCTGGACAAGAAAACCCCTCTGCTCCGCTCCCGGCAGGCATTGGGCAACGCCGTCAAGAGGCTGATGAAGTGCTTCGGGCTGCCGGATGAACGCGTGACCATCACGCTGGGGCCGGAACAGGAGTATTTCCTGATTGACAAGAATTTCTATCTGAACCGCCCGGACCTGGTCCAGACGGGCCGAACCCTTTTCGGCGCGCCGCCCGCCAAGCACCAGCAGCTGGAAGACCATTATTTCGGCTCCATCAAGCCGCGCATCCTCAATTTCATGAATGATGTGGAAAAGGAACTCTGGCGGCTGGGCATTCCGGCCAAGACGCGCCACAATGAAGTGGCCCCGGCCCAGTTTGAACTGGCCCCCTTGTTTGAGGACGTGAACCTGGCGATCGACCACAATATGCTGGTGATGGAAATCCTGCGCCAGCAGGCCAGCAGGCACGGGCTGGTGTGCCTGCTCCACGAGAAGCCCTTCGTGGGCGTCAACGGCTCCGGCAAGCACAACAACTGGTCCATTTCCTACGGGGACAAGAATCTGCTGGATCCCGGCACGGACCCGCAGCAGAACGCCATTTTCCTGACCGTGCTGGCCGCCATCATCGAGGCTGTGGACAAGCACAGCGACCTGCTGCGCAATTCCGTAGCCAGCGCCGGGAACGACCACCGCCTGGGCGCGAACGAGGCCCCTCCCGCCATTATCTCCATTTTCCTGGGCGACCAGCTCAATGAAGTGATCGAGAATATCATCAACGGGGAATCCGGCCGCGGCAGGCGCAACGACACGCTCCAGATCGGCGTGGATACGCTGCCCGTCCTTCCCCGGGACGCGACGGACCGCAACCGCACCAGCCCGTTCGCCTTCACCGGCAACAAGTTCGAGTTCCGCGCCCCCGGCTCCGCCCAGTCCTGCGCGGGCCCCATGATGACCCTGAACACCATTGTGGCGGAGGCCTTCGATTCCCTGGCGGAGGAGCTTTCCTCCTTCGCTCCGGAGACCTTCCTGGCCCAGCTCCAGGAGACGCTCAAGCGCAGGATTTCCGAACACAAGAGAATCATCTTCAACGGAGACAATTATTCGGAGGAATGGGTGAAGGAAGCGGAACGCCGCGGCCTTCCCAACCTGAAAAACACGATGACCGCCCTCCACACCCTGGTGAATGAGAAGAATGTGGCCCTGTTCGAGAAGTACGGGGTGTTCTCCCGCAGGGAACTGGAATCCCGGTTTGAGATTTTCCTGGAGGAATACCACAGGCGCATCCGCATTGAAGGGCGCCTGTCCTGGGAAATGGCGGCCACCATCATCCTCCCTGCCCTGCGCAACGAATACAAGCAAACCGTTTCCGCGCTCTCCAGGGCGCTGGACGCCAAGCGGACCAACGGGACCGCCGCCCTGCAAAAGCTGGCGGACAAGCTGGGCGGCGCCCTGGATTCCGTCGTGTCCGACCTGGATACCCTGGAAACCGCGCTCACGAGCTGCCATGAGGACATCCTTGCCGCGATGTCCCGATTGAGAACCAGCGTCGATGCCGCAGAAACCCTGGTGAACGACCGGTCCTGGCCTCTCCCCAAGTACCGGGAAATGCTGTTCATCTATTAGGGTGCACCGACGAGCTCCGGAGCTTTGCCGGCCCCCTTGCGGGGCAAGCCTCTGCCCGCAGAGGGAAAGGCACGGCTCCGGGGCCTTGGCGCGCCCTGTCCCGGCCGCCCTTTTTCCCACTGTTTTCCACCGACCACCAACCCCTGAAAAATCCGCGTCATTGGCCGTAAAAAAACTTTCCTCCGGAGCCCTGCGGGCACTTAATTCCCCCGGCGGAAATCCACGGTCCAGAACCACAGGATTCTTCCATCGCCATTATGCCTAAAGATACCTCCATCAAAAAGATTCTCGTGATCGGCTCCGGCCCGATCGTCATCGGCCAGGGCTGCGAATTCGACTACTCCGGCACCCAGGCCTGCAAGGCCCTCCGGGAAGAAGGTTATGAAGTAGTGCTGGTCAACTCCAATCCCGCCACCATCATGACGGACCCAGAGACCGCCCCGCGCACCTACATTGAACCGATCACCCCGGAGTTCGTGGAGAAAATCATCGTCCGGGAAAAGCCGGACGCCCTGCTCCCCACCCTGGGCGGCCAGACGGCCCTGAACTGCGCCATGGAGCTCCACCGCAGCGGCGTGCTGGAGAGGGAGAACGTGCGCATGATCGGCGCCCATGCGGACGCCATTGACCGCGGGGAGGACCGCAACCTGTTCAAGGAGGCCATGATCCGCATCGGCCTGGACGTGCCGCGCTCCGGCATCGCCCACACGATGGAGGAGGCGCGCCGGGTAGCCGGGGACATAGGCACCTTTCCCCTGATTATCCGCCCCGCCTTCACGCTGGGCGGCATGGGCGGCGGCGTGGCGTACAACAAGACGGAGTTTGAGGAAATCTGCGCCCGCGGGCTGGACCTCTCCCCCGTTTCCGAAATCCTGATTGAGGAATCCCTCATCGGCTGGAAGGAGTTTGAAATGGAAGTGATGAGAGACCGCGCGGACAATTGCGTGGTGATCTGCTCCATTGAGAACATTGACGCGATGGGCGTGCATACCGGGGATTCCATCACCGTGGCTCCCATCCAGACCCTGACGGACAGGGAATACCAGGTCATGCGGGACGCCTCCTTCGCCGTCATCCGGGAGATCGGCGTGGAAACGGGCGGTTCCAACATCCAGTTCGCCATCAATCCGGCCAACGGCCGCATGATCGTCATTGAGATGAACCCCCGCGTTTCACGTTCCTCCGCTCTGGCTTCCAAGGCCACGGGGTTCCCCATCGCCAAGCTGGCCGCCAAGCTGGCCGTGGGCTACACGCTGGACGAACTGCGCAACGACATCACGAGGGAAACGCCCGCCTGCTTTGAGCCCACCATTGACTACGTGGTGACCAAGGTCCCCCGCTTCACGTTTGAAAAGTTCAAGCAGGCGGACGAGCACCTGACCACCTCCATGAAATCCGTGGGGGAAGCCATGGCCATAGGCCGCACGTTCAAGGAATCCCTGCAAAAGGCCCTGCGCTCCCTGGAAACGGGCCGCTGGGGCTGGGGTTTCGACGCGAAGGCGCCGCAGAAGCCCACCGCGGAGGAAATCACGCGGAAGCTGGCCGTCCCCACGGCGGAACGCATTTTCTGGATTCAGACGGCGTTCAGCAGCGGCTTTTCCCTGGACGAGGTGCACCAGCTCACCCAGATTGACCCCTGGTTCCTGGCCCAGATGCGGGACCTGGCGAAGGCGGGCGACCGCCTGGACGCGCTGGACCTGCGGGAAGCCAAGAAGCTGGGCTTTTCCGACAGGCAGATCGCCCTGGCCCGCGGAACTACGGAGGAAAGCATCCGGAAAGAACGCCGCGAACAGGGCATCGTGCCCGGCTACCGCCTGGTGGACACCTGCGCCGCGGAGTTTGAGGCATACACGCCTTACTTTTATTCCACGTACGGGGATGAAAACGAGGCGCGCGACACGGGCCGGAAGAAGATCCTCATCCTGGGAGGCGGCCCGAACCGCATCGGCCAGGGCATCGAGTTCGACTACTGCTGCGTGCACGCCTCCATGGCCCTGCGGGAAATGGGGTATGAAACCATCATCGTGAATTCCAACCCTGAGACCGTCTCCACGGACTACGATTCCTCCGACAAGCTTTTCTTTGAACCCCTGACGCTGGAAGACGTGCTCCACATCTGCGAGCAGGAGAAGCCGGACGGCGTCATCGTCCAGTTCGGCGGCCAGACGCCGCTGAACCTGGCCAACGCCCTGGAAGCCCACGGCGTGCCCGTCATCGGCACCAGCCCGAAGGCCATTGACCTGGCGGAAGACCGCGAACATTTCTCCGCCCTGCTGAGGGAGCTGGGGCTGAAGCAGGCGGACGCGGGGACGGCTACCAACGTGGAGGACGCCGCCGCTATTGCCGCCCGCATCGGCTATCCGGTGCTGCTGCGCCCCTCCTTCGTGCTGGGCGGCCGCGGCATGATCATCGTGTACGAGGAGCAGGAGCTGCGCCGGTACATGAACGAAGCCGTGGAGGCCTCCGAGGAACGCCCCGTGCTGATCGACCGCTTTCTGGAAAACGCCGTGGAGATTGACGTGGACGTCATCGCGGACCGGGAGCGGGCCGTCATCGGCGCCATCATGCAGCACGTGGAGCCCGCGGGCATCCACTCCGGGGATTCCGCCAGCATGATTCCCGCCATGGGCATTTCCATGAAAATGCACAAGGAAATCACGCGCGCCTCCAAGGAGCTGGCACGGCGGCTGAACGTCTGCGGGCTGATGAACATCCAGTTCGCCGTGAAGGACGAACAGCTTTACGTCATTGAAGTGAATCCGCGCGCCTCCCGCACCGTTCCGTTCGTCTCCAAGGCCATCGGCAGGCCCCTCGCCAAGCTGGCCGCGCAGGTCATGGCCGGCAAGACGCTGGAGGAGCTGGGCTTTACCCGGGAAATCACGCCGGAATACCACTGCGTGAAGGAGGCCGTCTTCCCCTGGGGCCGCTTCCCGGGTATCGACGTGGTGCTGGGGCCGGAGATGAAATCCACCGGGGAGGTGATGGGCATCGACCCGGACCCGGACATCGCCTTCGCCAAATCCCAGATCAGCGCATTCAATCCCCTGCCGACGGAAGGCAAGGTTTTCATCTCCGTGAATGACCGGGACAAGGAGCGCGTGCTCCACATGGCCCGCCAGCTGGCGGACATGGGCTTCACGCTGTGCGCCACGCGCGGCACGATGATCCACCTGCTCCAGCACGACATCGAATGCGAACGCGCGTACAAGGTGAACGAGGCGCGCCGCCCGAACATCGTGGACCACATCAAGAACGGGGACATCGATTTCATCATCAACACGCCCGGCTCCCACGACGCGCGGGCGGACGACATCATCATCCGTTCCTCCGCCATCGCCGCCAAAACCTCCTACTGCACGAACCTGGCCTCCGCACAGGCCTGCGTGAACGCCATTGAGGCGCTGAAGAACAGGAACCTCCAGGTGTGCACCATCCAGGAATACCATGCCCAGACCGTTTAACCCCATACCAAACAGCATTTTTATATCATCATGAGAGCCATTCTCGCACTGGAAGACGGAAGCGTCTTCATCGGTTCGCACTTCGGAGCCACGGGCACGGAAGTGGGGGAAGCCTGCTTCAACACGTCCATGACCGGCTACCAGGAAGTCCTGACGGACCCGTCCTACAGCGGCCAGATTGTCACGATGACCTACCCCCTGATCGGCAATTACGGCGTCAACCCGGAAGATTACGAGTCCGGCAAGGCGCAGGTCAGCGGCTTCGTGGTGGCGGAGCTGGCGAAGGTTCCTTCCAACTGGCGCGCCACGGAAGCCCTGGGCCCGTGGCTGGAAAAGCAGGGCGTGATCGGCATTGAGGGGGTGGACACCCGCAAGATTGCCAAGCACCTGCGCTCCGCGGGCGCCATGCGCGCCTGCCTCACCACGGAGCTGACGCCGGAGGAAGCCGTGGAAGCCGCCAGAAAGGCCCCCTCCATGGAAGGCTGCAACATCGTGGACAAGATCGGCTCCCATCCCATGACCCCGGAGGAAGTGGACGCGCTGGTGACGGAAGGGGTACTGCCCCCCACGGAGTACGACATCGTGGCCTTCGACTTCGGCATCAAGTACAACATCCTGCGCCAACTGAGGGAAAACGGCTTCCGTGTGACCGTGGTTCCCGCCCACACGACGGCGGAGGAAGTGCTTGGCATGAAGCCGGACGGCGTTTTTCTTTCCAACGGTCCGGGGGACCCCGCCACGCTGACGGACATCCACCGTGAAGTAGCCGCCCTGATCGGGAAGGTTCCCATGTTCGGCATCTGCCTGGGGCACCAGATCATTTCCCACGCGCTGGGGGCGAAGACCTTCAAGCTGAAGTTCGGCCACCGCGGCGCCAACCATCCGGTGAAGGACCTCCGCACGGGTAAAATCAGCATCACGTCCCAGAACCACGGTTTTGCCGTGGATCCGGACACCGTGCCGGACGACGTGGAAATCACGCTGATGAACCTGAATGACAATACCGTGGAGGGCATCGCCCACAAAACGCTCCCCGTTTTCAGCGTGCAGTACCACCCGGAAGCCGCCCCCGGCCCCAGAGACCCCCAGTACCTGTTCCGGGACTTCAAGCAGATGATTGCGGCCAGCAAACGGCAAACCGCCCGCTGACGGAAACGGCCCCCTTCCTGCGGCGGAGCATTTTCCTCGCCTCCCTGGGAAAAATGCGCTATTTATGCCCGGGCACATGAATTGCGGCTCCGGCGGAGGTTTTTCCTTTCATTCATCAACCTCCCCAACCAACAAACCATCTACACACCACATGAGCAAAATCGCATTAATCTCCGGCATCACGGGACAGGACGGTTCTTTTCTCGCAGAGTTCCTGATTGACAAGGGCTATGAAGTACACGGCATCCTGCGCCGCTCCTCTTCCTTCAACACGGGCCGCATCGAGCATCTTTACCTGGACGAGTGGGTGCGGGACATGAAGAAAAACCGGCTGATCAACCTCCACTATGGCGACATGACGGATTCCAGCTCCCTGATCCGCATCATCCAGACCGTGCAGCCGGATGAAATCTACAACCTGGCGGCCCAGAGCCATGTGAAGGTCAGCTTTGACGTGCCGGAATACACGGCGGAAACGGACGCCGTGGGCACCCTCCGCATGCTGGAGGCCGTCCGCATCCTGGGCATGGAAAAGAAATGCCGCATTTACCAAGCTTCCACGTCCGAACTCTTCGGGCTGGTGCAGGAAGTTCCCCAGAAGGAAACCACGCCGTTCTATCCCCGCTCCCCCTACGGCGTAGCCAAGCAATACGGCTTCTGGATCACCAAGAATTACCGCGAATCCTACGGCATGTTCGCCGTCAACGGCATCCTGTTCAACCACGAGAGCGAACGCCGCGGGGAAAACTTCGTCACCCGCAAGATCACGCTGGCGGCGGCCCGCATCGCCCAGGGCATGCAGGACAAGCTTTACCTGGGCAACCTGAACGCCCTGCGCGACTGGGGCTACGCGAAGGATTACGTGGAGTGCATGTGGCTGATTCTCCAGCACGACAAGCCGGAAGACTTCGTCATCGCCACCGGGGAAATGCACACGGTACGGGAATTCTGCACGCTGGCCTTCCGTGAAGCCGGAATTGAGCTGGAATGGGAAGGCGAAGGCGTGGAAGAACGCGGGCGCGACAAGAAGACGGGCCATATCCTGGTGGAAGTGGATCCCAAGTACTTCCGCCCCTCCGAGGTGGAACAACTGCTGGGAGACCCCACCAAGGCCAGAACCCTCCTCGGCTGGAACCCCACCTCCACCCCGTTTGAGGAACTCGTGCGCATCATGGTCCGCCACGACATGGAATACGTCAAAAATCCCGTCAATTCCTGAGATGGAAAAAAACAGCAGAATATTCGTGGCCGGACACCGCGGCCTCGTGGGCTCGGCCATCTGGAAATCCCTGGAAGACAGGGGTTATTCCAACCTGATCGGACGGACGCACCGGGAACTGGACCTGGAGGACCCGGCGGCCGTGCGGGAATTCTTTGACCGGGAAAAGCCGGAATACGTCTTTCTGGCGGCGGCGTTCGTGGGCGGCATTATCGCCAACTCACGGTACCGGGCGGACTTTATCTTCCGCAACCTCCAGATCCAGCAGAACGTCATCGGGGAAAGTTTCCGGCACGGCGTATCCAAGCTCCTCTTCCTGGGGAGCACCTGCATCTATCCGCGAGAGGCACCCCAGCCCATGAAGGAGAGCGCCCTGCTCACCTCCCCGCTGGAATACACCAACGAGCCCTACGCCATCGCCAAAATCGCAGGCCTGAAAATGTGCGAGAGCTTCAACCTCCAGTACGGCACCAACTACATCGCCGTGATGCCTACGAACCTGTACGGCCCCAATGACAACTTCCACCTGGAGAACAGCCACGTGCTGCCCGCCATGGTGCGCAAGATTCACCTGGCCAAGCGCCTGATGGAAGGGGACTGGGACGCCGTCCGGAAAGACCTGGACGCGCGGCCTGTGGAACAGGTGGACGGAACGGCGCCGGAAGAAGCCATCCTGGCCGCGCTGGCCAAATACGGCATCACCCCCGGTTCCGTGGAACTGTGGGGAACGGGCACGCCCCTGCGCGAATTCCTGTGGAGCGAAGACATGGCGGATGCCTGCGTCCACGTGATGGAACAGGTGGATTTCAGCCAGCTGAAAGGGGAAGACCGGGAGGTGCGGAACTGCCATATCAACATCGGCACCGGAAAGGAAATCTCCATCGGCGATCTGGCGCGCCTGATAGCCGCCACGGAAGGCTACCGGGGAGAACTGGTATTCAACGCGGACAAGCCGGACGGCACCATGCGCAAGCTGACGGACGTTTCCAAGCTGCATTCCCTGGGCTGGAAACACCGGGTGGATCTGGAAGAAGGCGTGGAGCGCATCTACCGGTGGTATCTGGACCAGGCGGAAGCCGCCGGAAACTAAGCCGCCCAGCATCTCCGGCAGCACGCACTCCCCATGACCCATTTTCCAGACAGCCAGGATACGGCGCCCGTCAAACCCAGCCTGTGGGCGCTGAGCCCCCTGCTGGTTTTCTTCCTGCTTTACCTGGTCATCTCCGTAGCCGTACAGGATTTTTACGCCGTTCCGGTGACGGTGGCCTTTACGGCGGCGGCAGTCTGGGCCGTGCTCATCACCCGCGGGAAAAGCATGGCGGAACGGGTGGACCTGTTTTCCTCCGGCGTAGCCAACCGGAATATCCTGATGATGATCTGGATTTTCGTGCTGGCGGGCGCATTCGCCCAGTCCGCCAGGGACATGGGGGCAATTGACGCCACCGTGCAGCTCACGCTGCGCCTCCTGCCGGACAATCTGCTGCTTGCCAGCGTCTTCATCGCATCCTGCTTCATCTCCCTTTCCGTGGGCACTTCCGTGGGCACCATTGTGGCGCTTGCTCCCGTAGCCACGGGGCTGGCGCACGCCACGCAGGTCAGCACCGGCATGATGACGGCCATTGTGGTGGGCGGAGCGTTTTTTGGAGACAACCTTTCCTTCATTTCAGACACCACGATCGCCGCCACCCGCACGCAGGGCTGCGCCATGCGGGACAAATTCCGGGCTAACGTGAAGGTGGTGCTTCCCGCCGCGCTGCTGGCCCTGGCCTGCTACACCCTGCTCGGATGGAACGTGCAGTCCCCCTCCATGGCGGACGCTCCCATTGAATGGATGAAGGTGTTCCCCTACCTGCTGGTTCTGGTGACGGCGCTGGCCGGAGTCCACGTGATGGCCGTTCTGACGCTGGGGCTGCTCGCCACGGGACTTGTCGGAGTAGGCATGGGGTATTTTTCCTTCATGGCCTGGTTCCGCGCCATGGGCAGCGGCATGACCGGCATGGGGGAGCTGATCATCGTCACCCTGCTGGCCGGCGGCGTGCTGGCGTTGATCCGCTTCAACGGCGGCATTGCGTACATCATCGGAAAAATCACGGCCCACATCCGGAGCAGGCGCGGCGCGGAATTCAGCATCGCCGGCCTGGTCTCCCTGGCCAATCTCTGCACCGCCAACAACACGATCGCCATCATTACGGTGGGTCCCATCGCGAAGGAGATCAGCGATAAATTCCATATCGCGCCCAGGCGCAGCGCCAGTATTCTGGACACCTTTTCCTGCCTGGTCCAGGGCGTCATTCCCTACGGGGCCCAGATGCTCATGGCCGCCGGAATCGCCCAGGTTTCCCCCCTGCTGATCATGGAATACCTGTATTACCCCCTGATTCTGGGCGTCTGTTCCATTCTTGCCATCGCACTGGCTCCCGGAAAAACGGGAAAGCGCAGGAAAAGCTGAGAAGCCATAAGGAAGAAGAGGCGTCAAAGACGCCCTTTTTGTTACCGACATGTTATCCTTGTTATCCTCATGTTACTCAACATATGGGGCTCCTATGTTATCATACATGCATGAGCCTTCATATAGAACCCACAGAAGACGCAGTGGAAACCCTGCGCAAGGAAAGGCGGAAAAATTACATTGCCGCATTGGCGACATCCATTCTCTCCGTCGTCCTGGCGGGAGCCATTCTCTACTCCCTGACCATCATCATCGCCCCCCCGGAAGAACCCAAGGTCGTCGGCTACATCACGCCGGACGAAGCTCCTCCGTCGGATACGCCTCCGCCGCCGGAAGTGCAGAGGGAAACCTCCTCTTCCTCCCATGCGGAAACTCCCGTCAAAGTCGTGGTAGCCGCGGCGGCAGCCCCGGTCAGCCTCCCCAAGATCGACATTGACCCGCCGGACGAACCCGTCATGCTGGAAGAAGGAACCGCCCTGGGCATGGGAGACGGCTTCGGCCCCGACCTGGGTGACGCCACCTCCGCCTTCGGCACGTCCCAGCCCTCCGGAAGTACGCTGGTAGGCACCTTTTACGATACCAAGCAGACGCCCGGCGGACGGCCCACCAACATGACGATGGACCAGTACCGCGCCTTTCTTTCCCGCTTTGTCAACAAAGGCTGGAATGAGTCGGAGCTGAATCGTTTTTACAAGGCGCCGCAGCAATTGTACGCCGCCCAGTTCTACATTCCCAGAACTCCCGCCAAAGACGCGCCCAAGGCCTACGGATGCGACGACAAGGTGAAACCCAGCCAGTGGCTTGCCATTTACCGGGGCAAAGTGCGCGCTCCCAAATCCGGCACGTTCCGCTTCGTGGGGCTGGGAGACGACTACCTGGTAGTGCGGTTCAACAACCAGAATGTATTCGACTACGGCTGGGAATCCGCCTCCCTGGGGAAAATGACGGCGAACAACGCCAAATGGCTTGATGCCATGGAAGGCAAGCCCGGCAACGACGACCTGAAGAAGGAACTCAAGGACGCGGGCATCAACGTCCCCCCCGTCACGTTCTACAAATACGGCCCCTCCGGCCACTGGAACAACACCATGCGCGGCGTAGCCGCCGGCAAGCAGTTCACGGTGGAGCAAGGCAAGGTGTACCCCATTGAAATCCTGGTCAGCGAAGGTCCCGGCGGCGAATTCGGCATGACCCTGCTGCTGGAGGAAGTGGGAATGGCACCCATGAGCAAGGATCCCAAGACGGGAGCGCCCATCCTGCCCCTGTTCCGGACCAACTACGGTGTGCCGAAACCGGACAAGAACAAGGAATATGTGCCGTTTGATGAGATCGGCATCGTATGGGAATCCATCAAATAACCGGAAACTTCCCGATTTCCCTCTCTTCATGCCCGCAGGCCTCCTGCGGGCATTTTACTTGCCCGGCCGTAAAAGATGGCCTACGCTCCCGTTATTACGATGCAGCCTTTTCGATTCCATTCCATCTATCAGCCGCGCATCTGGGGCGGCCAGCACATGAGAACCATGCTGGGCCGGGAACTGCCCAACCGGGAAACGGCCTACGGGGAAGCCTGGGAAATCAGCGACCGTCCGGAAGCCATGAGCACGGTGAGGGAAGGCGAATGGGAAGGAATGCCCCTGCACCAGCTATGGGAAGAACGGCGGGAAGAACTCTTCGGGCCCGGCTACGAACGTTTTCCGCGTTTTCCCCTGCTCTGCAAAATTCTGGACGCCCGTGAGAATCTTTCCGTCCAGGTGCATCCCCCGGAATGCACGGCGGCAGCACGGCGGGGAGAGGTTAAAAACGAGGTATGGTACGTGCTGCACGCGGACCCGGATGCCCTGATTTACGGAGGAATGGAAGAAACCGCTACGCTCTCGGACATCCGCCGGGCGGCGGAAACGGGCCAAATGGAGCAACTGATACGCTCCACCCATCTGGAAAAGGGGGAACATCTTTACATTCCCGCCGGCCTGGTTCACGCCATCGGCGCCGGGCACCTCATTGCGGAGATCCAGCAGAACAGCGACACCACCTACCGCCTTTACGACTGGAACCGGACAGACGCTTCCGGACAGGGACGGGAACTGCACATGGAACAGGCGCTGGATTCCATCGCGGAATTCCGGGAGCTCTGCCGGCAGCCCGGCTACCTGACGGAAATGCCGCATTTCACCACGGAGGAATATCGGCTGGACCAGGGAGAACGATTCACCCAGCCGGACGCCTCCCGCTTCGCCATCTTCACGGTTCTCCGCGGCTCCGTGTCCTGGGACGGGAAAACGGCGCGGCAGGGGGAATTCATCCTGTCTCCGGCAAATGCGGACGCCGTCACCGCCGTGGAACCGGATACCGTTTTGCTCTCAACAACGGTTTGAACGGCCCAATATGACAAAAAGCGTGAAGAATTCGGCACAAAGCTAAAGCTTTCACACTTTTTCGTTGCAAAGAAGAAAGGTGAATCTTAGCGTGAACTAAACTTTTCCCGCATCCGTGCTGTAAATCCCTCACCTCCCGGCCGCCGTATGAGCAATATTTCCACCATCGCCACTTATCTTGCCCGTGTTTCCGGACAGCTCCAGCCCATGCTGGAGAAAGTCCAGGGCATGGACCGCAGAACCTTCCTGCTGGAAGCCGCCGCCCTGCTGGCCCTGACCAGTTGTTCGGAACCCTCCGGCAAAGCCGGAATGGCGCCCATGATTTCCTTCAAGCCCTCCGGTGTCCCCGTGGTGAAGCGCTCTCCACGGCAGCTGCTGGCGGAATGCAACGTCCGGCCTATGTTCATGCCCCGCTCTTCCCCTCTCCGGCAGCGCTCTTCCCGGATGAAGCCGCGCTTCATCACCATGCACAACACGGAAAACCCTTCCGCAGACGCCATGCAGCACGCGCGCGCGCTGAATAACGGAGCCCTGCGCTGCAACTGGCACTACACGGTGGATCCGTATGTAGCCATGCAGCACATCCCCCTGAATGAAACGGGACGCCATGCGGACCGGGGCGGCCCCGGGGACATGTATTCCATCGGCATTGAAATGTGCGAAAAGCGGGGACAGAGCATCGTCAAGACCTTTGACCGCGCCGCCAAGCTGGCCGCCTACAACATGTACGCCCACGATATTCCCCTGCGGAACGTCGTGCCGCATTACTACTGGACCGGAAAACGCTGCCCCCACCTGCTGCTGGACAACGGCAAGCCCGGTTTCAAATGGTCCTGGTTCATTTCCCGCGTGGATTATTATTACCGCTGCATCAGCTAAGCGCCATTCCACGCCTCCCGCTGCATTCCGGATGTGAGGATGGATGGAAGACTCCTGACCGGGGTTGTTCCCTTGCTTTTTGCCGATCGTGTTAAAGCGGCGGGCACAGCTTTTTTGAATCCATCATTCGCTGCCAGCCGGCAATGCGTCCGCGACGCGGCATCATGTAAGCGGATCAGGGAATCAACAGCCTCCGCGCCGTCCCCTTCCGGTAATCTCCGCAGGGTCTGCAACCCGGCGGCATGAAAAAACAGGACGGTTTTTATCAATCCCGCCTGTCCGGACATGGCGGCAACGCGCCAGGCTTTGAAACGCAGCAATCTTTCACCAAGTAAAGATGGCGCCTCAAACAGGTGGACCCCGCATTTATCCGTAGCCCGCGCTACCCCCCCCACCCTTCCGAAAGAATGATGCAAGGAACCTTGCGGAAGCATGCCTTTTCCCAAACGAAACGGAAGACGCAGGAATAACAAAATGCCCGGTTTTTTATAAGAAGACGGGGAACGCGCAGGATTTCACGAAGCAACTTGGAAAAACGGCATTCCGCGAATTCCGGAGGGGGAACGGAAAAGTCCGCCAGGTCTCACAAAGCCCCTTTCGGAAACAGTTCCGGAGCAGTCCGCGTTCATCCGCAACAGAAGCCTCCATCACGCTTCCGCCATCCGCGGCGCAGCCGCCGGAGCATAAAAAAACTCCGCAGCCGCCAGGTCCACGCACAAACCTTGACAACTGCGGAGCTGCGCTTACACACACTTATTCATCCAACAAAAATTATTCTGCGGAGCTTCCATCAGGAGTGGTGGAAGGCCGTGCCTTCTTCCGCAGTCATCGGAGAAGTGACCGGGTGTTTCTCGAAGAAATCAACCATGCGCTTGAAGTCTTCCAGGAACAGGTCTGCCAAGTCCTTGGTGAAGCCCTGGCGGACCATCACGCGCATTACCACCGTATCCTGGCAATTGGCAGGGAGGGTGAAAGCGGGCACCTGCCAGCCGCGGGTTCTCAGCTTGTCCGAGAGGTCGAAGAGGGTATAGTTCGTCTTGGCTCCGTCCTTGATGAAGAAACAGACGGCGGGAATGCCCTTTTCCGGATCGCCCGTGCAAATGAATTCGTACGGCCCCAGCTTGGAAACCTCATCTGAAATGTACTTGGCCACTTCATAGGCCTGGGTATGGATGTTGGTATACCCTTCCTTGCCCAGACGGATGAAGTCATAATACTGGCAGATGATCTGTCCGGCCGGCCGTGAGAAGTTAATGGCGAAGTTGGGGATTTCACCGCCAAGATAGTTGACGTTGAAGATCAACCCTTCAGGCAGGTCGGCGATGTCTCTCCATACCACCCAGCCCACTCCGAGCGGAGCCAGGCCGTATTTGTGGCCGGAAGCGCTGATGGACTTGACGCGGGGAATGCGGAAGTCAAAGACAATGTCCGGAGCGCAGAACGGGGCCAGGAAACCGCCGCTAGCGCCGTCCACGTGGATGTCCACACTGATGCCGGTCCTGTCTTCGTAATCGTCCAGAGCCTTGGCAATTTCCGCAGGCAGTTCATAAGCGCCCGTGTAGGTCACGCCAAACGTGGGAACCACCACGATGGTGTTTTCGTCAATCTGTTCCAGCATGCTGTCCACATCCATCTTCCATTTTCCGGGTGACATGGGGATTTCACGCATTTCAATATCCCAGTAGCGGCAGAACTTGTGCCAGCAGATCTGGACGGGCCCGCATACCAGGTTGGGCTTGTCAGTGGGTTTGCCGGCAGCTTTCTGGCGGGCTCTCCAGCGCCACAGGGCGGCCATACCCCCGAGCATGCACGCTTCACTGGAACCGATGGTGGAACAGCCGATGGGTTTTTCATCCTGGCTGGCGTTCCAAAGGTTGGCAATGATGGCAGCACAGCGCATTTCAATAGCGGCTGTCTGGGGATATTCATCCTTGTCGATCATATTCTTGTTAATGCTGATATTCATCAGCATCCTGACCTGCTTTTCATCCCACGTCTGGCAGAAGGTGGCAAGGTTCTGGCGGGCATTGCCGTCCAGCATCAATTCATCGGACACCAACTGGAAGGCGTCCTCCGCACGCATGGCGTAATCCGGGAACTGATCCTTGGGCAGTAGGTTGTCTGCTTCCGGAGAGCCGAAAATGGAATTTTCTGCCCGGGCTGTATCGGGTTTTTGATTTGGATCAAACATGACGGTATCTATTGTTTCATCATTTCCGGGCCAGCCGTGAAAGACCGCCCGCATGAAGGATAGAAGCTTCTACGAACAAAAGTGTTCATATTTCTATTGTCATTCACCCCCGCATAACTTTTCTACAAAAATACAGGAACAAGCTTTATTTTATTATCCATGCGTTACTAAAAATCATTAAATTACAAAATTTGTTATATTTCCTGACCTACACTCATAAAACACCCTATGTATGACACAGGCCATATTTTCACAGATGAGGGGCCCGGACATTTTCAGCTTCAACGGCCAAGCGGAATAATATGTTAGAAGAGCCTTGCGCACAGCATGACATCCGTTGAGAAAAAACGCGCTCAAAAGACTCTTATAGTTTCCAGACACCGGTGCCAGCGCGCGCAAAAGCCCCCACCCGGGCGCCCGGGCAAAAGACGGCTCAGGTCTGGTACCTAACAAAGAACCTTACCGCATACTAATGAAACCAAAATTTGCAGTATCCGCCATCCTTCTCCTGATGACAGCCTCCCTGGCGCAGACGGGAACAGCCCAACAGGCTGAAGACCTCTATCAGGGCACCGTTGTCACGCGCCAGGAGACGCAGGACAGCATCACTTACACCTTGAAGGAGGACCTGAGCTTTTCCGGATTCCGGACGGAAGACACCGTCTTCGCAGGCAGCGTCTTCTTCAATCAGCTGGCAGACCACACCCGGCCCGCCAGCGAGTCCGTCATGACATTTACCGGCACGGGAATGTCCATGAGCTTTGACGATTGTTCCTCCATCCACAGCGACCGCTGGGTCAATGACAACGAAGGGGGAGGCGCCATCCGCGGAGAAACGCTCACCTTCACGGACATGGGCGACCTTTCCTTCAACAACTGCAAATCCATCGTGAATGCGGATACGAATGCCGGGGGCGCCGTGAACGCAAGGGGTGACATCACCTTCTCCCACATGGGCAATATTTCCTTCACCAACAACATGCTGGGTGACGACAGCCAGCAGGGGCAAGCCCTCGGAGGGGCCCTGTTCACGTGGGGAAAGATCGACTTTGAAAATACCAAGTCCATCCTGTTCAGCGGAAACTCCACCGGACACTCGCCCACGAGCGCCCACTCCAACATCGGGGGCGCCATTTATGCAGGCGCGCATGATTCCACTTCTACGGCAACCAAGGCTTACATTCCCGCCGGGGAATATGCGCTGACGTTCCAGAACGTTACCGGAAACATGACCTTTGAAAACAATTCCGCATGGATAGCCGGCGCCATTTACGCTTATGCAGGCGCCGTAGACGGCTACGATAATACCGGAGGCGGCATGAAGATAGCCGGCGTCACCGGAGACGTGATTTTCAGGAACAACCGGGCGGACGCCGGGGAACTGGCCTCCGACTGGAACGGCAACTTCGGCGCAGTATACAGCGGCCAAGACCTGGACATCTCCAACATCGGCGGAGACCTGCGCTTTGAAGGCAACCAGGCCAGCAACAGCGCCGGGGCATTCGGCGTCAGCGGAAACTTCAACCTCAATAACATCGGCTCCATCACCTTCATCGGCAACCACGCGGACAAGACGTATGCCGTAGGCTGGATCAGCAAGGACTGGAACGTCACCAATACGGGAAACATCACCATTTCAGGAAACAGCTCGGACAATCAAATGGGAGGTGTAGCCGTCTTCGGCAATACCACGTTCAGCAACAATGGGGACATCACCGTGGAAGGAAACTCCACCAAGGGTTCCAACGGAGCCCTGCGCTTTTACGGAACGTTCAGCGTGACGGATGCAGGGAACATTTCCCTTTCCGGAAACAGCGCGGACCAGTACAACGGCGCCATTGAGGTGACCGGTAATACCTCGTTCACCCGGACCGGAAACATCTCCATGGACAATAATACGGCGGGCTGGCACTACGGCGTGGGGCAGTTCCACGGGAACCTGTCCTTTGCCAACACGGGAGACATCTCCATTTCCGGCAACAAATCCACGGACTACGGTTATGGCGCCCTCCTGGTGGATGGGAAAACATCCTTCGTCAATACGGGGAAGGTCACCATCTCCGGCAACTCGGCCAAATGGGACGTTGGAGCACTTCAGGGGGCCAACGGCCTGGAGTTCATCAACAACCGCGGCGGCGTGCTTATTGAGAACAACTCTGTGGACGGTGTTGCGGGAGCCATGCTCCTCTATTACAAGGATGCCGTCTTTTCCGCTGACCAGGGGGACATCATCGTGAAAGGCAACACGGAAAAACGCGGAGGGGCCAACCCTATTCTGAACTCCCTGGTGTTTGGAACCAACGGAAGCGCTTCCATGGACAGCGTGGTGCTCCGCGCGCAGGAAGGAAGGACGGTCACCTTCTACGACCCCTTCCGGAATGAAGGCGACGGAGTGGAGTATGACAACATTGTCTATGACTTCAACAAGTCCGAAGGAGTGGATACCACTCCTTACAACGGAACGGCTCCGGAATTCACCGGAACCATCCGCTTTTCCGGAGCGGAGGCGGACAAGCTGATCACCCAGGCCGCCGGAGAAACGGAAGCCGACTGGCAAAACCGGCTGGCGGAGTCCAAGTACTTCAATGTCAGCGGAAAAACCACCTTGTACGATGGTACCCTGATTCTGGAAGACGGTGTGACATACGGCAACAAGGACCTCACCAAAGACTCATCCTTCACTGTGAACAAGGGCGTTCTGGAAATCACGGGAAACAGTTCCGTGAACAGCAGGAACATCACCATTGAATCCGGCGTGACCCTGAGAACCGGAAGGGGCGCCGCCTTCCATGCGGACACGATCGACATCAGCAAGGGCGTCATCTTTGACTTCCGCCCCTTCATGGACGATTACAGCTCCGGACTCAGCATTGAGCAAGCCAACAGCCACACCATGGGCGGCTCCATGGGAGTAGCGGATTCCCTGGAGGATTACGCCCACAAGAGATGGGCCGAGAAGCAGCGCTTCCTGGCCATAGCCATCGGGGAAGCGGCCATTCCCGGAACTTCCGGGGATTTTGACGACATCTATTCCACAGCCACCGGAACCAATACGGTCAACTCCCCCTATACCTACGAAGGGTACTGGACCAAGGAATGGGAAGACCTGGACGGAGACGGAATCAACGACCATCTGTACGCCGTCTGGAACCCCACCGCCGGCATTGAAGAGATTCTCCCGGAACTGGACGGGGCGGACATCGGCAACTCCATGTGGAGCTCCGCTTCCAACATGAAGTCCGTTTCCAATGCCGCTCTGGGCCAGGTGGGCATCACCCGGTTCCTGATGGGTCCGAAGAATAACTTCTGGATCAAGGGAATGGGAGACTTCACCTACCATGCCACCCGCGACGGCATTGACGGCTACGACTACAACGGTGGCGGCTATGCCGTGGGTGCGGACCGCAGGTTCACCCCGAACACCATTCTGGGCGCCGCCTTCGGCAACCTGTACGGCACCAACAAGAGCCGCAGCTGGCCCAGCGAAGTGGACCAGACCTCCTACGTTGCCCTGCTTTACGGAGCATGGAGAAAGCAGCTTGCCCCCAAGGACATGCTGACCATCAGCGGAACAGCCGGCTTCGGATGGACAACCAACAAGCTGGACTCCTATTATGACGGAGGGGCTTCCCACGGCAAATGGCAGAACAGAATGGGCTTCGCCACCCTTCAGGCCACGTGGGACCACAGCCTGAACAAGGGCTGGACGCTCTCCCCCTTCCTGGGAATCGAGTACACCCAGGTCAACCAGAATTCCTTCACGGAAACGGGATATGACGCCCGGCACTTCGACCGCGGGAATCTGAAGAACCTGAGCCTGCCCGTGGGCGTAGGCGTCAGCAAGGCCCTGCAATTCAGCAACGGCGTGCTGTGGGTGAACAGCCTGTCCGTAAGCTACGTGCCCGACGTGGTGCGTGACAACCCGGAAACCAGGGCCACGCGCCTGCTGAACGATTTCAGCTGGACCGCGAGGGGTTCCCGCCCGGACCGGAACGCCGTACGCGTCAATTACAACAGCACCGTCGTCATCAACCCCAAATGGACGGCCTACGCCGGCTATGAATTCGAAGGCAGGAGCAAGTCAACCTACCACCGGGTCAACGCCGGGGTAAGCTACGCCTTCTAAGTCGCGCATGACGGCAGCGGGCACGTTCCGCTGCCCTGCGCCCCCTGCCCAGTCAACGGGCTGCATTCCTCCGGGATTGCAGCCCGTTCGATTTTTTCCGGAAACCGGCAGCAACAAGCGTAAAGAACGCACTGGCCATTTCACCGGAAATGCACGCGTCCGTTGCTTTCCAGGAGGCAGAACAATTAAAAAAATGGACCGGCCGGCCTCCGGCAGGCTACACCGGAAACCCCGTCATGGAATCATGCGTGGGAAGCTTCCCTTACATACAGCACATGCGGATACAGGACGGAATCCGGAGCTACTTTGGGATGGTTGAATTCCGCCGTCTTCCTCATTCCGGCACGCTGCATCACGGCCTGGGAAGGAAGATTCACACAGGCGGTGAAGGAATACACCCGGTCAAGGCCCAACCTGGCAAAACCGTGCTCCAAACAAGCCCTGGCCCCTTCCGTGGCGTAGCCATGCCCCCAGGCTTCCGGCACAAGCCGCCAGCCTATTTCCACACAGGGCGTGAAGTCCGCTTTAAAATCCGCCCAATGAAAACCAAGGAGGCCGATGAGGGAGCCGGAAGATTTCAGCTCTACGGCGTACACCCCGTAACCCTTTTCATCCAGTTCCGCCCGCAGGCGGTTCCACATGGCGCGGGATTCCTCCTCCGTCATGACGGCGGGGAAGAAACGCATCACCCGGGGATTGGCGTTCATGGCCGCAAAAAAGGGCCAGTCCCTTTCCCCCCACGCCCGGAATGCCAGCCGTTCCGATTCCGGCAAGAGCAGTTTTCCTCCCGGCATGGCGCTAGTTGTACATGGAAAGTTCCGTTTCCAGCTCCGGACAGCGGTTCACGCGGAACCGTTCGTCCAGCTCCAGTATTTGACTATGGCCCAGGCTGTCCTTGATCGTGAGATTGACCTTGGAACGACCGGGGTACCTTTTCAGGATGTCCCGTATCTGCTCCAGATTTTTCCTCGTGTGGCGCAGGGGGCTGACAATGATATTCAGAGGGCCCTGGTCCCCGGCCTTGGACTTGCGCCTCCTGCCTCCCAGCGGGTCCACGCTCTGCGCGGCCACGCTCTTGGCGGAAGTGCGGTCATCCTCCCGGATGTTGGCGCGCACGGAGACGAAGACGCCCGGTTCCAGGCCGCCTTCCATTTCCAGGGCCTTTTCATAGACATCCGACCACAGCAGCACTTCAATGCTGCCGGTAAAGTCTTCCAGTGTGAGGATGGCGAATTTCCTGCCTGCCTTGCTGATCTTGGGGATGACGGAGCGCACCATGCCGGCGATCTGGTGCTTCTGCTTGAGTTCGTGCGACTCCAGCGCGTCAATGAGACCGATGCGGGTGTATTTTTCCGCATCAATGACGCCGCGCATGGAGTCCAGCGGATGGCCGCAGAAGTAGGCGCCCAACAGGTCCTTTTCATCCCCCATGCGCTGCTCCTTGGACCATTCCAGAACAGCAGGCTCATCCTTCACCCTGGGAGCTTCAAAAGTCATGTCAAACAGGGCGCCCTGCCCCAGGGCCTTGTCCTTGTGCACCTGGGATGCGCCGCTGAGGGCCAGGTCCACCCGCTCAAACAGGGCGCAGCGCGGTTCCAGCGTCCAGTCCAGCGCTCCCGCGCGAATCAGGGATTCCAGAATCTTCTTGTTGACGGATTTGGAATCCAGCCTGTTGCAGATGTCCTCCATGCTGGTGAATTCCCCGTTTCTTTCCCTTTCCTCCAAAAGAATCTGCATGGCTCCTTCCCCCACATTCTTGATGGCCGCCAGTCCGTAGCGCACGGCCAGCTTGCCGGAAGGCGTTTCCTCCGGAGTGAATTTGAGCATGGATTTGTTCACGTTGGGGGGCAGGATTTCAATGCCCATGCGGTTGGCTTCCTGAATGAACACGCCGATCTTGTCGTTGTTCGCTTCATTGGACATCAGGCCGCAGAGGAATTCCACCGGGAAGTGTGCCTTGAGGTAGGCCGTCCAGTAGGAAATGTGGCCGTAACAGGCGGAGTGGGATTTGTTAAAGCCGTACCCGGCGAATTTCTCAATCTTGTCAAAGAT
Source organism: Akkermansia sp. BCRC 18949 (assembly GCF_045011645.1). NCBI lineage: Bacteria > Pseudomonadati > Verrucomicrobiota > Verrucomicrobiia > Verrucomicrobiales > Akkermansiaceae > Akkermansia > Akkermansia sp. BCRC 18949. The sequence continues at coordinate 673,506 of NZ_CP123619.1, read as the reverse complement.
GGCCGTAGCCGTCTTTTCATCAATCTGGTTGGTTTTCCAGCACCCTTCCACGAAGTGGGCCTTTTCCTTGGCCATTTTTGCAGGGTCCTTCTTGCCCATGGCGCGCCTCAGCAGGTCGGCCCCGCCGAGCGTGTAGCCCGCCAGCAGCTTGGCCGCCGCCTGAACCTGTTCCTGGTAAATCATCACGCCGTAGGTCTCTCCGCTGACCTGTTCCAGCAGCGGGTGTTCATACACCACCTGGCGCAGCCCCTTCTTGACCTCGATCATTTCATCCATGAACTGCATGGCTCCCGGACGGTAAAGGGCCAGCAAGTCAATGATGTCTTCAATCTTCTGGATGCCGTAGCGCCGGCAGGTATCCACCATGCCGCCGGATTCCAGCTGGAACACGCCCATCGTGTCCCCCCTGTTCAGCAGGTCCAGCGTTTCCCGGTCATCCAAGGGCACGGAATCCAGCTTGAAGTCCGGCACGCGCCAGCGGGCGTATTCCTCCGCATCATGCATGACGGTCAGGGTTTTCAGACCCAGGAAGTCCATTTTCAAGAGACCCACTTCATAAATCGCGCTCATGTCGCACTGGGCGACGACGGCTGCATGAGGATCAGACAGGTCGTCACGGGTGAGCGCCACATGCTCGTCCAGCGGACGGTCACCAATCACGACGCCCGCCGCGTGCACGCCCACGTTGCGGATCAGCCCTTCCAGGCGCGTCGCATAACCCCAGAGCTCCGCGTATCCTTCATCGGAGGCGATCAGCTCCCGCAGTTCCTCACTGCTCTTGTAGCTGGACTGGAGGGTTACCTTGGGACCGGGTTCAATCAGCTTGGAAATGCGGTCTCCATCCGCGTAGGACATGTCCATCACGCGGGCCACGTCCCTGAGCACGGACTTGGCGCCCATGGTGCCGTACGTGATGATGTGAGACACGGCGCGCTCCCCGTATTTCTGCCGCACATAGTCAATCACCTCCGGACGGCGCGTCTGGCAGAAGTCAATGTCGATATCCGGAGGGCTGACGCGCTCCGGGTTCAGGAAACGTTCAAAGATCAGCCCGAACCGCAGGGGGTCGATGTTCGTGATCTTCATGGCATACGCCACCAGAGAACCGGCGGCGGAACCGCGGCCGGGCCCCACGGGAATGTCATGGTCCTTCGCCCAGTTGATGAAATCCGCCGTAATCAGGAAGTAGGAGGGGAATTTCAACTGGTTGATAATCCCCAGCTCATAATCCAGGCGGTCGCGGAGTTCCTTGTCCTTAGCCACGCGTTCCTTGCCGTACCGCTCCTCCAGTCCTTCATAGCATACCTTGCGCAGGTAATCCTCACGCGTGGAGCCGTCCGGAGTGCCGAATTCCGGGTATTTTTCCGTACTGGCGGAGTCCAGCTTGATGGTGACGTTGCACCGTTCCGCGATTTTCAGCGTGTTTTCCACGGCGTCCGGATAGTCCCTGAACACCTCCCTCATTTCCTCGGGGGATTTCAGGTAGACTTCCGTGGAGTAGCGCATGCGCTTGGGAGAAGCCAGCTTTTCGTTGGTGCCGATGCAGATCAGCACGTCGTGCATATCGTGGTCCTCCTTCCGGAGGAAGTGCACGTCATTGGTAGCTAGAATGGGGGTATTGGTCTTGCGGGCGATGCGCACCAGCTCCGGCAGGCATTTTTTCTGCTCCTCCATGCCATGGTCCTGAAGCTCCACAAAAATGTTGTCGTCCCCGAAGATATCCTTCAGCGCCAGGAGGGCTTCCTCCGCCTTTTCAGGCTGGTCATTGAGCAGCCATTCGTTCAGCGGCCCGGCAAGGCACGCCGTACAGCAAATAAGACCTTCATGGAATTCCCGCAGGGTTTCCATGTCCACGCGGGGCTTGTAATAAAAACCTTCCAGATGGGACCGGGATACCAGCTTGACCAGGTTCTGCCAGCCGGTTTCATTTTCCGCCAGCAAAAGCAGGTGCGTATATTTGCGGCGCCCGGGAAGCTGTTTTTTCACGCCGATGGGCGTGGGGGAAAGGTACACCTCGCAACCGAAGATGGGCTTCACCTCCTGCTTCTGCGGTCCTTCCGGATGTTCCTTGTTCCAGGCGGCCACGGATTTGTTAAGGCTGTTCGCCTCCATGACCAGCTCAATGGCCCCGAAGAGATTGCCGTGGTCCGTGATGGCTACGGCCGGCATTCCCATGCGGGAACATTCGGCAATGAGGTCCTTGATATGGACTGCGCCGTCCAGCAGAGAGTATTCCGTGTGATTGTGAAGATGTACGAAGGAACCGGGCATGAATGAAACCTGTAGGCAGTGAATAAGGAGAATCAGGAGTTAACGGGGCATTCAGCCTTCATGGCTTCCACGCATTCCCGGATGAGGTCCGGCCCGCGGTAAATGAACCCTGTGTAGAGTTGCACCAGGCTGGCCCCGGCCTTGATTTTCGCGACGGCGTCCGCGCCGCTCATGATGCCGCCTACGCCAATGATCGGGATGCGCCCCTTCAATTCGGAGGCGAACGCTCCAATAACTTCCGTAGACCGCGCCGTCAACGGCGCGCCGGACAGGCCGCCGGCTTCTTCACGACGCGGGCTGGCTTCCACCCCGGCCCGGGAAAGCGTGGTGTTCGTGGCAATGAGGCCGTCCAGACCTTCATCCAGGAAAACGCGGCTGAGTTCCGCAATTTGCTCATCCGTCACATCCGGCGCCACCTTCATGAAAATGGGCACATTGCGTCCGGTTTCCACAGCCAGGTTGGACTGCTCCGATTTCAGGGATGCCAGCAGGCGCGCGGCGGGTTCGGCCGCCTGAAGGTCGCGCAGTCCGGGCGTGTTGGGAGAAGAGAAGTTGATGGCAATGTAATCCGCCACGGGCCATGCCGCACGCAGGCAGGTCAGGTAGTCCTGGGCCGCATCTTCATTGGGCGTCACCTTGTTTTTTCCGATGTTAACTCCCAGGACGCCATGAAAACGGGTGGCGGAGCGGATGTTCTCCACTCCGGCGGCAATGCCTTCATTGTTGAATCCCATCCGGTTGATAATGGCCTGCTGGGGAATCAGGCGGAACAGGCGGGGTTTGTCATTGCCCGGCTGCGGCCGCGGAGTCAGCGTGCCTACTTCCACAAAGCCGAACCCGGCCTGGCCGAAGGCGTTCACCGTATCCGCCTCCTTGTCCATTCCGGCGGCGAGACCCACACGGTTGGGGAATTTCATCCCCAGGATTTCCACGGGGTCGGAAGGAACCTCCCCCATCAGAAGGGGCAGTACGCGCATCTTTTCTGCCAGGCGCAGCCCCCACAAGGTCACTTTGTGGGCGGTTTCCGGATTCATCTGGAACAGTACACTTTTAGCGGCGGAATATAAGGCGGGTGACACGATGCGGGGAGTGTATCACACCCTCCTTTAGGGTCAAGAATGGGAAGCGTCTTGCCGGGATGATTTTATCCGGTACAATTCCCTGCCATGAACAGGAAGGAACGCCTCTCATCCTGCCGGCTATACGGCATCGCGGATATGGGATATACCGCTGAACATCAATTAATCTCCGTTACGGAAAAATTGCTGGCGGGCGGTCTGGGCATCCTCCAGCTCAGGGCGAAAAACCATGATCCGGAACATATCGCGCGCATGGGTAGCCGGCTTGCCCCGCTGTGCCGCGAATACGGCTGTCTTTTCATCATCAACGACTATCCTGAAATTGCCCTGAGCACAGGGGCGGACGGCGTCCATCTAGGCCAGGACGACGGGGAACTGGCTCCCGTGCGGGCCATGCTGGGGGCGAACGCCATCATCGGGCGTTCCACGCACAGCCCGGAACAGGCTCTGGGCGCGTTCCGGGAGCAGGCGGACTACATCGGATTCGGCCCCTTGTTTCCCACGGGCACCAAGCCGGGAAGGCCGGCGATCGGCCTGGAAGACATTGCAGGCGTGCGGCGGCAATTACCGGAAGAGTTTCCCGTCTTCTGCATCGGAGGCATTAATGGAAACACGCTGCCCTCCGTTCTGGAGGCGGGAGCAAGCAGGGTCGTCATCGTTTCCTGGCTGCTTACACACCCGGATATAACGGAAACGGTCGCGGCGCTTAGAAAAAGACTGGGAGAAGCGTGAGGAAAGACGCGCCTTCCCGGGTATTGCATTCCACTCCTGCGGTTACCCCTGTCTTTCCTCTCCCTCCGGAGAAAGAGCCGGACGGGAAATCAGCAGGACCGCCGTATCTACAATCATTTGCAGGATGCGGTCCTGATCCTTCATCCACGGCTCCTTGTCATGAAGTTCCAGCCGTGTGACGTATTTCCCCAGCGTGGCATGGAAAATGGAACTCATGATATGTATGTGCCAGGATATGGAAAGCTCATCGTCCCATGGGCAGAATCGGCGAACCCTCAACGTCATCTCCCGGATGAGCGGAGCATAGAATTCATCGTAAATCTTCCTTCCCAGGTATTCCGGTTCCTGGGGCAGCCGCCACAGCAGGCGCGCGTGATCCGGACCGCCCAGGTTTTTATCCAGCAGCAAACGGAAAGCGGGCTCAATGAAGGCACGGGCATACGCCCTGAGGGACGGATGAAGGTCCGCTTCTTTCAGCATTTTCATGCGCTCCTCCATCAGGGGTTCCGCATATTGCCTGAAAACGGCCAGGTACAGTCCTTCCTTGTTTTCAAAGTAGTAAACAATGGAGGCCAGGTTCACCCCTGCTTCAGAGGCAATCGCCCTCATGGTCACTCCGTCAAATCCCCTGAGGGCAAAAAGTTTCTGCGCGGCACGGAGAATTTTACCGCTGGTTTCCGCAGAGCGGTCCGACTGGGATTTGCGGATGGAAGCCATCGTTTCAAAAGATCAAACGGTGCTGCCGCCTAGCGGGAGGAACGGCTTGAACCAGCGGCTTTCACCAACTGTTCCATGTCCTGGGAAGACTGGATGGGCTTGCCGTCCTTATCCACCAGAATCATCGTAGGGATGCCGCGCGGGGCCACCTTTTTGGCAAGCTCCGTCAAATCCTGCCTCAGCAGGATGGGCCAGGGCATGTTGTTGGCGGCGGCCCATTTCTGGGCGGCTTCCAGGTTCTGGTCCAGATTGCACATGATCACTTCCACATCCGGATTGTCCTTCACCGCCTTGTTGTAGGCCTCCACGCTGTGGGGCGCATTCCGGCAACACGGGCCGCACCAGCTTGCGCTGAAATACAGGATGAAATGCCCGGGATTCAGCTTCCCGTCCTTCTTTTCAAGCTTGCCGTTTCCCAGCATGTAGGTTTTCCCCTTCATTTCCTCCGCCACGGGGCCGGACGGCACGGAGGACCATTCCGCAACAGGCTTACCTATCACTTCCTTGTGTTCCTCCAGCCACGCGCGGTCTTCTTCGGAAAGCTTTTCCAACGGCATGGTGATGGGCTTTTTGGCCGTAGTTACCAGCTTGACGGTCTTCATGTTCAAGGCAATAGGACGTGCCTCCACCGTACTGCCCGTGCTTTTATTCGTCCAAATGCGGAGGGACGGATCCTCCGACGCTCCGGGAGTGTCCGCAAAACAGAAGGAGGAACCCGCTACGAATGCGGACACCAGCAGAATACGCCAGGGGGAAAATTTCATGCGCATAACGCTGATATACTACTTCTTACCTTCCATGTCGAGAAGCTGATTCCAAAATCTGCCTTGCCTGCGCGTGCCCAGGATCGCGGCGCAGGGCTTCCGCGGCGGCGGCGGCGGCGTCACGGTACCGTCCGTTGCGGTAAAGCATCACCGCCAGCGTGAACGGAATATCCGCATTCTCCTTGTCCAGGGAGGAACAGTTTTCCAGGTCCTGAAGAGCCTGTTCCAGCCGTCCCACCTTTTCATTCAGCAGGGCGCGGTTGAACAGGGCACGGATGAAGGAGGGTTCTATTTTCAGAGCTTCATTAAAGGATTCCAGCGCGCCCGGCTCATCGTTGTTTTCAATCTGGCCCAGGCCCAGCAGATACCACAGATTGGCATCCTTCGGAGCCAGCCGCACGGCCTCCCTCATCTGGTCCACCGCCTCCCCGCTGCGGCCCTGGGAGGCCAGGAAAACGGCATAATCCCGGTGCACCACGGAAGAGGTGGCATCCCATTTCAAAGCCTTGGCAAACCACTGTTCTGCCGCCTTCGCATCCTTGCGGCTGATGGCTATCTGGGCCAGCTTCATCGCCCCGGACGGCTGGTCCGCCTGGTGCAGGGCGGCGGCGGTCAGCTCCTTCATGCCGGGGCTGTCCGGCGGCAGGGAATCCCGGAGGGCCCACTCCGCCTGCAGGCGCACTACCTTGAAGGGATCATTGAGCAGTTTGCCCGCGGCGGGATTGCCCGCACGGCCCATCACCTTGGCGGCGGCGGCGCGCGTCAGGGAGTCCGGATCCTTGACCGCCGCTGCAGCTAGCTCCTGAACGGCAGGTTCATGCGCCCAGGCATCCATCAGATCCAGCAGCGTCGCGCGCCATGCGCCCACTTCCTCCCGTTTGAAGCATTCCATCAGGAGGGGCAGCACATCCTCCCGCCCTTCATAGGCACGCTGCACGGCCCGGGTGCGGTCCCTGTACTGCGCCATCTTGGGCTTGGCCCCGTAATATTTTTCCACCGCTTGCGCGGCCCATTCATTACTCTTTTCCCGGTGGCACATGGTACAGGCATTCGGAATGTCCAGCTCCACGCTCAGGAGGGGATCGGGAGAATTGAAGGAATGGTCCCTGCGCGGATCGCGGGCCATGTACAGGCTTTCCGGCATGTGGCATTCCACACAGCGGGCGCCCATGCTGGACTGCGGACACGGCGTATGACTGGCCATGTCAATGACGGGGGCTTTTACGCCGTTTACCGCCTCCCCGGTGCCGTGGCACCGCAGGCAGAGCGTGTTATCCTCCTGCGGAAGCTTCAGCGTTCCCGTATGCGGGTCATGGCAGTCCAGGCAGGTGACGCCCGCCTTGCCCATGCGGCTCAGGCGCAGCCCGGTTTCGCAATAATCCTCATCCCTCTGCATGCCGTTGGGCCAGAAAACGCCGGGCTGTACGGGAAGCACGAGCTGGAAATGGTTGTCAAAACGGTCGCCAACGGCAAAATCGTGATCGAATTCATCCCGCCGGGCGTGGCAGGAAGCGCAGTTGTCATGAACCTGCTGCGGCGTCAGCTTGTCCCTGGTGGAAATCATGCATCCCGTCCCCTCCTCCGGCTTGTCCAGCAAGGGGCCGTGGCACTGGATGCAAGTCACGCCGGGTTCCGTCCAGGTGGAGGCATAGCGGTCCTTGACCGGATCATAATTTTTATGGAACAGGGACATGTGGCACCACGCGCACTGCGTGTTCCAGTTCATGCCACGGCCCGTCCAGTGCCCCCAGTCCCCTGGTTGCCGGGCATCCTTGCCAAAGATATCAAACCATTCCTTGCGGTTCACGTCCCACGCGGCGCTCAGGGTATGATAACCGCCGTCCTTGGCGGGAACCAGGTACTGCACCAGGGGGATTCTCCCCGTGGCCCAGTCCGCGCGCCAGGAGGTTGAGGACTGGCCGTCATGCACCATGCGCCCCTCTGCATTTGTGGAGAATTGAAGAATGCTGCCGTGGGCGTTCAGCTTCATGTTATGGAACGCCTCAGATTCCCACTGATCCCCCAGCTTGCGGAACGCCCAGGCGTGATCCGATCCGGCCCACTGCCGGAATTCCTTTTCATGGCAAGCCCCGCACTGCATGGAGATGGGAACTTCATTCTGGTCCCAGTGCTCGCTGCCGCCTGAGAAAACGGCCGGCTGGGCCTCCGCGCCGGAACGCCGGTCTATCCATGCCTTCATCATCGTGCCTACCCCGATCAGCGCCCCAAGAACAACAAGGAGAACAACCCACTTTTTCATGGAGGGGCGTTTCATGGAAGCATCGGCGGACTCAGGTTGGGACATGACGGAAAATATTCTGCCATATCATACGCGCTCCACCAAGGAACTTTTGCACAAAGCAACGCGGTTCCGGCGCATTCCCGCCTGAGTCCCGCGGATTATTCCTCTTCTTCCAGAGCTTCCTCCCGCATCAGTGGAGTAATCCGGGTTACGGTGCAGCGTTCCACACCGCCGTTCTCCGTCCGGGTCACCTTGAATTCCAGGCCGCGGTAGCCCACGGTGTCCCCTTCCTCCGCCGGAGCTTCCAGCAGATTGAGAATCAGGCCGCCCACAGTATCGATTTCCTCACTCTGCAAGTCCATGTCCATGGCTTCCCCCAGCTCCTCAATACGGGCAAGTCCGGACACGTCGCAGGAGAAGCCCACCGCATCCCGCGGCAGGTCTGTCAATACTCTGATGCGGCCGCGGTCCCAGCCCATCACCTCGGAAAACACGTCCGTCAGGGTCAGCAGGCCGGAGGTTCCCCCATGCTCGTCCAGAATGATGGCAAGGCGCACATTGTCCTTCCTCATGATTTCCACCACGTTGTCAAACTTCACCGTCTTGGGCACCTTGGGAATGGCGTGGATGTATTCGGACGTCAGGGCCTTCCCGCGCAGCATGATGCGGAACAGGTCACGGGCATGCACCATGCCCACCACGTGGTCCAGGTCCCCGCGGTAGACAGGGTAGCGGGTACGGCGGGTGCGGCGCACGATTTCCCTTATCTGCTCATGCCCAGCTCTTTCCGGAATGGCGTCTATCCTGACGCGCGGAGTCATGACCTGGTGAACATACAGGTCTTCCAGGTCAAACAGGCCGTCCATGATGCGGCCGGATTCCTGCGGCAGGGCGCCATTTTCATGGCTTTCCTCAATGATGTACTGAAGTTCTTCCGCAGAATGGTAATGGGATTTGGATTCATTCCTGTCCACGCCCAGCAGCCTCAGGAAGAAGTTGCCCAGGGTGTTCATGCCCACCACCAGCGGATACAGGCAGAGCTGAATCACGTACATGGGCATGGTAATGATGAGGCAGAGCTTCGTGGCGTACTGGAGGGAAAGAGCCTTGGGCACCATTTCCCCGAGCACGATGTGCAGGTACGTCAGCACCGCTACGGACAGAACGCTGGCTGCGCCATGCGCCACCAGCCAAGAGGCCCAGCCGTACTGGGCCAGCCATTCGTGGAGCCATCCGGCCACGGCATGCTCCCCGTACATGCCCAGCCCCAGGCTGGCGAATGTGATGCCGAGCTGGGCCGTGGCAATGTAGCGGTCCTGCAAACGGGGCGTTTTCAATATCTGGGAAACACGGCGCGCCACCATGTTGCCGGACGCCCCCATTTGCTCAAGAGCCGCGCGGGGCGCGCCAAGCAGCGCAAATTCCGCGGCCACAAACAGGCCGTTCAGTACAATCAGCAGCAGAATAATAAAAATCGTCATCATGATTCCACCCCGCTTTCCATGGCAGGTTCATCCTCCTTTTTCTCCGGAGGCAACAGAAGGATGGAGGAAACGCGGTTGTGGTCCATCTTTTCCACCACCAGCACGCGCCCCGCAATAATCAGGCGGTCCCCCTCCTTCGGAATGCAGGACATGTGCTTGATCACGCAGCCGCCCACTGTGGTGGCGCCGTTCATCAGGAAGGGCACCAGGCATTCCGCCTTATGGGCGCGCATCATGCCGGGAATGCGCACGGAACCGTCCGGCAGGTATTCCACCTTTTCCCCGGAGCGGATGAATTCCTCATCAATATCCCCCACCATTTCACCCAGCAGCCGTTCCAGCGTCACCAGCCCCACGAACTTGCCGTACTCATCCAGCACAAAGGCTTCCTTGGCCTTGTCCTCCCGCAGACGGGACATCAGCATCTCCACCGTCTGCATCTCCATCACGCACGGCACCTGCCGCAGCATGGAGCGCAGGGGAGGCAAAACACCCTTTTCCGCATACGCGGCCACCATGTCCTTGATGTGCAGCATGCCGATGACGGCCTCCCGGTTTCCTTCATACACCGGAATATGGGTATGGGGCCTGTCCGCAATCATGTTCAGAATATCCTCCTGGGTAGCGTCCACATCCAGGCAGACGAGCTGGAAACGGGGAATCATGATCTGCTCCACCGTACGTTCCGCCAGGGAAAGCGCGCTGTGCAGCCGTTCATGTTCATCCTCCTCCAGCATGCCGCCCTGGTGGCTTTCATCCAGCAGCATGTTGATCTCCTGCTGGGAGTGGATGTGCTGGTGGCCTCCGGGGGGCAGACGGAACAGTTTAAGCAGCAGAAGACCGCTTCCGTTCAGGAAGTCAATGAACCATGCGAAGAAGGTCAGCGTCCAGCGCATGGGGTAATACGTGTACAGGGCCGCCTGCTTGGGAAACTGCAGCGCCAGGGACTTGGGCATCAGTTCCCCCAGAATCACCTGCAGGACCGTCAGGACGACCAGCACTACAATGGCGGCTACGGAATTGGCCATCACGGAATCCATGCCGCCAAACCGTTCAAACAGGGGGAGCAGGTAGGCGGACAGTTCCACCTGGCCGTACGCACCCAGAATCAGGCTGGAAATGGTAATGCCGAACTGGCAGGCCGCAATGTAGCGGTCCAGTTCCTTCGTGTTTTCCAAAATCCTCAGCAAATGGGCAGCCACCTTGCTGCCGCCTTCCGCCATCTCCCGGATCATGTTGCGGCGCACGCTCACCGCTGCGAATTCTGCGGCAACGTAAAAGGCGTTGACCAGAATCAGGAAAAGAATAACGAAGATGATAAAAAGAATCATGTATGGCGGGGGTGTCCGTAAAACGCAACGGGCATCCGCATCATAGGAACCAAAAAAATCCTGTCAAGAACGGGAAACAAAAAAATCTGCCATGCGGACCGCGCACTTCATTCCTCCAGCATTGCTTCCCGCCCTTCTTCCATGATAGGCTGGGGAATGCCCTCTATCCGCTTTTTGCTGCTTCCACTGCTTCTTTTCAACCTTTGCGTGGCCTCCATGCCGGAAACGCAGCCGCCTTTCAGCGGTCAGTCCATGGAACGGCTGGCTTCCCTGCTGGACATCCCCTCCACTTCCGGAGCGGAAGCCCCCCTCCAGCAATTCTGGCTCAAGCACGTGGCGCCCCTGGCGGACAGTTCCGGCACGGACGCGCATCAAAATGCCTGGGCTACATTCCGCAGCCCGGACCCGGACGCCCCGGAATTGCTGATAGACGCCCATGCCGACGAAGTGGGCGTTGTCATTGCAGGCATCACTCCGTCCGGCTTTCTGAAAGTAAGGCCCGTCGGTTTTCCGGACTTCCAGTCCATGCTTTCCTGCCCTTACCGTTTTGACGGGGAACACGGCCCCGTCACCGCCTTTGCCGGGGCGGTTCCCGGCTGGTGGCTGAACCGCGAGCCCCTTCCGGCAGGAGGGGAATACATCCTGTTTGACGCAGGGGCATCCAGCGCGGAGGAAGCACGGGAAATGGGCTTGAGCGTCGGCCGGCGCGGCGTTCCCTCCACCAAGCCGGAATTGCTGCACGGCACGCGCCTGATGGCCCACGGCCTGGACTGCCGCCTCAATTCCTTCATGCTGATGGAGCTGGCCTCCTTCCTGTCCCGGCACAAAAAAGACCTGAAATACCACGTCACGCTCCTTTCCTCCTCCCAGGAAGAAACAGGGCTGGCAGGAGCCACGGCGTATTGTGGCAGGAACCGTCCCAAACTGGCTATTGTTATTGACTGCACGCTGGATACCGTCCAGCTGGACGACCTGCCGCCCCGTGAAGAAAACGAGCGATTGAGCCGCCAGGCCATGGGGGAAGGCCCCGTCATTTTTACTCATGACAAAATTTTTTACCAGCCTATCACTGCCCAACTGCTCCAACTGGCGGAAGAACACGGGATTCCGTTCCAGAAGGACGCCGCTTTCCCGCCCGGCATGGCCAATTTCGTCCCCGTCAAGCTTTACGGCGTCCACGCCACTTTTCTGGGCCCCCCATCCGCTACATGCATTCTCCCCGGGAGCTGGCGGACCTGAAGGACGTGAAAGCCACGCTGGATCTGCTGGGCCGCTTTCTGTGCACGCCTCCTTCTGCTGAAGTGAAAACGGCGTCCGTGCAGAAAAAGGAACATCCCTGACGTCCCGCAGGAATGCCGTACGGCAAAAAAATCTTCTTACGGAAGGAACGGCAATAATGCAGGCACGAATCCAGCCCGCGGTCCAGAAACATACCGCTGCAAAAACAAAACCGCCTCCCGGTTTCTTCCGCAGCCTGTTCTCCTTGGCTGCCTGATTTTTCCCGGCTCCTCCCTGAAACGGCAAAAAAACATCCGGAAGATCACGCGAACAGCCCTTCCCTTCTTACAGTCAATCCCCCCCTTAAACAATCAAACAGCCCCGCTCCCGGAACAAACCGGAAACGGGGCTGGAAGTTTAAAGGTTCAATGGAAAAACCGTTATTCCGTGATGCCGGCGGCTTCCGCTTCGGCTGCCTTGGCGTCGCGCAGAGCGGCGCGCACGGACATCTTCACACGGCCCTTGTCGTCGATGCCGATGCACTTGGCAGTCACCACGTCTCCCACGCTAACGACGTCTTCCGTCTTGGCGGTGCGGCCTTCGGCCAGCTCGGAGATGTGAATCAGGCCGTCCTTGCCGGGAAGCACTTCCATGAACGCGCCGAAGGTGGTCGTGGAAACAATCTTGCCGGTGTACAGTTCACCGATTTCAATGGTCTTGAACATGCGGGTGACCAGTTCCAGCGCACGGTCCAGGCCTTCCTGCTTGGAGGCGTAGATGTGCACGGTGCCGTCTTCCTCAATGTTGATGTCGGCGCCGGATTCAGCCTGGATGGCCTTGATGTTCTTGCCGCCGGGGCCAATCAGCTCGCCAATGCGGTCGGCGGGAATCTTGGTGGTCTCAATGCGGGGGGCATTCGGGCTCATCTGGGCCGGAGCCGCAATGGCGTCATTCATGACTTTCAGCACGTCCGTGCGTCCGGCCTTCGCCACGTGGATGGCTTCTTCCAGAATGGAGAGGGGGATGCCGGGCAGCTTGAGGTCCAGCTGGTAGCCCGTCACGCCTTCAGACGTGCCGCAAAGCTTGAAGTCCATGTCACCGTAGAAGTCTTCGGAACCGATGATGTCCAGAAGGGTCTTGTACGTGGTGATTTCATGCTGGTCATTCTGTTCCGTCACCAGGCCCACGGAAATGCCCGCCACGGGGCGCTTGAGGGGCACGCCGGCCGCCAGCAGGGACATCGTGCCCGCGCAGACGGAAGCCATGGAGGTGGAACCGTTGGATTCCATGATTTCAGAAGAAATGCGGATGGCGTACGGGAATTCCTGTTCACTCGGGACAACCGGAGCGATGGAACGTTCCGCCAGGGCGCCATGGCCGATTTCACGACGGTTCTGACCGCCGAAACGACCGGTATCGCCCACGGAGAAGGGCGGGAAGTTGTAGTGCAGGATGAAGCGCTTTTCATTCACGCTGCCCGTGTAGTTGTCCATGTACTGGCGTTCTTCCATCGGAGCGAGCGTCGCCAGGCAGAGGGACATGGTTTCACCGCGGGCAAACATCGCGGAGCCGTGCACCACGGAGGGCAGCACGTTGATTTCCGCGGTCAGGGGGCGCAGTTCCTTGAGGGCGCGGCCGTCGGCGCGCTTGTCCTTGTCCATGATGGAGATGCGGAAGGCCTTCTTCTGAATGTATTCAAAGACCTGTTCCACGTCAAAATCGGTAGCTTCCGGATGGCGTTCCTTGATGGCGGCTTCCACTTCGTCGCGCAGGGCTCCCACCTTCTTCTGCCGTTCCACCTTGGAGGCGGCATAGATGGCGTCTTCAATGCGGTCACCGGCGATTTCATAGCCGATTTCCAGCAGTTCCGGCTTGGCAAGGCAGAGTTCGTAGGAACGCTTTTCCTTGCCGCAGACGGCGCGGAGTTCTTCCTGCTTTTCACAAAGAACCTTCACGTTTTCCTGAGCCAGGCGCAGGGCGGCGATGAAGTCTTCTTCCGGCAGTTCGTTGGCGGAACCTTCAATCATGATCACCTGGTCCTTCGTCCCGGCAAACACCAGGTCAAGCTGGCTGTTTTCACGCTGGGAGTTGGTCGGGTTGATGATGAACTGGCCGTCAACGCGGCCCACGCGGACGGCGCCCACGGGTTCGGCAAAGGGGAGGTCGGAAACGACGCAGGCGGCGGAAGCGCCGTTGATGCTCAGAATGTCCGGTTCATTTTCACCGTCGGCGGAGAGCAGAAGGGTAATCACCTGCGTATCATAGAAGTAGCCCTTGGGGAACATCGGGCGCAGGGGGCGGTCCGTCATGCGGCACGTCAGGATTTCCTTTTCCGTGGGGCGGCCTTCACGCTTGAAGTAGCCGCCGGGGAACATGCCCGCGGCAGCGGCCTTTTCCTTGTATTCCACGGACAGGGGGAAGAAGGTCTGGCCTTCCTTGACTTTGGTGGCGCTCACCACGGTCACGAGAACGACGGTATCGCCGCTGCGGACGACAACCGCGCCGTCTGCCAGACGGGCCATTTTTCCGGTTTCAATCGTGATGGGATTCGTACCAACGTTGCATTCAACTGAATGTATGCTCATTATATTTCTTGTCTTTCAGTCACCCGCAGCCTCATCAGCCCATTCAGACCGGCTCCGGGCGGGAAGCCTGAATGGCGTCAGGTACGGGCAGTGCCTCAGGAAGAGTGTTATCCGCAGCAGCCTTTTCCCAGAAATGAAGGGGAACACTGTCCGCGCGGCAGGGCGCACATCCCAGATGGATCAAACGCTCCGGCCCAGTCTTACCGGCTTGACAGCCTGTGAAAATCCGAAAATTTCTCAAGGCATGCCCGACAGAAACGCACCGGGAAACGAGTCCCCGAACGTCGGATGCCAGCATAAGCCCTGTCAAGGAGAATGCAAGCAAATAGTTTGATAGCCCCGCTGTTCCGTGCTTTTCCCCGCCACCTGTCGGGAATGGACATCCCCTCCCTTCCCTGCCGGAAAACTTCCTCCGGAGCAGATGGGGGCATCCCCGGCGGCAAGAACCGTCCCTCATGCGGAACCGGGGCGCTGCTGCCATCCGCCGCCGAGAGCCTTGCAGAATTTGACGACGGCATTCAGCCGCATCTGCGCGGCATCCGCCATGTCCAGCTCCCCGCTCAGCAGGCTCCTGTGCGTATCCAGGGCATCCATCAGCCCCACATACCCGGCCTCATACTGCCTGGACGCAATGTCCCAGCTGCGGCGCAGGCAGTTCACTTCATCAAGCGTAGCTTCGTAAACCTCCGTACTTTTGCGGCGTTCCACCAGGGCATCCCTGATTTCCCGGAAGGCGTTCAGCACAGCCTGCTCATACGCGGCCTGGACGGCGGCGCATTCAGCATCCGCGGCGCGTACGGCGGCGCGCTTCCGTCCTCCGTCAAACAGGGTCTGGAGAATGCCCGCTCCCAATTCATAATTTCTGGAAGACTGGTTCAGCAGTTCGTTCAACTGGGTGCTGACCTGCCCCAGCTGCCCCGTCAGCACCAGGGACGGGAACCTGTCCTTCCGCGCCGCCTCCCTTCCGTAAAAGGCGGCTTTCAGCCGGGATTCCAGCTCCCAGATATCCGGACGGCGTTCGATCATGTCACCAGGGAGCCGCGCCGGAATGACCGGAGGAGAAGCCAGCAGGGCGGCATTGCCCCCGCCGGGCCTTCCGCCCTTCATCACCTGCCTGGGACTGTCCCCCACCAGCACGGACAGCACGCTTTCAGCACGGGACAGTTCGTTTTCCGACAGCCTGAGCTGGGCCAGCGTTTTGGAGCGCTCCGCCTGGACGCGGCGCAGGGCAAGCTCCGGGTACTGCCCCTGCACAAATCTTTTTTCATACATGGCGCAGGTCTGTTCATAGGAGGCGTGGACGCGGCGGATGATAAGGCATTTTTCCTCCCACGTGCGCACATTGATGTAGGCGGAGGCCACCTCCGCCGTCAGCCGCAGATAAACCGCATCCCGTGCGGCGGAAGAAGCCAGCAGCTCCGCCCGGGCGGCTTCCGTGCGCGCCCGCAGCTTTCCCCACAGGTCCACTTCATAGGAGAGCACGCCGGACATGGACCACAAATCCCTCGCCCGGTCCGGCAGGTTGTTCATGTAGCGTTCACCTTCGGACAATTCCTCGCTGCTGGCTCCGGCTTCCAGTTCCGCCCGGGGCAGCATGGCGGCGCCCGTCCGCGCCGCCAGGGCGGAGGCCTGGTCCACCAGGGCGGACGCGCGGACAAGATCGCGGTTATGAGCCACGGCCTTTTCTTCCAGACGGTCCAGCGCACGGTCATTGAAAATGCGCCACCACCCGGCCCCTACGGGAGAAGTCCGGGCCGTTCCCTCCGGCATTTCCATGACGGGCCTTTCAAATACGGCGGGACTGCCGCAGGAAGCCAGCAGCGCGGCCATGAGAAGAAGCATCAGACGTTTCATGAAGCGGCCTTCCTTTCCGGGCTGGATTTCAGGCAGAACAGGGCAAACAGGACTCCCGCCGCCCCCACGATCACGGTGCAAAGATAAAAGGTATCCACGGAGAACACCTGGCTCTGGAGCGCCACGGCCTTTTGCAGCACCGCATCCACGGATGCATGGATTTCCCGCGCCGTGCCGCCGGTTTCCGCAAAGTGCCTCTGCCACATGTCAAGCGTATGCGCCGTTCCCGGGGAATCGTCCCTTACCTGTTCCGCCATGCTGAAGCGGAACCCCGTTTTCATATGGGCCAATACCGTGCTCACACTGCTGACGTACAGGGAAATGAAGATGTAGCGCACGGTGTTCAGCGTCCGGGAGGAAGCGGCGGCGGAACGCCCCTCCACCCCTCTCAGGGCAAGCGGCGTGGCCGTATTCAAACAGAAGGCATAACCGATTCCGAACAGCCCCAGGGGCCACGCCACGTCCAGCCAGGAGCAGCCCGCGTCCAGCCGGGACAGGAAGAAGGCGGAGGCGCCCAGCGCCAGCAGCCCCGCCATCATGCCCACCCGCAGGGCCAGCCTGCCCTTCTGCATCAGGGGGAGCACCAGCGCCGCGCCGCCGCAAAATCCGGCCACCAGAACCATGAACACATAGGCAATGCCCACCGGTTCATAATTCATGACATTGCGCATGAACTGCACCGTTCCCACCCGCACCCAGCAAATGCAGAAGATGTTGCACAGGGACGCCAGCAGGCCGCACAGGAACCGCCAGTTGCCCAGCACGCGGACGTCCAGCAGAGGGGTGCGGTGGGTCATGCAGGAAATGAAGGCCAGGGCAAAGGAACAAAATCCGCCGTACATCCAGGCCAGCACGCCGGGCGCCGTCCAGCCGTCCGTCTCTCCGTAAATGAGCACCATCAGCATGCACACGCATCCCATCCCCACCGCCAGGAAGGAAAACCAGTCGAATTTTCCTCCCTTGGGAATCTTCTGGTCGGGAACGTACAGCGTCGTCAGCACGGCCAGAACGGCTGCCGCTGCGCCCACAATGACGAACAGCCCCCGCCAGTGCCAGTACTGCACCAGCAGGCACCCCACTACCGGGCTGGCGCAGGAAGCCACGCCAATGGAACAAAGTTTCACTCCCATCGCCACGCCGCGGCGCTCCGGCGGCAGGGCGGCATTCACCAGCCCCGTTCCGTACACCAGCGCCAGGCCGCCTCCTGCCCCCTGAAGGAAGCGGGCCGCAATCATGAGGAAGAAATGGTCCGCCGCCAGTCCCAGCAAGGTTCCGGCCAGCATGATCAGCAGGGCCGTGCGCAGGGACCTTCTCAGTCCGATGCGCGCCCACAGATACGCCGCCACGGTAAAGGAGAGGGCAGTTCCCAGCGGGCACGCCGCACCCGACCAGGAAACATCCAGGGTGCCCACCACAAATGTGCCTGACAAATCCGGTGTGGCCGCCGTGATGCAGCCCATATTCAGAAACGTCAGCATCGTGCACGCGCAGGCCATCCCCGCCAGCAGGCGCCGTTTCCACGCCGGAACCATTGTTTGCATAACCGGACCGCTCATACTTTTTCCTTAAAAATCAATGGAAACCTTTCCCTGCATTCCCGGGCGGAATACTACTCCGTCCTCCGGCTTCGGCAGGCTCACCTTGACGGGAAAACGCTGCATGACCTTGGTGAAGTAACCGCTGACGTTCTCCGTGGAAATCAGGGAGAATGTCGCATAGGTGGCCGCCCCTATTTCATAAACCGTGCCGTGGAAAACCCTGCCGTCATAACCGTCCAGCGTGAACTGCACGTCCTGACCCTGCCGGATGCGCCCTATCTTGGTTTCCTCCACGCGGACGTTGAGCCAGATGTCTCCGCCGTCCACAATGGAAAACAACTTCTGGCCGGAACTGACCATCTCCCCGCCGTTCACCAGCTTGCGGGCCACCACGCCGTCCACGGGGGATTTAACCACGCATTCCCCGCACAGCACTTCCAACTCCTCCAGTTCCGCCCGTGCGGCTTCCAGCTGGGCCTGGGCGGATCTTTTTTCCTCCTCGCGGTAACCTTCCAGCTTGAGGGCCAGATTCTCCTGCTCCGCCTTCTCCAGCGCCTGCGCCGCCAGGTAGGTGGCCCGTACGGCGTCCCGGTCCGCGGAGCTGATGCCTGCCTGCTCCCTCACCAGCTTTTCAATGCGCTCGTAATCACGCCGCGCATGTTCCAGGCTGGCGGAGGCCTGGGCCGTCCTGGCCCGCTGGGACTCGATTTCCTGAGGGCGGAAGCCGGCCAGCATCTCGTCATGTCTGGCCTGCATCAGCTTGACGCGGGAACGCGCGGCCATCAGGCGCGCCTGCATGGTGCGGCTGTCCAGATGGGCAAGCGTCTGCCCGCGGCGGACGGTTTCCCCTTCCTCCACATCCACGCTGGTGACGCGCTCCGCCAGCTTTGATCCCACGGAAACAATGCTCGCCTCCACGCGGCAGTCGTCCGTTTTCATGGTGCGGCTCTCCCGGAAATGCCAGACTCCCCAGCCGATGGCTCCCACGGCCGCCAGGGCCATGCTGCCCAGTGAAATGGCCTTCAAATGCTTGCTCATGCGCCGCAGGATGTGCATTGCCGGGAAAATCCCTGAATGAACAGGCCAATGGTCAGCTTCATGGAGGCCACCTTGTCCTGCCATGCCTTGCTGTCGTCATTCAGGCAGTACATCAGCATGTAGCCGTGTAGGGTATTGACAAAGGCGCGCACCATGAGCCCCACATCCCCCTCCCTGACCTTTCCTTTTTCCTGCATGGCGCCCATGTAGTCACACAGGAAGGAATGAAGCTCCCGCGGGTCGCGCAAAAAATCATCTCCGTTCGTATCCACGGAGTCCAGCGCGCTCAAGTAGGCCCGGAAGGCGTTCCTTTTGGCCTTCGTCGCCTGGAAGTACAGGCGCGCAGCCAGTTTCAGGTCATGCGCCAGGTCCCACGTTTTCCTGTTCTCGAATTCCTTTTTCAGTTCGCTGGCATATTCCCGGTACCGGATGATTTCATCCAGCAGGGACTTTTTGGTGGCAAAGTAGCGGAAGACGGTCTTTTCACAAATACCGGCCTTTTTCCCTACTTCCTGAACGCTGACGCGGTGGAACCCTTTTTCACTCATCAGTTCAATGGCCGCCTCCACGATTTTTCTCAGCGTGTTCTGCTGGACCCGTGTCATTTGTTCCATAGATGTCTGTCAGGCTAACAGACATTTTTTAAAGGTCAAGGCCTCTTCCGGAACAAAAATACGGGGAACCGCCCTTCCCCCGCGGCAAAAAAACGACCGCTGCGGAAAACCGCAACGGCCGAATCAAACGGGAATATGCTCCGCCGTTTAGCGGCGAAGGCCAAGACGCTGAATCAGGCTCTGATACTGGGCCAGATCTTCACGCTTGACGTAATCAAGAAGCTTGCGGCGCAGAGCCACCATCTTCAACAACCCGCGGCGGGAAGAAACATCGTGCTTGTTCGTGCTCAGGTGGTCGGTCAGGTGGGCGATGCGCTGGGTCAGGTGGGCGATCTGGTAGCTGGAGCTACCGGAATCCTTTTCATGCATCTTGAATTCCTGCAAATTGATTTCGTTACTCATAAGTGTTTTCTTTGAATGTATTTAGCTCGTGGCAGCGGCTAATCGACACTGTGAGGGCGCCAACTATGCACCATCCGTCCCCAAAAGCAATTCAAATTTCATCATGCAGGAGAATTTGCCTCCGTTCCTGCGGTAGCGGCCTCCCCACCATTTTCCACCGCACCCCAGGCCTCGCGGTCCTTTTCCGTAATGGGCCGTATCACGCGGCAGGGGTTTCCCACAACCACCACGTTGGCGGGAATGTCCTTCGTCACCACGCTTCCCGCGCCTATCACGGAATTGCGCCCGATGCGCACGCCCGGGCCAATGGCCGTATGGCCGCCTATCCACACCCCGTCCTCAATGGTGACGGGAAGCGCAAATTCCAGACCGTCCCGCCTCAGCCCCGGGTCCACGGGGTGCGTGGCGGTGTAAATCCCCACATTGGGGCCTATCAGCACATCACTGCCGATCGTGACGGCGGCACAGTCCAGCACCACCAGGTTGAAGTTGGCATATACGCGATCCCCCAGCCGGATATTCGTTCCATAGTCACACCGCAGCGGAGGTTCCAGATAGCAGTTTTCCCCCATGCCGCCGAAGAGCTCCCGCGCCAATTCCCGGCGCAGTTCTTCCTCCTCCGGGGCGGACTGGTTGTAACGGAAGACGAGCTTGCGCGCCCGAAGGCGCCTGGCTGTCAATTCGGAATCCTGGGCATGGTACAAACGCCCGGCCAGCATGTTATTCCAGTCCTTCGAGTCCATGGGATGAAGAGGGGGTCACGGCGTCCGCGCCGGAAGAAGGCAGCGGCGCGTTTTCCTGTTCTCCAACAGGCGGCATGGCAGCGGCATCCTTCTCTACGGACGCCTCTGACTTTACAAGCTCCTTCTTCCCGGAGGAAGCTGAATTTGCGCCAGCCCGCTGGGCGGACGGCTTATGCACCGTTCTGAAAATACCGGACGGCTTTTTCTGAAGCTCGTGAATATTCCAATCCCCGTCTCTGACAATCACGCGGGTTCCCACGGGAGCCACTTCAAACAGGTTCTTCGCCACCAGATGGGGGATGCGGATGCACCCGTGGGAGGACGGGCGGCCGGGCAGGTACCCCTCATGAATGCCTACAGCCCCGTTCACCCTCATGAAATAGGGCATCTTGGCCGGTTCAAACCTTTCTCCGGGCCGTGCGGCATCCTTCCGTATATCCCCGTCCCGCAGCTCCCCGGCGGCATTGATGAACGCGCCGTAATAGGAATGGTGGTCCGCATCCTTGGAGGCGATGCGGAAATAGCCGGAGGGCGTCATGCCGGAACTCCTGCCGGAACTGATGGGCGCATACGCGATGCGGTGCGTCCCGCGGTACACGTACATCATCTGCTTCTTCTTGTCCACCACGACCAGGAGCTTTCCGGGCAGGGACGGATCGTCCTCCCACTTGAGCAGGTGTCCCGGAATGGTTCCGCTTTCCTCAAAATACCCGGTCATTTCCTCCACCGGAACATTGGAAGAGGAAGAAGGGGAAGAGCCCCCACCCGTGGTGCCGCAGGAGGAAAACAGGAACGGAACGCACAGGCAGGGAACCAGCAGATGGAAAAGGGGTAACTTCATCTCGGGGAGTCGCATCACTGCGTTAGACAACGGAAAGCCGGAAAAAGGAACCGCTTTTTGACAAAACTGTCAACCATCAATCAAAAAAATCTCTTCCCGGCCCCGTTTTCCTTCCATCACCACATCCGTGCGCGCCTGCCGCGGCCCCGGTCATTCCCGGGCCCGTGGAGCAGTCCATGGGACCACGCCTCCGCAAATGTGCGCGCGGCATCCGCCGTATGGGAATGTCCGTCATGCACGGGGCTCTCCACCACGGAACCGCCCGCACCCGGCGGCCTGGACCTGTACAATTCCAGATGTTCCACGCCGCCGGGCTCCTCCTCTCCGCGCACGCCGCGCACCCTTTCCTGGGTGCGGGCATGGAAGAAGCTGCGCTCCAGCAGTTCCCGCAGCGTATTGATGCCGCGCCAGACGTCCGTGGTCCTGGGAACGACGCGCACGTTCGCCAATCCCAGACGTGCCATGTTCTCCACGTAGGAAATGCCGTGGGCATCCCTCCGCGCGGCGTCGTGGGGCAGCAGATGGGCCGTTACCGCCACGCCGTGCGCCTTCTCCCATTCCTTCATTTTTTCCACATAATGGGCCAGGGGCTGCTGGTTGGCGGCGTAATGGTCCAGCCAGTGGAAGCTGTCCCCCATCACCTGCACAAGCCAGATGGCCGTATGATCGCTCAACCCCAGGTCCCACGCCGTGAAGGTGGGGGCGTCCGGGTCCGCCGCAAACTCCGTCCCCACGCGCCCGCGTTCCCGCAGGGCCATGATGCGGCTGCCGTAAATGCTCCCCTCCTCCCCGGTGGAGAAAGCTTCCTGCGGCGTTCCCGGGTACTCCTGCTTCATGGCCGCCCCCATCACGCGGGCCATCCTGGCGTACCACCTTTTCTGGCCCGCATCCAGCGCCACCCCGGTTTCCCGTTCCAGGGAAAGGAAGTACTCGTCCAGTTCCCGGCTCCATCTGCCGCGCCCCGGCAACGTGTACTCCTCCTGGTCAAACCAGCTAAAGAAGAAGAACCGGAAATCCAGGGGAGAAAGCTCGCTCTTGCCCATGTTCTCCATGGCCTGGCGCGTCAGTTCGTAATTCACGCCGTACCGGCCGCCCTCATGGGTGCTCTCCTTCAGGATAAAGCCGCCGGGGGGCACCGTATTGATCGCCCCCGTGCGGATTTCCCTGGCACGCCACGGGGCGTGCACGGAAACATGCGCCAGCTCGGAAACGTGCAGGAACTGCATGGTGCCCCCGCGCAGGTTCGTCCCCACGCGCACGTCGCTCCCGTTGGCGAAAGCTAGGCGGTTGCGCGCAGACGTGCAGGGCCGCCATTCCCCCTTCTTCTCCACGCCGGACAGGCTCTTGATTCTCTCTCCCAGCCGGGCCAGGGCCACATCCATCGCGGAAGGGTCGGGCGGCACGTAATCCAGATGGTCCCAGGCGAAACGCAGCTTGGCAAGCTTCTGCTGGGCGTCCGGCAGGCTCTTGTCAATAATGCCGCAATGGAAATTGGACCGGAACAGGCTCATGTCCAGCATCAGCATGGCCACATACGTGGAAATGCCCAGTTGGCGCGCCTTCAGGATGTCGTTCCTGTACCACAGCCGCTCATGCAGCCGCCGCTGCGCCCTGTTCAGGGAGAAGCGCTGGAGCTGCCCGGCCTTGTTTTCTATCCAGTACAGGTGCTCCAGCCTCCAGAGCTGGCTGGACAGGACAGACTGCCAAGGCTGGCTCCAGGATTCCGTCAGATGATTAGAAGTTTCCATGTTCCTCCACCAGTTCTTTCAGCAGGACTCCCTCCCTGGTCATTCCCTTCAGGGCCTCCGTCCCCTTGTCCAGGGGCAGGCGGTAGGCCAGGGGATCGTTCAGCACGTGGGAGACGAAGCGCAGAGCCTGAACCATCACGGGATCAAGCAGGTCAAGCTCCCCCCTCAGATAGCCTGAGCGTACCCCCAGCTCTTCATACAGCCTGACGACGTCTTCCATGAAGCACCCAACGGCCTGCTCCCTGTTCCACCACCAGCGTTCCTGCGCATCCGCATCCCCCAGCGTTTCCAGAATCCGGCCCAGGGACCGGGCGCGGCTCTCCCGAGCGGTTTCCGGAGAAGGCTCCTCTCCCGCGCCTGTGAAGCGCTCCAGCGGAATATAGGAATCCCGCTCGGACGCCGCAGGCAGACCCCGGCTGTCCAGGTAAACGCCGTTCCACGCATGCACCACATACGGAGCGCGCGCCTGCCGTACGGGGCTTTCCGGAATGCCCGGCATCAGGCGAACGGTATGCCCCGGATCGTCCGGGTCACGGTAAATCACGCAGTTGGCGTACATCGCGCGCGCCTCCTCCGGATCAGGCAGGAAGGGGAGCATGCCCCCTCTCATTTCCTCCTGCCTGCGGTCCAGAACATCAATCAGGGAGGCGGCTTCATCCAGGGGAAGTTCCCGGCTCCAGGCCGTTGCCACCCCTTCGGGGGCCGTCCAGGAATCAATCCGGTAGGTTCTTCCTTGCCAGATGACGCCGGACTCCGCGGCTTCCGGCCGGGCTGCAAAATCCCGCCTCACCACGTCCAGCGTTTCCACCGCACGGATTACCTCCGGACGGCTGCGCCATGCGGCAGGGGCAGGAACGCCGCTCCTGACGGAAAAATCCTCCTCCATATACAGGGGGGCCTCCAGAACAGGTTCCGGCAGGAGTTCTCCCATGGCTTCCAGAGAAACATCCTTCGCGCGCAGGGTTCCCTTCCCGGCCTTGAACGGCCGCTTCACCAAATGCAGGTACAGGCCGGGATGCTCCGGGTCCGGACGCCATGCATTCAACTGGGGAAACTCCTGAAGCGCCCGTGCCAGTTCCGTCATGCGGTGTTCCGCCAGCCGTTCCATCCTGCGGACGGACCCGCCCCCGTATCCGTCCAGCGCGGCCAGAGAACGCAGCAGGTCCTCCCTCACGTGGTCCGGCGCGGTGGACAGCAGCCTGCCGGTCATCAGGCTATGGGCGTACCTTTCCATCATGGGAAGGCGCACCTCCTCTCCGCCTGCGTCCCAGGCGCGTTCAGCCCGTATCCGGTCATTCATTCCCACCGTTTCACGGAGCATGCCCATGAATTCGGCGGTTTCCGGCCCCTCCTTCAGCGTTTTCTTCAGCAGCCCGGCGCGGCGCACCAATTCCTCCAGAGGTTCCAGAGCCTTGTCCGGGCTTGCGGCCCCGTAGCGCGCCCAGGAAGCTACCGTCTCCGGCACGGCGTCATGGTCCAGATGGGCAAAAAAATACTCCTTGGAGAGCTGGGAAAGCTCTTCAATCAATTCCGTTTCTCCGGGAAGCGCCCTGCGGCGCGGCACGCGGCCCAGACGTTTCAGCATCTCCCACGCGTCCTCCGGGGAAAGCTGGTCCGTGCGCATCAGCCGGTCCCATACGACCTCCGCCTTGTCCTCAATCAAGGCCAGGGGATTTTCCGTATTATGGAGCCGCAGCCGGTGCATCACCAGTCCCTTGGCCGAGGGAACGGGCTGATTGTCCGCATCCACTCCCAGCCGCTGCACGTCCCCCACGTACTTGCCGTGGATATCCATGCGTTCCCGCAGGGCGTCATGGCTCATCAGCGTTTCAGCGGCCACGCGGCCCCTGCCCGTCACCTCCAGACGGTCCCCTGAACCCACGGCGCCCCGCACGCCGTAACCGGCTTTCAGCATATCCGCCACCGCCATGGCCGTCAGGCTGTCATACAGGCAGGAAAGCCTTTCCCCCTGCACGTTTTCCAGTCCTGCGGTCAGCCGCAGATAATTGGTATCCCATTCCGGATGCCCGCTGCGGGCGTGCCATTCCCAGCTCCGGATCAAATCCCTCTTGGCCGTGCAGGCGGGGGAAAACATCATGGAGACATTGGCCATCAGGTCCGCTCCCGCCGCCTCCTGCGAAGGATGCCAGGCCGACCATCTGCCATTGGGATATTTTACCCGCCACAGCCTTTCCCCGCCTCCGCTCCCACGCGAGGACTGGAACAGGCGCGGAGTCAGGCGGGAAAGATTTTCCACCGCTTTCTGCGTACCCGGATAAACGCGGGGAACCGCCCGCTCCGGACCGGCATGCAGCCGCGGCGCATCCAGCACGGTGGCATAACGGGCCACGTGTTCCGGTTCCACTTCCAGAAAACGGGACAGCAGCCGCCCGTAACTCTCCACCGGCGTGTAGCCGCGCCCTACATGCACGTCAAACTCCTTCATATTGGGAAGCACCTGGTACAAGCTGTTCACATCCGCCTGAGTTCCCCATACCATGCGGTTCATCTCCCGCAGCTCCGGGCTTACCCGGTGGCGTTCCCGGTCCCCCAGGGAAGCCATCATGCCGCTCATCCTGGACAGGGCGGCGGCCAGGCCGTCCGGACCGGAAGCCCCGGCCAGCAAATCCGGAGCGTTCAGCAGGGAGCTCCCTTCCTCCAGCCAGCGGCGCGCCCTGGCACAGGAACCCTCATCACGGCAAAACGACTCCCACAGGCGAAGGGCCACATGCCCGGACACCTCCTCATGGGAAGCGCCGTGCACCCGTTCCATCACTCCCTCGTAAACATTGGCGCGCGTCCGGCGCTCCATTTCCACGGTGACGGCGTCCCAGTCCCTGCCGGAAAAACCGCTACGCCCCGCTTCCTCCGGATAAGCCAGCAGCAACATCCTGTACGGGCGGTAGGCGCGCTTCTTCAGCCTGTCTTCCACAAACGCGCGGCGCAGGGCGTCCGCCTGCACGTCGTAATCCGCCGCATTCCTCAAACGCCACGGAATTTCCCTCCCGTTCCTGTTCCTGGCCAGCCCTAGGTCTTCCTCTTCCATACGGCACAGGGCTTCATACCAGGAGGAAAGGGCCTCTTCTACCGAACTCCGGCCCCGGGTTCTCTTCATCTCCATGCCGGGGGCCGGCTCCGCCTCATAAACGTGGCGGCCGTCCGCCGCGGCGGACTCTCCCACGCGGGGCAGCCCGGCCCGCAACAGCCACTTGGTCCTGGCCGCCGCATGGTCCGGATGGGGAAAAAGTTTTTTCAACACTGCTTCCGACTCCGGAAAATCCCTCATCTTCCAGGGCTTCGTGCGCACGGGAGAAGGCAGTTCCAGAAAATCCCTCACGTCCTGTTCCGTCCTTAAAAAAGGCTCCCCGGCTTCATCCAGCGCGCGGGACCATTCCAGCGCCTTTCTGGAAATGTACAGGGATCCCCACAGGGGAGAATCACGCAGGGACTTCTGCAGCAGCTCCCCGGCACGGCGCATGTCCTTCTCCCGCAGGATGCGGGTTACCGCTTCATCCGGAATGCCAAACACCTTCAGAGGTTCTCCGTCCCCCAGCAAGGTTCCGGCATGGCGGAAATGGTGCAGGGAAGCCTTTCCCGCGCCGATCAGCAGGAACGGCATCATCATAGCCGCCTCCCTCAACTGGTCGTCCACGGACATCTGCCGCTCCTTCCATCCCTCCCAGTCCACGCCGGACACCCTGTCCGTCAACGCTCCCACGCCTTCCTGGGCCACCATGGGCGTCAGCTCCATCAGCTTGTTCTCCGCCGCCATTTTCACGGCATCCGCCGCCATGGCTCCCGTTCCGGAAAGAACCGCTCCCACATTCCCGGAAGCGGACCTCATGGCCCGGAACGCGCGCATCCCCTGTCCCAGCATCCGCTGGCCCAGCTTCGTCATCCCGAAGGAAAGCAGGGTGTTCATCCCCCCGGACACGACCGCGCCACCCATCTGGGCGTCAAACACGCCGTCCGGATTCATGCGCCGGGCATCCGCCATGTGGCGGCCCGTCTCCCCGGCCATCAGCAGTCCGAGCCCGGCCGGGCCGCTGAACGCCAGCGCCGTGGATGCGCCCTGCTGGGCCATGTCCACCAGCATCTCCCGGAACCAGGGGGCATCCTTTCCTCCGCGCAGGGGAGCAAACTCCATCCTGGCAAAATCCCGCAGTTCCTCAAAACTCCGGGAATACCTGTCCAACGCCTCCTTCTCCCGGCCTTCCGGGAGGGCCCAGGCCGCACCGTTCACGGCCAGATGAGCCACATTTTCCGCTGCTTCCGCTGCTCCGCGTTTCAGCGCGCCCCCCAGGGCATCCCGGAAAGCGGGCCGGGAACGCAGGTAGGGGGCCATCATGCGGAACACCTTCCGCCGGTCCCCGTCCTCCAGGGACGCCAGGCAATCCACGGCGCGAACGACGTCCGGAACTCCGGCAACCGCCTTCCGGTTCACCTGTACGGCGGGAAAACCTTCCGGCGCCGGGGCCTCACTGGCTACCAGCCCTTCCAGCCCCCTGCGGATAATTCCGGCGGCGTCCGCCAGACGGTTCCTGTCATCCAGGGCGTCGGACACGGCCCTGCTCTTCAACTGGTCCGCCACGGCCTGCATCTCCTCCGGCCACGCGGAAACAGCCTCTTTCCTCCGTTCGTCCGGAGCCGTTCCACTCCCGGCCAGCGTGCGGTCATACTCCTCCTGGTACAATTCAAACAAGGTTTCCCGCTGGGAAAGGCGCACCTGGTTGTGCATGGAGACGGCCACAAACAATTCGTCATCAGATTTGCCGGACGCTCCATACTGCCGCGCCACCTCTTCCCGGATACTCTTCCAGTCCCTCCGGATGCGTTCGCGGGGGATTTCCCCCGAATCCGCCACCCATGACTGCATCACGCACGCGGCAATCCTTTCCCGGTCAGCCGTTCCCGCCGGATACATCGCTTCCGCCTTCTGCCTGACCTCCCGGGGAATGGTCATCACATCCCCCGTCAGCACGCTGTTCCAGTACTCTTCCTTCGCCGCCGCCACCGGCTCCGGGAATTCTCCCGCGCCGGAAGGGACTGCGGATACCGCGTTCTCCTCCTGCAACCGGTTTTCCTCCATCGTTGCGGAGGCCTTTTCCGGCACGCCTTCTTCTACTAAAAATGTCCCGTCCTGTTCCTGGTTCCTCTCATCTTCCATCATCACTTGCCTTCCTTTCCATTATTCATATTCATATCCGTAAAACCTACCCAGCCTGCATCCTGGAGGCGGTTTTCCTTCTCAAAAACTTTCTCCATCTCCTCCGCCGGCTGTTCCGGAGACCTCTGCACGGCCTCCGCCAACTCCATCTGGACGCGTTTCCATTCCTCCACCGCACGGGCGTCCTCCGGCGGTCCCCAGGCTCCGTTCCGGAACATGGAGGACAGGCGGCGGGAAGCCGCGCGGCGCAGCTCCAGGGGAACATTCATCATCACCTCCCGCCGCCGGAGGAGTCTTTCCACCTGCGCCGCAGGCAGGCCGGAAGTAGCCACTTCAATCATGGCGTCCGCATCCCCCTCTCCTCCGCAATCCTCATCAATCAGGGAGGCCATGCGGCACAGCAGCATGTCGTCTCCCGGAATGCTGACGCCGGAAAACTCCGCCGCCTGCCTCCGGTCCCTGGAAGCCGTATAACGCCTCAACTGCTCGGAACTGATCAAGCCGTGCTTCTCCGCATTCGCCAGCCCGTCATCCCGCAGCAGGCCGCCGCCGGATACGGTAGCCGCCACAGCATCCGCATAACGCCGCTTCAGCTCTCCATATGCCGCAGAAGCCTCTTGCGCCACTCTTCTTTCCTCCGGGGTCTGAGGCATTTCCCGCTCCCGGGAAACGAGGCGCACTGCCGCGGCCGGATCACGGCGAACCTCCTCCACCGCCCGGTTCAGCGCCACACGGGCACGAGCTTCCTCCGCCATGCGGGAGGCTTCATCTCCGGTCACAAACACGCCGCGGCCTTCTTCAATCCTGCGTTCGGCCAGGGAATCCTCCCCCTGCTCTACGGCGGACTCCACCCCTCCGGCCCAGGACCGCCGAGCCTCCTCCAACTGGCCCAGCCGGGACATCTTCTGCAAATAAATGCTTCCGGCAGTCTCCAGTTTCTCCCTCGCCAGCTCCACGCGCTCCCTCACCGGGGCGGACATCCGGCCCGGCAGGTAGGCGGGAAGCCGTTCCGCCAAAGCCTTCTTCCACTTCTCCTGAAGGCGGTCCGGCTCCCCGCCGGCCTCCAGCTCCCGCATCACGTCCTGTTCAAAGCGGTACAGGCCGTCGCGGGCCTGCGCCCACTGCCCGGCATCCCTCACCTCCTGCATCTCCTTCAGCGCGGCACCCGCCGTTCCTGCCAAATCCATCGCGCCCGCAGCCAGGTTCCGCACTCCGGCGGCCTGCGCTTCAAACGCGTTCAACGGAATCACGCCGGACAAATCCGGAGCCACATGCAGCATTCCAAAATCCTGTATTCGTATAGCCATCTTTTTATGGCCTCCAAGCTAGGGAGCGGACGGAACGCACGGCATCCATTCCAAACCGTCACCGCACGGTACTTGCCGCTTGCCAAAACCGGACCGTTCCAACACAATCGGCCCCATGCCCCGCATCCGTTTCACCACCGCGTACGATGGACGCCCCTACCTGGGCTGGCAAAGCCAGCCGGGGGGCCGCACCGTACAGGACGCCCTGGAACGCGCCTTTTCCGCCCTCTTCGGCTCCGCCGTCCGCATCCACGGCTCCGGCAGGACGGATGCCGGCGTGCATGCGCTGGGCCAGGTCTTCCATGTGGATGCGCCGGACACCCACCGCATTCCTGCGGACAAATGGCCCACCGCCCTCAATACCCGCCTGCCCCGGACCATACGGATCACCCAGGCGGAATACGTTCCCCCAGGCTTTCACGCCCGGTTCAGCGCGGCGGGAAAAACCTACCGCTACTGCATCTCCCGTGCGCCTGTCCTCAGCCCTTTTGACGCCGGGCTGGCCTGGCACCGTCCACTGGCCTGGAGCACGGACATTCTGGAGCAAGCCGTCCGGCTCTTTCTGGGAACGCATGACTTTACGGCCTTTGCGGCCCTGCGCGGCAATGAACCGCGCCCCATCCCGGCGGACTACTTCCTCCGCACCATCACGCAGGCGCAGGTGGTGCAGGAGGGGGAACATGTCTTCATCACCCTCACCGGAACGGGCTTTCTCTATAAAATGGTGCGCCTCATGGCAGGAGCCGCTCATGAAGCCGCGCGGGGAAAAATCACGCTGGACGAACTGGCGCGCCTCATTAACTACCCACGCCCGGATGATAAAAGCCCGTTCTGCGCCCCGCCGGACGGGCTCACGCTGATGCAGGTCCACTACGCGGAGGAAGCCCCCGGAAACAAGCAGGAATGAGGTAAAACAGGCTGCTTCCCCCCTAGCTGCGCGCCGCGCCGTACAGGCCTTCCCGCCTGATCAGGCTCTCCACCTCCGGATTCAAATGAGGCACGGGGCATACGCCCGTACGCAGATCATGCCGCACACGGGTGGAAGAAGCGGGCTCATCCCCCTCAATGAAAACGGCGCGCACCCCTTCCCTGGGCGCCGGTTCACCGCCACGGTGGTACACGATGAACGTCACCAGCCCGGCCAGGTGCTCCCAGCGGCCCCACTGTTCCAGGGAATCCCACTGGTCCTTGCCCATCAGCCAGAACAGCTCCGCGCCGGGATAACGGTCCGCTGCGCACTCCGCCACTCTCCAAGACCACGAAGGCGGCGGAAGATTCAAATCCGTCCGGTCAAGCACGGCCCAATCCAGTCCCCGAAGCGCCAGATCAATCATCCGGCAACGCTGGTCATCCGTCACGGCGGGGGCCTGCTCCTTCAGCGGAGACAGGGAGCACGGCATGAACAGCACACGGTCCAGCCCGCAGTACTCACGCGCATGCGCAGCCACACGAACGTGCCCTTCATGCACGGGATCAAACGAACCGCCGAAAATGCACAGCTTCACCGTCCGTCATCCGTCAAAAAATCAAAGTCCTTCCGTGCCCTTGTAAGGCAGGAACCCGCCGATGGGCACGCGCACCATCCTCTTTTCCAGAGGCAGGCGGCGGAAGCGGGTGATGAAATCCGTCAGGCGGCCGTAATTGCGCTCCGTCTTGGGAATACCCTGCTGGCCGCAATTCACGTCCGGATTGTAATGCAGTTCAATATGAAGGTGGGCCGGATACATGCCGCGGTTCGTGCCGATGGTGCCCACCTGGGTGCCGCGGAGCACCAACTGCCCCAGCACGACGTTAATATCATTCAAATGGGCGTAAAGCGTCTGGCAGCAAAGAACCTTTCCGGACTTGGGCTCGCGGAAGGCATGGCGGACAATCACCACCTTTCCCCACGCGCCGCGGGCGTCCGCCGCGTAAGTCACCACGCCGTGGCCCACGGAATAAACGGGATCGCCCAGATCGGAATTGCCCCCGCTGTTGCCGTTCCAGTCCTCGCCCATGTGGCGGGGGCTTTTCACGCGCAGGCCGCGGGACCGGTAATAGCCGTTGCCGTCAGGCTTGCCTACCGGAAAATCAAAACCGTCGCAAAGAGGGACGAGCGCGAACTTGCTGTCCCGCCGGGCCATGTAAACGGGAGCGCTCTCGCTGATAAACGCGGAACCGGTCAGAAGAACCAGCGCCAGCAGTAAAAAACGGAAATAGGACATGGGAACAAAAGTCCTCTGTATGCTAAACGGACCCCGGTCCCGTATCAAGCGGAATTCCCCGCATGTCGAAGTTAGAGCCTGCTAACCCCCTTCGTTCCCCTTCCACCCTCCCTTTCAACTTGACAGCCAAGCCCCCGTATGAAAGAAGGGTGGAACATTCCCCGTATTTTTTAACACACGTTTTTTCTGCATGAACAAGCTTACCTCCCTCTTCCTCGGAACGGTTCTCTCTTCTTCAATGCTGCCCGGCTGGGCCGCAGACCCTCCCAAGCCCTACGGGGCGGTGCCAACCCCCTCCCAGGTCAACTGGCAGCGCATGGAATTCTACGGCTTCATCCACTTTGGCCTGAATACCTTCACGGGCAGGGAATGGGGCTATGGCGACGAAAATCCGAAAATCTTCAACCCTACGGACTTCAATGCCTCCGACATCGTTTCCACCTTCAAGAAGGGCGGCATGAAAGGAATGATCTATACGGCCAAGCACCACGACGGCTTCTGCGCGTGGCCCACCAAGTCCACGGACCACAACATCACCAAAAGCCCGTGGAAAAACGGCAAGGGAGACGTGGTCAAGGAATTCGCCCTGGCCTGCAAAAAGCACGGCATTAAATTCGGCACCTACCTCAGTCCCTGGGACCGCAACAATGCGGACTACGGCAAGGAAGGCTATCTGGACGTTTACTACAAGCAAATCCGCGAACTGCTGACCAACTACGGCCCCGTCTTTGAAATCTGGTTTGACGGCGCCAACGGGGGGGACGGCTACTACGGAGGGGCCAAGGAAAAGCGCAACATCGGCGACGCGGAAAAGTACTACAACTTTGAAAAAATCGTGGAGATGATCCGCAAAATCCAGCCCAACTGCATCATCTGGGGCGCGGGCCACTACGGAGACGCCCGCTGGGGCGGCTCTGAAAAGGGCCACGTCAACTACCCCCATTGGAGCACCGTAGGGCTGAACGGCGGAGGCGGAGGAACCGGCAAGCGCGGCGGAGAACGCTGGGTGCCGGCGGAAGGGGACACCACCATCAACCATTCCGGCTGGTTCTGGCACCAGGGGCAGGCTTCCCGCGTCAAATCCCCGGAAGAACTCATGCAGGTATGGTTTGACTCCGTGGGACGCGGAGCCAACCTCATCCTCAACGTGGCGGCGGACAAAACCGGCAAACTGGACCCTGCGGACGTTAAATCCCTGATGGAATTCAAGGAACTGCGCGACAAGCTGTATGCCAGGGACTATGCTCTGGGCGCCACCGTCACGGCCAGCCAGACGCGCGGCAATGACAAAAAATTCGCCCCCTCCAACATGACGGACGGCAACATGGAAACCTACTGGGCCGTGGAGGACGACAACCTGACGCCCACCGCCTTCATTACGCTGCCCAAACCCGCCACCTTCGACGTCATCCGGCTGCGCGAACAGATCCGCCTGGGCCAGCGTGTGGACTCCTTCAACATTGACGCCTTCATCAACGGCAAATGGGTCTGCATCGACAATGAAGGAAAGACCATCGGCAACCAGGTCATGCGGCGTTTGAACCGCCCCATCACCGCCCAGAAGCTGCGCCTACGCATCACGGGCAGCCAGGCCACGCCCTGCATCTCTGAATTCTCCCTCTTCCGCCAGCCTGCAGGCGCCGTGCGGCCCTCCATCTTCCGCCGCGGAGACAACCTCATTATCCTTGCGGACGGCAAGAACAAAATCCTATACACGACGGACGGCAGCGAACCCAAGGAAGGCTCCCCCGTCTATAGCCAGGGTGCCAAATTTGCGGAAAGCGGCACAGTCAAGGCCCGCTGCCAATTCTCCAACGGCAAGCTGGGTCCCGTCAGCCAGGCCAAATTCGGCATCAGCAAAACCGGGTGGAAGGTGAAAAACGCCACTTCCGGAAACGCTGCGGCGGCCATTGACGACAATCCGGAAACCTCCTGGTTCGCCAAAGCTGAGGCGCCCCAATCCTTTGTGGTGGATATGGGCAAACCCTACCAGGTCTCCAGCTTCTCCTACCTGCCCAGGCAGGATGGAAAAACCTCCGGAATGACGGACAAATACCAGTTTGAAGTGAGCCCGGACGGAAAAACCTGGACGAAGGCGGCGGAAGGGGAATTCTCCAACCTCCGCGCCAATCCCATCGAGCAATCCGTCAACCTCAAGAACGTCAAGGAACCCGTACGCTACTTCCGCTTCACCGGCACGAACTCGCTGGACGGCAACAGCGCTTCTGCTGCGGAAATCAACGTCTTCGGCACGCCCGCAGGCAAATAAAATCCATTCACTTAGCTGCATGAAGGCGTTCCGGCTTTTTCAGGCCGGAACGTCTTTTTCATGACACTGCCTGTTTGCAAACCATGTTCCGGCGTGGAAAAGAAAAGCCATTCCTTCCCGGCTGGAAAACCGGAATGGAGAACGGGACCGGAGTTCAACTCCGCTTGCGCCGCATCAGCAGGCAGGCGATGCCGAACATGCCCAGCATGGCGGAAGACGGTTCCGGAACGGCCTCCGCCTTCAGAGACGCCGGCAAACGCAGCGTCTTGGGATCGGGAGAAGACGTCGGCACCGTATTTTCAGTAAGCAGGGAATCCAGAGAAAGCTCTTCCTTCCCGGAATCAGCCACAGCCTCATCTCCGGCCGCCTCTGTCCCTCCGTCGGGCTTCCTGTCCGGAGAAACAGGCGTCTCCTTGTCGTCTGACGGCTTGGAGCTGGCCTCATTATCCGGAAGACTTGGTTTAAGCTGGTTGGCGGCAAACCCGTTTCCCCTGCCGGGAGGCCCTCCGTAAAATCCTCCGCCGCCGCCATGGGAAACCATCGCGCCGGACAAGGGGCCGTACACGGCCTCCCGCACCAGGACTTCCTCACAATGGGGCATATAGGATCTTCCATAGGAAAACATGGCTACCACTTCCCGTTCCAGCTTCCAGGATACGTCTTCATCCAGCTCTTCCCGGGCCTTTACCTGCACGGGAAGAGCCATCCCAAGGGCCTGGAGCTGGTTCCTCTCCAACACGGAAAAAGCCTGCACTACATTCCCGCGGGAGGAAACAAAACGGTACACGGTATAATAACCGGAAGGAAAAGAGGGGGAGGAAATAGTCAGGGCTCCGCCTTCATTGATCTCCTTGACCATAGCGGGAGACAAGGACATGACGCCCTTCATTTGAACCACCTTCTCCTCACCAGGGGCGGCGGCTCCGGAGGGTGAACCGGAAGGCAGGGCGGCGCATGCCAGTGGCGCCGCTAAGGATAACAGGGCAATCACAATCTTGGTCATGATAAGTGTATTGAAACCATGACCACTCCGTAGCGCACAACGGATGACCCATAAATGACAATAGCTCACGGGCCGCGCCTTTCCGCTGCCCCATCATGCGGCTATCCGGCGGCAGATATAAAAAATAGCTAATCAAATGCAATCCAAACAACCATGGGGAAATCCAACAACGTTTTTTACTCCTTGTTCCCGGACCAACCGTGGCCGCTGCCTCTTTTTACCGGGCCGGCCATTTCTGTCATACGGTGTGGACCGGCGGTTCGGAATGCTCCAGATTCCAGTGAAGGGGCATGAAAAAGGACGCATCCCTAAGGATGCGCCCTGTGCAAATCATGCTAACGGAAAAAACTTATTCCTGGCCGCTGAAATCAGGCGTGAGAATCAGGAACTGGTCACTGACATCCTTGCCCCTTCTCTTGGGAATGAAGGTGTCCTGAAGGTTGTCGTTGTCATCCAGTTCCAGAGTCTTGGCGCTCTGGGCGGTCGTGAAAATCAGAACCTTGCCGCGGAAGCTTTCCGGGTCAAAGCGGACGGCGTTGCCAGCCACGACGGTGCTGCCGTCTTCACCGGGGAGCACGGAAGTAACCATCAGGGGATATTCACCCACGGAGCTGCCAATGCCTACCTTCTTGTTATTGTCACCCTTGCGCATGACGTAGGAGAAGCCCACTTCACCGGGGGTCAGGGCCTTGCCGTCATAGATTTCACCGTCGGGAGTAACGGTGGAACCGCCGGAAGGAGTCTGCACTTTGGCGTAGAAGTTGCTTTCGGAAACGGACTCATTGCCCAGAAGCTGGCGGAAGTAGTCATTGGAGGTATCCCCCTGGAGCGCGCCCAGGCCGCTCATGTAATTGTGCTGCGCCACCACGCGGTCCGCGGTGATGTCATCGGGGAAGTTGCCCAGCTTGCTGTTGGACTTGAACTCGTTCATCGCCACACCCACGTTCTTCATGTTGGTCAGGGCCTGCATCTGGTCGCCCTTGTTGATCTGGTTCAGAATCGGACCGTACGCCACGGAAGCCAGCAGGGCGATAATGGCAATAACAACCAAAAGTTCGATCAGGGTGAACCCCCTGCGTAACTGGCGTGTTGCAAAAGATACTTTCATTGTTGGATATGATGGAATGTTTACAGTTTAAGAAAACCGTACGTGGTTATCTATGTTCGTCTCTACTATTAACGTGATTTCCCAGTCAGGACAAGCATATTCTCATAAAAATGTTGGGCCTGGAAGGGCGCCGGGATTCCTCCGGCCCCCCCGTTTGCGGGGAGCCGGAACAATCCCGCGCCATGGGAAATTCATGCCTGCCTGCCGCTGCCGAAAAAGGCGCTCAGCCCTTCCAGCGCGTCGGCGTCCGGCTTGTCCGCATCGGCGATCACCTGGCGCTGAAGCCCGGCAATCTCTTCCAGGCCCTTGCGGCCCAGTTCCAGCATCCGGCTCATCTGGTCCGCCGTAAACACGGCCTCCTCCCCGGAGCCCTGCACTTCCACAAACTCACCGCGGTCCGTCATCACCAGGTTCATATCCACCTCCGCATCCTTGTCCTCCACATAGCAAAGGTCCAGCAGGGCTTCCCCGCCCAGCATCCCCACGGAAACGGCGGAAACCAGCCTCTTCATGGGAGACTCCGCCAGCTTGCCTTGCGCCACCAGCTTGTTCACGGCAATGGCCAGAGCCACGGAAGCCCCGGTGATGGAAGCGGTCCGGGTGCCCCCGTCCGCCTGCAAAACATCGCAGTCCACCCAGATCGTGCGCTGCCCGATCTTGCCCAGGTCCACGGCAGCCCTCAGGGAGCGGCCTATCAGGCGCTGGATTTCGCTGGAACGTCCGTCCAGCTTCCCTGCCGTAATATCGCGCCGCTTGCGGTCAAGCGTGGAATAGGGGAGCATGGAATACTCCGCCGTCAGCCAGCCGCCCTCCACACGCTGAACCTTCATCCAGCGGGGGACATCCTCCTCAATCGTAACGGCGCAAATTACCTTGGTGCGGCCGAAGGTCACCAGCACGGAGGCCGTGGCATTCGGGGCAATCCCCGTTTCAAAGCTGATCGGGCGCAACTGGTCCACAAGTCGTTTATCCTGACGTTCCATGCGGGGAATCATGACGGATGCCGCCATTTTTTTCAAATGGAAAGATGGAATTCCCTCATCAAACCGCTAATATCCCTTCCATGAAACTCCCTCGCACCCGTGTGGCCGTCATTGACGTGGTGGCCCTTTCCCGCCAGATGATGGAACACATGCCGCGACTCTCCGCCTGGGCGGAGGGGAGGCGCGTTTCCTCCTTCCCCCCTGCCTTTCCGGCCCTCACCTGCTCCGCGCAGAGTACTTATGTGACGGGGCTTTCCTCGCGGGAGCACGCCATCCCCGGCAACGGATGGTACAACCGGAACATGAGTGAAATCCAGTTCTGGAAGCAATCCAACAAACTGGTGCAGGGACCGCGCCTCTGGGAAAAGCTGCGGGAACGGTACGGACCCGGCTTCACCTGTGCCAAGCTCTTCTGGTGGTACAACATGTACTCCACGGCGGACTGGACCATCACGCCGCGCCCCATGTACCCGGCGGACGGCCGCAAGGTCTTCGACATCTACACCCAGCCCATGGAACTCCGGGAGACCATTAAAAAAGACCTGGGGGAATTCCCCTTCCCCACCTTCTGGGGCCCCATGGCCGGCATCCAGTCCTCCCGATGGATAGCGGACTCCGCCCGGTGGGTGGAACGGAAACACCGCCCTGCCCTCAACCTCATCTACCTGCCCTACCTGGACTATGACCTTCAGAAATTCGGCCCTTCCTCAATGCAGGCGGCCCGGGCGGCGAAAGCCATGGACGGTTTGCTCTGCGACCTGGTCGACTTTCTGGAACAGGAAGGCGTCACCCCCGTTATCCTCAGTGAATACGGCATTTCCGACGTCTCCCGCAGCATTGCCCTCAACCGCCTCTTCCGTGAACGGGGCTGGATCGCCGTCAAACCGGAAATGGGTACGGAAATGCTGGACTGCGGCGCCTCCCGGGCCTTTGCTGTGGCGGACCATCAGACAGCCCATATTTACATCAACGACCCTTCCGTGAAGGAAGAGGTGAAAACGCTGCTCGCCGCCACCCCCGGAGTGGAGGAAACCAGGGAAACGGACTTCTCCGGCCTGAATCCTGCGGCGCAGGAACGCCTGCCGGACTTCACTGCCGTCGCGGCCCCGGATGCGTGGTTCACCTACTACTACTGGCTGGACGACGCCAGGGCCCCGGACTTCGCCCGCTGCGTAGACATCCATCGCAAGCCCGGCTACGATCCGGCGGAAATGTTCTTTGACCCGGCCCTCTCCTTCCCCATGTTCCACGCCGCCGCCTTCCTGCTGAAAAAAAAGCTGGGCTTCCGCGCACTGATGAAAATCATTCCCCTCAACGGAGACCAGGTGAAAGGCTCCCATGGCAGGGACCGGGTACCCGCAAACCAGCAGCCCGTATTCATCGGCCCGGCATCCCTGCCGGAAATCCGTTCCGCGCAGGACGTGCATGAGGCCATCCTCTCCGCCTTTGAAAAAGAGTGACGGCAGGAAGCCTGCCTGTCAGCGGGCGTCCGGGCGGGGATCATATTCCAGGCCCGGAACCTCCCGGTAATGGACACCATCCCACAGGACGGGAATACAGCAGAAAAACCAGCTTCTCTGCCCGTTGTCCCCCTTCCAGTGGCCGAACACGCTGCGTATCAGTACGCGGTTCAATCCCTTGCGGAGCTTCACCTTCACGGGGGGACGGAAGAAATACCCCTCCCAGGTCAGGGGGGCTTCTTCAATGCGGCCTTTCCCCCAATCCGTCCAGGGCAGGCTCTTGAACGGCCACCTGGGCGGATTCACGCGCTTTCCGTTCAGCCACACGTCCCCGCCGGAAAAATCCCAGCTCCCCTGCTCCGGAGCACGGGCACTGCGGTACCCGCCTGAATGCCCCCACATGCCGTTCAGGCCAACCATCAGCCACACTTCCTGATCCTTCGGGCTGCGGATGGAAGTCAGCGCATAGCAGGTTCCGCTGCCCTTTCCCACGTCCCCCGACATCAGCGTGGGCCAGTGGTCCAGCCGGTACTGGTTCCGGTGCATATTGAACATCGCAAAAAGGTGCCTGATATGCACGGCTCCACCGTAAACGGGCGTCTTCTTCCACTCCAGCGTCCTGTCCCCGTCCCGGTAGGAAGGCGCAATCTTCCGCTCCGGTTCAAAGGACGTGTCATTCTTACCCCGGTGGTCGAA
The DNA here is from genome assembly GCF_045011645.1 of Akkermansia sp. BCRC 18949. Taxonomy (NCBI): domain Bacteria; kingdom Pseudomonadati; phylum Verrucomicrobiota; class Verrucomicrobiia; order Verrucomicrobiales; family Akkermansiaceae; genus Akkermansia; species Akkermansia sp. BCRC 18949. Next base: position 634,108 of record NZ_CP123619.1, on the reverse strand, counting down.
TGGCCCTATCAGGCTCCAGGCTATATCCGCCTGCTTCACGTACGCAAAGGGAACGTCCCGGAAAAACCGGTCACGGTGGGAAGCCAGCCGTTGTTCAAACTCCCGGAACTCCGCCCATCCGGCTGTTCCCCTGGGAGGGAGCTGCGCCATGTAATCCTTCCTCTTGGTGGCGCTCCCGCGCCAGACGCGCTCCGCAAACGTCAGTACGCAGGGGTAAAGGGGATACTGTTCCAGCACCCTCTTCTCACTGCTCAGGTTCCCGTCGCACCACACGGGCATGATGGCTCCCAACGCCTTCTCATCCCCCTGCGGCACCTCGCAGGGCTGCTGGAAAAACACCTGGTATACGCCGGACTGGGAATCAGCCCAGTCAATGTAAAAGCCATTGCTGTCAATGCGCTTCATTCCCTTGTCCATCCGGGCTCCGGCCTCGCTCTCGCCCCAGCACATCAGCACGGAATCCTTATCGTGCGGGCCACCCGGCGACCACACGATCACCTCCTTGCCCTTCCCGCGGATATACTCCGCCATGCGCGGAATAAAATCCTTCATCGTAATGTGCACCTCGTCGGACCCCATGTGAAAAAACCTTCCTGGAAACAGGGCAACGGTCTCGTCCACGACATCCTTCAATATGGAAACGCCCTTCTCCGTCTGCATGCCGGTCTTCATGGCCTTGGCGAACGGCTGGCTGTGCCCCGGCATGTCGATCTCCGGAATCACCTGGATATTCAGCCGGGCGCAATAATCCGTCAGGTCCTTCAACTGTTCCTGCGTATAAAATTTGCCCGGCAACCGTGACTTCCAGTGAAAGGCGCGGTCTGTCAAAGCCGGATACTTCTTCACCTCCAGCCTCCACGCAGGATCATCCGTCAAATGCAAATGCAGCGTATTGATCTTGTAGCGGGAAACCCGGCGCATCAGCTCCTTGATAAACGCGGGAGACATGTAATAGCGCCCCACGTCCAGCATCATACCCCGCAGGGCGAAGGCGGGTTCGTCACTGATCTGCACGGACGGCATGAAAAAACCTTCCTTCTCTTTGGAAACCAGCTGCCGCAGCGTTTGCAGGGCATTGAAAAAACCGCCAAAGCCCCCTGCCCTGACAGTTGTCTTTTCCGGCGTGACGGACAGGACATACGCTTCTCCCTCAATTCCGGCGTCCAGGCTTAACTCCCATGTCAGGGAACCTTCCTCAAAAACATCCTTGCTCACGGCAGCCGGAATGCCGGACATCCTGAATACATCCTTCATTTCCCTCACCAGGTCATCCCTGCGGGGAACATCCCGGCCCAAATGTACATGAACGCTTTTAAAACGCGCCCCGCCCTTACCCCAGACTACTTTGGAAGGATAGGGAATCAGCGCAGGGGAGGAAAACTCCGGCACAGGCGCAGTTACCACCTCCCCTGCCAGCAGCTCCCACGGGAAACAAACCAGCAGGGCAATAAAAAACCGTACAGGAATGCTGAAAACTCTGGACAAAAACATTCCTTATTTACGCCCTCCCGTCTCAATTCCTGTCAAAACAGGACTTCCGGAGCTGAAAACCTGTCCCTCTCCCCTGGTCTTTTTAACACTACATGCCGGTTCCTCTACGCCGCCAGTTCACACCCTGAAACGAACGGGGAGGAAAGAGCTTCTTCCCCCCATCTTCTTCCATCCGTCAAACTGCTACCGTGCTCAGCGCAGGCGTTCCATCAAGGCGTCAATGTCCATGGAATCCTGCCCATGGATCAGCTCGCCGAGAATGGGCGCGTCGGAAAACTCCTCCACCATGCTCCTGTTCGTCACGCAGGCCGTATCCCATTCATCCTTCACGTTATTAAACACAATGCCCAGGCATTCCAGGCCGCGCGCCTTGACCGCATTCAGCGTCAGCAGGGCATGATTGATGGCCCCCAGCTTGTTGCCGATCACCAGCAGCACGGGCAGCTTGAAATCCGCGGCCACGTCGCTGAAATTCCGGCCGGGGCCTATCGGGACTTCCCATCCCCCCACACCTTCCACCAGCACGCATTCATGCGCGGCGGCCAGGGCGTCATAGGCGCGGCGGATGGCTCCTTCATCCACCTGCGTATTCTCCAGCCGGGCCGCCACATAAGGGCAGGTGGCGTTCTTCAGGAAAACGGGATTCAGCTCGTCCAGCGTCAGCCCCGCCGGTCCTGCCTCGCGCAGAAGACGGGCATCCTGCCTGTCTCCGCAGGCCACGGGCTTGAACCCGGCGGCATTGATGCCCGCTTCTCTCAGGGCCTTGACGATCAGGCAGCTCACATAAGTCTTACCGACTTCCGTATCGGTTCCGGTAACAATGAAATTCCTCATAACGGTAAATCTTCAGGGATGGGATCTTCTGATCTCCTCAAGCTGCCCACGGGAGGGCACGCCGTCGTTCGTGGTCACCCAGTGATTGATAAAAGACCAGATGATCACAGCCAGCACCAGGCAGAACAGCTTGGCCGGCCAGTTAAGCAATAGCAGTTTTTTCATTGGAAGGAGAAATATTCAATAGCTCTTCAAGGCGGCCCTTCAACTGTTCCGGCGTCAGGTTGCGTTCCAGCTTGCCCCCCACGGCCAGGGCAATCGCCCCCGTTTCCTCGGACACCACCACCACCACGCAGTCGCTCTCCTCGGACATGCCCACGCCCGCCCGGTGGCGCAGCCCCAGGGTACGGTCGCTCATCTCCTTCTGGGAAACCGGGAACACGCAGGCCGCCGCGGAAATGCGGTCGCCGGAAATCACCACGCCTCCGTCGTGCAGGGCGGTCTTGGTATGGAAAATCGTCAGAGCCAGTTCCGGAGAAAAAATGGCGTCCAGCTTCACGCCGGAATCCTCAATGGGCTTCATGCTGATGCTACGCTCAAAAGCGAACAGGGCGCCGAACCGCTGGTTGGAAAGCTTGCTCACCGCCTTGCAGAAATTGTCCAGAAAGTCAACCCGCTGAAGCTTGGCGAAGGAGGAGAAGAACGGATGGCTGCCCAGCTTCGCCAGCCCCACACGCAGCTCCGGCTGGAAAATCACCACCAGCGCCAGCGCCAGGCCGGGGGCGAAAATGCGCGTCAGGATCCATGAAATCACGTTCAACTGGAAGAAAAAGGCCAGCACCACCAAGGCCAGGAAACAGGCGAACAGCCCCACCATGATGCGCGCGCCGCGCGTTGCATGGAAAGCGCGGTAAATCTGGTACAGGAATACCCACAGGATGAAAATTTCAACGATCGCCCGGAGCGCATCCTTGATCATAATCCAGTCCCACATGCGCAACAAGCTACACAACAACCCGCATGATTGCAATACCGATCCTTTCCCTTCAGTTTTTGTGCCGGATGAAGCAACCACGAACGGAAAACCTGAAAATCGGACGATTCCCTCTAGATGAGAAGTTCCGATTGAAGTCTGATGCTTTCGGCAAAAGTAATGCACTCTCGGGAAAAGCAAGAAGGCAATATCAGCGCGAAAACCTATAGTGGAAATTCAGGTGTGCCATTCTGCGCGAACCCGGAACACCAGAAAACTGCTCTGGGAAGATACCTATGCAGCAGAAAATCCAAATCATAAAAACAGTAAACATTACATAATCAAAACAATGAATTTACAAAACGTACAGTTCCTTAATAATGAATACACTAATGGAAGTGAAACAGCGCTCATTAACGGAATTCTTCAAAATACGAAACTGGAAAACTATCCACGTATTCAGGCACTCTCCGAAGACTTTGCGGACATCTGGAATTTCGTCACCACCTTCGGACGACCTCTCCAGGGAGAAGAGGTAGAATCCAAGCAACAGGAACGAACGGAATATTATCGAATAAACCCTATTGTCCCTTTGATGACTTTGTTTGAACGCAGAATCGCCTTTTGCAGGGAACGGTGCATTTTACTGCATATTCTTTGGGCTCAGTTAGGTTACCCAAGTGTGATCGTTACCGCCTCCAACGCAAGTGGCGATGAACGGCATGCCGTTCTCCTGACAAAGAATAAACAAGGCAAACATCTTATCTTTGATCCGGAAAATAAGATTGATGCTTATGGAAGTGATGACGATCGATTTTCCCAAGGTTATTCCTTCAGTGAACAACAACATTGTCAATTCAACCGGAACGTTCAAATGACCATCCTAGTGAGGCCCGTTAATCTCACCGCTCCAGTAAACTTCAGTTTCGCCGGACATTCAGCAACTCTTTCCTAATTCTAAAAAGAGTAGATTGCTCCCTTTTCCATATAAAATACAGGCTGTATTCAGGGGTCCGGTGTTATCCCTCTTGCCGCCTCACCGGTAAAAAACGGCGATTTATGATTTGCTGAGAAAAACATGCAGGAATACTCCATATTAGACCTCTCACATTGAAATTGTCACGCCAGACATAGATTGATATAAAGGGAGCATGAAGCTCCGGGTTTATCTCTCTCTGTTTTCCGCCCTGGCCATCCTCACCGTCTCCACGGGCTGCATCATTTCCCACTGCACCACCCCCGCGGCCGGCGGCGCTCCCGCCGCGGCCGTCCGCCCGGGGCTGGAGCAGGAACTGAAAAAGGACGTCCTCTACCTGGCCAAAACCTGCCACCCGCGCCCGGCGGATTATGAAAAGAACCAGGCCAGGGCGGTCCAATACATCGCCCGGTCCCTGTCGGAATCGGGAGCCGCGGTCACGTACCAGCCTTTCACGGCGGACAAGCGCACCTTCGTCAACGTCAGCGCCGTTTTCCCCGGCAAATCCGCCAAAAGGGTCATCGTCGGCGCTCATTACGACACCTGCGGAAGCACCCCCGGAGCGGACGACAACGCCAGCGGCGTAGCCGGACTGCTGGCCCTGGGGCGCATGCTCAAGGGCATCTCCCCCCATGACACCATTGAACTCATCGCGTATGCCAACGAGGAACCGCCCTACTTCGGCACGGAACAGATGGGCAGCGCGCAGCACGCCCAAAAACTTTATACGGAACAGATAGGCGTGAAAGCCATGATCTGCCTGGAAATGATCGGCTACTTCTCGGACAAGGAAAACAGCCAGTCCTACCCCGCCGCGGGCATGGGCGCCCTGTACCCGGACAAGGGGGACTTCATCGCCATCGTCGGCAACTGGGACAGCGTCAGGCTGGCGCGGACAGTCCAGAAAAACATGCAGTCCTTCCTGCCTACCGTCCGCCTGAACCTGCCGGAAATCAAGGGCATGTGCATGAACTTCTCCGACCACCGCAACTTCTGGGCCAAAGACCTGCCCGCCGTCATGATTACGGACACCTCCTTCTTCCGGAACCCGAACTACCATCAGTCCGGAGACCTGCCGGAAACGCTGGACTACCGCCGCATGGCCCAGGTGGTCCGGGGCGTGCACCAGGCCGTCCTGCATTTGGCGGCGGACGGCAAATAAAAGGAGAGATAAAAAACTTGCAGGACCGGACGGCCTCAGACCGCCTGCCCGTCCATGATCGTGATGATGCGGTCCCCCCGGCGGGCCAGGTGTTCGTCATGCGTCACGATTACCAGCGTCTTGCGGGATTCGTCCGCCAGGCCGAACAAAAGGTCCAGCACCTCCACGCCGTTCTTCCGGTCCAGGTTCCCGGTAGGTTCATCTGCAAAAATAATCGGGGCGTCATTCGCCAGGGCGCGGGCGATCGCCACGCGCTGCTGCTCCCCGCCGCTCAGCTCGCTGGGCAGATGGTTCAGGCGGTGGGACAGGCCCACGCGCGCCATCAGCTCCGTCACGTACTCCACGCGCGGCCTCCTGCCGATGGAGGAAGCCAGGCACGCGTTTTCCAGCGCCGTCAGCTCCGGCATCAGCAGGTAATTCTGGAAAATGAATCCCATGTTCCGGTTCCGGAACACGGACCGCGCCGTGGCGGACAAGGCGTAAATATCCGTGCCGTCAATCGTCACCTTTCCCTCCTGGGGCGTCTCCAGCCCGGCCAGCGTGTACATCAGCGTGGTCTTGCCGGCTCCGCTGGGACCGCACAGGAACACCTTCTCCCCAGCGGCAATGTGCAGGTCCACCCCGTGCAGGATCTCAATGGATTTCTTGCCGATGGAATAGCTGCGGTGGAGGTTGGCGGCGGTAATCACGGGCGCAGTATAAGGGAATCCGTGCCGGATTAAAGTTCTATATTGTCAATAAGACGCACGTCGCCAAAATAGACGGCGGCGGCCATCAGGGCCGGATTCCGGTTCTCCTCCAGCGGCTGCATCGTCTCCGCATCCACAATCTCCAGATAATCGATGCGCGTGCCGGGCACGGCCCCAATCATGGCAGCGGCATGTTCCTTCACCGTCCGGACATCCGTTCCGGCCCGGAACTCGTCCCTGGCCTGAAGCATGGCCTTCCGTATCACCACGGCCTGCTCTTTCTGTTCCGCCGTCAGACGGGCGTTCCGGGAGGAATAGGCCAGGCCGTTCCCGTGCCTCACAATCTCCGCCCCGTGGATGTGCACCGGGAAATCCAGGTCACGCACCATGTGGCGGATAATCGCCAGCTGCTGGTAATCCTTCTTGCCGAAAATGGCGTCCGTGGGCTGCACCAGGTTGAACAACTTGGCAAGCACCGTGCAGACGCCGGAAAAATGTCCGGGGCGGGACGCCCCGCACAGCGTAGCGGATAAAAAGCTCTCCTCCACGGTAATGCTGCGCTCCCCGGAATACATCTCCTCCGGGGAGGGAGAAAACACGTAATCCACGCCCGCTCCCTCGCACACCTCCAAATCCTTTTCAGGGGTGCGGGGATAGGTCTGGAGGTCGGAGGAATTGTTGAACTGGATGGGATTGACGAAAATGCTGGCCACCACCACGCCGTCCTCCCCGGCCAGCTTGCGGGCCTGTTCCAGCAGGGCGCGGTGCCCGTCGTGAAGCGCTCCCATCGTGGGAACGAGAACCACGTGGTCATGCTTGCGGTGATGCTTGAGAAGGGCCGCCTTCAACTGGGCCTTGGTGGAAAATGTTTGCATGCGCCTAAAGTGGCCCCATGATGACAAAAGTTCAATCCTGAAATATAGCTAGAAGGTTGACGCATGCCGTTCCACATGTAAACTGGCAAAGTCAGAAGACGCTAAAAATTATGAGATTCTTCAAAACAGCATTATGTGTATCAGCTGCAATGGCATTAAGCGCCACTGCCAACGCCGAACTTAAAGTAGCAACGGTGGACGTGCAGAAACTCTTCGCCGACTACTATAAGACCCATGAAGCCCAGGCAGAAGTAGACAAGGCTGCCCAGACCGTACAGGAAACCAACAACACCCGCGCGGAAACCATCAAGAAGATGGAAGCCGACTTCAACGACATGGTCAAACAGCTTCAGGATCCCATGCTGAATGAAAAGGACAAGAAGGAGCTGGAACAGAAAGCCCAGATCAAGCGTCAGGAAGTCATCGCGCTGGAACAGGAACGCCGCGGCTTCGTGGAACGCCAGCTCAAGTCCCTTCAGGAACAGATGAAGGTGCGCTCCACCAAGATCATGGGTGAAATCACCAAGATCACGGAAGGCATCGCCACCAAGGGCAACTATGACCTCATTCTGGATAAGAGCGCCCAGGCTCTCCGTTCCAACCAGGTCTTCGTGTACACGAAGCCCAGCATGGACATCACCCCCTCCGTGATGAAGGAACTCAACAAGGACGCTCCCAAGGGCTTTGACCCCACCAAGAAAAAGACCCCGGCCGTTCCTGCCGCTCCCGCGGCCCCGGCCAACTAACCCTTGACATTACCCCCGGGAAGGCGGAATCATACTCCCATGAAGCTTACACTTGAAGCCGTGGCCGCCCTCACCGGGGGGAAAATCCTTTCTGGCGACCCCGAACTGACTGTGTTCGGGGTCGCTTCTCTTCTCGACGCATCTCATGAGGAAGCCTCCTTCCTCGGCAACGAGAAATACTTCGAAGACTTTCTTCACACCTCCGCCGGAATCGTCCTGGTGCCTCCGGCCCTGCCCGCGTACCCGGAAAACGTCGCCTTTGTGGAAGTGGACAATCCTTCCATGGCATTCAACGCCCTGGTGAAATACTTCATGGCTTCCGCCTACCGGTTCACGCCCGGCATCCATCCCACAGCTATTATCGACCCCACGGCCACCTTCAATCCGGACAAAATCCATGTGGGCGCCTATACCTGCATCGGCGCCCATTGCGTAATTGGCGACGGCACGGACATCGGCAACGGCTGCGACATCGGGGACGGCGTCACGATAGGGGAAAACTGCCGCCTGCACGCCCATGTCATCATCCGGGAACGCTGCAAGCTCGGCAGCCGGGTGACCATCCAGCCGGGGGCCGTCATCGGTTCCGACGGCTTCGGCTTCCTGATGGGAGACAACGGCCGTTACGTGGGCATTGACCAGGTGGGCATCGTGGAGCTGGGGGACGACGTGGACGTAGGAGCCAACACCACCATTGACCGTGCCAGGTTCGGCCGCACCATCGTGGGGGAAGGCACCAAGATAGACAACCTTATCCAGCTCGGCCACAACGTCGTCGTCGGCAAGCATTGCGTGATTGTCGCCCAATCCGGAATCGCCGGCAGCACCCAAGTCGGCGACTATGCAACCATCGCCGCCCAGGTCGGCATCTCCGGACACCTTAAAATCGGTTCGAAATCCGTTCTGGGAGCCAAAACGGGAGTCATCTCGGACATCCCGGAAAACGTCGCCTACTGGGGTTTCCCGGCATCTCCGTTCAAGGACGCCAGCCGCCAGTATGCCGCGCTCAAAAAGCTCCCGGCCCTCATCAAGGAAGTCCACGCTCTTAAAAGGAACCTGGAATCCCCCGGCAAGTAACGGGCTTTCCCCTCGCCGGACGCAACCAGCTCATCTGTGTCTGCAAGGCGCAGCCCTCAGGCCTGCCCCGTCCCCCAGCGGCGGTGCAGGAACCGTTCCAGCGGGGAAAACAGAATCTTGTCAGACAGCAGGCCGATCACCACGATCACGAACATGATGCCCACCACCTGGTTCATCGCGTTCAACTCCCGGCCGAAGTGCAGAAGCTGCCCCAGGCCGAAGCCGGTCAGGATGGGAACGAAAATTTCCGCCGCCATCAGGGAACGCCACGCAAAGGCCCAGCCCTGCTTCATCCCGCTCACCACAAACGGGGCGGAGGCAGGCAGCGTCACGTGAATCAGGCAATAAATGGGGCCAGCGCCCATGGTGCGCGCTGCGCGGGCATAAATGGGCGGAACGTTCCTCATGCCGTTGGCCGTCGCCAGAATCACGGACCACAGCGTCCCCATGATCACCACGAACAGCATGGCCCCCTCCGTCTGGCCGAACCACAGGGTAGCCAGCGGAACCCAGCATACGCTCGGGAGGGCCTGGAACCCCAGGGAAACGAGGCCCAGGGTATTCTGCATGAGCTGGAAGCGGGAACACAGCATGCCCAGGGGAATCCCCATCACCAGGCCTATTCCATACCCCATCACCAGCCTCTTCACAGTAATCCATGAAGCTTCCTCCAGAGATCCGTCCAGGAAGGAGGAGCATAAATACTCCCACACCTCCAGCGGAGAGGGAAACAAATAGGGCTTCCAGACCTTCTGGTCGCTCAAATACTGCCACAACCAGATCACGAGAATGAAAAACACGAGCGAGCAGGCATGGGCGCCCCACTTGGACCATTTGTTCCTGTTCATGCCATGGCTCCTTTCAAATCACGGGTGATGCGGGATGACAATTGCGCCAGATCGCGGCTGTTGATGTCCCTGGGATGGGGGAGGTCCACGAAATACTCCTCACAGACCCGGCCCGGATGCGGAGTAAACAGCACCACGCGGTCCCCCAGGCACACGGCCTCGCGCATATTGTGCGTGACGAAAACGATCGTCATGCCGCAACGGAAATGGATATCCTGAATATCCTGGTAAAGCTGTTCGCGGGTCATGGCGTCCAGGGCGGCAAAAGGCTCGTCCATCAGCAGGATGCGGGGGCTGGTAGCCAGGGCGCGGGCAAGCGCCACGCGCTGCTTCATCCCGCCGGAAAGTTCATGAATATGGGAATGCGCGCATTCCTTCAGCCCTACCAGCTCCAGATTCTTCTCCGCAATGGCGAGCCGGTCCCCCCGCGTCAGGCCGGGCGTCAGCTTCAGGCCGAACATTACGTTCCCCATCACGTCCAGCCACGGAAACAGGGCGGACTCCTGGAACATCACGGTGCGGTCCCGTCCGGGCCCCGTCACGGGAACCCCGTCCAGTTCAACCACCCCGGAAGTGGGAAACTCCAGCCCGGCGATGATATTCAGCAGGGAAGTCTTTCCGCAGCCGCTGGCCCCCACCAGGCAGACGAACTCGCCGCTCCTGATATTCAAATTGATGCCCTCCAGCGCCACCACCTTTCCGCGCCGCCCGTCAAACACCTTGCTCACGCCGGCAATGCGGAGCTTGCACCCTCCGGGGCCGCAATGTTCTTCACCCACAATCATCTTCCGGCAGCCTCCTTCACCATGGTCAACTGTTCCTCCGCCGCCTCAGGCACTACCAGGCCGCCCACGTCCGGAACCTCTTTCATGAAACCGGCCTCATGGGCGTCCCGCACAAACTGCTGGAGCTTGGGAATGGAAATCCTGTCCTTCATGACGATGCTCTTCCAGGCCTCCGCAATCAACGCCGGGTCTATCCTGGAATGGGTCAGTTCCTCCAGTTCCTTGACCACGATCGCCCGGGCCTCCTCCGGATGCTGCCTGATCCATTCATTCAGCTCTTCATGCGCCTGCACCAAGGCCTTCGCCACCTCCGGCTTCTCCTTGAGGAAATCCGCTCCGCATACCAGCACGGTAGCGATGGACTCCTTCTCGTTCACCAGCACCTTTCCCCCCGCCGTCATCACCAGGCGACTCACCCACGGCTCCACCGTCCACACGCCGTCCAGCTTGCCCTGCCGGAACAGGCTGAGCTGCTCCGGATTGGGGGTGGGCAAAATCGTCACGTCCCCGCCGCGCTGCGTCACGTGCAGGCCGCCGCGGGAAAACCAGGCGCGGGCGGAAACATCCTGCGTATTCCCCAGCTGGGGAGTGGCAATCACCTTGCCGCGGAAATCAGCAGGCTCCTTCAGGGTGGAATCCTCCGGAACCACCAGGGCGGCGCCTCCTTCCACGGCCCCGGCAATCATCCTGATATCATCCCCGCGGGAACGCACAAACGCATTGATGGCCGGGCTGGGCCCCACGTAAGCCAATTCAATGGAGCGGGCAAACACGGCCTCCATGGCGCTGGGGCCGGCATTGTATACGTACCAGTTGATCCTGACATCCTTTCCGGTGGCCTCCTTCAGCCGTTCCTCAAACCACCCCTTCCCCTGCCGGGAAAAATGGTGTGCCACCAGGCCCTGCACATGCGTCACGTTGGGAAAATGGCCGAAGTTCAATTCAATGACGTTCGGATCGTCCTTCTCCTTCTTTCCGCAGGAAACAGCCAGCAGGCAGAAAAACAGGGCCGGTAAAATCGTCAGGAATCTGGAATGGGACATAATCAAAAGGAATGAGTTACTGGGGCACAGCCATTTTTCCGCGCCCTTTCAGGCACCGACTAGCAGAAGAAGCCGCCCGCGGCAAGAATCCGATGGCAACAACTTTGTCACAATGTGGACAGCAGGAATGCCCATTTTGTTGAAAAACAATCCCGGTTCCGGACCTGAACCGGGCTTTATTGACAAAGCCGTCTATTCCCGTTACAAAAGGCTCCATTCCCAACCCGCCATGCAGTACCCCTCCAACCAGCCCCATTCCGGAGCATGGCTGGGCCTTCCTCCGGATGAGGAACGCCCGGTGGGCCAGGGTGCCAGGTACCGCTGCATTCTCCTGATGCTCCTGTACTGGGCTCTTCTTTCCGCCGTTCCACAGGGCGCGGACCGCTACGCTGAAATAGGCACCGTCCTCCCCGCCTGGATGGGAGCGCTGGAACTGACGCCTTTCCTGCTGGTGCCCGCTTTCCTGTTCCTGGCGGTGCGTACGGGCGCCCAATGGAGGGCCCTGATGATCGCCGTTTATGCGGGACTGCTCCTGAACCTGCTGATGAACCTGGCGCTTCCCGCGGGAGCCATGTGGGGCGACCTCCCCGCAGCCGGCTCCTACGGCACGCTTGTCTGGCCCGGCGGGGACCACCGGGAATGGCTGGTCACGCTGCCCCGTTTCCCGCAGCTATGGGCTCTCGTCATCTACGTCTTCCTCTCCGGCAACGGAGCTCCGCCCCTGCTCCGCCTGCTGACCCTGGCCTGGTGGTTCCTGCTCTGCGTGGCCCCCGTGAACACGGGCATGGTGGGGTATGCGGACATCCTGGGTCCGCTGGTCATCATAGCCCTCGTCCTCGGCTGCATGCACCTGGCGGAAAAACGCGCCTCCCGGCAAACCAGGAACTGAAAAAAGCCGGGGCGGCCATTCCACGGAGGAAACAGCCGCCCCAGGATCAACGGGCATCGCCCCGCGGAAGACTGCCGCATGCGCCAGCCCCCGGCGGAACCCGTTACTTCCAGATCACTTCAAAAACATTCACGGAGCTTCCCTTCTTCCCGGTCAGGCCGAGGGCCTTCACCGGCTTCTTGACGGACTTCAGGCTGAACGTATTCACCTTCCTGCCCTTGGCCAGATTGCCCACGGGAACCCACCGTCCGTCGGCCCCGCAGGCCAGCACGGAAGCTTCCTTACCGTCGGACAGGACAATGGCGGAATTCGCACGGGGGGAATCACAGGGAATCTCCACCTTCTCCGGAGACAGCTCCACCGGGAGGAACGTAGCCAGGTTGAAATCCCCGGCGGCTCCGTTGTCGGCAGACTTTCCTCCCTTGTTGGCAAGATTCAGCTTGAACTCTTCCAGGGTCACCTCCTGTGGGGAGGATCCGGCGTTCAACAGCCTGATGCCTTTGATCACGCCGCCAATCTCCGCGGAACCGTCCGCCTTCAACGGAACCTCCGTCCAGGACTTTCCGTCCATGGAAATGTACAATTTGGCCCACTTCATGTCCGGCGTCTTCAAATTGACGGAGGCGGACTCCACGGATGCTCCCGCCGGAATTTGAAGCCCCAGGGACTTCTTCGGCGGCAGGGGATGCACCTCCATGATGCGCTTCAGGGAAATATCCTTGTCCCCGGCTTCAACCACAGCAGTCTTGAACGCCGGAGCGTCCGTCAGCACGGAAGGAGCGGCGGGGGCATTCACCTTGAAATCACGGATGGCCGTCCACACGTCGGACTTCCCGCCCGGAACACCCTGCGCCGTAGCACGGTAGCGTACAAAACGGCCCTTCTTGCCATTTCCCTGGTACTCCACGCGAAGCCCGCTGGACTCCGGCATCAGGGGCGACCAGGACTGCCCGTCCATGGATACCTCAAGCTGGCCCTTGTTCACGGCATCCGTATCGGAATCATTGCGGCCCATCACGATGGAAACGGTGCGTATCTCCCGCGGAGCGCCCAGGTCCACGCCGAAAAAGTCGCCCTTCTTCTGGACCTCCTTGCAATAATAGAAGGACTCGGGATCGTCATCCAGCATCTTCTCGATCCCTCCCTTGGACTTGGTGGAAACATAAGGCTTCACACGGCCAACGGCCTGTCCGCTCACACGGGAAAGCACGGGGGTGGACCCCATGTCCAGCAGCTCCCGCACGGCAGGGGCCATCACCAGTTCGGACGGCTTGACGGCGGTCTGCCACGGGGAATTTTTCTTGGTCACCTCCGTCACGTGCTTGTTGATGGCCTTGCTGATCTCCTTGCTGTAACGCTGCATCTCGGCAAGCAGGCAGGCGGCCTCCATGGCGTAATTCAGCGCTCCGGAGGCATTTCCCGCCTCCGTGGCCTCAATCATCTGCATGCTGTTCATTCCAGCTTTCCCCAGGGACTCGAACTGGATGAGCCACGGCTCTACCTCTGCGACGAAAGCGGGATTGTTCGATTTCGCCCGGATCATGTCCGGAGCCTGGGCCATCTTCGCAAACTCGGCCTTCAGGCGGTCAAACGCCTTGCTTTCAGACACCTTGGCGCCGCGGCGGCACAATTCCAGCACCTGCTCCACCACGGGGGCAATCTCTACGGACTCCTCCTTGCGGTAATTGTGCCCGCTGGGCCCCCCGTCGCTGTTATGGTCGGCAAACGTCTGCATGGCGGAGGCACAGCCGGGGAACAAAATCCGGATGCTGTCCTTCCATGTCTTGTCGGAATCATAGGCCTTGGCATTCCAGGTCATGTTAGCCACGCTGAACAGGGAAATCTTGGAGGCCTCCGGCTTGTCCATCGGATTGGAAGCAAACCCCTGCATGAACGGCATCGCGTCCGCATCCACGCCATAGGTGCGCCCCAGGAACAGGGCGTGGCGCACGTAATCCGTCACCGGGAAATTCCACCAGATGAACGCCGGCCGCTGCAAATACTTGTTGATCCCCTTCAAGGCCGGGGTCCGGATATCGCTCACGATGCTGGACCCGGTCCACATGATGCCGATGTCCTTGTCCAGATGTTCCCCCATCACCTCGTGGTAGCGGCCACCTCCGCCGGAATACGCCGTGGGGCACACGATCAGCGGAGTCACGTCTGGCTTCTTGTGGATAAACTCCTTGTTCAGGTAATTCAGGAACTCCACCTGGCCTTCCGGTTTGGCGCCCTCCCCGCCGATGTCGTCAAAAAACACGGCAAAGGAGCGGAACCCCAGGTCATACATCATCTCAAACTTCTTCACGGCGGCTTTCCGGTCCGCCTCCCCCCAGTGAATGTCCGCTCCGGGGTGCACCGCCCAGACAAAATTCACCTTGTTCTGCTTCGCGACCTTCACCAGCTCTTTCAGGTCCTTCGCCATGTCCGCGGGATACGGCTCGCGCCAACGCTTGGAAAAACCGTGGAACACGTCGTCCTTCGGGCCGTAGATGTAAGTATTCATCTTGTACTTCCCGTAAAACTTGAACTGGCTGATGCGTCCTTCCTGCCCCCAGGGCAGGCCGTAAAAGCCTTCAATGGTGCCGCGGAAGGGAACGTCCGGCCAGTCCAGAACCTCCACCACAGGCACCGTTACGCCGGAAGGAGTCTTCTCCGCCAGTTGAAGCAGCGTCTGGGCCGCGTAAAACAGGCCTTCGTCGTCATAGCCCGTCATCCGGATGCCCTGCTGCGTGACGCTCAGGGAATAAGCCCCGGCCTTCTGCGGAACATTCCCGGAGGCCTTTTTGCTTCCCTTGATGATGGACATCTGCACGGGCAGCCCGTTCGGAGCGATGGAAAACATGCTCTTCAGCGCATTCACGGTAGGTTCGTCCCGCGCTCCCGACAGCTTCAGGGCCGGAACCGTCACGGAACCGCCGCTCCTGGTCATCTTCTGCGGGATGGGATACACCGGCATCTTGGCCGTTTTTTTGGCGCGGGAGGCCGCAGGCGCGGAGGAAGAGGCCGGAGAAGAGGACTGGGCGAACACCGGAAGGGCAAGGCCGGCTCCCAGCGCCGTAACCGCCATCATGGATCGGAAGGAAATCAAGTTCATATGTGCAAAAGTAAAAAGCCTGTACAGGACAAGTCCACGAAACTACGGACCAATCGCCCCACTTCTAACAGGGCGCTCCCCGTATGTCAAATTACTTCGCCCCATTCGGGAAGTTGCCTCTTCCGGGGATAAGTCATTCAGGAATCCGGTTGTTCCCGCAAACACCGCCGGATTCCCAACCCGGCTCTCCGTTTCCCTCCTTCATGCCCGGTTCCACATCGCGACGGCCGCCGCTGGAGGAGCAGCTCCCGGGACGGGAAAAGCGGGAATGTGCTAAAACACGGGAACGACCGGGCAGACAGCCGGGGACGGCACGCCATCAAGAGTTGCAAAAGAACGGCCTCCCCTATTCTTCACGATTGAAGAATCCGGAAATATCGAAATAGACGACCAGCTCCTTGCCTTTTTTCGTCCTGATCGTGACCAGGTCATAATACTTGCCTCCTTCCTTGACGAGCGCCTGCTTGAGCTTTTCGTAATTTCCGTACTTCTTCTTGAGCCATTTCCGTTCGGCAGGAACGCCATCCATCGAACTTTTCGCTCCGGCAATCACGACGGCCTTCTCAAAGCTGGAGCCGTCTCCGCCCTGATAGGTAATGCGGGTGGCCGCTTCTCTTTTTTCCAGCCGCTCGGGCATGGCCGGCTCTGCGGTTTTGGCAGCGGCGCACAGGCCAGGAAACAACGCAATCAATAACAGGGGTAGCAAGGGTTTCATCCTATTGGATAGATAAGAAATATTCATTCCCTTGTAAAGCTTTCTTTTTGAAGCAGGAACATCCATCATTACATCCCGGCGGCCGGAACACGGGGAGGGCTGACAGGGCAGTCCTGAGCAATCACTCCCAAGCTTACAGCCACGCCGCTACTTCTTCCAACGCCTCCACACGGGCTGTGGCGAGAGTCGGGACATCTTCCGCGGAAAAAAGGAAATTCCGCCCCACTCCGGCGGCAAGCGCAGCGCGAATGTCTCGCTCCCGGTCACCCACGGACACGCAAGCCGCCATATCCAGTCCATGGGCGGCGGCGGCTTTCAAAAACAGGCCGGGATTCGGCTTCCGGTCAGGATGGCCGTCATCCACGCTGGGACAGTGGAACACATCCGCTATCTCCGCTCCGGCGGCGCTGAACGCGCCTTTCATATGCTCCGTCAGCCGGGTGAAATCCCCTTCCGTAAACATGCCGCGGCCTATGCCGGACTGGTTGGTCACCACCAGCACCAGATACCCCTTCTCCTTCGCCCGGCGGCAAAGGTCCAGAATACCGGGAACCAGCTGAAAATCCTCAATGCGGTGCACGTAGCCGCCGTCCACATTGACCACGCCGTCCCGGTCCAGAAACAGAGCCTTAGCTGCCATACATTTCCTGCTCAACCAGCTCGCAGACCAGATGGCCCACGGCAATGTGCATCTCCTGGATATTGTTCGTGGCATCGGAAGGAACGGCAATGCAGAAATCCGCCACGGTTTTCATCTCCCCGCCGCCCTGGCCCGTCAGGGCCACGGTCCTGACGCCCATGCGGCGCGCCAGCTCCATCGCCAGGACGATGTTCTGGCTATTGCCACTCGTGGAAAGCCCCACCAACAGGTCACCGGAACGGCCTAATCCCTGCAATTGCCTGGAAAAGACCGTTTCATACCCGTAATCATTCCCTACGGCGGTCAGGATGGAGGTATCCACCGTCAGGGCCAGCGCATTCATGGCGGGACGGTTCAGCTTGTAGCGGCCCACCAGCTCGGCGGCCAGGTGCTGGGAATCCGCGGCGGAGCCTCCGTTGCCGCAGAACATGATCTTGTTCCCGGCCTTGAGGGTATCCGCGCAGACGCGGGCGACCTGTTCAATCTCTCCGGCCATGGCGGCCAGAGCCTTGAAATTATCCGCTATTCCTAAAATCTGATTCCTGATGTACTCGCTCATTCCGGACTGTTCTTCATGCGGTTGATGATATTGGTGGAGGAAAAGCCCTCCAGGCGGGGAAGCTCAAGAGCCTGTCCCCCGTAAGATGTGACGTACTGCCCTTCCGGCCAGCGTTCCAGAGGATAGCCCTCCTTGGCGATCACGTCCGGGCGCAACTTCTCAATCAACGGCAGCGCCGTATCCTCGTCAAACGGCACCACGTAATCGATAAAATCCAGGGAGGCCAGCAGCAGGGAACGCATCTCCTCATTATTGATCGGCCTGTCCTCTCCCTTCAACCGCTTGATGGAGGCGTCCGTATTCAGCCCCACGAAAAGCACGTCGCACGCTTCCCGCGCCTTCATGAAGGAATGCAGGTGCCCCAGGTGCAGCAGGTCAAAACAACCGTTTGTAAACCCCACCACCTTCTTCTCCCGTCGGAAACGCTCCGCCAGCTCCGCCGCGGCTTCCGGCGTCAGAATATTGTTCCGGTGATGCCAGGAGGATGCCTTGAGGGCCTTCTCCTCCAGCGCCTTCTTCAGCTCCGCTCCGGTCACGCTGGCCGTTCCGAACTTGCCCACCACGATTCCGGCGGCCACGTTGGACACCACCAGGGCCTCCGGCACCGTAGCTCCGGCCGCCAGCGCCGCGCCCAGGCTGGCGAGGGAGGTATCCCCCGCTCCGGACACGTCAAAAACCTCACGGGCCTCCGTGGGAATGCAGACAAAATCGGAAGGATTGGAGGAAGGAATGAAAATCATGCCGTGCTCGCTCAGGGTGACGAGCAAATTCTCAATGCCGAACTCGGAAAACAGCCGTTGCGCCCCTGCGATGGCATCCCTTTCCCAGCCTGTCGCGGAAGGATTCAGCGTCACCCCGGTCGCCTCCTGGAACTCCTTCATATTGGGCTTCACCAGCGTGGCCCCCTTGTAACGGGAGTAATCCGAACCCTTCGGATCCACAATCACGGACTTGCCCGCCGCACGGCACCGGGCGATCACGTCAGGGGTTGTCTGCCCGTCAAACAGCCCTTTCCCGTAATCGGACAAAAGAACAAGGTCGGCCTCCGGCAGGCAGGCGTCCACCCGTTCCAGAAAACGGGAGGCCAGCTCCGGAACCATCCGCAGCGGCTGTTCCTGGTCCGCCCTCAGCAAATGGTGCTTCCCCGCCACAAAACGGACCTTCACGGTCGTCTCATACCCTTCGCACTCCAGCAGCTCCGGAACGCAGCACGTCTCTTCCAGAAAACGCCTTACCTGCCGTCCATGGCCGTCATTCCCCACCACGCTGACGAAGGTGGTGCGGCATCCCAGTGCGCACAGGTTGGTCACCACGTTGCCCGCGCCGCCCAGCATGCGCGTCTCCCGGTCCATCTTCATGATGGGAACCGGAGCCTCCGGGGAAATCCGGCTGACGCTCCCGTACAGAAACTTGTCCAGCATTACGTCACCGATGCAGAGAATCCGCACGCGGGGAAATCCGTCAATCAATGTATGCAGCCGATTCATGGGAGACGTTCCTTTCTACCATGCCCCATACCGTAAGGCAAGGACAGTTGAAGCCCGTTCCGGAGCCGGAAAACGGCGCAAGACAGGCTGTCCCCTCCGCCCCGGGCGCCGGAACCCTTCTTTCAGAGGCAAAAAATGGGTCAGCCATGATAAAAATCTTGACCTGTAAGCAGGAAAGCACTACGTATTGTCTCCCGTTCCCGGACGAATAGAAAAAGGAAAACAAATCATGCGTGAAGTTACCGTAAGAAAAGGTGAACCTATCGACCGCGCTCTTAAGCGCCTCAAAACAAAACTGGATGTTGAAGGCATTCTGGATGAAATGCGCCGCCGCCGCGCCTTTGAAACCCCGATGGACGAACGCCGCCGCAAGGCCCGTTCCGCCAGCAAGCGCAACAAGGTAAAATGGCGTTACAGCAACAAGAGCGAAGAAGCCGCTCCCGAAACCGCTGAAGCTCCCGCTTCCGCTCCTGAAGCTTAAATCAGTATTGGTTCGGGAATAGAACCCATTTCAATGAGGGCAACCCTTTCTCAAGGTTTGCCCTTTTTGCTTCCCTCAGCACATGAATCAGTCCGCCCAGCTCTTCTCCCGCGCGCGCGCCGTCATCCCCGGCGGCGTCAACTCCCCCGTCAGAGCCTTCCGCAACGTGGACGGCGACCCTTTCTTTGTCCAATCCGCCAAGGGAGCCTACATCACTGACGCGGACGGACGCCAGCTCATTGACTACATCGGCACCTGGGGCCCGGCCATTCTGGGCCATGCTCCGCAGACCGTTCTAAATGCCGTCCATGCCGCCGTGGACAGGGGGCTGGGCTACGGCATCCCCGCGCCGGCGGAGGTGGACATGGCGGAAATGATTACGGGCATGGTGCCCTCCGTGGAAAAAGTGCGCATGGTCAACTCCGGAACGGAAGCGACCATGTCCGCCATCAGGCTGGCGCGCGGCTACACCGGACGCCGCAAAATCATCAAATTCATCGGCTGCTACCACGGCCATGTGGACTCCCTGCTGGTGGCGGCGGGCTCCGGGGCGCTCACCTTCGGAGAACCGGACAGCGCAGGCGTACCCAGGGAAATGACCCAGCTCACCATTACGGTGCCCTACAATGACCGGGAAGCGGTGAAAAAAGCCTTTGAGCTCCACGGGAACGACATTGCGGCCGTCATCCTAGAGCCCTTCCCGGCCAACGCAGGGCTTTACTTCCCGCAGAACGATTTTCTCCATTTTCTGCGGGAAATCACGCTCCGGCACGATTCCCTGCTCATCTTTGACGAAGTCATGACGGGCTTCCGCGTCGCGCCCGGCGGCGTGCAGCAGCTTCACGGCATCACGCCGGACCTCACCTGCATGGGGAAGGTCATCGGCGGCGGCCTCCCCGTGGGGGCCTTTGGAGGCCGTGCGGAAATCATGGACTGCCTCTCCCCGATCGGCCCCGTGTACCAGGCGGGCACCCTCTCCGGCAACCCCGTCGCCATGGCGGCGGGCCTTGCCCAGCTCCGGGAGCTCCTGGACGGAAACGCCTACGACCGCCTGGAACAGCTCGGCGCACGCCTGGAGGAAGGCATCAGGGAAGCTCTCCGGAAACACGGAAAAAACTACACCTTCCACCGCGCAGGCTCCATGTTCTGCCTCTTCTTCACGGAGCAGGAAGTCTATGACCTGGACTCCGCGCAAAAAGCCTCCAAGGAACTCTTCAAACCCTTCTTCTGGAACATGCTGGAACAGGGCGTCTACTTTGCCCCCTCCCCGTATGAAACGGGCTTCATCTCTACGGCCCATACGGAAGAAGACATTGACCGTACGGTGGAAGCAGTCCATGTCAGCCTCTCCAAACTGGGATAATGCCCCTTATTTGAAGTGACAGGCCACTTTCCTTCCCCTATAAGGATGCCATGAGACAAATGACAGGGTCCATGCTGCTTCTGTCCGCAGCAGCCGTCGCAGCCGCCCCCCTGGCGGATGCGGAGGAAAGGACGATCCAGCTCACGGAAGCGGAAAAACAGGAAATCCAAGCGGCAAATGAAAAGCTGCTGGGACTTACCCTCCGCTTCCTGCACGACTCCTGGCCCCTGGAAATCATGTTCGCCGGAGAGGCTCAACAGGAATTCCACTCCATCCTCCAGTGCTACCGGATGCTGGAGCAATTCCGGGAGACTGGCAACCTCATGCTTCAGGCTCCGGACCGCAACACGCCCCTGCACCTCTGCATTGCCCTGGGATTGAATCAACTGGCCATCCGGATGATAGAAGCGGGCGCTCCCGTCAACGCCCAATCCATCTTCATGCATGACGGCACTAAGGAACCGGGAGACACCCCCCTCACCTGGGCCTGCCTCTCGGGCCTTTACATGAACTCCACGGCGGAAGACAGGCTGCCGCTGGTGCAGTCCCTGCTCAAGCACGGGGCCGACCCGGACCAGCCGGGACCGTGGGGCGTCACCCCGTTCATGTACTCCGCCGCCCTCAATGACTCTGATCCGGGACAGGAAAAAATAGCCCTGGCCCTGCTGGACGCCGGTTCTCCGGACCTCAAGCGCAGGTTAAACGCCCAGGCGCGCGGAGTCGGCTTCCTCAGCCTTTCCCCTGCCATTTACGAACGGCTCATCAAGGCAGGCTGCGACGTCAACGAACGCTTCTTTGAAAGCAAGCAGTCCCCCCTGCATCTGGTCTGCACCAAGGAAAAACCGGCGGAACGCCTCATCCCCCTCATTGAACTTCTCATCAAGGCGGGAGCGGACCCCAACCAGCCGGACGTGGACGGCCTGACGCCGCTGATGGCCTGCAACTCTCCTGAGATAGCCGTTTGCCTCATGGACAACGGCGCCAATCCCGCCCTTCGCAACGATGACGGCCAGACCGCCTATGACTTCCACATGAAAAACGGGTATCCCCCCATTGCGGAAGCCATTAAAGACTGGCAGGCCAAACAGAAAAAAGCACCGCGTACCGAGTAACGCCATCTTCCTTTCCAGTGAAAGCGGAAAAAGGGGTCTGGCCGTTCCCGTCCGCCACGGGTCTTTCAAGCGAGCCGCAGCAGAGCCTTGGCCTGCCCGTTCCAGGATTCATCCCCGGACCTCTCCCGTACAAAAGAGACTTTACGCAAGCCGCCTCTTCCGGTCTTTAAACACGCCCGGCATGCTCCTTCCGGAAATGCCGGAAGCCCGGAACAGCCAGGTTTCCGGAGCCATGGAGCAAACATTTTCCTCTGGCGGAACATGAAAAAGCCGCCCCCCGGACGGGGAGGCGGCTTTGAAAACCCCAGGAGGGAAGATTATTCTTCCGCTTCAATGCCTTCACCGATCATCTTGAGATCTTCCGGCATCTTGCCTGTTGTGAAATAGCCTTCGATTTCCTCCAGGGAACGGCCCTTGGTTTCAGGCAGGAAGAAGGTCACCGTAATGAAGTACAGCACCGTAATGCCGCCCAGCGTAAAGAACACGCCGGAATAGCCGCAGCTTCCCACCCACGGAAGGAAGGAACCGGCAATGATCGTGGAAACAAGCTGGTTGATCAGCAGCGCAATCGCCATGCCGTTGGAACGGATGCGGGCGGGCATCAGTTCGGACAGGGCCAGCCAGACGCACACGCCGGGGCCGGTGGCATAAAACGCGATGAAGATGATGAAGAAGGCGGTCACGCCCCAGCCCATGGAGGTATCCGGCTTCTCGCCCAGTTCCGCCTTCAGGATGGAAACGGGCTTCATGGCATAGCCGTCCTTGCCGTTCACCACCATCTTGTTGGTGGAATCCGGAACGGCCTTGATCACGGCCAGGGAAGCCTTGTCCTCTTCCTTCTTGATATCCTTGGCATCCTTGGTCAGCTCGGAAAATTCCACCACGGAAAGCTGGGTGGAAGAACCCATCAGGAACTGGTACCAGGCGGGATTGGCTTCCGGCTGGTCATAGGTGATGATGAGCTGCATCCTGTTGATGTCCTTGTCGCCCATGCCGTTCTTGGCAAGCAGGTTCTTGACGAAGGGGGAATCGGGCGTGCGTTCCAGCTGCAGCGTGCGGATGGAGCCTACGTCCTTGCCCTGGTCAAACTCCTTCTGGACGGAAGGGCTCTGGGCGGCCAGCAGGGCGGCCACGTCCGTGGTCACGTCCTTGCGGGCTTTTTCCACATTATTGAACAGGAACCCGGTGCCGAGCAGACCCACCACAATGCCGGCAGTGCCGATCTTGAGCAGGAACTTGCGGCCCTTGCGGTCCACCAGGATCATGGCGACGATGGTCATCAAGCAGTTCACCACCTTGATGGTGAAGTCCGCCCAGTTGGCGGTGGTGCCTTCCAGGCCGGCCTGCTGGAACACTTTCACAGAGTAATTCAGCACGGAGTTGATACCCGTGGCCTGCGTAAACGCCAGGACGAGGACCGCCAGAACAAAGGGATACACATACTTGCGCTGAAGAAGGGATTCACCGGAAGAACTCTGCTTCTTAAGCTCTTCAGCCTTCTGCTTCTCTTCCTCTTCAATGTGGACCATTTCATCAAACACCTCCTTGGCGCGCACATCTCCATAACTGCGCACCAGCACGGCCATGGCTTCATCCTTGCGGCCGCGGCGGAACAGGTAGCGGGGGGATTCGCTCAAACGGAAGGAACCGAAAAACAGGAAAAGGCCGGGAACGGCGCAAACCCAGAAAATGGCCTGCCACGCAAAAATCTTGGCGGAAGTCAGCGTTTCCTCGCTCGCGCCGGAATTTTCCACGCCGCCCACATAACTGGCGGCAAGCAGACCGACTACGGCGGCGAACACCAGGCCCACCGTCAGCAGGAACTGGAACATCCCCGTCCCTTTGCCACGGGATTCCGCGCTCAAACACTCAGCCAGGTACAGGGGAACCACCACGCCTACAATACCGGCGCTGGCGCCCTGGAGAATACGGCCCAGCAGCATGATGCCGAACACTTCCTGGGACAGGCAGATCACGGGAATACTCACCGTGAACAGGGCGGCGGCTACGGTAATCAACGCCTTGCGTCCCAACTTGTCCGCCAGATACCCGGCAAACAGGGAAGAAAGCACGCTGCCGAACAGCACGGCCGCCACCACCTGGGAAAGCTGGGAAGGATTGAAACCAGCCGTCTGCTCAATGTAGGGGAGCGCCGCAGCAATCACGCCGACGTCCACACCGTAGAGCAGGCCGCCCAAACCGGCCATGATGAGGAGGTAGCGCATGTATCGCCTGGCCGCATCCGGAACGGCGGCCTTCATGTTTTCTTGGTCTGTCATGGTCGTTGCATTCTAGTAAATTGGCTTTTCTCCGCAACCAAAAAAGAGACGCTTCCGGGACAAAAACAACTTTCCTCCCCTCAAATGCGCCCAAATGGTAAAAATATCACAAAAGAAACAACTAGGAAGCCGTACAGGAAAGGAAGATCGTTTAAAATGACTCCAAAAACACCTCCTGCCATTTTCCCCGCATCTTCATGAAAAAACAGCCGCAAAAGAAAAAAACGCGGGCGCCTTCCCTCCGGCCCCGTGAACCATTCAGCTGAAAAAAGAGCGGTGCGACGCGTCCCATTCAGACCGGGCATAAAAAACCTCCCGCCCTGTCCATCCGGCCCTCTTCCGGAAACGGATGCCGTCCCTACTGGGGGTTCTTCGCGGAAGAATCTATCCCCAGCCGCTTTTCAATCAGGTTCACGGACAGCTCCGCGCACAGGCGCAATTCGTTGTCGGCGTCATGGGTGAAAGCCTTTAGCGCGGACAGGGAAGCCTCCGAACCGATTTCCCCAAGAATACGGGCGGCGGAACGTTTCAGCACAAAATCGTCCGACTCGTTCATCAGCCGGATAATGTCGGCTTCCCCGGTGGGACCGACGGCCTTGCACTCGTCCTCCCACTTCTGGGGATCCTTTTTCCATTCATCCAGAAGCAGCGCAAAGCTCTTCTTCTCCGGACCGTGCAGCAAAAACCTGACCAGAGAGGCAGGAATCTCACAGTCCGCCTTCTTCAACTCCGTAGCCACATAGTAAACCACGCGCTGCGCCTCCGCGTTATCCGGCTCCGCCCACACGACGAGGGCGGAAGCCAAAGCGGTCACATACTCCGCATCACGCCCCCACGGCTCCCGGAGAAGCTCCACCAGCTTGGCGGAAACTTCATGGCGCATCTTGTCTGGCTTCACGGAAGCCAGGCGCTTTGCCGCGGCAATCACGCGCCGGATGTCCAGACAGGACAATTCCTTCAAATTGGCCAGTACGAAATACTGGTGGCGTTCATCCTGCAACGCGGCGGAAGCCGGGCGCGCTTCAAACTTGTCCCGGTTCAGAACCACTTCCACAAAGAAACGCTCCTTGTCCTGCAAAGTCACGTTCCCCATCTTGGCCGCCACGTTCACAAACTCCTTAAATGTGATGGGAGTAGGAGTAATAACGAACAAGCCGCCGCCCGTGCCTTTGCGGTCATAAAAAATCGGCTCGTCCTCAGACTGGGCCATCCTCTTCAAATACGCCTTCACCATGTCCCGGTTGGCCGCATTCACCCCGACCACCCACACGCCCAGAACACCCTGGGCCTCTTTCCGGTCAATGGCGGCAAACAGGGGCTTCAAATCCCCTTCCCCGTAATTCTGAACGGAAGCGTTCTGTTCGGCCAGTTGTTCCAGGCTCATGCTGGTAAAGCCGGAGACGCCTTCCTCCTCCTCAGCCTGGGCGACCGCATCCTTCCCGCCGAGCAGGGAGGGATTCAGTTTGACCGGATACACGAAAGGCAGGGAGGCAATGCCCCCCGCCACCAGAAAGCCCAGCAAAATGAAAACAATCTTGTGCCTGCGTCCGGCGCAGGCCATCAAGCCCCCCGCAAGACAGGCGAAAAACAGGGCGAACGCCTTTTGCTGGGGCTGCTGCAGCATGGAAAGGAAAAAGGTCCCGTCCATCTCGGAAGAGGCATTGTAAAAAAGCCAGACGCAGCCGGCGGCGATGACCAGGGAGGCGCAAAGGCACATCAGTTGAATCAGCCCCGTTTCCATCAAGGCGCTCTGAATGGCCTCCCGGCGGTCTTTGGGGGTATGCACGGTAACGGCCTTCTTCGCCCTGGCAAAAGGCTTCTTGGGGATCAGCTTTTCCCTGTCGCAAAGAAACTCATGGCCGCATTTGCTGCAATTCACCATGGAACCCTCCGCAGCGGAAGGAACATTGATATGTCGTTTGCACTGTGGACAATTCAGATTCACCGGAGTTCAATATGCACGTTTTTGATTCTTTTGCAATACCTGTCTTTCAAACTTTCCTTTCGCCGGTTATTCTGCATAAATTTTCAAGGATGTCCCATTGAACTCCAGTTCAGCCGCTTTCCCGAACCATCCCGTTCCACCTCTTTTTTCCTGAACTTTAAATTTAACCTAGGTATCTTACATTTAAAATATTCTATAACTGACAACCATTCCTCAGAACCTTGAACACAAGACGAAGCGGCCGACAACATTTTTTCCTAGTAAAAGACTGGGGATTTTTTAGCCAACCTTCATCAGAAATCCACATTCCCAAACATTCCTATACATAAATTATTTAAATTTTATAACCGGGGCCTTCCGGGAAAAGATAAAAAACTCTCTTTATCCGCCGTATTCCTCCCCATGTCATTCCGAGTGAACACGCTTGCAGAGAAGGAAATTTGGTAGTAGAATTTTCGCCATGTCATTGCAGCCTGCCGAACGCCGAGATTTCATCCGCGATATGATTTCTGATGACCTTGCCTCCGGCAAGCATCAGGCACCGGTAACCCGCTTCCCCCCGGAACCCAATGGTTACCTCCATATCGGACATGCCAAATCCATCTGCCTCAATTTCGGTATCGCCCAGGAATTTCCGGGCGCGCGCTGCCACCTGCGCTTTGACGACACCAATCCCAGCAAGGAAGACCAGGAATATGTGGACAGCATCCAGGAAGACATCCGCTGGCTGGGCTTCGACTGGGGGGACAATCTCTTTTTTGCCAGCAACATGTTCGATTTCTTTTACGAATGCGCCGTCGCCCTCATCAACAAGGGACTGGCCTACGTGGACGAACAGACGGTGGAGGAAATACGCGCCCAGCGCGGCAACGTGAACGTGCCCGGCCAGGAATCCCCCTACCGGAACCGTTCCGTGGAAGAAAACCTGGCACGCTTTCAGGCCATGAAAAACGGGGAAATCCCGGAAGGAAAAGCCATTCTGCGCGCCAAAATAGACATGGCCTCCAGCAACATGAACATGAGGGACCCCGTGCTGTACCGCATCATGTTCGCGGAACACCACAACACGGGCGGCACATGGTGCATCTATCCCATGTACGACTTCGCCCACCCGCTGGAGGATGCCTACGAGCACATCACCCACTCCCTCTGCACGCTGGAATTTGAAAACCACCGTCCCCTGTACGACTGGGTGATTGAAAACTGCCCCGTGCCGGCACGCCCGCGCCAGACGGAATTCGCCCGCCTCAACCTCACCTACACCGTCATGAGCAAGCGCAAGCTGCTCCAGCTGGTGCAGGAAGGGCACGTCAGCGGCTGGGACGACCCCCGGATGCCCACCGTCTCCGGCATGCGCCGCCGCGGCTACACGCCCGCCGCCATCCGCAACTTCTGCCAGACCATAGGCATCACCAAATTCAACGGCTTCACGGACGTGGCCCTGCTGGAATACAGCGTAAGGGAAGACCTGAACGCCAACGCTCCGCGCCGCATGGCCGTGCTCAATCCCCTCAAGGTAACCATCACCACTCCGCCGGAAGGCGCGGAGGAAATGGCGGAAGTGCTGAACAATCCGGAAAAACCGGAGGAAGGAACCCGCCGTCTTCCCATCACCCGGGAAGTCTGGATTGAACAGGACGACTTCATGCTGGACCCGCCCAAGAAATACTTCCGACTGGCTCCCGGCCGCACAGTGCGCCTCCGCGGCGGCTACTGCATCACCTGTACGGACTACCGGCAGGATGCGGACGGAAACATCACGGAAATCTTCTGCGAGCATATCCCCGGCACCATCGGCTCCAACCCTCCGGAAGGAATCCAGTGCCGGGCGGCCATCCACTGGGTAAGCACCAGGGACGCCGTGGACGGTGAAATCCGCATCTACGACCGCCTCTTCACGGAAGAAAACCCGGATGCCGCGGAAGAAGGCTTCCTCTCCGTCATGAATCCCGGCTCCCTGACCGTCATCACGAACGCCAAGCTGGAACCATCCCTAGCTGAAGCGGAACCTGAATTCCGCTGCCAGTTTGAACGCCTCGGCTACTTTGTGGCGGACCGCAGGGACCATGTACCGGGCAAACGCGCCGTCTTCAACCGCACCGTGGCCCTTAAGGACTCCTGGGCCAAAAAGCAAAAATAACCTCCTCTCCTTTCATCCCCTTTATGGACAACCAACTTCAATTCTGCACCGTTGACGAAGCCGTGGAAGAAATACGGCAGGGACGGATGATCATCGTTACGGACGACCCCGGTCGTGAAAACGAGGCTGACCTCATCATTGCCGCCGAATTCGCTACGACGGAAGCCATCAACTTCATGGTCACCCACGCCAGGGGCCTCGTCTGCGCCCCGCTTTCCCCGGAACGGGCGGACGCCCTCCAGCTCCCGCTCATGACCTCCGTCAACCGGGAAAACATGTCCACCGCCTTCACCGTCTCCGTGGATGCGGCCCATGACATCACCACGGGCATCAGCGCCGCGGAACGCGCCCTGACCATCCGCACGCTGGCGGACCCCAAGGCCACCGTCAATGACTTTGTGCAGCCAGGCCATACCTTCCCTCTCCGAGCCGTTCCCGGCGGGGTGCTGCGCCGCGCCGGCCATACGGAAGCCACCATCGACCTCGTGCGCATGGCGGGCCTCCAGCCTGCCGGCGTCTGCTGTGAAATCATGAAGGAAGACGGCACCATGGCCCGCACCGGCGACCTGGGCGGCTTCCAGAAAAAACATGGCCTGAAAGCCTGCACCGTGGCCCAGCTTATCGAATACCGCCGGGCCAAGGAAAAGCAGATACGCCTGGTGGAAACCGTCAAGATGCCCACGGACTACGGCGACTTCATTTGCCACCTCTATGAATCCCATCTGGACGGAGCCCTTCACCTGGCCCTGGTGCACGGGGAAATCTCCCCGGACAAGCCCACGCTGGTGCGCGTGCACAGCGAATGCCTTACGGGGGACGTCTTCGGCTCCCGCCGGTGCGACTGCGGCAGCCAGCTCCACACCGCCATGCGCCGCATTGCGCAGGAAGGCGGCGTGCTCCTCTACCTGCGCCAGGAAGGCCGCGGCATCGGCCTGGCGGCAAAACTCAAGGCCTACAAGCTCCAGGAACAGGGGCTGGACACTGTGGAAGCCAACCTCAAGCTCGGCTACCCGGACGACCTTCGCGACTACGGCATCGGCGCCCAGATTCTGCATGACCTGGGAGCGGACCAATTGCGCCTGCTCACCAACAACCCCCGGAAAATCGTGGGGCTGGAAGGCTTCGGCATTAAAATCACGGAACAGGTTCCCCTCGTCATCCCCCCCAACGAACAAAACAGCAAATACCTGGCTACCAAAAAATGCAAGCTGGGCCACATCCTGTAAACTCCCACTCCATCCCATCCCTCCATGTCCACGGAACTTCCACGCCGCCAGCGCGCCACGGGCACGCGCGCCAAAATCTGCATCGTCGCCTCGGAATACAATGAGCAATACACCCAGGCCCTGGTAGACAACTGCTCGGAAGAACTGGAAGCCGTGCTCCCCGCAGTCCGGCTGGAAATCATCCGCGTACCGGGAGCCTTTGAAATCCCGGTCACCATCAAATCCGTCCTCTCCCGCTCTCCGGAAAAACGCCCGGACGCCGTGGTGGCCCTGGGAGTCATCCTGCGCGGCAGCACGGACCACGCGGACCTCATCGGGTCCACCATCACGCAGGCCCTGATGCGGCTCGCGCTGGAATTCACCACGCCCGTCATTCATGAAGTCCTTCTCCTGAACGATGAAAAGCAGGCCTTTGCCCGCTGCATCGCCTCCCAGCTCAACCGCGGCCGGGAAGCGGCCCGCACCGCAGCCCGCATGGCGGAACTCTTCCTCAACTCCCTCTCCCGGCAATAAGGCACATCCTCCCTCTCTCTTCTCTACCGCCATGCTCTCACGCAACCAAATCAGACAAGCAGCCCTCCAATACCTCTACGCCACCTCCCAGACTCCGGAAGCGGAGCAGGAACAGGACGAAGGCATCTGGGACATCCTGATGGAACCCTTCCGCGGGGACTACTGCAAGCTCAGGGCCAAGGCCGTCTCCGGCCACCTGACCCGGGACTATCCGGACAAGCTGCGACTCTTCGTCACCCGTGCGCGGGAAACGGCGGACAAGCTTCAGCACGACCCCCTCACCCTGCCCGTCCGCGACCTGCTCCAAGACCTGCTGGTCAAGGAAGGGGAATTCAACGCCTCCCTGCTCCAACTGAAAAAAACCCTGTACGAAGACCCCTCCAATGACAAAGGCGCGCTTTCCGCCGCCTGTGACGCCGCGCAGGAACTCAACACCACCCTGATGCAGATGCGCCGCCGCCTGCTGGATGCCCTCAAGGACTTTCCTGCCTACAACGGCATCTGGGCTCCCCTTGTTTCCTCCTGCAACAAGCTCCAGGAAATCAACGACCGCATCAACTGCCTCATCCACCCGGACGGCCGCCCCTCCCTGGCGGAAATGAAAAAAGTGGTGGAAGCCGGAAAGGATGCGGATGAACTCTACCGTGAAGCCAAAGCCCTGGGGGAAGACATTCTGCGCCGCCGGGACGAACTGGACGCCGCCATCAACGGCACCCTGGAAAACTACTCTCCGGAACGCGTCAGCGCCATTGACCGCGCCATCCTGCGCCTGGGCGCCTACGAACTCCTTCACCGCAAAGACCTGGCCGCCCCCATCGTCATCTCGGAAGCCATCCGCCTGGCGGAACGCTTCTCCTCCGCGGAATCCCCCCGCTTCGTCAACGGCGTGCTGGCCGGCATCTCAAAAACGGAACGCCCGGCGTAACCACTACCCTGTACCATGGCTGGATTCTTTAAAAAACTCTTCACCAAATTCTCCCGCGGTTCCCGGATAGACTGGGATGAACTGGAAGCGGACCTGGTTACTGCGGACATCGGCATCCGGCGCGCCATGAACATTGCGGACCAACTGAGGGAAAGCAAGGGACTGGATGCGGAAAACCTGGTGGAAGCCACCCGTGAAGTCCTCTGCCAGGCCTTTCCTGCTACCGCTCCGTCCCTGCCCGCTCCTCCGGAGGGAAAGCCGCTGGTCATTCTGGTCGTAGGCGTCAACGGCACGGGAAAAACCACCTCCGCCGCCAAACTGGGCCACCTGCTGCAAAAACAGGGCTCCCGCGTTCTCCTGGCCGCGGCGGACACCTTCCGTGCCGCCGCCGTGGAACAGCTCCAGAGCTGGGCGGACAAGCTGGGAATTCCCATCTACAAGGGAGCGCCCAACCAGGACCCGGCCTCCGTTTGCTATGAGGCTCACACTCAGGCCATCCGGGAAGGCTTCCAATACCTTATCTGCGATACCGCGGGGCGTCTGCACACGCGCCACAACCTTATGGAGGAACTCTCCAAAATCCGCCGCACCCTCGCCAAGCAGGATGCAGCGGCCCCCCATCGCACCCTGCTGGTGGTGGACGCCACCACGGGCGCGAACGCCCTGGCCCAGGCCAGGGAATTCCACAAGGCCACTCCCCTGGACTCCGTCATCATCACCAAGATGGATGGCTCCGGAAAAGGCGGCGTGGCCGTAGCCATCATGGATGAAATGCACATCTCCCCTGCCTTTCTGGGAACCGGGGAAGGAGCTGAAGACTTTGAACCCTTCAACCGGGACCGCTACGTGGATTCCCTGCTGTAACGGGTCCGTTCAACCCCATGCCCTCTCTTCCCCTCATTACTGCCCAGACGGAGGAAAAGCTGCTCGCCTTCCTGACGGAACGCGGCCACACCAAATTCCGTGCCCAGCAGGTCCTGGACTGGATATGGCGCAAACGCGTCACCTCCTTTGACGCGATGACCAACCTTCCCCCGGCGCTCAGAAACCTGCTTTCGGAAAACTTCCGTTTCCACACACCGGAAATCGTGGAAATCCACGGCTCTGCGGACACCACACGGAAATTCCTGACCAGAATGGAAGACGGCAGTCTGGTGGAATCCGTCATCATTCCCGCCGCCGCTGCGGAAAACGGGGAACAGGCGGACCGCATCACCCTCTGCGTTTCCTCCCAGGTGGGCTGCGCCTTCGGCTGCAAATTCTGCGCCTCCGGCCTGCTGGGCCTCAAACGCAACCTCACGACCGGGGAAATCATCGGGCAAATCCTCTCTGCGGAAGCCATCGCCGGAAAACGGGTCAACAACCTCGTCTTCATGGGCATGGGGGAACCGCTCTCCAACTTCGACAACCTGGAGGACGCCCTGGAAATCATCACCTCCCACCGCGGGCTGGAAATAGGCGCGCGCCACATCACCATCTCCACGTCAGGCTTCGTTCCCGGCCTGAAAAAACTGGCCGCCTATCCCAGGCAAATCCGTCTGGCCGTCTCCCTGCACGGAGCCACGGACGAGGTGCGCGACCAGATCATGCCGGTCAACAAAAAATGGCCCCTCTCCCAGCTCATTCCCGCGTTGGAGGAATGGGGGAAGGACAAGAACCAGATGCCCACGCTGGAATACATTCTCATCCGGGACGTGAACGACTCCCTGAACGACGCATCCCATCTCGTCCGGATCGCCAAGCGCCTGCACGCCAAGGTCAACCTCATTCCATACAATACTGTGGAGGGGCTCCCGTGGCAACGCCCTGCGGAGAGCCGCTGCCGCGCCTTCCGGGACGCCATCCACAAGGCGCGCATCCCCGTTACCATGCGGTATGAAAAAGGCCATGACATCAACGCCGCCTGCGGCCAGTTGAGACTGAGGAAGGAACGGGAAAATAACAATAAGTAGGCAACACGCCTCTCTGAACCGAATTTGCTAACCCATGGTTAGTATTTGCCCGGCCCCCTCCATTGTGCTATTTCTTTTCTGCCGGTTACCTCCTTCTACTAGCATCGTCATGGACACCACGGATACCAATAACGCTAACTCCCCTTTGGAAATGACCAAGGCTCCACGCAAAGCTATGGCACTGGACGTCCGAGATATTCCCCAGGCACCAGGGCCAGAAAAAGGCGTACTTGCCCTCATGACCATGGATCCTGCTACCTACATAGGCCAGTGCATCACCATCGGCATAACGGAAGACTATTTCTATCTGCCGGCTCATCAACTACTCTGGAATCTCTTTCAAACCCGCTACAACAAAAACCAACCCATTGACATCGTCTCCATTACCCAAACCCTGGAAGACATGCACCAGTTGGAAGCTGTGGGAGGAAGTGCAGGCTTGGCGGAAATCTACACTTTTACCACCACGGGGGCCTACTTTGAGCATTATCTCAATATCCTGAAGGATAAATTTATTCTGCGCTCCATCATCAAGATCGCCACACAATCTACTACGCAAGCTTTTGACAATCCAGAAGATGTGCCAGAATTACTGGATTCCGTAGAAACTAACATCTTTCAGATACGAGAGCGCTATACTAGCGCCAAAGATGAACAAAGCTTGGCTAATGTCCTCAAGCAGGCTGTCACCAACTTTGAAAAATTCATCGCCAGCAAGGGACAGATCCAGGGGCTAACCACGGGCTTTGAAGAACTGGATAAAAAAAGTAACGGACTCAAACCGGGAGACATGTTCATTATAGCAGCACGCCCCTCCATGGGGAAAACTTCATTCCTGCTCAATATCATAGAACACATTGCCCTCAATGAAAAAAAGCCCACCCTGCTCTTCTCCTGTGAAATGCCCGCGGTCCAAATTGTAGAACGCCTTCTCTTTGCCCGTTCCGGCGTGCGGCGTGCGGAAATTATCAAGCGCGGCAATTTGACACAGTTGGAAATGAAACATTTCAAGCAAGCGGTCAAGGAAGTAGGTGCATCTCAACTCGTCATTGACGATACGGCTGCCATCTCCATCAACGAACTCCGGGCCAAGGCTCGCCGAGTTATGAGGGATCAGGGAGGGTTAGCCGCCATCGGCGTGGACTATCTGCAACTTATGCGTTCCCACTCCAAGCAGGCAGTTAACAGCCGTGAACGAGAAGTCGCGGAAATCTCCTCCGGACTCAAGGCTTTGGCCAAGGAACTCAAGGTACCCGTCATCGTCCTGGCCCAGCTCAACCGCGGCCCGGAAAGCCGGACGGGCGCCAGCCTGGGCGTCCCTCGCATTTCCGACCTGCGTGAATCCGGCTCCATCGAACAGGATGCCGATATGATCGGCCTGCTCTACCGCTCCGCCTACTATGCGGAAGATGAGGAAAAACGCCAGCAGATGGCCGGACGGGCCAACCTCCACGTGGCCAAAAACCGCAATGGCCCCACCGGGGACGTGCCGCTCCACTTTGAAGCGGAGCTCATGCGCTTCTCCACCCGTGAAGCGGATGAATACGACCAGGAAAACTAATGAATCCCTTCCGCGCTTCAATTTTCTGCGGATTTACAATCCGGAGTCAAGCTGTGATTCTAAGGGAAAAGAACTTGCGACGGCATTCCTTCGCCTATCGGGAGCTGTTTACATAAAATGGGGAACCGTCCGGAGTTGCCGAACTCCGGCGAGGAGTGCCGCAGACGTCTGCGGCATCTGAATTTGAAAGGGAGCGTTAGCGAACTCTCTTTCCTGGAAGCCGGTACGTCCTGACGGGCACACGTATTTCAATTGCCGCAAGGCATGCGGTGCTTCCTGCGGGGAGATGGACATTTTTCCGTTTATAATCCGTAACGGATTGTAAATCCGGTAGCCTCATTGTAGCGCCAGCGTCTCTTCTGGGCTTATTTATCAAGTCATTTCTGTTTTAATATGAAAAAAACCTTATCTATCGCCGCCCTGCTCTGCGGATTGTGCGTTTGCGCCCATGCCGCCAGCATGGTCACGGAATGGACCGGTGGGGCCGGACCTACGGAAGGCAACACCTATGAACTGGGCAACGCGGGCAACTGGAGCAACGGCATTCCCAGCCGCGGCAACGGCCAGGGCCCGGATGTCATCTTCAACAATGCCGGAACCGTCAACGTCAACGGCGCCATGGTGGACACCTCCGACGGCGGCGGCATCACCGTTACGGGCAACAGCAACGTTACCGTCGGCGGCACCCGCTATACGGGGAATGTAACGGTCGGCTCCGGTTCCACTCTCAACCTCGGGCAAGTGGACTTCAAAAGCAGTGACATCACCCTTGACGGAACCCTCAACCTCACCGTCTGCGGCATTGATCCCGGCGGCAATGGCGCACGGCTTGTCTTCGGTATTGGAGGCATCATGAACGTCAACCAGAAAATATGGGGCGCGTCCAGCTTCTCCGTCTCCGGACTGCTGGCCACCACATCCACGGACCTGACTGTGGGAGAATTCCAGTTCGTTACCCGTACGCTGGTCACCTCCGCCGGTTTTGACGGCGGTTCCATCTCCCTGGGGGACTTTACCGCTGAAGACGGCAGCGCGCTGACCAAGGCCTCCGGCCTCATGGAAGGAAATGCAGCGGACTATCAGGGCCAATACTACCTCTACACGGAAAACGGAGACGTCAAGGTGCAATACGTAGTAGCGGGCGCCGTGCCGGAACCCGCCACGGCTACCCTCAGCCTGCTGGGGCTGGCAGCTCTGATGCTGCGCCGCAGGCGCGCCTGATTTCCGGAATCCCATTTTTTCTTCAAGAGGCTGTACGCTAATGCGTACAGCCTCTTTTGCATTCGCCGGGCGGGTGACGGAAACGTCACGGAAAACATCTTCACGCCATTGCCGGAGGCCGTAACATCTTTCCATTACCCTTTATTCAGCATTATGCAAGCCCACGCAAAATCACTCAACGAGCGCTTCCGCACACTCATCTCACTCCTCTTCGGCCTGGCTATCGGCTGCGCCCTGCTCTTTGGGGAATCCCGGTGGGAAATGTCCCCGCTCATAGAAGAAAGCCTCATGCTCCTGGCCTGTTTCATGGCCGGCATAGGCGCCTTCGGGCGCATCTGGTGCTCCCTCTACATTGCTGGTTATAAAAACAACGTCCTTGTCATTGAAGGGCCGTACTCCATGTGCCGCAACCCGCTTTACTTCTTCAGCTTCATCGGCGGCATAGGCGTAGCGTGCGCCACGGAAACCTTCACGATCCCCCTGCTGACGGCATTGGCCTTCGGCATTTACTACCCGTCCGTCATCAGGAAGGAACAGGAACGGCTCATCTCCCTCTTCGGAGACGCCTACCGGAACTACTGCCGGAGCGTCCCCTCCTTCATTCCCTCCCTATCGCGGCTGAAGCCGCCGCCCGCAACCTACTCCGTCAATCCTGCCACCTTCACGCACAACATCGTGGACGCGCTGTGGTTCATCTGGTTCATCGGCATCTTTGAATTCATCAGCGGGCTACATGAAGCCAGAGTGCTCCCCGTATGGTTCCTCATTCCGTAACCTGCTCCCTTCTTCTGGCGTCCAGAAGCCCCGCCAGGGCCTTCTGGGAAACCATCTGCCGGAAAGACCCTCGGTCCCTCGGATAAAGCATCATCTCCGTCCGCGTCTCTCCCCCCCGGAAAGCCCAGGCGAGCCATACGGTACCCACAGGTTTTTCCGGCGTGCCGCCTCCCGGCCCCGCAATGCCGCTGACGGCAACCGCCACATCGGCACCGGAACGGTCCAGGGCCCCCTCCGCCATCGCTTTCACCACGGGTTCGCTTACCGCTCCGTGAAGCTTCAGGATATCCTCCGGCACCCCCAGCATCTTCGTCTTTGCCCGGTCAGCGTAAGTCACCCAGCCGAACTCAAAAACGCCGGAGGAACCCGGCACATCCGTAATCCTCTTGGCAATCAGGCCGCCGGTGCAGCTCTCCGCCGTCGCCACCTTCAACCCCTGTTCCGCCAGATGGAGCACCACCGCCTTCTCCAGGGATACTCCCGCGGGAGTCAGCACATACGCTCCTGCCAGGATGCGCAGGCGCGCCTCCCCCTGTTTCAGCGCCACTTCACTGCCCACCAGGCGCACATCCACCTCTCCGATGCGCGCGCAATACGCCACCTCCAGTCCCTCCACCTGGTGCAGGGAATCATCCACCAGCTCCTGAAGGTCGCTCTCCCCGATTCCTACCAGCCGGAAAACGCGCAGATGCGGAATATCCTCATCCGCCAGATCTTCCAGAAGCGGCATCACTGACTGCTCCACCATCGGCTTCAACTCCGACGGAGGTCCGGGCAGCAGGATGAACATGGGAAGGGAACCGCTGGCAGGCATCACCAGGCCGGGCGCCGTGCCGTTGGAATTCTCCAGCACCGCGGCACCGTCCGGAACCATGGCCTGTTTGAAATTGCATTCCGCAATGGAAATTCCCCTGCGTTCAAAATAGCTCTTCAACCTCTCCGCCACCTGCTCGTCACGGTGCATGTCCACGCCGCACACGTCGCACAGGGCTTCTCTGGTCACATCGTCGCTCGTCGGTCCCAGGCCTCCGCTCACAATCACGATATCCGCCCGCCGGGCGCTCTCCCTCATGGCCTCGTTAATGGCATAGCCGTCGGGAACCACGGTCTCCCTCTCCACACGGAATCCGGCCTCAAACAGCCTGTTGCCCAGCCACGCGGCATTCGTATTCACAATGCTCCCCAGTAAAATTTCCGTCCCGGTGTTGATCAATTCAACCCTGATCTGCTTCATGCCGCCAGTATGCTCCCGCATCCGCTCCGTGACATGCAACAATCCTGCCATGTACCACAAAAAACTTCATTTGAACGTCCCGTAGGATACAGTATGGGCACTGACAAAGACCATGAGCACACCTTCCCGGCCCCGCGCCACCAAAATCATCTGCACCATTGGACCAGCAACAGACACTTCCGACATGCTGGGCCAGCTTATTGAAGCCGGAGCCAACGTTTTCCGGCTCAACATGAGCCACTCCAAACACGACTGGGTCCGGGAAGTCGTCTTCCGCATCCGCCGGAAAGCCGCGGAGCTGCAGGCGAACATAGCCATTCTCTTTGACCTCCAGGGGCCATCCATCCGCACCGGGGACCTGCCCGAACCCTACCATCTGAAAAAAGGGGACACGCTGGAAATCCGCCTGAGCACGGCCAAGCCGGAACTCCCCTTCTCCACCACGGTGAACTATGACGGGCTCCTGCAGGACGTCCAGGTAGGCCATACGATGGTGGTGGACAACGGAGGCATTCTCATGCGCATTGAGGAAGTGCGCCCGGACAGGCTCATCTGCAAGGTGCTCACGGAAGGAGTATTCGGCTCCCGCCGCCACATCAACCTCCCCGGCGTGGCCCTGCGGCTCCCCGCCCTGACGGAAAAAGACCTGGCGGACCTGGCCGTAGCCGTGGAATGCGAGACGGACTACGTAGCCATGTCCTTCGTCCGGGACGCCGCCCACATTGCCCAGCTCCGGGAGCATATCGACAACCTTGGAGGAAGGGCCCAGATTGTCGCCAAAATCGAGGACCAGCAGGCCATCCGCCACATTGACGACATCATCCTGGCTGCAGACGTCATCATGGTCGCGCGCGGCGATCTGGGCATTGAAGTCAGCATTGAGGAACTTCCCATCATCCAGCGCCGCATTATTCGCCACTGCCACAGGCTGGGGCGCCGCTGCATCGTCGCCACGCACATGCTGGAATCCATGATCACGCAGCCCACCCCCACCCGTGCGGAAGTCACGGACGTTTCCAACGCCATCTTTGAACAGGCGGACGCCGTCATGCTCTCCGGAGAAACCTCCGTAGGCCATTATCCCGTGCGCTGCGTGGAGGTCCTGGACTCCATCGCGCACCGCATGGAGCGCTCCGGCAACCTTAACTTTGCCGCCTCCGCCATCCTGAACGGAGACAGGCAGAAGGCCACCAAGGCAGCCATCTCCCTGGCGGACTCCGTGGAAAACGCCTGCATGGTCATCTTCACCCGCCGCGGCCTGGCCGCCACGCAGGCAGCCGTCCTCAGGCCGGAACGGGCCCCCATCTTCGCCTTCAGCAATGACCCCGTTGTCGTCCGGCAGCTCGCGCTGGCACGCGACGTGACCGCCTTTGAATCCCCCTTCCTGAAAGACCCGGCCCGCATGATCTCCACCGCTCTGAACCTGCTGAAGGAAAAAGGGCTTATCACCTCCGGCCAGCCCGTCGTCATCCAGGGGGACAGCCTGCAAGGGGAACTGCTGGCGGACTCCATCATCTTCATGCGCGCGGAATGATGGCCCCTGCCTTCCATGTGGCGCAGGAAACAGCCGTGTGGCCTCCGCCCCCTCCCCTCAGGGAACTTCTGCTGGATGCCGATCCGGACGAACGGCAGGTAGCGGACCATCTGGCCCACGGCGAACTTTACGTCGCACGGAGCCGCGGAGCTGCCGCCGGAGCTATCGTCATCCGGCAAACGGGGGAAGACACATGGGAAATCATGAACTGTTCCGTAGCCCCTGAATACAGAAGGCACGGTTGCGGAACCGCTCTGGTGCTGCACGCCCTGCACATCATCAGGAACAAGGGAGCAAGATATGCGGAACTGGGAACGTGCGATGCCTCCCCGGGCCCAATGGCCCTGTATGAAAGCTGTGGCTTCCGGATTTCAGGCGTCGTCAAAAACCACTTTACGGACAACTACCCGGAACCCGTCTGGGACAACGGCGTGCAGTGCATTGACATGATCCGCATGCGTGCGGACCTCTTCCCGCAGGAGGGGGAAACACCTCCAACTGGTCAGAAGCTATAAACCAGGCTGACGCCCGTCACCCAGCTATTGCCCTTCACCAGCGTTCTCCCATACACCCGGTTCACTCCGTGGGCTCCCTTGCCGAGCCAGTGCAGCCCCACAAACGGCTCCACAAAAATATTCCCGAACAAACGGTAATTCGCCGTCACCCTGACGTACAGGGACTGCCAACCGTTGCTGCCGGAAGGCCAGTAGGAGGAACTCAGCACCGCGCCGAACTTGAAACCCATGTAAAGGTTTTCCGTCATCCGGAAATCCGACCCGGTGCACATGTCAAACCACCAGCCCGTAATGCCGTAAAAGGAATAAGCGGCGCTTCCCTGCGCATAAAAACCGGGCAGGAAGCCCAGATCATGGCGCAGAATCAGCGCCGTTTCATACGTTGTCCCACCGTTGCCGAACAAATGTTCGGAGGCAAACCCCGCCAAACCGCCGTCATTCGCACGGAAGGATAATGCGGCGTAAGTGGCCTTCCCGAACTTCCTTTGAAGCCCAAGATCAGCCATTGTCTCATTCTCCAAGTCAACCGCCGGATGCCCCAGGAAAATTTCCTCCTTCAACGCCAGAATCAGGGAATACCGGTCATTCAGGTCGCTTCTCCAGTCCAGACGCAAGGGGGCCGTGGGATTACAGCCGCCGGGAATCAGGCCGCGGAATTCGTAATTCGTGGAATAGCCCGCCTTCAAGCTGCCGCTCACGGGTCTCAGAGGCGGATCGGAAGGAACATCCGGAATGCGTGACTCCGCCAGGGAAATTGAAATGGAAACGGCCAGAACCGCCCCAAGAGCAGAAAAAAAGGAAAAACTCATAAACTTGGAACTCCTGTTCCGCGGCATTCTGAATAAAAATACTGCCTCTGGCAACAAGCAAAAAAGGAGCGGAGCAATTCTCCTTTACCCCGGAAAGTCAATTCCTCCGCAAGCCGCTCATCCTGCAAGGAATAAAAAAATCCGCCCTGCCGCTGCCCCAAATTTTCCAGCCAGTGCAACAGCAGCCATATCCGTGACGGCTTTTCCTAAGCCATCACCGGCCGGAACAGGAACAATGGCCGGATCTTAGTCCCCGCCTTAATCGGCAATTTCTCCTTCCTCCATCCGGAACATGAAAGAAAAAGAGCGGCGGATTGCTCCGCCGCTCTTGAAACATGATTCAATCGTAAGCCGGACGGCTTAGAAGGAATAGACGAGGTTGGCGCCAGCCACCACGCCGAAGTTCTTGTAAGGCTTGGAACCTGCGTCCACGCCCTTGTTAGCCTTCAAGGCGCCGTTGCCGGCCCAGTTGAAGCTGACGAAGGGAACCACGGCCAGATTCTTCACGCCCAGCTTGACAGGCAGTTCAGCCTTCACCCACCAAGCTTGCGCGCCGTTGGACATGAAAGCGGACTTGCTGTCGAAGTAGCCGGCAGTGGCAGACATGCCGCCCGTGATCACGATGTCCGTGGCGGGGCAGATGGAAGCCTTCCAGCCCACATACGGCTGGAACCACCATCCGGTCATTCCCTGGAAGCCATAGCTAGTGGTCACACCGGCGAACCAGTTGCTGCACAGGTCATAGTTCAGGTTCAGATAGAATTCCTGAGCCACGGAGTGGGCATGACGCTGGCCAACGACGCCGTTTGCAAGGAGGTTGCTGTAATCATACTTGGCAAAGTTGCCGAGCAGACCGCCATGAATCAGATTCCAGCCGAGGGTGGTGGACAGGTTCTTCAGCAAACCGTCCTGGTTCTTCCAGCCAAGGTTGAAATTGGTTTCATTGTGGAAAGCAATATCTTTCATGCCAAGCAGCTCGTGACCGGAGGTCAGGGAGGTGTAGGAAGCGGCACCCACAATGGAGTTGGCGTCGCTCAGCTTGTAATTCAGATTTACACCGGCAGGGATAACGCTATCCCCTCCCACCAAGGCGTGGGAAGCCACGATGCCGCGGCTGGTGTAATTGGAGGCATAACCGGCGTAGATATCGCCGGACAGCGGGCTGACAGTCGCCACGGGAGTGGGAACCGGAGTCGGAGCAACAATCTTGACGGGAGTGCCCGCAAGAGCAGCGCCGGCAAAGGATGCCACAGCTGCCGCAACACTGATGATGTTCTTGGTTTGCATGACTATTACTTGGTTAGGGTATTAATTGTTGATTTGCTAACAAGGAAAGAAAAGTATCTTTTCCCCCTTGTTAAGGAAAGTGAAACATTTCCGTCACAAATGTAAAGCCTTTTCTCCCCCACAGTTAGCTAATCATTGATTTTCTAACATTTATATTTACCATCCCCATGACAAAAAGAGCAATCTTCCAGATCTTGCCAAGCTTTCCTCTCCATGGCCGGGCAGGATACAGGCATTCCGCCCCGGCCAGGCGTTCGTCTTCCTTCAGGGAAGGAGAAGGATTCACCAGGACCCTTCGCCCGCAGGAAAGCAGCATGGGCATATCCGCGCCACTGTCGCTGTAGGCGGCGGCATTATTCAGAACGCCGTGCTCCGGCAGCACCTTCCGCTCGCGCAGGCGCTCCACTTTCATCTGTCCCTTGTTGTTGCCGTTCGGCAATTCCGGCATCGCCGGCATGCGGCCGTCCAGAAGCACGTCCGTTCCCAGAACGCCGTCAAATCCCAGCAGCTCACCCAGAGGTTCCGCGTAAAAGGTTGGGGAGGCGGAAACCATGAGGCACAGATCCCCCTTCTTCCGGTGTTCCTCCAGCCGTTCCTTCAGTTCCGGATAAATCCATTCCTGTGCCAGAGAGCCGAATTTCCTTCCATACTCCCGCACCGTTTCTGCGGGGAGTCCCCACAAATAAATGAGATAGGCCCTCTTCATCCGGTTTTCATCCCATATCCTCAGAACATAAAGAGGAATGCAGGCCAGGAAAAGCAGCACCAGCAGGCGCCGCCATGGATGGAGCCTCAGCACGAAACAGGAAAAAACGTATTGCGTATCCCAGGGCAGCAGCGTTCCGTCCATATCAAAAAGGGCCACTCCCCTTCCGCTCAAATCATCCGTCATACCCCCATCCTATACTCTCAACTCTCAACTCTCAACTCTCAACTCTCAACTCTCAACTCTCAACTCTCAACTCTCAACTCTCAACTCTCAACTCTCAACTCTCAACTCTCAACTCTCCATCCTCTTCCCTTAAACGCCCAAAACCCCGGCCGCCAAAAGGCAACCGGGGTTTTGAAGCAAATCCAGAAGGAAATAAGATTAACGGGAGTAGAATTCCACGATGAGCTGCTCGTTGACGATGGGAGCAATCTCTTCCTTGGAAGGTACGCGAGCAATCTTGCCCGTGAGCTTGTCACGGTCGCATTCCAGCCAATCCGGAACCACGGTGGCCTGGGTTAGGTCAAGGAAACGGGTAGCCAGCTGCTGGGAGGAGGCCTTTCCACCGACGGCGATCACATCGCCAGGGCGGCAGGAGTAGGACGCAACGTTCGTCTTTTTGCCGTTCACGGTGATATGGCCGTGGGAAACGAGCTGACGGGCGCCGGCGCGGGTGTTGCTGAAACCGAGACGGTACACAACATTGTCCAGACGGAGTTCAAGGAGCTGAAGCAGGATGTCGCCGGTAATGCCGCGGCGGCGGGCGGCTTCTGCATAATACTTGCGGAACTGGCCTTCAAGCACACCGTACTGGAAACGCAGCTTCTGCTTTTCAGCAAGCATCACGCCGTAGTCGGACTTCTTCTTGCGGCCGGCGCGCATGCCATGCTGGCCGGGGGGGAAGGGGCGCTTTTCAAGAGCCTTGGTGGAACCGAAAAGAGCAACGCCAAAACGGCGGGACACTTTATCGCGGGGACCGGTATAACGAGCCATGATATATTTGATCTATAGGTAAAAGGATTCAATTAGACGCGGCGGGCCTTCGGGGGACGGCAGCCGTTGTGGGGAATGGGGGTCACGTCCTTGATGGAGGTGATTTCAATACCGATCGTCTGCACGGCACGCACGGCGGATTCACGACCGGAACCCGGTCCCTTCACACGCACTTCCACTTCACGCAGACCGTGGCCCATGGCCTGGCGGCAGGCGTCCTGGCAAACCACCTGGCCGGCGTAAGCCGTGCTCTTGCGGGAGCCCTTGAAGCCCATCTTGCCGGCGGAGGACCAGCCGATCACGTTGCCGCGCTGGTCGGTGACGGTCACGACGGTGTTGTTGAACGTGGAGGAAACATGAACCACGCCGGAGGAAACGTTCTTGCTGCCCTTGGCCTTCAGGATTTTGGGCTTGTCATCATCGCCGCCCAGACCGAGTTCCGCAAAAATGTCCTTGCGGGGTTCGGGCTTCTTGACTTCTTCAGGAGCGGAAACAGCGGCGGCCGGAGTTTCAGCAGCAGGAGCGGGAGTTGCCGCTTCCACGGGCTTTTCGGCGGTTTCGTTGGTGATTTCTTCGCTAGCCATAGTAAAGCTATATAGTAAAATTCAGGTTGGCGGATTACTTCTTCTTGGCCTGCGCGCCAACGGTCTTCTTCTTGCCTTTACGGGTGCGGGCATTCGTGCGGGTACGCTGGCCACGGACCGGAAGGCCGCGGCGGTGGCGCTGACCGCGATAGCAGTTGATGGAGGTCAGACGCTTGAGAATGGATTGCTTTTCACGACGAAGGTCACCTTCAATCAGGATTCCGTCAGTGGTGATCACTTGAACAATCTTCGTGAGTTGTTCGTCGGTAAGCTGTCCCGTACGGATGTCGGGATTGATGCCTGCTTGTTCCAGGATTCTCTTAGAAGTCGAGTGCCCGATTCCGTAAATATACGGAAGGGAAGCCTCGATGCGCTTCTCGTTGGGTATTTCTGTACCGAAAAGGCGTGCCATAATGGATTGGATTTGCTAGCTGTTATTTTTCTCTGCCTCGCGCAGAGCTATTGCTTGGGGCAAGATGGATACCATAAATTGAGGTTTTGACAAGAGCAAAACGTCATTTTTTCTATTTTTAATCTCTTGCGCCGCTTGAACATGCATGCCGCCCGTGGCGGCGCAGGATGCGTTCCACCGCCCAGGAAGCATGCTCCGCCACGAGGGGGGACTCTCCGGAAAGCGCCTTCAGAAAATCAATGTCATCCGGAGTTCCCGCATTCCCCAGCACAATGCAGCCGTTGCGCAGCAGCCCCTCCCTCTTGATTCTTTTCAGGGGGGAATTCCGGAACAGGTCCGCAAAGCCGCCGGCATCCAGGGCAAGCAGATCGCGCAGCGGAATGGAAGCCAGCAGGCGGGACATGCGGAACCGCTCATCCGCCTCCGGCAGGGGCTTCCCGTTCCA
Organism: Akkermansia sp. BCRC 18949; assembly: GCF_045011645.1. NCBI lineage: Bacteria > Pseudomonadati > Verrucomicrobiota > Verrucomicrobiia > Verrucomicrobiales > Akkermansiaceae > Akkermansia > Akkermansia sp. BCRC 18949. The sequence continues at coordinate 589,268 of NZ_CP123619.1, read as the reverse complement.
GGGGCAGACCGTCACGCAGGTGTCGCACCCGTACAGCCGAGTCCCAACCAGGGGGCGTATTTCCTCCGGAATGGAGCCCCGGTGTTCAATCGTCCAGTAGGAAAGGCAGCGTCCGGCATCCACCTGGCCGTTTTCCATGATTGCGCCCGTCGGGCACAGGTCCGCACAGCGCCGGCAGCTTCCGCACCCGTGGGAGACCGGAGCGTCCGGCTCCAGCTCCAGCGTGGTCAGCAGGGTGGCGATGAAAAAGCGCGAGCCTCCCTTCCTGCGAACGATCAGGCCGCTTCTTCCGCGCCATCCCAGGCCGCACGCTTCCGCGTGGTCCCGTTCCATGACGGGTCCGGCGTCCACATATCCCTTTTGCTCGCCGCCGTAAATGGAAAGCAGTTCCTGCAAATCCGCCAGCTTCTCTTCCAGAATTCCGTGGTAGTCCCTTCCGTGGGCGTAAAGGCAGATGCTTCCCTCCCCCTCCGGACGCATGGCGGGGCTGTCATAGTCATAGGACAGGCAGATGACGGAACGGCAGCCGGAAAGCACCTCCGCAGGGTCCGCCCTCCGCTCCGGAGAACGCGCCATCCATTCCATCCCGGCGTGCCAGCCCCGTTCCAGCCATTGGAACAATTTTTCCGCATGCGGGCTCCTTCCCGCACGGGCCACCCGGCAGCCGGAAAACCCAAGCTGCCGGGACACGGCGCACAGGGAATCTTTAATAACAGCGGGATCCGGCGTCAGCACGCCCGCATCATGGACAAGAGCGCCCCTTCCACCAAGAATTTTCTTCAATCCGGTGGAAATTGGATTGCCTGCACCCTGCCGCCGCTTCATAATAGACCTATATGAACATCCGGATTCTGAGCGATGGGAAACAGGGCCATCTCAACCAGTCCCTGGGACTGGCGCAGGCTCTGATTGCCAAAGCAGGGGGGGCCGTGGAAACGGTGGACCTGCAGGGACTTTCCCTTCTGGGGAAAATCCGGAAGGTCGTCTCCGGCAGCGACACGCCGCAGCCGGACCTGTTCATCTCCGCCGGACACGCCACGCACATCCCGCTCATCTGCGCCCGCCATCATTTCAAGACCCGGGCTGTCCTCTGCATGAAGCCCACGCTTCCCTGCACCTTTTTTGACCTCTGCCTCATTCCCCGCCATGACTTGCGCCCCGGGCGCGACTATACGGATACGGGCATCTTTCCCACCCATGGAGCGCTTCACCCCATGAGGCCTGATCCCTCCATCCCGAAGGACATCACCCTGATCCTCATCGGAGGTCCCAGCAAGGATTTTGACTGGGATGACGAAGCCATGCTCAACCAGCTCTCGGACATCAGCATCAACACCCCCGGCAACATCGTGCTGACCACCTCGCGCCGGACGCCGACGGGCTTTGCAGAGAAAATCCAGACGGCCGTTCCGGAGATCACCGTCGTTCCAGTGGAGGAAACGCAGCCGGGGTGGGTAGCGCGGCATCTGGCGCACGCCTCCGCCACCTGGGTCAGCCAGGACAGCGTCTCCATGGTATATGAAGCGCTGGGCGCGGGGGCGCCCGTAGGCGTCCTGGCTGTCCCCCGCCGCCACGGCAACCGTAAATCCCGCATCCTGTCCGGCCTGGAAATGCTGGAAAAGGAAGGCTTGGTCACCGGATACCGGGACTGGAAAAAGCAGGGCTTCCGCCTGGCAGCGCCCGGAGCCCCCCTTCTGGAGGCGGACCGCGCCGCAGACTACATCCTCACCAGATTCTTTCCCCAACTCCACGCCTTATGAAAATAGTACATCTCGTCCCCTCCATGGAATCCGGAGGCGTGGAACAAGTCGTCATGGAACTGGGCAGCGGCCTTTCCGCCCGGGGCGTGGAAAACATCGTCGTCTCCGGCGGCGGACGCCTGATTCCCCGGCTGGAAAAGGAAGGCTCCCGCCACATCCTGATGCCGATCGGCAAAAAAAGCCTCGCCACCTTCTTCCGCATCGGCGCCCTCCGCGCCCTGCTCCAGGCCGTCAGGCCGGACATCCTGCATCTTCATTCCCGCGTTCCCGCCTGGGTAGGCTACCTGGCATGGAAAAAACTGCCGCCGGAAGACAGGCCCGGCCTCGTCACCAGCGTGCACGGCTTTTACTCCGTCAACCGGTACTCCGCCATCATGAGCCGGGGGGAACGGGTGATTGCCGTTTCCAACTGCATCCGGGACTACATCCTCACCCATTATCCGTCCACTCCCGAGGACCATATCAGAATCATCCCCAATGCCATTTCCCCGGACCAGCACCACCCGGACTACTCCCCTTCCCGGGAATGGCTCACGGGCTGGCATATGTCCTATCCCGAGCTCAAGGGAAAATTCACCCTGTGCCTGCCAGGCCGCATCACGCGCCTGAAAGGGCAGCTGGACCTGATTCCCATTGTAAGACAGCTTCTGGAACGGGGAATTCCGGCCCACGCCGTCATCGTGGGAGAGACCAAAAAGGGAAAGGAAGAATATAAAAACGAAGTCCTCCGGGAAATTGAGCGGGCCGGCGTCTCCCACGCCTTCACCTGGACCGGCCACCGCCAGGACCTGCGGGACATCATTTCCACCTGTTCCGTCACTCTTTCCCTGACCAAAAGCCCGGAGGCCTTCGGCAAATCAACCCTTGAGGCGCTCGCCCTGGGCAGACCCGTTGCCGGGTACGCCCACGGCGGAGTCAAGGAACAACTGGACGCCTTCCTGCCGGAAGGAAACATCGCCGTGGGGGACACCTCATCCATGGCTGCCCTGCTTTCCCGCTGGTACGCCCAGCCCCCTCCCCTGCCCCGTCACATACCCTCCCCTTACAAGATGGAGGATATGATTCAGGCCCATCTGGACGTTTACCAGGAACTGACCCCTTATTCATGACGCCCCGGGAAGCCGCCATAACCCTGAACCTGATACCGGGGCTGGGCCCTGTCAGGGTCATGCGCCTCATGCAGGTATTCGTCTCTCCGGAACTGGTTCTGGAAGCTCCGGCCTCCATGCTGATGGATATTCCCGGCATCGGGGCACAGCTGGCTCGCCACATCTCATCCTGGCGGAGCATCGTCAATCCGTACCGGGAGCTGGAACTGGCGGATAAGGCGGGGGCCACGGTCACCACGGTCTTTGACGCCTCCTATCCCGCCGCCCTGCGCGAGCTGACGGACGCGCCCATCGTCCTTTATTCCTGGGGATCCTGGACCGCGGGGGATTCCGAACGCTCCATCGCCGTCGTCGGTTCACGCATGGCCACCCACTACGGCAGGCTATGCGCCAGAACCGTCTCTCATGACCTGGCGGAGGCCGGGGTAACCGTCATTTCCGGACTGGCGCGCGGCGTGGATACGGAGGCCCATACGGGAGCCCTGGATGCGGGAGGACGCACCGTCGCCGTCATCGGAGCGGGCCTCAGCAAGCTGTATCCATGGGAAAACAGAAACCTGGCGCAGCGCATTGCGGACGGCCATGGAGCGGTAGTCTCCGAATTCCCGATGGAGCTGCCCCCCTCCCGCACCACCTTTCCCATGCGCAACCGCATCGTGAGCGGCTGGAGCCGCGCGACGCTGGTGGTGGAAGCCTCCGGACGCAGCGGAGCCCTGATCACGGCGCGGACGGCAGGGGAACAGGGACGGGAGGTCTTCTGCATTCCCGGCCCGGTTGACCGGCATTCCTCCGACGGCTGCCACGCCCTCATCCGGGACGGAGCCACGCTGGCCGCCGGAGCCTCCGACATCCTGCATGACATGAAATGGACCGCCCCGGAACAGGGTCTGCCCCTTTTTTCCCCATCCTCCCTTTCCGCCGCTGCACCTCCGCTGCCTCCCACTGCGGAGGAAAAGGAAATCCTCCATGCCGTCAGGATGGGATTCAATACCATTGACACCCTCTGCGCCTCACTGGGGAAACCGGCATGCGCCATTACGCCGCTTCTGTCCAGAATGCAAATTGCAGGGCAAATCACGCCGGATGCAGGCGGATACTTTTCCATCAACCACAAGGGACACTAAACAGTTCTCCTCCCTTTCCGGAAATGTCTCAACAGCAGGCAGGGCGCCCCCGGACGGCGACAGCCCGCGTCAGCCCGGTTAAAGGAACAGAAAAAGCTCCTACTGCTTAACCTCCTTGCGCACGGCATCAATCCAGGCGGAAATCGTCTCCGCCTGCTCCCACTTGACTGGGGCGGCCAGCTTCTTCTTGGACACGGGATCGGAAACTTCAAAAATCACTCCATATACAAACTTGATGTCGTCCGGGTTTCTTTTCTTCTGAAAGCGGCCTTCCTGCTGGGCCTTGAAATCTATCTTTTCATAGGACGCCAGGAAAAGCGCCAGCATCAAGCCGTCCTCTCCCTTGATCGGAGAAACGAGCGGCACCACCGGGCATTTCACCTCCTTGCCCCGGATAATGGTCTTGACCAGCCTCGGTTCCACCTTCTTCAAAATATCAAGCTTCTTTGAAATATTCTCCTTGGCAAATGCCTTTTCAAAAACGGCCAGGTTACTGTAATCGTTCTTGTCCCGGAAGGGAATCATTGCCTCCATGCTGTTCTCCCCGTCCAGCAGCTTCACTTCAACGCACGTTTCCTTCTGCTCCATGGACACGGAGGACTTGGCGCTGTCAGCGCATCTCTTGGTATCAAAAGAGGGCGTCTTGAACGGAAGAACTTCGGCGCAGGCCATGCAGGAGGCTACCAGTGACAAAAACAGGACGGAAACTTTCATGATGATTCAAATTTATGGTAAGGAACCATAATCGTCTATGCTCCGCAATGACTTTTTTCTTTGCTTCCGGGCTGCTTCCGGCAAAAAAAACTTTCTTCTCATGATGCAAAACAAATACCCTCAAACATCTAAAACAGCCGTCAAGCTACCTCCTAACAGTTATTATTCCAGAAATTAAATATGTCAACAAGGGAAGATCCCTCGCGCTTCAAGGCCTGCGGAAGAACTCTCATGCCTGCAACAGACAGTACATGCAGGGCCAAAACCCCATAACGTGTTTATATTAATGCAAACATAAAAACATGCAGAAATATTTCTTAAAAAAATAACCGTTTACGGACATATTTTGAACATCTTTTTGCGGGATAAAGTCTCACCCTTCACAAGATCTATCCGACGGGTGGGAAAAGTAACTCAAAATCCGTCCAGGGTGGTTTTTGGTTCCATAGGTAGTTAATAGAGAGAAAAGGCCGCGGATCAAACAACCCGCGGCCTTTTTTTGTCCAACTCCCTTTCAAATGCGGAGTTTGGGCTTGATGAATGAAACTTCTTACTGTAGCAACAAGACATGCGTTTGTTCGCCCTTCTCGCAGGATTCACCCTTTGCCTGAGCTCCACGAGCTGCCAATCGTATGGGGATTCAAGTGATTACATCCCCCTGGCAACGCCTGTTCCCCCGCAGCTTTCCCAGCCGGTAGCCAACGCCCTTCCCCGCCCCGCCAACTTTCCCACGCGTCCGGTAGCCATTCCGCCGAGCGCCCCCCGCACGCCCCGCTGTGCCAGCGCCTGCGTCATGGACGCCCTCACCGGAAAAGTGCTTTTCTCCCACAACGGACTCCAGCACCGCCAGGTAGCCAGCACGCAGAAACTCGTGACGGCCATGGTCGTCCTTGAACACGGCAGCCTGGACAGGAAGGTGGTTATCCAGCCTTCCGACACCAAGGCGGATCCCACCAAGCTGGGCTTCCGCGCCGGAGAAGTCTATTCCCGCCGGGAACTGCTCAATGCCCTGATGATCCGCAGCTTCAATGACGTAGCCGTGGCCCTGGCCCGCGACACGGCGGGGTCCGTTCCCCGTTTCGCCCAGTTGATGAACGCCAAGGCGCGCCAGATGGGCATGTACAACTCCCGCTTCGTCAACCCCAACGGTCTCCCCGCGGACCAGTACTCCACCGCCATTGACATGGCCCGCTGCGCCTATTACGTCTACCGCAATCCGGAACTGCGCAACATCATCTGCAAACGCCAGTACGCCTTCACCCGCGCCAACGGCAAGACGCTTCTGCTGAGAAACACCAACAAGCTGCTCACCCAGCACCCGTGGGTCACCGGCATGAAAACCGGCTACACGAACGCCGCCGGCCGCTGCCTGGTTTCCTCCGCCGGCTTCAACGGCCGCCATGTCATCGTCGTCGTTCTCGGCTGCCATCCGTCCCGCATCTGGGCGGAATCTGAAAACCTGCTCAAATGGGCCCTGGGTGACGCCGCATAAATGCACGGCGGCAATTGGTATTTGACTTTCACGGCGTGAGCCGCTATCAGTCCTGCCTATGTTACAGGCAGGTATTGTAGGTCTCCCCAACGTCGGCAAGTCCACCCTCTTCAACGCGGTCACCAGAACCCGCAAGGCCCAGGCGGCCAATTATCCCTTCTGCACCATTGATCCGAACGTGGGCATGGTCACGGTGCCGGACTCCCGCCTGCAAGTGCTTTCCGACATGTCCGGCTCTGAAAAAATCATCCCCACGCTCATTGAATTCGTGGACATTGCCGGCCTGGTCAAGGGCGCCTCGGAAGGAGCCGGACTGGGCAACCAGTTCCTGGCGAATATCCGTGAAGTGGACGCCATCGTGCAGGTGGTGCGCTGCTTTGACAATGACGACATCATCCACGAGCTTGGTTCCGTGGACCCCCTGCGCGACATTGAAATCATCAATTCGGAGCTCATTCTGGCGGACATCGCCACCATGGACAAAAGGCTTTCCTCCCGGGAGCGCAAGGCCCGCAGCGGAGACAAGGAAGCCAAGGCGGAGGTGGCCCTCATCACCAAGCTGCTGCCCCACCTGAATGAGGGCAATCCGGCCCTCACCTTTGAATCGCAACTGGATGACGACGAACGCAAGCTGCTCCATTCCTTCCAGCTCCTTTCGGACAAAAAAAGCATCTTTGCCTGCAACGTCAATGAAGACGAACTGGCGGACGCCATCAACAATCCGGACGCGCACCCCTACGTCTCCCAGGTGAAAAAATACGTGGCGGAACACCACAACGCGGAGGCCATTGTCATCTCCGCCCGGATTGAAGAAGAACTCATCGACGTTTCGGATGAAGAAGCCCGCGAATTCCTGGAATCCCTGGGCGTGCAGGATTCCGGCGTTTCCGACCTCATCCGCGCCGTGTACCACCTTCTGGGCCTGCGCACCTACCTCACCACAGGAGTCAAGGAAACGCGGGCCTGGACCATCCCGGCCGGGGCCAAGGCCCCCCAGGCGGCGGGCGTCATCCACACGGATTTTGAACGCGGCTTCATCGCTGCGGAAGTGGTGCATTACGACGACCTGGTATCCTGCGGCGGCAAGGCCGGAGCGCGGGAGCACGGCAAGCTGCGCATTGAAGGAAAGGAATATGTCGTCAAGGACGGAGACGTGGTCGAATTCCGCTTCAATGTTTAGCCCAAAGCTTTACCGGAATTCCATTGACTTTTCCTGATGCAGAGAGCAGATTGCTCATAACCTTCACATCGCCTCATGACTGATCCCGACGTCAAATCCACCCCTTTGGCAGCCAAGCACGTTGAACTGGGAGCCAGAATGGTTCCCTTCGCCGGCTGGAACATGCCGGTGCAGTACACCGGCATCCTGGACGAACACAAAGCCGTGCGCGAAGCCTGCGGCATCTTTGACATCTCCCACATGGGCCAGTTCACGGTGGCCGGCGCCGCAGCGGCTGCATGGCTGAACTCCATGCTGACCAATGACATCAATAAACTGGACATCGGCCAGGGGCAATACTCCATCATGCTCAATGACCGGGCCGGAGTCATTGATGACCTCATCCTGTACCGGATGGAGCCGGAAACCTTCTTCGTGGTGGTGAACGCCTCCAAGATTGACGAAGACTTCGCGTGGCTCTCCGCCCACAAGCCCGCGGACGTGGTTCTGGAAAACCATTCCGACGAATATGTGGGCCTGGCCGTCCAGGGCCCCAAATGCGGAGAAATCTTCGCCCGCGTCATTCCCGGCGTGGAGCTCCCCCCCCGCAACGGCATCTCCCGCATCACGGTGGACGGAACGGACCTCCTCGTCTGCCGCACCGGCTATACCGGGGAAGACGGCTTTGAATTCTTCTGTCCGGCCCGGGAAGGCGTCAAATGGTTTGAAGCCTTCCTTGACGCAGGCGCCAAGCCCTGCGGCCTGGGCGCGCGCGACAGCCTGCGCCTGGAAATGTGCTATCCTCTGAACGGTTCCGACCTCGCTCCGGACAAAACGCCTCTGGAAGCCGGGCTCGGCTTCTTCTGCGCGCTGGATACGGACTTCACCGGCGCCGACATTCTTCGTGAACAGAAAGCCAACGGCCTCACCCAGCGCCTGGTGGCTATTGAATACACCGGCAAGGGAGCTCCTCCCCGCGCCCACTATGCCGTTCACGTTCCCGGAGGAGAAGCCATCGGAGAACTTACCAGCGGCGTGCTCTCTCCTTCACTGATGAAGGGCATTGCCCTGGCCTACCTGCCTGTCGCCCATGCCAAGGTCGGCACCGAGCTGGAAATTGACGTAAGGGGAAGGAAATTCCCTGCCGTGGTAGTTAAAAAACCCTTTTATAAGAAAGGTTGACACTACGGCGCAAAAATAAACTGACAAACACTGCATTTTACTACACTCTCACCTCAAACAATTACATCTTATGCACGACGTACCAGAAAATCTGCTGTATTCCAAGGATCACGAATGGATTGAAATTGACGGGGACATCGGCACCATCGGCATCTCAGACCATGCACAGGCCGAACTCTCCGATGTAGTCTTTGTAGACCTTCCCGAAGTAGGCGCCACCGTTGCCGCCGGCGACCCCGTCGCCGTCGTGGAATCCGTCAAGGCCGCCAGTGACGTGTACACCCCGGTTTCCGGTGAAATCCTGGAAGTGAATGAAGAACTTTCCAATGATCCCTCCCTCATCAACTCCGATCCTTACGGAGCAGGCTGGCTGTACAAAATCCGCCTGGACGTTCCCATGGAAACGGAAGACATGATGAACGCCACGGACTACGAGGAATACTGTTCCTGACCCGTTCCTCCCTCCCCCGCCCCGGTGATTCCATCCCGGGGCATTTTGAATTTAACCCGGCCCCCGCGGCCGGGTTCCATTACCTGCCAGATACCACATGAATACCCACTCAGACTTTGCCAGACGGCACATCGGCCCCCAGGGGGAAGAACGCCGGGAGATGCTTGACAGCCTCGGCTACCAAACTCTTGATGAACTCATTGCGGACATCGTTCCCGCAGACATCCGGATGCAGGATCCCCTGGACGTGCCCGCAGCCAAATCGGAAACGGAAGCCCTGGAGGAACTCCGTTCCATCCTCCGGAAAAACAAGCTTCTGAAAACCTTCATCGGCCAGGGCTACTACGGCACCATCACGCCCTCCGTCATCCTGCGCAACGTACTGGAAAATCCCGGCTGGTATACGGCCTACACGCCCTATCAGCCGGAAATCGCCCAGGGACGCCTGGAAATGCTCATGAACTTCCAGACCATGGTCTTCTCCCTGACGGGCCTGCCGGTGGCGAACGCCTCCCTGCTGGATGAAGGCACCGCCGCCGCGGAAGCCGTCACCATGTGCCGGAACGCGCGCCCCAAGGCAAACACCTTCTTTGTGGCGGACACCTGCCACCCCCAGACCATCAGCGTCATCCGCACCCGCGCCGCCTTCCAGGGCGTCAACATCCTGGTGGGGGACTGGACCTCCTTTGACCCCGCCTCCGTCGGCGCGGACCTGGCCGGGGCGCTCGTCCAGTATCCGGACACGCTCGGCCGCATCTGCGACTACACGGACTTCTTCTCCCGCGTGCATGCCACGGGCGCGCTCTGCGTCGTGGCGGCGGACCTGATGGCCCTCACCGTCATCCGGGAACCCGGCGCCTTCGGGGCTGACATCTGCATTGGCAACACGCAGCGTTTCGGCGTTCCGATGGGCTTCGGCGGCCCCCACGCCGCCTACATGTCCTGCACGGACGCCCTGAAGCGCCGCATGCCCGGCCGCCTCATCGGCATGTCCATAGACACCCAGGGCCGCCCGGCCTACCGCCTGGCCCTGCAAACGCGGGAACAGCACATCCGCCGCGACAAGGCCACCTCCAACATCTGCACGGCCCAGGTGCTGCTGGCCGTGCTGGCCGCTTTCTACGCCGTATACCACGGGCAGGAAGGCCTCAAGCGCATCGGCACGGAAATCCACCGGAAAACCAAAAGCCTGTACAAGACACTCACGAACGCCGGCATCACCATTGAAAACAAGGACTTCTTTGATACCCTGCTGCTGACCGTCCCCGGCCAGGCGGACGCCATGGTCCGGAAAGCCCTGGAAGCGGGTTACAACATCCGCAAGGTGGATGCCGGCCACGTCACCATTTCCCTGGATGAAACCGCTACCTGCGCAGACGTAGAGGCGCTGGCCTCCGCCCTTGCGGGCGCGGAAACCTCCGCCCCCTGCTGCTGCGAGACTCCCGCCTGGGCTCCAGTCCATACGCGCCAGACGCCCTTCTGCACGGAAACGGCCTTCAACTCCTACCATTCCGAAACGGAAATGATGCGCTACATCCGCCGTCTGGAATCACGGGACCTGGCCCTGAACGAAGCCATGATCCCTCTGGGCTCCTGCACGATGAAGCTGAACGCCGCTTCCGAGATGATCCCCATCACGTGGCCGGAAACCAGCTCCCTGCATCCCTTTGTTCCGGCGGACCAGTCGGAAGGCATCCGGGAAATGCTCTCCGTCCTGTCTGACCGCCTGGCGAAAATCACGGGCTTTGCCGCCGTCTCCCTCCAGCCCAACGCGGGCGCGGCGGGGGAATACGCCGGCCTGCTGGCCATCCGCCGCTACCAGAAGCACGCAGGGGAAGGCCACCGTGACGTCTGCCTCATCCCGACCTCCGCCCATGGAACGAACCCCGCTTCCTCCGCCATGGCGGGCCTCAAGGTGGTGCCCGTCAAATGTGACGAAGGCGGCAACATCGACATGGAGGACCTGAAAGCCCAGGCGGAAACCCACCGGGACAACCTCTCCTGCATCATGGTCACCTACCCCTCCACGCACGGGGTGTATGAACAGACCATCAGGGAACTCTGCGACATCGTCCACGCCAACGGCGGCCAGGTGTACATGGACGGCGCCAACATGAACGCCCAGGTGGGGCTGACCTGCCCCGGCTGCATCGGCGCGGACGTCTGCCACCTGAACCTGCATAAAACCTTCGCGATGCCGCACGGCGGCGGCGGTCCCGGCATCGGGCCCATCGGCGTGGCGGAACACCTCGTTCCCTTCCTGCCCGGCCACCTCACGCTGGGCCATGAGGAAGGAGCTGTGGCCTCCGCAGCATGGGGAAGCGCCTCCATTGCCGCCATCTGCTGGATGTACCTGTCCATGATGGGACCGGAAGGCCTCAAGGAAGCCACGGAAATGGCTATCCTGAACGCCAACTACATCGCTAAAAAACTCGGCCCCCTCTTCCCGGTCCTCTACTCCGGAAACAAGGGGCTGGTGGCCCATGAATGCATCCTGGATCCGCGCCAGCTCACCCATGACGCCGGACTCACCGTGGATGACATCGCCAAGCGGCTCATGGACTACGGCTTCCACGGCCCCACCATGTCCTTCCCTGTTCCGGGAACCCTGATGGTGGAACCCACGGAATCGGAACCCAAGGAGGAACTGGACCGCTTCATCGAAGCCATGGAACACATTCATGCGGAGATCACGGCCGTCATCAACGGCACGGCGGACAAGGAAGACAACGTCCTGAAAAACTCCCCCCATACCGCGGAAATGGTCTCCGCCGACGAATGGCGGCACCCCTACTCCCGCAGTGAGGCGGCCTATCCGGTAGCCGGCCTGCGCATCCACAAATTCTGGCCGTACGTGGGCCGGGTGGACAACGTCTACGGGGACCGGAACCTGGTCTGCACCTGTGACACGGTGGAGGAATTCTCCAAAGCCGTGGAAGCGTAACGCCAAATATAACTTTTAACCTGGAAGGGGCTGTTCCATTTATTGGGGACGGCCCTTTCTATTTCCGCAGAACAAGACCGCTCCTTCGAGGAAAATCTCTTCCCTGGGCATCGCGCCACCAACGGGCAATCCGGACCTCACTTGATAAACTCAAGTACAAACCGATTGACCAGCTCGTGCTGTTTCTCCGTTCCGCCCCCTCCCATGCCGCTATGCGTAACTCCCTCCAGCTTCACCACCCTCATATGAAACTCCTCCTGCTCCTTTATACCGGGCAGCACTCCCTCGTCCGCCTCATAATCACATCCCCTCAAGGTATACAGCCGCGGTTTCCGGATTCTCGGCATCTTCATCCTGCGGTGATCCAGGGAAATGGCCTTATCGGCCAAAAGGGGATGCCTGGCCGCAAAAAGCATGACCATGTCCCCTCCGTTTGAGTGCCCTATGAGAATAAGCTTTCCCCAATCCAATCCCGGTTTCAGCTTCCTGAACTCCTGAATGGCAAACAGGATATTTTCCACTCCCCTTTCCCAATTCGGCATGCGGGCCTCCATCAAATTCCCGTCCATTGCCAGAAGCGGATCCTGGGGCAATTCATGCTGTACGCTGATTACATAATACCCCTTTCCTGCAAGAAAACGGTTCAAATAGGAATATGTCTGGCTGGATTTGACGTTCCTGTTTCCGTCATAGCCATGATTGAAAATGATTACCTTTGTCTCGGAGCTTTCCCTCTCCGGCTGATAAACGGTTACCGGAACCACTCTGTTCCTGCCGCCATCAAAAAGGCCAATGGTGAATTCCATCTGGGAGAAGCCATGAGCAGCGCTTTGAACCAAAATAACCAGTATAACAAAAAACCTGTTCATTTTCAATGCTGCAATCATGCAGAAATTCCCCTAACCGGACGTTCCATCCCGGCCTGTTCTCCTTCAATGCGTCCAGCTTCCGGCTTCATTCTTCAACTCCAGGGCGGATCACCGTACTTGTTCTCTCCCGGCAGGCTCTCCCCATAACACAAATACAGCAACAGCAGCCAGCCCACTACGGGCACGGCCAGCCATATCAGGAAAAGGCCGCTTTTCCCCACATCATGCAGGCGCCGCACCATCGTAGCCGCCAGGGGGAGAAACAACACGGGAAGCACCACATAAGCCAGGGGAAAAAGCAGCTCCAACAGGGGGGACACGGAAAAAAAACCGCTTTTCATGATGGACGGAACCCCTGCCACGACCAGCCACGCGATGCCCATGGTGGAATAAACCTCGCGCATCTCCTGTTTTCCGGCGCGTCCTTCAAAACTGCACCATCCCTTAATGATGCGCGTCCAATACTTCTTCCGCGTCCAGGCGGGAAGGGCGGGCTCTCCCCCGGTTTCGGGCTCCGGCATGGCTGATTCCTCCATATCGGCATCCATGACGGTCATGGAGGGAATGAAGGAAGACAGCGGCTGCCAGCCCCCGTCGGGAAGCTTCCTCACCAGGGTACGGTTGGACAGCCGCCCATGGTTGCGGGCTTGAATCAGAAGCACCAGGGAGATGGGTCCCTTGGAGGAACCGTCAATCGCCTGGTACTCGTAAAGGTCGCTCATCGGAGGTTCTTATTCGGCCCCGCCGTCATGGCTGAACGCGGACGCGGGAATCTCCTGCTTGGACAAGCCGGGGCCTTCCCACTTCAAGACCAGCTTGGAGGCGGGACCGGCATTGCCCACATAGCCGATGCGGATGGGATGCAACCCGGCCTTTAAATAAACGGGATTCTTTCGGTCGCCCAAATCGGAGGAAACTTCGGCTCCCGGTTCGTAAGTCTTATCCGCGTCAATCAACTCCATGCCGTGCAGGCGGACAAAGGCCTTGCTCCCCTTGTTCGCGTCCGTGGACAGGTAAAACGTATACTCCCCGTCAGCGGGCACCTTCACAAACCCCGTCAATTCCACCCCGCGCTTCCGGGGACCGTTCATCTTGACGGACGGAGACGGGGCCACGCCATGCGCGGCAGCCTGCTTCTTGAGCTGACGGAAATCCGGAACCCAGGGGAACTCCCCTTCATAGAGGGACCACTTCAAGCCGGGGGAGGCAGCCCCTTTTGTCTCCACTGCCGGGACCAGCGCCGTATCAAACACCGTCTTGGAAGGAAGGGAGGCACGCCGATTGGACAGGGCAGCGGCCTTCATGCGGGCCTGAAGCTCCGGCTTGGAGGAAGCAAGATCCTTGCTTTCCTGCGGATCATTCAGGGTATCGAAAATCATGAAATCCTTGTCCGCGTCCTTCACCCCCATGCGCAGGCCTTTCAGGCCGTCCACAAAGACGATCTGCTGCTGGCCCCGTTCCGCTCCCTTGTGTTCGCCCAGGAAATCCTTGTAGCCGGGCGTCTTGCCGCCGACGTTATATTCGGAATAAATAATGCCGGGCTTCTGCTGGTCCGCATGGCCTGTCAGCGTCGGCAGCAGGGAAACGCCGTCGCTGCGGGCGGGAACCGGCACTCCGGCGGCATCCGCCAGCGTAGCCAGCCAGTCATGGAACTGTCCGGGCTGGAGGCTGATCTGGCCCTTGGGAATGCGGGCGGGCCAGCGTACCAGCGTGGGAACGCGCATTCCGCCTTCCCAGCAGTCGCGCTTGATGCCGTCCATCATGCCGTAACTCTTGAAAAACTGCGGATTCTGCGCCCCATGCCTGTGCTTGGGGTCGGCGCCGCCTTCATTGTGGGGGCCATTGTCGGAGGTAAAGACAATCATCGTATCGTTGTCGATCTTCAAATCCTTCAGCAGATGAATCAAATCCGCCACGGCATCATCCACGCGGCGGATCATCGTGGAATGCCGTTTGGCCACCTCATTCGGGAAGCGGGCATTGTCCGGATAAATGTACGTGTCCTTGTCTTTTTCCGCCTTGGCGTCAAAAGCCGTATTTACGGATTCCGTGCCGTTCTTCTTCACCCACTGCAGGCCGCCTTTCAAACCGCCGCCGGAAGGATAGGGCGTTCCGGGAACCACCAGGTTGCCGTGAGGGGCCGGAAAAGCCAGGTACAGGAAAAACGGCTTGCCGGTCTTGCGGGCGGACTTGCGCTGGTCCACAATCCATTGCTTGGCGCGGGCGGCAAACAAATCCGTGGAATAGGCGGTCTGGGGAACCTTGTCCTTGATATTCTTCCATTCGGGATTGGAGGCGTAACCGTTGTACTCGAAAATGTCGCGGGATTCGGAAGGATAATGGAAATGCCCGGCCAGATGGTCCAGGATGCCGTAAAAATAATTGAAGCCGCGCTGGTGGGGACCGCCCGTCACCGGACCATGGCTTTCGCCGCCGCCGCCCACGCCCCACTTGCCGATGGCGGCGGTATCATAACCGGCGTCACGCATCACGGTGCCCAGCGTATGGGAATCTTCAATGGGATGGTCAAAGCGGTTGTTCCTCACCACGCGGGAATTCCCCTGGTGCACCCCCAGCAGCAGGGAGGCGCGCGCCGGAGCGCAGACCGGAGCGGCGGAATAATGCCGGCGCAGTTGAATCCCCTCCCGGGCCAGCGCGGACAAAGCCGGGGTCTTGAACTCGTTCTTCCTGTCCACCGTCCGCCCGTTCAGCTTCTGCTGGCTCCAGTTGGAATCCAGATCGCCCCAGCCCATATCGTCTACCAGAATAAAAATAACATTGGGTTTTGAATTCTTGACGGCCCGGGCTGCGGGCTTCGCAGCCTGCCCGGAAGCGCTCATGCACGGAACCAGGGCAGTCAGAAGAACGGATAGGAAAGATACCAGCTTCATGATTCAGATGAAAATAGACTCTAGGGGAAACGTTAAAACAGAGCGCGATCTTACATGAATTCTCCCATCTCTCAAGATAATTAAACGGAAAGGGAATTGATGATTGCTGTATCAGGCCTATAGTGAAAAAACTATGAAACTGCCCCATACTCTATTGATTGCATCCGCCCTTCTGCTTCCCTCCGGTACGCTCTGCGGGCTGGACGTGTGAATGGCTGACCTGGAAAAAGCCGCCGCACAAGCCGAAAAAGAGAATAAGGACCTGTTCATCGTTTACAGGGGGGCGCCTGGAATCCGGAGGCATACGGCGTGCCGGAACGGCAGATCTTCCAAATCTGCATGGCAGGGCGCCATTTAAAAAAAGGAACTGTCTGCCGGACTGGAAATGCTGAAATCCGCCAGGGGCATGGCTCCATGGAGCAAACACGCCAACAAGGCCCACACCGATTTCCTGCGCATCCCAGGCAACCGGGATACGCTGCATAGGCTGTGGAAGCAGTACAAAAACGGCGCCGAGGAGGCGGGGACCGCCTACCGGAAAGGCATCCTCCTGAATCCGGACCCCGTGCCCATGGAACTGAAACTCCAGTAAAGCAGCCGCTCCCGTGGAAAAAACCGTTTCCGGAAGGACGCAAGTAACGTGTCCGGAACCGCGGAAGCGTCAGAACCGCTTCTTCCTGTCGTCCCTGCGGGGGCGGTCGCCCCAGCGTTCACCACGGTCACTGCGGAAGCCTCCGCGGTTTCCCCTGAATCCGCCGCGGTCGCTCCGGTCCCGGTCTCCGCGGTAGCCGCCGCGGAAACCTCCGCTGCGGCGGGGCGGACGCGGCCCGTCGGAATATTCCGGCGTGCCCTTGTCCTCGCGGACGTTGACCTCATACCCGCAGACGGTGGCCGTAGCCAGGGCGTCCAGGAGCTGGGGAGCTACGGAAGCGTCCACCTCAATCAGGGAATGCTTGGGGAAAATCCGGATATCGCCCACGGCGCCCTTCTCCATTTCCACCGTATTGTAAAACAATCCGGCGATGTCCTTGGGCCGCAGGCCGATCATCTTGCCGCCGTTCATGAACAGTGTGACCGTATCCCCCTTGTGCTGCCAGGAATCTCCCTTTTGCGGGCTCTCCGCCTCTTCTCCGGGCTGGGATACATGGCGCGTCCTGCGGGCGGGCTTGTCCTCCGGAATGGGCTGTACTTCCCGGTGCGTGCGCTCCCGGAGCAAATCAAACAGGGCGGCGGCCATGGCTTCCGGAGCGGCTTCCACTTCCTTCAATTCCTCCGGCAGAACGGCATCCGGCTTGAGGCGTTCCAGAATGTCATCCACCAAGGATTCCGTCCGGAGCTGGTCCACCTGAACGGCGGTCAGCACGGGTTCCGGAGTCAGCTTGACGCCGATGAAGCGTTCAATGCGGCTCATCAGGGAAAAATCACGGCGCCCCATAAAAGTGATGGCCTTCCCCTTGCGCCCGGCGCGCGCCGTGCGGCCGATGCGGTGCACGTAATCCTCCGGATCACGCGGCAGTTCAAAATTCACCACGGCATCCACATCGTCCACATCCAGGCCGCGGGCGGCAATATCCGTAGCCACCAGCAGACGCAGGCTCCCCTTGCGGAAGGAATCCATCACGCGCTCCCGCATGATCTGGGGCATGTCCCCGTGGAGGCGGTCCACGGGATAACCCCGGGCCGTCAGGCCGTCCACGATGTCGTCCACCACTTTCTTGGTATTGGCAAAAACCAGCCCCATCTTGATCTTCCCTGTGTCCAGCAAGCGGCTGAGCACCTCAATCCGGGAAGAAAATACCACCTCATAATAAGACTGTTCAATGGTGGGCACCGTCAGCGTGGGCCGCTCAATGGTGATCTGGACGGGGTCCTTCATGAACCGGTTCACCAGCCGGTTGATTTCCGGAGACATGGTGGCGGAGAAAAACAGGGTCTGCTTCGTTTCCGGCATGAACTCCGCAATACGTTCAATATCTTCCAGAAAGCCCATGTCCAGCATCTCGTCCGCTTCATCCAGAATCAGCATGCGGAGATTGTCCAGCTTCAGCGCACCGGACTCCATCAGGTCCATGACGCGGCCGGGCGTTCCCACCACGAACTGGACCCCGCGCCGCAGGGCGTCCAATTGCGGGCGGAAGGAGGAACCGCCATAAATGGGAACGGCGGAAACGCCGTCCATGAACAGGGCCAGCTTGTCCACCTCCCGGCAAATCTGGACGGCCAGTTCCCGCGTGGGGCAAAGGGCCAGCACCTGGACATTCCGCTCCTCGGGATCAATGCACTCCAGGGCCGGAATGGCAAAGGCAAGCGTCTTTCCGGAACCCGTATGGGACAGCCCCACGATATCGGACCCTCCGATCGCAGCGGGAATCGCCTGCTCCTGAATGGCGGAAGGAGTATCGAAGCCGAGCACTTCAATGGCTTCCAGAATCTCCGGCGAAATGCCAAGCGTCGAAAAAGAAGATGTTTGAGTCATGGGGGAAAAATGATCTGTCAGAGTCACGGGAGAAGCTGAACATTATTCACACCTGTGTCCAGCCAAAAGAACGGAAGATGCCGTCAGATGCCACGATTTCCGCGGGGCCGCCTGCGGAGGAAAAAACCGCCTCCCCCCGCTTCTGGTCTTTACATTCACACACGGGGTTGCAACTTGCGGGGACGCATCTGCGTATGATACAAGTACCTGCCTCCGAATTCATGGATAAAACGCAAAACAACTCACGTTCCTCCCTGCTGGGAATTTTCATCAACATCCTGCTCCCGGTATTGATTCTGGACTACTGCAGCGCGGGCCCCGCCAATCCCCTGGAACGTCCGGCGGGGGAAAGCTTCTGGCACATCGGCCCGGTATGGGCGCTCGTTTTCGCCCTTTCCCTTCCCCTGGTCTATGGAATCCGTTCCCTGGTCGTCACCAGGAAATTTGACCTGATGTCCGGCGTAGGCATGGCCGGCGTGCTGCTGACGGGCGTCATCAGCATCTTCGTCATCGGGCCGGAGGGGCGCATCCACAGCGCCACTCCCTGGCTGTTTGCCGGAAAGGAGGCCCTGATTCCCCTCATCCTGGCGGCGGCGGTCGTCGTCTCCCGCTCCACCGGCTCCCCCCTTCTCAACATGTTCATTTACACGCCGGAGCTGTTTGACGTGCGCAGGATAGAACAGGCGGTGGCCGCCAACGGCGAGGAACAGACCTACCAGCGCCTGCTGGCAAACTCGTCCTGGATTCTGGCGGGCACGCTGGTTGCCTCCTCCATCGGCAACTTCTTCCTGAGCCTCTCTTTCATGTCCTCCGTCATGCGCCAGCCTGAGGCGGAACAGCAGGTGGCCTACAACGTGGCCATCGGCAGCATCACCTGGTGGGGCTTCCTGATCATCGGGGTGCCCATCCTGGTCGCCCTCGTCTTCATCATGACGCGCCTGATCAAACGGCTCGGACGGCTGACCGGCCTCACACGGGACGAACTCCTTCTCAAATAACCTGTTAAATCATGCATCTCCATACTCCATGCATCCTGGCTGCCGCCATCGCCCTGAATGCGGCTTGGGCGGCCGCTCCCCAATTCGACCGGGTATTCGGTTCCCACATGGTCCTTCCCCACGGGAAAAACGTGCCCGTCTCCGGCACGGCTGATCCCAACAAGGAAGTGACCGTCACCTTCGGAAGCTCCTCCCTGAAAACAAAGGCGGATTCCAAGGGAAAATGGAGCGTCACCCTGCCCCCCATGAAACCCAGCGCAGAGGGACAAACGCTGACGGCCACCCAGAACGGAGACTCTTCCAAGCTGGACGACGTGCTGGTGGGAGAAGTGTGGCTGGCCTCCGGGCAGTCCAACATGCTGTTCCGCCTGAACCAGACCTCCACGGCCAAGGAAGACATAGCCGCCTCCGCGGACGAGCAGCTCCGCCTGTTCAACAACGTTCCACAGGCCCACACGAACAACGCCCCCTATTCCGACAAGGATTTTGACGCCGTCACTACGGACAAATTCTATAAGGGGCAGTGGGCCGTCAGTTCCCCCGCCGCCTCGGGCCCGATGGCGGCCGTCGGCTACTACTTCGGCAAAAAACTCCGTGAAGGGCTCGGCATTCCGGTAGGCATCATCCATTCCTCCCTGGGCGGCTCGGAAATAGCGGCGTGGATTCCCCGGCAGGTCATCAATGCCAACAGCAGCTTCCGCACCCTGCGCGGCAACCACTGGCTGGACTCCCCCCTCATCTCCGACTGGGTAAGGGGACGCGCCAGAAAAAACATCTCCCCGCGTCTGGACCAGGGGTCTCCGGACCATCCCTACAAACCGGCATTCCTTTATGAATCCGGCATCGCGTGGATGACAGCCCTTCCCATCACGGGCGTCATCTGGTACCAGGGCGAATCCGACGCTGAAATCATTGACAACGAACAGAACGGCATGCTGCTGAAAACCATGATCTCCTCCTGGAGGAAAGCCTTCCGCAATCCGGAAATGCCCTTCGTCATGATTCAGCTCCCCCGCATCAACGATCCGTCAAAAATCCGTGCCGGCTGGCCGGAATTCCGGGAAATGCAGGACACGGTAGCCAAAACCGTCCCGCAGGTCTACAGCGTCAACACCATTGACCTGGGTTCCACCAACGCCGATGTCCACCCCCCCTTCAAGCGTCCCGTGGGAGAACGCGCGGGGAACACGGCACTCAACAAGGTTTACGGCAAAAAGGTTCCCTGTGAAGGCCCCTCCTTCAAAGCCTTCAAACCCTCCGGCAGCGCCCTTCTGATCCAACTGGAACACGCCAAAGACCTGGCCACGACGGACGGCAAGGAACCGGCCCAGTTTGAAATTGCCGGGGCGGACGGCGCTTACCATCCCGCCACGGCGGAAATCACGAACAGGAAAGGCAGCACCGCTGTCATCCGCCTCACCTCCCCGGAGGTCAAATCCCCCAAACACGCACGGTACTGCTGGAACCGCTTCGTGACCCCCAACCTGGTCAACGGCGACCAGCTCCCCGCCCGCCCCTTCCGCACGGATGCGCCCACTCCTAAAAAATAACCCTTCTCACTCCACCATACCATGAACCTTCATCTTCTCTTCGCTTCCCTGGCCGCGGCCCTTTCCCTGGGCACCGCGGCACAGGCCGTCCCCACCAAAGTAGCCTGCGTGGGGGACAGCATCACCTTCGGCTCCGGCCTCAAACCCGGAGATGCCCGGTATCCGCAGGTGCTCGGCACGCTGATGGGCCCGGACTTTGACGTCCGGGGATTCGGCAACCCCGGAAAAACGGCGGGCGACTATCCGGGCCAAGTGGGCCGCTGGTACGGCAGCACCAAGGAACACAAGCAATCCCTGGAATTCAAGGCGGACGTTTACATCTGCAACCTGGGCATCAACGATACGGGCCGCTGGTGGGACCCCAAGCTGTTCGCCAAGGGTTATGACGACCTGTTCAATGCCTGGAAATCCGCCAATCCCAAGGCCAGATTCTTCGCCTGGGGCCTGCTGGGTCCGGACTACCGCGGCCCGCTCAACAAAAAGGCGTTCCCCGGCAACTGCTACCCGGATGTGCGCAAATACGCAGGCTCGGACAACGGCTCCGCGGCCAACCGTCCGGAAGCGGAAAAACTGATCGCCACCGTGGCGCGCAAGCACAAGGTCGGCCTTTTTGACGCGCTGCACCCCCTTTCCGATCATCCGGAATGGTATGTGGACGGCCTGCACCCCACGGAGCCGGGCGCGCGGCGCATTGCTGAAATCACCTTCGCCAAGCTGGCAAAAAGCATGAAGCTCAAGCAGCCCGCCCCCAAGCTGGAACCTGGCACCGGCAACGTGATTATCAACAATTCCGGAGACTCCGGCATCCTGCTGGACGGCTGGAAGCTGACGGACGGCTCCAATACGCTCGTCTTTGAAAACGCTACCGTCATCCACCCCAAAGACAGGCTTATCATCACCATAGGCGCGGAAACTCAAAAGGACCCGACCAAGCCCCTGGAAATCAAATCCGCCAAATCCCCCTCCGCCTTCCGCCTGATTCCCGCAAAAAAGCATTGAACATCCCTTGAAAAACCTATTGAAGAGGCTGTCTGCCAGCCTCTTCAATAAGAAACATTATCTCCTTCTCCACCCGCGCGCGGCAGTGTCTGCCGGCAGGCCGGAAACTGCGGAAAGTGCCCGGCTTCTCCTCAAACGGAACGTCCGCGCAGCAGGCCGCTTCCTCCTGGTTCCGGATATTTCATTTCATCCTATTTTATTTGAGCATTTCTGCCGCACGAACGGTCTACAGTGCATGGAACAGAATAAATGCAAATCATCCGCGTGCTGCCTGCTGGGCTCTTTCTCCACCAACACCAGCATGGACTTCGGCGTCTTATTGCTGCGCCTGGGCGTAGGCGCGATGATGCTTGTGCACGGCATCCCCAAGCTGGGAATGCTCATCAGCGGAAACTGGGCGGCTTTCCAGGACCCGCTGGGAATCGGCAACTTCCTGTCCCTGCTGCTGTGCGTAGGCGCGGGATTCGGATGTTCCATCCTCATCTTCCTGGGGCTCTTCACCCGCCTGGCCTCCCTTCTCCTGATCATCAACATGTGCGTGGCTCTCTTCCTCGTCCTGGGCCTCTCCGGCTGGGGCGCACAGGAGCTCGCCGCCATCTATCTGCTGATTTACCTGACCCTCTTCTACACGGGACCGGGCAAATTCTCGCTGGATGCCTGGTGGCTCTGGCGCGACTGCAAGATAGAAGTGGAATAAAAAGGCTTCCTCCTGCGCGGCCTATGGCAAAAATACTTCTTTTTTCACTCGCCGCGGCAGGAGCCTTCCTTTAGGATGCTGGCACACCCAGTCCATCCGTTCAATGTCCGGCAAACTAACCTACAAGCAATCGGGGGTCGATACCAAAGAAGCAGCCGCTTTCGTATCCGACATCAGCTCTCACGTTAAAAGAACGCAAAAGCAGAGATCCCTGCACCAGGCCTTCGGTCTTTTTGCCGCCGCCTATGACCTGAGCTCCTACAAGGAACCGGTCATCGTCACCGGATGCGACGGCGTAGGCACCAAGACGGAAATCCTTTTCGAACTGGACATGGTGGAAACCGCCGGCAAGGACCTGGTGGCCATGAACGTCAACGACATCCTTACCACGGGCGGAGACCCTCTTCTTTTCCTGGACTACCTGGGCATCTCCAATCTGGAACAGGAACGTACCCGCATCACCCGCCTGGTGGCCGGCATGTGCGACTATCTGGAATCCTGCAACTGCATCCTGGCCGGCGGAGAAACGGCGGAAATGCCCGGCGTGGTTCCGGAATCCATCGTAGAACTCTCCGGCTTCTGTATCGGATGCTGTGAAAAAAGCAAGCTGATCGACCCCAAGACCGTCCGCCCCGGAGACGTATTCATCGGCTACAAATCCGACAGCTTCCATGCCAACGGCTGGAGCCTCATCCGCCGCATTCTGGAGGAAAACCCGGACGTGGTTGATGAAGAGGAACTCCGTTCCCTGCTGCAGCCCACCCGCCTGTACCATGACGTGGTGGCGGACATGCGCCGCTTCAACGTCATCCCGAAGGCATACGCCCACATCACGGGGGGCGGCCTTCCGGAAAACCTGGAACGCTTCCTGGGCGACTACGGCGCGGACCTCACCATTCCCTGCTGGGACAACACCGCAGCCCAGAAAATCCTGAAGCATGTGGACCCGCAGGACCGCTTCAACACCTTTAACATGGGCATCGGCTGGGTAGCCATCGTGAAGCCGGAGGACGTGGAAGCCGCGCTGAAGGCAGGCCCCGGCGGCACGGTCATCGGCACGTTGAGAGAAGGCCGCGGCATTCATGTCAAGGTACAGGGCGAATAGAGAAGGCACCATCTCCTTGCAGCGGATACACCACACTTACAGGACAATCTTTTCATCACAATCCCATGAGCGATTTTCTTAAACACGAGTGCGGCGTAGCCGCCATTCGTCTGCTTAAGCCTCTCTCTTATTTTCAGGATAAATACGGCTCCACCCTCTGGGCGTTCAACAAGCTGCTCATCCTGATGGAAAAGCAGTACAACCGCGGCCAGGATGGAGCGGGCATCGGCTGCGTGAAACTGAACATGCCCCTCGGCCAGCCCTACCTGTTCCGCACCCGGGACGCCAGCAAGGACGCCCTCACCACCATCTTCAACGGGCAAATCAAGAAGCTTAACAAAAAAGTCCGCCGCGGCCAGGTCAACCTGAAAGACGCTGAAGACATTAAAAACAACTTTGACTACGGCGGGGAAATCCTGATGGGGCACCTCCGCTACGGCACCTCCGGCCTCTTTGACGAAGGCTCCTGCCATCCCTACCTGCGCCGCACCAACTGGCCGACGCGCACCCTGATGGTGCTGGGCAACTTCAACATGACCAACACGCCGGAACTGAACCAGCGCATGATTGAGCGCGGCCAGCATCCCGTCTTCGGCACGGACACGCAGACCGTCCTTGAAGAAATCGGCTACCATCTGGATGAAGCCCATACGGACCTTTACCGCGCCCTGCGGGACAGCGGCATGCCCGGCCCGGAAATCCCCCATGCCATCTCCTCCCGGCTCAACATCCAGGAAATCATTCACAACTCAGCCAGGCAGTGGGACGGCGGCTACGCCATCATGGGCGCCATCGGCAACGGGGACTACTTCTGCCTGCGGGACCCGCACGGCATCCGCCCCTGCCACTACCTGATTACGGATGAATTCATTGCCGTGGCCTCTGAACGCGTCCCGCTGATGACCGTCTTTGAAGTGGAAAGCGAACAGGTGCAGGAACTGCCGCCGGCCAACATGCTTTCCATCAAGGCGGACGGCACGCACGTCATCACGGAATTCACCACGCCCCTGAAACCCACGCCGTGTTCCTTTGAAAAGATATACTTCTCCCGCGGGAACGACCCCATCGTGTACCGGGAACGCAAGGCCCTGGGCGCGGCGCTGACCCCGCAGATCGTGGACTCCCTGGAAGACCGCTTTGACAAATCCGCCATCACCTACATTCCCAACACGGCGGAAACCGCCTACTACGGCCTGCTGGAAGGCCTGCGCGTCTACCGCCGCAAGCGCGTGCACGCCCAGCTACTGGAAGCCCTGAGAAACGGGACCCTGGATGAAAACATGCTGGACAGCGCCATCCTGAAACGGTGGCCGCGCGGTGAAAAAATCGCCCACAAGGACATCAAGATGCGCACCTTCATCACGCAGGAAAAGAGCCGCGCGCAGCTTGTCTCCCATGTATATGACCTCACCTACGGGGCCGTGGGACCGGAAGACGTGCTCGTCGCCATTGACGACTCCATCGTCCGCGGCACCACGCTGAGAAGGTCCATCCTCCGCATCCTGGGCCGCACCAATCCGCGGAAAATCGTCATCGCCTCCACCGCTCCGCAAATCCGGTATCCGGACTGCTACGGCATTGACATGTCCGAACTGGGGAACTTCATCGCCTTCCAAGCGGCAGTCTCCCTGATCAAGCAGCACGGGCAGGCCCGGTTGCTGGAAGAAGTATACAAGGCATGCAAGGAGGAACTGACCAAGCCCAGAGAAGAACGGCGCAACTGCGTCAAGGCCATTTACGAAGGCCTGACGGACGCTGAAATCTCCCGTGAAATCACCCGCCTGGTCACTCCGCACGACGCCCCGTGCCCCGTGGAAGTCATCTTCCAGACCATCGAAAACCTGCATGAATCCATAGAAGGCCCCTGCGGCGACTGGTATTTCACCGGAGACTACCCGACTCCGGGCGGATATACCACAGTTAATGTGGCATACATGCGCTGGTTTGAGGGTAAAGGGGGGCGTGCATACGATTTGCCCTTGTAGCGGGTCCCTATTTTTGGGTATTCTGCTGCTAATATGTCGGGACCCATTGCATATACGACCTTGGAAGACACTGAACTGGTCGCCAGGGCGCGGGAGGGAGATTCGCGAGCTTTTGACGAACTTGTCATTCGCCACAGCCGCAAGCTCCATGCCACCCTGTACCAGATGACGGACAACTACGACGATGCCTATGACATCGCCCAGGAAGCGTTCTCCAAAGCCTACCGGGCCTTGCGCTACTTCAACGGACAAAGCGCCTTTTATACATGGCTGCACTCCATTGCCGTCAACCATGCCAGAAACTTCCTGAAAAAACGCAACCGCAGGATGACCTACAGCCTGGACGACGACGAGTACGGCGACCATACGGAAAAGGACATGAACATGGCTGACGAAACGGACGGAGCGGACCCTGAACGACGCACCCATCTGAACGAACTTCAGCTCAAGATTAATGAAGCATTGAAAAAACTATCCACCAAGCACAGGGAAGTCGTTGTGCTTCATGATGTAAAAGGACTCAACCACACGGAAATATCCGCCCTTCTGGGCATCTCTGAAGGAACGCTCAGATCACGTCTGCATTATGCCCACAAGGAGCTGCAAGGCCTGCTGGCGGAATATCTGAGTTAACGGTGGAAAAAATATTGAACATCGGTTCCCTCCGCCCTGTCAAACGCATAGTCCCAGATTCGGGACTAAAACACCCTAACCTTTATTACACTTAACATCAACGACGATGGATAAACAATCCACAGAACATAACGAGGAAACTCTGGTTGCCATGCTGGCATCTTTCCGTAAGGAAGCTTGTTACCATGACAACTTTGAAGAAGATTTCCTCCGCAATTTTCATCTTAGAAAGGAAACCGATCCGGCTACCCACTCTGCTTGGAAATTGTTACTCGAACGCCTGGACAACTATCTGCAGAACTTTCGTGGCTGGCAGTGGGTCTATGCTTCCATGTCCATCGTGACATTGGCTGCGGTAGGCGTTATTATCGCATCCGGGAACATGGATGATCCTTCCGACTCTTACGCATCCTCCACCAAGGATAAGGAAGAGATTCTCCTGAAGGAAAAAGCGGTTCCCGTAAGTAAGGAAACTATTGAACAACCCTCAACCGAAGTCGCCCCTGCGGAAAAACCCGAATTCACCACGGGAGCGCCTTCATATGAAACATCGGCCAACGACAATCAGCTGAAAACTGATTCCAATACCGATAAAAAACCGGTATCCCGAGTTCTCATCGAGATGTAACAATCCATGATGAACCTGGCTCCGATATTGGCGGGCATAGCCGTTGCAGGCTTGATTTATCAAGCGGCGGCCGTGCCTGCCCCTTTTAAGGTAGAAGCCATTCCCCACCAGGCGGAAGGAGAGCCGTACACGGCCATGGCGGCGCAGGTCGGAAAAGACATGCTCGCCTCCCTGATTCCCTACCGGGTCTTTAAAAACGGCGGTGTGACCTACTACCTTGGGGACAAGGACACCCCTCCCCTTCAGGTATGGGCCCAGGAAAAGCTCACAGGCCTGACGATTTTCAAGGTGGACGCTGCCCGCATACACGACGGGCAGGCGGTTGTGACGCCCTCCGGCCTTCTCAAGCGCGGCGACAAGCTGGCCTTTGCCAGCAGCCGGAATGAAACCACCCTGGGAATTTACGTGGGCATGGAGCACTCCATAGGAGACACCAGCTTCCCGCTGCGTCTTGTCCGCGCCCAATTCCCCAAACTGGCTGCGCCGCCCATCGGCCAGCCGTGCTATGACGCTGAAAACCGTCTGGTCGGCATCGTGCTGGGAGTTTCCCGCAAGGGAACCTGCCACCTGCTGCCCGCCCAGGCCATCTCCTTCCTGGCAGCCCATCCGGAAGCCAAGAGGGTGCGCCTGGGATGCCTGCTGGATATCAACGCCTCCACTCCCGTCATTGAAGGTCTCATTAACGGAGGCCCTCTCGCGCGGGGAGGCATCCAGACAGGAGACATCCTCATCAGCATCAACGGCACGACCATTAACAACTACGGGGACATGCTGGATGCCACCTATTACCTCACGGGGGAAAAGCCTCTGACCGTTGAAGTCATTCGCGGCACCCAGGTGGTAAAAAGCAGGGGCATCATCCCCACGCAGGACTCCCGTTAATCCGGAACCCCGGCTCCCAAGGGAATGCCGGGGTTCGGAACGGTCCTTCTCAAAATCGGCCCGTGCCTTGTTTCAGGCTTGAACTAACCCGCCGGCGCACTTAAAAAAGGGCGTGCTTCAAATCGTCTTCAATAAAATCAGCGCTGCGGAAGTATCCAGCATCCCCACCCTGGAACAACTGGACCTGCTCGGGGACTTCCAGGTCTCTGAATCCACCCTCCAAACCCTTGATGACGCCCGCTTCGGCAAGATGGAAAAGGACGGCAAAATTCTTTACCGCTACGTAGCCAGGGACTACCGCATCTACTTTGAAGTCATTGAAGGCAAGGTGGTCGTCCACCGCGTTCTGCACGCCAACAGCCTGAACGACTTTCTGTTCCGCACCAACATCTCCCCGACCGCAGGGGAAGATGAAATCCTGAGCCAGTCCAAACACTTCTGGAAACTCATTGACGAAGGCAAAAAAGCCTCCAAAGCCTGACCCCTCCCCACCCATGGCCTGCATCATTCTGGGCATCACCGGCTCCATTGCCGCGTACAAGGCGGCGGACATCGCTTCCGCCCTCGTCAAAAGCGGGCATGAGGTGCACTGCGTCTGCACGGCCAAGGCCCTGGAATTCGTTACAGCCCTCACCCTGCACACGATCTCCCGCAATCCCGTCTTCTCCTCCTTTGAGGATGAAAAGGCGGACTGGGTTCCCCCGCACATCCAACTGGCCCAGCGGGCGGACCTTCTGCTCGTGGCCCCCGCCACGGCCAACACCATGGCCAACTTCGCCCACGGCTTCGCCCCGGACATGCTCAGCTCCCTCTATCTGGCCTGCCAGGCCCCGGTGCTCATCTGTCCGGCCATGAACGTCCACATGTGGGAACACACGGCCACGCAGCAAAATGCGGCCGTCCTGAAACAAAGAAAGGGCCACTGCATTCTGGGGCCCTGTGAATCCGGCGTGCTGGCCTGCGGAGCGGAAGGAGCGGGAAAACTGATGCCAGTGGACCTGATTGTTCAAAAAACGCTCTCCCTCCTGCCGTAACGGCGGCATAAAATTACTCCATGCCTGTTTATTGGTTTGCCCAGGGAGAACTAAATCTTTTATCATGGACATTATGAAAATGCTCCTGTTCTTCCTTGGCTCCCTCATGCTCTGCTCCTGCGGCCCGGACAAGTATCCCGTCAGCTTCCACATGGAGACGGGAGCGACGGACAGCAAAAAATTCGCCTTTGAGCGGGACGGGCATTACTACAGCAAGGCTCCCTTCATTTCCCAGAAGGACATTGAATCCTACTACTCCTTCCCGGCAGAGGACAATACCTACGGCATTGTAGTCAATGTCAGAAAAGGCCTGGACAGCCGGGTGGAAGGAGTAACCGCCGCCAACCTCGGCAAGCAGATACTGCCGGTCGTCAACGGTCATGCCATGCAGCCTCTGCGCCTTTACAACAAACCCGTTACCTCCGGCAAACTGGCCGTCATGGGCGGCTTCTCCCCGGCGGACCTTGCCGCCATGGCGGAATTCATTCCTCCGGCGGACCCCAAGAGGGAAGAGCCCATCAACAAGCTGGCCTCCGTCACCAAGCCCCTTCTTCCCATCAAGGACCCCACCCAGGAAAAGAAGGAAGCCAAGGAGCCCGAAGAACATAAGGACCGCACCGTGGTCAGTACCCGCCGGGGGCGGATCTGATCCAGCACCCCTTGTATGAGCATGCACGGCAAGTTCTTCCCTTCCCTGATCGGCATCCTCTTGTTCTTCTGGAGCATGCCATTCCTGATGGCGGATATTGTCGTGCGCTTCCCCACGGAAAACACGGCCCTGCTGGACAACCGTCCGCAGGACTTCTACATGTACGTGGACCGGAACTTTGAAGGGAAGAAATCCCAGCCCTGGGAGGCGGGAGCCTACGGCTTTACCCGGACCCTCGTCAGAACCCAGGCAGGCCCCGTAGCCATCAAATTCCATGAAGGAATCGATATCAAGCCGCTCAGGCGCGACGCCTCCGGCACTCCGCTGGACGACGTGCATCCCGTAGCCGGAGGCACCGTGGTCCACGCTTCCGCCAACCCCACCCACAGCAACTACGGCCGCTATGTGGTCATCGAACACCAATTGGCGGACGGCCCGCTTTACAGCCTGTACGCCCATCTGGCTTCCGTCTCCTGCAAGGAGGGGGACCGGGTAGGCACCGGAAACGTCATCGGAAAACTGGGCTACTCCGGAGTGGGCCTGAACAAAACACGCGCCCATGTGCATCTGGAACTTTGCCTCAAGCTCCAGGACGACTTTGAAAACTGGTATTCCAGCCTGAAACTGGGTACCCCCAACCGCCATGGCGCCTACAACGGCCTGAACCTGGCCGGTTTTGACCCGGCTCCCGCCCTCATGCAGTGCAAGGACGGCGCGGAATTCTCCCTCTCCCGCCATATCTCCTCCCTGCCCGTTCAGTACGTCGTACGCGCTCCATCTACCGGAAGCCTGCCCAATCTTGTCAAACGCTACCCCTTCCTGCTGAAACCGGGACCGGCCAATCCCAAGTCCTGGGAAATCAGCTTTACGGGAACGGGAGTTCCCGTTTCCGTGACTCCCTCCGACCAGCCCTGCACGGAACCCTCCGTCATCCGGGCTGTTCCCCATCCCTTCTCCCAACTGTACAGGACCTGCAACCGCGTTTCCGGCTCCAGCAAGGATCCGAAGCTGACCGCCTCCGGCAAACGCTACATCCGGCTCATCTTCATGGGGCCTGAATCATAATCCTACGATGATGCACACCTTCTTCAGTCCCCGTTTTTCCCTTGCCGTTCTTACGTCCTGCGCGGCTTTTCTGCTCACCATGGGGGGCACTTCCCCTGCAGCCGCGGCAACACCTCCTCCAGAGGCTCCCCTCTCGCAGGACAGGCAGGCTCTCCTGAAAAATAAAAAATACCAGCAGGGTCTGAAAGCCCTGGAAGACCGCCTGCCCCTGGAAGCCAGCAAGCATTTTCAGGAATGCCTGAACTCCAAAAATCTTCCGGAATCCCAGAAAGCCATCATCCGCCCCTTCCTGGCGGAAGCCCTGATCCGCGCCAGAAAAACGGAAGAAGGACTGACTGCCTGGGAACAACTTCCGGACTCCTCCATGAAATCATACTGGATGGCGGCGGGCCTCTTTAATAAAGGCTCCTTTACCAGGGCCCTGGAAAAACTCTCCTCCATTCCTGAAACGGACCCGCTCTCCCTCTACGGCTTCCAGCTGAAAGCCCAGCTCGCGCGCCAGCTTCAGGACCGGCAGCTTTTACTGGATGCCCTCACCAGGCTGGGGCAGGCGGAATCCCCCGCCATCTCCCGGACCGCGCACGTCCTTCTGGCGGACGTTCTGGTGAACCTGGGGCGCTATGCGGAGGCCGCCGCCATTCTTGAACAATTCAAGACGGGAATGGACGACGGCACGGCCAGGGACCTGCCCATGCTCTCTTATGCCGAACTCGTGGAAGGCAAACTGGCCGACAAACAGGGGAACCTGGACCAGGCCATAAAAATCTTCGCCGCCGTCATGGACAACAAGGCCTATCCGGGGAAAATCCGGGATCTGGGCCGTCTGGCCCTCGCCAGGGCGGAAATCGTCCGGGAGAAAAACAACCCGGAACAGGCGGAAGAGGAAACGCGCGCCCAACCTCAGGAAGAGGAAGCCCCACACACTGCCGGAACGGCGGAAGAACGCCTGCTGGCGTTCATTGGCGGCAAATCGGAATCCTCCCTGCTGATGGACGCCTTCAACATCCTGCTGGAGGAGGACATCTTCCGCACCAATCCCCAGGCGCTGGAAAAACTCACCGGCTGGGTGAATGCCAGGGATGCGGCCCGCCAGCCGGCAGCCATGTATGCCATGGGAAGCCTGCTTCTGGCAAAGGACGACCTGGCGGGAGCTGTCAAAATGGCGGAGGACGGCCTCTCCAAATATCCTCAGAGCCTTCCCGTCCAGACCCTTTCCCTGAATACCATCACCACTCTGCTGGACAAAAACCGCGTGGAAGACGCGGAACGCCTTATCTCCAAATATCCCGGAACGTCCCCCGGCCTCGTCTTCCAGCAGGGAGCCCTGGCCTTCCGCAAGGGAGACTACCCTCTGGCGCAGAGCCTCTTCCGGGAAGCAGCCCGGCGCGCCTCTGAAAAAACGGCGGAAAGCGCCCTGTTCAATGAAAATCTGGCTGCGCTGAACGCCAATGACGCCGCTGGAGCCGCCGCCCTGGTCAAGGAAGCCGCCGGCTCTGCCCAGCTCCGGGAACACATCCTCTTTGAACAGGCACATTACGCCGCCAAAAGAATGAACCCCCAGGCTCCCGAACTGCTGGCGTCCTTCGTGGCCCTGGCGACAGACCCGGCCCTGAAAACCCAGGCCCGGCTGGACCAGGCGGAAGTAGCCCTGAACCTCAACCCGCCGGACCTTGAAACCGTGCAGGCCGTTCTTCCGCCGCTGGAAAAAGAACAGCTGACTCCGGAACAGACCATGCAGCTTGCACGGCTGAACATCCTGGAGGCGGAAAGCCGGCAGGAATGGCCCAGCGCCATCCAGGCCTGCCGCCAGGCCATCGCCCTGGATTCGGAAGGCAAACAGGCGGACATGCTCTATCTCAAGCTGGGGGAACTCCTGTACAAGAACGGGGATTTCCATGAAGCGCAGCTTGTCCTCCAGCCCTTCCCCTCCAAATACCCTGGCAGCCCCCTCCAGGCGGCGGCCCTCTTCCTGGCCGGAAAAGCCGCCCAGCAAAGCAACACCGGCAATACGCTGAAAGCCGCCCTGAACATCTTCAAAACCCTGGGCGCGGGGGACACCCCCTTTGCGCAGCCCGCCAGGATAGAAGAAGCCTCCGTCCTGCTGCGCATGGGAGAAGCGGACCAATGCATCGCCGCTCTGGAAAACCTCCTTTCCTCCCCCCTTCCGCGCTACATGCGCCTGCTGGCCCTCTCCATCCAGGCGGACGCTTGGGTGACGAAGGAAGACACCCATTCGGACACCCTCCGCAAGGCCATCAACCTGTGCACGGAAATTCTGGACACCCCCAACCTGGGCCTGGCCTGGAAATTCAAGGCCCTCACCCAGCGGGCCCAATTCTACGAACGGATGAACGACCAGAAAAAGGCGCTGGATGACTACGCCTCCATCCTGGCCCATACGCCCAGCGGCAGTTCCGCCAACAAGCGCCGGGACTGGCACTGGTTCTACAATGCCGGTTTCGCCTCCATCCGCCTGCTGGGCCAGCTCCAGGACTGGGACGGCGCCCTGGCGCTGGCTAAAAAACTGGCGCAGACCTCCGGTCCCAGAGCCAGGGAAGCGGCGGCCTACGCGCGCCGCATCCAGCTGGAACACTTCATCTGGCAGGATGAACCGGAAAATGCCGCTCCGGAAACCGGAAAGCCGGAAACGCCGGCTCAAACCGCCAGTTAAGCCGCCCCCTCCCGTCATGGACACTCCATCTACAGCCAAAAACTGGAGACTCAACGCAGCAGCCGTCATCATGGACGCCGACGGCTACGTGCTGCTGGGCAAGGACAACGGCCGCAACCCGTACTGGCACTTCCCGCAGGGAGGCGTCATTAAAAATGAAAGCATTGAACGGGCGCTCGCGCGGGAGGTATGGGAGGAAGTGGGCCTGCGTCCCACGGAATACACCATTGTCAGCCGCCTCCCCGGCCTGCGGTACAAATACCCCTCCGGCAACCGCAAAGTCACGCGCTGGATAGGCCAGGAGCAAACCTACTTCCTGGTGCGCTGCAAGGCCAGGCGCCCCAAGACGGACCTGCACCGCAGCCCTGAATTTTCAAAAACGAAATGGATACCCCTCCAGGACCTCAAGCTGGAGATGTTCCCCAAATTCAAAAGGAAAGTCATCAAGGACGCCCTTCAGCAATTCTTCGGGCCGGATTTTCCGGCCAAACCCGCCGCCATGAAAACCTCTTCCACCTCCTCTCCCGCTTCTTCAACGTTAACTTCGCATACAATGAACCGTTACCTGGTGCCTCCGGGCAAAAAACTGCGTTTAAAGGATTACTCTCCGGATGACAAATCTCTCTTCTCCGGAACCAAGGAAGAATCCCTGGTTGAATTCGACAAGCTGAGGGAAGAACTGCAGGAACTGCAGAAAAAACTCTTCGCCCAGCACAAGCACAGGGTTCTCGTCATTCTGCAGGCCATGGACGCAGGCGGCAAGGACGGATGCGTCAAGCACGTCTTTTCCCGGGTGGACCCGCAGGGGCTGCACGTGGTTCCCTTTAAAAAACCCACTATTGAAGAACTGGACCACGACTTCCTGTGGCGCGTGCACAAGGAAGTGCCCGCCAAGGGGCAGATCGCCATCTTCAACCGTTCCCATTACGAGGACATCATCGCCGTCCGCGTGAAAAAAATCTTCCCGGACCCCGTCTGGAAGCGACGTTACAAGCACGTTCTGGATTTTGAATCCATGCTTGCGGAAGAAGGCACCGTCATCATCAAGCTGTTCCTGAATATTTCCAAGGCGGAACAGAAAAGACGGCTGGAATCCAGGCTCCAGGATCCGGACAAACTTTGGAAGTTCTGCATGGACGACCTGGATGACCGGAACCGCTGGGACGAATTCCAGACGGCCTATCAGGATCTCATTGAAAAAACGTCCACTCCGGATGCTCCCTGGTACATCATTCCGGCAGACCGGAAATGGTACAGGAACCTCGTCGTCGCCCGCCTGATGGTGGAAAAACTGCGCCATCTCCAGCTCACGTTCCCCACTCCCAACTTCGATCCGGCGTCCATTATCATTCCAGATTGATAAACTCTGTCATACCGATAACTAGTTTGTGCATCATAAAATTATTTTTGTACATTTCTCGGTATTCAATTGTCCCATTATTACAAAATCTGCATTATTCACAATAACAATCAAAACTTAGAATTTCTAACGCTTGACTGGGACAGTGAAAAATTGTTAGAAAACAACTTAACACCTAGAACGTGTAAACATTCTATATAGAAAAACAGAACCCAATGTATTTAGCATCCCAACGTAAAGAGTTCATTCTGAAAACGCTGGCCGAACATGGAGCCGCAAGAACCATTGCTCTGGCCAAACAGATGAAGGTCACGGATGAAACGGTCCGTAATGATTTGATTAACCTTGAGAAACGCGGCTTTCTCAAGCGCGTCCACGGCGGCGCTCTGGCCCTTACCCATAAATCCCTCCATGAAGACATTGTCACTCAAGACGATGTTTCCATAAGGATTGCAAAAAAAGCCGTCCAGAACATCCCCGCTTCCGTGGTCATGTTCATTGACAGCAGCACCATGGGCTACCAGATCTGCAACCACATTAATTCCAGGGATACGCACGTGGTTTCCAACAACCCCACGCTGCTGACCCGGCTTGAAGGCATTCCGAACCTGAGCTTCTACTGCACGGGCGGACGCTTCGACCGCGAAGCCCTGGTCTATGTGGGACAGGAAGCCGCCAAGGCCGCAGGTTCCCTGAGCATTGACATGGTTGTACTGACGCCGGACTGCTACTCCCCCAAGCATGGCGCCGGATACAAGAACATGCTGCAATCCGAATTCATCAAGAGCGTCATTCCCCCGGATGCCAAGGTGATCATCGCCATGCCTTCCACCAGCGTAGCGAACAACCCGGCATTCTATACCGTTGCGCCCTCACAGATCTCCATGCTCATCACTGATGAAGCCCTTTCTCCTGAAATGGCTGACCAGGTTGAGAAGAGCGGCGTCAAGGTTGAACTTGCCTGACGCTTATCTGCTTCACCGGGGCGGAGGTTCATTGGAGCCTCCGCCTTTTTTATTGTTATCAGGTACTTTCTCTTTTCCATTCCATCCGGTACTCCCGGCTTCCTGTCAGCTCGTCATCCCTGGAGCCGATCTCCTCAAATCCTCCGCGCCTGTAGAACGCGCGGGCACGGGCGTTCTCCTCGTAAACGCCCACCGTCAGCATCCCCTTGCTGTGCTCCTTCACCCAGTCCAGCAGCGCCGTGCCTATTCCCTCGCACTGCCGCTCCGGAGCCACGAACAGGGCGGCCAGCTCTCCTTCCCCCACCAGGCACGCAAACCCGACCACGCCGCCGCCGTCCCGGCATACCCACGTACGCGCCCTGGGCAGGTACACCTGCCTCATATCCTCCACCAGGCCGCACCAGAACCCCACCCCTGCAAAAGCATGGGCCTGTTCGGACGCTTTCAGCCAAATATTCAGGACCTCCGTTTCATCCTTGTTCTGGTAATGTTCTATTTTCATACATTCATGACAGGTACGCAGTAATTCCTTTCAGAGTCTATATAAATTAGCATGGAGCGTCCACAAAGCTCAAGAAAGAAAGTCATGCTCCCCGGCGAAAAAGGATGGGCGCGGCCATGGCTTGCTCCCCTTTTTTCCTCACGTTTCCAAGGCCCTGCGCACCCGGACCGGGCCATCGGAGACTTCCTAAATTCAGGGCAGCAAGCGGCGGGAGGGGGAAGAAACTCACCGTCCTTTCCTCGCTATCCGCCTCCCAGGAAAAAACCGTCGTTACGGCTTATACACAAGCACCGGGCCGGTCCGGGAAGACTGAACGCCGCGCACCTTCCGGACGGCGGCCGCCACCAGGGACACAGCCTGCTCCACTTCCTCCTGCGTCGTCATGAAAGACAGGGAAAAACGCAGGGAGGAACGCACCGCCCCGTCGGGCAGCCCCATGGCCGTCAGTACGTGGGAAGGCATGGGCTGCAGCGTGTGGCAGGCGGACCCTGCCGAGCACAGCAGCCCCGCAGGCTCCAGCAACAGCATCAGCGCCTCCGCCGTGCATCCGTCAAACGCCAGATTGGAGGTATTCGGAATGCGCTCCATCCCTCCGGAATGCACCGTCACGCCGTCCACCTGTGCCCGCAGGAGGGACTCAAAGGAATCCCGCAGCCGGGCCAGCCTTCCGGCGTCCTCCTCCAAATGCCTTAATGCCGCGCGCGCCGCGGCTCCAAATCCGATGATCCCCGGCACATTCTCCGTGCCGGACCTTAACCCGTGCTCCTGCCCTCCGCCGAACAGCAGGGGAGAAAAGCCGGCTCCCGAGCGCCTGTACAGGCATCCCGCCCCCTTGGGACCATGGAACTTGTGGGCGGACACGGAAGCGTAATCCACCTCCATCCCGTGCAGGTCCACAGGGATTTTCCCGGCGCACTGCACCATGTCCAGATGCACGGACGCCCCATGCCGCCGGGCGGCGGAGCACAAAGCCGCCGCCTCCTGCAACGCGCCCGTCTCGTTATTGGCCCAGGCAAAGGAAACGCCGGACACCCCAGCCGCGCACATGGCCTCCCATTCTTCCGGGACCGCTCGGCCTTCCCGGTCCACCGGACAGACTCGACCCTGGCCCAGGGCCACGGCGGTTTTCAGGGAGGCGTCATGATCCGTGGAAAGCACGCCTATTCCTCCGTTCCGTTCCCCGGCCATCTGCCGGAAAGCCATATTGGTGGCCTCCGTTCCGCCGGAGGTAAACACAATCTCCGAGGGGAACGCGCCCAGCAGGGCGGCAACGTCCGCACGGGCTTCCTCCACCGCCTCGCGCACGCTCCTGGCGCAGCCGTAACCGGCGGACGGGTTGAAAAACCGTTCCTTTAAAAACGGCTCCATGGCCGCGTAAACCTCCGGGTCCAGCGGAGTGGTGGCGTTGTTGTCCCAGTAAATCACGCCTTCATAACTCCCCCAATCGCGGGAAGGAGTCAAGCCGGAACATAATGCGCGGCTGCACAAGATCACTCTTCACTTTTACCCGTGATTCCGCATAATGCCGCCCATGCGTTTTCTCATTACGGCAGGCCCCACCAGGGAAGCGATTGACCCCGTCAGATACCTCACCAACCATTCCTCCGGAAAAATGGGGTACTCCCTGGCGGAAGCGGCGGTTCACGAAGGCCACAGCGTCCTTCTCGTCTCCGGTCCCACCTCCCTGGACGTTCCGCACGGTGTGGACTTCCTTCCGGTGGAAAGCGCGCAGGAAATGTATGACGCCGTAAAAAACCAGGCTCCCTATGCGGATGCCGCCATCCTCAGCGCCGCCGTGGCGGACTACCGCCCCGTCTCCGTCCCGGACCGCAAGATCAAGAAAACGGGGGAACGCATGATTATGGAGCTGGAGCGCACCGCGGACATCCTGGGTTCCATGCGCACGGAATCTGGATTCAACGGCGTCCTGGTGGGCTTCGCGGCGGAAACCCATGACGTGGAAGACTACGCGCGTGGAAAGCTGGAGCGCAAGCGGTGCGACATGATCGTGGCCAACGACGTTTCCCGCAGCGACATCGGCTTTAATTCCTCGGAAAATGAAGTCCTGCTCGTTTATCCGGACCGGACGGAACTGCTGGAAAAAGCGCCTAAAACACAGATTGCCCTTCAGATCATCGAACGCGCGTGCCGCCTCGCACGGGAAAAAGGTCCGTCATGCCGGGCGGCAGACCCGTTCCGTGCTTGAACCGGAAAGGCGTTTCCAGCATGATTAAATGCTGGCTGGCTACGGACGCCGCCACCCTCCCCCAAAACCGCATTTTCACCTTTCATGCCCGTCACTCTTCAGGATTTAGGCTGGAACGACCACTTTCAACGCGCTTTCAACGCCGTCGCCAAACCCGGCTGGGTTCCGGGACGCCTCATCCGGGAAACGAAAATCAACTTCACCGCCCTGCTGGACGGCGGGGAAGACGTGGACGCGGTCGTCAGCGGCAAGCTCTGGCATGACGCCGCCACGGATGCGGAACTGCCCGCCGTAGGAGACTGGGTGGCGATTGACCCGGGGGAAGCGGGAGACGAAGCCGTCATACGCGCCATTCTCCCCCGCCAGACCTGTTTTTCCCGCAAAGCTCCGGGAAAAAGCAGCGCGGAACAGGTTCTGGGAACCAATGTGGACACCGTAGCCGTGGTGACGGAGCCGGGAACGGACTTCAACCCCAGGCGCATGGAGCGCTACTTTACGCTCATCCGCCGCAGCGGCGCCGCCCCTCTCATCCTGCTCAATAAAACGGACCTTTTCTCCAGGGAGGAAGTGGACGAAGCCGTGCAGGCCCTGCGGGAACTCTCCCCGGAATGCTCCATCATCGGCATCAGCGCCCTGCACAACAAGGGAATCAAGGAATTCCGCAAATGCCTTTCCAGGGGAAAAACCATCTGCATCGTCGGTTCCTCCGGAGTGGGAAAATCCACGCTGGTCAATACCCTGCTGGGGGACGAATGGCTCTGGACGGGGGAAGTGAATGAGGTGACCGGCAAGGGACGCCATACGACCGTGGCGCGCGAACTGGTGCTCCTCAAACACGGCGGCCTGCTGATTGACAATCCCGGAATCCGTGAAATCCAGATGTGGACGGATGAACATACCCTGCGGGAAAGCTTTGCGGATTTGACGGAGCTGGCCCAGGAATGCAAATTTGCGGATTGCAGCCACGGCACGGATTCCGGCTGCGCCATCAGGAAAGCCGTGGAGGAAGGAACGTTGGACAGGGAGCGGTACTTGAATTTCCTGAATCTGG
The DNA here is from genome assembly GCF_045011645.1 of Akkermansia sp. BCRC 18949. Lineage (NCBI taxonomy): Bacteria > Pseudomonadati > Verrucomicrobiota > Verrucomicrobiia > Verrucomicrobiales > Akkermansiaceae > Akkermansia > Akkermansia sp. BCRC 18949. The sequence continues at coordinate 550,117 of NZ_CP123619.1, read as the reverse complement.
AAGATGAAATCGCGCGGCTTGCCAAACGCCAGAAAAAAAGGCAGATGAACGTGGAACGGGCCGGGAAGAGAGACCGGAAGGTACAGGCCCGGAATTATGAGGACCGCGTGGAACTGGAACGCCGCCACAAGCCCAACCACCGCAGCCATGACTGATTCTCCGTCAAATTGGCTTGTCAAACCGCAGAGGCGCGCTTACCAGTAAGGGATGCTCTTCCCATGCAGCCTTTTCCGCGCTTCCGCGGCCCTTCTGGCATTGGGCGCGCTTCCTCTCTCCGCAGCGGAACAGCCGGACCCCGCCCAAGCCAGGCCCGTCGTTTCCATCACGGACCTGAACCCCGTCCGGCTGACGAGAGACGCCCACAGCAAACTTCTTGTGGCGCAATGCACCATTAACGGCGTTCCATGCAATCTCATTGTGGACACGGCGGCCTCCCACACCACGTTTGACATCAAATTCATCAAGAAGAATTTCCCCGGCCTGCCGCTTGAAAACGCGCAGATCGCCCCCGGCTCCAACGTCAACACCGTTCCCCAGCTTTTCGCCATGAAGTCCTTCTCCATCGGAGGGCTTCACATTAAAAACTTCTTCGGCCTCGCCATGGACCTCACCCCCCTTCAAAAAGATATGCAGGTCAGGGTGGACGGCATTCTGGGAATCAACTACCTGGGCTTCTCCCCGTTCCTGCTGTCCGTCAGGGATGCTTCCCTCCAATTTCTGGAACGCTCCCGCTTTCCCTCCCAGAACATGAAGCCGCTGGAAGTGGAACGCCACCCATCCGGAATTTTCTATGTCCGCTGCTCCCGGGGAGGAGACGCCTTCCTGCTGGCCCTTGATTCCGGTTCTTCCCTTTCCCTGGCCCCGCTGGAACAGTGGCCCGCGGACCCAAATGGAAACCAGCTCACGGCCAAGGCCTCCGACATCAACGGACACAGCGGGGACCGCAACGTCATGAAGCTGGGCATACCCTCCACCCTCCGCATGGGGCCGGACTTCCAGATGGACGGCCTTTCCTTCGCCGTGACGGGAACAGGCGGCAGATGCCAGATAGGCGTGGACACCCTCCAGCACTTTGACATCATCATTGACGCGCCGCAGGGGGAAGTCTTCGCCCTGCCGCTCCATTCCAAGCCGGAGGCCCGCGGACAAAAGGCTCCCGCCGTTAAACGGGAATCTTGAGCATGATGCAGATCATGCGGATGGTGCGGGCCGTAGCGCCGAAATGGGCTTTCAACGCCACCTGCGCGCGGGAGGACTGGGCATGGGCCAGCAGCGGATTGTCCAGCATCTCCTTGAGCACGTCCGCCAGACGCTCCTCATCGCACCGGGTAATACCGTCCACGCCCTCAAGCAGCTGGACCAGCGCATCGAAATTCTCCATGTGCGGCCCCGTCAGCACGGGCACGCCGCAGGCAACGGCCTCCGCCGGATTCTGGCCGCCGTCCGCCAGAAAGCTCTTGCCGATCACGGCCACATCCGCCAGCGCGGTCCAATCCCTCAATTCTCCGGTCGTATCCGCAATGTAGCAGACATTGTCCTTCAGGGTTTCCGGAAGCTCGCCATCCGTCCGCAGCACGCACTGCCAGCCGCGGGCCTCCAACTCACGCACCACCGTATGGCGGCGTTCCGCATGCCGGGGAACTATCAAGGGGAAGCCTCCCGCCTTGCGCACGGCCTCCGCAATCAGCACTTCCTCCCCGTCATGCGTGCTGGCGGCCAGCACCACGGGCTTGCCGCGCTTCAGCTTGTCCAGAATGGCGGCAAACTCCGCATTGGTTTCCTTGCGCTCCGCCATCTGCTGGTCAAACTTGATGCTGCCCGTCACATGGATGATGGAGGGGCGCACCCCCACGGATTCAAACCTCCGGACGTCCCCCTTGTCCTGCACGCCCATGGCGTCCAGCGTGGAAAAATAATATCGTGACACCCATTTAAAAGCGCGGTAGCGGCTCTCGGACCTGGCGGACATGCGGGCATTGATCATCGCCATGGGAATGCCCCGCACCTTGGCGGCGCGGGCAAAGTTCGGCCATAATTCCGCCTCTACCAGCACAATGGCTTCCGGTTCAAAACGGTCAAAGCACCTCCCCGGCAGGCCCAGCAGGTCAAAGGGGGCATAAATTACGCGCACGCCGGACACCTGGGCATTCACCGCCGTATCATGCCCCGTAGCCGTGCTGGTGGCCAGCACCGCGGAACCGCCGCGCTCCCGGAGCCACGCTCGGAGAAATTTGAGGGCCAGCACCACTTCACCCACACTCACGGCATGCACGTACAGCACCCCCTTCGGCTCCCGGTTGTAGGAAACCCGGTACAGGCCGAAGCGCTCCATCAACCCCGTGCCGAAGCCGCCGCGCCTCTTCTGCTTGAGCAGGTAGGAAGGCAGCGTCACCAGCCACCCGAGGGTGTACAGGACATTGTAACAGAAAGAGAACAGGAAGGCTTTCATCTTACTTCTCAGGCAATCGATAGAACAACAGCATATTTTTCCCGTACCGGCGGGTATCCACCAGGTCCAGGCCGTCAAACTCCGCGGCGCCTTCCATGCCGGTTCCCCAGCCTTCCTGCACTTCCGCAATAAACACGCCGCCGTCCTTCAGCAGTCCGGCAATTCCGGCCTCCGCCAGTTCCACAATAAAATCCCGGTCCGCCGGGCCCTTGCAGTAGGGGGGATCTGCAAAAACAATGTCGTACTTCCTGCCGGCCAGCAGCTCCCTTTTCACAAACTGCACGGCGTCTCCCTGGATGACGGCGCCGCCCTCCAGGCCGGTTTTGGCAAGATTGGCCTTGGCCGTCGCGCAGGAAAGCCGGGAAAAATCCACCATGCGGGAGCTCCCTGCCCCGCGGCTGAGGGCTTCCAGGCCGAAGGCTCCGGAGCCGGTGAACAAATCCAGCACGTCGGCATGGTCAATCAGCGGGTTCAGGATGGAAAAAAGGGCCTCCCTGACCCGGTCGGTCGTGGGCCGCACTTCCCCTTTGGGAACAGACAGTGCTATGCCGCCGGCCTTTCCGCTGATGATACGCATGTTTTTACCGGAATGAAAGGAACGTCTTGTTGTCCCTACTGGCGCGCCTTGGCCTTGGCCTTTTCCAGCAGGGGGTCTCCCGTAATGCGGGTGATGGGGATGCGCAGCACGATGGACTGGTTGGCAATGGCAATATTATCCGGATTCTTCTCGGACATGTTGTAAACGAAATAGGTATATTTGCCGTCCTTGGTCTTGCCCGCGATAATGGTCTCCGTCAGGGTGGAAAGAATGGTCTTCTTTTCCATGGTCCATTCCTTGCCGCTCCATGCGCCGTACACGTTCAGATCGTCATAGGAAACGTCCCCTTTCAGGGCCAGGGCGCCGTTGGGGGAAATCCAGGATTTGGTATTGGAGTCATACTTCAGGGTGCTCATCGGCAGCGGTCCCTGCTGGGCCACCGCGGCCAGAGTCCAGATGCCGCGTTCCCCGGAGGCGAAAATGCCCACAGCTACGGGGGCCACTTCCTGCACCTGCTTCAGCTTCCAGCATTCCAGATACTTGGCATACTCATCCTTGGTCCAGCCCAGACGTTCGTCATACGGAACGGGCTGACCGGGAACGATCTGGCTGACGAGTTCCTTCTTGTCCTTGTCGGGCAGGGAGGCAAAAACGCCGTCAATCTTTTCCATGAATGGCTGAAGGCTTTCATCAAGCACAACGCTGACGGCGGAAGCTTCCGCCATTTTGCCGACCGGGAGATATTCATCGATTATTTCCGGCTTTTCTGCTGCGGACAGGGAAGAAACCAGAACGGGGACCATCAGTGTTAAAGCCAGATTGCGGAGCGCTTTCATAACGTGTTCGTACATTTTACTCAACAAAACACCCTTGGCAAGAGTCAAAGTGAGTGTTATCCGTATGTACATCATGAACTGGAAGTTACTTTTCACTACCCTGGCCGCCGCTCTGAGCCTTGCTTCCTGCGTGTCCACCCCGGCATCCCGCATCCAGAAAAACCCAGCCCTTTTCAATTCCCTTCCGCCCAGCCAGAAAACGCTGGTGGAAGCCGGACAGATTGCGGAAGGCATGTCGCCGCCCGCCGTCTTCCTGGCCTGGGGAGACCCCTCCGCCGTCGCGGAAGGCAACCTTAACGGAAAATCCGCCACCCGCTGGATTTACTCTTCCCTCCAGCCGGTTTACACCCCGCCGCCCTCCTTCTGGGCCGGGCCCTACTGGGGAGGCCCCTATTGGGGACCGGGGTTCTACCGTCCCTATTACCCGTATTACAATGACGTCACCTACGTCCCGGTGGATACCGGCTACGTGCTGTTCATCAACGGCAAGGTGAAATCCTGGGAACGCAGGCGCTGATTAAAGAACCGGCAGGCCCGCACGGGATGGAATGCGGCGGCGCAGCAGACGGAGGGAAGCTTCCGCATGATGCGCCGTTTTTCTTTTTGCCATTCTTCCGCGGCCTTTTTTCTTTCCCTTCCGTTCCCGGACTCTTCGTTCAATCCCTGTCCCCGGACAGGGGGCGTTCCAGTTCCTCCCGGAATTCAGGGAAGAACGCCTTCAATTCCCCGGACACCTTAGGGTATTCCAGTTTCATTTCCGCCAGTGCCTCCACAATGGCGCACATGCAGACAAGCCTGGAATACCACTTGTTGTCCGCCGGCACCACATACCAAGGCGCGTCCCGGGAAGAAGTATGACGTATCATTTCCTCATACGCCTTCTGGTACTGGTCCCAGAACTCGCGTTCGTGGATGTCCCCCTCTGAAAACTTCCAGTTCTTGTGCGGGGTGTCCAGCCGCGCCAGAAGGCGCTTTCTCTGTTCCTCACTGGAAAGGTTAAGGAATATCTTCACGATGCGCGTCTTGTTGGAGAGCAGATGGCGTTCCAGATTATTGATGGATCTGTACCTCTCCTTCCAGAAGGCTCCCTTGGCATGGGCGGGATCAAACCCCTCCCCCGCCAGAAATTCCGGATGCACGCGTACGCTCAGCACTTCTTCATAGTAGGAACGGTTGAAAATGCCGATCATTCCCCGCCGGGGAAGACGGGCCACGCACCGCCACAGGAAATCATGGCTCCGTTCCAGCGTGGAGGGCGGCTTGAAGCTGCTGACCACGCACCCCTGCGGATTGACTCCGCCCATCACATGCTTCACAATGCCGTCCTTGCCCGCGCTATCCATCGCCTGCAGCACCACCAGCAGCGCATAGGATTCGCTGGCATAAAGCACCTCCTGAAGCTGTTCCAGCAGCTCAATGCCCTTCTCCAGCTTGTCCACGGCTTCCTTCTTGCTGTCCTTGTCCAGCTTGCCCAGATCGCCCGGATCATAGTGGGATAACTTGAACCCCTTGCCGTCCGTCACCCGGTACGGCTCAATGAACTTTTTGCAGCGTTTGACCAGACGGGAAGGAATATCTATCATTCCGGTAATGACACCGTTCTGCGTCAAGACGTTGAAATAACCGTAAAAAACTCCGCCTTCCTCCCGGACGGCCGTCCGGCCCCTGCAGCATGAAAAATCCGCAAAAGCCGGCTTTCCGCAGCAAAGGCGGAATGGCGCAGGGAAACGTCAATTCTCTATGCGCACCTGGTCCGCGGGAGTATTTTCCAGCTTGCAGTCCTCAATGGACCATGTGCGGGGAGGCTGAACCTTGTTATTTTTAATCAGGATGTTGGCGCACCTCCTGAACTGGAAGGGCTTCTGCCCCCAGCCCCTGAAATCATTGTTGTAAATGATTTTGTTGTTGACGAATTTAAGGTTATCCGTGGAAATGGCAAACAGCAGCGGCACGTCGAACGTCTTGAACACATTGTTTTCTATCAGGACATTGCGGTGATAATAATCCTTCTGCTTGTTCAACTGCTTGACTTCCGGGTAAATGGAAATGATGGCGTTCGTGAACTGGTAGCGGGAGGTCAGGTTGTTGATGAAGGTATTCCTGCGGATCACCACTTCATGGCAGGCGCCGCTTTCATACCAGCCCTGGGCGTCCCCGGCCAGCAGAATGGCCGCGCCGGAGGAATGGTCAAACAAATTGCCCTCCACCAGAACCTTCTCAGGCGTCGTGAAAAGAGAACCGCGGGCGCGGTTGTTGCGGACGATGTTGTTGCGGAATACTACGGAAGGGTAAAAATCCGCATTTTCCACGGCGTCCCCGGCCTTGACGGACGGAGGCAGCGGTTCTTCCAGCGTGATCACCAGTTCCGTAGAACTCTTCTTCACGGCGGTTTTTACGGTAGCGGTGCTTCCCGGTTCAAGCGTAGGCCCGTTGATAAAACGGATTTTTTCACCGGGCAGGAACACTTCAAACCCCACCGCCTGGCGGTGCATGTACTTGCATTTCAGCGTATGGCCGTCCACTACCTCCGTCACGCCCAGGCAGGTGGAATGAACGTTGATGGCGTCATCCATCATTCCCTCGAACAAGGCTTTCTCCACCACGATCTCGCCCCGGGTGTTGGAAAAATGGGTGGCGTCCGCCCCGGCGGTGTGCACGCGCCCCGTCCCTTTCCTGACCATGACGCCGCCACCCTTCATGTGGAAATCCTCCGACCGCTGGACCAGCAAAGCCATGCCCGTGCTCTGGTGCAGAGCCACATCATTCAGGACCGTCTTCCGCGCCCGGTAAACCACGCATCCCGGATGGGGGCGGTTATAATTCCGCAGCACCAGCGTATCCCCCGGCTTGATTCCCTTCTGCTTGAGGTTCCAGTCCAGCCGGAGGCGGTTCCCTCCGAGGGGTTCCACCCGGCCGTTCCAGCCCATGTCCGACGTATTGGCAATGATGTGCCCGGTCCCCTTCTCAAAGGCCATGCAGCTCCCCATTCCTTCCTCCCAGCCTTCGCCCAGGAAAACGAACCTGTTGTTCCTGATTTCATAGGGGTAGGCTTTTTTGTCTATTTCCACCTCCGTGGACCTGTCGTCCGCATTCAAGACACGCGCTTCCGTACAATAGGACCGTTCATAATCCACGGACAGACGGTTGATGCTGATGTTTTCGCTGTCCATGACCAGCAGGGGAACCACCTTGCCGTGAAACAGGAACAGGGAGCCGTTGCCCTCTACGCGGACATTCCGCAAATCAGTCAGGGTCACGCACACCGGATGAACCAGGGGCTGGTCATGGTTGGAGATATTGAAGCTCATGTTCAAGGCTCCCTCCGGATAAAAATGATAGACTCCCCTGGGGATGTTCAGCACGCCCCCTCCCTGCTTCCGCAGGGCGGAAATCGCGGCCCGCAGGGCCGGACCCTGATCTTTCCTGACGCCGGGAACCATGCCGAATTTGGCGGCATTCACCACGGCTCCCTTCATGCTCTGCGGCTCACCGCCCGTTTTCCAGACTAGGTCCACCCAGTCTGCGTGGTCATAGGAATTATTTTCCACCCGGTCAGCCACCAGGTAAAGATGCCGTATGCCGTTTTCCGCTACCGGAACGGAAAACTTTTTCGCAGGCATTCCCCTCTTCATCACGCCGGAACTCCATAAAACTTCGGAACCGCTCATTACACGGAATTCCACGCTGCCGTCTCCGTCCGTACCGTCGTCAATGCCGCAGGCCCCTTCCAGCTTCCACACTCTTGAGCCGCTGCCCTCCGGCACAGGGAGCGGAATCATGGATGTAGCGTGAGTGCCGATGCCCGCAGCGTATTTTTTACCCCCGATGCTCAATTCACCATTCTTGAAAGACCGGTCCAACCGCGTTTCCCCCACCTCCTGGCGGGCCATCAGCAGACTGGCGGCAGGCACTTTCACGGCTGCGGACCCGGATTGCGCCGCGCCTTCCTGCCCCCGGGATAGTGCCGGGAATGATCCCGCAACGCACGCTGCGGCCACAAAACTCCATGAAAACATCCGGTTAAACATATCCTTTATTATACCTTTTCCCCGGTTTTCTTCTATCAGAAAAATTCCAATTCCTGCAAAAGCCGCCCATGGAGAGAAAAGAGAGATTGCCTTCCTCCTCAAATTCGGGGACACTCTTTCCATGCGACCAGCTTTCCTCCTCCTGCCCGGCATGCTGCTGACGCTTTGCGCCTGCGGGCGCGGCGGCGCCACGCTTGAAACGGATAACGTCCAGGCGGAATGGTTCCCCAACGGGAGCCGCACGGCCATTGTCCTGGATGGTGAAACGGAACCTGCCCCAGCACGGGAAATCCAGCGCGCAAACTCCGGCATGACTCTCTTATACAACTCCCTAGGTGACGGCAGAGGCGCCCTGGGAGTCAACGGAGCGCTTCCGGAAACGGCAACGGTTACGTACCGGCAGGGAACATCACCCGCCGTCCTGCACTTTAAGACCTCCTCCCGGGAAATACTCCTCAGCGGGGTGTGCCGCCTGGACGCGGAAGGCAAAACGTCCTCCCTGACCGGCTGGAGCTGCCAGGAACGGGGGACAGCCCTACCCCGCACCGGCACGGCCGGGACCATGACCACGGAAAATTCTGGACAATGAACCTCATGCGGATGCTGAAACCGGGAAAATGGAAAATCCTGAGCGCCCTGCTGGCCGGAGCGCTGGCCCTGGCGTGCGTCCAGTGTTCCGTCCGTTCCCTGGTGTACCTGCCGCCCCAGCCCAAGGACAAAACCGTGTATCTGGAAAAACGCGCCGCCTGGGAGCCCCACCGGCGCACTTTCCACCATAACGGGGCCCAGCTCAGCGGCTGGCTTATTGAAAAGAAGGGACAGCCCCTGCTGGTGTATTATGGAGGGAATGCCATGGACATCTCCATGATGCTTCCCTACCTGGATCGGTTCCCCCATGCCAAGCTCCTGGTCAACTACCGGGGATACGGTCTCAGCACCGGCACGCCCACGGAGCAGAACATCATGGGGGATTCCCTGGCGATTCTCGACTCCGTGCTGAAGGAAACCGGAAGAACGCCGGACGACGTCATCCTGGTCGGGCAAAGCCTCGGCTCCGGAGTCGCCACGCAGATAGCCTCCGTCAGGAACGTGAAAAAGCTGGTCCTGCTGGTTCCCTTTGACAGTCTTCTGGAAACCGCCCGCGGCCTCTTCCCCTACCTTCCCGTCAAGCTTCTCCTGCCGGACCACTTCCGGTCGGACCTGGCAGCGCCCAAAGTAGCCTGCCCCGTCAGCATCCTGGCGGCGGGATCGGACGAAGTCATCCCGCCTGACCACGCCAAACGGCTCCGGGACTGCTTCTCCACGCCGGTCAACTACCAGGAATTCCCCGGCGCCATGCATAACACCATCTGGCTCAGCCCCGGCTTTGACAAGGCGTTCTCCAGGAGCATCAGCTACTGAACCGCTTCATTCCACAGGGGCCAGAGACACCCGGCGCAGGCATTCCCCCTCGTGCTCCAGCAGCAGCCAGGAAGTTCCCTCCGGCAGCGCGTCCGGAAACAGGTTGGCCCATTCCACAATGAGCACCGCGTCCCCGTCCAGATACTCGTCCCAGCCTATGCCGAGCAATTCGGACTCATCCTTCAGCCGGTAAAAATCAAAATGGCACGCCCGCAGGCGCCCGTCCGCATGCTCGTGCACCAGGGAAAACGTCGGGCTGGCCGCCGCATCGGAACTCCCCAGCCCTTCCATAATCCCTTGAGTCAGGTGCGTCTTTCCGGCGCCCAGCTCCCCCACCACGCCCAACACTTCACCGGGCATTAAAATTTTACCTATTTGCCATCCCAGCTCCCTCATTTCCTCCGGAGAATGAGTTAAAACGGGGCCGTTTTTAAAAATTTTATACCATTCGTTCATTTTTTCATGAAATTTTGCTTGTCTAAAAGAAGGTGATATGGTTTATTGCGGCTCCCGCATCCGCGGGTGAACCTTAACAGTGATAGCAATGGCATACGCAATTTTCAAAACAGGTGGCAAGCAGTACCGCGTTCAGGCGGGCGACGTGATCGACGTTGAGTGCATCAATACCCTTGAAGAGGGTGCTGAAGCAAGCTTCGATCAGGTGCTTATGGTGGAAAATGACGGAAACGTGACCCTCGGCACCCCGACGGTGGCAGGAGCTACGGTCTCCGCCAAGGTCGTCAGCCAGTTCCGCGACAAGAAGATCATCGCCTTCAAATTCAAGCGCCGCAAGGGCTTCCACAAGAAAAAAGGTTCCCGCCGCGCCATGACGAAGCTGGAAATCACCGGTATCAACGCCTAATTTCAACCCTTAATTTTATCCTAATCTTATGGCTCACAAGAAAGGTCAAGGTTCTGTCAAGAACGGTCGCGACTCCCGCAGCAAGCGCCTCGGCGTTAAAAAATTCGGCGGGCAGGAAGTGATCGCGGGCAACATCATCATCCGCCAGCGCGGCACCAAGTGGCACCCCGGCAAGGGCGTGGGCATGGGCCGTGACTACACCATTTTCTCCCTCGTGGACGGCCGCGTGTTCTTTGACCGCGAAGGCCGCCGCGTCAATGTGGCCCCGGAAAGCTCCGAGGCTGCCAACTAAATTACAGATAACTCTATCTCCCTGCAGGGGCGGCCATCCACAGGGATGACCGCCCCTTTTTTACCCCTCCCCGCGCCCGAATAAATAACAGGAATTGTTCTTGCAAAACAATTGACCCTCCCTCACTATCCACGCAGAGCATGAAAAATAAGATATGAATCCCAAAACAGATTCCAAACAAGCCGCCCGCACCGCCTCTACCCTCCCGGTTATTTCCGGTTTGAGACTCACCAAGCAGCGACAGGAAGTCTACCAGGTTCTCCTGGAACAGAGAGACCATCCCACCGCGAATGAAGTTTACCAGCGGGTGCGCAAAAAGCTCCCCAGCATCTCCCTGGCCACCGTTTACAACTGCCTGGAAGCCCTGGTGAATCACGGCCTGGTCAATCAGGTCAACTTTGAACGCAGCTCTTCCCGCTTCTGTCCCAATCTCGTTGATCATGGGCACTTCCAGGACACCCGGACCGGCTGCATTTACGACATCACCATCAAGGAGGGCGTGGATCTGAAGGAATTCATCAACCTGCCCGACGACGTGTGCATCGAAGAAGCCCAGATCACCCTCAGGGGCTCCATCATCACGTCGCAGGGCTAAATCCCTTTCATCATCATGAGTCTGGTCATTAAAAATTTGCACGCCAAAGTGCAAGGCACGGAAATACTTAAAGGCATCAATCTTGAAATTCCCAAGGGAGAAGTGCACGCGATCATGGGACCCAACGGTTCCGGAAAAAGCACCCTCTCCAAAGTCCTCTGCGGCCACCCGGACTATGAGGTGACGGAAGGGGAAGTCTGGCTGGACGGACAGAACCTGCTGGACATGAGCATTGACGAGCGCAGCCGCGCGGGCCTCTTCCTGGCGTTCCAGTATCCCATGGAAGTTCCCGGCGTGTCCAACGCCAACTTCCTGCGCGCCGCCATGCAGGCCCGCATGCCCCAGGGGGAGGAACTGGATGCGGTTACCTTCTACAAGACGCTGTATGCAAAAATGGACCAGCTCGGCATGTCCCGCAAATTCACCGCCCGCGCCGTCAACGAAGGCTTTTCCGGCGGTGAAAAGAAGCGCAATGAAGTGCTGCAGATGCTTCTTCTGGATCCCCTTTACGCCATTCTGGACGAAACGGACTCCGGCCTGGACATAGACGCCCTCCGCATCGTTTCGGAAGGAGTCAACTCCATGCGCTCCCCCTTCCGCAGCTTCCTCGTCATCACCCACTACAAGCGCCTGCTGGATTACATCAAGCCGGACGTGGTTCACGTGCTGGCCGACGGACGGATTGTCCGTACCGGCGGCGGAGAGCTGGTGGACGAACTGGAAAGCAGGGGATATGAATTCCTGAAAGAGGCGGAAGGAGCGGAAAAGGCGTAACGCCGCCAATCCGGCAGTCAATCATGAGCGACACACCTGACATGTCAGAGGACGGGAACAAACAGAACCTGTTTGACTTCGACCGGAGCAAGGGGAACTTCTCCTTCCCGGAACGCCATAAATTCAACGCCGGCTACGGCCTGACGGAGGCCACCATCGACTACATCTGCGACGTCAAGGACGATCCGGAATGGGTGCGCCAGTTCCGCAAAAATGCGCTTGCCGTCTTTGAAAGCAAGCCCATGCCCACCCACTGGGCGTCCCCGGACATTGAAAAAATAGACTTCTCCCAGATCCGCTACTATCTTTCCGACGGCGAACGGCCCAAGCGAAGCTGGGACGACGTGCCGGAAGACGTAAAGCGCACCTTTGAACGCCTGGGCGTCCCTGAACAGGAACGCCAGTTCCTGGCGGGCGTGGAAGCCCAGTATGACTCCGAGTCCGCCTACTCCAACATGAAGGAGGAACTCCGCAGCCAGGGCGTCATCTTCGTCAACTCCACGGAAGGCCTGAAATACCATGAAGACGTCTTCCGCCCCTGGTTCGGCAAAGTCATCCCCACGGGAGACAACAAATTCTCCGCCCTGAACAGCGCGGTATTTTCCGGCGGTTCCTTCATTTACGTGCCCAAGGGCGTGAAGCTCAAGCACCCGCTCCAGGCGTACTTCCGCATCAATTCGGAAAACTTCGGGCAGTTTGAACGCACCCTCATCATTGCAGATGAAGGGGCGGAGCTCATGTACATGGAAGGGTGCACGGCCCCCCAGTTTGAAACCACCACCCTCCACTCCGCCGTCGTGGAGCTGGTGGCCCTCAAAGGAGCGAAAATCCAGTACGTCACTGTGCAGAACTGGTCCTCCAACGTCTTCAACATGGTCACCAAGCGCGGACTGGCCATGGAAGACGCGGAAATCCGCTGGATAGACTGCAACATAGGCTCCGGACTCACCATGAAATACCCGGCTGTGGTGCTCAAGGGCAGGCGTGCACGCGGGGAAGTCATCTCCATCGCCCTGGCGAATACGGGCCAGCATCAGGACACGGGTGCCAAAATGATCCACGCGGCGGACGACACCACGTCCAACATCGTTTCCAAATCCATCAGCATCGGTGAAGGGCGCGCCAGCTACCGGGGCCAGGTGGTCATGGGCAAAGGCCTCAAGGGCTGCAAGAACAACACGGAATGCGACGCCCTCCTGCTGGCGGCCAACAGCCGCACGGACACCTACCCCGCCATCACGGTGAAGGGGGACAGGAACACGGTGCAGCATGAAGCTTCCGTCTCCCAGGTCTCTGAAGAAATGCTCTTTTACATGCAGCAGCGGGGCATCCCGAAGGCGGCGGCCATGTCCCTGGCCGTCAACGGATTCATTAACGACCTCGTTCAGGAATTCCCCATGGAATATTCCGTGGAACTGCGCAGGCTCATTGACCTGGAAATGGAAGACAGCATCGGATAAGGAGGGAAATGATGAACCACTTGCTCAACGAAGAACAATTCCCCGCAGGCTTCCTTCCCGCATGGTTTGAAGCCAGGCACCGCCAGGCCCTGGAACAGGCGGGCCAGCTTCCGGAACCCTCCCGCCGCATGGAATCCTGGCGTTTCGGAACTCCCGGCAACGAATCCCTGGAAAACTTTGAAGCCGCCCCTCCCGTGGCACCGGAAGCCCTGGCCTCCATCATCAGGGAGCATGCCTCCATGCCGGACGCCATCCGCATCGTTTACGCCAACGGCCTCCCCGTCTCCATCCCGGAAGAACTGCCGGAAGGCCTCGCCGTGATGGATCTGGAAGACTTTGTGCTCCAATACCCGGACGCGGCCCGGAAACACCTGGAAACAGCGCCGGAAACGCTCGGTTCCGAAAAACTGGCCGCCCTGAACACGGCTCTCCAGCACAACGGTCTGGTCATCATGGCGGACCGGGAAATCTCCCGCCCCCTGGAAATCTTCCACTTCATCTCCGGGGACAACGTGGCCGTCTTCCCCGCCACGCTGGTCATTGCGGAGACCGGAAGCCGCCTGCACATCCTGGAACGCCACGTCAGCGCGGACCACGGCAGCCAATTCTGCGGAGCGCTCCAGCAGCACCATCTTTCCTCCGCTTCTTCCGTCAAATACGTCCTGGTCCAGGAGCTCAACAGCCGTTCCCGGGCCGTGGAGCTCTGCCACATTATGGCGGACGATTCCGCAGAAATGGAGCACCTCGTCAGCCATCCCGGCGCGGCATGGGCCAGACAGGAGACGGTCTGCCTCCTGAACGGAGACAGCGCCAACGTACGCCTGCTTTCCGCCAGCCACCTGAAGGAAAACAAGGAGCTGGACCAGAGAACCTACCAGAAGCACCTCTATCGCGGAGCCTCCAGCAACCTGCTTTACGTCAATGTGCTGGATGACGAGGCCAGCAGCATTTTCAGCGGCATGATCCTGGTGGCGGAAGGCGCCCACGATACCAGCGCCTACCAGAGCAACCGCAACCTCATCCTCAGCCCCCGGGCGGAAGCAAACTCCATTCCCGGCCTGGAAATCCTGGCGGACAGGGTGCAGTGCTCGCACGGTTCCGCTACCTCCTCCATCTCTCCGGAAGAAATCTTCTACCTGCTTTCACGCGGCATTCCGGAGCAGACGGCGCGCAGGATGATCGCCCAGGGCTTTCTGAAACATGCGCTGGACCAATTCAGTGATGAAACCATACGTACAGCGGTAGAAAGCATCATCCTGCCCTGACCGCTCTTATTTCATGCAACCAAAAAAGCGGAGAGAAGGCACCCCTATCCCATCTTTCCCGTCTTGATATTAATGCGCCGCTGCAAGAAAGCTGTAACAAGCAGAAACAGAGCAATTCCCCCCATAATGCTATAATACCATCCACGATAAGGCGTATGGTACTGAAGGAGAATTTCTGTCTGCTGTTCCGAATCCGGAACAAAAACAAGAATAGAATAACGCTCAGTACTGGATAAAGGAAGCTCTTCTCCCTTCCCGCTCCGGGCGCTCCATCCCTTGGAATAGCTCTCAAGAACAGACAATTCCTTTGTTCCTGGCGGCACAGTAACATGGATCTTGTTATTTGTTCTCCAATCCGGAACAACAGGAGAAAAATGATTTCCTTCCTCTTGGGTTCGGACAAAATAGCGTCCACGGTACAAGGGATTCTCCAGCAAGAAGAAATCTTCTGTTTCCTGAACCAGATTCCATCCATCAAGGGATGGCTTTCCGGCTCTGGCATCACACAACAAATGGGAAATGCCGGCCATGGCATAATCTTTCCGATGATAATGTCCATCCGACAAAGGTCTCAGATATTTGGGCTGTACCGTTTCATAACCTGAGGCCAGTCTTATTCCATATGTGGATAAATGATTGGTACATAGAAAATCCAAGTCATTATGAGGATTGACTATGACAACGGCTCCATCCCCCACATGTCCGCGAAACTCGGACATCCATTCCGGCTCTCTATAAAGATAACCGCTTTCCGGTTTGTCGGAATAGGTAATCCATGAAGAAGAAAATACTATTTGCTCCCCAAAAGTACATAACACCACGAGTCCTGCCCACCACTTCGGATAACGGCTGGATATATTCAGGCGGGAACAGGCCCAGCCCCCTATGCCGACCAGTAAAATTAATGAGACATTGCGCCAATCCCAAATCATCAACTGGTTCAGGAGATGCTCGCTCCTGAGCAAATACCAGGAATGACGGTATTTTTGCTGAAAAGTCGTTATGTTTCCGTCAATAAAGCTATGCAATTTTAACAGCAATGGTTCATGAAACCATTGAACTGCCACCGATACAGCAAGCCATACGCACAAAAATCCAATTCCCCACCATGCAAGTCTGCGCCAGATAGGAAGAGCCGGATGCTGCCTAAGGTCAAATAACTGCCATCCAGCAAGCCAGCTCATTCCAAAAGCCATCACAACCGTGGAACGTGAATAGAAAAAAGTGGAAAGAGGAGTGCATGAAACAATTAAACTGACAAGAAAACAAAACTTGGCAGTCAACGGTGCTTGGCGGTTAAACAATGCCAGAACAGCCAACACGAAAACTACTCCTCCACCAAACTTGATATCGAATAAATCAGCGCCGATAACTTTGGAAATACTGATTGTCTGAGGAATGCCGAAGAGCGTCGGCATCACAGATGTGACCAGAAAAGGAAGATTTTCCAGCCCCCAGACAAACGGCAAGCTTTTACAGCCTTCCATACGCGGCAAGGTGTCCACAAAAACGTCCAAGGAAAGCAACGCCGCCAAAAATCCGGAGATAAAATAAAAAGATGATGATTTCAACAAAACTTTCCAAGACCAGTGATTTGTTCGTTTCCACCAATCCGCAAGAAATACACACAACACCAAAAGAAAAACAAAGAGACACGCTTGCAGATGGCCTCCTCTGAATCCAAGAGCAATAAAGAGAATAGAGGGAATATGCACCAATTTGTTTTTCCTTCTCCCTTCCAACAGGGCCCAGACAATCAACGGCGCCCAAATCATTCCACCAAGCCACCGGTCATATATCCACATAATAAACTGGGAATAAAAACTGAAACTCACGGCTCCCAGCAATGCATACGGAACAGGAATTCCCCTCGATTTCAGTAGAATGATCATCCCCAGTCCCGCGATAAAAAACTGCATCCATATTCCCACATCCCATGCCGTCCAGAAAGGAAGAAAACCAAATAACCAATGATGCCAATCCCCCGGGCTTAACATGGTATTTTCCGGCAGTGAAGTTCCATTGTGGGTATAAGGGTTCCATCCCATATACCCATCACTTTGCCAGGACTGCTGCATTGCCCAGCTATAAGGTAAATATTGAGAAGCTCCATCTACGTTATATTGATTATGGACCTCCTCCATTGGCTGAGTTGCGAATGGTTTGAACAGACATTCCACACAATCCACCGGGGCTAAAACCTTTCCTCCGAACACAGCAGGAGCAAAAAAAAGCAGTACAAATACTGCCCAAATTATTATCCCCCACCACAAGGGAATTTTTCCTATTTTTTTAAAATTCATTTATAATAAAAATCTAACATTATAAACCCATACATACCCAAAGCGAATCCCTGCAAATTAACGAACGGATTTCTCCACAGATTTTTTTTAACCAGCATCTATCGTTCTTCTTCAACCCGGGAATTAAATCAATGCACCGGAACATCTTTTTTAGCGGATTTCCAATCCGGAGTCAAGCTGTAACTCTAAGAGGAAAGAACTTGCAATGTCGTTCCTTTACATATCAGGGGCTTTTACGTGGAATAGAAATCTGTCTGGGCTCATTAGTTTTTGACGAGAACACGGAAAATTTCTACGATATCTGGGCCTGAAGTAGAATTGTGGCAAATCCTCTTTCATGGAGCCCGTTACACGTTGACGCAGAGTCACGTCTCAATAGCCGTAAAGAGCGGCACTTTCCCTGAGAACAAGCGGGCTTTTTTCGTTTTCAGTCCATAACAGACTGTAAATCCACCCTCATCCTCAAGGAAGTATCATTTCATTAAAAAATGATCCACTCAGGACTATTTACATTCTGAATTTCCGGTTAAGCATCTTGAGAAATGCATCAAAAAACCTAGCCGGGATTATATGATAGCCTTGTAGCCGGTTTATGATCTATCCGACAAATAAATTGCTATTACAAATATTTATGATTCACCATTCCATATAAAAATATAAATAAAGAGGAACAGCACAAATAAATAATCCTAAATAAAGGAAAACTGGCAGGTTCACAATGTGAACATCTCATCCGGCATCTATCAAGGAAAGCGGAACTATTTTTTGAAACAAGGAAGAGTATTTCTTCATTATTATTATCGTATGGTCACATTTTACAACATTATTCTCTCCACCGCCCTTTCCCTGTTGATACTGCCTGTGGCGGAAACGGCACGGCCCAATGTGGTTCTCATTAATGCGGATGACCTGGGCTGGGCAGAAGTGGCTGCTACGGGCAGAAAAAATTAAAACCCCGAACATTGACAGGCTGGCCTCCGAAGGGCAGCGGTGGGTTTACTTCTATTCCGGGGCCCCGGTTTGCTCCCCCTTCCGCAATGTACTGATGACGGGCAGGCATACGGGCAATTGCGACGTGCGGGACCTGAAGCGCGTGGACGCAAGCGAAAACTGGCGCAACCTCAAAGGGGACTGGCCCATCAGAACAGAAACCTACACCCTGCCGGAAGCCATGAAAAAGGCAGATTACGCCACGGCAGTTTTCGGCAAATGGGGCATTGGGGATTTCGGCTCCACTGGCGCGCCCGACAGGCACGGCGTAGACAGGTTCTACGGCTACACGGATCAGAAAGCGTGCCATACCTACTATCCCCCCTATCTCTGGAATGACGGCAGTCAGGGAAGTTCTGAACACCTCCCTGACTGCCGCCACCATCGGGCACGGCTCCCAACCGAAGGGGGAGGTGCTGGCGGAGACCTACCGCGCGGAACAGCACAGCTCCGACCTCATCGCGGACAGGATGCTGGAATTCGTGAAGGAAAAGGCCCGTGAAAAGAAACCTTTTTTCCTGTACTATGCCCCGCTGGAACCCCACGTAGCCATGCAGCCCCTCCAGGAATGGATTGACCGCTATCCCCGTGAATGGGACAAACGCCCCTACCGCGGCGCCCATGGGTACCTGCCCCATCCCCGTCCCCGCGCCGCCTATGCCGGCATGATTTCCCAGATGGACTACAATGTGGGGCGCCTGCTGGACACGCTGAAATCCTGCGGACTGGAAAGAGATACCATCGTCATCTTCACCAGCGACAACGGCACCACGCACGACGCAGGCGGGGTGGATCACCGTTTCTTCCATTCCGTAGCCAACCTGAAAGGCTTGAAAGGCCAGCTCTATGAAGGAGGCATCCGCGTACCCGGAATCATCCGCTGGCCCGGAAAAATCGCTCCGGGGAAAACCATTTCCCAGCCGGCCTTCCATGCAGACGTGATGCCCACGCTGTGCGCCCTGGCGGGAGCGGATGCGGGCTCTCCCCTCGGAATAGACCTCTCTTCCGTCCTGCTGGGTAAAAAATCCGCCCTGAAAGACAGGAAACCCATGGTTTGGGCGGGAGGCGGCTACGGCGGCCAAGTGGCCGTGCGCTTTGACGCAAAGAAAGTCATCCGCCGCAACCTGTTCCCTGGCAAAAAACCCGGCAACCGGGAAGTGTGCGACATCGTAAAAGACCCCGCGGAGAAAAACGACATCGCCGTGGAAAACCGTGACCTTATTGACAGGGCCATCGCCATCCTGGACAAGGAATACAAGCCCGCGCCCGGATTCCAGGCCCTGCGCTACAAGGCCCCGGAACAGCCGGCCAAATAAGGAAAAAGGGAAGGATTCCCCATGATACGTAACCCCCGGCATTCTGCCCTTGACGTGAACCGCGCCGGGGGTAGTCTTTCACGCATGAGTCTGACCTCTTCCCTCCTCTCCAGGGTGCTCCAGGGCGGTTCCTGCACCAGAGAAGAACTGATAGCCCTCAGCCGGGAACCGCTGGAGGAGCTGTGCCAGGCGGCCAACGCCATCCGGGAGCATTTCTGCGGAAACGTCTTCGACCTCTGCACCATCATCAACGGACGCAGCGGCAAATGTTCGGAAAACTGCAAGTACTGCGCCCAGTCCGCCCATTACTCCACCGCGGTGGAGGAATACCCCCTCTTAAGTGATGAAGCCCTGCTGGCGGGCGCCAGGTACAATGACGAACGGGGCATCCTGCGCTATTCCATCGTCACCTCCGGCAAGAGGCTGACGGATGCGGACGTGGACCGGCTCTGCGCCAGCTACAGGCACATCGCCGAACGCTGCGGCATCTCCCTCTGCGCCTCCCACGGCCTCATCTCCAAAAAGCACTGCGAACAATTGAAGGCCGCGGGCGTCTCCCGTTACCACAACAACCTGGAAACCTCCCGCCGCAACTTCCCGAACGTCTGCACCACGCACACGTACGACGACAAGCTGCAAACCATCAAGTGGGCCATGGAAGCCGGGCTGGAAGTGTGCAGCGGCGGCATCATGGGGCTGGGGGAAACCCTGGAGGACCGGATAGATATGTACATGGACATCGCCGCACTGGGCATCAAGTCCGCGCCCATCAACTTCCTGACGCCCATCCCCGGTACGCCGTACGCGAACATGACCCCGCTTGGGGAGGAAGACCAGCTCCGCATCGTGGCGCTGGTGCGCTTCATCATGCCGGATGGCTTCGTCCGCATCGCCGCCGGCAGGAACACCATGAAGGACCACGGCAGGAAAATCTTCATGTCCGGGGCGAATGCCGCCATCTCCGGGGACATGCTCACCACCTCCGGCGTCACCATCCGGGAAGACTTGGCCATGCTGGCGGAGCTGGGCTATGAAGTCCGCATGAAATAAGGGCTGTCCCGTTTTCCCGCTCCTTTCCCCATGAATCACTCCGACTGGTCAAAAAAAGATCTGGAATACATCTGGCATCCCTGTTCCCAGATGAAAGACTATGAAACGCTGCCCCCCATCGTGATCGAACGCGGGCAGGGAATCCACCTGTACGACGTGGACGGGAAGCGCTATCTGGACGTGGTCAGCTCCTGGTGGTGCAACCTGCTCGGGCACTCCCACCCTAAAATCAACCAGGCCATCAAGAACCAGCTTGATTCCCTGGAGCACGTCATCTTCGCCAACTTCTCGCACAAGCCGGCCATCACCCTGTGCGAGGAGCTGATGAAAAAAATCCCGCAGGGACTCTGCAAGTTCAATTTTTCCGACAACGGTTCGGCGTCCATCGAATCCGCCATGAAAATGAGTTTCCAGTACCACTACCAGACCGGAAACCGCCAGAAAGTGCGCTTCATGTCCCTGAGTGACGGCTATCACGGAGAAACCCTGGGAGCCCTCTCCGCAGGCGGCCTGGACCTTTACTCGGAACTCTACAAGCCCCTGCTGCTGGACATCGTGCGCATACCCGCTCCGGACTGCTACCGCTGCCCCAGGGGAAAAAAACGCGGTTGCTGCCAGGCGGAATGCATTGACGCGGCGCAGGAGGCCTTTGCACGCCATGGGAATGAATGCGCCGCCCTGCTGGTGGAACCCCTGCTCCAGGGTTCCGCAGGCATGCGGATGTATCCCCCCGCCTACCTGGCGAAGCTGCGCGCCCTGTGCGACGCCTATAACGTGCACCTCATTGCGGATGAAATCGCCACTGGCTTCGGCCGCACGGGCAGCATGTTCGCCTGCGACCAGGCCGGCATCTCCCCGGATATCATGTGCGTCTCCAAAGGGCTCACGGGCGGCTACATGCCCATGTCCATCACCATCACCACGCAGAAGATTTACGATGCCTTTTATGCGGACTACCGGGAAGGAAAGGCCTTCATGCACAGCCATACCTACTCCGGCAACCCCCTGGGCTGTTCCGCCGCCCTGGCGGTGCTGAAGATTCTGGACGAGGAACAAATTATTTCCCGGGCGCAGGAAAAGGCCCCCCTCTTCCACCGGATGATCGCCGATGCGCTGGGGAACCATCCGCACGTGGGGGAAATCCGCAGCCTGGGCCTGGTGAACGCCATTGAACTGGTGGAGGACAGGGAAACCAAGAAGAGCTTCCCGTCCGAACGGCGGCTGGGATACCAGATTTACAAGGAAGCGCTTAAACAGGGTCTGCTGCTTCGGCCGCTGGGAGACGTCCTGTACTTCAACCCGCCCCTCATCATTTCCCCGGAGGAAATGGAGGAGGCCGTAGCCGTCTGCTCCGCCTGCGTCCGCAAGGTGCTGGGGTAAACATTTTTCCTCCGTAACAATATGTGCTGTTCTTTTTTTGAAGAAAAGCTGCAACTTTTCTTCAGGGGAGGGGTTTGTAAAAATACCCTGTAACCTCATACCGTCATGATACACTTCACCCCGCTCCGCAAACGTCCGGCGCTTTCCGCGCTGATGCTTCTCATCCTGGGCTCCGGTTTCTGCCAGGCTCAGGAAATGCTTACCGATTCCGCAAGGAAGGAAGCCACCGAGTGGCTTAAGGAAGTCAAATCCGGCTACCTGAACACCAGCTCCGCCCGTATCCAGAAGGCTGTGACCGCCCTCACCGCGGCCACCAGCACGGAAAACGCCGCCATGAAACTTTATGTAGACGCCATGAAAGACCGCTTTCTGAACCCGACCAGCATGATGTCCCGCATGCTGAATCGGGGCGGAGGGGGAGGATTCCGGATGATGCGCATGCCGGGCTCCGGAGGAAGAGGAGGCAGCAACGGCAACAGCAGCAAGCCGGACAGCCCCAGCACCGCCTTTTCCAACTGGCGCAAGCAGAATACGGGGAACAACGTGGCCCCAGGCTTCAAAAAAGCCCTTCAAATCCAGTGCAAATGGATGCTGCTGTGCCTGAGAAAGGCGGATGCCGAGAAGAACGAGCGCGAACTCAACGTTTCCTCCAGCGTCTTGTCCATGCTGGATGAAGTGGCCGCCAACGCCAAGGATGTGGGCGAACAGCTCCCCATGGTGGGCGGAGCCAGTGAAGTAATCCGCTCCTACCTGAACATCAGCGACTACCGTTCGGATACCCTGCCGGACAACCTGATGGACCTCAACACCATCTTCGACCGCGTGCTGCTGGCTCCCTACAAGGAAAAAAAGGATGTGGAAAACTTCCGGAAACTCTGGAACAAACGCATCGGACTGGAAGCGACCCTGCTGCAAAATAATTCCGCCAGCGACAAAAAAACGGCGGAAGTGGAAAAAGCCAGCTTCCTGGTCAAAAGGCAGTGGGAACGGGAAAAGGCATGCTTTGAGCTCGGCGACCAGGTAGCCGCCCTTGAAAAAATGAAAAGCCTGATTTCCGGCATCAAGGATCCCGCTGAAAAACAGCGCGCCATCCGCGACCTGGAATTCCTGCTTCTTACCCCGGCGGAACAGGCAAAACTCCGTGAAGAGCGCACAAACAGGCGCATGCCCGGCGGCGGCCCGCGCTTTTAACAACCGTCGACAGCTCCAATTTCCCTTTCATCCCCCGGTGCGCAGCGTGCATCGGGGGATTTTACTTTCCGGCGCGGCGCATCACCGGGACGGAGGCAGTTCCTGCTTCCCGGGCTGGAACCATGTCTTGCGCAGGCGGTAAATGCGCACGCCCTCAATATTCTCATCCAGATGCCAGGCCGTGCGTACGCCGTGCCGCTCCCATATATGGCGGCTGAGCATCCCCATGAACTTGCTGTCCATGTCGGAAACGTCCCCCTGCGGAGTCAGGCAGACAATATATACGTTATCCCTGCACAGGTTCAGGGAGGACTGCCCCTCCCAGCCCATCTCCTTCAGCTTCCGCTGCACGGGCTTCAACGGAAAATTCCAGCCGCCCAGCGTCACGACATTCTTCCGGGAACAGCTCCATGCCTTGCGGAAAACGGACTGTCCCGGAGCCAGGTCGTCAATGGTGCCGCCGGACATCTGGACGCAGAACAGGGAATCCGGTTCACGGTCCACCCGTTCGCACAGCAGGCGGCCGGCATCCGGGGAAAAAGACTCCAGATTGGCCTCCCACACGGCGGCGCACGCCTGTGACAAAGAAACGGCGAACGCGCAGAACATGGGCACGCCGCCTGTCAGGGCGCCCTTTCCGGTCCATTTGAAACGAATGGGGCGGTATTTATCCGACCACAGCAGGCACAGCCCGGCAATCAGGAACGTGGGATACACCACGCGGAAATACAGGCGGTCTATGCTGGACATGTACAGCAGAATCAGCACCAGCAGGGCGCCCACGCAGAATACCAGAGCCGGGGAATCCCCCCGCCGGAAAGACACGCGGCAGGCCAGGCCGAATAAAATCCAGCACGGCAGAAGGTCCATGACGGAATCCCAGGAAAACAGATGAAGGGCCTTCTCCCCGCGGACCCAGGCCCTGGGCCAGAACTCGCCCCCGTCCCGCGCTAGCAGAAGCCTTTCCAGATAATCCGTGTTGAAAGCGTCCATATCGCAATTGGTGAACATCCGGACCATCTTGATATCGTTGGCGAACACGCCGTACTCCTCGCACTGGTAGGCGCCCTCCGGCCTGATGGGGCATGTGTCCGAAAGGAGGGCGCGGGCCTGGTTCCACGCCGCCACGTCACAGCCCTCCAGCACATTCCGGTGGGCGTGCTTGTTATACTCATTCAGACCGAAGGAGACTGCCAGTACGCCGGCCAGGGCCAGCCAGAGACGGCCGCGGGCACGCATCTTTTCCCGGGACGGTTTAAACCCGTCCAAACTGCCCGCCAGCAGGATGGCCCCCCAGAAGGCATCGCACACCAGGGCGGCGTCCAGCCGGATCATACTGCCCAGCACGCACAGGAATCCCCCCGTGCACAGTCCCTTCCAGGAGGAGGAACCGTACTTCAGGCATACCAGCACTCCGGTGAACCCCGTCAGGAAGGCGGCATGGCTGAATTGCAGGGCGGCATAAAAGCCCGGCATGATTAAAAGCCACACCAGCAGCAGGACCAGCGTATTGAAATCATATCTGCGCGCCTTGCGGGCGTGCGCCGTCAGCATCGTGAAAATGGCCGCTCCGCTGGACAGCGTGGCAAGCGCCAGGAACACGGGCCAGACGGACAGGCCGCCCAGAACGGGAGCCACTTTCAGCAGCAGCCCGGTCAGCAGGGGATTGACGAAAATGACGTGAGCGTCCGCGTAGGAGGGGTCGCCCCAGCCGTCAAGCACGGACGCAATCACCAGATCGTCATTGGATTGGTACGCCACGCCCACAATGCTCCAGGCCAAAACCAGCAACAGCAGGTTGAACCATACGGGATGGAGCAGCGGAAAAAGCGATACCCATCTCCAAACCTGTTTCAACATAAGCAAATTCCCTGACTTTGCGGGCTGTTCTCCCTGCCCGGGCCCGCATACTAGAAACGGAGAAAATGAAAGTCAAGAGCCTATCCCGGCGCAAAGCCCGGAAGGACCAAAAGGCCATGGCCGCCGCCTCAGCGGTTCAGGCAGATGATAATGCCCGCAATAATCATCAGGTTGCCGCCCACCTTGCGCATGGTAATGGGCTTGCCGAAAAAAATCCGGTCGAAGAAAAGGATGTACACGTATGCGGAGCATTCCAGCACATTCACTGTAATCATCGGCAAATGGGACAGGCAGTAAAACGTGAGCAGGCAGCAGCCCAGGAAAATGGAATACGCCGTCACGGTGGCCGGATTCACGAAATAGGAAAGGCCGGACAGCCGTTCGTTCATGGCGGACTTTTTCAGAATCACCTGCGTGCAGGAGGCCAGGAAAACGGAAAACAGGTTCAGGCCGATGTAGAATTCCTCATTCATGCGCGTCCTCCTCCGTGGAAACAAGAATAATGCCGCTGATAATCAGCACCGCCCCTGCCGCCAGCGTCCAGGAAAGGGTCTCCCCCAGGCAGAGCCACGCCAGCAGGATTCCCCAGATGACCACGGCGGAACGGTTGGCATAAGCCACGCCCAGATTGAACTTTTTCAGCATCACCTGCCACCCTGCCGCATAAATGCCCAGCAGGAACAGCACGCCGGCCAGCAGGGCGAACCGGTGCCAGTCCGTCCAGCTATAGGGAGCCGCCATCCGCCCCAGAACGGTATTCAGGGCGTAAACGATGAACAGCAGGTGCAGAATAAGGTAGTTGATCATGAGAGAAAAAAGAGCGGAGGAACTCACTCATACCGGCGCGCCACCACTACGGCGGGCCTGTGCTTGGTCTCCTTGTAAATCTTGGAAATGTAAATGCCGATGACCCCCAGGCTCATCAGAATCAGACCGCCGACCAGCCAGATGGAGGCCACGGAGGAGGCCCAGCCGGGAGGCGCCACATTGTACAAAAGCTGGCGCACAACCACCCAGATGACGTACAGCATGGCAATCAGGGTGACCCCCAGTCCGAAGTAGGAAATGTACACCAGCGGCCTGGCGCTGTAGGAAACCACGGAATTCATCGCCAGCGCCATCTTCTTGCGGAAAGTGTAGGTGGTGGGGGAAGAGGACGCCTTCTTCACCGTGCACGGCACCTGCCGGAAGCCGGCGGAAACGCACAGGCCGAAGAAAAAGGGTTCCCGGTCCTGGAATTTCAACATCTCCCGCAGGAAACGCGCGCTCATCAGCCGCGCCGTGACCATGTTCCTGGTAATCTGCTGGTCGGAAAGCAGGTTGAACAGCGTGTAAAACAACTCTCCGGAAACGGCTTCAAACAGGCCGCCCTTTCTCTTCTCCTGCACGCCGTACACCACGTCCGCCCCGGTGGAGGCCATCTCCCGGGAAAAATCCGCCAGCCATTCGGGGGCTTCCTCCAGATCACTGTCAATCAGGAACACGCGCTCTCCGCGGGCTTCCTCGCAGGCCACGTACATGGCCAGATGGTGGCCGAAATTGCGGGACAAATCCACCACGCGCACCCGGCTGTCCTTTTCCCGTTCCTTCAGGGCCTGTTCCAGCCCTCCCCTGGGGCAGCCGTCATTCACCAGCACCACCTCCGTGCGGGAGGGGTCATAACCCGCCTCAAGCGCGGCGGCAAAACTGCGGGAACAGAACTCCGCCAGATAGCCACCCGTGCAGTACACGGTAGCCACAATGGACAGTTGAACCTGTGGATCAGTCATAACATTTTTACATACATCAGAACGCGCTTTCTTTCCCCGTTCTTCTCGCACTCCCCGTCCTCTTCCGGGGCATGGGAAAATCCCATGCGTTCATGAAAACGGATGGAAGCAGCGTTATTCTCCAGAATCCGGGCGTACAGCCGTTCCAGCTCCAGCTCTGTTGCGGCCAGTTCCATCATCCCGGCATACGCGGCGGAGGCCGGACGCAGCTCTCTGAATCCCCTGTCGTAAAGATAAATGCCTATCTCGCCGCGGCGCGTCTTCCGGTCAAACCAGGGCAGGTACACCAGCCCCAGCGGAACCTGGTCCGCGTAAATCACGCAGGCAATAGCGTCCTCCCCGCGGATATTCCTTTCCAGCCATGCCCGGTGCTGGTCCTCCGTCACCCGGTCCAGCAGAAAAAAAGGGCTGACCGCGTCGGAATTGCGCCACATGCGGAGCTGCATGCGCATGGACTCGTCCACATCGGACACGTTGACCAGGTGAATCTTCATCATTCTTCAAACTCTTCCAGGCCGAACCCGGCCCGCAGCACTTCCCGGCAGCCCTCTTCCCCCAAGTCATAATACAGGGGAAGCCTCAGCAGCGTTTCACTGGTGCGGTCCGTATGCGGCATGGGGCCGGCACAACGCCCAAACCTCACCCCGGCGGGGGAGGAATGCAGGGGGATGTAATGGAACACGGCCTTGATTCCGCATTCCGCCAGTTTGCCAATCAGGCTGGTGCGCTCCTCCAGAGAATTGAGCAGGATGTAATACATGTGCGCGTTGTGCGCGCAGTGTTCCGGAACGCACGGACGCCGCAGGACGCCCTGTTTTTCCAAGGGTTCCAGCGCGCGGTGGTACATATTCCACCACTTCAGTCTTTCCCCGTTGATCTCCTGCCCGTGTTCAAGCTGCGCGTACAAATAGGCGGCTGTCATCTCTCCGGGCAGGTAGGATGAGCCTACGTCCACCCAGGTATACTTGTCTACCTGGCCGCGGAAAAACTTGGCCCGGTTGGTTCCTTTTTCCCGGATAATCTCCGCGCGCTCCATCAGCTCCGGATCATTCACCAGCAGGGCGCCGCCCTCTCCGGAAATGACGTTCTTGGTCTCATGGAAGCTGTAGCACCCCAAATGGCCGATGGAACCGAGTCTGCGCCCCCTGTAACAGGAGCCTACGCCCTGGGCGGCGTCTTCAATCACGTACAAATGGTGCCGCCGAGCAATTTCCATAATCGCATCCATCTCGCACGCCACGCCCGCATAATGAACTACGCAGATGGCGCGGGTGCGGTCTGTGATGGCCGCTTCAATCAGCGTCTCGTCAATATTCTGCGTATCCGGCCTGATGTCCACGAACACCGGAACGCCGCCGCGCAGAACAAACGCATTCGCCGTGGAGACGAACGTATAGGAAGGCATGATAATCTCGTCCCCCGGGCGGCAATCGATCAGCAGGGCCGCCATTTCCAAAGCCGCGGTTCCGGAATGGACCAGCAGGGCCTTTCCGGCCCCGGTGCGCTCCATGAGCAGCTCATGGCATTTCTTCGTATAATAGCCGTCCCCGCATAAATGGGCACGCTGGATGGCGTCCCGGATATAATCCAGTTCGGGACCGTGTTTGTGAGGTTGGTTGAAAGGAATCTCCATGGCTCCAGAAAGGACCGGCTCATGACGAACGCCCGGCACGGGCATGCCGGTCCCCGCGGAAAACGCTCCACGCGGCAGCGCCGCCCGCACGCGGAAGACCCTACTATG
Source organism: Akkermansia sp. BCRC 18949 (assembly GCF_045011645.1). Lineage (NCBI taxonomy): Bacteria > Pseudomonadati > Verrucomicrobiota > Verrucomicrobiia > Verrucomicrobiales > Akkermansiaceae > Akkermansia > Akkermansia sp. BCRC 18949. Next base: position 522,017 of record NZ_CP123619.1, on the reverse strand, counting down.
AACGGAGGGCTGAAAACAAGCCTAGACCTTGATGAAGGTCCGGTTTTTGTACATGTAATACAGCACGCCCCAAATCAGGGCGTAATTGCACAAATAAAAGACAAACCGGTCCGCATCCCCGAAACACTCGCTGAACCCGGTAAACAGCACCCGGGAGAAATTGCGCGTGGGGGGGCACAGCTCCGCCCACATGTACACGAAAATGGCATTGCTCCCGATCACGGAGAAAAAGAACGTCAGCCAGTTCAGCTTCAGCACATCCGTCAGCAGGTAGAACAGGGCCAGCAGGAAATAGCACCATCCCGCCGCCCACAATACCATGGAGCTGGTGAACAAATGCTTGATGATCGGAAAATCCAGACTCCAGACATATCCCAAAATCAGGCAGCCCGCACCTGCGCCAAGCAGCCACGCCAGCTTCTTCCCGTGTCCCTGCACCCCTTTCAGAATCTGGCCGCCCAGCAGCCCGAGCATGGTCATGGCCCCAAAACCGAACTGGGCCAGAATCCACGCGTAATTCGTCTTATCCTGCCAATCCCCCATCAGGTACTTGTCCAGCAGCAGTGCCAGGTTCCGTCCCGGTTCCAGCATCCCTGCTGTGCAGGAACCCACTACGGGGTCGGAAAAAGGAACGAACTTCATGACCAGCCAGTACACAACCAGCAACAGCCCTGTTACCACTACCTGCCACCGGATGGACAGATGAAGAAGGCAAATGGCCGCAATCAAGTAGCCGGAGGCGATGGCCTGGAGCGTATTGCAGTACAGGGCCATCTTGGACGGTTCAAAACTCAGCAGGTTCCCCTGCACCACCATCCCCAGCAAAAAAAGCACCACCACCCGCTTGGCCACCTTCAGGTAAATCTTCCACATGGGTTCCGTGCCGATGCGCTTGGAAAAGGAAAACGGCATGGCTGTCCCCACAATGAACAGGAAAAGGGGCATCACCAGGTCCCAGGCCGCAAACCCCTCCCAGTTCACGTGCGCGCTGTGCTTCACCAGCCATGCGGGGCTCTGGTCATAAAAAAGATTGATGCCGGCCACGACCAGCGCCAAGCCTCCGGTCAGAAAAAACATGTCAAAACCCCGCAGGGCGTCAATGGCCGCAATCCTCTGCGGCTTGGTACCGGAAGCTGAACTCATAGTGATATTCCCTATTACGGAGCCCTTCCCTTCAACCTTTCCGCATGCTTTCTTTTTCCGCGATCCTGCAAAGAAAAACGGCCGTTCCGTAAAAAAGCCAACCCCTCCGCGGCAACTCCGTCATGATGCCCTTCTCCGTATTTCCTTCCCCGCGTTCCGTGCTATGCTCTCCCCGCAGCATGACCATCGGGAACCTCCAATCCGGCAACCGCGACAGCTTCCGGGACATTGAAATTTATGCCCGGCTGAAAATGGATGAACTGGGCCTCCCGGACTGGAAATTCGGCTGGGACCGCGCCCGCAGGAGGCTGGGCGTATGCCGCCTGCTGGAAAAAAGCATCTCCCTCTCCGTCCACTTTGTCCGCGCCAATCTGGAAGCCCCCCATGAAATCCGTGACACCATCCTGCATGAGATAGCCCACGCCCTGGCCTGGACGCGCCACGGAGAACGCACCCACGGCGCGCGGTGGAAACAAATCTGCCGGGAAATAGGGGCCGTCCCCTGCGCCGCCGCCAAACCGGACGCCATCCGCGTCACCACGTACAAGTACCTCCTGCGCCTGAAAACAACGGGCGAAGTCGTCGGCAAATACCACCGCCGCCCCGCCTTCGCCAAACACCTCAAGCGCATGGCCCTGAAAGGACGTCCCGACACTCTGGGCCAACTGGAATTGATTCCCAGCGAAAAACAGAATACGTCATTATCATAAAAGCTCACCTTCTGCATTCTTCCAGCGGGTCATCAGGGAGTTGTACCGGCATTCGTATGTGGCCATTGTTTGACCATTCCATCCTGACCGTTGCCGATGGCGGTCACAAGATTGAGTTGGAATGGTAGATATTACTGCGAAGCATGGCGTTGGGATAGGAGAGCCGGTAAAAGAAAACGCCGATCTTGTCACATGCGGTTTACCGCCTCTATCCACAGACATTATTTCTTCATTACTTTTACTTTAAAGTATCTATTGTACTTCAGGCTTTTCATCCGATATAACTGGATACACAAATTGATGTAAAAACTCCGAATGCAGAATAAGAGCAATATCCATGATCATATCCTGGAATTTGGTCAAATTTTCATCATTCACAATGGATGAACTTTTTTTCCATTCCAGATCATTGGGCATTCGGATATAAAATAGTTCGGAATCCGATATTTCTTTTTTCCGTTGAAAACGTAATTGGGAAAACAAGGTTTTCATTTTTGAAAACAGATCATTTGAAATGATAAGACCTCTTGTGACACCATCCAAACTAAGAGCCATTTCCCAATACTCTTGTTGAGATAATTTACGCAACCCATATTGATGTTCCAGTTGCTCGTAACCTGCTGGAATCGGCAATGTCTTATGAAAAAATAAATCATTGAACAAGTGCATTTTATCATTTTTGATCATGGCGTAATAAATATACTTCCCGCGAATTGACAACCCAGCTGTATATTGGAAATCCAAAAATAAAATCCGGATGCTGTCGGGATAATCTTTCGGGAATAATATATTCCATAACCGCTTCGAATCAAACTGATCAGCCAAATAATTATGATTATCTTTATTTTTTAATTCATTATTTGCTTTGAATTGATGGGCAATCCATAATTGCTCATATACCCCAAGATGAGCAAACTCAGACGTATTATAAATCAGTCTATATAAATACTGATATTTTCTGACTACGCGACTAATATACTCGCTGCACCACACACGCCATGATTTGTCTTTCAAATCAGTTCTGCTGGTGAAATATGAACATAAGGCAACCCATGGCATATTTTGGTATTGGATCATGGAAAGGGTTCCTCCGTATTCCTGCATATTCAAGGAACCTATATCTACCCACTCCATTCCAAGTCTTCTCGGTGAATGTTGAAATAGACTCATGGTATCTGAAAGCTGTTTCAAAAGACATGGCAATAGTTGTATGGCTTGCAGTTCAGGAGCATTGATATAATCAGTCAAACTGTACATCCAGCAGGGCATTAAACTTAGGTATTCATACCAGAAATGCGTGAACGGGTAATAATGCCGATACAGGAGTTGCTGGCGACATATCCTCCATGTCTTAATGCCATATGGGTTACTGGGCAAATCCGGTGATATGGGAAATTCCAGCCATGAGAGAGAGCCTGATTCAGGATAGATTTTCCGCAATTCTGATTCCAACAAGTTGTTCTTATCTTTTTCCAAATTTCCCCAACATGGATCACTCACCAAGTAAAAAATCTGTATATCACTATCGTTAAGACTCTTGCTGCTGGAATCTGTAGAAGATACAAATATATCATCTAAGTTTACAGAAGACTCTCGCAGGTGATCATCCCCCCACGAAAAAGAACCTAAACATAAATATATTATTAAGATATTAGTACCTAGTCTTCCCAGGTTTCGGAGGACGTGGCTTCGGTAGTAAAGGTTTTCCGTGTTCATCTAAAATAACAATATTTGCTTCTTTATTTGATTGAGGGTCATCGATCTGTCGCGCTACCAAGATAGCTGTGAAATCTTCTTCTGAGAATTGTGTTTTTATATCTTGATCCAACGTTTTTAGTCTGAGAGTTTTGCGAGCTAGTTTCGGAGTACTTTGAATAACATATGCAGGGACACTTTCAGGATTGTCCATTTTAGGAACTCTATGTCCATTAGCCCATACAAATCCATATCCAGTACGTTCATCTTCTGGAGAAAGGGAACCAGGTCCAAATACGCCTTCCAACCTTCCGCCTAGAACGAATCCTGTTTTTTCATTTATGCCATCGTGTTTGAATACGATATTGTGAGAATGCCAAATTGCTACTTCACAATAATTTTTTGGAGCTACTTCTGGTTGGCGGTGATATGTTTTACTCTCTGCTTCGTGATTACTTACTTTATATGAATAGGAATTAGCTGTTTTTTTCTAAATAAAGCTCCTCCATGCTCGACAGTTTGCCTGCCACTTAACATCTTAAAATTTGCTTTTTTAATAATTTTACTTAGTGCAGCTAAAATATGCTTAGATACTTATTTTTTCAAGAATTTTGTTGCATTATCATAATCATCCATCAAAGCAGGCTTTAATCCTAATAAGTCTAATTTATTTATCACAGCATTTCTTGAAAATGCATATAAATTTGCTCCCCCCTGTTCATCAATAGGATCCCTGTTAATCCATCTGCCGTCTGTAGGATTCAGGTAGCGGTAATTGTAGTAGATCAGGCCAAGCTCGTCGTCCATGAACTCGCAGGAAAACCTGAACTTGTTTTCCTGAGCCCTGTCGCCCTGCGCCGTGATTAGGGCTCCAAGGGGGGCATATTCATAGCGCGCCCTTCGCGTCTGCTTACAGTCGAAGATGGAAGTGACGTTCTTCAGAGCATCGTGCATGAAGCAAAAATGTTCCTTTATTCCCGTACCATTATCCTTCCAGTTGGTCATCATCAAGATACGCGAGGCCATCGGTTCCGTCGGATCCCACAGATAGGTTTTCACAAGTCTGTAAGAAGGGCTCATCAAATCCAGTTGGGCCACCTGCAAATAGCCGCGGTAGAGGAACCAGCAATGGCTGGCTGTTAAGCCGTTGACAGTGATCTTCTTGCTGAAGCGTCTTCCCTGGTAGTCGTAGCCGCAGGTAAGGACAGTCCGTCCGTCTTTGCTGGTAAAAATTACAGGGCGGTCATTGGCATCATAGCTCACTTTCCAAATGCCTGTCGAGGTCTTGATCCTGGTCTGATTACCGTTTGCATCGTAAGTGGGAATGAATGGTTCTGTATTTCTGGTAATGTCCGTGTACTGGTTAAGACAGTCGGCATTGTAGGATACTTCTTCCTCCAGTTCCCGTGCAGTCTTGCGGTTGCCGATGTTGTCGTACCGGTAGCTGTAGCTGCCTCTCTCCCTGAGTTGATCTCCAGTCAATTCACTGCGGCTGTTGTAGATAAAATCTCTTACCATGGCAGGAATGGCAGCGTCCCAGGAGTCCCAGCGTTGAACTGGACGCGTCAGGGCATCATACTGGTATTCATGGCCGGCGGCCATGCCTCCATTTCCCTGCTTCTCATAGCCAATGGAAGCCACGAGGTTGAGCTTAGGATGGTAGATAGATGTTGCTGCGAACCATGCCGTTGGGGTAGGTGAGCCGGTTGAGGAAGCCGCTGGTTTCATCGTATTCCCAAGTGAAGGAAGAGGCCAAACCATCCAGATTCATCCCAATCATGCCACCTTTCCGATCGTAGTCAAGATGGGAGTGCTGCACCGTGCGGGTTCCGGTCATGAGGCGGTAGTCAGCGGAACGTCCGAACGTGTCAAAGTCTTCCTGAAGGCTGCTTTCCACCGTTCCAAAGGAAGTGTCCCGAACCATTCTGCCGTAACTGTCATGGGAAAGTTCCCGGAGGCCGGAGGCGTCCCGGATAAAAGTCATCTGACCGAGATGGTTGCAGGAGAACTCCCATCCCGGAGTATCGTCGCTGTGGGAGACGGAGACAAGTTCTCCTGTCAATGGAGCGTAGATATAGCTAGTGACAATGCCTCTGGCCTTGGTGACGGTTTCCGGACGGTTGAACTGGTCGTGGGTTCTGAGAACGCAGGAGCCATCGGCATAGGTTTTCTTCAGTTCCATTCCCGTGGCCTCGTCATAGAGCCAGGTGGTAGTGTCCCCGTCGGCGTGGCCGGAAGGATCAGTGGTGATGTCCCCTTCGTCCACCCTGAAGGTGGTCAGGGTCACCATATGATCGGCCTCATCGTAGGCGAAGCATGCGGGCTGGATGGACGTGCCGTATTCGGCTATCTTTCTTCCCTGGATGTCGTAGGAATAGCAAGTAGTACCTCCCATGGAATCGGTGATGGAAGCCACAGCATCGCAGCAGGGAAGGTAGCTGGTGGTGGTTACGTTGCCGGCTGCATCCGTGGATTTGACTGGTCGTCCGTCTAAGTCAGTTTCAATCGTTGTGACATTGCCCCGGGCATCCGTCTGATGCAGAATCATGCCTGTAGAGGTATAGGAGCATTCCTGCGAGGAATGAATGCCCGCATGGTTCGTCTGGCTCACTATAAAACCATCAATGACCGAGGCCACCTTGGATTCCTCCGGCTTTTCCAAATTAATTACGCCGGATTCTATCATTTCATTGTACAAGTCGTTCCCTTCACGGGTGCGTTCCCCCACCCCCGCAAAGATGGAGAGGCTGCTGCGCGCCTTGGCAATGTTGTTGATGAGTTCCATGATGAGCACGGTCTTGCCCACCCCCGCTCCGCCGAAGGCGCCGATTTTGCCGCCTTTCAGGAAAGGGCAGATGAGGTCGATTACTTTGATGCCCGTTTCCAGCACTTCCGTGCTGGTGGATTGCTCGTCCAGCGGCGGAGCGCTGCGGTGAATGCTTTTCATGCCCGAGCAGGAGAGCGCGCCGCGTTCGTCCACGGCTTCACCAGCACATTGAAGATGCTATAATCATGAAAATAAGAGAAAGAGTGCAAGCTATAATATTTACTCAAATTTTGATTTTCTTCATCATATAATAAAATACTTATAAAAATACGGAATTATTTCCTTTAGTCTTGTGGAAATCGCTCTCTTTGTTTTACTTTTTCCGAATTCTTGATGAACAGCGCCAGCCTTTCATTGTTGCCATCCAAATTCCCTCAATGACTGATAAAAACGGCCTTACAAGATTACCCTATATAGTTCCGTAAAAATATAATATATTTAAAATAAATAATAAAATTAATATAAGCAATGATGTTCGGTTATACCATGCGTCTGAACCCAGCGATATAAAAATTATAAATATTATAATCAAAAAATAATTTAATATTTTTAAAATTAACGGATTTATTTATTATTTTTAATATCATTAATAACAATAAATTACAGATATTGATGCTGTGGTTTATTATTTGTATCGTCCTGATGATATTTCTAGGTCCAGATATCGGGCTTATTTGCCCCATATTATTTATTTGGTATAAGGTTGTTTTTTTCTTCAAAAACTACCTTAATTATAAATCTAGTCAAGATATTAGAGGTAGGAGTTGTTTCCTTAATGGCTTCCCACAATACATAATTATGTTTTTCGGAGCAGGTTAGTCTGCCAGAGCAAGCGTCTACCTAGTGACGTTACCAAAGGCGTTGTATTCATAGAACGTAGGCACCATGGAGACAGAAGAACTGCTGTTGTCAGTGTCGTGTTGCGTGCCGACGTTATGATCTCTGAGGTAGTAGAGGAATCCTACGGTCGTCGGAGGGGGCTGGACGACGGTCTGCCCGAAGCCGTTGTTCAACGTTTGGGACAAGATGATGTCTGGGCTGTATCATATAGCAAATGGATCCCTTTAACTTTTACAGGATCTGTTATAGTCTTACAATTTCAGGATTCTATCTTCGCCAGTCTCATGTAAAAGACCGCAGTGCAGCAGATAGAGCTACAGAGACCAGGTATGACAGCAGTGTGTTCACGGATAAGTAATAGAAAACAGATGTTATTGAGATTAGTAGTCCTAAAAAACATCCGGCATGCAAACAGCATGCCGGATGATGAAATAAATAATTGTCAGATTATATTTAAATAATTTTTATTTTTTCATGAGAAATACAATTATTTTTATTATATTTTTTGAGAGGAAAGAAAATGGAGTATTTAGTCTTCAATTTTTATTTCTGCAAATAGTGAATTTGAGTTTTTAGAAATATATTCTTTTATCATATAAGCATTGTTACAAGCTATTTCTTTAGATGGGTATGTTATTGTCTGAAACAAAAAAACGTGAATATCCCAAGGTAGTAACTTTCTTTTTCTTGGTATTCTGATTTTACCTTCCAAAAGTCCTCCGATTGTGGAATCGTATATTTCGAGAGTAAGAATGGGCTTTCTATTTTCCAATTGAATTCTTTTTGAGACAAAAAATCCAATAAAGGAGTATTGAGAGCTATCCAGGCTACTCTTGCTGGAATACAAGGTATTTATAGATGGTATTGCTGTAAAACAGATAACAGTGATGAGAATCAGAAAGGGAAGTGCCTCCGAGCAATTGTTCGCGTACTGCGTATCTACAGTGATTGCATAAATACAATACAACGTTGTCAATAAAAACCCGGTGGAAGGAATGAAAAACAATCCTGTAAGAACTATTTTTCTCCACAGGGGTTCGTAGGATACTCTTTGTACTGATAGGATTCCATTATTTAACGAAAAGGAAAGCGAGTAATTTATTTTATTAATGAGATTTTCATTTAAATTAAGTCCTTGAATCATCTTATTTTTTAATGATTAATATCATGAGTTACAGTATTTTTTTAGTATAGCCAATGAAGAAGCTGTTGCAAGATTTTTTTCAGGGTAACTATAGCTTCCTCCTGCGGAAATTGTCTTATTGAATCCTAAGACCCCTATATTGATATAGGCGCTCCATGAAATGTTTGCCTGAAGTGAAATATCACCATTACATAAATTAAGACATAAATCTCCAGATCCTGAAGCATTTGCACCAAAACGTTGTCGATTAAACTGTCCCGTTGATTTATTTCTATAGCCTCTGCGTCTGTATTCTGCAACAGCAAAGGCTTCTACGGATACACATACTTTAATATTAGACAATTTTTTACATTTATCGTGAGAAATTTTAGCTTTGCCTCCTACCCTAAGTCCTGCATCAACATGTACACGCAAATATTTGGAGGCAAGTTTATCAATTTTTTTAACGCCTGGTATTGTCCACTGCCAAGCTGCATAAAATTCGCCTGAAACTTTGAAGTAGGGATCAGTTTGTATTTCTCCTTGTACTCTTGCATAAAATGGAGCACCAATGATCCCTAGATTGACTTCATAGGAGACGGTGTATAATCCAATAATATCATTAGATATTGTAGGTGAATTATAGATATAAGAGTACAAATTCCAGCCTCCTTGTTCGGAGATAGGATCCCGATTGATCCACCTGCCGTCTGCTGGGTTGGAATGGCGGTAATTGTAGTAAACAAGCCCCAGTTCGTCATCTGCATACTCGCAGGAAAACCTGAACTTGTTCTCCCGGGCCATATCCCCTTCTTCCGTGATAGGACTTCCGAAGGGAGCATACTCGTAGTGTGCTTGTTGTTTCTGCTGACCGTCAAAGATGGAAGTGACGTTCTTCAAGGCATCGTGCATGAAGTAGAGATGCTCTTTTACTTTCATTCCGTTTTCCTGCCAGCATGTCATCATCAAGACGCGCGTTGCCGTCGGTTCCGTTGGATCCCACAGGTAACTCTTTACCAGCAAGGGTTCAGGATGCCTTAAATCCAGCTCGGCTACCTGCAAATAGTCCCGGTACAGGAACCAGGAATGGCTGAATACTGCCCCATTGACGGTGGCCTTCTTCTCGAAGCGCCTTCCCTGGTAGTCGTAGGAGCAGGTAATCACGGTTCTTCCGTCTTCCTGAGTGAAGATCACGGGGCGGTCGTTGGCGTCGTAGCTCACCTCCCAGATGCCCGTTGAGGTCATGATGCGGGTCTGGTTGCCGTCGGCATCGTAAGTGGGAATGAATGGTTCTGTATTTCTGGTAATGTCCGCGTACTGGTTAAGACAGTTGGCATCGTAGGATACTTCTTCTTCCAGTTCCCGAGCGGTTTTGCGGTTGCCGATGTTGTCGTATCGGTAGCTGAAGCATCCTCCCCGGCTGAGCCGGTCTTCGACCAGCTCGCTGCGGCCATTGTAGGTAAAATCTCTTAGCGCGGCAGGAGTGGCGACATCCCAGGAATCACGTCGCTGAATGGGACGCCCCAGGGCGTCGTAGTCGTATTCGTGGCCGGCTGCCAATTCGCCGTCCACTCCCTTCCTGTAACCGATGGCGGTTACAATGTTCAGTGTGGGATGATAGGTGTGTTGGCGGACCATGCCGTTGGGGTAGGTGAGATGGTTGAGGAAGCCGCTGGCTGGATCGTATTCCCACGTGAAGGAAGATGCCAAACCTTCCAGATTCATCCCAATCATGCCACCCTGCTGGTCATAGTCAAGATGGGAGTGCTGCACGGTGCGTGTTCCGACCATCAGGCGGTAGCCTTCAGAACGTCCCAAGGCATCGTATTGTTCCTGGATGCAGCTCTCCACACCTCCAAAGGAAGTGTCCTGGATCATGCGGCCATAGGAATCGTAGGAAAATTCCCTGATGCCGGAGGCATCGGAGAGAGAGACCACTTGACCTAGATGGTTATAAGAATAGAGCCAGGGTATAGTTTGATCGCTGTGAGAAATGGAAACAAGTTCTCCGGTCAATGGCGCGTAGATATAGCTGGTGACGATCCCTCTGGCCTTGGTCAATGTCTCCAGACGGTTGAGATCGTCGTAGGTCTTGGAGACACAGGACCCGTCTGCATAGGTCTTCTTGAGTTCAAGCCCCGTAGCCTCGTCACAGAGCCACGTGGTGGTGTCCCCCTCGGTGCGGCCGGAAGGATCAGTGGCGATGTCGCCTTCGTTCGACCGGAAGGTAGTCAACGCCACCATGTGATCGGCTTCGTCGTAGGCGAAGCAAGCCGGCTGAATGGCGATGCCGTACTCGGCCGTCTTTCTGCCGCGGATGTCATAGGAATAGCAAACTGTTCCCCCCAGGGCGTCGGTGATACAGGCGGGATTGTCACAGCAGGGCGAGTAGCTGGTGGTAGTCACGTTGCCTGCAGAATCGGTAGTTTTGACAGGACGTCCCGCAAGGTCAGTTTCAATCGTCGCGACATTGTCTCTGGCATCGGTTTGTTTTAGAACCATTCCTGTGGAGGTATAAGAACGTTCTTGCGAGGAATGGACCCCGGCATGATTCGTTTGGCTTACCATAAACCCGTCGACGACAAGGATCTCGGCTGTGATATCGGAAGTGGGAATGCGACTGAACCGGGTGCGTTTGGTAGGAGCGGTATACTCCGTCCACTCGACGCTCTGCTGTCCGTAGACGTCCGTGGAAATGGTCTTGCTTTCCAGGAGGAGGTCGAGCTGGGAAACCATATTCTCCGTGGTCTGGGTGAGAGGAAGACCATCGGCATTATAGGTGGTGGAAGCCTGCACCTGGTAGACGCCGTCTTCCCGGAACCGGTAACAGGAGGAGTGCTCAGTGATTCTGTTTTTAGCAGGGTTATCAGGATGTAACTCGTCCAGCAGGACGGTTTTCTTCATGGCCTGCCCCAGTTCGTTGTATTCTGTGATAGTAGGAACAAGGTTCTCCGTTTGAGATCGGATCAATTGTCCCTTGTCATTGTATGTATTACTGGTGACAATGAAATCTTCTTTGGTATTGGGCTGTTCCTGCCTGATGGTTTGGCCGAAGCCATTTTCCAGAGACCGCGACAGCACAACTCCCTTGGACAAGGTCGTGGTCAGGATGCCTTCCCCGGTCAGCTCCAGCTGGGTCTCCATCTCTCTTTGCCCCGTTCCTCCTTGTAAGGTGGTTGTGCCGTCGTAGTAGGTTCGAGTGACCAGGGTAGCCCCTGCAGGAGTGGCGACGGTGGTGGTGAGTCCGTCATCGCTGTATTCCTTCCTGGTGACCCGTCCCAGGATGTCCGTAGAGGAAACGACCCGTCCCTGATCGTCATACTCCATGCTTTCCGTCGTCGTCATGGCTCCTATGTCGCGGCGTGTGGCAATCGTCCTTCCCGCCGCATCCTTCATGTAGGAGGTAATCGTTTCTGGCGTAGTCTCAGTAGCTGAGCGGATGGTTTCCACCAGCTGCTTGGCCGTGTTGTAGCCGTAGCTAGTGGTGATGCCGTCTTCATCGGTTTCCCTCAACGGGCCACAACACATCCATTCCGTCGTGCTGGTGCGCCCGTTGCCCTTCGTCGTCTTGACGAGCCTTTGCTCGTTGTCGTACTCGTAGTCCTCCGAGGCAATCAGCGACCAGTCCTTTCCGGTGTGAACGTATTGTTCTTTCCTGGTGGTGGCGCCGTTTTCAGCGATGTACTCTACGTTCCGGGTACTTTGTCCGGGAACGATGCTTCCGTTGGCCTGCACGGTCTCCGTCACCTTGTGGACGGCCCCGTATTCCGCGGTTGCTTCATAGGAATAGACCGTCTGGACGCCATTGACGCCCTGGCTCATCTTCCGCCTGCCCCGGGCGTAGGGGTATTCGGCTCCTTCACCATAGGTTTCCGAAATGCTCGCATGGACCTGGTCGGAACCCAGGGCGGTTTCCGTCACGGTCGTGCGGGTGGCCTGCGGGCTGTCTTCATACGTGTAGGTGCGCTTGAGAAGCTGGGTTTCTTCTCCATCCTCGGCAATAACCACCTCGGTTTCCGTAGCGGGTCTGAAGTCGTTAAAGCGCAGGTCGGCGTAAGTCGTGCGTGTCCCCTTTTCACCTCCTCCGGCCCAGGGAGCAGCGGAAAGCACGGTTCTGCCCTGGTCATCGTACTCGTAGCGCGTGTACCCTCCATCGGGCTTGATCTCCAGGGACACCCGGAACTGGTCGTTGTAGGTGTAAAGCGTAGTCTGGGCCAAAGGTGTGTTGTATCCCTGGGTGCTGCTGATGGTCAACCAGCCCCCTTCGGTGTACTTCTTGACTGTCCGGGTACAGGAAGAAGGCGTTTCATCGTTGATGCCGCGCAAGCTCTCAATCATTTCCCATTTGCCTCCGGGCAGCACGTTTTTCTCCACCGTTCGCACGGTGCGCTCATCCCCCTCTCCCTGGATGGTCGTCACCTTGTTGCCCTCCGTCCTTCGCTGCGTCCGGAAGACAGGCATCCCCTCCCTCTGTTCGGCGATATCCATCACCTGCACGCCCTGGTCGGAGCTCAGTTCATAGCTGACCGTCTTGTAGGGAGTTCCGGTGCCGGCAAAGCCGCGCGCATTCTTGCTCACCTGGCCGGGAGCGTACCATTCCAGGGTGAGCCTGTTGCCTTCCCCAACCGCCTGGAGCAGTCCCTGGGACTTGGACCAGATGCTCTCAATGGCTCCCGTGGAAGGATGGCGGTTCACCTTCATCTGACGGGAATAATCTTCAGCCGTGGTTTCCACGCCGGAGGCGGAGACCATGGAGACGACCTTTCCGGTGGCTGCCGAGAAGCGCAGGGTGCGCCCATTGCTCTGGACCATGTCCAGATAGGCGGGAGAGCCGCCGGTGCAGGGAGACATGTCGGCATTCAGCTTCTGAACCTTGTAGTTCAACTTGCGCGAACTTCCGGAGACGGAGGCTCCGGCATGACCGTCAGAACTCTGGAAGGAGATGGAACTGCCCGTGGGGCGTTTGACGGAGATCTGCCCGGTTGCTGGATTACAGGAGGCGGTCCATTCGAGGGGATGCTTGTAGCGCAGAGTGATGGGACATGGGGAGGAAGGTTCGGCAAGGGTGCGGGGAACGGGGGAATTATTTCCCCCTCCTGAGTCTCCGGTTTCTACTTCCAGTAAGCCTTCGCAGTCGTCGGCTCCTTCCGGATAGCCGCCGAAGAAATGGGAGGTGTTCTTGCTGCAATCGGACTGTTCGATGTCTTCGTCGCAATCACAGGAACAGGGGCATGGGCATCCTCCTTCCTCCGGCTCGCTGGAGGAGGAAGAGAGTGAACTGGAACTGCTCGAGGAAGAGCTGGAAGACGAGCTGGAGCTGCTTGAGGAACTCGACGACGAGCTGCTGGAGGAAGACGAAGAACTGGAACTGCTCGAGGAAGAGCTGGAAGACGAGCTGGAAGAATCAGGAGGCTCCGGAGCCGAAGAACTCTGCCAGGAGCTGGAAGACGAACTGCTCGAGGAGGAAGAGCTCGAACTGCTGCTGGGCTTGGGGTCAAACTCAAACGAATCTCCTCCCCCTGCCGAACTGCTCGACGAGTCCCCTTCTTCCACCTCCTGGTACAGGTTGACCAGCGTCAGCACCGTTTCTCCCTCCTTGCCGGGAGGCATCGTCTCCTCTGAAAGGTAATAGCCCAAGTCGGGCTCTCCTTCCTTGTCGCATATCAGGGCAATGCAGAACTCCTCTTGCGACCCCTGGTTGGGCTGGTGTTGATGGACGATATGGCACCAGTAGTATCCCTGTTCGAACTGGATCTGGCGGCAGAGAGGAGCAGAAGATCCGGCCTCCGTGGAGAGTTCCAGATCCTTGGCGGGAATGGAAAGGGAGATGGAAGAGTGGGCATGAAGGTGGAGAAAACAGGTGGCGGGAGCCATGACCTTGAGGTATCCGAACCATTCGTGACGGGTGGGGGAGGAAGCAGCGCGTTTGGGGATAAGGACGGGAGCGGAGAGGCCGTTGACCAGGAAGTTGCCCTGGGGCTGTCCGTTGGGGTACATGGGAATGAAGGGGTAGACGGTGTCCATGGCACCGATGTTGAAAGTGTTGTTCATGGTAATGAAATGATGTTTGTTCAATGGTTGCAACTACCATGAGAACAAGAATTACCAGTGTAAACACGCCGCGAACGTTATGGTATTCAAATAAACGATAATATTATCAACATAGGTATTTCATAAAATACATAATACTTCTTCTGATTCTCTTGATTAATCAAGGCGACAATACAGATTTTTCCAGTGACCAGCTTTAAAGTCCCAATCAAGCACAAGACATCTGATCATCCCTATCCACGACGCTAGATACCGCCGGGCAGCGAACTTTCTTTCCTCCTATAAGATTTCCCTGGAAGCACCGTCTAACCGAACGACAGTTCTACAAACGCTCTGCTTCACCAAGCCTCCTCCCACCTCACGATGCAGAAACATCATTCACCATCGACCGGCTTGGCCGTGGAACTCAGCGTGCACTGGCGCACGTAGTCGTACACCTTGGGGTCACTATCTCCCGCGGCCCATACTACCCGCAGGAAATCGGCGGGATGGATGTTGCCGTGTTCCCGGAAGAAGCGGCGGTCATTCTCACAGCAGTAGATGATGTCATCCCCCATGGAGCCGGCCAGCTTGGCCCGCGCCTTGGCAATCAGGCGCGGAAGGTAGGGAAGGCCGCTGAGTTCATCCCCGAAGCCCGGCAGGTCATACCCGATGACAGGCTTGCCCTGGTAAAACTGCCCGTGCTGGATGGTCAGGAAGAAGTCCCTGCGCGCCGCGGCCATCAATAGTACCGTGGTGGGGGAAGGTTCTCCCGTGCGGGCATAGAGTTCCACAAAGTCAAACAGTTCCCGCGTGCGGCAGCCGATGGAGGACAGGAAGATGATTTCCTGGTCCGTAAAGAAGCCGTCCACATTCCTGTGGCCTTCATGGTAACGCCCCACCGCCTCGCGGAAAAGGTCGTAAAACGTGTCGTTCCAGTCTTCCGCCATCATCTGCCCAGGGATTTGTGTTTGCGCTTGAAGTTCAGCATCATGATCTGCTTGGTCAGGTTTGCCTCAAACCGGGCCTGTTCCTCGCGGGACATTTCCGAGCGGGCCTTCAACACTTCCTGCGCTTCCTGAATGGCCCGTTCCACGCTGCCTTCGTCAATCTGGGAGGAGTTGAGGGCGAGGTCGGTCACCATCAGGACGTGGTCGTCATTAACCTGCACAAAGCCGGTGCCCACCACCATGCTTTCCTCAGGGCCGTCCATGGGCTTGTAGCGGAGTTCTCCCGGTTCCAGGGAGGTAATCAGGGCCGTATGATGTTCCAGCACGCCCATCTCCCCGAGACTGCCGGGCAGGTAAACGTATTCCACGGTGGCGGCAACCGCCACTTCATCCGGGGTAATGACTTTGAACTCCATGCTCATGGTTTGAAACGGCGGGAAAAGGGTTATTTGGCTTCCTTGAGGACGTCATCTATGCCGCCGCGCATGAAGAAGGCGTCTTCCGGAACCATGTCCAGCTTGCCTTCCAGGATTTCCTTGAAGCCACGGACGGTTTCCGAGACGGGCACGTAAGCGCCGGGAATGCTGGAGAAGACTTCCGCCACGTGGAACGGCTGGGTCAGGAAGCGCTGGATTTTGCGGGCGCGGCTCACGATGAGCTTGTCTTCTTCCGAAAGCTCGTCCATGCCCAGAATGGCAATCATGTCCTGAAGGTCCTTGTAGCGCTGCAGCACCATCTGCACGCCGCGCGCCACTTCGTAATGCTCGTTCCCCACGATTTCCGGAGCCAGGGCCTTGGAGGTGGAGGATAGCGGCTCCACCGCAGGGAAGAGCCCCTGGGCCGCCAAAGAGCGTTCCAGCACCACCGTGGAGTCCAGGTGGGCGAAGGTGGTGGCCGGAGCCGGGTCCGTCAGGTCGTCCGCAGGAACGTACACGGCCTGCATGGAGGTGATGGAACCGTGCTTGGTGGAGGTGATGCGTTCCTGAAGATCCGCCATTTCCTCCGCCAGGTTTGGCTGGTAGCCCACGGCGGACGGCGTGCGGCCCAGCAGGGCGGACACTTCCGACCCCGCCTGGGAGAAACGGAAAATGTTGTCAATGAAGAGAAGAACGTCCTTGTGCTCCTCGTCGCGGAAGTATTCCGCCATCGTCAGGGCGGACAGGGCCACGCGCAGACGGGCGCCGGGAGGCTCGTTCATCTGGCCGTACACCAGGGCCACCTTGGATTCCTCCGGCTTTTCCAGATTAATCACGCCGGATTCTATCATTTCATTGTACAAGTCGTTCCCTTCACGGGTGCGTTCCCCCACCCCCGCAAAGACGGAGAGGCCGCTGCGCGCCTTGGCAATGTTGTTGATGAGTTCCATGATGAGCACGGTCTTGCCCACCCCCGCTCCGCCGAAGGCGCCGATTTTGCCGCCTTTCAGGAAAGGGCAGATGAGGTCGATTACTTTGATGCCCGTTTCCAGCACTTCCGTGCTGGTGGATTGCTCGTCCAGCGGCGGAGCGCTGCGGTGAATGCTTTTCATGCCCGAGCAGGAGAGCGCGCCGCGTTCGTCCACGGCTTCACCCAGCACATTGAAGATGCGGCCAAGAACGCACTGCCCCACCGGTACCTCAATGGGGTGCCCCGTATCGCGCACGGGCATGCCGCGGCGCAGGCCGTCCGTGGAACTCATGGCCACGGCGCGCACCCAGCCGTCGCCGATGTGCTGCTGGACTTCCAGCACCAGGGTCTTGCGCTTTCCGTCGACTTCATAGTCCACTTCCAGGGCATTGAGCAGGGCGGGAAGCGTTTCAGCCTGGGAGAAATCCGCATCGACCACGGCGCCGATGATCTGAACGAGAGTGCCTGTGTTATTCATCATGAGAAAAACTTGGTGTTGAAATGGAAGGGATGAGGGTTTTGTTTGAAAAAGGGGTGAAAGAAGCGGAGTCCACGTTATTCCATGGCGCGCATGGCCGTGGTGATTTCCAGCAGTTCATTGGTGATTTGCGTCTGGCGCGCCTTGTTGTAATCCAAGGTAAGGCCGTCGATGATGTTTTTGGCGTTTTCCGTGGCCCCCTTCATGGCGACCATGCGGGCGGAGTGCTCGGACGCGCGGGCTTCCAGCACGATCTGGACCAGGCCGTGGAAGACGTAAAGAGGCAGGATGGTATCCAGCAATGCGGCGGGGCTCGGCTCCAGCAGGAATTGCTTATGGACGTCTTCTCCGTCCAGGGCCGCGCCTCCGGCCTTCGCCATCTTCATCAACGGTTCCGGTTCAATGGGGAGAAGCTGGCGGAAGATAGGCTTCTGGACCATTGTGTTTACAAAGCCGGAGAAGGCTACGAAGACGCGCCCGTATTCCTCCGCCTTGAATTTCTGCACAATGAAGTCGAACACCGGCTTCAGTTCCAGCAGGGAGAGCGGGTCCGTCAGGCTCCAGGTGGCTTCCAGCCGTTCATTCCATTTGGCCAGCGCGGCGTTCAGCTTGCGGCCGATGGTGATGTAGTGGGCATTTTCCGGAGCGTGCTCCCGGGTCATTTTGATGAGGTTGGCATTCAGGCCGCCGCAGAGGCCGCGGTCCGTGTTCACCAGCAGCACCAGGTCCGCGCCGCCGTGGGTCTGCATCAGGGGGCTGTTGCTGGTGTCTATTTCATCCTGGAGATGGTAGAGCACTTCCGCCAGGGCGCGGACATAGGGGCGCCCCTTCACGGCCTGGTCCTGGGCGCGGCGCATCTTGGCGGAGGCCACCATCTGCATCGCCCTGGTGATCTGGGACGTGTTTTTGACGGATTTGATCCGGCGTCTGATGTCTCTCAGGTTGCCCATGTTTCAGTGCTCCCGTAATCGTTAGTTCCAACTGAGCTTGAAGGATTCAATGGCGGCTTTAAGCCCTGCGTCTATTTCCGGCGTCAGATCCTTTTCCCTCAGGATGCTTTCCAGCAGGTCCGGATGCTGGTCCTTCATGGTGGCTTCCCACGCGTTCTGGCATTCCTTGATCCTGTCCACCGGAACATCGTCAAAGTATCCCTTCTGCATGGCGTACAGATCCGCGGCCTCCAGCCCCAGGGATTTGGGCTCATACTGGTTCTGCTTGAAGAGTTCCACGATGCGCTGGCCGCGGGCCAGCTTGGCCTTCGTGCTGGGGTCCAGGTCGGAACCGAATTGGGCGAAGGCCTGCAATTCCGTGAATTGGGCCAGGTCCAGCTTGATGGAGCCGGCCAGCTTTTTGATGATTTTCGTCTGGGCGGAGGAACCCACCCGGGAGACGGAAATGCCCACGTTGATGGCGGGGCGCACCCCCTGGTAGAACAGGTCCGTTTCCAGGAATATCTGGCCGTCCGTGATGGAAATGACGTTTGTGGGGATGTAGGCGGAAACGTCCCCGGCCTGCGTTTCAATGATGGGGAGGGCCGTCAGGGAACCGCCGCCGTGTTCCTTGTTGATGCGCGCGGCGCGTTCCAGCAGGCGGCTGTGCAGGTAGAATACGTCCCCCGGATACGCCTCGCGACCGGAGGGGCGGCGCAGAATCAGGGAAATCTGGCGGTAGGCCACGGCATGCTTGGAGAGGTCGTCGTAGACGATGAGGGCGTCCTCCCCCTTGTCCATGAAGTATTCGCCCATCGCGCAGCCGGCATACGGGGCCAGGTACAGCATGGCGGCAGGGTCGGAGGCGGAGGCCGCCACCACGATGGAGTATTTCATGGCGCCCGTTTCTTCCAGCTTTGCCACGAGGCGGCTGATGTTGGCGCGCTTCTGGCCGATAGCCACGTAGATGTTGTAAAGGGGCTGGTGGTCCGGCAGCTTGCCTTCCTCCGCCAGGCGGTTCTGGTCCGCCTGGGCGATCATAGTATCCATGGCAATGGCGGTTTTCCCGGTGGCGCGGTCCCCAATGATAAGCTCGCGCTGGCCGCGGCCGATGGGAATCATGGCGTCAATGGGCAGAATGCCCGTCTGCACGGGAACAGTGACGGACTGGCGGGAGATAATGCCGGAGGCGATTTTTTCCACAGGATAATACGCTTCCGCCTCAATCGGCCCCTTGCCGTCAATCGGCTCTCCCAGCGTGTTCACCACGCGGCCCAGCAGGGACCGCCCCACGGGCACGGAAAGAAGGCGTCCGGAGCATTTGACCAAGTCCCCTTCCTTCAAATTGGAATCATCCCCCAGAATCACGGCGCCCACCTCATGTTCTTCCAGGTTCATCGCCAGGCCCATCACGCCCCCGGGGAACTCAATCATTTCATTGAGCATCACGCCGCTCAGCCCTTCGATTTTGGCGACGCCGTCCCCCACGGAACGAATAATGCCCACGTTTTCCTGGCTGACGGAAGCCGTGGCTTTTTTAATTTCTGCTTCGAGTTCTTGAAGTATGTTGCTCATGGAAAAAAGTTTCGTTGGTTAATTGGAAAGATTGCGGGCCATCTCGGCCAGACGGTCGATTCTGGAGCGTACGGAACCGTCTTTCACGTCGTCCCCCACCTGGATGCGGATGCCCCCCAGCAGGTCCGGCGCCACCTCCCAGTGGTAGTAGAGGCCGTCGCCATATTTGGCCGTCAGCTTGGCTTGAATTTGGGAGCGTTCCTCCTCTGTCAGCGGTACGGCGCTTTGAATGGTGGCCGTACGGCTTTTCACGGCGTATTCCACCATGCGGGAAAAGGCCGTCAGCAGAGCGACATAGTTACGGGGTTTGCGTTCCGCAATTTTCCGGGCGATCAGGCGCACGCGGTCCTCCGCCACGGTATTCCCGTCCATGCAGAGCCGGAACAGCCTGCGGGCGGCATTGAGCGTGTCCTTTCCGATCTTCATAAAGCGTATCAGGAATCCAGGCTGTCGATCGCTTCCCGGTTGATTCTCCGCTGGTCTTCTTCCGTCAGCATTTTTCCGGTGACCTGCGCGGCAGCCAGGGCCACCAGCTGGCCGAATTGTTCTTTCAGCGCTTCGCGTTCCTTCTGCTGTTCCAGTTCCGCAAGCTGCCGGGCCTTTCTGACTATTTCCTCCGCCTTTTGGGAGGCCACGGTTTCCTGTTCCTCCAGCAGGCGGGAGGCGGCGGCCTTGGCGGCGTCTATCTTTTCCTGTCCCTTTTCGCCCGCTTCCACCAGCATTTCATGCGTCTGTTCCTTCACGGAAGCCAGCTGGCGCTCGCTTTCCTCACGCATTTCCTCTCCCTCCTCAATGCGCTGGCGCCTTTTTTCCAGAACGTTCTGGATGGGCTTGAACGCCAGGTAGCGCAGGATCACCACCATCAGGATGAAGGCGATCAGGTTGGCAACAAAGGGTTCCCAGCTTGTCACCCCGAAGGGCGCAAAGGGATTCCAGGACTGGTCGGCTATGAGATTCAGCATAAAATGAACGGGTTGAAACATGCCGGAAGTTTTCCGGACCGGCAGGAACGGCTGCGCCGCCCCGGAGCGGAAGAAGCTCCCTCCGGGAACGGGGCCTCCGGGTTATTTCACAAAGATGGAGATGAGGGCCACGCCTTCAATCAGGGCGGCCAGCGTAATGGCAATCACCATGATGGGGGAGGAGGCTCCCGGGTTGCGCCCGGTGGCTTCCGCGGCTTTCGCGCCGATGAGGCCGATGCCGAGGCCGGCGCCGATGGTGACGAGGCCGAAGCCCACGTTGCCGGACAGTTCGGCCAGGGAGGTCATTGCGGTAGGATCAATCATGTTATTGGTATGGTTTATGTTTTTTGTTGAACGTTCCCCCACAGGTTGCCCATGGTCCGGAACGGAAAGTTGGCGGTGCGGCTTATGAGGCCTTTCCGGACGGCAGGCTGTCCGGCACGGATGGTTCTTTTCCCTCATCCTTGGCGGCATGGCCGTGGGCATCCCCGTCCCCCACTTGCAGTTTGAGGAAAATCGCCGTCAGGAGGAGGAAGACCAGAGCCTGGATGAAGCCCACCAGCAGCTCAATCGCCAGAAACGGGAGTACGCACAGGGCGCTGAGGACGGGTCCGAACATGTGAGCCATGGTGTCAATGATCGTTTCCCCGGCGTAAATGTTGCCGTAAAGACGGGCCGCCAGCGCAATAGGACGGATCGTAATGCTCAGGACGTCCACCAGCCCCACGAAGATAAAGATGAGCACCAGCACGAATCCCATGAAGCCGGGCAGTCTTCCCTTGGGCCCGAACAAGTGGATGAAGAAGCCTTTCAGGCCCTGTTCCCGGATGGACCAGTAAAGCCACATCAGCGCATAAAAGATGCCCAGGAACATCGTCACGTTCATGTCCGCATTCGCCCCGCGGAACAGCGGCACTCCGTTATAGGTGATGGTCCCTACCCCGGGGAGAAGCCCCATGTAGTTGCTGACCAGGATGATGGTGAAGATGGTTCCGAAGTACCAGAAGTACTTGCGCGTCAGTCGCGGCCCCAGCAGGGATTCCACAAAGTTGTACAGAGTCTCAAAGAAGTATTCCACCGCATTCTGGAACCGGGACGGCAGAATGCGCATGGCGCGGGTAGCGGACCATACGACCACCCCTATCAGCAGAACCGCCAGAAAGAGCATCAGCATGGAGTTGGACACCGGCAGTTCAATGCCGCCTGGAAGCGGAATGGAGAACAAGTGGGGGGCGGCCTGCTCCAGTCCGTGCTCCGCTCCTTCCTCCGCCGCACACGCGCTGCCGCCCATCATGCCGGGCACCGCCAACGCCGCCAACCACAGGAACTGGAAAAATCTGCTCATCGTCTATCTTTCACCATTATCGCGCCAACTCCTGTAAATACGGGAAAAGGGAAGCCATTCCCTTTATTTGACGGTTTTGATTGTGTACTCTCCCCTCCCCCTTGGCAAGCCCAAAACTTGGCACGCGCACAAATTATATACATTTGTATATAATCTTAAGGCGGCGGCAGGCTTGCCGTTGCAAAACTCCGTTTTTTCTTCCGGGCATTAAAAAATTTTCCCGGAGATAACTTCCAGAACGGCAGGAACAAGAAGCTTCCGCCATCAACAAAAAAGCTTCCGGAAATTTCTTCCCGGAAGCCTGTAAATCCAATGGGAAACCCCTGTTATTTGGCAGCGGAAATAACGTGGATGTGGTACACGTCCCTGCCGTCCGCGGCCTTGCGCCCCGTAGCATGCACGCCCGTGACGTCGGAGGTGATCACGTCCAGGGTTTCCACGGCCTTCCGGATATCCTTGTTGCCTTCCGCCGCGCTCTTCAGGGCGTCACGGACCGGGACGAGGTTAAGCTGGGATTCCAGCGGAGCCACCTGCCCCGGGGCCTTCATGGATTCCTTGATGATTTCCATGCCGAAGGCCTTCGGCATGCTGATGGCCCAGCGGGTGTCGGAAACGCTCACCACCGGATTCAGGTCGGCGCCCAGCGGGCACTCGTAATCGTAGGTGGTGACATCCCCTTCCACGGAGGATTTGGGGGAGGGCAATTCCGTCATCTTGCCCTGGCTGGCCAGGGTAACGATGGTCTTGGCGGCGTCAGACACTTTCTGCCACGCTTCGCCCAAGGCGGCACGGTTCTTCACTTCATAAGCCGCGGAGAAGCGCGGGGCCGGAACATTCTTGAGCGTGGGGCTGGGAGCGCCCTGCATGTCCATGATGAACACGCCGGAATCCGTAAGGCCGGAAAGTGCGGTCTTGTACGCCTTCCAAAGTTCTTCAATGGTGGGCCGGGCCATCTGGAGCATGGGGGCAACCATGCGGATCTGGTCGCTTACGTCATGCTTCGGGTTGGAAATATACGCATTGCCGTAATCCCAGCCGATCTGCGCGATGTTTTCATACAGGGTGCAGCCCATGTCAACAATCTGCGGATTGATGCGGAAGGAAGAATACAGCACCGTATCCGCCCCGGGACGGACGGAGTTCATGGAGGAGGGAGCGTCCAGGAGGTAGAATTCAAGCGGATACGTGCAGGCTTCCACATGCACCCCCTGGTCCTGCCATGCGTAGTAGGAAACGGGCGTGGCATTCTGCGCCACCTTTTCATACAGCCCAAGGAGGCGGCCCTTCATGGAATCAAGCGCGGCCATGGAAGGAGCCAGATCGGCAATCTTCCAGTCGGTGCCTACCGTCTGCATCAGGTCCTTCAACCCGGAGAACATGCCCTTGTAGTAGGCGATGTCCAGGTTAATAAGGCCCTTGGCGCAAGCCTTGTCCGCAAATATCAGGCCATAGGCGGGATACTGGAGCTGGGCGTCAGCCATGGAGAAATCCGGACGCGCCAGAACAGAATCCTGGGGAGAAGCCGCCAGGCGGACCTGCTTTTCAGGATTGGTGGTTATAAAGCCCACGAGGGTATCATCCACGAAAGCGACGGCCACATACAGCTTGGATTCGTCCAGACGCTTGAGAGCCGCCTTGAGACGGTCCAGATTTTCCTGGGAGACGGTTATCTGGGCTTTAGCCTCTTCCAGCCTTTCTTCCAGCTTCGCCCGCAGTTTCTTGCAGTCCACTTCCGCTACCTTGCAAGCCAGGCCGTTGTAGGTCTTGTCATACAGGGAAACAATGCCGTGCAGTTCCATGTCTTCCGGGAGATTGGCGTCCTTCAGGGTAGCCTTGGCCTGGGCAAGGGCTTCCGGCGTCAATTTGGCGGCTACCATTACGGGAGCCGTCGCGGCCTGAGAGGGGCGCATATCCACCAAATCAATCCACTTAATGAGCATTTCAGTATATCTGTTGCCCATTACTTCCACTTCTGCGTCACTAGCTTTCTTGTTACCATTGATTAAATCCTGGTAAAGCTTATAACCGGACAGAATTCCCTTCATTTGGTGCAATCCCATGCCGGTAAAAGCGGGCTGCGCGCTATCCATCCACGGAGCCCATTCGGGGCCGAAGCCAATCATCGCGTCAATGACGGGGGTGTTGACGGAGCACTTTTTCCGGACGGGCTTGGGTGCATCCTCTCCCGGAATGGCTATGGATTCATCAGCGTCTTCCCCAGCGGAGCAGGAACCCCAGGTTTTGACCATGTTCAGATTCTGAACGCTCCTGATCATGCCGGGGACGTCGTAAACACCGGCTACAATACCCATGTCCATGGGAAAGAGGGCGGCGATTCCGAGCCGTTCCGCACGCTTCGCCACCAGATCGGAAGCAACGGGGGCGGAGGGATCAAGCGAAGAAGCCGGGGTTAAGCCGGCGGCATCCTGTCCGGCCTTGGCGGAAGATGATTTATTGTCGTCAGAGCAGGCGGCAAGAGCGCAGGTCAGCGCAAAACAGGGTATGGAGTAGAAATAATGCGTTTTCATTATCTTTAAACGTGGGGGTCATGATGCCATCCAACAAAAGCGCCGCTCCTTACGGCAACAGTCTCATCGACGCGCACCATCCGCATTATATAGGCGCTTCCACGCAATGACGCAAGCACAATGAAAAGCATTAACGGGCCAAAGGCCATGCATGACCTTGTTACGGCGAACGCCCTGAAAAGCATTGCCGGACGATTCCGCCTTCCTTAAAAGCCGGTCTAAAGAGGTTCCGCCATGGGAATGTCATCCTCCGGAAGGGGAGCCTGCGGCGCGGGAGCTCTTACGGGAGAGGAATGGTTGAGATGGCGGGGAATCTGATGGGGAAGGCCGGGAATGTAGTCGGAATCTCCGCGTCGGGGCGTGAGGGGTGCGGCGGAAGGCTCCTCCGACAAGGAAGGCGCGGACGGCCTGGCATGCCCGGAGGAACCGCCCACCGGGGTCGCCTTGATTTCCGCATCGGAAGAGTCGTCCAGATCGGCAGGGATTTCATGAACCTTGATGGGCTCCATTCCTTCCGGATCATACAGGCCGGGCGGCAGATTGTCCGGCACTACGGCAGGCGATCCCCCGCGTTCGCGAAGGGCGGCGGCAGCCGTTTCCGGGGTTTCCTCCACCGGTTCCGCTACCGGGATGTCGTCCTTGGGCGGGTCAATGATGGCCTTGATGTCCTTCTTCTCCGTCTCAAAGAATTCCTTCACGATGGGGGCAGCGGCGGCGCCCCCGCCCAGCCGTTCGTGGGCGCGGCCTTCATACAGCACCACATAGGCGAAGCGGGGATTGTCACAGGGCATGAAGCCGGCGAACCACGCCAGGCGCTTGTCTTCCCGTTCCGGTCCCCACTGGGCCGTGCCGGATTTGCCGGCGATGCTGGAATAGGACAGGCGGGCGCGGCCGCCCGTGCCGCCTTCAATCACCTCCCTCATGCCCTTGCGCACGCTGGCCAGGGCACGTTCATAGGCAGGCAGGGGGCGCTGGACCTCCTGGGGCTTGGGAGCGTAAATGACATTGGCGTTGCCGTCCTGAATCTGCTTGATGAGCTGGAGCCTGGGCAGGTAGCCGTTCGCCACGCCGGACATCATGTGCGCCACCTGGAGGGGCGTGACCAGCAGCGTTCCCTGGCCGATGGAAAGGTTGGCGGCGTCTCCGGACATGAAATCCCGCTTGTAGTTGCGGATCATGTAGTCGCTGGTGGGCACCAGGCCGGGATCGTCCGGAATGGGCAGCCCGGTGCGCTCGCCAAGTCCGAAGGCGCGGGCCGTATCCATCAGGGCTTCCGCTCCCAGCTTGAGCCCCATCTGGTACATGAACGGGTTGTTGGACATCGCCAGGGCGCGGATGCAGTTGATGTCCCCCAGGGGCGTCTTGCTCCAGTTGTTGAAAACGTGGTTGCCGATCGTGATGGATGCCGGGCAGTAGATCTGCGTATTTTCCGTGATCTTGTTGTTTTTCAGGGCGCTGGCCACCGTCAGCACCTTGAAGGTGGAGGCGGGGGGGTAGCGCCCCTGAAAGGCGCGCGCGCCCAGCGGTCCGGCGGGGTCGTTGCGCAGGGCATCGTAATCCTTCTGGGATATGTTCGGAATGAACATGTTCGGGTCATAGGACGGCGTGGAGGCCATTACCAGCACTTCACCCGTTACGCAGTCCAGCACCACCATGGCGCCGCGCCTCTTGCCGCGGGAAAGGATGCGCTCCGCATCCCGCTGCCATTTCAGGTTCAGGGTGGTGACGATGGCGCCGCCGGGCTTGGGGCGTATCTGAAGTTCATCCAGAATCTTGTTGCCGTCCTCGTCAAACATCAGGCGCCATACGCCGGGCGTCCCGGTCAGGTCCTTGTTGAATTCCTTTTCCAGTCCCGCGCGGCCTTCCACCTGTTCCCACAGCGGGTCCATATGGTTGATGGGGCCGGTAGGCAGTTTTCCCTTGGAACCCACATAGCCGATGATATGTCCGGCGATTTCCTTTTCCGGATAGGAACGGATGTAGATGGGCAGCAACTGGAGGCCGCGCACCCCCTTCACCTTGTCCCTCAGTTTTTCCGCTTCCTCCGCGCGGATGACGTTGGTGAGGGGAAGAGGCAACCAGCGGCGGTGCTCATAGTGCTTCCAGAGCTGGTCATCGGAAAAGGACCACGCCTTTCCGGCAATTTTCTTGGCCTGTTCCAGGCAGTTGCGCCCGAAGTCCACCACGCGGGAACGATCGGGATTTTCAAAAATTTCAAAACGCAGGGCCAGTTGGTAGGCCACGGAGGTCACGGCCAGAGGCTCTCCGTTGCGGTCCAGAATGGGGCCGCGCGGAGCCGGAATCAGCAGGGCCATGGTTCTGGCGGAAGGCCGCGTGCTGGTGTGCGCTTCCCGCGCCGCATCCATCCTTCCCCCCTTGAGGGAGGGAATCAGGGACAGGGAATCCAGGCCGTTCTGCTCCTTCTCCGTTTCCTTGGGCATTTCCGGGGCGTCAGCCACGCCTTCCCGTTCACCGGACGCCGTGCCGGATTCCCTCTTCTTATCCCCCAGGTCAACCGTTTCCACGGCGTCATCCTCTCCGCGCTGCTGCGCCGCAGCCTGGCGCACGGGCGTTCCCCCGCGGGAAGACGAATGGCGTGACGAGGACTGGCCCCAGGCCGTATCCGCCGTCCAGGCGGCCAACCCGGCCAGCAATACCAGGGAACGTATCAGAACCTTCATTTTCATCAGCTTGCAGGAGTGTGACAGATGCACCGTAAGGAATCAACGATTATTCACGCTCGCGCTTATTCCTGAACTACTACGGTTGTTCCCATGCCGCATTTTTCAAACAAAATGCGGCATGCCTCCACAGGCACCCGGATGCACCCGTGGGAATTGGCGTCCCGGAACACCGTGCCCACATGCAGCCCTATCCCGCCGTGAATGCGCATCCACAGCGGCATCTTGGCGCCGATGAATTTGCCACCGGACGGCACGCGGGAAGAAGAGGTGGCGTCCGAATTCACGCACAGGCCGCTTGCATCAAACACGCTGCCATAGGACCGGGAGCGGTAGTCCGCATCCTTCTGAATGATGGAGAATTTGCCGCGGGGCGTCTCATGGGTGGATCTGCCGGTGCACACGGGAAAGTTCATGGCCGGTTGGCCGTTGACCCACAGCACGCCGCGCTGGTCCTTCAAATGAATCACGATTTTGCTGTTCCGCGTCTGCGCCTGCCGGATGCGCTCGTCATGGTACCAGATGTCGCGCGTGAAGCGGTACTGGGGGTCCGCTACAAAAGCGTCATAGGAAGAAGAGTACCTGCCGTCCTTCATCAACGGCTTGCCATGCGGAGTCTTGGGCGTGGAGGAACAGGCAGCCAGCAGCAGGGAGACACACAGGAAAAGGAGAAAGGCGAGAGGGGAGCGCGGCATGCGGCCTGCTTTACCCTCTTCCCCCGTGGAAATCAAGCACGATTCCCCTCTGTTCCGGCATGTTTGGAGGAATCCTGATAAAGACGCCCTTTTCCGTCCGTACCTGTTCCCGTTCTTCCTCCCCGCCGCCATGACCGCCTCCTCTTCCGTTCCCGCCCGTCCCCCCCGGCTGCACTCCCTGGATGCCCTGCGCGGGCTGGACATGCTCATCATCCTGGGGCTGGACGCTCTGGTCCTGCTCCTGGCCGCCAGAAATCCGGAAAACGCCTTCCTCCGGGAAGCCGCGCGCCAGATGTCGCATGCCCATTGGGCAGGATTGCACCTGTATGACCTGGTGTTCCCCGTCTTCGTGTTCATCTCTGGCGTTTCCATGTCCTTCTCCCTGGCGAAATACACCGGCGGAAACGCCTCTGCGGCCTCCGGCCTTCTCCACCTTTGGAAACGGGCCTTCGTTCTGGCCTTCCTGGGCCTCCTGGTCAACGGAACGCTTACCTGGACGGAGGATATGCGTTACGCCTCCGTTCTGGGCCTGATCGGCTTCTCCTGCGCCATCGCAGGCACGTGCATCCTGCTGTGCCGCCGCACGGGAGCGATTGCCGCGGCGGCGGGAGGCCTTCTGGGCCTCATCGCCCTGCTTCAATTCACCTGCGGCAGCTTCACGCCGGACGGCTCCGTCAACTCCTGGGTGGACATGCACTGGCTTCCCGGCCGTCTGCACGGAGGCGTCTTTGATCCGGAAGGCCCCCTCTGCATCGCCTCCGCTTCCGCCCTGTGCATGGGCGGATGGCTGGCGGGAAAATTTTTGAAGGAAAGCCGCCTGCCTTCCGTCCGCCTCTGCATGGCGATGATGGGAGCGGGAATCCTCCTCTTTTCCGCCGCCCGAATGCTGGACGGCGCCTATCCCATCATTAAAAGCATGTGGACCGGCACCTTCGTTCTGGCCGCTGCCGGAATCTCCCTGATGCTCCTGTCCCTGTTCCATCTGGCCGTCGACGCATGGAACGGCGGAAAATGGGCCAAATGGGCCTTTCCCCTCCGCGTCATCGGCGTCAACGCCCTGGCCGCCTACCTCATCCACGCCCTGCTCAACGTGCATGAACTCAACCAGCGCATCTTCAGCGGCGCGGCGGACTTCTTCCCGCCTTTCCAGCCCGTATTGCTCGCCGTTTCTCTTCTCCTGCTGCAATGGCTGGTTCTGCTCTTTTTTTACAGGCGCCGCATATCCTTCGCCAAAAGCCCGGCCAAGTAACGGCGTGGATGAAATTCCCGGCCATGAGGCTGGCTTTCTCCGGAAGACACCCCGTTATGAATACTCCCATCCGGAGAACCGGACAGCCGCTAAAAACGGTGGCCATGACCGGATAAACAAAAACGCCCCTCCCGTGCAGGAGAGGCGCTTCCGAAAACCAGTCCGGACAGCAACGCTCGACTCAACGCATCCGGCGGCGGCGTAGCAGGGCCAGCAGAAGACCGGCGGCGGAAAAGCCTGCCGCAGCAGGTTCCGGAACTGGAGCCGCTCCGGTGATGTAATGAATCTTCACGTTGGCCCAGGCTCCCCCATTGGTGGTGATCCAATACTTGCCCACATTTTCTTCCGTGGCTTCCAGCGGACCGTCCGCACGGGTCAGGATATTCCCGTCAGCGTCCCTGACCACATAGTCAACCGTATCAAAGCCGTTGCCGCCCGAGGAGGAGGAAGCGTTCTGACCTAAAAGTTCTCGCACCGCAGTCCCGACGGTTCCGGTGGTCGTGTACGGATCAATGGCGGCCTGGATGGTTCCCCCGCTCGCATTGATCCAGAGGCTGGTCGTCGCAAGACGTCCGTTTAATCCGAAATCCCAAACATACCCCGTGGACAGCCCGCCTCCCAGCGCTCCTGAATTGATGCTGGAATCAATAGTCAAGTTGCCCCAGAGCTGCGTATTGCCTGAGTTCAGGGAAAAAGATTTGTCCATGTCCACGTTCCCTAAAACCAAGGCCCCTCCCGTGTTGTTGCTGAGAGTGCCCGTGCCTTTCAGAACAAACTGGTCGACATTCCTGTAATTCAGGCTCCCCGCGCCGGCGGTGGAGATGGAGGCGTCACTGTTGATGATGATGCTGTTTCCCGCGCCGAGAGTAGTAGGAGGCACGCCGGCCTCCGTCCAGTTGTCCGCGTCCGTCCAGGAGGATCCGTCCCCGTTTCCCGTCCACTGATAGGTGGCCGCTGCGCCCAGGCCGGACAAGGCAACCAGGACGCAGGAAGCAGTGAATAAGGTTTTCTTCATAAAATCAAAAGTTAAATATGGATATGAATGGATCCGCACCTATCGCCGGACTGCTGCACAAATCCGCACCCGGGAGCGTTCTGCGGTCAGAAGCCAAGGCTTGGAACCCTGCTTTTTCTAATATCGGATTGCTAATCCGTTACGGAATAGTTCCAATGCCGCATGGTGCGCCGCAAGCCCCTCGGCATCCGGACGCCAACCTGTGCAGCAATGATTTCTCTTTTCTGAAATTCAGCATATTCCGACGGAATATATGTATTTCCACACCCGCAAAGGCTCGCGGCTCTCCACGTACCGGCAACGCAACGGAGGAAGCCTTTTCTCCGGAGAAACAGACTCCCATTATAAAACGACCGGGCAACATAAGCACCTTTCCCTTAAAATCAGAGCTTGACGCCGGATTAGCAATCCGTTTTCCACATGGAAAAAGAAGCAAAATAAGGCGGAAACATCATTTTTTGCTCGTCTCCGGAAAATGCTTTGCCATCATGGCGCAACGGCTTTTTTTCCGAAAAGCAGGGAAGCGACCCTTCCTGCCCTCCTGCCAGTCCATCTGCCACCTTCCTTAACCTAATGATGATTCCCATGAAAGCATTCACGTTCCCGGCTCTTGTCCTGGCGGCCCTGAGCATCTGGACTGCTGCCGCCCAAACCCGGATATCCACCATTCCCCCGCTGCCGGGAAAAAACGCGCGTTCCCTTCAGGTACCTCCCTACCAGTCCTTCTGCTGGTTCGCGGCGGACCGCGGCCGCTGGCCCGGAGACGGCAACCGGGTGCTGCCCTGGTTCGGCCGAACGGCCCCCGGCAACCTGCTGGACAGCAAGCCGAACCCCAGCACCGCCAAACCGGGGGACCACGCCATGTTTGCGCTGTTCCACCTCAAGGACGGCAATTTCATGGCCGTGCTGCCCGTCGCCACCCCTGATTCCCTCGCGTGGCTGAAGCTTGACGGAGACGGCAAATTCCTTGTGGAATCCGGCACGCTGGGAACTTCCACCGCCAAACCGCAGCCCGTCCTGGCCGTCACCGCCGTGGACAAGGATATTTACCGCGCCTGCTCCGCCGCCTGGAACAAGGCCCTTTCCCTCCCCTTCATCAAGGGCAGAACCTTTCCCCGGGAAAAGAAGGTTTATCCGGAACCCTTCAAGTACCTCGGATGGTGCAGTTGGGAGCAGTATAAAAAGAACATCTCCTCCAAGCTGCTTGAAGAAACGGCCAGCCAACTGGAGGCCTCTCCCATCCCCGTCCGGTGGATGCTGGTGGACGACGGGTTCCAGACCCAGGAAGGGCTTAAGTTGATCAGCTTCCAGACCCGCCAGGACAAATTCCCGCAGGGCTGGCAGCCCCTGATGAAGCACAAAAGCTCCAAGTTGAAATGGATGGGCCTGTGGAACTGCTATTACGGCCTCTGGAACGGCATCCACCCCAAGCACCGGCTGGACGCCCAGACGGCCCGCGGGCTGGTCAGCACTACCAAGGGGAAAATCCTCCCCGGTGACGGCCCCGGAGGAGCCGGGGCGTTTTACAACCCTTTTCTCCAATCCGTCAAGGACGCCGGGTTCGACTTCGTGAAGATCGACGTGCAGGCGGAATACCTGAAGCATGCGGACGGCCTGGACAACCCGGTCCGCCACAACACCAAGTGTTCGGAAGCCCTGGAACAGGCATGCCGGAAGACGGGCCTCAGCCTGATGAATTGCATGGCGCAGGGCACCGTCAACATCCAGAATACCCGCTACAGCGCTATCACCCGGTGCAGCATTGACTACAAGCTGGGGGATGAAGCCATGGGCAAGTCCCACATCCTCCAGTCCTACGCCAATACGCTCTGGTTGGGGCAGACCGCGTGGCCGGACCATGACATGTTCCATTCCACGGACCCCACCAGCGCGCGCCTCATGGCCGTTTCCAAGGCCGTATCCGGGGGCCCCGTCTACCTTTCAGACCCGGCTGACAAGCTCAATCCGGAAAACATCATGCCCCTGGTCTGGTCCGACGGCCTTCTGCTGCGGCCGCTGGCCCCTGCCGTCCCCCTGCCGGATTCCGTCTTTCTGGATGCGCTGAACGAAAACCGCCTGTACCGGGTGATCGCCCCGCTGCCCGGCCAAAGCGCCGCCGTGGTGCTGTACAACCTCAAACACCCCTCCCCGGCGGAACCGGTGCAGGGGAAAATTTCCCTGGGGGATTATAAAAACGCGGCGGCCCTGCTGAACGGCAACGCGGCGGAAGCCTATGCCTCCATTCCGGCGGAGGGAATCGCCGCCTATTCCGCAGAGGGAGGCCGCGCGCTGACCCCGGCACAGCCGGACCTGGACGTGAAGCTAACGGGCTTCAAGGACCGCCTGTTCATCATGGCGCCCATCGTCCGGGGCTGGGCCGTCATCGGCAGGGGGGACAAATTCCTCTCTCCCTGCGCCCTGGCCGCCGCTCCGGAATACGGGGCGGACAGCCTCCGCTTCCGCGTGAAGGAATCCGGCCCGGTCGTCGTCTGGCGCGGGAAAAGCCCCGTGAAGGCAGGGAACGTTCCCGTCAAAAACCTGGGCAACGGTTTTTATGAATTGCAATTCCCCGTTTCCGACCGCCCGCTGGACGTTACCGTGACAGCCGAATGAGCGCTGCCGTCCCTTCCCAACCCTCTTTCCTTCCCCCCATGCATCTGCTGCGCCCGTTCCTGGCTTTCGCCCTGCTGTTCCCGTTCTGCTGGCACATCCCGTCCTCCGCCGCCGCTCCGGCGGGACTTCCCGCACCGGAACCCGCAGAGGCCAAACAGGCGATTGAACAATTCCTGGGCCTCACCGCCATCTGGATGCTGGAAATGGAATGGACCCACGCCTATGCCAATAAAACGCCCAAGGCGGAGGACTTCCGGAACGCCATGCTGGCGGCGGGCCTTCAGCAATGCCCCGCTGATTTTCAGGAAGCATGGCTGCGGCAGACGAACAAGCCGGGGCGCAATTACGCGGCGCCCGTCCTGCGCAAGTACGGCGTCAGCCTGAAGGACCTCCGGGAACGGCTCCAGGGCAAACTGTTCAAGATCAATTCCCGGGTGCATCCGCCCATTCCCCTTTACGACGAGGATGAACAAGTCCCCCGCATGGATCCGCGCACCTGCGGTGACCCCAAGGCCATCCTGGAAGCCCTGGCCGCCCTGCGTGCCCAGGTCATGGGCCTTACCCCGGCCCAACTGGCCCGGGCCAGGCAGTCCATTGAACGGGTCATGCTGGAATTCACGCTGGCCTACATGGAAACCGCCATCTGCATGAACACCGCGGGCATCCGGGAAAGCCAGGTCAGGGAACTGTTCGCCCCCATCAGGACGGACGGATGCCCGGAGGACTTCCGCCGCGCCTGGCAGCACGACCTGCCTTTCTTCCTCAAGGGCCGCTTCACGGGACCGGAACTGACCCTCTCCACCGTCTGCAAGAAATACGGCGCCAGCGAGCAGGAGGCATTCCTCAAGGTCCGCAAAAAGATGAAGGAATGGGATATCCAGCCGCCTACCCCGCAGACGCAGCCCGCGTTCCGCCGGGACATGCAGGAAATCCGGGAAAACATGCTGGGCGGCCGGAAATAAAACCGCCTCTCCCCGGACCATGGGGGACGGGACGCCTTGCAGCATATGAAACCATAAGAACAAAGAAATGTTTTTTAAGTTTATCAATAGTGATGTTTCCGAATCTCCCGAGATTTGTTGGAAAGCGGAATGTCTGGTCTACGGCTTCCTTGTAGAGGAATGTTATTCGTCTGACAGCATTAAGACCTTTGAATCATTTCATGAAGAGGCCATCCGTTTTGCTGACGAATTGTCATCCCGGAACGAAGAGGGCGCGGAGGTTCTTAAAAATGGTATTGACTGGCTGAATGTTTTTAACAGCTATACTCGCTTCATGGAGACGGAAAACGATCTTTCTCCAGAGCATTATTTCTGTTGTGACAAAGACAAGGTGGTAAAGTGGATGAAGGAAATGAAAGACCATCCATAACGCCATTTCCCATTCGTTTTTACTCAGCCGAAAAATGGAAAGGCCCATCTGCCGCTGAACAGAGGACGCGCGGAAAAAGGCCGGATAACCCGGAAAACGTTCCGGGATTTCCGCAGCATGTTCAGCCGAGAAGGCCCGCGTCCATTCCCTCGTTATATTCCCAAATGCCCTGCTCCACCATGAAGGAACTCCAACTGTTGAGCAATTGCTCAAAATAGGCGGCATTTACATTGAAATGGTAAAACGTGTGGTCCGCCACGTCCAGAAGCTCAAACCTGGAGCGGTTTTTCTTTTTCCGCCACAGCTCCGCCAGCCGCTCGCTGTTGCGCCACGGCAGCAGCCTGTCCCTTCCGCCATGGCTCGCGAACAGGGGAGGCAGCCCTTTCTGCACGCGCCGCAGGGGATTGACGGCATCCCGCTGGTCAGGGGGCATCATGCCTCCCAGTTTAAAGGCGGACTGCGCCGCCAGGTCGCACACGCCGCGGAACAGGGCCACGGCGGCGGGACCGGGCGGAAGGGAAGCCTTCCTGCGGAACAGGGACCAGCGCGCGGGATGGTCGGGGAGGGCCACATGCAGGGCCATCAGTCCTCCCGCATCGCTCCCCGCTACGGTAATGCGGGCCGGATCCAGCCCCAGCAGGGCGGCGTTTTCATACACCCAGGCCCAGGCTTCCCGGCCCTCTTCCAGAATATCCATCGGCTCCACCTCATAAGCGCCGCGCGTACGGAACATGGGAATAATCCCCACAATTCCCTGCTGGGCAAGGTGAAGCGCCCATGGCACAAAATCCCCCAGGCTCTTTCCCACCCACATGCCGCCGTGAAAAAACAGCACGGAGGGCGCGGAAGCGCCCTCTCGATGGCCGGGAGGAAAAAAGACGTAGGCCATCAGCTCCTCACCGTCTGAAAACCGCCTCCACACAAAGCCGGGCTGTTCCCGCAACAGTTTCCTGTACCGGGCTTCCGCCAGATGATCGGCTTCCGTGAACAATTCCATAAGAACGGCTTCATGATGCAATTGTGTTGCACTCCGCGCAAGTTTGATGTCTAAATAATCGTGTAATGACTTTCCGCTCCATTCTCACCATGGCCTGCTGCGCCGCAGCTCTTCTCGCCCCCGCCTCCGCCGCCCCCCGGCCCGGAGACGCCAAACTGAGGGACGATCTGGACGTAGCCTACAACACATGGCGCCTGCACCTGCTGCGCGGCAACTATGACGGCTGGAGAGCCACCACCTCCGCCTACCGCCAGGTGAAAGTGCGCAACCTGGCCGTCTCTGAAAAACGCTCCTTTCCCGCCTCCCTGTTCCGGCAGCCCATGGCTCCGCCCGCGCTCGCCCCGCTGATGTACGTGGGCTCCGTGGTGGACGGTCCCACGGCCGCGGCCACCTACTACGGCAAGGTGGACCTGGGGCTGGGCCAGGAACCGACGGACTCCAACGCCCTGGTCCTGCTGTTCACCCATGAAAACGGCAAATGGAAATACGACCAGGCGCGCTTCTTCAACCTCACCCGCCTGCCCGCCGTCAAGGAACGCCTCAAGCGCGGCGACGCCACCGTCCTGATGGAGCAGGACGGCTTCCAGCCCCTTGGAAAAATTCCCGCCGTGCCGCCTGTCTGCCCGCCGCCCAAATACATCGCAAAAATTCTGGTGGACTGCCCCGGCCGCACCGTCAAGGCGAACGTAAACAACATTTCCCCGCATGAATTCGACAACACGCGCCTGGCGGAAATCATTTCCGGCGGCCTAAGGGACGGAACCAACTCCCTCACGCTGAAGTTTTCCGACAGCCCTAACGGCAAAAAGGGCGCCGTTCTCGTGGAGGTTTACATCATGCCGGAAATCCCGGGACAACTGCCCGCCAGGGCCTTTTCCTACTTCGTCCCCCCCCAGGCGCACCCCAAAAGCGGCCCCGTTCTGATCAACGTCACTCCGGAGCTGCTGAAGACCATGGACCCGAAGAACACTCCGCCGCAGGCATCCGCCGGCAAATAAAATCGTCATTCTTCAACGTTTCCGCCGCGGGTCCGGTCATACCGCCATATGACAACTCAACCTCAAGTCAGCAGCTCCGCGGTATCCGGCAACTCATGGTGGATGGGTATCCTTGGCGTCATCGAGCTATTTCTTGGCTTCATCGCCCTGGCCTCTCCCTGGATTGTCGGGGCCAGCTTCATCTGGGTGATCGGCATCATGCTGATGATCCTGGCCGTCGTCCGGCTGGTCCAGGTCTTCACCGTCCCGTCCTCCCGCTGGTGGAACCTGGTGACGGCCATCCTGTACGGCATCGCCGGCTGGTTCCTGTTCCGGGACCCCAATATTTCCCTGGCCATCACCACGCTCATCATCGGGTGGGGCCTGGTCATCGCCGCCGTCTTCCAGGGGGCCATCTGGCTCCAGACCCGTTCCCTGCCCGCCAGCGGCTGGCGGCTCTTCAACGTGATCATCACGCTGATCCTGGGCCTCATGGTCATCTTCGGCTGGCCTGAATCCACGGCCTGGTTCATCGGCACCCTGATCGCAGTGGAACTGATCTTCTCCGGATGGACGCTGCTCCTGTACGCCTTCAGCGGCAACTCCGCCCGCCGTTAATCCCGACGACAGCAATGACCCTCACCCAGGAAGAAACCGAACGGTACGCAAGGCATCTTTCCCTTCCGGAACTGGGCGAACAGGGCCAGCAAAAACTCAAACGGGCGCACGTCGCCCTGACGGGCCTCGGGGGGCTTGGCTCCCCCGCGGCCCTTTATCTTGCCGCCGCGGGCGTGGGGCGGCTGACCCTGATCGACCCGGACGAGGTCTGCCTTTCCAACCTCCAGCGGCAGATCCTGCATGCCACGGATGCGGCGGGAACGGCCAAGACCGCCAGCGCCGCCAGGCGCCTGTACGCCCTGAACCCTTCCGTCCACATCAACACGGTCCACAGGCGGCTCACCCCGGACAACGCCGTTTCCCTGCTGGAAGGGTGCGACCTGGTCCTGGACGCCTCGGACAACTACGCGGCGCGCTTCGCCATGGCGGACGCCGCTTGCGCCCTGCGCCTGCCGCTGGTGCACGGAGCCGTGAAAGGCTTCATCGGCCAGGTGGCCGTCTTCGCCCCCCACCAGGGCACCGCGTGCTACCGCTGCCTCTTCCCGGCAGACACGCCCATGCAGGAGAAAGACACCGCCTCCGCCGCCGGCATCCTGGGCGCGCATGCGGGCATCATCGGCTGCATCCAGGCCATGGAAGCCCTGAAATACCTGGCCGGCATCCCCTCTCCGCTGGTGGGAGCCATGCTCTCCGCAGACACGCGGCGCATGCGCTTCACCACCATTCCGCTGGCAGCCAATCCCGCGTGCAGGTGCCGGAAAAACGGGGACCGCGGAGCCGCAATGAAAAATTGACGGCCATGGGGGCATCTGGCATCATTCCCGCCAGATATGAATCATTTAACACGCGCCAAATCCGTTTTTGAAATGGAGATTGAAGAGCTGCGCGGCGTCCTGTCCCGGCTGGATGACAATTTCAACCAGGCTGTGGAACTCATGTCCCAGGCCCTGGACCGCGGCAACAAGATCGTCATCGTAGGCGTAGGCAAATCCGGCAACATCGGAGCCAAAATCGTCGCCACCCTGAACTCCACCGGAACGCCCACCGTCCTGCTGGATTCCCTGAACGCCCTGCACGGGGACCTGGGCATCGTCCAGGACGGCGACGTCTGCATCGCGATGTCCTTCTCCGGGGAAACCTCGGAACTGCTGGCTCTGCTCCCTTTCATCAAACGCTTTGAACTGCCCATCATTTCCATGACGGGCAATACGGCCTCCTCCCTGGCCAAATACTCGGACATCGTGCTGGACACGGGCGTTTCCCGGGAAGCCTGCCCGCTGAACCTGGCCCCCACCTCCAGCACCACGGCCATGCTCGTCATGGGGGACGCCCTTGCCATGGCCCTGGTGGAAGCGCGCCACTTCACCGCGCGGGACTTCGCCAAACGCCACCCCGGCGGCTCCCTGGGCCGCGCGCTGCTCACCAAGGTGAGCGACATCATGCGCCGGGGGAAGGAAATGGCCATCCTTCCGGAAACCGCCTCCGTGAACGACTGCCTGAAGGCGATGACCACCGCCCACACCGGCGCCTGCATCCTGCTGACGGCGGACAACAAGCTGGCCGGCATCTTCACCCACGGAGACTTCGTCCGCGCGTACGGAGCCAATCCCCTCATCGGGGAGCAGCCCGTCAGCGGCCTCATGACCCGCAACCCCATCTATGTGATGGAAGACGACCTGGCCGCCGAGGCGGTGAAGGCCGTCAGCAACCGCCACATTGACGACCTGGTGGTGCTCAACGCGGAAATGACTCCCGTGGGCATCGTCGACCTTCAGGACCTTGCCAGGCTGAAACTGGTTTAGGCTCCCTCCATCATTCCTTCCAGGCATCCGTGATTCAAAAGTAACAAATCAATCACGGATGCCTTTTTCATTGAACGGAAGCTTTCATTTTCACAATCTAATTTCCATAAACATGTTCCTGAAATTTACGATCACCCTGCTTGCCTGCTCCTGGGGCTTTGCCCATGCGCAGGACGTTTCCGCCCCGGCGGGAGATCCGGATGCGCCCGCACCGGAGGAGGCCCCCCGGGAAGTCCCCCTGCCGGACGGCAAGACGGTACCCAAATTCGAACCCCTGGACGAGCACCGCATCAAGATAGGCAACGTGATCGTGAACCACAAGGAACGCACCGTCAGCTTCCAGGCGCAGGTCAACATGCAGGAGGGCATTCTGGAATATATCTGCTGCATGCCCAACGGCAAGCTGCATGAATCCCTGCTGGTGACGGAGGCGGACCCCCTGCACATCAGCCTGGGCATGACGCTGCTCAAATTCCACCGCTTTGAAAAATTCTTCCCGGTGCGGGATGAAAACTTTGAATGGCTCCCCTTCACGGAGCCCAAGCCCGCGGACTATGCGGACTCCTACGTGCAGGTCGCCATGACCTACACGGAAAACGGCAAGGAGCAGAAGAGCGACTTTTCCGACATGGTCGTGAACTCCCAGACCCGCAAGGGGCTGGACCCCAATGACTGGCTTTACACCAACTCCTTCTTTTACGAAGGGGCCTACCAGGCCAGCCTGAGCGGAGAAGTAATCTCCATCTTCGCGAGCCGCACCTCCCCCATCAACTACATCGGCGACTTTCATGACGGCGTCAACGACACGGGCTGGATCGTCAACCCGAAGAAAAACCTGCCCCCCGGCACGAACGTCACCGTCACCATCTCCCAGAAACCGGTTCAACCCAAGCAATAGCACATTATGTTCAAATCCGCACTTTCATTAACGCTGGCCGCCGCGCTGGGCACAGCCGCCTTCGGCCAGACCACCGTGACGGCCGTTCCCGGAGAAGCGGCCGCCTCCAAATACGCCTCCATCAGCCAGGAAATCCTGCGCGCCATTGAAAAAGGGAACGAATACCTGAAAAGCAAGCAGAACCCGGAAGGCTACTGGGCGCAGCCGTCCTATCCGGCCCTGACGGCCCTGGCGGTCACCGCCTACATGCGCGACCCCGCCAACCAGGGCAAGCCCATCCCGGAATACATCCGGAAGGGGTATGACTTCGTCCTGAAATCCCAGAAGGAGGACGGCTCCATCTTCAACCGCGGCATGTCCTCCTACAACACCGCGGTGTGCATGATGGCCCTGCTGGCCGCCAACAAGGAGGAATACGCCCCCGCCATCCTCAAGGGCCGCGCCTACCTCATCAAGCAGCAGAACCACTTCGCTCCGGACAACCCCTACAACGGCGGCATCGGCTACGGGGATAAAAAGGCCCCTCCCATTGCAGACCTTTCCAACACCTCCCTGGCCCTGGAAGCTATTTACTACTCCCAGAAGCTCGCCAAGGACGGCAAATACGGGGAACAGCCGGACCTGGACTGGAACGCCGCCACGGAATTCATCAACCGCTGCCAGCAGAACCCAGCCGTCAACAAGGAACCCTGGGTCTCCAGTGACAAATCCCAGCTCGGCGGCTTCGTGTACCGCCCGGGCGTCGCCAGCGCCAGGGACAGCAAAAGCGCCGCGTTTGACAAGGCGGAACCGCCCAGGGCCTACGGCAGCATGACGTACGCGGGCATGCAATCCCTCATTTACGCCAATGTGGACAAGAACGACCCCCGCGTCAAGCTGGCCCTCAAATGGCTGGAAAACAGCTACAACCTGGATGAAAACCCCGGCATGGGCATTCAGGGCCTGTACTACTACTACCAGGCCATGTCCAAGGCTCTCAGCGCCATGGGAATAGACACCCTGACGCTGGAAGACGGCCGCAAGGTGGACTGGCGTGACGAACTGGCCAACAAGCTCATCTCCATCCAGAAGAGCGACGGCTCCTGGGTAAACACCAACAACCGCTGGTGGGAGGCGGACCCCGTCCTGGTGACCTCCTACTGCGTGCTGGCGCTGGAACAGCTTTACCATTCCATTCCCCGGTAACGGACGCGCCATCCTGACTTCAAGGGCCGGAGAGGGAGGAAATGACCTCCTTTTCCGGCCTTTTCCATGCCCGGAAATGAACGTCCCATGGAATAAAAGGGTCTTTTCTTCAACCATTTCAAATTCATGGACACCATTGATTCCATTACCATTATTGCGGCGGCGTGGGGGTTGCTGGTCCTTCGGCTGACGCTGGCCCTGATCCTGTGGCCGCACGGAGCCCAGAAAGTGCTGGGCTGGTTCGGGGGAGCGGGCTGGGACGGCACGTACCAGGCCTTCACGGAAAAAATGGGCATTCCCCCCTTCCTGGCCAAGGTGGCCATGCTGACGGAATTCTTCGCCCCCATCTGCCTGGTGCTGGGCGTCTTCACCAGGATAGCTGCGCTCGCGGTCATCATCATGATGGCCGTCGCCATGACCAAGCACGTTAAAAACGGCTACTTTGCCAACTGGTCCGGGAAAAAAGCCGGGGAAGGCGTGGAATTCCACCTGCTCTATGCCGGCTCCGCCCTGGCGCTGCTGCTGACCGGTCCCGGCCCGTGGTCCGTGGACGCCTGGTGCATGGACATCGTGCACGTCATCTTCGGCTGACGGAGGCAGGTCATGCCCGGCTGGGCATAGGACGTACTTTCCGGTTCTCAAATCCGCCGTACTCTGGTACTTGTGGGGGTGCAGCCTTCCCCTTCGGGAAAGGCGGCTCCTTTTGCCTTTCCACCTTCTTCCGCCATGACCAGCCTGAAACGCTCAAAACTCCGGCAGTGCACCAACTGCGAATGCATCATCAACGGAGTATGGGACTGGGTGGTGGAATGCGCCCGCGAGGCGGCTGAGGAAGAACCCGCCATGCGCGGCATTCTGGACGACGTCTGCCTGTCCCGCAATTCCCTGGCCACCTCCATCTCTGCCCGGCTGGCGCGCAAGCTCTCCCGCCGGGACATGCCGCGGGAACTGATCGAACCCCTCATCCGGGAGGCGCTGGCGGAAAACCAGAACATCCTCAGCCAGATCGCCAACGACCTGATCGCCATCGTGGACCGGGACCCCGCCTGCCGCACGCCGCTGGAACCCCTGCTCTTCTACAAGGGGTTCCACGCCATCACCACGTACCGCATCTCCCACTGGCTGTGGCAGCACGGCCGCACCATCATGGCCCTTCAGTTCCAGAGCCTGGCCAGCGAAGTCTTTGCGGTGGACATCCACCCGGCGGCCACCATCGGCTGCGGCATCCTGCTGGACCACGCCACCAGCTTTGTAGTGGGGGAAACCGCCATCATCCGCGACAACGTCTCCATCCTGCATGAAGTAACGCTGGGCGGCAC
Source organism: Akkermansia sp. BCRC 18949 (assembly GCF_045011645.1). Taxonomy (NCBI): domain Bacteria; kingdom Pseudomonadati; phylum Verrucomicrobiota; class Verrucomicrobiia; order Verrucomicrobiales; family Akkermansiaceae; genus Akkermansia; species Akkermansia sp. BCRC 18949. The sequence goes on along the minus strand of NZ_CP123619.1, from coordinate 480,076 downwards.
GGGCAAGGAGGAAGGAGACCGGCACCCCATTGTGGAATCCGGCGTCCTGATCGGCGCGGGGGCCAAAATCCTGGGCAGGGTCACCATCGGCGCCTGCGCCAAAATCGCCGCCTGCTCCGTCGTCCTGGAAAACGTCCCTCCCCATACCACGGTGGCGGGCGTTCCCGCCGTCATCGTCAATGACTCCATTCCGGACAACCCTGCGCTGGACATGAACCAGTGCCTTTGTGACTAATCCTGCAACGGATTAGGAATCCGTCAGTTACTGCTAAAAACACGGCAAATCCCAAGCCCTGCAAAAATCAGGGGAAAAAGCAAGCTCCAAAAAGACCAGACGTGTCACAATGATTTCAATCTCAATGTATTGAAATTTATAATACACTAAACTTCAACATTTTGAGTTGAGGCCGGATTCCTAATTCGCATACTGCTAGGATATGCGTTTAAGATTACCCTTCTCTCTAAGGTCCGTCCTGCTTGCGTGCAGCGCCCTGTTCTCTACCGTGGCCTCCGCCTCTGTTTCAGACGGAAACCTTGGCAACGTCATGTACGTAGGGGACTCCATCACCCATGGCGTCAACAGCGGCTCCTGGCGCTGGGCCATGCACAAAATTTTTGCAGACAACGGCATCAGCTATACCGAAAAAGGTATCATGACCGGCAACTACAGCGGCGGAGTGGCCGCGGGAACCTCCTACGGCGGCAGGATTTTCCAGAATCTCCATTCCTCCGCGGCCAGCGCGCGGACCTATGAAATCGCCGGCAGGGCGAACAGCAGCAGCTACGGGCGGTTTGACGGCTCCAACATCAAGAACTGGCTGGGCCTGAGCACGGAAAAAACCCAGGGGGGAACCTACACGGGCCAGACCTTTACCGGGGCCGACACGCCGGACACGTTTTTCCTGCTCGCCGGCACCAACGACCTCCTTTCCGACAACAACAACAGTACGCTGCACCTGCGGCTGGACGGGGTCACCTACCTTCTGCTGAGCGACATGGATTCCATCGTCTCCTCCATCCGCACCGCCAACAGCCACGCAAGCATTCTGGTGATGACCATCCCCTGCTGGACGCAGCATTCCAACGGGAACCTGGCTGAAACGCACCAGGCCGTAGCCACCTACAACGAATCCCTGAAAGAATGGGGCGCAGAAAATGCCGCCAACGGCGTCAAAGTCATTGACATCAATGCGGGCATCATTGACGTGGCCTCCTCCACCCCTTTCTACGGGGTGCGCTCCATGTTCTACAATCCCACGGCGGACGGCCTGCACCCGAACGCCCAGGGGGACCTGCTGATGGCGGGCAACCTGGCCAAGGGCATGGGGTACGCGGGCCGGTCCGCCGGGCAGGAAAGGAAAGCCGCCCACGAACTGGGCGTCAACTTCGGCCAGACGCCCTCCATCACCCAGCAGACGCTGACGGCCAAGGGCTTTACCGCCAATAACGTCACCATCTCCAACAACACGATCAACTTCAACAAATCCGGCAGCAGCACCCTCACTTACAACTGGGGAGCCTCCCAGGGGCAGGACAAGGGCTACACGGTGGATTTCACCCTGCGCCTGGGCAACGGCGCCACGGGCGGCTGGGACACCACGAACAACTTCTCCCTGAATCTGGGCAACGGAACGCTGAACATCAATGAAGCGTACATCCAGTGGGGAAGCACCATCCTGTACTCCAAAGACATGTCCGCCAATGCGGATTCCATCCGCGTGGCCTACGTGGCGGGGGACAACGCCCACGGCCTGAACGCGGGCTACTACATCTGGCTGGGGGACGTCCTCATCGGGGAGGCGCAGACGGCGGCGGGGGGCAGCTCCTCCGGCCTCACCTTCAGCTATTCCGGCACGCTGGACGCCATCCTGTCCAATCTGGCGCTGGACGGCTCCCTCTCCTACGCGCCCTCCACCAGCGGCATCACCGGACCGGAAGCCCTTTATCTGGCAAACGGCGGAGCTTCCTCCGCCCTCAAGCCGGGCATGATCGAATGGACAACGGGCGCCGCCGCCACCGCCGTGGCTACGGCCGGGGCCAATGCCACGTATAATGCCCGCAACGGCACCAACTCCAACATCGCCAGCATCACGGGAACGGGAAGCACCAAATTCATTTACGCCAACAACGGGGCCTATGGCAGCGCGGACAGCCGCCAGGACCTGTGGGTGACGCTGGGGGAAGGCGTCAGCAGCGATAACGGCTGGATAGGAGGCCACACGTCGGGCGACCTGTACGGGGACATCCACCTGCGCCTGGCGGAAGGGGCCATTGGCAAATCCACGGTATTCGGCACTGTTAACGGGGGCACCGTCCACGGGGATATTTACCTGGAATTCTCCTCCTCCACCGGGACCTATGACACCTCCTTCACCAACGGGGAGGCGAACCGCACCTCCGTGGCGGGAGCCTACGCCACCGCCGTGGACGGGGACATCACCATAGTGTTCAATGACGGCGTATTCTCCCACCGCATTTTCGGCGGCCTTTACACGGAAAACAAAACCATCTCCGGCTCCACCTCCCTTTACATCAACGGCGGAACGTTCATGAACGAAATCTACGCCGGGAACAAGACGGACGGCACCATCTCCCAGGGAACCAGCCTGACCGTCACGGGCACGGACGCCATTCTGGGCAAGGCTGACGGGGACAACTGGACATGGACGCTCCTGTGCGGCGGCAACAAGGCCAGCGGCACCATCAACGGAGGCACCGCCATCACCCTGAAGGACATTGCCGCCACCACCGGAGACGGTTCCGAACACAAATTTGACAAATACGCCGGCACCATCGACGGCAAGGGGGGAGGAACAGTGAACGGGGAGAAGAAGCTCGTCTTCGACCACTACACTACCGGCTTCCTCGGAACGCTCCAGAACTTTGACAAGGTGCAGGTCACCGGAAATTCGGACCTTGCGCTGGACAAGGCCCTGGGCAATACGGTCGCCTCCCTGACCGTGGATGCAGGCTCCGCCCTCCGGTTCAACCAGGACCAGGGAGCCACGCTGGACATCACCAACAACGGCACGATTCGCACCTCGCACAACCTGACCCTCAAATCCGCAGACACCGGAACCGGAACCTATTGGGTGGAAGGGGGAACGCTGGACCTGGCCGGGCAGGCCGTCTCCGGGAAAATATCCATCTCCGCGGGGGCGCTCGCCAATACGGCGGGGCTGGGCGCCGGGAGCGTCTCCGTCTCCGGCATCACCGGGAACGTCAACCTGGGCGGCCTGGACGGAAGCAAGCTGAACTCCATCAACATGGGCAGCGGCACAGGAACCATTTCCGGCCTGACGGGCCATGCGGACCTGTCCGGCTCCGACACGCAATTGAGGCTTTCCGCCGCCAACATGGGCGCGGACGGCACGGGAATCATCCAGTTCAATGACGCGGCTAATTCCACTCTGACCCTGGGGAACCTGACCCTGACGCTGACGGCGGATGCCGTGGCGCTGCTCGCCGCTCCGGGGGACTACGCCTTCCACGTCACCAACGCCGCCCTGCACGCGGATACCAACCACATCACGCTGAGCGAATACAACGGCATGGCGTGGGACATTACCCGGACGGAAGGCGGCCAGGTAATCATCTCCTTCGGCCAGCTGGACGCCATGGTCATTGACAAGGGAGCTTCCAAAAACGTCACCTCCGCCAGCACCCTGGGGGCAACCCCCAGCGTCACCAACAACGGAACGCTGAACATCGACCTGTCCGCGGCCACTGCGCCGGAAGACAAAACAACCACCATCCGCTATCTGGCCGGCACGGAAGCCGGTGCCGTCGTGAACACGGGAACGGACAGCGACGTGATCATCACGCTGCTGAATGAAACCTCCGCAGATCCGGACAAACCAGGCAACACCGCTTACGCGGGTTCCATTGAAGGAGCGGCGCAGCTCGTCAAGGACGGTGAACAGAGGCTGACCGTTGACGGCAGGGTGACCGCCTCCGCTCTGGACGTGCAGCAGGGAGAACTCGTGCTCCAGAACACGAAGGAAAGTTCCATCATCTCCGGCGCCCTGAACGTGGAACAGGATGCCGCGCTGACGCTGAACTCCGCCTCCCTGGCCGCCGGGGATCTGGCGGGCTCCGGCTCCATCACCCTGAACGGGGGCGCCCTGCTCACCATCGCCAGAGACACTCTTTCAGACCTGACGCTCCACGCAAGCGTCACCGGCTCCGGCACCCTGAAACTGGACAATTGCAACCTGATTCTAGGCACGGACAGCAATCTGGGCGAAGACGTGCTGCTCCATCTGGGGGGCGGCAGCCTGCGCCTGCAGGACGGCTCCACGATCGCGCTGGAAGGGCTCCACCAGGAGCAGGAAAACGGCGCGCTCCACCTGGGGGCAAACGGACGTCTGGAACTGGCCTCCAACGACGGGAAAACCTACTCCTTCAAGGGGGATATCACCGGCACGGGAGCCATCACCCACCGGGGCGAAGGCACGCAGATCATCCTTTCCTCCGGGAATGGCGGCGTGGACGTCAGCCATACCCGGGCGGGCGGCCACCTCGTCCTGGGAGACAAGGACCTGGCCGCGGACGGCTCCATGACCTACAGGGACATTTCCATCGGCAGCAACACCCGGGACGCCTCCGACCTGGACGCCACGGCGGACCTCTCCCTGATGAACAATACCACGGCCAACACGCTCTCCATCGCCTCCAACGGCAAACTATACCTGGGCGGCAATCCCAACCAGCGGGCGGTCCAGCTCGTGCTGACCGGCAGCAACGGCGGAGTGGCGGCCGATCTGGACTCCGGCGCTTCCCTGGACCTCACCGTCAATACGGAAACGCTGGCCCGCAGCGCGGACAACGCCTGGGCCGCCGTGAAGGCGGAAAACGGCTCCATCCGCATCAACGGGGCGGACCCATCCATCAACGTCAACATTTACGGCCTGGGTACCGCGGGAGACTGGGCCATCCTGCCGGAATTCACCATCAACGCCTTCTATGCGGAAAACGGCCTGGCCACGGCAAACGGGGAAACCTGGACGGCGGACATGGTGAACCTGACTTATGCCGGCTTCGCCAACCTCGTCTATGACATCAGCAAGATACTCTCCGACGACGGCAAGCTGTTCCAGGTCCACTTCACCAAACTGGGAGACAGCCCGCTGAAGGACTTCGCCTCCACGGAAAACCAGAGAGCCGCGGTGGACAGCCTGTGGGCCGTCACCTCCTCCCCCGGAAGCATCACCCCGGCCATGATGGAATTCCTCAATGCCGTGGGCACCGCCCAGGCCATGGGGGACACTGGCGCCCTTCAATCCGCCCTCTCCTCCTATGCGGGCAGCGGCGTCACCGCCCTGCACTCCGCCCAGAAGGGAGCCCTCCGGGACCAGGTGCTCCACCTGCGCAACCGCCTCTCCCAGATGGGAGCCTCCCCGCAGTACATCAACGATGACCTGCCCTGCTTCAACGCCTGGATTGAAGGGGAAGGCGGCTACCGCAAACTGGATGACCGGATGGACGAATCAGGCTACAAGCTCAACACCTGGGGCGGCACCTTCGGATTTGACGTAACGTGCAGCGACAGCTTCGTATGGGGAGCGGCCTTCTCCGCCAGCTATGGCGACCTGGACGCCTACATGGCGAACGGAGACCTGGACTCCTACTACGGCAATCTGTTCTTCCGCATCCAGTCGGGCCGCTGGGCGCACAACGTCATCCTCACCTACGGATGGAACGACGCTTCCCTGGACCGCACCGCAGGCATCCCCGGAGCCGGCATGTACGCCATGCACGGCAGCACCAGCGGCAGCAGCTACGGCGCCTTTTATGAAGGCACGTATGACCTGTACCTGGATGAAAACAAAACCTCCGCGTTCCAGCCCCTGGTGAACGCCTCCGTGTACAAGAGCCGGATGGACGGCTTCACGGAATCAGGGGGCCTGGGCATGAGCGTGGACGACATGGATTCCACCTACGGCACCGTGGGACTGGGGGCGAGGCTCCGCGGAGAGCTCTCCAGCAACCTGACGGGCCGCGCGTCCATGGGTGAACTGCGGGTGCAGGTTGTCCAGCTCCTGGGCGACCGGAAAACCACGGCGGCGCTGTCGCCCGCCGGCGTGCCCGGCGCAGGATTCCGCGTGAACGGAGCCAGGGAAGGAGCTACCGGCGTGCAGGCAGGCGCGGGCATCACCATTCCGGTGGGTTACACCAGCTCCATTTTTGCGGATGTCAATGCGGACTTCCGCAGCCGCGCCACCAGCTTCAACGGAAGCATCGGCTACAGGCTGACTTTCTAACGGGACTTCTTCAGGGGTGTGTACAAGCGGGGAGCATCGCGGCCATGCTGCGGTGCTCCCTTTCTGATTGCGGACGTGCCTGTTCAGGCGCGGTCTTCCCCCGGAATCCGGGAAGGGTCCTTCATCTGCCCGCTGCCTTCAATGACGTACTTGTAGGAGGTCAGCTCCCGCAGAGCCATTGGCCCGCGGGCATGAAACTTGTCCGTCCCGATGCCTATCTCCGCGCCGAAGCCGAATTCCTCCCCGTCGCTGAACCGCGTGGAGCAATTATGGTAGACGCACGCGCTGTCCACCCGGCTCATGAAATAATCGCGGGCCTTTCCATCCTCCGTGATGATGGAATCACTGTGATGGGAACCGTAGCGGTTGATATGCTCTACGGCATCCCGGACGCCGTCCACCACCTTCACGGAGAGAATCAGGTCTTCATACTCCGTAGACCAATCCCTTTCCTCCGCAGGAACGGCCTCCGGACCGAAAAACGGCCTGCTCCGCCCGCACACGCGGCATTCCACGGCACGCCGGCGCATGCGCTCCGCCGCCATCGGCAGGAACCGTTCCGCCGCGGCGGCGTCCACCAGCAGGGTTTCCGCCGCATTGCAAACGCCCGGGCGCTGTGTCTTGGAGTCGTCCAGCACGTTCACGGCCATCTTCAAATCCGCTGCGGCGTCCACATACACGTGGCAAACGCCGTCCAGATGCTTCAGCACGGGAACCCTGGCGTACTCCGTCACGGCGCGGATCAGCCCCTTTCCACCCCTGGGAATGACCACGTTCAGGAAAGAATCCAGCTCGCACAACTGCCGCACCTCATCCCGGCTGCCGGAATCAAGAAGCTGCACGGCGTCCGCGGGGACGGCGGACTCCTTCAGCGCGGCGCGCAGAACCTCCGCCAGAACCCGGTTGGTCCGCAGGGACTCGCTCCCGCCGCGCAGAATGACGGCATTCCCGGACTTCAGGCACAGGGCGGCGGCATCGCAGGTAACGGTGCCGCGGCTCTCGTAAATAAAACCGATGACCCCCAGGGGAACGCGCACCTGGCGGATATGCAGGCCGTTGGGGCGCGTCCACTCCCGGATGCATTCGCCCACGGGATCAGGGAGGGCCGCCACCTGCTCCATGCCGCGGGCCATGTGCTCCACGCGCTCCGGCGTCAGGAGAAGCCTGTCCAGAAACGCGGCATTGCGGCCGCCCTTCCGGGCCTCTTCCATATCAAGGCCGTTCTCCCGGACAATCTTTTCCGCGGCGCTCCGAACGCCTGCGGCCATCAGGCGCAGGGCCTGCGCCTTCTCTTGCGGCTCCAGGGCAAGCATCTCCCGTGAAGCCGCCAGCGCGGCCCGTCCCACCGGTTCAAGAGGATTCTCCATCTTCATAACTTCATCCCTTCGGTACAAAATACGTTCCGGCTCCTTCCGCCTTCCCCTCCAGCAGCAGCGCGATGCGTTCCGGATGGCGGCCGTGCAGCATGTAAACGCCCGTCCCCGCATTCACGGCCTCCCGGATGGCCTGGAGCTTGGCGCTCATGCCGCCCATGGAAAAGCGGCCCCGGTCCTCCTCTGCGAACGCCAGCACGGCATCCACGTCCTCCACCCGGGGAATGATGGCTTCCCGGCTGCCTCCGGGGGGATACAGGCCGTCCACGCTCGTCAGGATAAACAGCGCGTCAGCCTCCACCAGGCGCGCCATGTGCACGGAAAGAATGTCGTTATCCCCGAACTTCAGCTCTTCCACGGATACGGTGTCGTTCTCATTCACGATCGGGATGATGCCTCCGTACTCAAACAGGCGCAGCACCGTAGCCTGCACGTTGTGGCGGCGGCGCTTCAAATCCTCTGCCGTCAGCAGGAGCTGAGCCACATCCACGTCAAAATGGTTGAAAAGATTCTCATACGTCTGCATCAGCCGCGTCTGCCCCACGGCCGCGCATGCCTGCTTCAGGGACAACTCCTGCGGATAGGACGGCAGCCCCAGGACGGACACGCCGGAACCCACAGCCCCGGAGCTCACCAGCACCACCTGGTGGCCCTGCTGCATCAGGTCCGCCAGCGCGCTGACCAGATGCACGATGGAAGAACCATCCAGCGTCCCGTTCTCACGGGTCAGAACGCCCGTTCCTACTTTAACTACGATTTTCATGTACTTCTGCCCTCCATGATATAACAGGCTCTTTCCTCACAGAAAGCAGAAAACGCGTTCTTCCCGCAATGCCGCGGTTCCGCTGGCCGCGCAGCGATTCCAGCCATGAAAAAACCTCATTTCCGCGCGAACACGTCCCTGGTGCAGTCATCATTCCACACGTATTCGAGCTGCTCCGCTATACCCTCCGCCCGTGACCTGCCAAACCGGTCGCTCACAAACCCGAGGGCCATGTCCATTCCGGCGGAAACGCCGGAGGAAGTATAAAACTTCCCGTCCGCCACCCACCGGGCACGTTCCTCCCAGCCGACTGCGCCGCGGACGGACTTCACCCATGCAAAAGACTTCTTGTTGGAAGTCGCCCTTCTGCCGTCCAGCGCGCCGCAGCCGGCCAGCAGCGCGGCCCCTGTGCAGACGGACAGGCAATACTCCGCATCGTCCGCCATGCCCCGGAGAAAATGCAGGAAAGGCGGAAAAACCGCCAGGCGGCGGGTCCCCCTTCCTCCCGGAACCACTAAAATTCCGCCGCCGTCCGCCTCCGTGGCCGGTTCAGTGACAATTACCGTCTTTTGAGCACTTGCGACGGTTCCGCCATGTTCGGAAAAATAACGCAGCCGGTATTCCTCTACTTTGCCCAGCACTTCCACCGGGCCGAATGCATCCAGCGTCTCAAAATCATCAAAAAGCAACACATTCACATCCACCAGGCCACATTACTCCATCCGTCCTCCCTCCGCACCTGATATTTCACGATTCCGTGTCCTGCCTGCCGGAATTCACGGCCATCAATCCCCTGGCTGCGTCAAACGGGTAAAAAACGGGCGGAAGCCTCCCCTTCCGGAGAAACTTCCGCCCGGAACACCCAAATTTGACTATCCCTTGAACATGCCGAGGGCCTTGGCCACTCCTTCCCCGTATTCGGGGTCGCACTGCATGCAGTGGTCGATGTGGCGCTGCTTGATAAAGTCCGGCGCGTCGCCCATGGCGCGGGCGGTATTGCCGTACAGGGCCTCCCTCTGCTCCGGATTCATCAGCCGGAACAGGGCGCGGGGCTGGGAATAATAATCGTCGTCATCCTCGCGGAAATCCCAGTGCCAGGCCGCGCCGTCCAGCTCCAGCGGCGGTTCCCGGAACTCCGGCTGTTCCTGCCACTCCCCGTAACTGTTCGGCTCATAGCCCAGCGTGCTTCCCGCATTGTCGTCCACACGCATCATGCCGTCCCGGTGGTAACTGTGGAACGGGCAGCGGGGGGCGTTCACCGGAATCTGGTTATGGTTCACCCCCAGCCTGTACCGCTGGGCGTCCCCGTAGGAGAACAGGCGCCCCTGGAGCATCTTGTCCGGGGAAAAGCCGATGCCGGGAACGACGTTGGCCGGGTTGAACGCCGCCTGCTCAATCTGGGCGAAATAGTTGTCCGGGTTCCGGTTGAGTTCCAGCACGCCCACCTCCATGAGGGGGTAATCCCCGTGCGGCCATACCTTGGTCAGGTCAAACGGATTGAAGGGGCATGCCTTGGCCTGCTCCTGGGTCATCACCTGGATGTACATCGTCCAGCGCGGGAAATCCTTCCGCTCAATGCTCTCATACAAATCCCGCTGGTGGCTCTCCCGGTCCTTCGCGATAATCGCTTCCGCCTCCGCGTCCGTCAGGTTCTTGATGCCCTGCTGGGTTTTCAGGTGGAACTTCACCCATACCCGCTCATTGTCCGCGTTCAGCATGCTGAACGCATGGCTGCCGAACCCGTGCATGTGGCGGTAGGAGGAAGGAATGCCGCGGTCGCTCATCACGACGGTGACCTGGTGGAAAGCCTCCGGCAGGGAAGTCCAGAAATCCCAGTTGTTCCGCGCGCTTCTCATGTTGGTGCGCGGGTCGCGCTTGATGGCGTGGTTCAGGTCCGGGAACTTGAGCGGATCCCTCAGGAAGAAAACCGGGGTATTATTGCCCACCAGGTCCCAGTTTCCCTCCTCCGTGTAAAACTTGATGGCAAAGCCGCGGATGTCGCGCTCCGCGTCCGCCGCTCCCCGTTCCCCGGCCACGGTGGAAAACCGCACCAGCAGGTCGGTCTTCTTGCCAATTCCGGAAAACATGGCAGCCTTCGTGTAACGGGTGATGTCCCCCGTCACGGTAAACGTGCCGAAGGCGCCGGAGCCCTTGGCATGCATGCGCCGTTCCGGGATCACTTCCCGGTCGAAATGGGCCAGCTTTTCCAGGAACCAGACGTCCTGGAGCAGCATGGGGCCGCGGGGGCCGGCCGTGAGCACGTTTTCGTTATCCGGAACGGGCGCTCCGACGGAGGTCGTTAAATTCTTTTGGTCACTCATGGCGTCTTTTAGTTAGAATTATTATAAACTAATTTTTTCAAGGGTGTCAACAAAGTTTCTTTCAAATCCCGGAAAGGCAAACAACTTGCTTGCGGCCTTCCTTCGCGGGACGGGAAAACGGCGCATGGCGTACCCCATGAAGCCAAGCCCTCCCGGCGGCTGCCTCCAGGCAACGGGGCCAAGGCCATTGCGCCATTTTCCGCTTGACCCTGAATGGAGAATCCGGGAGAGTGCCTTTCTCGATGAAGAATCGGGGCTTTCCTCATGAACCGTTTTCTTGCAACAATCTATTGCAACCTATCTCTTTCTCCGCAAACGAGAAAGAAGCGCCGCGTCCGCCTGGGTTTGAAGGAGGGAGGGGAAGGTTATGTAAACCCGGTGGGAAACCGCATTTTTCTCATTCTTCCTTCCGGCGAAAAACAGCTTGTCGAGCCGTACCAGATACCGGGGTCCGTCCGGCTGAACATTGAGGGAGAGCACAACACGCTCATCTTCCATGCTCCGCTCTCCTTAAACAATATCTCCATCCACATCTGGAAACATGTCCGCGGCGCGAAAATCGAATTCGGCTCCTCGTCGTCCGGGCACAGCCACTGGAACAATGTCAGCATTCTGGCAGCTGCATCCGGAAGCGCCCTGTCCATCGGCCATTCGACGAGCATCGAAGGATTAGCGGTCATGCTTGTGGGCGGCAAATGCCACATTGGCAACGATTGCATGCTGTCCTCCGGAATCACCATCTGGGCAAACGACTCCCATCGCCTGATGGATGCCGAGACGGGGGAACTGCTCAACGACCAGCCGCAGGGCGTCCTCATCGGCGACCACTGCTGGATCGGGCAGGGGGCAACCTTCACCAAAAATGCCATCATCCCGGCAAATACGGTTGTCGGCCTGCAATCGGTCGTCACCAAATCCTTCCGGGAGGAATTCACCGTTCTGGCGGGAAACCCGGCCAAGGTCATCAAAAACGGGGTCAAATGGAGCCGTGAAAGAGAAATGGGCTAAGGACGCCCAACACGTTCCTCCGCAGCTTCATGGCCTGAACCGCCTGCGCATGCCGGGCCATGTGCCGCAGGGGGCGCCGCGGCATGCGGACCGGAGATGCCCGGCGCTTCCATCTTCAATGCTTTTCCCCCGCTCCGCCCTGTTGCCGGAGACGCATTTTAGGCTTCCAATATGGGGCTGATCTGCTCATATTGCCCGGGCATGAATCTTGACCTTCTCCAAAAAGCCGCCAACCAGGCGCGGGGACTTGCCATGGATGCCGTTCACGACTGCGCATCCGGCCACTTGGGCCTGCCGCTGGGGTGCGCCGAAATCGGGGCCGTCCTGTTCGGCGATCTGCTCAACATCTGCCCCGCGCAGCCCCGCTGGCTCAACCGTGACCGCTTCATTCTCTCCGCCGGCCACGGCTCCATGTTCCTTTACGGCTGGCTGCACCTGTCGGGATTCAACATCGGCATTGAAGACCTCAAGGGCTTCCGCCACAAGGGCTCCATCACGCCCGGCCACCCGGAATTCCGGGATACGGAAGGCGTGGAATGCACCACGGGGCCGCTAGGACAGGGCATTGCGAACGCCGTAGGCTTCGCTCTCTCCGCCAGGCGCGCCGCTGCTCGGTTCAACAAGCCCGGCATGGACATCTTCACCCAGCACATCTTCTGCCTCACGGGGGACGGCTGCCTCCAGGAAGGCGTGGCCCGCGAATCCCTCGCCCTGGCCGCCGTCCTGAAGCTGGACAACCTCATTCTCATTTACGATTCCAACGACATCACGCTGGACGCCCCCGCGGAACGCACCCAGCTTGCCGACCCGCGCGCCGTGTATGAAGCCCTGGGCTGGGACGTGCGCCAGATCGACGGGCACGACCTCAAGGCCATCGCGGAAGCGGTGGAAGCCGCCAAAAACGCCAGGAACGGCAAGCCCCAGCTCATCATCGCCAAAACGATAATCGGCAAAGGCATCCCCGGCATTGAAGGCACCACGAAGGGCCACGGGGAAGGCGGAGCCAAGCTCCAGGAAGAAGCCCACGCCAACTGGGGCATTCCTGCCGGGGAACGCTATTACGTCTCCGAAGACGTCCGCAGCGCCTTCACGGACCTCAAGGCCAGACGGGAAGAAGCTTTCAACGCCTGGAACGCCACCTACGAACAATGGCGCCGGGCTTATCCGGAACTGGCCGCGGAACTGGACTCCGGCATCTGCGCCTGCGCCAGGGGCGTCAATCCCGCGGACTCGGACAAGGCCATCCCCGCCTTCCCGCAGGACTACAGCGACGCCACGCGTTCCGCCGGAGCCGTCGCCATCAACGCCATCGCCAAGGCGGACCCCTGGTTCCTGACCACCAGCGCGGACCTGTACAGCTCCAATAAAAACTACCTTTCCGGCGCGGGGGACTTCTCCGCGGAAACCCCGGAAGGGCGCAACTTCTGGTTCGGCATCCGTGAACATGCCATGGCCGCCATCTGCAACGGCATCGCCTATGACGGCCTGTTCCGCGTGAGCGCCGCCACGTTCTGCGTCTTTGTGGACTACATGCGCGCCGCCATCCGCGTGGCCGCCCTCAGCGGCCTGCCCGTCACCTACATCCTGACGCACGATTCCGTGGCCGTGGGCGAAGACGGCCCCACCCACCAGCCGGTGGAAACCGTCTCCGGCCTCCGCGTCATCCCGAACCTGGACGTCATCCGCCCGGCGGACCCAGAAGAAACCGCAGGAGCCTGGATGGCCGCCATGCAGCGCGCCGACGGCCCCACCGCCCTCATCCTGACCCGCCAGAAGGTAGCGACCCTGAACAATATTCCCGTGGAAACGCGCCGGGAAGGCGTGCTGAAAGGCGGCTACGTAGCCCGGAAGGAACAGGGAACCTTGAAGGCCATTATCCTTGCCAGCGGTTCCGAACTGGAACTGGCCCTGAAGGCGGCGGAAAAAACCGGAGAAGGAATCCGCGTGGTTTCCATGCCCAGCTTCTTCCGCTTTGACAAGCAATCTGCCGAATACCGGGAAAGCGTGCTTCCCCCCTCCTGCGCGAAGAGGGTTTCCGTGGAAGCCGGCGTCACGGACCTCTGGTGGAAATACCTGGGCTGCCAGGGCGAAGCCGTGGGCATCAACCGCTTCGGCTTCTCCGCACCCGGAGCGCAAGTTCTGGACGAGCTCGGCATGAACGTGGACAACGTCGTTGCCGCCGTCCAAAAGGTGCTCTCCAAATAATCTGCGGCGTTTAACCGCCATTCCTTTTCAGGGGCTGTCCCGCATCCGGCGGAACAGCCCTTTTTCATGACCCGCCAGAACATCCCCCGGAAAAGGGTTGATGAAACCCCACCCAACACCCCCTCTGTCCGCAAGCTCCGTCTTTCTCCGTATGAATATGAACTGGCCAACCCATTAAACCCGGCTATTTCCACATGCCGCGGGGATTGTGCCTCCGGCATCCCGGAAAGGAAGGCCGGCATCATTCATCCTCTGGATCCACTCACCAGGCGGTTCAGGATAAAAAATGGACAGCCTTCACCTTATTCCCGCGACACCTTCAGCCTCAGGAACCGCCGCGTCGGCGCGTTGCCGTCAATCACTATGGAATCAAGGTATTCGGCACGGTCTCCGGATGGCTCGACCGTCGCTTCCTCCCTCCAGGTAACCAGGTCTTCCGTGCTTTCCACGCTGAACGTCACGTCCGTGGCCGCCGTATTCACCGGCCATTCCAGCACCAGGCGGCATTCCCCGTTTTCCTCCCTGACCGCCAGCCTCGTGACGCTTCCGCAGGGCTTGTTCGGGTCCAGCCCCGCGGCATACTTCATCAGGTTGGTGATGCCGTCGCCCGCGGGACAGGCGTCCGGGACAGTCTGGTCCTCCGGCGTTCCGTCGGCAAAATGGTCCTTCTTCCATTGGTCATACGGGGAAGGCGTACGCGTCCAAGCGAGCACCAGGGCGCTTTTTCCCGCCGTATTCTCCTGTTTCAGGGAAAAAGAACCCTCACTCTTCCAGGCTTCCGCACTGGCGGCGTCATAGGAAACGGAGGGAAGAGCCGCCATGGAAAGAGTGGTCCCTTCCACCAGCTTCCAGCTCTGTTCCTGTTCCTTCCCGGCCATGACAGGGAGAGCCACGCGGATTTCCGCCGTGCTATCCAGAGACACTGGCCCCTCCGCGCTCCACTTGGCCTCCTGGCTAGGGTTCCGGGGGAGAGAGAAGGACAGGCATGCCCCTGCGGCCACGTCCAGCCGCGTCATTCCGCGCACGCCGGCGTTCGTGCCGAGCCGCACCGTTCCGCCTTCCACGCTCACCGGAAAATGGCACAAGGAAATGCCGCCTAAGCCCAGCGTTCCTTCCCCCGTCTTTCTCAAGCTGGAGGTGGAGGAATACCCGGCGAAGGAATAAAGAGGGTCTTCCATGCTGACCAGGCAATCCGGGTCCGCATGCATCACCAGGCGCACATGGCCCATGACCGTGATGGAATTGGGCACGCCGCCCGTGGAGGCTCCCGCGGAACGCCCCCGGAAATTGCCGCTGAAGGAAACGGGGCGGGTGGAATCCGTGGACCGGAGGTTGAGCACGGTGGGAGCCTCCGCGCTGCCGCCGGAAACGTAAACGGCGCCCCCCAGGTTTCCGGCGCTGTTTCCGGTAAAGGAACAGCCGCCTTCCACGTTCACGGTGCGCTCCTCCTCCCCGTCATTGGCATCCAGGCACAGGGCGCCCCCGTTGTGGGCCGCCGCGTTGCCGGAAAAGGAGGAACCCGCCGCTACCTGCACGTTCCCGCGGCTGTAGAGCGCGCCGCCGCTGCCGCCCTCCGCCCTGTTGCCGGTAAAGGAAACGGCGGCCTGCTGGACTACGGAACCTGCGTAAACCGCTCCGCCCTGGGAGAAGCCGCGCACCGTGTTATTTTCATAGGAGGCGGAGCCGGAAAAAGTGACCTGCCCGTAATCCAATATGCCGCCGCCGTTGCCCGTCTTGTCCGCATTGCTGGAGCCGCCGCCGGCATTGACCAGCACATCCGCCAGCAGAAGGGCCCCGGAGAGGAAGGCGGCGGACCCAAGGCCAATCCTGAGAAGACGCAGACGACCGGGAAGAACGGAAAAACAACGTGTTTTCTTCATGAGTCTTGTCCAGTTGGTGAAAAGTTTATTGCCGGATGGGAACGAAGGAGGAAGCATCATCCGGGTCCGTTTCACCGGGATCGATGACGCCGTTGCCGTTGGCGTCCTCCACAAGGTCGGGAACGCCGTCGCCGTCGGAATCCACGTCCGGGAAATCAGGCATGCGGATGTAGGCCGTCCCCACCGCCTGGCCGTTCCTGGTGAGGACGGGATATTGCGCATCCGCCTGACGGAGTTCCCGGATCAGGGAGCGCGCCATGCGCATCAGGCGTTCCTGCTGCGCCGGGTCCTGGGCCAGGTCATTGCTCTCTCCGATGTCGTCTTTCAGATTGAAAAGCTGCCACGGGAAGCGGCCCGCGGTCCTGTAGCCGTTGCCGGAATACAAATCCGTATGGGCGTACTGGTCCATATAATTGTAAATGACCTTCCAGTCTCCTTCCCGGCAGGTGGAATAGAAATTGGCGTAGGAATGGTGGTGCGGGAAATGCTGGAATATCTTCTGGGTGCGGTGGAAGGAAGAATCCCCCCGGAAATAGGGACTGATGTCCTCCCCGTCCACCTGATGGCCCACCGGAACCTTCAGCTTCAGCATATTCAGAATGGTGGGATAAATGTCCCAAATCGCCACGATGTCATGGTTCACGGAATTCTGCGGAATGGGATATTCCTGCTGGATGGGGCTGGAGGAATCGACCTCCGCCCAGCCCACGATCATCGGGATGCGCGTTCCCCCTTCGTAACGGCTGCCTTTGCGCCCTCTCAGAGGAGCTACGGCGCTGATTTTCTCAAGCCATGGAATATCTCCGCTATAGCTCTGCTGGATGGGAGCGTCTCCGCCGTTGTCGGACATGAAAATGACCAGCGTCCTGTTGGCCACGCCCAGTTCCTTGAGGTAATCCATCAGATCCCCCAGGGATTTGTCCATGCCGCCGATCAGGGTGCCGAAATTGCGGAGATTGCCGCCGATGGAAACTCCCGGTTCAAAGGACGTGCCCGAGGGATAAGTATCGTAGTCCCCGTTGGGGTCCGGCTGGTCGTGCCGCTGGTGGACGGCGTAATGGGTCATGTACGCGAAGAAAGGCGCATTCTCATCCACGGCGGCCTTGATCTGCTTCTTCATCTCCAGCGTCAGGGCATTTGTCAGGAAATTCCTCTTCCTGTCTTCCGCCGCAGTGGTTCCGTAATATTCCTCCAGGTCAGGAACATGGGTGTTCCCGGAGCCGAACTGATCCTCTCCCCGGTAGGAGGCGGGCTGTCCGGCGGAGCAGCCGGCTATGTTGACGTCAAATCCCAGGTTGGCTGGATTGGAATAAAGCTGGTTGGACGGGGCGAAGTGGGCCTTTCCCACCGTGATGGTCCGGTAGCCGGCATCCTTCAGCACGCGGGGGAGAGGAATTTCCTGCTGGCTCATCCCTGCCATGTTCCACTGGGGAGCACGGATGTGGGGAAGACCGCCGCTGTATTCATTCAGCGTGGGGGCATTCACGGCCGTCCAGTTGGTGACCCGGTGACGGGCGGAGGTCTTGCCCGTCATCAGGGACGTGCGGCCCGGAGAACACAAAGGGCACGAATAGGCATTCGTGAACTTCATCCCCTGCGCCGCCAGCCTTTCCATGGAGGGCGTTTTATAAAAGGCGTTCAGCTCCGTAACGACGGGCTGGCCGTCCTTGTAATAAAATGGCACGGACGTATCCTGCCAGCCCATGTCGTCCACCAGGAACACCAGGACGTTGGGCGTGTTCTCCGCCAGAACGGAAATAATCAGGGACTTGCTCTTCTCCGTGCCGTCCGCCGCGGTCAGCGTCAGCGTGTACTGCGTCGTCTCCGCGGGAGACACCTGAACACTGCCGGCTCCCGCCGTGCTGGTGATGGGAATCTCCGCGCCATTGGCGGTCAGGGCGAGGCTTTCCGCTTTCACCGTGCTCCATGTCAGAGTGGCTTTCTCATCACTGCCGGGAGCAACCCTCTTTTTGTCGGATTCAAAGAGAAGGATTTCCGGTTCCTGCTTCCTGACGGTCACCGTCACTTCTTCCTTGGAAACGGTTCCGTCCTCACAGGCGGCGCTGAGAATGTAGGTCGTGGTGGCGTCAGGCTTTACCGTGACGGAACCCGTGCCGTCTTCCGTAGTGGCCGGAATATCCCGGCCGTCCCTGGTGCTCAGCGTGACCGCTCCGCACTTCCAGGTTTTCCAGCTCAGGACGGCTCCGGAGGTTGAATCTTCCATGACCTCTGAAGGAGTCGCCGTAAAAGTCACGATGCCGGGAGAAGGAGCCGTCAGGCGGACCGCATTGATGGCGGAACGCGTTTGGGAGGCCCCGTTGCCCGTAATGGTAATCGTTCCTCCGGTGACCGGCACATACTTCAGCGTCAGCTTGTTGCCTCCTTCCTGAAACGCGCCGGAAAACGTGCCGCGGTCCTGGATGGTGCCGGTGAGGCCGTTAACCGTATAAAGCATGTCCCGGTCCGAGTCATTGCAATCCCCGTAAATTTCCACATGGCAGTATTCCGCCATGGAATCGGGAAGCCGGGAAATCACGACGTTTTCCGTTCCCCGGATACCGGCCCAGGAATCCATGAGCAAATAATCACGGTTCCTGCCCGACGCAAAAATGCCGTTGCTGGCGCAATAACCCGGATTGATGGCGCAGGAGGCTTCCGTGGACACTCCCGCCGCAGTTTTCAAGGAGGAAACGGTCGTAGCGGCATTCGCCGCAGGCTTGATGAAATTCCATGTTTTTCCTTCCTCCGCCAGGGTTCCGGGCTCCGCCTGCCGGAACGCCGCCTCCGTGGCCGCAGTTCCGTTCAGCACTCCTATCCCTATTTCTTCCGCATGCGCCAGGGAGCAGGCGGCCAGCACAGCCGGAACCCATCCGCACCAATTCAGCTTTCTCATGGTGATTTCCTCTTCCGTAAACAGGAAGGCGCCGACTGTTCCATTCGCGAACGGCCGGCGCCTGCATGAAGAACAAACGTTACGCGCGCCTGCGGCGCATCAGCAGAACGCCCAGGCCCAGCAGGCCGAGGCTGGCCGTGGCCGGTTCCGGAACGGAGGTCAGCGCCAGGGCATTGATGTTGCCGGTACCTCCCTGGGACTGGATATCAAGCCGGGTGCCATCCGCCGCCACGTCAAACGTGTAAGTAATCAGCATCCAGTCTCCGGTATGCGTGTTGCCCGTGACGGTGGCGCCGTTCAGCGTAGCGCCGGACCCGGTGGAGTAATCGTCCAGGCTGGCGGAAATGTTGGAGATTCCGGCGCCGTCAAGGCTGAAGGAAGAAGTGTTGCCCGCACCGTAGTTGTTTCCGCGTCCCACCAGCATGGTCAGCGTGTAGGTGCCGGCGGACAGGTTGTTCAGGGACATCGTGAAATTGCCGTTCGCGGAGCCTATCGGATTGATCGCGCCCCCCATCGGATTGCCGGTAGTCATATCCTGGCCGAAAACATCGTAAAACTTGTTGTCCTGGCCCAGGGCGGACCCTTTGGCAGCGGCATCGGTCATGGCGCCGGGACCTCCGCAGCAGAGTCCTCCCGTCGTCAGGGTGATTCCGGTGCTTCCTCCCCCCGTAGTGACCAAGGTTCCGGAAGTATAGGAATTACTCTGTCCCGTGGAAATCTTGTTCACTTTCTGTCCGGGTTCTCCCAGATACGTGCCGTCCACAACGGCGGTGCCATTGCCTGAATTGATCCCGAACGAGATCAGAACGGTGGAGGCTTCGGCCGCCACCGCCGTCGCAACCATAGTTGCCAGAATGAATAATGTTTTCTTCATGGTGTCAATGGGATATGTGATTGGAAATGATGAAACACCGCTTCCATTTCTTGACAAATAACGAATTTAGAATCCGTTATGAATGTTAGAAGAAAATCTGAAAAAATATACTGCGCATCTCATTGAAAATAAGCCGTTTTATTTTTTGTGCCTTGAAAAATGAATCTTTGCCGGAGAGATTGTCCAGCCCATTCAAACAATAGTCTGTTTGATTAAGGTATTCATACTAATGAAATAATAATCCGAACTCTGGTCTTTTTTGTTGACCACGGATTCTAAATCCGTGAAACAATGGAAAGTTTTTCCATGAACAACAAAAAGGCTCCCCTCCTTTCAGGATGGGGAGCCTTTTTAAAGGCCTTAGTCAAAAGGGAAAGCAACTCTCTTAAAAATTAAAAAGCGGCTTCAATCTTCGTAATGGTGAACACTTTCTTCTTGTCGCCGTCCATCGGCACGATCTTCACCTGGTCTCCCACGCTCCTGCCCGTCAGCTCCTTGCCAACCTGGGAAAGATAGGAGACAATGTGCTTTTCCGGATTCGTATCCCACGCGCCCAGAATGGTGTACACCACGGCATCCCCTCCGGTCAGGGGCTGGAGAGTCACCTTCATCCCCATGGCGGCCTTGGAGGTATCCGTCACGGCAAAGTCCGTGCCGCGGGCCAGCGCCAGCGCATGCTCCAGTTCGGAACGGCGGCGGTTGAGCACCTTTTCCACTTCCTTGGCATCCTGGTAGCCGCCGTTTTCACGGAGGTCTCCCTCCGCACGGGAAATCTTCTTGTTGTGCAGGTTTTCCGGAATCTTCACATTCACCAGCTCTTCCAGCTCCTTCTTGCGGGCTTCCAGGCTGTCCCAGGAAACGAAAATCGGTTCCGGCTTGTCGGAGGTATCCACCAGGGCGTCCAGCACGATGGCGTGCAGGTCAGGGAACACGCTGATCACGCGGGCCATCAGCGCACCGCGGTCCTGTTCGGAGAAGGCGGAGGTATTGTACAGCATCTTGGCGAACTGGCGCACTTCCGCCACGTCCTGCCCCTTGATCATTTCCTGGATGATGTTCTTGTCCTCCATAAACAGGTTTTTCAAGCGCAGCATGCGGTTGGGGCCGCCGTCCATGTGGTCCTGTTCAATCAGGGAAAGCATCGCAATGCCGACGGGAAGGCCGAAGAGGGGCTTGGAGGCGTCATGCCGCTGGCGGCATATCCAGATGAGGGATTCAGCCGGAAGAGTCTGGCGCAGCAGTTCATGCTTCAAATGCTTGACCAGGGCCTTGTCGTGCCCTTCCTCTATCAGGAACTTGGCAATCTCTCCCACGGCGCGGGCGCCGCTCGCGTCAAACAGCTCCAGCGCCTTCTGCGTCCACTCTTCTCCAAAGACGGCGGGCAGCGTAACGTACACGCGCTTCTGGCGCACGGCGGGCATGGAATTGAGCACTTCCGCGAAGCGTTCCACATCGCCGATATTGGCTTCCACGATGGAACGGAGGGGGTAGGCGGCCTGGGCCGCTTCCGTGTTCTTCACGGCGGCGATCAGGTCGTCCCGGAGCACGGCCAGCTCCAGCACCTGCTGAAGAGCCAGGCTTCCGCCGTTGCGCACGTCGGCGTCCACCGCCTGAACCAGGGCGTTGACGGCGTCCGGCTCCGTCATGACCGTTTCCATCTTGATGCCGTCCAGCACGCGCACCTTGGCTTTCAGGTCCGCGGCCTTGTTGTAATCCTCCAGGGCGGCCTGGGCGCGGGAAAGAATATTCGTGCGGAGCGTGATGCGCTCTCCCTTGCGGGTAGGCATCATGAACTGGACGTTGGAACGGAGCATGGCGCGCACCTTGTCCCACCAGTTCTTCCATTTGTCCGCGGCAATCACGGTGCCTTTCAGCGCGGCTTCCAGCTTTTCCGGGGTAAGGGAATTGCCGTAGCCCTGCAAGGTGACGCGCACCAGTTCCACCGGATCGTCCACGGACAGGTTGATCAGGGATTCGGTATCTTCATAACGCCTGGCCAGGAAATGGTCATCATGGAGGAACTCCAAAATTTTTGGAGCAAATTCCAAGGCAACTTCATGTTCCGGATTTTCCTCAAAATCAATAACCAGCTTTTTGGCGGCCAGGTTCCAGGAAATGACTTTGCCGGCGCCCCAGGTGGTATGGAAGCAGTAACGGCCAGGTGCGATGCGATCAAGTTTTTCAGCGAGAGAGGGGGTGATTTTCCCCAGAGACAATAATTTCTCCAAGTCGGCGTGCATACTAAAGCGCATGATACGCGCACCCCTACCGGTATCAAGACTAAATTCCCGTAGAGGCACACGGCCAGTGCATCAAGGGCTGCCTGAACCCCTTCCGCCTACCAGTCAAAACGGCTCCCATTGATTCCAAAGCACTCTTTGCGGGGGCACCCTCCCGCCGGCGGAGTCTTCCCCCGCAACACATCGTAATGCTTCATGATATACCCCGCACTGTCCTTCACGCTTTCGTCCTGGTATGCGCTGTACGCACACTCCAGCAGCTTCTCCACGGTTTCAAACCCCTCGTCCTGCGGCGTCAGTATCCTGGTTTTTCCGTCCGTCCCGCGGATGATCACCATGTCCAGGGAATCCGGGTCTGAATCCCCCGCCGCCTTCCCGGCGGCAATCTCCCCGGAAGCGGCATCGTCCAGGACCCGGATGATCAGCCGGGACAAACCCTTCCCCATATCCATCCACTCCCGTTTCACCCTGGGTGAATAATCCCGGCCCACGCCCCCGGCATCCATCCAGAATGGTTCGCCTTCATAAGGAATAAGGCACCTTTCAGGAGTTCCTTCAAAAAACCAATTGCAATACATCTGGGCAGGATTCAAATTCAGGGAAGAAGCCCGGACCATCAGCGTTCCGTCCAGATAAAAACCGAACTCCTAGTCAAAGGACCCCAGGTAAATGCAGGCATACGTAAAGGGGGGATTTTCCGGGAAAAGCATTTCCCAATAAACGCCGGCGTCACCCCAATAGACCTCTTCCCAAGCGCATGCGAAATATTGGGCCGGGTAAATGAGAGTCATTCCTTCTTCTACCTCCTCATCTGCCGCCGATGGAAAAGGAACCAGCGAAAAAGTCATCCAGAAGCAGAGCAGCAGTTTGAACATCAGTATTTTTTTAAACCAGTAGAATACCATGGGCAAGTTAATAAAGGCAATTCATCTCCGGCCCTTCCGCTGCGGAGCCCTAGCCCGGACGTTTCCGGAAAAGACACAGGGAAAATCCCTCCGGCCCCGGATTAAAACCACCAGGCCCGGCCTCCCCTGCTGCTCCACAGGCCGCTTTCACGGCGATATTCCCGCGCCCCTTCCTCCGGCGTTCTTCCCTGGAGCACGGCCCGCTTCTCAACAATTCCCTTCAAATAATCCTCATCGCAAGTAAACAGCAGGTCCATGGTATACAATAAATCCATCAGCTCCACCACGGTTCCCAAATCAGCATCAGCGGCAGACATGATCCTCTCCGTTCCGTCAGCCCCGCGCACGATGCAAAAGCCGGTATCGTCCACGTGATGAGCCGTTCTCCCTTTTCCGGACACCAGCTCCCCCCTGGCAATCCCGGTGAGCAGCCCTTCCATCATGCCGCCTATCTCCCTCCCGACGATGAGCCACTCCCTCTTCACCCTGGCTTCACAATCCCCCTCCGCATCCGGAATGCCCTCATAAGGGAATAGCACCCTTTCCGGTACCCGGTGAAAAAACCAGCTGTCATAAACCTCCCAGGGATGATGTGACTGGGATTCCGCACGCCCCATGAGGGGGCCATCCAGATAAAAACCGCAGATGCCGCGCCCGGGAAGCAAACAGCACACGGCGGGCTTCCCCTCCGTCCCCGCCGGGAACAAATCCTTCCAAAGGGGATTTGTTCCCAAAGGCTTCAGAAAACGCTCCCGGAACCCACGGACATATTTTTCTCCCGAATACGGGGAGGGCGCTTTTTCTTCCGGCTCCTCTTCCGCAGCTGCAAACTCCCCGCGCATGCTTTTTTCCCGTTCCCGGGCGGCCTCCTCCTGCTCCATTCGTTTCCAAACCCGTTTACTGAATCCCTCCACCCATTCACTGGACACCATGGGAGGCGGCTCGTCACCCGCTTCTGCGGCATACTTCCGGACGGCGGCGCACTGCTTCATCACCCATTGCTCCCCTGCCGGGGTCAAATCATCCATCATGGCCATGTCTGCCAATCCCCAGGCCAGAAACCTCATGGCCGGCCTCATCCTGCCTTCTCCCCGGCACAGGTCTTCCGCCATAGCGCCGGACTCCCCGCGGAAGTAGCAGTAATTCCCGTCGCACCCGGTCACGTACTGGCGGTACAGGTCCATGGGGAAAGTTCTGCGAGTGACCGCTTCATCCCACGTTTTGCGAAGTTCAGCCGCTACGGCAGGGTTTAATGCCGTCCGGCCTCTTTTAACAAATAAGCGACTGTAAAGAACAGGATTGACCACGGCCTCCACCCAGGCGGCAGAGAGCTCACGATATTCCCGAAATTGGAGGAAATTCAGAACCATATTTCTTTTACGCCCGGCAAAAGGGTCTTCTTCCGTTACGGTATCGGCAACACAGTCCCACCCCTCCAAAAGATTCCCTAAAACGGGAAAGTGCAAGCAGGTCAGCAGCACGGCAGCCTGTTTCATCCCGGGACTCCGGAAATCCGCCACCGGAAACTGGGACAGCATCTGCATGCTGCATGGCCCGATGGCTCTGGCCCAGCACAGTTCGTTCCCGTCCAGATAAAAGCCGAATTCACGGTCAAACGAAGGAAGGTACAGGCACGCATAGGCAAAGGGCGGATTGTCCGGAAAAAGGGTCGTCCAATAGCGGCTGTTCTGGGATTCCACGGCAAAATACTGAACCGGGCATCTTAGAGTACTCCAACTTTCAACATCGGAATGGCAGGTGTCCTCCGCCCGGGACGGAAATGTGAGAGCGAGAACCGTCCAGAAACATACAGCCAGTTTGAACATCAATCATCTTCCTAACATCCGCGGAAACAGGTGGCAAGTTGATTATGCTTTTTTCATTCAGGAGAATAATGGCCGCCGGTTTGTGCCGGATTTCAGAAATTCTCCTCTGCGGCTCTCCGGAAAAGACCCGAGTCCAGAGACCGGAAAACCGGGTTTGTCCGGTTGGATGGCCCTTGTCAATTCCGTTCCCCATTGGAGAACCGCAATCTCCCTGAAGGCCCTCACCACGCGACGGAGGGGATGCGCAAACCGGAGACACCGCCTCCCTTCCGGGTTCTGTTCCATTCCTTTTCCGGAACGCTCCATTTTTGGCGCGCGGAGGCGCCCCCTCCTTCGTCCAGTTGTGGCTTGACCCTGCGGGGAGGGTGGCGTAACATCCCCGCACGCATTCAACCCCTGCGCAACACGTATCATGGAACCTATTTACGAAGGGAAGGCCAAACGCCTTTATACGACTGACAATCCCAACGTCCTCCGCATGGAATACAAGGACGACGCCACCGCCGGAAACGGAGCCAAGAAGGCCCAGTTTGAAAACAAGGGCAGGATGAACAAGGCCATCACCCTGGTCATTTACCGCATGCTGGAAAGCAAGGGCGTGAAGACCCACCTGGTCGCGGACGTGGACGACATCAACATCGACGTGAAAAAGGTTTCCATCCTTCCCCTGGAAGTGATCGTGCGCAACATCGCCGCCGGCTCCTTCAGCCGCCGCATGGGCGTCAAGGAAGGCACCCCCTTCAAGAAGCCCATCGTGGAGTTCTCCTACAAGGACGACGACCTGGGCGACCCCTTCATCAATGACGATTACGCCCGTGAACTGAACGCCGCCACGGAAGAGGAATGCGCCTTCCTGAAAGACCAGGCCCGCATCGTAAACGACGTGCTGATCGACTTCTTCAAGCAGGTCGGACTGACGCTGGTGGACTTCAAAATCGAGTTCGGGCGCCTGGCGGAAGATCCCTCCCGGATTGTGCTGGCGGACGAGATTTCCCCGGACACCTGCCGCCTGTGGGACATCAAGACCGGCGAGAAGATGGACAAGGACCGCTTCCGCCAGGACCTGGGCAACGTGATGGAAGCTTACGAGGAAGTCCTCTCCCGGCTCCAGAACAAGGCCTGAGTCCCTTTCCCCTCCCATGGGAGCCGGTTTTCCCGCCGGCCCCCATTTTTCATTTTACCACCACTCTTGAGCGATATGACCCTCCACTTTGAAGTTATCAGCCGGTTCCAGGCCGCCGCCAACGCGGACGCCCTGCTCTACACTCCCCTGAATGCCGGCCTCACCTTCCGCCGCAGCCGCGTTTACACCGTAGAAATCAGCGGGGACGAACAAAAAGCCCGCGAATATCTCCTGAGTGTGCTGGTGGACCCCATTTCCCAGGAATGCACGGAACAGGCCGCCCCCATCCTGAAAGACTCCCTGTTCACGATTGACTACGGCATGAAGGCCGGCGCCCTGGACCTGGAAAAGGAAGCCATCCTGCAAAACTACCGCGGCCGCCAGAACATGGGCTTTACCCTGGACGGCCTGAAAATCACCCAGCGCGTGTACGTCTTCGGCCAGGGGGACAAGGAAGCCCTGGCGGCGCGCTTTGCCAAGGACGTCTGCAACCCCGCCATTCACAACTGGACCATCGCCTAACCCCTCTCCTTCCCCATCCACATGTCCGCCAAAACCTACCGCACCGTTCCCGTGAGGGACCTGAGCAGCGACGAACTGCTTGAACTCAGCAAAAAGCAGAAGCTTTCCCTGTCCCGCGAGGACATGGAAGTCGTCCAGCAGATTTTCCGCGAAATCGACCGCGACCCCACTGACGTGGAGCTGGAAGTGATCGCCCAGACCTGGTCGGAACACTGCAAGCACCGCATCTTCTCCGCCTCCATCAGCCACAGCGTCAACGGAGGCGCGCCGGAAACCGTGGACAGCCTCTTCAAGACCTACATCAAGAAGCCTTCCGAAAAGATCATGGAACGCAAGCCGGGCTTCGTGCTCAGCGCGTTTGACGACAACGCCGGCTTCATCGCCCTGGACGACAAGCTGGCCGTCTGCCTGAAGGCGGAAACGCACAACCACCCCTCCGCCATTGAACCCTATGCCGGGGCCAACACCGGGCTGGGCGGCGTCATCCGCGACATTCTGGGCGCAGGCAAGGGCGCCAAGCCCATCGCCTCCCTGGACGTCTTCTGCTTCGGCGCTCCGGACACGAATCCGGCGGACATCACCGCTCCGGACGTCATCCACCCCCTGGGCATCATGCGCGGCGTGGTGCGCGGCGTGCGCGACTACGGCAACCGCATGGGCATTCCCACCGTGAACGGCGCCATCCAGTTTGACCCCACGTACATTTACAACCCCCTCGTCTTCTGCGGAACCGCCGGCGTGATTCCCCGCGGGGACATCCTGAAGGAAATGCGCCCCGGCCTCAAGGTGATCGTCATCGGCGGACGCACGGGACGCGACGGCCTCAAGGGGGCCACTTTCTCCTCCGCCGCGCTGGACGAAGCCTCCCACGAAGAGGACTTCACCGCCGTGCAGATCGGCAACCCGATTGAGGAAAAGAAAACGCTGGACTTCATTCTGGAAGCGCGCGAACGCGGCCTCATCGTCTTCATCACGGACTGCGGCGCGGGCGGCTTCTCTTCCGCCGCCGGGGAAATGCTCTCCGTCACGGGCGGGGAAATCTTCCTGGACAACGCACCCCTTAAGGAACCGGGCCTCATCTCCTGGGAAATCTTCCTGTCGGAATCCCAGGAACGCATGGTCCTGGCCGTGGAGGAAAAAGACCTGCCGGAGCTCCAGAAGCTGGCGGACACCTTCCAGACGGAGCTGACCGTCCTGGGCCATTCCGACGATACGGGCATCCTGAAAGTCTGGCACAAGGGGGAACTCGTCTGCTGCCTGGACAACTCCAAGCTGCATGACGCCCCCATCAAGAAGCTGGAATCCGTCTTCACCCCCGGCAAGGGCCTCACGGGCCTGCCCCTCCCGGACAAGGACCTGAACAAATCCCTGGAAACCGTCATGGGAGACTTCGCCATCGTCTCCCGCGAACCCATCATCCGGGAATACGACCATGAAGTGCAGGGCAACACCATCCTGAAGCCCCTGGCAGGCGCACAGGCGGACGCCCCGCAGGACGGCTCCGTGGTGGACATCGACGGCTCGGACAAGTGCATGGCCATGGCCTGCGCCATTCTTCCGGAATGGGGCAAGACGGACCCCTACGCCATGGGCACCGGCACCGTGGACGAATGCGTGCGCCAGCTCATCCTGGTAGGCTCCAACCCGGACAAGATCGGCCTGCTGGACAACTTCTGCATGGGCAACCCGGAAGACCCGGCGGAACTCGGCCGCCTGGTGGAATGCGTGAAGGCCATCGCCAGAGCGGCGGACGCGTACAACGCCCCCTTCATCTCCGGCAAGGACTCCTTCTACAACTACTTTGAAACGGAAGACGGCCCCATCAACGTGCCCGTCACCTTCCTCTGCTCCGGCTTCGGCGTGGTGGAAAGTCCGGACCATGTTATCGGCTCCTCCCTGCGGCGGAACGACAGCCTGCTGTACCTCATCGGCCACACGGAAGACGAGATGGGAGGCTCCGTTTTCGCCCGCACCCACGGCGTGGAAGACGGCAAGGTCCCCCAAACGGACTGTGCGGCAAACATGGAGCTGTACAAGGCCTATTACAACGCCCTGACTTCCGGCCTGGTGCTCTCCGCCCACGACGTCTCCGAAGGCGGCCTGGCCGTCACGGCGGCGGAAATGGCCTTCTCCGGCAAGGGCGGCGTACGGCTGGACCTCACGAAGGCGCCGACCGTCAACGGATGGAAATCCCCGGCAGTCCCCCTGTTCAGTGAAAGCACGGGCCGCATCCTGGTGGAAGTGGACCCGGAATTCGCCGCGGACTTTGAAGCGGCCATGGCCGGCTTCCCCTGCGCCTGCATCGGTAGCGTCACGAAGGAAAAGCGCCTCACCGCCACCTGCTGCGGCGGGGAAAAGGTGCTGGACTGCGACGTAGCCAAACTCAAGAAGCTCTGGAAAGACGGGCTCACCCCCTATTATTGATTTCCAAAAACCGGGACCTAACCATACCAACGATTCATTTCTACCAATATGCCTCACGCACTTTTACTGAAATACCCCGGCACCAACTGTGACGCGGAAACGGAACGCGCCCTGCGCGCGGCCGGCTTCTCCACCCAGATCCAGCCCATCGCCACGGCCACGCCGGAACACGTCGCCAAATCCCAGCTCGTCGTCCTCGGCGGCGGCTTCAGCTACGGGGACTACGTCACCAGCGGCCGCCTGGCCCAGCTGGAAACGGAACGCTTCCTGGGAGACGCCCTGCACCGGCACCATGCCGGAGGCGGCCTGCTCCTGGGCATCTGCAACGGCTTCCAGATACTCACCAAGCTGGGGATTCTGCCGGATTCCAGCCTGATTGACAACAAGAAGGAACGTTTTGAATGCGTCTGGGCCAAGCTGGTGAAGGTAGCTAAAAACTCACCCTTCCTCCAGGGCCTTCCGGATGAATTCGAGCTGCCCTCCGCCCACGCGGAAGGCCGCCTGGTCACCCGCCCCGGAGACGCGGAAAAATACCTGGCTGCCGGAAATGTGGCTCTCCAGTACGTGGACAACCGCGACGGCTGTGAATGCAGCATCGCGGGCCTCCAGGATTCCACCGGCCGCGCCATGGGCCTGATGCCCCACCCGGAACGCTTCCTGCTGCCCCGCCACCACTATGACAAGGACTGGGCCGGCAATGAAGACTGGGGCTGGGGATACTTCCTCTTCAAATCCGCCTTTGACGCCCTGAAATAACGGCACCATCCCACTCAACCGCCCAACCTCCGCACCTCCCCATGACAGACACGGCACTCATCGGTTCCTCCTGCGCCCTCGGCGCCTTCTGGTCCTCAAAACGGTACTTCGACTACCTGATTGATGAAACCAATCTGTCCCTGCTGCGCGGCAAGGAATTCGGGCAGGCCGTGATCATCTGCCCCTCCCTCCGGGAAGGGCGCAGGGCCATCCGGCAGAACATGGCCCCTTTTCTGGCGCAGGTTAAAACCCTGATCGACCTCCTGCATGAGGTGAAGGCGGAACGGGTAACCTACGTTACCTGCATTGACACCCAGCCGGAAACGGGCAATGAACATTCCCCCCTGCTCCGCGAACCGGAAGATGAATGGCTTGCCGCGCTGGTGGAAATGAAAGCCTTCATCAACCTCCGGTTCGGACGCGTGCTGAACGTCTACCTTCCGGAAGTCACCGGAACGGGAGCGGACATGAGCGTGGCGGATCTGCTGGCCGCCGCCCCGGAAGGAACGGAAGAACTGGAAGCGGCCCTGCTGGAACGCCACCAGCTCTATCCCATGAACCGCCTGGTCAGGGATGTGGAAAAGGCATGGGAATGCGGAATCTTCTCCGTCAACCTGGTGCCGGAGCCCGTCACCACCTTTGAACTGGTGGAGCAGTGCTTCCCCTCCCTGAGCAACCGTCTTCCCGTCGCGAAGGAAACGGACCCGTACGGGAGCGCCAGAACATCCGTTTACTCCACGCAGTACCATGATCCGGACACCGGCTATATCATGGACAAGCAGGACGTCCTGGAAGGGCTTTCTCCGGTCAGGCAGGCCTAGCCCCCGCTGAAAACCATTTCCCGGCTCCGCCCGCATCCCGTGCAGGCGGGGCTTTTTCATCCCCCTCCCGGAACGTCTCCCCGCCAGCAGCCATGCTTTCCTGTTGAGCGGATACGGGAACGGTGCTATACAAAAGCCATGAAGATCAGCGACGACAGTCTTGGATTTTTAACGGAACTTCTGGAAACTCCCAGCCCCTCCGGCTTTGAAATAGACGCCCAGCGAATCTGGGCGGACGAGCTGCGCAAGTACACGGAAGACGTCCAGTGCGACACCTACGGCAACACCTGGGCCACCTTCCACGCGGAAGCGGAAAACGCTCCCACGCTCATGATTGAAGCCCATGCGGATGAAATCGGCTTCATGATCCGCCATATCACCAAGGACGGCTTCCTTTACGTGGAGCGCGTGGGCGGCACGGATACGGCCATCGCCCGCGGACGCCGCGTGCGCTTCCTGGGCTCCCAGGGGGAAGTGACGGGCGTAACCGGAAACACGGCCATCCACCTGCGGGAACCCGGGGAAAAGGAACCTAAAATCTGGGAAATCTACGTTGACGTAGGTGCATCCTCCGACAAGGAGGTGGCGGAACTCGGGTTGCGCGTGGGCCATGTGGGCGTCTATTGCGACGGCCCCATGCTGATGAATGAAAGCAAGCTGGTATGCCGCGCCCTGGACAACCGCCTGAGCGGTTTCGTCTTGTCGGAAATAGCAAGGAAACTGTGCAAGCTGAAAAAGCCCCTCGCCTGGAACGTGATGCTCGTCAACGCCGTCCAGGAGGAAGTGGGCTGCATCGGCGCGGGAATGATCACCCACCGCCTGCGTCCGGACGCGGCCATCTGCATTGACGTGACGCATGCCACGGACTCCCCCGGACTGGACAAGGGCAAATTCGGAGACATCAAGCTGGGCGGCGGTCCCGCGGTCATCCACGGCACGGCCAACCACCCCAACCTGGTGGCGCGCCTGGAAATCGTGGCTGACAAGAACAAAATCCCGCTCCAGCACGAAGCCGCCGGACGCCGCACCGGAACGGACACGGACAGCATTTACGTTTCCCGCAACGGCGTGGCCTCCGCTCTGGTATCCCTGCCCCTGCGCTACATGCATTCCCCGGTGGAAACGGCCGCCCTTACGGACGTGGAAAACACGATCAAGCTCCTGCTGGAACTGATCAAATCCCTGAAGCCGGAAGATACCTTCGGCCACAAGCTGTAAGACAGTACGGCGGCAAAGGCGCCCGGGAAAGGTGCGCCTTCTTTTGGCGGCAGCCAGGGCATGTGCACAGGGTTCGCGCCGGAGAACAAGCGGAGGGTGATGCGCCGGCCTGCGGGTTCCTCCTTCCTGCGGGCTTCAGGCTTCTCCATCCCTCCGGACGATACCCTGCCTCCCTGCCCCTGCAAGGAAATTTTCCACGACGAACACCGGTCTCAAGAAACGGTGAAAACCCGATTGGACGGAAGGCGGCGTTCATTGGTAAAATGAGGCTATGAAGGCCGGGAAACCGGACAAACCGGCAGGTCGGAAAGCGCAGCTTGAAGCCCGCAGGGTGAGTAAATCTGAAAAATGAACGGATCAAACCTTCATTCCGGGAAAGGGAGCCTGTTCTCCAAGCATATATGAATGCGGCGGCGTGCACGCGAAACTGCCTCCAGGGAGCAAGGGTCTTCCGGTCCCTGGAAATCCTTCTCCCCGGAATGTATTCCCAGAGAAACGTTCCAGGCCTGAAAACGGCCGCACGCCCTTTCCCATCGGTCACATTTCGCTGAAATCCAGCCGGGTCACATTGAAATACGTCTTCCCCTTCCGGCAGGAATTCCACAGGATGACCAGCATCAGCAGGAACAGGCCCAGCCTCCACGCCACTTCAAAGGGATAGCTGGTCACTTCCCTTTCCACGCCGATGCAATTGCAGGAAAGGGAAAGCCCCCTGACCCATCCCTGGACGAACAGAGCCACAAACGTGAACGTCAGCGCACTGCCCAGCAGCGCGGCGCCGGCGCAGGTCCGGCGGAAGAGGAGTCCCAGACCCACCACGATCTCGCACGCCACGCCCAGGCAGGCCAGGGGATGTCCCCAGGCCTCCGGGAAAATGGCGAACCGGTCAATAGTCGCCTGGAGCTGGTCCAGGTGGAACAGCTTGCGCCCCGCCACAAAGAGAAAAAAGCCCCCCATCCCCAGCCGGAGCAGGAGCAGGCAGAAACGGATGATCTTTTCTCTCAGCATGGCGGGGAGTCCGGTTATTCAAAGTGGGTTTGCTGGGCGCTCACCTTGTCGTTGCGCAGCTTGTTAAGCTCATGGCGCACCTTTTCCAGCTCCGTCTGGAGGGATTTTTCCCGTTCGGAAGCAGGCGCCTCTGCGGAAGACGGCGCAGCCGCCCCCTTCTTCGCCTTGCCTACGGCATCTTCCGTGAAGAGCATGTTCAGCCCGGGAGCCTTCGTGTCAAACTTCAAGACGCCGGAAACGGGTTTCTGAGAGCCGGGATGCTTCACGGAGGCCCTCACCGTCACTGTTCCGGGCTTGGCGCCCAGGCGCACCAGCGCCGGAGCGGAGCCCCACTTGACGGGCTGGGTCAGGGTGCCGTCCGGTGAATCCGTCAGCAATTCGGCAGGACCTTCCACAGAAAAGACAAGCTCTTCATCATTCAGGCGCTTCACCGTTCCACGGCTGTCCGTGACTTCCGCCACCACCGCAAACACGTCGGAACCGTTGGCGCACAGCTCCACGCCTTCCTCACGGTCCAGGCTCAGGCGGATTTTTTCCGCCCTCCGGGAGGGCCGCACTTCATGCCTGGTCACCACCTTGCCGCCAATCAGGCCTTCCGCCACCAGCTTCACCGCCCCTTCCTTGCCGGCGCGGGCGAGCTTCTTGTTTTCCATGAAATCCCAGGCCTTCGGGAACACGACGGGAACGCGCTTGAGGCCGTTGGGGTAGGAAGCCACCTTCTTTTCCACCGGCACGCCTCCGTTGACGCTCAGGCGAACGGAATCACAGTTGGAAAACACCGTCACGTCTTCCGGAGAAAAAGGCGTGCATTCGTTGGCTATGTACACCACGGGACCGGAGCCGAGCTCATTGCGCGTCTTCTGGGGCCGCTGGGACATGAAGGCGTAATAGGAGGTCTTGGGCTGGCGGAAGGCATCCAGAATGCCGCCGTAGAAAGGGTCCGGATGATAGCCGCGCTGGTGGTCGAAGGGGTGCCACAGGCAACCGCCGAAGTGGTAGGCCGAAGCGGCGTTCAGGGTATCATACGTAGTGTACGGGAACGAGGTCTTGAGGTAATGGAGGGCCTGCACCATCATGGGGACTTCACCCCAGTGGCGCGCCGCGCGGGAGGTGGAGTTATGGGCGGACCAGGTATCCACGTTATCCCCGAATTCACGGGTAAAATACGGCTTGTTGTCCTTCCGTTCCTTGATGGACCAGTGCTTGTCCCCCGTGGCCGGGTGGGCGTACAGCACCTCATAATGCTGATTGCCCTGGGCCACCGCGTCGCAAGCGGTGTAACAGCCCTTATACGGGTATTCCTCATGCACCAGGTCGCGGGCCTTCTTGGCGAAATCCGCCGGGTAATGGGTCTCGTTCAAAATGGGCTCCCACATCATCACGGAGGGATGGTTCCTGTCCCGGCGCACCATCTGGCGGATGTCGTCATAAACCCGGTCCGCAAAAGGCCCCTTGCCCCAGAACTGCCAGCCCGGCGTAGCGACGATGACGAAAAGGCCCAGGCGGTCGCAGGCGTCCATGAAGGCCGGATCCTGCGGATAATGGGCGCTCCGGATTACACGCATGCCGGCCTTCCTCAGCTTCACGGCGTCCTGCCATTGCAAGTTGTTGGGAACTGCATTCCCCAGCCGGGCGAAATCCTGGTGCCTGTTGCCGCCAATCAGCTTTTCAGGGAACAGGGAGCCATTCAGCACCAGCCCCTTTTCCGTAATCTCCACGGTCCGGACGCCCACCCTCATGGAGCGGTTGTCCAGCAGATGGGCCGGATTCTTGGCATTGTTCCCTCCGGCGGCGTTCCATACCTCCACGCTCAGGGTGTACAGGTTGGGATCATCCGGCGACCACGGCTTTACATTGGAGATCACCAGGGGAATATCCACTTCACCCGTGGAATGGGGCGGAATGACCAGCGGGGCGGTCTCTCCGACGGGGTCCACGCCCTTGGGGTCCGTCATCAGCGCCTGCACGCGCACCTTCTGTTCCTTGTCCGTATCGTTGGCCACCTGCACCTTCACTCCCACCCTGCCCTTGCGGGTACGGGGGTCAAGGGATTCCGTCCGGAAGAAAACTCCGCCGCCGGCAACGGTTCCGGCCTCGTTCGGGTCCGTGATATAGACGGGACCGGTGGAAATCAGGTAAACGTCACGGTAAATGCCTCCGAAGTAGGCGAAATCCAGGCTTTCCTGGGGCTTGCCGGGAGGATAGGACCCGTCGTTGGAATTGTCCGCCTTCACGACGATCACGTTCTTCTGGCCCGGCTTCAGCCACTTGTCCAGATTCACGATGACGGGAAGATAACCCCCGAAATGCTCCGCGGCCTTCTCCCCGTTCACCCAAACCTCGCTCTTCCCCATGATGCCTTCAAAATACAGGGTGTTCCTCCTGCCTTTCAGCTTCTCCGGGGCCGTGAACGTCTTCCGGTACCACACCGGCCCCTGGTAATTGGAGCAGCCGCTGGCCTCCTCCGGAAGAAGCTCAATGCCGTTGGGAAGATTCACGGATTCCCAGGAAGAATCATTAAAGTCCGGACTGTTCACTCCTTCCGGGGCATTTTTGCCCTTGAACAGCTTCCAGCCCACGTTCATGCCGTAGACATCCCTCTTGGTCGTATTTTCAGGCAGGCGGAGGGCCCCCGCTACGGAATAGGCTCCCGTGGATGACGCAGCTTCTTCCCTGTCCACAGCCGGGTCTGCATAAAGAGAGAAAGAACCAGCCAGGCATGCCGCCGCCGTCAGGATAGTAGTGACTTTCATAAATGGAATAGGTGAATGTAATTTGGATATACGGGGAAACACTGCCGCCATCTTTCATTCATATAGTACATCCTTGCTGATAATGCAAATACATATGTCATCCCGCATCTTCCGCTTGACCTGGAAGGCATGTTTTTTCATAGTCGATTCGTCCTGTACGGGATTATCCCGCAGCCCCGGTCCGGGTGCCAGGCTTTCAGTCCCGTGAAAAGGAAAAAGTGTGGCGTTCCTCCCCCCGGCTGTTTCAGGGCTACGCCTTTATCCACTAGTTTTTTATGTCATCTTTCTTTCAGAAAATTGTCAAACTTTTCTCCTATGACATTGGCATTGACCTGGGCACCGCCAACACGCTGGTCAACGTCAAGGACCAGGGCATCGTTCTGCGAGAGCCCTCGGTCGTCGCCGTCAAGGGAGACAAGGTTCTGGCCGTGGGGGACGAAGCCAAGCGAATGCTGGGCCGCACCCCCGGCTCCGTCACGGCCATCCGGCCGCTGAAGGACGGCGTCATCGCCGACTTCTACATCACGGAGGAAATGCTCCGTTACTTCATTAAAAAAGCCACGGCCAGGTATTACCTGATCAAGCCGCGCGTGCTCATCGCCATTCCCTCCGGCATTACGGAAGTGGAACGCAGGGCCGTCAAGGAATCCGCGGAAGCGGCGGGAGCGCGCCGCGTGCACCTGATTGAGGAGCCGATGGCCGCCGCCATCGGCGTGGGCCTTCCAGTCCAGGAAGCCGCCGGCAACATGATCGTGGACATCGGCGGGGGCACCACGGAAGTGGCACTTATTTCCCTCTCCGGCATCGTTTACAGCCGTTCCGTCCGCTGCGCCGGGGACGAGCTGGACGACGCCATCATCTCCTACATGAGGAGAACCTACAATCTTATGGTCGGGGAACGCACCGCCGAGGACATTAAAATCCGCATCGGCTCCGCCTATCCCCTGCCCCAGGAACTCTCTATCGAGGTCAAGGGCCGCGACTTGGTCGCGGGCCTGCCCAAGACAGTGACAATCCGATCAGAAGAAGTGCGCGAAGCGCTCACGGAACAACTCAACACAATTGTTGACGCCGTGCGGACGACTTTGGAACGCTGCCCCCCCGAACTGGCCGCCGACCTCGTGGACCGGGGGATCGTTCTAGCCGGCGGAGGCGCCCTGCTGCGCGGACTGGACCAGCTCCTTCATGAGCAGACCGGCCTGCCCATCCACATTGCGGAAGACCCGCTCAGCGCCGTTGCGGAAGGTACCGGAAAAGCCCTTCAGGAACTGGACTTCTTCACTAATGTTACTGACGCGGAAGACTGAAGACGGAACCTCCGGAGCCAGCGCTCCGGCCTTGCGCCTGCCGTACTGCCGCATCACATCAACGCATCTGCCTGCATGATTCCTCTCCGGCCATCTCCACAGCTTGAAATCCAGCCGCTCCTGCCGGGAGGCGGCCCTCCGGGAACATTGCGGGCAATAGCACACCCTAGCTTATTCACA
This sequence comes from Akkermansia sp. BCRC 18949, assembly GCF_045011645.1. Classification (NCBI taxonomy): domain Bacteria; kingdom Pseudomonadati; phylum Verrucomicrobiota; class Verrucomicrobiia; order Verrucomicrobiales; family Akkermansiaceae; genus Akkermansia; species Akkermansia sp. BCRC 18949. Next base: position 443,413 of record NZ_CP123619.1, on the reverse strand, counting down.
CCCCGTGTTTACAAAAATGCTTAAAAAAATTAAACGAGCCTTCGGCTTCGGATCCTGTGATCCCATGGAAGGCTCCACCATCATCATCAATGCCGAGAAACTCGAACGCCGCGTAGCCCTTCTGGAAAACGGCGTACTGGAAGAATACACCATCGAGCGCGAAGGCGAAGACAACATCGTAGGCGGCATCTTCAAGGGCCGCGTCAAAAACATCGAACCGGGCCTCAAGGCCATGTTCGTGGACATCGGCCAGGAAAAGAACGCCTTCCTCCACTTCTGGGACGCTCTGCCCGCCGCGCTGGACTCCAGCCTGGAAGAAATCGAACGCGAAGGACGGCCAAAGAAGCAGCAGCGCAAAATCACGTCCAAGGACATTCCGGACATCTACCCCATCGGCTCCGAAATCATGGTGCAGGTCACCAAGGGCCCGATCGGCACCAAGGGCCCCCGCGTCACCACAAACGTCTCCCTGGCGGGACGCTACCTGGTCCTGATGCCCTTCACGGACCAGTTCGGCATCTCCCGCAAGATTGAAGACCCCAAGGAACGCCTGCGCCTGCGCCAGATCATGCAGAAGCTGAACGTGCCGGACGGCATGGGCATCATCATGCGCACGGTGGCCCAGGGACAGCGCTACCGCCACTTTGTCCGCGACCTCGCCATGCTGCTGGAGCAATGGTACGGCGTGGAGGAAAAAAAGGAGGCCAACCCCGCCCCCGTCTGCGTGTACCGGGAACCCGACCTGATCGAACGCACGGCACGGGACTTCCTGACGGACACCGTGGACAACATCATCTGCGACGACGCGGAAACTACGGAGCACATGCGCTCCATTGCGGGAAAAATCTCCCGCCGCGCCAAGCGCCACATCCAGCACTTCCCCGTGCGCACGCCCATCTTTGAAGAACTGGGGATTGAAAAACAAATCAACGAAGCCTTCCAGCGCCAGGTGCTCCTGCCCTGCGGCGGCTACCTGGTGATTGACGAGACGGAAGCCCTGATCGCCATTGACGTGAATACCGGACGCAACAAGGGCACCAAGGACCTAGACAAGACCATTCTGGACACCAACCTGGAAGCCGCCTATGAAATCGCCAGACAGCTCCGCCTGCGCAACATCGGCGGCCTGGTGGTGGTGGACTTCATCGACATGCGCCACAGGAAGGACCAGCAGGCCGTGTACAAAGCCATGAAGGACCGCCTGAAGCGCGACAAGGCCAAGACCCAGGTACTGCAGATCACCCCCATCGGCCTGATGGAAATGACCCGCCAGCGGCTCAATGAAAGCCTCCGGGAATCCGTTCATGACCCGTGCCCGTACTGCGGAGGCCGGGGCCGCGTCAAATCCGTGATGACCATGAGCGTGGAAATCCAGCGGCAGATCTACGCCTGCATCCAGAAATACAGGGAAACCATCGGGGACATGGTCATCGTCGTAAACTCGGAGGTGCTCTCCCGCTTCAAGAATGAAGACGCCAGCCTGCTCATGGAACTGGAACGCCAGCACAGCGGAAGGCTGATCTTCCGCGGCGACCACAACCAGCACCGCGAATCCTTCGCCATTTACGACGCCCGGTACGACAACAAGCCGCTGTACCAATCCGGGCAGTAGCTAAACCAACTCCGGCTTTCCGGGCCGGGCGACACCATCGCCCGGCCTTTTTTTGACCCGTCATGAACAGCATTCCCTCCTCTCCGAACGATCCCGTCAACACGGACATCCTGATGGTGGCGGAAGACCGCGTCAAGGGCTTCCGGCGCTTCCCCTTCCATGCCATTTCCGAGCAATGCGGCCACCCGGTCCCGGTAGTCATCCAGCGCCTGAAAGCCATGATGGAAGCCGGAGTGGTGCGCCGCGTGCGCCAGACGCTGCTGGCTACCAAGCTCGCCCAGGGGGCCCTGGTGGCATGGTCCCTGCCGGAGAAGAACCTGGATGCGGCCTTTGACTGGATGAAGGAGCATGACCCCTTCACGGGCCACGTGGTGCTCCGCAACACGGATGCGGCCAATCCCGGCGCCCAATACAGGCTCTGGACCACGGTCAAGGTGCCTGTGGGCTGCGGCACGCTGGAGGAACACTGCGAGATACTGAAACGCCACATCGGCGCGGACGACTATGTCCTGCTGCCCGCCCGCGGCGTTTTTGCGCTGGGCGTGGGGCACATGCGCCGCAGGGGCCTCCGGCCCGGGGACAAGACTCCGGAACCGGCCCCCATGCAGGAAACGAAAACCGTCTCCCTCTCCGGGCTGGAATGGAAGGTGCTCCTCTCCGTCAAGGAACAGCTCAGGCCGGAGGAAATGGTGGAAGACCCCTGGGCCCTCCGCGCCGCCCAGGCTGGCCTGGAACCGGAGGAATACTGCCGCACGGCGGAAGAGCTGGACCGGAAGCAGGTCATCGGCCGCTTCGCCACCTTTTTGGAACATGTACGGACCAGAACGAACGACGGCCCCGTCACCAAATACAACGGACTGTTCCACTGGACGGTTCCCGCCGGCATGGAAATCCGGGCGGGAGCGGAATGCGGACGCCACATCTGCATGACCCACTGCTATTGGAGAACCGGAGGGGACATCTTCGGCGGGGCGCAGATCATGGGCGTGGTGCACGGCCTGGAAAAAAACGCCGTGCTGGAACACAAGGCGGCGATTGACCGCCATCTGGACGCCTCAGGCATTCCCGTCCTGCATACGGCCGTCTTCTGGGGCGAACGCTCGGAAATCAAGCCCTCCGAAATTTCCCCGGACCTGTACAGGAAATGGACGGAGGAAGTGAAAAGCGCCCCCGTCCTGCGGTAGGCGGCCTTCTTCCTTTCCTCCCTGCTTCGCGCCATTCCCCGTGGCAAACTTGTTGCACGAACGGGTTTCCCTCCCGCGCGTCCGTTCTGGCATGGTGGCGTCGCTCCCGATAACCTGCGGAGCTTGTCACCATGAAGGCACACCATCTTTATTCCACAGCCACGACCCTGGCCACGGCGGTTCTGCTTGCCGCGCCCTCCCTTGCGGACCAGACCATCAGCGACACCCAGACCAAGGCCGTCAACATGACGGAGGGCAAACTGACCGTCACGGGAACCGGATTCCTGAACGTCGCCAAAAATGCCGTCAACCTGAAAGACCCCATCCAGTCCGCCCTTGAGATCGAGGTAATGGAAGGAGGCAGGATTTCCGGAAAAAGCGCCCTTGTCCTGGACCAGGGCATGGAAAACGGAATAACGGGACAGTTGATCAGCGTGACCAATTCCGGCACGATGACCGGAACGGAAAAACAGGCCATCGACCTGCGCTACATGATCAACACGTCCGCCACCATCACCAACAACGGTACCATTTCCGCCGGTCAGAAAGGAGCCGTCAAACTGGGCAATAACGCCACTGTGATCAACAACGGCACGATTGAAACCACGGCTGCGGGGGAAAACGGCATCACGGCCAAGCATTACGATCCGGAAGACGACGGCATTGACACCTTTGCCCATGGCCTGGACCTTGCCAACAACAGCGGAGGGAAAATCACCGGCATGAAACACGGAGTTACCGGAGAAGGGAAAGCCGCCATCAGCAATAACGGCAGGATTGAAGGCAGGGGAGGTTCCGGCCTGAACTGGGACTGGAACGCCGCCCTCCAGCAGGACGACAAGTACGTGGTCACCGTGGTTAACGGCAAAGACGGCGTCATCAGCGGCACCGGAGACGCAACCACCCTGGACGGCGACGGCGTGGACGTGGATTACATCGTAAACCTGACCAATTCCGGCACGATTATTGCCAAGGACTCCTTCGGCAGTGCGGACGGCCTTGCCATCGGCGGGGGCGTCGTAACCAATACCGGGACCATCACGGCTTCCAATTCCAACACGAACGGCCAGGCCTACGGCATTCTGGTGGATGATTCCGACGGCGGCAATGCCTTTGAAGCCATCCGGATCACCAACAGCGGCACCATTGAGGGAACAGGCGCCAACGGCGTGGGCATCAGGATTGTCAGCGACAGGGAGAACTGCATCTTCATGGAAGGAGGAACCATTACAGGAGGCAGCGGCCAGGCGGTGGTCATGGGTTCCGGCGACGATGTATTTTCCTATTCCGGCGGAACAGTGAACGGCAGCGTGGACGGAGGAACAGGCTTCAACACCATGGTCTTCCAACCGGCGGAGACGGACCTCACGTTTTCAAGCGATTTGAAAAACTTCCATTCCATCAGCATCCAGGGCTCATCCCTTTCCCCGGGCGCTTCCGTCACCCTGGAAAACCTGACCATTACCCTGGATATGGCCTCCCTGAGCCAGGACAAGCCCCTGTTCAGCCTGGAGGGGAATTCCACAGCCTCCGGCTCTCTTTTATTCAACAATGTAATCCTTCAATTGATGGGAACTCCGGACGCTCTTCCGGTGGATGGGTCCGGCATGGTTTACTTCAAACTGGCAGGGAACGGCATCAGCCTGGAAGGGCTGGAAGTACGGACGGAAGGAGGGTATAAGCTGGATATGAGCCGGGATGGCTACGTAGGCGTCAATTTCAACACGCCGGAACCGGCTGCCGCTGCCCTGGGCCTGTTCGGCTTTTCCCTCTCCATGCTGCGGCGCCGGCGCACTGCGGCCTGACATCATTCTTCCGGACCCCCCAAATCCTCCAACAGGGAATGACCCTGCACGGGAAAAATAAAGCTTCTGAAAAGACGAGCTTTTTTCCCGGACGCAGGGGCGTTCCGTACATGGGGGCAGAAAACCAACAAAAGGATACCTTCTAACGGAGGACAGCGCCGCGCAACGGCCTTCCTGCCCCCTGTTCCCTCTCCGGCGTTGAGTGGCCGGCTGGCCGTCCATGCGGAATTCTTCATTCCCGGCTTTCAGCTTGAGGGGGAGGCAAACCCCAAACAGTCATGGAAGCCGCAACAGCCGCACCGGTTTCCCTGTTCCGGCCCCCTATCATCAACAACGCCGTTTCTCCTTCCCCGCGCCAGGGCAAAACATACGGAATATGGCTTTCCAGGCATCTCCGCACAAAGTCCCGGAAACTGCATCATCTGCAAAAAACTGTCTTTTCTTCCTTGTGGAACACGCGCCCGCAGCCGCCACCTCATATTTTTCCGCAAGTCTGCGCTCAAGAGAGCCCCTCCCTACGGTACGCACCGTTTTTTAACCGCTCTTGTTCTCTCCCTGCCAGCGGCTCTTCCGCATTTTCCCAATGAAAAAATGTCTCCGGAAAACGTGCAGCGTCCCCTAAGGCGCGGCAGCCATTCCGGACAGTAGGGATGCGGTACCCTCATGAGGGAACGAAGTACAAAAAAGGACTGTCTCCCTGTGAAGGGGAGACAGTCCTTGTTGAATGGAAGGCGGCTAGCAGAAAACCCGCCGCGTCAGTTCGTTACTACTTTTTCTCCGGCTGGGCGGGAGCCTGTGCCGGGGCTTGGGCAGGCGCCTGAGCGGGAGTCTGGGCCGGAGCAACGGCAGCGGGATGCTTGTAGGAAACCGCAAACCCGTCGTACTTGGCCGGCAGCTTCCTGTCCGGAAGCATCAGTTCATGCAGGCGGTACAGCGCGGCCGCTTCCTTGACGTGCGCGGGACGGGCCTTCATCTGCAAGTCGGGAATCACGGTTTCAGGATTGTGTTTTCTGGCTTCCACGGCAGCCGTCACGGCGGAATCCTCCAGGAACTTGGCCACATCCGGCATGTGCAGGTAGGAGTCCAGGGAACGCACCACGCAGGCGGAGGCCAGTTCTTCATCGGAACCGTGCAGCAGCACCAGGGCTTCCGCAAAGTAATCCAGAGCCTTGTTCCAATCCTGGGCCACCATGGCGGCGGCCCCAAGAGCATACTTCATCCGCGCCTGCTGAAGGCGGGTGGCATTTTTCTTGGTGGCCAGGAAAGAGGCGGCACGGCTTTTCACGCCGTTCCAGTCCTTGTCCGGAATCAGGGCCATGATTTTGGCAACCTCCAGATCATCCTGGGCGGAGGGGGACAGATTGGAACCCCTTACGGGGAACTTGGCCAGCAGGCCTTTGACCCCGGCCCAGTCCATCATGCGCATGGCGCACTCCAATTCATAAACGGCCGCCCGGGCGGACAGGCTGTCCTTGATGGAAAGCGTGGAGGCATATTTGTTCACCAGGGCATGGAATTTGTTGCGGGCGTCCTGGTATTTCCGGTTTTCCATAGCCACCTTGGCGTCCACGAAATCATCCGTTTCAAAGATGTACAGCGTTTTGAAGGCGCTGGCCATCTGCTGGAGGACTTCCTGGGATTCCCGGCTTTCCACGAACTGGACCATGGGGCCGTTGGCGGAAAGAATGTAAATATCCGTCGGGCGGCCATTCTTGATGGCCGGAGCGGCAGCCCTGGCGCGCAGGCGCTGGGGATTCTGGGCATTCTGAGCCATAGCCGGAACCAGGGTGGACAAGCCGGCCAATACCATTATTACTGAAAGTGCTTTCATATTGTTGATTGCTAAACCTTTTGTTGTTACTTCTGGCCCTTGGCGGCGCGTATGGCGGCTTCATAGGCGGCGATGTCCGCCCGTTCCTGGCTGACGGCGGGATCGGAGCCGAACTTGGCCGTCTTATCCTTCACCTCGTTGACCAGGGCACTGTCTTCTGCCGTCATCTTCTTGCGGTTGGCGGGAGTATCCAGCAGTTGCACATACTGGCTGCCGGCCTTCCAGGCGATATACCTGTCGGACGGCTGCTTGCCCGCCCCCTGGGACATCGTGTTCCTCTTCCACAGCGTATCCATCTGTGCAAGCACGGCGGGAGCGGACCACTTCACGAGGCCCTTGTACGTGCCCGTGATGTTCATGAAGTTGATCAGGGCCTTGTCCAGCTCGTTCTGCTTCAGGTAGGCTTCACCTTGCAGGTAGAGGACTTCCGGCAGATTCTTCTTGTAGGACTTGTTCTCGCGGTACTTGTCGGCGGCGGCAATGACGGACGGCCAGTCCTGGCGGGCGGAGGTGAACTTGACCAGGTTGTACTGGGCGTCTTCCATGGCCTTGCGGTCCGGGTTGGCGCTGGATTCCTCCTTGCTGAGTTCATCCTTCATCATCTTGATGGCGGTTTCCACCTTGGCGTTATCTTTGCTGCGGCCCAGAGCAACGGCCTTCCCGAAGACCGCATTCTTGCGGTATTTGGACATGCCGTTGATGCGGGCCTTCTTGCGCACCGGATCAGGTTCCGACGGGTCCAGGATTTCATCAAAGTAGGCGATGCTTTCTTCCGGCTGGGACGTATTGGCCAGGTGGACACCCAGCTTCACGAGCGTGTACGGAGGCAGGTCGGAAGGTTTGAAGTCCCGCTTCAGCTCCACGAAGAGCTGCTTGACCAGACCTTCCAGAGCGGCCTTCTCGGCACGCTGTTCGTCCGTTTCCGTGGGAGCCTTTTCATACCGTTCCTGCGTCTGGGCAATGACGGCCATGCGGAGCATGGCGCTCAGCGTCTTGTCCTTGTCATTGTCCACGCCTGGGAACCGGTAGAAGTGGTTGCGCATGGCGTTGGCGTCCAGATTGCGGCCCAGCGCCTGATTGCCGGCCATGTACGTCTTGGTGTAGGAGTTGACGGCTTCCTCCAGAAGAACGGTCATCTTGGGATCGTCCTTCTTGCCTTCCCTCACAATGACTTCCTGCATCTTGACGGACGCGGGGTCAAACATCTCCTTGTCGTCCTTGAAGAAGTCCATGGCGGCGGCAGCCAGCTGGAGGCTGTAGCGGCTGCCGGGCTGGTCGCTGTTCTTCCAGTACTCGTCATACCACTTCTTGACTTCGTCCCGTCGCGCCGTCCTGGCCGCTTCCACGGCTTCCTTCGGTTCTACGGGGAGAGGTTTCTTGGTGGCATTGATGAGCAGGTTGTACACGGCTTCCGCGGCGGGGCGCTTGTCGCCCAGCTTTTTGGCGGATTCCAGAGCGGCCAGGAAATAGCCTTCCGCTTCCTGTTCATGCTCCTTGCTGCCGGCATACAGGTTCGCCAGCAGGTTGTTGGCATACGGGAACAGGCGGTGCTCCTTGAAGTTGTCCACGATTTCCTTCGCATCCTTCGTGGCAAGCTCCTCGTCTCCGGGGTTCTTGCGGTTCAGGTAGTTGAAGGCACGGTCATAAAGCACGGCGGCCATATTGGCGTCATTCTTGTCCGGGAAACGGGCAATGTAATTGGTGAAGGCCTGGATGGCTTCATCCGTATTGCCCAGGTTCGTGTAGGTTTCACCCAGCAGGTACATGGCCGTTTTCAGGTAGGTGCTGTCACGGTATTCCTTCACGAAGCGTTCCAGCACCGGCACCGCTTCCTTGTAGCGGGCGGCGTCCGCAGCTCCCAGGTTGAACAGGGAGGCGCCTTTGCAGTACAGGGCCAGTTCATAGAACTTGTGGGTGGGGTCGTCCTTGTGCAGCTCCATGACCTTGTCCGCCTGCTGGACGCAGAGATCGAATTTCTTGTCCTTCAGCAGTCCTTCCAGGGACAGGGTGTTCAGCATGGGGGCATACTTGGAATTCGGGAATTCCTTCAGGTGCTGCGCCACAAGCTCGCCGCCTTTGTCCGCTTCTCCCAACTGCCAGGTAGTCATGGCCAGGTAATAGAGGTTGTCCTCCCTGCCCGGGGCGTCCGGATAGGATTCATTGATAAGCTGGTAAGCGGCGCGGGCGACCCTCTGGGAACCATGCACCAGGGCCTGGTTGCCCATGAAACTGAACGTGAAGGCGTCCATGACCTTCCCTTCCTCCTTCATCTTGTTGAACTGGTCAATCAGGGCGGTCACCTTCGTCCTGTCCAGCGTATGGGAGAGGTCCGTCACGCCGGGCACGGCGCCGTTGGCGCGTCCCAGGCGGTCCAGGGAATGGTTGGCGTCCGCCAGCACTCCGGCCTGGTCGGGCAGGAGGCCCATCAGCACCATTGCCAGAGAGGCGTAGTCTTCAGACTCCTTCTGCTTTCCTTCCTGGAGAAGGGCGCGGGATTTTTCCAGCACTTCCGCAATGTAGCTCACCAGCCGGGGAGCGTACAGCGCCACGCGGGTGGGGCTGATGTTCATCACGGAAGGATGGGCTTCCACAAATTTCACCGTTTCCTGGCATTTGCCGGTCTTGATGGCGGCATCCACCATCGCCAGGAAGCCGTTGGTGATGACGGCATCCGTAATGCGGCGCCCCTTGTAGCGGGAGGTGACGCAGGAGGTAAGGTTTTCCAACCCTTTCTCAAAGGCGGGCGGATCCATCTTGAAATAACACTGGGCCAGCAGTCCCTGCACTTCACCGGCATTGACATTCCGGGCTACAGGGTCGCTGCGGTATTCCTTCAGGAATTTCTCCAGCAGCTCCGCGCCCTTGGCAAAATCCCCAAGGCGGCAATAGTTTTCCCCCTCGCGGAACAGGGCCATTTTCACGAGCTGGTTCTTGGCGCTCGGAAACTTGGTGTAACACGCCTTGAACGCTTCCACAGCTTCCTTGTATTGCTTCAATTGGGCCAGGCAGACGCCCTTCTGGTAATAGAACCAGCCGAAGCCGTCATCCAGCCCCAGCGTCTTGATACGGGGTTCATAAACGCGGATGCAGCGGTCCACGGCATCCAGGGCTTCCTGCCACTTGCCTTCCTTCATGGCGGTCAGGGCCGTGCGCTGGTAATCGCGCGGGCCATGCTGGGCACTGGACGGGAGCGCCGCCCCAATGCTCACCACGGAAACCAGGCCTGCAGCCAGTGCAGTAGTATAGTTTGATTTGATCATGTGTTTAAAATTCGTTGAAACAGAAGAGATAATAGAATAGGTACAATATCTGTGCAAATGCACGGAATGCACCTATCTGTAATGGATTGCGTCATTCTAACAGGATGCTGCAAACTCTAAAGCAGAAAGTTCTGTATTTTTAGTCATCCTTGCAAGAAAGTTCTTCCTGCTCGCGTTCCCTTAAGGGAGGATTGGGTTTGGAACCAAAAAGGCCTTTTTATCTCTGAGAATCCTGCTCTTTCAAAAAAAGATCCGGCATTCCGAGCCGGAGCAAATTCCGGCCATTAACGAAATGAACGCCCCTCTCTCAATTATCCTTGAAAGTTTTCAGGACCACTGAGTCCATCCCGGCTCTCATCAAAACATCCATGACAGCTGCGGCGCGCTGATTGGGAACATCTCCAGCCACCATTAACTGAACCACTACCCGGCCTCCCGCCCTCCCTGCGCTCCGCTTTTTGTTTTTCAGCCACTCGACGATAACCCCCAGGCTCCCTTTCTCCTCCACCAGAGGATAAAAAAGGCCATTCCCGTTACCGTAAAAGAGAACATGCGGAAGAAGAAAAATGGAAGCGGACGGCATTGATGAAACCGTCCCGCTCTGCGGCCTTTCAGGAATGCCTGGAACTGCTGCAACAGGAGGTCCGGAAAAACGAACCCTCTTCACATTGCATTCTGCGGCAACCTGTATAACTTCGCGGGAATCCGTGAAGAGAGCCTTCCGGTCACCGCGCAGATAGAGGAAAGGCTCCTTACAGCCCTTTGCCCTCAGCTGTTCTGCCTGCTTCTTGATATGTTTCTTTAGTTCTTCCGGGGAATGGAGAGGCTCATGGGAGCCGGATCCCCAGCGGATACTGGAATCAGTACCTTCCGGACGCCTGTCCTCCTTTTTGCCATACACATTGATCACGATGTTGCCGAAGGATGACCTGATTTCTCCGGAATGTTCATCTTCCCGCATCTGAAGGCCTTCCTCTCCCCGCCGCGCACTACATCCTGCCGTCTCGGAAACCGGGATGCTGCGGCAGGCGCCCGATTCCTGAGACGCCTTCAACGGTAATGCCAGAACGGCGTTCGAGAAGACGATCAGGATTGCCCCCCACCGGGCTGCATGATTTGACCGGACCATAAGAAAAAAAGACAGCGGGCCACTTCCACACTCTTGCAGGGAAGCTGAACATCAATAACACGGTCCATCCGTGAATGGCTTAGTCGTCCTTGAGGTCGGTCAGGGCCACCGTGGTAATTCCTGCTTCCGTCAAAGCGTTCATGACGTCAATGACGCGCTGGTGGGGAACATCGCCCTCCACCCACAACTGAACTACCGGCTTGGTGCCTACGGCGCTGGCTTCCTGTTTCTTGGCTTCCAGCTGCTGCACGAGGGTCGCCAAGTTATGGTTGTTCATGTCATTGTCAATCATCAGGCTGTTGTCCTTGCCCCAGTAAATGGTGCCGTCCTTGATGATGCGAATCAGCGCCGGTTCAATCTGGGAGGCGGTATCGCTCACGGATTGTCCCGGCATGGACATGTCCAGCTTGCGTTCCTGAATCAGGGAGGTCGCCACAAGGAAGTAAATCAACAGAAGGAAGCACACGTCGATAAGGGAGGAAATATCCAGCTTGGGATCTTCATCCTCAACCATCTCCAATTTTTTATGTCTTGCCATAGCGCGTAATGTTATTCGTCCTTGTTTGCAGCAGAGGAATTTTTGGCAGGCAATACGGCAAAGATCACCTTGACCACGCCACATTCCGCAGCCACGCGAATCACTTCCCGCGAGCCCTTGAACAGGGCCTTCTGGTCGCCGCGCAGATACAGGCGGGTTTCAAAGTCCTGCTTGTCCTTGAAGCGTTCCGCAAGGTTTTTGATATATTCCTTCAGTTCATCCGGAGAGTTGAGCGGCGCACTGACATCGGAAGCCCAGCGAACGTTGGGATCCATGCCGGCGGGACGCTTTCCATCCCCTTCACCGTACACATTCACCACGATGCAGCCGTTGGCGGATTTCACTTCACCGGAACTGCTGGCCGTGGGCATTTGAATGTTCTTATCCTTTTTAACGGTAATGGCCGTAGCGTTCACCACGAAGAAGATCAACAGGAGGAAAACCATGTCGATCATGGGGGACATATCCATTTCCCCGCTCTCTTCGTCGGCCGCTACATTGGCTTTTTTCTTACCCATAAGCTACATTTGGTTGAGATTCTCCGGCCCGGCTCCGCCTGGGCGGAAACTTCCGGACCGGACCGTCTTTCCCGGCGATCAGGCCAGGCCTTCGGGAATGCGGGCAAGCTGGGCTTCGGCGTTCACCACGTTGATGGAGGTGTTCACCATTTCCTGCACGGTGCCTACGCATTCGGCAATATGGGCGTTGGCGATGCCCTTCTGGAAGAAGAAGAACGGCGTGGCGATAATGGCGTTGATCAAGCCCCAGAAGGTCGTCAGAAGAGCCACGGAGATGTCACCGGCAAGCTGGGTGGGGTCTGCCTGTCCGGCGCTTGACAGCGTGCCGAACGCGCCCACCATCCCCTGCACCGTACCGAAGAGGCCGAGCATGGGGGAAATCTGCGCGCAAAGGGCCAGCATGTTAATCCATTTGAATACGGAACGGCTTTCATTGGCCGTAAAGTCGGCTACGGCGTCTTCAATGGCGTCCTTGCCAAGGTCTTCCGGACGGGTGGCGTCCACATTCGGCAGGGCATACGCAACCAGGCGGCCCAGATAGGTGGGGCTGCCGGCTGCAACTTCAATGGCGGAGCGGATGCGGCATTCGGCCATCAGCTGCAACAGGGTGACCTTGAGGTCTTCCGGACAGAATTTTTCCTTTTTCAGAGCCACCATGTTGTAGATTACCAGGAAAACGATGAAGGCTTCCACCAGCATAATCGGGATCATGGTCCAACCACCGGCGATGATCCATTTGTCAAGCATGGTCTGTTCCTGCGGAACAGCGGCTTCGGCAGCTTCCTGAGCAAAGGCGGATGTAGAAAACGCGGCCATCAGGACGGAAGCAAATGCGGCGAAACGGAAACCCAGTCTAAAAAGGTTCTTCATAATTTAAGTTATATGGTTGTTCGAAAAGATACTGGTGTATTAAAGCATGCAAATTCAGACTTGCAAGCATTCATTTCGGGCCCTGGCAAAAATTCAGACACCCGCGGAACCGTCTTCCCGGGCCAGCCGGCTGCAGATCGGACAGCGCCCTCCGCAACCCCGCGCAGAGCAGTATTCACGCCCGTACAAGACGATGCGCAAATGAAGATCCCCCCATGAATTTTCAGGGAAAAGGCTTTTCAAGTCACGTTCCACGGCTTCCACCGTTTTCCCCTTGCTCAGCCCCCACAGCCGGGAAAGGCGGAAAATGTGCGTATCCACCGGAAAGGCAGGAACGCCGAAGGCCTGGGTCATGACGACGGAGGCCGTTTTATGCCCTACCCCAGGAAGGGATTCCAGGGCCGCAAAGTCGCAGGGAACCTGCCCCTGGTATTTTTCCACCAGGATGCGGCTGAGGTTCACGATGGCGGACGCCTTCCTTTCCGAGAGGCCGCAGGGCCGCACGATTTCCCGGACCGCTTCCACATCCTGCCGGGCCATTTCCTCCGGAGTGGAAGCCAGGGCGAACAGGGCCGGAGTCACCAGGTTTACGCGCTTGTCCGTGCACTGGGCGGACAGAAGAACCGCCACCAGCAGGGTGTAGGCGTCGCGGTGCGCCAGGGGAATGGGAGGGTTCCCATACAGGGACATGAGTTCCTCCCGGACAATGGAAGCCCGTTTTTTCGTATCCATGCCGCCAGATTACCATCCTGCACGCACGCCGGAAAATAAAAAAGCGCCGCCATGTGATGAATGGCGGCGCCCGGGTTAAAGGGTTCAGGAATCCGGTCAGTCAGCCTTGGCGTAAAGCCCCTTGGACACGCGGTGCTGCAGGGCCGCATACATGGCGCGGCAGTGCCTGTAGCCGCGGCGGCTGCCGAGCACTTCCAGACTGTTGGCGGGGTCTCCCCAGCGGACGATGGTCAGTTCCACATAGCGGCGGCCCCATTCCTTCATCAGCTTCTTGTTAGGCTGGTAAATGTCAATGGTTCCGGTCCCGACTAGGGCGCTCCCGTAATCGTCAACGACGTAGAGATAGGGCTGCCCCTTGATGCGGAAGGTTGTTCCCAGAGGGTAAACGGACCAGTCCGCAGCGGCGCTGCGCACGGAAGAAGTGTATTTCAGCGTCGTGCCAACGGCATTCCGGGGTCCGTAGGCCAGATGGTCACGTTCGGAATGGGTATAAGCCGTGGTGCGTACTACACGGGTGCGCTGGGCGGGGTGGTAAAACGGCATCTTGTGTTTGTCGCGCCCCAGTTTGGGGAGCTTGGAAGAAGGCACTGCCGAACGGCTCGGCGCCAGGGGCTGAACAAATCCCTGGGCATTTTCACCTACACGGGCCAAAACAAGGGCGTCACTACTGGATTTCCCCATGCCGGTTACAGCTCCGTTTGTCGAGCAACTGCTGACAAACATGGCCGCGACGGCACAAGACAGGGTGGCAATTATTCTTAAATTCATGCGGTATGAGGTTAGGCGCCATACACATGGCAGTCACTCCGGCAGAACCTTCAGGCCATGTGCGGAAGCCGAAAAATCGGCAACGGCGGCTCTTGGGTACGAAATAATTTCTGCCTTGGCAATCCTTTTTTTTCACCGACCCCCTTCCAAACAAGGAAAACCTATTAATATAAAACGCTAAAAATAAGCAATATATAAAACATGCCGCATTTTTGTCATATCATGACAAATAATATACTTCACGAAACATCTTTTTCTATCACATCACGACACACTTTTTTATTTTTAATACATCTTGCTTACTATAAATATGATATAAGAGAAAATCGACCTCAATCCTTCAAAAGATTCCCTAAAAAAGTTCAATGGGCCAAATTCCGGAAGGCCGTCATGGATGGAAAAATCGCGTCTCCCCTTGAACGAATTTCCCTTTGCTGTTCAGGCTTCCACGTGAATTTTTCCTTTCCCGTTTCCTTATCTGCGCCCTTCCTGCTTCCCAATATGCCGCAATGCAGGGTTCGGGAAGAGGTTGGGAAGAACATTTCCCGGCAATAAGGATTCGGGACACGGGATTTTTACCGGGGCATGCTCCGGCCATGGGAAAGCTATAGAAAAAAAGGCATGCAGGCCTGATTGAAAAAACATCCCGTAACCCGTCTTGCAGCAGTTTTTCAAATTCTGGAGAAACTTCCATGCCAAGAAAAAGAAAGATGCGGGGAACAGCCCGCTCTGCGCAGGAAAGGAATCCTTCCGTTTTCTCCTGTAATTTTTCCGGAGCGGGAACCGGAAAAGCCCGGTTGGACGGAAAACGAAGCTTCAACCCTGGAGAGCAGGGAAAGCCGGAAGGCGAACGAATCAATTCCCTGCCTCCTGTAAAACGGTCCCGGAACAAGCATGCCCGCTTGCAGGCGGGCGTTGCCCCGTTGAACGGCATTCATGGACAAGAGGGGGGAAATTTCATAGCCGCCCTTCCTTTTTTCTCTTTCCCCTCTTTCCTGCGACGCTCTTCAGATGACGCCAAGCCTCCTGCTCCCGGCGGCCGGGCGCACACCCAATGGGCTGTTGCATCCCTCCGGAAATAGATTACACTCCGGAACGAACATGTCTGCCGGCCTGCCCCAACACCTCACGCTGGACTACCTGCGCGCCCTGTTATCCCGGGGCGTGGAGAAGGCTGCCGTCACGGAGGAGGCCAGAACGGTCTTGAGGAAATGGGTCATGGACGCACGGCGGATCGCCAGGGGGGAAATCCCCTCTTCCGTTTCCGCCCCCCCTGTTTCCGGAGAAACGCAGCCGCCGCCGGAAATCCCAGGCCAGCCGCCGGACTCCGTGGATGAAGTTTCCTTCGGCAACGAACTCCGGGACATCCTCAACGGAGTACAGCCGGGCAGAACGGAGGAGGAAGCCACGCTGCCCCGCCATATTTCCTTTGCCCTGGAAGGTGAAACGGAGGAAGAGAAACTGTCCTCCCTCCGGGAACTGGTCGTCAACTGGCCGCCGCTTCGGAATATGGAGTCCCTGCGGGACACGCCCGTCTTTTCCTCCGGCAGTCCCAGGGCGGACATCATGATGGTCACGGACGCCCCCGGCCTGTATGAAGAAAAGCAGGGCGTTCCCCTGGCCGGCCCCTCCGGACAGAAGCTGGACGCCATGCTGAAAGCCATGGGGCTTTCCCGTACGGACATTTACCTGACCCATCTGGTCAAGTACCGCCCCGCCCTCCCCCGCCAGCTTACCAACAACCGGCCTCCCACGGACCGGGAGATAGAGGTATCCCTCCCCATTCTCCGGGAGGAAATCATGCTGGTGCGCCCGAAAGTGGTGGTAGCCCTGGGCGCCATCGCGGCCAGGGGCATCCTCCAATCCGGAGAGA
Organism: Akkermansia sp. BCRC 18949; assembly: GCF_045011645.1. Taxonomy (NCBI): domain Bacteria; kingdom Pseudomonadati; phylum Verrucomicrobiota; class Verrucomicrobiia; order Verrucomicrobiales; family Akkermansiaceae; genus Akkermansia; species Akkermansia sp. BCRC 18949. The sequence continues at coordinate 427,293 of NZ_CP123619.1, read as the reverse complement.
CGCCGCTTTCCGCCCTGAGGGGGACGTTCCACACGGCTTTCGACACGCCTGTGCGCGTTACTTACAATCCCAGCTACCTCCTCCGCACGGAGGATATTTCAGAAAAACGAAAGGTTTGGGAAGACATGCTGTGCGTCATGGAACAGGCCGGCCTCTCCATTTCCGAAAAGCAACGTTCCTATTTCCTGCCCAAAAAGTAACATATGGATTATTTAAACAGCATTCTGGAGCGCAAACGCGCCGACTTGAAAAAAATCCTTCCCCTGGAAGGGAAATTGCGGGCCTCCGCCATCCAGAGGAATGACTATGCGGGATTCCGCACCGCGGTGGACCTTGGGGAAAACCGTCTTTCCGTCGTCCCGGAAATGTCCAGGGTCCATCCCGTCCTCAACCTCCGGGAGTCAAACCAGGACCTCCGCCACCTGTACGGCATGTTCATCCAGGGCGGCGCGCAGGGCATTTCCATCGCCGTGGAACCGGAGGTATACGGCGGTTCCTGGGACATGGTTTCCACCATTTCCAGAATCAGCACTGTCCCCGTCATGGCGCGCGACGTTTTCATCCATCCCGCCATGATCTGCCAGGCTATCGTCTCGGGAGCGGACGCCGTCAACCTGGTGGCGGCCGCCCTGCCGGAAAAGGACCTGGAAGACCTGTACCGCATGGCCTCCGGGCTGGGACTGGACGTGATGATGGAAGTCCATACCCTGAATGAGCTTGAAACCGCCATGGACCTGGAAGCGGAATTCGTCTGCATCAACAATGCGGATCCGCATACCCTCCAGGCCAATCCGGCGGTTACGGAAAAACTCATTGAAGAAATTCCCGCCTCCGTCACCGTCCTGGCCGCAGGAGGCATCCGCACCGTGGAAGACGCGCGCCGCATGCTGGACGCCGGAGCCAACGGCGTCATTCTTCAGGACGAACTGGCCCGCATGGATATTCCCCAGGATTTCATGGAAGCCATTCTGGCGCTCAGGGCGGAATGATTTTTCCTCCTGCACTATATATAATAGACAGGCGCAATCTGTGCCCGCATGGAGAAATGCGGGCTTGAAGCCGCTTCCGCGGTTTTTCCAATCATGGCTGTCCCGGAACGGAAAGGGTCCCGGAATTGTCTCACTTTCCGTATGGATATGACCAACAGCCCGCATGCCCGGCATGGAGCTTCCGGACACACGGACCCCGTCTGCGGAGCGCAAGTCGGGGAAGATACTCCCTGGAAGGCCGGCTATCAGGGGAAAACCTATTTTTTCTGCAGCCGTTCCTGCCGGGATAAATTCACGGCAGCGCCGGAAGAAGCTCTTGCCCACCCTCCGGACGCCGGACACGGCATGGACATGAAGGGCATGGACATGCCCATGCACCACCATGAAGACATGGACCATTCCTCTGCCATGGAGTCTGCGGCCGCCGCCCCCGGTACGGTGTACACCTGTCCCATGCACCCTCAAATCCGGCAGAATCATCCCGGAGCATGCCCCATCTGCGGCATGACGCTTGAACCGCTGCTCCCTTCCGCAAACGCCCGGGACGATACGGAGCTGAATGACTTCCGCAGGCGTTTTTATTTTTCCCTGCCTTTCGTCGTCCTGATCTTCATTATTTCCATGGGCGGCCATCTTGCGCGCTGGATGAACGCCGGAGTCCAGAACTGGGTGGAACTGTTCCTGGCCATCCCCGTGGTCCTGTGGGCGGGAGAGCCGCTCCTGGTCCGGGGATGGGATTCCATCAAGACCCGCAATCCCAACATGTGGACGCTGATCGGAGCCGGAACCTCCATCGCCTTTCTGTACAGCCTGGCCGCTACCATCGTGCCCGGCTGGTTTCCCGCCGTTTTTACCCATGACGGGCATGTTCCCGTTTATTATGAGGCGGCGGCCATCATCATCTCCCTCAGCCTTCTGGGCCAGGTGCTGGAACTGAAAGCCAGGTCCCGTACGGCGGAAGCCATCAGGGCCCTGATGAATCTGGCCCCCGCCACCGCCCATCTGGTACTCCCCAACGGGGTGGAAAGCGACATTCCCCTGAAGGACGTGCAGACCGGCGACGTGCTGAGAGTGAAACCGGGAGAAAAGATTCCGGTAGACGGCGTCCTGAAGGACGGGGGAAGCGATGTAGACGAGTCCATGCTGACCGGAGAACCCATTCCCGTCTCCCACGTTCCCGGCGACAAGCTGATCGGCGCCACGCTGAACACCACAGGCACCTTCACCATGACGGCGCAGAACGTGGGGAATGACACCGTCCTGGCGCGTATCGTCAACCTGGTGGCCCAGGCCCAGCGGACCAAGGCCCCCATGCAGAGGCTGGCGGACAAGGTGGCGCGCTACTTTGTGCTTGCGGTGGTGCTCATTGCCGTTCTCACGTTTTTCGCCTGGGGATTCTGGGGGCCGCAGCCATCCTGGCCGCACGGGCTGGTGAACGCCGTCGCCGTCCTGATCGTAGCCTGCCCCTGCGCGCTTGGCCTAGCTACTCCCATGTCCATGATGGTGGCTTCCGGAAAGGCGGCCTCCCTGGGCATCCTTTTCCGGGACGCGGCCGCTCTGGAAACCATGCACAAGGTCAATATCCTGGTGATGGACAAGACAGGCACCCTCACGGAAGGCAGGCCATCCCTGGTCAACGTAACCACGGGAAACAACGTGAATATGGACGCGCTGCTCGCCCGGTGCGCCTCTCTGGAGCAGAACAGCGAACACCCCATCGCGCGCGCCTTCCTCCAGAAGGCGGCGGAGGAAAAGCTCACCCTGTCGCCCATTGAGGACTTCCAGTCCTTCCCGGGCGGCGGCGTGGCCGGGACTTTCCAGGGCAGCAAGGTTTGCGTAGGCACCGCAGACATGATGCAGAAGCGGGGCGTAGACATCTCCTCCCTGGCTCCGTGGGTGGAAGAACAGCGGAGGCAGGGCCGCGTTACCGTCTTTGCCGCGGTGGACGGCCAGGCGGCGGGAGCCTTCTCCCTGGCGGATAAAATCCGGGAAAACACGCGCCAGGCCCTGGCGGACCTTACTGCGCGCGGCATCCGCATCATCATTGCCTCCGGGGACGCGCCCGCGACGGTGGAAGCCGTGGCGAGGGAGCTGGGCATTTCCGAATTCCACGGAGGAATGACACCGGTGGACAAGCAGGCGCTCATCGCCTCCCTGAAAAGCGGGAACGCCGTGGTCGCCATGGCGGGGGACGGCGTTAACGACGCTCCCGCACTGGCGGAAGCGGATGTGGGCATCGCCATGGGAACGGGATCGGACGTAGCCATGCAGAGCTGCGGCGTCACGCTGGTGAAGGGGAACCTGCTGGTGATTTCCAAGGCTTTCGCCCTTTCCACCGCCACCGTGAAAAACATGAAATCCAACCTGGGTTTCGCCTTCGTGTACAACGCTCTGGGCATCCCCATAGCCGCCGGCATCCTCTATCCCTTCTGGGGCATCCTGCTTTCTCCCGTTATTGCGGCAGGGGCCATGTGCCTGAGCTCCGTATCCGTCATTCTGAACGCCCTGCGCCTGCGGCGCTTTTCATGAGGCGTCCAAATCCTTCTCCCCGAACGCGCCGCGGATACGCCTGAATTCCGGGGGCTTCCCCTCCCGGTACAGGACTTCCACAATATCGTAACGGGAGGGAACCGGTTCCGGAAGCTGGCGGAGCCATTCCGCCGCTCCCCGCCGTATCAGCGCCCTTTTGCGGGCGTCCACGGCGCGGCGGGCTCCCCCGTAACCGTTTCCCGTACGGGTTTTCACTTCCACAAAAACCAGGCAGTTCCCGTCCCGGCACACGAGGTCCAGTTCCCCGCCCCTGACGGGACGCCAATTCCTCCTTAAGACGGAACACCCTTCCCCACGCAGGAAAGAAGCCGCTGCCAGTTCCCCGTACATTCCCAGCCATGCCGTATCCCGCTCCTTCCTATTCAGGAATGGACAGTTCCATTTGTGAAACCGGCGCAAACGAGCGGCGATGAAGCGGACAGGGCCCATGCCTCCGCAGGGCTTCCATGTGGGCTTTCGTGCCATATCCCTTGTGTTTTGCAAAACCGTACTGCGGATAGGAGGCATCCGCCTCCGTCATCATGCGGTCCCTCGTCACCTTGGCCAGCACGCTGGCGGCGGCAATGGAAAGGCTCCTGCCGTCTCCCTTCACGATAGCGCGGTGCGGAACGGGAAGCCCCTTGACGGGCAGGCCGTCCACCAGGCAGAAATCCGCATGCGGGGCCAGCCCTTCCACGGCGCGCGCCATAGCCAGATGAGTGGCTTTCAGGATGTTGAGACGGTCTATTTCCTCCACGGAAGCCACCCCCACGGAGCAGGCCACCTGTTCGCAATCCAGCAGAGCCAGGAACAGGCGTTCCCTCTTAGCCGCGGTCAATTGCTTGGAATCATTCAACCCGGACAGTTCCTCCGGCAGTTCAGGCAGAATGACGGCCCCGGCCACCACAGGGCCGGCCAAAGGGCCGCGGCCAGCTTCATCCACCCCGGCCACATAAAGAAAACCGGAGGAACGGGCCTCCCTTTCAAAACTCATATCCGGGTGTGACTTTTCCGTCATGGCCTTATTCCTCCTCCTGTTCTTCCGGAAGGCGGGTCAGCAGAATCTGCGTGATTCTTCTGCCGTCCGACCCCGTCACTACGGCCCGGTAGCGGCCAATCTTCAATTCCTCCCCTTCTTCCGGAATGTAACCCAGCCGGCTGATCACGTAACCGCCCAGCGTGGTGACGCCCGGGCAATCCAGGTCCATTTCAGGCAGGTAATCCGCCAGGTCAAACAGGGTAACGGCTCCGTTCACGGCATACGTATCCTTGCCGGTCTTGACGAATTCCCGCATTTCCTCCTGGTCAAACTCATCCTGAATGTCGTCCCCCACGATCTGTTCCAGCACATCGTCCAGGAACACCAGGCCGATGGAATCACCAAACTCATCCACCACCAGGGCAAAATGGGCATGCTCTTTCAGGAAGAACGTCAGAAGGCTGTCCAGAGGCATCGTATCCGGCACCACGCGCAACTCACGCCGCACGCTTCTAAGGTCCGGATTTTCCTGCCCTACCAGCTTGAGCAGATCCTTAACGTGCACCCAGCCTTTCACCTCGTCCAGATGGTCGCCCTCCACCAGGGGGAAACGGGTATGGCGGGACTTCCGGGCAAGTTCCCAGTTCTCCTCAAAGGGAGCCGTCAAATCCATCACGTCCACTTCGGAACGCGGCGTCATCACGTCCTTGACGCACATGTCGTTCAGTTCAAGGGCATTCTTGGAGATCTCCGCCTCCTGCTTCGTCAGCTCTCGGGAACGTTCGCTTTCCTCCACCAGGTACATCAGTTCATCCGTGCTGTGAACCGTGCAGGCCGTGGAGCGGGGATCGATACCCAGCAGGTACTTCAGCACAAACCGGGCAATTCCGTCCGTCAGTCCAAGAATGCCCGTATATTTGAACACCGTGTAAAAGAAATGCAGCAGCGGGACCGTCGCCAGAGCCGCCCTGTCCGGATGGCGCACTGCCATGGCCTTGGGAATAAACTCTCCAAAAATAACCTGGCAGCAGGCAAAGAAAATAAACGTAACGGCCAGGGCAATGCCGTAAACGGGAACCTTACCGCCCAGCCCCAGGGAAACAAGGAAGGGAGCCGTCAGCTCCGCCACGAAAAACGTGCCCAGAAATCCCAGCGCCAGAGAAGAAAGGGTAATGCCCGCCTGGCAGGCGGCCAGATACAGGTCAAGGTGCTTGACCGCCTTCCGTGCCCGGGCCAGCTTCCTACGGGTACGCGCCGGAACGCCATCCCCGGCGTGCAGCTGGCTTTCGCGAACCTTCATCAGGGCGAACTCGGCCGCCACAAAAAACGCGTTCAGCAGTAAAAAAAGGATAAAGCCGGCAATCGCCAGCGTCATTCCACCCAGCGCCGGAACAGCGTCGGGCGCTTCAGCGGCCCCGAAGGCCGCAAGAATACTCAGAGGGTCCGGATCATTCATTCTGTTTCAAGTAGTATACGGGAAAGGAGGCCGGAATGTTTCCCGGCTTTTGTGTTACAGTTTTTCATAAACGCCCTTGTCCCGGCGCTCCAGCACGGTGAACCCGGCTGCCTTGGCGTCGGAAACGGAAAGGGGCTTGGTCGCCTCCGGCACATTGATCCGGCTAATGACCTTGCGCACCGGGTGCTTGCACACCAGGCACTTTTCAAGCGGCGCACGGTCCACCGGCCGCCGCAATTCAAAACCGCGGCGGCACACCGGGCAGGACTGGCCGAGGTCGTCAGGGTTTTCGGAAATATACTCGTATATGGGCATAGTAAAACGCTAGGCTAAATAAAAATCAGCCTAGCGTCAAAATCTTTATAAGGCTGCAACCTTTCCCTGCCCTTACCAGCTGGACTTGGTCACACCGGGGATCATGCCGGCGTTGGCCAGTTCGCGGAAGGAAATACGGGAAAGCTTGAAACGGCGGATAAATGCGCGGCGGCGGCCGGAAACAAGGCAGCGGTTGACCGTACGGGTCGGGCTTGCATTGCGGGGCAGCATGGTTAAACCGATATAATCCTTCTCAGCCTTCAATTGCGTACGCAGTTCCGCGTAGCGCTTGACGGTGTCAGCCTTTTTCTTGTCTCTTGCGATCCAGCTCTTCTTAGCCATAAGTTCGGCGGAATAAGTAGAGGGCCGGGGATGAAAAATCAAGCGCTTTTTTTCAATTTCATCAAATTCAAGCCGTTTTCAATGTCATCCGTCCTTTTTGGCAGCTTCCGCACATCGGCTTGAACGCCTGTTTCTTCCGCAAGCGGCACCATCAGGAAAAGCCTCACAGGCGTTTCCGGCGGAACGGAAGCAGTCGATTATTTAACTCTTCCTAATCATTTCTTCCCCGGCGGAACGGGATCATATCTGCAAGGCATCAGCATAAAATGGGAATTCCCTTGACTTCAATCGTATTTTTGGAAAACTTTTTCAAGAATGTTGTTGAAAAACAAGGTTGTTATGAAGATCTGCGTCTTTGGCGCACTTCTTGCATGCCCCTGCCGTGTGACGGCGGAAGAGGAGGAACCCATGCAGGGGCTGAAGATTGAATCGAAAACGGAAGAATGTTCCGCGGACTACTACATCGCCAAGGAAGAAGGACAGAATCCGGACGAGGACGAGGATAAAAAAAGAAACTGCGTGGGCATGGGCGAAAGGGTTACCTTGACGTTGACAGGAAAGCAGGCGATTATCGGAGAGAATAAGGACATTCGGTGGACTCTGGAAGATGGAGCGCATTTGGGCAGCCTTGAGGGAATGACAGATGGAGAACGAGAAGTAACATTAGTCATCAATGACGATTTGAGTCCCAAAACATTAGGAAATAACAACAGAATCAAAGTCTGGGCATATTGTTCGAAAACGCAGCAGATGCCCGATAAACCGCTCAAACTGGAGGTATGCCTCCCTACGCACATCACCGGGAAGCACAGGAAAAAGGAAGGAGGCGGCAGGGGAATGATTGCGGACGCTGCGAAGTTTCCCGGCTTCCCCACGGATCAGGCACAAGACCGGGGCAAACCCGGAGCTTCCGCCCAACTGGAATTGACGATCCATCCCACGAACGTCAATTTCAAGAATATCCATGTGATTGAAAAAGATGCGGACGCCAGCGACAAAACCTTCCCTCCCCTGGGAGGAAGACACCGGCCCGGAGAAACATGGTCCCAGATTGATCCCGGCAACAGGGTCATTGACACCATAGCATGGAAAAAGACGATGAATGAGGTGAAAGCCGGATTGAGTCCGGATGCCCCGGAACAGAAATGGGATTGGGCATGCAAACGTTACGTGCAGTCTATTCAGCACCGCGATGTCTACATGCTCAATACCGTGACGCAGAGTTTCAAGGTCCGGTGGACGGACCCCAGGACCAGAAAAGCCGTCCATGCATGGATTTCCAAATTTGAATGCCAGGTGGAACGCGACTCCCAGCAGGGAACCCATGTGTTTTCCCCGCAAGACAACAAATAATGATTACCACAATAATGATGAAAATACTCCACCTTTTCCTCCCGCTTATCCTGCTTTGCTCCGGCATCACATCCCCGGCGCAGGGAGCCACGACGATCCCAGGGGTACGCCTTTCCCTGGCCTATCCGGAAACGGCCCAGTCCCGCGAGTATCCGGGCTACCGCATGCTGGCGGAGATGGGATGGGTATACCTGCCGGTGAAGGAACCGTACTCCCCTCACTGGCACCTGCAGGAAATGCTCAAAAAGAACGAGCTGGAACTGTTCTACCTGTGCGCGGCCCGTCTGTTTCAAATCCATTGCGGGATCCATATTGATGACCTGGGAGGAGGACAGTGCCGAGAACTGTACCACTTGTGCGGTCTGGTGACGGCAGCGCCGTTCTACCAGGTGGACTTCAGCGGAGAACACCCGTGGGAGTATGCAAGAAGGACGCAAGATTTAGCTATGAAAAGGGTGGCCGTTACGTGCGTGGCCCGGATTGTAAGAGAAGAATCTGCCAGACGCATGAACGTGGACCGGAGGGAACTCGGAAAGTTCAGCGCGTTGTACGCAGCGGTAATTTTAAAAGGATTCCGGGAGGAGCACCAGGCGACTTCCGAAGAAAAGCTGAGGAAGCGATGGAAGGAAGGGGCAAAGAACGCGTGGAAGGTGCACCGGGAGGGACGTGTTTTTGGCTGGGAAGACCAATTCATCGTGGCCCAGGACAGGAACAGGAGTATGAAACGTATTATCGAGGAATGGCTGGAAGAAAGATTGATCCGCATTCTGGCGAGGTATTTTCCCGGCCGTACGGCAGAAGCGCGCCAGTACATCCGGATGGCGGGATACGAAGACAAGGAGATCAACGGACTGGTGGACCGGACCTTGGGACGTGCCAAGGAAACGGAGTTTCTGTATAGAGGAGGCAAGAAAAAGAATTAAAAGCAGCTTTCCGGGCTTATGCGGTGAACGAATCCTGACGAACCTCCACTTGTTTTTGTTCAGGAACCATCCCGGGGAAGCCGCTCCGGACAGTTCCGGGAAAAAGCCCGTGGTTAAACATGATTTTGTCCTTTCCTCCGGGGGGGGAATGGGGCATCATGCCGCCGCACACTAATCATTGACGTACATGAAAATCGTAGTTGCATACTCTGGCGGCCTTGACACCTCTGTTCTTCTGAAGTGGCTCAAGGAAAAATACAATGCCGAAATCATCGCCTACTGCGCAGACGTAGGCCAGGCGGAAGAACTGGACGGCCTGGAAGCCAAGGCCCTGGCTACGGGAGCCTCCAAGTGCTTCATCGGCGACCTCAAGGAAGACTTCGCCGCCAACTACATCTTCCCCATGATGCAGGCCAACGCCCTTTACGAAGGCCGCTACCTGCTGGGCACCTCCATCGCGCGCCCCTGCATTTCCAAGGACATGGTGGACCTGGCCATCCGTGAAGGAGCGGACGCCATCGCCCACGGCGCCACCGGCAAGGGGAACGACCAGGTGCGCTTTGAACTGGCCGTCAATGCCCTGGCCCCGAACATCAAGGTCATCGCCCCCTGGCGCGACCCCGAATTCCGCAAGCAGTTCCCGGGCCGTACGGAAATGATCGCCTACGCGGAATCCCACGGCATCCCGATCCGCCAGTCGCTGAAAAAGCCTTATTCCATGGACCGCAACCTGCTCCACATTTCCTTTGAAGCAGGGATGCTGGAAGATACCTGGTACGACGGCACCACCCCCGCCGACCGTGAGATGTACAAGCTTTCCGTTTCCCCGGAAGACGCTCCGGACCAGGCCGAATACATTCAGATCCTGTATGAAAAGGGCGATGCCATCGGCATCAAGTACGACGGCCTTGACACGCTGCTGAAAGAACTGAACGTCACCCCGAAGGGTGAACGCGACGGCTATACCCTGCTCAGCCCGCTGGGCGTCATGTACGTGCTGAACGCTCTGGGCGGCAAGCACGGCATCGGCCGTGTGGACATTGTGGAAAACCGCTTCGTCGGCATGAAAAGCCGCGGCATTTATGAAACCCCCGGCGGCACCATCCTGCTGGCGGCCCACCGCGACATTGAAACCATCACCATTGACCGTGAAGTGCAGAAGGTGCGCGATTCCCTCATTCCGGAATACGCCACGCTGGTTTACAACGGCTTCTGGTTTGCGCCGGAACGTGAAGCCATCCAGGCTCTGGTGACCAAGTCCCAGGAAACCGTCAACGGGGAAGTGCGCCTGAAGCTTTACAAGGGCAACGTCATGTACGCCGGACGCCGTTCCCCGCAGTCCCTGTATTCCGAAGAAATCGCCACGATGGAAGGCGGCCATGAGGAACTGTACAACCAGGACGACGCGGAAGGCTTCATCCACCTCAATGGATTGCGCCTGAAGCAGTTCAGCCGCGTCAACAAGCCCTACGGCAACTAAGCCCCCGCAACACAACGTTTTCAATCAACCGTCCGGAATACCAGTTCCGGACGGTTTTTTCTTTGCAACAATCCTTTCCTTTTCCACGTACTGCCCGTGATGGGATTTATTTCATGCACATTTCTGGCAGTTGTTTCAGCTCTGGCGTTCTGTCCGGTCCCGGCCACTGCCGCTTCCGGACCCAACATCATTCTGATTTATGCGGATGACCTGGGCATGGGCATGCTGGGCTGCTACGGCCAGGAGATCGTGAAAACGCCCAACATCGACCGCCTGGCCAAACAGGGCATCATGTTCACCCGGTGCTACAGCAGCCAATACTGCTGCCCGGCGCGCGCCTCCCTGCTCATGGGCGTGCATGACAGCCACTCCCGCTCCTACACCCAGACAAACGGCGGCCTGGTCATCACGGCGGAACAACAAGGCTGGTCCAACGAGGAACTGGAAAAGAAAGCGGCCAGGGCGGCCCGCATCAAGCCTTCCGGAGGAGAGGTTTTCCTTCCGGAACTGCTGAAAAAGGCAGGATACGTCACGGGCCAGTTCGGAAAGCTGGAGTGGGGCTTCACCACCTGGCACGGAGAGTTGAAAAGGCACGGATGGGACCGTTACGTGGGATACATGGACCATCAGCGGGCCCACGGCTATTATCCTTCCTTCCTCTGGAAAGACGGCGAACGCCTTCCCCTTCCGGGCAACACGCATGCCGACGGCGGCAAGACGCCGGAGATTTACGGGCCGGGAGCCACGGAAAAACGGAGAGGAAACCGGGACGGCAAAGTGACGTACGCTCCGGACGCCATGCTGGCGGAAACCCTCAAGTTCATGGAGGAAAACCGGAACAGGCCCATGTTCATCCTTTTCTCCACCAACCTGCCCCACGGCCCGGTGGATATTCCCCCCGCAGAGAACAAGTATGCCGGTCATCCAGCCATCCGCCAGGCCTATGCGGGCGCTGCGGGCGGCAACAGGGAATGCGCCGGGGCGGCGGAGGAATACGCCTCCATGGTGGACAAGCTGGACAGGCAGGTGGGCGCCATCCTGGCCCAGGTGCACAAGCTGGGACTGGAGAAGCGCACCATCATCGTTTTCAGCTCCGACAACGGGCATGAACTTTACTACCGCACGGACAAGGAGCGGGGCCGCGGCCTCAACTGCCACGGCGGCGTTCTGGACGGCACCGGGGAGCTGCTGGACGTTTTCCGCGGCAGCCGCGGGCTCATCGGCCAAAAGAACGCCATGGTCAACCTGGCCGGGCTGAAATGGACCAACCATGAAGGGGGCATCCGCGTTCCCCTCATCGTCTCCTGGCCCGGGACCGTGCCGCACGGGAAGGTTTGCCGCAGCCTGGTAGCCAGCTACGACCATATGGCCACCTTTGCCGAGCTGGCGGGAGTGGGCATGCCGGAAGGCAAGGATTCCGTTTCCTATAAAAACATGCTCTTCGGCAAACCTTCCAGCCAGCGTGATTACGTAGTGGTGGACCACACGGTCATCACGGGGGACGGCTGGAAGCTCACGCACAAGCAGGACAAGTGGCTCCTTTTTCAAATCAGCAGCGACCCGGAGGAAAGGCACAATCTGGCGGAAACAAGGAAAGACCAGTTGGAAAGGCTCCAGGCCATTTACAGGAAGGAAGCGGGAAGTCCCAGAAAAGACAGGCAAAAGCCGGAACAACCCCGGAAAACCGCCCTTTTTCCGCCGCTTGCTTTTGCAGGTTGAAACTTGAACGTTCCGCATGTAGAGTTCCCCGGTGAAGAACAATCCCCCCACCTCCCGCCAGACAGCCCTGACCTGCCTGATGCGCTGGCATGAAGGCCGCTCCTTTGCGGAAACCCTCGTGGACCGGGAATGTTCGCGGGCTGCGCTTTCCACGGCGGACAGGCATCTGGTGCAGGCCCTCGTCTTCGGCGTGCTGCGCAACCAGACCTGGCTGGACCATGTGATCGACTCCCTGCGGAAAGGCAGGCTGGACCTGGAAATGCGCCTTATCCTCCAACTGGGGCTGTGCCAGCTTTTCCTGCTGGGGATGGCAGACCACGCCGCCGTGTATGAAACCGTCAATCTTGCGCACGCACGCCTGCGGGGGCTTGTCAACGCCATCCTGCGCAACGCGCTTCGGCGGGAGAAAGCCATCCTGGAGGAACGGGAAAAACTGCCGCTTCCCGTTCTTTATTCCACCCCGGCGTGGCTGGTGCAGCGGTGGACGCAGCAGATGGAGCCGCAAACGGTCCGCGCCCTGCTCCACTGGAACAACACCACGCCGCGCCTGTACGTCCGCGCCAATCCGCTGGTCCCCGTGAACGGCATGCCAGCCTCCCTGGCTCCGCTGGACCGCGCTCCCGGCTGGTTCTCCGTAGACGGCGCCCTGCCGCTGGAAGAGATCAAAGCGGGCTCCCTTTACGTGGCGGACCCCTCCACCCGCTACGCCATCGACCTGCTGGCTCCCCGGCCCGGCGAGGAAATCCTGGACGCCTGCGCCGCCCCCGGCGGCAAATCCGCCGCCATCATCGCCGCTACCGGAGGCAAGGCGCGCCTGACCGCCACGGACCTCCATGAACACCGTCTGCCCACCTTGAAGGAAAACCTGGACAGGCAGGGTTCCTCCTCCGTCCGGACGGCGCAGGCGGACTGGTCCCTCCCCTGCCCTCCGGAATGGGAACGCCGTTTTGACGCCGTGCTTCTGGACGTGCCCTGTTCCAACACCGGGGTCATCCAGCGCCGCGTGGACGTGCGCTGGCGCCTGACCCCGCAGGAAATCCGCCGCCTGGCCGCCCTCCAGAGGAGCATTCTTGAAAACGCCTCCCAGGCCGTCAAGCCGGGCGGCAGACTGGTTTATTCCACCTGTTCCATTGACGCGGAGGAAGACGGCCTGGTGGTCAGGGATTTTCTGCAAAACCACCCGGAATGGACCCTGAAGGAGGAAAAACTCATCCTTCCCCATGAGGAAAAATCGGACGGCGCGTATGCGGCCCTTTTGATCTGTGCTTGACCTCGGCCCCAATTTGGCAACAATGCGTGCTCCTGATTAATCTCATTCCACTATGTCCCGCAAACCCATCATTGCCGCCAACTGGAAGATGAACATCGGCCCCGCCAAAGGCGCCCAATTCATCGAAAGCTTCAAAAACCTCGTTAAGGGAAAAGACGTCGCATGCGACGTGGTCGTCATTCCCCCCTTCACCACCATCCCCTCCGTGCTGAACGCCCTGAACGGCTGCTCCTGCACTGCCGTAGGCGCCCAGAACGTCTCCCAGTATGACAACGGAGCCTACACCGGGGAAATCTCCACCAGCATGCTGAATGAACTGGGCCTCAAGTACGTCGTGCTCGGCCACAGCGAACGCCGCCAGTACTTCGGAGAAACGGACGCCATCATCAACGCCAAGATCAAGAAGGCCATCGCCGCCGGCATCACCCCGATTTTCTGCATCGGTGAAACGAAGGATGAACGCCTGGGCGGCATTCTGGAACCCGTGCTGGAAATCCAGCTCAAGGGCGGTCTCAAGGATCTCACCCCGGAAGAAGTGGCCAACCTGGTCATCGCCTATGAACCCGTCTGGGCCATCGGCACCGGCCTGACCGCCACCTCCAAGGAAGCGCAGGAAGCCCACGCCTTCATCCGCAAGGTCATTTCCGACGTCTTCGGCGCGGACACCGCCGCCAGGGTGCGCATCCAGTACGGCGGTTCCGTAAAGCCGGAAAACGTGGTGGAGCTCATGGCCCAGCCGGACATTGACGGCGCCCTGGTGGGCGGCGCTTCCCTGAAGCCGGAATCCTTCGCCGCGCTGGTCACTTCCGCCAAGTAAGCGCAATCCAGCCATTTCCTTTCCTGCGGGCCGGTCCTTCACGGGACCGGCCCTTTTCGTTTCCGGAGCTCCGTCCGGCGCTTTTCGCCCCAGGGCGCAGTTTCTGCCTTTTCAAGCGGCGGCAATCGTGCATAATGGCGGGAAATCATGAAAGCCCGCTTACTCCCCTCACGCAGCAAAGGTTTCACGCTTATTGAAGTTCTCGTGGTCATCGCCATCATCGCCCTGCTGGCTGGCGTATCCTACAGCATTTATTCCCATGCTACGGAGACTGCGGCCAGAACGCGCTGCACGGACAACCTGCGCCGCATCAGCGACTGGGGCAAGGAATTCGCAGGCCAGAACGGCGGGAAACTGCCCTCCAGCGGCATGAAGGACAGCCTTCTGACCGCCAGGGAGTGCCGGAACTGGTGGGACGCTCTGGCCCCCATCGTGAACGCAGAACAGCCCGACCTGATCGCCCGGAGCGACAAGGAGCCGAACATGCTTCCGGACACCTTCCGCTGCAAGAATGACAACCGGCCGGAAATCCTCGCGGCGGAAGATTCCATCCTTCCCGCCAGCCCGGACACCATTTCCTACACCAGCTGGCTGGACAACCGGAAGGGACGCCCCATGAACGTGGCGCGCGGTCAGGCCCTGCGCGGCAAGCCCTGGATCAGCGACGGCATTCCGCTTGACGGGCGCAGCGTCATCACGGAACAGGACTTTGAGGAAATCGTGGTCCCGGCCCTGGAACGCCATCAGGGAGGCATCATGGTGCTTTACGCGGACGGGAAAATCACCCCTGTGGAGGATCCCACGTTTGAAAAAGTCACCCAAGGCTCCTGAGCCTGCGTTCCTCCGCCGGCTGCGGGGGAATTCCAGCGGCCTGACGCCGGGAATCCGATGGAATTTTCTTCTCTCTCCCGCTGATTCGCCTTTACGAAGCCGGGATAATCATTAAGGTTAGCGTTCAGATGAACCAGCACGCTCCCTTCCTGCATCCGTATGATGGAATGATACCGCTGCCCGTGGCGGGATATGTCCTGGGCGCCGTTCTGCTGCTGGTTCACCTTTACGCACTGGTAAAAAGGCAGCAGGTGCAGGCCTTTCTGCTGGCCTCCCCGCGCAACCACCTGCTGGCCCAGGTTCTGCTGGCCATCGGCCTGTTCTGGTTCTTCCTGCTGGTGGCTCCGGAAGGGCTGGGCGTGCTGAGTTATTTCCGGGTAGGACTGGCGGAGTTTGAAGGCATCCGCTGGCTGCTCCAGCTTGCGTGTCCCGTTTTCCTGGTGCTGATGGTCACCCAGGTGAAAAACCTGCTCTTTCCGCGGGCGCTCGGCATCTTCGGCCTGATGGTGGCGGCCCCTCTTCTCAGCGCGGCCTTCCTCCAGGATCCGGTCACCAGGCTGCTCATCCCCATCTGGTGCTACATTGTCATTTTCCTTTCCCTCCTCTGGATAGGCAAACCCTACCTGTACCGTGACATGGTGAACAAGATCTGCTCCAAACCGGCCTGGTGGACGCCCCTCTGCCTGGGCGGCATGGCCTACGGAGCCGCCATTCTGCTCTGCGCCGTCCTGTGGTGGTAGCAGACGCATTTTTTCCGGCGCACCATATCGCCCACCCGGCTTTTTCCGGAGGAATTCCCGGTCGCGCAAGCTGTCCGGGCCAACAGGGAAGACAGCTTTCCTTTTCCAGCCTCCGGGCAGGATCCGTCCGCGGGCCTGCCTGCTTTATCATACACCCCGTTCCTCCCATGCGCTTCATTCCAAGTTTCCCCCTCCTGGCCTGCATGGCCCTCTGGCTGCTCTCCCCTGTTCCCTCCCCGGCGGACAAGCCCAACATCGTCCTCATCCTGGCTGACGACATGGGATGGTCCGACCTGGGCTGCTACGGCTCGGAAATCCCCACTCCCCATCTGGACTCCCTCGCCGCACAGGGCATGCTGGCTACACGGTGCTACACGGCTTCCCGCTGCTCCCCCTCCCGCGCCTCCATCATGACCGGCTGCGAGCCCCACAAGGTGGACGTAGGGCTGCTGGACGACGACAGCGGACGCCCCGGCTACCGCGGGCGGCTGAATCCGGATATCCCCACCCTCCCTGAACTCCTGAAAAAAGCGGGATACCGTACCTACCTTTCCGGAAAATGGCATCTGGGGAAAGTCCGGGGAACCTACCCCTGGGACCGCGGCTTCGACCGTTCCCGCGGCCTGCTGGGAGGCGCGGCGGATTACTACAAGCCCATGCCGGACCGCCCCTTCGGAGAAGACGGAAAATTGCTCCGGCCGGAGGACCTGCCGGAGAATTTCTACATGACGGAAGACATCACCCAAACGGCCCTGGCCTACATTGACGACGCCGCCAAAAGCAAAAAACCCTTCTTCCTCTACGTGGCTTACACGGCCCCGCACACCCCCCTTCAGGCCCCCCGGGAGGAAATAGAAAAAATGCTGCCGTCCTACCGCGGAAAATCTCCGCATGCCATCGCCTCCAAGAGGCTGGAAAAACAAAAACAGCTCGGAATCGTCCCTCCCTCCGCCAAGCTGGGCATGGCCGGAAAATTCAATCCTTCCGGCTATGAAAAGGCCACAGCAGAGCGCAAGGACTACCTTTCCAGGTGCATGGCCACCTACGCCGCCCAAATCTCCATCATGGACCGCGGCATAGGACGCATCCTTGCGTCCCTGGACCGCCACCGCCTCAGCGGCAACACGATCGTCATGTTCCTGTCAGACAACGGCGCAACGGCGGAAATGCCCCAGAACAACAGGAACAAGAAAACCGTTCTTCCCATCGGTCCGCTGGGGGAAGCCGGCTGCCGGGACGGGTACGGCCCCATGTGGGCGGCCGTGTCCAACACTCCCTACCGCCAGTATAAGATTGAGACCTTTGACGGCGGCTTGTCCGCGCCTTTCATCATCCGCTACCCTTCCAGAATCCGTCCCGGCGCGCGCTATCACTCCCCCTTCCTGCTTCAGGATCTCGCCCCCACCTGCCTGGCGTGGGCCCAGCTTCCGGTTCCCGTCCACATGGACGGCAAACCGCTCAACGCCTACTGGGCCAATCCCGGAAAGCTTCCTCCATCCAGGGTATGGGACTACATTCCCGGCACCTGCCCTTCCCGCACCATTTTCTGGGAGCACCAGAGGAACCGCGCGGCCCTGACCAGCCAATTCAAGCTGGTGGCTCCCAACCGCGGCCCCTGGCAGGTATACGACATCAGGGACAGGACGGAACAAAAAAACCTCGCTTCCAGGCACCAGCCGCTTATTGAACAACTGTCCGCACAGTACAGGAAGTGGGCAGAAGAAAACCATGCCGAATAATGCGGCACGGCGGGTAGCCTGGCAGGCGCGCACGGAACATTACCGCGGCAGGGTTTTTCCAGGGGCAAGCCCTGACGTTCCGGCACCGCAGCCACCGGAGCCGGAACCCGCATCATTTCCGGGAAAAAGCCGGAAGAATATTTGTTCCCCCCTTGATATCCGGGGGCCCATTCACCATTCCTTTTCCCCATCCGGATATTGACGGACAATTCCGCAAGGAGTCCGGCCCTCCATGCTTTTACCCTGTAAACAAAGATATTCCATGAATCAAAATAAAACACATCAAAACACTGCGATTTAACAAATCGTTTCCCAAATGGAAAACTCTTATTTTTTCCTAACAATTATTGGAACAAAGGAAGCCTTATCATTCAAAGAAATATCGTATTAGAATGCTTCTAAATTAACAAAAAACTCATTGATTATAAATAAACTTAATTTAAGATGGCATAAGAAAAAACCTCTCCGCTTCCTGCTTTCATTCCGCACCATTTCAACCTTCAATATGGAATATTTTTGATAATCAACAAATAACACACCTTTAACAAGACTTATACAGCATCACCTTCTTTTCAACCAACCTTTCTCCCGCATCTTTCTTATGTTCAAAGAGCCCTCCTTCCTCAAAAAAGCAAACCTGTTCCAGCCCATCCTGGTCGTTGTGATCTCCATCATCGGAGGGACGCCCATGGAAGGCGCCAACACGGGAAAAATCGTCCTGCTGGTTATCCTGGGCGCCGCTTTCATCGTGTGGCACGTGGAATGCCAGAGGCTGATCAACAGGAACCGGGAGATGAAGAAACAGGCCTGCACCCTGAAAAACCGCAGTGCGGCTCTTTACAAAAAAACCTACGCCGCCCTCAGCGGGGAATATGAAAACTTCGCCAACAAGCTGAATGGAGAAAACCGCCGGGAGAAAAAAGCGGACGGCTCCCGCGCAACGACGGAAAGCTTCAACTCCGCCTGCCTGTTCCTGTGTTCCACCATCGCCGCAGCCCTGGCCGAATATAAAAGCTCCCTCATCTTTGAAGTGCTTTACATCCAGGCGGAGCGGCAGCAGGGCCAGACCTTCCTGCGCGTCACAGGCTACGCGCAGGGAGAACACAATAACGACATCCCGTCCCTGCTGGCCCAGCCTCCGCGGCCCGTGACGGGAACTCCCTCCATGCTGGATGAACAATTGTTCGCTGAACGCCATCTCAGCCCCGTAGTCCTCTCCGGGCCGGCGGAAGTGCGGCGCAGCTTCTTCCGGAAGCGCAACCAGCCCCCGGAGGAAAAATACATGCAATACCTCGCCATCCCCGTCCTGAGCAGGAGGAATGAAATCATCGGCCTCATTGAAGTCTCCGTTAAAAAAAATCCGTTCATCTTCCCGGTGGTCATGCTGGAAACCCACGAACTGGCCGACATCCGATCATGGCTGTACCATTTGAAAGACCATTTCCTGCTGTTCCATGAAATAGAACGCGCCGTCCGGCATGATTTGCCCTGATGGACATCCCCGCCCGGTTCCGTCTTTCCGTTCCACCGGCGGCCTCACGGACCGGGCAGCACGGCAATACCCATTCCCATGCTCATTGGATGGAGGAATACCACGTTCCCGCCCGTTTTCCGGCTACCTCAAAAAAGAAACTCCGCCCGGAAATACTTCCTGCGGAGTTTCAACGTATGAAAGGGAATGGTACTTGGACCGGGACTCGAACCCGGGACCAATAGATTAAAAGTCTACTGCTCTACCAACTGAGCTACCCAAGCACTTACCCTTGCTGGAAGGGCGGAGGCAGTAAACACCACGCCCCCTTTCATGGCAAGCGCAAAATGGAAGACGGACAAAAAAAGATCAGGATTCCATGTATTCCTGCCACCGCGCACGCCATTCAGCTGGAATGCGCGCGGGGCGCCCCTGGGGCATCCGGACCAGGGCCAGCTGTTGATGGGCCCTCACCAGAAGATCGTTGTTGGAGGCGCGGCGCATTTCAAAATCGCACCAGAACCGGGCCCGTTCCACGGATTGCAGCCATCCCGTCGTCAGAATGGTGTCCCCCAGCACGGCGGGGCGTACGTAGTCGATTTCATGGCGGACCACCACGGCGAACTGCTGCAAATCGCTCATGGTTTTGTAATCCATGCCCAATTTGGCTCCCAGCCTGGTGCGGCAGGCTTCAATCATGCGCAGGTAGGCCAGGTTATGAACCACTCCGCCGCAGTCCGTATCATAAAACATGACTTCGTCTTCCGTATGAAACATGAGCTCCGGATTCATGACTGCCATTGTAGGAAGGAAACGGTGAAGCTGAAAGGAAATTCCGGTTCAGCCATGCCATGCATGGTGCGTCCGCGCCAGCGTCAGCACGCAAACGGAGGCCGCCCCGGCCCGGAGCAGCAGATGCGCGCAGGCGTCCGCCGTTGCCCCGGTCGTAAAAACGTCATCCACCAGCAGCACGTCCCTTCCCGCGACGGGATGACGTTTGATTCTTTTTTCATCCGCGGCATAAATCCTGCGGGCGTGCCTGAGCCGCTGCTCCCGCGCCAGGCTGGCCTGGGGCAGCCGGTCAGGCAGGCGTTTCAGCACCCCGGCACAGGGCCAGCCCAGTTCCCTCCCCAGCAGCACCGCCAGTTCCTGCGCCTGGTTGTACCCCCTCCGCACCAGCTTGCGGCGGTGCATGGGCACGGGAACGAGCAGGCGCTTTTTTCCTCCGAACCAGTGGGGATTTCCGCGCACGGCCTCCGCCATCATCCCGGCGAAGGTTCCGGCCAGATGCACGGCCCCCGCATATTTGAAGGCCAGCAGAAGCTCCCTCAATGCCCCTTCGTTCACGTATGCGGCGCGGGCTTCCTCAAAGGACGGAGCCGTTTCCGCACAGCGGGCGCATAACCCGGACGGGATGAAGGAACCTTCCGCAGGTTCTCCGCAGACGGCGCAGCAGGGAGGTTCAATGGGCACGAAACGCTCCCGGCATTCCGGACAAACATGACAGCCGTCCAGTCCGCCCCGTCCGCACAACTCGCAGACGAAAGGGTACACCCAGGAGAGCCATTCCCTGAAAACCGCTCCCAGCATCCCCGGCACGGCAGAAGTTGAAGGGAGTTCCTACCGCCCGTCCTCCCCATCGGGAGAACCGGTTTCCTCCTCTTCCGGCATGTCTTCCAGAAGCTTGTCTATGGCTTCAATAAAACGCCACGGGCAGCGTTTGCGCTGGTACTTGCGCCAGAGCACGTCGCGCAGGGTCACCCAGTGCGCCCGCGTGAATCCCACGTGTTCCCACTCCACATCGTCACGTTCCGCACGGCCCACCTTGGGGGCGCATTCCAGCTTCCATTTGCTGGCGTGGTGGCATGCCCTGTATACCAGGGTGCCCTCTTCCGTGCGTTCTTTCCACGTGTGAACTTCCATGGGGGCGAGTGTAGGGAAGAACCGTTCCGGGTAAAGAGGAATTTTTGCTAGTCATCCGCCCTTGCGCGATTAGTATGGCTCCGTCATGAACGACACTGAAATGATCGAATGCCGCGAGCCTGCCCTTCAAATGCAGCGCCTCATCGCCATCATGAAACGCCTGCGCGCTCCCCAGGGCTGCCCCTGGGACGCGGAACAGACCCACCACTCCCTGATTTCCAACATGATTGAGGAAGCCTACGAGGTGGTGGACACCATCCAGAGGGACGACTGGGAGCAGATGCGGGAGGAGCTGGGCGACGTTCTGCTTCAAGTGGTTTTTCATGCGGAGATCGCCCGGGAAGCCGGGCGTTTCAATTTCAACGATGTGGCCGCGGAAGTGAGTGAAAAGCTCGTCCGCCGCCATCCCCACGTGTTTGCCCAGTCCACGGCAGACACGACGGATGCCGTGCTGACCCAGTGGGACAAGATCAAACGCCAGGAAAAAGGCGCGGAGGCCACCCCGTACCTTCACGGAACGGGCAAGGGGCTGCCGCCCATGCTCCGCGCATGGAAGCTCCAGAAAAAAGCCGCCAAAGCGGGGTTTGACTGGCCGGACGCCCAGGGCGCCCTGGATAAAGTGAAGGAGGAAACCGCGGAATGCGAGGAAATCCTTCCCGTGCCGGAGGAAGATCCGCACGTCACGGAAGAACTGGGGGACCTCCTGTTTTCCGTAGTCAACCTGTGCCGGAAGAAGGGAATAGACCCGGAAACGGCCATGGCCGGGGCGAACAGGAAGTTTGAGCGGCGTTTCAATGAAATGGAACGCCTGCTTGCCAAAGACGGCCTTTCCCTGGAAGAAGCCTCGCTGGACGCCATGGAGGAACGCTGGCAGCAGGCGAAGTCCGCCCAATAAAGTATTTCCATTTCCCGGACCGGGCCTTGTTCCGGTTCTCCGCTTTGCCTTTTCCGGCGCCGTCTGCATGATTCATGCGCGCGGCGCCGGAATGTTTTTCAGGAGTTCAGCTCCTGCGGCGGCGCAGCAGCAGCGCGCCCAGGCCCAGCAAGGCCACGGAGGCCGTACCGGGTTCGGGAACCGTGCGCACCAGCGTCACCACGCCGTCGCGCATCCAGGAGTCCCCGTTTGCCAGGATGAAGCCGGCGTTTTTCAGGGCGGCGTCATAAAGGACGGTGGCCAGGGAGTAATCCCCGCTGAAGGCATTGGTGAGGGAGCCGTCATACAGCAAGAAGTTGATGGTGCTCACACGGGCTTCCACCAGTTTTTCAATCAGGCTGCCGGAGCACTCCGTCAGCAGCAGGTTCACGCCGCCGGAGAAGTCCACGGAGGCCTGCCCGGCCCCGGTAATCAGCGCATTGGTCGTCCACGCATCGGGAGCTGTCATGGAAAAGTTGCCGTCCGCATAGCTGATGTTCAGGTTCGGCACGGAATCCGTTGTGGAAACGCCAGTGACGGCCAGGGAGGAAAACGCGCCCAGCCTGATGCCGGAATCCGCCGCATGAATGAGCATGTCCGTCACGCGGGCCTCCTGCCCTGCGGCCACCTCCAGCACGGAGCCGGAGAATTCCGTATGGGCCAGCGCCGCTCCCGTCCTGACGTTCACGTTGACGCCGTTGAACAGGGCGCGGGCCGCGGAGCCTGCTCCCTGCACGATTCCCACTCCGGCGGAAGAACCTAGAAAAGCCCGCTCCCTGGAGTTCGACTCCGGCTTTCGTATTGAGCGCGCCCGCATGCGCCAGCTCCAGCGCGGCATGGTCCGTTACCTGGTAGACCCCGTCCCAGGTGTTGGCCGCGCCCAGCACCACGCGGCCGTTTTTGCCTGCATTGCCGTTCTTGACGATGATGGTTCCGGAGGCGCCGCCGAGCTTGACGGTTCCGTTGAGCGTCATGACATGGCTGTTTCCGGAGGCCGTCATGGAGTCCGGATCGTAACCCGTCGTATCCAGCACAAAGGCCTTCCCTCCGGCGTTCACCACCATTTCATTCTCATTGCTCCAGTCCGCGTCCAGCATGCCCAGCACGCCTCCGCCGTTCAGAAGAATCATATTGCCGGTTTTCTGAACTCCGTCTTCCGTGTAGGGAGTCCCGGTCAGGGAACCAAAGCCGGAGCCCAGGCGCAGAACGCCGCCGTCGTTGACCTGCACGTCATAATCGTACAGCCCCTGCCATTCGTCATGGCCCACCACCAGATTGCCATCCTGCGCCACGCTCAATTCCCCGGCCAGCAGAAGAGTGTTTACCACCTTGAGGGAACCCGCGTCAATTTGCAGGGAAGCCAGGCGCGCATTCCCCACCGTCTGGGAAAAGATGCCCGTCTTCACCAGGCTGATGTAGCCGGAATCATGGCGCAGGCCCGTATCATACATGTCGATGTACTGCCCAAAGCCCACATTGCCGCAATAAATCCGGTCCTGCGTCCCCACCGCCAGGAAAAGGGTGGTGGAGGAATCGCGCCCCGCGCTGGCTTCCGTGGTCACGAAGGAAGCCTCATCCTGCCCCATGATGCCGGCCAGGGTGATGTGATGGACGTCCTCCACGGAATCAAGATGCAGTATCGTGCTCTGCACACCATTCAGGCTTAAATCAAAACCGGCTTCTTCCCACGTGTTCCGGTCCAGACAGGCCTGCACCGTTCCCTGGCCGTCCTGCGTCCCGCTCATGCTGATCTTTCCATGGAATTTGGAGCCGTCATCCAGCTGGAAAACGGTCTGGCCGCTGCCGTTGGCATGCTGCAGGACAAGGTTGGCGGTGGAATCCCCCCGGACCGTGGAAATGACGCCACCGATCACCCTGTCCGTATGGGACACCGTCACCACGGAATCCTCCGCCACCGTCAGCAGGTTATTCAGCAGAGCCACCTTCTGGATAAAGCCCCCGCTCTGGTAGTCCAGCGCCAGGGAGGTGCCGTCAAACATCCGGATTTCCCCGGTCCCCAGGGCTCCGGCATCCCTCATGACTACCCTGCCGCCGTTGATTTCCGTTCCGCCGGAATACGTGTTGGCCGTCTCCATCACCAGGGTTCCGGCTCCGTCCTTGGTCAGAATAGTTTTCCAGTTGCTGGTTTCATAGTCATCCGGAAGCTCCCCGTCCGCAATCAGGCCCCCGTCCGCATGGGCGCGGAAGATGTAGTTGACGTCATCCTTCACGCGGATGGAGGCGGGGCGCACTTCCCCCCTGATGAGCACCACGTTGTAATCCTTTCCTTCCTCCCTTTCCACCATTCCTGTTTTCCCGGCTCCTTCCGCGCCGAAGGCCACATGGTAGGTATCCCGGTAAAAGCCGTTAAGGCCCAGATTTTTGTCCAGGCCCTCCAGCCAGTGGTTGCGGTCGGTCCCCTCCCCTTCGGGCAATTCATTGGCAAACCAGACGTTGTCCGTGGCGGCCACGTATTCCCCCTCGCTCCGGTTTTCCCCGTTGTACCAGGTGCGGATGGGCGTATTGGTCACCGTCATGACCAGGTTCATGTTGTCCCCGGAAACCTTGATGATGCCGAACCACCCGTTCCCGATGGAAATCGTGCGGGTTTGAAAGCCGCCCAGCGCCCCGTCCACGTAAATGCCGCTTTCCGTCGTCGCCAGGTAGTATTTTTTGTCAACCGTGTCCGCTTCTCCAAAATCGTATCCCCCGAAACGCACCAGAATATCGCCGTTCAGGTTCAACCTGCCGGAATCAGCGATGTCCTCCAGCCCCTTGACGGCCAGCAGGGGATGCTCCTGCAGCTCGGAGGGCAGGATGGAGCAGTCAAAATACAGGAAGGAGGAATCAGATACCGTCACGGAACCGTTCACCACCGCCGTTTCAGGAACCGCAACGGCCCCTGCCCCCGTACCGGCGTTTACGGTCCTGTCCGTCACGATGTGGAGCGCATAACCGGGATTGATGGTCATGCCTCCCCCCGCTGCGCCCCACTCCTGCGCCGTGCCGTCGGAGGCGATGCCCCGCGTCACTCCCAGATTCAAGTTGGTTCCTCCGTACAGGACGGCGCTCGTTTTCACGTTGAGGCTGTTGAAGCCCAGCGTCCCCTCCCGGAGCACCAGGCGGTTGACCGCGGCCGTATGGATGTACTGTGCTCCCGTGCCCGTCTTGGTCAGGGAAAGGGTTTCCCTGCTTGCGGCCGTCACCTTGCCGGAGGTAGCGGAACCATACGTGGATGCCGTCCCGAAGACACCGGCAAAATACAGCTTTTCCGTACCATCCACATCCAGCGTCAGCGTACTGTTGGAGTTGGTCAGCACGCGCAGCGTATCCACTTCGCTCCCCACGGTGCAAGTCTTGCCGTAATACTCGCTGTCCTGCGTTTTCCCGATCAAATCCCCTTGCAGCCCCGCCAGAACAGCATCCTTCTGCACCAGGAGGATGTGGTAAAGGTCCATGCGTTCCTTTCCTTCAAAAGCGGTGCCGTTGTCCGCCGCGTTCACGGTATGGGCGCGCGTCAGGTCCACCTTGGCGTTCCGCAGCGCATCGTCTTCCACGATGAGCTGTACGGCGCCGGGCTTCCGGATGGCCAGGATGTCGTTGTTGGCATCCGCATTGGCGGGGGAGTCCGCCTCGGAATACAGAATGTAGTTGTCCAGCTTGACCGTGCCGGTGAAATTGGACTTCTCCCCCGGGGCCAGGCTTTCATCGCAGATGTGGAACATGCTTACCCACTTGTCCTGGCCGCCCGCCGTCGTGGAGGTATAGCCCATCAGCGTCAGTTCCCCATAGCCGTCCAGCCTGCCGGTCAGGGACAGCGTGCGCCAGTGGCGGGAAGTCAGGTAATCCCACTGGTAGCCGGAGGAACCTGCGCCGGGCAGGTCTTCCTTCTCCGCCAGGGAAAGAGGGGAGTAGCCGATGACCACCTTCGCCGTGTCCTTGGAGGACGTCCCGATCCGGATGTTGTTGGCAATGGAGGGGTTGCGGTAAGAGGAATCCAGCTCCGTGGCAAAGGGGTAGTTGACATACAGTTCCGTTCCGTCCGCCATGCGGATGTCCCCGGCGCCCAGGGCTCCTTCACGGGCGGCCAGAATACTGCCCTCCCGGATTTCCGTTCCGCCGGAAAAAGTATTGCCGGTAGCCAGGGTAAGCATGCCCGCGCCCTCCTTGACCAGCTCGCCCGCGCGGTCCGGTCCGGCGTCCGCAATGCTGCCTGCGCCGCCGTCCGCGGCGTGGAAGACATAGCCCATGCCGCCGTTCGCCTCCTTGTCCACGGAGACCGTCAGGCTGGAGACGCGCACCGTTCCGTCAAGGATGACGTCAAAGCCGTCCACGGCGTGGCCGGATAAATCCTGCATGCCGAAGAAGACTTCACGCTCTCCGTTGCGGAACGTCAGGCCGCCTTCCCACGGGCTGGCGCCTGCCGCGCCGTCTGACCATACGCTGCCGTTCGGGACCTTGGAACCGTTCCCCTGCCAGACGTAATAATTGAACTTGTCCGCGTCAAAATAGGTGCCTTCCAGGGAAGTGGAATCCAGCCCGGTTACGAGCATCTGCCATTGGCCTCCCCCCTGCACATTCAGGGTCAGTCCGCTGTAAACGTCCAGCTCCCGGTAAATCCAGCTGCCGTCGGCATCCCTGCCCGTGGCGTACCTGACCTTTTCCCGCTGCACGGCGTCCGCAAAGAAGAGGGTATTCCCCTCCGTCACGGAAACCAGCTTGCGGGATTCTCCGGATTGAATGCCGGATGCGGGCATGATTACCGTCAGCAGGCTGCCCTCCGCAAATTGCACGGAAGAATCCAGTTGAAACGTTCCGTCCACATCCAGAACCAGCCCCTTGTTGAAGACAAGCGTTCCGGCGGACCGCCAATTCATTCCCCCCAGCCGGGAAGCCGCTTCATGGTAATCCAGCGCGAGGGCGGCCCCTGCCGCAATGTCCAGCAAGCCGCCGGAGGAAGTGGAAAAGGAATTCCCTACGGTCAGGGCCCCATCCGCCCCCAGGCGGAAAACGCCGCCCTGAATGTCCAGACTGCCCAGCCGGCCAGAATAAACGGTTTGCTCCCCGCTTCCCTTCTTGACCAGATTGATGACTCCGGTGCCGTCCGCCTCCACAAGCTGGGTATTCTTGTAGCTCTCATTCTTCTCCGTCCCCACGTAGTAGCCGCCGTCCGCGCCCGCGGCGCCGATCATTCCCTTGAATTCATGGTTCTCCGCACCGTCAATGGTCAGGGTAGCGGCAGTCCCATTGCCCACCGTCACGCGAGAGGAGGAACCGGCCGTGGCCCCTTCCAGGCCGGAGATGGTCAAATCACCCTCCAGCTTCAGGATCACCATGGAGGGGGTCCCTGCACTGTCCGTCAGCCAGCCTCCCAGCCCGGCGGGGTCCTTGCCGCCCTGGCGGATCACGGACAGGTCCATGACCGTGGCGTTCATATTCCCCGCCGCCTGAAGCTGGACGGGCGTATTATACCCCTCGGAGGAGAGGCTGGAACGCGGCGCCGCCGCCTGGACCACGCCGCTGAAACCGCTCATGTCCGCGCCCGTCAGGTCAAAAATGCTTACCCGGCTGCGGCTGGTGTTCTCAAACACCAGCGTCCCCGTACCGGAAACGGTACCCTCTAAAAAAGCCGTGCGCGCCGTAGAGCTCGTGAAGCCCAGATACACCTTGGAGCCGGGGCCGCCGTCCATCCGGATATTCAGGCCGTAATGCTTTTCCTTGTTGCCGCCGTCACTGACATTGACGCTGTCCAGGAAAATATCTCCGGAACCTTCCATCCGCACCGTTCCGTCAAATCCTTCCTCCAGTGCAACGCTTCCACCTCCGGTCACGGTGATGTCCTGCCCCGCGCGCGGGACCGCGGCAAGGCTGCCGGGGCCGGAAACCGCAACGGCGTTCTCCGCAAGATGCAGCCCGGATTCCGGCTTCTCCCGGTCCCCATGGCTTTCCGCCTGTCCGTCCTCCTCCCTTGCCTCTTCCTCCCCGTCTGAAGAACCGGAATTTTCCTTCAGCGAGTCAGAAAGAAGGGGGGGGGGGGGGGGGGGGGGTAGGACGGCTTACCTTGAAAGAGTTATAACTCTTGGAGCGGTTATTTCCCGATACCAGGGCATTTGCCAGCACGCCGTGCACCAGTTTCACCTGCGCATCTTCGTGGCTCTGGAACGTGTATTCCTGGTCCATGTGGGAGACGGCCACCTTCTTCCGGTAAAGTTCGGCTGGCCTGCTCTTCCGCTTGAGGCTCCACTTACCTTCCGGATTCAGCGGGAAAGCGGGACTGACCAGGGCCAGACGCTCCGGTTCCGTTTTTCCGGCATTTCCGGATACCGGCTCCACGGCGGCGCTCACCATTTTTCCATGGCTGTTTTCAAAATAGAACGCGCCGGAGTCTTCCCGGAGCCCGTTCTTTCCGGCTGCATACCGCACCAGCAAACCGCCTCCCTGCTCCAGTTTTTCATAATCCGCCAGGTTCAGCAGGTATTCATTGTCATCCAGAACCACCGCGCCGTCCTCCGCCAGCGGAACTTTTTCTCCGGACCACGGCTTGCCCTCGGCCAGGGACGCTCCCGCACACATCCCCAGAACACCGACGAAACAGGTAATAAAAGCAATATTCATCATGATGACGGATAAAAAGGAGCGCGGCGTATACACCCTGGTTTTCTGGCTGTCAAATGGAATGTCTGTTTTTTTCCATCCCGCTGGAACACAATACCATACCCGGGACGATCTGCCCATCTCCCGTAAAAACGGGAAAAAACGGGGCATCAGGGCGCTTCATAAAAACCGCCAGCCTTGTAAAAAAATTCCCTGCCGCAGCCCGGTTTCCCCCGGAAGCGCGAAACAAGAAACGGAAAAGGGAACGCGTGCCTCCGCGGCGGAAAAGAGGTCCGGAATCAGGCCATCATGTCCATGTTCGGATCCTTCCAGGCCGGGTCATACCCCTTGGCATAGCTGAACACATGCTTGTGCATGTATTCAAAATACTGCTCCTTCTGCATGGGGGTAAGCCGCTCCCAGATGGCCACGTTCAAGGCGCGGCACACCTTCTGCATCATTTTCAAGGTAAGCTGGCGTCCCTGCCGGGCCTTTTGAACCTGCTTGTGGGTAAGCTGTTCCGGGGAAATCTCCACCAGATCGTGGTTGGTCAGATGCCAGCGCTTCATCAATTCGTCCAAAGGCTGTTCTCCGTGGTTGCGTCCGGTTTCTGTAGCTTCCTCTTCCATGCGCCTTTCTTCGTGCCCTATTTCCGGGAAATAGGCAATACATGATTGCCCCATCAGCACTTTTTTTGCATTTCCAGTTGCCCGGCGTGCTGATACATGGTTCAATCCCGCTCTGTTGCAATAAGATGATTAGCGAGAAAGAGGAATTACTGGAATGGCGCAAGCGCGCCACCGCACAGCCCACGGGACGGGTAGTCCTGGACCTGGAGGCAGACAGCCTGCACCGCTATCAGGAAAAGATCTGCCTGATCCAGTACGCGGATGAAACGGGCTCCTGCCTGATCGACCCTCTCTCCATTGAAGACATGGGGCCGTTTTACAACTGGCTGAAGGAAACGGAAGTCTGGATGCACGGGGCGGATTATGACATGAGCCTCTTCCAGAACGCCTGGGAAACGCTGCCCGCCATGATCTGGGATACCCAGACGGCGGCGCGCCTGCTGGGCTTCCGCCAGTTCGGGCTGGCCGCCCTGGTGGAACATTTCCACGGCGTAGCCCTGAGCAAGTCCTCCCAAAAGGCGGACTGGGCGCGGCGCCCCCTTTCCCCCACCATGGTCACCTATGCCCTGAACGACGTGAATTACATGCTGGACATGGCGGACAAACTGACGGCCGCCCTCCGGGAAAAAGGACGCATGGGCTGGTTTGAAGAGATTTGCAGGCACTCCATGGACCGAGCCCGGGAACGCCATCTGGCCGGCCATCAGGACCCCTGGCGCATCCAGGGCTGCGGCAAGCTGAACAGGAAAGGGCTGGCCGCCCTCCGGGAACTGTGGACATGGCGCGATGCGGAGGCTAAAGCGTGGGACAAGCCCGCGTTCATGGTCTGCTCCAACGCGGACCTCATCCAGTGGAGTCTGGCCCTTCAGGAACAGCGCACCGTGACTCCTCCGCCCCGCTTCCACTCCCACAGGCGCAGCCGGTTCATGGACGCCCTCCAGAAATTTTACCTGCTGGATGAAGACGACTATCCCTGCCGCCCGCGCATCCAGCGCCGCCAGCATTCCGACCAGTTTGAGGCCAATCTGGCGCGCCTGTCCAAGCTCAGGGATGAAAAGGCTGAAGAACTGGGCATGGAAGGCTCCTTCCTGATTACCCGGGCCTCCCTGGAAGCCATTGCGGAAGACAGGGAAAAAGGCGTCTCCACCCTGCTGAACTGGCAGAAGGAAGCCCTGGGCTTTTAACCGGCCCCGTCTTTCCGGCGCGCTTCCGGCATTTCCCTCTGAACCGGACCTTCCGCGGCAGAAATGCCCCGCCGGCTGCGTCATGACTCAACGGGGGTGATTTGCCGCTTTTCCTCCTCCTGCCCCATCCCTTAGGATAGGGCCCCTCCGCCCCCTGCACCGCTTACCTATTCACCTGACAACATGTACCGTCCCCTCATCATCCTCGGCCTTCTGGGAGCCTTCGCCGCCCAGGGCAGACAGGCAGGAACCGAAATGCTCCGCCCGGACCAGCCGGAACCTCCGGCCCACCTGCTGGCGGACATCAATTTGCTGGGCGGGGATTACGGGGACGAGACGGCCCCCATCCCCAACGATTCCCTTACGCAGGCCCTGACCGGCCTCCACTCCAAAGCGCACCGCGCCGGACTGGAATTCCTGGTGGAAAACGCCTTTTCCTACAACTCCATCCACCACCCGGCTCCGGACAAGCCCGGCACCCAGCTCTGGTACCTGCTGCACGCCCACGCCAATTACCGCCTCATCCAGGCGCCCAGCAACCGGGAAACGTGGCTGAAACTGGAGCTTTCAGGCTCCACTGCGCTGACCGGAAAGACGTGGAGGGGCGGCAACATGAATGACGCCATCGGCCTGACGGGAGACACGCATACGGACATCTTCGGGGAAAGAATCTTCTTCCTGCCGGAAATAGCGCTCCTGCAAACCTTCAACCGGGGAAAAAGCGCCATAATCGCGGGCGTGGTGAACCAGACGAATTATTTTGACACCAACAGCTACGCCAATTCCTCCTTCGGCCAGTTCTGCGCCTCCCCCTTCGTCAACAACCAGGTGATTCCCATGGCGGATTCCAACCTGGGCGTCATCTTCCAGCACCAGTTCCATGAGCAGTGGTACGCCATGCTGGGCGGCAACTTCACCAGCTGCCCCCAGAACGCCTCCCCGCTGAAACACACGGACGGCAAGAATTTCAACGTCCTGGCGGAACTGGCGTGGGTGCATGATTCCGGGGCCGTCAAGCTCACCCCCTTCATGGCCCGCATCAACGAACTGCCGGACGGGGAGGAAAGGAAGAACCTCCACACCGTGGCCGGGATCGCCCTGAACGTGGAGCAGCAGCTTGGCGGCAGCCCGTGGAAGGCCTTCTGCCGCGCGGGCTGGAGCGATTCCACGCGGGACAACTTCTGCGGCGCCGCCGTCCAATGGTCCGGCGGCTTCGTTTGCAGCCAGCCTCTCCAGCACCTGGGCGTCTGCGAGGAGGGGGAAGCCAACCAGTTCGGCATTGCCCTGGCCGTGACCCGCCCGGACGACGGGAGCATGGCGGAAGGCCGTTCCAGAAGCAAAAAGGAAGTGGTGATGGAATGCCACTATAACATTTCCGTGACTCCCTGGTTCCTGATCCAGCCCTCCCTGCTGTGGATTTCCAACCCCGCGGGCCGGGACGACACCGGAAACGCCAGCGTCTTCCGGCTCCAAACCATCCTGACGTTTTAAGAGCCGCCGGAACAGCCGCGGAAGGCTTCCGCCCCCATGGCGGCACGGCAGACTTTCTTTTCCCCGTTGTTGATTTACCTGGAACAGGGGAGCGTCTTTCTCTACAATGCACGGCTAGTCTCTCCCGTCATGCCCTCCAACCGCCATTCATACACGGTCCTGGCAGCCGCCTGCGCCTGCGTGCTTGCCGTGTGCGCCTTCCTTTTCTGGCAGAACCGGCAGAAGAAAGACAAACTGGCGCGGCAGTACGCGGAACTTTCCATGCCGCCGCCCGCACAGGGCGGCACTCCGGCGCAGCAGAAGGCCCTGCTTGAAATACTCAGCGGGAAACGGGAGGCCGTTTCTCAGGAAAACCTCCTTTCCCCCGAAACACGGGACGCCGCTTCCCTGCACCGTAAAAAGACGGAAGGGCCGCCGCCCCGGAGCCGAGAAAAAATCTTTTCCACCCCGCCGGGGCATGCTAGGGTGGCAGGCGATGAATCATGCCGATTTAGACCAGTTGCTGATCCTTCAGGAAAAGGACGTGCGGATCTCCAAACTCCGGAAGGAGCTGGCCTCCCTGCCGGAACAGAGAACGCGCCTCCTGCGCCAGATGGAGGTCATCAAGCAGAAGGCCCTGGCCGCCAAGCAGGAAGTCGCGAGCGTTGAGAAGAGCATACGGGACGTGGAAGCCGCCGTTGAAACCAAGCGCGCCTACATCGGCAAGATGAAAACCCTCCAGTCCAACACCCGGAAAAACGAGGAATACCAGATGTGCATTCAGGAGGTGGAGAAGACGGAAGCCGCCATTGACGCCCTGGAAACCTCCGAGCTGGAGCTGATGGAACGCCTGGAAACCGCGAAAACGGATATGGAGCAGAAAATCCGGCGCGCGCGGGACGCCCAGCGCGAGATGGAGGAAACGCTGGCCCGCTTTGACCGGACGGCGGAAACGGACAAGGAGCTTCTGGACCACTTGAATGCGGAACGCGCGGACCTGGCCGCCGCCGTTCCGGAGGATTCCCTGGGGGAATACGAACGGATGACCAAAAGCAAGGGAGTCCCGGTCATTGTGCCGATGGATGAAAAAGGCCACTGCGGCGGCTGCCACATGGTCATTACGGACAACGCCCGCATGAAGGTGCTGGGCGGCCACGAAACCGTTTACTGCGACAGCTGCCACCGCATCCTCCACTGACGGAGTTTCCAGGCGCGCCGCCGGGCTTATCATGAAATCCAGATCGGAAGAGTTTGAAGAGTGGGGGACGGAAGTCATCTTCGGCCGGGCCAAGGGGTTCCGCGCCTCCATGATGCGCATGGTCCTGCGCGGGGCCTCCTGGCTGTTCAGGCTGGTGGTGCTGGCGCGGCTGTACCTGTTCCACTCCAGCATCGCGAAGCAGGCCAGGCTGGGAACGCTGGTGGTCAGCGTGGGGAACATCACCGTGGGGGGCACCGGAAAGACTCCGGTGGTGGAACTGCTGGCCCGCACCCTCACCCAGCGCGGCCGCAAGGTAGCCATCCTGACCCGCGGCTACAAGAGCGCGGACCTGGACAAGCCCCAGGAGTGGAAGGACAAGGACGGCCGCCAGCCGGAAAACCTGCCCAAGATCGCCAGCGACGGGGAAACGCGCTACCTGGGCCCCCTGCATTCCGGGGATGAGCCCTTCATGCTTGCCAAGAACCTGGACGGCGTGGCGGTTCTGGTGGACAAGAACCGCATCAAGTCCGGCATCTTCGCCATTGAACACCTGGGGTGCGACACCCTGCTGCTGGACGACGGCATGCAATACCTGAAACTGGCTCATGAACTGGACATCGTGCTGGTGGACTGCGGCGCGCCCTTCGGCACCGGGGCCATGCTCCCGCGCGGCACCCTGCGGGAGCCCAGGGGCAGCCTGGCGCGCGCCAGCTACATCGTTCTGACCAAATGCGGCGGCAAGCCCCAGGATGAGCTGATCGCCGCCATCAGGAAGTACAATCCCGTGGCGGACATCATCGTGAGCGACCACGGCCCCCGGTACCTGGAAAACGTGTTCACGGGGGAACGGCTTCCCCTGGAGGCCCTCCAGGGGAAATGGGTGGCGTGCCTCAGCGGCATCGCGCGCCCGGAAAGCTTTGAAGATTCCCTGCGCTCCCTGGGCGCCCACGTGGAAATCTGCCGCAGGTTCCCGGACCACCACTGGTTTGAACAAGCGGAATTGCAGGAGTTCTACGACCGCTGCGCGGACCGGGCCATGGACATGATCGTGACCACGGAGAAGGACGCCGTGCGGCTGGAAAAACCGGAGGAAGACCCGGAGGTTCCCATTTACTTCCTGCGCATTGAGGTGGAGATCTACCAGGGCCGGGAGGCGTGGGAGCGCTGCGTGGACCGCATCTGCGGAATTTCAGAGCCGCGCCCGCGGGATGAATGGATGCCTTCCTCATCCTTTTGATATGGCTTCCGTTTCCGGAGGTTCTCCGGAAATTCACCGCTTTTATGCAGAGAAGGCCGCTTGACTTGCCCGGAAAATCGTGTGAAACAAGAGGGCAGTATTTTTCCATGAAGGCATTTACCATCACCTCCATTCTGGCTGCCGCGTGCCTACTCCCGGCCCATTCGCTGGCCGAAGCCGCAGCAGAAAACAAGACCCAGGCCGCCGCTGTCCAACCGGCGGCAGGCATTCCCAAGCAGGATCCCCGGCTTATCAAGGGAAAGCTCCCCAACGGGCTGACCTACTTCATCCGCCCGAACGCGGAGCCCAAGGGCCGGTTCAGCATCCGCCTGCGCGTCAACACGGGTTCCCTGAATGAAACGGATGACATCCAGGGCATCTCCCACTTCCTGGAACACATGGTTTTCAACGGAAGCACGCATTTCAAGCGCGGGGAAATGATTCCCGCCATGCAGAAGGAAGGCCTGGGCCTGGGCGGGGACGCGAACGCCTACACCGCCTTTGACGAAACCGTGTACATGATGGACGTGCCCAGCATGAAGGAGTCCACCGTGAACCTGGCTTTCACCATCATGAGGGATTTTGCGGACGGCGCCCTGCTGGAGGAAAGCGCCATTGACGCGGAACGCGGCATCATCACCAGTGAATACAAGGCGCGGGATTCCGCCGGCTACCGGGTCATGAAGGAGGTCTTCTCCATCATGCTTGACGGCACCAGGATTCCCGACCGCTACCCCATCGGCACGCTGGAAGTAATCCGTACCGCGCCGCGGGAAAAATTTGTAAACTACTATCAGACCCATTACGTCCCCAGCCAGATGCAGCTCGTCATCGCCGGGGACATCACGCCGGAACAGGGCAAGGCCTGGGTGGAAAAATACTTCGGCTCCATGAAGAAGGACAATTACTCCTTCCAGACGGACCGGGGCGCGCTCAAGACGGCCACGGAAACCACCGCCCACTGGATCACCAACAAGGAGGCCACCAGCACGGAAGTCAGCGTCAACATCGCCCGTCCCTACGTGAAGAAGCCGGACACGGTCGCCAACCGCAACGAGGACATTCCCCTCAACGTGGCTTACGCCATGCTGAACCGCCGTCTGGAAAAGATGGCGAAGAATGCGGACTGCCCCTTCATTTCCGCGGAAGGCGGACGCATGGACGTGATGGAAGCGGCGCAAGTGGACGCCATCCAGACCCAGGCGGACTACAAGAACTGGAAGCCGGCCCTGACCGCCATTGAACAGGAGCTGCGCCGGGCCATCGAATTCGGCTTCAACAAGGAGGAACTGGCGGAAGCCCGCAGCAACATCACTGCCGCCGCGGAAAACGCCATCAAATCCTGGCCCACCGTCAAGTCGGAAGACGTGGCCTCCGCCATCGCCCAGAGCGCCGCGCAGGACAAGGTCTTCACCACGCCGCAGGAAGACTGGGCCATCTCCAGGGAAGTCGTGGAAAACCTGACGCCCGAACAATGCCAGGCCGCTCTGAAGGAAGCCTGGACCGGAGCCTTCCCCCGCGTGATCGTCACCTCCAACAAGGAAAACGCCCAGGGAAGCGCCGAAATCATGAAGACGTACCAGGACGCCCGGGCCTCCAAGGTGGAGCCCTACCAGGCGGACAGCCGGAAGGACTTCTCCTACAAATTCGGGGAACCCGGCAAGGTGACGGCCCGCGCGGAAGCCGCTGACCTGGGAGTCACCCAGCTCACCCTTTCCAACGGCGTGCGCGTCAACCTGAAGCCCACGGAGTTCGACAAGGATTCCATCAACATCACCTTTGCCGTGGACGGCGGGGAACTGAGCAGGCCGGAAAAAGCCTCCGGGCTGGAACTCTTTGCGGGCGCCGTGATGAACGGCGGCGGCTTGAAGGACCACTCCAACGACGAACTGGCCGCCATCATGGCAGGCAAGAAAGTCGGCGTGGGCTTCTCCATGACGGACCGCTCCTTCCTGCTCTCCGGAAATACCAGCAAGGAAGACCTGGAAACGCAGCTCCAGCTCCAGACGGCCTACCTGATGTACCCCGGCTACCGCCAGGACGGCGTCACCCTGCTCCGCCGCGCCATCCCCATGCTTTACAACAAGCTGAACCATGAGGTTCAGGGAGCCATGAAGATGCAGGTGCCCGCCATCCTGTACAAGAACAATCCCCGCTTCACCTTCCCCGCGCAGGAACAACTGGCTTCCTATGAGGTCAAGGACGTGCAGGACTGGGTGGACGCCCCCCTGAAGAACAACTACATGGAAGTGACCGTCACGGGGGACTTCAAGACGGAAGACATCATTCCCCTGCTGGAACGCACCGTAGGCGCGGTGCCCAAACGTGCGGACGCCCCTGCGAAGCTGGATGAAAAACTGCGCCACCCTGCCATGGCGGACTTCAACTTCTCCAAGGACCTGACCTATGATTCCTCCATTGACAAGACGCTGGTCTGCCTCTTCTGGAAAACGCCCGGCGGAGAAGACAAAAAGCTGGCCCGCAGGCTGAACATGCTCAAGGCCGTCTTCTATGACCGCGTGTTCAAGGGCCTGCGCGAAGACATGGGGGAAACCTACTCCCCCTCCACCGGGCTCAACATCAGTGAAACCTACCCGGACGACGGCTACATCATCACCCTCAGCTCCGGCGTGATGCGCAACAAGGATGCCGTGCGGAATGCGATTGCCAGGATTGCGGACGACCTCGGCAAGGGGAACGTCACCCAGGAGGAACTGGACCGCGCCCGCAACCCCATTCTCAACTCCATGGACCGCGCCCAGCGCGACAACGGCTACTGGACCTCCGTGCTGAGGGATTCCCAGGCCAAACCGGAACGGCTGGCCCAGCAGAGGGAAAGCATTCCGGACGTGAAAGCCATCACCGTGGAAGAGGTCAACAAGCTTGCCAAAGACATCTTCGGCAAGGGAGAACATCTCAACCTGAACATCCTGCCGGACCATCCGGCCGCGGAAGCTCCGCCTGCTGAAAAGCAGGCGGACAAACCCGATGCTACCCAGGCCGCCGTCTCCACGGCGGCTTTTTGCATTCACGCCACTGCCGTGAAAACCATAAAAAAAGACTCCGGCAAGAATGACTACGCCATCATCATCTCCGAGGAAACCGCCGCCATGCCGGAATGGAAGGCCGTGGCGGACAAGCTGGCTGAAAAGCACGGAGGCTCCATCGTCACCGTGAAGGACTCCATGTTCGCCAAGCTGGACACGCTCAAGAAAATGGCTCCCCGCTTCATGGCCGTGGTCGCGCGACCGGAAGAAATAGACCGGGTGCTGGTCAATGACCTGCACCGCCTGACCCGCCGCCTGGACGACGACCCGTACGGGGACTGCATCTGGGGCATCGTCACGGGCTACACCCCGCAGGACGCCATGAGGATAGCCTCTGAAACGCAGCCGCTCGTGATCAGCCGCTCCATGGGAACCACCAACGTGGACGCCTCCCGTTTCACCGACAGCATGAGCATCACGGACTGGCAGCCCTTCCAGTACCTGGAACAGCACAATTCCAAGGGCAAGGTAACGCCCGCTTTTTACGTGAAGGGCCTGAAGGAACAGGACCGCGGGGATGAAACCACGCTGGGCGTGACGCCCAAGCTCGTGGAATACTGGGAACTTTACGCTCCCCAGCTCTTTGTGACGGCCTCCCACGCCACCCAGTTCAATCTGGAAATGCCTTTCGGCAAGGGGATCATCGTCTCCGGCAATAACCGGTTCCACGTGCTGGACAAAAAGCAGTTCAAGGAATTCACCACCTTCCTGCGCGGCGCGATCTTCAACGGGAAGGAGGACGACCTGCTCTCCTTCCTTGAGAGAATCAAGGCTCCGGCGATTGAAATCAAGCCGGTCCCGGCCGTCTGGGTGGCGGCGGGGAACTGCCTGATAGGAGACACTAAAAAAACGAAGAACTCCATGGCCGTCACGGCCCTGAGCCACTACGGCTTCAACCAGCTGGTGGGCTACACCGTCCCCTCCTGGTACGGCAAGGGCGGCTGGGGAACGCTGGGACTCCTGTTCAGCAACCATGACGCCTCCAGCCTGGCGGAAGCCTGGTACCTGAACAACCAGTTCATTCTGGACGAAACCATGACCCGCTTCCCCAAGCTCATGAACGTCAACTTTAACGCGCCGGACATCAACGGCATCAAGGACGACCCGGACTTTGCCAAGGGCATGAACTCCGCCGGCTACGGCATGGGCAAGGACCAGATGGGCCTCATCCATGACCGGGATACCGTGGCTTTTTACGGGGATCCCGCCTGGACGGCGCGCCTGGACGAATCCCGCGCTCCGTCCCCGTGGCATATTGAGTGGAACGACCCCGCGGACGCCGCCAAGGGCTTCACCGTCACGGCCAACAAGGACGCCAAGGCGCGCCTGGGCGTCTGGTTCCCCAACAGGATCACCGCCAAAAAGGCCACCGTCACCATTGGAGAAACCGCCACTCCCGTGGAGAAGGCCGGCCTGCTGACCAACGACTTCCTCCTGCTCCGGGAACTGGAGCTCAAGAAGGGGGAAAAAGCCGTGGTGGAAATGAAATAGGCCGGAATATCCGGCCGCCGTTCCTTTTTCCATAGACAAGCGGGCTCCAAACATGGATACTCCCGGCAATCAATCTACCCTATGACTGATTACTCCATTTTCTTCATCATCGCCGTGGCCGCGACGGGCGTGGGAGCGCTTCTGTTTCTCCTGTCCCTGTTCGGGCTGGGGGAACATGACCTGGACTTTGACGCGGACGCCGGCGGCGCGGACGTGGGCCTGCTGTCCATTAAATCCGGCATCGGCTTCTTCCTGGGCTTCGGCTGGGGCGGCGTGCTCGCCCAGGGCCTGGGCTGGGGAATGGCCGCCTCCCTGGCAGCGGCCTTCTTCACCGGCGTGCTGATGTTCCTGATCATCGGCATCTCCATGCGCTTCATCATGAGCCTCAAATCAGACGGCACCCTGAACTATGAAACCCTCAAGGGCATGCACGGCACCGTTTACATCAGCATTCCCGGCAGGCTTGAACGCGGCGGACAGGTGACGATCGCCCATCCCAGCCAGCTTCTGTACCTCCCCGCCGTTCAGGAAGGGGAGCAATCCCTGCCCGCAGGAACCCCGGTGGAAGTAGTCGCCGTCACGGCAGGCGTCGTCACCGTCAAACCTCTTCATTAACCAATAAACCCAACCATACACCCCATCCAATACCATGGACCAAATCATCCCTATCGCCATTCTGGTTCTCTTCATCATCCTGACGGCCTCCTGGCTGTTCAGCCGCTACCGCATGTGCCCGCCGGACAAAATCCTCATCGTCTTCGGCAAGGTGGGCACGGGCCAGCCCGCCAAATGCTACCACGGCGGTTCCACCTTCGTGCTTCCGGTCCTCCAGTCCTACAGCTACCTGGACCTGAACCCCATCAACATTGACGTGCCCCTCCAGGGCGCCCTCTCCTCCCAGAACATCCGCGTGGACGTCCCCTCCTCCTTCATCGTGGGCATCTCCACCCTGCCGGAAATCATGCAGAACGCCGCCGCGCGCCTGCTGGGCCGCTCCCGGGAGGAAATCCGCAACCTGGCTGCGGAAATCATCATGGGCCAGATGCGCGTGGTGATCGCCTCCATGACCATTGAGGAAATCAACTCCGACCGCGAAAAACTCATCAAGGGCATTACGGAAGGCGTGGACGTGGAGCTGCACAAGGTGGGCCTCCACCTCATTAACGCCAATATCACGGACATTCAGGACGCCTCCGGCTACATCAGCGCCCTGGGCAAGGAAGCAGCCGCGCGCGCCATCAATGACGCCACCATCAAGGTGGCGGAAGAAACGCGCCGCGGGGAAATCGGCAAGGCGGAAGCGGAAAAGGACCAGACCGTCCAGGTGGCGAACGCCCGCGCCATTGCCATTGAGGGCCAGAACGAAGCCCAGATCAAGATTGCGGAATCCGCCGCCAAGCTGCAAGTGAAGCAGGCGGAAGCCAAGAAGCTGGCGGAAGTGGCCCAGAAGGTGCAGGAAGCCAAGACCCTGGAAGAAGCCTACGAGGCGGAAAAGGAAGCGGAAATAAAGCGCGCCGAACGCGAACGCGCCACGCAGGAGGCCAACATCCTGGTGACGGCCCGCATTGAAAAGAGCCAGCGCGAAGTGCAGGCCCAGGCCACGGCGGAAGTGCTCAAGCTGGAACAGGAAGGCAAGGCGCAGGCCCTGCTCATCCAGCGCAGGGCGGAAGCGGAAGCCATCCGGCAACTGGCGGAAGGCGAAGCCCAGGCCACCCTTCTGAAGAAAAAGGCGGAAGGGGAAGGCATGGAAATGGTGGGCCGCGGTGAAGCCGCCGCCATTGAAGCCGTACTGGAAGGCAAGGCCCGCGGCTTCCAGCAGATCGTACAGGCGGCAGGCTCGTCCGACGCCGCTTCCAGCCTCCTGATTACCGAACAGCTCACCAAGATCGTGGAACTCCAGTCCGGCGCCATCAAGGGCCTGAAATTTGACAAGGTAGTCGTCATGGGCAACGGAGGGGATTCCTCCGTGGGCGGATTCGTGCAGAATCTGGTGAAAGACACCCTGCCTCTCCACGAGCTCGGCAAGAGCGTGGGGCTGGAACTGCCCTCCTTCCTGGGAAAATCCACGGAAGAGAAAAAGGCCCCTGCCGCAGCCGCTCCCGCAGCCGCCACCCAGGCGGCCACGACTGCAACCACCGTTAAACTGAACTGATCCGCAGATGAATATGGAAGCCGTCATGGGCGTTTTGCTCGGCATCGGGCTGGGAGCGGCCTGCGGCTTCCGCATCTTTGTGCCTCTGCTGGTAGCCGCCATCGCCATCCGGGGAGGCTTCCTGACGGTGACGCCGGAATTCGCATGGCTGGGCGGCACGGCCGCGCTGGTCACCCTCTCCGTAGCCACGCTGCTGGAAATAGCGGCGTACTACATCCCGGTCATCGACCACACGCTGGACGTGCTGGGAGCTCCCGCCGCCATCGTTGCGGGAACCATCCTGGCCGCCGGCTTCATCGGCAGCATGGACCCCATGCTTAAATGGGGGCTGGCCGCCATTGCCGGAGGCGGAGCGGCAGGCATCATCCACGGAGGCATGGCCGCCATCCGGGGAGCGGCCTCCGCCGCTACGGGCGGACTGGGCAACTCCGTCGTCACCACGGCGGAAACGGCTTCCGCCTCTATCGTCGCCGTGCTGGCCTGCGTTCTTCCCGTCGCGGCCGTTCTGCTGGCCGCCGCGGCCATTTACTTCCTGGTCCGCACGGGGCTGGCGCTGAAAAGGAAACTGCGCCGTTCTCCAGGCGGTCCGGAGGGAGAAATCTAGCCAAGGGGAAAAAACCCCCTTCTCCCGGCAGCCGTCCACGCAGCGATTCCCCCGTGAATGAAGGCCCCGCGGCCTTCATCAATAACCCGCCGCCAGGTCCCCGGCGAAGATTTTTTACATAACTTCCGAATCCGGGCTCGGCACAGCCACTTTCTTCCCCGCCGGAAAGCCCCATGCCCGGAAAAAGAGGCGTTCCGGCAAGCATTCGGCTCATTGACAAGGAACCGGAAGCAGGGTAGGATGCGGCTTTCAACCTCTCTTCCACCGATGAATACCAAACTCGCCCTTCTGACGCTCGCCGCCGCCCTCGGCCTTGCCTCCTGCAACACCATCAGCGGAATCGGAAAAGACGTGGAAGCCATGGGCAGCAAAATTGACAACGCCTCCCAGGCCACCAGGGAGTCCATGCAGTAAAGCGGAAGAAGCATCCGGCCACCAGCCTGGAGCCTCTTTTTAATTCAAAAGAGGCAAAGATTTAAAGTTTCCCCCATCGTTTCATGGATGGCGGTTCTCCATGGAGTGCTCTGCCGCCCGCGGATTACAAATCCGTTACAGATTAACATGGAATGGTCCCGATGCCTTATGAAGCGCCGCAAGTCCTTGGGGCATCCGTATTTAACCCGAGCGGCAGCGAATCCTTTTCCCTGAAAATCAGTGCGTCCTGGCAGGACACGTATATTTCAACGGCCGCAAAGGCTTGCGGCGTTCCAGGGGCCGGCTTCCTCATTCCGGAAGGCTTCCTACACGGAAACGGTCTCCCATGGTGCAACGGTCAGGCAGCATAAGTTCCTTGATATGAAAATCGGCCCTTGACCCCGGATTTGTAATCCGGCATATTCCCGCGGGCTTGGAAGTTTCCCTTTCAAGCTCTAATTCACATCGCATTCATATGAAGAAAACTCTGATCCTGCTTTCCTCCCTGCTGGCTTTTTCCTGCATGACGGCGCAGGCCGCTATTTATACATGGGCTCCCATTGACGGTTCTACCGACTGGAGCCAGGCATCCAACTGGCAGACGGAAAGCGGCGCCAGCGCCGATGTCCCGCTGGTCAATCCCAACTGGGGCACGGTCAACGTCTCCGGAGACCATACCGTGGTATGCGGTCCCGGCACCACCGTGGAAGGATGGACCTCCACCATCAATGTTTCCAACGGAGCCAATGTGTCCCTTCAGAATTTCACCAAATTCCAGCGCACGACCGTCTCCGTGGGAAAAGGCTCCACGCTGACCGTCGGCAAAACGAGCGGTTCCATCGTAGCCAATTGCGACCAGAACATGAACTGGACGGTATACGGCACGCTGAACCTCACTGCCGCGCTTACCTGGAACGCCAACAGCAACAATTTGTTCGTGGACTTGGGCA
Source organism: Akkermansia sp. BCRC 18949 (assembly GCF_045011645.1). Classification (NCBI taxonomy): domain Bacteria; kingdom Pseudomonadati; phylum Verrucomicrobiota; class Verrucomicrobiia; order Verrucomicrobiales; family Akkermansiaceae; genus Akkermansia; species Akkermansia sp. BCRC 18949. Next base: position 384,534 of record NZ_CP123619.1, on the reverse strand, counting down.
CGACCGGCATCCTGAATCTTACGAACCAGACCGATCTGGGCCGTTTCGCCTTCTCCGCCTCCCTGGGCGACCTGATTACGGAAGGAACTGCATTTGAGCTCGTGACGCGTGAACTCGTCAACGGAGTGGGAAGCGCCGCAACCAGCAACACGACCATCACGGGCGGAACGCAGAGCGACGACATCGCCGCCGAGGAACTGACCGCTGAAAACGTAGGCAAGTACCAGGTGTTCACGGAGAACGGCAAGATTTACGTCTCCTACATCAACGGCGTGCCGGAACCGGCCACTGTCTCCCTGAGCCTTCTGGGCCTGGCGGCCCTGATGCTGCGCCGCCGCCGTTAAAAACGGAAGGTTAATTTCTTTTCAAAGGGCATGCCGGGCATACGGCATGCCCTTTTTATTGCTCCCGTCACACATCGTAAAAAACCCCTTTTCACAGGGACCGGGAACATTCCGTGGGGCCGGAAAACCGGAGGCTGGAAAGAAGGCGTCACGCCCATCAAAGAAAACCGCTTCATCCGGATGGATGAAGCGGTTTTCGTCCATGGTCACACACAGTCTTTTTACATGGAACGGCTGGTGGAGCGGGCGGCGGAATTAATGTCGCTGCCGACGGCTTCCACGTCCTTGCCTACTCCGCCGATCGTATGGCAGGAAACACACCCAAGAAGGGTGGCGATACTCAGAATAATCAATTTGCTTTTCATCGTTTTATTGGAAGAGTTCCGAGTGGTCAGACTCCATTTCTCCGGACTCCGTTCAAAGAACCCTTCATGATGCCGCACAGGCGCTCCTGTCATTCTCCGTTCTTGCCATGCGCACCCGCAACGCTTAAAAAACATGCGTCAACGGGAGAAAACATCCGGAGGACATTCCGTCCCCGCTCCCGGAATCATTACTATTTACTACCAAGATGATCAAAGTAGCCATTGTAGGATACGGCAACATCGGGAAATACGCCGTGGACGCCTTGCGCGCCGCGCCCGATATGGAACTGGCGGGCATCGTCCGCCGCCCCGGCAGCGAACCCGTGCACGGCATCAAGACCGCAAGCAGCATGGAGGACCTGGGCCATGTGGACGCGGCCCTGCTCTGCACCCCCACCCGCAGCGTGGAAGAAACGGCTCTGCCCCTGCTCGCCCGCGGCATCAACACGGTGGACAGCTTTGACATCCACGGGGACATCGTGAACCTGCGGCGCTCCCTGGGAGCACAGGCGATCAAGCATGACGCCGTCTCCATCATCTCCGCCGGCTGGGACCCGGGCACGGACTCCGTCATCCGCACCCTGATGCTGGCGATGGCTCCCAAAGGCATTACGTACACCAACTTCGGTCCCGGCATGAGCATGGGCCACAGCGTAGTCGCCCGCTCCAAGGAAGGAGTGGCGGACGCCCTTTCCCTCACCATCCCCACCGGTTCCGGCGTGCACCGCCGCATGGTTTACGTGGTGCTGAAGGAAGGAGCCAAGTTCTCCGACGTGGAGTTCGCCATCAAGTCCGATTCCTATTTCAGCCATGACGACACCCGCGTGCAGCAGGTGCCCGACATCGACGCGCTGAAGGACATGGGCCACGGCGTGCTGATGGAACGCAAGGGCGTTTCCGGCTCCACGCAGAACCAGATGTTCACGTTTGAAATGCGCATCAATAATCCGGCCCTGACCGCCCAGGTCATGGTGGCTTGCGCCCGAGCCAGCATGAAACTGGCCTCCGGCTGCTACACGCTGCCGGAAATCGCCCCGATGGACTTCCTGCCGGGCGACCGCGAAGAGTTGATTGCCCAGCTCGTCTAGAGCGTTCCGGCACGTCTTTCCCGGACGCGCGGCAACAGGGGCAACCGTTCCCCTTTCCTTCCGCACCTTTCCCATCCTCCGGCCCCCGGCCGGAGGATTTTTATTGTTCCACAACCACCAGCCTGCCATCCACGGCATTCACCCGGGCCGGGGTGTGGGTCCGTTCCGTCCAGTCCCACGCGCGTGCCATGTCCGCCCAAAAAGCGGCGTGGGGGGAATTCTTTTCCTTCAATAAACGCGCCGGAGTGGGCACGAAGGGATAAATCTGCACGGGAACGCGCTGCTGCCCATGAATCAGGGCCTGTTCCACCATGGTGTAAATTTCCTCAATCCCCGGATCGGTCATCGCCAGGCAGCCAATGGAAACGTCCCGGCCATGCACCATGATGAAGCTTCCCGTCCGGTTCAGGGAGCGGTCATAGGCATTCGGATAGCCGATGTTGAAAGCCAGATGGTAGTTGCTGCGGGGATTCAGGCCGGACGGCTCCACTTCGTAAAAACCCTCCGGGGTCTGCTTGTCCCCCTCCTTTTCCTTGGGCCCCAGCTTTCCGGACCACGCGGCAATGGGGTAACGCTTGGCAAGCACGTAGCGTTCCGCCTTATCCGGCTTCACCCACAGTTCCAGCACGGAGTCTTCCTTCACGGCACGCAGGAATACAGGATCCCCCACTTTGGCCCCGCAGAGGCCCAGGAAGGAATTCAGCACGGGCGTTACCCGTTCCCGCGCGGCATCGGCACGGTTGACGGAATCCTCGGCACACGCCATTTTAAGAGTCACCACCACGGAGGCCAGCAGAACCAATCCCAGCCCGGCCAGCAACACGCTTTTCTTCATAAATCATGTATAATGGCGGCATTCGTTTTGACAAGGACAAAACCCGCCGCCCTTTGCCGGAAGTGAAAAGAACGTCGGGAACGGCCTGCCCCTCCACTCCGGGAACAATAACCTTTCCGGTGAAAAGCCGCCGGCATGGAAGGCCAGTTCCCCGTTCTTCCGGGGAAAGGATGGACAGGTGCCGTACTCCATCATGCTCGGGACCGTCTCCGGCCCTTCCTTACGCAAAAGAGGGGAAAGGATGTCCGCAGAAAGAAAAAAAGACGCCGTGAAGGGATTCCCGGACTTGGAGGAAGGGCAGGCCCCCTGCCGGGAAATATGCCATGGAATAGAAAAACATGCCTGTACTGGAAATGCAGCCTCCGGGAAGGTATCCTCACCCCGTTAGCCGCTCCATCCCGGCACGCGGCGCATCAACGGAAGGCCCTTTCGTAAAAACGGCCTGCGCACCTTCTCTTTTTGCGCGCTGCCGCAGAAAGAAGCGGCATCCACCGAACCGCCATGGAAATAGACTACCTTCTCCCCATCACCACACGGCAGGAATTAAGAACGTGGCTGGAACAGAACCACCGTTCCTCCTCCTGCTGCTGGGTTCTCACGACGAGAAAGCCTTCCCCCCATGCCATTCCTTACCTGGACGCCGTGGAAGAAGCCCTGTGCTTCGGCTGGATTGACAGCACCCGCAAGAAGACAGCCTCCGGCTTTCTGGCCCAGCGCCTCACCCCACGTTCCAGGAAAAGCAAATGGTCCGAGCTGAACAAGGAACGCGTACGCCGCCTGACCAGGCTGGGGCTGATGACCCCCCATGGAGAAAAATGCCTGCCGGAAATGGACCCGGAGGCGTTCCGGATTGATCCGGATATTTTAGAAGCCCTTCAGAAGGACCCGCGCGTTTATTCCAACTTCCTGGCCTTTCCCCGCCTGTACCGCCACGTGCGCCTGGATACCATCCAGATTAAGAAAAACCAGCCGGAGCTGTTCCATAGCCGCCTGGAAAAGTTCCTGAAGAATACCCGGGAAAACAGGATGTTTGGAGAATGGCATGACGGAGGCCGGCTGCTGGAAGAGTGAAAACGGAGCTTCCCTTATTTTCCCAACAGACGCCGCATGCCGATGCGGCAACTAAACGAAAACGCGGCTGTAAGCCGCGCTCCTTACGCAACAGGGCCGTTCCGGACAATGCCGGAACGGCCCTGCGGGTCCGGGAGAGCAGAGCGTCTCCGCTCCACTCTCAACTCTCAAACTTCAACTCTCCTTAAAAGTCATACCGGTAGCCGATACTTCCGTTCACCGAGTTCGCTCCGTCCCGGAAGTCGGCATTGCCGTCCACGAAGATCGTTCCCTGCGTTCCTACCGGCACGCTCAGCCCCGCTCCGATTTGCAGAGCCGTCATTCCCACCTTCGCTCCTCTGACTCTCTGCGTGAAGCCGGGGTTGCCCAGCAGCGCCACATTGGCTTCTCCGCGGCGGTCTCCCATGTCCTGGGCCGCGTTCACCCGGAACTCAGCCAGCGCTTCTCGACCGAAGATGTTGCTGCCGATGAGCCCCATCCACCGGCCGCCCAGCGCAACCGTTCCCGTCGTCAACTCCTGTTTGGCGACGTTCAGGCCCATGTTGCCGGCTCCCGTTTCCGTGTAGCCGTCCATTCTCGTGGTTACTACCGAGGCGTTGACCAGGGGCTGCAGGATGCTGCTCCTGTCTTCATTGAGGTACACGTCGTAGGTCAGTTCATACATCGCTCCAAAGCCCCACCCGTTGGTGTTGCCCTGCGTGCCGTAGCTGCCCGCTCCGTAGTTGACCGTGCGGTTGAGCTTCGCGTCGTTCCACCCCCCCGTCAGAATCAATGTGTGCGCCCAGCGCTTGCTCTGGTAGCGGCCAAAGAGGTTGGCGTAGTAGCTGTCCAGATGACCGTCCGCAGAGTCCGCCGCGCTGGCCGTCAGGTCGCCGTAGTTGGCCGTGAAAGCCGCTCCCATCGTGAAGTGGTCGCTGAGGTCCACGTCCATGCCCACGGTGCCGCCCCAGGTGGTGAGCTGGTAGCCGCTTTCATCCCCCCTGGTGTCCAGCTTGGCATAGGAGCCCGTGCCCTGCATCCACATGTGGAAGTAGGGGAGGTCCGCATTGACGTAGGCGGGGTTCACGCCCATCTGGTTGGTGCGGTTGCGTATCCAGTTCATCTGGTCGCGCAGGGCGTCCCGCTGGGCGATGCCCAGGCTGGTGACCGTGCTGCCCGCGGCGGCGGCCAGGGAACGCCTGGCGGCGGAGGGATTGTTAACCATGTCGTCATTGAGGGCGGCCAGGAAGTCCGTAACGGCCTGGTCCACGGAACCGTGCCTGGCGGCTTCCCAAATCAGATTGGCGCCCGCCATGGAGTTGGCCGTGTCAGCGACGCCGGCATAAATATTGTCCGTTTGTTCCTCCGCTTTCAGAACGACCTTGTCCCCTTCCTGCACCAGATGGGCATTCTTGTAATAGGTGAGGAAAAGACCGCCTACCGTCAGCGTATTTTCTCCCAGGTCAATCGTTCCGGCTCCGGTGAGCTCCATCAGCGTGAGTTCCATCGGATTGCCCGATTTCCAGGTGATGTTGACGCCCGGAATTGACGTGACGTGGAAGGCGGCTCCGTTTTCAATGACAATGTCTCCGGAAGCCTTGATGAAGCTGGCGGTCATGTCGGCATCGGTATTCAGGGTGAAGGTGGTGGTGGAACCGCTGCCGAAGGTGGCGTTTTCCACGCTCAGGGTGGTGTTGACCGCCGTCAGGGCGTTGTCGCTGGCCTGGATGGCCAGCTTGCCGTTGTTCACCAGATTACCGTAGCTGAGATGGGCGCCGTCTACATCCGCCTTGCCCTGGAGAACCAGGTTTCCTCCGCTGACCGTCAGATCGGTATCCGCGCCGGAGCTGCGCAGGACTTGGGTGCCTGCGCCGGAAACATCCAGTGTTCCGGCCCCCAGCGTTCCATCATACGTATGCGTTTGGCCGGAAGCCGCCTGAATATGCAGGGTCTGCCCGTTCAGCTCCAGGTCTCCGGCGCCGTTCAGGCCACCGGCAGAGCCGTCCGCCGCCAGGCTCAGGGAGCCGTCCAGGTCCAGCACCACGCCGGAAAGCGCGCTGTCCGCCGCCAGTCCCAGGGAAGCGCCTTCCGCAATGTTCAGCGTTCCCGTTCCACCGATTTCCGTGCGGGAAAGGCCATCGGTAGCTCCCGTCAGCGTCAATGTTCCGGAAGAACCGATATCCAGCTTTCCGCCGTTGGCGCCGGACGCCAGCGTCTGGGCCGTCGTGTGGCCTCCCACGCCGATTACCGCAAGGGAGCCCGCGTCCGTGGAATCAAGGCGCAGGGCTTCCACATTGGCCGTGCCGTTAAGCTGAAGCGTTCCCTGTTCCGCAATGATGTCTCCGGCCAGCGTCACATTCCCGGACAGGGTGAGCTTGTTGGCTCCCGTCTTGACCAGGTCCGTATTGGCCGCGGCACCGTCCAGGCCGCTGATGTTCCCGGCAAAGACGGTGTCCACTCCCGTTCCTTCATGGAAAAGGTTGTTCTGCAATTCGATGCTGCCCTTGTTGTCCGCCGTGTTGGTGACAATGAGGTTGCCCGTTCCCGTCTGGCCCGGATTGGTTCCCGGCGCGGTCAGGTTCTTGATCACCATGGAGCCGTCCGACTGGACGTAAAGGTCCTGGTCCACGATCACGGCCTGGTAGAAGTTGAGGGACTGGTTCGTAACCGGATTGTCCGCACTGCCCGTGCCGTCCACGGAGGAGACGTAAACCAGGTCCGTATCACCGGAGAGGACGATGCTGCCCCCGTTGACGTCTACAATGCCGAAGCCCAGCGCGGCAAAAAGCGGATTGGCCGCAATGTGGCCCTTGAGCGTTTCAAGGTCCTGCGCAAAGCCGCCGTTCGTCAGCAGGATTTCCAGATTGCCGCCCGCCGTTTTCATGGCATCCATGACGCTGGTGAGGTCCAGGGTGAGGGTGGAGCCGTCTCCAAAGGAGATGCTGCCCAGGTTGTCCCCCGCGCCTTCAAACTGAATCAGGGAGTCCGTCCCCGTGAAGGGGTCTCCGGAAATGTTCTCCGCACCTACCGCAAGGCTGCTGCCCGTGCCGGTCACGGTCCAGGTGGAACCCTGCTTGAGCCCGGTGAGCTGCGTCCCGGCAGTGGCGGTGACGACCGTTCCCAGCCCGGCGGCATCCAGGCCGCCCAGGGCAATATTGCCGGAACCGGCAACCGCATTGACATGGACCTTGTTCGCAGCCGTTCCCGCATAGTTCCCGGCGTTCGCCAGCGAACCGGATTGAATGAGGATGTTGGTGGTGGCCGCCGCGCCGGAAAGATCTAGCGTACCCTTGGCCAGCGTGAGCGTTCCCGTCAGGCCGTTGGCGCGGTCTCCCACCGCAAAGGTGCCCGTGGTGTTGACGGTGAGGCTCCCCGCTCCGGTGACAGTTCCGGCCCAGGCGGCGTTATCCCCGGTCCCGTCGCCCAGCTGGACGGAGGAGTTCCGGGCAATCTTCAATTCCCCTGTGGACGTGTTCGCCCCGGTAAGAACCAGTTTGTCGCCGCCCTGGACGTCCAGAGCCGCCGTATCAATCACATTGCCGGTATAAAGCAGGTCACTGCCCGTGCCTGTGTAGTTGACGCGGTAGGTTCCGGCCCCTCCCATAGAAACGGCCTTGATGAATTCGCCCGTTCCCAGCGTGGCGGCCGCACCGCCGTTGCCAAAGGCAAGAACCACATTCCCCTGCCCGGAGTGCATGGTTCCCACAAAACCGGTGAGGTTTCCGGTGAAGATGGTGGTCAGCGTCGGGTTGCCTGCAGCCGTCGTTCCCAGGTTGGCCCCGGCGTCACTCGTCAAGTCGCCCCCGAACGTCACGGTCTGGTTGGAATTGCCGTTCAGCCAGCTTCCCGCCGCCCTCACATGAATGTCGGCATTGACGGAATTGGTGGAATCACTGACAAAAAAGCCGCGTCCGTCCAGCTCCAGGCTGGCGCTGCCAAAGGCGGCCGCATTCGCAAAGGCCACTTCATTCCACGCGGCGTTGGTGCCGTTGCCCACCAGCTTGAACGTGCCCGTAAAACCGCTGTTGTCTCCGCTGATGGAATAACGGCCTCCTCCGGGGAATCCTCCTCCCTCCTTGTGCCCCAGCACCAGGGAACCGGCCCCGGAAATGCGGCCGGACAGCGTATCCGTCATTGTGCTGGCATGGGCGCGGTTGTCCCTGATTTGAAGAGTGGCATCCTGCGCGATGGAGATGTTTCCGCTCCAGGTCCGGGTGGCGCTGTTGGCCCCGATATCATAGAAAAGCGTGCCGCCGCTGACGGTGATGGCGCCGGTGAAGGCGCCTCCCAGGGTCGTGTTAACGGTCAGCAGGCCGTCCCCGAGCTTGACGATGTCCTTGTTCCCCAGTTCCTGGGTATAGGTGGCCCACGCAATATTATTGCCGTTCGTATTCACCTGGATGGCCCTGGTACTGGCGGCGGCGTCAATGAGGCCGGAAATATCCTGCGTGGCCCCCGTGCCGTACGTGAAAATGCCACCTGCAAAAATGAGCTTGTTGGTCGCTACCAGCCCCAGCGTTCCTTCCGTCGTTCCCGCCGTGTTCAGCACCAGTTCCCCTCCGTTCAGCGTCACCGTGCCGGTGCCCAGGCCCTGGACGGCATTCAGGTTGAGGGTGCCGGCCATGATGGTCGTGCCGCCGGAGAACGTATTGGTCCCGGTATTTTCAATGGTCATCTCCCCTTCCCCCCGTTTAACGAGGGACATCGGATTCGCGCCGTCTACAAGGGCTCCCGTGCCCGTGAACGTATAGGCCGTTTCCCCATTGTTGACCGTAAGGCGGGCGGAGGAAACATCCCCGTCAATAGTGACGGCGGAGAGGGCCACGCCTGCCAGGTCTTCAAAGTTGGCGGATTTGGCGGCATCATAAACGACCGCCGTCCCATCCTTGTCCAGCCAGATGGCTGCGCCTCCCGCTGCCGTCCACGTACCCGCGGCCCCTCCGTTCCAGTTGAGGGCTTCACCCAGCGCCTTGACGCGCAGGTAAAGGGTGTTTCCGGACAGTTCCAGGGCATAAGTGTAATCGCCGGAAAGACCGCTGGGATCAAAGGAAAAGTTGCTGGCCGTCAGCGTGCCGAAGCTGTCTGCCGTAATCAGCTTGTAGTCGTTTTCCATCGTCTGGTCCACCCCGCTGATCGTCAGGGTCAGCGTACCTTCCGAATTGAAGGAAAGCGTGCCGCCGGACTGGATGATGGAAGCGCTGGAGGAATTCAGCCCCGTCAGGTCCAGCGTCAGGCCGGAAGCCGGAGAAAGAGCCATATCACCCGCAGAGGTAAGACGGGCCCCGGCTCCCATCGTGATGGAATTGCCGAAGGCCACTCCGCCGGCGAGCCCGAAGCTGAGTTCTCCCCCGGAAACCGTCAGGGCATTCGCAAACCCGGTGGAAGAACTGAGCGTAAGCTTGCCCGTGCCGCTCTTGGTGAAGGCGCTCCGCCCATCCAGAACCGTGGCATTGGCAATGATTGCATCCGTGCCCGCTCCGGCGGATATCTCGTCAAACCCGGTAACGGTCGCGTTGGCGAACATGTCCGCTTTTGTCACGCCGTTCAGGTTTAGCACGCTTTTGGTGACCACATCCCCGCGCCCCTGGCCGGAAAGAGTTGTCGTCCCGGTGAAGACGGCGTCATTACCCGTAATGGTCACGTTGGCCAGCGCCGTGGTCAGGGAAGTGCCGTTGACCTTCTGGCCGCCCGCATAAATGGCGGCATTGTTGAACGTGCCTCCGCTGATGGAAAGGTTGGCTTCCCCGATCGTCAATGCGGAACTGGTGTTGTTGCGTTCCACATACGTGCCCAGGGATATTTGCGCTCCGTCAAATGTACCCCCTGTAATCGTGATATTGGTGGAACCAATATTTCCGGTAAGGGCAGCCGTAGCGGTTCCATTAATGTAGGAACCGCCCCAGATCTGGCCTGTATACGTCCCGGACTTGAAGGTCAGGTTGGTGGAACCTGTAATATTGAACGTGCTTTCCCCGGTTTCCACCCAGCTTCCCCCCGCAATCATGGCCGCTACCGTGCCACTGCCCAGGTCCAGCGTCATATTGGTATCAGTAAGGCTCCAGGCTGACGTGCTTAAACGGGCGCCCGCAAAAATTTTCTTGGTTCCGTCTCCGGAAAAAGTAGCTCCCGTGATAGTCGTCGTCACTCCCTGCGCAAACAAACTTTGCGCAAAAGATCCTCCCGTGATTTCCATGGAAGCGGACGAATTGGCTGCAATATTTGCTGCGGAACCTGCTGCGGTCGCATCGGACAAGCCATACACATTCGCATTATACTGGCCTCCCGCAATTCTCAATTTGGCCGTATATGCATTCGTTCCGTCTCCCAACTGGACGAGGCCTCTTCCCAGAAGGGCCACGGAGCCGTTAAAAGTCCCTCCGTCCAGATTCAGGGCAACGTTCCCGAGAATGGTTGATTTTTGACCCGCACCACGTGTCGTTCCGGCCGTTACCAGTTGCGCGAAGGTTCCGCCGTCAATGGTGAATGTGACGTCTCCCGTATGGCGGAAGGATTCCTGCCCCAGCCCTATGCACCACCTGGCGTTAGGCGAGCTAACCGAAGTTCCGACCCATTCCCCCCCATGGATATTGACAATGTATGTCCCTGTCGTCTGGAACGCATCCGTCTTGTTGCCATCCCCCACCAGGCAGAATCCATTGATCGTCCCTGCATTCTGGTCCACATTGAGCGTGATGTCGGCAGCCACGATCCGGTCCTGATTGCTCCACCCCATCAATTGAGGATTTGTATTCAGCAGGGACGTTCCCGCCCCGATATTGATTACAAAGGAATTGGTCCCTCCCAAGGTGACGCCTCCGGCGGTACCCGCAACATTCCATAACTGCAGCTTCGTATAAATTCCTCCTTCCAGATTGAGAACCCGGTTATAGCCGTCTTCATAGGTCCCGCTTTCCGTAATATCCGTCAAATAGATGTCACCGGGGGAATCCGCCTGAGTCACTGGATCCCCCGCCGGCGGCGTAATCGTATACTGGTCGTCGGCAAAGGAGATCGTCGTTTCTCCGTTGCCCGTCAACGTATAGGCAGCCCATGACGGAGAAATGAAACAGGCCAGAAGAGCGGACAGGAGAGGGAGGGGCAAATGCGGACGCATAATTTTGTAACGTGTTGATAATTAATAATAAATTATATACCAGACTATATCGTTAGTAATAATTAACGGATTTAAAATCCGGAGTCAATGACAATTTTTAATGCCAAGCGCTTTAGGACAATTGAACGGCTTGATGCGTAGGAAGGGAAGAAGAGTGGGAATACCGGCGCCAAGTACGGGCATTATCAATATTTTATTATATATCTGGTCTCATTAAGGAACATTTCCGGATTTTAAATCCGCACGGGTATTTCTCCCGCTTATTCCAGCAAGCGCGGCCTGCATGCAGGAAAAAGTGATTTCTTGTCTTGCATTCCCATGGGAGTGCCTGTATAAGCCTCCACGTCCCCGCCGCAAGGCAGGAACACAGCATCCAAGGTCACGGAGCGGTAGCTCAGTTCGGTTAGAGCGCCAGCCTGTCACGCTGGAGGTCGCGGGTTCGAGCCCCGTCCGCTTCGCCACCTTGCTTCAAAGAAACAACCGCCTCCGGGCGGTTTTTTTGTGCCCGGAAAGTCCAGGACCTGGGAAACAGGCAGTCCGGTGGCAATGTTTTACTGGAAAAGAGGGCCGGAACCCGGTAGAATGGGAGCCAGCATTACAATCATGAGCATACTTTCGGACCGTCTTTCCGAGGAAATACTGCAAGCCCGCCAGCGCGTTTACACGGTTGGCGAACCGACTCCTCTTCAACGATTGAATCTGCCGGGCATCAAGGCCCCGGTATACGCCAAAAGGGAGGACCTGGGCCCCATCCGGGCCTATAAATGGCGCGGAGCGTTCAATTGCATGGCCGCACTGAGCCAGGAGGCGCGGGACAAGGGCATTGTGGCCGCCTCCGCCGGCAACCATGCCCAGGGCGTGGCCCTGGCGGCCAGCGTCCTGAACTGCCACGCTACCATTTTCATGCCCCGCTCCACGCCGGAAGTGAAGCAGACGGAAGTGCGCCGCCACGGCGGCAGGCATGTGAAGATCATGCTTCATGGAGACTGCTATGACGAGACGGCCGCAGCCGCCCACGAGTACGCGGAAACCCACGGAAGCACTTTTGTCCATCCCTATGACGATCTGGTGACCATGGCCGGACAGGGAACGCTGGCGGATGAAGTGGTGATGAGCGGGGAAGGCCCTTTTGACCGCGCGTACGTCGCCATCGGCGGCGGCGGACTGGCCGCCTCCGTAGCCTGCTGGCTGAAAAAGTTCTGGCCCCACATCAAGGTCATCGGCGTGGAAGGCGTGGACCAGGCCTCCATGAAAACCTCCATTGAGCAGGGACACCGGGTGAACCTGGATTACGTGGACGTTTTTTGCGACGGAACCGCCGTCCATATCCCCGGAGAATTGACCTATCCCCTTTGCCGGGAACTGATCGACGAGTTCGTGACCGTCACCAATAACGAAGTCTGCCAGGCCATCCGCGCCATGTGGGAATCTTCCCGCGTAGTGCCGGAGCCCTCCGGGGCCATGAGCCTGGCCGGATTCCTGAAACAATGGAACGAAGGTGAAGTGAAGCCGGAGGAAAAGAGCTTCGTGGTCATTTCGGGAGCCAACATGGATTTCACCCACCTCACCCAGATCGCCCGCCAGGCGGGCATCGGCAACCATGAAACGCGCTACCTGCGCATCTCCATGGATTCCAAGCGCGGCCAGGTGCTCAAGTATCTGCGCCACATCCCGCAGGATACCACGCTGGTGGACGTGCAGTACGGCAAGACGGAGGGCAACACCCAGTACCCCGTGTTCGGCATCGCCGCCTCTGACGAAGACCTGGACACCATCCGCACGACGCTGAAGAAGAAGGGAATCGAGTTTGAAGACATCAGCGAGGACGACGACGTGCGCTTCCGCATGATTCACTACCAGGCGGAGCTGTGCCAGCATCCCCTGTTCGTCCACATCGAATTTCCGGAACGCGCCGGAGCCTTTCTTGACTTCATGGAACGCATCGCGGACCTGGCATCCCTCTGCTACTTCAATTACACCTATACCGGGGAACGCGTGGGCCGCGCCCTGGTGGGCATGGAGTTTGAATCCGCGGAAGACCGGGAAACGGTACGGAAGCGCATGGCCGGATTCTCCAGGAACATCATCCGGGCCATCCGGGAAATTTCTCCGGAGGCCTTCCACCGGATTATGGGAAGCAGATAGTTAACAATTAACAGGTAATAGTTAATAGATATTAACTATTGGCTCTCCTTCCATGCTTCCCCCCATCATCCTGGCCTCCCAGTCCCCCCGGCGGCGCGAGCTTCTGGCGAAGGCCGGCGTGCCTTTCTCCCTCGTCGTACGGGATACGGAGGAGCTGAAGGACGCCGCCATGCCTCCGCAGGAACTCTGCCTGCACAATGCGCGGGCAAAGGCGCAAGCCGTATTCCGGGAACATCCGGATTCCACCGTCATCGGCGCGGATACGCTCGTTTTTCTGGACGGCCTTCCTCTTGGCAAACCGGAAGACGGGGAAGAGGCCCGTTCCATGCTCCGGATGCTCTCTGCACGGACGCACCACGTGTGCACGGCGGTTTCCATCCGGTCCCCCCTGGGAGTGAAAGAGTTGGCCGTGCTGACGGAAGTGACGTTCCGGGAGCTGAAGGAAGAGGACATCCGCCGCTACATGGAGCTGGTGAATGTGATGGACAAGGCCGGCTCCTACGCGTTCCAGGAACACGGGGAGATGATCATTTCCTCCGTGCGCGGAGATACGGACAACGTAATCGGGCTGCCCGTCAGGGAGGTGGTGGAATGCCTGCGGAGCTTGGGTTACTGAGCATTAAATGTACGTTTAACGTTCCTGCCTTCTTCATCAGGGATTCATTTTGCGCAGTTTCCAGCCAGACGGCGACTGGATTTCAAAATTGGAAAGCATCTTGAGGGATCCGCTGTGGTTCCCTTTGTCGTTCAACAGCTCAATGGTTTTCTCTGCCTGGGGAGATACCCTGAATGATTTGTGGCCCAACCAAGTAACCTCTTTTCCGTCCTTGCCCAAAAAGACGGAGCAATCATCATTCAAATAAAGAATTTCATTCGCGGCGGTATCCCCTTTAACCGTTTTCCACCGCCCAATAAAAGAGGCAATAACACGAACTGCAGAGAGTTCCTTTTGAATGGCCAGCGCTTCATTTATTTTACCGAGATTGGCGTACTTTTTCTGAATTTTAAGAAGGGCATCCAAGTAGGCCTTGTCCGTCTTTTTCCTTTCCTTCATTCTTTTAGACGCCACATCTTCTTGAATTTCCTTCATCTGTACGCCTACTTTAGGAGAAACTTTTTCCATCCGGGACAGTTCATCCCTCCCAACAAGTTCTTTGGCGGACAAGCGGTTCTCCAAATATTCCACGACTTTCTGCAGTTCCGCCGCAGAAGCGAAGTCATTCTTCGCAGCATATTTGTTCATGGAATCCCGATAGGCTTTCAATTTGGACGCCTCATATTTCTGATTAATGGAAGAAAGGATGTTCTCATATTGTTCCTTCAATTTCCGGGCATCCGGAGGCAGGGATTGGGCGCTTACAGTGGCCCAGGAAATTATTCCGCACAAAATAATACAGCACAACTTATTCATTATAGATGCTGGATATAATATATCCAACATACAAAAATTCAAGAAAAAAGAATGATTTCCCTGCCGAGGATGCGGTTTCTCCGCAATCAAGAGGAAATCATTTTTCCGCCAGAAAACGGCTGAATTTGTTATAAAACGCCACAGGGAGCACGGCTTCTATCAGGGTGCCTTCCTCCACGTATTCCGTGGAGAGAACCTTCCCTTCACTGTGCATGGCGGCCGCCAGGTCGCTCCGGGTATAGGGAATCAGGAACCGCGCGCGCCGGACGCGGCTTTCCAGCATCTCCACGCAGGCGTTCAGCAGGTCTTCCGCGCCATGCCCCTCCTGCACGGACATGGGCACCACCCTGCCGTTGAAGTGGGGCTTCAACAGGGTTTCCAGCGTGTGGCGCTCTTCTTCCGGCACAAGGTCCACCTTGTTCAGGACCACGATCATGGGCTTGTCGCCCGCGCCCAGCTCGCCGAGCACTTCCAGCGTGGTTTCATAATGGCGCACGGCTTCCGGATCGGAGGCGTCCACCACCTGCACCAGGAAATCCGCCAGCACGGCTTCCTCCAGCGTGGATTTGAAGGCCTCCACCAGGCGGTGGGGAAGGTTGCGGATGAAGCCCACGGTATCCGTCAGCAGCAGGGGCTGCCCGTGGGGAAGTTCTATTTTCCGCGTCGTGGTGTCCAGCGTGGCAAAAAGCATGTCCTTCGCCATGACTTCGGAACCGGATACCAGGGAAAGCAGGGAGGATTTCCCGGCATTGGTATAGCCCACGATGGCGGCCGTGGCTACGGCCTGGCGCTCCCGTTCCTTGCGCTGCGTGGCGCGCTGCCGGGTCACTAGGGCCAGTTCCTTCTGAATGGCTTCAATCCTGGCGCGCGCCAGGCGGCGGTCCACTTCAATCTGTTTTTCGCCCTCGCCCCTGGCGGCTCCGCCGCCGCCCTTGCCTCCTCCGGAACCGCCGCCCTGGCGGTCCAGGTGGTTCCACATGCGGGCCATGCGCGGCAGGGAATACTGCATGCGGGCCAGCTCCACCTGGAGGGTGGCCTCCCGCGTGCGTGCGCGCCGGGCAAAGATATCCAGAATGACCTCTTCACGGTCAATCACGCATTCGTCAATCAGCCGTTCCCATTCGCGCTGCTGGGAGGGGGAAAGCATGTTGTCAAACACCACGCAGTCCGCCCGGCAGTCCAGCGCCAATTGCTTTACTTCCTGGGCTTTTCCAGTGCCGCACAGGAATTTGGCGTGCATGTCCCGGGACTTGATGAGGTGCTTGCCTGCAATGCTGATGCCGAGGTTGGTGACAAGGTCTTCCAGCTCGTCCAGCATGGCCTGTTTTTCCCTGGCCTCGGAAGGGTCGAAGTAGATGGAAACGAGCATGGCTCGCTCCACCATTTCCGGCTTTTCACGAATTTCAAACATATTCAAGCAGTTAACGGAATTGCTTGCTGGAGGTGGGCTGGTAGTCCTTCAGCGCGAAGTCCGCGTGTTTGTGACAGTCACAACCGCATGAAGAGAGGATGCCGGCCACGCATGCCAGCGTCAAAAAGCTGATCAGTCTCATGCGGCTATGAGACCTGTACGGAGTATCCTAGGCAAGCAAATTTTACTTCATCACGCCTACTTTTCCGCAAAACCGGCGCAGGGTTCCTTTTCCAGACGGGACTTTTCCACCGTCGGCACGGCCTTCCCGCCCTCCTCCGGCCAAGAGCCTGCCGGAATTAATCCGATTCTTCACCGTCTTCCGGGGGCGTCTCCTCCGCGTCCAGACCGCTCATCCACAGGTTCCATTTTTCAATGAAGGCGCGGTCCATCTGGAGCAGCGCATTTTCCTGCTGGGCGGGGGAAATGGTCTCCGTCAGACTGCCGAAAATAAGCAGCGGCTTGGAATACGCATCCGCCAGGGGGGAGAATTCCGCAGGCTGCTTCTGGCGGCATTCCCGCGCCAGGGCATACAGGGAGTTGAACGGTAGCTCGTTCCAGCTGACCTGGTACGCATCACTGCCTTCCCTGCTGTCCTGCGGTTCCACAGTCAGCAGATGCCCCTTCATCCCTGTCAGGCGCACCTTGGAGCCGTCTTTCAGCACCAGGGGTTTTCCAGGTTTCTTTTCCAGGAGAGCGGGCAGAATTTTCTCCATGCGGGTGAACAGGGGCAGCATTTGATCCGTCATTTCCCGGCGCACGGCCAGCCTGGCCTTGACGGCGGGGGAGGAAATAACCTTTTCCGCCCCGCCGTAAACGGCGGAGGCCTTTTCAAAGTCCCCGGTTTTTTTCATGACGTCCGCCGCTTCCCGGCAAACGTCTTCATAGCTTCTGGATTGGGCGGCCAGCAGGGTTTCTTTTTTCTTTTCCTCCTCCAGAGCTTTTTGTCTTTCCTCCTCCTTTTTCCTCTCAGCCATCTTCACGGCTTCCGCCGCCTCCCAGTCACGGGCTGTCTGGTACTGCATTCTCAAATGGTCCAGCATTCCTTCCAGCGCGGCATAGGCCGGGGGCATCGCGGGCACTTCCCCGATCATCATCTGTTCCCGCAGGAAGTCTGCGGCGGACCGTTTGGCCTCCACTTCCGCCACCGTCTTTTCCGGCATGTCCTGAAGGCGTTTCAGGCGTTCGTACTGGTCCGTATATCTCTTGAGGTTGTTGAGCCAGGCGGAAGCCAGCTCACGGACGTTCCTGTCCCGGTCGTCCGCCGCATCGGCCGCCACCTTGTCCAGAAAAACGCCGTATTCCGGCCATTTACCGGCAAAGTACCAGGATTTCAGCGCCATGCCCACATAGTAATGCACGGCCAGATCGGAGTTGGAACGCAAACCCGGCATTCGGGAAGACCAGTCCCCGGAACTCAAGTACATGACCAGGTTGCCGACGTCCCTGGAGCGTTCCAGTTCCGCAGGGTCCTTGCAGGCCTCCACCTTCCTGCTCAGCTCTTCCAGGCGCTCCACCCCTTCCGGGAACTGGCCGCGCGTCCACATGCACAGAACCTGGTTCAGACCGGCCCAGAGTGAGGTGGAAAGGGGGCAGTCCGGCTGGTCCGCCAGATCCCCGAACATGGCGGCGGCTTTCACCAGGTCTCCCCGGTTCAGGGATTCCTGGGCTTCATTGAACAGCTTGCCGAAGCGGATGCTGCGCTCCAGCCGCGATTCCGCCGCAGCCGTGTCCTCCGGGGTAGTGCCCGTTCCCGCCGTAGGAGTGAGCGCCGGAGGGGGTGTTCCCGGGGAAGCGCCCCTCCCCTTCTGCCATGCCGCCCAGCCCCAGATGCCCAACCCCAGCGCCACTACGGAGGCAACGGAGGAAATGACGATAATGCGGCATTTCCTGCGGCGGACGCGCCGCGCCTCCGCCGCGCGCCGTTCCGACCAGGTGAGGCCGAATTCCTGCATGGCCAGGGTGTATTCCTCCAGGGCCTGTTCCACGGCATCCATCAATTCCGGATAGGAGGAGAACCTGTCTTCCCTGTCAAAAGCCATCAGCCTGTCCACGATGAAGCAGGTCATGGGGGAGACGTCATTGACCACCTGTTCCAGGCGGGGAAGGTTTTTCTTGGTCTCCAGAAGGACATCGGAAGACTGGGAAGCGTCCACGCGGGGGGGAGCGCCCACCAGCAAATGGTACATGGTGGCTCCCAGCGCGTACATGTCCGTCCGGAAGTCTTCTTCTCCCCTCAGCAGCGTTTCCGGAGCTGCGTAATAGGGAGTGACCCATATTTCCCGCTCCACGTCGGATTCACTGTGCAGCAGGGAGAGGCCGAAGTCCACGATCTTGGCGACTCCGTCAGGAGACTGGAGAACGTTGGCGGGCTTGATGTCCCTGTGCATGAGGCCCGCGTTCCAGGCGGCGTCCAGGCCGCGCACGATATCCAGCGTCAGGCGTAGCACCTTGTCCTCCGGCACGCGTTCTTCCGCGGTAATCAGGGCATCCAGGCCGCTGCCCTCCACCAGTTCCATGGCAATGTAAAAAAGGCCCTGGTCGCGCCCCACGGCATAAATCTGCACCAGGTTTTCATGGGAAACCCGCGCCATGATCTGGGCCTCCCGTTCAAAGCGTTCACTGCGCAGGGCATCCCCGGCATAGGTGTCATTCAGCACCTTCAGGGCCACCTCCCGCCCCAGCACGGAATCTTCCGCCCGGTATACCACGCTCATGCCGCCTTTTCCCAGTTTTCCGGTAATCCGGTAGGGGCCCATGCGCGTTTTCACGCGCGTCAGCGCCTGGCAGCCCGGACAGATGGCGTTGGCATACGGAGGCAGTTGGGAAACGTCCATGGCCTGCCCGCATTCCGGGCAATGAACAATGTTGTCTTGCTGGGGATTCATGAACGCAGGGCGTCGGGGCGGGAATCGGAAAAAGGAGGGGCGGGAATCCGGCGCGGCAGAGGCTGTTCAGCGCATCCGGCAAAAGTCCCCCTCCGGATATGAGCAGGGAGGGACCCCCGTACAGGGTCCCTCCCGCAAATTTCATTCCGCCTGTCAGGAGAGGGCCGGCAGGGAAGCGGCGGCTACGGCCTGGCCGTGGCGCTTGGTCTTTTCATCCGGCACGCGGAGCTGGATCTTCAGCTCGGGGAATTCGGTGCGCAGCACTTCCTCCGCCTTGTCAATGATGATCTGGCCACCGTCTCCGGAAGCCACACGGCCCAGGAAGAGCAGGTTGCGGATGTCATAGAACCTGGCGTAGTGGGCAATGGCATAGCCGAAGTGCACGCCGATGGTTTCATAAATCTTGCGGGCGCGTTCGTCGCCTTCCGCCATGGCGGCCTGAACCTTCTTGAGCTGTTCCGGGAAGGGCATGCCTTCAAACTGGAAGCCGGCGCGGGGAGCCAGACGGGCTACGGCCTGCTGGGAGAAGTAGAGGGCGCCTACGCCCATGTCCTTGGACCATTCGTCCACGCCGCCTTCTTCCGAGTAATCCACGGGAGCGAAGGCCAGTTCATTCAGCCAGGGCTTGATGTGGCCTTCCGGGTCCACGTAGCCGGCGGCTTCGGATGTGCCCATGGCTACGCCGAGCACGGCGTTGTCGTTCATGCCCATGGCTCCGGCGAGGGCGGTGACTTCACCGTCGTTCACCACTTCAAAGGGGATGTTGTTCCACTTTTCCTTCTGGAGGGTGCGGAACACTTTGCCGAGGGTCTTTTCAATGTCTTCCTGGCTGACGCCGCGGAACAGGGAGGAGGTGCGCACCTCGCTGTTGATGATGACGCCGGCGGAGGAACCGCCGATGGCGTCCACCCGCGGAAGGTGGGCTGCGGCGCGTTCCAGGGAGTCCTGGATGCCTTCAATGTGGTACTGGGGATCCTTCTGGAAATAGGGGTCCCAGACCACTTCTTCGGAATACACCACTTCTCCGTTCACCACGGCGGCGCACTTGCGGTCGGAACCGCCCAGGTCGAAGCCGATGCGGTAGCCGTCCAGGTTGCGGCCCAGGGTCATGGAGCCGGAATATTCCTCAGGCAGTTCTTCCACGGACACCTTCTTCACTTCAATGGGGGAGCCGTAAATCTTCTTGCCGATGAAATCCCAGTCGAATTCGCGGGCGCCGCCCTTGCAGTAGCGGGAGGCCAGCATGTCCGCAATGGCGTCATCCCCGGCGACGAGGATGATATTGCCGCCCTTCTGCCACAGCAGGAATTTCACGATGCGTTCCACATAGGTCTCATTCAGGGCAACGTTTTCCCCGGTGTGGGGAAGGAGCTTGCCGGACCAGCGGAAGCAGGTCCCGTCATTGCGGGTCAGAGCGATGTCCACTTGATGAGAAGCGGGATCGGCGGCGGCTTTGGCCTCAAAGGCTTGATTCCAAAGAACGGCCGGCACGAAGCCGGGGTCCAGCACAGGCGTGATTTTGGGTTGAATATTCATGGCAATAATCCGTTGGAAACGTAGCATACCCGCTTTTCTTTGAAAAGTATTCATTCCCTTCCTTCATGATTTTTTTTGCGGAGTACGGGGCGATAGCTCACTTTCTGCTGGAAAATCACCGTGTTTTCACTAAAGAAGCAGGTGTCCTTATTCCGGCGTGGCGCTCCGGAAGGGCGGCCTATTCCACGCATACCTGTTTCATGAATGAATTAACGGACCAGCTTATTACCCTGTTCTCCTCCGCCCTGATTGCCGTCATGTTCATCGCCGTGGCGGTGGGCATCTTCCGCCAGGCCCATGCGCCGAACATCCAGCGCCCCCTGAAATGGCACATCCCCGTGGACCATCTGGACATGCTGGACATCGCCATGTGCGGCATCATCGTCCTGTACTTCAGCCTGGGCGCCCTGATGGCTGCGGCCACGCCTCCGGGAGCCTCCGCTCCGCCCACCACTACAAACATGGAGCTGGACGGCTACAAGATTTTCAACGGCACCTGCCTGAACCTCATCCTGGCCTTCGTCCTGCTGGTGCGCATGTTCCACACAGGCAGAATGGAGGCGCTAGGGCTGAAAAAACATTCCCTGAAAGCCCTTCTTTATGCCCCCGTGGCGGGCTATCTGCTGGTGCTGGTCATCCACTTCCTGCTGGACAGGGCGGGCCTGTTCCAGTGGATTGAACAGGTCACGCACGCTCCGGCGGAGCAGTCCATCGTCTCCGTGCTGCGGCATTCCAGCGATATTCCCCTGGTTGTGGTCATCTGCTTCAGCGCCGCCATCGCGGCCCCGCTGGTGGAGGAACTCATCTTCCGCGGCTACCTGTACCCAATCATGAAAAAGTACACGGGCGCCTGGTTTGCGCTGGTCACCACGTCCCTGCTCTTCGGCATCATCCACGTCAGCCTGGTGCCCTTCATTCCGCTGGCAATCTTCGGGGCCATGCTGGTGCTGCTGTACGAATACACGGGCTCCATCTGGACGCCCATCATCGCCCACTGCATTTTTAACACCGCCACTCTCATCAACATCCTGTATCCCGGCGTTCTCCTTCCCTATGGAACCTGATCCCACCATCCGGCAGACGGGGGAGGACGCGCTGGTGGCCCGGCTCCTGCCCCTGATGCCCTCCAACGCCTTCCTGGTCACGGGACCGGGGGACGATTGCGCCGTGACCCGGAGCTCCGGAAACCGTCAATTGCTCCTGAAAACGGACTGCGTGGTGGAAGGCATGCACTTCCTGCCTGGAACGGATCCCGAACTGATCGGCAGGAAGGCGCTGGCTAGGGCCGTCTCAGACATAGCGGCCATGGGCGGCACACCGCTTCACGCGCTGGTGACCCTGTTCGTGCATGCGGACCGCCCCGTCTCCCAGGTGGAAGGAATTTACCGGGGAATGGGACGGCTGGCACGGCAATTCGGCATCAGCATTGCCGGAGGGGAAAGCTCCGGACTGCCGGAAGACGGCCTCATCATCAGCGTGGCCCTCACCGGAGAGGTTGCGGAAGGGAAAGCCGTCCTGCGCAGCACGGCGCGCGCGGGAGACCTGCTCGCCGTCACGGGCGTGCTCGGCGGCAGCTTTCCCACGGGGCACCATCTTTCCTTCATTCCACGGGTCAGGGAGGGCGGCGTACTGGCCGCCTCCGGCTTGGCCACCGCCATGATGGACCTTTCCGACGGTCTGGGAACCGACCTTCCACGGCTGGCCGCGGCCTCCGGACTGGGATTCCGCATTCATGAAGAACTCCTTCCCGTGCGCCCGGGCTTCACCGCGGCGCAGGCCGCAGGAGACGGGGAGGATTACGAGCTGCTGGTCACGTTCCGTCCCGGCGACCGGGAGCGGGTTACCCGGCTGGCCGCGGAGCATTTCCCGGAAACGCCCTTCACCGTTATCGGGGAAATGACGACGGAACCCTTCTCCGCCCTTCCGTCAGGCTACAGGCATTTCAACTAGCCGGATAAGGGAAAAACCGGACCGGAAACCGGCAAAAAACGCCTGCGGAACTATTCCGCCGCCTTCTCCTCTTCCCTCTCCCGCTGCATGTAGGGCAGCAGCTGTTCGTACGTGTCCTTCCCCATGTAGCGCTTGATGGAACGCTCCGGAGACTTGAAAATGTCCACCAGGATCAGGCAGTCCAGCACATCGCCGAAATGCTTGTCCACGCTGAAGGACAGGATTTTTCCGTTCAGCTTCAGGTACTGGCGCAGCAGCACGGGAATTCCCTTGCCGTCCTCCTCAATGTCCGCCACGAGCTGGGAGAGCCCCTGGGCGTCCGTCAGGCCAATGGGCAGGATACAGGATTCCGACCTTTTCAGGTCCGCCTTGCGGGGCGGATTGTAGGCTTTCACCTCATGCACCAGCACGGAGTCCATTTCATGCGCCTTCAGGTAGGAGACGATGAGGGCACGGGAAAGGTTGGTGTAATCACGGGAGATGCTTACCGTGCCGAACAGGTAGCGGTAATGGTGGTTGCGGGCCATGAACTGGCCGATGCCCTCCCAGATGAAGCCGAGGGCCAGCGGCCTTTTCTGGTATTCCGGCACGATGAAGGCGCGTCCCATTTCCAGGGAGCGGTCCAGCACCTTCAGGGCGGCGGGGGTAAAGGAGAAATATTCCCCGTTATACAGCCCTTTCACGCCGTAGCGGGCGATGATCTTGTCCGTCTCCCCCATACGGTAGGCCCCTGCAATCTTCCGGTGGGTCCTGTCCCACAGGAACAGGTGCTTGTAATGGTTGTCGTACGTGTCCAGGTCGCACGCCTTGCCGGAGCCCTCCCCCACCTGGCGGAAGGTGTATTCCCTCAAGCGCCCTATTTCAATCAGGATATTGGGGATTTGCAGGGCGTCCGCCACGTACACGTCCCAGTCTCCGTTCTCCTGGCGGGCATGCAGGCATTCCGCGGGCAGTGCGTCAATCTCCGCCTGCATGTCCTGCACGGAAACGGGCGGAATCAGTGCGGCCATCTTCGCCTTCCGGTCCTTCCTGTGCACATGGGGACGGCGGCTCTTTTCATAACTCTTGCCCAGCAGGTAGGTGCGCAGGCGCAGATGGGAAACCATGGCTTCATCGGAATCATACTGCCCAAGCTGGCTGAACGGAATGGGCTTGCCCACCACGATGCGGTGCGTACGGCGCCCGTCACGCCCCACTTCACGGGGAAGGAAGGCCACGCGCGCCTTGCGGTTGATGAGGGAAACGCCCTGGAACAGCAGGCTGTTGCGCCCCGGAAAATGCACGGGAACCACTGTCGCCTTCGTCATGCGGATGATGGCGGCGATGTTCGCGTTCCAGGGATCGTCCGTCACCCTCTTGTGGGCCAGGGAAAAGCTGGAGGCCGTGCCGGCGGGGAAAATGCCCAGCACGCCGCCCTTCCGCAGCCAGGAGATCATCTTGCGCATGCCGGAGAGATTCTTGCGCTTGGCGTTCTCATCCTCGTACACGTCCACCTTGATCAGCCAGGGTTCCAACTCCTGGCACAGGGAAAGCTGTTCGTTCGCCAGAATGCGGACGTCCTCCCTCACGCGGGTGAGCAGCTCTCCGAACATGATGCCGTCCGACAGGCCGTGCGGATGGTTGGCGACCACGACCACCGGCCCCTTCTTGGGGATATTTTCCAGATCCCCCGGGCGCAGTTGCAGCTTCAGGTTCAAATGTCTGGAAGCAAGCTGGAAGAAATTCTCCGGAGAACCGGATTCCTTGTCGCGCACGATCTTATCGTACGCCTTGTTCAAGCGTTCCAGGCCCAGCAACTTTTCGGCGGACGCGGCCACCAGGGCGGGAAGGCGCGTATTCTCGTCCAAAATGTCTCTGATGTCCACCATCTTCGGGTGTTTGAGTTGGGCCATGCCCCGCTGTATAACGGATTTACAGGAAAAAGTGAAACTCTTTTTGCACGGGCCGCCGGAACGCAGTCTTGATTTCCACGGGGCGCAAAGCTACAATCCAAGCGGCTTTAGCCCCCATTTCCAACATAGAAGACACTCATGCATCCAGCCATCGCCATTGACGGTCCCGCCGCATCCGGAAAATCCACCGTCGCCAAGCTCATCGCGGACCGCCTCGGCTACACGTTCATCAACACCGGGGCCATGTACCGGGCCGTCACCTGGTACATGCTGGAACAGGGCATCGACCCTGCGGACACGGCCGCCGTGCTGGAAGCGCTGTCCTCCGTTCCCCTCTCCTTCGGAAAGGACGGCAGCCGCTCCGTGGTCCTGTGCGGGAAACGCGTGCTGGGTGAAGAACTCACGCGCCCGCAGGTTAACGACCACGTCTCCACTATCGCGGCCATTCCGGAAGTGCGCTCCCTGCTGGTGGAACGGCAGCGGGAATACAACCGCCGGGAACCTGTGGTGATGGAAGGCAGGGACATAGGCACCGTGGTATTTCCGGACACGCCGTTCAAGTACTTCGTCACCGCCTCCGAGGAAGTGAGGGCCTCCCGCCGCGCCGCGGAAGGCCTGACGGACTCCATTGCGGAACGGGACCGCAAGGACTCCTCCCGCGCCACCGCCCCGCTGGCCCAGGCTCCGGACGCCCTGCTGGTAGATACGTCAGACATGACGATCGACCAGGTCGTCCGTTTCATTACCGACAACATTCAACAAAAACTCTCCGCCAGATGAACTCCTTCTACTGGGTTTTCTACACGCTCTTTAAAAGCATTTCCAAAGCCTTCTTTTCCTGGAAAGTCGTCAACCGGGAAAAGCTCATTGAAGACGGCCCCGTGCTCATCGTCAGCAACCACCAGAGCTTTCTGGACCCGCCCATGCTGGGCATCTCCTATGAGGACGGCATCTATTTCTTTGCCCGCAAGACCCTGTTCCAGGGCATCTTCAAATGGGCTCTTCCGCTCTGCCTGGCCATCCCGATCGACCAGGAAAACCCGGACGCCGCCAGCCTCAAGCACGTCATCCGCCTGCTGAAATCCGGCAAGCGCGTGCTCGTCTTCCCGGAAGGTTCCCGCACTCCGGACGGTGAAATCCACGACGGCATGGGGGGCATCGGCCTCATTCTGAGCAAGACGAAGGTTCCCGTGCAGCCCCTGCGCATCAGCGGAGCGTATGAAGCCTTCCCCATCGGCGCCCGCTTCCCCAAACTCCGCCCCGTCACGGTCACGGTGGGGGACCCAATCCCCTTTACTCCGGCGGAACTTAACGCCAGGGGAAAAGAGGCGTACCAGCATTTGACGGACAGGATCATGGACGCCATCCGCGCCCTCCCTGCGGAATAATCCCTCCTTCCCCTGCCCCATGATCTCCAGGCTGAAATTAATGGACTTCCGCTGCTACGGAAGCTTCTCCTGGCAGATTCCGCAGCAGGGGGCCATCATCCTGGGAAACAACGCGCAGGGAAAAACCAGCCTGCTGGAAGCCGTCTGCTTCCTGCTGCGCCTGCAATCCCCGCGCACCGCCCGGCCCGGCCCGCTGGCCGCTCACGGAAAGCAGGCCTTCGGCATCCGCGGAGAGCTGCCGGGGCAGACCCGGCGCATCCTGTGGACCCCGGACGCTCCGGACCTCCGCGTTAACGGAGAGCCGCGCAAGGACCAGCGCAGCTATCTGGCTGACAGCTACCCCGTGGTATGGATGGGGAATGACGATCTTTCCCTGGTGCAGGCCGGAGCGGACGCCCGCCGGAAATACATGGACTTTCTGGGCAGCCAGTGGCACCCCGGCTACAGGCTGGCCCTGTTCAGCTACCGGAGGGCGCTGAAAACGCGCAACTACCTGCTCAAGCACAGGCACAGGGACAAGCTGCAGCTGGACGCCTACACGCGCCAGCTGGCCCTGCACGGCACGGAACTGAAAAGCCTGCGCGCCAGCCTCCTGACGCTGCTGGCCCCCCACATCACCCTCGCCTACCGCAGCATCGGCGGACGGGAGGAACAGGTGGCCGTGGCCTACCGCGCCTCGGAGGAAGGGGACCTGTATGAACGGCTGTGCGCCGCCGTGGACCGGGACATCCGGTACGGGCAAACCCAGAACGGCCCCCACCGGGACGACCTGGACATCACGCTGAACGGCAGGAGCGCCGCACAGTTCGCCTCTGAAGGGCAGCAGCGCACCATCGCCATCTCCATGAAGCTGGCCCAATCCTCCCTGCTCACGGAAGAAACGGGGCATACGCCCATCCACCTGATTGATGACGTCTTCGGGGAGCTGGACCCCACGCGCCGGGTGGCCTTTCTGCAATCGCTCCCGGCGGACGCGCAAAGCCTCATCACCACCACCCATCTGGACTGGCTGCACGATACCCCGTGCCCCCTGCCGTCCTTCCGGCTGGAGGATTCCACGCTCAAACCGCTCTAAACAAACTGAGGAGAATCACGATAAACAAGAATTCACCCCGGCGGCATTTCCGGCACGTTATTCCTTCACCCAAACGTTCAGAATCTCCACGATGTACATCTTGTGGAAATCCCGCGCGGCGTACCACTCCGGTACAATGGTCTTGTCCAGAAAGGCTTCCGGATTGAGAGCCTCCGCATAAAGCTTGCGGCATTCCAGCACCAGGCGCGCTTCCGTAAAACTCACGTTGCCGTTCTCCGTCGCATACGGCGTCAGTCCGGAGGCGGCCACCTTGTCCGTATCCCGTCCGCTCGTGGTGCCGCAAACAGTCAGCGCCTTGTGGTACTCATGGCTGAAGAAGGAAAGTGTGAACTCCTCCCCGGCCTCAATGAAGCCGAAGGTATGGCGCTGGGGACGGATAACCACGAATGCCACGGGCTTCTTCCACATGAAGCCCAAGCCGCCCCAGCTGGCCGTCATCATATTGAAATGCTCCGGCGTTCCAGCCGTCACCAGCATCCAGTCGTGCCCGATCAACTGCATGGCGTTATCCCGAATCTCCTTTGGATCAATCTTTTTCATCGCGGTCTCTAACGTTCGTTCGCGTACCATCCTACACCTCTCCAGCCATATGTCAAAGCCGTGGAGCGGCTGGGATGACGCGGAAAAGGCGTGCCCCGCCCTGCCGGAAACACCCTTCCTTTGGAGTTGCATTTCCGAATTGGCGGCCCTAGCATTTCCGGGATGAACTATACCGCGCTGGAAGACAAGCTGGGTTACCGTTTCAAAAACCCGGACCTGCTCGTGCAGGCCCTCACCCACCCCAGCACGGACAGCAAGCCGGAAACGCGCCGGACATATGAACGGCTGGAATTCCTGGGCGACGCCATTTTACAGCTTGCCGTCACACAGTACCTTTACCGCCACATGCCCCAGTCTCCGGAAGGGGAGCTGACCCAACTGCGCGCCCGCACCGTCAGCCGCGCCAATCTGGGCAAATACGGCTTCATCCTGGGGCTGGACAAATACATTGCCCTGGGAAAAGGGGAGGAACGGGCCGGAGGACGGGGAAAAAACTCCATCATCGCCAACACGTTTGAATCCGTCTTCGGAGCCATGTCGCTGGACTCCGACTATGAAACGGCCAAGGCCGTGGCCCTGCGCGTTCTTCATGAAGCGCTGGACTCCGCGGCCAGCCACCCCAAGGAAATCAACCCCAAGGGGGAACTCCAGGCCATTCTTCAGGACATCCTGCCCGAAACTCCTTCCTATGAAACGGAAGAAAAAGGGCAGAGGGACGCCGAAAACCGTTTTCACTCCCGCGTTTTCTGGCATGGACACGCCATCGGTTCCGGCCATGGAGCCAGCAAGCGGAAGGCGGAAGTGGCCGCCGCCGCGGACGCCCTGGCCGCCAAAGCATGGCTCCGCATTACCGTGTAACCTTCAATGGGACGGGTGGCTATTTTGTCACCCTTAAGCCTTGGACAGCCCTGTGGCTGGTTTGATAGACAGAAGCCGTCTCCGTGAGGAAGAACCTTCCCCGGAAGACCTTCTCACAGACACACACCAACCATAGAAAACAAATGAAAACCTATACTCTCCCCGTCATCGGCATCATGACTCTCGGAGCCGCCGCCTTTGCCGCCGCCACGCCTTCCACGGCATCCACCGGAGACGTTCTGCTGGCCCGCGACAGCTTTTCCACCTGCAAATGGCTCGGCGACCGTTTCAAGTGGTTCAATGCGGAACGGGATCACAAGAATCCCTACATCCAGGAATTCAACGTTTCCCTGCGCATGCAGTACGGACTGGACTGGATTGACCCGAACGGCGAAGGGCGCGTGATGGGTGAAAAGGAAGGCAACGGCCGCCGCTTCAACGACGAATGGCGCCGCTTCCGCGCCGGCTTCAACATGAAGTTCCTGAAAAACTTCAAGCTCAACAACGTCTGGAACATCGGCGGCATGGACGGTCTGGAAAACTACAACGCGAAAACCAATACCTGGGACACCTCCGACCTGACCTACTCCCTGTATGAACTGAATCTGGAATACAAGGGGGGCCCCGTCACCTACGCCATCGGCAAAATGAAGCCGCGCATCACCGGAGAATACCGCACCTCCTCCTCCGCCATCCTGACCATTGAACGCTCCATGCTGGTCAACCAGCTCCGCTCGGAAACCAACTACGGGTTCCAGGTGAACAATTCCGACAAGAATGACAAGCTCGGCTGGGCCGCGGGCATCTGGATGAACGGCAACGGAGGAACCGGAACCGGCACGTTCAACAACCGCATTGAACCCGCCTTCAACTCCCGGGACAACTGCTTCGTCACCGGCACGCTCAGCTATGATACGTCCAACGACGTTTTCCTGAAAAAAAGCCGCCTGTGGCTGGATTACGCCCATAACTTCACCAACTGGGGCGACGACGCACAAAACAAGGCGTATGAAAAGCTCACCGGCTACGGCTTCAAATCCAAATACCAGGGCACCGGCGCCAAGGACGTGGTGGCGCTGACCTGGGAAGGCTCCCAGGGGGATTTCTCCCTGATGACGGAAGTGATGGCCGGCTTCAACGTCATTGGCATGAAGGCAGGGGCTGAAAACGTCTTCGGCGTGACCATCATGCCGTCCTACAAATTCACCCCCAACTGGGAAGGCGTGGTCCGCTACCAGATGGCGGCGGGCAGCAACGCCGTGAAATGGGAAAAGCGCTATACGCAGAACTCTACCTATTCCGGCACTTCCGACTGCATGCAGGCCCTGTACCTGGGCGTCAACTACTACATTTTCGAATGCAACCCGAACATGGCCAAGATCATGGCGGGCGTTGAATACGCCCATTCCAACGGCACGGACGCCAGCAAGCAGAAAGGCTTCACCGGCTGGAGCTACAACATTGCCTTCCGCACCAATTTCTAAACTGCCGGACGGCATCATCCCGTCAATGTATGGCCGCCTCCATTCAGGGGCGGCCATTTTTTATGGAGGAAAAACCCACGTGGCAGTTCCCCCAGAAAACGGCGGCCGTCATTTCCGTAATGCCTTCCATATTCAAATACCTGGTCCTTAACAAATCGGAAGAAGCATGCCCCATTTCCATCTGCAATACATGCAGATTCTTGAAATGCCTGGCAAAATAACTGGCGAACGTATGCCTTAAAATATCCGCAGTCCATTTCTTCTCCTTCCCGTCCCACCCGGCCAGACGCCTCAACGCCCTCCACTTCGCCGGCCAGTTATGCGGGCACACGCTTCCTGTCCCGAATCCCATGGCTGCAGCTCGTTCCAGCAGGTTTCTCAAAACCGGCCGGATCGTCACGATGCGAGCTCCTCCCGTTTTGCTGTGCCTCGCCTTCAAGGAAACCATGCCCTCCCGTAAATTAATCTGCGCCCAATCCAGGCGCCTCACCTCCTCCGGACGAATACCGGCATACAGCATAAGCCCAATCGCGGCCAGGCACGCCCCGTTGGCATACTCCGCCGCCGCCGTCAGCAACCGGTGCATTTCTTCCAGGGACAGCACGGGAATGGGGTTCTCCTGCAACCTTGGAAGGTCTACATACGCCACCGGGTTTTCCCGGCACCAGCCGCGTTTCACGGCTGTTCCGAAAACACCGCTAAGCACCAACCGGGCCTTATGCCTCTGCCTGAGGGTTCCAAATGATTTTTCCAGCCAGGCACGGCATTCCTGGGGCGTGATGAAGCGTACAGGCCTCCGGGCCATTTCCGGACAGCACCTTAGCAGACGCCGGCTGATATAACGGAAATCATCCCTGGTTCTTTTCCTCCGGTCATGCCGGGCCTCCATGGCCTCATCCACGGCTCTCCTGAACGCCACGGTTTTTCTTCTGGCAATTAAAGCCTCCTCTCCCAGACGGATGCATTCCCTCGCTCTCTTCCGGCGACCGCCGCGCCCCCTGCTGGCCTGTAGCAATTCATGCGCCAGCTGGGCGGCTTCTACCACATCCAGCCCTGTTTTTCTTAAAATGGCCAGAGCCGCATGGTCCATTTCTGATATTTCCTCTTTCATTCCATCTATTTTGCCGCGGGTTCAGAATCCGCAGTCAAGTAAAAATAGTACTTTATTAATCAAAAGGTTCAGTGATTCCATCCTATTACCCTTCACCGCACCGCCATCCCGGTAATTCTTTTCCAAACCGTTTAATGACAAAGAGGACGCAGGAATTTCTATACGGATTCTGAATTCGCTATCCGTCAACACAGGCCTTCTCTTTTGGGCATCCGCGGTTGCATGACGCCGCATGAAACCTCCCATAAGGAGAAGGCCTGTCAAACCAATTAATTGAAATCCAATAATGAAAAACCTCCTCATCCTGCTCTCATCCTCCGCCCTGCTTTGCAGCTGCGGCGGCCTCACAAACCACCCCACGGGACTGGTATATGCCAACGTATCAGACCCCATCGCCGCTACCAATTCGTCCGGATCCCGCACCGGGGTAGCTACGGCTACTTCATACCTCGGCCTGGTTGCCGTGGGCGATTCCTCCATCTCCGCCGCCAAGGCCCAGGGAGGCATCAGCACGGTCTCCAGCGTGGACGTCAAGCGTGAAAACATCCTTGGCGTAGTCAGCAAGTACACCACCACCGTCAAAGGCAACTAATCCTCTTGCGGTGTCTTCATACAGCCGTGCGCCGAAAGGCGCACGGTTTCCTCACTCCCCGTTTTTCCTTTCTATTCCCTGCAATTCCTAATTTTCCTGCTTATAATGAAAATTCACCTGCCCTGCGCCCTCCGCAGAATATTGCTTTCCCTTTTCCTTCCGGTCGCCGGCACATCCATCTCCACGGCAACCGAACTTTTTCAGAACTCTGAGGAAACGCTGTCTTTCAATAATGGAAGCCGCCGTCTCTCATACGATTTCAATATTACGCCCAGCAGTCCCATATTATTATATTCTTTCCAAAATAACAAAGCTATAGAATTCCTCAATAACAGCATTAGTAATAATGATGGAGGAGTCATCTGCGTAGACACGTCAAGATATGGCAGCTCTAAAGGAAAAGTGGAATTTTTGAATAACGAGGGACATATCAAATTTATCAACAATACGACAACAAATGACGGGGGAGCAATAGCGGGAGGAATTTTGGGACTGACATTTGAGAGCAATCTCGGAGAAATCCGTTTTGAATCTAATCATGCTGGCAAGTACGGTGGAGCTATTTCCGGAAGAAACGGCAATGAATTCACGTTTAAAGACAATAATAACATTATTTTCCTGAAGAATCAGACAACCAATACTGATGATTCCTTCCGGAATACCGTCGCACAAGGAGGAGCCATTTTCACTTATGGAACTGTCAAATTTGACGGAAATAACCAAGTGGTATTTACCGGCAACAATTCTCAGTCCGCTGGCGCCATCTACGCCGCATCCCTAAGCATTACCAACACAAAGGAGGAAGTCAGCTTCACCGACAACAACGCAACAGGAGAGTTTTGGAGTCCGGAAAATGCTCACGGAGGCGCTCTATATATTCATTATGATAATGGTTTCTTCCATTTTGACATCACCAATAATGCCAGTGTTGTATTTGAAAATAATACTGCAACAGGCAGCGGCGGAGCTATTGCCCTGCATGGGCTAAACTATGCCAACCAAATACCTGTGTTCCAAGGAAACAGAGCACTATCTTTCATTAATAACTCCTCAGGAAATGGAGGCGGTGCCATCTATTCTCAGTCAAACAGTTCCCTCATCTTTCAAGAAAATGAAACCATCTCCTTTGAAGGCAACACGGCTGAAGGAGGGGGAGGAGCCATACTAACCAGCTCCATTTCTTTCACGGGAAATAAAACAGTCTCCTTCACGGGAAACAGCTCCGGAACCACAGGCGGCGCTATCTGCGCCAGTGGTGGAACCGTTTCCCTCGTCAATAATGAAACCGTTGAGTTTCAGGGCAACTATGTAAAACAATACGACGAAGAAGAAAACCTCACCGGAGCCGTACTCAACAGCATTGCTCCCGGAGAAGGATGGGCACTTTCACTTGAACTTTCCACCGGTGAAACTGGCGGAACAATCACCTTTTACGATGCCGTCGTCAACGCAAGCGATGTTTATCACCATCTGAATCGCTATGAAAATAGTGACGGCAATACCGTGACAGGAACCGGAGCCATCATATTTTCCGGTCTTCATGCGGAAGAGGATCTGAAGAATATTTTCAAAACTCTGGGACTGGATACTACCGGGGAGACTTTCCAGAATTGCCTGGCAGATTCCCTGACCTCTTCCATCAAGGCCGGCAATAGCGTCATTCTTCATGGAGGTTCCCTGAACGTCAAGGACGGAGCCATTCTGAATATTTTGAATAGGGGTATTGATGGAGGAGATTATCTTGCCAAAACCGGCTCTACCACAGAGATTTCCAACAACGGCGCCCTGAATATTGCCCGTGACGCAACGTTTGAATCCGACGCCCACTTGCGGATTAGCCAAGCAGGCATGGAAGCGGGAAGGAACTTGACGTCATCCGGATATGTCTGCCTTTCCCAGGAGGGAACATTGGATATTGTCGGAAACACTGTCCTGAAAGAGGGGGGAAGGATCGAATTTCAGAGCGGCTCCTCCCTCACGGCAGGAGGCAAGTTTACTGTTCGGGAAGGTTCAGCCGTTGAGTTTACAGGATCCGATAATAAATTAACTGCTCAGGAAATCGTATTTGAACAAGGCTCCTATCTGGATCACTACCGTGGAACGGGGTCAACCCTGGAGGCGCAATCCGTCACCATGACAGGAGCGGATCTGCGGCTCCGTCCCCAGAATGATGGTTACGCATTAACCGTTGATGCGAATTTAAGTCTGACGGACAGCACCATCTGGCTCTCCCCGGAAAACCTTGATGACGCCTCTTTCAATTATGGCGCCAATGGAATCGACGTCACAGGAACACTTTCCGTTTCCGGTTCCATCACCATCAACTTGAGCAACGAATATGCCAACCTGACCAGCGAAGAAAACAACAGCCTGACGCTCTTTCAGCTCAACGGAGAAATTGGAGACAACTTTACCGACAATATCTCCGACTGGATGCTCCAGAGCTGGACGGAAACTTATGATGCCGGCACGCAAACCTGGATAAATACCTTCAACCCGTTGGAAAATGCGGAACTGACAACCACGATCCTGTCTGGCGGGAAATGGGGCATCATCCTTAAACTGGAAGAAGGGTCCACGCCCACGCCCGGTGAAGACGATATTTATGTATGTACCGGAGAAGAAAAATCCATTACTGATCTGAGCAAACGCGTCCACCTGCTGGGCGGTACGCTGGACGCAACCGGCATTCCCCAGAACACGCCGCTCACTAACCAGACCATTATAGAAGGAACAGACGGCCTGCTGGTCATGAATGAAGACCAGAGCCTGATCCTGACGGGCAATCTGACGGGCAAGAAAGGGATTGGCTACGACATTGACGGAACCGGCGGCAACAGCGCCGGCGGCGTCGCCATCGGCAGCAGTAACGGCTCCCTGAACAGCAGCGCCGTTGACCTGAGCGGGGAAAGGTACAACATCGCCGCCCTGAATGTCCGCAGCGGCCTGGCCGACATCAAAGAAACAGCCTCTCTGGGTCACGAAAACACAGTCATTACCGTCGGTTCCTCCCGCAACAGCGGAGAAACCAATGCCTCCCTCATCAATAACGGCACCATTCAGGGCAGCTCCCTTACCGTGAACTCCGACGGCTCCGTGACCAACAACAAGACATTGAATGTTGCGAACATCAACCTGAACAGCCAGTCAGCTCTGGCCAACACGGGGGATTTGACGGCTGAACAAATCACCGTGGCGAAAGACGCGCTGTTGAACAACAGCGGATCTCTGGAAGGCAACGTTACCCTCCAGGGCAGGATGAGCAACAGCGGCCAGACTACCGGCATGGTTCTGGTGCAGAATGGCGGCATCCTTTCCGGCGGCGGCTCCTTTGAGTCCGTCACCGTCCGGCAGGGGGGACGTTTGAAGATTCAGGGGGCGGCCAGCTTCAATGGCCTGACATTTGAAGAAGGCTCCGGAATGGCATTTTCCGTCAACGGAACAACCCCCTTCAGCGCCGGGATGAATGCGGCAGACACCTATTCCCACGCAACCGTGGGAACCCTGTCTATCGCTGGAACGCCGTCCATTGAGGTACACGTCGGCTCCGGACTGATTGCCGCAGGTTCCGAGTCCTTCACGCTGAACCTGCTCCAAGCGGCTGAAATCACCGGAAACGCCGCTCTGGAACAACAACTCCATCTCACCGGAGAAACCGGCCTGCTGGAAGACGGCGGAGTCCTGGACTGGAATCCGGAAACCGGGCTTCTCACTTTCTCCGGCAAGCTGAACGTTGCCGCCGCCACCGGCCTGGCGGGCCGCGATGCCGCATTGCTGGCAGATACCCTCTGGAGCAG
This sequence comes from Akkermansia sp. BCRC 18949, assembly GCF_045011645.1. Taxonomy (NCBI): domain Bacteria; kingdom Pseudomonadati; phylum Verrucomicrobiota; class Verrucomicrobiia; order Verrucomicrobiales; family Akkermansiaceae; genus Akkermansia; species Akkermansia sp. BCRC 18949. Next base: position 349,639 of record NZ_CP123619.1, on the reverse strand, counting down.
CGCCTCCTCCGTCGCTTCCTTTGCCCGTACGGCAAACGAACAGGGGAAAATGGCCGGAAACAGATCCTCCCGCCTGTGGGGAGCCGGCCTGGGGTACTTCACTTCCATGTCCTCCATGGACTCCCTGAGCGGATTTTCCTATCAAGGCGGTGGCTATGCCGTCGGCACGGATGTAGCTCTCGGAAAGGACGCCGTGGCAGGAGCCGCATTCGGCCAGATGTTCGGGACCCACAAGAGTTCCGACTCCCTGCTCTCCGACAAACAGAGGTCCTTCATGTTCGCCCTGTACGGCAATCTCCGCAAGGAACTTGCCCGGGGGCATGAGTTGAACCTCTCCGGCTATTTCTCCTACGGCAGCGTTGATCATACCGCCAGAACGCATGTGGGCGGCTCCCAGCAGACGCCCGGACGGGCCCGCTGGGATGACAATGTTTACGCCTTCGGCCTGCTGGCCGACTGGGACATCAAGGCTGGAGACGCCTTTACCGTGTCTCCCTTCACCGGAATCACCTACATGTACGGAACCCAGGGCCCCATTGAAGAAACCTTTGACGGCGGCAGCCGCTCCTTCGGGAATGGAGGCCTGCAGTCATGGAGCATCCCCGTGGGCATCACCCTCAAGTCCGTCTGTGGGCTGGGCAATGGCCAGGCCCTCCTGCCTGAACTGAGCGTGGCGTATGTAGGAGACATCGCACGCAGGAACCCGTACACCCGCACCTGGACAGCCGGGCAATCCGTAACCGGCCGTGGCCACGCTCCCGGCAGGAACGCCCTGATGACCCGCGCCGGCCTGGGCTGGCAAATCAGCAGAAACTGGCAGGCGGGAGCCTATTATACGCTTGAAGTCCGCAGCGGACAAACCAACCAAAGCGTCAACCTTAACGTCTCCTACAGCTTCTAACTCCAAACTGCAAAAAACAAACCCAGATGCGCGCCGGGCACACACCCCACCCCCGGCGCGCATCCCCACCGGCCATCGCCTATTAACTTTTAACTATTAACTATTAACACACCATGATGAAAAAAACCATCTCCGCCATCTGCGCCGTACTCCTGACCCTGACCGCCGTCTCCTGCCAGAAAACAAACACGGAACAATACCTGGACATGCAGGAAGAAATGATTGGACTCATGGAAAGCATCAAGGATCAATCCAGCGCGGAAAAAAACGCCGAAAGGCTCGCCGAACTCCGTAAAAAATCCGAAGAATTGCAGGAAACCATGAAAGAAGAAGAAAAGAAGGAACTTTGGAACAAAAAAGAATACGGCAAAATCCTGTTCCGGAAGGAGCCCCTGCGGCAAGCCTTGTTCCAGAAGGACTATTACGGTTCTTACAAGCTGAGGAAGGCCCTGGCGGACAATCCCCATATCCTCCCCTGATTTTTCACCTCGGCCTTAACCCTGATCTATGAAAACGGACTGCATCCACACCTTCCCGGCGGCATTGCTGACGCTGGCGACGATCTCCTGCTCCCCCATCGTGGGGGAATACACCTACCGCGGGACAGTCACCGGAACGAGCGGCGGACAGGCGCGCGCATTAATCCTGAAGGAATACAGGGATGGTACCGTTTCAGGCAAATTGAGCATTCCGTCGTCCTCTGCCACTGACCCATTCTCCTGCGGGAGCATTGGCGGCAGAGTGGACGACCGGAGGATTACTTTCTACCTCACCACCCTGGGAGATTCCTACCTCGGCGCGAAAATGGCCGTCATGAACAGCTCCACCGGCACCACCGTCAGGTACAAAGGGAGCATTTACAAAAACCGCCGCTGCCTCAGCGGCAAATGGCATGCAGCCAACGACTACCGCTCCTACCTCCGGGGCGGCGCCTTCTCCTTCAATCTGACCCATATCAACGGCACGCCTGTTAAACGCAGAACGATCAGTGCCGGTCCCACCCTCCCCGGCAAAGATCTGGAGATTAAAGGAGGCCCTGCGGGCGAGGATATATGATAGACATTCTAACCATAGTACTCCACGGAGTCAAACCGTGATGTTTCTACCTGACGGCAAGGTATTTTAACACTCCATTCCCTTTCATTTCCTGATCTATGCACCCGATGGATTCTCCTCTCCCGCCCTTACCAGCCAACGCGGCGGAGCCGCAAGCAGATTGGCCGCCATTGCCGCCGGAACCGCCACTGCCGGAGATTCCACTCCCACCACCCATAGACGCGCCTGTACCGCCCTTGCCGGAGATTCCACTCCCACCACCCACAGACGCGCCTGTACCGCCCTTGCCGGAGATTCCACTCCCACCGCCCGCAGACGCGCCTGTACCGCCGTTGCCGGAGATTCCTCCCCCACCGCCCTCAGACGCGCCTGTACCGCCCTTGCCGGAGATTCCTCCCCCGCCGCCCGCAGACGCGCCTGTACCGCCCTTGCCGGAGATTCCTCCCCCACCGCCCGCAGACGCACCTGTACCGCCCTTGCCGGAGATTCCTCCCCCGCCGCCCGCAGACGCGCCTGTACCGCCCTTGCCGGAGATTCCTCCCCCACCGTCTGCGGACACGCCTGTACCGCCCTTGCCGGAGATTCCGCTTCCATCGCCCACAGACGCGCCTGTACCACCGTTGCCGGGAATGCCGCCACTGCCGCCCACGCCTCCAAACACCTCAAGCTCCGGACAAAAGAAACAACTAAATTGGCTCCTTCCTGCAGTAGCCGCCATCCTGGCAGCCGGCGGAGGCTTAAGCTACTATTTGCACACAGAAAAAAAGGCCTCGGAGGAACAAACAGTTCATCTGAAAAAGGACGCTGCGGATTTGTCTGAAAAAATAACTCTGCTGCGGAAAAAACAGAATGATGCCCGGAAGAACAATCAAAGCAAGCTCCTGAAGGAAGAAGAAAATGCGCGTCTTCTGGCAATATTGAGGAAAAAGGAAAAGGAGGTGGAACAAACCCGCCAAAAATACAACTCCGCCCTTACTGAACTATCCGATGCCAACAAGCGCACGGAAACTCTGGAAAAAGAATTGGTTAAAATTACCAAGGACAAGATCAGGCCGGATACCCGGGAACGCGTAAACGCAAACACCGTCACCCCCCCCATGATCAATCCCCCTTGCCCGGAAACTGACGCTCTCTTGCGGCAGACCAGCATAGCCTATCTAAAGGCACGCAAGCATGGAACTGCCGCCGTGCTTTCCGGGCATTTTGCTCCCTATTGCAATTATCAGTACGCCAACAACCGGGAAGTTTCCAATGAAATGGTCATGAATAACGTCCGGGAATTCTGGAAGAAATGGCCGCGGCGCAGTTACCGCCTTCTCAAAGTGGCTTACCAGAACAATCACGTGGAAATTATTTATATTTACAAGTACGCCGATCAGAAAGGTCGCAGCATCCAGGGATACGCCAAGGAGATGTGGGAGACCAACTCTATCGGGCAAATCATCCATTGGAGGGAGGAACTCAATTCAAACATGCCTCCAGACGAATCGGCAGGATATCGTCTCGCTCCGTTAAATATTAAATAATTAAATGCCTTCTTCCCATGAAAATCCTTATTATCCCCTTAGTTCTGGCGCTTTCCCTGGGTCTTCCTGGATGGTTGTTCAACTCATGCCGGCATAATCAGGAACTATGCCAACAGGCCCAACAGGAAATCGCCGCCCAGGAAAAAGAAAAATCCGCCCTGGAAGAAGCACTCAAAAAACACCATCCCGCCCTCCAGGACTCTGGCGCTCACGCTATTCCTATTTTGGAGGAACAAGAGAAATATCTTAAACAGCAGATAATCAAACAGGATCAAAACCTGGAAGCCCTGCAACGCTTCCTGCAGGAAAGTGAACAGCAACTCCATTCACTGGAAACAAGGGAACAGGAGCTGCGAGTCCTATTAACGAAAAAGAAAAAAGAGACGGACAACATCATCCATGCCCCAAAATCCATCGCCGGAGCTACCATTACTATTGAATACAAACTAGAAGGCGAAGGTAAAGTTTTTGAAGAAACGTTTAAACCAGGGGAGTTCTGGATTGATGAAGGCAGCTATATACCTCAAGGAAATACTGCTCTGATTTCTTTCGAGTACTCCGAACAATTTAATGCCCAAAAAGCCAGGACTTGGATCATTACCAGCGCCAGTTCTTTTAAAAAGTGGGTGAATGATGACAGGAAACAACTGGCCGTCATTACGTTCACTGGAAGAAAGGGCAATAGATACACGGGCGCGCTCAAGGGGTATATGGTGACTAACATAGGACAGGAGATCGGAATCAAGCTTGCCGGCATTGCCATTACTCTGCCCCAATAAACAATGTTGATGCAGAACCGACATGAAAACAGTTCTCTTTCCTTCTTCCCTGTTGTCAGGAATGATTTTTCCACCCTTGGGGGAAAAAGCCTGGAAAAAACGGAAGCCTGCCGAAACCAACTGTCACACACCGCCGTCCTTCCGCCCCATATAAACCCACGCAAGCTTTTGCGACCAACAGATACACGCTATTCACGCCGTTATGAACGAATCAGATAAGACATACTATTATGCCTCTCCCGGCGGACAGGCCACAGGCCCCGTCAGCGAACAGGAACTGCGCAAGATGCTGGAACAAGGCACCATCAAGGAATCCGCCAACATCCTCCGGAAAGGGGACGCCCAATGGCGGCGTTTGAGTGACGTCTTCCCACCTCAAGCGGCGGCTCAGCCAGCTCCGCCTGGCGCAGGAAACATGAGCCCATCAGATAAAACATACTATTATGCCCCTCCCGACGGACAGGCTACAGGCCCCGTCAGCGAACAGGAACTGCGCAAGCTGCTGGCGCAAGGTGTCATCCATGAATCCGTCAATGTCATCCGGAAAGGGGAAACCCAATGGCGCCAAATCAAGCACATGCTGAAGGATCACGAGCAGCCCGGGAGAGACGAAGCGTTTGTTCCTCCCCCAGTCCCTGCCTGCTTCCCTCCCTTGCCAACGGAGCGGCATGAAGAGAACCGTGTTTCTGCCGTTGACGGGGCTGCCCGGATGATGGATATAGCCGAGAAAACTCTCAATGACCTCAATACGTTTATAGATAATCGTCTGTACAGTTTGTTCGGGTTCAGAAAATTGGTGCCTCACTTTAAAAAGTGGGTCAATTTCACCATTCATCTGACAAGCGTGATGACGATCTTGACATCCATCCTGTTTGCTTTTGCCGTGGCGTCCATTGCTTCCGAGCCCCAACCCATGTACATGACCCCTTATTCCACGTTCAATCCCAGAGCCATGGAAACCGCACAAAAGGCGGTGGAGTCGGACAGTGGAATGTCTGGAGGAACCTTCATGGCGGCGTTGGGCGGAGGCTTTCTTTTAGGAGTCATCCTGCAATACATTTCCGGGTTGTTTTCAAAAGCCAATGTCAACTATTTCTATAGCAGGAAGCCAGTGTTATCCTCCATGCTGCTGCCCAGGCTCAATGTCATCATATTGTGTATTTTATTGCTTGGCACGCTCATTTCCCTCTTCTTTGCGAAAGGGATCTTTATTTTCCTGGCGATTCTGGCTCTGGCTTCCCAGTTGTACATGATCTGGCTGCATTTGAATTGCGACCGGCTTTTCATGAAAGTGACGGATAAAGAAGCCTCCGGGCCTTCGGACCTTATTGGATATATGATGTATCAGCTCCGCTTCTCCCTGGTAGCGGCGCAAACGCTGATTCCCGTATGGTTGCTGGGATTGTGCGGCTTCTGTTGTTTTGTCCTCTTTTCCGGGGACAGGGGAGGTTTCCTTGTGCGGCTGCTGATGTCGGGGGAATTATCCGTATGGGGAGTGATTGGATGGATATCTCTGCTGGCAGCGCCCGTAGCCCTTCATTTGTGCTATATCTTCGCGGCTCTTTTGCCGGAACTGCTTTTATCTATCCTGAAAGGCGGGAAAAAGTCCTAACGCTATTGCTTTCCGTACCCCATGTCCGGACAGAACATATTTCCTGACAGCCTTCGCCCTGGTTCTTACAGGATCTATACCTGTCTGCACAGGAATATTCGGCATCAATTACCTGACCGGAAAAGCTGTGCTTGCAAGGGTAAGATTCATGGCTTCCTGATGCCGCGTTCAACCCCATCTGCATCGCCATCCCGCTGCCCCATAGAGACGCCAATCACTTTTTCAACTAACAGATACATACATCGACACTGTTATGAACGAATCAGATAAGACATACTATTATGCCTCAGCCGGCGGACAGGCTACAGGCCCCGTCAGCAAACAGGAACTGCGCAAGCTGCTGGAACAACACATCATCCATGAATCCGCCAACGTCATCCGGAAAGGGGATGCCCAATGGAGCCGTTTGAGTGACATCCTCCCACCTCAAGCGGCAGATCAGCCAGCTCCGTCTGTTGCTGAAAACATGAACGAATCAGGCAGGGCATATTATTATGCCTCAGCCGACGGACAGGCTACAGGCCCCGTCAGCAAACAGGAACTGCGCAAGCTGCTGAAGCAACACATCATCCATGAATCCGCCAACGTCATCCGGAAAGGGGATGCCCAATGGCGCCGTTTGAGTGACATCCTCCCGCCGCAAGGCTCTCCCTATTCATTAGCGCCTTTCAAGCAGAAGCAAAAATTCCATGCTCTCGCCAAAGGAGAAGTCGGAAAGGGATTTCTGCCTATCTTATTGGATACGTATGCCATTGCCTTCAAAAATTTTTTATCTGTTTTCCTGGCCGTTATCCTGTGGGCTTTAACCATCTGGATTCCATACATCCATATAGGAACCACGATAGCCATAGCTAACCTTCCGGTGGATTTGGCCAAGGGGAAAATCATTTCTCCAACATGTATTTTTGCCAGACGCTACAGGCAATTCTTTGGAGAATTTTTTATCATGGCTTCTCTAATGATTTTCGGAATAGTCACTGGTTCGTGTCTCTTTATTATCCCCGGCGTCGTCCTGGCATACTCATGGATGTTGGCGCCGATTCTTTTGATTGATAAGGGAGTCAATCCCACAGAGGCACTGACATTAAGCAACAAATACACTTATGGGAACAAGTTTTCCTTTTTCCTGGCCTCAATAGCTCTCCTGATATCGTTTGCGGTTCTCCTCGGTCTCATGTCTCTGATCAGTCCTGACCTGGGTATGATCATTAGCATTTTGTTGGCCCCGGTAATGGGAATCTCTCTCATTGCAGCCATGTACAAAAGGCTGGTTCTCTTACAAGCGAAGGAGGCCTGATTCCCACCAACTATCCCTTCCAGCAAAAGAGCGCTTTCCGGACGTTTGCCGAAGAATCCGAATTCCAATATTTCAACAAATGAGGCATGCTTTCTCGCTAACAATGAAAATGACGACTCGTGTGTTGCTGGTCATTTTTTCCGGTAATATTTCAAAGGGAGCCCTGGAAAAACAGATACCCGGACTAGTTCCCGACAAGCAGGAACTAACGGCATTGCTCAAAAAATCCAGTAATCCAAATAACGAACAACAAGCCAATAGAATCAGGGTGGAACTCTGGTTCTATTGGGAAAAAAGGCTTCACCGGGTCTATCAACGCTTGCTGCAATATTACGCGTTCCGTCCGGAACTGGCGGAACCGTTAAAGACTTCCCAGCAAGCGTGGCTTACCGCCAGAGACGCCACCATGCATGCCTGCGGGTTCTGTCTTAAAGCAGGGAAGGAAAACAAGAAGGAAGACGGATGGTTCAAAGCCAATATGAATATCATGATCATTGAAATGACTGAAACACGCTGCCGCATTCTGGAAGATCTGCTCTCCATCATCCAGAGCTGCGATCTTTAATTTGGATTTCATCCTCCTTGAATAGTTGCAGCCAACTCTCCTTTTACATAGTGACTACTGAATAAAACCATTTCATGAAAAAATCGGAAAATTTATCGGAGTTCTTCCACAATATCGTCCAGATCATTCAGAAATCCTTGACGGGAGGGGACTCCATAACGCAGGCGGAGGAAATTATCGCCTTCATCATGGTCACCTCCCTGATAGCCTTTATCTTATACATTGTAGCCTTTTACAGGAAGACACTGAAGCCGAATGTTGAAAATATCGCCCCCCTGGTCATCGTCCCTCTGATAGGGATAGGCTTGATAGTGGCCATTTATGGCTATGTGACGGAAGGTTTTTTCGCAAGTATGGTTCTTTTATGGCTTTTCAACAGCATTGCCCTCGGGGTTGGAAAAGCCATGGGATTCTTCCCGGAAGAGGACACTTTCGGTAGTATCGTTCAAGAAACCAGTGCAGAATGGAAAGCGGAAGATAAATATGCGGATGCGCTCGAAGGTAAAAGTATTGCGTTCAACGATGGCACCAGAGCAACCATCCGGGGAACAGACCTGGAATCTTCCATGGAAAAATGGGGATTCCGTATTGGAGGGCTTGGAGTCGGTCTGGCCATAGGAGCCGCCATCATTGGTCCATTTGTCTGGATGGTATGCGTTTGGCAGGCATTGAAGGCCGGATGTATCGCCTTTAACCAAAAACCTGAATAATCCCTCCATTTTATGTTGAGCACTTCTACAACACCGAACCCCTTTCCCGCTGAAAACAGCGGTCACTCCCGCAATACTCAGACCTGTCCCCATGGAGAAAGCTATGCCGGAGCATTAAAGGACGGCCGCCGACACGGGAAAGGAACCTATTCGTTCAATGACGGTTCCTGGGTGCAGGGGACATGGGAAAACGACAACCTCTCCGGAAATGCCACCTTTTACCATGCGCAGCACCAGCGAACGGACCAGGGGACTTTTTGCGGAACATTCAGAAAGGGCCGCGGAACGATGACATGGAGCGACGGCAATATCTACGAAGGTACGTGGGATGATACGGAAGAAGGGTTGCAGGGCAAAGGAGTCATGTGCTCCCCGGAGGGGCAAAAAGAGGCGGGGGAATGGATCAACGGTTTATGGAAGAGAAGCTTTTCTTATAAAAATTCATTTTACGACATCATTTATCCCATCCAAAAACATCCTGTCTCTTCCCTGATTTCTTTTTTCATTATCATCGTTTTGTTTATCCTTGGAATAACTATTGACACAAAGGATAGCATTTCTGATCCCTACATTATCTTTCTGCTTACGGGCGATCTATTCCCGTCCGTAAAAAATGCCGCTGCCGTCAATATGGCCTACATCATATCAGGGGCGGCCCTTCTCATCCCTGCCATGTGCGGCCCTGTTTTTAAACAGATTTCCGGAATCCACCATAATCCGCTAACAGCCATATTACTGTCGGCCATGTCCGTTGGTGGAGCCATGGGATTCCTTCATACCCCTTACAGGGGAGAAGCCTTTTATGCCATTATATCCATATTCAGCCTCTATCTTCTCATTTTTATGGCGAAGTTTTATTATAAATCCGTACGGTTTGAACTTGCGCTCATTGCAGGCATCCTGCTCTCATGGCTGTCCATTTTACTTTTCAGAAATTCCTATTACCTTTTTGAATATATGCGATGGCCTTACGCGCTCCCGCTATTATCGGCGCTCGCCTGTTTTGCATGGGGTCGCCTCAAATACGAACAGAACGGATTTTTTCCTGGTCACAAATCATTTACCTTGGCCATATCAGGCATTTCAATAAATTATATTATTCTACAGCCCTGTTTGAACATGAACCAAATCCTATCTTATTTGAACTATATTTTGCCTTCCGTCAATTTATGAATAAACGAATGAATATCCTGCCCCTCTTTTCTTTTTTCCTCATTACCGCCGTATGCTGGGGCCAGTCAGTTGCCGGAGATGTTCAGATTCCGGCATCCATCAACGGGGCAACGATCAACTTGGATGGGGAATTATACTATCCCTCCAATATTACTATCGAACGGTATGAGCCTCAGAAAAATACAGCCCGGATGATTATACGCTACCATAAGCGGCTCATGCCCAGAATCCATCTTTCAGACTCGCTTACCGGAGCAACAACAATAGAAGAAGTCTATGGAGAAAAAGTAAAGCCGGCTTTGGTTACCTTCACCGGGCGAAAAGGGAATGTTTATTCCGGAACAGTCTCGGGATCTTTGTTTTCCCACTATAATTACAGGGGCGAAGAGGAACAACAAAATCTGGCCATGCTGAAAGACGAAAAAATTGAGTTTATTTTTCCTGACGATAACCGCCCTGTAACGGGCAGTATAAAAGGGCCGGAAACCCTGAAAAAAGGCACCATCCTTCAGATCCAGACGGATAAGAGAACCCTCAGTTACGAAATCGGGAAAAACTGCGAATTATTATACTACTTCCTAAAATATCCGGATGAAAAAGAAGCCGGAATTGTTTTGGACTTGGACGAAGAGCCTGGGAAACCGGATGTTTCCCTTTGCCTTTCCGCTTCAGATACATTTGAAGAAGTTATGACTATGTTTGACCCCGAGCCATACATGGTATTTACAAAGAAATTATCCGATAAAATTTATGAAGGAGCTTTTTTCGGATATTTATACGGATACACGACAAGTCCGGAAACAAATGACGCCCAGGAATCTAATTATACCGTCACTTTCAGAGAAAAGCTGCTCAGTATTACAATCACTTTGCCGTTATTTTTCCAATAACATTCCCTCTTTAGAAAGATATAAGATCTATTAATGATGTTGCCCAAATTCGTATGAATAAACTATCCATTGCATTTTTATCTGCTTCCATGGGTCTTGTATGCACCTGTTCCGCGTTTTCACAGGAAGAAGTGAAGGCGCCCAAATCTCTGGATGGAGCTTCCATTAGGATCAAGACAGCGGAAGAAAAGGAAATGTTCTGCAATGCGAAGGATTTATGCATCGTCCTGTATACGCCGCAGGGCAATACGGCCCAACTCATTTTCACCCATGCCACAGGGATCCGGCCTCAGAAAATTCGTCACGAAAAACTTTCCGGAGATGAATCCTACGATGCGAAAGAAAACAAGGGGACTCCGTCCCTCCTCACTTTTACCGCCGTCAAAGGATCCGTCTACCATGCCGCCGTTGAAGGCTATTGGACCAGCGACCATTCCCATGAAGTTGTCCCCGTACAGAGCATGGAGATCATTTTCCCTACGAACGTATCCATTCATGGGGATGAGGAGTGTATCGAACTCCTCCCTGAGACGGAAGAATTTGAAGAGCCTCAATGTACCTGAAATTATTTCCAACTTAGAATAATTTGAGGACCCCAACATAGTTCCCTTCCATCAGAGCTACTCCAACCCATTACACTCCTATGCTTCCCCCATTTTTCAGCAAGCCGTTATCCGCCCTGCTCCTTTTCCTGTTTCTGTTCATTCCCCAGTCTTTCGCCCGGGATGACAGGAATAACGAGAATTATATGGATAAATTCATATCTTTACTGAGCGGAGAAATTGAAACCTCTTCCAGCAATAAAAAAGTTTCGAAATCATCAAAAAAACAACACAAGAATTCTCCTCCCTCGGCCTCGAAGCAGAAACAGAACAGACAAAAACAGGAACGTCTGTTCAAAAAATCGGCACAGGAGGCGGAGAAACTAATCAACAAATACCAGATAGACCTCAATCAGAAAGTGCCCATTGAAGGCAGGGACACGTTTCCCGCCATTGCCGTGGCAAAATCCGGCAATGTCCTGATGATGGAAGTGCTTATCAAGCATGGGATAAACCTTGACCTGAAAGACGGGAAAATCAACGTCAACTACGAAACCCACCCGAGCCATTCCGCCATACTGAATGCTGCGGCGAAATCCGGCCATACCCCAATGGTGGAGCTGCTTTTGAAACACATACCGGATACTGACAATCAAAGAGTAGGATCTACAAACATCGCCGCGCGGAAGGGGGATTTGAATATGCTCCGCTTTCTGAAAGAACAGGGCGTTCCCTTTCATTCCGGCTGTCTGGCAGCTGTCAGCCATCAATGCAATATATCAGCAGGCTGCCGTTCAAAACAGGAAACCGATTGCAGCCACCTGACTGTCATGCGTTATTTACTGGAGAACGGGTTTGATATTAAAAGGGACAGGGGCGAAGCGCTGGCCTGGGCCTGTTCAAGAGGAAATGAAACCATGGTTCGCTTCCTGCTGGAACATGGCGCGGAATGCCACATTCACAGTGCAGCTATTTGCTCTGCTAGCGGCTCAGCTATCGTCAAGGCGGACGAAGGAGGAAACGTCAATGTCATCAAGATGCTCCTTGCGAAAGGAGCCAATATCCATGACATCAGGCAAGATGGCAAAGCAAATGCCCTTCATCAAGCTACCCAGTACGGTCAAGCCGCCATTGTTCCCTTTCTAGTCCAGCAAGGAATTGAGGTTAATACACCCAACGGCTACGGGGAAACTCCCTTGATCCTGGCCGCCAAATTCGGCTGGCTGGATACGGTGAAAGTCCTGTTTGCCCAAGGAGCTGACGCCTCCGTCAGGGACCACAAGGGGAAAACAGCAGCAGACCATGCCCTGGAATCGTCAAATCATACCAAGAGTACTCTGGACGGGTACTATTTTGACAAGAAAGGCGCCGGGGAAGTCTATCGTCTACTGAGCAAATCACGCTAACTGTACCAAGACGCCTTTGATTCACATGACATTATCCTTTCAGCAATCCGTCTCTCCGTTCTTTTCCCAGCCAGACATTTCAACGGCCAATTCCCTGCACCGGGTTTTCCGATTTCAATGTAATCAGCTTGGGCTGGGCTGTGTATTCGCGGCCTTTTTTCACCAGGCCGCCGGCGCTCACGAGGCCCTGGAGCTTTTCATAAATCCGCAGCCGCAGAATTTCCTCACCGCCCAGGGACATGTGCTTTTGCTTCATCACGATAACGGTACGCTGGAAGATGTCATTGAATTCCAGCATGCCCGCCTCATGAAGAATGATAATAAGCTCATCAGTCACCAAATCCGGTGTCTTGCGCGAGGAACGTGATCTCCTATCCTCCAGCATGATGATAGAATACTATCATGACACACTTCCAGGCGTCAAGTTGATAAGACCTGCGTCATTTTCCGGCAGTATGGGGCGGAAAGGATATAAAAGGCGGGTGTCCGGAAACCGGATGAGGAAATTTCCCGGAGCGGGAGATGAGTTGTTGATTCGCCCATCCACGGGATTTACTCACCCGGAGGAAGGAAAGAAGCTCTGCAAGAAACGGGGGAAAGGCATGCGTATTATCTGTAATCCGGGCCATTCGGAACAACAGGCCCTAAATTTCATTTTTGCAGGTATGAATCCGGTCATTTTCAGTCCATGCGCAGCCGCGGCGGTTCTTCTGTCTCCTTTTTCCCTGTGGGGCGGGGAAGCCACGTTCATGAGTTACAACGTAAAGAACGGTACCGGCATGGACGGCAAGCGGGATTATGACCGTACGGCGCGGGTGATTGCGGAGGCAAAACCGGATGTCGCGGCCCTTCAGGAACTGGACAGCAAGACAAAAAGGAGCGGCGGCAAGGACACTTTGCAGGAATTGGCCGTAAGGACAAAGTTGACGGGGACGTATGCCAAGGCCATTGATTATTCGGGCGGTTCCTATGGAGTCGGCCTTTTATCCAGGGAGAAGCCTTTGAGCGTGAAGCGAATTCCTTTGCCCGGCCGGGAGGAGGCGCGCGTGCTGCTGATGGCCGAGTTCAAGGATTACTGTTTTTGCGTCACGCATTTGTCCCTGACGCGGGAGGATAGCAACGCTTCCATCGACATGATTGCCGCTCTGGCCGCGGAGTGCAGGAAGCCCTTTTTCATTGCGGGAGATTTTAATTTGACGCCAGGCTCGGAACCGATAGCCCGGATGAAGAAGCATTTCATTCCGCTGAGCGATTTTTCCCAAAAAACGTTCCCTGCCGATCAACCGGCGGAATGCATTGATTACATCTGGATGTACAGGGGGAGAAAGGCGGAGGCGTTCAAGGTGGCGGAACGCAGAGTGATTGAAGAGCCTGCCGCTTCCGACCACCGCCCGGTCAAGGTGACGGTGCGTTATTAATGCCTTTGGCTCATTAATTGACGGCCCGCGGCGCATTTACGCCGCCCACCAGCAGCACGATTTCCCCCTTGGGGGCACGTTCCGCAAATTCCGCCGCCAGCCGGGAAGCCGGGCCGCGATGGTAGGTTTCAAAGGTTTTGGTCAGTTCCCTGGCTACGCAGACGGGAACGTCCGGGTCCAGCGCCGCCAGCGCCTGCACGGTTTTGACGATGCGGTGGGGTGATTCATAAAAGATACTGGTATGGGAAGCTTCCACCGCCGCCTGGAGCATGGAGCCCTTCCTGCCGGATTTGACGGGTAGAAAGCCGCCGAAGAAGAAGGCGTCCGTAGGCAGTCCGGACCCCACCAGGGCCGTCACCACGGCAGACGGTCCGGGAAGCACGGTGAAGCTTACTTCCTTTTCCTTGAGCGTCTGAATGAGGCGGTAGCCCGGATCGCTCACGCCCGGCATGCCCGCATCACTGATCACGGCAAAGCTTTCCCCGCCGGCGGCACGGGCGGCAATTTCCCCGGCGCGGGATTGCTCGTTGTGGTCGTGCATGCTCATCAGGGGCTTGCGGATTTCATAGTGGGAGAGCAGAAGCCCGGAATGGCGGGTGTCTTCACACGCAATGACGTCCACCCTGCGCAGCACGTCCAGCGCCCGCAGGGTGACGTCCGCCCGGTTGCCGATCGGCACCGGAACAAAGTAAACGCTGTATTCCACTTCCGCCATAAGCACAAATTTTCCGGAGCCGGACAGGTCTAGCCGTTGGTGAGGGTTTCCGCAATGGAGGTGGCTACCAGCCGCGCCGCATAGGAGAGGGCGTTGGTCCGGGCCGTCTGGATGTTGCCCAGGTCAAAGAATTGGCCCACTTCCTCCGCAGAGCTGGCATACAGGATTTTCTGCGTCCTGGCGTCCACCACCCGGTACTTGACGGCCAGGCGCAGGCCCAGCTCCGTACTTTTGTAGGTGTCTTCCCGGCTGGAACGCAACTGGTCGAAGGTGATGGAGTATACCTCTCCTTCCACCCGGATATCCGCATCCGCACCGGTGCTGAGCCGGTAGGTGCCGTCCCGCTGCAGTTCATCCGCCAGCGCGCCGGTCACCAGCGTAGCGGCGCGGGGTTCCAGGGAGTTGTTGGCAAAGAGGCAGACCTTGACGGTCTGCGCAAATTCCAGCTTGGGCGGCTTGGTGCCGCCGAGCTGGTAGCCGCAGGAACCGGCCAGCAGGCACAGAACGGGCAGAAGAAGTTTGAAGACGTTCCGGATACAGTTCATGCGGACGGAGAGTTCCTGTTATCTGCTGGTGACGCCCAGTTTTTTCAGGCGTGCCTTCGCCTTGGCGGCGGCGGCGGGATTGACGCTGCCCTTGGAGGCCACTTCCTGGTAGCAGAAGATGGCCGCATCGGTGTCTTTCATCTTGGTCAGGTAGTATTCCGCCACTTCCAGCTGCTGGGCCACCAGCTCACGCTTCATGGCGGCCAGGTCGGAACGGGCGGCCCCGGCGCGGGCGCTGTTGGGATAGCGCTGGAGATAGTCTTCATACGCTTCCTGGGCGCGGGCCACATTGACGTGGTTGCGGTCGCCGTCCGCGGCGGCCTGGCGGTACAGGGTGGCTATCTGGAGCTGGGCCGTGGGGGCCAGCGGAGAGTGCGGATGGTTGTCCACCAGGTTCTGATACGCCTCAATGGCCTCCTTCATCTGGCCGCGGGCGGCCAGGTAGCTGCCCAGCACGTTCATTGCCTGCGGGGCGGTAGGGGCGTACGGGGCGTTGTCACGCACGTGGTTCAGCCATTCCGTAACGTTCTTGGGGTCCATCCGGACGTCAAACATCCACAGTACGCGGTTGGTCAACGCGCCGCTCGCCGCGCCGAAGGCCATTTCCTTCTGCCGCGCCATGGCCTGTTTGTACAGGGGGCTGTCCGGGTGACGGTCAATGAGCTTCTGGTACTGGTCAAACGCATCCGCGGGTTCCTTGCGGGCCTCATAGAGTTCCGCCATCCTGAACCGGGCCTGCGGCGCCTCCCTGGAAAGAGGGTGCTTTTCCACCACGCGCCTGTATTTCTTGATCGCGCCGGAGAGGTCGTTTTTCGCTTCCTTCGCCCTGGCTTCCTGCATCAGGGCAATCGCCTGCTGGTCCACCATGCGGACGGTTCCAGGGGGCGGGGGCGCTTCCGAAGAGCACTGGCACAGCACCAGCGTTCCGGAGACGGCGGCCATCATGACAAGCAGCTTTTTCACATTCATGACTTTACAGCAGAAAAAGAGGACGCGTCAACCCGGTGAACGCAGATTGACGCGCAAAAAAGAGTTAGTGTCCCTTGCCGTATACGGCTTCAGCATCAAAAACGACGCCGCCGTCCGCTTCACGCAGCGTGACGGGTTCCCCCTGGGGCTGGGCCTTCAGCTCGTCGCCGAAGGGCACGGAACGGTAGAAGCAGGAGTGGTGCCCGGTGTGGCAGGCTCCGGCGCCGCACTGGTCCACCAGCACGATCAGGGCATCCTGGTCACAGTCAATCAGGATTTGCTTCACTTTCTGCACGTGGCCGCTGGTCGCGCCCTTGTGCCAGATTTCCTGGCGGCTGCGGGAGTAGTAAACGGCTTCCCCCAGCTCCATGGTCATGCGCAGGGATTCCGCGTTCATGTAGGCCAGCATCAGCGGTTCATGGGTAACGTGGTCCATGGCGAGGGCCGGAATCAGGCCGTTCTGGTCAAATTTGGGGGCGAATTCCACGCCTTTTTCCACATTCACCTTGCCGCGGTCGGCAAAGACAATCCGGGATGAGATGTCGTTTTGTTCCATAACCGGCCCCCTTAGTACATGAAATATCCGACATATACCAATCTTTTCTGTTGCCCTGACGCAACGAAATGTTTTCATAGGGAGCGTATGGCATTCACGGCATCCCAAGCGTTCGACCTGCTCCGCACCGCCTTCTCCCGCAACCGGCTTCCCCATGCCCTGCTCATTGTGGGAGACGAGCACCAGGGAGCCTCCCGCCTGATCCTTCAATTGCTGGAGCTGATGAACGGCATCCGGGCGGACCACCTGGACGGCGTGCGGGACGAGTATTGCCGCCTGGTGCGCCCCAAGTCCAAGTCGCGCCGCATCCTGCGGGATGACATCCGCGCGGTGGAACCTTTCCTCCAGCAGCGCGCGGCGGAGGGAAAATGGAAGATAGCCGTGTTCATGGATGCGGAGCGCATGAATGACGAGGCCGCCAACGCCTTCCTGAAAACCCTGGAGGAGCCGCCCAGCCAGTGCCTGCTCATTCTGTCCACCTCCCAGCCGGACCAGCTTCTCCAGACCATTATTTCCCGATGCGTGCGCGTCAACCTGCTGCAATCCGCGGAGTTCAGGCTCACCCCCATCCAGGAGGCCCTGCTGCCCCACTGGCTGGAGACCTGCCGCAATCTGGACAATGACCTGGCCGCGCTGGCCTTCCGCAGCAAGTTCGTGGACGTCATGACGGAGGCCAAGGCCGCCATCACCAAAAACCTGAACCAGGCCCTGAAGGATGAAGCGAAGGAAGCCGCCCAGGGCACGGATACCTCCGACTGGGAGTCCCGCAACAAGGACGCGAACACCGCCCAGATAGAGACGGAGTACCTGGAACAGCGCAACCAGGCCCTGGAATTGCTCATCAGCTGGTTCGGCCAGGCGGCCCTGATCGCCTCCGGCGCTCCGGAGGTCACGCCGATTCATCCGGAGGTGCGCACGCTGTCCGCACAGATGCCCGTGAACGAATTGCTGAAGCGCATGGAAGCCCTCAACAAGCTCCGCGACGATTTGAATTTCAACATTCATGAAGCCCTGGCGCTGGACGTCCACCTGCTGGCCGCCGTCGGGTCTTCCTGAGTAAAGACTCCCTCACCTCCCCTACCCCACTATGACCTACTACTCCCGTCTGCTGTTGTCAGCCGCCGTCTTCCTCGGCTGTTCGCCCGCCGTCCGCGCCGTCACCCCGGAAGAAGGGAGGCGCATCTACCTGGAAGCGAAGGAAGGGAATGCGGAATCCCAGTACCGTCTGGGCCTCTGCTTCCTGAAGGGAGACGGCGTCAAGCGCAATCCCTCCCAAGCCAAATTCTGGTTTTCCAAGGCGGCCAGGCAGGGGCACCGCACGGCGGAACGCTCCCTGCGCCTGATTCCCAAAAAGGCTCCGCTGCCCGTGGACCCCTCCGCCGACCGCGCCACCCGGGAGAAGAAGGGGCTGGAATTGTATGAATACCTGTACAAGCTGAAGGATTACAGGCCCGCGCGGGAGAGCACAACCACCTCTGTCACCATCAACGGCAAGAGGAAGTATGACAAGCTGCCGGAAGAGGGAACAAAGCCGGAGCTTTCCAAAGTCAGCGCTTTCATCCGCGCCGGGGCGGACGTGAATTACCAGGGGGAGGGCATCAGGGGGGATAATTCCTGCGCGCTGGCCCTGGCGCTGGACATGCAGTTTTTTGAATTGGCGGACCTCCTGATTGCCAACGGGGCGGACGTCAATCTGGAAATAGGCCGGTCCGACGAGTATAAAAACGCCTCTTCCTCCCTTCTTTCCAGGCATTATTTCAATCCCAGGGCCCCGCAGGCAGCCTATCTGCTGGAGCACGGAGCGGACCCGGATTACGTGTGCAACGACGGCAAAACCCTGCTGATTTCCGCCGCCAGGTACGGGAATGAGGAGAGTGTCAGGTTCCTGCTGGAAAACGGTGCGGACCCCAATAAACCCAACGGCAAGCCGCGGCTAGGCCATTACAAGCCGGCCAATTCGGAAACGGCCCTGTGGGTGCTCGCGGACGTTTCCGGCCTTCAGGAAAATTCCATAAACGCCGCCGCCAAATTGTTGATTGAGCACAAGGCGGACGTGAATTTCCGCGCCAGGGGCGGGGCCACTCCCCTGGACCGCGCCATCGCCACCGGAAAGAGCAGCCTGGCGCGCATCCTGAAAGAAGCGGGGGCCAAAACCTCCAGGGAATTAGACAGCAAGTAAGGCGCTGAAGCTCAGCCTTTTTTCCCTCCCTGCCGGAGGCGGGGGAGAAGAACTTCCTCATAGGCGCGGAATTTCTGCTCATACGTCAGCCGCGCCGCCGCCGGGCTGGTGGAGGGCATCTGGATGATGACAGGGGTTTCCCGGAGGAATAGTTCCGGAAAATACCGCTTGAGGTATTTATGGGAGGCGGTGCCGTTGCAGCAGACCGTGCCGATGCGGGGGAAACATTCCAGCAGGGCGGCAATGTCATTGGGCTGTTCCTGGGAGATGTGCTGGTCCAGGCTGCCGGGCCTGACGCCGGAGGCCACCACGTCCCACAGCCCCACCCCGCCCCGGTTGAGCAGGGACAGGCGTTCCCCATACGGCAAGGAGGGGTCAAAACCCAGCAGGGTTCCCATGATGTTCCAGAAGGCGTTGCGGGGATGGGCGTAATACTGGGCCTGCCGCAGGGATTCGTCTCCCGGCAGGGAGCCGAGCACCAGCACGGAGCATTCCGGCGTGACGGAGGGAGGAAAGGAGCATTTCTTCACGGCGGGAGGAGGTCAGGGGTTCTGCATGCCGGAGTATCTGCGCACCTCCTTGATGCCCACCTCCTGCCGGAGCAGGGAGGAGAGCCACGGATGGCTTCCCACCGCCGGAGCCAGGTTGAACCGCTCCGGCCTGGTGATGCGCGTGAAGATGACGCGCCTGATTTGGGATTTGGGCACTGTCTTGGCTCCGTAGCCGTCCGGCATGTTGGAGGACCAGAAGGTGACCGTGTCCCCGCCGTCCTTCACCAGAACGGTCAGGTGGCCGGATTCCCGGCGGCCGATGTGGTCCGTCCAGAATATTTTCATGAAGTCTCCGGGACGGGCCTTCCGCCAGTCTTCAAAGTTGACGCCGGCTCCCAGCCTGTGCACCAGCACGGCCAGGCCGGGACCGTTGGCGTTCGCCCAGCCCCACGGCCCTTCGCCGTCATGCTGGCCCAGGCGGGGAATGAGGGCCAGCCACGCTCGCTCGGAAATAACGGGCTGCGGCTGGGCGGCGTCCCATAGTTGCAGGGATTTTAAAAGGAGCAGGTAGCAGGCGGAGGAGCAGAAGGAAGGGGTGGCCTCCCGGAGAAGGAAGACGGGACGGCGCGTGCGGGGGTCCCAGCGGCAGGTTTTCTGCGCCATGGCTTCCATGGCTTCCCTGTTGGTTTTGTAGCCTCCACCCTTCCGGAATTGGGAAAGTCCGGCGCGCAGGGACTGGTACCATGCGGCCTCACCCGGAGTCATGGCCGCACCCCGGCCTGCGGGGGCGCGTTCCGCCGCCGTCACGGCTGCCGGCCACAGCAGCCCAAGGCAGCAAATCAATATCAGGGCATTCCTCATCCTTGCCCCACAGGGTATACGGGCGGCGGAAAATATCAAGGGCGGATTGCGCGCGCAGCGCTGTACGGAAAGGGAAGAAGACCATAGCCTTTTCCCCGGAATTCCTGTTGTTTTGTCTGGACTTATCGCAGAACGTCCCTTACTGTGCGTCAGGTCACGCGCCGGGTATGCGGAGCGGAGAGGCAACGCACCTTGGGCGGACCTTGTTTCCGGTATTTATTTTTAACCACCACGGACCACATAGAGGCATCATACCATGGCAAAACGCGAAGACATCCGCAAAATCCTCATCATCGGCTCAGGCCCCATCATCATCGGCCAGGCCTGCGAGTTCGACTACTCCGGCACCCAGGCCTGCAAGGCCCTGCGCGCTGAAGGCTACGACGTCGTTCTGGTGAACTCCAACCCCGCCACCATCATGACGGACCCCGGCATGGCGGACCACACCTACATTGAGCCCCTGACCGTGGACCGCATCACGGCCGTGATTGAGAAGGAACGCCCGGATGCCCTGCTGCCCAACCTCGGCGGCCAGACGGCCCTGAACCTGGCCTCCAAGCTGAATGAGGAAGGCATCCTGAAGCAGTACAACGTGGAAGTCATCGGCGTGGACCTGGAAGCCATCGCCCGCGGTGAAGACCGCATCATTTTCAAGGAGACCATGGACAAGATCGGCGTGCCGGTGGCCAAGTCCGAACCCATCTATTCCGTGGAGGAAGCGGAAAAGGTGGCCGCCGAGCTGGGCTACCCCGTGGTGCTGCGCCCCGCCTATACCATGGGCGGCACGGGCGGCGGCATCGTGTACAACGTGGAGGAGCTGCGCCAGGTGGTTCCCCGCGGCCTGGCCGCCTCCCTGATTAACCAGGTGCTGGTGGAGGAATGCGTGCTGGGGTGGGAAGAACTGGAACTGGAAGTCGTGCGCGACGCCAAGGGCCAGAAGATCACCGTCTGCTTCATTGAAAACGTGGACCCCATGGGCGTGCACACCGGGGACAGCTTCTGCGTGGCCCCCATGCTGACCGTTCCGCAGGACGTGCAGGACAGGCTTCAGGACTACTCCTACCGCATTCTGGACGCCATCGGCGTCACGGGCGGCACGAACGTGCAGTTCGCGCACAACCGGGAGGACAACCGCATCATCGTCATTGAAATCAATCCCCGCACGTCCCGCTCCTCCGCCCTGGCCTCCAAGGCCACCGGCTTCCCCATCGCCTCCGTATCCACCAAGCTGGCCTCCGGCATCACGATGGACGAGCTGCCCTACTGGCGCAAGGGCTCCCTGGAAAAGTACGAGCCTTACGGCGACTACGTAGTCGTCAAATTCGCCCGCTGGGCCTTTGAAAAGTTCCCGAAGGCAGCCGACAAGCTGGGCACCCAGATGAAGGCCGTGGGGGAAGTGATGAGCATCGGCCAGAACTTCAAGGAAGCCTTCCAGAAGGCCGTGCGCTCCCTGGAAATCGGCCGCGCCGGGCTGGGCCGCGTGAAGAAGCTGGAAGCCCTCACTACGCCGGAACTGCGTGAAAAGATCACGTACGGCAACAGCGAACGCTTCTTCCAGATTTACGAACTCCTGCGCCGCGGCGTGACCGTGGAGGAAATCGTGAAGCTGACCCGCATCACCCCGTTCTTCATTGAGCAGATGAAGGAACTGGCGGACTTTGACTTTTCCCTGGATGGCCAGGCCTGGAATTCCCTTCCCGCGGAAACCCTGCGCCAGGCCAAGAAGATGGGCTTCTCCGACAAGTACCTGGCCCAGATTTTCGACGTGCCTGAAAAGGCCGTCCGCACCCGCCGCCAGGAAAACGGCATCACGGCCACCTACCGCATCGTGCCCGTCAGCGGCGTAGAACACGCGGAATACTACTATTCCACCTACAGCGGCGCGAAGGATGAAGTGCCCGTGAACGACAAGAAGAAGATCATGATCCTGGGCGGCGGTCCCAACCGCATCGGCCAGGGCATCGAGTTCGACTACACCTGCGTGCACGCCGCCTTCACCCTGCGGGACAACGGGTATGAATCCATCATGGTGAACTGCAACCCGGAAACGGTCTCCACGGATTTTGACACGGCCAACAAGCTGTACTTTGAACCCGTGACCGTGGAAGACGTGCTGGCTATTTACGAGAAGGAAAAGCCGGAAGGCGTCATCGTCCAGTTCGGCGGCCAGACCCCGCTCAACATCGCCCAGGCCCTCAAGGATGCCGGCGTGAAGATCATGGGCACCCAGCCGGAAGGCATCCGCCTGGCGGAAGACCGAGAATATTTCCGCGAACGCATGATCGCCCTGAACATCCGCCAGCCGGAAAGCGGCACCGCCCGTTCCCTGGAGGAAGCCGTGGAACTGGGCCGCCGGATCGGCTACCCGGTGATGGTGCGCCCCTCCTTCGTGCTGGGCGGCCGCGGCATGGAAGTCATTTACGATGAAGAAAACCTGAAGCGCTACGGCGTGGAGGCCATCCAGGTCAGCCCGGAATACCCCATGCTGATCGACCGCTTCCTGGACAACGCCATTGAAGCGGAAGTGGACGCGCTGGCCGACGGCACGGATACCTTTGTAGCCACGGTCATGGAACACATTGAACTGGCCGGCATCCATTCTGGAGACTCCGCCTGCGCCATTCCTCCCGTGACGATCGCCCCCAAGCACGTCCGCACCATTGAGGAACACGCCGCCAAGATCGCCAAGGATTTCCAGGTGAAGGGCATCCTGAACGTGCAGTTCGCCATCTGCGACGACGAGGTATACATCATTGAAGCCAACCCCCGCGCCTCCCGCACGGTGCCCATCGTCTCCAAGGTCACGGGCATCTCCATGGCGCGCCACGCCACGGAAATCATGCTGGGCAAGAAGCTCAAGGACCTGGGCCTGAAGCCGCGCGCCTGCCGCTTCATCGGCGTGAAGGAAGCCGTCTTCCCGTTCAACATGTTCCCGGAAGTGGACCCCGTGCTGGGGCCGGAAATGCGCGCCACGGGGGAAGTCATGGGCATTGCGGACAACTTCGGCATGGCCTATTACAAGGCCCAGGAAGCCGCAGGCTGCATCCTGCCCACCTCCGGCAAGGTGCTCGTCACCGTCTCCGACCGCGACAAGAAGTTCATTGAACCCATCGCCCGGGACCTCATCTCCCTGGGCTTCAAGATCGTCTCCACCGGAGGCACCGCGGAATACCTGCGCGGCCAGGGCGTGGAAACGGAAGTGGTCAACAAGCTGCATGAAGGCCGCCCGAACCTGGGCGACATGATCACCAACAAGCAGATTGACCTGATCATCAATACTCCGGTGGACCGCACCAGCATGATTGACGACTCCTTCATCCGCATGCAGTCCATCCAGAAGAAGATTCCGTACATGACTACCATCGCCGCCGCCAGAGCCACGGTGGAGGGCATCCGTTCCGCCCAGCATGTGAAGGTATCCCCCCGCTCCCTCCAGGAATATCATTCCTGAACGCGGATGGCTCCAGCCATTTAAAAGGAATGCCCCGCATGCGTCTCCTGCATGCGGGGCATTTAATTATCCGTCCGGGCCGGAGGAGGGATGTGAAATTCAACCAGCGCCTGTTTCCGGCCCCTTTTCAGCCACACCGCCTCCGGAGAATCACGCTTCCGCTATTTCCGCACAGATCAGTGTGGCGTTATCCTGGTTGGGCGCGCCGTCACGGTTGATGCCTTCCAGCACGGACCGCACCAATTCCTCCGCGGACAGCATGGACAAGTACCGCATCCCCGCCGGGCCCAGGGAGTCCAGATAAGGCCCCACTCCGTCGCTGGCGACCAGAAGGCGGTCCCCGGAAACCAGAGGGAAGCACTCTTCCCGCAGATCCACCAAAGGCACTTCCCTCCCCATCAGGGCGGAGGTCAGGGAATGGCGGGAAGGATGGCTCAAGGCCTCCTCCCGGCTGATGGAACCTTCATCCGCCATGCGTTCCAGCTCCGCGGAATACTGGTGCAGGTCATTAAGCAGAAACATTTTTTCCTCCCGGATGAGCAGCAGAAGGGAATCTCCCACGCTGACCCAGCGCAGCCCTTCCGGCCCTATCCAGGCCGCTACCAGCGTCGTGCCCATCTCGTCATCCTTCCCCCTCTTCTTCCGGACCGTACGCACCTGTTCATTGGCGGCGGTCACTGCGTCTTTCATCCTCTTGCCGGGAGACCGGTTTTCCCGCTCAAACGCCTGGGAAAAACCTTCTATAGCCGCGCGGCTGGCCAGCTCCCCTCCGGTATAGCCCCCCATGCCGTCCGCCAGGACCAGCACCAGGGCGTCATCCCCGGCCAGGATGGAAAAGGAATCCTGCTGATTGCTGCGGGCGCCCAGAATCTGGTCCCCATGCAATCCGGAAACCATAAAAGGTTCTTGGGAAAAAGGCTGCTGCGTCATGGCGGTGAGCTATCATAGCACGGCAGGCCCGCCGGGATAAAGCAAGAATAACGTGAGAGAAGAAGCCATGTCTGCATCCCGGGATGATTTTTCCGGAGTCGGAAAAGCAAATATCAATGCGGGGCCGTAGAAATCCGGACGACACGTGCCCGGAAGAAACATTCAGGCCCGGAATTGGCGCGGAAAGACAATCGTTGAATGCCGTACCTCGCCAGGGCGCTCATCACCCTCCGGAGCATCATGCAAGGGTCCGTTCTCTTCTCAAGAATGAAGCAGGAAGTTCTTTTATACTGGCGGCAGGAGAAATCTTCCTCTACCGTTTCTATTATGAGCCTTCATTCATCCCTTCCTCCCATCGTCTGGGAGCTCTCCGGAGATCCCTGCGAAACACAGGAGAAAGCCCTTTCCGGCATCAAAAACGATACGGAGGCCTTCATCATCTGCAGCCGCGGAGACGAGTTCCTCCAGACCACATGCAACGGTCCGGAAAACTACCATTGCGAAATCCCGTTCGTCAACGGGAAGAACAGGGAACTTTACATGACTCCCAAAGCCCTGGATTACTCCCAGCTTCATGACCTTTTCTCCCGCTACGCGGCAGGGGAGAATCTTTCCCGCCTCAACAGGGAGTGGACTCTTGACGTGAACAAAACCCGCTATATTCCCACCATCATTGTTGTTCTGGCAATCATCGCCGTCCTTGCCGCCATTATCTTTCAATCCATGAACTGAAAGAGAGCTTTCCTTTTTTCATTGCCGGACATTTCCGGGATATTCCGGCAGAAGGGCCATTGCGGTTCCGGGCTTCTGCCGGAAGAACATCGCACTGGATGGAGGCCAAGGAAACAACCGACAAAGGAACGCGTGAACATCCTTTTCCGGATGCAGTGCATGAATGGTGCGTCCTCAGCAGGCCCCCAAATACACCACGGTTTCATTCGGAACCGTAACACGGCCTCCCGTCTCAAACCGGTCAAACAGCCCGTTAAGGGCGTCCAGCCAGGGGGAATGGCCCTCATCCTTTTCCGTCAGGGCATAGGAGGCGGACATCATGCGGCGGAGATACTGGTCCCGCGTATAGGACAGATCATTCGGAAAGCGGAATACCCGGAAGCGGTGGTCGAAAAACTCGCCGATTCTGTCCGTCAAGTCGGCCAGACCCCCGCTGAATCCATAAAAACGCGGGCAGTAAAGACGATGGATGTTCCCTTCCTCCCGGACAATGGGGCCGTCTTCCACCCTGGAATTCCAGATCAGGGCTATCCTGCCCTCCGCGGCCAGAATACGGCGGCATTCCCGCTTGAACGCGGCGGCGTCAAACCAGTGGAACGCCTGCGCCGCCGTTACCAGGTCCACGGAAGCGCCGGGAAGCAGGGTATGCTCTGCCGTACCCGGCACGGAATGGAAGCGGTGGAAACCCTTCAGCACCTTCTCCGCCTCCCTCCGCATGTCATCGTTAGGCTCCACGCCGTACACGGTCCAGCCATGCTCCAGCATGACGCGGGACAGGATGCCTGTTCCGGACCCTATATCCGCCATTCGGAGATTCTCCCGGCGGGTTTCCCGCGTCAGAAGCTCAACAACGGCGGCGGGATAACCGGGCCTGCCCTGAACGTAGGCCCCGGCTTTTCCGGTAAATCGGTCAGTATTATTCATCGGGCTTTGTGAGATGGTTTACTCCTTTTCTCCCGTTTTTCCAGCTTCAATGCTGTTCCCGGAGCATGAAAAACCGCCGCACCGCAGGATTTCAGGAAAAAAGCATAAGGGCCGCTCCCGCCGCCCGGCCCGTTGAAGGCAGCCGGGCGAATACCTTTTCCTGCCGCTTCCTCATCCTCCCGGCAGACGGGCGGGATGCAGCCCCCACTGATGGCTTTACAAGTCTTTCACGAGCTTTTAGTATCCGGATCAGGCCCGCTTCTCCCGGATTGCGTCCTGATTACGGGAAAACGACCATCTGCGGGCTCCATTTTCCAGACTGCGCCGCCCATGTTCGGATATTACAGACTTGCCTCCGCCGTCCCCCAGCTCCGCGTGGCTGATGTGGATTACAACGTTGACCAGCTCATGGACGGATTCCGGAAGGCTGCGGAACAGAAAGCTGCTGCCGTCGTCTTTCCGGAGCTGAGCATCACGGGCTACTCCTGCGGAGACCTCTTCTTCCAGCCGCGCCTGCGGGAGGCGGCCCTGGACGGCCTGCGCCGCTTTGCAGAAGCCACGGAAGACTCAGGCACCATTGCCGTGGCGGGCCTGCCCTTCCTGCATGAAGATGCCCTGTACAACACGGCGGCGGTCATCCAGTCCGGCAGAGTGCTGGCGCTGATCCCCAAAACCGTGCTCCCCAACTACCGGGAATTTTACGAAAAGCGGCAGTTTACATCCGGCAGGGAGCTGGGAACAGGGACGAAGGAGGCCAAAGTCAATGGGGCATATATTCCGTTCGGAACGGAAATCATCTTCCACGATGCAGCCTCCTCCTTCAGCTTCGGCGTGGAAATATGCGAAGACCTGTGGAGCGTCATTCCCCCCAGCTCCGGACTGGCCCTTCAGGGAGCCAGGGCCATATTCAACCCCTCCGCGGGAACGGAACTCACGGGCAAGGCCGCGTACAGGAGGGAACTGGTCAAGCAGCAGAGCGGCAGGTGCCTCTGCGCCTATGTCCTTTCCTCCGCAGGCGTGCATGAATCCACCACGGACACCGTATTCGGCGGGCATTCCCTCATTGCGGATAATGGCAGGCTGGCGGCTGAAGGCGAACGGTTCGGCAGAGAAAGCTCCCTCATCCTTGCGGACGTGGACTTTGAACGGCTGGCGGCGGCGCGCCTCTCCGAAAGCTCCTTCAATGACAACAAATCCCTTTCCCCTGCCGGAAATGCCCTTCATCTGACGCTGCCGGCGGAAGTTCCCGCCCCCCCCGGTCTGGAATACGCCTTTAATCCGGCGCGGCCATTTCTGCCCTCCCCCGTACACCGCCCGGAACGGTGCGAAGAAATCATCGCCATCCAGACAGCGGGACTGGCTAAAAGAATGGAGCACACCGATGCACGGCGGCTTGTCATCGGCATCTCCGGCGGTCTGGACTCCACGCTGGCCCTGCTTATTTGCGAGCGCGCCTGCCGGGCGTTGAAGCGCCCCGCCTCCGACATTCTGGCCGTCACGATGCCGGGCTTCGGCACCACGGACAGAACCCATGACAATGCCGTAACCATGTGCCGCCTTCTGGGCGCGGAGCTTCGGGAAATCCCCATTTCCGAATGCTGCCTCCGGCACTTCGGCGACATCGGGCACGACCCCGCCGAACGCACCACTACCTATGAAAACGTCCAGGCCCGCGAACGCACGCAAATCCTGATGGACCTGGCCAATAAAACCGGGGGGCTGGTCGTGGGAACGGGAGACCTGTCGGAAATAGCCCTGGGCTGGAGCACCTACAACGGAGACCACATGTCCATGTACGCGGTCAACTGCTCCATTCCGAAGACGCTGATACGGTGCCTCATTGAACACATCGCCGGAGAATCGTCCCCGGAACTGGCCGCCACCCTCGCGGACATCAACAATACCCCCGTCAGCCCGGAGCTTCTGCCTCCGTCAGGCGACGGCTCCATTGAACAGCGTACGGAAGACGTGCTGGGGCCTTACGACCTGCATGACTTTTTCCTCTTCCACTTCATCAAATACGGGGCAGAGCCGGACAAAATCCTGTATCTGGCGGAGCACGCCTTCCGCGGCGAATTCCAGCCGGACTTCATCCGCCGCTGCCTGGGCATCTTCATCCGCCGCTTCTTCCGGCAGCAATTCAAGCGCAGCTGCATGCCGGACGGCCCCAAGGTAGGCACGATTGCCCTTTCTCCGCGAGGAGACTGGCGCATGCCTTCCGACGCCTGCGGAACAGTGTGGGAAAAAGATATTTCCCACCGTTGAACCCTTCCGGAGGGCTGCTGCACGCTGACCTTCTCCGGCGCCCCGGCATGAATTGCCCTACAGGGAAGCTCAATGCCCGGGGGCCAGCTTCAACCCGATAATGCCTATCAGCAGGAAGGTGGCCGCCAGCATGCGCCAGACATTGGAGGAATCCCCGAACCACAGGATGCCCACCAGAAACGTTCCCAGCGCGCCGATGCCCGTCCACACCGCATAAGCGGTGCCGATGGGAATGCTGCGCTGGGCCAGCCACAGAAGAAAACCGCTCAGGGCCATGCTGAACACGGAGAACGCAATGCAGGCGGCAAACCTGCCGGAACCCGTGCCGGGCGCCTGTGAAAGCTTGAAGCCCAGAGGCCATCCGATCTCACAGAGACCGGCCAACACCAGATAAATCCAGGACATATATTGAAACGGGGAATCATCTTCCGTTTGCCGGCCCTCCCGAATGGGAAGAGCTCCAAGAGCAACGGATGCCTTGCAGGGTAACTGCGTCCTCCCCGGAATCAAGCCGACAAACCATCCGCACCTTGTCATACCTGGAAATTCCAAAGCAAAAAATCCTGTTCCTCTGCCGGGAACCGGAAAATTTGCATGCCCTCAATTCATTGTTGCAAGAGGTTTTTAATAGTAACCGGTTTTGCGCCACTTTTTCTCCCTCTTCTGCTGCCTGACCGCCCTGTCGGCCAGATATCAATGATGCCATAGATTCAACCCCGTACGGGTGTCCTTGCACCATTTCAGGAGAAACTTCTGCTGGCTGGAATGGCTTTGGACATTAACCAATAACTTGAGCTACTATGAAGGAAGCTTGGACCAGCCAGAACAGCGCGCAGAAGGGGGAATGAAATGGCCTCCCTCCCAATAAAACTCTACTTGGATACCGGGGGTTTCTTGCCGGAAGGCAGGCCCGTATCCTTTCCGTCGGTCAGCCACTCAATCGTAATGGGAACGAACTTCAACTTCTTGATGTTCGCCTGATTCTCCTCATAAAGCACGCCCACGACACCGGGTTCTACCATGGCGAGGCTGGAATAGGCAAAACCGCCTTCTCCCAACAGTTTTTTCACCGGCCAGGTTTTGCCGTTGTCATAGCTCATCGCCACCTGTCCCTTGATGCGCCGTCCGGCGCTGGGGCCGGAAAACAGGAGGCGGCTCTTGCCGCCAAAGGCAGGCTGGGCCGTCAGAGAATAAGTCATCAGGGAATTCTGCGTGCTGTCGCAAAACAATTCCGGAGCATCTTCCACTTCACCCCATGTCTCACCGCCGTCCTGTGACCACACGATGCGGCGGCAATTGCCTCCGCCCCAGTGGCGCGCGACCATGACCACGTCTCCGTTATCAGTCTCCGCGATGGACGTTTCATTCACCAGGCCCTTCATATTGGCGGTCGGCTGGCCCTGCTTCCAGCTTTTGCCGCCGTCATCGCTGTAAATGCAGGAAATCACCCATTTGCCGAACGGCCCTTCATTCATCGGAATCACCAGGCGCCCCTTGTGGGGGCCGCTCTTCAACTGGGTTCCCGCATTCGGGCCGGAAGCCATGATGTCCACGCCGGTGGGACGCTTGGTCGTCTTCGTGATATCCTCCGGCTTCGTCCAGGAGGAACCGCCATTCCTGCTCTGGATCATGAAATTGCGGATGCACTTCTCGTCATCCCAACCCTGAGGAATATTGGGCTGCCGTTCCTTGACTCCTGCGGGATAACGCTGGAATACGACGGTCACGGTCTTGGTCTTGGCATCATAAACCGGGCACGGATTGTTAAACGTGGCCCCATGCGACTTGGCGATCGCCCGGGGGCGTGACCAGGTTTTTCCGCCATTCTTGCTGACGCTCATGATAATGTCGTTCTCCCCCTGGTCAGTATTCTTATACCGGCCTTCGGCAAACGCCAAAAGCTGCCCCTTCCCGATATTGAGCAAGGCGGGAATGCGGATGGACGCATAAGGGTTCCCTTCCCCAGCGCTGAATACGGTCACCGCCTTGTCCGTGGGAAAATCCGTCTTCTCTCCCTGCCCGAAGGCGGGCAGAACTGCGGCGCACACCGCACCCATCAAAAACTTGAACATGGTATTCATCATTACTGGACTTTATCTTGTTCCGAAGGGCTCTACAACCGCAATCCATGCCGTACCATCCTAAGACCAGAGCAGAAACTCTGACTCTCTCCAAAGGAATAGATAAACCATGCTGAAGGAGTGAGAAACCAAAAAAATCTGGCAGTCACATGAAAATCTACCTGGACTTCGTCTTGTTCATCCCATTCCGGGAATCCAGGGGATAGTCGAAAAACGGACACCAATTGTCCATGCGGTAAACGACGTCCTGAATCCGGGTCTTCACCTTCTCCCCCTGGGAATCCCGCAGGCATCCGCGCGCTCCGGTGCGCGGGCCGGAAGGAAGTTTCTCCTTCAAGGTCATTCCGTACCGGAGATGACAGCCGGAAGGGTCGGACGACGTTATGATGCGGACGGCGTCTCTGCCGTTCAGGGTGACGGACTTGATCTCCAGGGGTTCGCCCAGCCCGTTCACCAGGGAAAAGCCGTAATTGCCCGGATCAAGGATCGTCTTGGTATCCAGCGCCAGCGGAGGCACAGGCACGAAAAACTTCACGTCTACCGTCCAATCCTTCCCCTTCCTGCCAACTGCATGGGCGACGGGATGGATGGGCTTCCAATGCACGCCCTCCACCAGCACCTTGTACATGACGTATCCGGCATACTCCCCGTAAAGCCGGGACATGGGAGCGGTCAAATGCACCCCATCGCTATAGGAAAAATGGTACATGGGCGTGGTCATGATGTACCGGCTGTCCTTCTCCAGGGCCAGATCCAGCTGAGCCACGGCAATCGCGGGATAATCCGTGGGATTCTGGGCAAAATAATTGAGATGGGAGGCAACCTGGTATCCAAAGCAGAGCACATCGTTCTTCTGTCCGGTAACGGCCTTGGCGTCCGCGTCAATATCCTGAATCAGCGCGCGCATCTTCTCCTTGTACCATTCCCCGGTTTTCCTGTCCTGCTGGTCGGTTTCCCCCTGCGTCCACAGGAAACAAGGCATGGAAAATGACTTGCCGGCCTTGGAGGCGAGCTCGCGCCCCGCCGTCAAATCATCCAGAATACGCTGATAGGGGGCGTTGCCTTTGGAAAGAACACCGATGCTGACACCTCCCACGCCGTCGGCAGAGCACAGGAACCGGACGTTGGACGCCTTCCCGGAGTCACGCTTCTTCAGCAGGCGCATGAAATTCCCGGCAGCGCCGGAAACGGGCGTCTCTCCCCTGGCGCCGTCCGGAGAAATGCCTTCTACCAGGGGAATCACGGCGCTCCGGTCATTGCCGCCCTCAAAAGGACGAACGCCGCCTTTGAACATCAAATTGCCGTTCTTCTGCTCCGTCGTCACCACCGGCTTGGCCGTCCATCCTACGGAAAGCGACTGCCCGTAGGACGGCAAATAATTCCAGTCTGTTAAAACGGGCTTCTCCGCAAAACCATAAGGACTGCCAGCCATCAACAGGCAAAAAAGAACTCCGGTACGAAAACATGTGCTTACCTTCATGACAATACGCTGAATCATGGTCATGTACGGTCCGGTACCTATCGAAAATTCAACATGCTGAAGAAAATAACCGGGGAATGAATGAAACTTCCTCCTGCCCAAAAACACTACACATGAAAATGTTGAATATCATTCAACAGACATGACGCCCGTAGCTGCCCTATTGATGAACATGGAAATTCCGGGCAACCATCCGTTTTACCATGATGATTTCTCTCCCATGGATTCTCCCGGAAAATAACGCCTTTTTGCAACCTGGGCCATCCGGAAAACTGTGGACCGTTAATAAGATTCAGCCCATTCAACCATACCTGGACTTCTAAAACCTCTCTTCTTCACCGTGAAGATAAGCAAGCTAATCAATGACCAGTTTTTTCAGGACTTCCTTATCTTCATCCAGCACTACCGTTCTGGATGCATGTTCATAGCATTGGCGGGAATACTTGCGGGCTTCCTCCTTGAACTGCCCGTTATCCAGGCCATGCAATGCGGCAAAAGCCTTCAACAACTTGATGTCAATCGCCATAATCCCTCCTTCGTCGCGCAGAATAGGGCTGAAAATATCCGAAAACAAATTGGAGACGGTCAACGGAGGCACCCATATCCTCTCGTGCTTCACGCCGGGACGGCGTTCTTCCTGGGCATACTTCGTCAGCAGCCGCACGCCCCGGTTAATAATATCAATAGCCGTTCCGTAATCATTGACGGCCGCAGACAGGGCCCTGGCAGCAATCTCGGCAAGCACGCACAATCCAAACCTGGGGTCCTGTTCAAAATTGCGCTCATGCCCGATGATAAACGCTCCAAGCAAATCACGCCGGGTTTCATTTGACACAGGCTTGTCAGCATAAACCAGAACCGAGGTAACGGACACGAAATCCCCCGGGAGCGAGACGACGTAAAGATCAAGATCTCTATCCCTGGAAAGATGGTCCAGCTTTTCAATATCAATATATTGAATATTGCCTGTCTGATCACTCCTGACGGGAACGGCATTTTCCGGAATATCAAGCTCCCTGTCAACGAGGGGATTGGCGCCCAGATAGGGTTCCCGGGCGCGTTCCAGCAATGCCCTTTCCGTTACTCCCTCCACCAGCTCGGAAGTCTCTCCCACCCGGCCAAGCCTGGACAAATGCTCAATCCACCGGATAAGCGTGACCAGAATAATGGCAATCACCCCCAGCGTGACAACAAATAGCACCACCCTTCCCCGCTGGTCATACATGCCGGAATTCAGGAAAATAATCGCAATCAGGCTGAAAATGAAGGAACCGATGAACGTGGAAAGAGCATTCTGGGCCGTGGAATCCTCCATCAGCAGTTTCGTGGCCCTGGGCGTTACGCTCGACGTCGCCGCCGCATAAGCGGAAACAACCGTGGTTAAGGAAAAAGTCGTAACCGCCAGCATGCTTGAAGCCAGGATGTTCAAAATCGTATCGACCGTATCGGCCCCGATCTTTTGAAAAATATCAAACGGAACAAACTCGCCCAGGTAAATGGAGGCAATAGCCGTAACAATAGCCAGCAGCGCAAAATAGGTAGCCTTGACCCAAAGAAGCTTGTTAGCCCTCAAAAACAATAACCTGATTTGAAAAATGAAGGACCCTTTCATCAGAAGCTGGAATTGGAAAAACGGTTGGAGGCTACTCTCCTGTTAAAACAGTATCGAAGCCTCTCCGTTCAAGAATAAGACTCTTAAAGGAGGGTGAGAAGCCGATCATTTCTATAACTTTAATGTCTCTCGAAGTGGAACCCCGCATCCGGGAAACCGCAGGAAATGGTTTCTGAAACTGGAAAAGGAGTTCACTCAAGTCAAGCAACTCAAAACAGCTCCCATCCTTCCGAAAAGAGCGACTTTGCTTCAAGGAATGGCTGTGGAAAGCAAGGTTCCCGGCTGTGCCGGACTCTCTCTGTACGGGCAAACCCAAAAACACAGGCAGAATCTACCTGTAAATGCTCATAGAAACCTATGGATCCGTTGCCTCCGCTTTCTCTACATGGAGAAACGCCTCGATCAGGCAGCCCTCATCCTGAACAACAACGTGTTGTTCTTCTATCAGCAACACAGATGGCACATAAAAGCCATTCTGACGGATGACAGGAAGAGAATATTGCGGGGAGGCGCGTGGTAGAATTCTATGCCGATGTCGAAGAATTTCAGAAGGACTCAATCAAATGGCTCAAGGGTTACAGTCGCAAACGCCCTCATCAGGACTACCGCAGTATGGGAAGGCAATTGAGTAAAACATGGAAGCCTTAAAAAACACGCCATACGAAAAGAAAACCAGCTATACAACGTGAGAGCGTTCCCATTCATCAAACCGCCCCGTCTTCCGTTGAAGCGAGTTGATTTTTTCGTTTGCCGGTAAAAAGAGAAATGGTGAAAGAAGAGGAAAACGGAGAATGTAACTTGTAACATCGTAGAATCACCCACTCCCACGTTATCATGAACCGAATCACTTCATTCCTCACCCTGCCCCTGTTGTCGCTCGCATCCGTATTTGCGGCCAACACTCCGGAAAGCATCGGCAACGACCTCCAGCTATTCAAGGATGCCTCCTGCACGGCTTTGAAGCAGGATGTTAAAGACATTTCCGCCTTCCAGTCTGACGCGATGAAGGAACTCGCAGGCAAAATCCTGGCAGGCAACTACAAGCCGGACTACCTGTATGCCGAATACCAGGCCCTCCCCTCACCGCGCCAGACGGGCAAAAACCTTAGAATCGGAGAGGGATTCAGTAAATACGACAACATGACGGGCGTCTATCTGGAAAAAGGACAGCACGTCGTGCTGGTCGGCAAGACGGATGGGCGTGAAATCAGTCTTCTGCTCCCGAACCTGATGCGCAAGCCGGCCGAAGGAGTACAACCGACGAAGGATCCCAACGGCTGGGGACTGCACAAAAAGCAAATACCCCTTAAGGAAGGAATCAACATCATTGATGTAGAAACGCCCGCCAACGCTTACATCAGCTACTTCAGCAACGATGCCGACACGGCGCCGAAAATCCCCGTCCATTTCGTGACGGGCAAAGTCAACGGCTATTTCGACACCACCCGGGGCGATACCAACGAAGACTGGGTACGCCTGCTTGACCAGGCCGTCTCCCCGATCATGGACGCCCGGGGAAAATACATCCAGGTTGCTTACCCCGTCGAATTCCTGAAAAAATTCACCAGGGACCGCGGCACTGAACTCATCAACGCCTACGACAAGCTGATAGGCATCCAATACCAGCTGATGGGCCTTGAGAAATACGGCAAAATCCCGAAAAACCGCGTCTTTGCCCGCGTGAACTTCAACTACTACATGTTCCGCGACGGTGATGGAGTAGCCTACCTGGGAGACAATGGTACGATGCGAATGGTGACCGATCCTGAAAACGTCCTCAAAGGCGACGCCTGCTGGGGCTTCTCCCACGAAGTCGGCCACGTGATGCAAATGCGCCCGATGACCTGGGGCGGCATGACGGAAGTCAGCAACAACATCTTCTCTCTTCAAGCCGCCGCCAAAACGGGCAACGAAAGCCGCTTGAAGCGCCAAGGCAGCTACGACAAGGCGCGCAAGGAAATCATCGACGGAAAAATCGCCTACCTGCAATCAAAGGATGTCTTCAACAAGCTGGTCCCCCTATGGCAGCTCCATCTCTACTTTACCGAAAACGGACATCCCGACTTCTACCCTGACGTCATGGAATACCTGCGCAACAACGCGGGAAACTACGGAGGGAATGATACAATCAAATACCAGTTCGAATTCATCAGGGCATGCTGTGACGTCACGAAAACCGATCTGACCGATTTCTTCGAGAAATGGGGCTTCTTCAAAACCGGACAATTCCATGTCGGCGACTATGCTAATTACGATTTCACTGTCACCCCCGAAATGGTGGTAGAAACGAAAAAATGGATTACCGACAAAGCCTACCCGAAACCTAAAACTGACATTATCGGAATAGACGAATAGGACTATTTCCTTACAAGTATCAGACAACCCTAACTCTATGGTAAAAATGAAAATTTTTTTCTCCATAAGGAAATGGATGAAACGGGAAAATTCTATTTAACTCATTGTGAGGAAAAATAATTTTTACAGCCATATTACAGATTAGCATAGGGCGATCACATTTTCCCCTTGAAATTCTTACAAATGAATCTTGTGACAGCCAGCATAAATTACTCTCTCCATAAACGTTTTGTACGCACGAGGTTTTCAAAAAAGCATTTCCCCGTAGTCATTCAAACGAATTCATCTCTTGGAATCAGAGGCATGCAAATCAAACAATCCTAAAATATTCTTTACGGAAATTATTCAGGATATTAAATGTAATACCAATAACGACCTTGGAGATATTTAGTGCAGTAAGAATAACAGAACAGTTCGTTATAGACAATATACAAGAAGAAGAGAACCTTGTTGGAACAGGTTTTGAGTCAATAATCTCGTCCAGATGAACCACCTCAGTTTAGGGAAAAGAATAGGAAAAATGGATTGTAAAAGGAAAACTGGGGAATGGAAGAAGCTTTTATAAAGCTTGATTTAAGCGATCAATTTCATATTGCAATAACGAACTATATACAACCTTCTTATTGTTTTTGATGAAATCTACTACATTATCTTCGTCAAGTGTGTCTGGAATTCGGGGTGCAATTCGACGTACTGTATCACTCGGTATTCCATATTCAATTAGTATCGACAAGTTGGCTCTAATAAAATCGTTTTCCAGCTGTTGTACAAAATAGCTATACGAGCCACTTTTTTTCCCATTTTGAGTGCAAACATAACGTTGCAAACTGTCGATTACTCTAAAAGCTTTAGGTACTGTAAATTGAAACCAATGTCTATAAATATGGAATCCAATTTCAATAGAATTATCAAGATGTATA
Organism: Akkermansia sp. BCRC 18949; assembly: GCF_045011645.1. NCBI lineage: Bacteria > Pseudomonadati > Verrucomicrobiota > Verrucomicrobiia > Verrucomicrobiales > Akkermansiaceae > Akkermansia > Akkermansia sp. BCRC 18949. The sequence goes on along the minus strand of NZ_CP123619.1, from coordinate 312,698 downwards.
TATTTTTGTTCTTGTGTTGGGTTTATAATTTTACTAATCTTATTACTATATATATCCTTAATAACTCCCATGATATTTTTATTTCGCCTATAGATATCAATATAATATGCTAATTGCCTAGCAGACATTACTCCATGTTTTGTTTTAAAATTAAAAATATTATTTTCAGCTAATTTTAAAATATAGAGAAGTTTGTTCCAATTTGGCATTTGTGACCACGCAATATTATCATATTGAGATGTATTTATATCTATTTTCAAAGTATGATATATACGCATTTGGCCTTCTATATTCGTTCCATTTTTCTTAATAATTTCTATAAGATTAGGCTCAATTTCAAATAATTTATTGTATCGATCAGCTACTTGCTGTTGAATATCTTGTTTTTCAATGTTGATTAAAATTTCATCACTCAATAATTTTTTATCTTGCTCATAAAAAGGAATATCAATAGTTATTGGTTTTCTTTGTGGAACTGGAGCAAAATTATAAATATTACCAACATAATGTTCCATTAACCGACCAGAACGCCCTTTAATGTTACTATAATCAAAAAAATCAATATCATTTCCGCCTTTTTGTGCATCAAAAAACACTACGTTTTTAGCACTTGTATTAACACCTTCAATAATAGTAGATGTGCAGAATATGTAGTTTAAAAGGTTGTCATTAAAATATTTAATAATTGATGCACCAATGTGTTTTTGTAATGAACCATCATGAATTGCAATACCATGACATAGTTCTTTTGATAAACTCCAATTAGGATCGACATTTTTGTCTATCCATTCAATAAGTGGAAGTTGGATACTAGGTTCTATTCCTTGTTCACATAAATGTTGCAAATACCCTTTTGCAAAGCGACGTGCACGTGCCGGCGTGGAACAATAAATAAGTGTTTGTTCATCTTTTAATTCATCTAACAAAGGATAAAGTTTAGTTAATTTTTGTTTATCTAAACTACGTTGTTTCAAACTAGAATCAAATTGGATGCTTAAATCAATAACATTGCAATCAACTAGAGAAAAATCAGATTTATAAAAGACTGCGTTATATTTCTCGGCAAAACCAGGAGTGACGCCATCAATGTTTGGACCGAGAAGATAAAATTTAGAGTTAAACTTGCTTACTATTTTTAAAAAAGCATTATTAAGCGTATCAGCACGCTCATCTATACGTTTTAAGCTTAATTTATAAAACTCATCAATTACTAGTAAGTCGATAGAGGGTAAAGACTCATACTCCATTACCCGTTCTGCCGTTAAAAGAAAAAGATTTCCTTTTTTATCTGTTGGTAGTTGAGATGTTCGAACAATTATTTTATAAGTTTCAAAATATTTTTTTAATTTAAGACGCGTTTCATCTAGTAAAGCTAATGTTGGTTGAATTATAACAATATTTTTATACTTATTCGAAGCAACCAATTCTTCTATTAACAAACTCTTTCCAAAGCTAGTTGGTGCACTTGCAATTACATTTTTTCCAGATAATAAATATCTAGAAAGGGTTTTCTGCTCTTTATGTAAATACGTCGATGGTAAATAATCAGAAAGGTAAGTTTTTTGACGAACTTTATCAGACAGTGACTGTAATTTCATTGTGTCACTATTTTTTTCAAGATAAGGGTAAAATCCAACAGATTCTATTATATCTGTCCAAATGGGGTATGTTTCAACTGGAATGTGAGCCCAATTATTTAGAATATGGATTGCAATTTGTCGCGCTAAAGAAACATGTTCATCATTTCCGGTAAGTAAAGCGGAACATTTTATGGCAAAATTGAAACTATCTTGCGTTGATAGATTATTATTACCATCAACAATTTTTAGTAGGTTATTATAATCACTTGCCATAAATCTCACATGTTTTGCATATGCCAGAGACGTTCATGTAACTTGATAATAAGTTCTTTTTTACTTCTTATTGGAAATAGTAATAATATAATATTTAGATGCTGCTTGAGTGGATGATTGTTATTTGAATCGAAATATTGCTTTATGTCTCTTACATTCAATTCATGGTATTGCGTGGTTTTAACACAATGCATATCTGAATGACGTTCATATATATCATGAGAATAGGAACAAAGCATAGGTATGTTTATCATTTTCAATTTATCTTGAAGTTTATTGCATTCAGACAATTTCTTTACCCATTCATCTCTTTGAGGAATTGAATTGTTTTCTAGATTCTTTTTAATAATAATAAACTGCTCATTCAAATAATCAGTTTTAAAATGTTCATTTAAATCCTTTAACAATTCTTTGACACCTTTTTTACTATCAGTGTAAAATTTGCTTTCACCTAACCACAATGTTTCATCTTCTGGAGTAATATGAACTGCATCAAAACCGTGGGCTGGAACACCAAATGCATCTTTAAAATAAACTTTTGACACAAGAGGAATTGTATTTTTAAAATCACGCAGTATGAGATGCAACATCAATTCTCCGAACTCACCTCTGCGGGTACTCGGAGATTTTTTTAATTCCTCGAATGCGTTAGTATCATTCTCCATATACCAGCGCCGCATTAAATCGTAGTCTTTTATTTTATATATGCTTTTTGCTGCTTCTCGCAATTTATCTACGATATCTATTTGTGATGTATCGGGATTTTCATATTGTGCATAGACATACTCTGGTATAGTATTTAGTATTGTTTTTGAAAAATTCATCCAGGGGGTATAGTGGATTTCCGTCATCGCCAATGTCCACATCTAGCAAAAATGAAATCAAATCACTTTCTTGGACTTTCACCAATATAATATTTTTTCTATCAAAAGCTCTTGACATGTTAGTTCCTTCAGCACATTCACATTATTTCGCAAAATATTTCAGCACAATTTACGTTTAAAATAAATTTATATCATTACAAAACGGCTAATAATCCAAAGTATTGCTTCATAGTCGTATTTTTCCCAAGTTGAATAATCAATGTTCATGGCAGATGAAGAAAGTGAATTAACAACCATCTAATCAGAATAGCAGAGTCATTAATACTATAACATAACCCGAAAAAGACAAGATCCGATTCCATATTTTCCCACACCCCTCCAAATAAAATCGCAATATACTCATTACGAATATATTGCGATAGAAAATTAATGGCGGACAGGGAGGGATTCGAACCCTCGGTACTGTTGCCAGTACACACACTTTCCAGGCGTGCTCATTCGACCACTCTGACACCTGCCCGTTGATAGATTGTGTTAGATAGGAAAGCGGGGGTAATGTAACGGTAGAAGAGAGGGTTGGCAATCTTTTTTTCACTTGGGAGGTGTTTTCCTGTTTTTCCCAGACTCTTCTCGCCTCTTCGCCGTTGCCTGAAAAGGATGGAAAGCGTATAGGTATCCAGGGAAGCTTGGAAATGGGATGTAAAAGAACCCCAAGCATACTATGCAAAAAAACAGGCTTCTGTTATCTACAGAAGCCTGTCATTGAACAAGGTTGAGTCCTTCGTGCCCGATGCCTCCTTCTTTAGAAGGGCAAAAAACGGTCTTCCCATTTTTTCAACGTTTGCGTCTTTCAGGAAGGGACTATTGCTGTTCGGTCCTTATTTCTTTTCCGGGCGTTCGAGGTCGATGCCCCATTTTTCCTGCATGAATTTTTTTTGGAATTCCAGTTTGTCCTTGAAGCGGTTCAGGTTTTTCACCTCCTTGGGGGACCATGCGGTTTCCACCAGAGCGAGGGCGCGCGGGTAAGCCTGGTAGAAGACGCGTTCAATGTTCGGCAGACGTTCCGCCCACAGGCAGCAGTCTACGCCGCGCACACGTTCCATTTCCTTGGCGGAGAGGCCTTGCCCGGGTTCCAGGGAGTACACGTTTTCCAGCGTGTTGACGGGCATCCAGCCCGTGTCCGGCTGGCCGGAGGGCCAGTCGCCGGGAAGCTGGGGATAGTCAAAGTAGCATTTGCCGTTGGGGGCGCAGATAACGTCCACCTTGTCGCCCGTGGTGTTGGCTACCGTTTTAGGCGTGTGGCCGCCTCTCCACGTGGTTACGATTACTCCGTCCGGATATTTGCCCATGGGTTCATACCAGAAGACGGCCGTTTTTCCGCGGCTTTTCAGCATTTTGGCGCACCGGGTGAAAAATTCCACCATTTCCTTTTGCGCGGCGGCCTTTTTGTTTTCCTCACGGATACCGGCTTTCTCACGGAAGTCCGCGCATTTGGAGCATTTCATCCAGTTGTCTTCCGGCGCTTCGTCTCCGCCCAGATGCACGTATTGGGACGGGAAGATGTCCTTGAGTTCATTAAAGACGGCGTTATAGAATTTCCACACGTCCGGGTTGCCGGGACATACCAGCGTGTAGGAGATGCCCGCATTCGTGCGCACTTCCAGCTTGGGGTTCGGGAAGCAGAGGAATTCCGGATAGGCGGTGCAAAGGGCCTGGTTGTGGCCGGGCACGTCTATTTCCGGGATGATTTCAATGTTCCGTGCGGCGGCGTATTTCACCAGGTCCTTGAGCTGTTCCTTGGTGTACATGCCACCATGGGGGGTTTTGTTGCCAAAGGTTTCCTTACGCCTGGAGGCCACGCTTTCCAGCTTGGGGTATCCGGGCACGGGAAGGCGCCAGCCCTGATCATCCGTGAGGTGGAAATGGAGTTTGTTGAATTTGTAGAAGGACATCACATCAATGAATTTTTTGACGTCCTCCACCGGCACGAAGTGGCGTGCGGTGTCCATCATCATGCTGCGCCAGCCAAACCGGGGCTTGTCTTCAATGACGCCGCAGGGAATGCCGCCGTCCTTGTACTGGGCCTGGAGCTGTTCCAGCGTGTTTTTGGCGTAAAAGAGACCCGCGCGGTCGCCTGCCTGAATTTCCACGCCCTGCGGCTTGATGGTGAGCTTGTATCCCTCCGGCCCCAGGGCCTTATTGGCGGCCTGCTTGAGGATTTTGGGGGATTTACATACTCCGGAGGAAGTGCTGACTTCGACAGGTTCCGGGATGATGTGATAGGGACGGGATTCCACGTCGCCAGCGGCAAAAACGCTGCCGCCCAGCGCCAGCAGAAGAGGTAGGATACGCCATTTCATTGCGCACGATTCTGACGGAACCGTATTCCATCCGCAATCAAAAAAGACCAGAGGCTTACGGCATGTCCCGGAAAAGGCGCTTCCCGCCTGCACTTCCATCTTGACGGATGCCTCAAAGACAGGTTTGCTAGTCCTGCGCATGGGAGAGTCCTTTTACACACGCACTACGGAGACACCCCCCTCCGCCTTTGATTTGTCCCTCCGACCGCCTGCCTTCAGCGAGTTCCGCGGGCAGGAGAAGATCAAGGACCGCCTGATGCTGATGGTGGAAGCCGCCAAACAGCGCGACGACGTGCTGGACCACATTCTGCTGAGCGGCCCCCCTGGCCTGGGAAAGACGACGCTTGCCAATATTATCGCGAATGCCGTCGGCTGCCGCATCCATACGACGTCCGGACCGCAGATCGAGAAGGCGGGGGACCTGGCCGGCGTGCTGACCAATCTGGAAAAAGGGGACATCCTTTTTATTGACGAGATCCACCGCCTTCACCCGGCCATTGAGGAGTACCTGTACCCTGCCATGGAGGATTTCCGGCTGGATATTATTATCGACCAGGGCCCGAACGCCCGCTCCATCCAGCTGAATCTTCCCAAGTTCACCCTGGTGGGGGCCACCACCCGCGCCGGGATGCTGACCAGCCCGCTGCGTTCCCGCTTCGGCCTCGTGAACCGGCTGGATTATTACACGCAGGAGGATTTGTGCGCGATCATCGAACGGTCCGCCGGTCTACTGAACGTCCCCGTGGAACCGACAGGCGCGCTTCAGATCGCCCTGCGCTCCCGAGGCACGCCGCGCGTGGCCAATTCCCTGCTGCGCTGGGTGCGGGATTACGCCCAGGTACGCGGCGACGGCGTGATTACGGAGCAACTGGCGCACGATGCCCTGACCATGATCGAGATTGACGACGACGGCCTGGACGAGATGGACAAGCGCCTGCTGGAAGCCATGATTTACAAGTTCAACGGCGGTCCGGTGGGCCTGTCCTCCCTGGCCGTGGCCGTGGGGGAAGACGCTTCCACGCTGGAGGACGTGCACGAGCCTTTCCTGATCATGCAGGGGTACATCAACCGTACTCCCAGGGGACGCGTGGCGATGCCTTCCGCCTATCTCAAGATGGGGGCCACGCCGCCCGCCAACGGACAGGGATGGCTGTTGTAAGCCATCCGTTTACGGCATGGCAGGAGTCCCGTGTTTTGTGCTGGTCATCAGGCCTCCTTTCTTTTAGACTGTCCCCACATAAAACGTCAGGACGTTTTCTGTTCATCATACGCCCAAAGCTATGGCCGCAAATTCTGATATCGCCTTTAAAAGACTGCCCGTCAAGATCATCGGTACGGGCTCCTATGTTCCGGAACGCCGTCTGACCAATGCGGACCTGGAGAAGATGGTGGACACTTCCCACGAATGGATCATCGAACGCACGGGCATCGTGGAACGCCGCATCGCCGCCCCTGACGAGTACACCTCCCACATGGGAACGAAGGCCGCCCAGCGGGCGCTGGAATCCTGCGGATTGCAGCCGGAGGATATCGACCTGATCATCGTCTCCACCATTACGCCGGATACGTTCACTCCTTCCACCTCCTGCTATATCCAGGACGCCCTGGGCGCCAAGAATGCCGCCGCCTTTGACATTTCCGCCGCCTGCTCCGGCTTCCTGTTCGCCATGAAAACGGCCGTCCAGTTCCTCGGCACGGGCCAGATGAAGACGGCCCTCATCATCGCCGCGGAAAAACTTTCCACCGTCGTCAACTGGGAGGACCGCACCACCTGCGTCCTGTTCGGGGACGGCGCCGGAGCCGCCGTGCTCCAGGCTTCCACGGGAGAGGAAGGGGAAGGCTCCATCCTCGCTACGGACATCGGCACGGACGGCGCCCTGCATGACCTGCTCCAGATTCCGGGCGGCGGCTCCCGCTGCCCCACCACGGTGGAGAACGCCCACGAACGCCTGGCTACCCTCGCCATGCGCGGCAAGGAGACCTTCCGCCAGGCAGTTCCCCGCATGAAGGATTCCGCCGCCAGCGTGATTGAACGCGCCGGTCTGACGTCGGATGACATCAAGCTGATCATTCCCCACCAGGCCAACCTCCGCATCATCAATGCCGTGGCCCAGCGTCTTTCCATCCCGGAGGACAAGGTGTTCATCAATATTGAGAAATACGGCAACACTTCCGCCGCCGCCGTGGCCATCGCCTTTGACGAAGCGCGCCGCACCGGCAGGTTCGGCAAGGGGGACAACGTCGTCCTGGTCACCTTCGGCGCAGGCCTCACATGGGGCGCCGCAGCCATCCGCTGGTAATTTCCGTTATTCCATTCCAGAAACTTACATTACACATGACAACCGAACCGTACGGCAAAAAGAATCCGTTCCCCGCACCCGTCCTTTCCGTCAAGCACCTCACCGGGGAAGGCAGCCCGAAAGAAACGATCCATATTGAATACAGCCTGGACGGCGCCGGAATGGTGTACGTTGCCGGAGACGCCCTGGCCGTCATTCCCTCCAATGATTCTTCCTTGGTGGACGCCCTGATTGAAAAGCTCGGCCTCAGCCCGGATTCCCAGGTTCCCACGCCGGAGGGGGGAGCCGCCAGCCTGCGGGACGCCCTGATCAACTGCTATGACATCACCAATGTCAACAAGGCCCTGCTGACCAAATGGGCAACCGCTTCCGGCAGTCAGGAGCTGGAAACCCTGCTGGCCGGGGACAAGGACGCGCTCAGCGATTTCCTGTGGGGACGCGACGTGCTGGATCTGGCAACGGAGTATCCGGCCTCCTTTGAATCTGCGGAGGCTTTTGCAGGCATCCTGAAAAAGATCATGCCGCGCCTTTATTCCATCGCCTCCAGCCCGAACGCCCACCCTGAAGAAGTGCATCTGTGCGTGGGCGCGGTGCGCTACACGGCCCGGGACCGCAAGCGCGGCGGCGTGTGCTCCACTTACATGGCGGACCGCCTCCAGCCGGGACATACGGCCAGGGTGTTCGTGCATACCAACAAGAATTTCCGCCTGCCGGAAGACGGGGATACCCCCATCATCATGGTTGGCCCCGGCACCGGCATCGCCCCCTTCCGCGCATTCTGGGAGGAACGCATCGCCTCCGGGGACAAGGGCGGCAATTGGCTGTTCTTCGGCAACCCATACAAAGCTACCGATTTCTGCTATGAAGACGAGCTGGCCAAATTGACGGCGGACGGCAGATTGAAATTGTCCGTAGCCTGGTCCCGCGACCAGGAGAAGAAGGTATACGTTCAGCATCTCATGGTCCAGGAAGGCGAAGAGCTCTGGAAATGGCTGGAAAACGGCGCCTGCTTCTACGTCTGCGGAGACGCCTCCCGCATGGCCAAGGACGTTGACGCCGCCCTTCATGAAGTTATCCAGACCTGGGGCCACAAGACTCCGGAAGAAGCTGCGGAGTACGTAGCGGACATGAAACAGCACCGCCGCTACCAGCGGGACGTGTATTAATCCGGTATACGCTTTCTTTCCTTTTACCGCGCCTTTCCACTATCCGTGGGAAGGCGCTTTTTCTTTTTACTACGGAGAAGCCGTTACCGGTAAATCCGGTTGACGCAGGGAAGAGCGGCTTGCCTTTTTTCCTCCATCCCTTTTTCCGGGTTTTCCGGGCCCTTTGCGGAAAGGGAATTTACTTGCCCCATAGAAATCCCTTATACAACCCATTTACCAGGAGGGACCAGGGGCGCATGCACCATCTTTCCGCCCTGTCCGCCCAGACGCACCAGCAGTTTACCCGGGCCTGGAGCTTGTCAAACGCCTTTTCCATCTCAGCCGGCTCCTCCCGCGAGCAGGCCTGCACATAAGCATTAAAACAGGGTCCCTCCAGCCATCCATGCAGCATGGAACCAATCTCTTTGAGGAACCGGATACGGGCTTCTTTCTCCATCTTCAGCAGTCTGGGCACATGTAATTCCCGCAAAATTAAAAAGTGCACGGCAAACTGCCATTCCCTGTGCGGCATCAGTTTCCATTCCTCCAGCCGGCGCGTCAGCAGGTCTTCCACGGAAATATCACGGCAAGCCTGCTCCTGCATGGCAGAGCCGGCACGCTGTACATAGATGGAGCCCACTTTTTTTCCCAAGCCAATCATCGCCGTTCTTCTCATCAACCGCATCCAGTACAGGACATCCTCTCCGTATTTCATGCCTGCTTCCCACAAGGGAAGAGAAGATGCCAGGGAGGAATTCAGAACAACGCTGCTCGTATGGATGGATAAAAGCCCTCTTAACCCCAGTTTCCTGACTACGAAGGAGCACGGTTTTCCCTTCCTGCGGGGAATGCAATCCTCCTTGTTCCATGTATATCTGGCGGCATAAACGTACACGCCGGGATGCTTCCGGAAAAAATCATATGCCATCTTCAAATGATCAGGATACCAGTAGCCATCTCCATCAAGGAATGCCACGTATTTTCCTTTGGCCGCTTTCATTCCCGTGTTTCTGGCATGCGAAGCGCCTCCATTTTCCTGGGAAATGACGTTAATTCTGGAATCCTGAAAAAATTCCACCACTTGAAGGGTGCCATCCGTCGAGCCGTCATCAACGATGATCAATTCAAAATTCTTAAATTCCTGATCCAATACGGATTGAACGGTTTTTCTCAAATAATGCTCCAGATTATAGGCGATTAAAATCACGCTGAATTCTATCCAACCATAGCGGCTATCCCGGATATGCCTGTTCTTTTCTTCCATTTTCCAGATTTAAAACTCGGTGGAGAAATACAGGATTTCTAATCCGGGTTCTTTGTCCGGATACATGAAGGTTTACCAACATGCACATTATGAGTTTTTTATACGGCTTCATGCTGCTGCACGACAGGAAGGACATTTCTTTCCAGGATTGCCTCCCCTCAACTGTCACCATTTATATTAAGTATTTTTTATTGAATCCGGATTAGAAATTCGCGGTTAAGCCATCAGTTCTCATTTTTAGTAACAAAACATAAAATGCTTTTTGCTTTCCTATCCTGATTCCTGTTTTTCCGGATAACCAAAGAAGGATGATTCCATGAAATACGGCACTTCCTTCATTTTTTCCCTACATCCCTCCGATCAATCCCTTCGGTTTGAAAAGACGCTTCCCGGAGGCTTTCACCTATCGACAAAGATTATGCATCGCCCTTCCCTGCATGCAGTTCATCCCCCTGCATCCCTATCTGCCAAATGACCGGTATCAAGATTTCCCCTTCTTCTTTTTCGCGCATGAATACGCATTCATTCCCTTTTTCCCATTCCACGCACTCAAACCTGCACACGCTATTCCCCATGCAGCAGAGGAAGCAGCCATGCAGAACATGGTTCCATGAACACTTCACGGAGGTTTTATCCAAGAGCTTTTCCCTGCCCTGGCGGGCCCTTTCCATCCGGGGTCTTCAGGCACCCCCTACCGCGCTCCGCAAACGGCTCTTTTCACTTTCCTGAGCTTGAAAAAGAAGACCATGCAGAGCAGATACAGCTTTTGCGGCAAGCAATGGACGATGCCCATCCATCCCGGCTTCCTTAGCGCCCACCTTCGGCGGAAGGAATAGTTCCACCAGTTCTGCTGTTGATCAATGCAGCGTATCGCCTTTCTTCTCTCCTCCATTTCGGCAAGCAATTCTTCCCGCGAACGGAAAACCGGAGTGCGGCCCTTCAACAAGTCCTTACACAGTTCCAGGCCGGCTTCCTTGCTTTTCTTCAACTGGCGCCGCATCAGCCGATCCCTTTTTTCAAAGGCCGCAGCCGTTTTCATGCTGGCAAACCGCGCTGCACTGTTGACGGCACAAATATTTTTGACGGCAAACCTGTAATAGTACAGGGAGACATCCGGCAATTCATAGATGCTGCCTTGCAGCCACACATGAAATCCCATCAGGTCATCTTCAAAATTGTCCGTCATCGGCAGGGAGCGCCCCCATTGGCAGGCGCTTTTCCTGATCATCATACTGCCTCCGTAATGGGCAGTGGAGGAGAAAGTCCCCTCTTGAAGCCTGATCACCGGGGCCTCTTCCGGAACAGCAGGAAACGCCGGGAATCTGAACATAACGCCGGCTTCCTCATACACGCGGGTCATCTGGCTGACGACAGCCACGGCATCCGGATGCTCCGTCACCACTCCGGCAAAAATCCTGCACCTCCAGGGGAAGGAACAGTCATCTCCGTCCTGACGGAGAATCCATTCATGGGTGGCCAACTCCACGGCCTGCCGTATATGCGGCCCGCGCCCCAGAGGGGTTTCATTCCGGTTCAATACCACACGGTGCGGTCCCCGGTACTCCGCCGCCATTTCCTGCATGACTGCAAAAGTACCGTCGGAAGAACCGTCATCAGACAGGATGATTTCTACCGGCCCCTCGTAATCCTGCCCGAATACGCTCCGGATGGCATCTCCAATGCAATATTCCTCATTATGCCCGGTCAGAATAATGCTGATGGAGGGGAGTTCCGGAGGATTCATGAAGAAAAGCGGCACGGAAAAGGAAATGTGAATCCCGAGATGGACTATGATCCACAGTACTTATAGATAAGGCGTCACGTTTGTACCGGATTAAGAATCCGGCGTCAACGGAAAAATCTGGGAAAAAGTTTGTTAGGGGTAATGGGGAATATAAGGATGACGGGGATAACAGGGATTAAAAAGATTCTCCTATCATCCTGATGTTCCCTATCATGCGCATCTTTTATGGCGGCGTTGATTAATCACGGATTCTTAATCCGCTATGATTTGGTCCATCAATGCGTTGATTAACAATGAAGGCGTCACGAGGGATTTTTTCCCTCCTCCATTTACCGATTGTTATTACTCCAGAATCAGCGCGAAGTCTTTCCTCCACATCCGGATTCCCGTCCAGCTCCAAAAGCGTTCCATCTCCTTCCTAAATGCAGAAGCCATTTTTCAGCGTTATTATTCCAGCCTATAACCTGGAAAAATATATTGCTGCTACCATTCAGTCGGTACTGGCTCAAATATTTCAGGATTTTGAAATTATTATCGTTGACGATGGTTCTACAGACGGAACCGTTTCTATCATCCAATCTTTTCACGACCAAAGAATTCATCTTATTTCCCAGTGCAACGGCGGCGTTTCGCGAGCACGAAATGCAGGAATGAAGAAAGCCCAAGGCCTTTATATTGCTTTTCTGGACGGGGACGATTACTGGTACCCAGAACATTTGGCGCTGGCGGCTAATTTTTTCAATCTTCATCCTGAGATATTGGTTTATTCCAACCGTCACATCCTGGACGAGTTGGCCAACATAGCGCCACGTCCCCCATCCCATCCTGTATTCATCCGGAAATTGGGGTTAAGGGGATTGCTATTCATGCACCCAAGCAATGTTATCCTGAGTTCATCTCTTGCGTTTCAACTTCCGTCCTGGGAAGAAAATATGTCCTATGGAGAAGACGGCCTGTACTGGACGCGGTGCATGAGGCAGACAGCCCTGATCGGGCTGGGAGGAACCGTCACCTCAATTTACCGGCAAAGGGCATCATCCGCCATGCATGATGTGAATTACCGGCATGTCTCCATTCATACGCTCCTTGCGCCCTTGCTGGATGAACTTGAAGCCATGAAAAAACCCACATGGCAGTTCGCCGTTCATTTCCTGATCATCAGGGAATTGCATTCCAACAGGTTGCTGACTCTTGACGAAGAGGAAAGGACCTCCTTGCTGGGCAGAATCAGGAAGGTGACGCATCCCTACCTGAACCGGACCTATTTTGACGCCTATGCGAAGGCATGTTTTGCAAAGGAAGGAATGGAACAATCATTTACTGCGCTCATGAATAGAACCGTTTCCTTATGCGTCTGGCTGGACCGCCTGGAAAGAATGGGAAGATCCATGTTGTTTCTCAATAGAAACCAGTAACGCGGATGGGAAACGCAGATCCATTTCTTCACCTGCCATAGTCCATGCCGGACCTTTACCATGAACATCGTATACGCTACAGACGATAAGGGAGCGCTGGGAACGGGGGTAAGCATCGTTTCCCTCATGGAGAATTTACCAGCCGACGTTCATGCCGATATTTACATCATGACAGACGGTTTGAACGAGGACAATACGGCTCGTTTAAATTCTCTGCAACGGTCTTACCGCCTGAGTTTACACTTCATTGACATGAAGGATAAATACAAGGATTTTCCCGTTGGTTCCAAGTGGTCGGCAGCGACGTATTACCGTCTTGGCCTCGCAGGGGAACTTCCCGCCACGGTGGAACGCGCCCTGTATGTAGATATTGATACCATTTTCAACCGGGATATCAGTTCCATGTATGAAACCGAGTTCGGGGATTGCCTCATCGCCGGCGTTTTCACTACGGAACATTTGACTGAGGAGTTTTTCTCACGCTGGAAACAGGAAATGAATCTGGGCAGGGATTCCATTTACATCAATGCAGGCGTTGTTCTTTATCATATTAAGAAAATTCGTGAAGAACGGTTTGAAGCCCAAGTTTTATCTTATGCGAAAAGCAACATCCATCATCTCTCCTGGCAGGATCAGGATATTTTGAACGCATGTTATCAAGAACGTATTTTCTTGCTCCATCCCATGTGGAACATCTGCGACGGCGCCATTTGGTCGATCCGCTGGGAAGGAATAAAAAGCTTCGAGAATAATCCCCTAGAGCCGAAGGATTTGTTGGAAGCCGCCACCAGTCCCGGCATCATTCATTACTGGGGGCATCCCAAGCCCTGGCAGCCCAATAGCCTGCGTCAGGATAACGGGCTGTTCTACAAGTATTGGAAAAAATCTCCGTGGAAAGATAATATCCGGGATTTCCGAAAGCAAAATGATTCTGCCCGAATGTTTGTTTCCCGAATGAGATGCCTCCTGGGGAAGGGCAAACGGCTTTTGCAGGGCAAACACCAGTAGGATTGCGCCAGCTTTTCCTGCCTTTCCCGATGACCAGGAAGCAACCGATTTACAGAGCGCTTTTTTATTAAGGAACGCCAATATCAGCCATTTTTTTTCGGGATACCATCCGTATTCCTTTTTTCCTTGGTATTTCCCCGAGTCAGGAAATTGTCCACTCGGGATTTCCATGGCTGCAAATGCTTCAAATGCACGAAGCTCATGTCTTTTTCATTCCGCGGCTGATGATGATCCGAAGCCACAGCTTCAGAATTTGCCTGTCTTTCCCGCGCATAAACGTTATTACGAAAGCAGAATAAGCCCATTTTTTCCTTTTGATTTTTAGCTTTGCGTACAAAGGGTTTTTCATGGAAGCCCTTTTCACGCCCAGATTCCGGTATAGTGATTTTCCGGCTTGTCCAAAAAGATCATTTTACGGATGCCTCCATTAGTTTTCCACGACCGGGTTCCACGGTGACTATTTCCGCCAACCAGTTCTGGCAGTACACGCATTCAAAGCAGGCCAGCAAAGCGTGTGCAAGAATGCGTCAACGTTTTATACCTGATGACCGTATCGGCAAGTAGGGAGTATTTTAAAAATTAGTTTATTCATGAAAGTTGACACTATCAAAGGAAGTTCCTATGTAATGACTTGTACAAAAGCTTGTACAGTACATGCCGTTTTAAGTTCCAGCGTGGATCTCATGCTTGTTCTGGAAGCAGGAAAAGCGGGCCAATACGGTTTTGTGGCTCCGACGGATGCGGTAGAAATATCCGATGAAAACGCTTTTGTCATACAGATTTTTAAAACGCCCGTCCCGAGATTGTTTGTCCAGGACGGCGTTCAACCCGGAGAGGATGCCATTTTAAAAAATATGATGGCGGAGTCCGGAACCTTTGCCGGCACCGTCAACGCCAACGGAGGCGTTCGCGTGCCGCTGCCTGCCACGGCCCAGGAGGCCCTGTCCTGGGACTCCATGCTCGAAGAGCAGGCCAGACGGGAATGGCTCCTGGTGCGCAGCGCCTCCTATGCCGCCGTTCCGTCATGGGTGGCATTGCTGGTGCGCATGCAATCCCTCAGCATTTACAAGTATTCCAGCGCCAATGCATCCGTCAAGGAAGGCATCATTGAAAATGAACTATATGACCATGTCATTAGAATGACTCCCGCCTCCGGCATTTCCTTGCTGGGGGTGGGCACCAAGCCCTGGAAATTTGCTCATTCACTGGGAACCTACAAAGATTCCAGTTTTGCGGCGGCGGCGGCATGGTGCATTACGGGGGCGGACAAGGCGTCCATCATGCTGGGAAGCACCACACATGGCTATGGATGCACCACAAACCCGTCCTCGCCATGCTATGCGCATCCCATTCACTGGTGCAATTATGACCATGCCGGGACAGGGCAGGATTACAGGTTTCCTCTGCTCAATTCCGTTAATAATTACAACGGTTATGATATGACGCCCGCCTGGCAGGCGACTTTATACGGCAAGTCTTACCTGGGCAGTTCTGCATCCTGCTTGATCCGCGGCACGGATTACGGGCGCGGCAACGGGAAAGCCCGGTATGTGTGGGCGCTGGTCCCAGACGCCACCTATCTTGCCGTAGCAATGGCGCCCCGGCATGCGGCAGACCATCCCTACGTTGAAAACAGGTGGGAGTTGTTCGTCGACGGGCAATACGTCATGCCCATGACAGCGCGGTTCTGCGGCGGCGGCCATACGGCTGTATTGTCAGCAACAGTCAAAGCCCATGAAGTGGCCAGCGCGCAGGAGACAGGGTTGAGAATGGCCGGAATGCGGGTGAACACGGGCAGCCTGCCCGGCAGCACGGCGGCCAGGGATATCCTGGGGAAGGTGGTCATGGACGGAGTGGCGATCAAGCCCGTGCCGGAGGTGACGGCTTCCGCGCTGGAGGTGGGAGCGGAAGGCGGTGAAGTAACGCTGACGGTATCCTCCACGCTGGCGGAGGCTGTGTACGCCATTAACGACACGATGTGCGGGCATGACCCCGCCGCCGTATGGTGCAGCCAATCCGCGGAGCAGATACCAGCCGGCGGCGGCCAAATCACCCTGACGCTTGCCCCCAACACGACCGGGCAACCCCGGCAAGTGTGGGTTTTTGTCGGCCACCACTATGCCCAGACCGCTGTCGTGGAAATCAACCAGTTACCCTGAATATATGAATAAAAAAGAGTTGCACTTATTTTTCCTGCCAAGGAAGTAAAAAATCCTTATAATGCCCCATAGGGAACGCTTACTTTTTCCTCTTCCAGAGCAGCCGCGTCCCCGCTATTGCCAGTCCACGATGTACCATGCCACGCATGCCTTTCGTACAGCAATACATTAAAAGAATCGTTATGACGCCATAGGAAACA
Source organism: Akkermansia sp. BCRC 18949 (assembly GCF_045011645.1). Classification (NCBI taxonomy): domain Bacteria; kingdom Pseudomonadati; phylum Verrucomicrobiota; class Verrucomicrobiia; order Verrucomicrobiales; family Akkermansiaceae; genus Akkermansia; species Akkermansia sp. BCRC 18949. The sequence goes on along the minus strand of NZ_CP123619.1, from coordinate 296,426 downwards.
ACCATCAGGAAGGCGCAGGCAAACCAGTTCAGGAAAGACCCGGAGGGTTGCAAGGGGGAATATTTCCAAATCCAGTTCATCAGCACCATAGGTATCAGAATCAGCGCCAGCTGGTAACCGAATTGGAGCCAGTAATTCATCACGTTCTTTCTGAATCCCCAAGTGTACAGCATGAAGGGTTTCCAAATGCCAACAATAAGCACCAGGCTGGAAATACCCCCCAGAAGAATGCCGGGCAATCCCCATAGGTAACCTCCGATAATTGCTACGGAAATGTTGATCACGCTTTCTACAATGGGCGCCCAGACATCCCAGAACAGGCCGTAGCCGTATAAAAATTGATCCACTGCACCCCGCGTGACAGTGATGAACAGGTTGATGATGATCAGGATCATGATTTCCCGGGGGAGGATGTAGCCCGCTCCCAGCCAAAGCGTGATGAATGGCTCCAGAAGCTGGTAAAGGGTAAAGCAGATTGTCCCGGCTATCAGCATGCGCAGGGAAAATAATTCATTGAACACCTTGCGGATTTTTTCCGCGTTCCCCTCCGCGATCAGATTTCCCACGCTGGCTTCCGTGCTGCCCAGCAGGTTGTTGACCAGGAGGAACAGTTTATCCATGATGGTGGAATAGTTGCCATAGTAGGCGACCATCTGCAGGGAAACAAATGCATAAACCAGAAACGGCGTGACCTGGAACTGGAAAAAATAACCCAGCCGATGTACAAAGAGCTGCCTGGTATATTTAATAACCTCAGGGTATTTCCTGAACAGTTCCTTTCCCAGAGCCACATTGCTTTTCAACCAGGGATATACCTGATTAATTTTCCAGTTAAGGATGAAGGAATAAATAATGCCGAACAGCAGTTCTATCATTATCCATAGATAATAGCTGCCCGTATACCACGCAGATAATATCTGGCATAAAATTTTGATTATGGAGGCCGTCTGGAAATAGAAGGCCACCACGTAATTCCTCTGGTCCGCCCCCAGGAGAGTCTGCCTGTAGTTGGCGAAGTACCCAATCAGGGAAGAGGCGAGAAAGGAATAATAAGCAAAATAGATGATTCCATAGGAAAATCCCGTTGAAGGGAAGATCAGCGGCAGAAAACAGGAAAGCAGCAATCCGGCGGCAATAATGATGCGCCCTATCCACCGGTACATGTAACCCAGAACAGAAATAATTTCATTAATTCTGGCCTCATCATGTTCAAAAATAGGTTTATAAAGCACATATCCGATAGCCGTGCTTATGCCAAGCTCCGCCAAATTAAGAAAATTCAGCAGATTCATTAAAGTTCCCGTCAAACCGACGAAATCAGCGCCCAGGCAATTCAGGAAAACTTTTCTTGAAAAAAATGAAATGATGAGAATCAGAACATAAAAAATGAGGTTCACCCGGGCATTCAACAGGCTTTTTTTTACGCGAGACTCCTTCATACCATTTATTCCATGGACTTATCCTCTCTTCACGAGAAAACAAAAAATACAGAAATCATTCATACCCGGTTTCATTTATCCGGCTGGTAAAATACAAACAGGATATTCTGCCAGTCATACGGCCATGAAAAGCGGCATTAATCTAGCACAACATTCCACTGCATCAACATCTTTTTATCCATAAGCCACAACCTGCTCCATACCAGTTATCCAGCATTGTTCCATAAAGCATTCTTGTTTTATTTCCCTCTTCCATCTATATTACCGCCCGTGAGCAAAGGAAGGATTCTGATTGCCGCCTATGCCTTCCCTCCCGGGGAAGGAGGCGTGAGTATGGCGGCCTATGAAATGGCGCACAGCCTGGGCTCCAGAGGCTGGGACATTCACGTTCTCACCCGCCAGCAGGATTTGCCGGAGGATCCTTCCCGCACAAGATGCTGCCCCATCACGGCCCTGCCGGATTCCCTGACGGACGACACCAACCGCTTGAAGGAGTACCTGGACGCTTTTTTAAAAGATATCCAGCCGGATTTTATCGTTTACCATTCCTGGTCGGGCTGGTGCCGGAAGGAATTGCTGGCATGCGCACGGGAAAAGCGCCTTCCCTTTTTTCTGCGTTCCCACGGCATGCCCACCAACCTCCGTTCCTATTTCCGCGTGGACTACCCTCCTTTTTTCGGCATGAAAAAATGGCTCTGCTCCTTTTTCCAAATACGCAGGGGCATTTTGAACGTACATCGGGAATCCCCGTTAAACCGCCTTGTTTTCCTTGACTCCTATGGAACGCCCTTCAAAGGGTTCGATTATTACTACTGCTCCAAACTGAATCTTTCCCGTTACGTCTGCATTCCCAACACGTTTCCGGCGCTGAAACAAGCTGTTCCTTTCTTCCGGGAAAAATACGGATTGTCCCACGCTCCCGTTTTCACGTGCCCCGCCAGCGCCTGCAACACGAAGCGGCAGCTTCTGTTTATTCGCCATGTAAAGCAAACCAAGCTGGACAACATCGTTTTCCTTTTCCTTGTTCCGCAACGCAATTCCTACGCTGAGCAAATGGAGCAGGCTATTGGGGACGATCCCAGATTCAGGATTCTTTACAATCTTCCCCGTCCGGAGGTGGAAGCCGCCATTATGGAGAGCGCCGCCGTTTTCCTTTACTCCTATCAGGAGCAGCAGCCGCTTTGCATTCTGGAGGCTATGTCGTGCGGCATCCCATGGTTTGCTCCCGATGTGGGAGCCGTTTCCACCCTGAAGGGAGGCATCATCCTGAAAAAAGCATCCTCTGCCACATTGGAAAAAACCGTGGGGGCTCTGACGGACGAAAAATTCCGGGAGCGCCGAGGGCAGGAGGGGCTGCGGCAATGGCAGGAACAGTATGATCCATCAGTCGTATATCAACAATGGGAAGACCTGCTCAGCTCCATTGCCTCCTCCCGTACCCTAAAGCAGAAAGACTGAGTTGATTCCATGGGATGAATTCGGCCCCGGCTATTTTCCTCACGAACGTTATCCCACGGTAAAACGCCTTCTCGCCATTTCCATCATTACATTTTCCGGAGCAGCCCAGTTTCTTAATTATGAGAATTTTCGCGTTAAAATTTTTCAATAGGAGATTGTGGAGACCAAGTCTCCCGTTTTAAAGAAAGACCATTATTGTATCAGTTTAAAAAAGGGATTCCAGATAGAAAACAGACACAATCTTTTTTTCATCTTGCTCGCAGCCAAGGCGCTCATCATCATACTTGCGCATTTTCTGGACTTTTCAATTCGTCCGCGTTATTAATAATCCTTGCTGTTTTTATATGGAAAATCGGTCATCTCTTCCTGTTATCGCCATTTTGGCAAACATGCCTTTGGGACGCTTGCTTCCTGAAGAGTTTCAAGATCAAGACCACACCTTGATTCCATGGATTTATGCTCTTTTCTGCGATCTGGCTCATCAAAAACGCTATGAAATTCATTGGATTACTCTCAAAAAATATGTAAAGGCCCATACCGTCCGGCAACTGAAAGGCCAGACCATTCACATTCTGCCTGATCCAAGTTTGGCTCTGGGACTTTTAAGCGGGCATTTTCTTGCCTCTAAAAGAATACGCCTTCTTCTCCATTCCCTGAAACCAGCCCTGATCCATGCATGGGGCATTGAATTTCCATATGCCAAGGCATGCATGAACCAGCCGTATTCCCGATTATTATCATACCAGGGGGCCCTGCATGCCTATTGCCGGGAAAGTAAAATGCCCTTTCTCGCGCACCTTCAAGCATTCTGGGAAAAACGAACAACTCCGGCATACCAGCATATTACATGTGAATCACCATGGGCTGCGGAATGTGTCCGGAAACTCAACCCGGCAGCCTCTATCCATCTTATCGACTACGGCATTGAGTCCGAGTTCCAGGAAAAGAAACGCGCTCCCAGTACACGGCCATCCTGCCTGTTCGCAGGATCACTGAACGAACGTAAAGGTCTTCCCTTTCTGATTGAAGCCTTTAAAGATCCCTCCCTGGCGCATGTAGACCTTTATATTGCAGGAAACGGGAAACTACGCACCAAGCTAAATTCCGGATGCCCTCCCAATATCCATTGGCTTGGAGAACTATCCAGGATGCAACTCAGGCAGCAGATGGAAACGGCCTGGTGCCTGTTACTTCCAACTCTGGCCGATACAGGACCCACCATTGTCAAGGAAGCCCGCTGTATGGAATTACCGGTTATCACTACGGTCAATGCCGGGAGCAAACAATACGTCGAAGACGGCAAATCGGGATACATCCTCCCAGTCAAAGACAGCGAAGCCATTCGCCAAGCCGTCCTTGCCGTGACGGAATCCCTGGATAAATCCATTGCCATGGGAAAATACGGAATAGAGGAAATAAAAAGGAAGCTCAGTATTCAAACTACTTCCCAAGACTTTATGGACGTCTATGGCTCGCTGCTGGACATGAAAGAGGAAAATAACACGGATTCCTGACAGGCAGGTTTTTCTTCTACCTCCGGAGCTTCCAAAGAAAACTTGTTTTCGCCTTTCTTCCCATGATAAAAAAGCTCATTATTCAGTTCCTTTCAAAGATAGGCTGCCTGCTGCTCAAGCTCCGGGGAGTGCGTACCGGAACGGGCGTCATCCTGTCCGGCCTGCCCCGGATTAAAAAATTCCCGGGAGCTTGCATCACCATCGGCAACGGCGTCACCATCCACTCCATGGCGCGGATGAATCCGGTGCTTTCCCACCATGCCTGCCTGGCGGCCCTTTCCAATGAAGCCCGCATCACCGTGGAGGACGGCTGCGGCATCAGCGGAGCCACCCTGGTTTGCGTCAACGGCATCCACATCGGGCGCCATACGCTGATAGGCGCAGACACGCTGATTCTGGACAACGACATGCACTATCCCCGGAGCGGCGCCAGCTGGGGCAGCACGTGGGGAAATCCCGGGCACGGCAAGCCCATTCACATCGGAGAAGGCTGCTTCATCGGAGCCAGGGCCATCATTTTGAAAGGCGTCACCATCGGTTCCGGAGCCGTGGTAGCCGCCGGAGCCGTCGTCACCAGGGATGTGCCTTCCGGCTGTCTCGCCATCGGCAATCCCGCAGAAAACAAGCCTCTGCCCGAACGCCTCAGGCATCCGGAAAAATCCTGACTGCGCCATGCCCGGCATTTCTACTACAGGCCTTCCCGCTACGCTGTTCCTTGCCGGACCCACCGGGTCGGGAAAATCCGCCGTGGCCGTGGAACTGGCGGAAATGCTGGGTGCGGAAATCGTCGGTTCGGACGCCTACCAGGTGTACCGTGAGCTTCCCATTCTAACGGCGGCTCCCTCCCCGGAAGACCGGGCACGCGTTCCCCACCACATGGTATCCATCATTCCGGCCCGGATGCCCTGGGACGCCACGGAACACTACCACCGCGCCATGCGGTGCGTGGAGGATATCCATGCCCGCGGAAAAACGGCCATCGTCACGGGCGGCTCCGGACTGTACTTCAAATTCCTCTCCCACGGCATGTCGGAAGCGCCGCCGGGGGACGCCGCCCTCCGCGCCGCTTTTGCGGACTGTTCCACGGAAGAATTGCACGCCAGGCTGGCTTCCCTGGACCCGGAAGGCGCAGCCCTGACCAATTCTTCCAACCGGCGGTATGTGGAACGCAACCTGGAAATCGTCCTTGCCGGAGGAAAACCCCTTTCCTTCTGGAAGCGGAACTGGCTGAAGCCGCCCCTGGGGCCCGGCTGGGTCATCACCAGGGAAGTTCCGGAACTGGACGGGAGAATCGCCCTCCGCGCCGCACGCATGATGCAGGAGGGGGCCGTGGAAGAAGCAGCCGCCCTGGGCCCCTGCTCCGCCACGGCGGAACGCACCCTGGGCCTAGCGTTGATACGCAGCCTGCTGCGCGGGGAAATCACCCGTGAAACCTGTCAGAGCCAGCTGGCGCTCGCCACCCGGCAATACGCCAAACGCCAGCGTACCTGGTTGAAACGGGAGCAATGGCTCCGGGAACTTCCGGCTGCCCCCTCCGCCTCCCCCCGGGAGCTGGCGAAATGCATCATACGGGAGCTGGAGCATTAGCCCCCTCCTAGGACGGTAAACATCCGGAAAACCGCCCGTTTCTTCCCCCGGCAAACTGTATCTAACATATTTTTGGATGCATTGACATTAAAAGGGGCGGAAGACTATCATGAGCATAACTCTCCTCAGCTCGCACCCTGGCATGAATTTCCCCTCTTTCCGCCTTTCTTCTACCGGCATTTTTCTGCACGCCCTGGCAGCGCTTGCGCATGCGGAAGATATTCCCGCCACGGATGACCGCTCCCTGTACATCGAATCGGAAACGAAAGCCGTCTCTCCCCAATGCCTCATCGACCAGGGAGACCAGGACGAGGACAGGAAACGCACCAAAGTCGGTATTGGAGAAGTGGTCACCTTAACCTTGAACGGCAAGAGGGTTAAGGACGTGGACTCAGACTCCCTTGAATGGTCCCTGGAGCCGGAGAATGCGGCCAGCATTGAGAAATCAAATGACGATATTAATCAAGCCACGCTGAAGATTAATAGAGACCTCACCCAGAATACCACGCTGAAGGTTCGAGTCAAAACCAGCCTTGACGACGAATTGCCGGAAAGGGAACCCTCCGTTTTCAGCATTCTCGTTCCCTCTGACATTAAAGCGGAACATTCCGGGAAACGGGTGGAAAAACATCCCCAGGACAAGGAAAAAGACAGACCGGGAGCTTCCTCCAAGCTTGTCGTGACTTTTCTTCCCTTGACGGTCAGTTTCAGCAACATTTCCATCATGGAGCGGGCGGAAGACCCGGAAGGATTCAAACCGGTGCATACCCCGGGAAAATTGTTGATGAGACCTAATGCCCTGAATGCCCACCATCATGACAACATCGGCTGGAGATGGGACAAGGAGAAGGATATTCGCTTGCAGCACTTGCAGAATATGAAGCTGCCGTATTCCTTTTCATGGACCTGCGGATGGTACGTACGCGACGACGGCAAGGACTGCTGCAAGATTGGCAATGACGCGTATTCCCAGGATTTCAGTTTTGAGTACGAAGATGAAAGGGAAACCAATAAAGACTCCCCCACCAGGGGCTTGAAAAATATCAAGGTAAGCATCACCAAATTCGGATGCACCGTCACGCGCAGCACAGCAGGCAATGCCCTGCATGCCGACTCTACCGCCAATCCATAACCTCCTGTTTTTAGCATCATGAATAAATCTTATCCCTTCCTTCTGTTATTCGTCCTTTACTCGCTGTCTTTTCCCTGTTCAGCCTCTCCGGAGCAGGACCAGCTCCCCCTTCCTTCCGCCATCAGGAATCTGAACAAGCAAAACCCAGAACTCCTGCGGCTCAAGAAACTACTGGACAGCGGCCAGATCATTCCGTTCTACCAGGGGGCGGATAAAATATTGAAAGAAGCCAACCGCTACCGGAAAAAGGACGTCACCCCTCAGGAATTGACGGAGGGGCTTTTCCTTTGCTACCTGATTGCCAAGGCCCCGTTCATTGACCTCAACGATTACGAAAACGTCGAATGGGTTTCAGAATATACTGATGTTGATCACCACGCAAAAGAGTTTTTCACAAACAGTATCCCTTTCCTTGCGCTAACGGACAAGAATAGCAGCCTCCCAGGCAGGGAAGAGGCCCTTCGATTTTATTTATCCGCAAAAGCTCTGATCATCAAACAATTCCACAGCCAGGTAGATTATGCTTTTGAAGCTACGGAAATTTTCGCCCACATGCTCATCGACCATGCCTCCGGAATGCCAGAAGGAAACGATACCAAGCTGTTCAACAAGACAAGCGCGCTGAGTTCGAGAAGCAACAACGCTCAATTCGCCATCAAAAGCAAAGAACGCGGATTTATCAGGGAACTGATGACCTGCTTCCCGACCAAGGCCCAGGAGGTCAAAAAATACCTGCGTCTGGCCGGATACAGGGACAAGGACATTCCGGCCCTGCTGGACAGAACCGTCGGCCGGGTGCCGAAAGCGGCCTACCTTTACAAGGGATTGCCCAAACAGAAAAATTAAAGCGGCATCCAAATCCGGACAACAAAAGCGTCACTGGTGCAAACCCTTTCCTGCATAAAAAGACTGTAAGGCATCTCCTTGTTTTCCCAGGTTACGTCCCGGATATTCGTCTTCCACGCTTTTTGTCTTGGCTTGCGGGGGCATCTTTGGTTTACAGAGGCAGGCGGGAAAGGCTTTCCAAAAGCAGACCGCTTCATTATATTCATCTCTTTTTCAGCATCGTGGCACGCATTCTTGTAGGCTTATCAGGCGGGGTGGACAGCTCCGTGGCAGCAGCCCTGCTCGTGGAGCAGGGCCATGACGTGGTGGGGGCCTACATGAAAAACTGGGTGAATGACGAGGGCATCCCTGGCGAATGCCCGTGGGAACAGGATATTCAGGATGCCCTGGCCGTCGCCAAAAAAATCGGCATTGAATTCCGGGTCATCGACCTGGTGGACGAATACCGCGACCGTATTGTGAATTACCTGATTGAGGGCTACCGCGCCGGATACACGCCCAATCCGGACGTGCTGTGCAACCGGGAAATGAAGTTCGGCGTCTTTCTGGATTACGCCCTGGAACAGGGGTTTGACTCCGTAGCCACCGGCCACTACGCCCGCAGGCTGGATACGCCGCAAGGCTCCTTCATCCTGCGCGGGCGGGACCCGAACAAGGACCAGTCCTACTTCCTGTCCCTGATGCGCCCGGACCAGACAGCCCGCGCCGTGTTCCCCCTGGGGGACCTGCTGAAGCCGGAGGTCCGCGTGCTGGCGGACAAATACGGCCTGCCCACGGCGCGCAAGAAGGACAGCCAGGGCATCTGCTTCATCGGCCAAGTGAAGATGAGCGACTTCCTGCGCCACTACCTGCCGGACAAACCCGGCAAAATCGTGGATACGGAGGGGAAGACGCTCGGATCCCACAACGGCCTGCACCTGTTTACCATGGGCCAGCGGAAAGGCCACGGCGTCGCCTCCCCGCGGGAGGGAATCGCCTACGTGGTGGTGGGGAAGGACGTCAAACGCAACCGCCTGATCCTGGGGTATGAAGACGCGTCCACGCAAGGACTGTATGCGGCCCATGCGGTGGTCGGCGGCATTTCCAATACGCTGGCGCCCCTGCCCTCCCGCGTGATGGCGCAGCCCCGCTACCGCGCCAAGGCGGAATGGGCCTCCTGCGAATATCTGGAAGAAGGAAAGGTACGCCTGAGCTTTGACACGCCCCTCCGGGCGCTGGCCGTGGGACAGGTCTGCGCCTTTTACGACGGAGGCAAGTTGCTCGGGGGCGGTTTTTTTGAATCCATAGAACCATGATTGAGCCGGAACGCACCATCGCCGCGCAGGCCACCGCCGCAGGACAGGGAGCCATTGCCGTCATCCGCATGAGCGGCCCCGGCTGCATGGCCGTCCTGAAACAATGCACCCCCGCGGCCTTCACGGAACGCCTCCAGCCGCGCCGGGCAACGCTGGCCCGCATTCAGGATGCGGAGGGAGTTGCCATTGACCAGGCGCTGGTAACCTGGTTTCCGGCTCCGGCCAGTTATACGGGGGAAGATACCGTGGAAGTCTCCTGCCATGGCGGCATGCTGGTGACGGACCGCCTGCTGAAACGCCTGTACCGGTGCGGAGCCTTCCCGGCGGAACCGGGAGAGTTTACGAAGAGGGCCTTCCTGAACGGGCGGATGGACCTGACCCAGGCGGAGGCCGTGATGGACGTGATTTCCGCCGGGAGCGACCTGGCCCTGAAGGCCGCGCAAAGCCAGCTGGACGGGGGCATCGGCTCCCAGGTGGACGAACTGAAGGAGAGCCTGGTTCATGTTCTGGCCCATATCGAAGCCTACATTGATTTTCCGGATGAAGACATTTCCCCGGACACCGCCTCCAGTTTGCTGGCGCGGCTCCGGAGCATGGAGGAAAAGCTTTCCGGGCTGCTGCGGACCGCCGAGGGCGGCCGTCTTCTGCGTGAAGGCATCCGCACGGCGATCGCCGGACCGCCCAACGTCGGAAAATCCAGCCTGCTGAATACCCTGCTGGGGTATGACCGGGCCATTGTCAGCAATATCGCCGGAACCACGCGGGACACGGTGGAGGAATCCATCCAGCTCGCCGGGCTGGCCCTGCGGCTGATTGACACGGCAGGCGTCCGGGAATCATCCGACGTCATTGAACAGGCCGGCATCACCCGCACCAACCGGGCGCTGGAAACCGCCGACCTGGTTCTGGAAGTGGCGGACGCCTCCGCGCCCCGGACAGAGGCTTTCCCCACGGCCGCCCGTACCGCGCCCCGGCTGCTGATTCTGAACAAGTGCGACCTGGGAATCCACCCGGACTGGAAGGCCGTTCCCGGCATCCGTTTTTCCTGCGCCACTGGAGAAGGCAGAAAGGAATTGGAAGAAGCCATTATCCAGGCCTTTGCCTCTTCCCTGCCCGGTGAAACGGGCAGCTCCCTGGTAGCCATCAACGCCCGGCACCAGCATGAACTGGGCCTGTGCCTGGAGCATGTCCGGCTGGCTTCTGAATCCATCTCCCGGCAGGAGAGTCCGGAATTCACGGCTCTGGAACTGAGGGAAGCCCTGACGCACCTGGGGGAAATCACCGGAGCCGTGGATACGGAAGACGTGCTGGGCGCCATTTTTTCCTCCTTCTGCCTGGGCAAGTAAAGATCCGGAAAATCCGGACAGCATCATTCAACAAACAGCTTTTATATCCTTATCATGCCTCCTCCCGCCGTCAAATCCGTCCGCCAGATCATTTATTACCAATATGCCAAAATCATTGCCTCTTCTTCCGGCTTCGGAAAGGCCAATTACGGCATGATTATGAGCAAGTGGAAGGAGCTTTGCGCAGGGACCATACATTGGTCTTCCTCCGTTCGCGAATGGGTCAGGGAAATGGAACATCCCGGGGAATGCATTTATTGCGGCGAAAAAAAGAATTTGACCACGGAGCATATCCTGCCCCGCGACTGCGGGGGAGAAGATATCATGGATAACGTTGTCAGGGTATGCAAGTCCTGCAATTCCTCCAAGGGCGGGAAACGCCTGTACGAATGGAAGGGGCTGAAGGAAAAGGACAGCCACCACCGCATCGCGGAGGGGAAATACCTGAAGTACCTTTATTCCCTTCACGAAAAACGGGGAACCCTGGACGTAGCAAATGTGCGCGAACTGTGCCCGCACTGCAACATGCGCTCCTGCTGCGAGCGGGACGGTACGGTGGAGAAGCTTTCCGTCTATTGCATGGAAGGGTGCTTCCACAAGTAGCGCGGATTACCGTCCGCCGGGTTTCCCGGAAAGAATCTCCTTTTCCTCTTCCTCCATGGCTTCCGGTTCTGCCTCCGGGGAGAACAGGGGAATGTAGGAAGGCAGGTTCCAGTTCCAGCGGATGGCCGCCAGGCGCACGGAGAGCGTGACCACGAAGCCCGTCACGAAGCAGGTGGAGGAGTCGATGCCGAAGTAGTAAAGAACCGCGTACGCCACGCCTCCCAGGAGAGCCGCGGTGGCGTACAGTTCCCCGGGGCGGAACACGTAGGGAACGTTTCCGGTGAGCACGTCGCGCAGCAAGCCGCCCGCCACGCCGGTGCAGATGCCCATCATCACGGAAACGGTGGGCGTATAGCCGTGGAGGTAGGATTTTTCCGTGCCGATCATGCCGAAGAGGGCCAGAACGATGGCGTCCGCCACGCGGATGGTGCCCATGGGCGGCGGGTATTTCTGGGCCACGTAAAAGGTTCCCAGGCTGGTGACGACGGCGGCCAGGACAAAGATTTCCCCGGAGGGCAGCGTCCAGTACACCGGAATGTCCAGCAGAAGGTCGCGCACGGTCCCTCCGCCCAGGGCCGCCAGGGTGCCGCAGACAATCACGCCGAACAGGTCCATTTTCACGCGCGAAGAAGCAATGGATCCCGCCAGGGCTCCAATGATCGTGCTCATGATTTCACAGATGGAGAGGAACATGGCGGCAGGAGGAAGGAAAGAGGCGGATTCAGCAGACCCGTATCCACGGCAGGCAGGAGTCCTGGCTGGCGCAGAACAGGGAGGTGGAAGCCAGTCCCATGTCATGCAAGGTAGCACGCATCAGGCTTTCTGCCAATTCCGGAGAATTGCTTTCTGCGCTCAGGTGGGCCAGCACTACGTTTTTCAGGGCGTCATGGGCGATGCGCCTCAGCAGGTCGCAGGCCTGTTCATTGGAAAGGTGCCCGTGCGTGGAGGCGATGCGCTGCTTCAACGGCCAGGGCCGCTTGGGGGTGGCCGCCAGCATGTCCGGATCATAGTTTGATTCCACCACCAGGCTGTCCACCATGGAGAGGTGTTCCGCCACGCAGCCAGGGGCCTGCCCCGTATCGGAAATGAAGCCCAGGCTGGACCGTTCCGTTTCAAACTTGAATCCCACCGGGTCCACGGCGTCATGGTAGGTGGCAAAGGGGGTGATGACGATATCCCCTATTTTAAAGGACTGCCCTTTTTCAAAGTAGGCCCAAGGGGCTTCCGGCGCCTTTTCCTGAACGCACATGGCCGTATGGCGGGTGGCATAGACGCGCACGGTGTATTTCCTGGTGAACTGATGCACGCCCTTCATGTGGTCCGTGTGTTCATGGGTGAGCAGAATGGCGTCCAGCTCCTCCGGTTCCACGCCGGCGGATTTCATTTTATCCCGCAGCCTGGCGGCGCTGAACCCGGCATCCACCAGCAGGACGGTTTCCCCCGCCTTGACGATGGTGGCATTTCCTCCGCTGCCGCTGCCCAACACGCAAAACTGCATCATGCGCGGAATATAATACCGGTCCCGGAGCGGCGCAAGAGCGGATCAATGCTTTTTTTCACGACATGAACACAAGAAAAAATACTTTTTTCCAGTACGGGGTTGACATTTCAGGTGCATTAAAGTGTATTGAAGTCACTACGTAGTGTACTTGCATGCGATGAGCAGTGTATCAGACAACCTTTTTGGTGCATACACGCACAAGCTGGACCCCAAAAACCGGATTGCGATTCCGGCTGAATGGAGGCCTACCGAAGGTTGCGCCCTGCTCCTGCTATCCGGCCGGCGCCTTGAATTGCCGACCGTTAAAGCCTATACGCGGGAAAAATTCCAGCAACTCATTGACAAGATAGAAGCCACGCCCGGCTACACGGAAGCGCAGATCGACCTGTTCATCGGCAGATTATATGCCAACTGCGTGGAGGCCATCATCAACGCCCAGGGCAAACTACTGATACCCAAACAAATGTGCGAACACGCACAGCTCAGTTCCTCCGTCCGGCTCGCCGCTCGGAGAGGATATTTCGAATTATGGGAACCTTCTCTCTATGAAGAAGTCTCCCGGCGTGAAAACGCCAATATTTCCGATATCAACCAATCCTACGGCATTCTCTGATCTCCCTTCATGCCCCCAGACCCTACCATTCCGCCCACGCATCAGGCCCATCCCTACGCAACGCTTGCGCTGCGCCCGGGCTGGCTTGTTTCCGGCCTGGGCGTCGGCGCCAGAACCGGGCTGAATGCGGAGGTTACGGCTTATTCCATTGTTTTCTGGGGGCACGACGCCCTTCCGGCGCAGGACATGATCGCCTGGCAGCAGGAGAAGGCGCGCATCACCGCGGAAATGTCCCTGGCGGGACAGAAGGGCGCTTATGGCAAATTGGGCGCATTGTCCTCCAGCCTGGACCGGGCTTTTGACGGCCATGTTGAGCTTTCTTTACGCGCGGGCGCGGGTACGCATGTCCGCACGGAGGAGGCGCAGGCCCTGGCAAATGCCCTTGCGGTGGAAACGTCCTGCCGCGTGCTGGCATGGAGCATCTGCCGCAACCATGTGCACGTGATTGCGGAGTTGACGGAGGAGAAGGGGGTGGACGAGCTGGTCTGTTCCTGGAAGGCGCTTGCCCCCTCCATGAACTGGGAAGGCGTGTACCACACGGAAGCCCTGAAAGCTCCGGAAGCCAGAGCCAAAGTGGACGCCCTGGTTTCCGAACTGGGGGATGACGCCGTTTCCGCCTCCGCTGACGCGGAAACGGACGGAGCCGTTTCCGGCAACGGTTTCAACCATGTTACGGTTCTGCTGCATGAGACGGTGGACATGCTGGCGGCAGGCCCCGGCAAACTGATCGTGGACTGTACGCTCGGCGGCGGCGGCCATACGGAATTTCTTCTGGAACAGGGCGCTACCGTCTGGGGCATTGACCGCGATCCGGACGCCCGCCGCGCCGCCACGCTGAAACTGGCCCGCTTCGGCTCCCGTTTCAAGGTGCTCGCCGGCAATTTCCAGGATGTGGAAAGCATCCTCGCCCAGCAGGGCGTTTCCCAGGTGGACGGCCTGCTGGCGGACCTCGGCGTTTCCTCCCACCAGCTTGATACCGCCTCCCGCGGCTTTTCCTTCCGGGAAGACGGCCCGCTGGACATGCGCATGGACACCCGCGCCGCCTTTTCCGCCCGCAACCTGGTGAACGAGGCCCCGGAAGAAGAGATCGCGGACATCCTCTGGCAGTTCGGAGAGGAACGGGCTTCCCGCGCCATTGCCCGCGCCATCGTAAAGGCGCGTTCCCTGGCTCCCATCACCACCACCGCCCAGCTCGCCCGCGTGGTGGAATCCGTCCTTCCGCGCAAGGGGCGGCAGCATCCCGGCACCCGTACGTTCCAGGCTTTGAGAATCGCCGTCAACGGGGAGCTGGACGCGCTGGACGCGCTGCTGGATTCCTCCGTGCGCCTGCTGGGCAAGGGGGGCCGCATGGCCGTTATTACCTTCCACAGCCTGGAAGACCGCAGGGTCAAGCAGTTCTTCGACCTCCGGAGCCGTCCGGAAATCGACCGTCCGGAATGGCCGGCTCCGCGCCCCAACCCGGATTACTGCTTCCGCCTGCTTTCCCGCAAGCCCGTCACTGCGGGAGAAGAAGAACTTTCAACCAACCCCCGTTCCCGCAGCGCCAAGTTGCGCGGCGTGGAAAAAATCATCTGACCCATCTCTCCTTCGCCACCGCCATGAAAAGATTCAAACAGCGTTTCACCGGCCACCAGATCAGCGTGAGCATGATCATGTGGCTCATTGCCTTCGCCTCCCTCACCTGCGGGGCGGGCATCACTTATGCCGTGCTGAAAAACGACCAGATCCAGGTCGCGCGCGACATCAAGCAAATGAACGAGGAGATCGCTTCCTGCGAACTCACGAAGGAATATTACCGTTCCAAGACTTCCTCCCTGACCAGCCGCTGGGCCATCCGCGACAGGCTGGCCCAGGACAAGTCCAACCTTCAGCCTATCGAGCCCTCAGCCGTAGAATACATTTCTTCCGAAAACGCCTCCCGCATTGCCGCGGCAGGCAATTAAATGCGCCGAGCCGTTCATGACCACGATCACGAAGTCCAGATTTGCCAGAAGAAGCCTCGTCCTGTGCGGCGTGGCGGGCGCTGCGGTCATCTGGCTGATGCTGACGCTGGTCAACCTCCAACTGGTTTCCCCCCGGAAAACGGGCGGAGTCCCCAGCGGCGGCATTATTGAACGGGAGGTTCTCCTGCCCCAGCGCGGCCGCATCATGGACGCCAATGAGGAGATCCTCACCAACAACATGCAGAGTTCCGAGCTGATTGCGGACGGCTACCACCTGAACGATCCCAAGACCATCAGCTGGGCTCTTGCCTATTCCAAGGCCGTCCACTCCGCCTTCTGGGGAGAAGCCGCCACGGACAAGGAGAAAGAGAAGCTCGTTTCCGGTTTCCGCAGCAAAATCCTGGGACAGGCGGCCAGCAAGAAGGACGGCAGCAAGGAGCACAATCTGGCGAAAATCCTGCTGGAAGAGCCTGAGGACGGCCCGGAAGGGGTAGACATGGCCAGGAAGAAGCTGGAAGAGCTTTATGAGCCGGAGATGGTGAGAAAATACGTGCAGGCCCATCTGGAATACGCCGCCAGCGTGATCGCCCCCTTCCTGCCGGACATGAGCGTGCAGGACATCATCAACACGGTGGAAAAGGACGGGGAGATTCCCAAGAAGCGCATCGTCATCGCCAAGAACCTGTCCGAGGAAAAAGCGGAACTGCTGCGCCAGGCCATCCAGAACGCCCGCGTCCAGGGGTTCCGGTTTGAGACTTCTTCCAAGCGCGTTTATTCCGTGCCGGAATGCATGGTGCACATTCTGGGCTACATCGCCCAGACGAAGGACAGCGGTCCGCGGCCCGTGGCCCTTTCCGGCCTTGAAAAACAGCTGGACGACCAGCTTCTGGGCCACAACGGCATCAGGGAGTACCGGAAGGACAGCCGGGGCCGCATCATCCCCTCCGCGGATTCCCGTTTCAAAGACGCCGTGGACGGCCTGAACGTTCGCCTGACCGTGAACATGGAGTACCAGACGATCGTGGAGGAGGAATTGGACGCCGCCATTTCCTTTTACACGGACCAGACCCACAAGCCCCGCGGCTGCATTATCGTCGTGGAGCCCAAGACCGGCAGCATTCTGGCGATGGCCAGCCGTCCCCACTATAATTTAAATACGCGCGAGGGCCTGCAGGAAGGCGCCTACCACTTCGCCGTGCAGTCCCTGTACGAACCGGGTTCCACCTTCAAGATCGTTTCCGTCACGTCCGCCGTGGACAGCGGAAAGGCCACGTTCGATACCATGATCAACTGCACGCCCTACATGGTGCCCGGCTCCCGCCCCGTCACGGACGCCCCCCGTTTCTACAGCGGCCTGACCGTGGCGGGCGTGCTGAAAAAGTCCAGCAACCCGGGCGCCTTCCGCATTGCGCTGAAATCGGGCTGGCCCACGTATAAAAAGTATTTTGACCTGTACGGTTTTTCCTCCAAGACGGGCATCGACCTGCCGGGGGAAACCAACAGCCAGTGCCAGGACGGCAGCAACTTCGTCAACTTCTCCCGCATCAGCTTCGGCTATTCCCTGATGGTCTCCCCCTTGCAGGTCGCCATGGCCTACGCCGCCATCGCGAATGACGGCGTGCGCATGCGCCCCCGGCTGGTGGACGGCATTTACGTGGACGACAAGAATTTCCAGCCATCCCCCCCCGTGGAAGTATGCCGGGTCATGAGCGTTAAAACAGCCCGGAACCTCCGGAACGCCCTGTTCCACGTCACGGACCTGGACGGAACCGCCAAAAGGGCGCGGATTGAAGGCTACAACGTGGGGGGCAAGACCGGCACCGCCCACAAGGTGAAGCCCACGGGCGGCTATTTTGACAACCGCTATACCGTCTCCTTTGTAGGGATGCTTCCGGTGGAGGACCCGGCCTTCGTCTGCCTCATCGTCATTGACGATCCCACCTCCAAGCACTGCCACCCCGGCGGCGGCACCGTATGCGCTCCGGTCTTCCAGAAACTGGCCACCCGCCTGGCGGCGGCCATGAACATTCCCAAGAATACCCCTTCCGCGGAGGCGGACAAAAAAGCCTCCCGCGCCCAAGCCTCTTCCTCCCCGTCCAAACCGCCGCGCAGATAATCCTATCATGAAGCTACTTACCTTGCTCAAAGACCTTCCCGCCCATACGCTCACCGGCTCCCCCCAGGTGAAAATCTCCCATCTGGAATGCGACAGCCGCCGCGTTCTGCCCGGCTCCTGCTATATTGCCCTGAAGGGAACCCAGGCGGACGGCCACGAGTTCATTCCGGAAGCCATCCGCCGCGGAGCCTGCGCCGTCGTCGCGGAAATGCCCTGCACGAAGGAAGCCAGGGACGCCGGAGTCAGCTGGGTGGAGGTGAACGATTCCCGCCTGGCCGTCAGCCTGATGGGCGCGGCCTGGAACGGCCATCCCTCCCGCCACATGACCATGATAGGCGTGACGGGGACGAACGGAAAAACTACGACGGCCTACATCGCCCATTCCCTGCTGAAGCAGTCCTGGCTGCGCGCCGGGCTGATCGGCACCATCGCCTATGACAACGGGGAGGAAATCACCCCCTCCACCCACACCACGCCCGGCCCGCTGGAGCTGGAACACCTGCTGAAGGAGATGTTTGAAAACGGCTGCCGCGGCGTTTCCATGGAGGTATCCTCCCATGCGCTGGACCAGGAACGCGTGGCCGGCATTAATTTTAACGTGGGCATTTTCACCAACCTGACCCAGGACCACCTGGATTACCACCACACCATGGAGAATTATTTCCAGGCCAAGGCGAAGTTGTTCGAGCAGATGGCTCAGGACACCAGGGCCCGCCGCAAGCCCGTGGCCGTCATCAACATTGACGACGCCTACGGCCGCCGCCTGGCGGAAATGTTCTCCGGCCGCATGGCCGTCAAGACCTACGGTTCCGCCCTGGGCGCGGATTTCCGCATGCTGGTGCACCACGCCACGGCCAAGGGCAGCGAATACGAACTGGAATACAAGGGAAAAAGCTACCTGGTGCGCGTGCCCCTGATCGGCAAATTCAATATGTACAACAGCCTGGCCGCGCTGGCGGCCGTCATTTGCGCCGGCATCCCGGTACGGGACGCCATCGCGAACCTCCAGAACATTCCGCAGGTTCCCGGCAGACTGCAATTGTTCACCCACCCCGGAGGCGCCCAGATCTTCATTGATTACGCCCACACGCCGGACGCCCTGGAAAACGTCTGCAGGACGCTCAAGGAAATCTGCTCCCGCCGCCTGATTACCGTGTTCGGCTGCGGCGGTGACCGGGACAAGGGCAAGCGCCCGCTGATGGGCGCCGTGGCCGCGCGCCTGTCTGACGCCTGCATCGTCACTTCCGACAACCCCAGGAGCGAGGAGCCCCTCTCCATCATCAGCCAGATTACGGCGGGCATGCCGGAAGGCAGGTACGCCATCATTCCGGACCGCGCCCGGGCCATCGCCACGGCCATCGAACAGGCCCGGCTGGGGGACGTCGTCCTGATTGCGGGCAAGGGCCATGAAAATTACCAGGAGCTTTCCACCGGACGCATCGATTTCAGCGACGCCAAGGAAGTGCGGCGCAACATGTTCATCAAGGAGAGGGAAGAGTTCCCGCAGGCATAACACATCATTTCATCTTTCATGACCTCCCTCACGGCACACGGCATCTGCAACGCCATCGGCGGAAAACTGGTCAGCGGCCCCTTTGACAGGGTCGCTTCCGGAGGCGTGTGCACAGACAGCCGCGCCCTGCCGCCCCATGCCGCTTTCTTCGCGCTGGGAGGAGAAAAGTTTGACGGCAACCTGTTTGCCCCGGAGGCCTCCCGCACCGCGGCGGCAGTCGTCGTCAGCCGCGTGGAAGAAGGGATGGACCCCTCCTGCGCCGTCATCCTGGTGGAGGATACGCTGAAAGCCCTCCAGCAGCTGGCCTCCTGGTGGCGTGCCGGGCTGACCCTCACCGCCATCGGCCTGACCGGCTCCAATGGGAAGACCTCCACCAAGGACCTGACCGCCTCCGTTCTTTCCCAGGGATTCCGGACCATCGCCACGCAGGGAAACCTGAACAACCACATCGGCGTTCCCCTCAGCATCCTCCGGGCTTCCCCGGCGGACGAGGCCGCCGTGTGGGAAATGGGCATGAACCATCCGGGAGAACTGGCCCCCCTGTGTGAAATGACGCGCCCGAAGATCGGCATCATCACCAGCATCGGCACTTCCCATATTGAATACCTGGGCTCCCGGGAAAACATTGCCCGGGAAAAATGCACGGTAGCCCGCTGCCTGCCGGAAGACGGCTTCATGATTTTCCCGGCGGACTGCGATTATGCGGAGATGATCCGCCGGTCCACCCGCGCCGCGTGCATTGAGTGCGGCATTGACTCCGGAACCGTCCGCGCGGAAAACCCGGTCTCCACGGAGAATGGGACGCGTTTCACCCTTTCCATTCCTGATTTCTGCCGGGAGGTGGTGGAACTGCCCGTCCACGGCCGCCACATGGTGGCCAATGCGCTTCTGGCCGCTGCCGCCGGCTGGGTGGCAGGTCTTGCGAAGGAGCAGATCGTCTCCGGCCTCAACCGGGCGCAGCTCACGGGCGGCAGGCTCCACTGCACCCGGTCCAACGGCATTCTGGTAGTGGACGATACGTATAACGCCAATCCGGATTCCATGCAGGCCGCCCTGCACACCGCAGCGGAGCTTTCCTGCACCGGCAGGCGCTTTGCGGTGCTGGGCAGAATGGGGGAACTGGGAACGTTTTCCGAAGAAGGGCACGCGCTGGTGGGACGCACGGCGGAAAAGCTCCGCTTTGACTGCGTGGTCAGCGTGGGAACGGACGCCGCCCGGATTACGGACGTCATTTCTCCGAACTCATCTACCAAAGGACTGAACTTCGGCTCCGCAGAGGAAGCCGCCGAATGGCTCCGCAGCCACACGGCGCCGGGAGACATCGTCCTTTTCAAGGGCAGCCGCCTTGCCCGGATGGAGCAAGTCATGAACCTCACCTTTCCGCCCCAGTAAATTTTATGCATTCCTTCATTGAACAGCTCAGCCCCGCGGGGGCGCTTGCAGAACCGGCAGGGAGAGCCCTGCTGGCCTGCCTCATCTCTTTTGTCCTGACGATGATGTTCGCCCCTCGGGTAATCCGCGCGCTGATTTCCCTGAAAATCGGCCAGCCCATCAGGACCGCGGAGGAAGTGCACAAGCTGGCGGAACTCCACGGAGCCAAGGCGGGAACTCCCACCATGGGCGGCGTGCTGATCGTAGGCTCCATGACGGCGGCTACCCTGCTGTGCGCCAGAATGAACAATCCCTTCATCATCTCCTGCCTGTTCGTCACCCTGGCGCTGGGACTGCTGGGCTTCCGGGACGACTACCTGAAGGTGGCCAAGAAAACCTCGGACGGCATTTCCGCGCGTAAAAAACTCTTCATCCAGTTCCTGGCCGGGCTGGCGGGCGTCATGTTCCTGTACCTGTACCCGGAAGGCAGCCCCCGCGTGGAACTGCATGACTACGTCTCCTCCCTGTTCATTCCGTTCTACGGCCAGGTGAATCTGCCGTGGTACGTTTACATTCCCTTCGGCGTCGTGGTGGTCATGTCCGCCTCCAATGCGGTGAACCTGACGGACGGACTGGACGGCCTCGCCTCCGGCTGCTCCGTCACCACGGGCATCTCCTACGCCATCATTGCCGCCATCTGCGGGAACTGGCTGATGGCGGATTCCCTGGACATCCCCTTCCACCCCGGCGCAGGGGAAATCAGCGTTTTCATGATGGCCCTGGTGGGCGCCTGCCTGGGTTTCCTGTGGCACAACTGCTACCCGGCCAGGGTCTTCATGGGGGATACCGGCTCCCTGGCCCTGGGCGGAGCATTCGGCATGGCCGCCGTCTGCACGGCGCAGGAGCTTCTTTTCATCGTCATCGGTGGCGTTTTCGTCATGGAGGCCACATCCGTCGTTCTCCAGGTAGGCAGCTTCAAGCTGCGCCACGGCAAACGCATCTTCGCCATGGCTCCCATCCACCACCATTTTGAACTCAAGGGATGGAAGGAAACCCAGGTGATTGCCCGCTTCTGGATGATCAGCCTCCTGCTGGCGTTCCTGGGCCTTTTCCTGATCACCACCGCCTGACAACCACGAACATGCAGCTCAACAATCTCAATATCGCCGTCCTGGGAGCGGGAAGAAGCGGACGCGCCGCGGCGCGCCTCGCCATGAAGCATGGCGCCCGGGTGCGCGTGTTTGACGCCTCCCCCTCCATCGGCAACTGGCCGGAAGACATTCCGCTGCACGCCGCCGCCACGGAGGAAGACGGGAGGGCCTTCCGCGCGGACCTGGTGGTCATCTCCCCCGGCATTGAGACGGACAGCCCCTTTGTCAGGGCCTTCCGGCGGGAAGGCGTGGAAACCATCGGTGAAATGGAGCTGGCCTGCCGCTTCTACCATGGCCGCATCATCGCCATCACCGGCACCAACGGAAAAACCACCACCACGTCCCTGGTGGAAAAAATCCTGCTTCGCGCCGGAAAGGCGGCCGTCGCCTGCGGCAATTACGGCGTCCCGATGGCGGAAATCCTGCTCCGGGACTCCGTGCCGGACGTGCTGGCGCTGGAGGTCAGCTCCTTCCAATTGGAAACCATCCGCGATTTCCACCCGGACGTGGCCGTATGGCTCAATTTTGCGCCGGACCACATGGACCGCTACAAGTCCGTGGAGGATTACTACCACGCCAAGCTGCACATTTTCGACAACCAGACGGAAAACGACCTGGCCGTGGTACGCTCCGAAGAGCGGCTTCCGCACCTGGACGTACCCGTTTGCACCTTCAGTTCGGAAGATCCGGCGGCGGACCTTTATTACCGGGAACCGCAGGTCATGGAGGGAGACAAGCCCCTGCTGAACCTGGCGGATACCACCCTGAACCAGCGCCACAACGCGGAAAACGTCATGGCCGCCCTCCTGGCCTGCCGCCACCTGGGCATTCCAGCGGAAACCGCCGCGGAAGTATTGAAGGAATTCACGCCCCCCGGCCACCGCTGCGAGACCGTCCGCACGCTGGACGGCGTGCTGTGGCTGAACGATTCCAAGGCCACGAACCTGCACGCGCTGGAAGCGGCACTGAAATCCCAGAACTCCCCCGTGGTTCTCATTGCCGGAGGCAAGGACAAGGGACTGGATTACCTGCCCCTGCGGCCCATGCTGAAGGAAAAGGTGCGCGCGTGCGTCGTCTTCGGCCAGATTGCGGACCAGCTCCAGGACGCCTTTTCCCCCGTGGTTCCCACGGAAAAAGCAGCGGACGTGGCGGACTGCGTGGCCAAGGCCCGCGCTCGCGCCAGGACGGGAGACACCGTCCTGTTCTCCCCCGGCACCTCCTCCTTTGACATGTTCACCGGCTACGTCCAGCGCGGCCAGGCCTTCCGGGACGCGGTGAACGCCCTCTCCCCCCTTTCCTGACAACCCACCAGAAACCCACCATCATGAAAACGACCAAGACCCCCGATCACAATCCGACCGGACGCACCCGTCCGAAACGCAAAATGGGCACCGTGCTCCGTGCCAAGCTCAGCAGATACCGCGCACGCGTCTCCGAATTTGAAGATGACGCTCCCAGCAGCACCGTCGTGCGGTGGCTCGTCGTCCTCCTTCTTCTCCATCTTCTTGTTATCGGCGGCGTCTATGTCCGCAGCACCTGGTTCAGGAATACGACGGAGACCGTGGAAATGGCAACCGCCCTTCCCGCGCCGCCCACCGTTTCCCAGACGCCCGTTCCTGCGGCTCCCCCGGCGGTTCTGCCCCAGGCTCCCCAGGCCGCTCCCGCAGCTCCGGTCACCATCACGCAGCCGGAACAGGTGGTGGACGCGCGCCCGAACAGGCAGCCGGCTCCCGCCGTGCAGGAACACATTCCGGACGCCGCTCCGGTGGCAGGTCCTGCGCGCCACATCGTGCGCACGGGGGATACGTGGGAACGGATCGCCCGTGACAACCAGGTGGCCGTCAATGACCTGAAAGCCGTCAATCCCAGGGTGCAGCGCCTTGTCAGCGGCAGCACGCTCGTCATTCCGGCACGCCCCGGCGACAAGATGGCGCCGGAAAAAACCGCCGCCGCGGAAACGGAAACGGACGGCGTGGCGCATATCGTGAAGAAGGGTGAGACCCTCTCCGTAATCGCCCGCAAGTACAAGATGAACTGGCGCTCCCTCCAGAAATTCAACAAGATGAACGACCGGGACGTAGCACGCCTCAAGATCGGTCAAAAGATCATGATTCCCAAGAAGTAAGTTCTTTCTCTTCCCGCCCCTGCCGCCATGTCTTCCAAAGTCTGCATGATTCTGGTCTGGTTTTTCGTCATCTGCCTTCTGGTCGTGGGCCTGGTGATGGTATCCAGCACGGCGGCCTGGGCGGAAGAAACCAAGCACCCGTACGAGCCCCTGTTCAAGCAGACCGCCTTTGCCTGCGCGGGGCTGGTGGGGGCCATGATCCTCTCCCGGATAGATTACCGGATATGGCGGAAGTATATCTGGTGGATTCTGGGGTTCGCCTGCTTCCTGCTGGTGCTGTGCTACGTGCCGGGCATCGGGAAGGAGATCAACGGGGAACGCCGCTGGATCACCATCGGCATGCAGTTCCAGCCCAGTGAATGCGCCAAGCTCTGCATGATGATGGCGCTGGCCAACTGGCTGGCCCTGTACCGGGACCGCACTACCTCCTTCTGGTGGGGGTTCGTGATGCCCGGCGTCATCTTCGGCATTCCGCTGGCGCTGATTCTTTTTGAAAAGGACATGGGCACCTCCGTAGCGCTGGCCCTGGCCGCGTTCTGCGTGATGTTCGTGGCCGGCACGCGCAAGATTTACCTGGGCGGCGCCCTAGCGCTCGCCGGAGCGGCCCTGTACGTTCTGGTACAGAGCAACGCCAACCGCCTGGAACGCTTCCTGGCCTGGAAGGACCTGGACGCCCACCGCCTGGGCGCGGGGCTCCAGCAGTACCGCGCCTCCATCGCCCTGTCCCGCGGCGGCCTGGACGGGGTGGGCCTGGGCAACAGCGCGGAAAAGCACGGCACGCTTCCCTTCGCCCATACGGACTTCATCTTCGCCCCGCTTGGGGAGGAGTTCGGCTTTTACGGAACCATGTTCGTCCTGCTCTGCTATTTCCTGATGACCTATGCGGGCATCGGCGTAGCCATGCAGTGCCGGGACGCCTACGGCCGGTTCCTGGCCGTGGGGATCGTCGCCATCATCTTCTGCCCCGCCATCCTGAACATTGCCGTGGTGACCAACGCCGTGCCCAACTCCGGGCTGCCGCTGCCCTTCATCAGCTTCGGGGGCACCAACCTGGTCTTCACGCTGGCCGCCCTGGGCATGCTCACCAGCATTCAGAGATTTTCCACCGGTGCACAGCCCAACTGTGAAATCACCCGCAAAGACGAACGCTCCATTGACGTAAGATTATGACTGAACCCTCTCCCTCGCGTCCCACCCTGAACATCGTGATTGCCTGCGGCGGCACGGGGGGACACCTTTTCCCCGGCATAGCCGTAGCCCAGGAACTTAAAAAGCGCGGCCACAACGTCACCCTCCTCATTTCCCAGAAGAAGGTGGATGCGCAGGCCAGCAAGAATTACGGCGATCTCAATTTCCGCACCATTGAGGCCATCGCGATGCCCAAAATCCCGTCCATGTCCCTGCTGGGCTTCGGGCTCAGGCTGTACAAGGCCATCCGTTTCAGCCGCAGCCTTCTGGACGAGGTGAATGCGGACGTCGTCATCGGCATGGGCGGCTTTACTTCCTTCCCCCCCGTTTACGCCGCCCACCGCAAGGGCATCCGCACCTACGTGCACGATTCCAACGCCCTGCCCGGAAAGGCCAACCGCATGACCGCCAAATGCTGCACGAACGTGCTGCTGGGCATTGAGGAAGCCAGGCATTACTTCAACCCCGCCAAATGCATTGTCACCGGCACCCCGGTGCGCCAGGAAATGGTGGCCAGGAAGGACAGGAATGAATCCAGGGCGGAGCTCCACCTGCCCCGGGAACGCCGCGTGGCCCTGGTGATGGGCGGCTCCCAGGGCGCCAGGAACCTGAATTCACTGGTCATTGAAGCAGCACGGCAATGCGCGGACTTGTGCGATTTTCTCATCATCACGGGCTCTGCTGACTTCGCGCGCGTCAGCCAGCTGACGGCGGACATGCCCCATGTGCACGTCATTGAATTCTGTTCCGCCATGGCGACTGCGTACGCCGCGGCGGACGTGGTCATTTCCCGCTCCGGGGCGTCCAGCCTGACGGAGCTGGCCCACATGGGGAAGGCCGCCCTGCTGGTTCCCTACCCCTTCGCCGCGGACGACCACCAGGCGCACAACGCGCGCGTCTTCGCGGCCCACGGCGCGGCGCGCATGATGCGTGAAAACACCCTTACGCCGGACGATATTGCGGCTTTTCTGAATGAAGTCTTCAAGGATTCCTCCCTGCTGGCCTCCATGAATGAATGTGCTTTACGTCTGGATACGCCTGATGCAGTATCCCGCATCGCCAATGTCATTGAAAACACGGACCATGCAGCCATCCATGATTGAGACTTTACGCAAACGCCTGATGGACAGGGAACATCCGGCACGTCTCCACCTCATCGGGGTGGCCGGGTCCGGCATGTCCGGCCTGGCGCTCATGCTGATGGAAATGGGGCACCGGGTGAGCGGCTGCGACCGGGTGACCAGCACGGAAACCGAACGGCTCCAAAGCCTGGGACTTTCTTTTTCCTGCCCGCATTCAGCGGACGCCGTCTCCGACGCGGAAATCGTCATTTATTCCAGCGCCATCCGGGAGGACAATCCGGCCCTTTCCGCCGCGCACAAACTGAACATTCCCTGCATGCGCCGCGCGGAATGCCTGGCGGCCATCCTGAACGGGAAGAAGGGCGTCGTGGTCTCCGGCACGCATGGCAAAACCACCACCTCGGCCCTTTGCGCTCACCTGATGCGGGAAGGCCGCATGCGCCCGTGCCACTATGTAGGGGCGGAAATCCCCGTGCTGGGCACCAACGCCCACTGGAACGAGGACAGCGAATACCTGGTGGCGGAAGGGGACGAGAGCGACGGCACGCTGGTGAACTACATCCCGGAGCACAGCATCGTCCTCAACATTGAGCCGGAACACCTGGACCATTACAAGGACCTGGATGAAATCAAGGCCGTGTTTGACCAGCTTTGCTCCCAGACGCGGGGCATGATCATTTACTGCCGCGCCCATGCCGGCGCAGCGGACGTATGCGCCGGCTATCCCAATTCCGTTTCCTACGGCTGGTCTGGTGCGGATTACACCGCCACGGACATCCTGGAACGCCGCGGCCGCACCCTGTTCACCGTCCTGAAAGGGGAAGAGGAACTGGGCCGCGTGGAGCTGGGCATTCCCGGACGCCACAACGTGCTGAATTCCCTGGCGGCCATTGCGCTGGCAACGGAACTGGGCGTGGACTTCCCGGCGATAACGCGCGGCCTGGCTTCCTTCGCCGGGGCCAAGCGCCGCTTTGAGACCAAATACCTTTCCCCCACCATCCGGATTGTGGACGATTACGGCCACCATCCCACGGAGATAGCCGCCACGCTCCAGACCGCCCGCTCCCTCCACCCGAACCGCCTGGTGGTTTACTTCCAGCCGCACCGCTACACGCGCACCCAGATGCTGGCGGACGACTTCGGCAAGGTGCTCCAGGCGGCGGACCTCGTCTTTGTGGCGGACGTTTACCCCGCCAGCGAACTGCCCATTGAAGGAGTGAGCGGCCAGACCATCATCGACGCCATGCACAGGCACGGCCCGGTGGAAACCCATTACCTTCCCGACCTGGGCACGGCCCACCACGCCATCGGCAACGCGCTGAAACCCGGAGACCTGTTCCTGACGCTGGGGGCCGGAAACGTCCACGAATGCGGCATGCGCATCGCGCGCGACCTGGCTCTGCTGGAGGATCTGGAACGCACCGCGGGCGAATCCCTGGAAGGCAAGCTGTACGAACCCATGTCACGCCACACCACCATGAGGGTGGGAGGCTGCGCCCAGTACTGGCTGGAGCCCTCCACCTTCTCCGGCATGCAGACGGCCGTCAATTATTGCAGGGACAGGAACATTCCCGTGCACGTCATTGGCCGCGGCTCCAACATCATCGTCAGGGACGGCGGCCTGCGCGGCGCCGTCATCCACCCCTCCGGAGGCGAATTCGACGTCCTGGAAATTCAGGGGAACCGCCTTTCCGCCGGCGCGGGAGTGCGGCTGAAAAAGCTGGTTTCCACCGCCGTCCAGAACGGCCTGGGCGGCCTGGAATGGATGGACGGCATTCCAGGCAATGTGGGAGGAAGCCTCCGCATGAACGCCGGGGCCATGGGCATGGACATGATTAAAAACCTCGTCTCCGTCGTCTGCCTGGATGAAGACGGGGAAATCCGCAGTCACACAAAGGAGGAACTGAACGCCCAGTACCGCTCCATCCCGGACCTGGCCCATAATTTTGTGCTTCAGGCCGTGTTTGAAGCGCAGCCCGCCCCGGCGGAGGAAATGGAACGGCTCCTGGCGGCGGCCAGGGCCAAGCGCAAGCTTTCCCAGCCCGTAGGAGCCAGCGCAGGCTGCATCTTCAAGAACCCGGAGGAAATCCCGGCGGGCAGGCTCATTGACGAGCTGGGCCTGAAAAACGCCTGCGTGGGGGATGCCTGCGTGTCAGACGTGCACGCCAATTTCATCATCAACCGCGGCCATGCCAGGGCGCGGGACATCACCATCCTGATTGACATGATCCGGAAGGAAGCCATGGAAAACCGCGGCATTGACCTGAAATCGGAAGCCCAGGTCATCGGAGACCGGGAACCCCAGTTTTAACCCATTCATTATTTTATTTCAACATGAGCACTCTCAAGCGCGACCTCAAGATTGCCCTTCTCCTTGGCGGCCCCGGAGCGGAACGGGAAGTATCCCTCGTCTCCGGAAAGTCCGTTTACGGCGCCCTGCGCCAGGCCGGGTTTACCGACGTAACGGAGGTGGACGTACATGGTCCGGACTTCCGGCTGCCGGAAGGCACGGAACTGGCCTACAACATCATTCACGGCACCTTCGGTGAGGACGGAGCCCTTCAAGCCATTCTGGAGGAACGCGGCGTTCCGTATACGGGAGCCGGTTCCCGTTCCAGCGCCCTGTGCTTTGACAAGTCCGAATCCAAGAAGGTGTTTCTGGAAGCCGGGGTTCCCACCCCCCGCGCGGAAATCCTGGACTGCTCCGGCGGCATCGTGATGCCGTCCCTTCCCCTTCCCTTCGTCATCAAGCCCCCCTGCGAGGGCTCCAGCGTGGGCGTCCACATCGTCCACAAGCAGGAAGACGTGCTCCCCGCCATGGAGGAAGCCGTTACCCACGGCACCACCGTGCTGGTGGAGGAATTCATTCAAGGCCGTGAACTTACGGTGGGCGTTCTGGACGGGGAAGCCCTCCCGGTCATCCACATCTGCCCCCGCTCCGGCTTCTATGACCTGAGCAACAAGTACCCGTGGATGAACATGGGCGGAGGCACGGACTACATCTGCCCGGCGGACCTTCCGGAAGAAACCGCCGCCAAGGTGCAGGAGGCCGCCCTGAAGGCCTACCGCGCCGCCGGCGTGGAGGTGTACGGCCGCGTGGACGTGCTGCTGCGCGAGGTAGACGACTCCCCCTTCGTGCTGGAAATTAACACCATTCCCGGCATGACCCCCTCCAGCCTGCTCCCCAAGGCGGCGGCTGCCGCCGGCTGGTCCTACGAGGCCCTTTGCGAAAAAATAGCGGAATTATCGCTAGCCACCCCCCGGAAATAGCGTAATATTTGACAGAGGGCGGGGAGTCGCCCATCCCACACCCCCCGATGTCGCACAAAGCCACAACGCCAGTCCCCCGCTCCGCCAAAAGGCCGGAAATGCTCCTGCTGGAACGGGAGGCCAGAAAAGAAACCATTGAGCGCAAGGGCAGGAACTACCGTTTCTGGCTCTTCCGGCGCAAGCTGTACCACATCGTCACCGTTTACACGCTCATCTTCGGCCTTATCGGGGCCATCGTCTTCCTCTGGACGGATTACATCCTCAAGTACGACTGGCTTTCCATCGACACCGTCACGCTGAAAAGCAACGGCATTTTCAACTCCGAGCAGGCTTTCGCCGTCATGGGGATAGGCCCGAAGGACAACATCTTTTCCATGGATGCCGCGGAACTGGAACAGCGGCTGGAAAAATGCCCGGCCATCCGCCGGGCGGCCGTCAAGCGCCAGATATCCTCCAATCCCACGCTGCTGGTGGACATTGACGCGCGCATCCCCGTGGCATGGATTGACTGCCCGGAACTGGGCGTCCACCCGGGAGACGCCAAATACGGCGTTCTGGCGGACAAGGAGGGCGTCATCTTCCCCTGTATGGAGCAGGTCCACCTGCCCTACATCCAGGGCAGGCACATGCCCTCCGTCACGCTCAGGCCGCCCAGCTCCGGCCAGCTCAGCTACGGAGTCGGCATCCGGGAGCTGGAAGCGCCCATGAAGCTGATTGAGCTGCTCTCCGGCACGGTGACGGAATACCTGCCCAGCATCGTCTCCATCACCACGCCCAACGACTGGTCCTTCTGCGTGCGCTTCTCCAACGACTGCCAGGCCACCTTCAGCCATTACGGCCTGGAGCACCAGGTGGAAAAACTGTCCCGCGCTCTCCGGCACGCACGCCAGACGCACCGGAAAATCAGCGCCATCAACCTGATTCCGGAGCACAATATCCCCGTCATTTTCGACGATTCCTACGAGGACATCCCCCTTGCGGAACCAATTGAGGAATGACGCCGTGCCGGCGTCCCCTGCCGGAAGCGGTTTTCCCCCGTTCCCGGCCTTCTCCCAGGAACGTTCTCCCATATTTTCCTCAATTCCTCCCGAGCGAAACACCCGGTTTTCACAGGTTTTCCCCCATGTCAGAATTCTATTCTTTCTCAACGGGAAATGAGGCCGCGAAGACCTATTGAACACTTGCCAATAACGCCGCGCAAGCTATACTTTCCACGATATTATGAGCAACGAAACACCTTTATCACCCGAAGCGGAAAAACTGGCAGCGGCCCGCAAGCGCAACCTTGACCTGGCCCTCTCCCAAATCCAGAAAGACTTCGGAGAAAACGCCATCATGCGCCTTGGAGACAACGTCAAGATGGAAGTAGACGTCATCCCCACCGGCAATCTTCTCATTGACCGCGCGCTGGGCGTGGGCGGCTTCGCACGCGGCCGCATCGTGGAAATCTACGGGCCGGAATCCTCCGGTAAAACCACCCTGACCCTGACGGCCATCGCCCAGGCCCAGAAAGCCGGGGGCCTGGCCGCGTTCATTGACGTGGAACACGCCCTGGACCCGCAGTACGCCGCCCGCCTGGGCGTCAACCTGGACGACCTGCTGGTCTCCCAGCCGAGCTCCGGGGAAGAAGCCCTGCAAATCTGCGAAGCCCTGGTGCGTTCCAATTCCATTGACGTCATCGTGGTGGACTCCGTGGCCGCGCTGGTCACCAAGCAGGAGCTGGAAGGCGAAATCGGAGACTCCACGGTGGGCGCCCAGGCGCGCCTGATGTCCGCCGCCCTCCGCAAGCTCACCAGCTTCATCTCCAAGGCCCGCACCGTCTGCGTCTTCACCAACCAGATCCGTGAAAAAATCGGCGTCATGTTCGGCAACCCGGAAACCACTCCCGGCGGACGCGCCCTGAAATTCTACGCTTCCGTGCGCGTGGACATCCGCCGCATCGGCCAGATCAAGGCCAGCGACGGCTCCGTAGCCGGAAACCGCACCAAGATCAAGGTGGTCAAGAACAAGGTGGCGCCCCCCTTCACGGAATGCGAGTTCGACATCATGTACAATGAAGGCATCTCCTCCGTGGGAAGCCTGCTGGACCTGGCGATGGAGTATGACATCATCCAGAAGCGCGGCTCCTGGATCAGCTATAACGGCAGCCAGATCGCCCAGGGCAGGGACGCCGCGAAGGAAGCCCTCAAGTCCAATCCTGACCTGTACAAGGAAATCGAAGAACTGGTCAAGGCCAAGATGGACGAGAAGGCGGCCAAATAATCCGGCCCCTTCCCTGTTCCCACTCATTCAAGGCGGCTCCCCCTTCCGGGAGCCGCCTTTTCCCTTTCCGGAGGCAGGCGCAAAAGAATTTTTCACGGAAACTTTTCTCTTGTGCGTCATGAAAAATCCGTTAGTCTGGACGCGATATCGTCCTATGTATCCGACCTCTCGCACATCATTTGCAGCCGTGCTCGGCGTTTTGGGCATGTTTCTGCTGACGCTGTCCACGGCCTTCGGATGGAACCCGGAAACCATCAACGGCGTGCAGTACATTCCGATGTCCGAGGTGCGCACCCATTACAAACTGACACGGGAACGCACGGAAGGACGGCAGAAAGTTTACGAAGTGCCGGAAAAGATCCAGATACGCATGCAGGCGCACAGCCAGGACATGTTCATGAACAACATGAAGTTCGTGCTTTCCTATCCCGTGGCGGACCATCCGTCCAAGGGGCTGATGGTCTCCAACATGGACCTGCACAAAATCATTGACCCGGTCCTGCGCCCCACTTACATCACCAACCGCCGCAGCTTCAACACGGTGGTCATTGACCCCGGCCACGGCGGCCATGACAGCGGCACGCGCAACCGCATCAGCAGGGAGGCGGACATCAACCTCTCCGTCGCCAAGAAACTGCGGGACCGTCTCAAGGGCATGGGCTACCAGGTGGTGATGACCCGTGACACGGACAATTTCATTACCCTCCAGGACCGCGTCCGCATCGCCAACAGGCACAGCAACGCCATCTTCATCAGCATCCACTTCAATGACGGCGGCCCCTCCGCCCGCGGGGTGGAAACCTTCACGCTGGCCCCTGCGGGCACTTCCTCCTCCATGTCCCGCAACATCCGCCAGGACGCCCTCCAGGGCAACTCCCAGGACAGCATGAACATCGCCCTGGCTACAGCCGTGCAGGGGCACATGCTGAAAGGGCCGCTCGCCATCAAGGAAGGCATCTCCATGGTTGACCGGGGCATCAAGCGCGCCCGCTATTCCGTGCTGTGCACCATCAAGCACCCGGCCATTCTGGTGGAAGGCGGATTCATGTCCAACCCGCAGGAAGCCCTGCTCATCTCCACGGAGCGCTACCAGAACTTCATGGCCTCCTCCCTGGCCGCCGCCGTGCGCCAGTACCGCACCGCCCTGGGCCAGCAGGTGCGCAGAACGCGTTAAGCCCCGCACTTACCGGGGGTTGCCCCTCCGCAGCATGAACATCATCC
Source organism: Akkermansia sp. BCRC 18949 (assembly GCF_045011645.1). Lineage (NCBI taxonomy): Bacteria > Pseudomonadati > Verrucomicrobiota > Verrucomicrobiia > Verrucomicrobiales > Akkermansiaceae > Akkermansia > Akkermansia sp. BCRC 18949. The sequence goes on along the minus strand of NZ_CP123619.1, from coordinate 263,850 downwards.
GCATTCCCGGCCTGGCAGACTATCAGGAAACCCTGGAACTTCAGGAACAACTGGTCCGGGCCCATCAGGAAGACCCGGAACGGGAAGATGACCTGCTTCTGCTGGAACATGCCGGGGTTTATACCATCGGGCGCACGCGCGACCACGCCAGCCTGCACCCCGGTTCCGCGCTCCCCTTCCCCGTTCATGAAATCAACCGTGGCGGGCAGGCCACCTACCACGGCCCCGGCCAGCTCGTAGGGTACCCCATCACGGACTTGAACCGCTGCGGCAGGGACCTGCACAACTACGTCACCGCCCTGGAAAACGCCTTGATTGAAGCTTGCGCCAAATTCGGCGTACAGGCCCGCATCCGGGAAGGGCTGGTGGGCGTATGGGTGGAGGACCGCAAAATAGCCTCCATCGGCGTAGGGGTGAAAAAATGGATTGCCATGCACGGCTTCGCCTTCAACGTGACCCGCGAATCCCTGCCCCCCTTCCAGGCAATCACTCCGTGCGGCATCCAGGGCGTGCAGATGACCTGCCTGGAACAGGAAATGCCGGAATCCGGGCAGAAGGACGACCTGCTGGACCGGTTCGGAGACGCTTTTGCAACACTGTGGAAGGAAAAATTCCACCGGAATTCAGAAGGTGCAGAGTGTGCCGGGGAGCATGAAAAATCCTTCTTCCCTTGAAGACGGAAATGCGCCAAAGGCTGGGAAGCGGCCATTTCAGACCATGAATGCAGGGGAAATGTTCAAAAAAACACTTCCTGTAAGACACAGACCGTGTCAGCAATACGTCCTTGCATCTTGACGCGGTTCCCGAACGGACGGATGCTTATACCAGTTATGGGGAAAACACTTTTCCAAAAAATCTGGGACGCTCATTCCGTCGGCATCCTACCGGACGGAAGAACGCAAATGTTCATCGCTACACATCTGCTGCATGAAGTCACCTCTCCGCAGGCTTTCGGAATGGTCCGGGACCTGGGCCTAACCGTGCGTCACCCGGAACGCACCTTTGCCACCGTGGACCACATCATCCCCACGGACAACCAGGCGGAACCGTTCGCGGACGCCACGGCTGACGCCATGATCAAGGAACTGCGCCGGAACTGCGCGGAAAACGGCATCCGCTTTTTCGACCTCCCCACCGGCCTCCAGGGCATCGTGCACATGGTAGGCCCGGAACTCGGCATCACCCAGCCGGGCATGACCATCGTGTGCGGGGACTCCCACACGGCTACGCACGGCGCGTTCGGCTCCATTGCCATGGGCATCGGCACCACGCAGGTGCGCGACGTGCTGGCTACGCAGACCATGGCCCTCAGCCCGCTCAAGGTGCGCCGCATCAACGTGAACGGGAAACTGGCCCCCGGCGTGCGCGCCAAGGACGTGGCCCTGCACATCATCGGCCTTCTGGGCGCCAAGGGCGGCCTGGGCTTCGCCTATGAATACGGCGGCAACGTAATAGACGCCATGAGCATGGACGAACGCATGACCCTCTGCAACATGTCCATTGAAGGCGCGGCCCGCTGCGGCTACGTGAATCCCGACCAGACCACGGTGGAATACATCAAGGGCCGCCTGTTCGCCCCCACCGGCGCGGACTGGGACAAGGCCGTGGAACGCTGGTTGAGCTTCGCTTCCGATGCGGATGCGGAGTACGACGAGATCGTGGAGATTGACGGAGCCGCCATTGAACCGACGCTGACATGGGGCATTTCCCCGGACCAGAACACGGGCATCAGCGGCAGCACGCCCAACCCCTCCTCCGCCAGGAACGACGACGAACGGAAGATGATCAATGAGGCGCTGGAATACATGAAATTCCCCGCGGACATGCCCCTCAAGGGTCTGCCGGTGCAGGTGTGCTTCGTAGGCTCCTGCACCAATGGCCGCATCTCGGATTTCCGGGAAGTAGCCGCCCTTATCAAGGGGCGCCGTGTGGCTCCCGGCATCCGGGCCCTGGCCGTTCCCGGCTCCCAGATGACTGCCAGGCAGTGTGAAGAGGAAGGCATCGCGGACATTTTCCGTGAAGCCGGCTTTGAATGGCGCCTGGCGGGCTGCTCCATGTGCCTGGCCATGAATCCGGACAAGCTCCAGGGGGACCAGCTCTGCGCTAGTTCCTCCAACCGGAACTTCAAGGGCCGCCAGGGAAGCCCCACCGGGCGCACCCTGCTGATGAGCCCCGCCATGGTGGCCGCCGCCGCCCTGACCGGGAAGGTCTCCGACGCGCGCGACGTGTTTTCCCTGAATTAACTTTCCAACTTTTTCCTTTATGTCTCTGACCAAATTCACCTCCATCACCGGCACCTGCGTTCCCGTTCCCGGACCGGACATGGACACGGACCGCATCATCCCCTCCCGCTTCCTCAAGTGCATCACGTTTGACGAGCTGGCGGGAGTCATGTTCTGGGACGAACGCTTTGACGAAAACGGACAGTCCAAATCCCATCCGGTGGACGATCCCCGCTTCAAGGGGGCTTCCATCATCCTGGGCGGCTCCAACTTCGGCTGCGGTTCCTCCCGCGAACACGCTCCGCAAACCATCAAACGCTCCGGCATCAAAGCCGTCATCGCGGAATCCTTTGCGGAAATCTTCTTCGGCAACAGCACCGGCATCGGCCTCCCTTGCGTGTACGCGTCCGCGGATGACATTGCCGCACTGACCCGGTACATTTCCGATCATCCGGAAACGGAAGTGACGATCGACCTCCTGAACATGACAGCCTCCTGGAAGGAAGGTTCCTTCCCCATCCGGATGCCGGCGGAAGCCCGTGAAGCCCTGAGCCGGGGCCGCTGGGATTCTATTGCAGAACTGCTTGTCAACATGGATGCCGTGGAAAAGAAAAATGCGGAACTGCCCCAGGTAACAGCCTCCTGCTGATTCAACATTGACCTCTCCCTACCCCCCTCTATCCCCCACCTCCCCATATGATTTTCAGAATTACAGACTACGTCCACTACGGCACGCTGGACAACCGTGAACGCGGAACCGTCAAGCTTGCGCTGCAGCTTATGGGGATGCCCCATCCGGTGAATATCACCCTGCAGGGGGACTGCCTCCAGGATCTGGCCGGATGCCTGGTCGATTTCAGGAACCCCTCCCCCCAGATGCTCCCTGCGGAACTTACCCAGCTCCCGGAAAACATCCGGGGCGTGGCGGGGGACATGACGGCCAGCCGCCGCATGCCCGTCAAGGGGAAGAAAACCATGGAAAACTCCCTGTACCTGGAATGGTTCACCAGCCACCACGACATGGTGCTGCTGGAAAGCACGGCCTTTTCCATCAAGGTCTCCCTCCCCGAATGGATCATGGATTCCTGCGAGGAACAGGTTCAGATCATGGCGAACCAGCAGATGCTGCGCACCCAGGTGAAGGAATGGTCCAAAACCTATGCCAATACCCAGGAAGACGGCAACCTGCCCGACCACCACTGGGACAAGCGCCTGCGGGAGGCGGAAGCCATCGCCATCGCCTACCAGGAAGTGTTCCAGAAATACAGGCTGAACCCCACCGGAGACATCCGCCTGGCCTTTGTGATGGGCTGGGACGACGTGCTTGACAACATCGCCCAGTCGGAGGAAACGGGCACTCCGTGTTCCTGCAAAAGCACCGGCATGCTCAGCCTCTTTGACATCCTCAACGAACAGGAGGCCCAGGAAGTGCAGTCCTGCATGTTCCACCCCCTCTTCCAGCAGGTCATGGAGCTGACGGACCTGTGCCAGCGCCAGTTCAGCCGGGAGATCAACAAATCCCAGAGGAACCGGACGGAACCGCCGGAACCCCTGAACCAGATTTTTTACTGCATCCGCTACATCACCCCGCGCATTCTCTCCTGCCTGCTCCAGGAGAAGGAAAACGATGCGGACTACTGCACCATGGCCGCCCGCATGGCCCTGTGCGTGGAACAGACGCGCCAGACGGTAGCCGCGCTGGACATCCGCCGCAGCCAGGTGGACGACGAGGTGACGGAACGTTTTTCCTCCTTGCTGGAGGAAGTCAACTCCTTCCAGGAAAGCCTGGCAACCCAAAGCCGGAAAAGCAATCTATAACCAACTTACTTTCACAACATTACCTTTTCACTACAGACCATCATGCACTTCCATACCTGCCTCCAAGGACTGTGTGCAGTCCTGGCCGCCGCCGCTTTTTCCTACGCGGATGAACCGGCCGTTTCCATTTCAGACTTCGGGGTGGACAAGGTTATGTCCGGCCCCGTCGTTTCCATCAATGACCAGTACAAGGGAGTCGTGAAGATCGAAGTGGATTCCCTGACGCCGGACTACGCCACTCCATGGGATACGGGCCGCTACCAGGGCGGCATCGGCACCGGCTTCCTGATCGGGGAAAACGCCTTCATGACGAACGCCCATGTGGTCAGCAACGCGGAACGCATTTACATCTCCATGTACGGGGATTCCCGCAAAATTCCCGCCAGGGTCAAATTCATCGCCCATGACGCGGACCTGGCCCTGCTGGAAGCGGACGACCCCAAGCCCTTCAAGGGCATCCGGCCTTTTGAATTCAGCAAGAACCTGCCCCACCTGGAAGACGAGGTGAGGGTGATCGGCTACCCCATCGGCGGCAACAGGCTTTCCGTCACGCGCGGCGTAGTCTCCCGCATTGACTTCACCACATATGCCCACCCCCGCAACACGGAGCACCTGACCATCCAGGTGGACGCCGCCATCAATCCGGGCAACAGCGGGGGCCCCGCCCTGATGGGGGACAAAGTCATCGGCGTAGCCTTCCAGGGCCTGAACAACGCCAACAACACGGGCTACGTGATTCCCACGCCCGTCATCCGCCACTTTCTGGAGGACATCAAGGACGGCGTCTATGACGGCTACGTGGACATGGGCATCCAGGCCGCGCCCATCCTGAATCCCGCCATGCGCAAGGCGTTCGGCCTGCCGGACGACGAGAAGGGCGTCCTGATCGGCAAAGTGCTCAAGGGCTCCTCCGCCGATGGAGTGCTCCGCAACGGGGACCTGCTGATGAAGGTGGACGGCTACGACGTGGACAGCTCCGCCATGATTGAGCTGGACGGCCAGAAAATCAGCATGAAAGAGCTCATTGAACGCTGCTTCAAGGATGACCGGCTCCCGCTGGATATCATCCGCGACGGCAAGCCCATGAAGGTGGAGATGGTGATGAAGCCCTCTCTCTCCAAGGATCTGCTGATGGCGGAATACGACAAGATGCCCCGCTATATCGTCTTCGGCGGCCTGGTGTTCCAGCCCATCCAGCGCAATGTGCTTGCGGCGGCGGACATCTCCATGCTGGACGTCGCCCTGGATATCCGGGATTACCAGGAAGACGGCGGCTGCGTGGACCATGAAGACATGGTAATCATCACCAAGGTGCTGGACGATGAAGTGAACGCGCGCCTGTCCGGCTCCATCTCCAACGCCATCGTGGAAAAAATCAACGGCGTGAAGGTCAAGGGCCTCACCCACGCCTACGAACTCCTTTATCCGAAGAATATGCCGGAATACGTGATTATTGAACTGAAAAACGGGGAACGCCCCCTGATCTTTGAAGGCAAGGCCATGGAGGCGGCCAACAAGCGCATCTCCAAAACCTACAACATCCCGAAAAACGCCCGTCTGGACAGCGCCATTCCCGGCCGCCAGCCTGACCGGAACACCAACCCCGCCCGTTAACCGCCATGAAAATTCTTTCCCTTTTCGCCCTCGGTTCCCTGATTCTGCTCGGCGGCTGCCAGCCGCGCGAAGCCGGACGAACCGCTCCCGAACCCCAGCCCGGGCAGCAGCCGGAAACACCGCCTGAACAGGTGGAGGAAACGGCCGCTCCGGCGCAGCTCCCTTCTCCCACCAACTCCATGGTAGGCATTAACGCCACCAACCAGGGCTATGCCATGGTCCAGCCGTGGAGCAAGGAAAACCCGGCGTACAGCCAGGGCTTCGGCATTTACCTGGGGGACGGCAATATTCTGACGGCGGCCAACATCGTTTATTCCGCCAGCTTCGTGGAAGTGACCTCCGCGGACGGCTCCCAAACGGTTCCCGTGATCGTGACCGCCTTTGACCCGGAAGCCAATCTTGCCCTGCTGCGCCTGAAAAACGAGACAGACGCCGCCTTCCTGGACAAGCTGGTGCCCGTCACGCTGGGGAACGCACCCCGCCTGGGCGACAAGGTGACCTTCTGGCAGTTCAATGACGACGGCCTCCCCATCACTACGTCCGGAACCCTTCTGGCAACGGAAAGCTCCAGCCCTTTCACCAACAGCGAACCTTTTGTCCTGTACAATGTCAAATCCTCCGTCACGCCTCTGAAAGGCGGCGCAGGCAACCCCATCATGAGGGATAATAAACTGGTGGCTCTCAGCGCCAGCTGCGATCCTTCCGCCCAGAAGGCGCTGGCCGTGACCCATACCATGATTTCCCGGTTCCTCCAACAGGCCCGGTCCGGCAATTACACCGGCTTCCCGGCGGACGGCACCCAGGTCACGGAGCTGACGGACCCCGTTTTCCGCAAGTTCCTGGGCCTTCCGGAAACCGGCGGCGGCTTTTACGTGGTGAAACTGCCTGTCTACGGTTCCTTTTACAAGGCAGGCGTGCGTCCCGGAGACGTGGTGGAAAGCGTCAACGGCATTCCGCTGGACAGCAAAGGCCTGATCAGGGACCCCGCGCTGGGCCCCGTTTCCGCCAACGTCCTGTTCCGTGACTCCGCCATGCCGGGGGACACCATCACGCTGGGCATCCGCCGCAAGGATAAGGACGGCGTCAGCCAGCCCATGACGCTGGATGTCAAGCTTGACCGGAGCGCGCTGGAGGGGGATCTGATCAATCCGGCCCCCTTTATTTCCAATCCCCCCTACCGCATTTACGGAGGTCTGGTGTTCGTCCCCCTGACGGGAGCCCTGATGAGGGAAATCAATAAGCTCAGCAAGAACCGCCCCCCTCTCAACCTGCTGGAAGCTATTCAGAAAAAGGAAGACATCCGGAAAAAAGGCGTGGATGAAATCGTGGTCTTCCTGATGGCGCTGCCCACCCAGGCCACGCTGGGCTATGCCCAGATGAACTCCTCCATTGTGGAAAAAGTGAACGGCGTCCAGGTAAAGAGCCTCAAGCACCTCAACCAGCTTCTGGACCTGCCCGCTCCCGGCGGCACGCACCGCATTGAGGTGGCCCAGCAGCCGTACACCATGTACATGTCCCAGAAAGAGGCCGCCAAGGCGGACCGCTTCATCCAGATGAGGGCTGTTCCCGTGCTCCGCAGGGATTAGGAAAGCCGCGAGCCATTCCATTGCATTCCTTCTGAAATGTCCCTTCATACGCTGAATATCCGGCTGGATTTTCCCTATAGAACGGGCTTTACCCACGGAGCCTTCCGTCCGGAAAACGATGCGCTGGCCAGCCTGATGGAGCAGAGGCCCGGAGGCCGCGTCCTCGTCCTCATGGAGGAAGGGCTGGAACGGTTTTATCCGCAGCTCCCGGCGGACATCGACCGTTATTTTGAAAAGAACGCCGGAGAACTGGCCTATGCCGGCTGCCGTTCCGTTCCGGGCGGGGAAGCGGCCAAAACCGGCTTTGCCGCGTGGGAAAAGGCCCTCCGCCACATTGTGGAAGCGGGCATCGACCGCCATTCCTACATCATTGCCGTGGGAGGCGGGGCGTTTCTGGACGTAGCGGGTTTTGCCGCCGCCACCGCCCACCGCGGCATCCGGCTGCTGCGCGTGCCCACCACTACCCTTTCCCAGGCGGATTCCGGCGTAGGCGTCAAAAACGGAATCAACTTTATGGGGCAGAAGAACTACCTGGGCACCTTCGCCGTAGCCTGGGCCACGCTTAACGACTTCCTGTTCCTTCATTCCCAGCCCCTCTCCCTTAAAAGGGCCGGCTTGGCGGAAGTGGTGAAGGTGGCCGTGGTAAAAGACGCCTCCTTCTTTGACTGGCTGGAAACGAACGCCGACGCGCTGGCCGCCTGCGAGCAGGACGCGCTGGAATATGCCGTGGAGCGTTCCGCGCTGCTGCACGCCTCACACATCGCCGGAGGTGGAGACGCCTTTGAACTGGGTTCCAGCCGCCCCCTGGACTTCGGACACTGGGCCGCCCATTACATGGAAACCATGTCCGGCTACACGCTGGGCCATGCGGAAGCCGTTTCCGTGGGCATGTGCCTGGATATCCTTTATTCCGTCAGGAAGGGATGGCTGCCTGCTGCGGAGGCGGAAAGAATCGTCTCCGTACTGAAAGCCCTGGGACTGCCCGTGTTCCACCCTCTGCTCTCCCGCAGGACGGAGGATGGCGCATGCGAAGTGCTGAAGGGCCTGGAAGCCTTCCGTGAGCACCTTGGCGGCCATTTGACGGTATTGATGCTTACCGGGATAGGCCGGGGAAAGGACGTCCATGAAATAGACGCCGCGCTAATGGAGGAATGCATCCGGGAAATGCAGGAGGTCGCCCGCTGCTCCAGCCAGGAATAGGGGCCTTTCCGTTGTTGCCTTCCTCCTTTTATTTGGAGTTCAGGTAATCCAGGATAATCCGGACCTCCGCCTTGATTCCGTTGAGAATCGCTCCGTCGTCCGCCTTGAATCCGGGATTGTGATTCGCAGGGCCGTCCCCGGAACCGATGGTCATGAAATAAGTGGGCGCTACCTGCGCATAATAGGAGAAATCCTCACTAGCCGGTATTCTGGGAGAATCAAAAACGTTCTTCTCACCCACGGCTTCAACGGCCGCCTTCTTCGCCAGTTCCCGCAGGGCAGCGTTATTCTGGATGGACGGATAGCCCAGAACGTAATCCAGCTTGTACTGCGCTCCATTGGCCTTGCATACATGGTCGATGACGGACCGGGTGCGTTCTTCCAGCAGTTTGCGGGTTTCCGGCGTTACGGAACGGATGGAGGCTCCCAGCACCGCTTTGTCCGGAATGACGTTGGGAGCGTTGCCGGACTGGAATTTTCCCACGGTGATCACGGCCATGTCCCCGGGCGTCGCATTGCGGGAGACGACCGTTTGCAGCGCCATCACGATTTCAGAGCCCGTGACGATGGGGTCCACGCCCAGCTGCGGCATGGAGCCATGGGAACCCTTCCCCTGAATGGTGAGGAAAAAACCGTCCGACGAGGAAGAGGCGGCCCCCGCCGGCAGAATGCCGATGGACCCGGCAGGTTCATTGGGCATCACATGCGCACCGAAGATGGCGTCTACGCCTTTGAGAACTCCACTCTTGATGATCGGAAGGGCGCCCCCGGGCGATTTTTCCTCCCCGGGCTGGAAAATGAAATACACCGTGCCGGGCAATTCCTTCTGCATGGAGGCAAGAACCTTGGCTGTTCCCAGCAGCATGGCCGTGTGCATGTCATGCCCGCAGGCATGGCTTACGCCCGGTGTTTTGCTGGCAAAGGAAAATCCTGTCTCCTCCTGCACGGGAAGCGCGTCCATGTCCGCCCGGAAGCCGACGGTTTTCCCGGGCTTTCCGCCGCGCAGAATGCCGACCACGGAGGTCTTCGTAGGCCGCAGGACTTCAATGTGGCCGAACGAGGCAAGCAGATCCGCCACATAATTGCTCGTCTTGTATTCTTCAAAAGACAATTCCGGATTCTCATGGATATGGTGCCGCCACTCCACGGCGTCCCTGGCGGCGCTCTGCACCTCCGGTTGCTGCGCCATGGCCGAAAAAGTCTGGAGAAGAAGGACCAGCAAGGTCAACAATGATATTTGCATGTTTTTAAAACGGGAAGGGCTGTTTTTAGTCAGACAACGCGCAACGACTTTCATTCCATAAAACTGTGCCATCATTTCAGAATTTTCAAAGATCAAACATAAACCCTGCCAATAACCTCCGGAAAATCGAGCCAATCACTCCTTGCAGGTTCTCCACCTTTGAGCTTTCATGAAATTAAATATAAATTATTGAATTTATTTATATGATGATTTCAAAAGAGATAAGAAAAAGTATGGGAGAGTTGAAAATAAAAAACTTTGTCTTCCTGCCCTCAGTAACAAGAAATAACTACAAATCCATATTATTCGAATTCTAGAGTGTACTTTTAACAACAAAAAATCGGCAAAAGAAACCATCACCGTTTTCGTCCGATCTAACAATACCTCAAAAGTTGAAATCATGTTCACTCTAAACACGGATTCCATCTATACCCTATTCAAGATTTCTGGAAATTAATCAGAAGCGATCTGGTATTAATCAAGCTCGGGGCGGCGGCTCTGGAAGATTTCCCTTATATTACTGTACCCAGTAATTATAGAAATAAATCAAAGGAAACAACTGTTCCATGAAGCTTTTCATCTTTTTTCCATAACGTAACAGGCGTATTTCACCGGTAGGAAATGTTCCCCATTCTGGCTGTGTTTGTTTGGCAACTTCAATTTCAAGATCATGAACAACACTTTCAACATCGGCGCCATGGACACCGTCTACCCCTTCATTCCCATGTACCCCAACGGACAGCCCCAGGGCAACTTCCAGGTCAACGGCCTCTCCGCTCCCGTCCTTATCCCCAAACGAACTGCTTCCTCCCCCACCCGCCACGAATGGTTCGGATACCTCAAGGTCATGGCTCCCGCCACCTGTTTTCTCCACCTTCACGCCCACTCCTCCATTTCCCTTTCCATTCCCGCCAAGGATATGGAACTCTCCACGGAGGCCGAATCTTCCACCCCTCTCTGCCGCCAGATCCAGTTCGACCAGGGATACTACTGGTGCCATATCGTCCATCAACACCAGCCCGACCAGGGGTCGGAACCCGAGTTCTGCATTGCCCTGGTTAGCGACAAAGAAGGCGAGCCCGACCTGGATTATTACCTGCTGGCGGAAAACACTCCCGCCGGCAAGGAGGGAGAAACCGTCCTGACTCTGGTCAACCTGTACCAGGAGGTGGAAGAAGGAGATTCGTCGAGCAGTTCGACAGGGGGAGGAGATTCGTTTGAGTTTGATCCCAAGCCCAGCAGCAGTTCGAGCTCTTCCTCCTCGAGCAGTTCGTCTTCCAGCAGCTCTTCGTCTTCATCCAGTTTCCAGCCGAGTTCTTCGGCTCCCGAGCCTCCGGATTCCTCCAGCAGCGCTCCGTCTTCCAGCTCTTCCTCGAGCAGTTCCAGCAGTTCTTCTTCCAGCAGCTCGTCGTCGAGTTCCTCAAGCAGTTCCAGCTCCAGTTCCTCTTCCAGCAGTAGTTCCAGCTCCCTCTCTTCTTCCTCCAGCGAGCCGGAGGAAGGAGGATGCCCATGCCCCTGTTCCTGTGGTTGCGACGAAGACATCGAACAGTCCGATTGCAGCAAGAACACCTCCCATTTCTTCGGCGGCAACCCGGATGGAGCCGACGACTGCGAAGGCTTACTGGAAGTAGGAAGCGGAGACTCAGGAGGGGAGAGGAGGAAGTAATTTCCCCCTTCTCCGCACTCTTGCCGAACCTTCCGCCCTCTCTTCCATCACCCTGCGCTACAAGCATCCTCTCGAATGGACCGCCTCCTGCAATCCCTAAACAGGACAAATCTCCGTCAAACGACCCACGGGCAGTTCCATCTCCTTCCTGAGTTCTGACGGTCATTCCGAAGCCTCCGTCTCCGGAAGTTCGCGCAAGTTGAACTACAAGGTTCGGAAGCTGAATGCCGACAAGTCTCCCTGCACCAGCGGCTCTCCCGCCTATCTGGACATGGTCCAGAGCAATGGGCGCACCCTGCGCTTCTCGGCAGCCACCGGAAAGGTCGTCTCCATGGTTTCCGCCTCCGGCGTGGAAACCACGGCTGAAGATTATTCCCGTCAGATGAAGGTGAACCGCCATCCTTCCACGGGAGCCATTGAGAGCATCTGGTCCAAGTCCCAGGGACTGCTCCAGGCGGTTGGGGAAGGCAACAGGCTCACCCTGGAATGGTACGCTCCCGGCCAGGTGAGCAAGAATGCGCGCGGCTTTGCCGGCACCGGAACTCCCTACAAGACGGTCAGCTATGAACTGAGTGACGACCAGGGCGTGCAGGTGATGGACATCGCCGAACAGAGGGAGGGGATGCCTGTCTTCCGGACGCAGCGAAGAACGGAAGGCAACAAGGTGACGACCATTCAGGGAGAGGGAGACGAGCGCACCGTGCGAACGGTGGAGAAAAACGTGCTGCCCGGTTCCAAGTGGGAGCGCATTGAAACTATTCAGGGCATCAACGAGGAAGAGCCTTCTTCCTGCACGCGTACAGTCAAGAAGTACACCGACGGGGGCTGGCTGACCATCAGCCGAACCCAGGGTTACAACACCCCTCTGGCCCGGACCACCCTCTATACCTACAACGACCAGTTCCGGGTGTCCCTGGAGATCAAGCCCGATGAAGGGTACACGCGCTACGAGTACGATGACCAGGGCAGAACCGTGCTTTCCGCTGCTCCCTGGGCCGGAGGAGGTGAAAAGGGGACACGCACGACTTACGCCGACTTGCGCTTTAACGACTTCAGGCCAGCCACGGAAACTAAGGTGGTCATTGCCGAGAATGGAGAAGAAACGGCGCTTCTCAAACGCACTTATACCTATGAAGACAGCCCGCAGGCCAGCCGCACGACCGTGACGGAAACCGCCCTGGGAAGCGACCAGGTCCATACGAGTGTAGAGGAGACTTATGGGGAAGCTGCCGAATACCCCTACGCCCGGGGCAGGCGCAAGATGAGCCAGGGCGTCAATGGCGTCCAGACGGTCTATTCCTATGAAGCAGCCACCCAATACGGAGCCATTCACCAAGTGACGGAGACCGTGCAGGCGAACGGAAGCATCGTTCCCGGACAAAGTACACGAAACGTGCAATACATCGCTGAAAACGGCACGACCACTAGGAAAGAACAATACGTTCACACCGGAGAAGGCTGGTCGCTGATTGCCTCGGAGGACTACGAATACGATGCCGAGCGGAGTTTGATCAAAACGACGAGGGGCAACGGGCGCATCAGCACGACGGAATGGATGTGCTGCGGCCCGTTGAGGGAAACCGGTAAAAACGGTACCGTGACCGGCTACGGTTACGGCTACAACTTGGCCAAGCAGCTGGTGGAGACGATTCGCTCGGCCACCGAAACACACCCGAAACGATTACTTCCTACAGCTATGATTCAGCGGGAAGAAAGGTATCAACACGCCGAGACGTGAGTCAAATAAGCACTGTCCGGGACGCCTCCGGCATCAGGGAATGCTCCTACGATTCCTACGGCCACATGACCAAGACACTTCCTTTGGAACCGTGGAAAGCTCCATTCAGGAACAGAGAGGGTGGAATTTGTATGCATTTATTAGGAATAGAATTAACATAGAAGTGGATTTATTAGGTACAATACCCCCCTACAATGGAGGTGCCTCTGGCATCGTTGAAGTTCCTATTCCACAATCTTCTATAATAGAGAGCAACTAAATAACATTAAATTATATTGCTTATCCTGGAAAGCAAAAAAAAGATAAAGGATTTGAAGAAGTCAAAAAGCGATTAGAAAGAAAAGACCCGGTTTATGAGACATTTTCTCCAGATGGTTTTAATCCCAGTGAACACTGTTGTTGTGGAAAATGTGTAAAAAAATTGCTTATTGTGATGCACGGGACAGATATGTCCTATGGAACTAATCAGAATGTACGCGCTGAGTGGAGAGAAGCTGGACTGATGGAAACTCGAACGAGGCAGCAAATATCAGATGTATTCAAAAATGTAAAAATTCCCTTTTGTGAAAAATGTGAAGTAGAGTTACGCTCATGTTATTTGGGACAAAATGACGCACTACGGACATCATTACAGAGTATGTTTCCTTGTGAAATTGTATTATATGGCACGCCTGTATTTGGATATGGAGCTATTTATGGATTTCAGTATCTATATCAAAAACTATTCAATTAGAATTATTTTCTTTTATAAATGAATGCAAAAAAAATCATATTCCTTCTATTTGTTTTAATTTCTTTTATTTTATTATATTATTATATTGATGTTTTAAACAATAGAGAAAGTGCAAAGAGTCTTAAAAGATTTTTCGATGTTTCTTCTTTAGAAAAAATAAAGAGCAAATATACACAAGTTGAAACTCTCGCGGTAGATGGATCTTCTTATACGAGTATTTGTATACCAAGTACCCAAAAAGTATTACCAAATGGTATTATCCTTATTAAAATGCCTTCGGGGAAAACGAGAGTATTTTACGGAGGTTATTATTTTCAACATTGCTTTCTACATAGCTTAGCACAGTACGCAAAAATAATAATTGAAGAAGATCCGGAATATATAATTGAACAAAAGAAAATATTAAATTTTGAAAACGCCATGGAAGTTTCTTTAGATATTTTCACTAAAAATAATCATTTTTCGGAATTATAGATCTCCAATCATTATGGGATTAATTTTAAAATAGAAAAATTTCTTATGAAAATCAGATTGATCCTTTTCAGAATATTTTCAATAAATATCACGTGATTTTTCAGAATTTAATGGTATTCACGAAAATATGGAAAAAGGCTGATGAAAAGAAACGGCATTTCAGATCTTGATCTACATCAGCTGATAAGTATCGTTGAATGGTGGGAAAATGATTCTCTTGATATAAACAGCAACCAGCATGTATTATTTGTATTTAAAGAATACTGGTCAGACATACTGGTTACAGACAAAAATATCAACGAAATCAACAAACGACTTTCAGACATGAGTCAAATATGCGGATATGAAATTAAAATAACTTTAGAATTCCATGTCGAATTTACGGACCGCATCATCTATCCTGAACAATTTTACGGCGACCATTATTACAGGCCTAAATACAATAAAATCCTCCATTCCATTCTAAAAATAATTGGCATCAGCATACCTTTGGAACCCATGCAACATTCCCGTTTTTTCCAAAACAATAACGCTGGACCGGACATATCATTATAGTAGTGGAAATATGACCCAATCCCCACTTAACCATTTTAACCTTTAATTGTCATGATATTCTAGTTAAAAAAGAATATGCCTTATTACCTAATGACGAATAAAAATGAGAGTAATGTAAAATTCTCAAATTACTGACCAGGATTTTATGACTACACCGAACTTTCTTTATCTGCCATTTGGTGATGCAGGACAGTCTGAGCACTTCCCTTTTGCTGATCGTTGGAAAGGAGATAGATGGAACGAGCATATTCATTGACAGGAATCCCTCCCCCCCCTTCTTTTTTCTTCCATTCACCTACAGCCGCGGCACTGCGGCAAGCAACGCCTGGGTGTACTCGTGGGAGGGGGAGGAAAAAACTTCGTCCGCCTCCCCGTATTCCACGATGCGGCCCTTGCGCATCACGGCAATACGGTCCGCAATGTAATGAACCACGGACAAATCATGGGAAATGAAGATCATGGTCAGATTCAAGTCGCGGGCCAGAGCGATGAGAAGGTTCAAAATCTGGGACTGGATGGAGACGTCCAGCGCAGAAACGGGTTCATCCGCAATGACCAGCCGGGGTTCCGGAGCCAAGGCACGCGCGATGGCTACGCGCTGGCGCTGGCCTCCGGAAAATTCATGGGGATACTTGCGCATCAGGGAGGGATTCAGGCCCACCCTTTCCATCAGTTCCGCCACCTCGTCCCTCATCTGTGAGAAAGATCTTTTGCGGCTGCGGCATTCCAACGCCTCCTTCAACGTCGCATACACCGTGAAACGGGGATTCAGGGAAGCGTAGGGGTCCTGGAAAATCATTTGAAAATCCGGACGGCGCTTCCTGACCTCGGAGGCGGAAAGAGCCGTCAGTTCCTCTCCTTCCAGAAAAATGCGTCCCTCCGTAGGCTTCTGGAGCAGCATCACCGTGCGGGACAGAGTGGACTTGCCACAGCCGGACTCCCCTACCAGCCCAAGGATTTCTCCTTTCTCCACGGACAGGGACACCCCGTCCACCGCCACCACAGACGCCGGTTTGAGGGAGGAGAGCAGCCCTTGCACCGCAGGAAAGACAACGCTCACATGATCCAGTTCCAGAAAAGCCATACCATCACTCTAACAAGCCTCCTGAGGCAAAACAAGACCCCAACCGTGCCAGCTCCGCCAATATCAAGACATCCACGCGCATCTCTCATTCATGCCTTCCCCAAAAAACACTGGGGCCGGCCTGAAGAATACGCAGGAAAAATCTAGTCTGTTTTTACTACCGCCGCGTCCTGTACCAATAGATGCCCTTCTACCGAAAACAACTTTACTTCTCCTTCTCATCTTTGCCGCAGGATGAACGGACAAGGAAGGAAAGAAGAGCTGCCCCGGCATCTCCAAGGAGAGCCGCTATTCCGGAAAAAACCGGACCAAAAATGAAAATCAGCCCCGACTGGGCATCACACATATCTTCCGGAGTCACCCGGGACCAAAAGAGTTCATAGTAACACACGAGGCCTATAACAACAAAAGAAGTTGTTTCCCATTTCCACCGTCTATTGGTCTTTTTGAAGAACCACAACACCGCAAGGAAATACCAAGGCCCCCACACAAGGCCAAAGACATTCCTCAACACAAGAGCGCTCCAGAAACCAGCTACCACGGTGGAGGCAATAATCAGCAGCAGGACCGGATCTTTTCTTCCCCGCACATTTTGATGACCCATATCCGGACTCCCGGTTTCTCCATGCATATGGTTTATGAATAAATCTTTAATGGATCCATCTCAAGCAAAAAAGAGCCGTTCCCCGCGAAGGGAACGGCTCCTGAGATTGATGCTGCCGCGGAGCTTACGCGCCGAGCTGGTAGCGGACGAAGGAGACGACGGAGACGTCATCGCCGAGTTCCTTGCCGACCTGCTTGAGCAGGGCGTCCACCGTGACGTTGGGATCCTTAACAAATCCCTGGTTCAGCAGGCAGGACTGGGCGTACAGGGCCTTCAGCTTGCCGGGAAGAATCTTTTCCAGCAGGTGTTCGGGCTTGCCTTCCTGGATGAGCTGCTGCTTGGCGATTTCCTGTTCCTCAGCCACGAAGGCGGGGTCCAGGCTGTCGGAGCTGACGCTCTTGGGAGCGGCGGCGGCAATGTGCAGGGTCAGATCCTTGGCAAGAGCCTTGAACGCGTCAGACTTGACGGTTTCTTCCTTGCCGGCCTTGATAGACAGCAGAACGCCAACCTTGCCGCCCATGTGGATGTAGGAGACCACGGCGCCGGAGCCGTCCACCGTGAGGCGGGCGAACTTGCGCAGAGCCATGTTTTCACCGATGGAGCTGCACATGGCCTTGATGTATTCTTCCGTAGTGCCTTCGGGCATGGCAACCTGGAGGGCTTCCTCCAGCGTGGAGGCCTTGGAATCCATGAGAGCCTTGGCAACGTCGTTCACCAGGCCCTGGAACTTGTCGCCCTTGGCGCAGAAGTCCGTTTCACAGTTGAGTTCAAGGATGATGCCGGAGCAGCCGCAGGGAGCCACGGCGGCGCGGATCACGCCTTCCTTGGCGTCACGGTCAGCCTTGGCGGCAGCCTTGGCAATGCCCTTTTCGCGAAGATACTTCACAGCGGCTTCCATGTCGCCGTTGCATTCGTTGAGGGCTTTCTTGCAATCCATCATGCCGGCGTCCGTTTTGTCACGGAGGGCCTTGACGAGAGCTGCAGTAATTTCTGCCATAGTGTTTCTGTTCTTTCTAAATGGGTTGGTTTAGGCTTCGGCGGGAGCGCCCTTGCCTTCGTTGATGGCCTTGACAATGCAGTCAAGGACCAGACGGATGGAACGGACGGCGTCGTCGTTGCCGGGAATCGGGAAATCGATTTCCTTCGGGTCGGCGTTGGTGTCAACCAGAACGCAGACGGGAATGTTCAGACGATGGGCTTCGCGGATGGCGATGTCTTCATGATCGGCGCCGATGGCTACCATGGCGTCCGGAGCGCCGCCCATGTTGCGGATGCCCTGAAGGTTGCGTTCCAGCTTCTGGCGTTCGCGGTCCAGAGCGGCCAGTTCCTTCTTGGACATGCTCTTGAATTCCGGGGTCTTTTCAATCCCTTCAAGGTAGGAAAGGCGTTCGATGCTCTTGCGGATGGTGCTCATGTTGGTGAGCATGCCGCCCAGCCAGCGATGGTTGACGTAGTACTGACCAGTGGCTTCCGCGGCTTCGCGGACGGCTTCCTGGGCCTGGCGCTTGCAGCCGACGAAGAGGATCTTCTTGTTGCGGCGTGCCAGATCGGCCAGGAAGGAGCAAGCCTTGTCCAGGCATTTTTCCGTTTCTTCAAGGTTGATGATATGGATACCGGCCTTGTCTTTGAGAAGGTACTTCTTCATGCTGGGGTGCCATTTGCGGGTCTGGTGGCCCAAATGAACACCGGCTTCAACCATCTGGTTAATCAGATCATTAATCATATATGTATGTAGGTGGCTTTCCTTGCGGCAGGAAAAGCGGTTTTTGGGGACTTCGACGCTTTCTACCCCTCCGATCCCCATTGTTCAGGTTGCGCCGAATCACGCGAGGGACAAATAATATACTTCACGACGCCCTTCTTGTCAAAGCATAAATCATTGATTTACGCAACCATTCCGCCATCCACGGCATCCCGCCGGAGGAGCGCCTCCGCAGCGGCTTTCACCCCCTGCCTGATACTTATCGTACAAAAAACAGGAACATGCCGCAAAACAGTCTTGGAAAAAACATGGAAGAGGCGTTCCATGCGGGCGTTCCGGATGACCAAGACCCTGACAAGCGGCAATCCCGCCAAATTGATTTTCCTGTTTACCATTCCCCTGCTGATCGGCAACCTGTTCCAGCAGTTTTACAACATGGCGGACACCCTGATCGTGGGCCGCACGCTGGGCGTGGAAGCCCTGGCCGCCGTGGGCTGCACGGGCGGCCTGATGTTTTTCATCCTCGGCTTCGTCATCGGATTCACGGCGGGGCTGGCTATCATCACGGCCCAGCGCTTTGGAGCGGGCCGCAGGCGGGCGGTGCGGCGCAGCTTTGCCGTCTGCATCGTCCTGAGTTCCGTCATGACCGTCCTGCTGACCGCCGTCAGCGTCGCCTTTGCTCGTCCCGTTCTGGAACTGCTGCAAACTCCTCCGGAAATCATGGAGGCGGCCCACGCCTACATCATCGTCATTTCCTGGGGCATCGGCGCAGCCATGCTGTTCAACCTCCTCTCCAACGTTCTCCGCGCCCTCGGGGACAGCCGGACGCCCCTCTATTTCCTGGTTCTGGCCTGCGTACTGAACATTGCGCTGGACCTGGCGCTGATCCTGCGGTTCGGTATGGGACCCGCGGGGGCTGCCGTCGCCACCGTAGCCTCCCAACTGGTTGCGGGCCTCTGCTGCACCGCCTACGTTTTTAAAAGGTTTCCCATTCTCCGGCTGACCAGGGCGGACTGGAACATGAGCCGCCGCTACCTCTGGGCGCATATCCGCGTGGCCCTTCCCATGGGGTTCCAGGCATCCATCATCGCCATTGGAGCCATTCTGGTGCAGTTTGCCCTCAACCGGCTGGGAGCGCAGTCAGTAGCGGCTTTCAGCGCGGCCCAGAAAATCGACATGGTGGCGACGCTGCCCATGATGTCCTTCGGCATCACGATGGCTACGTACGTGGCCCAGAATTACGGAGCCAGGAATCTGGAGCGCATCCGCCGGGGCGTCCTCCAGTGCAACCTGATGTCCGTGGGGTTCAGCATCGCCGTAGCCGCCGCCAATATTGCCTGGGGGCCGGAACTGATCCGGCTGTTCGTGGGAGACGGGGAGAAGGAAGTCGTCAGCCTGGCCCAGACCTACCTGAACATCAATGCCTCCATGTACTGGGTGCTGGCGCTCCTCTTTGTCTTCCGCTACACGCTGCAAGGGCTGGGCCAGAGCATCGTGCCCACCTTCGCGGGCGTCATGGAGCTGTGCATGCGCGCCCTGGCCGCCATCGTGCTGGCCCGCTGCCTGGGCTTCACCGGAGCCAGCATGGCGAGCCCCGCCGCCTGGATCGGCTCCTGCGTGCCTCTCGCCATCGCCTATTACTTCACCAGCAGAAAGCTGGCGCGGTCCATGAAGCAGGGCTTCCCTCCCTGCCGTGAGGAAGAGCCGGGAGCCGTCCGGCAGGCCGCGTGATTGCGGCTGGCATTCGCCCCGCACCGGAACCGGTATCTCACCCGGAGGAAAGGGAAACCGTCATGGAGCGCCCCAGGGGTCAATCACGGGTCTTCGCGGAAATCCCGGAACGTTCCCTTCCCCAGTATTCCCGCGCCTTCTGCAAATAAAACGCGCCCAGGGGAGGCAATATTTCCAGTTCCTTGCCCCACTTCTCCGCCAATTCCGAAGAAGGCATGTCCTCCCTCATGTGCTTTCCCTCCCCGATCAGGAACGGAAGCACTACCACCCTGTTTCCCTTCAAACGTGGAAATACTTCCTCCACGGAGGGGGAAGCGCCGAAATAGGCCAGGGCCATATCCGTTTCCTGCGGCCATAAAAAGGTCCGCAGTTTCTGTAAAAAGGCGAACGGCTCCGGAGGAAGGTCCTTTCCCACTACTCCATGGGCCACCACCAGCAGGGACGTTCCCGGCCCCAGCTCTTTCCCGAGGGCGTCGCGGACGGTCAGGAAGGGCATCACGTCTTCCCCAGCTCCCCACACCGGCTTGAATTCGAATTCCGGAGACACGCCGCGTTCCGCATACATGGCGCTCAATTGTTCCGGCAGCGCTTCCGTCACCGTCCAGCCGCTCTGCATGAAGACTGGATAAATCTGAACCACCCCGTCGCCCGGAGGCAGGTCGTCCGCCTGCATGTCCCGGAAGGAAGCCTGCCAGACGGGAGTGCCGTCCATGCCCAGCAGCTTGATGCGATCCGCCAGATGCTGCCGGAGTTCGGCCCCCGCCTCATCATAGGAGACGCATAGCTTGTAAATTTTTTTGGGCATGTGAAGTGAGACCCCGGAGGGAAGGCGGCGTTCAGCATCTTCCCCACTTGCAGACGCAGGGACGGTGCATGCCTGCCGTTTGTAACAGAAACGCCGGATTCCGGCAATACCATAACCGCCTTTTCCCTCCATGGCCGCCCATTCTCCGCAATACGGCAGGAAAAATTCTTTTATTCCGCTGATTTTCATTTTCTTATGAACCTTCTAAAGAAAGGGTCCGGAGAAAATGACCCCCTCTTGCCGAATCTCCCGGCGGAGGCAGGATAGCGGCTTGACCGGAGGGCTTGAAACCGTCATGATATAAGGACATACAGGTTTTGTTTTATGTCGTTTTACATTCAATCCGTTGAAATCGGCGGCCCGCGGCCGTTCTACCTCCTGGGCCCCTGCTCTCTGGAATGCGAATCCTTCGTCTGGGAGATGGCCCGCTCCATCAAGTCCATTGCGGAAAACCTGGACATCCCGCTGATTTTCAAGGCCTCCTACGACAAGGCGAACAGAACTTCCATCACGTCCTTCCGCGGACCCGGCGTACGGGAAGGCTGCCGCATCCTATCGGAAATCGGCAAAGAGCTGGAACTGCCCGTCGTTACGGACGTGCATACGGCCCGGGAAGCGGAGATTGCCGCTGAATACGTGGACCTGCTCCAGATTCCCGCCTTCCTGTGCCGCCAGACAGATCTTCTGGAAGCCTGCGCCAAGAGCGGCCGTCCCGTGAACATCAAGAAGGGCCAGTTCCTGGCTCCGTGGGATACTGTGAACATCGGGGAAAAGATGCGCGCCTTCGGCTGTGACGAGTTCATGATGTGCGAGCGCGGCACCTCCTTCGGCTACAATAACCTGGTGGTGGACATGCGCTCCCTGTACTGGATGAAACAGGAAGGCTTCCCCGTCGTGTTTGACGCCACCCACGCGGTCCAGAGGCCCGGAGGCCTGGGCGGAACCACGGGCGGAGACAGCGAACTGGCTCCCGTGCTGGCGTCCGCCGCCATGGCGACCGGCAGCATTGACGGCGTGTTCATGGAGGTGCACAAGGATCCGTCCAAGGCTCTTTCCGACGGGCCCAACCAAATCCCCCTCCACCTGCTTGAAGGCGTGCTGAAACGCCTTCAGTCCATCCATCAGGCGGTTCAGTCATGATGAAGTTACCGTTCACATGCTTTCTGGTAATTGCCATGCATGGCATGGCGGCGCAGGCGGATACCACCCTCCCCGCAGCCACGCCCTTCGCCGGCGTAGACAAGAAATTGCCCATGCTGGAGCTTCTGCCCGTAGGCCAGGTGCTCCCCAAAGTCAGCCTGTCACGGTATGAAGGGCCGCGCCTTTCCATGCTGCTGACCGCTTCAAGCGTGACCGTAGCCGCCCCGCAGGAAATTGCCGCCAGCATCCTGAACGTGTACCTGTACGGGAAGAACAACCAGACCTCCCATCTTTTCACGAAGGCTGCCTCCTACTTTCTGGACAAAAAACTGGTCGTCTCCCATACGGAGACCACCCTCAAGGAAGAGAACTTTTCCGCCAGGGGCACCGGCCTTTACATGGATACCAATATCAAGAGGGGCATCATCCTTGGCCCCGTTCAAACCACCATCCGCATGGATCAACGCAACAAGTAACCATTCCTTTTATGAAAAAACTTTCCTCCCTGCTGCTGCTCGCCCTGACCGGGGGTCTTGCCTGCGGCGCCACTGACGGCGTTCCCGCCCATATCGTACAGCCTTTGCCCAAGGAACTGGATCCACGCCTGGAGCCGCCCCTGGCTCCCCCCTCCGGCATCGTGCGTCCCCTGACGGCGGAGGAAACCGCCCGGAGGGAACGGGAACTGGCCCCCGTTCCGACCGCGGGCCTGAAGGAAGACGGTGAGAAGGCGATTGAAGCGTACAACGTGAAGGAAAAGACCGTTGACGGGCAGATTCAGGAATTCCGCCAGCAGCACCAGGTCACCGGCAATGCCGCCGCCCCGGCTGCGGACACCGCTCCCGCTGCGCCCAATCCGGAAGAGAACTTCATGCGCGCCAATTCCTCAAACAACCTGTACTCCGTAGATTGTGACGGGGACCTGTACTTCGACATGGAAGAAGGCGTGCTGGTGTTCATGAAAAACGTCCGGGTGCGCAACCCCAATCTTTCCATGGACTGTGCGGACCACCTGAAAATTTATGCGGAGTTCGTGCCGAAGAAGCCGGGCGACAAGAAGCCCTCCGAACGCAAGCAGGAAAAAGAGAAGGAAAAGGAAAAAGAAGGGGAGAAGCCCCAGGTGGCCCTCCCCAACGGCGGCAATTTTGACTATAACTCCATTAAAACGGTCGCAGCCTCCGGCAACGTGAAAGCCAGCTATACCAACAAGGAGGGGGAAACCAGCAACGCCCAGGCGGACAAGATCACCTATAACGCCAAAACCGGGGAAATCATCCTGACAGGCTCCCCGGTGATTATTACGCCGGACGCCATCATCAAGAATCCGAACAAGGACGCCTTCATCCGCGTGTACTCGAACGGGAATATGTACAGCAGCCGCGGCACCAAGACCACGTTCCGCCACGTAGACAAGAAGCTTTCCGACCGGGACAAACAGAAAACCAACCGCAAGCCGTGAGCTCCCCCCTATCCACCCATCTGCTGAGAGCCGAAGGCATCTGCAAAACCTATAAAACGCGGACCGTCGTGGACCAGGTCAGCCTGACGGTGGGCCATGGCGAGATCGTAGGCCTGCTGGGGCCGAACGGCGCGGGAAAAACCACCTCCTTCTACATGGTGGCGGGGCTCGTGCGCCCGGACGAAGGCCGCGTGATTTTTGCGGGCGAGAATATCACGGAACTGCCGATGAACCTGCGCGCCAGGCGCGGCATGGGCTACCTGCCGCAGGAGGAGTCCATCTTCCGCAAGCTTTCCGTGGAGGACAACCTCCTGGCCATTCTCCAGACCCGCAAGGACATGACCTCCCGCCAGCAGAAGGACCGCGCCGTGGAGCTGATGGACCGCTTCGGCATCACCAAGCTGCGCCGCTCCATGGCCATCCAGCTTTCCGGCGGGGAAAAGAGGCGGCTGACCATCGCCCGCGCCCTCGCCACCAGCCCCAAACTGCTGATGCTGGACGAACCGTTCAGCGGCGTGGACCCCATCGCCGTTTCAGACATCCAGAAGATCGTCATGGAGCTGCGCGATACGGACGGCCTTTCCATCCTGATTACGGACCACAACGTGCGGGAAACCCTGCACATCGTGGACCGCGCCTACATCCTGTTTGAAGGGAAGGTCATCAAGCACGGCACTTCCGAGGAAATCGCCAACGACCCCATCGCCCGCAAGCAGTACCTGGGCGACCAGTTCCGCATGTAACGCCACTTTCCGCCCCTCCCATGTCCTCTCCGCAGAATACGATCGCCCTGGTGTTCGACTATGACCAGACCCTGAGCCCCTTCTACATGCAGGATCAGGCCATTTTTCCGGAATTCGGCATCTCCCCGCAGGAGTTCTGGACCAGGTGCAACGCCACCGGGGAACGGGAAGGCTGGGACGGGGAACTGATTTACATGAAAAGCTTGCTGGACGCCCTCTCCCTGGACCGCGTCAGCAATACCCGGCTCACCCAGCTTGGGGAACGCCTCACCTTTTACCCCGGCCTGCCGGATTTCTTTGACGCCTTCCCGTCCATGACCCTGTCCTCCCTTCATACGGACCTGGGCATCAACATTGAATACTACATCATTTCCTCCGGCCTGAAAGCCCTGATTGACGGCTCTGCCCTGCGCCCCTATTTCAAGGCCGTGTTCGGGTGCGAGTTCAGCGAGGAGAACGGCTACATCAACTTTCCCAAGAGGGTCATTTCCCACACCACGAAGACCCAGTACCTCTTCCGCATCAACAAGGGCATGCTGGATTACGACCAGGACGTGAACGACCACATGCCGGAGGACATGCGCCCGATTCCCTTCGCCAACATGATCTACATCGGCGACGGCCCCACGGACGTGCCCTGCTTCACCGTCATGCGCAGGAACGGCGGCCACGCCGTGGCCGTGTACAATCCGGAGGACGAAACGGGCCGCAGCTTCCGCAAGTGCTATAACCTGGCCTCCAATTCCGACCGCGTGAACTTCATCGCCCCGGCGGATTACACGCCCGGCAGCCACCTTACCCGCCTGCTGTCCGGCATGGTGACGGACATCGCCAACGGCATCGTGCGCCGCCGTGACCGCGCCCTGGCGGATTCCTGCATTGCGGCCCCCACCTTTTCCAAATAAAAACCTGCTCCATTCCTCTCCCCCCGTCATGAACAGCCATTTTCATTTCCTCGGCATCTGCGGAACCGCCATGGGTGCGGTAGCCGCCGCCATGGCCCGCCGCGGCTTTACCGTCACCGGCTCAGACGCCAACGTTTACCCCCCCATGTCCACCTTCCTGGAGGAGGAGGGCATCACCCTGTTTGAAGGCTACAAGGCCTCCAACATCCCCGCGGACGCGGACGTCATCGTCATCGGCAACGCCATGAGCCGCGGCAATGAGGAGGTGGAAGCCGTGCTCCAGCGGCGCCTGCGCTACCTCTCCCTGCCGGAGACGATGAAGGAATACTTCCTGCGCGGCAAGCGCAACTACGTGGTGACCGGCACCCACGGCAAAACCACCACCACGTCCATGCTGGCGTGGCTGATGGAGGACTCCGGGCTGAACCCCAGCTTCATGATCGGCGGCATCGCCCGTAATCTGGGCCGCGGCGGCCGTTTTACGGATTCCGATTTCTCCGTGCTGGAGGGGGACGAATACGACACGGCGTTTTTCGACAAACGCTCCAAATTTCTGCATTACCTGCCGGAACTGGTGGTCATCAACAACATTGAGTTCGACCACGCGGACATTTACAATTCCCTGGAGGAAATCAAGCTGAGCTTCCGCCGCCTGACCCAGATCATTCCCCGCAACGGCCTGGCGCTGGTCAATGCGGACGATCCCAACTGCCTGGACGTGGTGAAGGGGGCCCCCTGCCCCGTCAAGACGCTGGGCTTTTCCGACTCTTCCAACATTCGCATCCTGGACGTGGAAACCTCCACGGACGGCAGCCATTTCACGCTGGAAGGAACCCGCTACTACGTGCCGATGATCGGGGAATTCAACATCCGCAACGCCGCCATGGCGATTGCCGCCGCACAATTTGCGGGGCTGAACGTCAAGCAGCTGGCGGATTCCATGAGCCGCTTTGAAGGCGTGGCCCGCCGCCAGGAAGTCAAGGGCGTGGTCAACGGCATTTCCGTGGTGGACGACTTCGCCCACCACCCCACGGCCATCAAGCAGGCCATCCTGGGCCTGCGCCAGCGCTACCCGGGATCACGCATCTGGGCCATTTTTGAGCCGCGCTCCAACACCACGCGCAGAAACATCTTCCAGAATGAACTGGCGTTATCCCTCGCTACGGCGGATTTCCCCGTGGTGGCCGCCGTGGACCATCCGGACAAGGTGGCCCTGGAGGAACGCCTGGACCTCACCAAACTCTCCAATGACCTCTCCGCGCTGGGCAAGGACGCCCTGATCGGCGGACAGGCGCAGGAAATCGTCTCCGCCGTCTGCAAGAAAGCCCAGCCGGGAGACGTTATTCTGGTAATGAGCAACGGCGGTTTTGACGGCATTCACGCCAAATTGCTGGAAGCCTTGAACGCCTGACCCTTTTTCATACATTCACCTCCAATGAAAAACGCATCCACCATCACCGCCTTCATCATCAGCTTCTTGGTCGTGGGCAGCCTGGCCCTGGTCTTCCTGTTCCTGGGAAACCGGGAGGAGGAGCCCGCTCCCGCTGAACCCGCGGCGCAAACGGAAGTTCCTCCGCGCCAGACGGTGACGCCCCAGCCCACCGTGGACCCGCTCACCAAGGAAGACATCAGCCGGCAGACGGCCACGCCGTCCTCCCTGGTCAACCTCAGCTCCCCCCAGACGCTGGCGCAGGCGATTGCCAAGGTTATTCAGGACCGGGACGCGGACACCTTGAAATCCCTGGAAATCCAGCAGGCCGTCACGGAGGCCCAGGGCCGCATCATCCGGGAACTCATGGAAGCGCGCCATGTGCGCCTTTCCACCCCCGGCATCACCAGCATCGGCGCAAATAACCAGGGGGCCAACCCCACGGCCAGATACACGCTCAACTTCAGCAGCGGCGCGCGCGGCTACCTGGACATGAAGCGCAATGACAAGCAGCAGTGGACGCTGGACACCCTTACGCTGCCCAGCAAGCAGGACCTGGCCAAGGACAAGGCCGCCCCCATGGCCATGAACGATCCCATGGGCATCGTCAGCTCCTTCATGGACGCCGTTGCCAAGGCGGACTTCCGCACGGCACGGAAATTCGTGGACGGAACCAAGGTGCAGGACGCCACCGTGGCCGGGCTGTGCATCCTGTTTGAAGAAGGCGCCTTCCGCCTCCGGGAGGACGCTCCCATCAAAACCGCCTATGAAGCGCCCACCAATGCGGGCTTTTTCGTCCACCTGCAGGACGCCCAGGGCAGGAAAGCCGGCAACGTGGGCCTGACCGTAGCCAAGAAGGATGAACAATGGCTGATTGCGGAAGCCTCCCTGGACAACATGCTGGAAGCCTACACGAAACGGCAGGGGGCCGGAGACGACATTTTCATCCCCATCGTGAAGAATCCGCAGGGGGGCGATTCCCTGGCCCTGTTCTTCGGTTTCAATGAAGATTCTCTGTCCAAGCGTTCCGAACGCCAGCTCCAGATTGTGGCGGAGGCCATCAAGACGGATAGCGGCAAGAAGCTGGAAATCAGCGGCCACACGGACGATGTGGGGAGTGAACGCTACAACCAGGGCCTCTCCGAACGCCGGGCGGCGGCCGTGAAGGCCCAGCTCGTCCAGTTCGGCGTTCCTGCGGAAAGAATCATCACGAAGGGATTCGGCAAATCACAACCGCGCCGCACCTACTCCCCCACGGCGGACGAAGGAACGCGGGATGAAGCCCGCAAGGAAAACCGCCGCGCGGAAATGTACCTGGACTTTTAAAGAGTGATTAGAGTGGAGAGTGGAGAGAAAAGTTTTTCAACCAATCCCATTAACTATTCTCTATTAACTATTAACTGAAACGCATGGCCCGCCGCTACGTCATCAAGCAGGATGCCGCACCAGCCGCTCCCATCTCCGGGATCGACTACCGCACGGCCCTTAATGAAGAACAGTATGCAGCCGTTTCTTCGGAACCGGGGCCGGCGCTCGTCATTGCAGGGGCCGGTTCGGGAAAAACGCGCACGCTGACCTACCGCGTGGCGTGGCTCCTGGATCATGGCACGGACCCGTGGAACATCCTGCTGCTGACCTTCACCAACAAGGCGGCGCGGGAAATGACGGAACGGGTTCGCTCCCTGATTCCCCTGGACCTGTCCCGCCTGTGGAGCGGCACGTTCCATTCCATTGCCAACCGCATCCTGCGCCAGCACGCGGAATACCTGGGCTATACTCCGGCTTTCACGATCATGGATTCCGACGACCGCAAATCCATGATTAAAAGCGTGATCAAGTCCCTCAAACTGGATGAGAAATCCACCCGCTTCCCCAAACCGGAAGTCCTTTCCTCCCTGTTCAGCCTGGCGGACAATGAGGGCGCCAATATCCAGGAAACGCTGGAAAACGCCTATCCGTACCTCTCCAACCACCTGGACGCCATCCTGGACGTGCATGAACAGTACGTGGCCCGCAAGCAGGAAACCAATAGCATGGACTTTGACGACCTGCTGCTCAACGTCGTGAGGCTTTTCCAGGAACAGGAGCATCTGCGCGCCCTGTACGGCTCCCGCTTCCAGCACATCCTGGTGGACGAATACCAGGACACCAACTACCTCCAGAGCCGCTTCATCGACCTGCTGTCCCGGGAACACGGCCAGCTCATGGTAGTGGGGGACGACGCCCAGAGCATTTATTCCTGGCGGGGGGCGGACATGGAGAACATCCTCAGCTTCACTACCCGCTACCCGGCGGCAAAGACCTTCAAGATAGAGACCAACTACCGCAGCGTGCCGGAAATTCTGGAGCTCTCCAACGCGGCCATCGCCGCCAACGAGGTGCAGATTGAAAAAAGGCTCCGCTCCGTGCGGCCTACCGGGGAAATGCCCCCGGCCCTCGTTCCGCTCAACGACGACAGGATGCAGGCCAAATTTGTCGCCCAGCGCATCCGGGACCTCATTGAAGAAGGCACGGACCCCAATGAAATAGCCGTGCTCTACCGCGCACACTTCCACAGCATGGAATTGCAGATGGAACTGACCCGCGGGGAAATCCCCTTCCGCATCACCAGCGGCATCAGGTTTTTTGAACAGGCCCATATCAAGGACGTGGTGGCGTTCATGCGCTTTGTGGTCAATCCCAGGGATGAACTCTCCTTCCGCCGCATGGTGATGCTGCTGCCCGGCATCGGTCCCGGCATGGCCCAGAAGCTCTGGATACGCTGGGCGGCATGCCCGGAAAGCCGGCTGGAAACGCCGCCGGAATCCTTCTCCGCCCTGATGCTGGATTTTCCGGTCCCGGCCAAGTCCAAAACGGCCTGGACGCAGCTCTGCTACACGCTGGATGAACTGGCCCCAGCCGGAAAAATCGCCGGGCCGGCCTCCATGCTCATTTCCATCAATGAAGCCGTGTATGACGAGTACATGCAGGCCGCCTTTGAGAATTACGACCAGCGCAGGCAGGACCTCCTGCACCTGGCCGGATTCTCCGAACGCTTTGAATCCACGGAGGATTTCCTCTCCCAGCTTTCCCTGCTGGGCAATACGGATGATGAAAGCGCGGCGGCGGATCTCTCCGGAGGCGCCGTCACCCTGTCCACCATCCACCAGGCCAAGGGGCTGGAATGGTCCGTCGTCTTCCTGATCGGCCTGTGCGACGGCATGTTCCCGCACCAGCGGGTGATTGACGACGGAGACCTGGCGGGTCTTGAGGAGGAACGCCGCCTCTTCTACGTGGGCATCACCCGCGCCAAGGACCAGC
Source organism: Akkermansia sp. BCRC 18949 (assembly GCF_045011645.1). Lineage (NCBI taxonomy): Bacteria > Pseudomonadati > Verrucomicrobiota > Verrucomicrobiia > Verrucomicrobiales > Akkermansiaceae > Akkermansia > Akkermansia sp. BCRC 18949. The sequence goes on along the minus strand of NZ_CP123619.1, from coordinate 234,102 downwards.
TTTACCTGACCTACCCCCGCTGGAACTGCCGCGCGCAGGGAGGAACCTTCATGCAGATGCCCTCCCGCTTTCTGGATGAATTCCCGGCCAGCCTGGTGGAGGAGTGGGCGGTAGAATAAGAAGCCTGTCCCCCTTCCTGCGGTAAATGCGGGGCGCACCGGGTCTTTAATCCTTTTCCGCCGGGGAGGGAAGACGCTGCGCGGAGGTCTGGGGAGACACCTCCTCCATCCATTTGAGGACTTCCACCAAATTCTCGTCCGGCGGCATTTCATGCTTTCCTGGAAAGGGAAATTCCTTGATGGCGCACTGCCTTCTTTTGAGAACCTTGACGTCATGGCTGACGGCACTGTTGGCCCCTCCGTCCTTGTCTCCATTAATAATAGCCACCGCCATGCGCGTGGGGCACGTGAGGCGGTCCTTCCCTCCCAGCCAGCCGCCCATGGATACAATCCCCTTCCACGGGCGGACGGGCGGAATCCTGCGCTCACTATATGTAAAGGCACGGGACGCTCCGCCTGAAATGCCGCCCATGTACATGCGGTCCGCATCAAAAAAGGCCATTCTCTCCAAACTCCCGTTCGTGGAAGTCCACAGCTTGCCCAGTCCAGCTTCATGTTCCTTGGACTCCGAATTTTTAAACGTCGTCAATCCCAGGGCCACCCATCCGTTGGCCTCGCAGGCCTTCCGGAATTTCTGGACCATGTGCTGTCCATTGCCTACGGAATTAAACAGAATGATGACGGGAGGCGGAGTTTTCGCCTTCAGCGTGGATGGATAATAGACAAAGGCTTCCGGATAGGAATCCGTAGCGGGGATTTTAGTGATCTTCCCCAGCCTTCCTTCCGTATGCCGCTGCATGCGCTCCTGGTTGCTCATGGCTTCCGGAACATGCTCCTTGATCCAGTCCACGTCGTTCCCGGACAAGTTTGCCAGAGGCAGTTCCACCTGTCGGCCTTTCTCCAATTTAAGGGAAACTTTCCTGCCGGCGGCGTTAAAGCGGACAAAAGCCGCCGTGATGGTTTTGCCGGCGGTATTGGTCCACACGCGCGGCTGGTGCGGCACATCGGCCTCCTGCGCCGGGACAAGCGGCAGCAACACGGCCGCGAGGACCGTAAACAATCGGGTAGTCATTCCCCGGTAATAGGCTGCCGACCGTTGGCAGTCAAGAAGATTCGCCTGATTGCACAGCTTTGGGCACATCCCTGTTTGGGAGGCTCCATTCTTGCAGAGGCGGAACGGAGCATCCAAACTGCCACCACAGCCGGAAACAAATTTTCTTATTTATGTTTGAACCATTTTCACGGTCATTATTCCGGGAAGGAAACAGCAAAATAAAAGAGGACCCAGAAAACATCATACATCCCTCACCATCAATGAAATATTTTTTCTTCTCAGGAAAATGAATTTACTGGAAGCTTTCTGGAATTCCTTTCCGGCTCCAGGTTTAAAAACCCTGTCATGACAAAGACCGCCAGACAATAACCGCAACCATCTTATCCTGAATCATTTTCATTCCCATCTCCATCAAACCTTCCCATGTCATCCCACTGAACAGCCCGGAACGAGAATCATCTAAAACCTCGGGCGCCGTGATTGTCACGAACGCATAACCACCTAATCATTAAACAAATAAAAAAGCATGAAATTAAGACTCCCACATATGCTGCTGGCAGCAGTTATCGCTTGCCTTGGCAGTTTCTCCGTTGCTACGGCAGCTAACTATGCGGCCAACAGCGCCGATTCATTCGTGACGGCCTGGAACCAGGCTGCCGCCTCGAATGAAGCGTCAACCATCACTATCACCGTGCCGGCAGGCTCCGATAACATCACACTGACCCAGGAACAACGGGCCCAGTTGAACGCCATCTCCGGAACGGGCAACGTTACCGTCCAGATGGCGGACCCCAGCGGCAAACTGGTTAATTTCAATTATGATCTGGTTAATGGACAGGTCAGCTTCAACGACATCACGCTGAGCGAACCCCTGGGAAGCGACAATGACATCGTAGTCACGAACGCCACGGACACCACCACCATTGACGGCAGGAACATTGCCATCGAAGGAACGAATGACGCCGCCAATCCCAAGACGGTAGGCGCCACCGTCACTTCCACGAACGGACAGGTAGGCATCGGCGACAACGTTTCCATGGAAAAAGCCGTCACCGTTACCGGCCAGGCGGCCCACACGGTGGACCCCTCCACGCCCCCGGCAGGTCAGGCCTATACCAGGACGACCTACGACACCTACAGCAATTCCAACGAGCAGGCCGTGGTCCTGGGCAACAACGTCACCATGCAGGACACCGTGACGGCTACCGGCCAGATCGTCAGTGATCCGGCGGCCAAAGTTACGCTGAACGGAGACGTGACCTCCACGGCCGGGATCGGCACCGTGACCACGGAACAGTTTGACGCGGCCAACAACCAGAACAGCAAAACCGTCATCGATTCCATGGATGACAGCATTTCCGGCGGCATCGTCCTTGGTGAAACCACGGCCGGATCCATCACCATCAAGACTGTAGGCGGCAATGTTTCCCTGGGAGACAACACCGTTCTGAACGGCACCACCGTTTCCGCGGAATCCGTCGACCTGAACAAGACGGTTTACAGCAATGACGACGGCAACTGGAATACGGTTGTGGGCACGGAAAAGCTGGACACCATCGAAGGCAGCGTCACCCTGGGCAACAACACCACCGTCAAGGGGAATTCCACCCTGACGGCGGATGACAATATTGCCATCGGCACCAACAGCGTGATCACCGGCAATACCGCCGCTGACGGCATCATCACTGCGGGAGGCCAGATCTCCATCGGAGACGGCACCCAGGTCGTGGGCAACACCGCCACCAACGCCGGCAAGGCCGCCATCAACCTGGCCGACGGCCAGACCCTGTACATCGGTTCCGGCGCAGTTCTTTCCGACAACACGTCCAACGGCGTCCTCGGTTCCGTGCATGCGGGCCAGAACACCCAGATCAACGTTTATACGGACGGCACCGCCTACACCTTCATCAATGACGGCATTGACACCGCGGCTCCCGCGGCCCCCACGGCTGACGCCGCCCCTCTGGCCGCTGACCAGACCGTCATGACGAAGACCGGCACGGGCACCCTCGTCTACGGCGGCGGCGGAGCCACCGACACGTTCGGAGGCACCTACCGGCAGCTTGAAGGCAACCTGATCATCGGCCACGCCACCTTTGGAACCGTGGACGCCGCTACCGGAAAAGTCGGTCCCCTCCAGTCCATCGGCGCCGCCGTAATGGGCACGGACGATACGGTTTACGACATCCGGACGGGCCAGGTGACCCTGGCGCAGAATTCCACCATGAAGGGGGCTTCCGCCACCTTCGGCGGCGATTCCACCCTGCTCCTGAGCGACGGCTCCGTGCTTGACTTCGGCACCCCGGCCACCTTCACGGATAATTCCCGCGTGGGCATCCAGGTATCCGACGCCACCGGCAATCCCGTCCCGATCGCCCAGCTGAAGAAGGGCACGGAAAGCGTGAACGTCACGCTGAACGGCACGGACATTTCCGGACGTCTGCTGAACAACCTGTTCCTGACCACCACCATGGCTCCGGGAACGACGGAAGGCACCACCACCATCACCCAGAACATGAGGGGCATTGACGGTCCCATGTCCGGCTACAACGGCAACGTTTACACCGTAGCGGCCGCTCTGGAAAGCAACCGCCTGAACGTGGCCGCCGGTTCTCCCGCCGCCCAGTTCTATGAAACCCTGCTGCGCGTGACGGACCCGAACGAAGCTGCCAACATGATTCAGTCCGTCAGCGGTGAAAACGTGATGAACTTCGCGTGGGCCGCCAGCCGGACGCTGAGGAGCTTTGCCGACCTGGGACGCATCCAGTCCGCCGCTTCCATGGCCCGCCAGACGGAAGACACCATTGAAGTGGTGGACGCCAAGGGCTCCCCGATCGCCCGCAAGACGATCGCCAAGGGCAACGGCAACATCTGGGTAGGCGGCATGGGCAACTGGGATGACCAGGACGCCCGCGGAGGCATCTCCGGCTACAAGTACAATGCAGGCGGCTATGCCGTGGGTATTGACTACAAGGCTGCCCAGGGTTCCCTGATCGGCATTGCAGTGGGCCAGAGCTTCGGCGACATCAAGGACAAGAGCGGATTCGGCTCCGACTACGACGTGGATTCCTTCATGGCCATGATCTACGGCCGCATGCATCCCTTCAGGGAAAGCAAGTTCACGCTGGACGGCTACGGCGCCTACGGACGCTCCAAGTTCAAGGGCAATTCCTACATCATGGGAACCGCCGCCAACGGCAATGAAAATGCGGACTCCTTCAGCGGCGGCCTGTACGCCACCTGGACGGAACACTTCGCACTCGGCAAGGCCTTCGTAACGCCTTACACGGGTATCGAATTCATGACCACCGAACTCAAGGGCTTCTCGGAAAGCGGACCTTACGGCCGCTCCTTTGACCACGCCCGCGCCCAGAACTGGACCATTCCGTTGGGCGTGACCATCGCCCGCGCCTACCAGACGGACGGCGGCACCACCATCACCCCGGCCTTGACGGTGGCCGCGGCGCAGGATGTGAGCCGCATGAATCCCAAGTCCAACGTCAGCGGACCCCTGGGAGCCTGGAACGTGCGCGGCGTCAACGTCGGTCGCACCGCATTCCGCCTGAATGCCGGCATTGACGTGCTTTTCTCCAGCAATTGGGGAGCACGGGTCTGCTATCAGTTCGAGACCCGCAACAAGCTGACCTCCCATGGAATCAACGGAGCCATCAGCTATACGTTCTAAGTAGGACGGCGCTTCAGCGCATGCTTTTACTTGGTTATGGTAGGCCCTTTCCCGCCCTGTGCGGGAAAGGGTTTTCCGTATGTTTCAGCCACTGTCTCCTGCCGCACATTAAATCTTTTCTTTTAAAAACGGCATTTCGAAATAAAGGAATGACGTCTGCACGGATTTCCAATCCGATTCCCGGTTTATTAAAAAATAAATATTTTACAATAAATGAATTATGAATTAATTAAATGCTCGTGCCCTCTTTTCCGTTTAAGTTGTAGTAAAGATATGTTTGCCTGATGTGTTCCTCCCTCAAACATTTGCATTGACGCCGGATTGGAAATCCGTTATCCGTGTCTCTGTTAAAGTATCTGTTGAGCATGAGATTATCTACATTCTGCATTTTATGCTGCCTATCCGCCGGGATTTCCCAGGCTGCCACCTATGTCTGGAGCGGAGCGGCAGGAAACGGGATCTATGGAGATTCCAACAACTGGACGGTGGACGGCGCGCCGAACGGCTACTTCCCGCAGCACAGCACCAATGACAACGCCATCATCGGGGAAAACGCCGGAACCGTTACCTGGTCCACCGCGCAATCCTTCTTCGGCGCTACCAATACGGTCCAGGTAGGGTCCGGAAGCACCCTGGTCTGCACGACTACGATAGGGGATCTCAACGTCAATTCCTTTACCCTGGAAGGCAATTCCCATCTGGTATTTGAATCCAGCAACGCCTTTGGACTGGGCCGTGACTTTACGCTGGATTTCGGCACCTTTACGGCGGCGGAACACGGTTCCTGGACCGCTACGGACCTCACCAACTTCTGGACCAACGGAAAAACCGTCACCTTCACCGGCACGCTGGATATGAACAGCCTTTCCGGAAGCGGAACGATTGAACTGGCTTCCATCAAATCCGCCCAGCAGGGAGGCAACCTCAATCTGGACCTGAGCGGCCTGAACATCGCCAGCAACTCCCAGGTACAGGCGACCGTGACACAGGTCACAGAAAACGGCGTCACCAAGGTACTGATCAACTATGAAACCGTTCCGGAACCCGCAACGGCCACGCTGAGCCTGCTGGGACTGGGCTCCCTGCTGTTAAGAAGAAAGAGACAGTAGTCTCCGCCCCAGCACCGATTTTACCCCGGCTTGCTCCCCAAAGGGAAAGCCGGGGTTTTCTTTTGCCGGCGGGGTCAATTTTCACAAGCATTTCCCCATTCGCCAACGCGCCCGCTCCGGGGCCGCGCAATGCCGTCCCGAACGGAAAAACGGAAGCTTCTCCGCGCAGGTCAGAACTCGCAGTTGCGCGGCGTGCGGGCAAAGGGCAGTACGTCGCGTATGTTGGTCACTCCGGTCACGAACATCAGCAGGCGTTCAAACCCGGCTCCGAATCCGGCGTGCGGAACCGTGCCGTAGCGGCGCAGATCCGCATACCAGCGGTAGGCTTCCTCATTCATGCCCATGCGGCGCATGTTTTCCTCCAGAATGTCCAGCCGTTCCTCACGCTGGCTTCCCCCTACGATTTCCCCGATGCCGGGCACCAGCACGTCCATGGCGGTAACGGTCCTGCCGTCTTCGTTCAGACGCATGTAGAAAGGCTTGATCTCCTTCGGGTAATTGTAAACGATGACCGGGCATTTGAAATGCTCTTCCGTCAGGAAGCGTTCGTGCTCGCTCTGGAGGTTGATGCCCCAGGAAACGGGGTAATCAAACGTTTTCCCGCTCTTGAGCAGAATATCCACGGCTTCCGTATAGGAACAGCGCACAAACGGCGTTTCCTTCACATGCTCCAGGCGTTCCCGCAGCCCCTTGTCCACAAAGCGGGTCAGGAATTCCACCTCTTCCGCGCTGTTCTCCAGGGCGTCGCCGACCAGGAAGCGGACGAACGCTTCCGCCATGTCCATGTCTCCGTACAGGTCGCAGAAGGCCATTTCAGGCTCCACCATCCAGAATTCCGCCGCATGGCGCGTGGTATTGGAGTTCTCCGCCCGGAAAGTGGGGCCGAAGGTATAAATATTGCTCAGTGCGCATGCGAACGCCTCCCCTTCAAGCTGTCCGCTCACGGTGAGGTAGGCCGCCTTGCCGAAGAAATCCAGGGCTGCGTCACGGGAGGCGGCGTCGCCCACGTCCAGCGTCGTCACACGGAACATTTCACCGGCGCCCTCGCAGTCGCTGGCGGTAATAATGGGCGTGCTGACCCAGGAAAAGTCCCTCTCCTGGAAAAACCGGTGAATGGCATAGGCCAGCCTGCTGCGCATGCGGAACACGGCGCCGAACAGGTTGGTGCGGGGGCGCAGATGGGCGATGGAACGCAGGAATTCCGGCGTATGCCCCTTTTTCTGCAAAGGGTAGGAATCCGGAGCGGTCCCCACCAGCTCCAGGGAGGCAGCGCGCAGTTCCCATCGCTGCCTGCCCTGTCCGGCAACCAGAGCCCCGCGAACGCTCACGGCGGAGCCCGTGGTCATTTCCCCAATCCGTTCATAACCGGGAATGCCTGCATCCGCCACCACCTGGAGGGAAGCCACGGAAGAACCGTCATTTACTTCCAGAAAGGAAAAAGCCTTGGAATCACGGCGCGTACGCACCCAGCCCTGAATCAATACGTCCGGCATTTCCGCCTCACTGTTCAAAGCATATTTCACCAATGTTCTGCTGATCATGGCGCAAGTATAATACAGCGCCTTTCCCATGCCAGCAGAATTACTTTTCTCCGGAGAGAATATTCAGGCGCTTCCGGCAGCGGAAGGAGGGCGTGCAGCACGGCCTTATTTGGAGGGCTGCATAACCTGCCGCCCCGTCGTAATGGCGATGGCGTCCGCCAGCGGCATTTCCTTTTCCGTGTGGGCCGCACCCCAGGAATCCGAGAAGATGAGCGTCTTCTTTTCCTCGTCAAAGCCGATGATGAGCCTCAAATGGCCACCGCGCGTCTGGGACAGGCGCAGCGGTTCAGGAACGATGCCCAGTTGAACGGACCACAGCACGGGAATGCCCGCCGTGATGTAGGGCCTGATGGCGTTGAGCCATTTGTCCATCTGGGACGGAGATCCGGCGCGCGCCAGCTTCAGCACCTCCCCGTCCGCATTGTCCCAGAAGCCGGACCAGTCATATTCATTCTCCACCTTCTCCTTTTTTAATTTGGAGGCGGCGCGGTTGTAGGCTTTCAGCAGATTCCGGAAATCACGGGTGTCCGTCAGGGAATCCAGCACCTTGATCCGGATCTGGAAGCGCGCCCCTATCTTTTTCAGGTTCTCCGCCATTGCCGCCGTGCTGGTTCCTCCTTCCGCGGAGGAATTGGCCAGGGAAGCAAGTTCGTGCTGGTCCACGTAATCCATTCCGTAATAGGCAAAAATCCGGGCGGCGGTCGCCACCACGCAATAACCCTTCTGCCCCTGGTCTACCATGGGAATGTCCTGGATGACCACCCGTTTTCCTTCTTTCCTGACGTGCTGCTTGATGTCCGCCTTTCTGGCGCGGGAAGAAGCGTCGCCCCTCGCGATGGAAGCCTCCGTGGGGCCGGCCTTCAACCGGATGAATTCCGCTTCAAATTCCCTGCCCTCCCGCGACGTATTGGTTTCCAGGGTAATCGCCCCCTTGTCCCAAATCCAGGACCAGCCATTGACCTTGACCACCGCCTCCTTCCGGGTGGCCCGGTACTCCCTGGGCTGCACTCCGGTGAGAGCGGTCAGCCCTTCCCTGATGCGGTCCAGGCGTTTTTCAAACTCATCCTTGTCAATGGCCCCGTTGTCCCCCTTGTTGTACATCATGACGGTCATGGACTGGGGAACGCCTTCCTTCCAGTGCACCAGCATTTCCCCCAGGGACATTTCCCCTATTTTGATTGCAGGCTTCGCAATCCGGAGCTGGGTCTTGTCCCTGTCCACCCAGCCTCCGGATTCCCCGTTGAAATATTTCCCAAACAAATCCGGTTGCGGGAGGATCCAGAACGCGCCGGATTTTAAATCCGGCGCCATGTCTCCAGCGCCCCATGCGGCGGGAAGAAGGCAGCAGGCGGAAAAGACAGAGAGGAATGAAGAGATAAATCGCATAACGGCAAAGGAGTAGAGGAACGGTCCCGCTGCTCGGGGCCCATGCTGACAATGTATTCTTCCATGGCGGTCCTGCCAAGAAAAAATGCATCTTACCCCGGCGGACGGCCCGTTATTAGCCTTCCCTTCACCGGATTCATTCAGACAGGCCCCAGGAACAAAAAAACCGGCCTGCCGCGGTACATTCCGCAGCAGGCCGGCTTGAATGAATAAACCAATCCGGTTACATGAACGGACGCAAACGCTGCATGATGGCGTCCTTGGAAGAGGCTCCCACCATCGTATCCATGATTTCCCCGTCCTTGATAACCAGGAGGGTGGGAATGGTACGCACGCCATAGGTAGCGGCAAGGCCGTTGTTGGCGTCCACATCCACTTTGCCCACCTTGATCTTGCCGGCCAGTTCCGTGGAAAGCTGGTCAATGATCGGGGCGATCATGCGGCAGGGGCCGCACCATGTAGCCCAGAAGTCGACAAGCACAGGAATGTCGGACTTCAGGACTTCATCCTCAAAATTTGCTTCAGAAAATACGTTTGCCATAGTACCGCTTAGAGTATTTCAACAGTCATTATGTTCACTTATTCTTCTGCATCGGCGCCATCATCGGAAGACTCTTCTGCAGGGGCATCGGAGGAGGCGTCATCGGGAGAAGATTCGGCGGCCGCGTCATCGGTCGCTTCCTCACCGGCGGAGGTGGGAGCCGCGGCAGCGGGCTTGGAGTCGCTCCCCAGCCAGCCCGTCATGCTGCGGGCTTCCAGGGTATCCGTGGCGTATTGATAACCAACGAAAATAAGCGCAAAGGCAAGAGCCACGAAGGAAAGAATATTGAGCAGCGTATTGGGGGCCGCTTCCGTATCTTCTTCAAACTTCTTGGCCGTAAAGGAGGCGGAAGAAACCGGAGCGGCCGCAGGAGCGGTATTCAGCCCGATGGTGGCCTGCGGAAGCTGGGCGGTCGCCATGCCTGCCCCGGGAGAGGTCAGGGGAACGGTGGGCGCAGCGGCTGCGGGTGCCGCACCGGCGGGAGGAGCCACGGGCGTCGTGGCGGAGCCGAGAGCAACCGTCTTCAACCCGCCGCCAAGCTTGATGCCTCCGCCGAGCCCGGCGGGACGAAGGGGAATGGTGGGCGCAGCAGCAGCGGGCGGCGCGGCGGGTGCGGCGGGAGCCGCAGGAGCGCCGGAGGCGGGAGGGACAGAGGGAGCCGCCGGTGCCTTGGGCACGGAGGGAGCGGCCGGCGGAGTCGGAATGCTGGGCGGAGGCGGAGTACCGCCCGGAATGGAGGGGGGAGGTGGATTACTCATATCGGAAAAAATAGCTGTGCTGAACGATAGCTCTCGCTTATTTCCGACCGTAAATCAAGAAAAAGAATGCGCAAAGCCCAAATTCCATGCAATTTTTTTTAATTTGGAGCGTATTCCATCCTAAACACGCTGTCCGGACTTGCCCTGAAAAGCGTTCTTTCCTACGCTGTGTATCCGGCATTATTTCATATGAAACCCATTACCAAATTAGCTTCCACCACCTTGCCCGACGGTTCCATTCTCGACCTCTGGGAACGGGACGGCTTCCATTTTCTTCTTCGTGACGGCGTGCAGCTCGCGTCCAGTTTTTCCCATGGGAGCAATGAAGCGGCGGCGGCCATGGCGGCAGCCCCGGTTAAAAGGGCCAACCAGCCCGCTTTTCTCCTGGACGGCTTAAGCCTGGGGTTCACCCTGTTTGCCCTGATGGACCTGGTCCAGAGGGAAAAGGCCCGCTTCATCGTAGCGGAGCCCTGCAAGCCGCTCGTTGACTGGCACCAGGAGCTGATGGACGGGGAACGCCCCGGCTTCCTGCACGATCCCCGCGTCAGCGTGGAATTCACTCCGGCGCTCCAGATCGCCCGCAAAAACCCGAAAAGCTTCCACGCCATCCTGTGCCGTTCCACGCATGAACGCATGAACCTGAGCGTGGCGGAGGCTTCCGACTATTTTGCCGCGCTCAAGCAGGGCGGCCTGCTGGTCATCACCGTGGCCCGGCCGGACGTCCGGCTTGCCCGCACACTCCAAAAAGCGGGTTTTGAAGTGAGCACGGAGGCCGTGCCTGCCTCACATAAAGGAAAGAAAACCACTTTTCACACCGTTATTCTTGGAAAGAAGGGGCGCTTCGTCCCCTTTTCCGCGCATCAATCCTAATTCCATCCTGCCACCATGAACCGCACAACTCTTACAACGGCCGGACTTCTGGCCGCCCTGCTCATCGGAATTCCCGCCCTGGCGGATTCCATTGCCCCGGGCATCCTGCTTCCCAAGAAAAACACCAAGTCCATTTCCTTCTCCCCCAAGGGGAGCTCGGACATTTTCCTGCTCGGCATCATGCCGCAGGGCAGCTCCGTCAAGAAGGGGGAATCCGTGGCGCAGGCGGACTTCCGCATCCTGGACAAGAGCATTGAAGACTACGAACGCACCATCAAGAGCAAAAACCTGGAAGTGCTGAAACTCCGGTATGCCCTGGACCAGCAGAAGGAACGCTCCGCGCTGGCTCTGCAAAAATACCAGACGGCCCTGACCCGGACGGAGGAGGACCAGAAAGACTTCCTGGAAAAGCGGAAGGCCCGCATGCTGGCGGAAGAAGAGGAACGCGTCAACAAGGCCCTGCGCCACATGTCCTACAAGCAGGAGGAGCTGAACCAGCTTACCAAGATGTACAAGGATGACCAGGTGGCGGAGGAAACGGAAGAAATCATCCTCAAGCGCCTGAAAAACGAACTGGGGGAAAGCGAATTTGCCGTCCAGGGAGCCAAGCTCGTCGCGGAGCTGGCCAAGCTGCGCAACATCCACCGCCTGGGGGAAGACTACGCCACGGCGGTCAAGGAAAAGCAGATGGATTTGGAACAGGCCCGGAAGCAGGCTGATTTTGACCTGGAACAGAAAAAGATAGCCCTGACGGAGGCGGAGGTGTCCCTGCGCCGCCTTCAGGACAAATACAACGAACTGAAAGCGGACCGGGAAATGGCCGCCTTCAAGGCCCCTGAAAACGGCATCCTGCTGTACGGCGGCTATGTGGCGGACAAATGGGTAGCCATTCCGGTGGCGGAAAAGCTCAAGCCCGGCGGCAAGCTGGAAGCCTTTGACAAAATCGCCACCATCGTCCCGCCGAACTCGGAACTGATCGTGCAGGCCACGCTGCCGGACTCCACCGCCACGCCCAAGGTGGGGGAAGCCGTCGTCATCAAGGTAACGAACATGCAGATTCCCGGCGTCATTACGGAAGCCAGCCCCATTCCGGGGGCGGACGGCAAGCGCCGCATCATCATCACGCCCAAGGTTCCCGCCAGCCAGATCTTCGCTCCCGGCCTCCCCGTCCAGGTCACCATCAAGGACCAGCAGGCCTGATCCCCCTACGGACCTCCATGAATAAAGCCGTCTTTTTTCTCGCCGCCCTGGGGGCCAGCACGGCGCTCTGCGCCTCCATTCCGGAGGAAAACGCGGAAAAAAGGGATACCATTCCCATTGCCAGGGTGCCGGACGTTCCGCCGCCCTCCCGGGAAACCCTGGACGCCTCCATCCGGAAGGCGGCGGACTTCCTGCTGAAGGAACAGAACAGGGACGGCTCCTGGGGAAGCCATACGCGCACCAAGGGGCTGAACGTCATCTGCCCCTACCCTGAAGGGCCCAGGTCGTTCAGAACGGCCTCCACCTCCCTGTGCGTAATCGGCCTGCTCACCAGCCCCCTGAAGGAGGACCCCGCCGTCAAGGCCGCGCTGGACAAGGCCGTGCAGTACCTGCTAACCACGCTGCCCACCCTGAAACGGGGAGACACGCGCACCGTGCTCGGCGTCTGGGGCCATGCCTACGGCCTCTCCGCCCTGAGCCGGGCGGCCCGCAATCTTCCTGCGGATTCCCCCCTGTATGCGGAACTAAAAAAAGTGGCCGGCCTTCAGGTCAAGGCGCTGGACCAGATGGCGGACGTCCAGGGCGGCTGGGGCTATTATACGTTTGAAACCTTTTCCAAACGTCCCATCGGAGAGCCCACCTCCTTCCTGACGGCTACGGTCCTGCTCGCCTACAAGGACTCGGAACAGGCCTTCGGCCTCAAGCCGGATGCCCGCGTCGTCAAACGCGCCGTCGCCTGCCTGGAAAAACTGCGGACCCCTGCCGGCAGCTACGTCTATTCCCTTTCCCACTCCTTCTATCCCGGCCGGCCCATCAACCGCCACACCGGCAGTCTGGCCCGCACCCCCGCCGGAGACCTGGCCCTGATGCGGTATGACCCGGCTTTCATCTCCAGGCGGCAGTTGGAAGACGGCCTGGAACGCATCTGGAGCCGCGGCGGCTGGCTTTCCCTGGCCGTGAAAAAGCCCATTCCCCATGAAAGCTTTGCCCAGAACGCGGGCTACTTCTTCTACTACGGGTATTATTACGCCGCCCGCTGCCTGGAGGAAGTGGCCCCGGAACATCTGGCGCGCCATGCCTCCCATCTGGCAAGCGACCTCCTGCCCATGCAGGAAAAAGACGGCTCCTGGTGGGACTATCCCCTGTACAACTACCATAAATTCTACGGTACCGGCTATGCCCTGTACGCCGTCTCCCGCGTCAGGGAATCCCTGTACCCTTCCAATGCCGCAACGGCCTCCTGACCCATGTTCCGCCTGCTGACGACCAGCCTTCTCGCGATTCTGTGCCTGCATCTTCCCGCAGCGCACGGGAAACCCGCGCAGGCGGAAAAGGCGGATGCCATCCAGATCGCCAAAATTCCGGACATCCCGCCCGCGAAACCCGAACAATTTGACCAGGCGTTCCGCCGCGGCGTAGACTTCCTGCTGAAAACGCAGAACAGGGACGGCTCCTGGGGCGACCACCGGGTGATCGGCACCTGGAACATCCTCTGCCCCTATCCGGACGGCCCGCTCACCTTCAAGACGGCAAGCACCGCCCTGTGCATTGCGGGGCTTAACGCCAGCCCCCTGCACAACGAACCCGCCGTGCAGCAGGCCATGACCCGCGCGGAAAACTACCTGATCCGTACGATGCCTCATTTGAAGCGCGGCGACTCCCTTTGCGTGTACAACACCTGGGCGCATACCTACGTGCTGGACGCCATGAGCATGCGGGCCGCAAGACTGGACCGGAACAGCCCGCGCTACCGGGAGCTGAAAAGCTGCGCCGGCGCCCAGGTGAAAAAGCTCAATGAGCTGGCTTCCGCCATGGGGGGCTGGGGCTACCTCACCTATTCCGGCTTCAGCAAACGGCCTGCGGCGCAGCCTACCTCCTTCCTGACGGGAACCGTCCTCATCTCCGCCTGGATGGCCGGAAAATCATTCGGCCTGTCGCTGGACAACAAAATATTCAGCCGCGCGTTGAAATTCCTCAAATCCCAGAGGACGCCGGCGGGAACCTACGTCTATTCCCTGGGGCATGCCTTCTATCCCGGCCGGCCCATCAACCGCCACACCGGCAGCCTGGCACGCACCCCCGCCTGTGACTACGCCATCAGGCTCTGGGAGCCGGAGGACATCTCCCTGCGCCAGCTCGTGGACGGACTGGACCGCCTGTGGAGCCGCCGGGGATGGCTGACGATGGCCCTGCACAAGCCCACTCCCCATGAAAGTTTCGCCCAGAATTCCGGCTACTTTTTCTACTACGGATACTATTATTCAGGAATGTGTCTGGACATGCTGGCCCCAAATCAGGTAAAACGCCATGCGTCTCTATTGGCGGACGACATCCTCACCCGTCAGGGAACAGACGGTTCCTGGTGGGATTACCCCCTGTACAATTATCACAAATTCTACGGCACCGGCTACGCCCTTTACGCCCTTTCCCGCGCGTGGGACAAGCTGTACGGACAGCCGGAACCGCCTTCATCCCTTACTTCCACACCATTCCGGCCATGACAAACACCATGAAATCCCTTCTGGCGCTCTGCCTGTTCTGCGGCGCGGCCGCTGTTTCCACCGCGGAAACGCCGGTCCGGCACACGTCCTTCAAGCCCGGTGAAATCTGGACGGACAACAACGGCGTGCACATCAATGCCCACGGCGGCGGCATCCTGTACGACAAGGGCACCTACTACTGGTACGGAGAACACAAGGTGGAGGGGGACGCCGGAAACCGCGCTCAGGTGGGCGTGCACTGCTATTCCTCCAGGGACCTGTACAACTGGAAAGACGAGGGAATCGCCCTGAAAGTGGTGGAAGGGGACAACTCCCACCCCATCGCCAAAGGCTGCATCCTGGAACGCCCCAAGGTGGTCTACAACAAGAAGACCAAAAAGTACGTGATGTGGTTCCATCTGGAGCTCAAGGGAAAAGGCTATGGCGCGGCCTATGCGGGCGTGGCTACGGCCACAAAGCCCACCGGACCGTTCACGTTCCTGAAAGCCGGGCGCGTCAATCCGGGCAAATGGCCCATGAACATGGACAAGAAGGACCAGACCATGAAAACGTTCAAGGGAGTGCCCGGCCTGACCTCCAGCGCCCTGCCGGAAGGCGTGCGTTCCGAGGACATGTTCAAGAAGGACTTTGAAAAAGGACAAATGAGCCGTGACATGACCATCTTTGTGGATGACGACGGCAAGGCCTACCACATCTATTCCTCCGAGGAAAACAGCACTACCCACATCGCTGAACTGACGCCGGACTACACGGAGCACACCGGAAAATTCGTCCGCGTCTTCCCCGGCCGCTTCATGGAAGCTCCCGCCATCTTCAAGCACAAGGGCAAATACTACTTCATCGCCTCCGGATGCACAGGCTGGGCGCCGAACGCCGCCCGCAGCGCCGTGGCTCCCCGCATTGCCGGACCGTGGACGGAGCTCAAAAACCCCTGCGTGGGTCCCAAGGCCGGGAGCACCTTCGGCGGACAGAGCACCTACATCCTGCCCGTACAGGGCAAACCCGGCAAATTCATCTTCATGGCGGACATCTGGCGGCCCCAGAACGCCATTGACGGCCGCTATATGTGGCTTCCCATCCAGTTTGACGGAGACCAGATCAAACTGGAATGGAAAGACGAATGGAAACTGGAAGACATGTAACCCGATTCACCGCCAACACGCATGAAAACACTGCTGCTCACCTTTTTTGCCGGACTGGCCTGCTGCCTCTCCTCCGTTGCCACGGCTGACGCCCCCGTCAAACACACGTCCTTCAAGCCCGGTGAAATCTGGACGGACAACAACGGCGTGCACATCAATGCCCACGGCGGCGGCATCCTGTACGACAAGGGCACCTACTACTGGTACGGAGAACACAAGGTGGAGGGGGACGCCGGAAACCGCGCCCAGGTGGGCGTGCACTGCTATTCCTCCAGGGACCTGTACAACTGGAAGGACGAAGGAATCGCCCTGAAAGTGGTGGAAGGGGACAACTCCCACCCCATCGCCAAAGGCTGCATCCTGGAACGCCCCAAGGTGGTCTACAACAAGAAGACCAAAAAGTACGTGATGTGGTTCCACCTGGAACTCAGGGGGAAGGGCTACGGTTCCGCGTACGCGGGCGTGGCTACGGCCACAAAGCCCACCGGTCCGTTCACGTTCCTGAAAGCCGGGCGCGTCAATCCGGGCAAATGGCCCCTGAATCTGGACAAAAAGGACCAGACGACCGAGTTCACCAAGGAGATGCCTGACTATGTCCGCATCATCCGCAGGGACTTCCCCGGCGGCCAGATGAGCCGTGACATGACCATCTTTGTGGACGACAACGGCAAGGCCTACCATATTTACTCCTCCGAAGGGAACATCACCCTGCACATCGCGGAACTGACGCCGGACTACACCGGGCATAACGGAAAATACGTCCGCGTCTTCGTCAACCGCTACATGGAAGCTCCCGCCATCTGCAAGCACAACGGGAAATACTACATGATCGCCTCCGGCTGCTCCGGCTGGGCGCCCAACGCGGCCCTCAGCGCCGTGGCCCCCCGCATGGCCGGACCGTGGACGGAGCTCAAAAATCCCTGCGTAGGGCCCAAGGCCAATATCACCTTCGGCGGACAAAGCACCTACATCCTGCCCGTACAGGGCAAGCCCGGCAAATTCATCTTCATGGCGGACATCTGGCGGCCCAAAAACGCCATTGACGGCCGCCACATGTGGCTTCCCATGAAATGGGACGGCGACCAGATCATTCTGGAATGGAAGGATGAATGGACCCTGAAGGATCTGTAACCGTTTCCTTCCCCCTCTTTCATGCAGGATACGATCTACTGCTTCCACCTCCTGGCCACGAGGCAGAAGAGCACCCTGCTATATGCCATGTGCTCCATTCCCGTCGTCACGGCAATCTGGCTGCTGAATCCGGAATGGCCTTTCTGGGCCGGTTACATTGCCTGGGTGCTCGTCTGCACGGCAGTTCTGATGATTCAATATGCCGCCCCTCTCCCCATCCGCTGCCCACACTGCGGGCATGCCGGGCTTCGCCCCGCCTCGCAGACGCCGGAGGAACAGGGAAGGCCGGATACAGGCATCATGCTGGAATGCCGGGGCTGCGGCTCCTCCTTTTATACGGACGCCTACCTCCCATGGCCGGGGAAAAGCGTTCGCCGCCGTCCCGTTTCCGCGGATGAATGGGAAGAAAAACCTGCCTGTAAACAAGCCGGGCCTGCTTCCTCCGGAGAGGAAAGCAGGCCGGACAGGTTTTCCTGAATTTAACGGAGGAAAAGATTAACGGGCTTTCTTGGAAGCCATCACATAATTCCTCATGCGCTGGTCAGCGGGAGTGGTGGGGCGCACGCTGGTGACCCAGTTGCCATCCTTGTCCTTCTTCTTGATTTCCGTTCTGTCCCGGTACAGCTTCGCGGAGAAATCGTTGGAATCAAGGATCACCGGGCCGGGGCCCTTGGTGACGATGGGAGTGGGCGGTACTTCCGCCACCACCGTCATGGGGGTAGTAAGGGAATCATACCAGTACACCAGTTCCTGCTGGCCGATGGGGTTGTCCGGATAAGGCGCATAGGCTCCGTTATTGGTGGAAACCTTCACATAGGCCGGTTCCGGGAACGTGGTCTGATAGGAAGAAGGGGAACAGGCCCCCAACAGCAAAAGGCCGGCTCCGCCGACAATGATCATGGAATGCAGTTTCATATAGGCATTTGATTCCCTCCCGTCTCGTTCCGTTCAGACGATGCACGGTTCCGGGAACTTCCACTGTGCCGTGAAAACTTTCCAAATTCACTTATTTTCAAACAGAAACGTTTATGAATGACAGAACTTCCGCCCGTTTGTCTTATCTCCGTCTTGAACGCGTTGCTGCACGCCGGAAACCATCGGGACCTCTTCCAGCCCTTGCACCCTCCGGAATATTCCGGACAATCATGCTCCGGGCAGGTAAGGCGGCATTAACAAAAACCATTCCCCTTCCAACAAAAAAACCTGCCGGGAATGACCTCCCGCACCAGCTCTGAAAAACGTTCCCGGCTCCGGCTCAGTCATACGCAGGCGGAGAGGAAGGGGAGGAATGTTCTCTCTCCTTTTTCCGTTCTTCTCCGGTGATGCCTCCGTGACGCCGCAGCAACGCGGCCATCTCCCCATCCCCGCGCTCCAGCGCCATGTCCAACGCCGTACGGCCCCTGGCATCCACCGCATTGAGCAGCTCCCGGCACGAAACCAGAATATCCGCCAGGGGAACGGATCGGGAGGCAACGGCCTTCATCAGGGGAGTCGTCGTACCGCCCGGAAGCATATCCTCCCCGGACAGGCGAAGCCGGGACATCAGAAAACGAAGCATGCTCTCATCCCCCGTTTCCACGGCCAAAAAAACGGCTGGCCAGGGAGAAACCGAACTGAATAAATCCGTGCGCAGCCTTTCCAGGTTTTCAGACAATTTTCGGTAAGCCGCAGCGGACGATCCTCCGGCTGCTGCCATGCGCTCCGCGATCAGACGCGCTTCCCCAAAGCCGGCAAAATTCCGGGCCGGGCTGGTGAAGCCCTCTGATCTTCTCTCCGGTACCAGCCCCGCGACGGCCAGCAAATCCCGGCACCTCTGGCGGTATAGCCACGACTCATGCGCCGTCATGTAAATGCCTATCCCGGAACTCCAGAAATAAATGCCGGGCTGAATTTCATACTCCACGGAAAAAACCACATAACGCCGCCACGCCCGGTCCGCCTCCCGGAGCCTGTCCTCCCATCCGGTACGCATGAAACTGCAGCCATTCTCCGGCAAGAAAGCCGTCCGGATACCGGACAACCGGGCCTTCCAGTAATTCCGGTAGGAGCCCAGCAGGAACTTGACGAAGGGATATTCAGAAGAACAAACGGCCTGTTCCACCTTTTGCAGCACGGGGTCATTCTCCTGCCAGCCGGGATCCACGGGCGCAACGTCTACCAGCGGGTAGGCATTCGTCGCGCAGGCCGTATCCGCAATAGCCATCATCCGTTCCATCTTCTTGAAGGCCCGGCGCACATGGACTTCCGCCTCCTCCAGCTCTCCCAATGACCCGGCATCGGGTACGCCCTCCCCCTTCATGGCAGAGCGCCGGTTTTGGGCGGCCAGCATCCACGCCCTGTAAAACCTCTCATCCGCTCTTAAAAATGCCTCCCAAGCCACCTGCGCCTGCACCCAGGATTCCATCACTATTTCATCCTGCAATTCCTGAAGAGGCATTTCCTTAAACCACTTTGATTGATGTTCAATCAATTCCGACTTTACAAACCACCGTGAAGCCAACCAGGCGGCTACGGGAGCATAAAGAGCATCCAGCCGGGACTGCCAATAGGCGTCCAGTGCGGCGGCGGCTTCCTTCAGCGCACGGGCATCCTTTGCCGCCCGGGTGGCGTCTATCGCTTGTTCCAGACGGACAGGCTCCGTCTCCTCCGGACCAGGAACCGCACCTTTTCCATAGGCTGGTATATATTCGGCAAACGCCTTCAACGTTCCGGAAGGCAGTAAAAACTCCCTGGAAGGATCGGACGGCACATCCCCGGAAGCCCACCCGGCCACGCAAAATGCCGCCGCGGCCATAATCCGCCATCTCATGCCCATGCTGCTCCTGTTCTCTTCCTTCCGGCTTCCCCGCACGAGCCGCCATCATGTCATCATCCGGATTTCACGGCCTTTTCTTTTCAACGGGCAACCGCATGAAGGAAAGGAGCTTGCCGGGAACGCGGAGGCGTGGTTGAATGCATGCCTTCTCCATGATTACGGATTTCCGGCTGAAAGTGTTTGAGACCGTCGCGCGGCGCCTGAACTTCACGCGCGCGGCGGAGGAGCTGTTCATCACGCAGCCGGCCGTCACCCGGCATATCAAGGAGCTGGAACGCCTGCTGGACGCCCGCCTGTTCAAAAGGGAAGGCCGCGGCATCGCCCTGACGGCGGAAGGCGTGCGCCTGCTGGTCCATTCCCGCCGCATCCTCAAGGAATATGAAACGCTGGCGGAAGACATGTCTTCCGGCCGGAATACGCCCGTTTCCGGTGAATTGAGCCTGGGAGCCAGCTCCACCATGTCCCAGTACGTCCTGCCTCCGCTGCTGGCCCTGTTCAACCGCCATTATCCGGAAATACGCATACGGCTGAAAAGCGGCAATACGGAGGAAATCGAACAGGCCGTGCAGGATGAAGCCGTGCAGCTCGGCATCGTGGAAGGCACCGCAAGGCGCACGGACCTGCATTACCTGCCCTTCATGGAGGATGAAATCATTCTGGCGGGCGGTTCTCATGCCGCCGCCCCGCGGGAAGGCCTCTCCCTCCCGCAGCTCTCCCATGTTCCCCTGATCATGCGGGAACCGGGGTCCGGCACGCGCCGGGTGGTGGAGGAAGTCCTGAAGAAACACGGAATCGCCGCTTCCGGCCTCCACGTCCTGATGACGCTGGGCAATACGGAAAGCATCAAGATGTATCTGGCGCATTCCCCGGCATGCTCTTTTCTCTCCTCCCTCGCCGTGCGGGAAGAGCTCAAACGCGGGGATTTGAAAAAAATCCATCTCCGCCATCTGGAAATCCGCCGTTCCTTTCACTTTGCCAACGGGCACGGAGACTACAGCAGAATCAATGAATTATTCATCAAATTCTGCCGGAATTATTATAACAAAATCTAATCGCCTATAACAATTTCTGATTAGATTTTATGATGATTGTGGAGTATATCTCCCACGCAGCCGTTCCGGCACGTTCCCCCTCCGGACAAGACGGGCGGCCGCAGCCATCATTCTACAGCCCATGTCCCCCAAACATCTCGCCAATCCGCTCCACGGCATCCTGCTCATCGTCCTGTTCTCCTTTTCCGCCTTCTACATTGCGGACTTTGAATGGGTGAAACACCTCTCCTTCAGCCCGCTGATCGTCGGCATCGTGCTGGGGATGCTTTACGCCAACAGCCTGCGCAACCACCTTCCGGAAGCGTGGGTGCCCGGCATCCAGTTCTGCACCAAGCAGGTGCTGAGAACAGGCATCGTCCTGTACGGGTTCAAGCTGACCTTCCAGAGCGTGATCGACATCGGGGGAGCGGCTCTTCTGATCGACCTCATTGTGGTCTCTCTCACCATTCTGCTGGGCGCGGGACTGGGGCGGCTGCTGAAAATGGACCGGGACACGGCCCTTCTGACCTCCATCGGCAGTTCCATCTGCGGGGCGGCGGCCGTCCTGGGCGCGGAACCCGTCGTGAAAAGCAAGCCTTACAAGGCGGCCGTGGCCGTTTCCACCGTCGTCATCTTCGGCACGCTATCCATGTTCCTGTATCCGGCCCTGTACCGGGCCGGAATGCTGAACCTGACGACGGAACAGATGGGCCTCTTTACCGGAGCCACCCTTCATGAAGTGGCCCACGTGGTGGGCGCCGGCAACGCCATGGGGCAGGCCATCTCCGACCCGGCCATCATCGTCAAGATGATCCGCGTGATGATGCTGGCCCCGGTGCTGGTCATCCTGAGCATCATCCTGGCGCGGCGGGACTCCGCCGCCGGAGGAAACAGCGAAAAACGTAAAATCACCATCCCCTGGTTCGCGTTCCTGTTCCTCGCCGTCATCGGCTTCAATTCCCTGCACCTGCTGCCTGCCGAACTGGTGGACGCCATCAACACCCTGGACACGTTCCTGCTGACCATGGCGATGACGGCTCTGGGCACAGAATCCAGCTTTGAGAAGTTCAAGAAAGCCGGAGCGCGCCCCTTCCTGCTTGCGGGCCTCCTGTACGTCTGGCTCTTCTTCGGCGGCTACTGGCTGGTCAAGCTCATCAGCTTCTAAACTTTAAAGACCTTTCGCCTGCGGGGGAAGCATGCATCCGCGTTTCCTCCCCGTACGGAAGCAAAAAGGCCGTTTCATCCGCAACGGAACGGTTTCCAACAGAGAAACGGCTACTCAACATGAGTTCCTTGAGATAAAAAGCAGCCCCTGATTCCGGATTTATCATTCGTTTCCCGGCGGATCCGGGCAGTAAACCGCTCCTATTCCCGCTACTGCGGCAGGTTTTCCCAGCCTGCCCCAACAAAAATTCATAGCCAAACCGTTTGGAGACGCTATAGTACACGTACCCAGTTTTTAAAACAAATGGCAACCAAATTATTCATTCCCGGACCCACTGAAGTAGCACCTGAAGTACTTGCCGCCATGAGCGGCCCGATGATGGGGCACCGATCCAAGGCGGCTTCCGCCCTGCAGCGCCGCATTTCCAACAATCTGCGCCGCATTCTGCTGACGGAACAGGAAATCCTGCTCTCCACTTCCTCCGGTACGGGCTTGATGGAAGGCGCCGTGCGTTCCTGCACCGCCAAGCGAGCCGCCATTTTTTCCGTGGGCGCCTTCGGCGACAAATGGTACAAGATTGCCACGGGCAACGGCGTTCCCTCCGACATTTTCAAGAGCGAACTCGGCCAGCCCACCACCCCGGAAATGGTGGACGGCGCCCTCTCCACCGGCAAGTACGACACTATCTGCATCACCCATAATGAAACGTCCACCGGCGTCCAGAACCCGGTGGAGGAAATTGCGGAAGTACTCAAAAAATACCCGGACGTCGTATGGTGCATGGACGCGGTAAGTTCCGCCGCCGGCTCCCGGATTGAAACGGACAGGCTGGGCGTGGACGTGCTGGTGACCTCCACCCAGAAGGCGCTGGCGCTCCCCCCCGGCATGGCTGTCTGCACGCTGTCCCAAAAGGCTTATGAACGCACCGCCTCCGTCCCCAACCGCGGTTGCTACTTTGACCTGCGCTCCATTTACGACACTATCCAGAAAAAGGACTACCAGTACACGAACACCCCCTGCGTCTCCATCATGTACGCCATGGACCTCCAGCTCCAGCGCATCATGCAGGAAGGCGTGGAAAACCGCTTTGCGCGCCATGAAGCCATGGCGGAATTCGTGCGCTCCTGGGCGGATGAATATTTCAGCGTCTTCGCCAACCGGGACCATCTTTCCCGCACCCTGACGGTCATCAGCAACACGAGGGACATTGACATCGCCGCCCTGAACAACGTGCTGATCGAACGCGGCATGCAGCTCGGCAACGGTTACGGGGATTTGAAGAACAAGACCTTCCGCATCGCCCACATGGGTGAGCTGACGATGGACGACATGCGCTCCATCACGTCCAACATCGTGGACATCCTGAAACTCAAGTAAGCGTTTTCCCTTCCCTCTTTTCCGGCCCCGCCCGGGAAAGAGGGAAGAACGCCTCCTCCGGAGAATGAACGGAACAGCCGCCATGAACAAGGTTCTTCACACGGCGCTCCAGGCTCTGTTCATCATCGCCTCCGCCTGCGTCCTGACGGCCCTCATCATCGCCGGAGCCTTGAATGAAGCCATGCGCCCCTGGTCCGGAGCCTTCTTTCTAATGCTTGTTCCGTACTACCTGATCCTGGTGAAAAAACGCCTGGACCGGGAACAGGCGGGGGAAATGGCACGCTCCTGCACATGGAGCATGGCCGCCGCGGCAAGCCTGTTCCTGCTGCTCATCGGGATGCTCCTGCTGTTGAACAGCATTCCGGGAGGCGGAGAGTTTGTCCGGCTTCTCCTGTTCAAGCCCCTGGATTTTCTCAAAGCGGCAGGAGCGCCCATGCGGTACCTGCTGCTGTTCATTGCGGCATGTATTTTGGCGGGGCTTGTCTCCGGCATCCGTGCGCTATATCATTGCTCCCTCCGTCATTAACCTTCTGTACTCTCTCATTTTTCCATGTCCACACTCCATCCCTTCCCCGCCCTCCGTCCGCCCCGGGAACTGGCCGCGCGGGTTTCCTCCCTCCCCTATGACGTCATGAACCACCGGGAGGCCAGGGAAATGGCCGCCGGAAACGACGCCTCCTTCCTCCACATCTGCCGCTCCGACATCGACACGAGCGAAACCTCCATCCACGCCCCGGAAACCTATGCCAAGGCGCGGGAAAACCTGGAAGCATTCGTCCGCAAGGGCTACCTCGTCCGGGATGAAAAACCTTCCTTCTACATTTACCGCCAGATCATGTGGGGCCGCGTGCAGACGGGCATCGTCGGCTGCGCCTCCGTGGATGAATACGCCAGCGGCGTCATCAAAAAGCATGAACTGACCCGCAGGGAAAAAGAGCTGGACCGCATTGAGCACTTTGACGCCTGTTCCGCCCAGACGGAACCGGTATTCCTGGCCTACCGCAAGCACGAGGGCCTTTCCGGCATCATCCGGGAATGGATCAAATTCCACAAACCGGAGTACGATTTCACCACGGACGACGGCGTTACCCACATCCTGTGGCCCGTCTCCGATCCCGGCACGGTGGAAGCCATCCGCAAAGGCTTTGAAGAAGTGGATGCTCTTTACATAGCGGACGGCCATCACCGTACGGCGTCCAGCGCCGCCGTTTCCGCCAGGCGGCGCAAGGAGCACCCGGACTACACGGGACAGGAGGAATTCAATTACCTGATGGCCGTCGTCTTCTGTGATGAAGACCTCTTCATCATGGACTACAATCGCGTCGTGCGCGACCTGAACGGCCTGGCCAGGGAAGAATTCCTGGAAAAGCTCCGCGCCTCCTTTGACGTGGCGCCTGCGGACGCCGTTCCCGGAGAAGGCTACGCCCCCCGCGCCAAGCACGAATTCGGCATGTATCTGGACGGCCGGTGGTATTCCCTCACCGCCAAACCGGGAACCTTCCCGGCGGACCATCCCATCGAAAGCCTGGACTGCGCCATTCTCCAGGCGAATGTGCTGGCCCCCATCCTGGGCATTGACGATCCGCGCACAAGCGACCGCATCGACTTCGTAGGCGGCATCCGCGGCCTGGGAGAACTGGAACGCCGCTGCTCCGGAGAAATGGCGCTGGCCTTCTCCCTGTACCCCGTCACCATGGACGACCTCTTCCGCGTGGCGGATGCCGGGGAAATCATGCCCCCCAAGTCCACGTGGTTTGAGCCCAAGCTGCGCAGCGGACTTTTTGTCCATACCATTGAACAATGACATTTTCCACCATACCAACATGAACAAGGTTCTTATTCCCACCAAACTCTCCGACGTAGCGGCCAATACGCTTAAAACGGCCGGCTATGAAGTCGTCCAGGACGCCGACACGCCTCTGGAAGAACAGGCCGCCGCCCATCCGGACACCGTGGCCCTGATCGTCCGCAGTGAAAAAGTCACTCCGGCAATCATGGACGCCCTCCCCTCCCTGAAGCTGGTCATCCGCGCCGGAGCCGGCTACGACAACATTGACATCGTGTACGCCCGCAAGAAGAATGTGGACGTCATGAACACCCCCGGCGCCAACTCCAACGCCGTGGCGGAGGAAGTCATGGCCATGATTCTGGCGTATTACCGCCACATCGTCCAGGCGGACGCCACCACCCGGGAAGGCCTGTGGGAAAAGAAAAAATACATGGGCAGCGAGCTGACCAAAAAAACCGTGGGCATCATCGGCCTGGGCAACATCGGCCGCAACCTCGTCAAGCGCCTCCAGGGATTTGAACCCACCCTGCTGGGCTACGACCACTTTCTGGCCCGCCAGCGCGCCCTGAACATCGGCGTCACCCCCACCAGCATTGAAGACATCTTCTCCCAGTGCGACATCATCACCCTGCACGTTCCGGGCGGTCCCTCCACCCACCACATGGTGAACGCGGAACTTATCGACAGCATGAAGGACGGCGCGGTGCTCATCAATTGCTCCCGCTACGGCGTGGTGGATGAAGAAGCGCTGGCCGCCGCCAAGGCCGCGGGCAAAAACATCGGCTACCTGACGGACGTCCACCCCAAGGACGCGCCCGGAGAAAAACCTTCCGCCGCCGTGGCGGACCTCATCCTTCCCCACCTGGGCGCCAACACCCGGGAAGCCAACACGAAGGCGGCCAAGCGCGCCGCGGAACAGATGGTGGCCTATTTCTCTGACGGAGACACCTCCTGCGTGGTGAACGGGGAATCCCCCAACGGTCTCAATCCGGCCCATCTCCAACTGGCTTTCCTGCTCGCTGCCCTGGCCCGCAAAGCCGGAGGCAACAAGCCTATCCGCCGGGTGGAATGCACCTTCTACGGCAACTTGCGCGTCTTCCGCAAATGGTTCACTGCCCCCATTCTGGAAGGGCTGCTGCCGCACGCGGAAAAGGGCCTCATGCCCGCCGCCGCGGAAGAATCCCTGCGGGAGCACGGCATCGTCTTCAAGGCGCGGGAGCCCAAGGACGACAAGCCCTATGAAGATTCCATCACGCTGGACGTAGTGATGGAAGATGAGGGGGAATATTTCAACACCAGCGTGCGCGGCGTGGTGACGGAAGGCATTCCCATGGTCTCCCGCCTGAACAACTTCAACGGGCTGTATGCGGACCTGCGCGGCACAACGCTGTTCCTGCATTACAAGGACCGTCCCGGCATCATCGCCACCATCGGTTCCGCCCTGTACTCCAACGGCATCAACATTGACAACATCGCCGCTCCGGCCGATCACGCCACGCGGGAAGCCCTGGCCGTCCTCAAGACCAACAAACCCGTTTCCGATGAACTGCTGAACAAGATTGCGGAAGAGATAGATGCCATCTCCGCCTTCTCCCTGAATCTTTAACAGGAATTAGACTCATTTCCGGACTCTGCCGGAACCCGCCTTCCAGGCAGCCCGCTTTCCCTCCATTTCCGGAGGGAGGCGGGTTGCCTTTATTTCTGCCATGTTGACAAGGCACACTCCTTTTTGTACTTTTACCCGAATCGTTGGAACACTCTCATGCGCTATGTACTGCTTCTCCTGACCATTTTAACCGCCGGATTCTCCGTCTGGTACTATCAACACCATATCTCCCCGGAAGGAAAGGAACTGGCCGCCCGGAAAACAGCCATGGAACAGGAGGCCGTAGTATTGGAGAAAACCGTCGGCCAGACCCGGAAGAAACTGGATGAAGCCCAGGACGCCACCCGGACGGCGGAAGAGGCCATGGAAAAATTCCAGGAAACCTATCTTGAGCAGAAAAGACAGCAGCAGCAGGAAGCCCAGGTTGCCGCCTACCAAAAAAGCATGGCGGACCAGCAGGAGGAAGTGAAGGAACACGACCAGAGGATTGACCAGTTGCGCCGCCGCATGAGCAGGCAGAGGGAAAACTCCAAGTCCGCCAGGGAAGAACTGCTTCAAAAGAGGGAGGGAATGAAAACCCTGCTTGCGAAGTTGGCCGACAAGCAGAGAAGTATTCAGGCGGAACTGGGGCAGGCCGAACGGGAACTGGCCAAGAACC
Source organism: Akkermansia sp. BCRC 18949 (assembly GCF_045011645.1). Classification (NCBI taxonomy): domain Bacteria; kingdom Pseudomonadati; phylum Verrucomicrobiota; class Verrucomicrobiia; order Verrucomicrobiales; family Akkermansiaceae; genus Akkermansia; species Akkermansia sp. BCRC 18949. Next base: position 206,684 of record NZ_CP123619.1, on the reverse strand, counting down.
GGGAGGATGCCAAAGCCAAAAAGAAATTTTCAGGAGCCGCTCCCCAGAAGGAGAACATCTCGGAACTTCAATCGCAAATAGCCTTCATTCGCCTGAAAACCTCCGCCACAAAGAAAAAAATGCAGGCTCTGGACGCCGCCCTGGAAGCCCTGGAAGAAAAAACCGGCAAGCAGCAGCTACTGATGCAGAAAGCGGAGGAAAAACTCACCGAACAGAAAAACAAGGCCTTAACCGACGATGACCGGGAAGAAACCGCCGCCCCGGACCCGGGAGATGACGATTTGCTGGCTACAGCCGGATACAGGGAGCAGTCCAAAGCCGTCCGGAACGCTCTGGAACAAGCCCGGAAAGAAGAGGAACAGGCGTCCCGGACCTATGACGAGGCCCGAGCTGAAATGCGCAAGTCTTCCAGAGAAGAAGTAAAAAAGCTGGAGAAGGAGGAAAAGGACCATGCCTCCTTCCAGAAGCTGTTCACGGGCGCTGCCTCCGTTGTGGGATTCATCCTCCTCCTGTTCACGGTGGGGGCCTTCCGCCGCAGCAACGGCTGAGCGTGTTCCTGAAAACTTGAGGGCACGGAATGAAGAAAAGCTCCTGCGTCCCGTTTGCCGCTCTTCCGGAGCCCTCCGCAGGGAGGCGTTGACGGGCGGCAGGGATATGGTAGTCTCAGGCCTGCCTGATCATGCTCACACTGGCCCAGCTTCACGGACAACCGGAAATTTTCCATTCCATCCAGGGGGAAGGCGTCTCCCAGGGGACTCCCTGCGTCTTTCTGCGCCTGGCAGGCTGCAACCTGGCCTGTTCCTGGTGTGACACGGCGTACTCCTGGAACGGGACAGTTCCCGGAGTGCGGCTCACGCCTGAAAAGGCGGCGGAACTGGCGCTCCGTTATCCATGCCGCCGCCTGGTACTGACCGGGGGAGAACCGCTCATTCAGCAAAAAGCCCTTCCCGCCCTGCTGCGCCTGCTGCCGGACCATGCCGTGGAGCTGGAAACCAACGGCACCATTATGCCGGATGCGGAACTGCTGGAACGCATCACGCAATTCAACGTGTCTCCCAAACTCCCCCACTCCGGCAATGAAACCGCCAGAACATGGAAACCGGACGTCCTGCGCCGTCTGGCTTCCACGGAAAAAGCGTGGTTCAAATTCGTAGTGGCGTGCGAGGAAGATGTAAAAACCGCCCTGCGGCAGGCTTCTGGGGCAGACATTCCCGCAGAACGCATCCTGCTCATGCCACTGGCCTCCACACGGGCAGAGCTGGACGCCATGCGCGCGCAGACGGTGGAATGGTGCCTCCGTTATGGCCTCCGCTTTTCAGACCGCCTGCACATCGCCATTTGGGACAGCAAAAAGGGCGTTTGAAAACGCCCTTGTATAGTCAAAGGAAAATATTCCCTGGCAGGCATCCTGCGTGGAGCTCTTCGCCCCATCATTCCGGCAGCTTATGCCTTCTGCTTCAGGTCCAGTAGCATCTGGGCGTTGCTTGGGTACTTGTTCAGGAAAAACAGGAAGCGTTCCATGGCCTCTACAGGCTTGTGCCCCGCCAGCGCGCGGCGGATCAGGTTCATTTTGTACAGCCACGCTTCCGGCATGATGAGTTCTTCCCGGCGCGTTCCCGATTTCAGGATATCCACGGCCGGGAAGATATACTGCTCCGCAATGCGGCGGTTCAGGACAAGCTCCATGTTGCCCGTACCCTTGAACTCCTGGAAAATCAGGTCATCCATACGGCTGTTGGTTTCCACGAGTGCAGTGGCGATGATGGTCAGGGAACCGGCCTGGCGCGTATTGCGGGCGGCGGCAAAAAGACGGCGGGGCATTTCCAGCGCACGGGCATCAATGCCGCCGGACATGGTGCGGCCGCTCCCCTTGTCCGCGTTATTATAGGCACGGGCAAGGCGCGTGATGGAATCCATCAGCAGGAAGACATGCTGGCCGGCTTCCACAAGCCGCTTGGCGCGCTCAATGCAAAGCTCCGCCATGCGGCAGTGGTCACGCACCCTGCCGTCATTGGAAGAAGCGTATACCTCGGCTCCGGGAAGGGAACGCTTGAACTCCGTCACTTCTTCCGGGCGTTCGTCCACCAGCAGCACCATCAGGTGGATGGAATCCTTGTAATTCTCCAGAATGGCTTCCGCCATGTGCTGCAGCAGCGTCGTCTTCCCCGCGCGGGGCGGAGAAACGATCAGGCCGCGCTGGCCGCGCCCGATCGGCGCAATCAGGTCCAGCGTGCGCGTGGTATAGCGCTCCGGACGGGTTTCAAAGGAAATGCGCTTATTCGGATTGACCGCCTTGAGCTCTTCAAAATGCGGGCTCTTGCGGGCCTTCTCCGGAGCATCTCCGTTGACGGCGGATATCTCCGTCAGAAGAATGCCGCGGTCATGGCGGCAGGCTTGTCCATGCACCCAAACGGCGGGACGCAGGCCGAACTTGCGGATCATGTCCTGCGGAACGTACACGGCTTCCGCAAAAGCGTCAAAATCATTATCCGGCTTCCTTAAAAAGCCGAATCCCTTATTCGTGATTTCCAGCAGGCCGTCCACCGGTTCCGGGGGCGCCAGCTCACGGGGAGCATTATTCTGGGGAGCATTCCCCTCCTGGTGATTATTGTTCCAGCGGTTTTTAACCCGGTCATTGCCGTTCCTGCCATTGCGGCCGTCCTGCCGGTTATTCCGGTTCTTATTGAAACGGTCGTTGTTATTGCGGCGGTTCTGTCTCTCAAAACGCTGCCTTTGCGGTTCATTCGTCCGATGGGATTCTCGCGCGGCATCTCCGGAGAAATCCGTCGCGCCTTCCTGTACCACCTTGATGGACGGAGCGGCAGAATCCGCATCCGGCCCTGTCTCCTGTACCCGCGGTTTTCTCACAAACCTCTGGCGGATCACCTTCGGCCTGCCTCCTTCGGACTGTTCCGGAGCAGAATCCGCAGGACTGGCGGCCGGTTCGGCAGGCGCCATGGAAACGGCAGCGTCCGTTTTGGCGCCCTCTGCGGCATCGTCTTCAGGCACAATGGTCTTGGCGGAACGCCTGCGCACCGGCTTGACGGGAGCTTCCGTTACGGGAACATCAGGGGAACCGGCAGTTTCCGGAACTTCCTCCACGGGCTTCTTGCGGGGACGTCCGCGCCGGGGCTTGGCAGGAGCTTCCTCCGTCCCTTCCGCCGCCGGAATTTCAGCGCTGCTTTTGCGGGCGCTCTTCTTCTGCGGCGCATCCGTGCTCTCCATCCCTTCACCCGCCAATTCCGGAACCTTCTTCCTTGCCGTCCGCTTGCGGGGGGCCGGGGAAGAACCCTGTTCCGTCCCGGAAACTTCCGCAGCGGCGTGGGACTCTGCCGGAGCTTCCGCCGCAGACTTGGCTCTGCGGACAATACGTTTTTTGGGCGATGGCTCCGGAGAAACCTGTTCCGGAGTCAAATCTGGGGGGGTATCAGACATGGAAAAGAAAATTGGACTGCAACAACAGGCGTCTCCTGAAAGACAACGGCGTTAGTCAAGCTGTTCGAGGATTTCTTCCGCCACGTCGAAATTGGAGAAGACGTTCAGCGCGTCATCGTAATCGTCCAGCGCTTCATACAAGCGCAGGGCGGCCTTCGCCGTCTCCAGATCGTTAATCACGGAAACGTTCTGCGCCACGGAAATCAGCTTCATGGAAATCACCGTATGCCCGGCCTCGCGCAGGGCGGCGCACACATTGTTCAATTCCGTCGGGTCCGTAACAAACACCCATTCATTGTCGGAATCACCCTGCTCCACATCGTCCGCGCCGCATTCCAGCGCCAGGTCCATCGCGGAATCCTCCGTAAGGCCTTCCGCCATGATGCGGGCTTCTCCCTTGCGTTCAAACTGGTAGGCCACGGAACCGGGAGTGCCGATGCTGCCCCCGTTCTTGGTAAACAGAGTGCGCAGCTCGGAAGCGGAACGGTTCGTGTTATCCGTCGCCACTTCAATCAGGAAAGCCGTGCCCGCCGGGCCGTAGCCTTCATAAGTAATCTCCTGGATGGTGGCGCCGCCCAGTTCCCCGGTGCCTTTCTTGATGGCGCGTTCAATATTCTCCTTGGGGGTGGACACGGCCTTGGCCCCGTCAATGGCGGCCCTCAGGCGAGGGTTCAGATCAGGATCTCCGCCGCCGCTCTTGGCGGCCAGCATGATTTCATGGGCAAAGCGGGCAAACACCTTGCCCTTCTTGGCATCTTCCTTAGCCTTAACGTACTTGATCTTAGACCATTTATTATGTCCTGACATAGAATTGGGAATAATAGTAAGTGTATGTGAAAAGAGACAAACTAACAAGTGGAACTGTTCTTCAACCCGGGCGAACACATTGTCTTTCGCAAATACCACGCAGGAAGGGAATCAGGGTGCGGCCATCCGTAAATAGGTTACAGGGACCGGATACTCTGCCGGGGAACACGCCGCACACCCTTAAGGGGCTCCGGCTACCGCTTGGCAGTCACTCTCAACACATGCAAAATAACGTATTCCCCAGCATTGGCAATACTTTTTTAGGTCACGGAAGCATGGAAGCAAACCCCAGGGAACCGGATAAACAATTCCTCCCACAGTCTGGAGTAATCATTCTACGGAAAGACTGCCCGTCTTATTTAATTTGATGAAAGCGCGAGCATCTCCAGGAAAAGATGGACGGCCGCTTTATCCTCTCTCCGCTAGTCCGCCTCACGCTCTATTATTTCCCCTTCATCCCGGTTGTCGGGCTCATAGCAGGTAACATCTTCGTTTAACATGGAATAGTAACTATATGGCTCTTCCTTTTCCAAAGGCCCTTCCCTTGCTTTTTGAAAATGCTTCAATTCCCTGCCATGCTCATCAAAATAGCTGATTTGCTGGAATCCATGTTCCGGATAGGAAAAACGGATAATAGCACACTTCATTAAATGATCGGAACTTAACTCTCCGTTTTCGTCGTAATAGCGGATTTCCTTCACGGCGCGGCCTCCTCCCAAATCACTTTCCGGTTCATAATGGTCTACGCAACGCCGGGCCCACCCCTGGAGGCCACGAGTCAACCGGCCAAACTTGTCCGTATATTCCGCTTCAGCTACATCATAAGGGTCCAGATAATACTTTGCTTGAAGCAAATCTTCAGGAAGAAGTAACCGCAATTGATCGATATCGTTCCAATCACCAAATCTTTCTTTTAAATAAAAGGTTTTTCTTGTGGAAGCCGTCAATTCCGCTTCCCATCCTTGATGAACTTCCAGGCAGGCAACGCCCCCCTCCACGGCAGGCGTTGCCTTGTACTGATGGTAACAGATCATTCGTCCCTTCGGAAAAATAGCCGGACGTTCCACATCCACAGGCTCCTGGCTTACGACACTTCTTGAATCATCTCCTTTTCCAAAAAAGGATTCCCTGAAAATGAAAGGACCATTGAGAATCCCTGCCCCTTCCTGGCAAATAACCTCTCCCCGGTGATAACCATTTGCACAAAGGGCATCTTCTCCCCGTACACCATAAAAAGTGACGCACCTGCGTCCCCTATTCTCTTCCACCACACGCATGTGATAGCCCTGATCGTCAAGGTCACAGATTTTCCCATCCGCGGTGAAATAGGTGTAAATGCACAACGCATATTCCTGAATGTCCGTCCATTCCCGGTCGTTCGTTTCATCATAATCCTTTTTGGGGTAGAATCCGGACAGGAGATTCAAAACCCCTCCCTGCTTCCGGTTTGTTCCGCGGGGCGCGTCGATCCATTCTTCACAATTAAGAATCAGTTTCCATTGCAGATATTGATGATCATTGAATTCGATCAACTTTTGTTCAATCCATCTTCCATTGACGGGAGGATACTTCCGGTCGGAATAGCCGGGGTTGAGGGGCTCCCATAAATCCATCACAGGATGCCCAACCGGGTCAATCATTCGCCTCGCCCCTTCCGAAAAAGTTATCCCGCCTGAAACTGCTATTAAAAAAATGTATAAAGAACACCTCATAACATGATCCATATCATTACCCTGAATGATGTATCCTAATATGATGTGAAGGATATATCAATTATTTCAATAAACCGAACCCTCTTTATTTGATCTTTTAGAACCATTTTCGGAAAATGTCACGACCATCCGGACGTGGAGCATAACCACTTTTGCCGGCCCCTTCTCCGCCTTTTCCTGACACAGTCCATCAGAGGGAGGACAGGATGGCATTTCCACTTGTTGAAAGAACCTCCGTAATCATTTTTACACGGGAAAAAAGGATTTCCGCCACACGCCCGGCATGTTCCGGCTTGATTAGAAATCCATTCAAAAAATATTCAATTTAATAATAAAAATTAAAAGTATCCGCGATATTCTGTCCCGCATTTTCCCGGGAAAACCTCTATTCCGTCATGGAACGGGACCGAAGTTCAACGCCGTCTGTGTTATCATTGACTAAGAAAGGGAGGCGGGCTTAGATATGCTCCTCTTCCTTTTCTCTGTCTTATGGAACAAGCAGCGCACCAAGAAAAATCACATGCGGCCTTTTCCTCCGTCCTGTGGTCCGCCTTTTTGACGGGCATCAAGCTCTGGGCCGGTATCGTGACGGGCAGCTTGGGCATCATTTCCGAGGCCCTGCACAGCGGCCTGGACCTGATGGCTGCGGCCATGACTTTTTACGCCGTGAAGGTGGCCGCCCGTCCTGCCGACGAGAGCCACCCCTACGGGCATGAGAAGGTGGAGAATCTTTCCGCGCTTGCGGAAACTGCCCTGCTCCTGATTACCTGCGCATGGATTGTATGGGAGGCTGTGGACCGGCTGTTTTACAATGAGGCGGAGATCACCCTCACCTGGTGGGCCTTCGCCGTGGTGGCCGTTTCCCTGCTGGTGGACGTGAACCGCTCCGCCATGCTCCGCCGGGTGGCCAAGAAGCACAAGAGCCAGGCGCTGGAAGCGGACGCCCTTCATTTTACCACGGATATCTGGTCTTCCGCCGTCGTGCTGCTGGGCCTTTTCTGCGTATGGCTGGCGCACCTGGTTCCCGCAGATTCCGTCTGGCACGGCCTGCTGGAGAAGGCGGACGCCATCGCAGCCCTGTTTGTGGCGGCCCTGGTTTGTTCCGTGGCCTTCGGCCTTGCCAAACGTTCCATTCACGCCCTGATGGACGGCGGTTCTTCCGCCCTGACGCAGCAGGTTCTAACCGCCATGAAGAAGAACGCCCCGGATTACCCGGTCAAGCGCATCCGTCTGCGCGACGGCGGCGCCCGCATTTTTGTGGAGCTGGACGTGGAAGCGCCCGCGGAGTTGCACGTGGACGACGCCCATGATGTGGCGGAGTCCATCGAAGGCATTGTCAAGTACGAGCTGCCGGAAGCGGACGTGATCGTCCATATCGAACCGGCCCGTGAGAATTTTTCCAACATGGAGCCGGACACGGTCGTCCACCGGCTGGCCCTGCGCCACCATGTCCGCATCCACGGATTTTATGCAGGCAGCGGCAAACATGCTCCCTGTTATTTCATGGATGTGGAGATTCCCGCGGACTGGCCTCTGGAGCGCGGCTACCATGTGGTGAAGGCGTTCCGGGATTCCGTCCAGCATGCGCTCAAGCCGGAGAAGGTGATCTGCCGCATTGAGCCGGACTGCCGCGATATGAAGGCGAACGCCATTCCGGAGCACGTTCCGCCGGAGGAAGTCCGCCTGAAGGTGAACCTTATCCTCCAGCAGCACAGGAATATCTGCAAGGTTCTCAAGCTGGACCTGGCACGGGAGGACAATTTCCCCACCCTGACTTGCGTATGCTCCGCGGATGCATCCCTGACCATCCGGGAATGCCACCAGATCGCCTCCCAACTGGAAGACCAGATAGAAAATGCCCTGCACCACCTGGGCCGCGTTACCGTCATTCTGAAACCGGCCAAATAAAACAGCATTTTATTTCCACGCAACGTTCATTTCCTCCCCATCATGAAACAAAACAAGTACGACGATAACGCCTTTTTCCGGAAGTACAGCCAAATGGACCGTTCCGTAAAGGGGCTGGAAGGGGCCGGAGAATGGAAAACACTGGAACGGCTGCTGCCGGATTTCCGTGACAGGCACGTTCTGGACCTGGGATGCGGATTCGGCTGGCACTGCCGGTATGCGGCGGAGCACGGGGCGGCCTCCGTGCTGGGCGTGGACATTTCCGCAAAGATGATCGCCAAAGCCAGATCCATGGGAAACGAAGGCATTATCGAGTACCGCTGCATGCCCATGGAGGATATCCTGCTTCCCGAGGCTTCCTTCGACATTGTCCTCAGCTCCCTGGCCTTCCATTACACGCCGGATTTCCAGGCAGTCTGCCGGAATGTCTCCCGCTGGCTCAAGCCGGAAGGCGCCTTTATTTTCTCCGTGGAGCATCCCGTTTTCACCGCCCAGGGAACGCAGGACTGGCATTACGATGAATCCGGCCAGATCATGCACTGGCCCGTGGACGGCTATTTCATGGAAGGCCCGCGGCAGGCCGTTTTCCTGGGGGAGGAAGTGACCAAGTATCACAGGACGCTTACTTCCTATCTCGGCGCTCTGGCCGCCGGCGGATTTGAGGTTACCGCCATGGAGGAACCGAAGCCGTCCCGTGAACTTCTGGATTCCGTCCCCGGCATGCAGGAAGAGCTGCGCCGCCCCATGATGCTGATTATCTCCGCCCGCAAGAAGTAGCGCCCCCGGTCATCAGTGCCCCGCGGCGGAAGCTCCGGGCACTTCCCTGTCCAGTTCCGCACGGATGCGCTGGCGTTCGGAAACGATCTGTTCGTCGTCCGCGCCGCCTTCCCGCAGGAAGTATTCCGCCATGGACAGAGCCACTTCCGATTCCGAGGAGAAGACCTGGGAGGCGCCGGCTTCCTTAAGCACGTCCACGTCCCTCATGTACTTGGTGTGGATCATCACGTCAATGTGGGGGTTGAGCTCCAGAGCCACCCCCACGATTTCCTTGGCATCTGGAATGGAGGCGGAGAGAATCAGGCTTTCCGCATATTCAATGCCCGCATGGCGCAGGATTTCACGCTGGCTGGCATCCCCGTAAACGATGTCTCCTCCCTGTTCACGTATGGCGGTGACCGTGTCTATGTTCATCTCCACGATGATGACTTCCACCCCGTTGTCATTCAATATTCTTTTAAGAATGCGCCCCGTGGGGCCAAACCCCACCAGCACCACGCGCCGCGCGTCCGGCGACGGGAGCGCCAGGCTGTTCACTCCGCCCAGGTCCGTAAGGCCGATGCCGCGCTTTTGCAGCCACTTGACCACAGGGCCAATCTGGCGGTACAGGATGGGATTCAGGGAAATGGAGACGACGGCCGCCAGAATGATGGCCTGGTTGGCGTCCGGCGGCAGAATGTTGTACATGAGCCCCATCCCGGCTAGGATGAAGGAGAATTCACCTACCTGCGCCAGGGCTACGGATACGCTCAGCGCCAGCGGCAGCGGACGCCGCAGGCACCGCACCACCGCATAGGCCGCCAGCGGCTTGCCGATCATTACCACCCCCAGCGTCGCCAGGGCCAGCGGCCAGCAGTCCCCCACGGACATCGGGTCAAACATCATCCCCACGGAAACAAAGAAGAGCACGGCAAAGGCATCCCGCATCAGCATGGCCTCCGCCGCCGCGCGAGCGCAAAAGTCCGACTGCCCCACAACCATCCCCGCCAGGAACGCTCCCAGCACCATGGAAGCGCCGAAGAATTTCGCGGAGCACACCGCTACGCCCAGAGCAATGACCAGCACCGCCAGCGTAAACAGGTCCCGCGCTCCCGTCCGCGCCACGTAGCGCAGCACCAGCGGAATGATTTTTTTTCCGGCAAACAGCGTCAGGGCCACCAGCAGGGACAGCTTGACGAACATCCAGCCCAGTTCGTAGAGAATGCCGCTCCAGTCCCCGGCACCGCTCTGGCGCGCCTCCATCACGGCGGGGATGAGCACCAGCAGCAGAATGGTGAACAGATCCTCCACCACCAGCCACCCCAGGGCCACATGGCCGCTCGGCGTATGGAGGTTCTGGTTGTCTTCCAGGACTCGTGTAAGCACTACGGTGCTCGCCACGGAGATCGCCATGCCGAACACCAGCCCGGAAATCGTGGACCATCCGAACATCCAGCCCACCAGTACCCCCAGCACCGTAGCCACGGATATCTGCACCACGGCTCCCGGCACCGCGACCCTCTGCACGGCAATCAAATCCTTCAAATGAAAATGGAGCCCCACCCCGAACATCAGCAGAATAACGCCCAGCTCCGCGAACTGCTCCACCGTGTGGGAATCCGCCACAAATCCCGGCGAATACGGCCCTACCACTACCCCGGCCAGCAGGTACCCGACCAGCGGAGACAAATGCAGTTTTCTGGCAATAAGGCCGAAAAGGAGGGCGGCGGTCAATCCGCCGACAAAAGTGAAGATGAGGCTGAAATCGTGATCCATACGCGCGTGACAAGTCTAAGAGGGTATCTTTGACCACCAGGTCGTTCCTACGCTATCGCGTTTGATTTCCCCTCACAAGAACGCATTGCGCCGCACTGGAATGCAGTCGCATTTTTCTTGCCGGGGGAAATCTGCGGCAGGAAAAACGGGACCTGGCAGGATTCTATCATATTTTTATTTTTATTAAAAACTCCGTTTTTATTGTATTTTCAATCGTTTCTAATTGACTTTACGCATACGGGATTCCTATAAAGCGTGTTGATGAAACTCACCCTATCTATCCTATCCTGTCTGACGGGCCTCTCTACCCTGGCCCCCATGGGCTGGGCAGCCACCCATGAAATCACTACCAAGAACTTCCACATCACGCTCCTCGGCAACGGGGACGGTCCGGCGGACTGGATGGGGACCCGTGACTGGAGTGACGACCAGATAGCCGCCGTCACCACCACCCTCAATATCTGGGACGATACCTTCCGCAACACCGCTTCCCGGAAGATTGAAGCGACCATTTCCTGGGGGGCCCTTGAAGAAGGCGTCCTGGCAGGTTCTTTCTCCAATTACGTCGAATACGACGGGGAAAACTACAATGCGGCCACTTCCACGGAAGTCATCTGGAAAGAAGGGGAAGACGTCGTGCTGGAGGAAGGGGAAATGGATTTCAGGCTCCAATTCAATCCCGTCTACGGTTTCAGCACAGGCAATACCACGCCCCAGAACGCCACAGACTTCATCAGCGTCCTTCTGCATGAAATCGGGCATAACGTCGGCTTCAACTCGCTGAATGATACAGGAACATACGGAGAATACTACACGATCTGGGATTCCCTGATCACGGATGCCCAGGGCAACCATCCGGGAGATGCGGGCTTCAATTACCAAACCGGCGTTTCCTACACGATTGGTTCCGGAGGCCTCACTGTTTACAATCCCTTTGTTTTCGCTCCCGGTTCCAGCATGTCCCACGTGGACGCTGCAAGCGACCCGAACGCCCTGATGCAATATTCCATCGGGGAGGGCATCCAGAGGAGAAACCCCAGCGACCAGGAAAAAGCCCTCCTTGCGGAGATGGGCTGGGTGCTCAAGGATGACCCCACCTATTATGCGTCCGTGGACGGCGCTTCCATCACGGACCAGATTGACCTGAATTTCTTCACTTCCGTTCTCGTCAACCGGAACATGACCATTGATCCGGGTGAAGGCGCTACTATCGTCCTGCCCTCCCTCAGAGGAGACAAAGCGGAATACAACGTCACCATCACTGCGGGGAAAGCGCTGACCGTCAATCTCTCCAACACCGCCATGGACTCCATCTGCGCCGGAGAGGTCATCGGCAATGACGCCAATTTCATCAAGACGGGGGCTAAAAACCTGGTGCTGGGCGGCGGCTTTTCCACCAGCGGAGCTCTGGACGTACAGCAGGGGGGACTGGTGCTTTCCGGCGCTTCCAACACCATCGGGGAGCTGAAGATGAACGGAGGAACCTTCGGCGTGTCCCAGCTTGCCAGGGAGGAAGCCACAGCCGAGGTCGGAAAGCTGACCGGCACCCGGGGCTCCATTAATCTTCTCCATTCCACCCTTACTCTGACCGGAACGGACAATACCATTTCCAGCGGCCTCAAACTGGTAGGCTCCGGCACCGTCGCCCTGGCGGAAGGAAAGTCGCTTGCCTTTGACGGCAGCAACACCATTGGAGACGCCATCTACATTGACGGTACCCGGAACGGTACCCTGCACATCACCCAGGGAACGCTGGCCTTCACCAACCAGGCCCGGATGGAAATAGCTACGCTGGCCCTGGATTCCGCCGCTTCCACCCTGAACGCGGGAGCCACCCGGAACATTGTCATTCATTCCATTACGGGAGACGGTGTTCTGGCCGCCCAGGGCGGCCAAATCACCCTGGATACGGCCAATCCCCTCACGTGGAACGGAACTCTCCAGGGCACGGGCACGCTCAGCAAGAAAGGAGCCGGCGCCCTGACGCTGGGAAGCGCCGGAAACGCGGGGTTCCATCTGGATTCCACCAGCGGAGCCATCATCCTCGCTTCCGAATCCTCCGCCTACGGAGCCATGATGCTGAACGGAGGCGGCATTTCCATCTTCCATGCGTCCTCCACCACCCGTTTCTCCGGGCAGGAAGGCGCTCTAACACTGAATGACGCCACCCTGGAGATGAGCGGAACGGCCAATGTCCTGACGGAAAACGCCTCCATCACCGGCACCGGCATCCTGCGGCTGAACGCGGATTCCATGCTGGCCATCCGCAACGGCAACAAGCTGGACACGGACATCACTATTGCCGGTTCCGGCCTGCTGGCCGTCCAGGAAGGAACCTTCACCCTGTCCGGAAATGCCAGGTTTGACGGAGCGGCGGTCGCCGTGGGTCCGGAATCCGCTGCCGCCGCGCTGGACCTGGGCTCCACACGCAATTCCATGGTGGGCGGCCTGCTGGGGAAAGGCTCCGTGATCTTCAACAACGGGGAACTCGCCCTCCATGCGGAAAAATCCTCCGTTTTTTCCGGCTCCTTCCAGGGGAACGGCACAATCAACAAGGCGGGGAAAGCGGCATGGACCTACACCGGCGCGGGGTCAGACACCCTGAACCTCAACATTACGGAAGGGGAAGTGGCCCTGATCCGTGATTCAGCCAATCCCATTCTGCTCCATTCCCTGACGGTTGATGCCACCGGGACGCTTACGCTCGCCATGGCCTCCGCCGGAGCCGCCCATAATACCACGCTTCTCCTTAACGGAACAAGCCAGTTCATGAACGGTTCCACCATCACGCTCGTGATTAATCCCCTGCTGGCGCAGACCAATACTCCCTTCATTTCCACGGAAGACGGAGCCACGCTGACCATTCAGGGAGACCGCAACGGGACCACCCTCAATATTGAATCCAACGTCGCCGCGCCGGAAAGGATGCTGGAACTGGTTCTCTTTGAAGGGAACATGGTGGGCAGCTACCTCAATATCAACGCTTACGGCGCGCTGGGCACCTATTATTCCGAGCTGCATGCGGAAAACCGGGACGGCCAAATCGTGCTGACAGGAACCCGCAAGGCGGACAACGCCCTGCTCGCCACGGCTGATACCTCCAATTCCGCCGCCGGGGCCGTCCTGCTCTGGAACTGCGGGGAGATCAAGGACGGAACGGAGCTGAGCTCCCTGAACCGCGCCGTTTCCAACGCCTGGAACGACGGAGATTACGCGAGGGCCAACCGCCTTTTGAGCGCCTCCGCCGGAACGGCCATTCCCGGCATCCTGGCCGCGCAAAGGTCCGGCCTGCGGAGGGAAATGACCTTCATCCGCAACCGCGCGGAAACCATGGGCCTCAATCCCGACTACATTCAGGGAGACCTTCCCCAGGTGAACGGCTGGATTGAAGCCAACGGGGGCAGGGATTCCCTGGACGGTTCCAATGAAGGCAACGGTTTCACCCTTAACTCCTGGGGAGGCACCGCCGGGCTGGACGTCAACTGCTCGGAGAATTTCACTTTGGGCGCGGCCTTCTCCGCCAACTATGGGGATTACTCCTCTGACGGGGCTGATTCCGCCTCCGGCGACCTGGACACCTACTACGTGAGCCTCTTCGGCCACTACCGCCACAGGAAATGGGGCCACTCCCTCATTCTCTCCGGAGGCTGGTCGGATGCGGATATTACCCGCAGCGTACGCCATGAGCTGGGAAGCTACCAGGCCAGCTTCAGCACCACCGGCATGAGTTTCGGAGCCATGTATGAGCTCACTTATGACCTGGCTCTCAATAAACGCCGGACGGCCATCCTTCAGCCGGTCGCCAATGTCAGCGTCATGCACTCCTCCGTGGACGGCTTCAATGAAGCCGGCGCAGGCGGAGCGGGACTCCGCGTGGATGACATGGATATTACCACCGGAAGCGTGGCCGCCGGTCTGCGCCTGAAAGGCGTTCTGGGTTCCAACCTGACCGGGCGTGATATCACGGGAGAATTCCGCGTTCTGGTTTCTCAGGACTTCGGGGAGGACAAGGCACAGGCCAACGTGGCCTACCTGGCCAATCCGGGCCTTGTCCAGACCATCAGGGGAGCCAAGCTCGGCCGCACCGGCGTCCAGCTGGGCGCAGGCCTCAGCATTCCCTGCTCCGACTACGGCGCCGTTTATGTGGACGGCAATGCGGATCTCCGCTCCGGAGACACCTCCATCGGCGGAGCTCTCGGCTACCGCTACAACTTCTGATCCGGCTCAGGCCTGATTTGACAAGCGCCATGCCTGCATGTCCGGGCATGGCGTTTTCATTATCCGCGGCATCCACATCTCAAGCCGTCGTGCACGGGCTTACCACCTCCCAGGCTGTTTTTCCGGACGCAGGTGTTTCTCGTACGCCTTTGCGCCAGGCGGTTACCGTGTTACCGCCCCATCCGCAGGAATTCCTCTCTTTTTCCCCGGATTATTTTGATAAACATTGATAATGATTGTTATTTTATTTGAATTTCATGGTAACATAATTTATATTTATTAAAAATAACCTCTTCCCAAATTCATGGCTGAAAATTCAACATTCGAGGAACAGTGGACCCTTCTCAGGAAGGAAACGGGAATGGAAGACGCTCCCCTCCGGCAAAAGCTGGAACACTTCATTTTCCGGCAATATGGCCGGGTGGTTTTGGTGCATTACGTAAAAGCCTTGTCGGCCCTGGAACTCAGCCATCATTTCTACCTGCGGTTCCGCAGGCGGAGCCGTTCCGTGGCGGAACCTATTCTTTACTGGACCGTCCTTGCGGAAACAACCATCAACATGACGCTTGAAGGAGTAAAGGATGTCCAGCCGTCCATCACTCCTCCTGCACGTGCCGGTGTTGCCTCCCAGCTCGACATGTTAAAAGACTGCTACCTCCTTTATTTGAGGGACCGGCAGCATCCCTGCTGGCCTCCGGCATCCCGCAGAAGCCGCATCATTCGGGACAAATGGAATGCGCCGGAGCTGGAAGCCTCCTATTTTCCCCGGCTGTGCCTGAAAAACACGGACTGCCACTATGCCAACGTCATGAACATACTGCTGGGGGAAACGCTGCACTTCCTGACTGCCCTCCAGCAAATCAGGGACCACGGAAAAACCCTGCTGGAGCTTAAAAAAGAGCAGCACCCGGACGCTTCCCCGGACGGCGCTCCGTCTTCATCCCCTCGCAGCCCGGAACAACTTCCGTGCGGCAAGCGTTGAAGGCAGCCTGCGCTTCTTCCGCCAGAGGGAAGGAAAGGCCGCCGGAACCCTACAGAATCAGCATGCAATCCCCGTAGGAGAAAAACCTGTACCGTTCCCGGATGGCTTCCAGGTAGGCTTTCATGACCAGCTCCTTGCCGGCAAAGGCGCTGACAAGCATGAGCAGCGTGCTCTGGGGCAGGTGGAAATTCGTGATCAGGGCATCCACCACCTTGTACTTGTAGGGTGGATAAATAAAAATGTTCGTTGACCCGGAGCACTCCCTTAACGGCAGTCCTTCCGCGGTAGCCACATGCTCCAGCACGCGAACGCTGGTGGTGCCCACGGCAATCACCCTCCCGGCCTCATTAATCGCCCTCGCGGTGGCTTCAGGCAGAAAAAAATGTTCCGTGTGCATCTGGTGGTCTTCAATCCTGTCCGCCTTCACGGGACGGAACGTTCCCACGCCCACGTGCAGCGTCAGAAAATCATGGGGAACAGCCGCCAGCAGCTCCGGCGTAAAATGCAGCCCGGCCGTGGGAGCGGCAATCGCCCCTTCATGCCTGGCGTAAACAGTCTGGTAGCGCTCCTTGTCGGACGGGTCGCTCTCCCGGTTCATGTAATGGGGAAGCGCCAGGCGGCCGTACTTTTCCTCATCCACCTCCCGGTCAAACCGGATGAGGCGGTAGCCTTCCCCGTCAATGCCTTCCACGGTGCCCACCGCATCACCGATGGAGACCGTACGCCCCAGCTTCATCTTGCGCCCGGGGCGCACCATGCACTTCCACAGCAGGGGGTTGAGCACCTCTGCACGCACCACTTCAATGGCGCCGTCATTGGAAAAATACCTTGCGGGAACCACCCTGGTATCATTCAGGATGAAATGGTCCCCTTCCCGCACATATTCCGGCAGGTCGCAAAAATGCCTGTGCTCAATCAGGCCGGTATCCCGGTGGATGACCATCATCCGGGAGGCGGCGCGGTCCGGGAGGGGGCGGTCCGCTATCAACTCTTCCGGCAGCGGATAATCAAAATCAATGGTGCGCACGGCCAAGTGCATTGCCACGAATCCGCCGAAAGGTCAATACCTTTAAACCATAGGTAACACAATTATATCTTTACCCTGCTTCGGTTAATATGGTATGGAAGGATACATGAACAATTTGCTGTTAGCAAACATCTCCAACGCCACCGCCTGGGGGACCATCCTGGTGATCGTCCTCGTCATCTTCCTGGTCATCTTCTTCGCCATCATCGCCAAATTCTTCAAGACATGGCTGCGCGCGCGCCTCGCGAAAGCCCCTGTCTCCATGAGCAACATGCTGGGAATGTGGCTCCGCAAAGTGCCCTACCCCCTGGTAGTGGACACCCGCATCACGGCGGCCAAGGCCGGACTGGACATCAGCACGGATGAACTGGAAGCCCACTTCCTGGCCGGCGGCGACATCGTGGACTGCGTCCTCGCCCTGATTGCTGCGGAAAAAGCCGGCATCCCGCTGAGCTATGACCGTGCCTGCGCCATTGACCTGGCCGTGAAAGGCACGTCCAAAACCGTGCTGGAAGCCGTGCGAACCTCCATCAACCCCCGCGTCATCGACTGCCCGAACCCCAGCTCCGGCCAGACGCGCCTGACGGCGGTGGCCCGTGACGGCATTGCCGTGGCAGTGCGTGCCCGCGTGACGGTGCGCACCAACCTGGACCTTTTCGTAGGCGGCGCCACGGAAGAAACGGTGGTCGCCCGCGTCGGGGAAGGCATCGTCTCCGCCGTAGGTTCCGCGCCCTCCTACAAGGATGTTCTGGAAAAGCCGGAGGTAATCTCCCGCACCGTGAGCGACAAGGGCGTGGACGCCGCCACGGCGTTTGAAGTGCTTTCCATTGACATTGCAGACGTGGACGTGGCCGGCAACGTGGGCGCGCGCCTCCAGGCCGAACAGGCGGAAGCGGACAAGCAGATTGCCCAGGCCAAGGCGGAAGTCCGCCGCGCCGCCGCCGTAGCCACAGAACAGGAAATGGCCGCCAAAACGCAGGAAATGCGCGCCAAGGTGGTGGAAGCGGAAGCCCAGATTCCCATGGCCATGGCGGAAGCCTTCCGCAACGGCAACCTGGGAGTGCTGGATTACGCCCGCTACCAGAACGTAGTGGCCGATACCAAGATGAGGGATTCCATTGCCAAGCCGGATGCTTCCCCCTCTTCCATTAAATAAATTCTCAGGCCACCGGAGAGACCGGATTTTCTCTCCGTTGGCCCTTCCTCCTTTATGGATTCACTGGCATACATGCTCGCCTCCGGCGGCGATGACGACAGCCTGAAGCTCTGGTTCTGGCTGATCGTGGGGGCGATCTTTCTCATCAAGAAAGTAATTGAGTTTTTGAAACCAAAAGAAAAAGATGAGGAAACGCCCGTCCTGGACACGGAAGACCATCATGAAAAACGCGTGAAGGAAGTAATTGCGGAAATGCGCCGGACCAATCCGCAGCCGCGGCAGCCACAGCCGGCACGGCCACAGGCTCCGGCGCGCGCTCCGCGCCCCTCCGCCCCACCCGTGGAGCTTCCCACTCCCGCCGTGGCCCGCAAGCGCCGTCCTGAACCGGAACCCAAGCCGGAGTGGACGGCGGAAACCGCCCAGCAAACCGCCCAGAACGTGCTGGAACGCTACGTAAAGGCCACGGAAGAAGCCCGGCAGTCCATGCGTTCCCTGTCTGACGCGGAACAGGCCGCCCTGCATCGTTTGCAGGAAAGGGAAATGAAGGAAAGCCGGCCTGAACCGCTTCCCACGGTCGCCGCGTCCGAACCTCTTTCCCTGAAAAACTCCCTGCGCCGTTCCCAATCCTTGAAAACGGCCATTCTTTATCAGGAAATCCTGGGCAAGCCCAGAGCGCTCCGGGGCATTTCCTTCAGCGGGGAATAATAGAGGGGAGGAGGGGGTTTCTCCCTCCGTCCATTCAAAAACCGGTTTTTCCTGGATTTGAAGGAAAGTTTTCAGAATATTTTTTATCGGGAAGGTTGTATGAAGGCCGGGAAACCGGACAAGTCCGGCTGGATGGAAAGCTCATCTTGAAGCCCGCAGGGCGGGTAAATCTGGAAGATGGATGAATCAACCTTTCATTCCCAGTCGGAGGCGCTCGTCCATGCCGCGGCAACTCCTGCCTTTTTCTTCATTCCCCCTTGCCTGGAAAGGAAAGGGGAGGTACCCTTCACCCGCAATGACAGATTCACCTTTGCAGATAGCCGGACGCCAATTCACCTCCCGCCTGATGGTGGGAACGGGAAAGTTTTCTTCCAATGAGAGCATGAAAGAAGCTCTGGAAGCTTCCGGCTCCCAAATTGTGACGGTGGCTCTGCGCCGGGCGGACCTGACGGGCTCCCATGACCCCGCCGCCAATATTCTGGATTTCATCAACCCTGAAAAATACCTTATTCTCCCGAACACCAGCGGAGCGACAACGGCGGAAGAAGCCGTGCGACTGGCGCGACTGGCGGCGGCAGCCGGACTCCCCAACTGGATCAAGCTGGAAATCCATCCGGACGCCCAGTATTTGATGCCGGACCCCATTGAAACGCTGAAAGCGGCGGAAATCCTGGTCAGGGAAGGCTTCACGGTGCTTCCCTACATCAATGCGGACCCCGTGCTGGCCAAACGCCTCCAGGAAGCCGGAGCGGCAGCCGTCATGCCTCTGGGCGCTCCCATAGGCACCAACAAGGGCGTGCTGACCAGGGAGCTGATCAACATCATCATTGAACAGGCCGTCGTGCCCGTAGTGGTGGACGCCGGGCTGGGAGCCCCCAGCCATGCGGCGGAAGCCCTGGAGATGGGGGCGGACGCCGTGCTCGTCAATACGGCCATCGCCGCCGCCGGAGACCCCGCCTCCATGGCGGAAGCGTTCGCGCTGGCCTGCCGCGCCGGGCGCATGGCCCATCTGGCCGGCCTTCCCGCCGTTTCCGTCCGGGCTGCCGCCACCAGCCCCCTCACTTCCTTCCTGCATTAAAAGTGCAACGGGAGGGAAAGCGTTTCTTTCCTAACCCCCACAGCCTAGGAAGCCTTGGAAGCCCCCTTCGCCAGCTTTTTGCGAATGAAAAATTCCAGAATGAAACAGGCGGCCACAAACAGGAGGATCAGCGGAATCAGATAAGGCTGGCTGAAGAACATCTGGTAGAAAAAGGCTCCCAGAATAAACAGCATCAGCAGGAACCCGAGGATGATCAGCAGCGCGTTCCCCTGCGTCTCTTTCCGGAGCCGCCAATGGGCAACGAACACCGCCAGGTAGCTGATCAGGAAACAGGCCCCCGCCAGATTGGCGATGGCTACCAGGTTAAAGGCATTCGTCATCACCAGAATGCCCAGCAGAAGATAGAAAAAGCCTTCCGTGCCGCTGCCCCAGAAAGGCTGCTTGAAGATGGCTCCCAGCTGGCCGTTGCGCGCCAGTGCCCGGGAAATGTCCAGCATGCTGAACATGGTGGCGTTAATGGCTGACGCCGTGGCAATGAGCGCCGCCACGGATACGGCCATGAAGCCCCACACGCCCAGCACGGGATAGGCGGCCTGCGCCACGGCGGTTTCCGTGTGGCTTTCCAGGGAAGTGGCGGGAACGTTGGTCAGCACTACGTAGGAAAGCACCAGGTACAGAACCAGCACGATGCCGATAGCCAGGAAAATGGCCTTGGGCAATGTTTTGGAAGGATTTTTCAGATTGCCCGCCGTATTGGCCATCATGCCGTAGCCGGCAAACGCGAAAAACGTCAGTCCCACGCTCCCCAGCAGCCCGTCCAGTCCTTTCACCGGAATGGGGTCCGCGCCCACTGGCACGGAAGAACCGAAGCTGGCAAGCATCAGAACCGTCAGAATAAGCAGCTTGAACGCCACCATCACCACCTCCGACTTCCCTACGGCCTTGGCTCCTCCCATGTTCAATGCTCCCAGCAGCAGAATGGCCACGCTGGCGAAAAGGGCGGTGGAATAGATGTTGGTTAATTCGTCCGGCAAAAACAGGCGGGACGCATAGGCCCCGAAGGACTTGGCGACCAGGGCCACGGTAATGACCAGCGTTCCCAGGTAAATCAGCGTCAGCGCGCCGGAGAGGGTCTTATGGGAAAAAGCCTCGTTGAAATAATCCATGATTCCTCCGGAACCGGGATAACGGGAACCCAGCTTGGCGTAGGTATAACCGGAAAGCAGGGCCGCGACGCCTCCCAGCAGGAAGGACCAGTACACGTTTTTGCCCGCCATCAGGGTCGCCTGACCCATGAGGGCGAAAATTCCCGCTCCTACCATGGAACCTATTCCCAATGCAATCACGCTCCACAGGGATAAATATTCTTTTGGAGCCTTCCCGTGCATAAGGGAATTAGAGAGCTTACAGGGACGGAACGTTGACCTTTCCATACGAGATGACACGTCCTGCCGGTCCGGAACGCCCCGCAGCGTCATCATGACTATTCAGGCACGGCTTTCCCCTTGAACCGTCCGCAGGCGGCATGTAGGGTACGGCTGATGATCAAAACCGCCATTTTTGATTTTGACGGAACGCTTGCGGATACCATACCCCTGTGCCGGGAAGCCTTCCGCCGCGCCGTCCGGGAACTGGACGGCAGAACGTTGACGGATGAGGAAATCGAACGCCAGTTCGGGCCGGACGACCTGGGCGTCATCCAAAGACTGCTTCCCGGAAAGCCGGAACTGCACGAAAAAGGCAGGGAACTGTTCCTCCGCTATTACCATGAGCTGCATCCGGAACTGGCGCCCACTCCCTTCCCCGGGGCGGCCGGACTGCTGCACGCCCTGCGCAGCCGCGGCATCCGTCTGGCCATGGTCACCGGCAAACGCCTGGAAAGCGCGGAGATTTCCCTTCAATTTTTCCATCTGGCCGAGTTCTTCCCCATTCTGGAAACAGGCTCCCCTGAGGGCGGCGTGAAGCCGGACCGCATCAGGCGGGCGCTGGACCGCCTGGACTCTTCCGCCGGGGAAGCCATCTACATCGGGGATTCCCCCACGGACGTGGACGCATGCCGCGCCGTTCCCATCCGCATTCTTGCCGCAGGATGGGCCGCGGAGGCGGATGTAAAGGGGCTCGAAGAACGGAAGCCTGACTACCTCCTGACCCGCTTTGAAGACCTGGACCGCTTTTTCCGGGAACATGATGGGAATGAGGGCCTTTAATATTGCAATCCCGCAGGAAATCGGACACCATTACTCACCCCGTTAACACCAATCCTTCCATGACTCCCCAGAAAGAATCCGGAAAAGAGGGCCTGAAAATCCTGCTCATGCTCGCCAGCGTCATCGTCATCACGGCCGGGCTGCAGGCGGGGAAGCCGGTGCTGCTCCCCATCGTCCTGTCCGGCTTTCTGGCGATCGTCAGTTACCCGCTGACCACTTTTTTCAAGGGCCGTCTTCGTTTTCCGCACTGGCTGGCGGTAACCTTCACGGTGATCATGGACTTCGGCATTCTTGTGGGCCTGGCCTATCTGGCCCAGTACCTGGGGCAGGACCTGGCCCGGACGGTCACGGTCAAATACCAGCCCCTGATGATGGAGAAAATCCACGAACTCCGCGCCTTCCTCATTGAACGTGACTGGAACAATCTGGCGGACCAGATGCTTCAGGAACTCCCGGACCTGCTCAACGGGCAGCGCATCGTGGCGTTCTCCACGGGGGTGATGGGGCAGCTCGCCTCCATGCTGACCTTCACCACCCTGATTCTGATCCTGATGACCTTCTTCCTGGGGGAAGCCCCCCGCTTCCGGATGAACATCAACAAACTGGGCAACAACAGCGACACGGGAATCCGCAAATTTTCCAAAGCTCTGGCCGGAGTACAGAAATACCTGATTATCAAGACCTTCATTAGCGCAGCCACCGGACTGCTGGCCTTCCTGCTCTGCTACTACATGAAGGTGGACTTCCCGCTGCTGTGGGGCATCGTGGCCTTCGCGCTCAACTTCATCCCCACCTTCGGCTCCATCATCGCGGCCATTCCCCCCACCTTGCTCGCCATGCTCCTGATCAGCCCCACCGCGGGCATCATCGTAGCCGGCGGCTACCTGGTGATCAACACGGTCCTGGGGAGTTGCCTGGAACCCATGCTGCTGGGCCGCCAATTCGGCATCGTGACAAGCATGGTCCTGCTTTCCGTCATCTTCTGGGGCTGGGTATGGGGCCCCATCGGCATGCTGCTGGCCGTCCCCATCACCATGCTGATCAAGCTCGGGCTGGAAAGCTCCAAGGATCTCGCCTGGATCGCCCAGCTCATCGACAACCCCCCTACGCCCAGATTCCCGCTCCCTCCTCTCCATTCCGGGAAAACCAACGAAAGCACAACCAAGGAATAATCCATGCATTCATTCGCATATAAAAACGGCACGCTCTACTGTGAAAACGTCAACCTCCAGGAACTGGCGGACAAGGAAGGCACCCCCCTGTACGTCTACAGCAAGCAGACCATTCTGAACCATTTCCACCGCCTCAGGGAAGCCCTGGCGCCCCTTAACGCGGAAGTGGCCTACGCCGTCAAGGCCAGCTCCAACATCGCCATCCTGAACCTCATGGCCCGCAATGGCGCGGGGTTCGACATCGTTTCCGGCGGAGAACTCTTTCGCGTCCTCAAGGCCGGCGGAGACCCTTCCAAATGCACCTATGCCGGCGTGGGAAAAACAGAGGCGGAAATCCGCTATGCCCTGGAACAGGGCATTTACTGCTTCAATGTGGAATCGGAGGCGGAACTGCGCGCCATTGACGCCATCGCCGCGTCCATGAGAGTGAAGGCTCCGGTAGCCGTGCGCGTCAATCCCAATGTGGAGGCGGGAACGCACAAATACATCACCACCGGGAAGGCTGAAAACAAATTCGGCGTGGACTTTGAACTCATTGAACCTCTTTACGAGATGGCGGCCCGCGAACTTCCGAACCTCCAACTCAAGGGCCTGCAGATGCACATCGGCTCCCAGCTCACCCAGGCGAAACCCTTCCTGGAAGCCGTCAGGAAAGTGGCTCCGCTGGCCGCCGCGCTGAAAGAAAAGCACGGCATCGAATTCTTCTCCATCGGCGGCGGCATCGGCATCGTTTACCAGGATACGCTGGATTCCGGCGTCAAGGAATGGTGGAATGAAGACTGCGCCCAGCTCACGCTGAGCACTTACGCCCAGGCCGTCGTTCCCACCCTCCAGCCTCTGGGCCTGCATATCATCGTGGAACCGGGACGCCTCATCGTGGGAAATGCGGGCGCGCTCATCACCCGCTGCCTGTATGAAAAGACTGGAAAGGCCAAAACCTTTAAAATCGTGGATGCGGGCATGAACGACCTCATCCGCCCCGCCCTCTACCAGGGGTATCATGAAATCATCCCGGTCAGGGAACACCTCTCCGAATCCTGCATTACCACGGACGTCGTCGGCCCCATCTGCGAATCCGGGGACTTCCTGGCCCAGAACAGGGACATGACGGACGTGCGCCAGGGAGAGCTCCTGGCCGTGCTGTCCGCCGGCGCCTACGGTTTTTCCATGTCCTCCAACTACAATTCCCGCCCCATGGCAGAAGAAGTGCTGGTGGACGGAAACCAGTGGAACGTCATCCGCAGCCGCCAGACCTGGGAAGACCTCATCCGGGGGGAATCCATTCCGGAATAACCTCCCTCATTTCATCTTTCTCCACTTTCAAAAGGGCGTCTCACGAAGGTAAAAACCGGAGGGGGGGCGTCCCTTTTCCTATTATTCCATGTTGACGGAAAAAATCATTTTCCCTTTCCTCCACGCTGTCGCTTCACTTTCATCCTTCCGGCGGCAGCGCCGCCTTCAGTAATACTAATTCGGTTCCATGCCATCATTGGCCTGCCAGGGGAACATGACGGCATGGAAAATCCTTCCACCCGGTACGGGACGAGAAAAAAGATATTTTCTCGCCTCCCTGGCCGTATACTGGAAATGAAATACTACCTGCGGACAGCATGCGGCATCATCCTGGGAACAATGGCCTGTGTGCAAGGCCTGGGAGCGACGGCCCATCATGACAGCTGCATTCAGGGAGGCTGGAAAGAAGAAATTCCCCAGCCGGTTTACCCTGACAAAGACCTCGTGGACCTTTACCATAAAACATGGGAAATCGCGGCCGGACGGGTAAGAAAAGGTCCTGAGGGCCTCCCCGGCTCGCCCTACATGGATGAAAACTGTTACGAAGACCAAATCTGGATTTGGGATACCTGTTTCATGGTGCTCTTTGCCAAGTATGCGCCGAACTCATTTCCCGGAGAAGGAAGCATGGACAATCTGTACAAGCCCATTTGGGATAAGGAAAAAACTCCGCTTCGCATTCACCTTGTGGACAATCCTCCGTTGTTCGCATGGGTTGAAAAGGAATACTACGACTTTACCGGAAACAAAAACCGCATCCATGAAATCCTGAATCGGAAACAGTACCTTCAAAAACATTTTGACTGGTTTGCCAATGCCAAAGCGGGAGAACGTTTCGAATGCTCTCCCCAAAACATCTACCTGAACGCCATTGGTGAAGATGGTTTTACATGGACGGGGGGCGCCAGCGGAATGGACAACACGCCCAGAGGCCGGGACGCAGGTGGCTATAATAAGATTTTATGGATTGACGCCATTTCCCAGCAAGCCCTGAGCGCACGCTGCATGGCCCAATTGGAACAATCACTGGGCAATGCAGGCGCAGCCGGGAAATGGGAGGCCATCTACCGCAAGCTGAAAGACAAAATAAACGAACTGTACTGGGATGAGCAGGACGGGTTCTACTATGATGTGGCGATAGAAAGCAGGCAGCCCTGCCGCATCAGGACAATGGCCTCCTACTGGCCGCTTTTAGCCGGAGTTGCTTCGCCGGCCCAGGCGGAAAAAATGGTAAAATACCTTCGGGACCCGCAGGAATTCGGAGGAGACTACCCGACGCCCACCCTTTCCCGCAGGGATAAGGACTACCATGGCCAAACCGGGGATTACTGGCGCGGCGGCATCTGGCTGCCCACCACGTACATGACCGTCAAGGCGCTTGAAGAATACGGCTACCATGAGGAAGCCGACACGATCGCTGAAAAAATCATCCGCCAGCAGCTTGCCGCTTACCATGGCATCAAACCGCACACGATATGGGAATGCTACAGTCCCAGTTCCAACGAGCCGTCTACCGAACATGGCCGCAGGGCCCGTCCGGAATTTTGCGGCTGGTCGGCGCTGGGCCCCATTTCCCTCTTTATTGAAAACGTTCTGGGATTCCATAAGGTCTCTGCACTCCGGAATGAAGTCCAGTGGAGATTGAAAAGGGAGAAAGGCAGGCACGGATTAAAAAATCTTCATTTCGGGACGACTACCACCGACATCGTTTTTGACGGCAAAAACACCGTTGACGTCACAAGCAACAACCCTTATTCCCTGGTGATTAACGGTAAAAAATACGCCATCAAGCCCGGAACCGCCTCCATCACCCTGAAATAACACACCCGGCCGGACATTCCCGGATCTTCAAAAAAATCCGTGCCACGGCATCAGCCCTGCAGCTTTCCGGTCCACCCCGGCACCGGAGGCAGGACTTCTTTATTCCCTCCAGGGCAAATCCCGTAAAGCCGCCTTGCAAACACCCGCGGAATATACTATTTACGTTAAAAATTTTCCCTCCTTTTTTTCCTCATGTTTTCCAAAAGCCTCTTTCTAGCCGCAGGCCTCCTGTCCGCGTCCGCCGCCTTCTCCCTGCCCTCCAGGCTCGTACCGGGCGACCCGGCCATCATCCCCCTCCCATCCGCGCTGGACGTGGAAAAAAGCAAGCCGGGATTTCTGGTCAGCAACACGCTGCCTGTTTCCAAAACGGGAGACAAAAGCTGCATTGCCTCCTTCGTGACGGGGTTCTCCAACAACCTCCGCCAAATCAAGGTAAGCCCGGCTCCCTCCGCGGCCAATGCCGTACAGATCATCCTGAAAAAAGACGCTTCCCTGTCTCCGGAATGGTACTCCATCAAGGTCTCCACGCAGGGCATCACCGTCTCATGCACGTCTCCCGCCGGAGCTTTCTATGCGGCGCAAACCCTCAAGCAGTCTCTGGAAAAGGATGCCGCCGGCCACTGGGCCCTTCCCTGCATGACCATCACGGACAGTCCGCGCTTCACGTGGCGCGGCATCATGATTGACAGCGGCCGCAATCCCCGTTCCATCGCGGAGCTGAAAACCATCATCGACCTGCTCGCCTGCTACAAGGTAAACACCATCCACTGGCACCTGACGGAAGACCAGGGCTGGCGGCTGGAAATCAAAAAATATCCCAGGCTCACCTCCATCGGCGCCACCCGCCCGGAAAGCCCCATTCCCGGCAACCGCAACAAGGGAGACGGAAAACCCTTCACCTTCTTCTACACCCAGAAGGAAGTAAAGGAGCTGGTGGACTACGCCAAACGCAGGCACATCACCATCGTGCCTGAAATAGAAACACCGGGACACGCCGCGGCCGCCATCACGGCCTATCCCGAATTCGGCAACAAGGACATTCCCGGCTACAAGCCCCGGGTGGCGACGCGCTGGGGCATTCTCCCCTTCACGTTCAGTCCCACGGAACCCACCTTCAAATTCATTGACGGCATCCTGGAAGAAGTCTGCCAGCTCTTTCCGGATTCCCCCTACATCCACATAGGCGGGGACGAAGCCCCCAAGCAGCAGTGGAAAAACTCCCCCCAGGCCCAGGAGGTGATGAAGAAAAACGGCTTGAAAAACGAACAGGAGCTCCAAAGCTACTTCGTCCACCGCGTGGAAAAACTCGTCAACGCGCGCGGCAAACAGATCATCGGCTGGGATGAAATCCGGGAAGGCGGCCTTTCCAAGACAGCCACCCTGATGGTCTGGCATGATCCCGGCATTGCCCGGGAAGCCATCAAGCACGGAAACAAGGTGATCATGACTCCCTTTGAAAGCACGTACCTGATCCGGCAGGAGGGTCCGCATCCGGAAGGCCCCGAATATGAAATGGCGACTTTCTCCACCATTCCGCTGCAAAAAGTCTATAACATGAATCCCGTTCCGAAGGGGCTCACCCCGGAACAGGAAAAAAACATCCTGGGCGTGCAGGGAAGCTGCTGGAGCGAATACATGACCACACTGGCCAAATGGCAGTACATGGTATTTCCGCGCATGTTCGCCATCGCGGAGCTGGGCTGGACACAGCCTGGCCGCAAGGACTTCACAGACTTCAAGGAACGCCTGGACAGGCACAAGCCCTTCCTGGACGCGCAGCGCGTCAACTACCGGACGGACTCCGGAGAACCGGCGCAGCCGGAGGCGAAAATGATCCGCGAATGACCATGTCCCGCAAGAGCTCTGCAACCCCTGCGCGCGCCTGAGTTCAGCCTTGCCCTCCCGAAAAAAAACACCTATCATGTCCCCGTTATGCCAATAGCCACACCAGAACAATACATTACCATGCTTGAAACGGCCAAGAAGGAAGGCTATGCCTATCCGGCCGTCAACGTGACCACGATCGAAGTGATCAACGGCGCCCTCCGCGCCTTCTCCGAAGCCAAGAGCGACGGCATCATCCAGGTTTCCATCGGCGGCGGCAAATTCGCCTCCGGCACCTCCATCGGCAGTTCCGCCCTTGGCGCCATTGTTCTGGCGGAAGCCACGCGCCGCCTGGCTGAAAAGCACAACGTGCTTGTAGCCCTGCACACGGACCACTGCCAGCCCGAACACGTGGACACCTTTCTGCGTCCCCTGATCGCCGAATCCCGCCGCCGCGTGGAACGCGGTGAAGCCCCCCTCTTCAACTCCCACATGCTGGACGCCTCCACGCTGCCCATGGCTGAAAACCTCAAGCTTTCCCGTGAACTGCTGAAGGAATGCGCCGAACTGGGCATCGTCCTTGAAATTGAAATCGGCGTCGTGGGCGGCGAAGAAGACGGCGTGGACAACTCCGGCCACCCCGCTGACAAGCTCTACACCTCTCCGGAAGACATGCTGATGACGTATGAAGCCCTGGCCCCCCTCGGCAAATTCATGCTGGCCGCCACCTTCGGCAACGTGCACGGCGTGTACAAGCCCGGCCACGTCAAGCTGAAGCCCAGCATCCTGCGCGACGGCCAGGAAGCCGTGGTCGCCAAGCACGGCGAAGCGGCCCGCATGCCCCTCGTCTTCCACGGCGGTTCCGGTTCCGAACTCTCCGACATCCGCGAAGCCGTTTCCTACGGCGTAGTCAAGATGAACATCGACACCGATACGCAATACGCCTTCACCCGTCCGATCGTCTCCCACATGTGCGAACACATCAACGGAGTGCTCAAGATTGACGGTGAAGTGGGCAACAAGAAGGACTACGATCCCCGTTCCTACCTCGCCAAGGGTGAAAAGGGAGTCGCCGCCCGTCTCCAGGAAGCCGCAGACAACCTCATGTCCGCCGGCAAGACCCTCTTCGGCAAGATATAAACAGCCCTTCAACGGCTTTGATGCAATGCCCGGTTTCCCCAAAGGAACCGGGCATTTTTTTCGCTCTTCGGACTGCGGATAAGAAATCCGCCAACTGGACGACAGCGGAACATTTTCTTTGAACCATCCATTTAATGGGAGGTTTGGAAGAAAAAAAAGCAGGGGCGTTCTTTTCCCATCGCTCTGCAATCCTCCTTTCTCCTGCTGCTACCCTTTCTGCCTCAAAAAAACATGTTGTCTGCGGATTTCTTATTCGTTAATGTTCGTTCGACTTTAAGACTGACTCCTTTTCGACATGAGCAACGAACTCCGCATTTTTCCCCCCGAGGTCCACTCTCCACACAAAACAACGCTGAAAGCGGTCCTTTCCACAGCTGCAGGCCGGGAATTCCATCAATACATGGATATTGAATCCACCGGAAACGTGGACATTGACAAAGACGACTTGGCGGACGCCTGGTGCATCTTCTTCATCCATAAAATGATGGAAACGGGCGGCGAATTCTCCGTTACAGGGCCGGGGCGCCTGTCCCGTTCCCTGCTGGTCAATCTGGACCGCTACGCGGAAGCCTGGAACCGCTGGATGCCCAACGCCTTTCACCGCGTCACCATCCATGCCGCCGAGCGAGACGACTCCGCTGTTCCCCAGCGGGACGAAGCCATTTCCTGCTTTTCCGGCGGTCTGGACGCCTGCTTCACCGCCTACCGCCACCGGAAAGGCTTGGCAGGCCCCCAGACCCTTAATCTGACGGCCTGCGTGATGTTCCAGGGAGCGGACATTGCGGAAAACAACCAGGAACACTTTGACAAGGCTTTCTCCAAGGCCAGAGAACTGCTGGAAGACATCGGCATCCGCCAATTCTACCGCATCCGGACCAATTTCCGGAACATGGGGATGGATTACGAAATGACCTACCATACCATGCTGATGGGAGGAATGCGCGTTTTCACCTCCCGCTTCGGTTACTTCATGGCGGGCAGCGAAGGGTCCTATGACTCCTTCTCCTACCCCTGGGCCTCCAATCCCATCACGGACCACTATCTAGGCTCCCACAGCAAGGAAGCCGTCACGGACGGCATGGGACATGATCGTACGGAAAAAGCCGGACTCATCGCGCAGTGGGATAAGGCCATGGCCCTGCTGAGATGCTGCTGGGAAGGTAAAGACGCGTCCGGCAACTGCGGCGTATGCACCAAATGCCGCCTGACCATCATGAACTTCATGGCCATGGGAGTGCCCAGGGACAAAATAACGTGCATGCCGCGCAACGCCATGAATGAAGATATCTCCCAAATTCAGTTTAACCGCCCTTTCCGCGTCCTCTATGCCCAGGAAATACTCAAGCATGCCAAGGCCAACGGACTGGGGCAGGAGCCCTGGGCGGTCACCTTGGAACGGCGGCTGGCGGAAAGGGATCTTCCGCCAACCGGCATGAGACATAAAATCCGCCAACTCTTCCAACACTCATGATCACGATTAACCATCCATCCGTACAGACAGAGGGAAATGCGGTCACCATCTCCTATCCCATTCTTCAGGACGGCCACGCGCCGCGCACGCTTTCGTTTACGGTAGACTCCCGTTTCCGTGACTTTTTGAATCCCGGCAGGGCGGATGGAGCCCTTGTGGCCCTGCTTCCATGGATTTCCCAGCAGGGCGGTCAGGTTCGCGTTCTTCCCGCCATCTCCGCGCACCTGTACCACTTCGGCATACGGCTCCTCTCCCATATCCTGACAGGAATAGGGCCTTTCCTGAAACCCGTTGAACTGGCGGGAGAAGTTCACGCGGAAGTTCTTTCCCCCATTCCCGGCTGCCGCATTGGTACGGGCGGGTCCCTGGGGGTGGATTCCCTGTGCACTATCGCGGAGCTGGAAAAGGCGGGGACGCCTGTCACCCACCTGTTCCACAATAACTGCGGCTCCCATTGGGGAAACCGGGAACTGCTTGAAGGCAGACGAAAGCTCAGCCGGAATTTTGCTGAAAAAAACGGTATGGAATTCGTCTGGATGGATTCATCCCTGTACGATTTTTATGGCAACGAGGGATATTTGAACTGGTTTCCCTTTTTGGATTCCGGCAGTGTGCTTGTCCTGAATGGATTAATGAATTCATACTGGACTTCCGCCACCTATCATATCAATCATCCGGATTTCACCACCAGGGACCGGAGGGATTACTGTGAATTCCATCTTCAATCCCACATTCTATCCGCGGCGGAAACGGAACAGGTACGTTTCCACCTGCATGGCCTGGATTTGGCAAGGTATGAAAAAACAGCCATCCTTGCCAATTATCCTCCTGCCTGCGACTTCCTCAATGTTTGTCTGGAACGTGCTTTCAACTGCGGCACATGCTTGAAATGCCGCCGTACGATTTCCCAGCTTTATCTGCTTGGTCATTTGCAGGAATTTTCCAAGGTTTTCAACTTGAGGGCTTTTCAAGACAAGCCGCTGCGCTTCCTCGCAAAAACGATTGTTCATTCAGGCCACTTCCAGCAGGAAATGCTTTATCTCTTGAAGCATTCCACGGTCCTTTCCCCATCTGAAAAACGGCAGGTATGGTTCCACTGCATCAGAAAGCAGCCTTCCCTGTTGTCCCGAAGTTCCCAGTAACCCAACCTCCCTTCCGATTCCGGTTTCCCATGGCTACTTCCCAGCTCATTCCACAACAACAGGTCGATATTCAACCCAATGGGACTTCCCGCCTGTATTGCGATTTTATTTCTCCCGGTTATAACTGCCGGGTATGGGTAGACCTCGCACCCTTCGACCAGGCCCCCACAGTGGAAAACAATTTTGCAGACGCATGGATCAGGATGCTCATTTTTGAAATGATGCATGTCGGAGGCCGTTTTGAAGTGAAAGGGGCCGTCAGTCTTACTCTGCTTCGGAATTTAGAGCATTTCATGGAAGCCTGGTCGCAAATGCATCCTGAGTATCTTAACGTGGTAGATATCAAGCCGGACCGGATTATAGACGACAGAAACGCGCCGGTGGACGATTCTGCGGTTGCCCTCTTTTCCCAGGGGCTGGATGCGACCTTCGCCTTGTACAGGCATGCGTCCCCACATCGGAAACCGCGGTATGATTCCCTGGATGTGAAAGCCTGCCTGCTGGTACAGGGCGGAGACCGGGGACTTTACGAAGAACCCCTGTTCCTGCGCTGTTATGAAAAAGCTCTCTCTACGATTGAGGAACTGGGCATCACGCACCTTCTGCGCTGCGGAAGCAATTATCCTGAAATTTTCCCTCTGGATACATTCTGGAACAACCAGCTTAACTGGGGATTTCACTGGCAACTGGCTCATCTGGCGGCTTTGACAGGCATGGCATCCTTTTGGCAAAGGGATTATGGCAATGTACTGGTGGGGAGCACCTATCCCTATTCATCCGGCGTAGTGGATTTTGGCTCCAACTTTGTGACGGACCCCCTCCTTTCTTCCCGGCGATTCCGTGTGTATGAAGAAGGCTGGGGATTCACCCGGAGCCAGAAGGCAAAATTGGTCAGCCAATGGGAAAGAGGACTGCGCAACCTGAGAGTATGCTGGCACTCCAATCCGGATCAGGACAATTGCGGAGTATGCGAAAAATGCTTCCGGACCATCCTGAATTTCAAGGCCTCCGGAGCTTTTTATTTACGCGATATATCTTTGGATGAAATTCGCGACAAGGAGATATGGAATGAACACATCTTTTACGAATACCAGACCATTCTGGAAGATGCCGAAAAATGGGGAACTTCTCAGGAACCGTGGGCTCAGGCATTAAAGGAAAGGCTGTCCCTGGGTGTGTACCCGGCGCCCAAGCCATTGACTTTCCCTCAACGGATGGGAAAGAGAATCAAACACTTCCTGTACTATAAAAAAGAAGATGCGGCCAGCGTCCGCATCAAGATTCTCGGCCTTCGGATCTATAAACGTAAAAAAGAGGGTCCCCTGCATCAAAGCCGCGAATGATAAAGCCTGTCCCATGCAAGCGCGCGGCGGCCATAAATATCCTCAACCCACCCGCTTCTTGCAAATCCGCAAGCCGCAGACCTTGACACGGAGCACTCCGTTCTCCTCCTTGCGGTAATAAAGGTACTTGGACAAAGCGGCGGCTTTCCCTATCTGCCGCGCATGCTTCGCCTTCCTTTCCCGGCAGCGGTCGAGGTCCGGTACAGTCAAAACCTTCTCCAGCCAGGGAAATTCACTCAACTCATTCAACAGATGTACGCGGGGAAAACGCTCCCGCAGGGACAACTCATAAATTCCGGAAATTTTGCCGTAAACATTGTCCATCAGAAAAACCTCCTTGCCCAGAAGAGCTCCGGAAATGCCCAGATGGAGCCTGTCCGTCAAGATGGCGTCAGGCTGGTCCAGCGCCTTCAAAAGCCAGCGGG
Source organism: Akkermansia sp. BCRC 18949 (assembly GCF_045011645.1). Lineage (NCBI taxonomy): Bacteria > Pseudomonadati > Verrucomicrobiota > Verrucomicrobiia > Verrucomicrobiales > Akkermansiaceae > Akkermansia > Akkermansia sp. BCRC 18949. The sequence goes on along the minus strand of NZ_CP123619.1, from coordinate 173,325 downwards.
TATAGGCAAAAGCGTGTTCCACCTCATCAATCACGCGTACGGAATACACGGAAAGGTCCGTATTCAAAGGGAGTTCCTTCAACGCTTGAGCGTGGCCGGTACTTTCCGGATCATCTCGCAGGCAAACGGCAAGCTTTCCGGCGCCGGGCAACGCTACCAAGGAAGTCTTGACATCCCTTTTCATGCGCTTGCCCCACGCCCGTTCCTCCATCTCCAGAAAAGGCAGCCTGACGGGCCGCTTCTTCAGCATCTCGGGCTCCGCGGCCACGGCCATGTCATCCGCCAGCAGGAATCGCGCCTTCCCATTCCTTGACAGGCAGTAGTCATAACTAGCCCGTTCCCGGCAAAACACGGTAAAACGTTCATCCAGCACATCCACCAGTTCATCACAATCCCTGAAGCTCTGGGGCAGGATCACGCACTTCCGGAGGCGCGGATCCGAAAAAAGGCGTACATAATGAGGCAGCATGCCAAAATAGGGGACAAAACCTCCCCCGCCGCCGTAAACCAGCGTTATTTCCTCCTTTCCTGCAGGGAGTTCCGGGCCGCATGAACTGAAATTCAGCTCTTCCCTTTCAAACAGGGCGACCGTGGAAGCGGCAATCAGGGCATCCCCCACATTCCCCTGGTTCATCATGTAATGGAACGGCCCCAGCTCACGCAGAAGCTCCATCATCGCGTGAACAGGGACAGGGGAACAGGAAATCCGGCTACAATCCATCGCCCTGATTCTACCTTACCGGCCATCAGGACGCAACTACATAGGACGGGGTCGCCTCTCCGGCGTTCCGGCACCTCTAGTTGCCAGCTTTGCGGGACTCCCTCACGCGGTCATTGGCGTTCAGGATGCGCTTGCGCAGGCGGATGAAATGGGGGGTGGCTTCCACCAGTTCATCAGGCTCAATGTACTCAATGGCGCGTTCCAGGGAAAAGGCGACGGGAGGGGAAAGCTGGATGCCGTCCCCCTTCGTGGCGGAGCGGATGTTGTTCAGGTGCTTTTCCTTGCACGGATTGACCGGCATATCCATCTGGCGCGGGTTTTCACCAACAATCTGGCCTTCGTAAATATCTTCCTGCGGCCCTACGAACAGACGGCCGCGTTCTTCCAGCGCCACCAGCGCGAACGGCGTGGAAACGCCCGTTTCCATGGAAACCAGGGTACCGGTGGTACGCGTGGTGATGTCCCCGGCGTAGGGGCCGTAATCCCGGAACAGGTGGGAGAAAATGCCGTGGCCGGACGTCAGGTTGACCAGCTCAAACTCAAATCCGATGATGCCACGGGTGGGAATATAGGCCTGGATGAAGGTGTGGCCCGTGCCCTCCTTGGAAATCATGTCTTCCATCTGTCCCTTGCGGGCGTGCAGAAGCTTCATGACGCCGTTGGCGTGCTCATCCGGAACTTCCACGTAAATCGTTTCATACGGCTCCGTAAGACGGTCACCTTCATCCCTCTTCATGATCACGGTGGGACGGGAAACGCACAGTTCGTAATTCTCGCGGCGCATGGTTTCCACCAGCACGGCAATCTGCATGGCCCCGCGGGCGGAAACGGAGAAAACGCCGGCCTTGTCCGTATCCTCCACCTGGATGGAAATATTCGTCCGCATCTCTCTCATCAGGCGGTCGCGAATCACGCGGGAAGTTACATTCTTGCCGTCGCGTCCGCCGAAAGGCCCGTTGTTGATGGAAAACTCCATGGAAATGGTGGGCGGGTCAATCGCCACAAACGGGAGGGGCTCCGTATCCGCGGAACCGCCCAGGGTCTCACCGATGTTCACGTTTTCAAACCCCGCCACGCCTACGATGTTGCCCGCCACGCCGATGGCCGAATCCGTGGTGCCCAGGCCGGAATATTCAAACATGCGGGTCACCTTGCCGGAAATGCAGGTGCCGTCGCTCTGGTGAAGCCATACGGTATCCCCCTTCTTCACGGTGCCGGAGGTGATGCGGCCAATGGCCACGCGGCCCACGTAGTCGTCCCAGTCAATATTGGAAACGAGCATCTTGAACTCCCCTTCCGGATCGGCATCCTTAGGAGCGGGGATGTGCTCCACAATCTTGAACAGAAGAGGCGTGCAGTCCACAGGAGGTTCCCCCTCCATGGAATTCATGAAATAGCCGTCGCGGGCGGACCCGTACACAAAGGGAGCTTCAAATTGTTCGTCCGTGGCGCCCAGTTCCAGGAAAAGCTCCAGCACCTGGTCATGCACGGCGGCAGGGTCGGCATGGGGGCGGTCGATCTTGTTAATGACCACAATGGGCATCAGCCCTTCCTGAAGGGCCTTGCGAAGCACGAAACGCGTCTGGGCCTGCGGACCTTCAAAAGCGTCCACCACTAGCAGCACGCCGTCCACCATCTTCATCACACGCTCCACTTCCCCGCCGAAGTCCGCGTGGCCGGGGGTATCCACAATGTTGATCGTGTAGCCGTTCCAGAGGATGGAAGTATTCTTGGCCTTGATTGTGATGCCCTTTTCACGTTCCAGGTCCATGGAATCCATGGCGCGTTCCTGCACGGCCTGGTTGGCCCGGTAGGCTCCCCCCGCCTGCAAAAGTTGGTCGACCAGGGTCGTTTTCCCATGGTCAACGTGAGCGATAATGGCGAGGTTGCGGAACTTGGAAGGGTCTGACATTGCGCGCGAGAGCTAAAAGCACTGGAAAATAAATGTCAAGCCTGCTCCATGAATACCTCCATATATTTTTAACGCGCGCGTGCCTCTCCCGTTGCAGGTGACGGAACTTTTGTTCTCTCCGGTGAATTTATAGCTTCCCCCCCTCTTCAAATGGGGCTATCCTGCTCTGGCATAAATAATTTCTAAATTCTAGACAACGATGAAGATTTGGTTAGATGGAAAGCTGGTGGAACAGGAGGAGGCCAAGACCTCCGTTTTTGACCATGGTACGCTCTATGGAGACGGCATTTTTGAAGGTATCCGGTTTTACAACAAGCGCGTCTTCCGCCTGGAAGACCACATGGACCGCCTGTACAACTGCGCCCATTATCTGCTGCTGGACATTCCCTATACCCGGGAGGAACTCTCCAACGCGGTATGCGAAACGGCGGCGGCTTCCGGCCTGAGCGACGGCTACATCCGCCTGGTAGTTACCCGCGGCATTGGCAACCTGGGGCTCAATCCCTTCAACTGCAAACGCCCCAGCGTCTTCATCATTGCGGATAAAATCTCCCTGTACGATCCCGCCGTGTATGAAAACGGGCTGCCCCTGATCACCAGCTCCGTGCGCCGCAACCGTCCGGACGCCCTCTGCCCCCAGGTCAAATCCCTCAACTATCTCAACAACATCCTGGCCAAGATGGAAGCTGTGCGCCAGGGCGTAGCGGAAGCCCTGATGCTGAACGACCTGGGCAACGTGGCCGAATGCACGGGAGACAACATCTTCATCGTAAAAGACGGAGCCGTCTTCACGCCGCCCGTCACGGACGGCTGCCTGGACGGCATCACGCGCCGCGTGGTGCTGGAAATCTGCCGGGAACTGCAAATCCCGGCGGAGGAAAAAACCATGAACCGCTTTACCATCACCTGCGCGGATGAATGCTTCCTGACCGGCACGGCAGCGGAATGCGTCCCCGTCACCAAACTGGACGCCTACCAGCTGGGTTCCGGCAAAATCGGTCCGGTGACCGCCCGCATCCTGGCCCGCTTCCAGGAACTGACCCAGACCACGGGAACAGCCTTCTAAAGCCTGGCATTTCCTTTTTGATAGCAAAAACGGCCCCTCCTGTCCGACGGGGCCGTTTTTTTGCGCCACTGCATCAAAATCCGAAAGCGGCGCAACGCCATTCCATGAAATGTTCAGCTTGAAATCCACAGGAGGAGTGAAGCCGGAACATGAACGGATCAAACGCCTGTTTTTACAGTGCGGACCATCAGGAAACACGGTAAAAGAACACATCACCCCGGCATAAACGGAATGCGCTCACCCGGGAATGAAGGCCTCCAGGCCTTTAGGGCATACTCCACTCCAGAGCGAAGCGAAAGGATTCTTTAAAAAGCCGTCTCCGCCTTATCTCCCACGCACAAGGACAAAACCGGACACGTTCCGCTTCTGCCCCCATACCGGAACCGTTCCAGCCAGGAAAAAGGCGGGATTAATTCTTCTTCGGCAATCCGGTTTCCGGATCAAACTGCTTGGCCTGCTGGGCGTGCTCCTTCGTCTGGTAGAAACGGACGTAATCAATCAGGAACTTCACGGGATAACCGTTGCCATCCTTCGGAGCCTTTTCACACCAGTTGCCGCCCACGGCAGAATTGAGAATGAGGTAAAACGGCGTACGGAACGGATTGCCCGCCTCATTGGCATAATTGGTGGTATTCAGATCAATGGATTTCACCAGCTTGTCATCCACCATCAGCTTAATGGAATCCTTGTCCCACTCCATGACATACGTATGAAAATCATCGGAAAGGTTATCAATCTTCACCGTGCCTCCGCGGGAAGCATCCTTCTTGGACACGCCGTCCGGGCTCAAATGGAAGGTGGAATAAACCACATCCGGCTGCTGGGAAATATTCTCCAGCATATCAATCTCTCCATTGACGGGCCAGCCCCACTTGTTCTTGCCAAGCAGCCAGATGGCAGGCCAGATGCCCTTGGTTCTGGGAACCTTGGCCCGAACTTCCAGTCTGCCGAACATGAAATTCTTCGTCTTGATCGTCGTCACGGAACCGGACGTGTAGGGCATGAATTTGGTATTCTTAATCCAGTCCGACGGACTCTTCTTGTAATTGATATTGGCGAACTTCTCAAAGTGGGTCTCCAGGACCAGGCAGCCGTCTTCCAGCCTCATGTTCTTGGGCCGTGCTGTATAGGTCTGCTGGGACCCCTGATTGCGTATCACGCCCAGCTCCGGCTTCCACTTCTTGGCGTCTATCTTGGACCCGTTGAACTCGTCACCCCAAACATAAACCCATCCGCCGGGAAGGGTCTTCGGAGGCTTGACGTCTTCTCCCTTTACGGACATGCACAGGCATGCGGCCAACAACACGGCAAACAGGCTCTTCTTCATACGGACCAATACTGTACTTGGAACCGCAGCCTTTCAAACAAAATACGTCCGGACGGGCGCCTTTTCCCTCCCTTCCCTTGCAGGATGGCGGAAATACCCTGTAAAATGGATAGAAACTCTCTTCCGCCGCATGCTATGATTACGGTATGAAGACCACTCCTTCACCCCGTGGCCGGGCCCTTCTTCATCAAACCCCCGTGGGGGCCATCGTCATCGTGGAAAACGGAACGGCCGTCACGCACGTTTTCTTTAGCCGCATGGTGCAACCGGAGCATGTGGAATGGGAGGAAACGCCCCTGCTGCGCCAAACAGCCAGCCAACTGGACGAATACTTTCAAGGTGCCCGCCGCATGTTTGACGTGCCCCTTTCTCCGCAGGGAACGGAATTTGAGCAAACGGTCTGGAAGGCCCTTCAAACCATCCCCCATGGGGAAACCAGAAGCTACGGCGATATCGCCCGGCAAATTGGACAGCCATCAGCCTGCCGGGCCGTGGGGCATGCCAACAACCAGAACCCCATCAGCATCATCATTCCCTGCCACCGGGTCATTGGAGCCAATGGAAAACTGACCGGTTATGCGGGCGGCCTGACTATCAAGCAATATCTGCTGGAACTGGAACAGGGTGCCGTGGCTCCCTTCATGCTGTTCCCGGATGCGGAACGCGCCCGATGGAATACCCCTGCCAGCTCGTGAAAACGGCGGAAAAGCTTGAATTGGCCTACTGCTGCGCGGCGTCCGCCGCCTGCAGAGGCGTCATGGACTTCAAGGCAGCCTTGGGAGACTCAATGCCGAGCCACTGAAGGGGCAGCAATTCTCCCGTCACCTTGTAATGCTTGTAAGTCAACCCGGCAAAAACGGCCAGGAAAAACATCAGGACGGCATACAGGGCCATCCACAAATAATTCTTCCGCGCCGTACGGGTGGCCTCGTCCGCCAATTGCTGCAAATTCCGCATGGCGGCGGAAGGAGCTGCCTCTTCCTCCCCCGCTTCGGTCGGCTCGGGAATGAGTCCCGGAGAAGGCTCTTCGGCAAACCGGAGCCTGGCATCTCCCAGGGCAATTTCGTCGCCATCGTAAAGAGAGGCGGCGCCCATGGGCGTGAGCCCGTTGATCTTGATTCCATTAGTTGAACCCAGGTCTTCCAGAACATACGCGCCCTCCTTGAACTGAAGCAGGGCGTGTTCTCCGGACACGGACTGAAAAGGCAGCACTATTTCACAATGTTCGTCGCGTCCGATGCGGGCGAAATATTCGCCGTTCTTCGGAAGAACGATGGTTTTCTCGGAACCGTCGGGCAATTGGATGGAAAGGCGGGGCATGATTCACGGGCATCATGCCATGCCGACGCTGATTTTCAATCCAAAAGACCGTTTGCCCGGCATGCCCGGGAAAAAAGCGGTTGCATGCGCCTCTCCTTCAGAAGGCGGATTCCATGAAGTTCCATCATGCGGCTCCATTTTTCCAGACTTCTGACCAGCAGGAGTTTCCCAAAAGATATTCTTAATAGATAATTCACACACTTTAAATCCCCTATATAAAACGTTCCTCCGGATAGGGAATTGACATCCCGGACCCGCGGCGGCTAACATCAGGCATGAACGCCACGCAAGCATCAGCTTTCAAGGGATACAATCTGCTGACGGCCGCCAAATCGGTAATTTCCAAATACGCTGTATTTTCCGGGAGGGCTACCCGTTCGGAATATTGGTACTGGGTATTGGGGCAGACTGCTGTCCTGCTCCTGTTGGACATGGCCTTCACCATCTTCATGATCATCCTGTTTGCCTGCCATCATCCGCAGCAAATGTCATCAACTGAAACTTTTACCTATGGCATGGCAGGTGCCGTTCCCCTTCTGCTATGGAGTCTATTTACCGTGATTCCTTCGCTGGCCGTCACATGCAGGCGCCTGCATGACACCAACAAAGGCGGAATTATGCTGCTGCTTTATCTGGTTCCGCTGATAGGGAGCATTATTCTTCTCATTTACTGCTGTGAAGACAGCCAGCGGGGAACGAACCAATACGGACCGTCGGAAAAATACCCGGGGCTGCCGTAATTTTCCGGAATTTCCTTTTGCCAAACAGCTTTCCGGTTCACTGGAAAAGTTAGCGGCACATGCCATGGAAAAGCCGTACAGTCCTGCACTTGTCTTGCGTTTTGGGGGGAAATGCTTCATATTCAGAACATGTTTGTTGACAACATCCGCATATTTGCCAGGGCAGGAAAGGGAGGAAACGGGCTGGTCAGCTTCCGCAGGGCCAAATTCGTGCCCAAGGGCGGTCCGGACGGAGGAGATGGCGGCGATGGCGGAAGCGTCATTCTGGAAGTGGACCCGCACACGAATGATCTGCGCTCCTTTTTCTACGACCCCAAATTGATCGCCACGGATGGAGTAGGCGGACAAAGCGCCAAAAAGCATGGCAAAAACGGCAAATCCGTCATCGGGAAAGTTCCTCCCGGCACCATCATCTACCGCAGCAATGCCTCCTCCATGGCGGAGGCGACCTGGCTGGAACGGGAAGGCGAAGGCATCGAGCTGGAAAAAATTGCGGACCTGACGGAAATCGGCACCCGGTTCACGCTGTGCCAGGGCGGCATCGGCGGAAAGGGCAACTGGCATTTCCGCTCTGCAACCAACCAGGCGCCTACGGAAGCCGAGATGGGAACGGAAGGGGAGGAAGGCGTCTTCTTCATGGAACTGCGCCGCATTGCGGATGCCGGACTGGTGGGCTACCCCAACGCGGGCAAAAGCACCCTGCTGGGAGACATCTCGGAAGCCAAGCCCAAAGTCGCCAACTATCCCTTCACCACGCTCCAGCCCATCATCGGCGTAGTGGAATTCGACAGCTTCCGCCGCTGCGTTGTGGCGGACATTCCCGGCATCATTGAAGGCGCGCACAACAACCGCGGCCTGGGGCATGAATTCCTGCGCCACATCACGCGCTGCAAGGTGCTCGTCTTCGTTCTGGACATGGCCGGCAGCGAAGGCCGCGACCCCATTGAAGACCTTCAAAACCTCCGCACGGAAATCAAGCTGTACAGTGAAGACCTGGCCAAACAGCCCTGGTTCGTCGTCGCCAACAAAATGGACCTGGAAGGGGCGGAAGAAAACCTGGCCAACTTCCGCATGCGTTTTCCTAAGGTGGACGTCATCCCCCTTTCCGCGCTCAACGGAGAAGGCATTTCCCGGCTCAAGAGCAAGCTTGACGAACTTGTAGGCTATAAATTCGTTCGTTAAAACCATCCGTTCAACCCTCTCTCCCTTCCACATGACCGCTCCGCTTGCCGCAACGACAGACCCCGACCAGCTCTTGTGCCGTATCGCCGGAATTGGAGACCTCTTCGCCATTGAAGGGGAATTCGTCACCGGCAAGGAAATCCCCAGCGGCCACATCAACACCACTTACAAGGCCACCTACCGCAAAAGCGACGGGACGGAAGACTCCTACATCCTCCAGCGCATCAACGACTATGTCTTCAAGGACCCCAGAGCCGTCATGCGCAATGTGGAGAAAGTCACGCGGCACATCAACTGGAAAGTCCTGCGCCGCCTGAAGGACTCCGCCGGGCAGACCCTCAACCTCTATCCGGCACGCGGCGGCCGCAACTACATCGACATTCCCGGCGACGGCATCTGGCGCTGCTACAATTACCTGGCAGGCACGCATACCTACGACGTGGTGGAAAACACCCGCCAGGCGTACCAGGCCGGATTTGCATTCGGATCCTTCCAGGACTTGATCAGCGACATGAATCCGGACGACATCGTGGAAACCATTCCCGGATTCCACCACACCCGGAACCGCTTCAACCGCCTGATGGAAGTGGCGGCGCAGGATCCGCAGGAACGCCTTTCCACCTGCCTTCCGGAACTGGACTTCATCAAGGCGCGCGAGCAGGACGTGGACCGTCTGCTGGACCTCCAGGCCGGCGGCGTGCTTCCCACCCGCATCACCCATAACGACACCAAAATCAACAACGTCATGCTGGACGAAGATACGGACCACGCCGTCTGCGTCATTGACCTGGATACGGTCATGCCCGGCCTTGTGCTGTACGACTTCGGCGACATGGTGCGCACCGTTACCCCGCCTACGGAAGAAGATGAAGAAGACCTGGACAAGGTGCGCATGCGCATGCCGATGTTCCAATCCATTGTGGAAGGGTATCTGGCCGCCGCCCACGGCTTCCTGACCCAGGCGGAAATAGACCAGCTTGCTTTCTCCGGAAAACTCATCACGCTGGAAATCGGCATCCGGTTCCTGACGGACTACCTGGAAGGAGACCAATACTTCAAGGTTTCCCGCCCGGACCACAACCTCATCCGCTGCCGCACACAGCTCAAGCTGGTGGAATGCATTGAACAGGAACTTCCGTCCATGGAGCAATATGTCAAGCGCGTGGCCAAGGGGATGTCCAGAAAATAGAGTGGGAGCTCTCCCTCCTTCTTTTCCATTCTCTCCGGGACGGCTATGCCGTCCCTTATTATTTATATTATTTGAACACTGCGGCGATTTCCATAATCCAAGAAACATTCCACGCAATCGCCACAGACCATGTTTGAAATACCGGATATTCAACTCAATCAATATGGCAAGCCGGCAAGGATCATGTATCTGGCCCCGTATGCCCCCGACGCTCCCGATTTCTCCAAAAAACCCTACACGGGCAACGGAGGCTATCCCCAGTACCACTACAACATTTACAAGGCCATTCAGGACATCGGCTATGACGTCGTCTCCTCCTCCAAGCCCTATTCCGTGCAATTCGCCAAAGGAAACGTGGACTATGTATTCTCCCTGATGAACAGGTTCGGCATGTCCAAGCCTGAAATATTCATCTCCTCGTACTGCGAATTCATCCAGATCCCCTATTTGGGCGCCCCGCCCAACATCCGCGCCATTGCGGAAGACAAGCTCCTGACCAAGCTGGTATTCCGCTCCCTGGGCCTGAACATGCCGGAGGGCATCGGGCTTTCCGGGGAAAAAGGCATTCCGGACAAAGCGCCCTTTCCCGGCCCCTACTTCGTCAAAAAACGGTTTGGAGCCGCTTCCGGCGGTATCCGGGAAGACAGCATCTGCGGCTCCTGGGAGGCGGTAGCCGCGTGCGCCCGGCGCCTGATGGAGGAAGGGCATGAAGTGCTCGTGGAACAATACTGCGAAGGCATTGACGTCACGGTTCCCGTGCTGGGGGGTGAAAAACCCGTCATCCTGGGATACGTGCAGCCGAAATCCGACAAACCGGGCAGCATCATCACGGAAGACCTGAAACTGCATGACCACCTGGGCTACCAGATAGTCTCCGTGCACGACCTGGAACAGGACATCGCCAACGACGTGCAGAAAGTCTGGGACGCCCTGGGGCCGATGGACTATTTCCGCATCGACTACCGGATTGACTTTGAAAAAGGCGAACGGCGCATCCTGGAAATGAACATCTGCTGCCACCTGGGCAAAAGCGGTTCCATCTGCCTGGCGGCCGCAGAACACGGCTACTCCCAGGCGGACCTCCTCAAATACATCATCGGCTACAGCATGAACAGGCAGAAAAACCTCTGCCAATACGGCACGTGGCTCATCTGACCCGTATGGAGGCAGCAAGCCACGCTCCAATCATGGCAGAAATGGAAGGGATTCATCCGGTATCCGGCTGATTGCTTCAAACACTCCCTGCCAGCTTTCCCTGGACGCTTCCAGCCCTCCCAGAGCCATGCCGCGTTCCCGGGCAGCGGAGGCCATATCCTCCCGGTAATGCGGTTCCCACGCCATCTTGGTGGCGTATGTGATGAAATCCCCCGGGCTTTCGCACAGCCATCCGGTCTTCCCGTGTTCCACCATCTGTTCCCAGCCTCCGCGCTTGTCCACAATAAGCACGCTTCCGCTCGCCATGGCCTCAAAGCCCACGCGCGGCCAATTCTCCGTCGTATCCGTGGGTTGCAGCACGATGTGGCATCTTTGGTAAAACTCCTGCTGGGATAGAGACCTCTGGTCATGGAACGTCTCCACCCAGTCGGGCGGCCTTCCGGTCTTCGCCTCGCTCCGCTGATCAAAGCCAAGAAAAGTTCCTCTCTTCCGGACGGGTGAAGCAAAATGCTCGTAAATGTGCCACGTGTCCTTGCTGAATTTATCCTCATCCTGCCTGGAAATGTGTCCCGCGCCGAACCAGTCCGTAGAACGCTGTGCAATAAAAGGAAAATCGGTTGTGTCAAAATACGGCTTGAACGTCATGAAGCGGATGGACGGATCAGAATTCAAGGCTCTCAGGCGCGGCATCATGTTCTTCCTCACCCGGTCATTCTGGTAAAGAAATAGGGAAATATCTCCCCTCTTCATGGCTTCCTTTTCGCTGCCGAAAAGCCAGGTCATGCAATTGACGAAGACCGTCCTCCTCGTCCGTTTCCGTATTTCCGGCAGTGCTGTCAGGAACTCTTCATTGCAAAAACTGATGACGGGAGCCCCTTCCGGAATGGCCGACCAGTCATAACTCTCATGTATTATAACGCCCCACTCAACCATTTCCAGATAGAGTTCGGCACGGTGTGCGTTCTTCTGGGTGGGGATAAGGTGCATTTCCACCCCCAGATGTCCCCAAACCTTGATCTGATGATAAAGTTCGGCCCCCGCCCCTCCGTAAAGGGACGGAAACCCAATAATGTAGAGAGAGTTCATAGCTGGATTATTTTATTATTGGGGAATTCGTTTCAACGCTTTTTTAACACTTTCACGATCCTATCCCTTACGCTTCTAAACCTCAACTTAAAATAGAACGCGACTTCCATAACAGAGCAAGCCCCCGTGGCCAGATATATTGACCTGCATCTTGATACGATTGGCGTATCCCATATCATTCATCCGCCATTGATGGAAAAACAAAAGCATGAACCGCCACGTCTTATACACGGCAATTCCATTGCAAGCTGTGTGAACGGCCACTTTCCACTCGAAGCATGCCCGGATAGAATGGAGAAAGATAAGGTGATTGGTGTATACTTAATCAAACTTCAATTTCAAGAATACAACCAACATCTGAAATAGATTTTAAAAGAGAAGGGGGTAACCTAAACGACGCCATACCTTCCGTAAGGCTGATATGAATATATTTATCTCCACAATCAATTCTTGATGCTAAAATTATTATTTCTTTTAAACATCCAATCACTCTATCTTGCTGATTAGGTAAAATATCATAGTCTTTAATCCAAATTCTAAGATCTGGATTAGCTACTTGCTCTAATTGATTATCAGGCTGCTTTTGACAACCTTCTATACGAAAAATAATAGTAGTTACATCTGGCATTTATTTATAATTGGCAAGTTAATATTTTTATTATATAATCGTTACATTGTAAAATTAGAATATTAACGTTTATTATTTTCTTTAAAAAAACATAAAATAAACCTTTATTTCAGCTCTTTGGTCCGAAAATAAAAATTTCTTATTCTATAGCTTTTCCCAGTTTTTTAATATTTTTCTTAATTCCTTCATGTGATAGAGCCAATGAATAACGATCATCTGATAAACATTCTCAAATTCCTTGTCGTCCAGTGTTTCGTTTTTAAATATTTTTATCAAGGAATCCATCTCATTGATAATGTCATCAAGATGAAATGCCAATTCTTCTTTCTCCCGATTACTATATACATTTAGCGACGACGAGTTTTTAAATATTTCAAGAATTTTTTCTGAAGTTATCATAAGATTATGGCCTGGGACATATAGTAATCCAGCCTACGCTCGTCATCGGCATACTCTTTCAAGAAGCAGCACGAATTTTTCTGAGACGTGTTCCCCTCTATTTTAATGGATACTACCAGAAAGATCAGACTTACGAGCTGTCTCCGGCTGAAATACGGTATAGAGCCGTCATATGCCTTAGCAGATGGGATCATGTAATGTAGACTTTCCACATAGCTTCCCGCCCTGTTGAAATTTCCATCACTATCATTTGCATATACAACTTAAACAATATATAGAATTTCCTTTTTAGAAAATTTAATATAACGAAATCCTATTTTTTAGCACATTGTAATTTTCACATAATTCTTTATATAAAATTTTATTATAATTATCATCATCACTTTCCTCTTGTTCCCTTGTGCAGAGATTAAAAACAAAATCAATGCAAAATGGATATAATTTTATTAAATTCAACAATATATCTTTATCTAAATAATCATCTTTATTTAAGAATCCAATATATCTTTTACAAATATTATTTAATCCATAAAAAGACATATAAGTATCTACATCTTCTTCTTCCAATCTTATCTTGAATATGTCCGAGTCAATATAATCAAAAAATGGAATGCAGTAATAAGCAAATGCTTTATTTCCCATATAAGATATTAATTCACTATATAGAAGAGGATCTATTTTTCTGTCTACAAGCAATTTATAGGCATCTTCCGTTGATTTATTTTCAAAAACTTCTAATGCCCACTTAATATCCAAGTCATCTTGTCCATCTAATATATCCTGCCTAGTAGGTAAAAAATTCATATTATTCTCCACATATTTTTTTCATTCTTTTCTTACACTCTCTTACAGAATTAATTCTATTTTTTAATTCCTGCACATGATTTCTTGGATATTTTTGAGCCCCTGGCAAATAATCATCGCAATTATTTTCTAAATATTTCCTTCTGGAATCAACTAAATTTTGCTTACAATTTACACTCTCTTTAAGTTGTTCACAACATGTTCCTGTACAAGGAGGACACCCTTTTTGACTTAATTCGTGATATTCATTATATATCTTCTCACATTCTCTTATTTTTTCAATATTTTCAATATCTACCCGAGGCAAAGCTATAGGAGGTTTAGGAATTACATTCTCCGATATTTTTTTAATAACTTTCTCTGTTGTACCTGGAGCAATAACTTCAGTAATAGCGACAGCAGTTACGGCAACGGCAGCAACTATCAATCCAATTGGATTTAATAATGCCGGTAATGCAAACCCAAACTCTCCTCTTACGTCAATAAAAGCACTAGTTAAATTGTCTACATATCCATATAGATTTTCCTGCGGCCCTTCCATCATTGGATCTCTACTCACCCACCTGCCATCATTTGGATTATAATACCGATAATTGTAAAACATCAGACCAAGTTCGTCATCAGTGTACTCGCTGGAAAACCGGAACGGATTGCCCTGGGCGGCATTGCCTTCCATCTTAAGAACATTCCCATATGCCCCATATTCATACAAGGCACGGCGTCCTGCCTGGATGCCAAACAGGGCCGTTGTGTTTTTCAACAGGTCATGGGTATAGTAGAGGTCTTCGTCATAAACTCCTGTTTCGTTAAATATGGTCATCGCCAGAATACGCGTGGCGACCGGTTCCATCGGATCCCACAGGTAGGTTTTACGCAGGATGGGTACTACCGTTTCCGTTCCATTAGTAGCGTCCAGTTCCGCGATTTGCAGGTACCCGTGATAGATAAAGCGTTTCTTCGACATGAGAGCTTCTCCTTCATAGACGGCTTTTTCTACACGCCTGTTCAAATAATCGTAGCGGCATTCCACACGCTGGCTACCCTGCGTGAAGACAACCGCCTGGTTCAACGCATTATAGACGACTTCCCATTCCCCAGTGGAAGTTTGGAGCTTTGTCTGGTTGCCGTCGGCGTCGTAGGTTGGCACAAAAGGCGTTTCTTCTCCCTGGGTGATGTCCGTGTATTGGTTAAGCCGGTTGGCCGTGTATATCGTGGATAACCCTGCCGCTCCTTCCTGAGAGGTCATGCGGTTTCCGATGTTGTCATACGCATAAGAATACGTTCCTCCCCGGCTCATCGCGTCGGCAATCAGCTCGCTGCGGCCATTGTAGCTGTAACTATGCGTCAGGTCGGGAGCCGGCGTATTGAAGTAGTCCTTCTTTTCCGTGGGACGCCCCAACGCGTCGTAAGCATAGTCGGTTTTGGCCGGGTAGTTGGCACTGCCGGGACGCAGGTAGTCGATCCTGGTCAACAGGTCCCGCTTCTCTTCCCGCGTGTACCATCTCCTGAGGGTATTGGGATAGTCAAGCGTTTCCAGGAGCCCGTGGCCGGCGTTGTAACCGTACACGAAGGGGGAGGAGACATTGTTGAGCGAGACAGAGGAAAGACGTCCGTAACCATCATATCCCCAGGTCGTTTGCTGGACTATACTCTCCCCATAGTTCAGACTGTAACCCGAGGCACGGCCCAAATTGTCGCGCCGATTATGGAGCGCACTTGCCACCAAACCCGTCGTGTTTTCCGATTCCGCTTCATTGTACTGGTTGTAGGCCAAGATCCGCGTACCGGAACCGTCCGTGACCTGCGTAATCAAGTTAAGGTGGTTGTATGCACAACCGATGGAGGGCGTTGCATCATTGTGAGTGATGGAAACCAGATTGCCCGTCTGCAGGTCGTAGCCGTAGGTGGTCGTCAAAGGTATCGCCTCTTGACCCACCGTCCGCGCCTGTTGTTTGGCCGCCAGCCTGTTCCAGTTGTCATAGGAATAGCTGTCTCCATGGCCGTCAGCATAGGTTTTAGCCGTCATCAGACCGGAGGCGTCGTCGTAGCTCCACACCGTCACATCCCCGTCTGTCCGTTCCCGAGGATCGGTAATGATTGTTTCTCCCGGGATCCGGAACGTCGTGAGGGAAACCAGCCTGTCCGCGTCATCATAGGCAAACACCGAGGGCTGGAGGGCCGTACCGTATTCGGCGGTTTTGCGCCCGCGCACATCATAGGCATAGCAGGCCGTGTTACCCAACGCATCCGTGATGCAGGAGGGGGACGCCGTGGACGGGTCATACTGGATGGTGGTGGTGTTGCCGACGGCATCCGTCCTGACGGTTTCACGGCCGGCCAGGTCAAAGACGACAACGGTGGAATTTCCACGGACATCCGTATAGGTTTCCGAGCTGCCGCTGGCCGTATAGATGCGGGAAGAAGTAGTCACCGTTCCCGCATGATCTTTCCGGGACACGGGGTAACCGTCTATGACAACAGTTTCCGCCATGACGGAAGAAGCCGGAGTTTGCGTTTTCTCCGTCCGTTTGGCCGGCGCCGTGTATTCCGTCCATTGCAGGGTCTCATTTCCCCGT
The DNA here is from genome assembly GCF_045011645.1 of Akkermansia sp. BCRC 18949. Taxonomy (NCBI): domain Bacteria; kingdom Pseudomonadati; phylum Verrucomicrobiota; class Verrucomicrobiia; order Verrucomicrobiales; family Akkermansiaceae; genus Akkermansia; species Akkermansia sp. BCRC 18949. The sequence continues at coordinate 157,220 of NZ_CP123619.1, read as the reverse complement.
GGATCGGTGTCAATCCTTTTTCCGGCCAGGGAGGCAGACAGGAAGGAAGCCAGCTCGGCCGTGCTTTCCGCGTAAGTCGTTCCCTGGCTGTTGTAGTGGGTCGCCGTTGTCACCCGGTAGACGCCGTCTTCCCGCTGTTGGCAGGCATAGGCGTATTCCGTGACGAGGGAATTGGCGGGAGTGGGGTCTTCGGCCAGCTTGAGCGTGGTTTTGACAATATTGCCAAACGAGTCATAGTCATAGAGCACCGGAGCCATCCCGTCCATTTGCTGCTGTAAAAGCCTGTTGTTCAGGTCAAAAATGCGCCGGTCATGGATAAGGCCGCCGTTGGCATTCGCCCGGGAGATGCGCACTACGTTGTCCCTTCCGTCCGTGACGGTTTGTTCCATCACCACCGGTTCTCCCTTCGCTACGGGAATAAGCGTAGAACGGGCAATGCCTTCTGTAGAGTATTCCGTGCGGTAAAGAAGATGTCTCTGTCCCGTGCCGCTCTGCTCCAGCACAGTTCCGTCCGCATGGCGGATGGTGATGAGCGTCGCGCCTGTCGGCGTCGTGACGGTTTCCGTCAGACCGTCCGCACTGTAGGCGTATGCATTGGTCCTCCCCAGTACGTCTGTTTCCTGTGCCAGCTGCCCCAGCAGATCGTAAGCCTTCCTCTCCGTCGTGATCATGGGTCCAACGTCCCGGCGCGTTTGAAGGATTCTGCCGAAGGCGTCCCGAGTGTAGCTGAGGATGGTTTCAGGAGTGGTTTCCGTAGCCGAACGAATGGTTTCCACAAGCTGGCGGGCCGTGTTGTAGGAGTAGGTGGTCACGATGCCGTCTTCATCCTTTTCCCACAGGGGGCCGCAGCACATCATCTCCCGTTCCGTTACCCTGCCGTTGCCCCGCGTGCGCTTGATCCACCGGTTTTCCTTGTCGTATTCATAGTCCGCCGTGTCCGTCAACGCCCAGGTTCCGTCCGTCAGCAGCACATATTTTTCTATGTGCGTGTTGTTGCCCTGCGTGGAGACGTACGTGATTTTCCGCGTGCTGTGCCCCGGCACGGCCTGCCCCGCTATCTGCGTTTCCCTGGTTTCCTTGTAAAGGGCGCCGTACTGGCTGGACGCCTCATAGCTGCAGGCCGTCTGCACGCCGTTGACGGCCTGTTTCATCTTCAACCGTCCCCGGGCGTATTCATTGGGCGCCGTGGGCAGCCACGTTTCCGTCACTTCCAGCTGTTCTCCCTCCGCACCCAACGCCGTGGTGCGTTTTTCCACACGGCGCACATGGTTGGCTTCAGAGTAGGTGTAGTGCGTGTCCGTCAGCCGGGCAGCATTGATGGTGAGCACCACGTACTGGTGCACGATATCCGGATCGGCATGGTCGGAGTAGCGATAGTAGGTGTAGGTTCCCTTCCTTCCTCCGCCTGACCAAGGTTCCATCCGGACAGTTTCACGCCCGAAGGCGTCGTAGGACCAGGTCTTCACGCTCCCGTCGGGAGCCGTTTCCCGGACCAGTTTGCCCATGGCGTTGTAAGCATAAGTCGTTTCACGGGCATAGTCGGTTCCATAGGCCTCAATACGGCTGGTGCACAGGTTGCCGCTGCGGCCCTGTTCATAGGTTTCACACATCCGGGAAATAGGCGTGCCGTTTTCCCCGCGCTGCACAGTAGTGATGAGCTTCCAGAGACCGAAGGAGACCGCCTGCTTTTCCCTGATGGTGTAGATGGCGTCTTCCCCTTCCCCCTGGGACATGCACCACGCCCCTCCCGTTCCCTGCCAGTAGCACGTGACGTAAGGCGCACGCCCTTCCGTTTGTTCCGTAACGGTGAGCTTGTTGGTTTCCGCATCGCCGGCAATGGTGAAGGTTTTAAACGGCGTCCCCGTGACGGAGTAAAGACCGGTGGCGGCGTCCTTGGCCCTCACCTGCTCGGGCAGATAGAAGGCGATCATGTAGCCCGTATCCACCACATTTTCAATGTTGACGAGACCATCCCACAGGTTCCAGACCTGGCGGATGCCGTCGTCAGCGCCCCGGACAACGTCCAGATACTTGGAAAAATCCTGCGCCGTCCAGGAAGAACCCAGTTTGGTCTGGTAGCCGGAGGCCGCCCCCAGGGCGGAAACGGAAGGACCGCCGTACATGACCGTATTGCCCCTGCCGTTGCTGACCCTCATTTCCGCCGCATAGGCGGAAGCGGCGCGGCCGGATACCCCGGCATATGCCATGGAAACGGAACCTGTCCTTTTTTGAGAACCGCCGATGGAGCCCGCACTGGCTGCGCCGGCATAGCAATAATAGTTGGCATTGGTGCCGCCGTTCTGGATCTGGAAGGCCATGTTAGCCCCCAGCGCACCTCCGGGAGGAGGCAGAACGCGGCTGGCCATTGGATGCAAATATTGCAGGGCGCCGGGGGTCCACAACTTGGATGAGAAGTTGTAAGCCACGATTTCCAGCATGCCGTACGGCACACCCTCCATGCCGCGGAAGGAGCCGAAGTTGGTGCGCCAGACCATGCTGGTTTTCCGCGTCTGGGTAGTCACCCGCCTGCCTGCGGAGGAGAACTTTCCATCCACGGAGGCGGATGAAGCCAGGCTGCGCGCCGTGGGCGGACTGCCGGAGCCGCCCCGGTTGTCCGCACAACCGTCCGAGGAAGAGGAATCTTCAGGATCGGGGTCTTCCTCATCTCCGCCGTTGTCATCGTCCGGGCACGGGTTGCTGGAACTGCTGTTGGGGGAACTGCTGCTGCCACCGCTGCTCGTTCCTCCACAGGGATCTTCTTCGCCCTCGTCGTCATTGTCCACAGGGTCCGTTTCCGTCTCCGGAGGCACGTAGGAAGAAGAGGAGCCCGTCTGCTGGTCGGTGATTTCCACCTTCAGGTCGAAGGTGAATTTGGCAATGTTGTAGTCGGGATTGGGAATAGAGATGTTGCTGTAATCCACGTGGGCCTGGTGCGTACCCGGTTCAATACTGAAGGAGATGTCCTGCGGTTCGTAGGTGCCGCCGCCGTATTCGCCGCGCGGACCGATGTCCAACTTTTCTTCTCCGTCCACCGTCAGCTTCGCCAAATCGTCGGCTCCCATGGTTACCTTGCACTCGGCCGTTTCATTCGGTCGCAGTTCCCGGACCTCAAAGGACCAGTCCCAGCTTTTTTCAAAAGCGTCCGTTGGCGCTTTTTCGTCAATCGTGGTGGGCGCGCTGTTGGAACTGCGCATTCCCGTCAGGGAATTAATATCGTCGTTGAATGATTCTTTCATAGTGATAATCGGGTTAATCGTTGGTTATTTTAAAATATTTTGCTCTATTCAGGAAATATCTGAAGTAAATTTCCTTATTTAACGTTTCCCTTTTATCAACTAAATTTCCATGAAGCAATCCCTTAGAAGTTTTTATTTGTCATACATTATTTTATTCTTGAAATATGGATTGGACATCCATCTTGCATTTTCAGCCGGAACAAAAAAATGGCAGCTTCTGCGCCAATTCCATTCGTTGCCGTACCATGGTCGTCTTTTCTCTTTTTCCGGAATATTAGCCACCGGAGACTATCCATTCCTACTTGATGGATTTTTTGGCAAAAAGAGATTTACGGTAGCCCCAAGGCAAATCACCTATCAAATTTCCGTTGACAATCAACGGAGTCCGAACGAACCGGCATGAACCATCCCTTCCTGTGCCCTGGAAAAGGCTGCCAGGTCAAACGGACAGGCCACTCCGGCATGACTGCCGCTTTTTATACGTTCAGCCTCTTTTCCAATTCTTTCAGCAAATGGAAACAACCGTCTTCCAGAAGCTCTACTACGTGCTCAAAACCTTCCTGCCCTCCATAGTAGGGATCCGGCACTTCCTCATCCAGAAAACGGGTGGTGAAAAAGCACATCGGCACGATCTTGCCTTCCCATTGCCCGTTTTTATCCAGCTGTTTCAAATCCCGCAGATTCTCCCGGTCCATTCCCACAACCAGGTCGAACTGCTCCAGATCATCCTTCCGCACGGGGCGTGATTTGACTCCCGGATTCTGATAACCGTATTTTTCCAGGGCCTGGACCATCCGGGCATCCGGAGGGCAGCCCCGGTGGTAGCCGATCATTCCGGCGGAATCGCTTTCAATCAGGTTTTCCAAACCTTGTTCCTTCACCATCTTCTTAAAAATGATTTCCGCCGCGGGAGAACGGCAGATGTTGCCCAGGCAGACAAACAGGACTCGGTAGGGTTCGGAAGCATTCATGAGGGACAATTCTTTTTTTCAGGATAGGCAAGACGTTTTCCCGGATCAAGAGGGAAGAGTTTCCTGTACGGAAAACAGACACACGCCGGGACAACGCAGGGAGCAAAGCGCAGAACGCCGCCGGACCGTCCCAAAATGAATTTCCCCTGTGTTTCGGCTTGCGTCAGAGGGTGTCTGGCTGTAGATTATCGCATGGCAGATCTCCCTCTTGGATTAAGTTTTGATGACGTGCTCCTGCTGCCCCGCCTGAGCGCGATTCTTCCCGGTGATGCGGACATCAGTTCCCAGCTTGTTCCCGGTTTTGACATGAAAATCCCCGTGCTGTCCGCAGCCATGGATACCGTTTCCGAATCGGAACTGGCGATTGCCCTGGCACGGGAAGGCGGCCTGGCCGTCATTCACCGCAATAATCCCATCGACATCCAGGCGGCCATGGTTTCCCGCGTGAAGCGTTTTGAAAACGCGGTCATCCCGAACCCCGTCACGGTGAACAAGGACATGACGCTGGAAGAAGTCCATCAGATCATGATGGACCAGGGTTACTCCGGCTTCCCCGTGGTGGACGCCAACCGCAGGCTGGAAGGCATCGTCACCGGACGCGACATGCGCGGCGTGGACGATTACCAGAACATCCGGGTCAAGGACGTAATGACCCCCCTTTCCCGCCTGATTACGGCGGCTCCCACCACCACCATTGAGGAAGCGCGCCACATTCTTTACACCCACCGCATTGAAAAGCTTCCCCTGGTGGATGAAAACGGCGTGCTGGCCGGCCTCATCACGGAAACGGACATCCAGAAGCGCGCCATGTTTGCAGACGCTTCCAAGGACGAGCACGGCCACCTGCGCTGCGGCGCCGCCGTGGGCGTGGGCCCTGATTACCTGGACCGCGCCAAGGCGCTGGTTTCCGCCGGAGCGGACGCCCTGTTCATTGACGCTGCCACCGGCCACACCACCCGCGTCATGGACGTGGTTTCCAACCTCCGCAAGCTGACGGACCGCCCCATCGTGGCCGGCAACGTGGTGACGGCGGAAGGAGCCTCCGACCTCATCAAGGCGGGCGTGCAGGCCATCAAGGTGGGCGTGGGCCCCGGCTCCATCTGCACCACCCGCGTCATTTCCGGCGTGGGGATGCCTCAGTTCACCGCCATTCAGGAGGTAGCCTCCGTAGCGCGTCCCGCGGGCGTCACCGTCATTGCAGACGGCGGCATCCGCTATTCCGGGGACATCGTGAAAGCCCTGGCCGCCGGCGCTGACCTGGTGATGCTGGGCGGCCTGCTGGCCGGCACGGAAGAAAGCCCCGGCAAGGTGGTCCACTATCAGGGCCGCCACTTCAAGCAGTACCGCGGCATGGGTTCCCTGGGCGCGATGCGCCGCGGCTCCGGCGACCGCTACGGGCAGAACAGCTCCGGCAAGCTCGTTGCGGAAGGCGTGGAAGCGCGCGTCCCGTACAAGGGAATGCTGGCGGACGTGGTTTTCCAACTCATGGGCGGCCTGCGTTCCGGCATGGGCTACCTGGGCGCACACAGCCTGACGGAACTCCGGGACAAGGCCCGGTTCGTCCAAATCACCTCCGGCGGCCTGAAGGAAAGCCATCCCCACGACATCACCATCACGGAAGAACCCATCAACTATTCCTGTTAAACCCTCTCTCACATGGACGACAAGCACCTCGTAGCCGTCATTGACTTCGGCTCCCAATACACCCAGCTCATTGTGCGCCGCGTGCGCGAACTGGGCTACATGGCCAAACTGTACGCGCTGGAAGACCTGGACCAGATTCACGAACCCGGCGCCGTCATCCTTTCCGGCGGCCCTAAAAGCACCACGGACGCAGACGCCCCGGATATTGACTTTGAATGGCTCAAAAGCCTGAACGTCCCCGTCCTGGGCGTGTGCTACGGCATGCAGCTGCTGAACATCAAGCACGGCGGTTCCGTGAAGGCCAGCAACAAGCGGGAATACGGCCCCGCCGCCCTGCTTCCGGAAGCCTGCACGGGCCTGTACCGGGACATGTCTCCCTCCTCCCAGGTATGGATGAGCCATTCGGATACGGTGGACCACCTGGCGGAAGGCTGCCGGGTCATCGCCCGCAACGCGGAAGGCGTCCCCGTCTCCCTCCAGTGGGGAGAAGCAACTTTCGGCATCCAGTTCCATCCGGAAGTGACCCATTCCCATGAAGGGCGCACCATCCTGCGCAACTTCCTCTCCTGCGCCGCCAACCTCAAGAAATTCGATATCGGCGACTTCAAAAGGCAGCTCATCCGGGAAATCCGGGAACGCGTGGGCAACAAGCAGGTGGTCTGCGGCGTCTCCGGCGGCGTGGACAGCACCGTGCTGGCCGTCCTGCTGCATGAGGCAGGCGTGAACATGCGCGCCATTTTCGTGGACAACGGTCTGCTTCGCAAGAATGAGGCCGATGAGGTACGCGCCAATTTCGCCCGCATGAACGTGGAAATTGAAACGGTGGACGCTTCCGAACGCTTCCTGTCGGCCCTGGCCGGGGAAGGCGACCCGGAAAAGAAGCGCCGCATCATCGGCGGCCTGTTCATCGACGTATTCTGGGACGCTGTGGGAGACGCGGAAATGCTTGCCCAGGGCACCCTTTATCCGGACGTGATTGAAAGCGCCTCCAACGCCAAGTCCAAGGCCTCCGTCATCAAGACACACCACAACCGCGTGGAGCGCGTGCTGGAACTCCAGGCGCAGGGGAAGGTGCTGGAACCCCTGGCGGAATTGTTCAAGGACGAGGTGCGCGAACTGGGCGCCTCCATGGGCATCCCGCACGACATCCTGTGGCGCCACCCCTTCCCCGGCCCCGGCCTGGCCGTGCGCTGTCCCGGCGTAGTCACCAGGGACCGCCTGGACATCATCCGGGAGTGTGACGCCATCTTCATCGGCAACCTGAAGAAATACGGCTGGTATGAAAAGGTCTGGCAGGCCTACGCCGGCCTCATCCCGGTGAAAACGGTGGGCGTGAAGGGAGATGAACGTTCCTATGAATGGGCCACCAACCTGCGCGCCATCGTGTCGGAAGACGCCATGACGGCGGACTGGGTAGAACTGCCCCCGGCCCTGCTGCGTGAAACCAGCAACCGCATCCTCAATGAAGTGAAGGGCATCAACCGCGTCCTTTACGATATTTCCACCAAGCCCCCGGCCTCCATTGAGTGGGAGTAATACTATACCGCTCCTAAAAGGGAGGCTGTAAAGTCCCATGAATACAGGTCTTTCGATCTCTATTGCATGGCGAGAGGATAAACCCAGCGAGGTTAAAGTTTAGTTTATCCTTAACCTTTTGTTTGCCACAAAGCGCAGACACCGTTCCTTGCCAATGGCAAGGGGCGGTGCACCGCTGCTCCCTGCTGGTAATTTGCAGAATAGCATCGTATATCACTTCCTGCGATGGAGGAGTAAAAAAGGTATTTATAATAACAAGAAGGCAATATTGCATGATTGAAATTGAATCTAACAAGCAGGCTTGGGGTAAAATATCAGAAGAGCATTATCATCACTTTAAAGCTTTACTAAGTGATGATGATCTTCACTTGAACCATTATATACAGGAAGAACTGGGTGACATATCAGGCAAGGAAATAATCCATTTACAGTGTAATACCGGTGCAGATACATTGATACTTGCCAAAACAGCTAAAAGCGTGGTCGGGGTAGATTTAGTTCCTGACAACATATTTTTTGCAAATAAACTTGCCGGCGATCTTAATTTTAAAAACGTAAAATTCATTGAAGCCGACATCATGACTTTATCAAAAGTTCATGGTGAAAAATACGATATTGTCTTTACCTCGGAGGGAGTATTGGGATGGCTTCCCGATTTGAATGTATGGGCGAATACCATTCGCAGCCTTTTAAAGGATAACGGCTATTTGTATGTATTTGATTCACACCCATTTTTTCTTTCCTTTGATGAGAGCAAACTGGACAAGGAAGTTTTCGAGATTAAATACCCCTATTTCAGTAAAATTCCCTCTGTGGATAGTTCCATCGGCGGATACGCCTGTGAACCGAAAGATGGCGTAAAATCCTATTTCTGGATGCATACGGTTTCGGATATTATTAATTCATTGACGAGGGCCGGTCTGCACATTGAATATTTTAATGAACATGCTGAAAACTTTTATGATTCTGGAAATATGCAGGCTTCTTCTTCAAAGAAAGGGCTATATGCGTATAGCTGCAACAGGGACAAGTATCCCATGTCATTTAGCTTGAAAGCATCTGCATACCCTGCAAAATGAGCATTCATTCACGATCGCTCGGCAGAATGGCTGCCACAGTCCATAATCAACAACAAAGGGAAAAAGACAATGACTGAACTGGAAAAATGCATGGCGGGCGAATGGTATGACTGCCATGACCCGGTGTTTCTGGAATTCAAGAGCAAGACCCACCGGCTCCTGATGAAGTACAATTCCCTGCCTTACGACCATAAGGAGGAAAAGCACCAGGTGTTGAAGGAAATGCTGGGCAGCATCGGCGCCAAAGTATCCATCGGTCATTCCTTCACCTGCGACTACGGGCGCAACATCCACATCGGGAACAACGTCACCGTCAATACGGGCTGCACGTTCGTGGACTGCAACAGGATCACCATCGGCAGCAATGTGCTCATCGCTCCCAATGTGCAGATTTACACCGCTACGCACCCCATTGAGCTGAATGAGCGCCTCACTCCCGTGGAAACGGCGGAGGGCATGGAATACATTCGCCATACCTTCGCCCTTCCGGTGACGATAGAAGACGGCTGCTGGATTGGCGGCGGCGTCATCATCCTGCCGGGAATCACGATCGGAAAAGGCAGCGTCATCGGCGCCGGAAGCGTGGTCACCAAAAACATTCCCCCCGACAGCCTGGCAGCGGGAAACCCCTGCAGGGTTATCCGTAAAATCAACGGGAATCGCGAACAATGATTAAACTGATCGCTTTTGACCTGGACGGGACGATAGGGGAGACGGTCCCCATGTGCATCCGGGCGTTTGAAAAAGCAGTTTCCCCCTACGCGGGCCGTACGCTGAGCGAACGGGAAATTACGCAGACCTTCGGCCTGAATGAAGTAGGAATGATCAAAATGGTCGCCGGGGAAAAATGGCAGGAAGCCCTTCATGATTTTTACCCGGTTTATGAAAAGATGCATGAGGAATGCCCGGAACCGTATGAAGGCATTCGCGAATTGATCAACACCTTGAAAAAGGAGGGAATATTGGTTGCCCTGATTACCGGAAAAGGAGAAAAGAGCTGCCGCATCACGCTTGAACAATTCGGCATGCAGGATCTGTTCTGCTCTGTCAAGACCGGTGCGGAAGACAGGCCGAACAAGGCGGAAGCCATTGGGGAACTGCTGCATGACTGCCACTTGGCAAAGGATGAATTTTATTACGTCGGGGATGCGGTATCGGATGTAACCGCCTGCAGAAAAGCGGGCGTGACCTGCCTGTCCGCCGCCTGGGGAACTACCGCGGACATCCGCGGCCTGGAAGAAGCCAACCCTTCAAATGTATTTTTCAGCATCAGGGACCTGTCGCATTTCCTGCTCCGGACGCGGGAAAACACATAACCTGTTCCGCTTTTTTCATTTGCCTTAATCAATCGCGCCCTGCAATCCTGCCGCCATGGACACCGGTTCCATCATCCTCACTTCCTTCCTCTCCACCATTCCCGTTTATCTTTTCTTCGCCACGGGTTTCTATCTGCGCCACAAGCAGGTCATCCAGGCGGACCATGACGCGCCCATCATGCGCATCGCGATGGATGTGGCCTATCCCTGCCTCGTCTTCCACAGCATCATGAAGTACATGGTGCTCTCCGGGAATGAAACGCTCAGCAGCGTTTCCTTTTCCCTCCAGGCTATTGGAGCCGGAGCGCTGGAACTTCTGCTGGGCATCGCGTCCGCATGGCTGGTCGCCAAAATGCTGAGCATGCGCATCGGCACGGGCCTGCGCACCTTCACCCTGACGGCGGGGGTGCAGAACTACGCCTTTTTCGTCATTCCCATTATCCAGATGCTGTTCACGGCCAGCAATGACCCCACGCTGGGTGTCCTTTTCGTCCACAACGTGGGGTGTGAACTGGTCGTATGGAGCATCGGCGTCATCATCATCGCAGGCGGTCCGGGCAACCTGAACATGGGCGTCTTCTTCCGCGGTCCCCTGCTGGCGGTCATCGTGGGCCTGGCGCTCGCCTGGTCCGGCCTGGGAACCTATGTAGCCCAGCCGCCTCTCATGAAAACCTTTGAAATGATCGGCAACTGCGCCACGCCCCTGTGCCTGATCCTGTTCGGCTGTTCCATGAGAGACCTGTGGCACAACATGAAGTGGGAGCCCAAACCCATCATCTGCGGGCTGCTGACGCGCCTGGGACTGGCTCCGGCTCTGCTGCTCCTGATGGCCTATTTCCTGCCGGTGGACGACTATATCAAGCGCGTCATCATCATCCAGGCGGCGATTCCCTCCGCCGTCATCCCGGTCATTCTGGCCAAACGCTTCGGCGGCCATCCCGACCTGGGCACCCAAATCCTGCTGACCACTACCGTGGCTTCCTTCCTTACTCTGCCCTGCTGGCTGGCTCTGGGTTCCTCACTGGTCGTACCGTTGTATTAAAGGCGGCGCGGCAGCGTCATCGCCCGGCTGGGACACGGGGCAGTCAAACGGGCCAGCTCCGTGCTTCCGGAACCTTTCCCGTTCATGGATGCGGTTCCCTTGTTGGATACTCCATCAGCAGAACCATTCCAGTCCTGGAACGCCTTTATTCTTTCTGGGCCCCACCACATTTCCATGCTGAAGCTTTCCCACCTTTGTGTTGACTCCCCCGGCGGATGTGTATTGAATGGGCTCCATGAAGTTTCCTGCTCCCCTTTGCACTGCCGCCGTACTGCCGGTCCTGTTTTCCTGTGCGGAGCAAGTTTCCCGGATTGAACATGTGCGGGAGGTTCCCTTGAAAACCACGGTGGTTCCTGCAGAAGATGTAGGCATGCACCGCTCCCAGGCTACTTACCTGCTGCACGGCGCCGTCTCCCAGCAACAGCGCCTCCAGCGTCTGGGCCAATACTACTTCGTCACCTGGAATGATGCGAACCCGGAACAGGCGGCCACCCTGGTCATGATGTACCGACAGGGAAAAACAGGTTCAGCCGTCCTGACAAAATCCATTTCCTACCCTGCCGGGAGAAAGGGAGGCACGCAAAATTCCGTTTTTGAATTCATCGGGGATGAAGCCAAAACAAAAGGGGAGATTCTCGCATGGAAGCTCGTCCTGAAGGACAACCACGGCAAAACAATCTCCGAACGCCATTCCTACCTGTGGGGAGACGACCATTGACCCTCCGGCAAAAACGCCGAAGGGCCAATGAAAAGTAACCGGATATAAAGGATTGGAACTACGGCTTCCGGGTACAATCACCCAAGGCGTACCCCCTGGTCCTTAATCCCTAGGAATGTCTTCCGCTAACCCCGGAAGACTTACGCTTCCTGCCGTTTGGCACGGCGCTTGCGGACGGCGGCGGCAAGGTTTTCCAGCACTTCCACCGTGGTGTCCCAGCTGATGCACTGGTCCGTGATGCTCTTGCCGTACACCAGGTCGGAGCTCAGCGGCTGGGCCCCTTCCACGATGTTGCTCTCAATCATCACGGCCACCACCTGGTCGGATCCGTCGGAAATCTGTTCCGCGATGCTGGCGGCCACCGCCGGCTGTTTGCGGTAATCCTTGCAGCTGTTGCCGTGGGAGCAGTCCACCATAATGCGGTTGTTGATGCCGGCCTTCTGCAAGGCTTCCGCTGCTTCCTTCACATGTTCGTCATCGAAATTCGGGCCCAGGGAGGAACCGCGCAGAATCAGGTGGCAGGATTTGTTGCCCGTGGTGGAAACGATGGCGGAAACGCCCTGCTTGGTCACGGAAAGGAAGCAGTGCGGGCAGGAGGAGGAAATGATGGCGTCCACGGCAATCTGGAGGCTGCCGCTGGTGCCGTTCTTGAATCCCACGGGCATGGAAAGCCCGGAGGCCAGTTCACGGTGCACCTGGCTTTCCGTGGTGCGCGCGCCAATGGCTCCCCACGTAATCAGGTCCGCGATATATTGCGGGGTGATGGTGTCCAGGAACTCCGTGGCGGCGGGAATCCCCATGTCACCCAGGCGCAGCAACAGCCCGCGGGCCATGTGGAGGCCGCGGTTGATGTCAAAGGTATGGTTCATGAACGGGTCATTGATGAGGCCCTTCCAGCCCACCGTGGTGCGGGGTTTTTCAAAATACACGCGCATGATGATCACCAGATCCTTCTCAAAGCGCGCCATCTGCTCCTTCAGGCGGGAGGCATAGTCCACTGCGGCCTGGGGATCATGGATGGAGCACGGCCCCACTACCACCAGCAGGCGGTCGTCGTGGCCGGAAATGATGTTCTCCGCATTCTTGCGGGTCGTAGCCACCATTTTAGCGATTTCCGTGGTCGCCGGATAATCCTTGATCAGGATGGCGGGGGAAATCAGGGGCTCGATGTCTTGAATGCGTACGTCGTCTGTTTTGAACCAGTTCATGTCTGGGACTTATTGAGGGGTTTTTGAGAGTGGTTGAAAAGAAAAAAATACGGTTTGGAGGCAATATGCCTGAATATATCGCGGGGCCTCGCGGCCATAAGCCGGAAGCCCCGCAAAATAAATCGGTCCCGCCTCTCAACAGGCGGTCCCGGAATGCGTTACCAGGAAGTCACGTTGTCTTCCGTCATTTCCGGATTGTTGATGTGGCCATCCTCCGTGCTGCCCTGCTTGTCCTTGCCGACGCTGTAAACGGCCACGTTCTTGGTCACCATGCGGGAACCGACCTGGACGCGGGGGGTGCGGTCGTCGGGATTGGCATTCAAAATGATGTGGTAGGGGGATTCCCACGGGTCCATCAGGCCCACGCGGCCGCGGCTTTCAAAGAACAGGCCGGGAGAACCTTCCACATCCGTGGTCGTGGTGTTGAAATAGGCCGTTTTCTTGGGATTCAGCTTCCTATCTTCATCCCCGCGGTCCATGTAGTTGGTCAGGATGCTCATGATGCGGCTGTCGTCATCCACGGCGGTCGTCATGTAATACTGTCCGTCCTTGCGGGCCTGCTTGGCCATTTCCCGTCCGCTCCAGGCTACGGGAACGCGGCCGTTGTCCAGCATGTAGTTCTCAACGGCTGTCTGCAAACCGTTGCAATCGCTCCGCGCCGTGGTAACCCGTGATTTTTCCATCACGCCGTTCACCACCGTCATGGCAATGCCGGCCAGCGTCAGGATAATGGCGATCACCACAAGCAATTCAATCAACGTGAATCCCTTGGATTTACGGTTCAAAAAAGGTGCCTTCATACTTTGCCAAGAGTAGCGCAATTACGGTTCAGGGCAAGCGGAAAACAACCGGAACCGCCAATTTCAAAGCGCGTTTCCGGAGCGGCAAACATGCGGCGCATGGCCCCGGCATGCAAACGCCCCGGCTGTCGGAGGACGGCCGGGGCGTTTAAAAAGAACATTCTTTTAATTAGCGGGAGCGGGAGCTTCCGGAGAGACAGGAGCGGGAGCTTCCGGCACAGCGGGAGCCGGAGCCTGTGAAGAAGCGGCTTCCGCCTCAGCGGCGCGCCTGCGCAGCTCCTCCTGCTGGAGTTCTTCCGGCGTCTTGGCGGGAACGGAGGCTTCCTGCTTGGCGGCGGCCTTCATCATTTCCGGGCTCAGCAGGCTTTCCGAGCTCTTGACGTGCTGGCGGTTGATCAGCATGCCCAGCACCAGGCAAAGAATCATGAAGGCGGAGCCGAAGTACACCGTAGCTTTTTTCAGCACATCCGTAGTCCGCGCGCCGAAGGCCTGGTCCGTGATGGCGGCGCCGAAAGCGGCTCCCAGCCCTTCCTGCTTGGGTCTCTGCATAAGCACCACGCCCAGGAGGAGAAGTGACACAATCACCAGAACGGCAAAGAGTAACTGAATGCTGATATTAAGTGAATTTGCTAAAAAAAGGTTCATGAACGCGGGGAGTATGTGTGAATTCAGATGGTTTGTAAAGTCTAGGAAATGATTTCGTTATGCTCGTTGCAAACGATTTTCTTGGGAACGATGGGCTTGTCCGACAGGGCAAAGCTCATGATAACCACCCGTTCGCCCGTCTTGATCAAATGGGCCGCGCCGCCGTTCATGATGATGTTCCCCGTACCGGCAGGCCCCTGCAGGGCATACGTTTCCAGACGGTTTCCGGACGTGACGGACGCCACGAGGACCTTTTCTCCGGGCCACAGGTCCACAGCGGCCATCAAATCGGCAGGAATTTCAATACTGCCTTCATATTGAACATCGCCACGGGTAATCATGGCGCGATGGATTTTTGATTTTAACTGCTCAACCAACATGACGTCCGAACAACAAACCCCCGATCGCTCTTTCGGTCAAGCCGTCATCCTCCATTTTACGGTTTTCTGTGTCTTACTCACCCCGTTTCAACACTTCAGCGGCATGGGCGGCGTCCCGGGCAAGCTGGTTTTTCAGTTCTTCCAAAGAGGGGAATTTGGCCTCCGGCCTCAGGAACCGGACCGGCTCCACTTCCATTTCCTGCCCGTAAATGTCCCCCGGCTGGCCGAATAAATGCGTTTCCAGCAACAGTTCCCCCGCATCCCCCTCCACCGTGGGACGCACCCCCAGGTTGGCGACGCCCCCATATTCCGCCCCGTTCACCCGGGCGCGTACGGCGTAAACGCCATGAGGAGGCTGCAACCCGCAGCCGGGCTTCATATTGGCCGTGGGGTAGTCCAGCAGGCGTCCCAATTGGCGTCCATGAATCACCGGGCCCCTCCAGCGGTAGGGACGGCCCAGCATGCCGGCCGCCTGTAAAAAATCCGCCGCACGCACGGCTTCGCGAATCCGGGTGCTGCTCACGCGCTCCCCGTCCCGCAGGATGGGCGGAACGGCCGTCACCCGGAACCCGTAGCGGCCGGACAAAAGGCGCAGGGTTTCCACATCGCCCGCGCGGCCTCGGCCAAAGTGCCAGTCTTCCCCCACGGCAATCTCCGCCACGCGGCAGGAAGCGCAGAGCTCCCTGATGAATTCCTCCGGGCTCATGGAAGCCAGCCGGGAGGAAAATTCCAGCGTCAGCACCATCTTCACCCCCAGCTCTTCCATCAGGGCGAACTTTTCCGCATCCACCGCCATAATGGCAGGCGGCACGCTTTCCGGGCGGACACGGGCCAGCGGATGAGTGCGGAACGTCAGCACGGCGGCAATGCCTCCGTCACGGGCCGCGCCTTCCACCGCTGCGGCAATCACTCCGGCATGCCCCAGGTGCAGCCCGTCAAACATCCCCATGGCCCAGTGCACGGGGGAAGAAACACCCTTCAGTTCCTTGAACTCCCGGTAAATGACCATGCTGCTACCTGGCAATCAGAATGTCCGCCAGCTCCTCCAGGGAAAGCATGGCCCGGAACAGCTCCTCCCTGGGGGCGGTTTTCAGGGTATCCACCGTAACGGCGCGCTCCAGCGTAAAAGAGCCGGACCTGGTGCGCCGGAGGGCGCTCAAATGCGCTCCGCAGCCCAGCGCCTTCCCGATGTCATACGCATAGGAACGCACGTAAAAACCCTTGGAGCATTGAACGGTAAAGTCCACTTCCGGAACGGCCACGCGGGAAATTTGATGGCCGAACACCTCCACGGGCCGCGGCTCCCTCACAACTTCCTGCCCCTTGCGAGCCAGCTTGTACAGCGGGACGCCGTCCTTTTTAATGGCGGAAACCATCGGGGGAATCTGCTCAAAAGCGCCGTCAAACCGGTCAAACGCCTCGCGCACGGCCTGTTCCGTCACGCCGTCCACGGAATACTCCGCCACCACTTCCCCCATGGCGTCCTGGGAAGAGGTTTCCACTCCCAGCGTCAGGGTTCCGGCGTATTCCTTGTGTTCGCACATCAGCTTGTCCTGAAGCTTGGTCGCCTTTCCCACCACCAGCATCAGCAGCCCCGTAGCCATGGGGTCCAGCGTGCCGCAGTGGCCGATCTTCTTAATCCCCAGGGAGCGGCGCGCAATCGCCACCACGTCGTGGGAGGTCATGTCCTGCGCCTTGTCAATCAACAGGACGCCCGAGGGAGCTTGCATGGAATCTGAAGCGTTCATGAAATCTGCTGTTGGAGCACGCGTTCCACTTCCTCCTGCATGGCCTTCAGGATGGTGAGGCGCACTTCTTCAATGGGTCCCCTGATGCGCACTCCGGCGGCCATGGCATGTCCGCCGCCTCCAAAACGGGAGGCAAGCTCCGCCACGGATATTTCAGGGGTCTTGGACCTCAGGGAAATGCGGATACGGGGATCGTCCTCCGCCTCCTCCAGATAAGCGGCCAGCCAGACTCCCTGCACGGAACGCAAAAGGTCGATCAGGCCTTCCGTGTCCTCCGGACGGCTGCCGATCCGTGCCTTCGCCTCATTCGTCAGGCAGAACGTGCAAATCCTGCCGTCCGGCGTCAGCCTCATGCCGTTCAGCGCCTCGCGCATCAGCTGCATCTTCACCCAGGGCTTTTCCTGGTAAAGCTGGCGGTTGATGTCCTGGACGTCAACGCCCATCCGGATCAAATCCGCGGCCAGCTCCATCACGGCCGCCGTCGTCATCTGGTACTGGAAGGAACCCGTATCCGTGCTGACGGCCACGTATAGGGCGTCACGCATCACCGGGGTAACGGGAACGCCCAGATACTTGAAAAAATAATACAGCACCGCACCCGTGGCGCACTCGTCCGGCAGGACGCATTGCACGTCCCCGAACAATTCATTAGTCTGGTGGTGGTCGATGTTCGCCCACACCTTCACTCCCGCCAGGGCCTTCAGACTGCGTTCGCCCAGCCTCTTGAACGCGCCGTTGTCCACGGAAACGGCCACTTCCACGTCCACCGGCTCATCGGGCGTGGGGATGATATTTTCCACGCCCGGCATGAAGGCCAGATTGGAAGGCACGCCGTCCTCGTTCATCATCACCACCTTCTTGCCCATCTGCTTCAGGGCTTCCCCCAGCGCCAGCGTGGAACCGATGGCGTCACCGTCCGGATGCACGTGCGCAATTACCGCAAAGCTGTCATGTCTGCGGAACAGGTCCGCCAAAGGCGCAAATTCGGGACAATGTTTCCAATCTTCCATATGTTCTGCCGCATTTTTATAGAAAAAGCCGCACTTGGACAATCACCAAGTGCGGCTTGAAAAGTCGTACCTAATCCCGGAAGAGGATTACTTCTTGGACTTCATGACCACCGGAGCCACATCCACGGCGGGCTGGTTCAGGTCATTGAACTTGGGAAGGGGGGTCAGGGGGGGAGCACCCTGATCCTGACAGCAGCAGGAAGCCATGATGCTCGCCGCAAAAGCGGCAAGAGCCATAACGGTAATCTTCTTCATATGCGTGGTTAAATGATGGGTGATAAAGGATATGGAAATATCTTGGAGCATAAAAGCATACCATGCGGGCGCCCGTCAATCAAATTTGCTAAAATCTCCCAAGGGGGCGCCTTTCCGCCTGCTTCTCCCCGCAATCGGGCCTTTCTCAAATGGCAAGACGCATAAATCGCTCGCCTGCGGTCCTCAGGAATTATAGTCTCTGCCAAGCCGCTTCCCTTCCATGCCCTTCTCCGTCAGAATACTCCGGCTTTTCGGCACCCTGCTGCTGGGCGTCTGCGCGCTCGGCGTAGCCGGCATTACCTGGGCGTACCTGATAGAACCCAATCTTCTGTTCGTCCGGAAGGTGGACTACCGCGTCCCCCAGTGGAACGGCCGCGGAAAACCCGTTAAAGTCGTCATTGCCGGAGACCTTCACCTGATGCCCACGGCCTTTGATGAAGTGAGGGCGCTGCGCTACGTCCGGAGAATCATGCAGCTCCAGCCGGACTTGATCCTGCTGGTAGGGGATTATGCCCGCGGCGCCAGCAGAAACGCCAGCATGAGCCCCGCCGCGGCCGCCCGGCTGCTGCGGGGGCTGGCAGCGCCCTGCGGCGTCTTCGCCATCCAGGGGAACCATGACTTCACCTTCGGCTGGGACAACTGGCGCAAGGAACTGACCCGGGCCGGCATCACGGTGCTGGAAGACCAAAGCGCGCTTGTCACATTCAAGGACGGCAGGCAGCTCCAGCTATCCGGAATGCTGGACACTTCGCGCAATTCCAAAAAACGGCTCCCCAAGCGCCAGTCCCCGGATATCCCCCATTTCCTGCTTTCCCACCGTCCGGAAGCGGATCACATGCTTTCCCATGGGGACGCGGACATCGTCATCAGCGGCCACACCCACGGCGGCCAGATACGCCTTCCCTTCAACCTCCTGTGGTTTGAAGCCAGCCCGGAACACGCCCAGCCCTACACCTACCCCTGGCATATTTCCGGCGGCAACACCTACCTGATTACCAAGGGGCTGGGAACCAGCACGCTCCCCCTCCGCTTCAACTGCCCTCCGGAGATCTATCTGCTGGAACTGCACTGACGCCGGCAGCCCTTTTCATGCCGGACTAGACGGCGGCGGGAAAAGGATTTTTCTTTGTTTCTTGATTTTTCGCGGCCATGGACCAGCATGGAGAATGGTTCCGCTGTTTTCCATGATGACTCCTTCCACCAATACCAAATCCCCCCTCAGAAAGAACGCCGTCCTGTTTGGCAACGGTTTGATCCGCACACTGGGAAGCCCAAGCAGCATTGACCTGCTCAAGGAAACCGTCTGCCCTCCCTGCAACGGCGGTGAAGGCTGCAAGCAAGACATCTATTGCCCGTTCAGGGACCAGGGGGATTATCTGCCTTTTCCCCTGATTTACGAGTATTTGATCCTGAAAAAACAAAAACGGCATCCGGAAGCCGACATGGGCAAAGTATCCTCCGATGTGCGTGACCGGCTCAAGAAGAAACTGGAAGAGTTCACCCCGCAGAAATATCCCGGCTCCGTTTTACACCAGCTTGCCGCCCTTCCAATAGACGACTATCTGACCACCAATTACGACACGTTCCTGGTGCAGATCCTGGAATCACAGCATTACAAGACAAGCCAGCGCCGGAATTCGGAAACCAAATACAGCATCCGCCGCCATGTCTGCATGGAGAAGGAACGCCGCTCCCTCCGCATCTGGAACATTCACGGCACCTATAATGAAAAACCCTCCTCCTTCACGATTCAATACGGGTATGAGCACTATTGCGGCTGCATCGGTAAAATTGACAGCTATTTAAAGGGAACCTACACTTACTGGGTCCAAAAACAGAAAAAAGAAATAGCGGGCATCCCGGAAAAGCTGCGCAAGCCGCAGCTTCAACTGGAGGAATCATGGATTGACCTGTTTTTCTTTTCCAACGTTTACATCATGGGGCTGAATCTTTCTTCGGAAGAAATAGACCTGCTGTACATCCTGAACCTCCGGTCACGATGGCTGCGCGATTCAAAAAAGGCGCGCTGCATTCAAAACCGCATCGTTTTCTACGGCCAGCCCGCCAAAGCCATGAAAGCCCTTCTGGAAGAATTTGATGTGGAGGTTTGCTCTTCTTCGCCCACGCCTCCCGGAAAAAACGCGAAAGGTACGGATTACGAGAAGTATTACCGGGCGGTTTTACGTGATATCCAGTACAGAATAAAACAGGCACATTAACCCGCATCCGGCTTCAGGAGCATGTGCCATCCTCCTTCTCAAACTGCTTTTGCAGCCTGAGAATTTTATTCCTGGTCATCCGGTAAACAGGCCGGTAAAGGTGCTTTTTCAGGATGGCCGGGAGGGTTCTTCCGGGCAGCGGGCCATGCAGCAGCCCGGCTTCACGCATGGCGCGTTCGTAACGTTCCCCTTCATAGCGCCAATTATACCGCCAGGGCTTGTGCACCCCCTGGTAATGCAGAATGCCCGGTTCCAGCGCCGCTTCCACCGCCTGGCGCGGCGTCACTCCTCGCCAGAACCGTTCCCTGGGGTCGTTCTTCAGGATGCGGCGCGTCAGGCCGTCATGCCAGTTCCAGCGCGGATGCAGCGGCACGGTCAGCTCGCACAGGGCGCCGTTCAGCGCGTCCTGGTCCGGACAGGTCAGCCTGTCCCGGTGGCTGACGGCATAATCCAGCACGGCCCTGACCAGGTTCTTTTCCCGGAAAACGTCCACATTCATCAGCAGCACGCCGGAATTGAAATACCCCGTGCAGGTCAGCGGCATCTCCAGGCGCTCGTTGAAATGGGAGCCGGGCCTGGAAAAATTCTCAAACACCACTCCCACCGCGTTGCCGGACATATCCGTCCGGAACAGCTCCGTCAAATCCCGGCAAACCAGAACGTCAATGTCCAGATACAGGATGTTGCCCCGCTCCTCCTTCAATAACTCCGGGATGAACACGCGGCCCCAGGCGGGCACGGGCCACTGTTCCGTATGGGGAAAGTCGTGCTCCTCCAGAATGCCGGAAACGTCTATGAACTCCAACCGGCACTCAAACGGGGCCGCCAGGCGCTCAACGCTGTTCCGGTTCTCCCCGTCAATGCCGTCGGAAAGGATGTAAATCTTGTAAAAGGTTTCCGGAGCAGCGGTGCTCAGCAGGGAAAAGACGGTAACGCTCAAAGGCAGGATGCCCCGGTTGTCACTGGCCAGGACGACGGCAAATTCATTCTTCTTCATCGGTCGATCGTTCGGGTGGGGTCAGCGGCGCAGCAGCCGGGCGCCCGCTTTGCGCATTCTCTTCCAGTAATAGGAAAAGTCCAAGCCGGATTTTCCGGCCAGCCAGGTTTTCAGCAGTTTTTCTTCCCGGCGGGACAGGCGGGAATCCTCCTCTCCGGGACGGTACAGGTTTTCTTCACGGAGCATTCGGGACACTTTCCGGGTGACCTCTTTCTGGACGGCATGGGGGGCGTACTTGCGGATATTCCGCACGCCCATCACCAGCATTTTCAGAAAAGCCGCCCTGTATTCCTCCAGGATTCCGGCTCGTTTCCACTCTTCCAGCACCAGTTGCGCCACCGTCAGGTAATCCAGCGACTGAAGGGAACTGCCGGACGCAAAGCCGCTGGTGATGGACCCGGCGCGCTTGCGGTAAACGTACGCCGCCCTGCTGACCACACAGGCCCTTCTGCACCGCGGAAAGGCGGCATAGTGGAAATACAGGTCCTCGCAGGCAACGCCCTCGGGGAACCGGATGCCGTGCTCCTCCACAACGGAACGCCGTATCATCATGCCGCCCGCTCCATGGTGTATTTTACCGATGGTTTCCGGCGTACAGGGAATCCATCCCTTTCCGGGGGGCGCGATGTCCTCCGGCAGGAACCGGTCCTCCCTTCCGGGGTCGGACTCATAATAATACCGGAACCCGCACACCAGCTTGTCGGCGTCCAGCGCCTTCGCACGGCTGTACATCTCCTCCAGCAAATCCGTTTCCAGCCAGTCGTCTGAATCCACCAGCACCAGGTATTCTCCCTGCGCATGGCTCATCGCCAGGTTCCGGGTGCGGGAAAGGCCGCCGTTTTCCGGGGCCTGCACCACTTTCACCCGCTGGTCCCGCTCCGCAAACTCCCGCAGGATGGACAGGGACCCGTCCGTGGAAGCGTCGTCCACGCAAACCACTTCCAGCTCCCGGAGCGTCTGTGCGCAGATGCTTTCCAGGCACTGGGCCAGATACGGTTCCACATTGTACACCGGAACCAGCACGGAAATGTTCACGGGAGCCGTCATGACATCTGCGGAGTGGCCGCCATTTTTGCAGGTTCAAGCTCTTCCCGCGGGGGCAGGAAGGGCTCCAGCGTGGACCACGCCTGGTCCACCGTAATTTCCTCAATGGAGCCGGGGGAAATCAGGTTGGAAATGCACCGGGCCGTAATGGCGGACTTGCGCGTCCGGTGGCAGAAAATAGCGGTCACCGGGACCCCGGCATAGGCGCACATGTGCGTAGGCCCCGTATCATTGCCCACACAGGCCAGGGAACGGAGCGCCATCTGGGGAATATCCATCAGGGTGGACTTGCCCAGAAAACTGACGGCCAGGGGGGAGCTGGCGGCAATGGCCTCCACCTCCGCGGCCTCCGCCCGGGTGCCGATCACGACGGAGGAAATGCCCCTTTCCGCCAGGCGCCGGGCCAGGGCGCAGAAATTCTCCACGGGCCAGCGCTTGTAGGGATGGCTGGGGGAACAGCCCGGAATCATCATCACGTAGCGTTCCGGAAGCTCGTCAAAATGCAGCCCTTCCCCGTGCATGAAAGAGAGGTCCGTCAGGACGCGTTCCAGGTGGAACGGCTCCCTCTCCACACGGCCAAACCGGAAGCCGCCTTTTTTCAGCAGCCTGCGCCGTTCCCCGGAATTGCAGGCCACCCAGTCCATGTCATGGTCCAGCAGGAAGCGGACGGCGGGATAATAACGCTTCCTGGTGCGGGAAGATTCCTGGAGGTCGTACACCACATCAAAATTCCCTTTCACGATGGAACGGATGGCCCCCCACGTGGCGCCCAGCTTCCGGTAAGGCAGACGGTTGTCCACAATGAAATCGTCAAACACCCCGAGCTGTTCCGCCATGGGAACAAACATCCCCATGGTCATCAGGGTGATATGCGCCTCCGGATGGAGCTCCCGGAGCCGCTTCATCGTCCCCATGGCAAGCACCACGTCGCCAAGGGCGCCGTGCTTGATCATCAGAATGCGCTGTGCGGGCATGGGCGGAAAAAGGAATGCGGGTTAAACGTAGCTGTCCTCCCTGTCCAGATACTTCTGCACGTACTGGCGCACGCCGTCCTCCAGGGAAGTCATGGGGGCTGCATAGCCGGCGGCGCGCAGCCTGGAAAGGTCCGCCTGCGTATAATACTGGTACTTGCCCTTGAGTTCTTCAGGCATCTCCCGGTAGGCGATCTTTTCCTGGAGCCCCAGCGCATTGAACGCCGCCTTCGCCAGATCGTAGAAGGAGCGCGCCTCCCCGGACCCCACATTGAACAATCCGCTCACCTCCGGATGGTCCAGCAGCCAGAGCACCACGTTCACGCAGTCACCCACCCACACGAAGTCCCGGAGCTGCCAGCCGTCCCGGTAGTCGGGATGGTAGGACTTGAACAGCTTCACCGTTTCATTCACCTTCACCTGGGGGAAAATGTGGGCCACCACGCTCTTCTGCCCCCCCTTGTGGTATTCATTGGGGCCGTACACGTTGAAAAACTTGAGCCCGGCGTACTGGGGGGGAACCGGCCGCCCTTCCTTCACCTCCCGGGCCACCTTGCGGTCAAACAGGGCCTTGCTCCAGCCGTACGCGTTCAGGGGGCGCAGGGCATTGACGTGCTCCAGGGAGGAGTCATCGTCAAACCCCATGGAGGCGTCCCCGTACGTGGCCGCGGAGGAGGCGTAAATAAACTGCTTGCCGTACAGGGCGCAGAACTCCCACAGGCGCCAGCTCAGCGTGAAATTCGTCCGGATGATCAGATCGGCGTCCGTCTCCGTGGTGGCGGAAATGGCCCCCATGTGAATGACGGCCTCAATCTCCTCCGCATGCGCCTCCATGTAGTCAAGCATGTCCTCCGGAGGAATCACGGCGCACAGCTCTCTCTTGGCGATGTTTTTCCACTTGTCGGAAGAGCCCAGCTCATCCACCACCACAAGATCCTTTTTACCGGCTTTTTCCAGAGCGGCGACAATGTTTGAGCCGATGAAGCCGGCCCCACCCGTGACAATAATCATAAGAGAAGAATAAATGAAGAAGTTGTACGGCCTTTTGTACCACATCCACCCGGCCCTAGGCAACTGCCATTTGAGGCGTTCCCGGACTCCAAATTCTCAACGAATTTACAATCCGGATACTCCAACCCCTGGCCGGTCCATGCGGAAAACCGTTGGAACGCAATCCCCGCGCATCCCGGGGAATCCCCGGCCTTCATCCCCTCTTTTCATGCTGACAACGTTAAAAACCTTCGGTAATATTTATCTTGCAAAAATTATCATTGACCACGGATTGTAAATCCGTTACATACATTATAAGCTTATGCGTCCCGACGTTTCCATCATCGTTCCCTGCTACAATGTAGCCGCTTATGTGGACGACTGTCTGGACAGCCTGGTTCGGCAGACCCTCCGGAACATTGAAATCATCTGCATCAATGACGGCTCCATGGACGATACCTGGGCGCACCTGCTCCGCTGGAAGGAAAAGGACGGCAGAATCATCCTCCTGAACCAGCAGAACGCGGGCGTTTCCGCCGCAAGGAACGCGGGGCTGGATGCGGCGCGGGGCCTTTACGTCGGCTTTGCGGACCCGGACGACTACGTGGCCCCGGAAATGTACTCCCGCCTTTTTTCCGCGGCCCTGGAACATGATGCGGACATCGTGGAGTGCGGCAACCATGTCTTCGAGGACTCGTCGGACCGGCTCATTGAGGCCAGAAGGAGGTCGCCCTCCTGGCATTTTGAAAAGGACGCCTCCCCGGCCAGCTTCTTCCGGGACTCCATCTGGGGTAAAATGGACATCTGCGTATGGAGCAAGCTGTTCCGGAAAAGCATGCTGGACGCCCACCGCCTCCGCTTCAATGTGAACCTGAAATCCGGCGCGGAGGATGAAACCTTCCGGCTGATGGCCGTCCCCCACGCCTCCCGCCTCCTGTTCATTCCGGACTGCCTGTATTACTACCGCCTCATGCGGAGCGGTTCCCTTTCCCGCCGCTGCAATGACCCCACCTACTTCAAATGCGTGCAGGAATTCCAGCGTCTGCTGTACATCGTGGACTACTGGAAGGAACACGGATGGCAGAATGAAGGCCTGTTCGCCTATGGCGTGCGGAAAATCAGGCCTTTCTTCGTTTCCAAGCATCCTCTTTTCCACCAGATGACCGCCGTTCAGCAACAGTCCCTGCTGGACTGGTGGCACCTGTTCTACCGGAACGCGGAAGGAGCTCGGTTCCTCTCCGTCCTGCCGGGCCGGGACAGGCAATTGGTGGACCTGCTGAACTCGGCGCAGCCGCCATCCAACGGCTGGGGCCGCATCCTGCTGGCGGCCTGTTCCCTGCTTCCCGGACAGAAGGGACGCTATTACTCCTGCAAAAGAATGCTCGCGGAACATTTTTCCCAAGCGCATTCCAACGGTTTCCAAGGAAAAAACGCCTCGCCGGAAGAGCCGTTTGACACATCGCCGCCTTCCCTGTAAATTGCCTTATCCCTACCTTCCGGACAATGAACCGCTTTCTCTCATTCGCAGACTCCCGCATGGCGGCCGCCCTGGAACGGCTGGGCAGGCAGGCGGAAGCGCTGGAATTTTTCGATGAGATCACGCTGTTCACGGAACATGACCTTTCCGCGGAATTCACCGGCCGCATGGGCAAATACCTGACGCCGTCCTGCCGGGGATTCGGGTACTGGTCCTGGAAACCCTGGGCCATCCACCACGTCCTGCAGGACATGCAGGAAGGCGACCGCCTCCTGTACCTGGATGCAGGCTGCCATATCAACATTAACGGAGCGAAGCGTTTCTGGGAATATGTGGACATGCTGGACCGGGACAGCCGCGGCATGCTGGTTTTCACCAACGGGCAGCCGGAATACAAATGGACCAAGGGGGACATCCTGCGCCACTTCGGCGTTTCCGGGGAAGATGTCCATGTCACGCACACCCAGCAAATTGCAGGGGGCCACGTCTTTCTGAAAAAGAACCCGGTCACGGAAAGCCTGATCCGGGACTGGCTCCATGTCTTTTACGACCATCTGCACCTGGCGGACAATTCTCCCTCCGCCTCTCCCAACCTGCCGGGCTTTGTGGAAAACCGGTATGACCAGAGCATCTTCTCCATCCTGTGCAAGCTGCAGGGCATCACCGCCCTGGACGGTACGGAAACCTATGCGGAGGACTGGGAACAGCTTTCCTCCTTTCCATTCCAGGACAGGCGCGACATGGGAATCCCGCGGACCGCAAAAAAAGGCTGGCTGCAAAAATGCAGGCAGCTTCTTCTTCCCGCCAAAAAGGGCGGATTAGGAATCCGGCGTCAAGCCTGCAAATCTGAAAGAAAAACGTTTTGGGAAGATTTCGCTTGCCGTTATTCCGTGAACCGGCAGACGCTGGCCCTGATGTCAGGGAGGCTTCTTCTTTCAACAAGAATCAGGGGAAGCTGGCTCACGGAGGGGCCGCGGCTGTGAAAGGATATTTTGATTGACGGTGTTTTGCGGCTTCGGCGCCTGGGAGCGGAAGATTTCTGGCTATAATATATATAACTCATTGTATATAATAGTATAAATAATATTAAATAGCCGTTGCTGCGTTCCGGAGGCGATAGGTATCAGGGCCGGGAGGCCGTGGCTCCCGGGAGGTACGCGACCATGAAAGGGAGATGGGGAGAATGTTGATGGAGCGGCAATTGGACCATCCCGGAGGGAGGAAAAGGAGAGCTTTTCCGAGCTGTGGCATCCTTACCGGATTCCTAATCCTCATACTCTCCTATGTGACTTCTCCTCAACGCAGGACAGTATTCCAAGTCTCCCACAGCGTATCGGCCAGCTCCGCTCCCTACCGGTTGAATGATGCCCTGAACCGGAATATTTCCGATATGGAATCCGTCCTTCTGCTCAGGAGGCGCAAGGGAATAGACGGCCTGGAAATCAGCAGATCCGCCGCCAGAAGAGCTACGGACGCGCTGCGCCGCCATCTGGCGCATGGATTTGACGCCCTGCTGCCGGAAAGAAGGAGGGACCTGCCCTTCTCCCTGAACGTGCTGGGCATGGGGTTCGACACCGCTCAGATGGAGAAAGCCGACCTGGTGCACCTGCACTGGATAGGCGGCCGAACGGTGGATTTCACGCGGCTGAGCCACATCCGCCGCCCGCTGGTCTATACGCTGCACGACATGTTTGCCTGCACCGCGGGGTGCCACTGCACCATGGACTGCGACCGGTTCCGGGACGAATGCCGCGGCAGTTGCCCCCAGCTCGGCACTCCCCGCCTCTTCCGCGGCCTTCCGGCGTGGCTGTTCTCCCGCAAGCGCCGCTCCTTCGCCCGCATACCGTCCCTGACGCTGGTGACGCCCTCCCTCTGGCTGAAAAGGGAAGTGGAAAAAGGCTGCATGTTCCCCGGAAGAAGGATTGTCCAGATTTACAACCCCGTAGATACGGACCTCTTCCGCCCGGCGGAAGACCGGGAGGCCATCCGTGCGGCCCTGGGCATCCCGTCCGGAGCCTTTGTCATTGCCTGCGGCGCAACCGGCCTGTTCAATCCGGTCAAGGGAGGCCATTTCATCCCCCTGGTGCTGGAGGAACTGTACCGGCGCGGGCACAGGAACCTTCATCTGCTGCTCTTCGGCAACCAGGAAAAGAACGTGGAATTCCCCTTCCCCAGCACAAATGCCGGCTTCATTACGGACATGAACAAGCTGGCCGGGCTTTACAGCGCGGCGGACATCTTCCTGAATCCCACGCTTCAGGACGTCCTTTCCAACGTAGCTCTGGAATCCATGGCCTGCAAGACCCCCTCCGTCACCTTCCGGACGGGCGGAGTTCCGGAAGTGGTCCTGGACGGCAGGACGGGGCTGGTGGCTCCCCAGGGAGACCTGAATCAAATGGCAGGCCACTGCGAACGGCTCATCCGGGATGGAAAGCTCCTGCTGGCCCTGGCGGAGGAAGGCCGCCAACACGCCGAACAAACGTTTTCCTACCCCGTCATTGCCGCGCGGCACGCCGCCCTGCATGAAGAAACGCTCCGGGAATACCGTCGCGAAGGGTGAAAAAGGCTGATGTTTAACCGCCGGGCAACCTTCCCCCAGCACGCCCGGCCGGCCCCTGCCTTTGTCATTGACAAGAAAGAGCCGCCCCATACACTCTCAACCACTCCGACCCGCCTTCTCCCATGAAAACGCTTAAAATCTCCTTTTTACAGTCCACTCCGGATTTCGGCAGGGAAGGCATTTACCAGCTCCTGAAAGACCGTTACCGCGTGGTGGAAGACGATTCCGACTTCGACTACCTGATCGCCACCCCCTGGTTTTACGTCAACCGGGAAGCGTTCTACGATTTTCTGGAACGGGCCCCCGGCCATATCACCGTCATGTACGGCTGCCATGAAGCCATCGCGCCGGACTTCATGCTGTTTGACTACTACATCGGGCTGGATGCGGTGCCCGGAAGCGACCGCACCGTCAAACTCCCCTTCCTGCGCCACCATTTGCAGGAAGTGCATGGCGGCAAGGCAGGCCTGGACGTCCGCGCCCTCCTGGCCTCCAAAACGGGCTTCTGCAACTTCATTTACGCCAACCGCAAATCCCATCCCAACCGGGACGCCATTTTTCACAAGCTCTCCTCCGTCCGGTTCGTCAACTCCCTGGGGCCCCACCTCAACAACACGCCGGGCGACGGCCACCGGTCGGAAGACTGGTACGCCTCCTCCATCCGGATGAAAAAGCCGTACAAATTCTCCATTGCCTTTGAAAACGCTTGGTACCCCGGCTACACCAGCGAGAAAATCGTCACCAGCATGCTTGCGGGCACCATCCCCATTTACTGGGGCAATCCGGACATCGGAAGGGAATTCAACTCCGCCGCGTTCATCAACTGCCACGACTTCCCCACCCTGGACGACGCCGCGGCCTACGTGAAGAAAGTGGATGAAGACGACGGCCTGTGGTGTGAAATCATGTCCCGCCCCTGGAAAACCCCGGAACAGGAAGCCCTCTTCCTGGAAGAAACGGAACGTGAAACAGCCAAACTCTACCGGATATTCGACCAGTCTCCGGAAGAAGCGCGCCGCAAGGGGGACGGCACATGGATTGCCTACTACCAGCGCTTTTTAAAACGCGGCCACAGGCTGCGCCTGGCATGGCGGCGGCTGAAGAACCGCCTGCGCCACTGACCCAGGCTCCCGGACAGTTCAACTCCATCCCGGCTTCTCTCGCTTCCTCTTCACTTTCTCCCCCATCCCTGTATTTGCCTTCTTTCCGCCTCATGAACAAATGCCTTTCTGAAAACTTTTGTTCACCTTCCCTCCATCAGGCCGGAAATGCCGCCCACGGAACCTACTTTCCGCACATCGACGGCCTGCGCACCTTTGCCGTGCTGGCCGTCGTCCTGTACCATTTGCAGGAATGGATCTGCCCGGGAGGGTACACGGGCGTGGACATCTTCTTCGTCATCTCCGGCTACCTGATCGGCGGCGGCCTTGTCCGCAGCCTGAAGGAAGGGAACTTCTCCCTGTCCTCCTTTTACTACCGGAGAATCAGGCGCATCATGCCCGCCTATTTCTGCCTGATTGCGGTCGTGCTGGCCTTCGGGTGCGTGGTGCTGGCCTGCGACGACCTGCGGACCCTGGGACGCACCGTGAGGTCAAGCGCCCTCTTCATCACCAACATTTATTTCAGCAGGACCGCAGGAAACTATTTCAGCCCGGCCGCAGAAGAAAACCCGCTGCTGAACCTGTGGTCCCTGAGCGTGGAGGAGCAATTCTACCTGACGATTCCGCTCGCCCTGTGGCTGCTCTGGAAATTCAGAAAAAACGCTGTCAAGCCCGTTCTCTGCGGAGCCCTGGCGCTCTCCCTGTTCGCCGCCGTCTACCACATGGGGAATCTGGAGCATAACAAGGCCTTTTACCTGCTTCACTGCCGCGCCTGGGAACTCCTGGCAGGCTGTCTCCTGGCCCTGGCTCCCGCCGCTACGGAACAGGGCCGGGGAATACGCTGGCTGCGGCTGGCGGGGTGGGCCGGCATCCTGCTCCCCTTTGCCTGTTATTCCTCCTCCACCCCCTTTCCGGGATATACGGCCATTCCTTCCGTCGCGGGGGCGGCCCTTCTGATCCGCTACGGAAGCCACGGCTGGTCCGGGCGCATCCTCAGGCATCCGCTCAGCACGGGCATCGGCAAAATCTCCTACTCCCTGTACCTGTGGCACTGGCCCGTCATCGTGTACTGGACCTACTTCTGCTTCAATGAATGCGGTCCGCGGGACTATGCGGGCATGTTCCTTCTCTCCCTTCTTCTCGGTTTCCTTTCCTGGAAATTCGTGGAAACCCCCTTCAGGACAGCCGCCGCATGGCGGAAGCCCGCAAAAGCGTTCCTGCTCACGGCGGCAGGGTGCCTCACGCTGGATTTTGCCGGAGAATGGCTCAAATGGACGGACGGCGCACGGGACTACTGGCACGTGGCTGCCAACAACATATCATTCCCGGAATACTGGAAGGGGCCGGCCTTCCCGCCCTCCTTCGGCATCACGCCCCCTGACCGTGCGGTGGTGGAAAAGGGAAACGCCATCCAGCCCCATCATCCGGAGCTGGGAGACGTGACGGACTACCCCTTTGTACTGCTGGGTAAAACCGGGCAGCCCCCTTCCTTCCTGCTTATGGGAGACAGCCATGCCATGGCCAGCTCTCCGGGCTTTGACGACGCAGCCCGGCTCCTCAACCGGTCAGGCCTGTTCTACCGGGCGCGGCTATGCCCCCTGAGCGGCATTTCCGAGTCCGGAGACGCGGATTCCCTCACGCTGCTGCGCATGATGTACCCGCACTGGGAGCACAACATGGACCTGATTCTGGACTGGCTGGAAAACACTCCCCAGATACACACCGTATTCATCCACAACCGCTGGATTGAACTGGTCAACAGCCACCGGGACATGCGCCTGAAACAACTGGTTGCGGACGGCCTGCTCCACACCTGCGCACGCCTTCGCAAGGCCGGCAAGCAAATCGTGCTGCTGGGTCCCGTGCCTGAATGGACCTTCGGCCCGCGCAAACTCATGCGGCGCAATGCGCTGCTGAACGCCAACCGCGCGGACCGCCTGCTGGGCGGAGACTTCATCACGCGGCAGCGCCCCGTATTCGCCCTGCTGGAGCACATGGAATCCACGGGCCTGTGCCGCTTTATCCCGCTGCACGGCGCCTTCCATAAAAACGGGCGGTGGCTGGAAGAAGACGAGGGGCACCTGATGTACTGTGACGACAACCACCTTTCCCCCTACGGTTCCAGGAAAATGGTTTCCGGCATCCTCGACCAGCTTTTTCCGGGGATGGAAAGCACGGTGTCCAACTGACGGAAGCTCCGCACGGAAAAACGCCCAATCCTTTGACATTGACAAGGAAGGAAGGCCCCCTACACTGACGTCATGCAGCGCCGCCGCCGCGATGCTTCCGGACGGGTTGCCCGACGTACGGCGGAAAACCCGCGCGCCGCTTCAACGCCTCCATTCCCATGACGGATTCCTCCCGCCCCATACGCATCAAGGTCATCAGAAAATCCACCAAGGCCTCCCCGGATAAAACGGAATCCCTGCTGTGGGGCGACTGCCTGTTCTGCACGGACGCCGCCATGACGGACTATGACTGGGTGCTGGTATACGATGAATTCCCCAGGAACTCCATAGGCACCATCAAGGATGAAACGGAACCCCTGCTCTGTCCCCCGGACCAGACCATCCTGATCACGGTGGAACCCCCTTCCATTAAAATCTATAGCCGGGCATACACCGGCCAGTTCGGCACCGTGCTGACCACCCACTCCGTCCGGGACCTCCCGCACCCCAACCATACCCTGGGCCGCGGATGCCTGGAATGGCTGTACATCAAGCCCATGCAGGAGATTCTGGACCAGACGGAATTCCCGAAAACCAAGATGCTTTCCACCATCTGTTCCGCCAAGCAGCACACGCATACCATGCATAAAATGCGTTATGACCTCACGCGCTACCTGGCTGACCGCCTGCCGGAGCTGGACTGGTTCGGGCATGGCATTCAGGAAATAGAAAACAAAACCGTCGCCATGGACGGCTACAAGTACCATCTGTGCGTGGAAAACCATCTGGAACCCCATCACTGGACGGAAAAACTGTCCGACGCCTTCGTCGCCATGACCCTTCCCTTTTACGCCGGGGACCCGCTGGCGACGGAATGCTTCCCGCAGGAAAGCTTCATCCCCATCCCCCTGGACGATCCGCAAAAAGCCTTTGAAATTATCCGCAAGGCCATGGACGGCGGGGAATATGAAAAGCGGCTTCCCGCCATTCGCGAGGCTAGACGCCTGGTGCTGGAAAAGTACAACATGTTCGCCCAGACAGCCGCCGTCATCCACAACCACCGGGGAACGGGAACCGTCCGGCCCGGCGCCACGCTGAAAGGGCGCCACGTCCTGCGGAAAAACCCGCTCAACGCCCTCCGGGAGCTGGCGGATACGCTGGCCTATAAAATCAGGTCACGCGGCAGGCGCGGGACCGGAGCCGGAGTGTAGCCCGGCTGCCGTCCCCAGGATAAGGGCCAAAACTCCCCCCTACCAGTAAATGGAAGTGCTGGACGGCATTTTGCCGATGGCCTTGCGGCAGGCGGACCGGGCCGCCTCCATGCGGTGGAAGGATTCGGAAGGAACGCTTTCCCCCTGGTATTCAGCCAGCTTCCTGCCCGCCAGATTATGCACGGTCACGGTAACCTTCGTCCTGTAGCCGGGCCGCGTATTGGGACCGGGCAGCGTGGTGAAATAATTCCCGTTGCGAATCAGCACATGCTCCTGCGCCGTCTTGCTGACGGTCGCCACGGCTCCGTAGCCGTCTTCTCCGGGGTACATGACCCGGAATCCCTTGGACGAGAGGGAGGCGACAGCCGTATCCGCCATCTCCCAGTCGGAGCACTGGACCCTGATCTTGCGGTATTTGACCCGGCGTTCGGCGGAGGCCCGCTGATTCTGCTCCATCTCCTTGTTAA
This sequence comes from Akkermansia sp. BCRC 18949, assembly GCF_045011645.1. NCBI lineage: Bacteria > Pseudomonadati > Verrucomicrobiota > Verrucomicrobiia > Verrucomicrobiales > Akkermansiaceae > Akkermansia > Akkermansia sp. BCRC 18949. The sequence continues at coordinate 124,428 of NZ_CP123619.1, read as the reverse complement.
ACTGCGCCCATTCTTCCGCCGTACATGCGGCCAGGGAGGCAAACACGGCCGCAGCGGCCCATCTGGTCCAAATTCCGTATCTCATCGCTTTAACAGGCATACGTTCTCCCTTCAGCCTGAACCCGGTTCAAGCCGTCTGAAAAACAGATTGTCAACGAAGCCGTAAAACCTTAATCGGATTTGCGGGAGGCGTGCTTCCTGGCCCGTTCCTCCTCCTTCTGCTTCTTCAGGTCCTCCTTCATCTTGGTCTTCTCCTCGGAATCCAGCTTGCCGTCCTTATTGGTATCATACTTTTCAAGGAGGGCGGCCTTCTTTTCCGCGGAAGTCATTCTCTTGGGAGCGTCTTCCTCCGCCATGGAGGGCATGGCGAACGCGGCGGCCATAATAATAAGCAAGTACTTCATCATTAAATGGGGGTTCTTAAACAATCCTCTTCTACTCCCACGCGCTTCCCTTGTCTCTCTTTTTTTAGTAATGCATGTAAATTACACTGCCATGCGCCCTTTCCGCCTCGTGAACGGCTCTCCGGCCTAGGCTTTCACGAACGGGAAAAACAGAGGGATCACCACCACCATGACCAGCCCCATGATCACCTGGAGGGGAACCCCTACCTTCACGTAATCCATGAACGTGTACTTGCCCGCCGGCATGACCAGGGCATTGGGCGGCGTGGAAAAGGGAGAGGCAAAACACATGCTGGTGCCCACGGAAACCGCCAGCAGCAGCGGATAGGGGCTGATGCCCATGCTCACCGCGGATTGCAGGGCGATGGGAGCCAGCAGCACCGCCGTGGCCGTATTGCTGATGAACATGGTCAGCAGGGAGGCCGTGAAATAAACGCCCGCCATCAGGGCGAACGGCCCGAATCCCCCCAGGCCGGCCACCAGGCCGTGGGAGATGGCCTCCGAGGTGCCGGTCTTCTCCAGCGCCACGGACATCGGCAGCATGGCGGCAATCAGCACGATGCTCTCCCAGTTGATCGTCCGGTACGCCTCCTCCACGTTGCGCAGGCATCCGCACAGCACCATCAGGACGGCGGCGATCAGCACCGCGGCCACCGCGGGCACCCAGTTGAACACCATGGCCGCAATCATCAGCAGCATGATGCCAGCGGCCAGCGGGGCCTTGTGCGTCAGGGTCACCTTGGACGCCTCCGCCAGCGGCTGGCCCACCACGACCCATTCAAAGGTTTTCTCACTCAGGCGCGCAATATCCGCCCAGGTTCCCTGAATCAGCAGCGTATCCCCGTACTGGAGCTTCACATCCTTCAAATTGTGGAAAATGTAATGGTTGTCCCGCTGGATGGCCAGAATGTTGACCCCGTACTTGGCGCGGAGCCCGGAAGACTTCACGGGCATGTTGATGAGGTCCGAGTTGCGCATGAGCAGCATCTCCGCAATGCCTATCTCGTCAAACTTCAATTTGCTCTTCAGCAGGGAATCCGTATCTTCCGACGTCTTCCGGTTAATCATCACCGCCCCGTATTCCCGGGCGAAACGGTCCACGTCCTCAAACTCCCCCATCACGTAAATGACGTCTCCCCGCGCCACGCGGGTGTCCGAGCCCGCCATGGTCTGGCTGACCGTTTGCAGGAAGGAATGCCGGCTGGAATGCCTGCGGCGCACTTCCACGATGTTCACGTGGTAGCGGTCCGGTATCTGGAGGTCGTGCAGGGGGTTCTCCGTCAGGGCGGAATCCTCCAGCACCCGGAGACGGTAAAGATTGCTGATGATCTGGTACTCGTCTATCAACTGGCTGAGGGACTTGCCCTTGGCCTCGTGTTCCGTCTTGTCGTCATGACGGCCCAGGAACTTCCTGCTCAGGGGAATCAGCAGCAGGACGCCCGCCACGATGCAGATGAGGCCGATGGGGGTGAACGAGAAAAAGCCCAGCCCCTCCATTCCCGCCTCCTGAAGCTGGTTGTTGATGACCAGGTTGGGGGGCGTGCCGATCAGCGTCAGCATGCCGCCCATGCTGCTGGCAAACGCCATGGGCATAAGTAGGCGGCTCGTCTGGATGCCGCCGTCCGCGGCCAGGCTCACCAGAATGGGCAGCATCAGTGCCACCGTTCCCGTATTGCTGACAAACGCTCCGATTCCGGCCGTAACGAGCATGGTCAGCACCAGCAGGCGCAGCTCGCTCTTGCCGGCCAGCTTCATGATCCTGCCGCCCAGCATCTTGGCCAGTCCCGTCCGGAAAATGGCTCCCCCCACCACGAAAAGCCCCACCATCATGACTACGATGGAGTTGGAAAAGCCGGAAAGCGCCTGCTCCGGGCTTAAAATCCCGAACACGATCAGGCACAGCAGGGAACACAGCGCGACAATATCTGAACGGATTCTCCCCTGGACGAACAAAACGGCGGATACTCCCAGAATGAGCAGCGTGGTCAACATGTCAATAAACGGCAGAGATGAAAAATCGGCAAGAGAGAATATCTAACATGTCCTGCGCGCCTTGTCGATAGGCTGAACAAGTCATCCGCCTCCCCATCCTCCGCGCGCATGCTCGTTTCCTGCTTCTCCTACAGGGCGGCGATTCCCTTTTCCCGTTGAACATCACGAACCCGCAACCGCGGAAACAATAAAAAACGCGTTCTTCCGGAGAACGCGTTATGAAAGTAAAAGTGGTGGGTAGAGAAGGATTCGAACCTTCGAAAGCGAATGCTAACAGATTTACAGTCTGCCCCCTTTGACCGCTCGGGAATCTACCCACTTGAAGTGATGTGCGGCGAATGTATAGGGATTCCGGCGCCTTAGCAAGTTTTTTTTGTAAAAAGTAGGTATGCCCAAGGACCGGAAAATCTTATGCCGCAATCATGCCTCCGGGCGGCAAACCGGGAGACGGTTCCTCAAGCCGCCGCCGCGCCGGATGGCGTGCCCGGGAGGCGGGAAAAGGTCCGGCAGCCGGAAGCGCCGTTCCTACGGCTCTCCCACATACACCGGCGCGCGGCTGTCCGGGGAATCCGCGTCCAGCTGTTCCAGCTGGGGCAGGATGTTCTCCATGCTTTCCCAGACGGCGGGAACAATCTTGATTCCGGTCCCGAACTGGGCCGCAATCATCAGGGCGTCCGACGGGCGGGCGTCCAGCTCCACCAGCTTGTCCATGACCTCGTTGGCGGCCTCCACCGCCACGCGGGCGTAAAAAACTTCATCCTTGCGGCCATTGATGAGCACCAGCCTCACCCGGCACTCCATGGCGGATAAAAAATGGGACAGCAGGGAGGACGTGTCCGGCCGCACCGGGCGTTCCCCGTTCAGGCTGCGCTCCAGCGCCATGCCGTCCGCCAGCTCCATGAAGATAACGCCCGCCTTGCCGGTCAGCGGATCACGCAGGCACACCCCTGCCCCGGCCCGGGTATAGAGCAGGGCGTACGGTTCCAGGGTGATCAGCTTTTCATCCGGCATGGCGTGCGGAAATCAAATGTTAAAAACCGGGATTGATGACTCGCTCCGTATACCGGGTAGCCACCTTGACGTATTTCTCCGCCCACTTGCGGTTATTATCCGCGGATTCCGGGCCCAGATCCTTCACCACCTTGGCGGGGGACCCCAGCACCAGGGAATTGGGCGGAATGACGGTGCCCTTGGTGACCAGCGCGCCCGCGCCCACCACGGATCCCTGGCCGATTACCGCGCCGTCCAGAATGATGGACCCCATGCCGATCAGGCAGTTGTCCTCCACCGTGCAGGCGTGCAGAATCACACCGTGGCCCACGGTCACGTACTTGCCTACATGGCAGCCGAAGTCGTCCGCCAGATGGATGCAGCTATTATCCTGGATATTGGAGTAATCTCCAATGACGATCTTGTTGATGTCCGCGCGCAGCGTGGTGTGGTACCAGATGCTGGCGTGCTCTCCAATGGTGACATCTCCGATCAAGTCGGCGCTTTCCGCCACAAAAGCGGTATCCGCCACTTTGGGCCAGAAGTTCGCGTAAGGTTCTCTTGCCATATAGGTCATGTATTAGTTGAAGATAAGACAGCATTCCAGCCTAAAAACGTTCATTCCACGGGTATGCCGCAGCCGGAGGCGGCCAGGGCCGCGCGCCTGGGGAAATGATGGGAGGAGCCGCAGGCGGCCTGCCGGGCTATCCCTCCTCCCGGATGCCCTTCTTGCTGTTCTTCTCCCGCTTCTCCGCGTCCTTGCGCAGGGAAGCGGCCTTCTTTTCATTGCCGCCCTTTTCATAATATCCGGCTATCTTCCTCTGGATGGCAACCTCCTTCTTCACCTTGAAGTAGTCGTCCGACTTGGTCCGGATATACCGGTTGTAGGAGGATTCCGCCTCCTTGGCGAGCTGAAGAACGGCCTCCGGCTCCTGGGAGACATACCGGTAATACTGCCCCATCAGCGCCTCGAACACTTCCGCGCGGCGCGCGTAATCCTTCATGGACTTGCGGTACAGGGAAGCCACGCCGGCCTTGTCCCCGTTCTCCATCAGGATGTCCGCCTGCCGCTTGATGGCGGCGGAAGTCAGGTCGCTGCGGCCCTCGTCCGTCTCCTTTTCCAGCTTTTTCAGGTCCCGGGCCACATTGCGCTTGTTGGTGGAGGCGTCCCGCATGGGGAAAATGTATTCATCCTCCACGCGGGCGGCCATGGCCAGGTAATCCGGCCGGGAGCGGAACTTGCGCTTGATCATGGTCACCAGCGCATCCCATTCCTCCAGCTTCGTGCCGCTTTCCGGACGGCTCATCAGCGCGATCAGGCGTTCCCAGCCCAGAGGGCTTCCGGGGGTGGCCTGCGTGGCGGCTTCCAGCATCACCCGGACGCAATCCGGCTTCTGCATCTCTTCAAACAGGTCCGCCAGGGAAAGGTAATCCAGGGAGGTGTCCAGCCGGGAGCCGTTCACCTTCTTGTCCATGCCCTGTAGAAGAGTGGATTCATGCTTTGACTTGCGGTTGTGCGGATGGGAAAAATGCCCCGTATTGTACCCATACCCGCCATAAGACTGCCAGGTTTCGTCCGTCGTCAGCAGATTGATCCAGGCGTGCGGGCCGCGGTTGCCGTCCCCGGTGACGTAGGCGGAGGGAATGCCGTTGCATTTGGCGGTATTCACGGCAAAATAGGCTTGGTCCATGCAGATGCCGCCTTCATCCAGAATCTCCTGGAAGGTGTAATTCGTGTAAGGGTCCTTGCCCAGGGCGGCGCGGTCCATCCGGTAGCGGATCATGGAATAGGCTCCGCCCCAGCCCTTCCGGGTAAGCCGCACCTTTTTGCGCGCCCAGTCCATCTCCGACCTCGGCAGGCGCACGTCCACCACGAACAGCAGCTCGGAAGGGCTTAATTTGGTAATATCTGTCAGAAGTTCATGGGCTTCATCCATCTCCACGAAGTACTCGAACACCTGTTCCAGCGTCAGGGGAGTAGTGGAAATATTGGTGGAAGAAGAGGCCCGCAGCCTGGACGGACTGGAGGCGATGCGGGGGTCCAGCATGGCGCAGGCCAGCGCCAGGGAGGAATACTTGCTCCGGGGCATGGCGGAGGTTTTCATCCAGAACTCCGCCCACTTCCGCAGGATGCCTCCCCATTCCTCCCTGGGAGTCTGTTCCCGCGCCATCGTGCGCAGGAAGAGCCGCAGAGGGTCGGAGGGGTCTGAAAAAAGCCACGGATAAAAATATCTGGGGGAACTCTCCTTGAGCTGCTCCTGAATGGTTTCCGCCCCCACTTTGCTGATGAGCTGGTACAGTTCATTGGCGCGCATGAGATACGGGCTTTGGTCATACATGGATACGTCGAATTTGCCGAATTTGATGACCTTCACGGCGTCCCGTTCCAGATTGGACCGCAGGAAACCGGCGTACAAGTCATAGCGGCCCGTCTCCAGGGCCAGATTGAAGGCGTCCGTAAACAGCTTTCTATTGGCGGCGTTATTGGCCTTCAGGCTGACCAGCAAAACGGGCTTCTTAAAAATCTCCAGCCGCGGATCTTCCTCCCGGACCACGGGCTCTTCCTTCGGTTCCGCGGGAGCAGGCTTCACCGCCTCCGGTTCCTTCTTCTGCCGTTTTCTGGCGGCTTCCTCCGCGGCCAGGCGTTCCGCTTCCAGCCGTGCTTTTTCCGCCGCCTCCGCACGCGCCCGTTCCTCCGCAGCCTTGCGCGCCGCCTCCAGCTCCGCAGCCTTCCGTGCGCGCGCCGCTTTCGCTTCCGCCTCCCTTCTGGCCGCCAGCTCTGCGGCCTCCGCCTCCCGTTGAACGGAAATGCGGTGGTAAACCACTCCGCCGCCGGCAAGAGCCAGCACCAGGATAATGGTTATGACAATTCCCCCGGAGGAGGATTTTTTACGCTTGGGAGAACCGGGACGCAAAGGATTGACAGGATTCATGGGATAAGGCTTGAACGGGTTGGAGCAAATTGGGCAGGGAAGGAAAAAAGATTTCCATCCCTGTTCCGTTTGACATAAAAGCGCAATACCCTCCCAAGGTCAACTTGAAACAACGGTCTTTTCCGGAGAGTCCATCTTCCGGAACCCGTTAAGAATCAAACCAAGGGATTTTTCCTTGTGTTTTCATAGCCATTTTATAGGATTAGGTTCTCACGTGTTCCCAAAAACATGAGAAAAATACAAGTATCCTGCTAATTATTCCATCATCTTTATCCATCTTTTGCCGCCTATGAATATTTCTCATGCTCTCAGCCCGCTTCTGGCCGTCATTTCGGGAAGCCTCCTCTCCGGAACGGCCCTCAGTGACAACATCGTGCTGCCTCCGCCGGACAAAAAGGGCGGCAGGCCGCTCATGCAGGTTCTGAATGAACGGCATTCCACCAGATCCTTCGCAGACAAGCCCATTCCGATGGAAATCCTGTCTTCCCTGCTCTGGGCGGCTCAAGGCGTCAACCGGGACGATCCTGATTACCGTACGGCGCCGTCCTCCCGGAATTCCAACGAAATAGAAATCTATGCCGTCCTGCCGCAGGGCGCCTATCTTTACAAGCCGGAAACCCACCAGTTGGAGCGAGTGGTTCAGGGCGATATGCGTGCCGCCACGGGAACGCAGGAATTCGCGGCTACCGCGCCGCTGAACCTGGTCTATGTGGTGGACCAGTCCAAACAGCCCGGAGACTTTGACGCCAAAAGAAAACTGGTCACGGCCTGCACGGGCGTGGGGTTCATCGGAGAAAACGTCTATCTTTTCTGTACTTCCGCGGGCCTCGGCACCGTCTTCCGCGCCATGATTGACGCCGACTATATCCAGCGGCGCTTGAAACTCCCCGTCTTTAAAAAAGTCCTGTACGCCCAGAGCGTCGGTTACCCGTCCGATTCCTGAAAGAAGCCATGAACCGGAACGCTGTGATACTCGCCGTTCTGGCGGCGCCCCTTCCCCTTGCCTGCGCAGAAATCTTGATGGACCCCCTCGTTTCCATCAAGGTAAAAGACGCCAGAAACTGCTACCGCCTCAGCCCGGAGCTGTACCGTTCCGGACAACCCGGCGGCGACGGGTTCAAGGCCCTGGAAAAGCTGGGGCTCAAATCCGTCCTGAACCTGCGGGAATACCACAGCGACGCCGATGAGGCGGAACATACCGGACTGCGCCTGTACCGCATTAAACTGGCGGCAGGGAAAGTGACCCGGGAAGAACTCATGGACTGCCTGCTGGTCATCAGCAACGCGCCCAAGCCCGTTCTGGTGCACTGCTGGCACGGGTCCGACCGCACCGGCATTGTCTGCGCCGCCTACCGCATCGTCATGCAGGGCTGGACGCCGGAAAAGGCGCTTGAAGAGCTGATGGACGAACGCTTCGGGCACCACCGGTCCTACTACTCCAACCTCGCGGAACTGGTTAGAGACACGGACTGGAAGGCGTTCAAAGAGGAATTCCGGAGAAAAAGGCAGGCTCAGGGCGTCTGACACCCAGGCTGCGGCTCCCCCCATGGCGCGGGTTCATGGAAAAAAGCTTTTTCCAGTGACGCGGGCAGAAGACCCGGCGGTTTTACCACTGGTTGTCCAGGTTTTTGGTATCTATCTTTCCAGGCTCCTTGTTGCGCTCCTTCATGCCGCGGATGGGCTTGGGCTCCTTCTCGTGAAGGTCCAGGACATCAATCACATTCTCCCCTTTTTTCAGGAAGGGGGCCGGAACGTACAGCCTTAATTGAGGCCCCACATTCCAATACCGCCCCACATTCACGCCGTTCACCCACACGTATCCCTTGGCATAGCGGGACATGTCCAGGAACGTGTCCTGCGGCTCTTCAATGTTCACGACGGCCCGGAAATGCGCTCCTTCCCGTTTCCGGGAAGGGCCCTTTCCCTTGGGCGCCTGGACGATGGAGTCAGCCTTCAGGGGAAGGGCCCTCACCGTCCAGTTCTTCAACTCGCGCGTTCCCAGCTTCACAGGGCCGTGCAGCCCCTTGCGGTCGCTCTCCATGCTGATGTGGAAATTGATATGTCCCATGGCCTCCACCAGGATTTCCAGCGTTCCCGGCTTCTTGCGCTCCGGCAGCTCCACGCTCTTCTGTCCCAGGCGTCGGTCCAGCGTGCCGACCGGCTCTCCGTTCAGGTACACCTGGGCATAGTCATTGACGTTGGTGAATTCCAGCGTTTCAGGCGGTCCGGCCGGAACGGTGGCGCTGTAAACGGCGATGCCCTGGTTCTGGTTCCACTGTTCGAAATAGGGCGGCTGCGGGAACTTGGACCGGAAGGGCTTGGGCAGGTTCTCCCAAAGGCCGGCATGGACCACGGGCGTGAACTCCGGAATCTCCATGGCCGGGATGTCCGCGGGAGGTTCCGGCACGGCGGCTTCCGGAGGCAGTTTTTCCAGGATGATTTCCCTCATCTGGGTGTAATATTCATTCATCCGGCCCTGTTCGTCCACGGGAGAGCCGTAATCGTAACTCGTCAGGTCCGGCTGGTATTTTCCCGGCCCCCCGTTGTTGGCGCCCGCCGTAAACCCGAAGTTGGTGCCACCGTGGAAAACGAACAGGCTGAAGGAGCGCCCCTTGTCCATAAACCAGCGGACGTGGTTGACAATGCCTGGGGTGGGGGCCCAGTTCCCCTCCCCCCAGTGCCGCAGCCAGCCCGGATACGTTTCCGAGGAAAAAACGGGAACGCCCGGATTGCACTTATTAGCCACCTCCCAGTGGCCGTCGTTCAGCCCCGGGTCCAGTCCCACGGCCACGCCGGGAAGCACCACCCCTTTCAGGAAATGTTCCCCCGCGCCGTCGGACGTATAAAAGGGGCCGAAGCCCTTCCTGGTCCAGAACGCTTTCAGCCACTCCATGTACTTGCGGTCCTTCCTCTGGTAGCTCCCGTATTCGTTCTCAAGCTGGGTCATCAGGATAGGGCCTCCGTTTTTGACCAAAAAGGGCTCCGCCACACGGGCCACGGCTTCCAGATACCGCGTCTGCGCCTTCATGAATTTGGCGTCTTCCGTAGTCCTCAATTTGGCCTTGGGATCCTTCAGCAGATAATGGGGCAACCCTCCCAGGTCCCATTCCCCGCACACATAGGGACCGGGGCGGAACAGAACCCACATGCCTTCCTCCTGGCATATCTTGAGAAACTCTCCCAGATCGCGGTTGCCCGTCTTGAAGTCAAAGCTGCCGTCCGGCTGTTCATGGTCGTTCCAGAACACGTAAAACGCAATGGTGTTCAAGCCCATGGCCCGGGCAGTCCTGATGCGGTGCCTCCAGTACTCCCTGGGGATGCGCTGGGGATGCATCTCCGCTCCGCGTATCTGGAACGGTTTTCCATTCAGCATGAACTCCTGGTTCCCTTCCCCGCCGAACTTGAACACGGCGGGGGCTCCACCGGAAGGAGCAGGCTTCTGCGCATTCCGGACAGCCCCGGGACCGGCCCATGCCAATGCTCCCACTCCGGCGGCCATCAGGGCGGCAGCCCAACTGAAACCATATTGCTTCATCATGCTGAACTGTTAATCCATTTGAAGACGGTTGCCAATCACAATTTTACCCGCCGCCGCCGCACCTGTGAGGCGTCTTTCCCCTCCCCCGGCGGACTGCCGGGGCCGGGCGGCAGGAATTTCTCCTGCGGCGGGGAATATTATCACGTCATACGCCTCCATTCCTTTGCGCGAAAGCCGGAGGGCGCCTGTCTAAATTCAGCGATATGAAAACAATTGTTCTTCTGCGCCATGGAGAAAGCACGTGGAACCGTGAAAACAGGTTCACCGGATGGACGGATGTGGACCTGACGGAACTGGGGATAGAGGAAGCGAACCATGCGGGCGACCTGCTGAAAGACAAGGGCATGGCTTTTGACCAGGCTTACACCTCCTACCTCAAGCGCGCCGTGAAGACGCTTAACTGCGTGCTGGACCGTCTGGACCAGGACTGGCTGCCCGTCGCCAAAAGCTGGCGGCTGAATGAAAAGCACTACGGCATGCTCCAGGGGTTGAACAAAAGTGAAACGGCCCAAAAATACGGAGACGAGCAGGTGCTGATCTGGCGGCGCAGCTACGACGTGGCTCCCCCTCCCCTGGCGGAGGACGATCCAGCCAACCCCAAGTGGGACCCCCGCTACAAGGGGGTGCCGGATAACGAACTTCCGCGGACGGAATCCCTGAAGGAGGCCATTGACCGCATGATGCCCTACTGGGAGGGAACCATCCTCCCCTCCCTCCGGACGCTGGACAATATCCTGATCGTGGCCCACGGCAACACGCTGCGCGGCATGATCAAGTACCTGAAAAACATCCCCAACGACCAGCTTCTTTCCCTGAACCTTCCCACCGCCATTCCCTATGTGTTTGAATTTGACGATTCCCTGAACCTGGAGAAAGACTACTTTCTGGGGGATCCGGAAGAAATCCGCAAACGCATGGAAGCCGTCGCCAGCCAGGGAAGCGCGAAGAAAAAACCGCCGATCGCCTAACCCCCCTCCCTTCCGCATGACCGACCATTCCTGCCGCATTGCGTTTTTTGACGCCAAGCCCTACGACCGGGACTCCTTCAACCCGATCAACGAGCGCGAATTCCATTACGACATCCGCTACTTCAAGGGGCACCTCACCCCGGACAGCGTGCCGCTGACCCGCGGCACGGACGTGGCGTGCATCTTCGTCAACGACACGGCAAACCGGGAAGTGATCCGGAGCCTGAAGGAAAACGGCGTCAAACTGCTGGCCCTGCGCTGCGCCGGATTCAACAACGTGGACCTGAAAGCGGCGGAAGAAGCGGACCTGCCCATCGTCAGGGTCCCCCAATACTCCCCCTATGCGGTGGCGGAACACGCCGTAGCCCTGATGCTCTCCCTGAACCGCAAGATACACCGCGCGTACTGGCGCACCAGGGACGGCAACTTTTCCCTGCACGGGCTGATGGGCTTTGACATGAACGGGAAAACGGCCGGCATCATCGGAACGGGGAAAATCGCCAGAATCCTCATCCGCATCCTCAAGGGGTTCGGCATGAACATCCTGGCCTACGATCCGTACCCCGACCAGCGCTTTGCGGAAGAAGCCGGCATTACGTACACCACGCTGGACGACCTGTACGCCCGGTCCGACATCATTTCCCTGCACTGCCCCCTCACCCCGGAAACGGAATACCTGATTAATGCGGACTCCATCGGCAAAATGAAGGACGGCGTGATGATCATCAACACGGGACGCGGCAAGCTGATTAATACGGAAATGCTGATTGACGGCCTGAAATCAAAAAAAGTGGGGTCCGCCGGCCTGGACGTGTATGAAGAGGAAGGTGAATATTTTTACGAAGACAAGTCCGACCGAATCATTGACGACGACACCCTGGCGCGCCTGCTCTCCTTCAACAACGTCATCCTGACCTCCCACCAGGGCTTTTTCACGAAGGAAGCCCTGCACAACATTGCGGAAGTCACCCTGCACAACATCCGGGACTTCCTGGAAGGCAAGCCGCTGGCCAACCGCGTATCGCTCCAGTCACACTGAGCGCACCCGGCACCTGCTTCCGTGAGGGGAATGCGCGCGGCCTCCCATCCGTGTTTTCCCCGCAGGGCCGCCGCACCGGCATCCGTATGCCGGACGGCGCATGAAGTTCATGCGCCAGGGAATGCGCCCCGGCGGAGTGAGCGGAAAAGACGCCGCCGCTTTTCCGCGCCAGAGGACAGGCACGTCATAGGAAACAGTTTCACCCCCCTCTTTCTCCACTACCGGCCGCCTGACCACGCGCATCACATTCCCTTCATAATCCCGGCTCTCCAGCGACCACCGCACGTTGTAAATGGCCGGAACCCGGTACACGCATTCCACGGAAAGCTCCGGTATCCGGTACGGCGGGAAGCGTGCCTTCCACTCTCTTCAGATTCTTGAAAACGGCACGGCAAATTTCATCCGCCTTTTCCGGATTCTCATAAGTATTCCCCGGAAGCAGGGCGTCCCGGAGCAGCGCGGCGGGAAGGGAGCCGGAAAACAACAGCCTTGAACCAACTGGGAGAACGGGTTGCCGGGCATCCTGGAACAACTATTCAACTGGAAAAACAATTCGGCGGCAATCCAGTCCGTTCCCGCCTTTCCATTCAGGCCCGGCCATCTGTTTGCGGCCACCTCCACCACTTGCAGCAAGCACGGCACGGACGGCTTTTCCCGTTCCATCGGCGGAAGGCTCTCCATATAGGCCGCCACGCGGGCCGCCGCAGGCGACAGGCGCGTTTTTTCAGGCAGGATTACGGGCTGTTCAAAAGGTTCCTCGTCAAAGCCGTCCAGGACCTTTTCAGCCTTCAGCGCTCCCGTGTCCATTCCGGACAGGAGGAAAATCAGCAAATAACGTTTCATCATCAATCATCAGGGCAGCCAGGGAGTATTCCGGCCATCGTTGATTAAATGCTCTTGACGCATGGAGAACAAGCAGCTTTTCCTCTTTCTTCCTTCTCAACATACTACTGGAAATTTCCGGAAAATTATGGGTCTTATATAGTTAAGTTCGGCAAAAAAATTCTCTTCGAATGGTATCCTTCTTAGAAAGGACTTATTTGGTACGCAACCCTAATTTAGCCAAATATTTTTGTACTTGCCAATTTCATAAAAATTCCCCATTAATAGGTAGTAAAAAATACAATTATGAAAACTACTAATCAACTCATAGATATTGCTCGTGCTGGTGGAGGGATAAGAATTGATGCATCTACAAAAACAACTGACCAACTTGTTGACATTGCTAGGGCTGCATCTAACAAAATGGTTCATTTGACTCTTGCAAATGCGAATGCAAAAACAACTGACCAATTGATTCGGATTGCCCGTGCAGGAAAAGGTTGTGTCGTTTTTGATTTTGTAGAATAGTAAGTAATAGGGATTTCTCTTTCTGCGGAAAGAAAAGCGCTACCTCACTTCTTCATGAGGTAGCGCTTTTTAACTTGTAAAGAGGAGAGGCTTCTAAAGACGTATACTACACTATAGTGTAGTATACGTCTTTAGAAGAAACAATATTGAAAAATGTCATTGTCTTTAAAAGCAAGCGATAACGCCTTCAACAATACTTTGTAATTTCGGACAACCGACTGAAATAGTAATGAGAGAAGAAAGAATCACCGAAGCAATCCACAGTAAAGCCTTCCAACCAAATTTAACACAATATTTCCTTTTTGCCCAATTAATATCTGACATTTTAGAATTAATATGGTCGTATAGCTCAGTATATTGATTATAGGCGTCTTCGTATCTTTTCAGAGATTTTGTTTTATCGATTCCTTCTATTTTTTTAGCCTCTCTAACTGAGGAAATAGCTTCATTGTGCAATTTTTTGTAAGTGACATAAAATTGTCCATTATCTACTACAAATAAATCGACACGCTTAGTCCTTTTCTCAAAATTTTTAACATAATCAGATAAATGAATATTAAGGTATTTATAACAATCCAAAATTATTCTCCAAATATGTCCTTCCGCTTTTGCAATTTCATTTTTAATAGTTTCGGGCTTTAAATCAGGAATATAGCATCTAGCTATATGGTCATGTAAAGCACGAATTTCATTAAAAAGTTCTATAGGAAACTTTTCGTATTTCGCTTCTATATCCGCTATCAATAATTTGATAGTATTATTATATGTCGTATAGAGATTCTCTATACGTGATAAATAATCAGAGGAAAGCATTTTATATTTTAGCTATTTTTTTATCAAGATTAAATCTTAAAAATCTTGAAAGAGCTAAATATACAGAACCTCTTCCAACTAGTGGAAATCTATTGCGTTTTGTGTCTAATTTTAGTTTCTTGCCAATTTTAGACTCTATAGCTGCATCTAATTCAGAGGCATCCATCTCTAATATTCTAGATACAGGCACTCCAACAGAACGAGCAATCGCCTGCTTAGTTTCCTCATTCAAAGATATTTTAGGTAACATGATGCTCTCTACAATAAGTACCTCTTCAAAATGGATTATTCATAAAATATGTCAACTAATATTACACGATATTATCTATATGACGCATATTATCTATTGATTGACGATTTTTCAACTTCTCCTCCACCGCCCTCAAAATCCATTCCTCCACGGACAATCCTTCCTTGACGGCCTGTTTGACTACCTCGTTCAGAGTAGAATTTTTCATTCGAACGGCGATTTGAGATTCCAGTTCCGAAGGATAATCGGCACTCATCAAATGGCGCAATGAGCCTTGTACGTTCTTAGGGATTCTTTGGCGGGCAAACCAGTTATGAACCACGGTGGTTTGGACTCCAAGGGCTTTGGCTATTTCAGCGCGGCTAATGGAATGGTCATTGAGCCATTGGCCTAATTTTTTCGTGTCCACATACTCCGGTTCAGGCTTGGAATTGCTCGTAAACATGCGATTTGATTATCTGATAGAACCCAGTTCATAGAAAGAAAGAGCTTGTATTGTTCGCATTTGTTATGTTAATAACTCGCATATGATGATTATTGCGATTCGCAATTGAGACCCTTAAGCGGGAATCTTTGTTGGCAAGCGTGACTTCATTATGACTTCAACCCATAAACGACCATGAAGAGAAACTTATTTATAACGTGTGCATTAGGTCTATTGTCCTGTGCTTTTTTCAGCCAAGCGTCTGACCCTTGGAACTATTATAGAGCAGGCAGTTCTTACAGTTCTCCATCCTATACTCAGAAATACGATTCTACCTTTGGAATGAGTATCAAGGGTGTTTATGGGATTGCGGGAGATAGTGACATGCCCAATCTTGGCGGCGGTCTGCTCAGCCTAAATTCCTATACTGAAACAGGAGATATCGTTCACGAATTGTCTTTGACGGCAGGATTGATGTCTTCCGATGCTAAACATTTCAATGCCTTTGATATTGGCCGCGAATTGGGATATTCCGATGCTCAGATTCAACAATTTCTTAATGAGAATGACATTACGAATGTTGACCTGAAAATCAAATACCAAACATCTATTCCATTACTAGCTGGATATACGCTGAACCTTCCATTAGTTCAGGAGAAAGCATATTTCTTCTTAGGCGGCAAAATTGGCGTAACTTTCAATTCTTTGAAAGCCACAGCTACGGTTGATAGAAAAGTCTGGCTGAGTAATTCCACTTATCGAATAGAGAGAGGTAGAGCTAGTGCAACTGAGGTCAATGCCGATTTTACATTCTCTGCTACGTTAGGATTCCGCTTTGCCATTGGTAATACAACAGATTTGATTTTAGGGTACGAACTTCTCAAATTCCACGATACTGACCCTTACCATGTCATCCAAGCTGGCATTAGCTGGACCTTTTAACCACCTTCGGCGGTGAATTAACTGGCCTCCTTCCTTTCGGGGAAGGGGGCGATTCTTTGATTTGCATGACTTAGGCCGTCACCTTGTTGCAGGGTGGCGGTCAATTCTTCAATTCGGCGTAAGTGATTCTCGTCGCAAATGCTTTAGCCATAAGAGCATCCAATCTCACCCATGTATGGATTTTTACATTTCCCTCATTCAATCGATACGCAAATTCATCTACATATCTCTGTAAATGTTTTGTGCTGAATGAATGGTAGATTCCATAGAATCCTCTCTTCAAAACCGCCCATACGCTCTCAATGCCGTTAGTATGGGCCATTCCGTCAACATACTGTTTGACACTATGATTCACCACCTGATGATTGAACTGTGATTCTTTGTAAGAAGCATGTTCATCAGTAATCAGAACGGAGTCTTGGCTCAAATACTTATTCAAAACTTGGTGAACTGTATCTCTTGAAGTGTCGGGAATAACCCTTGCCAAAACCTTTCCTGCTCTGGTCCTCATTCCTAAAACCGCCGTCTTTCCAACAATTCCACGCCCGGCCTTCAATTTCTGAGATTCGTGCTTATTGGATTCCTTCCCTCCAATATACACCCCATCGGCTTCAACGATTCCAGACAGAAAGCCGTTATTGTCATCGTCATCATGGTTGGAATTGCAAGCTTCCCTAATCCTTTGAAGCATGAACCACGCCGTTTTTTGCGTAACCCCAATTTCTTTAGAGAGTTGCATGGAGCTAATACCCTTTCTGGAAGTTACTACCAAATAGAAAGCAAAAATCCACTTATGAAGTGGAACATGGCTTCGTTCAAAGATAGTTCCTGTCCTCACAGTATAAACTTTCCCGCACTCCCCACATTCAAAATACCCTTCAACCCCGTTCCTCTTTACTCTATACTGTTTTTCGCTTTTCCCGCAGAACGGGCAAACTACCTTATCGCCCCACCGTTTTCCCTCCAAATACTTTTTAGCTGATTCTTCGTTGGGGAATTTTTCAAAAAGCTCAAAAAGTGAAATGGTTAAGCGGTCGTTCATGGTTGCCTCCTTAGTATGACTAATTAATAGCATACGGAGGAACCGAAGTCAAGTATATAAGGCCCAAAATTATCAGGCCCAGCGTCAAGCTTCCCAGCTGTAAAAACTCCCTTGTTAAGTCCCTCCGGAAGCCGAAGAATCGCCGGCCCTCTCGCCATTCCGGAACCATATCCGGAGGGAAGGCACGAAAAATCCTGCCCACTTTTTTATTGACGGCAACAGCGTCTTGAAGGACAAGATGGAATAGATTAACATCTGTCTTTCAACTCCAACCATCCATATCCAACATGAAACTGCTCTTAATGCTGAATGCCTCCCTCCTGCTCTGCGCAGCCGTCCAGGCCAAATTCCCGGCGGACGGACTGATTAAAACGGCAGCCTCCGGCGCCATTCAGGGGAAGACCGTCCTGATGAAGGCTGAAAATGCGGAACTTTCCAAAAGCAAGCTGGCAAAAATACGGTCCGTCAAATTCATCGCCGGCATGGCGGAAAAAGACTCCGGCGCAAGCTGGGAAATCAACGTCGCCCAAGACGGGGAATACATCCTTGAAGCCTGGTACACGTTCCCCTGGACGGCTACCGCTTCCGCCCGCTATGAACTGAAATGCGGCGACAGCGCCCCCTTCCTGTGGAATGTGCCCACTTCCGGCGGCGGTGAGGCCGATGGGGGAATCTACCATCTGGGCCGCATGAACCTGGTTAAGGGAAAACAAACCTTTACGCTCAAGAAAAAAGGGAGGGACGGCATTTACATCCGCTATATCCGGCTCATTCCCGCCTCCATCTTCCCGGTAGTCCAGCCGGCGGCCAGCGGCAAAATCACGCTCTTGCCTGAAAACTGCCTCATCACGCATGCCCTGGCAAAAGATGCGGGAAAATTCAACATCCTGTCCCACTTCAGCTCCGTCAGCTGGGAAATCTTCACCAAAAACGGAGGAACCTATACGGTAACGACGGATTATGCCATTGCCGATCCCGCCTCCACCCTGTTCAAGCTGGGTTATTCCATCAATGACAAGCTGACGGAATTCACTTTTCCGGGAACCGGCGGATGGTCCCGGTTCGTAAAGCACTCCCCCGGCGTCCTTACCCTGCCGCCGGGAAAATGCACCCTGACCGTCAAGGGAATCACCAGCGGCGCGGAAACAAAGTCCATTGTACTTGCCCCCGCGCCGTAGGCGCCGGGCCTCTTTTCCTCCGGAATCCGGCTCTTTAAAGGAAAAAGGGAGAAGGAACAGCCTTCATCATTTTTCTTTACGTCTCACGCCGTCTGTGGAAGATAGGAAACGGCTTGCCCGTCTGCCGGGCAAGCCGTCTCAGTACCAGCCTGTACCGGGACTTTCCCTGCGGAAAAACCCGTTCCGGGGTTCCGCGGCCGCGCACGTAAAATACGCATCGCCCCTTTTTCTGTAAGCACAATCACTTTTCGCCGTACTTATACCATGAGCACTCCGGCCCCTCTCTCTCCCTCCGTTCTGGCTCCCAAACCTCATTATGCCGCCCTGGACGGCCTGCGCGGCGTAGCCGCCGTCATGGTGGTCCTGTTCCACATGTTTGAAGGAAGCGCCAGGGACTTCCAATTCCACACGGACCAGATCATCAATCACGGCTATCTGTCCGTGGACTTCTTCTTCATGCTGTCCGGCTTCGTCATCGGGTATGCCTATGACGACCGCTGGGGAAAGATGAGCCTGTGGGATTTCTGCAAGCGGCGGCTGGTGCGCCTTCAACCCATGGTGGTCATGGGGATGCTGCTGGGTGGAGCCCTCTTTTACTTCCAGGGGTCTGAAATCTTCCCGAACATCGCACAGACCCCCGTATGGAAAATGCTGCTGGTCATGACCGTGGGGTTCACGCTGCTGCCCGTCCCCGTTTCCCTGGATATTCGCGGATGGACGGAAATGCACCCGCTGAACGGTCCGGCCTGGTCCCTCTTCTTCGAATACATCGCCAACATCCTTTACGCCGTGCTCATCAGGAAATCCACCAGCCGGTGGCTGGCGGTCCTGGTCTTCCTGGCGGCCTGCGCCCTCATCCACCAGTGCTACACGCAGGGCAACAACATCGGCGGCTGGACGCTGGACGTGGAACAGTGCCGCGTGGGATTGACGCGGCTCATGTTCCCCTTCTTCGGCGGCCTGCTCCTGTTCCGCCTGTGCAAGCCCGGCCGGGTCAGGCACGGCTTCTGGTGGTGCAGCCTGCTTCTGGTGGGAGCGCTGGCCATGCCGCACGTGGGCGGGGCGGAAAACTTCCGCCTGAACGGCCTGTATGACGCCTTCTGCATCATCGTCATCTTCCCCGCGGTGGTCTTTCTGGGAGCCAGCGACATCCCAGGCGACATCTCCTCCCGGGCCAGCCGATTCCTGGGAAACATCTCCTACCCCCTTTACATCACCCACTACCCCATCGTTTACCTGTACCTGGCCTGGGTGCACGATGCGGAAGTGCCCTTTTCCCGCGCTCTCCCCGTGGCGGTGGGCGTCCTGTTCATCTGCATTGCCGTGGCCTACGGGTGCCTGAAGCTTTATGACGAACCTGTGCGCGCATGGCTTTCCAAACGCGTGCTGGCGCGGCGCGCACCGGAACAGCCCAGGCCGTAAAACGGAGCCCAGGGCATAACGGCGGTTCCGGGGCGCCCGGAAAACAACGGGAGCGCCGGGACAAACATCTGCCTTGCCCCCGGCGCGGCCCAGCCGGATACTGGCGGCGGTCTTCCATGGAAAAACTGCCGACATCCTCCAAAGCGCTGCGCTACCTGCCCTTTCTTGTGGCATCGGCATTCTTCATGCAGATGCTGGATGCCACCATCCTGAACACGGCCATCCCCACCATCGCCCGCAGCTTCAACAGCCACCCGCTGCAGCTTCACTCCCTGGTGACGGCCTACATGCTTACCGTCTGCGTCCTGATACCGGCCTCCGGATGGATATCCGACAAGCTGGGCTCGCGCCGCACTTTTCTCTTCGC
This sequence comes from Akkermansia sp. BCRC 18949, assembly GCF_045011645.1. Classification (NCBI taxonomy): domain Bacteria; kingdom Pseudomonadati; phylum Verrucomicrobiota; class Verrucomicrobiia; order Verrucomicrobiales; family Akkermansiaceae; genus Akkermansia; species Akkermansia sp. BCRC 18949. The sequence goes on along the minus strand of NZ_CP123619.1, from coordinate 104,776 downwards.
CATCTCCGTTTTCTCCGCGGGGTCCCTGCTGTGCGCCCTCTCCACCTCCGTCGCCATGATGACGGCGTGCCGCGTCATCCAGGGAATCGGGGGGGCCTTCCTGATGCCCGTAGGGCGTCTGGTCGTCCTGCGCTCCTATCCGCGCTCCATGTTCGTCAACGTTCTGAACATCGTGACGATTCCGGCGCTGCTGGGGCCTCTCCTGGGGCCGGTGCTGGGCGGCATCATCGTCCAGTACGCCTCCTGGCACTGGATCTTCCTGATCAACATTCCGGTGGGCATCGCAGGCCTGTGGGCCACCTGGAAACTGATGCCGGACCTTAAAGCGGTCCGGGAACAGAAATTCGACTGGGCGGGCTTCTTCCTCTTCTCCTCCTCCGCCGTGCTGGTCACCATGGGCCTCTCCACCGCAGGAGGCGCAGCCGACAAGACGCGCATGGCCCTGCTCCTGTCCGCCGGAGGCGTGTTCCAGCTCCTGTACTGGGTGCTGGCGTTCCGTTCAAAGGCGCCCATCTTCAGCCCCTCCCTGTTCCGCATCAGGAACTTCGCCATCGGCATCGCCGGCAACATCGTCTGCCGCCTGGGGGGAAGCTGCCTGCCGTACTTGATTCCGCTCTTCTTCCAAGTGGTGCTGGGTTACTCCGCCCTCCAGTCCGGCATGTCCCTGATTCCCCTGGCGCTGAGCAACCTGCTGGCAAAAACGGTCGCGCCGCGCCTGCTCGGCAAATTCGGCTACCGGAACATCATGGTCGTCAATACCTTTACCATCGGGACGCTGCTGGCCGCCTTCTACTTCATCAGCCCCGGCACCCACGAACTCACCCTGCTGGGCATGCTCGCCCTGCTGGGCGCGGCCAACTCCATTCAATTCACCTGCATGAACACCCTGACGCTGATTGACCTCCCCAACGCGGACGCCAGCAGCGGCAACTCCCTGCTCTCCACCATCATGCAGCTCTCCATCGCCGTCAGCATTGCCGCGGCCTCCCTGCTGCTGGACAGCTTCGGCGGCCATTCAGCCACTTCCGGAAAGGCCGTGGAAGCCGCCTTCCACGCCACCTTCGTCACCATCGGCGCCATTGCCGCGGCCAGCTCCTTCATCTTCGCCCTGGTGGATAAAAACAAGGGCATCACCCGCAGGCGGAAAAAAGCGGCCTGACGCGCGGGAACGCGGCCCCCGCCTCTGTTCAGGAACAGGAAACGCTGTCCCCCGTTTCAAGGGAGCAGCACTGCGCGAACTGGGCGCGGGACTCTTCCAGGGTAATCGGCTTCTTGTCCGCCCCCAGGGCCACGTAAACCAGCTCCGCCTCCGTAATCTTGGCAATATTATTGCAGAGCTTCGTCAGGCGTTCCGCATACACCTCCACCTTTACGGTGACGGAGGTGCGCCCCACCTTGATAATCTCCGTATAAAAGGAAACCACATCGCCCACCAGCACGGGAGCTTCAAACGTCAGGCTGCTGACTGCACGCGTCACGATGTAGCGGCTCAACGCATAACGCATGGCCGTATTGGCTCCCGCCAGGTCCACCTGGCTCATCACCCAGCCGCCGAACACTTCCCCGCTCTGATTGGTGTCCGCAGGCATCGGTTCCACGCGCAGGGCGGGAATGCGTCCCTCCGGAAGCTGGGTATGGTGGTATGTATTTTCCATAAATAAGAACAATTATAAATTAACGGGCTCATGCTCATCTATCCCGGCCCTCTTGTAAAGAGCAAAACGCGGAAACGGAAGGCGGACAGCCCCGGAGGATTCCTCCAAGAAAGGGGAATACGTTTTCGCAGGACAATAAAGTATTGACGATAGATGTGTTATCAGTTTAAAAGGAACCATGCGGATTCCTCCTTCCCCGCCCATTGCCCTCGTCTCCCTTTCCCTGCTGGCCGTGCCGGTTTCCATGGCTGATACAACAGACTCCGGAACCTCCCCTTCCATTCAAAATGAGGGAAAAGAAAAAAAGGCGCCTCAATTCAAATTCACGCTGAGGGAATATACCCATCCCGGCGGAGAAGCTACCTGCGTGTTACGGGACAGTTCCTTCCCTTATCCCAAAGACTACATGCTGCAGGATTACCTGGCGGCCCTGGAGCAATTCCTGGAAGAACAGCAGGCCAGGGGAATGCCGCTGGAAAAAATCACTTGCTTTTCCACGCCTTCCCTGGGGCGGGCAAAGGACGTCCAGGAAAAATTCAAGCAGCTGGCGAGGGAGGGGAAAAGCCGTGTCTCCAAAAAGGACGGCCATTACATGAGCGTCTGCGTGAGGCTGGTACGGGAGGAAAAACTGCTCGCCCCCTGCAGGGAAACCTTCAAGCGCTTCGGATTGAAGGTGGACGACACGCTTTTTGGAGAATCCAAAATGGCAAGGGCTCCCTTGGACGTGCCGGGAAGAAAAACCCCCGTCTATTATTTTACGGGAGGGATGGTGAACCTGAAGCTGGCTCCCCTGAAACCGCTGGAACAAAAGGCTCCATAAAAAATAAAAATGCGCCGGGACAAGCCGCTTTTACACCGGACGGTTGAATTTGTGCGTCTTATCCCGGCCTTTTTTACAATGGCCCGCAAGGACGGTTGTCCATTCCTTATGGACCGCGACCATGAACCCAAAATGAAAAAAGTGGACGGGGAGGAACATCCCGCTTCCGACTTCGCCTATGTTCCCGACCCGGAAAAGCCCTCCACCTGGAAACTGCCGATTTTCAACATGCATCATGTAGGGGGCGCCCTGGCCGCCATGACCAGTGACTACCGCGGCAATCCCGTGGAAATCCCGGAAGGAGACCGCCACGCCGTCATGAAAAAAATCCTGGCCCGGAAAGCGGAGCTGGAACAGGAAAAAAGCTGACTCCGGCTTCTTGCATTCCTTTTTTCTTGCGCCTGGAAACAAGCCGGGAAAGATGGCTTTCTCCCCCGGCTCCCTTGATTCTTTGCCATCCGGCAGGGTAAAACCTGCCGGACTTTTTTTGTTCCGCCGCCTGCTGCGCGCCGCGGGAAGCTCCGCAATTGTCCCCCCCACTTATAAAAGAGGCAGACCTTCACCTCTTTTCTCCCCTTTATCCATGTAATGGCATGGCCTTCCACCGCCGCCTGTGATAGAATCCCTCCACCCCTTATTCCGGGAAAACGGGAACGGCGCGGCGTTCAGCCGCCTTTTCCCGGACAACGGCTGCCGAATTTCCCGCAAAGGCGGAATACCCGGAACGCCATTCCTTCCTCTTTAAACGCCATGACCGGAGAAAAAGTGAAAAAATGCCTTTGGCTCTTCTGGATCAACCTCTTTATCGGGGCATTCACGTTCGGGGGCGGCTACATTGTCGTGCCGATGATCAATAAATACTTTGTCTGGAAAAAACGGCTGTTTTCCAAAGAGGAGCTTCTCTCCATGGCCGCCATCGCGCAATCCACGCCCGGAGCCATTGCCGTCAACCTCTCCGCGCTGGCGGGGCACCGCACCGCAGGCATGGCCGGAGTCATTTGCAGCTGCCTGGGCGCCATCATCCCGCCGCTGGTCATTCTTTCCATCATCACCGTCTGGTATGACGCCTTCAGTTCCAATCCCGCCGTGGAAGCGGTCCTCCGGGGAATGCAGGCAGGCGTGGCGGCCCTCATTGTGGACATAGTCGTGGACATGTGGCAGATGATCCTGCGCAGAAAATCCGCCCTGCTGAACGCGCTGGTTCCGGGCGCGTTCCTCGCCAGCTTCGCCTTTCACGCCAACATCGCCGCCATTCTGGCCGTGTGCTGCCTCCTGAGCCTGTGGCACGTCCGGAAAACGCTGGGAAGGAGGGCCGGATGACTCAGGCATTATGGCAGCTTTTCAGCGTCTTTCTCCAGATCGGAGCGTTCAGCATCGGAGGCGGCTACGCCGTCATCCCGATGATCCGGGACCAGGTGGTCATTCACCAGGGCTGGATTACCCAGAAGGTTTTTACCGATATCATCACGATTTCCCAGATGACGCCAGGCCCTCTGGCCATCAACACCTCTACCTTCGTCGGGCTGCAAATCGCCGGCATTCCCGGCGCCGTGGCGGCCACCCTGGGCTGCATCATTCCCGGCGTGGCGGCGGCGCTGCTGCTGCACCTTTTCTTCCAAAGGCATAAAAAATCCGCTTATGTTTCCGGGGTGCTGGAAGGGCTGAAAGCGGCTTCCGTGGGCCTGATCATGTCCGCGGGCGGCACCATCCTGCTGCTGACCTTCTGCGGCACCTTTGACTGGCACGCCATCGCGGAAGTGGACTTCCCGAGCATTCTCCTGTTCGGCGCGGCCCTGTTCGTCCTGCGGAAATGGAAAATGAACCCCATCCTGCTGATGACCCTGACGGGAGTGGCCGGATACTTCATTTACGGACTGTCCTGAAATCCGGCGCGGACGCGCTGAAAAACGGAGGAAGGTTCCCGCCCTCCCTCGGCGCAAATAGGATGAAAGGATCAAATCATTTGATCATCAAGCGGGTTCATCAGCACAATATAGCGGCTTTTCCCGAAAACGGATTGGAGAAATTCAACAGGATTCAAGGAAGACCAGTGAATGAACGGCTCTATCAGGATCAATGGAAATAACATTCAGAATAATCCTATATAAGTGAATATCAATGACATGCTGAAATAAAAGCATGTCTTCCCTTGAACAGGCCATCCAAATCCCGGTCATCACGGATAGGAAATGCGGAACACCGGAGAAAGGGACGCAGCCAGCTATCTTACGCATGGCGGGCGGCGCCTTCCTTCTCCCGGCAGTTTCACGCCAAAACATGACTGATGAAAAAATGAGTACTAAAGACATTCACGAAATGCAGGACCCGCGCGACGAATTCCGCCAGGAAGGGTATGAAAAACAGCAGCAGAAAGCTCCCGGGCTCCAGTCCGAAATGGAACCCGTGCCGGACGCCGGAGAACAAAGCTATCATGGCTGCGGCAAGCTCCGTGGACGGAAGGCCCTGGTCACGGGGGGAGATTCAGGCATAGGCCGTGCGGCCGCCATTGCGTATGCACGCGAAGGAGCCGACGTAGCCCTGAACTACCTTCCCGAAGAACAGAGCGATGCCGAGGAAGTGGCGGAGCTCATCAGGAAGGAAGGGCGGAACGCCGTTCTGCTGCCGGGCGACCTCAGCGATGAAGCCTTCTGTCAAAAACTCGTCAGGGACGCTCTGGAAAAACTTGGCGGCCTGGACATTCTGGCCCTGGTGGCCGGCAAGCAGGTAGCGGTGGAGGACATTCAGGACATTACCACGGAGCAATTGACTAAGACATTTGAAGTGAATGTTTTCTCCCTGTTCTGGATTGCCAAGGAAGCCCTTCCGTACCTCAAGCCGGGAGCGAGCATCATCACGTGTTCTTCCATCCAGGCCTACCAGCCCGGCAAGAACCTGGTGGACTATGCCTCCACGAAAGCGGCCATCATCGCCTTCAGCCGCGCCCTGGCCAAGCAGGTAGCCTCCAAGGGCATCCGGGTGAACGTGGTAGCTCCCGGCCCCATCTGGACGGCTCTGCAAGTGACCGGAGGCCAGTTGCAGAAGGACCTGCCGGAATTCGGGCAGAAAACGCCCCTCAAGCGGGCCGGACAGCCCGTGGAGCTCTCCGGCCTGTACGTCTTCCTCGCCTCTCAGGAATCCAGCTTCATCACTGCGGAAGTCTTCGGCGTCACCGGCGGCATGCATCTGGCCTGATACGGAAATCCGCGGCCCGGGAAAAGGCTTCATGCTGCCTGCCCGGCAAACCCGGAACCATGGCCCGTTCCCTTTCCGGACTCCCGGAAAGGGAAACTTTTGCCGCCATCATCCCTCCGCGGAAGCATGAACTCCATTCATCCGTCAGGCAAACCCCAGCAGGCGCGCCGTTCCCGCCACCAGAAGGCACATCACGACGCCGCAGGCCGTCGGAATGGCGAAGGCAAGAACAGCCCACTTCCATTTGCCCGTCTCCTTGCGGACGGTGAGAAGAGCCGTTGAACACGGCCAGTGCATCAGGGAAAACAGCATGGTGCACAACGCCGTCACCCAGGTCCAACCGTTATTGGTCAGGAGGGACTTCAGCTCGTTCATATCGTCCATGTCCATCATGTTGTCGGAAGCCAGGTAACCCATGATGATGAGGGGGAAAACGATTTCATTGGCCGGAATGCCGAGGATGAACGCCATCAGAATCACGCCGTCCAGACCCATCAGCCGCCCGGCGGGGTCCAGCCACTGCGTGCCGTGGACAAGCAGGCTGGAGTCTCCAACACGGATATTCGCCATCAGCCAGATGACGATTCCCGCCGGAGCCGCCACCATTACCGCGCGCCACAGGACCGCCAGGGTTCTGTCCAGAAAGGAGCGGACGATCACGCGGCCGATCTGGGGCTTGCGGTAGGGGGGCAGTTCCAGGGTAAAGGAAGACGGAGTTCCCTTGAGAATCGTATGGGACAGGAGGGCCGTTATCGCAAACGTCATTCCCACGCCCAGCCCGATCAGCAGCACCAGGCCCGTCACGGAAGCCAGCGGCTGCAACCCGGACGCCACCGTCCCCGCAAAAAACATGGTCATGAGGGCAATCAGCGTTGGGAACCTGCCGTTGCAGGGGACGAAATTATTCGTCAAAATGGCTACGAGCCGTTCCCGGGGGGAATCGATAATCCGGCATCCGGTGATGCCCGCGGCATTGCAGCCGAACCCCATGCACATGGTCAGCGCCTGCTTGCCGCAGCCGCAGCACTTCTGGAACACCTTGTCCATGTTGAACGCCACGCGGGGCAGATAACCGGAATCCTCCAGCAGCGTGAAGAGGGGGAAAAAGATGGCCATGGGCGGCAGCATGACGGACACGACCCACGCCACCACGCGGTAAACGCCCAGCACCAGCACGCCGTGCAGCCATTCCGGAGCATGCGCCAGGCGGAACAGGTCCGTCAGCGCCTCCTGGCCTTTTCCAAGCAGGTCGGCCAGCCATTGGGAAGGATAATTCGCCCCCACGATGGTGATCCAGAAAATCAGCACCATCAGGGCGAACATCAGGGGATAAGCCGTCCACCGCCCCATCAGCACCTTGTCGATGCGCCTGTCGCGCCCCAGCCCCCCTCCGTCCGGCAAAGCGACCACTCCCCTGCACAGGCGTTCCGCCTGTTCCACGAATACCGCCGCCACGCGGTCGCCAAAAGAACTGCCTGAAGAACCGGCCTCCGCGGCGGCGGCCTCACGGAGAATCTCCTGCACCTCCTTCTCCTCTCTCAAACCGGTTCCCGCGTACTGCTCCAGAAGCCGCAGCGTTCCTTCGTCCCCTTCCAGCAGCTTGACGGCTGCCCAGCGGGGCGACAAACCGCGCCACGGAAGACGCCCGGCCAACATTTCCAAACGCGCCAGCCACGGTTCCACGTGCTCCCCATAGGGCAGCCGGAGGGGGGGCCGCCTCTTTCCGGACCACGCCATCCGCTGCACCGTATCAGCCAGAACGTCCAGGCCTTCACCTTTCGCCGCCGATGCCGGAACCACGGGAACTCCCAGGCGTTTTTCCAAAAGCGGGCAGTCGATGCGGATGCCCTTCCGCCGGGCCTCATCCATTAAATTGACGCAGACCACTACATTTCCCGTCGTTTCCATCACCTGGAGGGCCAGGTTCAAATCCCGTTCCAGATTGGTGGCGGAACAGACGACAATGACGGCATCCGCGTCACCGAAACAAATGAAATCCCGTGCCGCCTCTTCATCCGAAGAACAGGCCAGCAGAGAATACGTGCCCGGCGTATCCACCAAAAGGTACTCCCGGGGACCGCGCCCCACAATGCCTTCCGCGCGGACGACCGTCTTGCCGGGCCAGTTCCCGGTATGCTGCCTCAGCCCCGTCAGCGCATTGAACACCGTGCTCTTTCCCACGTTGGGAGCGCCCGCCAGGGCCACGACGGGCATGCGTTCTTCCGCCGCGCCGGAAGATCCGCCCTTCTCCGTTCCGCTGTCCAGCCTCACCCGTTCTCCTTCCATGGCTGATTTCACGCGGACTTAACGGTAATCATTTCCAGATCGGAAGACCTGAACGCCATGACCGTTCCGCGCACAAGAAAAGCGACGGGGTCTCCGAACGGCCCCCGTTCCAGGCATTCCACCCGGGTGCCGGGAATCATGCCTATATCCATCAACCGCCGTCTCAAACGGCCTTCCATCCCGAGAGACTCAATCCTGGCGGTCTCCCCTTCAGGCAACTGGTTCAATGTCATTGTTAGTTTTCTCCTTTCCATTAATTGTTCATGCAGAAACTTCCACGAGGATGGCGTCAGCGGCGGCGGCAGGCAATTCCAGCCGCTGTCCTTCTTCCGCCTTCACCAGAAACGCTCCGCTGTGCGCTTCCGCCTCCATCAGGGCTACCGTTTCATGAAGATGAATGCCCAGGGAGGTGAGAAGCTCCAGCAGCTCTTTCGATTCGGGAACGCGCCTGATTACGGCCGGAATCCCTGCCGGGATGTCGGACAGGCGGGAAAGCGGCCCTTCCGGCAGCGGCCCGTCCTCCCTCCCCGGAATCCTCCTTCCGTGGGGGCACATCTCCGGATAACCGAGAAAACGGTCCAGTTTTTCCATCAAGCGGGGGGAAGCCGCATGTTCCAGCTTCTCCGCCTCTTCATGAACGTCCCCCCACGAATACCCGAGATGTTCCACCAGGAAAACCTCCCACAGCCGGTGAATGCGCACCAGCTGCATGGCGGCTTCCTCTCCCTTCCGCGTCAGGCGGATGGAGCGTCTTTCCATGCTCTCCACCAGGCCTTCCTTCTCCATCTTCCGGATAATCTCGCTGACGGAAGCGGCAGAAACGCCCAGATAATCAGCAATATGCCTGTTGCCGACCCTCTCCCTGCTCCGCTGGAGCTCGGCGATCGCTTTCAAATAATCTTCACGGCTGCTGGTCATGGCTCTGATGATCTCCTTCGTTATAAGGTATACCTAACAAAATGATATTTCGCTCAAACAAAAAAGCCTCTCCCGTGTCAGCAGAGCCATTTTTTTCCATTACGCAAACGGCAGGGAACGGCTTTGAAAAGGAATTAGGCGCATTCCTTCATTTCCCGGTTGTCCCCGCAGAAAGTTCCTGCTTGAATAAGGCATGTCCTTCGGCGGCACTGCTCTGTCTTTTCTTCTTTTAACGGCCCTGCTCCTTCCCACGGCGCATGGCGGCCCGCTGGATGCTCCCGTCATCACCCTTGGAGAGAAAAAAAGCCTGTTCGGAGAAAAGGCGCAGGCTAATGAATACGTCAGCTATGCCCTCTACTACTGGCCTGACCCCGCCAATCCGGAAGGCCCCTACAAGCCCATTGACGGCAAAAAGAACCAACGGCTCCGCAGCATGGACGACAGCGGCAAGATGGCCGCTTTTATCGGTACGGTTTGCAGCCTGGGACGCCAGTACGAACTCAACAGGGACCCGCGAGCCGCTTCCCGTGCCGGGGAATGGCTGAGAGCCTGGTTCATTGCTCCGGCAACCCGCATGCAGCCCCACCTGAAATACGCCCAGATCCGCCCCGGACACCGGACGGAAGGCGACGGAGGCGGCATCATAGACCTTTACCGCATGCCCGATTTTCTGGATGCCCTGGCGGCGTTGAAACGCTCCGGGGCCTTGACAAAAGAGGAATGGAAGCGGGTGGACGCGTGGCTGAACCAGTACTACGCATGGCTGGCCACCAGCAGGCAGGGCAGGCATGCGCATACGCGCAGCAACAACCATTACCTGTTCTATGTGGCGCAATGCGCCCATCTGGCTCACTTTCTGGGCCGCGACAACGAAGCGCGCCAATGGCTGGCGGAAGCCTTCGCCAACATGGACCGCCACATTGCCCCCGACGGTTCCCAGCCGGAAGAACTCAAGCGGGCGGAACCATGGCAATACAGTGTTTACACCCTTCAGGCCTGGGGCTACCTCGTGCAAATTGCGGAACGCATGGGAGATAAAAACTACCGTTACCGGAAAACGGCCGCCGGGGCTTCCATCCAGAAAGCTGCGGACTATCTCCTGCCGTTCCGTACCCATCCGGAAGCGTGGCCCTGGAAAGGCTCCAGGGCAGGAACCCCGCTTCCCGCCATCTTTGAACCGTCCCGGCCGGATAAGGAAAAACAGGACCGCCCTTGAACAACGGCAGCTATTAAAATTGCCTTTGATTCATTGGAATACCCCTTGTTCGGCAACATCACGGCACCCGGAAAGAGACGTTTTCCCGGGAAACCTGTTCAGTAAGGAACATTCCGGCGGCATCTTCCCTTCTCTTCGCGGCTTTCCATTCCCACGGCGGGATGGGATTCGGCTCCGCCCAAAGGCCTTTTTTGGACTTCCTGGCCTCCGCTTCAAGGGAAGCGAGTTTCCGGCTGGCGGAAAATTTTTTATAGATCCACGCCCATCCATCCTTCACCAACTCCTCATTGACGAACACCTTTCCATACCAGACTTCCCCCAAAATACGGCCGTACCTGTCATGCTGGCTGTACTTGACTGTAACCGTCTCTCCCCAAATCAGCTTTTCCAGATACTCCTTGGCTCCTTCATACCCGTTTTGCCCCCTTTCCGGCGTATCAATTCCTTCAAGCCGTATCCGGCAGGTCCGCTTCTGTTCGGGCGTTTTTTCCAGGAGAGTAATGGTATCGCCGTCAATCACGTTAATCACAACTCCCCTGATACTTTCACCAAAAGCCATGCAAGAGCTCATCAGGAAAACCAGCAGCCATCTCATAAAAAAATGATATAATTCAAAAAATTGCAACAAGCAATCATTCTTTGGAGAAAGTCTTTCCCGCACCGTCCGTCCGGTCGCAAATGAAAACAAACATCCATGGCAGCACCGTTGGAACATGAGGTTCCAGAACGTTCATTGCGCTTCCCGGCACACCACACCGCAACCCCTGAACCTATTCCGAACCTGGCCGGAGCATTGATAGGCCAGACTGCATCACTGCTCCGCGCGGAAAAGCCTGCATTCCGCTGCCGGCTTAAGGATAACAGGAAGTTTCATGCAGTTACCCATGAAACCGCTTGAGAAAACCGCGCGTCCAGCAGGGAACCGGATGCCCGGCGGCATTCAGCAGGATGAAACACGGAACCCTGTTCACTTCTTCAATTCCTCGGCAATTCTGCCGAGGTTCTTTTCCGTTGCCTTCCTCAACTTTTCCTGCTGTTTCCAGTTCCAGGCTGTTCTTTCGGATACTCCGGCCTGTTCCGCCAGCCAGCGCACGGCGCTGCTCGTGTCACAGCCCGTTTTCTTCTGGATGACTTCCAGCAGTTGAGTGACATATTTGTTCATGGTTTCCCGGGTTGACGTTATTTCGATTCCCACGCCCGGCTGAATTCTCCGTCCCGGAACAGGGCCGCAATGCCGCTGAGCTGCTTGAGGCGCAACAATTCCTCCGCATCCATGCCGAGGTTTTTGAGTATCCACGCATCCGACATGCCCGCTTCCGTCAGTTCCTGGATAATGCTGGTCATCAGTCCGATATTGTGAGACCCGCGGGCACGGTTGTGCCTGATGGTGGAGGCCATGCGGTTTCCAAGAGGCTTGTCGATAACGGCCACCGGCATCATGCCATCCTCCCGTTCGTAGATGTCGCGGTAAGTTTTCATGATCTGGCAGCGGTGGAAGCCGTCAACGATTTCATAGGTGCCGTCCTCCAGTTGATAGCAGACAATCGGCATCGTGTAGCCGTCCTCCTTGATGCTCTGGTAGAGCAGCTTCATTTCAGGCGGCGCCACACTGTTCGGGTTATAGGCATTGGAGCGGATTTGGTCCAGCGGAACACGCCGGATTTGATAAACGGGGGATTGATAGGGGGGGTTCATGAAATGTTGCGGTATTTGTTGACGGCGGCACGGCGCCGGGCAATCGCTCCCTTGGTTGGACTGAATCCGGCATATCTGCAGAAATAGTCATTTTTCATGATGCAGATGCACATGCGCTTGTAAGAGGGCACCTGCCGGAAATTGCTGACGGGCATGTCGTCGGGATAACCCATGAATTGAACGATATCGCGTCCATCGTAGCGGCCCGATTTTCCCGTCACGGCAGCCAGCGGGTAGGCCGCCAGCACTTCATCGGCGGTTCCGGGATCGACGGTTCCCCCCTGCATCCAGTACCTTTTGGATTTTTCCAGGATGTTGTTGTAGTGGGCCGCCGTCCTCGCATCCATCGTGGAAAGCAGGAATTCATAATACGATTTCCAGGTATGGCCGGGCGGCAGCTTGATGGTTTTCCAGCCCATGGCCGTCGTGCCTCCGTACAGGCCCGTAAAATTGACGCCGTTGACCCGGCCGATCATGCGCGCCCAGTTGGAGGGATCGATCACTTTGTAGAGCTTCAGGCTTTCCTGGGCACAGTCGTTGAACGGGCTTGCCACCCGCATCTGCCCGGCAGTAAGGCCCGCCTGGTACAAGAGGTCATAGAGACGGTTGTAGTCAAAACCAAAGCGGGCGGTGGCCGTCCAAATATCGCTGACGCGCCAGTCATAGAGAGGGTAAACGTTGGCCGTCACGGCACTGGTCTGCGTAATCCACTTCCTGCCCTCGTAGGATCTCCTTTTTTTACCGCGCGCCACGGCCGCGTACCTGTTGAGGCTTTCATCCGCCCGCAGCCCCACCATGACGGCGGTGGTGCCGCGCTTTTTGGCAAAATGGCGCGAGAGCTTGTCCTGGAATTCGTAGTCCACCATGCCGTGCCGGAATGGAACGTCCAGATTCCCTTCGTGAACCACATAGGGATTTTCCGGCATGGCCCGCACCCACAGTTTTTTTTTGGCGGCGTCCCACGGCGTCCAGTAAGGTTCCCCCAGGGCGCATGCCGACTGGGCCTTGATCGGCACGCAGTACCACATTTTACGGATGCCCGGGAACTGTTCCAGGAACGTCCGGGTCACATACTCGGTCGTCATCTGGTACTGGGCCTCATAATCAAGGTGGTACATGGTCAGCTTGTCCAGCAAACCGTGTTCGTCGGCGTAATTGTAGCACAGATTGAGCAGGACGCCGCTGTCCTTGCCGCCCGAGAAGGCCACCAGAACATTGTCAAACTCCTGGAAGCAATAGGCTATGCGCTCCAGGGCCGCTTCATAGACGTTTTTGTCCAGGTAGGTTTTCACAATTCTTCCAGAGCCTTTCTTCCGTCACCCATCGTCAATTCCCTGCCGGGCGGAAATACGCCGGCACGGATACTATTGACGGAGGCCATGTATTTTTCCTGAAGTTCTTTTAGTGGCTTGCAGTCGATAGGGATATCCCATGCTTTTCCAAACAGGGCTGCAACGCCTTTATGCCCGCATAAGTAAATAACATCATGTTTTTCCATGTTTTAAAATACGCAGTAGGTGATTGTTCGCTGTTTTCCTGCAACAACGCCAACCTACTCAATTATTATAGCAGGTCAATGCTTTTACTGCAATTATTTCAGTAATTTTATTTCCATTCGCCTTCTTCTCAAAATACCTATGCTTTTTAGCGAGTAACGCCATTCCAGAAGTTCCGCGTCCATGGAGGCATGGCCGCCCCCACTTCTCCGGAGCGTCCGCATTATTTTCAGCATCAATGTTCCGCTATGGGAATCACGGCCCTGAGCCTGGAGATGCAGGAGCAATTACATCCTTGGGCGTCACGTTGAATGGACAAATTCTGCGATGACGGCGTTATGCCCGGTCTCTCGTCACGAACGTTTTTCCCAAGCGCCATCCTGCGTCCGCATTTTTCAGATTGGCGAGGCAGCCTGCTGTTCCCTATTGAAGGAAAGATATCTGGCCTTTCTTTTTCAAAAGCCCGGAAGCCTGGCGGAATACGGCTCTGCCAGTCACGCTTTGAGCAAGTTGCCAGGTTCGCCTTCAGCGTTTCATGATGCCCTCCGGCACGCCAATTTCATGCCAAGACGGAATTAAAATCATGCTTCACTATGATTCACGGCCGATTTCGCATGAATTCTGCCTTTTCCACCCTGAACCGGGCAAAAAACAACCCTCACAAGCAGTTGCACTTGTGAGGGTTAGAAAATTAATGGCTCCCCCGGTTGGGCTCGAACCAACGACCTAGTGATTAACAGTCACCCGCTCTACCGCTGAGCTACAGGGGAGTTTGCGTTCCATGGAGCGCGGAGGGATTTTTACTGGAGGCACAGGCGTTTGGCAAGTACTTTTTTGTTTCTGTAGGCTTTTTGACGCAAAAAGGCTTCCGCGGCGTGGGCATGCCAACGGTGCTTCTTGACCTTTGAGGGGAGAATGCCCAGACTTTCAGCGACATGAGTGAACATCACCATCATATTGCTGTTCTGGCCGGCGACGGCATCGGGCCCGAGGTCATGGCGGAGGCCCTGAAGGTTCTGGACGCCGTAAGTTCCAAGTTTGGATTTACCGTGAGCCGCAAGGAGGCTTTTGTGGGCGGCGCGGGGATCGACCATTGCGGCAAGGCCCTTCCGGAAGAGACCATCCGAGCCTGTGAAGAGGCGGACGCCGTCCTGTTCGGCTCCGTAGGCGGCCCCAAGTGGGAGCACCTTCCCGCCAATGAACAGCCGGAGCGCGGCGCCCTGCTGCCGCTGAGAAAGCATTTCGGCCTGTACGCCAATCTGCGCCCGGGCGTATGCCTGCCTGCCCTGACCCACGCCTCTCCCATCAAGAATGAATTGATCGAAGGCGGTTTTGACATTTTATGCGTCCGGGAACTGACCGGCGGCCTGTACTTCGGCCAGCCCCGTTTCCGCGAACAGGAGGGGGACGACGAAGTCGTCGTGGATACCATGCGCTACCACAAGAGCGAGATGGTGCGCATCGCCAAAGTGGCGTTCGAGGCCGCGCGAGGGCGCCGCAAGCGCGTCACCAGCGTGGACAAGGCCAACGTGCTGACCAATTCCCTGCTGTGGCGCGAGACGATGATTGAGGTTTCCAGGGATTATCCGGACGTGGAACTGCTCCACATGTACGTGGACAATGCCGCCATGCAGCTGGTGCGCAATCCCCGCCAGTTTGACGTGCTGGTGACGGAGAACCTGTTCGGAGATATTCTTTCCGATGAAATGGCCATGATTTGCGGCTCCCTGGGCATGCTGCCCAGCGCCAGCCTGTGCCAGGGCGCACAGGACAACGGCCTGTTCTTCGGCCTTTACGAGCCCTCCGGCGGTTCCGCCCCGGACATTGCCGGCAAGGGCATTGCGAACCCGATCGCCCAGATTCTTTCCCTCTCCATGCTGCTGCGCTACTCCCTGGGAGAAAAAGCCGCGGCAGACGCCATTGACGCCGCCGTCCGCCGCGTGATTGACCAGGGCTGCCGCACGGGCGACCTGGCTACGGGCGCTCCCGGAGAAATCCGCGTGAATACGGCGGAAATGGGGGATGCCATCATCGCAGCTCTGTAAAAGGGCCGTTTTTCCGGCTCCGCAGGCGCTTCCATCCCCTGCGGGGCATTTTTCCTTCCGGAGGAAGGCTGGACTGCTCCTCTGTTTTTCCCTCACTTCCGGATTTCTCCGGTTCTTCATCCACCTATCATGAACGTTCTTATCATTGGCCAGGGAATCGCCGGCAGCTGCCTGGCGTGGGAGTTGAAACGCCGCGGCGCGGATTTCACGATTGCGGACCGCCCCATCGCGGAAACGGCCTCCCGGGTGGCGGCTGGATTGGTGAATCCCCTGACGGGCCGGGCCTTCCGCCCCGGCTGGCGGCAGGAGGAATGCCTGTCCGCAGCGGAGGCCTTTTATCCGGAGACGGAACGGGAACTGGGCGGCTCCTGGTGGCAGAAGACCCCTATTTTCCGGGAACTGGAAACGGAGGACCAACTGGAAGTCTGGCAGGAACGCCAGACGGCCCCGGAGTCCTGCGCCTATGCGGGCCCCCTTTTCCCATGGCCTGAACACTGGGAAGGCCGCGGAAAAGCCGCCTATACGCGCGGCTCCGCCGTGCTGCACGTGGAGGACATGGTCAACGCCATGCGGAGGTTTTTCACGAAACAGGGCCGTTTTGTGGAAGCGGACGTGTCCCCCGCGGATATCCGTCCGGATGAAAACGGCCTTTTCCATTGGAACGGCCAGACGTTTTCCCATATAGCCTGGTGCACCGGCTGGGAAGCCGGATGCCACCCGGACATGACTCCCTTGAAGGGACGCCCTTCCAAGGGCACTATTCTGGACCTGGACCTGAAGGAGCTGGACTGGCACGCCGGCATCCTGCACTTCGGCCACTGGCTGGTTCACAACGGTTCTTTCTGGCGCTTCGGCGCCACTTACGCGTGGGCATGGGACGCTCCCGGCATTCCGGAAGCCCCCGCCGTCCAGGAATTGATGCTGGACCTCGTCAAACGCTATTCCGGGGAGACGGGCTTCCTCCGCGCCCGAGCCGCCGTGCGCCCCATCATCCGGCGCAGCCAGCCCGTCGCCGGGCCCATTCCCGGCCTGAACGGCCAGTTCGTCTTCTCCGGACTGGGCAGCAAGGGAGTGACCACTTCCCCGTGGGCCGCGGCCCAGCTGGCGGAACATCTTGTGCACGGGGCGGAACTGCCGCCGGACCTGCTGCCCGCCGCGCTATGGAAATAATGCGGCGCGGTTCCCGTACTTCCTTGAACGGGACAGCTATTTTCCTTGTCAAAACGCCCTGAACACGATTACATGCGGCCTTATATGCGAGCGGAGAACGAGAACTTGGGAGATACGGTACGGGAGCATTTGTTTGACCAGCGCGGCGCCGTGATGGTGCACTGGCTGATCCTGCTCAATGTGGTCGTCTTTATCCTCGGGTTTTTCTTCCAGGTGGATATTCCACGGGATATTTACCCGCCGGGCCGTCTGGACCTGATCCAGCTTTACGGGGCCTACAGTGAATACACGTGCTTTCATGAAGGGGAACTGTGGCGGTTGTTTACCTACCAGTTCCTGCACGCCAATCTGGGGCACATCATGTTCAACATGATCGCCCTGTGGTTTTTCGGGCCGGTCGTGGAGGAACGCTTCGGCCATCTGCGCTTCCTGCTGTATTATCTTTTCTGCGGCGTGGCGGCGGCCCTGTTTTCCTCCCTGCTGGGGTACATGGGGTTCTTTGATCCGGAATGGCGCTTCATTCCCATGGTGGGGGCCTCCGGCTCCATTTACGGCATCATGGCCGCGTGTGCGGTGCTTTTTCCGCGCGCCCGGGTGCAGCTTCTGTTCCCTCCGGTCAATTTGAGCGTGCGCCAGTTCGCCCTGGCCGTCCTCGGCATCGCCTGCGCCGTCATTATTTTCCAGTGGAACAACGCGGGCGGGGAAGCCGGACACCTGGGCGGCATGTTCGCCGGGTTCATCCTGACATTGCTGATCCTATGGAAGGAAAAACTGTCCTCTCCCAGGCGGCGGGTCGTTTCTTCCTCCCACCATTCCACCTCGCACTCCGCACGCCGCCCCGCCGGTAACCATCCCTCCGAAGAGGAGGTGGATGAAATCATGGAAAAAATATCCCGCTCCGGCCTGTCCAGCCTGACGGAAGAGGAACGGGAAGTTCTCCGGCGCGCCTCCCGCCGTTGAATTATTTGTTAGATATTCCTCGTATTTTTGTTATTTTTCTTTCTTTTTCATTATTTCCTCCTAGCATGGAGGAATGATGACGCGGCTGTATTCCTCCACCGTTCTGGGCGTGGATGGCGTAGAAGTGGAGGTGGAAGTGGATTTTCGCCCCATGGCGGAAAAACGCACCTTTATCGTGGGGCTGCCTGATGCGGCCGTGAAGGAGAGCGGGCAGCGCGTGGATACGGCCATCCAGAACAGCGGGCTGCCCTTCCAGCAGGGCGTTTTCGTCGTCAATCTGGCTCCGGCGGATTTAAGGAAGCAGGGACCGGGGTTTGACCTCCCCATCGCCCTGGGAATGGTCGCCGGAGCGGCGGAAAGGGACATGGACGCTTCTTCCTGGTGCATCGTGGGGGAATTGGCCCTGGATGGCGCCGTACGCCCCGTGCAGGGCATTCTGCCGCAGATTATGGAGGCGCGGCGCATGGGCAGGAAGCACATCATGCTGCCACGTGCTAACGCGCACGAAGGAACGCCCGTGCAGGGCGTGGAGATTTACCCCGTGGCTTCTCTGAAGGAGGCGTGGGCACTCCTTACCTCCTCCGTTCTGCCCCCTCCCTTCACGGCTTCCGGAAGAGAGGACCGGGAGGCCGAAGACAAGGAGGCTGCCGTTGACTTCGACGAGATCAAGGGGCAGCCCTATGCGCGCCGCGCCATGGAGATTGCGGCGGCAGGCGGCCATAACATCCTTCTCTGCGGTTCTCCGGGTTCGGGCAAGTCCATGCTGGCGCAGAGGCTCCCGACCATTCTCCCTCCGCTGAATCCGGAGGAAGCTCTGGAAACCAGTAAAATCCATTCCGTATGCGGACTGCTGAAACGGGGAAACGGCCTGGTGGCCCGGCGTCCGTTCCGGGCTCCGCACCATACCATTTCCGATGCCGGGCTGATGGGCGGAGGAGCGAATATCACGCCGGGGGAAGTGTCCCTGGCCCACAACGGCGTGCTCTTTCTGGACGAATTGCCGGAGTTCCGCCGCGCCGCGCTGGAAACTCTGCGGCAACCGCTGGAATCCGGCCAGGTGGTCATTTCCCGCGCTTCCGGCACCATGACGTTTCCGTGCCGCTTCATGCTGGCAGCCGCCATGAATCCGTGCCCCTGCGGCTATCTGGGCGACAGGAGAAGAACCTGCACCTGTCCCCCGGTGCAGGTCGCACGCTACCGCCGCAAGATTTCAGGACCGCTTCTGGACCGGTTCGACTTGCTGATGGAAGTTCCCGCCGTGGACCCCTCTATTCTGGCCTCCGCACCCGCCGGGGAATGTTCCGCCGGCATCAGGGAACGCGTGATGGCCGCCCGGCAGCTCCAGTGCAGCAGATATGCGGGCACTCCCTTCCGCAGCAATGCGGCACTTTCCGGAAAAGCACTCCAGAGGCATTGCCGCCTGCTGCCGGAAAGCCGCGCCATCCTGCTCCGCGCCGTGGAAGAACTGGCCCTTTCCGCCAGAGCCTACGACCGCATTCTGAAGGTGGCCCGCACCATAGCGGATCTGGAGGGCAGCCCTGATATTCAGGATTCCCATTTGTATGAGGCCGTACAGTACCGGGCCTTTGAACATTCTCTCCGGGAATGAACCATTCCGGAATGCCGCGTTACGCCATGCCAAAGCGTGCCTTTTCCGAACGGAAAAAGGAAAGGAGGCGTTTTTCAGGTCGCCTCCTTCCCGATTGAAAAGTGTACCGCTCACCGGTTCCGGGAACGCCGGAAGACGAGGGCTCCTAGGCCAAGCATTCCCAGAGATGCGGTAGCCGGTTCCGGAACGGTTTCATAGGATACCTGGATGTTGGCAAGCGTATAGGGGGAGGTGGCGCCGCCCGCGCCGCCGCGCACTCCGGCAACCAGCTTGTATCCTTCCCCCCACGCCAGGGGAGAATCCGCCATGTCCAGGGAAACGGTCGTCGTTCTTGAAGTGGAATCAAAGGTAAAGCTTTCCACGGTGGAAAGGTTCCGGACCAACGTTCCGGCGGAGTCGTAAATCGCCAGCACCATGGTGTAGCTCGTGATGACGGAGGTGGGCGTGTCACAGGAAAAGATGATGGAGGAAACAAGCTCTCCCTGCCGGGGGCCGCCCAGCACCATGGCAAAGGAGTCTCCGGCCACGCCGCTTCTGCCGCACAGGATGATGGAACCGACGTCATCATGGTTGACCCAGGTTCCCTCCCCATTCTGGGGCCAGTTGGCCAGGCTGTTGTTATTGCCTCCCGCATAGACGCCAAATTCACGGCCTTTTACTTTATCCAGCAGCTGGTTTCCCGTTTGCGGCGCCATGGTCGCGGTTTGCGACAGATTGGCTGATTCGGGCAGTTCGGCAATGATGGTAGCAGCATTTGCAGCCAGCACACTGGCGCAACTTATTAATACAGCACAATATCTATTTTTCATAAGTTACACACCATAATAAATTTATTATGGTGTGTCAATTTACATTTAAGAAGAAAAGTCTTTGAATTTTTCAGATTTTTCTGAAATCTGGCGCATCTTCTTGAGGTTGAATGGCCGAGCCGTTCCCCGTAATGCGCCGTTGCTGGATTTTTCTTTATAACCCTATTAAAATACCTGTTTTACGTGGAATTAAACTTTGGAATAAGGAGAACATGAAATGAAGTTATTTTTCTGCGGAGTTTCCGCAGGTTTTTACAGGAGCCGGGAGGCCCCTGCTCCCGGAAACGGTCTTTCCCCAGCGGGAGCATATGCCTCGCCCTCCCGTCTGCCGGCGCTCTTTTCCGGAAACGTTCAATACGCCGGGCCATCCCGGCTTTTTCACCCGTCACCCACGCAGAACAGCCGCTCCGCGGACATGCGCGGAACGGCTGTTCGCACGAGAAAGGAAAGACCGGTTTAACGGATGGCTTCTAGAGCCTGCTTGAGGTCCGCAATGATGTCTTCCGCGGCTTCCGTTCCCACGGAGAACCGGATGAGGTCTGGCCGGACACCCGCCTCCATGAGCTGCTCATCCGTCAACTGGCGGTGCGTATGGCTGGCGGGATGGAGGACGCAGGTGCGGGAATCCGCCACATGGGTAACGATGGCGGCCAGTTTCAGGCTGTCCATGAACTTGATGGCGCGTTCACGGCCGCCCTTGATGCCGAAGGTCACTACGCCGCAGGATTGCCCGTTGCGGAATTGCTTCTGCGCCAGGTCATGGTATTTGTTGGACGGCAGGCCCGGATAGTTGATCCAGGCCACATCCTCCTGCCCTTGCAGGAATTCCGCCACCTTTTGCGCGTTTTCACAGTGCCGCGGCACGCGCAGGTGGAGGGTTTCCAGGCCCAGGTTGAGCAGGAAGGCATTCTGCGGGGATTGAATGGAACCCAGGTCGCGCATGAGCTGGACGGTCGCCTTGGTGATGTAGGCGCCCTTGCCGAAGCTCTTGCTGTAAGAAAGCCCGTGATAGGAAGGGTCCGGCTCCGTCAGGCCCGGGAATTTGTCCCTGTGGGCTTCCCAGTCAAAGTTGCCGCTGTCCACGATCACGCCGCCCACCGCCGCGGCATGGCCGTCCATGTACTTGGTGGTGGAGTGGGTGACGATATCCGCCCCCCATTCAAAGGGGCGGCAGTTGATGGGGGTGGCGAAGGTGTTGTCCACGATCAGGGGGACGCCGTGCGCATGGGCGATGTCCGCCATTTTGCGGATGTCCAGCACGCAAAGCGTGGGGTTGGAGATGGTTTCCGCAAAGAGGGCCTTCGTATTGGGACGGAAGGCTTTGGCGATTTCCTCCGCCGGGGCGTCCTGGTCCACAAAGGTGACCTCAATGCCCATTTTCCGGAACGTGACGGCAAAAAGGTTGTACGTGCCTCCGTAAATGGACGCGGTGCTGACGATGTGGTCCCCCGCCTCGCAGATGTTGAAGACGGCAAAGAAGGAGGCCGCCTGCCCGGAAGAGGTCAGAATGGCGGCCACGCCGCCTTCCAGTTCGGCGATTTTTCTGGCAACCGCCTCATTGGTGGGGTTCTGGAGGCGCGTATAGAAGAATCCGGCTTCCTCCAGATCGAACAGTTTGGCCATTTGTTCGCTGGTTTCATACTTGAACGTGGTGCTCTGGTAAATGGGCAATACGCGGGGTTCACCCTTTCTGGGGGTCCAACCCGCCTGCACGCACAGGGTTTCCGGTCTCAATTCCTGACTCATGATGCAGGGATGCTATGCCATGCCGCCTCCCTTGTAAAGCAGGGAAAGGAGGCATTTCCAGCCGCTCCCTGCCTCCCCGCCTTCGCGGTTACAATCAGCCGCGTTCAAGTGCCGGGAGGCTCTTGTTCCCAAAGACGGCCTGAGAAATATGCCACCGTATTTGGAGCTTCTTCCGGAGAAGGGAACAGCCTGCGGATTTTACCTGATTTCCGGCAGAGGGGTGGAAATTTCCTCTTCCGTCAGGTAGCAGCCGGGATCGGACCCGTACCAGTGCCCGTTGGCAAACGCGGCGCGCGTGCGGAAGCCGCCGCCGCACAGGGCAAAGTGCACGCAGCGGCCGCAGCGGCCTTCAATTTTTTTCTGCCGTTCCAGGGGATTGTCGGACCCGCGCAACTCAGGCAGCATCTCCGCCGCGGCCCCCGCCTTGGCGTCCCACAGATCGGAAAACAGGTTGTTCTTCACATTGCCCAGCGTGACGGATTGCCAGAATTGGTCCGGGTGCACCACGCCCTGCGTGTCAATGTTGGCGATGCCGCGGCCGGAGCTGTTCGCCCCGCCGCCGTTCCATTGAAGAAGGTTCAGGGTTTCCTTCGCCAGCGGGGAGCCTTCCCGGAGCTGGCGTAGCAGCAGGTAAATGCCGTCCGCTGGCTGGGTGACGGTCAGCACTTCACGGTTTTTGCCTTCCGCCTTCCATTCCTCCACGCGGGCAATCAGCGTATCCATGGCGTTCCGCGCTTCCTCCTGCGTCAACGTCTGCACTTCCACGCCGCGGCCCGTGGGCACCAGATGGTAGAAGCAGACGCGCTGGATGTCATTGGCGTCAATGAAGTCCAGAATCTGGTCCATGCACTGCACGTTGTTGCGGGTCAGCGTCAGGCGCAGGCCCGTCTTCTGCCCCACTTCACTGCAGAGCTTGAACCCGCGCACCGCCTGTTCAAAGGAGCCTTCCACTCCGCGGAACTTGTCATGAACGGCGCCGATGCCGTCCAGGGAAATGCCCACGTACGCCACGCCCAGTTCCTTGAACCGCGCGGCGGCCTCCGGCGTGATGCGGGTGCCGTTCGTGGAAATGGTCACTTTCAGCCCTTTTCCAGTGGCCCGTTCCAGCAGCTCCATGAAGCGCGGGTGCACCAGCGGCTCCCCGCCGGAGAACAGCAGGGCGTTCACCTTGTAGTCCGCCAGATCGTCAATGACCGCGCAGCACTGGTCCCAATCCAGCTCCCCTTCAAATTTCCGGGCGGAGGCGTCCGCATAGCAATGCACGCACTTGAGGTTGCAGGTGCGCGTGATGTTCCAGACCACAATGGGCTTGCGGACGCGGGACGAAGCCGGAGCGCAGGATTCCACGGCGCCTCCCGCGGAGCGGCCGTGCCCGTGGCCCTGTCCGTATCTCAAATGGTCCGCGGGCTGTTCCGCCCCTGTCCAAAGTCTGGTAATGTTAATCATGGTGTTGTGAAAGCCTGGGCTGGTAGGGGCAGAGGTTGTCTTCCGCCATCATGTCTCCGTAAACGGCATAGGCGCGGGAACGGGAGCCGCCGCAGACGGTGCGGTACTCGCACCGTCCGCATTTGCCTTCCAGTGCATTGTCATCCCGGAGTTTGAGGAAAAGGGGGTGCGTGCGGTAGATTTCCCCCGGATCATCCGTCCGCACGTTTCCCGCCGTAATGGGCAGGAATCCGGAAGGCTGGATTTCCCCGGTATGGGAGATGAACATGATGCCCTTGCCGTCCCGGGTGGGAACGGCGCGGCGCGCGGGCTTGCTCCCCTGCGCGCGGGCTTCCTGAAAAGCCACGCGGCGGTAATGGTGCCCTTCCGTGGTCTTGACGCCGAAGGGGACTTCACGGCTTACCTTGCTGAGTTTTTCCCAAACGGCCTCCACTTCTTCCGCCGTGGGCATTTCATCCATGGCGGCGCGGCCCGTAGGCACCAGCAGGAACACGCTCCACATGCCCGGCTGCATCTTCTTCATCAGCTCCACAAAATCGTCAAACTCACCCAGGGTGCTCTTGGTGATGGTGGTGTTGATTTGCAGGTGCATGCCCGCTTCCTTCGCCATTTCCGCCGCGCGCAGGGTCCGTTCATACGTGTGGGGAACGCCGCGGAAGGCGTCATGGGTGGCCTCATGCGCCCCGTCCAGGCTCAGGGACATGCTTTGAACCCCCGCCTCCTTCAAGGCGTGGAAGTCCGCATGCAGCAGCCGGGCGGTAGCGGCGGGGCTCAATGCCACATGCAGCCCCTTGCCGGCCGCCGCGCGGATCAATTCCAGAATGTCCGGCCTCATGACGGGGTCCCCGCCCGTCAGCACCAGCATGGGAGGGCGCAGCTCCGCCAATTGGTCAATCAGGCGCAGGGCTTCCTCATGGGTCAGTTCATCAGGATGGGGCCGCGGCTGGGCTACGGCGCGGCAATGCTTGCACGCCAGCGCGCAGGCGCGCGTCACTTCCCAGAAAACCAGGAAGGGGCGTTCATTGAGATCTGTTTCACTAAAAATCGGTCGCATTCCTCAGGACAGCCACTTTAGAACAATTATAATTTTTGACCAGTCCAAAAGAGGGGCATTCCCCCAAAAAGTTCACTTGGCCGCCTCTTCACGGATTTTCTGAACTTCCTTGGGCAGTTCGGAAAGGGAATTGAGGGCCTCCTTCAAATTCCTGGAGGCATCCGGAGAGAGCATGATGGCCGTCACATGCTTGACGATGGGCTGCATCATTTCCACAAGCTGCTGCTGCACTCCCGTCAGCTTGGCCTGCTGGTTGCGGGTGAGGGGCGGCAGGGCGGCCTGTTTCTTGGCGATGTCCAGCAGGGCGGCCCGGTAATGCCCTATCTGGTCCACAGCGGCCTTGCTGGTTTCCTCATCCTTCACCCTGGACAGGGATTCATCCAGGTTTTTGACTTCATCCACGGTTTTTGCCAGCAGGGTTTCATGCGTGTTGCCCTCCGCATCCTTCGGGAACGGCTCCGCCTGCGCGGCCTTGTCCTGGGAAGCCTGCGCCAGTTCCGTCTGCACGGACTGCAAATCCATCAGGGCCTTCTGCAAATCGGGCGTGAGCAGACCTTCCTTTTTCAAGCGCGCAAGGGATTTCACCAATTCACCGGAAATTTTCTGCACTTCCGTCATCTGGGCGGAAATCTGCGCCTGCTCCTGCGGCGTGGCGCCGGGAAGTTCAAGCTGCCTTTTTCCGAGGTCCACCAGCTTTTCACGCACCTTTTTGACCGTTTTCACGGCGTCCGCCGCTCCGGGCTCGTCCGTCACCTTGTCCAGCGCCGCCGTGATTTCATGCATGCTGGCAACGCTCTCCTTGGTCAGGGAAAGATGGGTGTCCTGGGCAAATGCGGGGGCCGTCATGCAGACGGCAGCGCCCAGGCCGATGAAAGCAACTGTTTTATTCATGATGGGAAAGCCTTTCCGGTACGGAAGAATACGTTTTCCCCCTTTTCCCGTCAATGGCGGCTATTGTCAAGACCACTCAACCGCACCATATAAAAAGGGCTGTCTGCTTCATTACAGACAGCCCTTTTGAAATTTTTAACAGTGACTTAGTCGCGCTGCTGGCGGGAGTACTTGTAGTAGCTCTGGAAGCTGAGTTCCGCAGGGAATTCGCTCAGGCCGCCGTTGGGATTGTATTCCTTAAGGCCGCTCATGCCGCAACGTCCCTGATAGGGGGGCTTGTACGTGCACTTGTAGGTGGGAGCCCAGAACGTGACAAGTTCATAGATGCCGTAGCCCATGCGTTCAAGCATGGTGGTGGTGCCATCAACAATGCCCACGGAAAAACCGGCATAGTCACCTTCGCGGCTCGTCCAGTTGATGATTCCCAGGGGAATTTCTTCAACGGAGTAAATGATGTTGGCGATGGCGCGGCCCAGCTTGCGGGTGGGGGTGTATTCGGAAGCGGGTGGAGCCTGAATGTCCGCACTGGCGACACCGATGGCGCCGGCGGCAAAAAGAGCTGAGATGATGGCACGTTTCATACTGATTGTTTATATAGTATAATTTGTCGAGGGAAAGCAACTCAAAAAAACAAAAAATCAATCTAATTCCGGACGGGGGTCCCGCGTCATGAGTTCCACAAGCGCTTCCATGGGCGGCTTGGATTCATAAAGAACGGAATAGACGGCGTCAATCAGCGGCGTCCTCACTCCCAGCTTCCGCGCAATTTCATAGACGGAGAGCGTGTTGGGCACCCCTTCCGCCACCATGCCCAGGGCGTCCAGAATTTCCTGGAGGCTTTTTCCTTCCGCCAGCCTCCGCCCCACCGTCTGGTTGCGGGAGTGGCGGGAATAGCAGGTGACGATGAGATCGCCCACGCCGGAAAGGCCCATGAAGGTTTCCCTGCGGCCTCCGCTGGCTACGCCGATGCGCGTCATTTCCGCCAGGCCGCGGGTCAGCAGGGCGGCCTGGGCGTTATCTCCCAGGTTCAGCCCCTCGCAAAGTCCGGCCCCGATGGCAAAGACGTTCTTGATGGTTCCCCCCAGCTGCATGCCGATGATGTCCGTAGCGGAATAAACGCGGAAGGTCTTGGAGGCGAATATCTGCTGCACCCAGTCCGCATATTTCGGATCCTCAAACCCGATCAGGGAGGCGGACGGGAGGCCCAGGCAGATGTCTTCCGCATGGTTGGGGCCGGAGAGCACGCCTATGGGATTGGAGGGCAGATATTCCTGAAGGATTTCCGTCATTCTTTTATGGGAGCCCTGTTCAATGCCCTTGGTGCAGGAGACGATGACGGCGTCCGGCCTCACCGGCAGGCCGCGCAGCCGCTGCGCTACGGAACGCATGGCTACGGAAGGCACCACCACCACGATGAGCTCCGCGTCCTTCACCTGGTCCAGGTCGCAAGTGGGATGGATGTTGGGGGCCAGGGGCGCGGCGGTTTCCGACAGGACCGGGCTGCGCCTGGTTTCAGCAAGCTGCCGGGCCTGCGCTTCTTCCGGCGTCCACAGGACGACTTCACATTCCCGGGTCGCCAGAACCATGGAGAGGGCCGTACCCCAGGAACCGGCGCCGATGACTGCTATTTTATGTAACCGATTCATCATCTTACTTGGACTTTTTGGAGTAGAAGGAGTGTTCCGTTCCATTGAGGAGCCTCACGATGTTGGAACGGTGCTTGAGAATGACCAGAGCCCCCACCACCGTGAAAAAGGCAATGTAAAGTATCTGGGGAGAAACGGTCCCGCCCTGGCAAAGCGGGTAGAACCACCATCCGGCGGCGATCATCGCCACGGCAGCCACCAGGCTGGCCAGCGACACGATGCCGGAGATTCCCATGAATACCAGCCACGCACCCAGGGCCACGCAGGCCACCACCGGATTGAGGGCAAACAAGACGCCCGCAGTCGTCGCCACGCCCTTTCCGCCCCTGAACCCAAGGAAACAGGTATAGGTATGGCCGAGCACCACGGCGAAACAGACGAGGACGACTACGGCGTTGAAGTCCCAGCCGCCTGCATCCCCCGTCAGGAACGGCAGCCAGTTCAGGGCGCCGAACACGGGCACGAACCCCTTTAAAAAATCCAGCGCAAAAACGGAGAGGCCCCACTTCCAGCCCAGCACGCGCCATGCATTGGTAGCGCCTATGTTGCAGGAACCCTCCCGCCTCAGGTCAAGGCCCCTGATCCTGCCGGCAAGGTAGCCGAACGGAACCGCTCCAACCAGGTAGGAGGCTGCAATATAGAGAACTATCCAGGCAATCATGTCGTGCGGAGAGTATTCTACCCCCCCGCCCGTCAAATGACAATGGGGAAATCGTCTCCGGGACGCTTCTTTCCGGCGGCCTGCTCCCGCGGAACAGCGGAACGTTCAACGGCCTTCCCCGGCACCGGATTTCCAGAAGGCTTCCTGCACCGCCCCCGTCCGGAGGAAAGGCCCTCTTTTAAAAAGCGACGCAGTAAAAACGGCACAGGCTCGCCCCGTGCTCGTGGGGAACATGCCCCCGGTCTTATTTTTCCTTTGCCGGAACGGGTTTATTTACCGTCCGTGCAGGGTTTCCGCATCACGGCGGCCCAGACGGAGGCATTGTCCTGCTGCGGTTCCAGCATGTCCTTCACCTGCTCCATGATGGTTCCCACCAGCTCCCGGCTGGAACAGTCCCTGGCCTTTTGGAGAGCCAGGAAAGAAGGCTCCCTCAGCAGTTCGCTCCAGACCTGCAAGCCGTCCGAGCAGGCCAGCACCGCATCCCCCGGATGCAGAAGCAGGGGCATCGCGCTGATGTCCACCAGTTCCATGGGCCCCCCCATGACGGCGGACCGCAGAACGCAGCGCTGGCGCAGAGCGCCCTGGAGGGACATTTCCCCCTTCCGGTAGAGGCAATCCGCAATGGGCCTCATGGAGTGGTCTTCATTCAGGCGGTCCATGCGGAAGCTGTCCGCTCCGCTCCATAAGTACAGGGGGGAATCCCCCACGCTGATCCACCACAGGGAATGGCCGCGGATGAAGACGGCCAGCAGCGTGGTTCCGGATTCCTCCGGCTCCTTCTGGATGGCGGCCAGCGCCCGGTTGGCGGCATGCAGCGCTTCCGTCAGACGCTCCGGAATATCCTCCACGCCGCTTTCCGCAAATACTGCGGCAAATTCCTGCGCCACCACGCAGGAGGCGCAGTCTCCGCGGAGATGGCCCCCCATGCCGTCGCACACGATGCCCAGCATCCCGCCGGCGGCGGGAAGGCTTTTAACCACGTCTTCCTGCTCACGGCGTTTGCCGATCCATTGGGCGGAAGCGCAGTCCAGGGTATCCGGGGTGGGGGGGGCCATGCGGCTGGTGGGCTGAATTAACTGTCCTTCCGTTTCAGTTGCGGGAAGAGCAGGACGTCGCGGATGGAAGAGGCGCCCGTCAGCATCATGATGACGCGGTCAATGCCGATGCCGATGCCGCCTGCGGAGGGCATGCCGTATTCCAGCGTTTCAATGAAGTCGTAGTCCACGCGCTGGGTTTCCCCGGCGGCCTGGTGTTCCAGGCGTTCCTTCTGCACGTCCGGGTCGTTCAGTTCCGAATAGCCGGGTGAGATTTCCTGCCCGTTGATCACCAGTTCATACACGTCCACCACGTCCGGGTTTTCTTTGTTCAGCTTGGCGAGGGGAACCAGGTCCTTGGCCACATGGGTGACGAAGCAGGGATTCATGGTTTTTTCCTCCACCAGCTTTTCATAAACCTGCTGGGAAACGTCCACATCCTTCATGTCCGGGCTGATTTCCACGTCCAGCTCCTCACAGCGGGCGCGGCGCGCCTCGGGAGAAATGTCAAACCAGTCCTGCCCGGCCACGCTGCGGATCAGGTCCTGGTAGTCGGCGCGCTTCCAGGGGCGGCTGAGGTCGATCGTGTAAAGCACGTTGCCTTCCGCGTCCTTGTGGTCAATCTGGAGGCCTCCGCAGAATTTTTCCGCCAGATGGCAGATGAGTTCCTCCACCATGTTCGCCATGGTTTCAAAATCGCCGCAGGCGCAGTAGGCTTCCAGCATCGTGAATTCCGGGTTGTGGCGGCGGTCGATGCCTTCATTGCGGAAGCTGCGGTTGAGTTCAAAAATCTTGGTGAAGCCTCCTACCATCAATCGCTTGAGGAAGAGTTCCGGAGCAATGCGCAGCGTCAGCGGCATGTCCAGCGCGTTATGGTACGTTTCAAACGGCTTGGCGGCGGCGCCCCCGGCCACGTCCTGAAGCATGGGGGTTTCCACTTCCAGATAGCCGCGTTCCTGGAGAAAGCGGCGGATTTCCGCAATCATGAGGGAGCGCGTGACGAACAGGGACGCGCTTTCCTCATTGGAAATGAGGTCCAGATGGCGCTTGCGGTAGGTGACCTCCTTGTCCGCCAGGCCATGCCATTTGTCCGGCAGGGGGCGGAGGCTCTTGGAAAGAATGGTCAGGCCGGAGACCTTCACGGTGGGTTCTCCGGTACGGGTCAGGAAGGTGGTTCCTTCAATGCCGATCCAGTCCCCGCGGTCCAGAAGCTTCCACAGCTTCCAGGTGGGTTCATCCACTTCATTCCTGTGCAGGAACCCCTGGATTTTGCCACGTACGTCCCCGATGACGAAAAACTGGGATTTGCCCATGTCGCGAATAGCCAGCAGGCGGCCGGCCACGGCTACCTGTTTGTCTTCCTGGAAATCGGCTTTCAATCCGGCGGGGGTAGTGGTCACGTCAAATCTTGCGCCGTAGGGATCGATCCCCAGCTCGCGGATTTTGGCGAGCTTGTCGCGGCGCACGGCAATAAGTTCGGATTCCGTCGTATTCGGATGTGCCTGCTGTTGTTCGGACATAGTGCGGGGATTTTAAAGGCTTGCCTCCGTTTTGGCTAGTGCATTGTCAGGCAGGGGGCATTTTTGGCGGTCTGTCCGGAACCGGGGACCTTTTTGCCCTCCTTTCCGGAGTCCGGGCGCCGGGGGACACACCCGCGGGGGTGGATGCCCGTCCGCAGCCTCTGTAAAAAGGAGCGGGAGAACCACGCAAGGCACGATATTCAAAGGAATTGAAAAGAAACTGGTCTTATTATTAAAAAATAGCCGCCAAAACCCCACATACGCATAATTGCTTTTACCTTCGGCGTCAGACATGTTATAAATAACTCCGTTAAGGCGCACCTTATTTATCAATTATATACTATCCGTGCAGACTTATGAGTGATCAGACAACCGTAACTTACAGCACGATTGACGCTAACGAAGCCGTAGCCTCCGTAGCCTATCGTTTTTCTGAAGTCATTGCCATTTACCCCATTACACCGTCCTCTCCGATGGGTGAATCAGCCGAAAGCTGGGCCGCTGTCAACCGGAAGAACCTGTGGGGCACCGTTCCCTCCGTGGTGGAAATGCAGAGTGAAGGCGGCGCGGCAGGCACCGTTCACGGCGCCCTCCAGACCGGAGCCATGGCAACTACCTTCACCGCATCCCAGGGCCTCCTGCTGATGATCCCGAACATGTTCAAGATCGCAGGGGAACTGACTCCGGCCGTGTTCCATGTGGCCGCCCGTTCCCTGGCCTACCAGGGCCTCTCCATTTTCGGCGACCACAGCGACGTGATGAGCGCCCGCTCCTGCGGCTGGGCCATGCTGTGCGGCTCCTCCACGCAGGAAGCCGCGGACTTTGCCGCCATTTCCCACGCCGCCAC
Source organism: Akkermansia sp. BCRC 18949 (assembly GCF_045011645.1). NCBI lineage: Bacteria > Pseudomonadati > Verrucomicrobiota > Verrucomicrobiia > Verrucomicrobiales > Akkermansiaceae > Akkermansia > Akkermansia sp. BCRC 18949. The sequence goes on along the minus strand of NZ_CP123619.1, from coordinate 74,060 downwards.
GCTGGAATCCCGCGTTCCGTTCATGAACTTCTTTGACGGCTTCCGCACGTCCCATGAAATCGGCAAGATTGCAGATATCACGGACGATACGCTCAACGGCATGATCAAGCAGGAATGGGCGGACTCCTTCCGCGAACGCGCCCTGACGCCTGACGCTCCCGTGCTGCGCGGCACCGCCCAGAACCCGGACGTTTACTTCCAGGGCCGTGAAACGGTCAACCAGTTCTATGAAGCCACCCCCGCCATCGTGCAGAAGGCCATGGACAGGTTTGCGGACCTCACGGGCCGTTCCTACCATCTGGTGGACTACTCCGGCGCCCCGGACGCAGAACGCGTGATCATCCTGATGGGTTCCGGCGCGGAAGCCGTGGAAGAAACGGTGGAAGCCATGATCGCCCGTGAAAACGCCAAGGTGGGCGTGCTCAAGGTGCGCCTGTTCCGCCCCTTCCCCGCCGCGGAACTGATCAAGGCGCTCCCCGCCACGGTCAGGAAGATCGCCGTGCTGGACCGCACCAAGGAACCCGGCTCCCAGGGCGAACCGCTCCACCAGGACGTCATCCAGGCCCTCTTTGACGCCCAAGGCTCCGGCACGCTCCCCTTCACCAACGGCATGCCCAAGGTGGTAGGCGGCCGCTACGGCCTCTCCTCCAAGGAATTCACTCCCGCCATGGTCAAGGGCGTCTATGACAGCCTGGAACAGGACGCTCCCAAGAACCACTTCACCATCGGCATCAACGACGACGTGCTGGGCACCAGCCTTCCGTATGATGAAGATTACTCCACGGAAGCGGACGACGTGACGCGCGCCATGTTCTTCGGCCTCGGTTCCGACGGCACCGTGGGCGCCAACAAGGACGCCATCAAGATCATCGGCCAGCACACGGACCTGTACGTTCAGGGCTACTTCGTGTACGACTCCAAGAAGGCCGGTTCCTCCACCATCTCCCACCTGCGCTTCGGCCCGCGCCCGATCAAGTCCACGTACCTGATCACCAAGGCGAACTTCCTGGCGCTGCACCAGCCCACGCTGCTGAACCTGTTTGACTTCCTGAAGAACGCCGCCAACGGCGCCACCTTCCTGATGAACAGCCCGCACCCCGCGGACAAGCTGTGGGACACGCTGCCCGCCCGCATGCAGCAGCAGATTCTGGACAAGAACCTCAAGCTTTACACGATTGACGCCTTCTCCGTGGCCCGGAAAACGGGCATGGGCGGCCGCATCAACATGATCATGCAGACCTGCTTCTTCAAGCTGGCCGGCGTGATTCCCGCTGATGAAGCCATCGGCTACATCAAGAAAGCCATCGCCAAGACCTACGCCAAGAAGGGCCAGGAAGTGGTGGACAAGAACATCGCCGCCGTGGACGCCACGCTGGAAAACCTCCACCAGGTGGACACCACCGGCAAGACCATCACCGGCCATGCCATTCCGCCCGTCATGTCCGCTGACGCTCCGGACTACGTCCAGAACGTCCTCGGCAAGATGATGTGCGGCGAAGGGGACAGCATCCCCGTCAGCCAGATGCCCGTGGACGGCACGTTCCCGAACGGCACTTCCCAGTACGAAAAGCGCAACCTGGCCCTGGACCTCCCGGAATGGGATCCCGCCCTCTGCATCCAGTGCGGCAAGTGCACGGCCGTTTGCCCGCACGCCGCCATCCGCAGCAAGTTCTTCTCTCCGGACGCCCTCTCCGGCGCGCCGGAAGGCTTTGAATGCCTGGATGCCAAGCATCCGGACTGGAAGGGTGAAAAATTCGTCATCCAGGTCTCCCCGAACGACTGCACGGGCTGCACGCTCTGCTCCGACGTCTGCCCGGCCAAGAGCAAGACGGACCCCACCCACAAGGCCCTGACCATGGTGCCCACCCTGAAGATTCACGACAAGGAGGAAGCCAACTGGGACTTCTTCATGAGCCTTCCGGACGTGGACCGCACCAAGGTAAGGACGGACAACATCCGCTCCATGCAGGTGCTGCGCCCGCTGTTTGAATTCTCCGGCGCCTGCGCCGGCTGCGGTGAAACCCCGTACGTGAAAATGCTCTCCCAGCTCTTCGGCAACCGCCTAGTGGTCGCCAACGCTACGGGCTGCTCCTCCATCTACGGCGGCAACCTGCCCACCACCCCGTGGTCCCATGACTCCGAAGGGCGCGGACCGGCCTGGTCCAACTCCCTGTTTGAAGACAACGCCGAATTCGGCCTTGGCTTCCGCGTCTCCCTGGACAAGCAGATGGAACACGCCATTGAGCTCCTCCATGAAGCCGCCGGCATCGTGGGCCAGGAACTGGTGGACCAGATCCTGACCAACCCGCAGAAGGATGAGGCGGACATCGCGCAGCAGCGTGAAAACGTCGCCGAACTCAAGAAGAGAATCACCGGCAAGCCGGAATGCGCACGCCTCCTGACCATGGCGGACAAACTCGTCCGCAAGAGCGTCTGGATCCTCGGCGGCGACGGCTGGGCCTACGACATCGGCTACGGCGGCCTGGACCACATCCTGGCCAGCGGCAGGAACGTGAAGGTGCTGGTCATGGATACGGAAGTGTACTCCAACACCGGCGGCCAGTGCTCCAAGTCCACCCCGCGCGCTGCCGTGGCCAAGTTCGCCACGACCGGCAAGCCCGGCGTGAAAAAGGACCTGGGCCTCATGGCCATGACCTACGGGAACGTGTACGTGGCTTCCGTCGCCCTCGGCGCGAAGGACGAACATACGCTGAAAGCCTTTGTGGAAGCGGAAGCCTATGACGGCCCCGCCATCATCATCGCCTACTCCCACTGCATCTCCCACGGCATCAACATGGCCAAGGGCCTGCAGCAGCAGAAGGCATGGGTGGATTCCGGCCGCATCCTGCTCTACCGCTACAATCCGGACCTGGCCCTCCAGGGCAAGAATCCGCTGATCGTGGAAGGCAAGGGACCGAAGGGCGACCTTCGCGACGTGCTTCTCAGCGAAAACCGCTTCAAGCTTCTGGCGAAGACCAACAAGGAAGGATTTGAAAAACTCCTTGAAGAAGCCCAGAAGGACGTCTGGCACCGCTGGAACCTGTACCAGAGCATTGCCAACATGGGCGCCGACAAGTCCGCGGAATAAAGCGTACAGCCGCTGAATTTCAACGCCCCTGCACGGTTCGTCCGGCAGGGGCGTTTTTATTCATTCAACAGGAGAGAGCTCTTTTCTGCGCGCCGGATACGGGCGCCTTCCGCGCAGGTTCACAGAACCCTTTTCTTCCACAGCTTCAGTCCCACGGCATGTCCGGCCACAAGACCCGCGCAGGCCGCCAGGCATCCGAGCGCGTCCGTCCACAGCCACCCGTTCTTCCAGTCCCGGAACAGCAGCAGGTGCACCGCCTGCCCCGCGGTGACAGCCGCGAGAAACCACGCCAGAAAGTAGCCGCAGCTCCATGCGCCACGGAACAGCAGAAACCTTTTCAGGGAAGGTCTTTCACATCTGCGGCCTTTCCACGGATTCCCGCACTGGATGAAAATCATCACCAGCTGGAAACAGAAGCACCCCGCAAACAGCAGGGAATCCATGATCAAATACCCCTTCGCGGAAAAGCAATGAGCAGCGTCCGGCTCCACCCCCGGAACGATGGATGACAGCAGAAACAACGCAAGCAAAACAATATTTCCGTACATGGGACTTGTCTGAATGCATCAAGCATAGGTGCAGCCTTTCCTCCCCGCAAGAAATAAACCAATCCCGGCATGCTATCCGCCGGGAAGAAAAACGGTCCCAGGCATCTCCTTCCCCAGGCGCGGCCCGCGTGAAGACAGACCGCGCCTGGGGAAAAACCGGAAGAACGCTCCCGGAGCAGGAATACTGCTCAGGACTCCTGGAAATGGTGCATGCCGGAGGAAGAACATACCATTCCGGAAGCCGTATCCGGGAAGTGCACCACATCGGGCATGAAGCGGGTACCGACATCCGGAGAGAGCGCATCCCCTTCTTCAGATTCTTTTCACCCTCCGGAGTACGCACGGCGGCATGGTCCCTGATGATGTAAAATACTTCTTCACTTACTTCATGATAACGGTGGCCGCAGGCAAACTGCACCGGTTGCACTGCCACGAACCCGGGCGCGCATTTGCGCTTCATGGAAGAAAATGGCCTGCTTACGTGGAAAGTGCATGCGGAAGTACCTCTTAACTCTGTGCGCGGAATGTACCCATTCTGGCCCCATGTCCCCGCTGGGGAAAGCCTATCAGCAAATGAACACGCCAAGCCCGCAGATCAAGGACATTTCTGTTTTACGGTTCTTCCCCGCCCATGGGACTGCCCGGCGGCGTTTTATCATCTTTCAATGCGGTTTCAGCCGGAGATTGGAATAAGGGACAATTTTTTACCCCTTGGGGATTCTTCACGTTAAGAAACGCATCCATAGCCTGCACGGCTTCTTTCTGATTCCATTTCCGGGATTGCTCAAGGGCAGGACCGGAAATTTTCCTCCATTCTTTTTCCGCCTCTTTTAAAGAAACCGCCTTAAAACATTTCCACTGGGGAGCATCCTGTGTAAGAAGTTCAAAGAGGGACACAACCCAAACCGTTTCAGAGGGCATGTCCTCTGCCAATTTTTCCTGTTCAGGTGATGCAGGCGATTTTGTCTTTTCTTTTACTATTGTTTCAAACGGATCTTCACCCTCGGTTTCCTGGGAAAGAGGCACCCGGCGGCTGCCTGGGGAAAGGGAGCATGTTTCCTTAATGACGCCCGTATTTACATAAACGCTTTCCGTCTGCTCCATGCCGCTTTTCCAGCGGGTTCCATCTTTGGGATTGATCTCTTCACAGCCGCTCCATTCCAATACCCTGCCATACTGTTCCGTCAGTTCCCATTGCTTCCATCCATAGGTAAAGCGATACCTGTTAACATACCTGTCAGGACAAAAATAATAAGCTTCTTCACCACGAAAAACACTGCCGATTTTCTTCCCGTGCAGGCAGAAGGAAGGAACCGTATAAAGATAAGAGTTATCCGCATTGCAGATAAACCTTACATGTTCATCCTGCGGGGGAGGAGTTCCAGCTATTTCAGGGTTCCGGTACAGGAAAATTCTTTCTTTTCCATGGTCTCCCACAAGATCAATTTCCTGCATAAAAACAAGGCCGCCGTTGGGGCCGTCTGAATTCTTTAATGCAGGATTCCAGCCCGTCCATGATTCAATAAGATCGCCCTGTCCGGAAACCTGTTTGCGAATATTCCACTGGAGAAAAGAAGGAAGCTGGGAAAAATGAAGGGAAAAAACAGGCGGCTGCTCTGCCGCCTTTAACAAGGCGGCAGAGCAGCATAAAAAGCATAATCCTGTGATTAAAGCATTCATTCTAAATTTGATTTACCCTGGACAGAACCCTGTCCACATAATCAAAATTATTGCTATTATATCTGGAAATGCACCATTGTCTAGAAGTATTCATCCAGGCGCAGTAGTGGCCGCTTTTTCCGGGATCATAAAGAAAACCGGGGGAGCGCACCTTGGTGCCGGGTTCGTTAATCTGCCGGGAACATTTGGAAGCTCCGTTATATGCCTTAAGCGTGCAAAGCTGGGCGATGGTACAGGCCGTTCCTTCCGCAAATGAATAATCATACGGAACCCCCTGGCCTGGATTGGTATCGGCCGCACGATAAACCGGGAGAGCACTTTCAGGCGCTTCCGCCTGCTGCTGCTGGAGTTGACGGAGCATCCACCTGTGCGCCTCATTGTATTTGACAAGGATGATTTGAAGGGCTGCCTGAATGTTTTTCTGCCAGTTCCATATTTGCTCCCTTGGGATGGCGGTATATATGCCGTCTCCCCCTGCCGTTCCCGTCACTTGAAAAATGCCGTAACCGCCGGCGCCGGCGGTATCCTGGCTATGAAGCGGAATTCCTTCCGTCCCGGGTTCCCTCCGGTACTTGCCGCCTCCGGCCAAAAATTGATTGTACAAGGATGACGGGGCATTACTCCAGGAGAAGGGGTAATAAACCGCCTCGCCGCCATATCCAAATGATTCGCTTTTGCCTACGGCGGGAAGACACCATTCCATGGAGGCCAAAGTATCCGGATACATTTGAAGCACGTAGGACTGAATATACCGGGTGCACATTTGATCGTCCGGATTCTGCCCTCCAATGCGGAAACGATAGATATCCGCGCCTGTATAGGAGGAGTGGCCGTTTTTGGATTTAATTTCAAATTCCAGACTGGCATTTCCTCCAAAAAAGCCTTCATTCACCTCTCCAAGCCAATCCGTATCCTCCGCAATATTCCATAAGGACACTGGCTGTTCTTTCCAATTTTCCTGAATGGAAGGGATATGTACTGTATCTTTATCCAAAACGGCCCGGTTGCGATCCCGGGTTCCGGCAGGGGCATCTGCATATTGGATCGCCGGGCGGCTGTAGCTTACCGTCAGCCTGGTTTTCCAGGAAAAACGCCCGGCATCCAACCCTTTTATTTCAAAATGCAAACTGGGCATTCTAGGACTGCTTTCCTGGCCGGAACCTGTCTCTGCATAATCAATCCATGCAATCGTGTCAGTATTCCTGCCGTCCACATATCCCAGCGCATCGGAATGATCATCTTCCTGCGGTACGACCAATCTTTCCGATACTCCAAACAGCGGAGCCGGAAAAGCCTTCAAGGTGACGGGATGAATATCCACTTCCGTAATCAGGGTCCCAAAAGTTCCGCCTTGCTCACATTCCATGGAGAGCCATATGTCCTCCCTTCCCGTATTGAATTCCTGGGAACGCTTGAGGCGCATCAGCAAGCATCTGTCTCTCCATTCCCCCGGGATAATTTCACCCTCCTTGACATTCAACGAGGCGATTACTTCTCCGGTATTCTGCGACGGGTCTCCCAGCGTGACTTTAACATGGTAACTATTGTTAACCTTGTTGCCCTCATCACCGCGCCTGCCCCGGTCCTTCCACGAAATTACATAAAATCCCGCGGCATAATCCGGAGTGTCAAACGAATCCCTGTCTTCAAAGAACATGATCCTTTGTTTGATGCCTCCGGAAGTTTTGTCAGAATCCAGCTCTGCACATGTAACATGATCACTTTCTACGGACCAGTATTCTATTTTTGTTCCGCGGAGGGCATACCATTTCCGGATTCTGGAAGCACGGTCGGAAGTTCCTTCCGTGGAAGAAATGAATCCATATTTAAATCCGACGCCTTCCGCATATCCCTGATCGTGTTTCTGATTTAATGCTCCCGTTGAACCCATCTTCCCGTTTTCAATCTTTATTTCATGCCGGGAATCACCGTTATTTACTGAAATTGCGTTATTCATTGCATTTAGTATTTTTATGGAATGCCATCGTAAATATCGGTTTTTTGGGATTCAACCATTACTTGACGAATTAAACACGGACGATACGTGCCTCTACTCCCTCCTGTTGAAAATAAGCAAATTCCATAAATGCTGCCACTACGGGCGGAAAGTCCAAAGGACTACCCAAACTGCTCGCTCCCAGAGACGGAAGAACAATAAATAAAGCTTGCCCGTTGTCTCCCAGCAACCTGAAAGACAAGGACAAGCTTTTTATAAAAATAAAGAATCGAAAACGCGGAAGCTATAAAATCATCTAGCGGCTTCCGCCGTTTTACGGATGATTTCACGGGCCTTGCGCACGTCGTCCTCATGGGAATCGCCGCGGCTTCTTTCCACGGTGAAGAGCTTGGAAAGCTCCTCATCCATGCGGGCCACGGCGGCTTTCGCCTTCGGGTTCTTCGCGGCGCGGGCGCGCAGGATATTGACCTTTTCAAATTCTTCCAGCCCGTCTCGGAGTTTTTCAAACCGCAGGGAACTGAGGTTGCCGGGATAAACCAGGTAGCAGTCTCCCGCGGGCCAGTTGCCGAAGTCCGTCTTTTCAAACGGATTGCGGTTCCAGGAGTTGTAGGCCCACCTCAAAAAGCCGTCCAGATGGTTGGCGGCGGCAAAGAGGGGCAGCCATTCCGCCTCCGCCAGCGGGGAGATGGTGAAGGTGTTGGGCTTTTTGGGATGGACGCAAACATAGAACGTCGTCTTCTTCCCCTCTTTCTTGCGCTGCGCCAGGAGATCGCCCGTGACCGTGTCCGCATGGTCGAGCACGGGAGAGACATCATACACGTCCCGGGTCATGGCGGTAGGCCGGTTGACGGCGGAGACGATCTTGAATTCCGGAGCATACTTGTCCAGCACGTTCTTGGCCGCCTTTACCATGGAGTCCGGCCGTTCATCCAGCCCGATGCAGGTCTTGTCCAGCCATCCCTTGCTCTTGACGTGCTTGCGGAAATCCGTCAGGAAAGGCCCCCAGATGGCTTCGTAGGAAGGGTCGTTCGGCTTGAGGTCCAGGAACTTGTATTTTCCGGTAGCTTCATCCAGATAACGGACTTTCATGTTCCACGGAATCATGGTGTAGCAGGATATCTGGCCCTTGACGCCCACCTCGTTGATCATGAAGGAAACCCATTTGTCAAAGTTGGCGTAGTTCCAGCGCATGGTTCCGTTCTTGCCCTTGATCCATTCGATCATGGGGGGGAACCAATCGTAGGTCTGGGCGTTCCAGGCTTCATCAATCAGGGAGCAGGTAATGGCCTTCTGCCCGGCATCCGCCAGCCTTTTCATCACCGGCTTCATCAGCGCGAAATGTTCCGGGGACCACGGTTCCACATCATGCCAGCGCGCCACGGCCTGCGGATGCTGCCAAAGGTCCAGGTGAACCTGCCAATTGGCGGGCGCAGGCAGAGATTCCGGAGCCACCTCCAGAACTACGGGAACGCTCACGGGAGAGCCGCTTTCCGCGGAAACCACTATTTTTCCCTTGTACACGCCGGGTTTGGCGGACGGGGGAATGTTAACTTCCACCCAGACGGGACGCACGCCCCCGGCCTGCAGGTCACAGCTGTTTTCACTGCCGATGATATCTGAAATGAGCCTGTTGCCTCCCTTGGTGTAGCGTATCATGGAGGTCCGGACGGGAATGACCTGTCCGGCAGCATTTTTTACCCCGGCGCAGGTAGCGGATAACTGGGGCTGCGCCTGGGAAGACCAGACGGCAATCTGTCCGGCGGCGCGTTCGCCCCTCCAGCCGGACAGGCGCACGGAATCCTGAAGCATTTCCTGCCTGGGAGCGCCGCTGTAAGGGATGCGGTCATAATCCTTCACCGCCGCGGCTTGCAGGTTCAGGGCGGCATCAGGGCCGTAGCCCTTGATTTCCACCAGGTGCCCTCCCTTGTCATTGCCGGCGTTGTTGCCCAGGAAGGTGATTTTGACGTACCGGACCGTCCGGGGGTTGAATTTGAAGGGGACGCCTTCCGAGGTGGCCGCAATGCTGTTGGAAGACTGGTCCGCCAGCATTTTCCAATTTTTGCCGTCTTCAGAGCCTTCTATTTTATATTTGTAAATACGTCCCCCCTCCCAATACGGCCAGACATGCAGGGCGGAAAGCGCGCGGGGCTTCCCCATGTCTATTTGAAGCCAGACGGGAATGCCCTCACAGCCCCAGTATTTGCCGGCGTTGCTCGCCTGGCCGTCCACGGCCAGTTCCGGACGGTCGTTGCCGTAATGCCCGGAAGCGGTGACTTTGGCCCCGGCAAACAGATTGCCCGCATCACCCGGCGCTCCGGCGGAAACCAGGGCGGGTTCGTACAGAGGGTGCCTGTCCGGCGACTGGGCCTGAACAAAAGACGTTAAGGCAATAACGGAACACAGAGGAAAAAGAAAACGGCGCATGCGTACATTACGTACCGGAATTCCATTTTCTCTCAAGAAAAAAGAGCGTTTCCGCTATTCCGCCAACGGACGCACCGGAATACCCCTGGAGGCAAAGTAGGTTTTGGCTTCCGGCACCGTGTATTCGCCGAAGTGGAAGATGGAAGCCGCCAGCACGGCGTCCGCCTTGCCCTCCACCAGCACGTCCACCATGTGGTCCAGGCTGCCCGCTCCTCCGCTGGCGATCACGGGAATGCGCACCGCCTCGCTGACGGCGCGGGTCAGTTCAATATCGTACCCGGTTTTGGCCCCGTCCGCATCCATGCTGGTCAGCAGGATTTCCCCGGCACCGCGGCGTTCCGCCTCCACGGCCCATTCCACGGCATCCAGCCCCACGAATTTACGGCCGCCATGAGTGGAAACGCCCCATTTGCCGGGCGCCTGCCTCTTGGCGTCAATGGCTACGACGATGCACTGGCTGCCGAAGGCCGCCGCGCCTTCATTGATCAGTTCCGGACGGTTGATGGCCGCCGTATTCAGGGACACCTTGTCCGCGCCCGCCAGAAGCATTTCACGCATGTCCATTACGGAACGGATGCCTCCTCCCACGGTCAGCGGCATGAAGCAGCAGGCCGCCGTGCGGCGCACCACGTCCACCATGGTGGCGCGGCCGTCGGAAGAAGCGGTGATGTCCAGAAAAACAAGCTCGTCCGCCTGCTGGGCATCATATGCCCTGGCGCATTCCACCGGGTCACCGGCATCCCTCAGGTTGACGAAATTGGTCCCCTTGACGACTCTGCCGTCCGTTACGTCCAGACATGGAATGATTCTTTTTGCCAGCACGGCCTTATCAAGCCATCACCGCCAGCAAAGGGGAAGCCTAAAATACGGCTTGCCGCAGGATGCCTATGATGGGAAAAAACGTCTCTTTCCTACAAATATCCCGTTGCAGGCTTTCTTTGTCACCTCCATCAAATTTGAAGACAATTCCTTGAATTTCAATAAATGGATAAATGTATAGAAAGCATTTTACACACGCTTTCCTCCTCCTGTTCAATAAATGTCTGCGGATTAAGAATCCGCAAACAATAAAAAATATTAACAATTAATTTACTGTACATTTTAATGCATTGAAAATACTATCATTATAGTATTCCTGGTCTTTTTTGAATTCATCCTTTCCATACTTGCTCCGCAAGTTATACAAAATTTGTATTTCACATAAAAAAACCGGATTCTTAATCCGGTAAACGGGTAGAAATACTTCCTTCCAGTATTTTTTACTCAAAAGTTTAATAAAATGAAGAAAACACTTTCTCTTCTGGCCGTCACGCTTCTCGGCATTTCCGGCGGCCAGGCCGCCGTCACCCTGGTTTCCGGATTTTCCCGGTTTGACCAGACTTCACCGGACAGCGGCACCGCTGTTTCCGACCTGGGAACGAAGTCCCTCAGCTGGACGCTTAACGACGCTCTCTGGAATAACGACGGAACATGGACGTCCAATGCGACCAATTCAAAGAAAAACGGGCTTGACGTTTCCTCCCTTCAGCTTTCCGGAGCTGCCGGCTATACGGTGAACATTAACTTCTCCAGCGCCGCCAGCCTGGACAACACGGATTCCCTCTTCTGCGCTTCCATTGGCGGAACCGGTCTTAATTCCATTGTAGGACGCTATGAAAGCGGCAAGATAGGCATCGCCAACAATGGCAGCAGCTCGGGACGTCCCGCAAGCGGCTTAAGCAGCACCGCCATTGACTTCAACAGCCCGTTTTCACTGACTCTCTCCGTTCAGGCAGGGGGAGCCTACAGCGTGTTCATTACGCAGAATGGCACCACTCAGACCGTGTCCTGGCCCAACATGGCCCAAGCCGGAAATCTGGACCAGCTCTATATCGGCTGCTGGGCAACCTTGAACGGGAACCAGAGTTCCCCAACGGTATCCGGCCTCAGCTTCTGGGAAGGCGCGGCAACGCAGGATGACCTGGCAGCCATCATCAACGTTCCGGAACCGGCCACTGCCTCCCTGAGCCTTCTGGGGCTGGGCGCATTGCTCCTGCGCCGCCGGAGAAAGTAAAATTTCCTCTTGTCGGGCCGCTGGCGGTTTCATGCAGCCAGCGGCTTTTGTTTTTTATCCCTTTGAATCCAACTGCCATGAAATTTTCATCACTTTACCGCAGTCTGCTGTTCATCCCCATAACGGCGGCTTTCATCGGCGCGGCAGAAGCCAAGACGCTTCAATTATACATCCTGACAGGACAATCCAATTCCCTGGGAGCCGTCAAGGGGTCTCCGGCGTCCGCGGAGCTGCTGGAACAGTACAGGTCCGATGGAAGCACCAAATTCTGGCACAATAATTTCAACAAGATCACCGGCAGTTCCGTAGACTGCAATCCGCCAGCTTCCTCTTCCTGGGGTTCTGTCGTACCCCAGGTGTGCGGAACGGAGTCAAGCAATTACAACTGCATGGGGCCGGAGTACGGCTTTGCCGCCATGATGGAGCGCAAGGGATGGTCCCTGGGCGGCCCTGGCTCCGGACATGCGGACATGGGAATCGTCAAGGCCGCTCTGGACGGAGGAGGCAATTCCTATTGGAACAAAGGCACGAACGCCTATAATGCCATAGTGGAGACCGTCAGGAAGGCCTGTGAAAACGCCCTGGCCAACGGTTACGACAAGGTGGAGATCATGGGCGTAATGTACCTTCAGGGAGAGTCCAATACAGTCACTGACAGCAGTAATGCCGCCAATTCATTTTTAACGTTTCTGGACAACTTGCAGGGGGACCTTGCCCGGGATGGAGTGGACACCGGCCCTCTGGCGGCACATCAGGCCATTCTGGGAGAACAGGCCAAGTGGGGCACAACCAACGTCACAAATGCTGAAACGGGGGACGTCACAGGAGGATTCAACGGCAATGAAGGTTCTTCCGGAACAACCCGCGACCAGCAGGAAGCCCTGGCCCGGGCAAACGACAACATGGGCTGGGTTCCGACACGGGACCTCGCCAAAATCACCTCCGGCGACAGCATGGGCGTCCATTACGACGGAAAGTCCCAGATCACCATCGGAGCGCGGTATGCCTATGAGGCGGCCAGGCTGGCCGGGTATGATACGGGTACGGTCCGCAGCGGAAATTACGACGCCGCTCTCTCTTCCACGGAAGCCTGGATGAACGGCAAGCTTCCCGTGGACAGCACGGCCGTCTGGGACGCAGCCTCCTCCGCCAAGGATAACATGGTGAGTTCCGCCGCCGGAACCAACGCCGCGCTTTACGGCATCAGGATTGAAGATACATACCTGAACACCATCACCATCCGGGGCGTGGCCGTTGACGGCAGTTCCGCTCCCTCCATGCAGGACGGCCATTTGATCCTGGGGAGCGGCGGCATCGACATCGCAACCGGAAAAAACCTGAACATCGCTTCCGTGCTGGAGCTTCAGGGCGACCAGCAATGGAACATTGCGGGAGGAAGCACCCTGTCCATCCGGGGGAGCAGTTCTTCCGGCAACCATCAGCTCACGTTCATCACGGGAACGGGAGACGTCGCCATCCGCAATTCCACCCTTGCGGCTGATCCCTCCGGAATCGCCAGAGTGGAGGTCAACGCCTACGTCAATACGGATGCCGCCGCTTTTACGGGAAACTGGACCGTCGGTCCCGGCGTGGAATTAACAATGAACGGCACGGATACCAAGACCGCCGGCTCCGGCTGGGGAACGGGCTCCGTCACGCTCCAGGGGGCAACCGTCCTTGCCGGCTGGGAACACGTGACGTCCAATACGTGGAGCAACCGTTTCATTCTGGAGGAAGGCACCGTTTCCTCCTTCGGGAGCTCCACCAACGCCACCGGAAAAGTCCTGACCCTGTCCGGCGGGATTTCCGGAAATGGGGCCTTGTCCAAGACCACCGGCAATACGCTGGTTCTGGCCCATGCCAATACCTATGCGGGAGGCACCCAAATCCGGGGAGGCACTTTGCGGCTCGGAGACAGAAACGCCCTGGGCACGGGAACGGCGGCCGTTCACATGGGAGGAACGCTGGATTTGAACCGTTATGACGTTTCCAACACCATCCGCTTGTCCGGAGGGGAGGTGCTGAACTGGGGCACCGTTGCGCGTGTGGAAATCGGCCACCAGGTGGTCTGGGCGGACCAGCACCTGGAAGGAACGCTCGCCTTGTCCGACGGCTCCCGCATCCTGGCCGGCAATTCCATGACGCTGGGAACGGGCGACAGCCTGGCGGCGGGAAATTTTACCGTGGAGCTTTCATCCATGAACCTGGTGGAAGGAGGCGAAGGGCTGGCCTCCATCATCATGACGGGAGGCGCCTTGAACCTGCTGGACGGCCTGACTCTGGACGTCAGCGGCATCCTTGCTCGCTCCGGCACCATGTCCTTCAGGATTACGGATATTTCAGGGGGTACCCTGGAAGGGCTTTCCTCCGCGGAAGATTTTTCCCTGGCAGAGGCCGCCCATGGCTGGAATGTGCTGGATTACGACGCTTCCACGGGAATCGTGACGCTTTCCGTGCCCGAACCGTCCTGTGCCCTGCTGGGGCTCCTGGGCATGGCGGCTCTGCTGGCAATGCGCCGCAGGGCCTGACTTTTTCCCCCTGCTCCCGAAGCCAGCAGGAGCGCCGCCAGCCTTTGCGGCGCTCCGTGACCGGACCTGAACAGCCCGGGGATTTAACTGGAAGTTATGCCTTCCTCCCCCCAGCCGCCTTTCCTCTGCGCGCGTTGGAAATAACCGGAGTAAACAGGGCGAAATGGGGCAAACGGCTTAATAGCTTTTCTTTCCATGTCCAGGTGCTAGACTCCGCGCAAGGCATCTCCACCCATGACAACCACACGCTCGGGATTTACCAAACTTGCAGCTATCTGCATTGCCATCCTTCTGGGGGCCGTCATCTGGGAGCTGGGGTGGCCCCTGACGCATGCGGAGCATGAATGGTCGCGCCTGATTGCGGCCGTCGCCACGCTGGGCCATTTGACGGGCGTGCTGGGCTCCTTCTTCCGGAAGGAGATCAACCACCCTTCCCTGAGGCTGCTGATTTTCCAGATTATCTGCTGCCTGCTGATCTTCCTGCTGATCGCCAGGGAGCAGCAGGAGGACAGTTACATGAGGTTTACGGAGCTTTCCCGCCTGGTGATTACGGCAGGGCTGATCGCCATCCCCACGCTGATGTCCCTGACCAGGATTTTTGAATGGCTGCTGGGCAAGCAGAAAAAAGGGCGCCCGCTGATGGCTCCCGCCATGCAGTTTGTGACCTCCCTGGGGGTGGTCATCCTGGCGGGCACCGGGCTGCTTCTGCTCCCCAATTCCACGTATCCCGGCATCACGCTGAGCTTTACGGACGCCCTGTTCACCAGCACCAGCGCCGTGTGCGTCACCGGGCTGAACGCCGTGGACTTCGCCAGCACTTTCACCCCGCTGGGGGAAATGTTCACGCTTGCCCTCATCCAGATCGGCGGGTTCGGCATCATGACGTTCGCCTACTTCGTGGCCATGGTGGCGGGCCAGGGCTTTTCCCTGCGTGACCGCGTGCTGCTGACGGACCTGCTGGACGAAGGGAACCTGGGGTCCGTGGTCTCCTTCATCACCACCATCGTAGTCAGCACGCTGTTCATTGAACTGTGCGGGGCCGTCCTCCTGTACTTTTCCTGGGAAGGAAAGGATATCAACCTGATGGGGGAACCCCTGTGGTGGCACTCCCTCTTCCACTCCGTTTCCGCCTTCTGCAACGCGGGTTTTTCCACGTTCCCGATGAATCTGATGGAGCCGGGCATCCGCCTGTGCTACAGCGGGCAGGCCGTCATCATGGCGCTGATCGTATGCGGCGGCCTGGGATTCGGCATTTACAAGGAAATCAACTCCCGCCTGGTCAACCGCTTTCTGGCCAAGCACCGCCGCCTGCGCATGCAGTGGACCCCGTATTTCAAACTGGTGATGATCGCCACGGGCATTCTGCTGGCTGGGGGCGCCCTGTCCATTTTCGCCGTTTCCGCCCCCCACACTTCCGAACCGCTGGGGCAGCACCTCTGGAGCTGCCTTTTTGACAGCGTCACGGCCCGCACGGCGGGATTCAATATCAGCGACTACAGCCGCTACCTGCCCGCGGCCAGCCTCATCATGTGCGGCCTGATGGTGGTGGGCGGCAGCCCCGGCGGCACGGCGGGCGGCATGAGAACCACCACCTGCGCCATTGCGGGCGCGGAAATCCTGCGCATCCTCCGCGGCCGGGACCACGTGGAATTCTTCCACCGCCGCATTGACCAGCGCACCGTGGCGCGGTGCGTGATCACGGTGGTGGTCTCCTGCGCCTGGATCGGCTGTTTCACCATTCTTATTTGCAGCCTGGAGCCCGCCATGAGCTCACTGGATATCTTCTTTGAAAACTGCAGCGCTTTTGCTACGGTAGGCGTGTCGCGGGGAATCACGCCCAATCTGAGCGACCCTTCCAAGTATCTTCTCATCATCAACATGCTCGCCGGCCGCGTGGGGCTTTTCGCCTTCCTCATCGCGCTGGCCGGCACCCCTACCCCGCGGCATTACCGCTATCCATCCGTCAAAATTCCGTTAACCTGAACATACCATCATGAGATATACCGTTATCGGCCTGGGCCAGTTTGGACAGGAGCTCTGCACGGAGCTTTCCGCCCGCAACATTGAAGTAGTGGCCGTCGCCTCCACGGATGAAGAACTGGAGCAGATCAAGGACCTGGTGACTTACGCCGTGGTAACGGATTATACCAATCCGGCCGCCCTGCGGGAACTGGAGCTGGACGACCAGTCCGCCGTCATCGTCGCCATCGGGGACAGCTTTGAAGAAAACCTCCTCGTCGTCACGCACCTCCAGAAAATGGGCGTGCGCTACATCTACGCCCGCGTGATGAGCCCGGTGCACGAGCACATTTTAAGCCAAATGAACGTGTACGCGCTCATCAACCTGTCGCGCGTGGCCTCCAAGCAACTCGCCAGCCAGCTGGAATCCCCGGAATTCCTGCGCGTCTCCCCCATGGATGAGAACCACAGCATCGTGGAAATAGCCGTGCCGCGCATCTGGGTGGGCAAACGCCTCCGGGACGTGGGCCTGCGCACGGAGCACCATCTCAACCTGCTCACCATCCGCCGCGGAGAAGCCCAGACCCCGCAGGGGCGCCGGGAAATTCTTTCCATCCCGCGCATTCCCGTCATTGGCACCCCTTCCCCGGACCTCGTCTTTGAAGACCACGACATCCTGATCCTGTTCGGCAAGGAGACGAACCTGATTGAATTCGCCCAGTTGTCCAAGGGCCTGTAAACCCGGACCAGTCCCATTCCGGAAACCGGGCTTTCAGGACAGCTCTTCAAAAGCGGTCATCAAGCGCTTTTCAGAGATACGGCCCTTGACGGAGATAGCGGGGGCGAAGACGGCCAGGCGGTATTCTTCCAGCAGATAGCCGTACTGCGTCCAGCGCGGGTCGCCGTCATGTTCCGGCAGGGCCTGATGCCAGGGGAGGTACACGCGTTCAAAGAGGTCCAGGCGTTCCAGCTCCCTGGCCAGGGGCTGCTGGCCGATGCGCCTGATGCGTTCCGCGATGCCCTGCATGTACCGTTTCAGGTCCGGCAGGCGTTCCGCTCCATGCGCCCACAGGAAGCGGGAGCGGAGCAGCCAGTCAAGCTGGCGCCGGAGATCAGCCGTGATGCGCTCCGTATGGCGCACGCCCTGCTGCGCGGCCATAAAGTCCCTGGCGGCATGCTCCGTGGCCGCTATCAACTCCCAGACGTCCGCCACGCTGTGGGCGGCGTCAAAGAGGTTCTGGCGCAGGCTCATTTCCGCAGCGGCGAATTGTTCCGCCGTGCGCGGGAGGGGGCGGCCCATGGCGATCTCCGCGGAGACGTCCACCAGGTCGTCCGCATTGGTGGACGGGTCCCTGCCCAGCATGTGCAGGGAAAGCTTCCCTTCCAGTTTCAGCGGGAATTTCTTGCGGAGGTGGTTGAGCTGGTCCGTCTGGCGCAGGCGCATGAAGCGCAGGCAGCCTCTCCGGTGGGCTTCTTCCGCGCGCAGTTCATCCTCAAAAACGCGGACGCCTACAGACGGGCCTTCATCCACCAGGGCTACGTAACCCGGCCTTCCCGCCACGTCCACCGTGCGCTCCAAATCTCCGCAGGTCCATTCCTTCATTCCGGTTACGGATACGATGTCCGCCGCTGTTTCCCGGAACCGGCGGGAGAGCTTTTTGCCCAGCCGCGCATTCAGCTCCGCAACGTCCGTACCCATGGCAAGCTCTTCTCCTTCGTCGTCGCAGACCCAGATTTTCGTGACCAGCTCCGCCGGAATGCGGTTCATGTCAAAGAAGGAGGGAGCGCAGAAACGCCCGGTTTCCGCTTCCACGAATTCCGCCAGCTTCTGCGCCAGCGGCCCGTCCGGATCCAGGCCATGCCGCAGCTCTGCGAAGTATGCGGCCTTCTGGCTGATGGGCTGGAGAAAGACGCGCAGGTCCTTGGGAAGGGTGCGCAGCAGGCATTCCGCCCGCTGGGCCAAATGGCCCGGGACGCCCCATTCCGGCAGCCATTCCGGCACGTCCGGCAACTGGTCGATATGGACGCCCAGCGTCACGCCGTCATCTTCCGCGCCGGGGTCATTCTGGTAATACACGGCGTATTCCGCGCCGCCGCAGGAAATTTCATCCGGAAAGCCGTCCAGAAGGTCCCTGCCCCAGAAATCATACATGGCCTCCTGCGGCGGAACGTGCAGGGCTTCCGGGTTGTCTTTTTCCATGCTTCCGGCCCAGCGCAGAAAGGCCCTGGCCGTGCAACAGTCCTGCGGAATGAGCCTGTCAAAGAATTCAAAAACGCCTTCCTCGCACCAGACCTGGTCCGGGCGGCGCAGCTTCAGTTCTATCTGCCGCACTTCCTCCCGGAGCGTTTCCAGATGCCTGATGCATCCGGGTTTCGTACGGAAGCCGCCGCCCAGCAGCCCTTCACGGATCATGATTTCCCGCGCATGGGCGGGATTGATGCGGCCATAGTGCACGCGCCTGTTGTCAATGATGCGCAGACCGCCGCACACCACGCGCTCCACGGCGTAAACCGCGCCCTGCTCTTTGTCCCACCGGGCTCCGGAATAATGGGATTCACAGAGATGGGGAGCCACCTGTTCCACCCATTCCGGCTCCAGCCGGGCGGCGCGGCGCATCCACAGGCGCGTGGTGTCCACCAGCTCCACGCCCATCACCCATTCGCTCCGCTTCTTGCGGCGGAACAGGCCGGAACCGGGAAAGATGCCGAAAGAGCGTCCCCCAGCGCCGCGGTATTCCCGGTTGTCCGCATCCCAGAGGCCGAACTGGCGCGGAACGCCCGCCAGGATGCTCCGGTGAATCATGGCGAAGGAAGCCTGCCGTTCCACTTCCGCCTCCAGGGGGGGGATCCTGCATTTCAAGGTCTCCTTCAGCAGCCGGGAAAGGTCTTCCCACAGGTTGAACCATTCCATCATGCGGTTGAAATTGAGGAAGTTTTTCCCGCACCATTTCCGGAGCTGGTTTTTGTGCCAGCGCCGGCCTTCCCGGAACTGCCACGCAGCCTTCCACAGTTTGAGCAGGGACAGGAAATCGCTGTCTTCATCCTTCCACTGCGCGTGGGCCTGGTCCGCCTTCTGCGCGGCATCCGCCGGACGTTCCCGGGGATCCATGATGCCCAGGCCGGCCACAATCACCAGCATCTCCGGCAAGGCCTGTTCATGCTGCGCTTCCAGCAGCATGCGGCCCAGCCGCGGGTCAATGGGCAGCCGCGCCAGCTTCCTGCCCACGGGCGTGAGCTGCCGGGCCTTGTCCAGGGCGCCGATTTCCCGCAGGGTGCGGTAGCCCTCCGTGACCAGCTTGGAGGAAGGAGGGTCCGGAAGGGGGAATTCCGGCATTTCCGGAAGACCCAGGTCCTTCATCCGGAGAAGAGCCCCGGCCAGCGCGCTGCGCCTGATTTCCGGGTCCGTGAAGTCCGGCCTGTCCTCCCAGTCCTCCTCACTGTACAGGCGGATGCAGACGCCCTCGCACACGCGGCCGCAGCGGCCAGCACGCTGGCGCGCGCTGGCCTTGGAGACGGGTTCTATCTGAAGCCGCTGCACCTGCCGCGCCGGACTGTAGCGGCTGACGCGCGCCAGGCCGGAGTCAATGACGTAAATGATGCCGGGAATGGTCAGGGATGTTTCCGCCACGTTGGTCGCCAGCACGATGCGGCGGCAGCCGCGTTCCGGATGAAAAATCCTTTGCTGGTCTCCAAGGCCCAGCCTGGCAAAGAGGGGGAGGATGCGCGTATTCCTCAAATTCCGGCCTTCCAGCTTTTCCGCCACTTCACGTATTTCACGCTCTCCGGGGAGGAAGACGAGCACGTCCCCGCGGTCGTCCAGGGTGTCCAGCCAGTCCACGGCGCGCGCCACATGGGCGGGGAGCTCTTCATCATCACGCAGAGGCGGCAGGTAATGAAGGTCCACCGGATAGGTACGGCCTTCCACCTGGACGATGGGGGCGCCCCCGAAGAACTCGGAAAAGCCACCCGCATCCAGCGTAGCGGAGCTGATGACCAGCCGCAGATCCTTCCGCCTGTCCAGCAGAAGCTTCAGGTAGCCCAGCAGAAAGTCGATGTTGAGGCTGCGTTCATGGGCTTCATCCAGAATCAGGGTATGATACTGGCGCAGGTCCGGATCATGCTGCGTTTCCGCCAGCAGAATGCCGTCCGTCATGAACTTCAGGCGCGTGTCCGGCCCGGCTTTTTCCTCAAAGCGCACCTGGTAGCCCACCAGGCCGCCCAGTTCGCAATTCAGTTCTTCCGCCACACGGCGGGAAACGGAAGCCGCGGCCAGCCTTCTGGGCTGGGTGCACCCCACCCTGCCCCGCGCCTCCCCGGCAAGCTCCATGGCCATTTTGGGAAGCTGGGTGGTCTTGCCGGACCCGGTTTCACCCACCACCACAATGACCTGATGCTCCCGCATCGCCGCCAGAATGTCGTCCCGGCGGCGGGAAATGGGGAGGTCCGGATAAGTGATGTTCATGATGGAGGGAGAAAAAAACCCTGCAAGAACGTCCTGCAGGGTTGATGGAAAAGCCGGAAAGGATTTCTTTACTGCCGGGGTTTGGGAAGGGCGATGCGGCCGCTCCGGGTCAGCATCTGCACGTCGTAATCCTCAATGAGAGACAGGAAGCGGTCAATCTTGTGCTCACCGCCCGTCACTTCAATGGTCAGGGCGTCCCGCGTGACGTCCACGATGCTGGCGCCCAGGATCTGGCAGAATTCAATGACTTCATGCCGCGAAGCGGAATCCACGCCGATGCGGGTCAATACCGTCTCCCGGTACACGTTGTCCGTGTTGCGGAAATCCACTACTTCCACCGTGTTGACGAGTTTTTCCAGATGCTTGATGATCTGGTCCAGAACATCCTCCTTTTCGCGTACGACGATGGTCATCCGTGAAAAGCGCGGGTCCTGGCTAGGGGCAACGTTCAACGAATGAATATTGTAGCCCCGTCCACTGAACAAACCGGCAATGCGGGCAAGCACGCCAAATTTGTTTTCAACAAGTACGGAGATAGTATGACGAGTCATAAGTTTAATTTCTTAAAGGTGATGCATTATAGGCGCTTTTGACTGCCAGTCAAGCCCGCGGCATAAGGATGCCGGAAAACGCTTCTCCGGATGCGGTCTTCCGCAGACGCCGCACAGGCGGAATTCAAAGCTCCCGCGGCATGATGGCGTTGCTCTTCGTCGCCGTGGGAATGCGGGGCAGCAGCGTCTTTTCGGAAACCGGGCGGGCATCCACTTTCACGTTGAACTGCTGCCCGTCACGGGAAACGGTCAGCAGGGCCGGCCCCTCCCTCAAAGCCCTGACCAGTGCATCCATAGTGCTGACGCTCTGATGATTCACGGCAAAGACCATGTCCCCGGCCTGGAGGATCTGCCCCACGGATTTCTTCGGATTCACCTGGATGACCAGCAATCCCCGCGCGCCGATGGACTGTTCCTCAGCGGTGAGTTCACGCAGGTGCATGCCCACTCCTTCCATAAAGTCCTCCCACGGAGAAGGAACGTTCTTTAAAATGCTGTCCCCCACTTTCAGGGTGACGTTCATTTTTTGTCCCTTGCGCCAGATTTTCAGCCGGAATTTGTCGCCGATGGAAAGATTTTCAATGTGGTCCTTCACATCCTTGTCGGTCTGGATGGGAACTTCATTGAAGCTCAGCATCACGTCTCCCGTCTGAAGGCCCGCCTGCTCCGCCGGGGAACCGGGCTTCACGATGTTGACTACTGCGCCGCCTGCTTCATGGTAGTCCAGGAAACTGCGGAGCGGGGGAGTATTGCGCACAATGTCCAGCCCCAGGTATCCTCTCATGGGGCGTCCATGCCTGCAAATCTGCTCAAAGCTGTGCACCACCAGATTGGAGGGAATGGCAAAGCCAATGCCAGCGTAGTTTTTCTCCACATTGGGAAGCACCGATTTGTTGATGCCGATGATTTCACCGCGGATGTTGATGAGAGGCCCTCCGGAATTGCCGGGAAAGATGCTGGCATCCGTCTGGATCAGGTCCAGGCCGGAATCCACCAGCTTGCGTTCACGGGCGCTGATGATGCCGCGGGAAACCGTCGTCCCCAGTCCATAGGGGTTGCCGCAGGCCAGGACGATCATGCCGGGTGCAATCTCGTCACTGTTGCCGAACGGAAGAGGCGTGAAGGCCATCGGGTTTTCCACCTGCAGCACGGCGATGTCCAGCTCCGGATCCACCCCTACCAGGCGCACGGAAACGCTTTTCCCGTTGCTCAGCGTGACGCGCAGCGCATGCTTGTTCTGAATGACATGGTAGGCGGTAATGATATGCCCCTCTTCCGTGACGATGACGCCGGAACCCAGGCCATGGACCGCCAGCCTTTTTTCAATCATGGATTCGCCGTCTTCGGAAGGCTGCGGCACGCTGGTCACGCCCGTGGTGTCTATGCTGACCAGCACCCGTTCCACCAGCCGGGCGACGCGTGAATATTCTTCATTGAGCTGGTGCAGGATGGGAACGTCCTCCTCTTTGAGTTCGGACTGCTGCGCCATCGTAAACACCTCAGACCGGAAGGAAACGTTCTTCTCCGTAACGCGGCTGTTCCACCTCCAATAGGCAACGGAGACGACGGTCATCATAACCGTCATCATGATGACAAGTAAAGCCCGTGTCCATATAGTCGATCTCATGGAAATGCCCTGCCGTAGTAACGATCAAACGGTTTGCGGCTTGATCACGAGGAGATGCCTGAAAAATGGACCTGGAAGACTCCAGCCGCTTTTTGACATTCCGGCTCTATTGATACTATTTAAGCCTATTCTCTTCAAATGAAAAAACTTTCAAATGACAAATACGTCTTTTAACGAGGCATATTTTATGATACCGTATGGGTACGGTTTTATGGGTACCAGCACTTTACAACAACAAGCCATTCACCTCGTTTTCGGTACGGACGAAGGAATGGTGCGTGAAAAGGCTTCCGGCATCTTTGCCGCCCTGACGGAAGGCACGAATGAATTTTCCCATGAAATCCTGGAAGCGGCCTGCGGCGATTCCGATGAAGCGGACCAGGTGACGCGCCAGGTCATGGAAGCCCTGCGCACGCTGCCGTTTTTTCCGGGCCGCAAGGTGGTCTGGATGAAGAACTGCAATTTTCTGGGGGATTCCGTCACGGGGCGTTCCTCCACCACGGAAGCGGCTCTGGACTCTCTCAGGCATCTGCTGGAAGCGGGGCTGGGACCGGACGTCCTGCTGCTCATCTCCGCCTCCGAATTTGACAAGCGCCGTTCCTTTAACAAATTCCTGCTACAATCCGCCGCCGCGGAGGAACTGAACAAGCCGGACATCACCAAGGCCGGCTGGGAAGGCAGCCTGATGCCCCTTATCAACAAGGAGGCAGGCGCGCGGGGCATGAACTTCGATTCCGCCGCTCTGGAGTTATTCATTCACCGCGTCAGCGAATCCTCCCGCCAGATTATTTCCGAAATTGAAAAACTGGACCTTTATCTGGGCGCGGACAGGCGCACCGTGATGACGGAGGATGTGGAGCGCATGGTTCCGCTGACGCGCACGGGCGTCATTTTTGAAATTTCACGTGCTCTGGAAAACAAGAAGAGCGATGCGGCCATCTCCCTGATTGACTTTCAACTGGAACGCGGTGAAAACGCCGTCACGATCATGCGCGCAGCGTTCATCCCCACGCTGAGAAATCTGCTGGCCGCCAGGCTTTTATGTGACGCGTTCAATCTGAAGCCCACCAACTTCAAGGAATTTACGGCCCGCATCTCCTCCCTGCCCTCCTATGCCGCGGCGCTGATTCCCCTGAAAAAAGACGGCACTCCCAATGCGTACCCGCTTTTCCTGGCGGCGCAGAACGCTTCCAAATTCAAGACGGAACGGTTGAAGCAGACTTTAAAGGAATGCATGAAGGCGGACAAGGCCCTGGTATCTTCTTCGCTTGATCCGCGGCTGATTCTGCACCGTCTTGCCATTTGCTCCGCATCCTGATGAATTCCTCTCCTTCCTCCGCCTCCCCCCTGTTCGACGTCCTCGTCGTCGGCGCCGGGCACGCAGGCATTGAAGCGGCGTTGGCCGCCTCCCGCCTGGGGTGCTCCGTCGCCGTTCTGACCCACAACCTGGATACCATCGGGCAAATGTCCTGCAACCCGGCCATCGGGGGGCTTGCCAAAGGCCACATTGTCCGGGAAATAGACGCCCTGGGAGGGGCCATGGGACTGAATACGGACGCCACCGCCATCCAGTTCCGGATGCTGAACGCCTCCAAGGGGCCCAGCGTGCGCGCACCCCGCGCCCAATGCGACAAAACGGCCTACCGCGCACGAATGAAAATGGTTCTGGAAACCGCCCCGGGCATACGCCTGTTCCAGGGTGACGTGGTCAAACTGCTCGTCAACGGGGAGCAGCAGGTGACGGGAGCCGTCACTTCCCTGGACTACACCATCTGCGCGCGCAGCGTGGTCATCTGCTCCGGTACATTCATGCAGGGGCTGCTGCACGTGGGTCTTCAGCACATAACGGGCGGCCGCATGGGCTGCGCTCCTTCCAGCCTTTCCACCGACCTCGCCGCGCTTGGCTTTCAAGTGGAACGGCTTAAAACGGGCACCTCCCCGCGCGTCAATGGAAGATCCATTGACTTTTCCGTTTGTGAAATGCAGCCCGGAGACGCGCCGGAGGCTCTGTTCAGTTACCGTTCCCGCGACGTACTGAAACGCGCTTCCGAACCTTTCTGCACCCTGAACACATGGGGAGACGAAGACTTCCGCATGAAGCAAATGCCGTGCTGGATTACCTACACCAATCAGACCACCCACGACATTATCCGGGACAATTTAAAATTCAGCCCTCTCTATAGCGGCATCATTGAGGGCATAGGCCCCCGGTACTGTCCTTCCATTGAAGACAAAATCGTGCGCTTTGCGGAAAAAACCAGCCACCAGGTCTTCCTGGAGCCGGAAGGCCGCAGTACGGAGGAATTCTACCTCAATGGCGTTTCCACCTCCCTGCCCTACTCCGCGCAATGCGATTTCATCCACACCATCCCCGGCCTGGAAAACGCCCAACTGATTCGTCCGGGGTATGCGGTGGAATATGATTTCTGCCCTCCCACGCAGCTGCACCCTACTCTGGAAACCAAGCTGGTGGAAAACCTGTACTTTGCAGGACAAATCAACGGCACCTCCGGCTATGAAGAAGCCGCCGCGCAAGGTCTGATGGCGGGAACAAACGCCGCTCTGAAAACTCTGGGCAAGCCCTCCCTGGTGCTGCGCCGCGACCAGGCCTACATCGGCGTCATGATAGACGACCTTGTCACCAAGGGAACGGACGAACCGTACCGCATGTTCACCAGCCGGGCGGAATTCCGGCTGCTGCTGCGCCAGGACAACGCGGACCTGCGCCTGGCCCCCCTGGCTTTTGAAACGGGCCTCATCACCCGCGAAACGTTCAGGAAAACGGAAGACAGGCAAAACGCCATTGAGGAAGGAATAGCAAAAGCAGCTCTGCTTAAACATGAAGGCATTTCCCTTTCCACCTGGCTCAAGAGGCCAGGCAATGACTGGACCCTGCTGCCTGAAGAACTGAAAAAAATGTTCCACGTGGAACATTTGGATGCCATTGCCACGGATATCCAGTATGAAGGCCACATTGAAAGACAGAAAAAACAGGCGGAAAAAATCACCCGGATGGAAAGTAAAATCATTCCTGCCGACATTGATTACGAACGCGTTCACGCCCTGAAAAAAGAAGCGGTCATCAAGCTGGGCAGCATACGTCCTGCCACTATCGGGCAGGCTTCCCGCATTCCGGGCATTACTCCGGCGGACATTGCCCTGCTGCTTGTTCATTTGCAAAAGCGCGGCAGGCAGCAGGCATGAAAGCCTGCGCCGTTTTCATGCCGGGGCTTTAAATTTGAATATGGCCCGGCTCCTGAATGCTGAAAACTTGCATGCATGCAAGGTAAAAGCCTCATGCTCTCCCTATGACCCGTTTTCCACTCCCTGCAGGCTCCGGTTTATAAACGAGGGGGGGGCTTTTTCCTGAATATTTTCCCCTGTATGACCGATACGCTTCCGGCTCGGTTCATGCCATCCGGCTTGTCTTAAAAAAGGGACACGAACAGAGAGGATGCACAATGATGAGAAAAACCGCCGAATGGCAGGCTCACCGGTAATTAAAGATGCTTTCCCGGTTTAAAAACATCCGGAAGGCGAATGAATAATTGGCTGTGCCCGTTACCGGTAGCTTACGTCGCCCCGGATGCACACATCGCTTCCAAAGATGCTCACAACCGGCTGCTCAAGAAAGGCTTCACGTTCCAGGAATGAACCGCCCGTTACGCCGTCTGCGCCGCCGCCCGTTATGATGGGCGCGTAAAATCCCACCCATTCATCCACCAGGCCGGCTTTCAGGAATTCCCGGACCAGGCAGCCTCCCGCTTCCAGCAGGACAGTCCCTGTTTTTCTTTCATTATACAGATTTTTTAATAATTCCAAATAACTTGAAACGTTCTCTACAATCAGGGTCCGGTCACGGAATTCATCCGTCAGGCAAACGGAATCCGCAGGAATGGATGCGGCGTTGTGAGTCAGGATAATGCGCCAGGGCTGTTCCTTAAGGGAAGAAACGGGACGGTCCGGTTTTCTGATGGTCAGGGACGGATTGTCCAGGCGCATGGTATTTCCTCCGGTAAGAATCGCATCGCACTCAGCCCGCAGGGTATGTACGAAAGACCTGGATTTTTCATTCGTCAGCCACTGGGACCGTTCCGGACTGCGTGAAATGCGGCCGTCCAGGGACATGGCGCTCTTTGCGATCACCCATGGGCGCCCCTCCAGAATGTTCAGCCTGAATCCCCGGATTAAATGATCGCATTCCTTTTCCAGAATTCCGCAGGTGACCTGGATGCCTGCTCTCCCAAGAATGTCAGCCGCGGCGCCGCGGTGCCTGGGGTTGGGGTCTTGAGAACCATAAACCACCCGTTTGAAATGGTGTTCCAGAATGGCTTCCGTACAGGGTGGCGTTTTTCCGGTGGTGCTGCACGGTTCCAGAGTAACGTACAGAGTGGAATCCGCAAACAGGGCGGCGTTGCCTCTGGCCGTTCCATCGGCAATAGCCTTCCTTTCCGCATGGGGCAGGCCGGCTTTTTCATGAAAACCGGAGCCGATCACCTGGTTTTCATGCACGATGACCGCTCCCACGCAGGGATTAGGACTTGTCAGCCCGACCCCTTTTTCGGCCAGTTTTACGGCCATGTTCATCCAGCGCGTATCCTGGTCCTCCGTGTTCATGCCGACCTTGTAGCACGAATGCGCGAGAAAGGACAATCACGTTGTGTGATTGAAGAATATTAGATTTAACAATATTAAATTCCTTCTTCTTCTACCCTGTGCCCAGTGTGAACAACGTTTTTAACGCCTGGGAATGAATGGATTGAAACCATCCGCCAGTGTGAATAAATTCGGTTCATAAAAATGTGGATAACATCTGAATAACTTATTCACACCATACTCACAGTTAATTGACTTATCCTTTCACAGGGTTATTGGCAAGTGGAACCGTGAAACGGAGCCGCACGTTCCGTCTTGCGGAAGCGCCGGAAGAAAGCATACCATTCCTCCATGAGGGTTGCCAGATTGATTTACATTCCGGAAAGGGACCATACCTTTCCCGCAACGAGCTCTGAGAGGCCTTTCCGCGGCTTTTCCGTGGCCGGGGTGAGCATAGCCGCCTATTGTGCCTCCCGGCTCCGGGAAGCGGGCTTTGAGGCGGTTTTTAATCCGGAAGCCGCCGTTACGGAAAGTGCGGCGGAAGTGGTAGAGGTGTCCATGCATGATTTTTCCCCGGAAGCTGCCGCATGGCTTGCTTCCTGCGGGACAGGGGAAGTACGGAATGAAGAAGGGCGGCTGCTGGCCCGGAAAGGGCCGGGGAACGGACTGTCACGTGTTTTTTCCGGGCGGGAGGCGGCTGTGGAGCGCCTCGTCTATCCCTGGGACCTGCTGGACTGGCAGGAGAGAGTGATGGAGGGAATGGAGGGAGACGATTTTTCCGGGCGGCCGGGCGTTTACGTCCTGGGCAGTCTCCGTGTGGGAAAGGGCACCGTGGTGATGCCCGGCGTGGTGGTTGAGGGCTCCGCATGGGTGGGGGACGGCTGCCGTCTTGGGCCCAACTGCCATTTGAGAGGATATGTGTCCATGGGAAACGGCTGTGTAGCGGGGCAGGGGGTGGAACTGAAGAACTGCATCATCGGAGACGGGACGTTTATTCCCCATCTGAGCTATGCGGGTGATTCCATCATTGGCAGCGACGTCAATTTCGGGGCTGGAACGGTGTGTTCCAATTTCCGCCATGACGGCGGGGAGCACAGGATGATGGCGGCCGGGAGGCTGGAAATTACCGGAAGGAACAAGCTGGGAGCCGTCATTGGGGATCATGTGCGCCTGGGCGCCAGTACCGTTGTTTTGCCGGGCAGGGTGGTTCCGCCCGGCGCCTGGACCATGCCGGGGGAAACATTCACGGGAACATGAATTCCGGGACGGAAGTGCCGGAATACGGAAAAGGCCGCATGCGGGGGAACCCTTCCCGGCATGCGGCCTCTTGCTGGATAACGGCAAATGCTTAGCAGCTCCGGCGGCGGCGCATCAGCAGGGCGGCCAGGCCCAGCAGCCCCAGGGAAGCAGTGGCCGCTTCCGGAACAGGAAGCACAACGCCGTCGTAAAATTTGATGTTGTTGACATCTATGGTTCCGTTCATGGGACGGGTGTTTCCAAAGGAAGATCCAAATTGGGAGCCTGTCAGGGCAGGGGAGGACGGATTCCAGCCGGTGATCGTACCTGCCAGGGCGCCGTTGACGTACACGGAGAGAGTCTGGGAGGAAAGATCGGAAACGATGCTCAGATTGTTCCAGTTGTCCTGCTGGAGGTCCGTCCAGGTCAGGCCTGTATTGATGTTTCCGCCGGATTGGCCTCCAAATCCCTTGTTGTAAAAATAAAGTTCCCCGGAGGCATTGAATTCCAGTACCATGCTGTTGGATTCTCCGGAAACCGTTCCATTGGAATACAGGCTGAAAACGTCTTTCCAGGCGTTGTTGGTGGAACTCAGGTTTTTCAGGTCGAAGCTGACGGTGAAACTGCCTGAAATTCCCGCTATGCCAGAGTTGTAGGGCGTGCCTCCGCCGGAGCCGCTGCCGAAAGTGGCATAATCGTTGCCGGTTGTATAATTGAATGAACCGTTCCAGCCGGGAGCAGTTATTTGCGTTCCTTCCGTGGTCCACTCCCAGGAATAAATGGGAGAAGCCGCATGGGCCATGCCTCCCGCAACCAGTAAAGACAAAATAATGAATGAACGTTTCACAGAAATTCTGAAAGTCTTTGTTGTTTAAAATCGCCGAAGCTTGGCTGAAAAGTAGCGGATTTCGAATCCGGATGCCGTTCTTTTTCCTCTGGAAAGCGGCAAATTCATTGAACATATACACGATCCGGAAGAAGCGCTGTTTATGTTTCCTTTCATGCTTTTATTTTTCCGTGATCTTTCTTTTTGTTAACCGGCTTGTTCTTAAAAAAATAATTTGACCCCGGATTCGAAATCCGCGTGCGCGTCAACCGGGAATTGTTCGTCGGAGAACGGACTTTTAAGAATACTTAAATAATTTGAAAAACCGTTTCATGCAAGATATGCCCGGAGAAATAGCATATTACTACATATGGTATGCTTTTAAAAAAATACTGCCAAATATTAGGGTTTGACGGAGAAATGGCTTGAATCACAGGAGGCACTTGTGAGAGGATGCGAGGCAGATAAAAGCACAGACACATGAAGTTTACCATTTCCAAGCAAGTATTTCTCGACGGTCTGAGACAGGTTGCCAGCGTGGTGTCTTCCAAGACGACGCTGCCCATTCTTTCCAACGTCAAGATTGAAGCTGAAAACGGCCAGGTACGTTTTACGGCTACGGATCTTGACGTATGCATCACCGGCGTAGTTCCCGCGAACGTGCTGCGCGAGGGCACCGTGACTCTTCCCGCCAAAAAGCTGGTGAGCATCATCAGCGAGCTTCCTGAAGCCGAAGTCCAGGTGGACGTCAACCAGCGCAACCAGGCGACTGTGGAATGCGGCCGCTCCCAGTTCAAGCTGAATGGCCTTCCGGCGGACGAATTCCCCGAACTGCCGTCCTTTGAACAGGCGACCGTGTACCAGGTGGACCAGAATTTGCTGCGCGACTGCATCCGCCGCACGGAATACGCCATCTCTACGGATACGACCCGCTACGTGCTGAACGGCATTTCCCTTTCCTTCCGCAACGGCAAGATGACTCTGGTGGCTACGGACGGCCGCCGCCTGGCCCTGGCGGAAACCGCCCTGGAATTCCCGGAAGAACAGCAACTGGACGCCATTCTGCCCACCAAGGCCGTTGGTGAACTCCGCCGCCTTCTGGATGAAGTGGGGACCGTCACCGTACGGTTCACCCGCAACCAGGCCGCTTTTGAAATCAATGACACGCTGCTGATCAGCAAGCTGATTGACGGCAATTACCCGAACTACCGCCAGGTAATCCCGACGGACTGCAAGGAAAGCATTGAACTGCCCTGCGGGGAACTGCTGGAAACGGTGCGCCGCGTGTCCCTCCTTTCCGTGGACAAAAGCACGAACATCAAGCTGAACTTCCGTGAAAACGAACTCGAAGTGGCTTCCAGCGCGGAAGGCGTGGGTGAAGCTCATGAATCCATGACGATCACTTATGCCGGAAGGCCGCTTTCCATTTCCTTCAACCCGGATTTCTTCATGGCTCCCCTGAAGACGATGGCCGGGGATACGATCATTACGTTGAACCTCATTGATGAAATGAGCCCGGGCGTATTGAAGATAGGTGATGAGTTCCTGTACGTGCTCATGCCAATGAGATCTCCCAACTGATTTTGATGGTACAAAATCATTCATACGAGAACAGGCGCCGTGCTGTCACGGCGCCTGTTTTTTATTGATTGAAAATGAAAGTGATAACTGGGTTATTCACATGAATGTTCTACGTGGAACATTTTTCATTTTCCACCGTCGTCAATAAACCGGACGGTGATTTCCGGGGGAGGGATAAAAAAACAGGCGTGCCGGCATGGCACCGGAAAAAACGCGTATAAACACCTTCCGGCGCCGGGAACGTGCGGTTCAGGCGCAAGGGAAGGCACGGAGTGCCGCAGCGGGTTTAAGGAGGCTCCGCCGCGTCATTCGCTCAACAACCCCGGATCGGCGAACAAATCCGGAGCAAGATGGAAAGGATAGGAACCGGAGGCTTGCAGAATGGCTTCCCGTACGGGAGGCAGGGAACCGAAGCAGGAGGATTCCACATCCAGAATACGGCCGTCTTTCAGTTCAATCATCAGTCCGGGTTCAGATTCATGATCGGGCGTACATCCTATGCGCTCAATCAGTTCCCATGGAATTTCCTTGCGTGAAATGCTGTTGCCCCAGGAGATGGAGGAGGAAGTGATTGTGAGAAAATAAGGTCTCCCCAGAATGACGGGAAGCCACAGGAACAAGAGAAGAGCGCCGAGGAGAAAGCTCCACCATCCGGACCCGAAGAATGCCCAGGCCAGGCCGCACCCCAGGGTGCCGAGGAGTCTCCCTCCCAGCCGGTAGCTGCGGTAGGAATAATAAGTGTTCATGAATTGCGAAGTCAATGAAACGTCAGGCCGGCCAGGGAACGCGAAGCCCCCAGCCGTACTCTGTACGATACTCCTTCATTCCTGCAAAGACAAGATGATAAGTCAGGAAATCCAGTCCAGCATGTCCGGCGGCAGGGAACCGCGGGAGCGGATCAGGGAAAGGAAAGCTTCCTCCATTTCCGGAGGCGGCGGAAAAATGCCCGGCATGGCGCGGCCTGCGGCAAGCTCCACGGCGCCCAGGTTATGGAGCGCCAGGGGAGGGTCTATGTAGCACATTTGCGTAGGGTCCGGCAGAATGAAGTTGAGGGGACGCCCTCCATTCAGCATGCGCTCCTTCGGAATCTCCGGTCCCCATTCGTCCTCCACGCCCATATTGGCCAGCAGAACGCCGGAGGAGCGCGCCACAGCCGGGTCAATCACTCCTGACAGGGCATGCCGCCGCCCTGTGGCCGTGACGGTGCAAAAGGCATGCCTGACTGCATTGGTGAGAGCTTCCCCATCCGTTGCGCGCACGAATGAGGCGGAGGACAGAGGGAGAGGTTTTTCCTCCACATCCGCCACGATAACGTTCAAGCCCCGCCTGAGCGCGTGCAGAACGATTCCGCGGCCCACTTTTCCGTACCCGATGACTACCAGGGTCCGTCCCGGGCCACTCTCAATTCCCAGCGTTTCCAGCGCGCGGAAAAAACTTTCCCCGGTTCCCAGGCAGGTTTCTATCTGCTTGATTTTTCCGGCGTCCACCATCCACACGGGCTGCGTGCAGCGCGTATAATGCTGCGCTCCGGACCGGGTCAGTTCCACATACCCGCAGCGGCTGGGAACATGGCTGAGCGCCCCGGCGCAGTCCATCACCACATCATAGGGTCCGTCCGCCCGTTCCGCCTCCACCACGGGTATTCCATACCTGCCCAGCAGCGCGACCGTTTCCGGATCGTGGGGCATCACCGGAGAGACTGCTGCCGTCAACTCCGCTCCCGCCGCCAGCAGGGCGGCGTATTTGGCGCAGGTATTCCGGAATACGGGGGAGGCGTCAATCACACGGCATCCCTCCAACGGGCGGCTTTCCGCCCACGTTTCACACTGGTGCAGAAGCACGGGAAATTCCTCCTGCCGGTAGAAGGAGGACAAATCTTCCAGAATGCGCGCCGGAGATACAGGCATGACAAAAATTGTAAGGGTTCTACGGATGGAGGGCAATCTTTCTCCTCTCGTTTTCATAGAAAAACTTCGGAAAAGATGTATTTTTTGTTTAAGGGTTTTCAGAAGTTGCGGCAAATTCGAAAAGACAAACTACTGAATCATCAACCATTCTTTCTCCATGAGAGAGACATTTTTTACAGGAATTTGACTGGCGCCAAGCAGGAATGACATCCTATTGTGGATTTTTTCTAACAAATAGATAATATTGATGTCTGTAAAAGGAAGGCGCTGATTATAAAAATTATTATATTATATTTTGATGGAAAAAATCGTTATGTTTCATAGGCAAACAAAAATTTGCAAATAACCTTTATTGACACTGGCTCTGGATCATGCTACTGGGAAAATGATCATGGAGGATTGCTCTCCTCTAATTTCATCATCAATCCCAGTTCTTTAATGCCTTATGAATACTCCAACTACTTCTTCTGCCGGCACCCCTTCTTCCATCCCCGCTTACCGCAAATGGTACTTTGGCTCTACGGCCAAACCCATGCCGCGTGGCATGCGCGCCTCTCCGGAGCCCGATCCGCTACCGTTCGAGGAAATCCACGAACACGATGAAATTACCGTGGGACCGCCCAGTACGTCGGCGGATGGACACAGTGCTCACGGTTACTTTACCATTCCGGAAGGAGCGGACGGTAAAAAGCTCTACGGCACCTGTTCGCTCTTCCTGGGGGTGGACGACTGGGGCAGCCTGGAAGTGAAGGACTCCAGCGGCAGCGTGGTGGCGCAGGTGGACCTGAAGAAAGACTCGCAGACGGCGGGCAAGCAGGGCGGCCATAAATACCACACGGGGACCGGCGGGGCGCAGCTGCCCTCCGGCTCCTACATTTGGGAAGTCAACCAGACCAACATCGACTACAAGCCTGAAAAAGACAACGTCTCCATCTGCAACTACAGCATCGACGTCGTGCCGACGGAGCCGGGAGGCAAGGAGGAGCCCGAGAAGTGCCCGTGCGAGGGAGACACGTGTGATAACAGCGGCGGAACGCCGCCTTCCCCGTCGCTGGCCCGGTCGAGCTCCGCGGTGGGGAATAGCACGCTGGGAAACTACTCCTCCGCAGGGTGCAGTGTGAGTGCGGAAAGCACGGCCACCCTGATGTACTGGTCCTGCAACTTCGGAGCGTTCCGGGGACTGGGAGGGATTCCTGCGGGCCTTGTGGAACTGAGGGCTGAGGAAAGTGTCTCCGGCCTGGAAAGCCCATCCTCACTGGCCTACAACCATCCCTTGAACAGCCGTCTGGACGTGCCCCAAGGGGGAATTGTACCCGGAGTGCGGTTCAATCTGGTGCAGGGGGACCGGGTGATTGCCATGCGCTGCTATATGAACGGCTCCGTGCTGCCCGTTGGCGTGGACACGTCGGGCGGAGGGCGTGCGGCGCTGGCCACGGTGGAAGGACAATCCTGCCTTCGCTGGATCGTGGAGGACGGCAGCCAATACCTCTTCTCGGCGGAAACAGGAACGCTCCTCTCCTACACCACCACCGACAAGCAGGTCATCTCCAACACGTCATCCTATCTGGACGTCAAGCATGCCGAAGACGGCTCGTTGAGGCAAATCTGGAACCTGTGGGACGGCCTGCTCAACGTGGAAAACGTCACGGCCACGGGCTACACCATCGCTCTCTATACCCCTGGCCAAATCACCGGAACGGACGAACAGGGATTTTATACGGTCACCGGGACACCCTTTAAAACATTCAACCTTTCCCTTTCCGCGGACGGCCACTTCACCGTCACGGAACAGGCGCCGGCCAGGCAGCCCTACGCCGTCACCTGGTGGAACGACGGCCTGGCGTGGAACATGCGGAGGGGAACGGGGGAAGACGCCGTCACGACCATTCGCACGCGCACGGAGCTGGAACCGGAAGACTCGGTCTGGCAGCTGGTGACGGAAATCTCCAAAGGAGGTATCGTGGCAGAGCGCACCTGCTCCATCTATCAAACGACGGACGTAGGCGATCTGCTGCTCACTCAAGTGGAAGGCTATCAAAGCCCGGAAGCCCAGACCACGCAATACGCCTACGACCAGTGCGGACGGCTCAAGACGGAAACTGCCCCGGACGGCAGCCAAATTCATTACGCGTATGACCTCTACGGACGCCTGCTCTCCCGCGACGAACCGTGGGCGGAAAGCGGCAGGCGCATCACGCGCTACACCTATGCCTATTCGGGAGAAGCCGACTTCAACGACGAACCCGCCACGGAAACGGTAGACCTGCTTCCGCTGGAAGGGCACATCAAGACGCTGACCACCACGGCCTACAAGTACGCGACAGCCAACCACGTCAAAAGGACGGAAAAGAGGGTCACGGGGTTAGGTGTGACGGGAACGCGCCTGACGGCCACGGAACAATGGCTGGCCGGCGCGCCCGACGTCTACGCCCGCGGACGCATCCGGATGACCCGAGACCTCACCGGCGTGCAAACCTGGCACGACTACGCGGCCACTACGGAACACGGTGCCCTCTACACGGAAACAGTAGAAACGCGCCTCAACGGGGAAACCGTGCCGGGCCAGAGCACGCGCACCATCACCTGGATCACGGCGGAAGGGCAGCGCGTCAGGGAAGAAAGCTACGCTCTGCTCACCGGCGGGGAATGGACCATCACAGACAGCGCCTCCTATGAATTTGACACGCAGAACAGGTGGGTGAAAAGGACGGCGGGCAATGGCCGAATAACGGAGCGCGAGCTGATGTGCGACGGGCGCCTGTTGTGGGACATTGATGAAAATGGTGTAAGAATGGACTATGCCTACGACACGGCGCGCCAACTGGTAGAAACGACCCGCTCCGCCGTAATGGACGGGGAAACCGTCATCACGCCGGAAATCATCACCACCTACACCCGGGATGCGGCGGGGCGCATCCTCTCTACGCGCCGGGATACGGGGGCCATGACGACCAGCGAAAGCTCGGAGTACGACTTGCTGGGGAGGATAACTTCCTCTACGGACGTCCTGGGCCGGGTCACCGCCTACGTCTACAGCCAGGATGGCTTGACGACGACGCAGACCATCCCCTCGGGAGCCACGTTCGTCACGCGCAACGCGCCGGATGGAACGGTCCTGGAAGAATCCGGCACGGGACAGCGGCATATCATCTATTCCCTCGACTTGGTTGCCGACGGCGTTCGGACCTTCACGAAAGCCGTCTCCGGGGAAACGGAAACCGAACTGCAGCGCAGCGTCGTCAACGGTGCCGGGGAAATTCTGCGCACGGGCGTCCCCAACACCGTCGGCGGAGTCATTTACACGAGGAGCACCTACAACGCCAAGGGACAGCTGACCAAGGAACAGACAGATGCGGAAACCGCAGCTACGACGATGGCGCCGACCCTGTGGGAATACGACGACTTCGGCAATAAGGTCAAGGAAACCTGGAAGCTTGCCGATCCGGCCACCGTGTCCAACTCGCGCATCACCACGTGGAGCTACGGCGTGGAACAGGCGCAGGACGGCGTGTACCGCGTCGTCACGGCGACCAGGAACAACGGCCAGGGGACTACCTATGGCGAAACGCAGAAGACGCTGGTTTCCTCCCTCTCGGCCACGCTGGAAAGCAAAACGATCTCCATCGATCCCAGAGGAAATATATCCACACAGTGGAGCGAATACGGCGTGGGGGCCGTCCGGATGCAAAAAAGCAGCATCCCCACTTCCAATATCACGGCCACCGCGACGGTCATCGACGACTTTACTACCACGCAGACGGACCACGCGGGCATTACTTCCACGCAGACCCGAGCCTATGCGGAAACAGGCATCATCTACACTAACACGGACGGCCGTGGCAACACGGTCACGACGCGCACCGACATCGCCGGGCGTACTGTCTCGGTGACAAATGAGGCGGGCGACACGACCTCCACGGCCTACAGCCCTTACTTCGACCAGCCTTCCGCCGTCACCAACGCCCTCGGGGACACGGCCTGCTACGGCTACGACCTCCGGGGCCGAAAGACTGCCGAATGGGGTACGGCCATCCAGCCCCTGCTCTTCGGCTACGACGAAGCCGACAGAATGGTCAGCCTTACCACCTTCCGGGAGGACGCGGGCGACATCACCACCGATCCTGCGGGACGTACGGACGGAGACGTCACCACCTGGAATTATGATGAAGCCACGGGATTGCTCCTGCGCAAAACCTACGCGGACGGCACCCATGAAGACACCACCTACAATGCCCTGAACCTCAGATCCACGCTCACGGACGCGCGGGGTGTGGTCACCACCTGGGGCTACAACCTGAAGAAAGGAGTCAATACCTCCGTTTCCTACAGCGACTCCACGCCCGGCATCCAGTACGCCTACAACTACCTCAACCAGCTGACCCGGGTCACGGACGCCTCAGGCTCTCGCACCATCACTTACACCCCCTACAACGAACCGGACACCGATAGCATCACCATAGGAGGCGCCTCCTGCCAGATCCAGGAAAACTATGATGCCTACGGCCGGTCCTCCGGCTATACCCTGAAACAGGGAACCGACGTCCTCCAGGAAGCAAGCCAGGGCTATGAAGCCAACGGGAGGCTTGCCGGCGCCGGAATCGTGCACGGAGGAGAAGAGCAAACCTTCGCCTACGGCTACCTGGCGGGAAGCAGCCTGCTCTCCAGCCTCGCGATGCCCAACGGCATCGTCCGGGAACTTGCCTATGAAGAACACCGCGACCTGGCAGTGGCCATAAGCTGCCGTCTGGGGGAAACCGCGCTGGTCACCCGCAGCCAGAGCTACGACGCATTGGGACGCCCGGTCACCCGCACCCAGCAGCGGGGAACCGAAGCAACTCGTACTGACAGCTTCAACTACAACGGCAGAAACGAACTCACCGGGGCTACTCTGGGAACAGACCCCTACGGTTACAGCTACGACAACATCGGCAACCGCAAGACGGCGCGGGAACTGGCCCAAGAACTCACCTACGCGGCCAACGAGCTTAACCAGTACACCAGCATCGAAGAAAAAGCGGAGGCGCCTTTCGTGCCGACGTACGACGCCTCGGGCAACCAGACCTTGATCAGGACATCAACGGGCGTATGGACAGTAGTCTACAACGCGGCCAACCACGCGGTGAGCTTCACCAGCCGGGACGGCAGTACGGTGGTGGAATGCGGCTACGACTACCAGGGGCGCCGCTACATGAAGAAAGTCACCGTCAACGGGACGGTCGCCAGCCATGAACGCTACCTGTACCGTGGCTACCTGCAACTAGCGGCGTTGGACATGCTGGACAACCGGAACGTGCTTCGGACACTGCTGTGGGATCCGCTGGAAGTGGTAGTCACGCGTCCCCTGGCCTTGGAGCAGGACAATGCTCTGTATTGCTATGGCATGGACTTCAACAAAAACGTGACGGAGGTCTTCGATGGTCAGGGAGCTGTTGCGGCGGCTTATGACTACTCTCCCTATGGGACAGTTGGCAGCACAGGCAGTCTCGTCCAGCCCGTCCAGTGGTCCAGCGAGATGAACGACGAAGAACTCGCCCTGGTCTATTACAATTACCGTTATTACAATCCCGCTGATGGAAGGTGGATCAATCGCGATCCCATCGCCGAAGAAGGAGGATGGAATTTGTATGCGTTTATTAGTAATAACGCAATAAATAAGGGGGACAAGAATGGCTTAGGATTTGACCTGCCTATTCCTCATCCGGAATTTCCTACCCCAACAAGTAATGGCGGTAATGTATGGCCC
Organism: Akkermansia sp. BCRC 18949; assembly: GCF_045011645.1. Classification (NCBI taxonomy): domain Bacteria; kingdom Pseudomonadati; phylum Verrucomicrobiota; class Verrucomicrobiia; order Verrucomicrobiales; family Akkermansiaceae; genus Akkermansia; species Akkermansia sp. BCRC 18949. The sequence continues at coordinate 35,294 of NZ_CP123619.1, read as the reverse complement.
AATGGTGAATACACTCCACCTGGGGTGCCTCCATCCACACCTCTTACTCCAGATGAGTTGGCATCAGTATTTTGTAACTATTCTATACCTGCACCAAAATGCACATGCCAAAATTCATCAAAGGTTCTTGATCCTTATCCGGCCAAGGCAAAGTCCATATGTATTAATTTTTTGAAGAGATACCAATTTTCAATTGCAGTCATTTCGACAGCCCTTTGCTTGGTAAATGCTGAAAAGCAGTGTCAAGACGTCTCGTGTTGTTCAGAAAGAAACAACTGTAGGCTAAAAGCCCATGTGACTTGTTATGCCAGCCGAGGCTTTATTCCTTTTTTGGGACTTCCAGAAGGAGGTTCTGATATTGGTTGGAATATGTTACTTAATGATTCTCAATGCAACTAATATACAACATAATTCATATCATATTAATTTGCGGGGTTGCTCCTTGGCTTATTGGCGCCGGATATTCTATGTGTTTATCTAATTTTCACCATGCCGTCATGGCTGGATTTTCAATGATTGTATTTTCATTTCCAGTAACATTTATATTGGCTGTAATTGGCTGGGTAATCTGGCGTATTTTCTCTAGTGAAATAAATCAACTGGTAGCTTGTTTTTTAGGACTGATTATCGGACTCATTATGGGCGCTATGCTGGACCGCATCTTATGCGATGAACATCATTATTTTTTGATATTGTCAGGAGCGGTTGGATTAATGGTAGGATATATTGAATTTTATCTATTTAAATTATATAATGATGAAATAGAGGAATAGTTCTATTACACTCGCCATCCAAATTAAGGGGTGTTGTGTGGATAAACAGAATATCCTTTCCATTAAATTAAGAAGCCGAAAGAAGAAACTACTGCCATCGAGGAATGTAGTTATTAACTACGTGGAACAGAAACGTCCGCGCCGACAGCTTCACTTATAATGCCAGAAGTGAACTCACTAGAGCCGCCTTGGGAACAGTCACGTCAACATCGGCAATCGCAAGGCGGCGCGGGAAATAGCGGAAGAACTCACTTACGCAGTCAACGAACTCAACCAGTACACCCGCATTGAAGAAAGTGGGGAAACGCCCTTTGTGCTGCAATATGACGCTTCAGGCAACCAAAAAACATTGATCAAGACCGCAACGGGCGTGTGGACAGCTATGTACAACGCAACCAACCATGCGGTAAGCTTCACCAGCGAGGACGACGCATAGTAGTGGAATGCGGGTACAACTCCATGGGACGCCGCTACATGAAGAAAGTCACCGTCAACGGGACGGTCGCCAGCCATGAACTCTACCTGTACCGTGGCTACCTGCAACTAGCGGTGTTGGACATGCTGGACAACTGGAACGTGATTCGGACACTGTTGTGGGATCCCCTGGAACCGGTGGCTACGCGTCCCCTGGCCCTGGTGCAGGCCGCCTCTCTTTACTGCTATGGAACGGACTTCAACAAGAATGTGACGGAAGTTTTTGATGGGCAGGGAACGATCGCGGCAACTTACGACTACTCCCCCTATGGGATAGTTGGCAGCACAGGAAACCTCGTCCAGCCGGTGCAATGGTCCAGCGAAATGAACGATGGCAAATTGGCTCTGGGTCTATTACAACTGTTGTTATTACAATCCTGCAGACGGCAGGTGAATTAACAGGGATCCGCTAAAGGAAGAGAATTTTTTAGAAATATATTTGAAAAAGACTGTCCGGTAAAAGTCGTTTTTGCTGTAGCAGGATTCTATCTGTTTGTTACTGTACGGCAGGGGCTTTCTGAGCTTCCGGCACGGGCAGGGGCGTTCTCTGGATGGTGACGGGCGTTCCTACGCTGGTTTGCTTGTAGAGAATTTCCGCCACGTTCCGGGGCAGGCGGACGCAGCCGTGGGAGATGGGGTGGCGCCGCACCTTCCCCACGTGCAGGCCCAGGCCCGCGTTGGTAAGCCGCTGCCAGTAGGGCATGGGGGAACCGTCAAAGCGGCCGCCTTCCGGAACGGGGTCCGTGGCTTCCGCATTGTAGTTGATGCATTTGCCTTCCGCATCATACATCTTGCCGTAAAGGTTGGACGCGTGGTCCTCCTTCTTGGAGATGACCGTGTAGTCTCCCGTCTTGGTCGGGTAGGCCTTGACGCCGGAGGAGAGGGGAAAGTCCATGGCAACCAGGCCGTCCACCAGGTACTGGCCCCGTTGCTCGTCCAGGCAGACGAAGATTTTGCGGGATTTCTTCGGCTTGCGGTTCAGGAGGGTGTCATCCTTGTACACGTCATACGTTTTCCGGTAGTCCTTGCGGGCTACGAAGTGGGCATACGTGGAGGGATGGAAGGGGTTTTTGTATTCCGGGACGGATTTGTCCACGGTGCGCGGATCCGGCAGGGCCGTATGGCCCTTGCCGGAGTGGGTGCAGGACGTCCACCCCATGAGAACCACGGGGAGGACGGCCAGAAGAAAGAGATGCTTCATAAGTGGTTAAGCCGGGGAGGGAGCCCCGGATTACTTGGAACGCGGAATCGTCAGCTTCTGGTTGATGTGAATCATGTCGGACTTGAGGCCGTTGGCTCTCTTCAGCGCCTTGACGGAGGTGCCGTTCCTGCGGGCGATGGCTCCCAGCGTATCGCCCTTCTTCACGGTGTAGGTGCGTGCCTTGGGAGCGGGCTTGCGCGTGGTGCTCTTTCTGGCGCTCGTGCTGCGGGAGGACTTGCTGCTGGCCGTGGTTTTCCGCGTGGGGGATTTCTTGCTGACGGAAGGCTTGGCGGGCGGATTATAGGCGTAACTGGAAGAGCTGGAGGAGCTCTTCACCGGGCTGTAATGGCCGGATTCATAAGCGGGATCAGAGCTTTCCGCAATCCACGGCGGGATTTCGCCGCTGGCCGGTTCCGCAGTATCATAGCCGGCTGTGGAAGAATTCTGGGTGGAGCAGGAAGAGAAGGGGAGCACCAGCGCGGCAGCGCAGGCGCAGGTAAAAATGAATGGCGCTTTCATGTGTGCCCTGTTCATACTAATTTATGATTTCGGATTCAAGGCGCTAGCGCGGATTGCCGGGATTTTTTTTCAGCCCTTGTCCAGATTATAAAAGGTTTCCGCATTTCGCGTCGTTACGCGGGCCAGCTCATCCAGTTCCATGCTTCTGGAAGCGGCGATGAAACGGGCCGTATGGATGAGGTGCGCGGGTTCGTTCATGCGGCCCCGGAGGGGTTCCGGGCTGAGGTAGGGGGAGTCCGTTTCCAGCATGATGCGGTCTTCCGGGCACCATCGCGCGGTTTCCGCCACCACGGGGGCGTTTTTAAAGGTGGCCACCCCGGTGAAGGAGACCATGCCGTCCAGTTCGTCAAAAATTCGCGCGGCCTGGGCCGTGTCTCCAATGAAGCAGTGGAACACGGGGCGCACGCGGCCCGCGTGGTTCCGGGCAATCGCCAGGGCGTCTTCAAAGCTTCCGGACCCTTTCCGGTCCCGCGTGTGCAGGACGATGTTGAGGCCCAGGCGCGCCGCCAGGTCAAAGTGCTGTTCCAGCAGCTCCTGCTGGCGGCGGCGGAAGCTTTCAGCCTCCCAGCCCCGGGGGGCTCCGTGGAAGTAGTCCAGCCCCGTTTCCCCGATGGCGGCCAGGGGGATATCCTGCGCCATGCGGGAAAGGCGGTCCGCCCAGCCCTCCGGCGCGTCATGGGCGTCGTCCGGATGAATGCCCAGCGCGCAAAAGACCACGTCCGGGAATTGGCGCGCCCACGCTGCGTTCGCCTCCCAGTCATCCGGGCGGGCTCCCAGCGTAATCATGCGGTCTATGCCTTCCCGGAGGGCATGCTCCACATAGGCTTCCCGGCGGGACTGGTCGAATTGCGCGGAAGCCAGATGGCAGTGCGTGTCAATAATCATGGCGTAAAAACCCTGGCAGGGCAGGGGAAGTCTGTGGATATTTCCCGGTTTTGAAAAGTGCAAACGCAGGGCATGCCTGATTTTTCCTTGCCACGCGGAAGTGAAACGCACAAACTGCCGCGCATGAATTGTACGGCTTTGTGCATGTGCGCCGGCCTGTTGTCGGTGGCTTCCCTTCAGGCAGGGACCCAGCAGATAGAAGCGCCGCAGGAGGGCCCTGTCATCAGTTTCCATCTGGAAAACGACATGTTCGTGGGAGATGACGATAATTATACCAACGGCGTCCGCTTTGCCTGGATGTCCGGCACCACATCACGGAGCCACACTTTTTCCGGCATGCTGGGAACGGTGCTGGGGGGCACGAACGCTTCCGCTTCCTGGCGGCGTTTCATGGGCATGAACGGTTCCCCCAACCTGCGCCAGCAGTGGGGGCTGGACCTGACCCAGCTCATGTATACCCCGGAGCAGAAGGCTACCTACCCCATTTATAACCAGCATCCCTACGTGGGCAACCTGACGCTGGGCCTGGCTTCCCTGGTGAAGAATGAGGACAGGGCCAATTCCCTGGAATTGCAGCTGGGCACCACGGGCACGAATTCCCTGGCGAAGGGCTCCCAGCATTTCATTCATAAGCTGTGGGGCATGGAACAATGGCCCGGCTGGTCCAACCAGCTCCCCGGAGAGATGACGGCCAATCTGTTTTTCAAGCGTTACTACCGCCTGCGCGGCCTGGAAAAGCGCTACAGCTCCGGCTTTGAAACGGACGCCCTGGCGTACTGGCACGCGGATGCCGGCACGGTGAAGGTGCAGGCGGGCGGCGGCATGTCCTTCCGCTTTGGCTACAATCTGGGCAATACTTCCCCTGAAAACAGCATCCGCGGGGCCACCAGCGCCGCGCCGCCCTTCGTTTACAACAGGACGAACGTCGCCAACTGGGGGTATTACGGCTATCTGCACGCCGCCGTGCGCGCCGTGGCCCATGACCTGTACCTGGACGGCACGGTGTTCCGCTCCTCTCCGGAGTACGTGAACAAGTATCCCGTGGTGGGGGAATGGGGTTACGGCTTCGGCCTCCGGTACAAGCGCACGGAACTGCTGTTCGGCCTGCACTACATTACCAAGGAGTATACACAGCAGGAATCCATGCAGTGCGTGGGCGTCCTCCAGTTAAAGCATACTTTTTAACGGTTGCGTTCTTCGCAGGCGGTCCATAAACGCAACGGCAGCTTGCAAAGGTGAAGTTTGCTGTTAGAATTAGAATTGCGGATTCGTATGTAACAGGACAATCCGTTTTTGCATACCAACGTTGACACATACTTACTTCATGAGAACGACCAGATCCTGGCTTTTATCCTGTACCGCGCTGGCGGTAGGCTCCGCCATGTGCGGCCTGGGAGCCCCGGGCGATTCCGCCCCCGCGCCCGCCCCCACCGGGCTGGAATGGGAGCAGGAGCAGAACCTGCATTTGAACAAGGAGGCCCCTACGGCCTTTTTTGCGTCTTTCAGCGATTTGCAGTCCGCCCTGAAAGTGCTGCCTGAAAACAGCAAGTGGCGCAAGTCCCTGAACGGACAGTGGAAGTTCCACTGGGCCAAGGATCCCCAGAGCCGCCCGGCCGATTTTTACAAGCCGGATTACGACGTGAAGGACTGGAAGGAAATCAAGGTGCCCGCCTCCTGGCAGACGCAGGGCTACGGCACCCCCATTTATTCCAACCAGCCGTACCCCTTTGAACGCTCCTGGCCCTATGTGATGAAGGAGCCCTCCAACAAGAATTACACGTCCTACAAGGAACGGAATCCCGTAGGCTCCTACCGCCGCACGTTTGAAGTGCCCGCGGACTGGGACGGCAGGGAGGTGTACATGCAGTTTGACGGCGTGGATTCCTTCTTCTACCTCTGGATCAACGGGCAGTACGTGGGCTTTTCCAAGGATTCCCGCAATCCGGCCCGTTTTGACATCAGCCCCTACCTCAAGAAGGGGGAGAACGTGGTGGCCGCGGAGGTGTACCGCCATTCCGACGGCGCGTACCTGGAATGCCAGGACATGTTCCGCCTGTCCGGCATTTTCCGCAACGTCTCCATTTTTGCGGTGCCCAAGGTCCACATCCGCGACTTTTTCGCGCAGACCAATCCGGTGGACCAGCGGGACTGGGCCCTGAACATTGATCATGCCAAGCCCGGCACCATGAACGGGGACTGGCGCCTCCAGGTGGACGTGGACGTGCGCAACCTGTTCCCGGCGACCGAGAAGCTGGAAGGGTGCACCATTTCCATGGCCCTGTATGACGCCGCCGGCAAGCTGGTGGAGCCCGTCAAGCCCAAGGACGCCCCGTATGACGGCGTGCTGGAAAAGCCCCTGCGCCTCACCGGCATGAAGGATTTCAAAACTTCCCTGCTGGGCATTTACTCCAAGCCCCGCCTGTGGTCCGCGGAGGATCCCAACCTGTACACCCTGGTGCTGACGCTGAAGCGTGACGGCAAGACGGAGGAAATGGTTTCCTCCCGCGTGGGCTTCCGTAACGTGGTGATCAAGGACAGCGTGTTCCTGGTAAACGGCCAGCCGGTCAAGGTGAAGGGCGTGAACCGCCATGAAAGCCACCCGGAAACCGGGCACTACGTGACTCCGGAACAGATGGAGGAGGAAGTGCAGATGATGAAGCGCGCCAATATCAACCATGTGCGCTGCTCCCATTATCCCGCGGATCCCTATTTCTACTACCTCTGCGACAAGTACGGCATTTACGTGCAGGATGAGGCCAACATCGAATCCCACGGCTACTATTACGGCAAGGAGTCCCTTTCCCACCCCATCGAATGGATGCCGGCCCACGTGGACCGCATCATGGCGATGGTGGAGCGCAACAAGAACCACCCCAGCGTGATCATGTGGTCCCTGGGGAATGAGGCAGGGCCCGGCCAGAATTTCCGCAGCGCGGAAAAGATCGTGAAGGCCAGGGACATGTCCCGCCCCACCCACTATGAGCGCAACAACGACATCGTGGACCTGGGCTCCAACCAGTACCCCTCCGTGGACTGGACGCGCTCCATGGCGGCCAACAAGAACTTCCCGAAGCCCTACTACATTTCAGAGTACGCGCACAACATGATGAACGCCATGGGCAACCTGGCGGACTACTGGGAGGCTATCGAGTCCTCCGACCGCATCATGGGCGGCGCCATCTGGGACTGGGTGGACCAGGGACTGTACAAGACCCTGCCGAACGGGGAAAAGATGCTGGCCTACGGCGGGGACTTCAACGACCATCCCAACAGCGGCCAGTTCGTGTTCAACGGCACCATTCTGGCGGACCGCACGCCGGAACCGGGCTACTTTGAAGTGAAGCACGTCTATCAGAATATCTCCACGTCCCTGACGGACGACGGCAAGATCGCCATCTTCAACAAGAACTTCTTCACGGACCTGTCTCCGTACGACATTACCTGGACCCTGACGGAGAACGGGAATGTGGTGGCGGAAGGCAGGCTGGATACGCCTCCGGCCGGACCCAGGGAGAAGATCGTGGTGCCCGTGCCGGACATCCCGCAGCTGAAGAACCGGAAGCCGGGAGCGGAATACGCCCTGCGCATCGGCTACAAGCTGAAGAAGGACAAGGACTGGGCCGGGAAGGGCTATGAACTGGCCTTTGACCAGCTCCAGCTTCCCGTGCAGGGAGACCTGCCCATGTTCAAGGCGCCTTCCGGCAAGGTAACCCTCAGCGCGGACAAGCACACCGTGTCCGGCAAGGATTTCTCCGTGCAGTTTGACGCGGCCACCGGGGAACTGGCCCAGTTCACCGTGAACGGCAAGCCCCTGTTCAAGACGCCCATGGCGGTGAACGCCCTGCGCGCCGCTTCCAGCAATGAGCCGGGCGTCATGGCCAAGAGCATGGCCAACGGCCTCCGTGAACTGAAGCATGAACTGCTCAGTTATGAAGCCGTGGACAACGGCAGCAGCGTCACCGTCAAGCAGTCCGTCAAGGTAAGCGGCAAGCAGGCTGAAAACATCAGCGGCTATGGAGACACCAAGACCTCCATCACGCCCAAAAAGCAGCCCCTGAATGACACGAACACCCATTTCATCAACAATCTGGAATGGACCATCTACCCGGATGGAACCGTCGTCTGCCAGTCCGTGCTGCTGCCGCGCGGCAATCCCCTGGAGCTGCTGCGCCTGGGGTATGAGCTCCAGCTGCCGGCGAACATGGGCAACGTGACCTACTACGGCCGCGGGCCGGAGGAAAACTATGCGGACCGCAAGAGCGGCATGCCTCTGGGCGTTTACAAGACGACGGCCCGGGATTCCTTCTTCCCGTACGGCAGGCCGCAGGACTGCGGCAACCATGAAGACACCCGCTGGGTGGCCGTCACGGATGACAAGGGGCAGGGCCTGCTCTTCGGTTCCGTGGGCGCCCCGTTTGCCTTCTCAGCCATTCCCTACACCACGACGGACCTGATTCTGGCCAACCACCCCGTGGAGCTGCCCAAGACGACGGACAAAACCGTGCTGGTCCTCTCCTCCGCCACGCGCGGCCTGGGGGGCGCCTCCTGCGGCCCCGGCCCCATGAGCAGGGACATCATCAAGGCCAACAAGCCCTACCCGCTGTCCTTCTTCATGCGTCCCGTTACGGCCAAGTCCTACAAGGGTGAAATCCGCGTGCCCGCGGCCCAGCTGGACATGACCATGCTGACCCGTACGGACAAGTATACCGTCAAGAGCGTGACCAGCCAGGAGCAGGGCGAGGCGGATGCCGAGTTCGCCATTGACGGGGACCCCGGCACCTTCTGGCACTCCGAGTACAACAAGACCGTGACCAAGCACCCGCACGTGCTGGCCGTGGACCTGGGCAAGGAGCGGGAGTTCTCCGGCATTACCTACCTGCCCCGCCAGGACGGCAGCGGCAACGGCCGCGTGAAGGATTATTCCGTGGAAGTGAGCACGGACGGTGAAAAATGGCAGCCTGCCGCCAAGGGCGCCTTCCCGGACAGCGTGGACCTTCAGGAAGTGAAGTTCCAGGCGCCCGTCAAGGCGCGCTATTTCCGCTTCTCCGCCCTCAGTGAGACGCAGGGCCGGGATTACGCCGCTGTAGCGGAGTTGGACATCATCCCCGTTAAAAAGTAACTCCTGCGGTTTCCACCGCTTGAACAGACGCCCCGCCGCTTTTCGGAGTGCGCGGGGCGTTTTATTTGCCGCAATGCCGTTTGGAGCCTGGTTGGAGCGCCGCAAGCCCTTGCGCCAACTAAAGATGAACCTGGGCGCCAGCGGGCGCGTTTTCTGAAAACCAGTGCGGCTGCCAGCCGCATGATGAATCGGTTGCCGCAGAGGCTCGCGGCGCTCCTCCGGCGGCGGGATTTGATGAAGGGTCCCTGGCCTGCGGCAGCCATCCGCCTGCAAAAAAGCCTCCGCACAGGCATTCCCGTGCGGAGGCTTTAACGGTGGTGAAAGCTAGCTCTTTTAGCGTCGTCTGCGCATCATCAGCGCCGCCAGGCCGAGGAGGCTCAGCGTAGCGGTGGCGGGTTCGGGAACCAGATTGAAGTTGTCGTTAAAGAGAGGGATGGCATACCACTCATAACCCTCGGTAATGGCATCCGCCTGCGACCCGAAGAAAAACGTCATGTCGTTCCCCACCACTCCCGGGTACTTGGCCAGCTCGCCCGTATCCACGTTCCGGAACGTAAACATGGAGAATTCGCCGGGGGAATCGTCGTTGTTGACCAGGAGGACAATGGGCTTTCCTTCCAGACCGGAGGCCAGCGTGCCGGAAAGTGAAAACTGGCCGCCATTGGTGATGGCGCCGGGATATTCCGGAGAAACGGCGGAAAGGCTGGTGGTGAAGCTTTGCCTGATTTCCGCCATTTGGCTGTAGCTCAACTGGCCTGCGGGCGTGCTGTTTTTGGACCATTCAATCTTGCCGTCAACCAGGTCGAAAGACCAGGTACTGTCTTGAAGGTATCCGAGCATGGCGGAGCCGTTTTGCAGGGAATGGCCGGAAGCGTCAAGAATGGACGTAATAGGGGCAGTCCCATATTCGTCTTCATTGTAAACGGTGAGCGTCGTGGCAGAGGCTGCTCCCGCGATCATCAGTCCGGCGGCTGCGTACAGCAGGAAGGAATGTTTCATCATGGTATCACTTGTTAAGTTGTTATTGAGGAGTAGGTAATGTATTGGTCTGGACAGTTGTGTAAGCGGGAAGCCTGGTGCCGGAAAGGATGTTCAGGATGCCTTCCACCGCCGTGGAGGATACGTTTTCACCCGTGTCCCTGTTTTTCCACTGTCCGGAGGAAGAATCATAATAACAGGGCTCCAGAGGGCCGCCGGGTGTGAGAGGCACGTAAACCACGTCACTGGAAGGATCGGGCAGGGCGGTGTGGAGGGAGGTGCTGAGAAGCGTCTGGGGAACAGGCAGCCCCGTATGAAGGAGCGTGCTTTCCTGGGAGAGCTGGAGCCTCTGGTGCTTCTGCGCCACTTCCCCGATAACGAAGGCCTGCACGCCATTGCCGGCTTTCCGGACGATTTTAAGGGGTTCATGATTGAAGACGGGGAGAAGGCCCATGTCGTCCCGGGAACCGCGGCGCATCCATTTGTTTTCCGTAGCGGAGTGGTAAACCGGAATCTGGATGGAGGGAGAGGTGGAGATATAAACGGCATCCGCCGTGCCGGAAGTGCCGCTTTTCAGGCTGAACGTATTGTCGCCTCCCAGAACATCGTTCAGGGTGCGCGCCTTGCGCAGCACGTAGGAAACCGGCTTGCTGTTTTTAATCAGGTCCGCTGCGCTTTTGTCATCCACCGTTATTTTATTCGCCGTCCAGGAAGGGGCGGGCTTTTTCCACGCGTCCCTGTTGAGGGGAAGGGCCATCGCCTCGTCTCCGAAAATGAGTTCCAGAACATAGGCGGAATCCGTCTCCATCAGGTCGGTAAAATTGACGTCCGGGTCCGTGATGGTGATTTTGCTGCCGGAAACGGTGATGTTGTTTTCCTCAAGCGTATGCTGCATCAGGGCTTCCGGATGCACTCCCAGGCCCAGATAGCCCGTTGTTTTGGCATTCAGATCCGTCTGGATGTAGCCGCAGGGCGTGCTGTACGCTGTTTCCGCATGCAGGGAGGCGGCTGTTGCCGACAACAACACGCATGTGAAGAGGGCCGCTGGCAGACAATATACCGGATTCATAAACATTAAATCATTAAGAGGAAAGGGCATGGTTTGTCAATTAAGAAAGGAAAAAACGTTCCGATTTTTTAATTTTATTTGTTAGACGGTCTTTTGCGAACGCAGAAAAACAAGGGGATTCCTGCGGTTGGCCGCGGACACGGCAAGAGTGAAATTTACCGGGTTCAAGTGCTTTTCCGGCATTTTCCGCTTTTAGTGCGGAGTGCAGTTCATCCGGAAAAAATGGCGGCATGGCATCTGGTTCCTTCTCCAATATCGGAAAAGGATGGGCTGAGGGAAAAAGGCTTTTTTTCCCTTGCCGGAAGATTCCCGGTGCCGCGTGCTTGTTTTGCCCTTAAAGCGGGCTTTCCCCTTCACGGGAAATTTTCAGGCGCAGGAATCTTCGCCGGGGACTTTCCGCGTTCATGGGCACGGCATCCCGGAAAGTGGCGGAGCTTTTGCCTTCCGTTTCCACTTCCGCCGTCTCCGTCCAGGTCTGGAGGTCTTCCGAGGCTTCCACTGCGTGCCTGATTCCGGTGGCTTCCGGGTTGACGGGCCAGCCCAGTACCAGGCAGGCGTCTCCGCCCGCTTCCTCCGCGGTGACCTGCACGACGCTACCGCAGGGTTTGAGGGGATCCAATCCTGTGGCGTATTTCAACAGGTTGGGGATGCCGTCCCCGGCCGGGGAATCATTGGGGCCTGTCTGGTCCGTGTCCGGGTCCCGGGAGGTGATTTCATCCTCCTTCCATTCATTCCACGTGCGTTTCTGCCCCCGCTGAGTCACGGTGGCGGAGCGGACGGTTCCAAAGGAGGAAAAGGAAAGCTGCGCCGTACGGGAGCCTTCCGCGGCATTGGCCTCTGCGGCAATGGATACGGTTCCATTGCCCGTTTCCGCTCCCTGCATGCCGGTGATGTTTATCCAGTCCGCCGTTTTGGAGACATTCCAGGCGGCGTCGCAGGTGACGGAGAAGACCGCCGTTCCCCCGTTTTTGGGAAGCACCAGCGCAGCGGGGGAAACCGCCAGCGCAGGGGCCCTGCCGGACTGGATGACAGTGACGGAGACCGGCTGGACGCCAGGAACGGCAACCGTGATGGTTCCGGTGCGTTCGCCCGCGCCTTCCCAGCGGTCCACGCTGTAGGTGACGGAGCCGTTTCCGGAGCCGGAAGAGGGAGAGACGGTGATCCAGCCAGCGGAAGAGGACGCCGTCCAGGAATCGTCGCTGGAGACGGTGAACGTGGCTGCCGTCACGCCTTCCGGTCCCACGCGGACGGGCGCTCCGGCGGCGGGAACGTCCAGGGAAGGAAGGAATTCATCATACGGAATGCGCAGGAAGAAGATATTTTCGTCCCCGTTGAGCCCTTCATACAGCACGCCGATGTGGCCGTCTCCCGTTTCACAGATGTCGGAATAGCCGCAGCAGGGGCGGGAATCGTAAAGAACCTGGCGGCTGGAGGGCCATGTGGCGCCTTCGTCAAAGGAGGCTTTGAGGGTCATTCGGGCGCGGGGGGCGGAAGTTTTATCAGGGTTGGAGAAAAGGAGGGCCCTGCTGATGTTCGCGGAGTTTTCCACGGCGAGCTGGCTGGCCTGGCAGGCGGCGGGCTCCGGCAGGGCTTTCAGGTTGGTGGCATGAGCCGTCCACGTCTTCCCCATGTCGTCCGTCGTGAAGACCTTACGGTACCCGCTTCTGCTTTCATTGCGGGCGTTGAGCATCAGGCGCCCGTCGCTGAGCTCCGTGACTGCGCATTCGCTGGAGCCGGCTCCGATGCCGGGCGTGCCGGATTTGCCGATGTCCTCGCTGATCCAGGTCTGGCCGCGGTCCAGAGAATAAATGATGCAGGACTGGGGAGTTCCCGCGCCGCTGGCGCCCGTCCATATCTGGGAAGGAAAGACAATGGGGCGTACGCCGTTGACCGTCTTCTTCATCGTAATGCCGTGGCCCGGACCCTGGAAAAAGGATTTCCAGGCCCTGTTCTTGATGTCCTTGTTGATGCTCCGGGGTTTCATTTTTACGAACTCCCCCGTGCCGGGGTCCGCGGAACCCCATGTCCGGCCGTTGTCCGTGCTGTACGCTACCACATACTGGGCGGTTTCCAGGCTTTCCACGTCCACGTTGGCCTTGGAGGAGGCCAGCCCGTGCCTGGCGATGCCTGCCACCCACAGGGTACCGTTGACTTCATCCAGAAGGATGCAGGGGTCGCTGACGCCGTAGCCGGAATGGTAGTCGTTGGCGGAATCGCCCGTGGGGTTGAAGTTGACGGCCACGTTGACGGGCGTCCAGGTGCGTCCGTTGTCCGTGGAACGGCTGCATCCCGTATCGATGTTGGCCTGCATGTCGTTCCGGCCGTCGTAGCGGATATCGAAAACGGAGACCAGATCCCCGTTCCTGGCGCGCACAATGCCCGGAATGCGGGATTTCCTGGAGGCCTTTCCTTCCAAGGAGCCTCCGTAAACCGGATCGTTCGCCTTGGCGACGGCATAGCCTATCCGCTGCCTGGCCGTCACTCCATCGGCAACATCAGTCGTTTGCCCGTCCACGGTGACGGAGGTGATTCTGGCGCCCACCTTGTGGTCCATGCTGGCGGAGTTCTTGAGCTTGACGCTGACCCAGAAGTAGTATTGCCGTCCGTTCGTGAGAACCCCCGGAGTGACGGGGAACGTCATGACGGGAGCCGGCGGCTGGGCCGGGCTGGCAAGGACGCCCGTGGTGCTCATGGCGCCGTGGCCGCTGCTGCCGTAGGCGGGCGCGGAATAGATGCCGTCCGCGTCACCGGTGTAAAGGGAAACGCTTTCAATGTCACCCAGGTCGTCGGACGGGCTCATGTCCACCGTGACGGCCATGCCGTCATACGCAGCGGGGAGTTCCGTCAGGGAAAAGCGGAGGATGCCGTTGGCCTCCATGCGGATCATGGCCGGCCATGCTTCCGCGGTGCTGGAGAGGGGGTTGAATTCGGAAAAGACCAGATCGTCGAAAAGAACGCCCTTATTGGCGGGGGCCTCGCAGCGGAAGATGAGGCGCGCGGTGCCGGAAGGGATGGCGCCCCTCACCTGCTGGGTCATGGGATTGCTGCCCGTTTTCAGGGAGGAGCCGTCCGCGACCAGTGTTTCATTCCCTTCCCCGTCCGCGGCGTGGATGGTGAAGGAAAAGGGGCTGTCGGACGTCCAGCGTTCCCCGGTCAGGGCAAGCGTCTTTTTGACGGCGAGGGGAGCGGGCAGCGTCAGCGTGGCCGTGCTTTTCGTCCCGGCGCCCAGGCCGATGAGCCGCATGCAGTTGGGCTGGGAGGAACAGCGGTTGCTGGCGATGGCGGCATGCCCGCTTTCCGCCGTCATGGTCCCCAGAGCGGTTTCCAGGGAGGTGAAGCTGCCCGTCGGAAAGGAGTCGAAGTTTTCAGAAGCGGCTTCCTCCGCTCCCCGCGCCAGGGCGGTTCCCAGGAGCAGGAGAAACAGGACTGCGGAGGAGGAGACGGTGCGGCGAATGGTCTGGAAGGCGTTCATTGTGAAAAGGAAAGGGGAAAATTTAAAAATGCTTGATAACGAAAAGAAGAAAGAATGGAAACAAAAATGGGGAAGGGGGGTGGGATTTAATAAAATTTTAACGTTTTTTCTGGTCTGTTTTATTTGCACCCTGAACGGTCTTCCATTAGGTTAATTCTAACATTCAAGCCGGATACCATTACGGTTCCCTTTTTTCATGTTTTCAGAAACGCATTCGGACAGCCAGTGGGCAGACAGGATTCTGGCCTCCATCCGGAGGGAGGAATCCCGCCCCGGCCGCGGCCTGCTGAAAATCTTCTTCGGCATGGCGCCGGGAGTGGGCAAGACGTACGCCATGCTGGAGGCCGCCATCCAGGCGGCGGACAAAGGCGTGCAGGTCATGATCGGCGTGGCGGAATCCCATGGCCGGGAGGATACGATGCGCCTTATCGGCAGGCTGCCGCGCCTGCCCATGAAGAAAATGGCTTACCGGGGCGTGCAGATGGAGGAGTTCGACCTGGAGGAGGCGCTGCGCGTGAAGCCCCAGCTCATTCTGGTGGACGAGCTGGCGCATACGAACGTTCCCGGAATGCGTCACAGGAAGCGCTACCAGGATGTGGAGGATTTGCTGGCCGCAGGGATAGACGTTTACACCACGCTGAACGTGCAGCATCTGGAAAGCCGTTCCGATACCGTTCATGACATTACCGCCGCTCCCGTACAGGAAACCGTGCCGGATTCCGTGCTGGCGGAGGCGGACTGCATCCAGTTGGTGGACATCACGCCGGAGCAGTTGCGGACGCGTCTTCAGGAAGGGAAGGTATACAGCGCTCCCCAGGCTTCCGCCGCGCTGAACCATTTTTTCAAGGAGTCCAACCTTACGGCCCTCCGGGAACTGGCCCTGCGCATCATGGCGGAGAAGGTGGACCATGAGCTGACGGAGGTGCGCACCATCTCCGGGGACCGCTCCATCTGGCGCAGCGGGGAACGGCTGATGGTAGCCGTGGGGCCCAGCCCGTTTTCCGCCCGGCTGGTGCGCTGGACGCGGCGCATGGCTTACGCCCTGAACGCTCCGTGGATTGCCCTTTCCGTGGATACGGGCGTGCCGCTGTCCCCCGAACAGCAGCAGCGGCTGGACGCCAACCTGGAGCTGGCGCGGCGGCTGGGTGCGGAAGTGATCGTGATGCCCGGTTCCGACCTGGCGGAGACGCTGCTCCGCATGGCCTTTTTGAGAAATGTCAGCCAGATTGTGGTGGGCAAGCCGCAGGAGGCTTACCTGTGGGGGCTGGTGCGGCCCATGTCCCTGGTGGACAAACTGGTAAAGGGGAGCGACCAGATTGACATTTACGTAGTTCCCGCCGCTCCCGGTCCGGTCCGGAACCGGTGGAAGAGCTGGCACCGGGAAACGGAAAAATATGGCCGGGACTACTGGCTGGCCGCAGGCGTGACGGCGGCCGTTACGGGAATCGGCCTGTTGATTTCCGCGTTTACCGGTTATTTCGCTCCCGGCTTCCTGTATCTGGCGGGAGTAGTGGGCCTGGGCTTTTTCATCCGTTCCCGCTGGGCCATGCTGATGGCCGCTGCGCTGAGCGCCCTGCTGTGGAACCTGCTGTTCATTCCCCCGGTGATGACATTCAAGATAGAACGGCTGGAGGATGCCCTGATGTGCCTTTTCTTCTTTCTGGTGGCTCTCTCCACGGGGCGGCTCACTTCCCGCCTGAGGGTCCGCGAGCAGGAGGAGCGGGAACGGGAAAAAAAGACGAATGCCCTGTTTCTGTATTCGCGGGCCATTGGGTCCGCCTCGGACGTGCCTTCCCTGATTTCCGTCGCCGCAGGGCAGATCAGCCAGATCATGGGGGTGCGCCTGGCGGTCATGACGCCGGAAGGCAGCGGCCGCAGGCTGAAGCTTTGGGAATCCGGGGGGGCTTTTTCCATGGATGACAAGGAATGGAGCGTGGCTGCCTGGTGCCTGGAGCACCGCCGGCCCGCAGGCAGGTTTACGGATACGCTCCCGGTGGCGGAAGGGTTTTACCTCCCCATGATGTCCGGGGAACGCTGCATGGGCGTGCTGGGCGTGAGGCCGGAGGAAGGGGAGCGCCTTACGGCAGGGCAGAAGGATTTGCTGGAAAGCATGGGCGCGCAGCTGGCCATGGCGCTGGAACGTGAAGAGCTGCGGGCGGAACGGGCGCGTACGCGGCTCATGGAGGAATCCGAAAAACTGCACCGCTCCCTGCTGGACAGCGTTTCCCATGAGTTCAAGACGCCTCTGGCCGTGATTGAGGGCGGCTGTGAGAAGCTGGCCGGGCGCGCCGCGTCCGCGCCGGAGGAACGGGAGGAGTATGGGGAAATCCTGCTGGCCGCACGCCGCCTGCGCCGCCTGGTGAAAAATTTGCTGGACGTGAGCCGCCTGGAATCCGGCGCCCTGAAGCCCAAACTGGACTGGTGCGACCTGGGGGATGTGATTGAAGGGGCTCTGGCCGCCACCAGGGAGGCGCGCCGGGACCATCCCGTGTCTGTCGCCCTGCCGCCGGATTATCCGCTGGTGAAGGCGGATTTCTCCCTGATGGAGCAGGTGCTGGTCAATCTGCTGCTGAATGCCTGCGTGCATACTCCTGCGGGAACCCCCATTACGCTGAAGGGCGGCGCCGATCCCGTGCGCGGCCAGGTCTGGCTGGATGTCCATGACCTGGGGCCGGGCATTCCCCCCGAACGGGCGGAAACCATTTTTGAGCGTTTCCGGACGACGCGGCCCGGCGGCCTGGGCCTGGGGCTTTCCATCGTGCGCGGTTTCATGGAGGCGCAGCGGGGAGCCGTTACCCTGGTTGCCGTTCCCGCCGGAACCTGTTTCCGTCTTGTCCTTCCCCTGGTGGAGCATGATCATGTTCCTGAAGAATAAACCTTCCTTCCCCGTGTTATGAGCGACCTTCCCGCAGATATCCTGGTTATTGATGACGAACGGCAGATACGCCGTCTCCTGAACCTGACGCTGACCGGCGCAGGCTACCATGTCCGCGAGTGTGAAAACGGGCAGCTCGGCCTGAGCGAGACCGCTCTGAAACGGCCGGACGCCATTATTCTGGACCTGGGCCTTCCGGACATCAACGGACTGGAAGTGCTCAAACAGCTCCGGGAATGGACGCAGGTTCCCATTCTGATCCTGACGGCATGGGACAGGGAGGATGAGAAGGTGGACGCCCTGGACGCCGGGGCGGACGATTACCTGACCAAGCCGTTCAGCGGCCGGGAACTGCTGGCGCGCCTGCGCGTGATGCTGCGGCGCAACCGGCCGGACAGGGAGCCCTCCGTATTCCGGCTGGGATCCATCATTGTGGACCTGAGCTCCCGGCGCGTGGAGAAGGGGAAGGAGGAAATCCATCTGACCTCCAAGGAATACGGCATTCTGCGCCTTCTGCTGCTCCATCAGGGCAAGGTGATGACCCACCGCCAGCTTCTCCGTGAAATCTGGGGCCCCCAGCATGAGGAAGATACGCACTACCTGCGGGTGCACATCGCCCACCTGCGCCAGAAGCTGGGGGATTCCGATCCGGAAAACCGCATCATCCGCGCGGAATCCGGCCTGGGGTACAGAATTGTGGCGGACGGAGCTGAATAAATCTTTTTCCCATTTCCGCGGGCCGGGAAAGGCTGTGGCCTTCCACCCGTGGAAGCCGGGAAATATATTTTTTCATAACGTTTGCAGGGCATGGCTTAACTTCACGAAGGTCAATATGCTGTGTAGGATTCAGGACGTATTCGATACGTCTTTATGAAGATTACACACACCGCAAAAAACATAGGGGCCGCAGTTCTGGGCTGCGCCATGATGGCAGGAACCGTCTGCATGGGCGGGGAAACGGCCTCTTCCTCCCTGGCCAACGCGCAGGAGGCCGCCATCCCTTCTACGGACACGGACTGGGCTTTCTCCCTTTCCGCGGGCTGGTCCAGCAAATACGTGACGGAAGGGCTGGACTGCCTGCCGGGCAGCGGCATCTGGGAAGTGGCTCCGAGCATCTCCTGGAAAGACCTTACGCTCAGCGCCTGGTACGCCGGGGGGGATTCCTCCAATTATGACGAGCTGGACCTGGTTCTGGGTTACGCCTGGAAGCTGGGGAAGTGGACCGTCAATCCCTGGTATGAGCACCAGTTCTATTTCACGCAGGACTACAACGTAGCCAATCCGGCCCTGACCGTCTCCTATGCCGTGACGGACTGGCTGACCGTGGGGGCGGAAACCCAGGTGAAGGTGGAACACCAGGATTTTGAAGCCTATTACAGCGCCTTTGTGCAACTGGAATGGTCCCCCGTGGAGAACGTGACGGTAACGCCCATGGCCAGGTACGGGTACAACGGCGGTTATAACGTGGACTATGACGACGGCTCCAACTGCATTGACTGGAGCCTGGGCGTGACGTGGCGGTTTGCGGAACATTATTCCCTTTCCGGCTCCGTCAATTATTCCCAGGCGGCTACGGTGCTGCGCCGCAGGGACGCCGGGGACGAGTTCTGGGTGGGCTTCCGCCTGGGCGTGGAATTCTAACGGCGTACTGGCGTCATGAAAAACGGGCTTCCAAAGGGAAATTAACAATTTCTTAATGTCCGGCAGCCCCTTGTTAACTACCCGGAATTTCCGGAACATGTATAAAGTTGCGTTATGTCCTCACACGACTTGTTAATCATTGTCCTATTCATAGGCATACTGGTCGCCTTCACTCCGTTGCTCGGGAAGTGGCTGGCGAATGTTTTACAGGGAAAGCGGAGCTGGCTTTCCCCGGTTCTTGGTCCCGTGGAGCGCTGCACCTACCGTGTGGCCGGCGTGGACCCCTCCCGCGAAATGGACTGGAAAAAGTATCTGACGGCCGTTCTTCTGTTCAACGCCGCCGGATTCCTCATCCTGTTCCTTTCCCTGCTGTGCCAGAAATGGCTGCCGCTGAATCCCGCCGGCACGGAAAACATGCGGTGGGACATTGCCCTGAATACGGCCATCAGCTTCATGACCAACACGAACTGGCAGTTCTACTCCGGCGAAGGGCCGGAAGGCATCAGCTACTTTGTCCAGATGACCGGGCTGGGCGTGCAGAACTTCGTCAGTGCCGCCACGGGGATTGCCGTCATGGCCGCCCTGATCCGCGGTCTGAAAAGGAAATGCGCCTCCACTCTGGGCAACTTCTGGGCGGACCTGACGCGCAGTACCTTGTACTTTCTGATTCCGATTTCCGTGGTCGTCGCGCTTCTGCTGGTCTCCCAGGGGGTGGTGCAGTCCTTTGACGGACCCGCCACCGTACCGGGCATGGACGGCGTGGAGCAGGTGATTCCCAACGGTCCGGCGGCCTCCCAGGTGGCCATCAAGCAGCTTGGGACGAACGGCGGCGGCTTCTTTGGGAACAACAGCACGCACCCCTTTGAAAACCCCACGCCGTTCAGCAACATGGTTGAAATGCTCTCCCTGCTCCTGATCGGCTGCGCCTGCCCGTATGCCTACGGCGTGATGATCGGGAAAAAAAGGCAGGGCTGGATCATCTTCGGCGCCATGATGCTTCTGCTTGTGACGACCATCGGGCTTTCCCAGTGGGCGGAACACACGGGGAACCCGCTGTTCCCCGGCATGGAAATGCTGGAAGGCAAGGAAGTGCGCCTGGGCGTGACGAACAGCTCCCTCTGGTCCGTGGCTACGACGGCCTCCTCCAACGGCTCCGTGAACTGCATGCACTGCAGCATGTCCCCGCTGGGCGGCGGCATTGCCCTGTTCAACATGCTGCTGGGTGAAGTGATCTTCGGCGGTCTGGGCTGTGGCCTGTACGGCATGCTGATGTTCGCCATGATCACTGTCTTCCTGTGCGGGCTGATGGTGGGACGTACTCCCGAATTCCTGGGCAAAAAAATTGAAGCGCGGGAAGTGCGCTGGTCCATGGTGGGCGTTCTGCTGCCCGGCATAACCGTCCTGCTTATGAGCGGACTGGCCGCCGCTACGGAAGTGGGGCGTGAATCCATCTGCAATGCCGGACCCCACGGGCTGACGGAAATCCTGTACTGCTTCGGTTCCCAGGCCGGGAACAACGGCAGCGCCTTTGCCGGCCTGGCTGTGGGGGATACGCCTTTCTATTCCGTGCTGGGCGGCCTGGCGATGCTGCTGGCCCGCTTCGGAGCCATCATTCCGGTGATGATCATTGCGGGCAGCATGGTATCCAAGAAAACCGCGCCTCCGGCCCAGGGCACCATGGCGACGGACAACCTGATGTTCATGGTTCTGCTGGTGGCCGTGGTGCTGATTGTAGGCGCCCTCACCTTCTTCCCGGCCCTGGCCCTGGGGCCCATTCTGGAGCATCTGCTCCTGTATTCGGGAACCATGCTGTAAGGAGCATTCACCAACAAACCAGATTTTACGATGATGAAAGAAGAAAAAAAGAATCAATCCTGGTGCAACGGGGCCATGCTGAAAACGGCCTTCCGGGACGCGCTGCGCAAATTTGACCCGCGTGCTTTATCCAAAAACTTCGTGATATTCGTCACGGCCATCGGTGCCCTGGTTGCTACGGTCGTCCTTATCCGGGATGCCGCCGCCGGGCAGCCTTTCGGCTTTACCCTGCAAGTCACGCTCTGGCTCTGGTTCACCGTCCTGTTCGCCAACTTTGCGGAAGCATTGGCGGAAGGCCGTGGAAAGGCCCAGGCGGACGCTCTGAAAAAAATGCGCGTCTATGTGAACGCCCGTCTGCTGACGGACAAGGGGACGGAGGAAATAGTCTCCGTTTCCGAGCTGCGCAAGGGGCAAAAAGTGCTGTGCGAGGCCGGGGACATCATTCCTCTTGACGGCGAGGTGATTGAAGGCATCGCCAGCGTGGACGAATCCGCCATTACCGGGGAATCCGCCCCGGTCATCCGTGAAAGCGGGGGAGACCGCAGCGCCGTAACGGGGGGCACCCGCGTGATCAGCGACGGCATCGTCATCCGCATCACGGCGGAACCGGGCAATACCTTCCTGGACCGCATGATCGCCATGGTGGAGGGCGCCAGCCGGCAGAAGACGCCCAATGAAATCGCGCTGGGCATCCTGCTCGTGGCGCTGACCATCGTCTTCATTGCCGTAGTGCTTTCCCTCCCAGCCATGGCCGGATACATTGAAGATTCCGCCCGGGCGCTGGGCTTCAGGGCGGATGGCCATATTTCCCTGCCCGTTCTGGTCTCCCTGCTGGTGTGTCTGATTCCGACGACGATCGGCGGCCTGCTGAGCGCCATCGGCATCAGCGGCATTGACCGGCTGGTGCGCCGGAACGTGCTGGCTACGTCCGGCCGTGCCGTGGAAGCGGCCGGGGACATTGATGTGCTGATGCTGGACAAGACCGGAACCATCACCTTCGGCAACCGCATGGCGAATGAATTCCTGCCTGCACCCGGCGTGGAGGACCAGCAGCTGGCGGAAGCCGCCCAGCTCGCCTCCCTGTCCGATGAAACGCCGGAAGGGCGCAGCATCGTAGTACTGGCCAAAAAGCAATTTGGAATCCGGGGCCGCCACATGGACGCGGACCACATCACCTTTGTTCCGTTCTCCGCTTCCACCCGCATGAGCGGCGTGGACATTGCGGCGCACGGCGGCCAGCCGGCCGTTTCCATCCGGAAGGGCGCTGCGGAAAGCGTGGCGCAGTGGGTGAAGGACCAGGGCGGAGCTTTCCCGCAGGAGGTGGAAATGACCGTGCAGAACGTCGCGCGTGCCGGCGGCACGCCGCTGGTAGTGGCACGGGGAAGGGACATGCTGGGCGTCATTTACCTGAAAGACATCGTCAAGGGCGGCATTAAGGAACGCTTCGCCCGGCTCCGGGCCATGGGCATCCGCACCGTCATGGTGACAGGGGACAATGCCCTGACTGCCGCATCCATTGCGGCGGAGGCCGGAGTGGATGACTTCATTGCGGAAGCCACGCCGGAAATGAAGCTGGCGCGCATCCGTGAAGAACAGGCGGAAGGCCATCTGGTGGCCATGACCGGGGACGGCACCAACGACGCTCCCGCCCTGGCCCAGGCCGATGTGGGCGTGGCGATGAACACCGGCACGCAGGCCGCCCGGGAGGCGGGCAACATGGTAGACCTGGACAGCAACCCGACCAAGCTGATTGAAATCGTGGAAATCGGCAAGCAAATGCTGATCACCCGCGGCGCGCTGACCACCTTCTCCTTCGCCAATGACGTGGCCAAGTACTTCGCCATCATCCCCGCCATGTTTGCGGGCCTCTTTGTGGCTGACGGCATGGCCCGGGGGCCGCTTTCCGCCCTGAACGTGATGGGACTGCACTCCCCGCAGAGCGCCATCCTCAGCGCGGTGATCTTCAACGCCCTCATTATCGTGGCACTTATTCCACTGGCCTTGAAGGGGGTTTCCTACCGACCGGCGGGAGCAGCCTCCCTGCTGAAGCGCAACATCCTCATTTACGGGGTAGGCGGCCTGATTGCGCCGTTCATCGGCATCAAGCTCATTGACATGGCCGTCACCGCCCTGCACCTCGTCTGAACAATTAAAAATCAACCTGCTGAATCATTATGAAATGGACATTTCCCAATCTGCGCCTGTTTCTGGCGCTGGCCGTCGTCACCGGCGGCATTTATCCCCTGGCTGTCACGCTTGTCAGCCTGATTCTGTTCCCCCATCAGGCGCACGGCTCCCTGATCCGGAATGAACGGGGGGAAGTCATCGCCTCGGAGCTCATCGCCCAGCCCTTCACTTCCGCCAGGTACTTCTGGCCCAGGCCCTCCGCCGGGGACTACGCCACCATGCCTTCCGGTGCCAGCAACCTCTCCTGGACCTCCGGAGAACTGGTCAGGACGGTGGCGGAGCGCAAGGCGGCCCTGCTGAAAGCCCACAACCTGCCGCAGGAAACGCCTGTTCCGGCAGATCTCCTGTTCGCTTCCGGAAGCGGTCTGGAATCCTGCATTTCCCCGGAAGCGGCGGAATTCCAGGCGGCCCGCGTGGCGGCGGCCCGCAAGCTGCCACTGGAAAAAGTAAGGCGATTGGTGGCGGAACACCTCATTCCGGGCGGCATCCTGGGGGAAAACGTAATCAACGTGATGACGCTGAACGCCGCCCTGGATACATTGCCCCCCAGTTAGTGGTATATAGTTGACCGTCCCGGTCCGGGGAATACCCTGGCGGAAAAATCGTCCGGCAGTTGTCCGGTGCCTTGGTTCCGCATCTTTCTCCGGTCGCCGGGGCGGATTTTATGAATGAAAGGGAGGAACTCTCCTCCAGAACCATGGGGCTATCTTTTGCCTTCCAGAAGAAACAGGGCCGCTCCGTGGGGATTGAGCCGCACCTTCATTTCCCGGCTTGCCGTTCCGGCGTTTTCCTGCTTCCACAGGTCGCGCGCGTTTTGCGGAGACTTCAGCTTGAGGCGGGAAAGGGGGACATGAATGATCTGGCCTTTATTGCTTTTATTGAAAAAGCCGACGGCGGTACGGCCTTCCCCCAGCGGTTTGATCCATACTTCTCCATCATCTTGGGACAGGACTTTTTCCGAAGGGCCGTGAAACGTCTGGTTGACGGCGATCACTTCCCGGTTGCACAGGATGCCCCGCGTGAAATCGTCCAGATGCTCCAGATCGCATGAAATAATCAGGGGGGCGGATATTATGGCCCAGAAGGACATCTGGAAATACTGCTCGTCCGGAGTCAGCCGGGTGGGGGAGAATGTGGTATTCGCCTTTCCGACCTTGCCCAGGCGGCCGATTTGAAGCATGTCCGGATCATTCCAGTGTCCCGGTTCGGCATAGGGCTGCCATTTCTCCTGGGAGGAAGCGATCTTCTTCAAACTGCCCCAGTGGTCTTCGATATCTCCCGTCGTGCGCCAGACGTTGGCCGTTTTGCTGATGGGGCCGGCAATCTCAAACGGGGTGGAATTGGAAACGCTCAGCACAATATCCCTGCCGCTTTTTTTCAAATCCGCCGCGATTCTTTCCGTGCTGGGCACGTCGATCAGGTACCAGTCCATCTTGACGTAGTCAAACCCCCATTCCGCCCACTGCCTGGCATCCTGGGTAATCATCCATACGGGGCCTGTTTTGGCGGCTCCCAGCCGCTGGGAACCCGGACAGCTCCCGAACAATTGATCGGGCTGCGGGCGTTTGTTTTCAGGAAGGGCCAGGGAGGAATAATCTCCCTGCGGATTGGGGGAAGTGCCTCCCATGTAGCCGGCGTAAGTTCCCATCCACGGGGTTGAGTAAATCCCCGCTTTCAGTCCCAGGCTGTGGATTTCACGGCACATGGACTTCATATCCGGAAAACGCTTGTTGGGCTGGATGGCGCGGTACTTGCCGCCTCTGGCGCCTTGCCAGCAATCGTCAATGTTGACATAGCGGTAGCCGTATTGGGCCAGCCCGGAACTGATGAGCAGCCGGGCGGTTTTCAGGATATTTTCCTGGCTCACGCCGCCGCTGTAGGAATACCAGCTGCTCCAGCCCATGGGGGGAGTCAGGCACATCTCCTTCCCGATGCGGACAGTGATGGTCCCGTTCGCTTTGCCGTGGCTGTTGCTTATCTGCACGGGAAAGGCATAAGTTCCCGGACGGCTGATCTTACCGGTGATGACGCCGGTTTCCCTGTCCAGCTTCACGCCGGGGGGCAATTTGGCGGCGGCAAAGCTCATGGGGCGTTCTCCGCTGGCGCAGATGGCGAACTGGATGGGAGAGCCGGGGCGTGCGCCGAAAAGCCGCGGTTCGTTCAGCACGGGAGCCGGTGATTCCGGCGGTGTCAGGCGGACGCCGGGTTCCGGAGCGGGATAGGGGGAAGGCATCTCCTTGCCGGAGGCTCCCGTTTGAACCAGGAGCAGGGCGGAGCATAGGAACGGAAGAAAAGAAAGACGGATCATTTTGGTAAAAAACTGGAGACAGGAAAAAAGAAAAGGCCGGTAAAATGCTGGTTCTGTAAAATACGCCGGATGCACTACAATATTACAAGGAATTCGGAGGGTCAAAAAAATTTGGATAACGGCAAAAATCCTGCTTTCCCATTCAACGGTTGGAGATATTCTTATGTCTAAATTACCAACATACCATGCTTAACAATCTAACAACAAAATTTCAGGAAGCGCTGATGCAGGCGCAGCAGACGGCAGGGCGGCTCGGAAAGCCGGAAATTTCCTCCCTGGACGTTCTGGTGGCGTTGCTGGAGCAGGACGGCGGAATTCTTTCCCCTATTCTCCGGAAGGCCTCTTGTGATCCGGGCCTGCTGTTGCAGGCCGCCCAGAGGGAAGTATCCCATGAACCCACCCAGAGCGGTGCTACCACGCAGCCCCAGATGGGCCGTGACCTGGCTACGGTGATGCACGCTGCCGAGGATGAACGCAAAAAGCTCAAGGATGACTACCTCAGCGTGGAGCACTTCATGCTGGGGGCTCTGGACACGCAGAACAAGGTGCACCAGTTGACGGACACCTTTGGACTGTCCAAGGACAACTATCTGGCCGCCATGAAGGAAGTGCGCGGCAACCAGCGCGTGACGGACGACAACCCGGAAGGCAAATACCAGACGCTGGAAAAATACGGCACGGACCTGACGGCCCGCGCCCGCGCCGGCAAGATTGACCCCGTTATCGGCCGTGATACGGAAATCCGCCGCGTCCTCCAGATCCTTTCCCGCCGGACCAAGAACAACCCCGTGCTCATCGGGGAGCCCGGCGTGGGCAAGACCGCCATTGCAGAAGGCCTGGCGCGGCGCATTGTCAACGGTGACGTGCCGGAAAGCATGCGCAACAAGCGCATTGTGTCCCTCAACATCGGGTCCATGCTCGCGGGGGCCAAATACCGCGGCGAATTTGAAGAACGCTTGAAATCCTTCCTCAAGGAAGTGACGGACTCCAACGGTGAAATCATCCTGTTCATTGACGAACTGCACACCATCGTGGGCGCGGGCGCCAGTGAAGGGGCGGTGGACGCCTCCAACCTGCTTAAGCCCGCTCTGGCCCGTGGCGAACTGCGGACCATCGGCGCGACGACGCTGGACGAATACCGCAAATACATTGAAAAGGATGCGGCCCTGGAACGACGGTTTCAGCCTGTCATGGTGTCTGAACCCAGCGTGGAGGACACCATCGCCATTCTGCGCGGCCTGAAGGAACGTTATGAAGTTCACCACGGCGTGCGCATTACGGACGCCGCCATTGTGGCTGCCGCCACTCTTTCCGACCGTTATATCTCAGACCGTTTCCTGCCTGACAAGGCGGTGGACCTGGTGGACGAAGCAGCGGCCCGGCTCAAGATTGAGCTGGATTCCATGCCCACGGAAATCGACCAGATCGAACGCGAAGCCATGCAGCTTGAAATGGAACGGCAGGCCCTGGTGAAGGAAGAGGATGCCGACAGCAAGGCGCGTCTGGAAAAAATCACCAAGGATCTGGCGGACCTGAAGGAAAAATCCGGCTCCATGATTGCCAAGTGGAAAAGTGAAAAAGACGTTCTGGACGCCGTCCGCAGGGAACAGGAAAAAATAGAGGCTCTCAAGCTGGAAAGCGAAAGGGCCAAGAGAATGGGGGATCTGACCCGCGCTTCCGAAATCACGTACGGTGAACTTCCGGAAGCGGAACGCGCCCTGACGGAAGGCAAGGAAAAGCTCAACAAAATGCAGAAGGAGGACGGAGGCCTGCTCAAGGAGGAAGTCACGGAAGGGGACATCGCCAAGGTGGTGGCCACCTGGACCGGCATTCCCGCCGCGCGCCTGCAGGAAGGGGAGCGCGCCAAGCTGGTGCATATGGAAGAACGCCTGGGCGCCCGCGTGATCGGGCAGAAGCAGGCTGTCAAGGCCGTGTCCGACGCCGTGCGGCGCGCCCGCGCGGGATTGCAGGATGAAAACAGGCCCATCGGCTCCTTCCTGTTCCTGGGCCCCACGGGCGTGGGCAAGACGGAGCTCAGCAAGGCGCTGGCGGAATTCCTCTTTGACAATGAAAACGCCATCGTGCGCATTGACATGTCCGAATACATGGAAAAGCACTCCGTGGCGCGCCTCATCGGGGCGCCTCCCGGATATGTGGGTTATGAAGAAGGCGGCCAGCTCTCTGAAGCCGTGCGCCGCCGTCCGTACTGCGTGGTCCTCTTTGATGAAATTGAAAAAGCCCATCCGGACGTCTTCAACGTGTTGCTCCAGGTATTGGATGACGGCCGCATCACGGACGGCCAGGGGCGTACGGTGGACTTCCGGAACACCGTCATCATCATGACCTCCAACATCGGCAGCCAGTACATCCTCAATGAATCCAACGCGGAACAGCGGGAAGCCAAGGCGATGGAAGCCCTGCGCGGCCACTTCCGCCCGGAATTCCTGAACCGCATTGATGAAATCATCATCTTTGACCGTCTGACGGCGGAGGAACTCAAAGGCATTGTGGACATCCAGCTCCAGCGCGTCCGCAAGCGCCTGGAAGCCAAGGGCCTGTTCCTGCGCATGACTCCGGAGGCTACGGCCCTGGTGGCGGACCATGGCTTTGACCCTGTCTATGGAGCGCGTCCCCTCAAGCGGGCCATTCAGCATGACCTGCTGGACCCCCTCAGCCTCAAGCTCCTGGAGGGCGACTTCCCGGAAGGGACGGAAATCGTGGTGCGGGAAAAGGGCGGCAAGCTGGACTTTACCAAGGAAAAGAAATAACTGAAAAGGCTGCTTTTCCGGTGTGCCGCCGGGAAAAACCATGAAGGGCGTTCCCTGGCAGGAACGCCCTTCTGCTATCAATCCACTCCCTGGCGGCTAAAGGAAACTGCCGTCTGGCCGGCGTGAAAGGAAAATCCGGGAGAGGAAACCGTCAGCAGCGGCGTCTTCGTAAAGCGAGCACGGCCAGCCCCAGCAGGGAAAGCGTGGAGGTGCCGGGCTCCGGAACCATCTTCCAGCCCATGGAACGCATCAATTCCATTTCTCCATCCGTCAGGGTACGGTGGTAGGTATCCGGCGAAATGGAATACTGCATGAGGGCGTCCGGATCGCTCGCGCTGTCGATGTGGGCCATGCTGGACCCTTGCTGCCAGGTGGCGGGGTTATAGGCGGTGAGCCCCGTATCGCCCAGGGACAGGGTTTCTCCAAGTGTAAATGCCGTATTCCCGTTTCCGGCCTTATTCACGATGGATTGGCCTTCCTGGTTGGTTAACAGGGAATCATACCTGGTGTACAGCATGGTGCTGTAAGCTGCTGAAGCATTCCCGGACTGGACCTGGAAGGTACCGGTTTGTGTCGCCAGGGAAAGAAACCCTGCGGCATGCCCTACCTCATGGGTCAGGATGCTTTGAAAATCATATTTTCCCGTATGTTCCGCCGGTAAGGCGGCCTCGTAATAAAGAGAATTCAAATGAGAGGTATTGCACTGGATGTAAATATCGTAGCCCGTGGCAGTCCTCGTGCTCCCATCGCGCCAGACGGACTCCACCAGGGTGGAAACCTGTTGCGGTCCATTTGACTGGTAGTAGAAATAAGGAGAATAGGCGGAGGCCAGAGTGGAGGAATTGGCTCCGTCGTACCAGGTGAGGCCAACATTAAGTGTTCTGCCCGGGGTGGAATTGATCAAGCTATCCCATGTGGTCAACGCCCGTATGGCAGCGTCTATCTGGCCTTGGTCCCATGTATGGGTGCTTGATGAATCAAAAAATCCCTGGTCCCCGGAATCCAGGAAGGTGCAGGAAAAAGTGGAGCCTATACTGGCTGTTTGTACAGCGGATGAGGAAGGAATGTTTCCCAGGCAGCAGGCAGCGCAGATAATTCCAATCCAGAATGATCTTTTCATAGATGGCAAAATAATAAAAACTTCCTATAGATAGCAGAAAAAATCCTTTCCGTCCATGGGAAAACAAAATGGTTCAGTCTCCTTTTCAAGGGAAGGAATGCAATGGAGGTGGGCGAAGGAAGCACCTGCGTTCAATAGCCCTTTTTTTCGTCCTGGCAGGGGGCAAAAAAGAGGAACTGTAGTTATTGCGGAAACATCACGGGAGAAAATGTTCAAAAAAATGGCACGAGGGAGGGGGAGTATGACAAAAGCCTAACTATTTTATAAATTGGAAGTTATGAATGGACGTGACAAAATGGATGAAAGACTCTCACAAAAAACGACTCGAAAAAAATTGACAAGGGGGGTGAAAATGGTAGACTTCTCGGCACGCCAACACGGCGACGGGATGAAAAGCCCGGCGGCAGGAGGGACTCGAAAGAGGGCCTGAATGAAGCCGGGGCCGGCCACCCGGAAGAGCCTCATTAAAGGGGCCGATAAGAAGATTTCAAGGGAATGACTACCGAACCCGCCGAGGGTTTTCCTGAATGCGTCGAGAGACGTGTGAGGGAGAAAAAACCCGAAGGAGCGACCTAGCTCCGAGAGGGGCGGATTGGTAGAAGCAAGGGGAAAGAAAAAAGGTCGTGACGCGCGCCGTGCTTGGCAGAGCGAAGAGGACCTCAAGAGACACAACTTGAGGGAAGAGCTGACTGAAGCATGGCGCAGATGAAATCGAAAGATTCCATTTGGTCCAGCAATTTCAAAAATTATATTTGATGGAGAGTTTGATTCTGGCTCAGAACGAACGCTGGCGGCGTGGATAAGACATGCAAGTCGAACGGGAGAATTGCTAGCTTGCTAATAATTCTCTAGTGGCGCACGGGTGAGTAACACGTGAGTAACCTGCCCCCAAGAGTGGGATAGCCCCGGGAAACTGGGATTAATACCGCATAAAATCGCAAGATTAAAGCAGCAATGCGCTTGGGGATGGGCTCGCGTCCTATTAGTTAGTTGGTGAGGTAACGGCTCACCAAGGCGATGACGGGTAGCCGGTCTGAGAGGATGTCCGGCCACACTGGAACTGAGACACGGTCCAGACACCTACGGGTGGCAGCAGTCGAGAATCATTCACAATGGGGGAAACCCTGATGGTGCGACGCCGCGTGGGGGAATGAAGGTCTTCGGATTGTAAACCCCTGTCATGTGGGAGCAAATTAAAAAGATAGTACCACAAGAGGAAGAGACGGCTAACTCTGTGCCAGCAGCCGCGGTAATACAGAGGTCTCAAGCGTTGTTCGGAATCACTGGGCGTAAAGCGTGCGTAGGCGGTTTCGTAAGTCGTGTGTGAAAGGCGGGGGCTCAACCCCCGGACTGCACATGATACTGCGAGACTAGAGTAATGGAGGGGGAACCGGAATTCTCGGTGTAGCAGTGAAATGCGTAGATATCGAGAGGAACACTCGTGGCGAAGGCGGGTTCCTGGACATTAACTGACGCTGAGGCACGAAGGCCAGGGGAGCGAAAGGGATTAGATACCCCTGTAGTCCTGGCAGTAAACGGTGCACGCTTGGTGTGCGGGGAATCGACCCCCTGCGTGCCGGAGCTAACGCGTTAAGCGTGCCGCCTGGGGAGTACGGTCGCAAGATTAAAACTCAAAGAAATTGACGGGGACCCGCACAAGCGGTGGAGTATGTGGCTTAATTCGATGCAACGCGAAGAACCTTACCTGGGCTTGACATGTAATGAACAACATGTGAAAGCATGCGACTCTTCGGAGGCGTTACACAGGTGCTGCATGGCCGTCGTCAGCTCGTGTCGTGAGATGTTTGGTTAAGTCCAGCAACGAGCGCAACCCCTGTTGCCAGTTACCAGCACGTAAAGGTGGGGACTCTGGCGAGACTGCCCAGATCAACTGGGAGGAAGGTGGGGACGACGTCAGGTCAGTATGGCCCTTATGCCCAGGGCTGCACACGTACTACAATGCCCAGTACAGAGGGGGCCGAAGCCGCGAGGCGGAGGAAATCCTAAAAACTGGGCCCAGTTCGGACTGTAGGCTGCAACCCGCCTACACGAAGCCGGAATCGCTAGTAATGGCGCATCAGCTACGGCGCCGTGAATACGTTCCCGGGTCTTGTACACACCGCCCGTCACATCATGGAAGCCGGTCGCACCCGAAGTATCTGAAGCCAACCGCAAGGAGGCAGGGTCCTAAGGTGAGACTGGTAACTGGGATGAAGTCGTAACAAGGTAGCCGTAGGGGAACCTGCGGCTGGATCACCTCCTTTCTATGGAGAAAGTGCATGAAAAATGCACAGGTCGGATCTCTTCCCGAGGGAAGAGAGAGCGGAACCCGCGAGGGCCCGCAACGAACCAAAGATGTGTAAACAGCCAGTTCGCTTGGAGCGAAACTAGGCACGACGTGCGTGACGACCTTTTTTCAAAAAGAACCGCAACTGGGGGTATAGCTCAGTTGGTAGAGCGCCAGCTTTGCAAGCTGGATGTCCGGGGTTCGAGTCCCCGTGCCTCCACCAGTTTCGGTAAGAAGGCGGGAGCCGGAAAACTTTAGTAACTAAACTTTAGTATTTGGTAACTGTCTCTCAGAGACCCAAAACCGGGCCTGTAGCTCAGTTGGTTAGAGCACGCGCTTGATAAGCGCGGGGTCACAGGTTCAAGTCCTGTCAGGCCCACCAAAAAAATCGATTATTGAGGGAAAGCGAAAATTGACATCTGCGTGGCAAAGAAAACAATTGCTGAGAAGCAATTGCTTTCCAACAAAGTGGGTAGTTGAAAAACAACTACAATACACAATTTAAAACATGCATACCAAGAAATAAGACAATACAGTAAGTCACGAAAGGGCTTTGTGGTATTGTGGAAGTGGTAAAAAACTTTTGCAATATGATGAAGTAAGTAAGGGCGTACGGTGAATGCCTTGGTGCCAACAGGCGAAGAAGGACGCGGCAAGCTGCGAAAATCCTCGGGAAGCTGCAAGCAAGCGATGATCCGGGGGTATCCGAATGGGGTAACCTGATCGAGGCAATACTCGATCGTTCATACCTGAATACATAGGGTATGAAACGCGAAACCCGCTGAAGTGAAACATCTCAGTAAGCGGAGGAAAAGAAAGAGAAATCGATTCCGTAAGTAGTGGCGAGCGAAAGCGGATGGAGCCCAAACCGAAGGTACTCCTTCGGGGTTGTAGGACCACGAGATATTCGACCATACTGGATAGTAGAACAGCCTGGAAAGGCTGGCCGTAGAAGGTGAAAGCCCTGTAGACGAAATCCAGCGTGGGAATTAGTGGGATCCTGAGTAATACATCACACGTGGAACGATGTATGAATCAGCGCGGACCACCGCGCAAGGCTAAATACTAGTTGGCGACCGATAGTGAACAAGTACCGCGAGGGAAAGGTGAAAAGAACCGCTGTGAGCGGAGTGAAATAGAACCTGAAACCGTATGTCTACAAAGTGTCAGAGCAGAGCAATCTGCGATGGCGTGCCTTTTGTTTAATGAGTCTGCGAGTCAGTGTTTGTGGCAAGACTAAGGGCTTCCGGCCCGGAGTCGCAGCGAAAGCAAGTCCGAATAGGGCGAATTAAGTCGCAGGTACTGGACCCGAAGCGGAGGTGACCTACCCTTGGCCAGGTTGAAGCATGGGTAAAACCATGTGGAGGACCGAACAGGTGAACGTTGAAAAGTTCTCTGATGAGCTGAGGGTAGGAGTGAAAGGCTAATCAAACCCCGTGATAGCTGGTTCTCTTCGAAATGCATTTAGGTGCAGCGTCACGTGCTGATGCGCGGGGGTAGAGCACTGACAAGGCTAGGGGGCACACCCGCTTACCAAACCTTATCAAACTCCGAATACCGTGCAATGGAACGTGGCAGTGAGACAGTGGGGGATAAGCTTCATTGTCGAGAGGGAAACAACCCAGACCAGCAGCTAAGGTGCCTAAATAACGCTCAGTGGAAAGGATGTGGGATTACACAGACAGTGAGGATGTTGGCTTAGAAGCAGCCACCATTTAAAAAATGCGTAATAGCTTACTCATCGAGTGATCCTGCGCCGAAAATGATTGGCGATCAAGCGTTATACCGAAGCTCTGGACTTTACCTTACGGTAGAGTGGTAGAAGAGCGTTGCATGCGCGTTGAAGGGTGATGGCGACTGACCCTGGAGCACATGCAAGTGAGTATGCAGACATGAGTAACGTAAAGCCGGGTGAAATCCCCGGCCGCCGTAAACCCGAGGTTTCCAGGGCAACGTGTTTCGTCCCTGGGTTAGCCGGGACCTAAGCCGAGGCCGAGAGGCGTAGGCGATGGATATCAGGTTAATAATCCTGAGCTCGCGACCCTTAAACTGGGGGGACGCATGAGAAAAGATGACTAGGTTATTGAATTCCGAGTTGAGTCCACGGACTCAGCGCATCATTGGATCGAGTGCCAAGAAAAGCCCCAGCGTATGCTAAGCGACCCGTACCGCAAACCGACACAGGTGGGTGGGTAGAATATACCAAGGCGTAAGAGTGAAACCTGGTTAAGGAACTCGGCAAATTAGCCCCGTAACTTCGG
Organism: Akkermansia sp. BCRC 18949; assembly: GCF_045011645.1. Lineage (NCBI taxonomy): Bacteria > Pseudomonadati > Verrucomicrobiota > Verrucomicrobiia > Verrucomicrobiales > Akkermansiaceae > Akkermansia > Akkermansia sp. BCRC 18949. The sequence goes on along the minus strand of NZ_CP123619.1, from coordinate 1,542 downwards.
AAGAAGGGGTGCCTGCAGCGATGCAGGCCGCAGAGAAATGGCCCAACCGACTGTTTATCAAAAACACAGCACTCTGCAAAGACGCAAGTCGAAGTATAGGGTGTGACACGTGACCAATGCCGAAAGATTAAGGCAAGGGGTTAGCCGCAAGGCGAAGCTCTGAACCCAAGTCCCGGTGAATGTCGGCCGTAACTATAACGGTCCTAAGGTAGCGAAATTCCTTGTCGGGTAAGTTCCGACCTGCACGAATCGTGAAACGAGTTGGGCACTGTCTCAACCAGGCGCTCAGTGAAATTGTAGTGGCGGTGAAGATGCCGCCTACCCGCAGAAGGACGGAAAGACCCTATAGACCTTAACTGTAAGCTGTCATTGTTTCTTCGGTTTTAATGCTCAGAGTAAGTGGGAGACGCTGAAGACGCCCTTTAGGGGGCGTCGGAGTCATCAATGAGACACCACCCTTTGAAACTGGAGGATCTAACCCTGAGCCGTGAATCCGGCCAGAGGACCGTGTCAGCCGGTCAGTTTTACTGGGGCGGTATCCTCCCAAAGAGTAACGGAGGAGCGCGAAGGTGGGCTCAGCCCGGTTGGCAACCGGGTGTCGAGTGCATGGGCATAAGCCCGCCTAACTGTGAGACCAACAAGTCGAGCAGATGCGAAAGCAGGCCCAAGTGATCCGGCGGTAGAAAGTGGAATTGCCGTCGCTCAACGGATAAAAGGTACCTTAGGGATAACAGGCTGATCACGCCCAAGAGTTCATATCGACGGCGTGGTTTGGCACCTCGATGTCGGCTCGTCGCATCCTGGGGCTGGAGAAGGTCCCAAGGGTCCGGCTGTTCGCCGGTTAAAGCGGCACGCGAGCTGGGTTCAGAACGTCGCGAGACAGTTCGGTCCTCTATCCTCTGTGGGCGTTGGAAAATTGAGGGGTTCAGACCTTAGTACGAGAGGACCGGGTCTGACGCACCACTGGTGCATCGGTTGTACTGTCAAGTGCATGGCCGAGTAGCTAAGTGCGGACGGGATAAGCGCTGAAAGCATCTAAGCGCCAAGCCCATCCCAAGATGAGTTTTCCCTATAGGTTCGTGGAAGACCACCACGTTGATAGGTCGCAGGTGTAAGTGCAGCAATGTATTGAGCCAAGCGATACTAATCACCAATAGACTTCATCATATTACATCACTCCCGTTCGTGAATAACAACTTGCTGTTGTCTTGTTCATTGGATGTATGTTTAAAAGTAACACCACCAGCCACGCAGATGTCAGTTTACGCTGATTCCTTCCCCTCGTAACGAGAGGAAATCTTCTTAGCCACACACACAACAACCCTTAAAAAATCCCCCTCAAAGCCCCCAAGGGCTCCCGGGCAGGCAGGATGAAGAAAATGAAAAACTCTTCCCCCTGAAGCCCGGTGGCCAGAGCGCAGTGGTCCCACCCGGTCCCGTTCCGAACCCGGAAGTGAAACGCTGCCGCGCCAATGGTAGTCGGACGATAGGTCCCGCAAGAGTAGGTCGCCGCCGGGATTTTTTCATCAGGCCCCGCCAGTT